>NZ_PJNG01000001.1:0-467500 GCF_002846525.1 Micromonospora sp. CNZ309
TCGAGCTGCGGGCCGGCGCAGCGCAGCACCTGCCCGGCGCGTACCCGCAGCAGCGTGCCGGGACGGCAGGGCAGGGCGCGGAAATCCAGCTCGGCCGTGCCGTGTCCGCCCGTGGTCAGCACGAGCAGGTCCCTGTCCAGCAGCACCGGGCGCCGCCAACGCGGCTCGGAGGCGAGGTCACCGAGGGCCACCGTGTCGATCTCGGCGGGGGCGGTCGCCGGGTTGCCGGGCGGAGCGGGGGAGAGCTGACCGGAAGAGACCATCGCCTGCGACGGTAGCCCGGGGCGACGATCAACGCATCCCGGGACGGCCGCCCGGGCCGGGCGGCGGTGCGGGCACGCTGCGGCTCCCGGCCACGGGCCGGGCGGCGCGACGGGGCCGGCGGGGGTTGTCGAGGTCACCGGGGCCGGGCTACGTTACCGAGCGGTAGCGCCGTCCGGTCGAGGCACGGCCGGAGCCGGTCCGCGCCGGTCGGGCCGCCCCGCCCCGGCGGCCCCGGCCGACTCGCGATGGGATGGGCATGACGGATCTGTTCTCGGTCGAAGGCAAGACGGTCCTGGTCACCGGCGGCTCGCGGGGGATCGGCCTGATGATCGCCCAGGGCTTCGTCCGGGCGGGCGCACGCGTGATCATCTCGTCCCGCAAGGCCGACGTCTGCGAGGCCGTGGCCAAGGAACTCTCCGCCGAGGGGCGCTGCGAGGCCATCCCCGCCGACCTCGGCCACGACGCCGGCGCCGAGGGCCTGGCCGCCGCCGTACGGGAGCGGTTCGACCGGCTCGACGTGCTGGTCAACAACGCGGGCGCCACCTGGGGCGCGCCGCTGGAGTCGTACCCGGAGAGCGCGTTCGACAAGCTCTGGGCCGTCAACGTCAAGGCGGTCTTCCGACTGACGACCGCGCTGCTGCCCGCGCTGCGCGCCTCGGCCAGCGCCGACGACCCGGCCCGGGTGATCAACATCGGCTCCATCGACGGCATCCGGGTGCCGATGATGGAGGTGTACGCGTACTCGGCGACCAAGGCCGCCGTGCACATGCTCACCCGCAGTCTGGCGCACCAGCTCGCCGGCGAGCGGATCACCGTCAACGCGATCGCGCCGGGGCCGTTCGAGAGCAAGATGATGGCGTTCGCGCTGGACGACCCCGCGTCCCGGGCCGCCATCGAGGAGCAGGTGCCGCTGGGCCGGATCGGCCGGCCGGAGGACATGGCCGGCACCGCGATCTACCTGTCGTCACGCGCCGGCGCGTACCTCACCGGTGCGGTGATCCCGGTCGACGGCGGCATCACCACCCACGGCTGAGCACGGCGGGAGGCGGGAGACGGTGCGCGTACCCCCTGGCAGGCCGGAGCCGCGCGGACTCGGCAGATCCGCGCGGCTCCGGACGGCCGGAGTGGCCGGTGGTTCAGCGACCGGCGAGCAGCCGGCTCACCGCGGTGTCGACGTCCAGGTGCTCGGCCTCGCGGCCGCGCGGGACGACGACGTAGGTCCGGCGCAGGAAGCGCACCAGGACGCTGCGCGGCACCTCGAACAGTGCGTTGCCGTCGGGCGACGACAGCGCCAGCGCGACGAAGTCCCCGCGCGGGGTGGCCCAGGGCCAGACCCGCACGTCCCCGATGCCCGCCGGCTCGTCGAGACCCGTGACCAGCAGCTCCCGGGCGAACGACCAGCTGACCGCCTCGCCGCCGGCGGATTCGGCGTGGAACAGGACATGGACCGCATACGGATCAGCAGGGTCGTAACGCAGACTGGCACGCACCGGCAAGGCGGTGGCATCAGGTGCGACGAGCCTTAGCGACGTCTCGACCTCTACGGTCGTCGGTCGGATGACACTCATGGACGATCTCCCCCCGGCACCGCTGCGGAACGCGCGTGTCCCGCTTTTCCCATACTCAGGTGCTACTCCTGGCTACGCTCCGCCATACGCTGACTTCACCCAGTGGTGGGAAGGGGGTCGGAAAGGCCGCGTGAATGTGAAGATTCATGTAGGATTTCCGGTTCTGCCCAGTGCGTGATCCCGCCCGGCATCGGGTGGTTCAGTCGTCGACTTACTCCGGTAACGTCCAGTCGGCCGTTGCAGTGACGGGCGCGAGCCACACTGGGGGAGGAAATGGTTACGAAACGATCCTCAGTGGATCCGATGGCAGAGCCGGGCCCGCCGAAAGTCGCGGCCCGACCAGCCGAAAAGCGGGGGTACGGGGTGCCGATGGAGCAGCACGAGCGGCCCGGCCGGCCGGGGGCCCAGCGGGGTGACGCCGGCCGGACGATGCTGGCCGAACGGCGGCAGCGACCGCGCTGGCGGCAGCGGCTGAGCACCACCCTCGAACTGATCCGGGCCAACCCCACCGGACGGGTCGCGCTCAAGATCTTCATCGCCATCGCCGGCGCGCTCGTCGTCACCATCGGCATCGCCCTCATTCCGCTGCCCGGGCCCGGCTGGCTACTGGTCATCGCGGGCCTCGGCGTCTGGGCCGTCGAGTTCCACTGGGCCCGCCGGCTGCTCGGCTTCACCCGCCGGCACGTGCACAACTGGACGCAGTGGGTGAAGGACCGGTCACTGGCCGTACGCTTCCTGCTCGGCTCCGTCGGCCTGGTCTTCGTCGGCTCGGTGGTCTGGCTGTCGCTGAAGTACAGCTTCGGCATCGACGTGGTCGCCGAGGCGCTGCACTACCTGGCGACCCACTGACCCGGGCTGGCCTGGCACGTCGCCGGTGCGACCGACCGTCGCGCGGCACGCGGACCCCGGATTTCCGGTCCGGTCCCTCGATCAGGTAGAGTCAGCGGCGCTGAGGGCGATTAGCTCAGCGGGAGAGCGCTTCGTTCACACCGAAGAGGTCACTGGTTCGATCCCAGTATCGCCCACCACGTAGAGGGCCAGGTCACATCGATGACCTGGCCCTCTTTCCATGCCTGAGTGACTAACTGGGTGACTACGGGCGCGTCGGCCCGAAAATGTCATCCATGACCTGTGCGCCTCCGAGGAGAACGGGTCGCAATTGATGCCGGTAGACCTTCTCGGTGACCGTTGTGCCGGCGTGCCCACAGAGATCCGCGATTTCTTCGAGGCTCACCCCGCTGTCGGAGAGCAGCGACACGAAGCTGTGCCGCAGCTCGCGGGGTGTCCAGGCGGCTGGTTCGAGGTCGGCGAGGGTGACGACTCGGCGGAAGGCCCGGCGGACGTTAGCCGCGTCTAATGCGGTGCCGAGTGACGTGGTGAAGACCAGCCCGAGCGGTTGCCAGTCCTTGCCGGCGTCGGCCTGGTCCTGGTCCTGCTGCTGCCGGTGGAGATGGAGGGCCGAAACGCAGCGTTGAGGAAGGGCGAGCGTGCGACGAGACCTCTTGGTCTTGGTGTCGCCCCCGGCCCGAACCGACCGCCACACCTGGACAGAGGGCGGCGTCGGTGGGTCGAGGTTCGGTCGGCCGATCAGGTCGACATGATCCCAGCGCAACGCGCGGAGTTCTTCGGTGCGCGCTCCCGTCAGGAGCGACAGCACGACGTAGGCGTGAAGCCGCGTGCTCTCAGCGGCATCCAGGAGCGCCCGAGCCTGAGAGAGAGTCAGGGACTTGGAGGGCCTTCCCTCCTGCCCGCGCGGGATGGTGCACAGTGCAACGACATTGCGCTTCACGTTGTCCCGGGCCATAGCTCGATTGATCGAGCGATTAAGGCACCCGTAGAGGTCACCGAGTGTGCGGGTGCTCAGGGTGGTTGCCTTGTCGGCTAGCCACCGGTCGACGTCCTGGGCGTGAAGCTCGCGGAGCTTGCGAGCGCCGAGGGCAGGGATAATGTGGGTGCGGCAGAGGATCTCGCACTTGGTGCGGGTGCGATCCGATCGGCCGTTGAGGCCGTAGGCCAGCCAGTCGTTCACGGCGTCGGTCACGGTGTAGTGGTGCTCAGCGATGGCGAGTCCGTCTTCGTAGTCGCGGATCTTCTCGCGGAGTTTGGTGCGTGCTTCGGTTTTGGTCTTGCCGCTGCCTTTGCGCACGATGCGCTTGCCGGCGGGGGTGTAGCCGACGGTGAGGGTGGCGATCCAGCGTTGCCAGGACTCATCCCAGTGCAGGCCGCCTTCTCCTCGGGCACGGCGTTGGGGCATCGGGTTCCTCCTCTCTGGGCTTCCTGTTCGAGCAGGGTGACGTAGGCGGTGATGGCGGTGGCGGGGACGAGGCGGGTGCGGCCCTGCCGGACGGTGCGGAGCCGGCCGGCGCGGATCTGTTCGTAGAGCACCGACCGGGACAGGCTCAGCAGGGTCATAGCCTCAGGGATGCGGTAGAGCGCCTTGACGGGCGGGTCGATGGCGGGTGCGGTCAAACGGGTGTCCTTTCACGGATCGACGGCTGGCTGTCAAGTCAGCCTTGACAGCGGATCGATAGGCATCGTCAGGCGGCGGTTAGGGTTTCCTCTCGGGCGATCTCGCGTCTCTCGCGGGCCAGGGCGGCGGCTGTGTTGGCGAGTAGCGCGTCTCCGGTGGTACGCCATCCGGAGCCGGCGTAGGTGAGGAGGCCGATGATGAGGGTGGTCTCCTCGGGCTGGTCGGGGTATTCGTGGCCGGTCTCAGTGCGTCGCCAGATGATCCGGGCGTCGCGCAGGAGGCGGAAGGTGAGGGAGTAGCGGCGGCTCTTGGTGAGGAAGTGGCCGCCGAAGCCGAGCATGTGCGCCCAGCGGCGGAGGCGTTGCCAGTCGCGGTGGGCGCCGAGGGTCCAGCAGGCGTCGATGAGCCGTTCGGGGTGGCTGCCGTGTTCGTTCGCGTACAGGTCGATGACTTCACCGTCGAGGCGGCGGGAGACATGCCCGGTGGCTTCGGTGGACTTGGTGGCGTACTTGGCGAGGTAGCCGGCTACCTTCCCGTCGGTGATGTCACCGTCGGCGTTGACCGGTCGGGTGTCGACCTGCTCACTCCATTCGACACGCCACCCGGCGGGGTTGACCGGGTGGCCGGCGGTGGTGAAGCTGACCGCGCTCACGGCGTGGGTAATGGCGGCGACCAGGTCGTTGACGTCGAAGTCGTCCGGCGGCGGGATGACGGCAGCCGGGTCAAGGGGGTCGACGCCGTCGAGACGCACGATGGCGTGGTAGTGCACGACGCCCCTGCGTTGCATCTCCGCAACCTTCCCGAACGACAGTTTCACGGGCGGGACGCGGCGGACCTTGCCGCTGTCGGTGACCTGCTCCACCCAGCCGACACCGAGAGCACGCGCACGGGCGCGGAGGTGCCGGTTCAGGCACTGGCCGGACTCGCCCGACGGGTCGTCGCACTCACCGAGGAGATCACCACTCTCGACCGGCAGCTGGCACCGCTGGTCCGCCAAGCCGCACCACGCACCAGCGCCCTGTTCGGCGTCGGCACCGACGTCGCCGCGCAACTGCTCACCACCGCCGGCGACAACCCCGACCGGCTGCACTCCGAAGCCGCCCTGGCCCACCTCTGCGGCGCCGCACCCATCCCCGCCAGCTCCGGACGAGTGCGCCGCCACCGCCTCCACCGAGGAGGCGACCGCGGCGCCAACCACGCCCTACACACCATCGCTCTCTGCCGCCTGCGCTACGACCCACGCACCCGCGCCTACCAGCAACGACGCATCACCGAAGGCCTCAGCAAGCAAGAGATCCTCCGCTGCCTCAAGCGCTACATCGTCCGCGACGTCTACACCGCCCTCCGCGCAGACTTCGCCGCCCTCACCCCTTGACCTCCATAGGAGCATCGGGATGGCGGGTGGGGACTGCGTAGATTTCCGTGTTTGACCTGGGTGTGGTCCGTTGGACAGGACGTTGATCCTGTCCGGAAAGGACCACGTCATGGCAGACAAGAAGAACGCTGCTCAGCTTCCTGAACCGACCGCGGTGGAGGTGGAGTTCGCGCAGCAACTGGTCGAGCGGGCGAAGGCCGACGGAGTGTCGTTGGTCGGGCCGGGTGGGCTCCTCGCGGGGATCACCCGCACGGTTCTCGAGTCAGCGCTCGATGCGGAGCTGGACGCGCACCTCGACGAGGCCGGTGTCGACGAGGCTACCGGCCGGCGGGCCAACGTCCGTAACGGGCACGGGGCGAAGACGGTGCAGACCGAGGTCGGGCCGGTGCGGATCCAGGTCCCGCGGGACCGGGCGGGGTCGTTCACGCCGCGGATCGTCCCGAAGCACGCCCGCCGGCTGGACGGGTTCAACGAGGCAATCCTGTCGCTGTACGCGAAAGGATTGACGACCGGGGAGATCTCCGCGCATCTGGCGGACGTGTACGACGCCGACGTGTCCCGGGAGCTGATCAGCCGGGTCACCGACAGCGTCGTGGACGAGATGGAAGCCTGGCGGCAGCGGCCCCTCGACAGGATCTATCCGGTGGTGTTCATCGACGCGCTGGTGATGAAGATCCGCCAGGGGCAGGTCGCGAACCGGCCTGTCTACGTCGTTGTCGGCATCAGCCTCGACGGGGAACGCGACGTGCTCGGTATGTGGGCCGGCACCGGCGGGGAAGGCGCCAAGCAGTGGGCCGGCTACCTCACCGAACTGCGTAACCGGGGCGTCGAGGACGTGTTCATGGTCTGCTCCGACGGCCTCAAAGGCATGACCGACGCCATCGAACAGGTCTGGCCGCAGGCGGTGCACCAGCAGTGCGTCGTGCACCTCGTCCGGGCGTCACTGCGCTATACGAACCGCAAGGACTGGCAGAAGATCACCCCCACCCTGCGGGAGATCTACACCGCCCCCACCGTCGCCGCCGCCGAGGCACGCTTCGAGGCCTTCGCCGCCGAGTTCGGCGACCAGTACCCCGCCGTCATCCGGCTGTGGCGCACCTCCTGGCCGCAGTTCGTGCCCTTCCTCGACTACGACCACGAAGTCCGCAAGGTCCTCTACACGACCAACATCATCGAGAGTTTGAACGCCCGGTTCCGGCAAGCGGCCCGCCGGCGCGGGCACTTCCCGACCGAGCAGGCCGCGATGAAGGTCCTCTACCTCGTCGTCCAGCAGAAACGCAAGGGCGGCGGGAGCATCACCGGCCGGGTCTACGGTTGGGCCAAGGCCCTCAACGCCCTGATCCTCGCCTACGACGACCGGATCACCATCTAACAACCTCGATCACACCACAGGCCCAAACACGGAAATCGACACACTCCCGGCGGGTGGCGCGGTAGCAGGGGGTCGGCTCTCAGCGAGGACAATCTGGGTGACGACGGGTACGGCCATGCACGGACGCACCCGGACAGTGACAGACGATTTCAGGAGCTCAGCGGGTGTCCCGGGCTAGGTCGACGGCCCATGATCGTTCCTTGGCACGGAACGAGGGGCGGATAGAGGTCTCGGGCCTCTTCATTGATCATTGAATGATGCGACGGCTGAGGGTTGTTGGGGTAGTTGGTTGGTTCATGATCGGCGGGGGAATCTTGGTTCCGCTGTTCGCTTGCTGCATGGGAGCAACGATCCCTTACCAGGACCCCACTCCGGAGATGGCGCAGCAGTACGACAAGGAGGTTGCCGCGTCTGACCGTCTGCTCTACCTCGGGCTGGCCCTTGGTCTATTCCTCTTGGTTGCTGGCATCGGAGCAGTCGTCGGAAGCGCGACGAGCCGCCGCAGACCCTCTGACCGGGAGGAACAGAAACGATAGGCGTGCCCGATCTGTGCCCGATATAGCGGTCAACATCGGCCAGCATCGGCACTTCCACGGTGTCGAGCCGAACGCTCGGTGCCTGTCCGCCGGCCGCGCAGCTACCCGGAGTGTTAATCAAGGCGATTCCCAAGCTGACCGTGTCCGGGGAGAATGTCGGTGGACCGGTGGCAGAGCCGGGTTATTGCAGCGCTGAGATGCCAGATGCCGTGCACGCGCGGCGGCGCGAAGGCGCGTGGGGCCACCGGCGTGCCATGCCCCACCAGGGGTTCGAATCCCCTCCGGTCCGCTTGTAGTCTCCCGGCTGGCTGGGTGACCAACTGGGTGACGATGGGCGCGAGCAACGCCGGACGTCCTTGGACTGCGGTGGACCGTTCGCACAGCCCAGTCCTGCTGCTGGCGCAGCTCATCGACGGTTAGTGGTTCCTTCACACTGAAAAGGTCAGCGGCGCCTGACCAGGTGCACGCCTCTGCCGCGATCGGCGCGTCGTGGTATTCGGTGCAGCGCGGCGGAGCCCCGCACGCGGTTGCGCCGATGCGCGGGTGGCAGGTGGCAATTGTGCGTGTCGACGATCCCACCGTATGTTGAGGACGGCAGGCAATCTCCTGCCGCAACAGCATCGCCTGCTCGTCGCAGTCGCACAGCAGCAGCACCCTGATCGGGACGCTCTTGCCGTCTGGTTGGCCGAGCGGGTTCGCGAAGTGATGAGCGACCCGCGACAGGATCCGGAAAAGCGTGTGCTGATCCTCGGCGCTGCTCGACAGCGAGCTGGAGAGGGTTGCTGGGCAGCCGCCAGGGGCAGAAGTTGTCGCGTCGTGGCCGTTGTCGTGCTCGGTTACCGGACGGGGTTTTCCAGTTGTGATCGGACCTGGCGGAAGTCATCGGCTCGGCTCTGTGCTGCGGGAAATCCGATGAAGGTCACCAGCGCGAAGGTGTGATGGTCGGCCCAGCCGCAGACTTCGATGTGGATGCCCTTGTCTTGGCCGGTGCCGCAGCGGGCCTCGCCGCCGAGTGGGCCAGGCGCGGTGGAGGTGACTGTGGTGAGATCGGTCAGGTTGGCGAAGGTGGCGTCTAGTGTGGCCCCGGGGTCACTAACAGTGCCGGATACTCCACTGATGACGACGGTGCTGCCTCCGGCTGGTCGGTGCCAGCCGCGCTCCGGCGAGTACTCGCCTTCCCAGGTGACGTAGGCGGTGCCGATGGCACTTGTCGGTTCACCGCTGAGCAGCTTCTTGAGGTTCCCCAGGTTTTGCTGGGCGGTCGTGCGCAGTGATCGGTCGACCGATTCGGGCCAGCGGTCCAGCAGCCGTTTCGGCTTGTCCAGTCGCATGGCAGTGATGGTGCGGGAAGGGGCCGTCTGCGCCTCTGACTTGCGGGTGTCGCCGGGCCGTGTGCACCCGGTCGCGGCAAGCAGCCCAGTCAGGAGCACGATCACGACCCCAGTCAGCCGCCTGAGGGCGCCGTTCGGTCTTGCTCTGGCCATACCTCGCACCCCGTCTCCGTCTCGGCCGGCAGCACCGTACACCAGATGACCGACGCGCTGGGGCCCGGTGGGCTGGGTTCAGGTATAGCGCTGCTCGCGGCACTCGTCCGGTTTCGCACCGTCTGCTCAATCGTCTATTTGTCGCCACGAGTCGGCCAGCGGCACCACCCTGGTCACATCATCTTCGAGCGTGCCGGACCGGACCGGCTTGGCCTGGTGCGGCACGCGGGCTCCCGCCTCGCCCGTCAGGTCGTGGCGCTCAGGGCCACGCGCAAAGGCGCCAATCCCGCACGGGCCGAGCGCCGACGAAGTCCCCGTGGGGCCGGGTATTGGGGAGCCGGTGGGAGCAGCCCGGCGCACGCAACGGCGCTGATCTGCACTCAACCGCAGCGGTCCCTACGGTGGCTTCAGGCCCAGAAGAGGATGTCGAGAAAATTCTGCTGACCACTGAGGGGCTGGCGAACCGGGTTCGAAGCACCATCGAGGCTCGTAATGTACCAGCCAGTGGAGTCGTGGATCGCCACCTGTTTGCGGTCGGGTGCGAGCAGGACCGTCGGTCGGGAGGCCTTACTCGCCGGCGCCACCTGATTGACCGTCACCGTGCCAGCAGGCACGTCAACCGTGGCCAGGGCGATGCTGCCGTAGTACTGGTTAAAGTTGTTGAGGGAGGAGATACACAAGAACGCAGCTTTGTCGACCTGCGTCTCGCAGTCGTACGAGAAGCCGCCGCTGAGGACATCACCGCCCGGCTTGACCCCGTAGACGTCGAGAGCGGTGACCGTGTCGCCGCTGACATGGACCCGTACATCGGACTTGTCCAAGCCGGCGATACGGAACTTCTTCTCCTGTTGATAGCTGACCGCACCCTCACCCCTCGGAGCCGTGTCCGGCTGGGTCGGATCGACGGACATTACCCGACGAGATCCTGACGTCGTGGCTCCGAGCGTGGCCCGAATCCGGCCGCCCTCGCCGAAGGTCGGGTTGTCGAAACACTGCTCGCCCTCACCAAACGCCTGCGGCGGCTTCCACCGTCCCGACGGGACATAGGTGCCGTCAGTCAGCGTCGCCACACGCAGCTCGCAGTCGGTGGTGTAGGCCAGCCGGTGCATGGTCGCGTCGAACGCCTCCCGGTGCCTGACGTCGGCTTCGCCCGGCGCCACCGCCGTGGCGAGCAGACTGCCCGTGGTGACGTCGTACACCAGCAAACCCTTGGTGCCAGCGGAGAAGTTGTCCTGCGAGATGACGATCCCCGACGGCAGACCGATCCTGCCCGTCGGCTCGATCACCCCGTCGTCACCCACCGGTGCACTACCGCTCGTGGGAGACGAGCCTTCACCGCACCCGCTCAACATCACAGCAACAGCACACACCACCGCGACCCGCCGCACGACAACCTCCCCAGGTCCGAGGCCAGGCGATGACCCTGCGGCAGTGATCCTAAGCCACGCAGCTACAGCCTGTAGCCCCCCGATCCCTGCACGTCGACCTTCGGGTGCAAGGGTCGGTAGTCAGGCCCCGAGCACAAGGCCTGACTGCGGGGTCAGCGATGTGGATCGAGCCGAGGGCGCGGGGCGAAAACTGCCCCGACCGAGAGCCTCGTCTGTGCTGTCTTGCGCGTCCGCGATCCCGCTGTCCAGCCGCACCCTGAACCACCTCGCCGGCCGCATCCGCGCTCGGACGCGGGGCAGGCAGGGGCTGCTCGTGCTGGCCCCAGGGCCCCGGCAAAGTCGTCAGGTGATGCCGAGTAGAGTGCCCGGCAGAAGAAGGTCAACCGCGCTCACGCCCGGATCCGGGCCATCGGTGAACGCGCCAACGCCACCCTGAAGACCTGGAAAGTTCTGACGAAACGGCGCTGTTGCCCACACCGCGCCACCGCGATCCTGCAGGCGATCCTGGTTCTGCATCACGTCGAGAACCGGGCCTACGCAGGATAGAAGGGATCGTTGTTACACGGACGGGTCCCAGGCGATGAGCTGATCGAAGATGCGACGGTCGCCTTCGAGCTTCAGGGAATTTAGCGGTATGCGGCCGTAGAACATCAGGACTAGGTTACTGGCCGTGCCCCGGGCGGAGGCGTCGGCCGTGTTCGGGGCCTCGCCGGCAGCGGGCTCGCCGAGGCGGGCGACCCGTGCCCCGTCGCTGGACAGCCGCAGGCGCCAGGAGCGGCCCTCGGTGGCGTGGTAATCGACGACGGCGGGTTGGTGTGGCCAGGCGACCGTCGTTGCGCAGAGGGTGAACTGGCAGTCGTCGAAACCGTCGAGGGCGACCTCGTTCGGTAGCGGCTGCGGGGCACCCACGGTGAGCTGGGCGTCGTAGGTGTACACCGCGATCTCGGGGACCTGTCGCCGCGCCCAGGCACCAGAGGTTTGCGGTGACGGCGAGTCATCCCACCACGTCCAACAACTGCGATCCGGGCCGGCCTCACGCAGCGTGCTCGTCAGTAGCTCGATGGACTCGGTCCACCAGGCCAGCAGTGCCTCGCGTTCCCGAGGCGCACCCATGCCGTCGTCCCAAGCCGACTTCTCCGGGGGCGCGTCTGCAGGGCCTGCGGCGACGATGGCGGCTGATTTGCGGCGGGCCATGCCCACGTGTTGTACGAGGTCGAACAGCGTCCGCTCGGGAGAGGCATGCGGATCGCTGGTCAGAACCGGCACGTCGAGGCTGGGCGCCGCGGCGACCGCGGCGCGGAAGGCGGTCGACCGTTCGTCAATGAGCCGCAGATGATCAGAGAACGCCAAAGTCCTTTGCACTCCGGATTTCTACCAGTGTGCTCTGACAACCGGACAGCGATTTTCGCAGCCGACGCGGCGGGGGCCGCGGCACTGGCACGCCAGGGGCCCACCTGCCGTGACCTGCACCGTCACGATGAGAAAGGCTATACGTTCCGCTTCTACTCAACGGGCTGGGGCAGTGGGTGCACCACTGTTCATCTTCATGTCGAGTCCATGGGCGACCGCATATGCGTTGACGATCTCGGTGGCGAGTCGGCCCCTTACGGCGACTGGCAGGCCCTGAGCTCGGGCCCACGCACGAATCGTAGGCCCAGGGGCTGGCAGGGTGGGTCCTGCCGTACTGGCAGCCGGGAAGGCGGTAGGCGTTGGAACAGTCAACGTCAAGGTGTGAGCTGGCGCCTCAGTCTCTACCGGCTGGATGAACTGGATCATCTCGGCGAAGACATCTGGAGTCACGACACGCGTCTTGAACTCTCGGGCTGCTTGGGCTTTGGTTGTGTTTGGGTCGGCCCCGTCAGTTACGAGCACGGCCGTTTTGCGAGACACGGAGCCTGTTACGCGGAGGCCGACTGCTTGTGCCCGACCTTCCAGACGAGCGCGTAGCAACTCGTCGCAACCGGTGAAGGCCACACCTTCCCCGATGCGCAGAGGTTCACCGTATGGCCACGACGCTGGCAGCGGCAAGCAAGCCTTTCCGCGTTGCTCGGCAAGAGCGGTGCGCGCTTCATCGAGGACGGCCTTGACGATCCCGTCGGTGAATCCGAGTGCCTGAGCGGTCATCAGCAGCTCTTGACGCTCGTCGCGAGTGACCCTGCCGTCTTCGATGGCCTTGTGCGCCAGCGCTAGGAGGAAGCCCCGGTGAGCCGCATCAACCTGCTCACGGCTCAGTGAGTAGGTCTTTGCGAGGCTGGCGAGAGAAGCTGCCTCGTCGTCGGTCAAGACCCCGTCTTCCAGTGCTTCCGCCAGAAGTTCCAAGTACCCGGTGGTGCTGATCGGTGCACCTTCTTCGATTGCCGATGACAAGGGCAGGTCGTCGAGAAGGGCGGCCAGAGCGCTGGCCTCGGCGGGCACAGGGGTAGCGGCAGCCGGGCGTCGGAGGGTGACGTTGATCGCTTGACGCGGGACTGCTGGCCAAGCGACTTGGGCGGCTCGGGCGGGCAGGTGAAGATGGTCCGGCTTTGGGGAAGGGCCGAAGTTTCGATCGAGATACGACATCAGCAGGCTTGCGGTTGCGCGAGCATCTCCGAGTGCCGAGTGAGCGTTGTCGAGCGAGATTCCGGTTGCCCAGCAGCAGTCGGCCAGGCGGCGACGGTCCAGGCCGGGAAGGTAGACCCAGCTTGCCTCGAAGGTGCAGAGGTGTGGACAGATGGGCATGGTCCATCCTGCTCGCTCGTATTCACGGCTCAGGAACCCAAGGTCGAACCGGGCGTTGTGCGCGACCAGGGCCCGGCCAGATAGGCGGGCGTTCATCTCGCCGATAAGCTCGGCGAATCGAGGTGCTCTCCTGGCATCTGCTGCCGTGATCCCGTGGATCTTGGTGGCGCCGACCGGGCCGTCCGGGTTCACGAGGGTCGTCCACTCGTCGATGACCCGCCCGTAGGGGTCGGTGGTGATAACGGCAACCTCGACAACCCGATCTCGATGCGTCATCAGGCCGGTGGTCTCGACATCGAGAACAGCAAAGCCGCTCGTGGGAGAGGCAGAGGGCCCGGCGGGCGGGCCACTATCCGGAAGTTGTCTAGGCAACCGCAGGGTGCTGGCAGCACCCAGTCGTCCACGAATTCGGTCCAAAATCCCCACGCCAACCCCTGCCCTCAATGCGATGCCGTATGGTGCGACAACGCGCTGCAAGCAGCAAGCCTGATAGGCGTTTGCGTCGGCTTCCGGACAGTCGTCGTGGTGAAGCTCAGGTTTCTCGTCACGAAGCCGAGTGGCGATCAGGCGTGGTTACTCGGTGACGAAGACGCCCACGCCGGGCAGTGTCTCGGTCATCCCCTTGATCCGCAGCACCTGCATGGCACGGTCGATCACCGGCTCGGTAACGCCGTAGTGCTCGATCAACTCCCGTCGGCTGGGCAGCTTGGAGCCTGGCGGGAACTCGCCGGACGCGATGCGTTCGGCGAGGTCGTCGGCGATCTGCTCGTAACGGTAACGCGGTGGCACGGTGTTCCCCTCGGTTGGCAACACGAGTAGACCACCTACGTCAGCCCTTGACTACCCAACGGTACCTATGGGACGTTGCCGAGGAGGTCGATTCCCCCGGTTGGCGCTGTGGGTCGTCCTCGCCGGCGTGGATGTCCGGCGCACCCCCGCGATCGGGCATCCACGCCTCCGGACACCTGCGGCACCAGGAGGCGGCAGTGCTCCCTTCCAACTCCCCAGCTCGGCGGTTTCGTGGCCTCGGACGCTGGGGCGAGCCGATGAAGCGCGTTTCCTACGACGAGTACGTCATGGCGGCGGCGCTCACCCTCGCCCGCCGCCACCGGCCCATGTGGTCCTGGCGGCACTGGCGCCACATCTGCCGCTGCGGCGCGATCCTGCCGTGCCGCAGCCGCCACCGCATCCCTATCAACCGCGGCCACTGGCCCGGCCAGGACGGCCCGCGATGACCACTCACCACCCAATCAAGCCGGCGTGGACCTGTGGCGGCTGTGCGGGGCAGTGGCCCTGCCCGACCCGGCGGCGGGAGCTGCGAGCCGAGTACGACCGCGCCCCCGTGTCGCTGGCCCTTCACCTGGGCGCTCACCTCGTCGACGCCACCCAGGACCTGGCCCACGTCCCCGCCGGCCACCTGCACCATCGATTCCTCGGCTGGACCCGATGAGTATCCTGCGACCCGGCGACGAGAAGTTCCACTACAGCGACGGCTCCCACAAGTGGATCCCGCCGGACCCGAACTACGACCAGGAGGTCTGGGACGAGCAGGTTCGCCAGCACAAGGAAGGCCACCTCAGGAACGAGCAGCCCAAGGTCCGCGTTCAACGCCTCGTCTGACGCCAGCAGTACAGCAGCGAAGTGCAGCAACGGTGCCAACCGAACCGCACCGATAAGCGCCTCAGCAGGCCGTTTGATCTCGCATCGAGCCAGATCCGCCCTGCTCGCCGACAGTTCACACCGATGGGGTCACTGGTTCGATCGATCCCAGTATCGCCCGCCGTTAATAGTTGCAGGTAGCGAGCCCGTCACCGGAACCACCGGTAACGGGCTTTCGCAGTGTTGCCCCTCTGACACACAGTCCGGCCGATTGGCGTCACTTCACCCGTCGGTTCCGCTTCAGGCACAGCCGCGGTACTGCAAGGCGGCGTCCTTCATGTAGGCCCAGAGTGCCATGCCGTTCCAGTAGTCGTAGGTGATTGTCCAGCCGTTGGCGGTGTTCCCGGTGGGGCCGGTGACGACCTGTCCGTAGCGGCGGGTGCCGTACAGGGTCGACTCGTTGGGTGCGGTATACATGCCCGCGTAGTCCCAGACGACGGTGAAGCTGCTCGTCGTGCAGGCCGCCTGCGCCGTCCCGGCCGGTACGAGAGCCGTCAGCGTGGTCGTCGCGAGGCAGGCCGCCATCGTGTGTAGTAGCAGTCGTCGAACGGTCATTGCGCCATTCTATCGATGATCTTGATCGAATGCAGCTGGCATCATCGCCCAGCGCGGCTCCGTAGGCCGGCCACCGCGCGGTCTGGGCCGGCACTACCCGTGGCACGGATCGGTCCCCGCAGTGCCAGGACCAGCAACGGCTCGCCCGTACCGGTCGAATTGTGGGACGCGGCCTAACCTCTGGCGATGCGACACGACACCGCCGCAACGGCCACGCTCACCACGACCGAACGCGCGATCGATGCCCACCTCCGTGCCGCGCTGGCCCAGCTGCCACGTCACGGGCTGGCCGGGTGGTTGACCGAGTTCGTGGCCTTCGGACTCAAACAGGCCTGGGCATGCGTCTTCGGTGCCGCCATGCTCGCGGTCATCTGCGCGGCGCACCTGTGGTATCCGGACGACGCCGTGCTCGCCCGCAACGATGCCCTCACCGTCGCCGCCGTCGTCATCCAGGTCGCGATGCTCGCCGGACGCCTGGAGACCCTGCGCGAGCTACGAGTGATCGTCCTGTTCCACCTCGTCGGCACCCTCATGGAACTGTTCAAGACCCACATCGGCTCATGGGCCTACGAGCCCGACGGCGTGCTAAGGCTCGGAGGAGTCCCCCTGTTCAGCGGCTTCATGTACGCCGCGGTCGGCTCCTACATGGTGCGAGTGAATCGGCTTTTCAACCTGCGCTTCACGCGCTACCCGAGACGCTGGTGGACGGCCGTGGTGGCTGCCGCCATCTATCTCAACTTCTTCGCCAACCACTACGTACACGACCTGCGGTGGCTGCTCATCGCGGCCGTCGCACTCGTGTTCGGACGCTGTGTCATGCATTTCCGCATCTTCCGGGCACGGTGGCGCATGCCTCTGCTGCTGGCCTTCGTCCTCGTCGCCTTCTTCATCTGGCTCGCGGAGAACATCGCCACCTGGTCCAACGCCTGGCTCTACCCGAGCCAGACGGACGGCTGGCATCCGGTCTCGCTGACAAAGCTGGCCTCCTGGTTCCTCTTGATGATCATCTCTGTCGTGCTGGTCACCTGGATCTCACCGCCGCAACCACCCGACGACAGGCAGCCACCCCAACCGGCGGAGGGGCAGACCTCAACGACGCCGGGTGCCGCCTCGGTCAGAGGCGCGGAGAACTCGCCCACCGCCAGTTGATGTTCACCGATCTGCCGATGAGCGAGCACGTCGTTCCTCCCGCCCTGCCGAGAAAACCCATTGCGAGTGGCCGGCACCGGATGTCGGATTGATCGGCCACCGATCACAGGAGGCAACATGACCCCCGTGTCGCTGCCCACCCCCACGCTGCACACCCCTCGCCTTCGACTGCGTCCCTTCGACGACGCGGATGCGAACGACCTCTTCGCGCTGCACAGCAACGCCTACGTGCTGCGCTACTGGGACGCGCCGCCGTGGAGCGACCGCGTGCGCGCCGAGCGGTTCATCACGGCTTGCCGACGGATGGCAGAGGGAGGCACCGGAACGGGGCTGGCCGTGGATCGTGTCTCCGACGGGGCGTTCATCGGCTGGTGCAGCCTGAACCCGTGGAACCCGGACTACCGCAGCGCATCGCTGGGCTACTGCTTCGACGATGCGGCGTGGGGCCACGGCTACGCGACGGAGGCCGCACGCGCTCTGCTGCGGTGGGCATTCGACACGCTCAACCTGAATCGCGTCCAGGCTGAGACCGATACCCGCAACGTGGCATCTGCCCGCGTGCTGGAGAAGCTCGGGTTCGTGCGTGAGGGGACGTTGCGGGAAGACTGCGTCGTGAACGGCGAGGTCTCTGACTCGTGGGTCTACGGGCTGATCAGGCGGGAGTGGCGGCCGTCGTCCGAGCCGGCCCCCGCCCGCTGAGCCCTCGCTTCCTCGCGCGACGTCGCCCGGCATCCGGGTGCTTCGCTTCGCCGCGTCGAGGGCCGGCACCGGGCACTCCATGCAGCGATCCGCGCGTTTGCAGCCGAACTGGCTCGTCCCCCGGTTGAGCCGTTTCGGGAACTCGCTCACGATGAGTGGAGCGTCCTGCTTCAAACGGAGTGCTCAGCGGATGGTTGGTCCCGCTCGTTCGAGCGATAGCCTGTCGATGTGTTTGCGACTGTTCCCCGGTTCGTGACCGGCTCGCTGGCCGGGGCGCTGTTGGCGATGTCGGGTTGCTCCTCCCCTGACGGGTCGCCCACGCCGGCACCATCCCGTGAGATCCGGGATTTCGACTTCGCCAACGCCGAGTGGTTCGACACGTCGGTGGCCGAGACCGTCACACTTGAACATGGCTCGGCCAAGCGGAGCGACGACGCCTCCATCAGTCCCATGGACGGTGGTGGTTCATGGAAGCTTCTCGACGCGCCGCGCTTCGCGGACGCGGATGGAGACGGCGACGAAGATGCTGCGGTGGGTTTGAGTACATCGGGCGGGCAATCCGTGAATGTCGCCTGGTACATCTGGCTGTGGCGCGACGGCTCCGCCGTCCAACTCCAGAAGCCAATTGTGTCAACGACCAGGTGCGATCGCCCGATCGAGGCGGTAACCGCGGTGACGGGCGGGTTCGAGGTTCGGGCGTTCCTCTTCCATTCCGACAAGGACAACTGCGGGGGCGGTGGCGTCGTGCCGATCTCGTACGTGGCAGGCGTGCGGGACGGATGGCCGGTCCGGATCAGGCCGACGTACGGGCCGCTTGCGACGTGCAACCCGCAGGAATTGATCGTACCGCTGCGCCCCGTTGGGGTGGTCCAGCTACGCGTCGATACCGACGACCGCGCGCCGGTCGTCGAGCCCGCGCAGAAGTACGACAGCTTGTTGGTGAGTGAGCTCGCGGTGTCGCCCTACATACCCGAGGAGCAGAAAGGGGACTGGGTGCTGGCGAGGGCGGCCCGTGGTGACGAGCTGATCTGCGGCTACGTACGCATGGATCAGATTCTCTAGGGGAGGCGGATCAGGTCTGGTACCTGGTCCAGAGCTCGACGAGGTCCGTACCGCTGCTTCCCGTGACCAGGAGTCCGATGAGCTGGTTCTTCGGATCCGTCCAGGCGACCGCCCGTTCTGTCTGACTCCATTCGAAGACGTGCAAGCCCGGGGGAGCGACGGCCTCAGCCGGCCTCGGGTTGGCCGGAGGCTTTGCGGCGAAGTAGCGGTTGCGGACAGCGGTGAAGTCTTTGCTGTCCCGGAACTCGGCGAACATCACCGCCAGGTTTCCGCCGTTGTCGCAGTGGATGCTCTTCGACGGGGCAATCTTCGGACCCGGTTGCGAGGGGAAGCTCCCGTCGACGGCCGTGTCGCCTGAACCACTGCGGCAACCCGCCCAGCTCGGATAGCTGTTCCAGGGCGCCACGAAGTCGTCCATCACGAACAACGCCAGTTCCCCCGGCGTCTTCGGCAGACCAACGAAGGGATTCTTCGGCTCCCCGGCCTCTGGCGCGGACCCGTGTTCACCGGGCGATCCGTCAGCGTACAGTTGGTCCATTAGGATTGGAGCGGAGATCCCCAGTGCGGCAGCCACCGCACCGGCCAGGAGCCACGCTCGGGGTCGCCGAAGAACGCCGCGCTGCCGGGTGGGTCGCGCACCTTTGCTCGGCTGGACCCGGAGGCTCTGCTTGACCCTGTAGTCCACGTCGCCGCGTCCGGAAAGCTCCTCGCGGATCCGTGGATGCGCGGGCCAACGACGCAGAGCGACGGCGAGGCTGGAGGACGCTTGTCCGGTGCGGCCGCCCATCCACTCCGAGACCTCCGCAAGGCTCTTACGCTCATCGACTCGCGCACTCAGCAGCAGAAGGCTCTCGATCGTCTCGTCCAGCAGATCCCAGTGCTCACCCTCCTCGGCCTGGTGAGCCACGACCAGCAACCACCGGACCACGTCAGGTGGGTTGGTCGCAGCCTCGGGATCTCGGCTGACCGGCACGCGCAGCAGGCGTACGACCTCGGCCGCAGCCCCCGGATCGGCGGTGATCGCCCCGCGCGTCTGCTCGTCGGCAAGACCGAGCACGCCGTCCCGCAATATCCGGCAGTTCTCGTCCGACTGGGCTGCCAGTCTCAACAGCTCCAGCGGCGCAGCGGGATCCCCGGTCCGCGCCCTGGCAAGCAGCTGGCCACCACGGTGGACCACGACGTCCGGGTTGTCCAATTCGTCGGCGATCATCGCGAGCAGATCGTCGACGCTGGCGATGCGCCGATCGACGTCATGCAGGGTCGCCGCCTTGACGATGGCCCGCCAAGGACCGCCATCGGGCAACAGGGGGATGTTGGCATGCGGCAGAGCACCGGTCAGCGCCCAACCGATGATCTGCCCGATGCTGTAGATGTCGGCCGGCGGACCGGCAGCGTGGGCGTCCACGGCGAGCTCGGGTGCGGCGAAACCCTCGGTGCCGAACGCGGTGCCCATCCGCGTGCGGTGCGCGTCGGTCGTCTGCCCCCGTGGACGCCGACCCAGACCCCAGTCGGCAACGACCCAGCGCCCGTCGAGCCGCAGCAGATTGTCCGGCTTGAGGTCCCGATGAATCCAGCCCTGTTCGTGCGGCAGGCGCAGAGCCTGGCAGATGGCGCTCACCAGGTCACGCAGTGCCCCGGTCTCGGCCAGGTCCCTGGCAAGGGTGAGCGCGGTAGCCTCCGCGAGTGGCATGACGAACCATTCGAAGGCCGAATCGTGGTCGAGCACCGGCATGACATGGGGATGATCGCCGAAAAGCGTTGCCGCCTCGATCTCCCGCTTCATGCGCGCGACCATGTCCACGTGCCGGATGTTCACCCGCTTGAACGCCACCCGGCGGCCGCTCCGCTTGTGCGTGGCGGCGAAGACCGTCGCCTGCCCGCCACGGGCGATCGGCCGCGGATCGAGCGCGTAGTCCTTGCGATTGCCGGACGCCGCTGTCGGGACCGTAGCGTCGTCGGAACTCAAGCCTCGCTCCTGCAACAAAGGGGCACCGGGCGATGCGCGGCACCAATCATCGCAGACCGCGGGGCGTGAGACGATGCCCCGTGCGGGACCCTCCTGACGAACTTGGCTCTTGGAAGGGCGCCCACTCCCGGTTTCGTCGCTGGACACTGGATGGCACCTGGCAAAACCTCTTAATCGCGGTGCAGGGCGACGCTGACGCCGCCGGTGAGCTGGACTGGCTGCTCACTGCGGTCGACTCGACGGTCATCCGGGCCCACCAGCACCCCGCCGGGCTCCGGCCGGGAAAAGACCACGACGCCATGAGCCGGCCGACCATTGCCACGGCCGGTCGCGAGACGTCCTGAGCACCAAGATTCATCTGGCGGTGGAGTCGCGTTGCCGGCCGATGAGTTTGCTGGTCACCGCGGGTCAGGCCAGCGACGCACCACATTTCGAGGCAGTTATGAATGCCATTGCGATGCTTCGCCGAGGGCCCGGCCGCTGGCCTGGCCATGCGCACCGACAAACTCGCTGTGCACTACCAGGCCGCGCTCACTCTTGCAGGGATTTGCTCTGGACCAAGCCATGATCCGGAGAGCCGCTCCTTAGGCGTCGTTCTTGCCCCAGTTGCCGAGTGCGACGATCGCCTCGCGTAAGGCGAACCCGCGATCGGTCAGCGCATAGGCCCGGGTGTTGTGTCGAAGGGGCAGGCGGAGCAGCACGCCAGCCGCTTCGAGCTCGCGCAGGCGTGTCGCGAGCATGTTCGTCGGCACACCGAGGTCGCGCTGCAGATCGCCGTAGCGTTGTGGCCCGTCGAGCAGCCGTTCCACGATGAGCAGGGCCCACCGTGCTCCGACGATGTCGAGGGCCGCAGCGAGGTCACTCACGCGGTCGGATCGGCGTCCGCCTTCATCCAGAACGGTGAGTAGTGGTAGCCGTCAGGGTCGTCGAATTGGCGCTGGTACATGAAGGGGTAGTCGTCGGTGTCACCGATCCGCCCGCCAGCGGCGCCGGCGCGGTCGATGAGCTCGTCGACCGCCTCGCGGCTGCCCAGGTCGAACGAGACCGTGACCTTCGAGGGCGTCTGAGGTCCGCCAATCAGCTCTTCGACTCCGCCGACGCTCGCGTACATCTCGCGGCTGCCGAGCATGACGTACTGCTCGGGGGCGATCGCGAAGCACGATACGTTGTGGTCGGACATCTCGGCGTTAAGGGCCCAGCCGAGGGCGGTGTAGAAGGCGGTTGCGCGCTCAACGCTCTCGACCGGGCAGGTGATGAAGAGGCTCATGCGGCCATGCTTGCAAAATGCAAGTAGTCCGTCAAGCGGCATGCGTCCTGCACAAGGGTCGGCTACTGCCCGCGTCTGACATGACGGTCGGCCACCGCGTGCGGCATCAGGGTCGGCCTGCACCGCGCGGTTAAGAGGTTTTGCCAGGTGCCATCCAGTGTCCAGCGACGGAACCGGGGTAGGCGCCCTTCCTCGCTTCCGGGGCCGGCAGTCCGAAGAGCAGCGGGACGCCCTTGGTGTGGCACTCGGGGCAGGCTGGGCTCACCTCGCTACGGTGCCGAGGCGGCGTCTACGGGGCGGTCCGCAGCGGGTCGAATCCGGGATGCTGGCTGTACCTCGGTCCGAAGCGAGGCATCTGCGCGATCTCGGCTCCGTGGGCAAGGCCTGCCACGAAGGTCTCGAAGTTGGGGGCGAGGACCGTGATCCGGCAGTTCCGCTCCTGGTCGACGCGTACGACGGCCGGCTGACCGGGCGAGCGGTAGTCGAAGGCGACCAGGTCGTGGCCCGCCGACAGGCAGTCGACGATGTAGCTGCCGGTGTGGCGACGGGCCGGGTCGACGTACGCGCTGGGCAGTTGGTGCCCGACGCCCCTGGGGCGGATGCTCAGCGGGTGCAGTTGATCTGTGCCAGCACCTTGTAGAGGCCCGGCCACGGCTGCGTCGTGAAGCTTCCACCGTGGGTGCACTGCGTGTCCGGGTCGAAGCCGTCCGCGCTGGCGAGGGCGCGCGCGGCGTTGTTGGCGTTGGTCAGCGCCGTGAAGTAGTTGTTGCTCATTCCGTTGCCGTAGAAGGCCTTCGTTTCGGCGGCGACCGCTGGCCCGGCGAGCAGGACGGACGCGGACACCGCCCCTGCCACCGCGGTGGCGGCGACGGTCCGACGAAGTGCAGACATGCGGACTCCACTCTGTTCGATCCGGATGCCGAGCCTGCCAGACGAATTGACGTACATCAACTATCGGCGCGAGCGTGATCAGTCCCCGGTGAAGCGGTGTGGTCTCCGCCGTGCTCCTTCGGATCGGTGTCCTAATCACGCCGCCTGATCCCGCTACCGCTGTGCTTCGAAGTGCTCCTTCATGGCGGGGTAGTAGTCGTCGAAGTCCGGTGCCGGCCGGCCGTCGTGCGCGGCTGCCAGGGCGTCCAGGTAGTACTCCCAGCCCGGTCCGACCTCGCCGACGCCCTCCGTGCCGGTCAGGTGCTGCGTGAACCGAAGCTCGGTCACGCCCGCGCTCTCGACCAGCGTCATGTCCAGATGCCAGCTGCCGTGCTCGTCCACCGCGGAGACCGCCAGCCGGCGCGGCGGGTCGCACGCGTCGATGGTCATGTCCATCCAGGGCGTGCCCTCCTCGTACGCCATCTGGACCTTGATCGTGCGGCCCGGCGCGGCGTCGCCCTGCCACGGGCCGAACCAGCGTGCCGTGCGTGCCGGATCGGTGAGGCTGGCCCAGACGTCAGCAACGGGAGCGCGGAAGGTGCGGGTCAGTACGAGGTCGTCGCCGATCAGTCGGCCGGTGGGTGTCGGGCTCATGCGGTCTCCTTCTGGGCTGGGTGCCGCCCGGCGGCCGTCTGCCGCTCGCGGCGGGTGCGGTAGACCTCGGTCTCCAGCGCGTCGAGGCGGTGCTGCCAGCCGGACGGGCGCGTCAGTCGTCCCAGCCACCCGGCCAGCTCGTCGAGCGGCGCGGTGACCAGTGCGTAGACCCGCCTGCGGCCGTCGGCCGTGTCGCGCACCAGGCCGGCCTCGCGTAACACGCGCAGGTGACGGCTGACGGCCGGCCGGCTGATCACGAACCGGTCGGCGATCTGGCCGGCCGAGAGCGGCTCGTCGCGCAGCATCAGCAGGATCTCCCGCCGCACCGGATCGGCGATCGCTGCCGCCACCTCGTCCACGCCGAAAGGGTAACCAGGTTGTTACGCTTTCCGCAACGCTGATCCGCCGGCCCGGCCCCAGCGCCCGACGGCAGCCCGTGGACCGGTGCGCCAACGGCTCACGTGTTGTCGAGTACGAACGCTCGCATGAGCTGCGCGCACTCCGCCGCGTGCGTCTCCAACAGCAGGTGGCCGCCGTCGTAGATGTGTGCGTCCATGCGGTCGAGGACGCGGTGGTAGGCGAGGACCTCGTCGACGTCGAAGTACGCGTCGTGCCGTCCCCACAGTACGAGCGCTGGTGGCTGGTGGGCGCGGTGGTATGCGGCGAGTTCGTCGAAGCGGGCGACGTGGTTGGCGTAGTCGGTGAACAGCGCGAACTGCGCGTCGACGGTGCCGGGTCGGGTCATGCGTTCCCAATCGAGGTGCCACGACTCGGGAGCGTGCAGGGTGCGCAGGTGTTCGGGCAGCCCGGCCAGGTACTGCTCGCGGGTGCCTTCGAAGTTCAACCAGTCCGGCAGTTCGGCGCGCCTGGCGTCGGTCGGGTCGGCCCAGTAGGCCCTGGCGCTGTCCCACTGCCCGCCGAGGCCGTCGTCGTGCGCGTTGCCGCTCTGGACGATAAGGCCGCGGATGCGGGTCGGGGTACGGGTGGCCAGGTGGTATCCCACCGGTGCGCCGAAGTCGTGCAGGTAGACGAAGAACCGCTCGATCCCGAGCTGGTCGAGAAGGTGGCCGATCGTCCGGGAGAGGTTCTCGAACGTGTAGTCGTAGGTGTCGACGGTCGGCGACGACGACATCCCGAAGCCGGGCAGGTCCGGCGCGACCACGTGCGCGACGTCGGCGAGTGTGGGCATGACCTCGCGGAACGTGTGCGACGAGCTGGGGAAGCCGTGCAGCAGCAGTACCGCCGGCCGGTCGGGGCGCCCGGCCTCGCGGAAGAACACCTCCAGCCCGTCGACGTCGGCCCGTCGGTGGCGGACCTTCCGGATGGTCTGCATCGCGTCCTCCTCCCGCTCCGACCAGCCCATCGTGCCCGAGCCGGACCGACGTCGTCCGGTGACCTCGACATTCGTGTCCGGATGCGCCGCGATCCGTGGGGCACCGGCCTCCCGGAACGCCCCGAGCACGACCGGTAGGCCCGCGCGCTAGCTTTGCGCGGTGCGCGGGTATCGGATCGCCGTCCTCGGACGGGTCGAGTTGAGCGTCGACGGGACCGCTGTGCCGCTCGCCCCGCTGGAGCGGGCGTTCGTCGCGAGCCTGGCGGCCCGGCGTGGGCGCATCGTCTCCGTCGAGCGCCTGATCGATGGCCTGTGGCCCGAGCGTCCGCCCGCGGGAGCACGCAACCGCGTCCAGGCGATCGTCGCCTCGGTCCGGCGCAACGCGACGCCGGAGTTGATCCTCACCAGGTCACCCGGCTACCAGTTGAACGCCGCGGTGATCGTGGACGCGGCGGAGTTCGCCGCCGCCGTGCAGGCCGCCACCGCCACCACCGACGCCCGCCGCGCCGTGACGCTGCTGGACCAGGCGCTGGCCCGCTGGCGCGACGACGCGTTCGTCGACGTCGGTGCGACGCTGGTCGACGTCGAGCGCGACCGGCTCCGCGAGCTGCGCGAGCACGCGATCGAGCTGCGCGTCGAGGCGCTGCTGTCGCTCGGACTGCACCGGGAGGTCGTGCCGGAGCTGACCACGCTGGTGCGTGACCGGCCCCTGCGGGAGCGGCTGCGCGGTCAGCTCATGGTGGCCCTGCACCGCAGCGGCCGGCAGGCGGAGGCGCTCGCCGTGTACCGGGACGGCGTCCGGATCCTCGCCGAGGAGCACGGCATCGACCCGGGGCCGCAGCTGCGGCAGCTGCACCGGGAGATCCTCGGCAGCGAGCAGGAGACGTCCCCACGAGCCTGGGTGCGGCCCAGTCAGCTGCCCGGCGTCACCGGTGACTTCGTCGGGCGGGACAAGGAACTCGGGCTGCTGCTGTCGTTGCTGGGGCGTACCCCGCCGGCCGGGGCCGCCCAGGTCGTCGTCGTCACCGGGCTGGCGGGGACGGGCAAGACCACGCTGGCGCTGCGGGCGGCGCACGCGAGTCGCCACCGGTTCTCCGCCGGCTGCCTGTACGCCGACCTGCGCGGCAACACCGCCGACCCGGCCCGGCCCGGCGCGGTGCTGGGCGCCTTCCTGCGCTCCCTCGGGGTGGCCGGCGAGGCCATCCCGACGGCGGCCGAGGAACGCGCCGCGCTGTACCGGTCCATCCTCGCCGACCAGGCCATGTTGGTGATGCTGGACAGCGCGGCGGACGCGGCGCAGGTGCGCCCGCTGCTGCCGCCCGGCGGCAGCACCGCCCTCGTCACCAGCACGGCGGCGTTGCCCGGACTGGCGGGCACCGAGGTGGTCGCGCTCGACGTCCTGCCGCTCGACGACGGCCTGGAGCTGCTGGCCGGGCTGGCCGGCGCCGAGCGGATCGACCGGGAGGCCGCCGCGGCGACCGACGTCGTGGAACTGTGCGGTCGCCTGCCGCTGGCGTTGCGCATCGCCGGGGTACGGCTGGCCGAGCGGGAGGCCATGACCGTGGCGCGGCTGCGCGACCGGCTGCGCGACGAGCGGCGCCGCCTCGACGAACTGTCGCTCGACGGGCTCGACGTGCGCACCAGCTTCACCGTCGGGTTCGAGCGGTTGGCGCCGTCCGCCGCGCGGCTGCTCGGCGTGCTCAGCCGCACGTCGCTGCGCAGCTTCGGCATGTCGGACGAGAGCACCGAGCCGCTGCTGGAACAGCTGTGCCGGGCCCACCTGCTGACCGCCGACCCCGACGGCCGGGTACGCATGCACGACCTGGTCCGGTTGCACGCGCGGGAGCGCACCGACGTCGACGCCGACCAGGTGATCGCCTTCTACACGCGGCTGCACGCGCACGCCGTACGCGCGGCCGCCGCACTGCCCTGCAAGGCCCTGCCGGTCGCGGACGCGACGGGCGTGATCGACCCCTGGGACGCCGTCGAGTGGTTCGAGGCGGAGCGGGAGAGCCTCCTCGCGGCGGTGCGGGACCTGCTGGGGCTGGATGCCGTCGACCTGGCCGGGCGGTTGGCCTGCACGATGGGCAACTTCGCGATGATGCGCAGCCAGCACCTGCCCGAGTTCGTCGACTGCCTGCGCGGTGTGCTCGACCGCCACGCCGACCTGCCGTCGCCGACCCGGATGTCGCTGCGGCTGCACCTGGGCACGGCCTACCGGATGCTGAACCGGTACGCCGAAGCCGTGCCGCTGCTGCGCGCGGCGCACCGTGACAGTCGCGGGCCGCTGGTGGCGCACCGGCTCGTCGCGCTGCACGGCTACTCGCTGTGCTGCCGCCAGCTCGGCCGGCTGCGGGAGGCGGACGCCGCGCTACTGCTGATGGTGCGCACGTGCGCCACGCATTGGCCGGTCGGCCCGGTCGACGGGCACGTGCTGCTGACCCTCGGCATGCAGTACGGGCAGTACCAGCACACGTCCCCGTTGGCCTATGCCGCCTGCGAGGCCGGACTGCGGCTGCTGGCCGACGGCGGCGACCTGTGGGGTGCGGCACTCGCGCGGGAGAGCATCGGCCTGCTGCACCGGCACGCCGAGCAGTGGCCGCAGGCACTGGAGCACCTGCGGCAGGCGGTGACCGACGCCGGCCGGCTCGGTGACCGGATGAGCGTGACCACCGCCGAGCAGGCGCTGGCCGCGACGTATCTCGCGGCCGGAGACAGCGCCTCGGCACGCCGGTTGCTGACCCGTACGGTCCGCGCGTTCCGCGACCTGCGCCACGAGTGGGGTGAGGCGATCTCCCGCCGGCTCCTCGGCAAGGTGCACCTCGAGGAGGGCGACGCCGAGCGGGCGGTCGCCGAGCTGGAGGGCTCCGTGGCGATGCTGCGTGGCATCGGGCAACCGTTCCCGCTGGCGAACTCGCTGAGCCTGCTGGCGCGGGCGTACGCCACCCTCGCGCGGCACGATCGGGCGGCCACGCTGGGCGAGGAGGCGCTGCGCATCTTCGAGCACTTCGACGCCGCGTACGCCGACGACCTGCGCGAACGGCTGACGGACTGGCGGAGCGCAGCCCACGCGCAGTAGAAGCGCAGGGCGAGCGCAGCGGCGACCGGCACAGTGGCGGGCAACCACCCACAAAGGAGGTCTGCCCATGACCAGGATCCTGACCCGTGTCGGCGACGCCGTCCTCGGCAAGGTGCTCGGCCGCGAGGAGGCCGGCGCCTGCGTGCCGGAGCACGGCCAGAAGTGCGCGTGCGTCGCGTCCGACGGCTACTGCTCCGGCGGCGACTACTTCCGGCGTTACCGCCAGGGCTACTACAACTGCAACGGCGCCTGCGTGACCTCGACGACGCGGACGCTCTGCTACGTCAAGAAGGTCGGCGCCTGCTGACCTGGCTTTCCCCCCGGGGGCCGTGCCGACCGGCGCGGCCCCCGCCACCGCCGACTCGCCGAGGAGTTCCCATGCCGGGTTTCGCGTACGCCGCCATCGCCCTTGTCGGCGCGGTCGCCGCGCTCAACCTCGTCCTGACCCTTGCCCTCGCCCGGCGCCTGCGCGAGGTGGGCACCGGCCACGCCCACGACGGCGAGGCCGTCCCCGAGGTGCTGCCCGACCCGGGCCTGGAGGTCACCGGCCTCCCGCACGCCGACCTGAGCACCGGCCGCCGCACCGTGGTCATGCTGACCCCGACCTGTCCACCGTGCCGGGATCTCCTGGACGCCCTCACCGCCGACGCCGAGCGCTACCGCCACGACACCCTCGTGTTCATGATCGGCACACCGGCGGAGACGGCGGCGATGGCGCCACGCCTGACCGGCTTCGACACGGCGACGATCTCCGAACAGTTCGCCGAGAAGAAGTTCCACGTCAAGGGCTTCCCGGCCGTGCTGTCGGTCGTCGACGGTGTCATCGTCGGGTCCAGCCACCAGCTCCCGGTTCCGGCCTGACCGTGACCACGCTGCGAACCGCCCTGCGGCTGGGCTGTGCCGACCCGAAGGCACTCACCGCCATGGTCGCCCTCGTGGCGGTCGGCGCGGCGCCGCCGCTCGGCGTCGCGTGGTTCACGAAGCTGCTGTTCGACGAGGTCGGCAGGGGTCGCTCGGCCAGCCCGTCGACGGCCACCTGGTACGCCGTGGCGATCGCCCTCCTGGGAGCCCTGGCGGCGATCGCCAACCGCCTGTCCGGCTACTTCACCACGGCGTTGCAGAACGCGATCGCCATCGCCGCCGACGTGCGGCTGTACCGGAAACTGGACACCTTCCTCGGCCTGGGCCCCTTCGAGCAGCCGGCGATGCGCGATCGGCTGGCACTGGCCCAGCAGGCCGCCACCCAGGCGCCGTACGCGGTCGTCATGTTCGCGGTCGACGTGGCCCAGAGCGTCGTCACCATCGGCGGCTTCGCCGTGATCCTGGCGTCGCTCTGGCCGCCGGCCGGCCTGCTCCTGCTCGCCGTGGCGGTCCCCGAGTTCCTCATCCAGCTGCGGCTGTCCCGGCGAGCGGCGCGCGCCGTGGAGGACGGCGCCGGCCTGTTCCGGACCCGCTTCCTGTTCCAGGCCGTGCTGACCGACCTGCGCGCCGTCCGGGAGGTACGCCTCTACCAGCTCGGCCGGTTCTTCCGCGATCGGCTCACGGGCACCCTGCGGGCGGCCGGCCGGATCGAGCTGGCCGCCGCGCGGCACGCCACCGCGGTGCAGAGCTGCTGGGCGCTGGCCGGCGCCGCCGTGACGCTCACCGCGACGGTGATCGCCGTGAACGCCGCGGTCCGCGGCCGACTCAGCCTCGGCGACCTGACCCTCCTGCTGGCCGCCTTC
The DNA here is from genome assembly GCF_002846525.1 of Micromonospora sp. CNZ309. Classification (NCBI taxonomy): domain Bacteria; kingdom Bacillati; phylum Actinomycetota; class Actinomycetes; order Micromonosporales; family Micromonosporaceae; genus Micromonospora; species Micromonospora sp. CNZ309. The sequence goes on from NZ_PJNG01000001.1 coordinate 29,193, forward strand.
GGCGCCGCGCACGCCGGCCTGGCCGGCATCGCCGCGCAGCTCGGCGAGGCTGGCGCGGCCATCCGGCTGTTCCGGCACTACGTCGCCGTCCTCGACGGTCCCGCCGACCTGGCCGACGGGACCCTGCCGGCGCCGCCGCTGGAGACCGGGATCAGGTTCGAGGACGTGTGGTTCCGCTACGACGAGGGTGGCCCCTGGGTCCTGCGGGGCGTCGACCTCACGATCCCCGCCGGTGAGGCCGTCGGGCTCGTCGGCCTCAACGGCGCCGGCAAGAGCACCCTCGTCAAGCTGCTCTGCCGGTTCTACGACCCCGACCGTGGGCGCATCACGTGGGACGGCATGGACCTGCGCGAGCTGCGGGTCGAGGCGTTGCGCCGGCGGATGGGCGCGGTGTTCCAGGACTTCATGTGCTACGACCTCAGCGCGGCGGAGAACGTCGGCATCGGCCGGCTACCGCACACGGCTGAGCAGGTCGAGGAGGCCGCCGCGCGTGCCGAGATCCACGACCGCCTCCGCGCCCTTCCCCACGGGTACGCCACGTTGCTCAGCCGTACGTTCGCCGACCAGGACGGCGAGCCCGGGGTGACACTCTCCGGCGGGCAGTGGCAACGGGTCGCGCTCGCCAGGTCCCTGATGCGCGCCGACGCCGACCTGCTCATCCTGGACGAGCCCAGCTCCGGGCTCGACGCCGACGCCGAGACCCGTGTGCACGCGTCGCTGGCCCGGATCCGGCACGGCCGCACCGGGTTGCTGATCTCCCACCGGCTCAGCACCCTGCGCGACGCGCAGCGCATCGTCGTGCTGGACGCCGGACGCGTCATCGAATCGGGCGCGCACGACGAGCTGATGGCGGCCGACGGCGAGTACGCGCGGCTGTTCCGCCTCCAGGCCGGCGGGTACCAGCTGGCCGCGTCATGACCGGCTGGCTGCGCCGCCGCTGGCGCCTGATTGTCGTACGCGGGCACAGCATGACGCCGACGCTGCGCGACGGCGACCGGCTCGTCGTCCGCGTCGGGCGGCCGCCGGCCGCGGGTGACCTCCTCGTCTTCCGGACCCGTGACGTCGTCCCCGACTCCGACCTGACGTGGATGGTCAAGCGCGTGCACCGGGTCGAGCCCGACGGTGCCGTGACCGTGCGCGGAGACAACCCCCACAGCCAGGACTCGCGGCACTTCGGGGCGGTGCCCCGCGAGGCGATCCTCGGCGTGGCCAGAGAGAGGCGATAACAGGTGTACGTCGACATCGCGTGCCGCGTGCTGCTCGGCACGGTCCTGCTGGCGGCGGCGGTCGGCAAGGTCTCCGGGCGTGCCGCCTACCGCGAGTTCACGCGCTCGGTGCACGACATGGGCTACCAGCCGGCCGGTCCGCTCGCCGCGGCCGTGATCGCCGCCGAGTTCACCGCCGTCGTCCTGCTGGCCGTGTTCCCCATGGCCGGCTTCCTCCTGTCAACGGCCCTGCTGCTCGCCTTCACCGTCGCCATCACCGCGAACCTGCGGCGGGGCGGCGCCACCTGCCGCTGCTTCGGCCGCACCGCGGCCCCCCTGGGCCGGCACCACGTGTGGCGCAACGCGTTGCTCATCGGCTGCGCGATCCTCGGCGCGCTCGCCCCGGCCGGGCCCGTACGCCCTGGTGAAGCGGCACTGGCCGCCGTCGGTGCGCTGGTCGCCGGGGTGCTGGTCGTCATGCTGGACGAGCTGCGCTACCTGTTCGGCGCGGCCGACCGGACGTGAGTTCCATCTGTTCGTCTGCTGGTGGAAGCGATCCCGCCGAGGACCTGTCGGCGATCGTCATGATGCAGCGGGCGCACGCCGACGACCGGCGGATGCCGATGTGGCTCGACCTCTGGACCGCCGTCTACCAGGCGATCGGCGACTGACCGCAGGGGCGGAGACCCGGGTCACGGTCTGGAATGCTCTGTCCATGCCTTCCTATCCGCCCACCTTCGACGACCGGGTCGTCGCGCTGCCGTCCCGCGCCCAGTTCGAGGCGTTCCTCGACGAGCACCGTGGCGCGCTCGACGGCTGCCTGGACGGGCTGACCGAGGAACAGGCACGCCGCTCGTTGGTGGCCTCCCGGACCACGCTGCTCGGTCTCGTGAAGCACGCGACCTTCGTGGAGAAGGTCTGGTTCGACGAAGCCGTCACGGGCCGCTCGCGCGCCGAGATCGGCATCCCGGCGAGGTCGGAGGACTCGTTCATCCTCGCTGACGACGACACGATCGCCAGCGTCCGGCACGCGCACCGCGAAGCCTGCGCGGCATCACGCCGCGCGACGTCGTCCCTGGGCCTGGACGACATCCTCCACGGGCACCGGCGGGGCCCGCTTCCGCTGCGCTGGGTGTATCTCCACGTGCTGCGCGAGCTCGCCCAGCACTGCGGGCACGCCGACATCCTCCGCGAGCAGCTCACCAACGGGTAGCGCGCCGACGTCCGCGCATCCCGCTCCCGCATGGCGGGCGTCCGGTCGGGTAACTGCCGATCATGACCTTTTCGATTGCGGCGCGGTGTCCGCGTACCGGCCAGCTCGGGGTGGGCGCCCTGACCGCCGGTCCCGCGGTCGGCAAGCTCGTCGCGCACGTCCACTGCTCCGGTGGCGCGGTGGCGACCCAGGCCACCCACAACCCCTTCCTGGCGTACGACGGCCTGCCGCTGCTCGCCGAGGGCCGCTCGCCGCAGGACGTCCTGACCGAGCTGCTGGCCCGGGACCCGGGTCGGGAGGTGCGGCAGGTCGGCATGGTCGACCGTCAGGGCCGCTCGTACGCCTTCACCGGCTCCCGTGCGCGGGAATGGGCGGGGCACCACACCGGGCCGGGTTACGCGGCGCAGGGCAACCGCCTGGTGGGCCCGGAGACCCTCGCGGAGATCGTCCGGGTGTTCGAGGACAGCCAGGAACTGGCCCTGGCGGAGCGGCTCGTGCTGGCCATCGAGGCGGGCGAGGAGGCCGGCGGCGACCGGCACGGCGCACGGTCCGCGACCGTGACGGTGATCAGCGACCAGCCGTACCCACTGTGGGACGTGCGGGTCGACGACGCCGACCATCCGGCGCGGGAACTGCGCCGGCTGCACTGCCTCTTCCAGGAAGAGGTGCTGCCGATGATCCAGCAGTTGCCCACCCGCGACGACCCCATGGGCGAGGCCGCGCGACAGGAACTCGGGTAGCAACTGCGCGGGCGCCGACTCGGGACGACGCAGGGGCAGGCTCGGTCGTGGACCTGCCCCGGGCCGGCCGCGACAGCGACGGCGTCCCGACGGGCGCGGCCGACGCCGAGGCCGACCGCGACCGCGCCGCCGGCGGAGTCTGACCCGACGAGACGTGGCCCCGCCCCGCCGGCCACCGGCGGGGCGGGCGCTTCCGGGGACCGGTCAGTCGCCGGCCTGCGCCGCCGGTATCCGCACGTCGGGCAGGTCGCCCAGGGGCCGCACGGCGGTGACGGCGGCGTAGCCGTCGGCCAGCCAGGCCAGGTCGGTGCCGGGGACGTGGCGGGCGCCGTTCCCCTCGATGGCGGTACGGACGTAGTCGTGGCCGCTCTCGACGATGGCGACCTGCACCTGCCCGAACGGGGCGAGCGTGGCCTGGCGCAGCCCGGCGACCTGCTCGGCCGGCAGGTCGGGCACGTTGAGGTTCAGCACCGTGCCGGGGGCCGCGTCGAGCAGCCAGGGCAGCAGGTGCCCGGCCAGTCCGGCGGCGGTGGACCAGTGGCGGGCCTCGTCGTCGACGGTGTCCAGCACGTCGATCGCCGCGCCCGCGCTGCCCGCGCCCGCCGTAGCCGGCGAGAGCACGTCCAGCGACACGGCCAGGGCCCGGGCGCCGCCGTTGCCGGCGGTCAGCGCCGCGCCCACGGTGCCCGAGTGCAGGATCGCGTGTCCCGCGTTGGCACCCCGGTTGATGCCCGAGAGCACCAGCTCCGGAGGCGGCCCGAACACTCCGAGCCCGGCCAGGATGGCGATGTAGCCGGGCGAGGCCGCCACGCCGTACGCGGGCACCTCCGGCAGCCCGGTCAGCGCCGTCCGCGTGAACATCACCCGCCCGTCGTCGGTGACCGCCGACAGGGCCGCGCTCATCCCGCTCGCCTCGGACTGCGGCGCGGCGACCACCACGTCGAGGCCGCGTTCGTACGCGGCGCGGGCGAGCCAGCGGATGCCGGGGGCGAGCACGCCGTCGTCGTTGGTCACCAGGACACGCGCCGGCCGGTCACCCGTCATCGGAGCCTCCCGACGCGTCCCCCAGCGGCGTCAGCCGCACCCGCCCGGCGAGTTCCCGTACGGCCTCCGCCCGGCCGGTGCCCAGGCCGTGCCGGGTGACGTTGAGCGCCCCGGCCGCGGCGCCGATGCGGATGGCCTTCCGCAGGTCGCCGCCACGGGCGAGCACCGCGGCGACGCCGGCGGTCATCGAGTCACCGGCGCCCCGGTGGTCGGCCAGCTCCAGCGGCGGGGCGTGCACCTGTAGCGCCGTACCGTCGTCGAGCAGGGCCAGGGCCGGTTCCCCGGCCCGGCTGATCAGCACGGACTTCGCGCCCTTCCGTTGCAGGCGTCGGCCGGCGTCGAGCAGGGACTCGACGCTGTCGTCGTCCGCGTAGCCGTCGTCCATCAGCTCCTCGTGGCTGACCTTGAGCACGGCGACGCCGCCCTCCAGCACCGCCGCCAGGTGCGGGCCGGAGAGGTCCGCGACGACGGTGCCGCCGTTGGCGCTCAGGTCGGCGGCCAGGCGCCGGTAGATGTCCGAGTCGACCATGTCCGGGTCGGCCGGACCGCTGAGGACGCTCACCGGCGCGCGCAGTCCCTCGGTCAGGGTCACCGTGTACAGCTCGTCGATGTCGTGGCGGACCATCGGCGCACCCGGGTCCTCGGCGATCTCCGCCCGCGAGCCGTCGCGCCGGTCGTGCACGTACCAGCCCGTCCCCGACTGCCGGTTCACCACGCGTACCGTCACGTCCTCGTCGACGAGCAGCTTGCGCAGCGCGTCGCCGACCTCGCCGCCGACGGCCACGCACAGCGTGACCGGCGTGCCGAGGGCCGCGATCATGCGGGTCTGCCACACCCCCTGCCCGCCGGGGTGCAGGTGCAGCTCGACCGCGTCGGCCTGCTGCTCGATGGTCACGGTCAAGAGCGGCGCGGGCGCGAACACCATCACCTGTTCATCCATCGCCACCTACTGCCCCACGGCGGCCCGGCCATGCACGCCTCCTGCGGGCGGGCGCCGCCCATGTCGGGAACGGGCCCACGACCCCGTCCTGGCGGGTGCCGGGGCCGCTCCACGGGCGAACGTGGGTGTCGGGGTGCGGTCCTAGGATCGGGTCATGGGAAGGACCGACCGCGCCAGCCGGCTGATCGCGGCACCGCCGGGGACCGTCTACGGCGCCCTGCTCGACCGGGAGGCGCTGGAGGCGTGGCTGCCGCCGGCCGGCATGCGCGGGCGCATCGAGCGGTGGGACCCCCGGCCCGGCGGCGGGTTCCGGATGGTCCTCACCTACCTCGACGCCGCCGACAGTCCCGGCAAGACGTCGGCCGGAACGGATGTCGTCGAGGTCGGGTTCGCCGCCCTGGTGCCGCCGGAGCGCGTGGTGCAGCGGGCCGTCTTCGAGGCGGACGACCCCTCGTACGCCGGCACCATGACGATGACCTGGCACCTCGCCGCCGCCGGTGCGGGGACCGGGGTGACCGTCACCGCCACGGACGTGCCGCCCGGCATCGACCAGGCGGACCACGAGGCCGGGATCGCCTCGTCGCTGGCCAACCTGGCGGCGTACGTCGAGGTGGCCGACTGAGCCGGGCGGCCGTGCCGCCACCGGCGCGGGACGGATCGCCAGCCGAGGGGCCGGACCCGTGGGCCCAGGCCCTCCGCGGGCACGGGATCGGGACCCGGTCCGGGCTGGCGACGCCCGCTGTGACGATCCTCGTGCTCGGCGTGGGCCGATCGGTCTCATAGGCTCGGGCAGTGAGAAGCGACCGGGGGCACCACGTGATCAACATGCTGGAAGCGGCGGAGAACGCCTCGCCGGTCGACGCGGTCGGGGCGGTCACCCGGGAACTCGGCGCGGCGCTGGGGGCCCGTACCGTCGCGTTCCTGATCGCGGACCTCAGCGGCCGTGCGCTGGTCCGGTTGGCCCACCTGCCATTCGACGACGCCGGTGCGGGACGCCGGCACGACGCCGAGGTCGCCACGGTGCTTCCCTTCGACGGCGGCCCCGCCGAGCAGGCGCTCCGGACCCAGGAGGTGCGGGTCGTCGCACAGCCGGACGGGTGGACGGTGCTGGCGCCGGTGACCGACCGTGGTGAAGCGATCGGCCTGCTTGAGATGGTCCTGGCGGACGAGCCCGAGCCGCGGGGGTTGGCGGAGATCGCCCGAGCGGCGCACGTGTTGGCGTTCGTGGTGATCGCCAACCGCCGGCACACCGACCTCTTCGAGTGGGGCCAGCGCACGACCCCGTTCACCCTGTCCGGGGAGATCCAGCGCCGTGTGCTGCCCGGGTCGTTCACGTGCGAGGGCAGCGCGTTCACCCTGTCCGGCTGGCTCGAACCCGCCGCCAGCATCGGCGGGGACACCTTCGACTACAGCCTCGCCCGGGACGTGCTGCACTTCAGCGTCACCGACGCGATGGGCCACGGGGTGGCGAGCGCGCTGACGGCGACGCTGGGGGTGGGCAGCCTGCGCAACAGCCGCCGCCGGGGCGCCGGCCTGGTGGAGCAGGCCGACGCCGCCAACGCCGACGTGGCCGGGCACGCCGCCGTGCCCGGCAGTTTCGTCACCGCGGTCCTCGGCCGCCTCGACCTGCGTACCGGAGTGTGTGCGCTGCTCAACGCCGGGCACGTGCCGCCGCTGCTGGTACGCGCCGGAGACGCTCGCCCGCTGTCGCTGCCGGCCAACTTCCCGCTGGGCATGTTCGAGGGCGTCGAATACCAGGCCGGCGAGATCACGCTGCGGGCGGGCGACCGCCTGGTCGTCATAACCGACGGCATGCGGGAGCGCAACGCGGCCGACCTGGACCTGGCGGCCATGTTGCGGTCGATCACCGACCTGCACCCGCGCGAGGCCGCCCGGGCGCTGGCCGATGCCGTGCTCGAAGTCAGCGGACCGACGCTGGCCGATGACGCCACCTTGTTCGTCCTCGACTGGCACGACGGGCACGGCGAGGAGCGGAACACCCGCGCCGGCGCCGACCAGGCGCGGGCCAGCGCCGCGCTGCCGGACTGACTACCGGGCCGCCGTGTCGTCCGTGGTCGGCACGTCGGCCTCGGCGGCCTGCACCGTGCCGTAGACCTGGATGGCGCGATCCACGGACGTGACCGTCAGGACGCTGCGCACGGCTGGCTGCACCGCAGCGAGGCACAACCGGCCGCCGACCTCCCGCAGGGCCTTGAAGTTCACCACGAGTGCGCCGAGCGCGCTGGAGTCCATGAATCCGACCTCGGCCAGATCCACCACCACCTGGCGGTCGCCGCCGTCGATCAGCCGTCGCAGGCCCTCGCGCAGCTGCGGGGACGTCGCCATGTCCAGCTCGCCGCGCACCTCGAGCACGGTGCAACCCCGCCCCGGCCGGACCGTCAACTGCACACCCACAACGACCTCCAACGCAGAATGATCCCCGCTCACCATATTCCGCCGACGGACGAACCGCCGAGGGCCGGCTACGCCCCGACACGGTGCCCCGCCCGAGCGCGTGGTCCCGGCGGTTTCACCCCGATAGCGCCGGGTAGGGGTGATCACAACCGGAGCGTCCCGCCTCAGCGTGTGGCACAGTAAGCCGGCGCGGTCACCCACGGGCCGAGGAGGAACTGCGCGATGCGCATCGCCATGACGCTGTCACTGCCGCGTCAACCATCCTCGGTGACCCGTGCCCGGCACGTGCTCACCACCCTGCTGAGCCTCACCGGCGCCGACGAGGAGGTCCGTGGCCACCTCGCCGTGCTGATCACCGAGGCCTGCGCCAACGCGGTGCTGCACGCCGATTCGGACAGCGCCGTCGACGTCACCATCACGATCGACGACGATGTCTGCCAACTCGAGGTCGGCAATCGCGGCAGCACCCCCCGACGGCGTCGGACTCGATGCCGAACTCCCCGCCCCGCTGACCGTCGGTGGCCGTGGACTGCCCCTGATCGCCGCACTCGCCGACGGGGCGGACTTCGTCCCCGGGCCACCGGACCGGGTGCTGCTGCGCATCACCAAACACTTCACCGACGTACGGGCCCCGGCCCGCTGACACGTCCGCGGGGCCGCGTCCTCGGCGACCACCCGGAACCGCTCGGTGCCCGTGCGGATTCGGCTGGAGCAAAACCTGATTCATTCCAGAAGAGTGGACTATATTCATCGCGTGGCGTCCGACTTCGCAGCTCAGCTGCGGGCGGTCTCGCTGCGCGTGACCCGGCCCCGACTGGCGGTGCTCGCAGCGCTGCGCGACCATCCGCACGTCGACACCGACACGGTGATCGCGCTGGTGCGGGTCGCCCAGCCCACAGTCTCCCACCAGGCGGTCTACGACGTGCTGCGCGCGCTCACCGACGCCGGCCTGGTGCGGCGCATCCAGCCCGCCGGGGCGACCGCCCGCTACGAGTGCCGGGTGGGCGACAACCACCACCACGTCGTGTGCCGCTCCTGCGGCGCGATCGCCGACGTCGACTGCGCTGTCGGCCGTGCCCCCTGTCTCACCGCCTCCGACGACCACGGCTTCACGGTCGACGAGGCGGAGGTCGTCTTCTGGGGCACCTGCCCCGGGTGTGCGGCCGAACGCACCTCCCAGTGGTCCGCCAGTTCGGAAGGAAGTAGATGAGCGACATGCAGGACAACGCTCCCTCCAGCGCACAGGGCGTGGACAAGAAGGAGGCGGCCGGCTGCCCGGTCGCGCACGACTCCGTGACCGCGCACGGCAGCGAGAGCGAGAACCCGGCGATCGACTCGCCGACGCCGAAGACCGGCGGTCGTCCGCGTACCAACCGGGACTGGTGGCCCAACCAGATCGACCTGTCGGTGCTGCACGCCCACTCGTCCAAGGCCAGCCCGCTGGGCGAGGACTTCAGCTACGCCAAGGAGTTCGCCAAGCTCGACGTCGAGGCGCTCAAGCGGGACATCGTCGAGGTCCTCACCACCTCGCAGGACTGGTGGCCGGCCGACTTCGGCCACTACGGCGGCCTGATGATCCGGATGAGCTGGCACGCGGCGGGCACCTACCGCATCCACGACGGTCGCGGCGGCGCCGGCGACGGCGGGCAGCGGTTCGCCCCGCTCAACAGTTGGCCGGACAACGCCAACCTGGACAAGGCCCGCCGGCTGCTGTGGCCGGTGAAGCAGAAGTACGGCCAGAAGGTCTCGTGGGCCGACCTGCTCGTGCTCGCCGGCAACGTCGCCCTGGAGTCGATGGGCTTCAAGACCTTCGGCTTCGCCTTCGGCCGGGAGGACGTCTGGGAGCCCGAGGAGATCTTCTGGGGCCCGGAGGACACCTGGCTCGGCGACGAGCGCTACGTCTCCGAGAAGGAGATGGCGCCGGAGGTCGGGGCGACCGAGATGGGTCTGATCTACGTCAACCCGGAGGGCCCGAACGGCAACGCCGACCCGCTCGCGGCGGCCCACTTCATCCGCGAGACCTTCGCCCGGATGGCCATGAACGACGAGGAGACCGTCGCCCTCATCGCCGGTGGCCACACCTTCGGCAAGACCCATGGCGCCGGCGTCGCCGACGACCACGTGGGCCCCGAGCCCGAGGGCGCCCCGCTGGAGGCGCAGGGCCTGGGCTGGCTGAGCACCTACGGCAGCGGCAAGGGCGCGGACACGATCACCAGCGGTCTCGAGGTGACGTGGACCGACGTGCCGACGCAGTGGAGCAACCGGTTCTTCGAGATCCTCTTCGGCTACGAGTGGGAGCTGACCACGAGCCCCGGCGGCGCGAAGCAGTGGGTCGCCAAGGACGCCGAGGCGATCATCCCGGACGCCCACGACCCGTCGAAGAAGCACAAGCCGACGATGCTCACGACCGACCTGTCGCTGCGCGTCGACCCGGCGTACGAGAAGATCTCGCGCCGCTTCCTGGAGCACCCCGACGAGTTCGCGCTGGCGTTCGCCAAGGCCTGGTACAAGCTGCTGCACCGCGACATGGGTCCGGTCAGCCGCTTCCTCGGGCCGTGGGTGCCGGAGCCCCAGCTGTGGCAGGACCCGGTGCCGGCCGTCGACCACGAGCTGGTCGGTGACGCCGACGTCGCCGCCCTCAAGGCGAAGGTCCTGGAGTCCGGCCTGACGACCACCCAGCTCGTCTCCACCGCCTGGGCCTCGGCCGCCAGCTTCCGCTCCACCGACAAGCGCGGCGGCGCCAACGGCGCGCGGATCCGCCTGGAGCCGCAGCGCAGCTGGGAGGTCAACCAGCCCGAGCAGCTCGCGACGGTCCTGGAGGCCTTGGAGGGCATCCGGCGGGAGTTCAACGCCAGCGGCGGGGCGAAGATCTCGCTCGCGGACCTCATCGTGCTGGCCGGCTCGGCGGCCGTCGAGAAGGCGGCGCGCGACGCCGGCGTCGACGTGACCGTGCCGTTCCACCCGGGCCGCACCGACGCCAGCCAGGAGCAGACCGACGTCGAGTCCTTCCGGGTCCTCGAGCCGCGCGCCGACGGGTTCCGCAACTACCTGCGGGCGGGCGAGAAGACCCAGCCAGAGGTGCTGCTGCTCGACCGGGCGTACATGCTCAACCTGACCGCGCCCGAGATGACCGTCCTCGTCGGCGGCCTGCGCTCGCTCGGGGCCAACGTCGGCGGCAGCCGGCACGGCGTCCTCACCGACAAGCCCGGCGTGCTCACCAACGACTTCTTCGCCAACCTGCTCTCCCCGGGCACCCGGTGGAAGGCGTCGCAGTCCGACGAGCACGTCTACGAGATCCGGGACCTGGCCACCGACGAGGTGAAGTGGACCGCCACCGCGGTCGACCTCGTCTTCGGCTCGAACTCCCAGCTGCGGGCCCTCGCGGAGGTCTACGCCAGCCAGGACGCGCGCGAGAAGTTCGTCGCCGACTTCGCCGCGGCCTGGACGAAGGTCATGGAACTCGACCGGTTCGACCTCGCCTGACCCGTGCCACGTGACGAGCCCCGGTCGATCGCACGATCGGCCGGGGCTCGCCCGCGTTCCGGGCGGTTCCGCACGCCCTCCCGCCTCCTGCCGGCATGCGGTGCCTCCGCTCAGCGGTTGCGGGCGCGTTCCCGGGCGAGCTCGTGCGGCACCCGGGCCATGCGGAGGAAGGCCACCAGGCCCACCCCGCCGACGATGTTGCCCAGCACCGACCAGCCGAGGGCGCCGAGCCAGTCCAGGTAGCCGAACGGCGCCCGGCCGGCGGTGAGCGCGGCGAACATCAGGATCGAGTCGAGCACGCTGTGGAAGAGTTCGCCGCCGGCGAGCAGCGCGCCGAAGAGCAGCGCCGGCACCAGCCGTACGCCGAGGCTCTCGGTGGAGTGCTGCATCCGGGTCATCAGGGTGATCACCAGACCGGCGAGCACCGCCAGGGTGAACGAGTGCAGGTTCACGCCCAGCGTGGCGAAGTGGGTGCCGACCGACGTGGCGGTCTCCCGCAGCCCGGGCAACGCGCGGGTGATCAGCCACGCCACCAGCCAGCCGCCCAGCAGGTTGCCGGCCAGCGTGACGGCCCAGAGCCGGCCCAGGGCGGCGAGTGAGTTCCGGCGGGCGGCCACGGCCGTCACCGGCACCAGGAAGTTCTCGGTGAACAGTTCGCTGCGGGCCAGCAGCAGGGCCACGAACCCGATGCCGAACGCGAGCCCCGCCAGCAGCTTCTGCCCGGTGGCGTCCAGGACCAGCAGGTACGCCAGCACTCCGGTGCCCACGTCGATCCCGCCGAGCAGGCCGGTGACGATCAGCGTCGGCCAGGGCCGGGCGAGCCGGACGTCGCCCTCCTCGACCAGCCGGTCGAACGCCTGCGCCACCTCCGGCTCGGGGTCGGCGCGCGCGGCACCGGCCCGACCGTCGGGAACGTCGCGACGCTGGCTCACCGCCCCCGTCTGCCCGTTCCCGCACCGGCTACTCCTGCCGGGGTGGGTCACGCTTGGCAGGGCCGGGCTGAAGGCCGCTCGGCCACTCGCCGCCGGGCGACCGGGGGTTCCCGGCCCTGACGCGTCGGGCGGCCGAAGGCGGCCTCGTCGTCCGATCAGGCCGGGCCGACGAGGGGGCCCTCGTCGGTCGACAGCCGGATGAGCAACTCCCGCAGGCGCCTCGCGTCGTCCGGGTCCGTACCGCCGCCGTAGAGGCCGGCGACGGCGGCGCCGTCCGCGGCCAGGGTGATCAGCCGTACGCGGTCCGGGTCGAGGCCGTCGGCCTCCAGGGCCTCGTCCCAGCGCCGGTTGTCCTCCTGGAGGAGTTCGGCCACGCCCGGTACGCCGGCCAGCGAGGCGGCCAGGATGACGTGTTCCGGCACGGTCGACCCGTCGCCCAGCCCGTCGAGGGTCGCCCTGACGTAGCCGCGCACCAGCCGGCCCCGGGCGTGGTCGCGCGGGTCGACGGCGGCGTGCACGGCGGCGGTGAACTGTTCCGCCAGGTCGCGGGCCAGCTCCAGCAGGAGCTGTTCGCGGCTGCGGAAGTGGTGCAGCAGCCCGCCCTTGGAGACCCCGGCCGTGCGGGCGATGAGATCCAGGCTGACGCCGGCGCCGTGTGCGACGACGGCACGGGCGGCGGCGTCCAGCACCACCCGGCGGGTCCTGGCGGTGTCGCGCTCGCGAGCCGGCATGCCGTCTTCCTTTCGCTCTGGGCCTTCCGACGCGCCGTGGAGGTGTCGGGCGCATCACCACCCTAGCCGACCAATCGGCTTGCACAGCCGACCATTTGGTCCGTAGCGTGGCCGCATGAGCAACACGGACCTGGCCCCCGAGCCCACCGGCGCGACCGCCGGCGGACGCGCCGGAGTGCGGCAGTGGGCAGCCCTGGCCGCGTTGACCCTGGCCGTCACGCTGCTGGCCGTCGACGGCACCGTGCTGGCGCTGGCCGTGCCCGCGCTGGTCGCGGAGTTGCAGCCCACCGCCACCCAGCTGCTCTGGATCGGCGACGCCTATTCCTTCGCGCTGGCCGGCCTGCTGATCAGCATGGGCACCCTGGCCGACCGCATCGGACGCAGGCGGCTGTTGCTGATCGGCGTCGCCGGCTTCGGCGCCGCGTCGCTGCTGGCGGCCTTCGCTCCCAGCGCCGGCTGGCTGATCGCCGCCCGGGTCCTGCTCGGCGTGGCCGGCGCGACGCTCATGCCCTCGACGCTGTCGATCGTCCGCAACATCTTCACGGACGCGCGTCAGCGCACCCGCGCCATCGCCGTCTGGTCGGCCGGGGCCTCCGGCGGCGCGGCACTCGGCCCCCTGGTCGGCGGAGCGCTGCTGGAGCACTACTGGTGGGGCTCCGTCTTCGTGATCAACGTCCCGATCATGCTGCTGGTGCTGATCGGCGTCGCCGCCCTGGTGCCCGAGTCGCGCGATCCGCGCCCCGGGCGCTTCGACCTGCTCAGCGCGCTGCTGTCCGTGGCGGCGATCGTCGCGCTGGTCTGGGCCGTCAAGCACACCGCCAAGGCCGGCGTCGACCCGGTCGGTGTCGGCGCGGCCGTGGCCGGCCTCGTCGGCGGGATGCTGTTCGTGCGCCGCCAGCGCCGCCTGTCGGCGCCGCTCGTGGACGTCTCGCTCTTCGCCCGCCCGGTCTTCACCGGTACGGTCGTCGCCAGCCTGATCGCCATCTTCGCCTTCAGCGGCCTGCTCTTCTTCTTCTCCCAGTACCTGCAACTCGTCCGCGGCTACTCGCCGCTGGAGGCGGGACTGCGCGAGCTGCCGCTGACGCTGGCGTCCATCGCGGTCGTCGCCATCGCCGCCGCCGTCCTCGCCCGCCTGGGCGTGGGACGCGCCCTCGCCGTCGGGCTGCTGACGGCGGGCGCCGGCATGGCCGTGCTGACGGTCGGCGAGGGTTACGCCGGCTACGCGCCGCTGGCGCTGGGCCTGGTCGTCATCGGCCTGGGCGTCGGCCTCGCCTTCACCGCCGCCACCGACGCCGTGCTCGGCGCGGTGCCGAAGGACCGGGCCGGCTCCGCCTCGGCCATCTCCGAGATGGCGTACGAACTGGGCGTCGCCCTGGGCATCGCGCTGCTCGGCACCCTGCACACCGTCCTCTACCGCTCGGCCCTGCCCGACCTGTCGACGCTGCCCGGCCCGAGCCGCGACGCGGTGCACGAGTCGCTGGCCACGGCAGGCCGGGCCCTGGCCGGCGACGGGCAGCAGGGCGCCCAGATCCTGGCCGCCGCCCGGGAAGCCTTCGTCCACGCCATGCAGACGACCTCCCTCATCGCCGCCGTCCTGCTGGTCGCGGCCGGCGTGATCGCCTGGAAGCTCGTGCCGTCGCCCCGCCAGCCGTAGCGCGGTTCGCGGGCCGGCGCCGCGGAGAGCGGCGCGACAAACCGGGTCGCCACCGGGACGGCGCATCGACAGACTGTGTCGATGAGCGACGTGCGGGTACGGCCGGCCACCCATGAACGGCACATCGACGAGGCCGCCCGGATCTGGGCGGAGGCGACCGCGGCCCGCGACGGCGACACCGAGGTCGCGCCGCTCCGCCTCGCCCGCCCCCTGATCCAGGCGGTGCTCGACGGCACACCCCGCTCGCTCCTGCTGGTGGCCCTCGACGCCGGTCGGGTCGTCGGTTTCGCGGCGGTCGAGCCCGTGCCGACGGACGGCTCGACCGCCGAGATCCGGTACCTCGGCGTGGAACCCGCCGCCTGGGGTCGGGGCGTCGGCCGGCAGTTGCTGCGGGCCGCCCCCGCCCACCTCGCGGCGGCGGGTTTCGCCCGTGCCGAGCTGGGCGTCTACGTCGACAATCCGCGGGCGGTGAGCCTGTACGAGGCCGCCGGCTGGCTGCCCCACGGCGAGGCCGTCCCGCACCCGCGCAGCGGTCGCCTCGAACAGCGCTACCGACTCGACTGGGACGACTCCCGCCAGGACGCGGGTGAGGCGACCCCGCCACCGCCGACGACCGACCTGCGACAGTCCCACGACGTCGCCCACGCGATCGCCGCCTCGGCCCTGGGCCGCGACCCCGGCCCGATGACCACGGCCGACAGCCTCTCGCACCACGTCCACGTCGGCGCCGACGTCGTCGTGAAGATCATCCACGCCGCCGGCCACTCGCGACTGAACCGGGAGATCGCCCTCGCGCCCCACCTGCCCGCCGGCATCACCGCGCCGCTGCTCGACAGCGGGCTGCACGAGCTGGCGACCGGCGAGGTCCGCTACGCCTGCTACGCCCGCGTGCCGGGGGTGACCCCGGGCATGGGCCTGCCCGGTGTGGACGAGGCGACCGCGCGCCGGTTGGCGGAGGACGCCGTCCAGCGGCTGCACCGGTTGCACGGCTGGACGCCCGGGGCCGACGCCCGGCGGACACTGGGGGAGACGCTGGACCATGGCGGTTTCGTCAGCCGCGACGCCCTTCTCGCCGAGGTGGAGAAGCTCGCCGCCCTGGACCGGGACGGCATCGTCGCCCGCCGGGTGCTCGACGGTCTGACCGCGCTGGCGCAGGACGCACCGTCGCTGGCGCGCGCGGACGTGCCGGTGCACGCGGACTGCCACTGGGGCAACTGGCTGGCCCGCGACCGGCGCGTCACGGCGCTGCTGGACTTCGAGTGGGCGCGTCTCGGTGAGCCGATGGACGACTGGTTCTTTCTGATCCGGTTCAGCGGCCCGCACCGGGAGGCCGTCCTCGACGTCGTCGCCGGCGCGACGGAGACGTCCCCGGCGACCCTGCGCCAGGAGTGCGAGGTGCGTGAGGCGAGCTATCTCACCTCGGACCTCCGGGCCGCGCTGCATCGCCCGGCCACCCCCGCGCGGGTGGTCGCCGAGAACGTCCGTGACCTCGAGGAACTCGTCGTCGACCGCCCCTGGTGGCGCTAGGCCGGGCGCGGGCAGGGACACCGCCGGAGGCCGCGTCGTGCGATCATGATCCACAACAGACGACAGTCGACTGTGGATAGGCTTGGTGATCATGAAGAGACTGTTCTCGACCCTGATGGCGCTGGTGACCGTCGCGTCGGTCATGGTGATCGGCGCGCCCGCCGCTCAGGCCGCCGGCTCCTGCTCGGGCACGATCATCTACAGCCAGGTGCAGTCCTCGGGCCTCGGCGAGTTGGTGATCTACTACAACAGCAGCAACGGGGGCACCAACAGCGCGTGCTTCTACCACCGTGGCGCGGCCTACGGGAAGTCGGCGCCTACCTTCGTGCAGATCTACCGCTGCGCCGAGCGGTCGGGCGAGGGCGCGCACTGCACCCGCTCGGGCAGCGCGGACACCGACTCGGGCGACTTCAGCTACCACGCCGGCCCGGTCGGCGTCACCGGCGTGGCGTCCTACTGCGTCGAGGCGGTCGGCTACATCGGATGGGCGGGTGAGCGTCACCAGATCTACAGCCGACGGCAGGGCTGCTGACCGCAGCTCATCGGGCCGCGTACCGGCCGCCGCGACAGGGGCACCTCCCGGAGACGGGGTGCCCCTGTCGCCGTTCGTGGCAGCGATGGCGTTCTGGCTGACGGAGGACGTGGAAGGCGCGTGCGGCTGACGGACCGCTGCCGTCGGAACGCCGATACCTGTGTGGCATGAAAATGCCTGTGTGGTATCGAGGCGAGGGGGACCACACCGCCGGGCCGTCGAGGCCCGGCGCAGCCGATCACGGCTTATGAGACAGACCTCAGCCGCGCTCGCCCCACCGGTCGGCGTGGGGGAGGGCGAGCAGCCGTACGAGGTCGCACAGCTCGCCCGACGCGTCGTGGTCCCGCAGCACGGGCGGCGCGTGCCGTAACACCCACATCGACAGCGCGAGGCACGGCGTGTCCTCCTCGTCGCGCCAGCTCGACCAGGGCAGGCGGTCGCTGAGCAGGTCGGACAGCCACTCGTCGGCCGCCCCGGCCAGCATCCGCCGCGCCGTCGGGCCGGCCAGCAGTTGCGCCCAGGTGTTCAGCCACGGGGCGAGTTGCCCGGTGACCTCGGCGACGAAGGCCAGGGCCTCGTGGGCGGGGACCTTCGCCCCGGGGTCCACCAGGGTGTGCTGCCACCAGGCGTCCAGGAACTCCCGTACCGCGTCGCGTTGCGCGGCGGGCCAGTCCAGCCAGCGACCCATCACGAACAGGCGGGACAGGGGGTCCATCCCGGAGAGCGGCTCCACCTCACCCGCCGCGAGGCGCCGGGTCACCGGGGGCAGGATGCGGCGCAGCAGCGGCCCCGGGTAGCGCCAGTCCGTGGTCCAGTACGTGCGGCGCAGCAGGTCCTCGTCGAGCGGCGCGTCGGGGGTCTTGAGTAGTGCCAGCTCCTCGGCGCTGCCCCAGTGACACTCGCAGTTGGTCTCCTGGCGGTGGGCGCTCATGCCTTGGAAGGCGTCGGCCACGCCCGTCAGCGCCGCGTCCAGGCGGCGGTTCACGTCGGTCGGATCAGGGGTCACGGTGGGGCCGCCTTCGAGGACTCCGGGGCGTACGCCTGCCGAAGAGAGTGATCCTAGACGGCGTCGCGGGCGTCCTCCGCCGGCCAGGAGCGCCTTGCCGCCAAGGAGTGAACGATGGTTCAATTCTTGGCGTGGTCTACCGGAGCACCGAGCGCGTGCAGGCTCGGCTGAGCGCGTCCCGGCAGCGGATCATCGCCGCCGCGCTGGAGATCATGGCCGAGCACGGGTACGCCGGCTGCTCCGTCGCCGCCGTCGCCGAGCGGGCGGGGATGGCGACCGGCAGCGTCTACCGGCACTTCCCCACCAAGGCCGACCTGGTCGCCGAGGTGTTCCGCACGGCCTCGCAGCGCGAGGTCGACGCGGTGGCGCGCGCGGCGGCGCGGGAGGACACGGTCGCCGAGCGGGTCACCGCCGTCATCGAGACGTTCTCCGGCCGGGCGCTGCGGTCCCCCCGGTTGGCGTACGCCCTGCTCGCCGAGCCGGCCGACCCGGCGGTCGACGCCGAGCGGCTCGTCTTCCGCCGCGCGTACGCCGAGCTGATCGCCGGCCACGTCGCGCAGGGCGTGGCCAGCGGCGAGCTTCCCCCGCAGGATCCCGAGCTGACCGCCACCGCGCTGGTCGGCGCCCTGGCCGAGGCCATGGTCGGTCCCCTGGCCGCCGGGGTCGCCGGGCCGCGCACCATCGCACACCTGACCACCTTCCTCCACCGCGCGCTGGGAGTGTCGCCGTGACGACGCACGAGGTCCTCAACCAGGTTCCGCCGCTGGTCGGTCACGACGCGGCCGACGACCCGGCCCTGCTCGACGGGCTCGACCGCGAGGGCGCCGGCTGGGCCGCCGCCGAGCTGCACGAGCTGGGCCGCCTCGGCGGTGGCGAGTGGGCCGTCGAGCAGGGCCGACTGGCCAACGAGCACCCGCCGGTCCTGCGTACCCACGACCGGCACGGCAACCGCGTCGACGAGGTGGAGTTCCACCCCGCCTGGCACGAGCTGATGCGCACGGCGGTCACGCACGGCCTGCACGCCGCGCCGTGGGCGGACGAGCGGCCCGGCGCGCACGTGGCGCGGGCGGCCAAGTTCTACACCTGGCGTCCCGACGCCGGGCACGGCTGCCCGATCTCGATGACCTACGCGGCCGTGCCGGCGCTGCGGCACGCCCCGGAGCTGGCCGCGCGCTACGAGCCGCTGCTCACCGCCACGTCGTACGACTTCGGGCTGCGTGCGCCGCTGGCCAAGCGGGGACTGCTGGCCGGCATGTCGATGACCGAGAAGCAGGGCGGCTCGGACGTACGCGCCAACACCACCACCGCCCGCCCCGAGCCGGACGGCACCTACCGCCTGCTCGGGCACAAGTGGTTCACGTCGGCCCCCATGTGCGACGTCTTCCTCACCCTCGCCCAGGCGCCGGGCGGGCTCACCTGCTTCCTCGTGCCGCGCGTCCTGCCCGACGGCACGCGCAACCCGATGCGGCTCATGCGCCTCAAGGACAAGCTCGGCAACCGGTCCAACGCCTCGGCCGAAATCGAATACGAGCACGCGGTCGCCTGGCGGGTCGGCGACGAGGGCCGTGGCGTACGCACCATCATCGACATGGTCAACCTGACCCGGCTGGACTGCGTCATCGGCGCGGCGGCCGGGATGCGCCAGGGCGTGACCACCGCCGCCCACCACGCGACCCACCGGCGGGCCTTCGGCCGGTACCTCGTCGAGGCGCCCCTGATGCGCAACGTGCTCGCCGACCTGGCGGTCGAGAGCGAGGCCGCCACCGTGCTGATGATGCGGCTCGCCGGGGCCACCGACCGGTCCGCGCGCGGCGACGCCGCCGAGACCGCGTTCAAGCGCCTCGCCCTCGCCGTCGGCAAGTACTGGGTCTGCAAGCGCTGGCCGGGGCACGCCGCCGAGGCCCTCGAATGCCTGGGCGGCAACGGCTACGTCGAGGAGTCGGGCATGCCCCGGCTGTTCCGCGAGTCACCGCTGAACTCGATCTGGGAGGGCTCGGGCAACGTCGCCGCGCTGGACGTGCTGCGCGCCCTCGCCAGGGAGCCCGAGGTCATGGCGGCGTTCCAGGCCGAGGCCACGGCCGCCGCCGGCGCCGACGCCCGGCTCGACGCCGCCGTACGCCGGGTGCGGGCCGAGCTGGCCGACCCCGACGACGTCGAGCTGCGGGCCCGCCGCGTCGTCGAGCGCCTCGCGTTGGTCCTGCAGGGCGCGCTGCTGGTGCGCCACGGCCACCCCGCCGTCGCCGACGCCTTCTGCGCCTCGCGCCTCGACGGCGACCACGGCCAGGCGTACGGCACGCTGCCCCGCGGCGTCGACTTCGCCGCGATCATCGCCCGCGCGGTGCCCAAGGTGGGCTGACCGCCGTCACGCCCCCTCCGGTTCGGGCGAGTCGGTCGCCGGGTGGGCGGCGAGGAAGCGCTCGATGACGGCGCCGCTGACCGACCCGCACAGCAGGCGGTAGCCGGCGGTGGCGCCCCAGCGGCTGATGCCGACGCGGCGCCCCGGCGGGAACCGGCCGTAGGAGGCGTCCCACGGGGCGGCGACGAACTTGGCGGTCCGCTCGTCGGCGCCGAGCCGGGCGGCCAGGCCGCGCAGGGCCTCCACCTGGGGCGCCGGCAGGTCGGCGGAGTACCACACCACCGTGTAGCCGTGCTCCAGGTTGTGCACCAGCACCTCCACCGGGGGTCGGTCGCCGTCCAGGTAGAACCGGCGCAGCGGCGCGGGCAGTTCGTAGTGCGGCCCCGACGACGGTGGCACGGTCAGGTAGGCGACGCGGGCGCCCCGCCCGACGTGGACGCCCTTGCCCGACACCGGGTCCGTCAGCTCCGGATCGCAGCCGGCCGCCGCCTCGGGCACCCCGAACGACGCGATCGGCGGGGGCGGAGCCAGCCGCTGCCGCGCGACCGGCGCCGCCACCCAGCAGGCCAGGCCGACGCCCAGCAGCGCCATCAGCCCCGCCACCCACCGCGTCGCCCGCGCCTCCCGGTCGATCGCGTCAGGCATCGGAGGCCGCCGAGGCCAGGTGGGCCACCGTCCACTCCAGCACGGTCTCGATGCCGGGCACCCCGATGCCCGTGGCCGTGCCGGAGCTGAGCGCGAGGACCCGCGAGGGCGGTACGACGCCGTGCCCGTCCGCGCGCAGCTGCGCCACGTTGCGCTGGACGGCCGGCTTCTCCCACATCCGTACGTTCATCGCGGGGACGAACACCACGGGCGCGGCGGAGGCCAGCACGCACGCGGTGACCAGGTTGTCGGCCATGCCCGCCGCCGCCTTGGCCAGGGTGTTGGCCGTGGCTGGCAGTACGAGCACCAGCTGCGCCCATTCGGTCAGGTCCAGGTGGGGGACCCCCGGCTGCCCCTGGGCCTCCTCGACGGTCACCGGGTGGCCGGTGATCGCCGCGAGCGCCGTCGGGGTCACGAACGTCGCGGCGGCCCCGGTCATCACCACCCGCACCTCGAGGTGGAGCGCGTGCCTCATCGCCAGCAACGACTGCGGCAGCGACATGGCGCCGCTGGATCCGCAGGCGGCGACGAGGACCCGCTCGAACGGCAACGTGACGCTCATCGGTGACTCCCTCCGGTGACGACCGGCTCGTGTTCCACGGGTGCTCCCGCGCTGCCGCGTACGACCTCGGCGGCGTCGTCGGCGGCCTGGCCGTCGAGCTGCGCGCGGACCAGCGCCGCGTACCTGCCGCCGAGCGCCAGCAGCTCGTCGTGACTGCCGCGCTCGACGACCGTGCCGCCGTCGAGCACGAGGATCTCGTCGGCGTGGCGCACCGTGCTCAGCCGGTGCGCGATGACGATCTGGGTGCAGCGCAGGGCCGCGACGGCCTGGCTCACCCGGCGTTCGGTGGCCACGTCCAGGTGGCTGGTGGCCTCGTCGAGCAGCAGGACCACCGGCTCCCCGGCGAGCGCCCGCGCGATGGCGAGGCGTTGGCGCTGCCCGCCGGAGAGCGCCTGGCCCCGTTCGGCCACCCGGGTGTCGTAGCGCAGCGGCATGGCCTCGACGTCGGTGTCGATGGCGGCCAGCCGGGCGACCCGCCGCACGTCCGCCAGCGGCAGGTCCGGCCGGGCGAGGGCGATGTTGCGCCGGATCGAGTCGCGGAACAGGTAGCTCTCCTGGAACACCACGCCGAACTGGCGGCGCAGCGCGTCCGGGGCGATCCGCTCCAGCGGCACCCCGTCGAGGAGGACCTGGCCGCCGCTGGGCCGGTAGAGCCCGGTCAGCAGCATCGCCAGGGTGCTCTTGCCGCTGCCCGAGGCGCCGACGACCGCCACCGTCCGGCCCGGCTGCACGGTGAACGAGACGTCCCGCAGCACGTACGGGCCCGTGCCGTCGTAGCGGAAGCTGAGCCCGCGCACCTCGACCTTGCCGCGCAGCGTCGGCGACAGCAGCCGCGACGGGTCCTCGACCTCGGGCCGGGCGGAGAACACGTCGCGCAGCCGCTGCACGGTCGAGGCGACCGACTGGAGCACCTGCGCGCTGGCGACCAGCGAGCCCAGCGGGGCGATCACGGCCAGGGCCAGCATCTGCAGGCCCATCGCGTCGCCCAGGCTCATGCCGTCGGCGAAGATGCGGTACATGCCCAGCCAGAGCAGGGCCAGCGGTCCCACGAGCCGTACGGTCGCCGCCACGTTGTCGACGGTCGACGACAGCCGGCTGCGCGCGCGGTCCACCGCGAGCGCCGCCGAGTAGCGGCCCAGCCAGTGGTCGTACACCTGTTTCTCGGCGCCCATCGACTTGATGGTGGCGATGCCCGAGAGCGCCTCGATGAGTACGCTCTCCGCCTCCGCCTGCACGGTGAGCTGGCGGTGGTTCAGCCGCAGCAGGCGGCGGTTGACGGCCGCGACCGCGCAGACCTGGACCAGGCCGATCCCCAGCGCCACCACGGCGAACCCGGTGTCGGCGGCGAAGAGCACCGCGAGGTAGCCGAGCACCAGCGCGCCGTCGATGGCGGCGGTCAGCACCTGGGTCGTCACGATCTCGCGCAGCAGCACACTGCTCGCCAGCCGCTGCATCAGGTCGCCGCTGGAGCGCTGCTGGAAGAAGCGGAACGGCAGGCTCATCAGGTGGGCGAATAGCCGGGTCATCAGCTCCCGGTCCACCCGCGACTGGAGGTTCACCAGCAGCATCGAGCGCAGGTGCGCCAGCCCGAACTGGGTCAGGGCCAGGGCCAGCACCGCCAGGCCGAGGTAGGGCAGCAGCCCGGTCTCCCGCGCCGGCAGGATCGCGTCGAGGGCCGTCGACATGGCCAGCGGCAGGGCGAGGCCGAGCAGTTGCAGGGCGACGGAGACGGACAGCACGGTCCCCAGCGCGGGCAGGAACCCCCGCGCGAGCCGGTAACCCCGGCGCAGCCACGGCGTACGGGCGGCCCCGGCGCGTCCGGTCGGGCCGGGCGCCGTCGCGCGGCCGGTGAAGACCAGCACGGTGCCGGTGAGGAACTCGGCGGCCTCGGCGAACGGGACCGTCCTGCGCCCGAGGGCGGGGTCCACCATCGAGAATCCGTGCCGGGTGCGGCGCTCCACCACGACGAAGTGCGAGCCTTCCCAGTGCGCGATCAGCGGCATCGGCAGCGACGCGAGCTCCTCGGGGGTCGCCCGGTAGGCGCTGGCGCGCAGCCCCAGTTCCCGCGCCGCGTCCAGCAGGGCCAGCGCGCTGACCCCGTCGCGGCCGACGCCGAGGCGTTCGCGGCACCCGGCGAGCGAGGCGCGTACGCCCGCGTGGCGCAGGACCATCGCGAGGCAGGCGGCGCCGCAGTCGGTGTCGGTCATCTGCAACACGACGGGCACCCGGCCGCGCCGCCTCACGGGGCACCCGCCAGGGTCAGCACCGACGGGACGCGCTGCGGCTCCGCCAGCCGCATCAGCTGGTAGCCGATGCCGGCCAGCCCGGTCATCAGTTCCGGCGAGTCGAGCCCGGCCGGGTTGGCGCAGCGCCACCCGTGGGCGGCCACGTCGCGCAGCACGCCGTCGACGACCGCGCCGACCGCCGCCGGGTCCGCCCCGGCGAGCAGGGGCAGGTCGAGGTTGCCGAGGTCGCCGTGGCACAGGCTGTGGTTGCGTCCGAAGCCGTGCGCGAACGTGGTGCGCAGCGCCACCGCGATCTCGGCGTCGAGGCCGTCGACCTGCGGCAGCGGGCGGCGGGACAGCGCCCGCCGGATGCGCACCCGCGACAGCCCGATGCCGGGTGCGCCGTGGCACCAGGCGTTGCTGAGCAGGCCGGGCCGGCGCAGGTCCGCCCAGTTGCCCGTGGCCGGGTCGTACAGCGAGCGGTCGAGCTCCAGGGCGCGGCGCCCCGCCTCGGCGTAGCGCTCCACGCCGGTGGCGCTCCACAGCTCGAACAGCGCCGTCGCCATCCCGGCGGCGCCGTGCGACAGGCCGCCCAGCCGGAGCGCGGCGGGCAGCGCCGCGACGAGCCGGTCGCCGAGGCGACGCGCCAGGTCGACCGTGCGCTGCGGCTCCGCACCGCACGCCAGCACCGCGAGCACCGCGCCGGCCAGCCCGTCGACCACGTCGGCGTCGCCGGCGTCGTCGGCCAGCGCCGCCAGCCGGGTGAGCGCCAGGTCCAGCCCGGCGCGGACGGTCGGGTCGTCGCCCCACAGGGCGGCCAGGTGACCGTACGCGTAGCAAGGGCCGCCCCAGCCGTTGAACGCCCCGACGGCGGTCAGGGGGAAACCGTCGGCGCGCAGCCGCTCGCCGAGCCGCCGGGCGATCCCGGCGGCCAGGTCGGTGAAGTCCTCGTGCCCGGTGACCTCGCCCAGGTACCCGTAGAACAGGGCCAGGCCCGACAGGCCGTCGTAGAGACCGGCCCCCATCGGCACCGGCGCCCAGCGGGCCCCGGCGGTGGGACCGAACGTGAACCACGTCCCGCCGTGGGCCATCGCCGCGACCCGCTCGCCGATCTCGGCGGCCTGCGCGAGCAGCGGGCGGAACGTCGACGGTTCGGCCGGCACCGGCCCGGGACGCCAGCGGACCTCGGCGTGCGGGGCGTCGGGCGTCTCGGCCAGGGACGCGAACGTGGCGCGGATGAGCCACACCTGCCGCTCCCGGTCGGCCTCGCCCAGGCCGGCGATGCGACGCAGCGCCCCGTCCAGCGCCGAGCCGGCCAGGGCGCCGGGCAGCCGCCGGTCGCGGCCGGCCCACAGGTCGCGTGAGCCCACCCGGGCGGTGAACAGTGGCGTGTCCCCGGCCGCCAGGTCGGCGCGTTCGGCGGCGATCGTGGTGGCCAGCACGGGCAGCTCCTCCACGCCGACCCAGAGCCAGTCCAGCAGCCGGTCCCGGTCGAGGGCGTCGCGCAGGTGGTCGGTGTGCAGCAGCGCCTCCTGGAGCCGGGCGTAGGTGCGCGTCGGGCGCAGCACCACCCGGATCTCGTCGCCGGCGAAGGCGCGTACCCGGTCGGCCAGCACCCCGGCCTCGGCGCCGAGCACGTCGTACGCGCGGCGGAAGCCGGCGACGACGTCGGCCTCGTACGCCCGCAGGTCCGCCGGCCGGACGCCCTCGACGGCGGCCGGTGCCCCGTGCCCGACGTGCACGCCGGGCACGTGCAACTGCATCTCGTCGGTGCCCGCGCCGAGCCACTCGGCGCAGTTGCACGCACCCGCCTCGCCCACCGGTGGCTCGCCGGCCGGCAGCAGCCCGACGGCGAGGACGCAGGACGCCACGGTCGCGCCGTCGGCGGCGCCGCGACCGCGCTCCAGCGCCGGGGTGAACAGGGTCTCCAGGTCGACGAGCACCGGTGTGTCGCCGGCGCCCACCACGTTGCCGGGATGGCAGTCGCCGGCGCCCAGCGCGTGCAGCAGGGCGAGCAGGCTGCCGTAGTGGCGGGCGTAGCGGGGCAGCGACGTCGGTGCGGCGGCGGCGACGAACTCCGTCCAGCCGTAGCCGTCGCGGGTCAGCACCCCGAAGGGGCGCAGGCCCAGGTCGGCGTCGCGCCGGGCGAGCCAGCCCAGCAGCCGCTGGAAGCGGGCGTCCACGGCGAGGTCGCGGGGCTTGTAGACCACGCGCGAGCCGTCGTCGAAGCGGGCGACGCACACCCGCCGCCCGCCCCGGTGGGCGTCGCCGGTGGGCGTGAGCCCGGTGAGCCGTGCGTCCGGGCGTACGCCGAGGGCCGGCGCGATCGCGGCCCAGTCGCCGTGCAGCCGGCGCAGGAACTCGACGGTGGACGAGGCCCAGGCGTCGACCACGGTCAGGAGCTGGCGGGCCAGCACCGGGTACTCGGTGAGGAAGTCCAGCGCGACGCGGGGCTGCGCCATCCGGGCGAAGAAGGTGGCGAAGCGCCGCGCCGGCGTCGGCCCGGTCAGCTCGCCGCGTACGCGGGCGACGTTCAGCTCCAGCACGCTCGCGCGGCTGAGCAGCCGGACCAGCTCGTCGAGCAGCTCGGCGAGGCCGAGCGCGTCGACGGCGGCGGGGTCGACGGGCGTGGCGGGGCCGGCCAGTTCCGTTGCGGCCTCGCGCACGCGGCGGCGGGCGTCGGCGAGCAGCGGGGCGGCGACGACCAGCGCGTCGTCGAGCGGGCGGCCCGGCAGCCGCTGCGGGCGCCAGTCGTCGGGGGCCGGCCCGCAGTACAGGCCCTGCAACCGTCGCGACCACTCCGGGGGGTGCGCGAGCCGGGCCGCGATCACCGCGGCGGGCTCGTCGAGCAGGCGCAGCAGGACGTCCTCGTCGCACGCGTCGGCGGCGAGGCGGCGCTGCCAGGCCCCGGCGGTGGCGAAGGCCTGCGAGTCGCGCCACCGGGAGAGCCGCCAGCGGGCGCGGTCGGAGACGGGGTACGCGCCGGCCCCGTCGACCGGGACGCGCTCGGTGAGCGAGAGGGCGGGTAGGAACCCAACGGTCATCGCCGATCCTCGGGTGCGGGGCGGGGCCGGAGCCCGGCAGCTCGCCGGGCTCCGGCGCGGTCGCCGTGGTGGACAGGTCTCGTCAGCAGGGCGACATGCAGTGGCAGCACTTCTCCGTGTGCCCGTCGATCGGCGCCATGCCGCCGGCGACCGTCTCCAGCTCCTCGCGGCTCAGCTCGACCAGGCCGACGGGGTGGTCGAGCGAGGTCTCGCTGCGGTGGTACTCGTCCTTCCAGGCACGGACGACGTCGGTGATCGACATCTGGTTCCTCCTTGGTCGCGACCGGCGGCCGGGTGCCGCGGTCCGTCCCTTCGAGACTGGCCGGGGGCGCGGGCCGGGGCGTGAGTAGCGGCTACTCCACCGCAGTCGCGAACCGGTCACCGCCGACCGCGTACGGCGACGTGCGCGACGGTGTCTGAAACCTGACGCCAAACAGGAGCATCGCGCTGAAAGATAGCTACATGCGCAGGTCAGCATGAGTACGCGGACACCAGCGGGGCTACTCAGGGCCGGCGGAATTCGGTACTCAACGAACGCGGTTGCCCTACCGTCATCCCGGCCGACAACCTCGTGCGCCGCTGACAGCGTCTGTCACGGCAGACGTCTTGTGGGGAGGGACCCGTTGTCCACACCATGGCCACTCGTCGGGCGGCGGCGGGAGCTGGACCGGCTGCTCGACAGCCTCGACGGCGGCGTGACCCGCTGCACCCTGGTGACCGGGGAGGCCGGCATCGGCAAGAGCCGGCTCGCCACGGAGGTGCTGGCCGAGGCGGGGCGGCGCGGCTTCCTGGCACTGCGGGTGACCGCGACGCCGGGCTGGCAGAGCGTGCCCTTCGGCGTGCTCGCCCAGCTCGTCGCCCAGCCGGTGGGTCCGTCGGTCGTCGAGGCCTTCCGCGACGTGGCCGCCAGGCTGCGCGCCATCGCCGCCGACCGGCCCGTCCTCGTCGTCGTCGACGACGTGAACTGGCTCGACGACGCGTCGTCGGCCCTGCTGGAGCGGCTCGTGGCCGGCGAGGCGGTGCGGGTCCTCGCCACCGCCCGCAGCGAGGCGGTCGCCAGCCCGGCCGTCACCGCCCTGCGCCGCCTCGGCCCCGTCGAGCGGGTGGAGCTGGCGGCGATGAGCCAGGAGGAGACGGCCGAGCTGATCCAGGCGATGCTCGGCGGGCCCACCGACGGCCTGACCCTCGCCACCGTCTGGCAGGCGGTACGCGGCAACCCCCTGTTCCTGCGGGAGATGCTGCGCGGCGGGCGGCAGACCGGCGCCCTCGCCCGGCGGCGCGGCGTGTGGACCTGGCGCGGCACCCCGCTGGAACACCCGCACCTGAGCGACCTCATCGCCGAGACTCTGGGCCAGCTCGGTCCCGACGAGATCGAGGCGTTGCAGTACGTGGCGCACGGCGAGCCCGCGCCGCTGCCCGTCGTCGAGCGGCTCGTGCCGGCGCAGGTCGCCGAACGGCTGGAGGAGCGGGGGCTCATCGAGCTGACCACCGGCGAGCAGCGCGGCCTGGTCCGGGTGGCGCACCCGCTCTACGCCGAGGCGGCCCGGGCGAGCACCGGCGCGCTGCGTACCCGCCGCATCCTGCGCGAGTTGGCGGACGCCCTGGAGGACACCTCGCCGGCCCAGTACGAGGACCACCTGCGTGTGGTGTCGTGGCGGTGCGAGGCCGACCTGGCGGTCGACGACGCGGACCTGCTGGCCGCCTCCGAGTCGGCGCTGCTGCGGCGCGGGGCCCGCCTCGCCGAGCGGCTCGCCCGGCGGGTCGCCTCGCCCCGGGGCGCGCGCCAGCTCGGCCGCGCCCTGGTCGCGCAGGGGCGCGGCGAGGAGGCCGACGGGCACCTGCGCCGCGCGTACGACACCCTGGACGACCCCCGCGACCGCGCCGAGACGGCGGCGCTGCGGGCGGTGAACCTGTTCTGGGGGCTGCGCCGGCCCGGGGCCGCCAGCGCCGTGCTCGCCGACGCGGCGGCGGCGCTGCCCGCCGCCGTGCACGACGGGCTGCTGACCGCCGTCGCCGCGATGGCCGTCTTCGACGGCCGGATAGCCGAGGGGCGCGACGCCGTCACCCGGCTCGGCCAGCACCCGCCGCGCGACCCGCTGCTGGGCATGGCCGGCGCCCCGCTCCTGCCCTACCTGCTGGTCTTCTCCGGCCAGCCGGCCCGCGCCGCCGCGATGTTCGACGGCGACGAGGTCACCTTCCCGCAGGCCTGGCCCACCATGCGCGCCGCCACCCAGGCCCTGCACGTGCAGGCGCTGGTGATGTCGGGGAACCTGGCCCAGGCCACGGAGTCGGCGGAGGCCTACTACCTGGACGCGGTCGACCGCGGCTCCGCCGACGGCGTGGCCCTGCTCGCCCTGATGGTCGGCAACTGCCGCTACCACCGGGGGCGCCTGGGGGACGCGCTGCGCTGGCTGCGCGAGGCGCGTGCCCTCGTCGACGGGCACACGCTGTTCCCCATCCGAGGCTACGTCCTGTCCGTCAGCGCCTGGTTCGCCGCGCAGGCCGGTGCGGCGCGCGACGTCCGGGAGGTCCGCGACGAGCTGGGTGGGAGCTTCCCCACGCACAGCGGGCCCGCCGACTTCTGGGGCCTCGCCGAGGCCTGGGCGCACGTCGCCGAGGGGCGCCTCGCCGTCGCGGCCGGGCAGCTCACCGCGCTGGCCGCGCAGGCCCGCGAGAACGGCGTACGCACCATCGCCGCGCAGGCGCTGCACCTGCTGTCCCGGGTGGCGCCGTCCGCCTCGGCGGCCTCGGCGCTGCGTCAGGTCGCCGACGCCTGCGACAGCCCGCTCTTCGGGCTCTACGCCGACCTGGCCGCGGCGCTGGCGGGGGCGGATCCCGACCCGCTGGAAGAGTTGGCGGCGACGTTCGGGCAGCGGGGATACACCACCCTGGAGCTGGAGGCGACGATCGCCGCCGGCGCGGCCCGGCGCCGGCGCGGCGACCACCGCGCCGCCAACGCCCACGCCGCCCGCGCCGAGAAGCTGCGCGGCCACTGCGACGCGTACTGGCCGGCCTGGTGCGGGCGGGTCGAATCCGCGCCGAGCCCGTTGACCGGCCGGGAACGCGAGATCTGCGAGCTGGCCGCCACGGGGCTGGACAACACCGCGATCGCCCACCGGCTGCGCCTGTCGGTGCGCACGGTGGAGAACCACCTCCAGCGCTCGTACCACAAGCTGGGGGTGCGCAGCCGCCTCGAACTCGCGGGCTCGTTTGCGGGGTAGCCGCGCGCCGCCGGGCCTGCGCCGACGTCGCCGCCGGGGCGGGCCGCCGTTTCTGCCGGTCGGCACCCGCCGTTCTGCCGGTCGAAAATCGTCGGCCGATCGTCGGTGTCGCTCGTTAGTCTGCCTGCGGACACTGCTCGGCAGATGACAGGTCGAGGCACGGCCCGGTGCCGGCCACCACGGGGACTTCAGGAGAATTCGTGACACAGCAATCCATCGCGACCTCGGACAAACTCGACGCCTCGGTGCTCAAGGTGGCCGGGGTCGTCGTCCTCGGCGCGATCATGTCGATCCTCGACGTGACGGTCGTCAGCGTCGCGTTGCCGACCTTCCAGCGCGAGTTCGACGCGTCGTACGCCGACGTCGCCTGGACCATGACGGCCTACACGCTCGCGCTGGCCACGGTGATCCCGCTCAGCGGCTGGGCCGCCGACCGGTTCGGCACCAAGCGGCTCTACATGATCGCCCTGGCGCTGTTCACGATCGGGTCGGGGCTGTGCGCCAACGCCGATACGATCGGGCAACTGGTCGGCTACCGCGTGCTCCAGGGCCTCGGCGGCGGCATGCTCCTGCCGCTCGGCATGACGATCATGACCCGGGCGGCGGGCCCGCACCGGATCGGCCGGCTGATGGCCGTCCTCGGCATCCCGATGCTGCTCGGGCCCATCGGAGGGCCGATCCTCGGCGGCTGGCTGATCGACATCGCGAGCTGGCACTGGATCTTCCTGATCAACCTGCCGATCGGTGCCGTGGCGCTCGTCTACGCCGCCGTGGCGCTGCCGAAGGACAATCCCGAGCCCTCCGAGTCGTTCGACTTCGTCGGCATGCTGATGCTCTCGCCGGGCCTCGCCCTCTTCCTCTACGGCGTCTCCTCGCTGCCCGACGCCGGCACGTTCGCCGACCCCGAGGTGTGGGCGCCCATGCTGGTCGGGGGAGTGCTCGTCGTCGCCTTCGTGCGCTACTCCTTCCGGCCCCGGCACCCCCTGCTCGACCTGCGGCTGTTCGCCAACCGCAACCTCACCATCGCCACGGTGACCATGTTCGTGTTCATCATCGCGTTCATGGGCGCCGGCCTGCTGTTCCCCAGCTACTTCCTGCAGATCCGCGGTGAGTCGACGCTGACCGCCGGCCTGCTGATGGCGCCGCAGGGCATCGGCGCGATGGTGACCATGCCGGTGGCGGGGATGCTGGCCGACCGGGTCCCCGTCGGCCGTACCGTGCCGTTCGCGCTGGTGCTCATCGCCCTCGGGTTCTTCACCTTCACCCAGATCGACCCGCAGACGTCCTACGTGCTGCTCTGCGGGTCGCTGTTCGTCATGGGCCTGGGCATGGGCGGCACCATGATGCCGATCATGACCTCGGCGTTGAAGACCCTGAAGGCCCACGAGGTGGCCCGCGGCTCCACCCTGGTCAATATCCTCCAGCAGATCGGTGGCTCCGTCGGCGCCGCCACGATGTCGGTGATCCTCACCAGCGAGATGAACGGCTCCCGGCAGATCCCCGGCGCCGTCGGCCCGGACGGTGAGCCGCTGACCGAGGCGGCCATCGCCATCGCCGTGCAGCAGCAGCCGGAGCTCGCCGAGCGGTTCCCGGTCGACCCGTCGCTGCTCTCCCGTGGGCTCGACTTCGCCGCCAGTTCCTTCGCCACCACGTTCTGGGTCGCGTTCGCGCTGGTGCTGCTCACGTTCATCCCGGCCGCGTTCCTGCCCCGCCGGCGTGAGCCGTCGCACCTGCTCGACGACGAGCAGCCGGGGCAGGCGAAGGCCCCCGTCATCATCCACTGACGCGCCGCCCCGGCCCCGGAAGACCGGTCCGGACGCCCGGGCCCCCGGCAACGCCGCGGGGGCCGGGGCGTCCGGCGGGGAGTCGCCTGGTAGAGGTGGAGCTGTTGGCCCGGGGGCGTGAGCTGTCCTCAGAGGCGTGAGCTGTCGTAGACGTGGCCGGGCAGGTTGAGCCACCAGCGGGCCGCGGCCCGGCTCGGTTCGGGTGACCCCGGGTCGTCGCGTACGGCCGCCAGGATCTGCCGTTGTCCGGCGATGCCGAGGCTGTAGACGATGCCGGTGAGCGCGGCGGCCGAGGGCGCGTCGCGCCGGGCCCGCCAGCGACGCGCGTGGTGCCGCAGCGCGGCCTCCCAGAACCCCCGCTCGCTGGTGCCCCGCAGATGCCCGATCGCGAACGCGGCGGCATCGACGACGCTTCGCGGCAGCCGGGCCGCGGTGACGAGGCGCTCGACCGTCGGCCGCTCGGCCTGGCCGCCGAGCACCCGCAGGCCGGCGAGCAGCCGGACGTTGAGTTCCACGCGGTCGGCGGCGGTGGGCGCGACCTCGGCCGCCAGGGCGGCGGCGAGCGACGGGCCGTACGGGGTGGAGGCGACGAGCATCGCCGCGTAGAGACGTCGGTCGCTGGCCGGATGGAGCAGGATCTCACCGATCAGCGTGAGTAGCGTCGCGTCGCGGCAGTCGGACTGCGGCTCGCGCGGGAGCCGCGCGGTCGTGGCGTCGAAGACCCGGCGGGCGACGGTGGCGGCCACGTGCGGAACCGGGTGGGGCAGCGCCGGGGCGACCTGCGGGCCGCCCAGCGGGACACCCGCGCCCGCCTGGAGGGCGGCCGCGACCGGGACGGCGTCGGCGTGGAAGAGCGGGTCCCGCAGCAGATCCCTGATCCGCGGCACCAGCACCCGGCGCTGCCCGGGCGTGAAGTGCCCGAACCGCACCTTGCGGAGGCAGGCGAGGAGCGCGCCCCGCAGCGCCCGGTCGTTCGTCGGGTCGTGCAGTTGCGCGACCACGTGGACGCTGGCGTCGGGGTGCCGGCTGCCGTCGAGGGCACCGACGGTCTCGATGAAGATCTGGTTCTCCCGGTCGGCGCCCAGCGCCGCGCAGGCGGCGACCGCCTCCCGTCCCAGCGTCTCGTGGCCGAACAGCCGGTTGAGGGCTTCGAAGCGCTGCCGCCACGGCCGACCGTGCGCGATGATCATCTCGCTGACGAGGCGCTGCGTGATGCTCTCCCGGGCGGACCTCGGGGCGATGACGAGGTGTGGGGCGGCCGTCACCAGCGCGGAGAGCCGGTCCCACCCGGCGCCGGTCATGATCTCCCGGGACAGGGCGCGGTCGAGCAGAGCGTCGAGTTCGGCCGTGGCGGCGCCGTCCGCGGCGCCGGTGGGCACCGCGCCCGGGGATCCGGGGATGTCGACGTAGCGCCGGATCGTGTCGACCGTCGCGGTGATCTCGCCCGGATCGAGTTCGAGGATCTCCTCGTACCGGCTGATGGCTGCCCGGCTCGGGCGGCTGCCGCCGGTCTCCCACCGCGACACGCTGCTCTCGCTGACCAGCCTCTCCCACGAACCACCGTGGAAGGCCGCCGCGAAGCGCTTGGCCCTGACCCACCGGTCGTCGGCGCCGAGGGTGCGGTTGACCCGCAGCATCCACGCCACGCGCTCGTCGAAGAAGACGCGGTCCGTACGTCGAGCTGTCAGCGACATCTGAATGCCCATCGCCTCCGTGGCCCTGCCCGGCCTGGTTCGAGTCTACGAGCGACGAGGGAGCCGGCGGGACACCCGGACGGGCGACGCTCGCCGGCTCCGCGCCGTCAGGTACGGCTGGCCGTGGGCGTCAGGACGCTCAACGTCCCCGCTAACCAACGCTTCATGGCGGTTCCTCTCCTGTCGGGACGACCGTGCCAGGAGCGTAGGGAGACGCCGACCGCAGAGGGTGATCGATTGCACACGCGGCGCTGGGCTGCAACGGGCGGATCCCGACGGCTCCGGCCCGCCGGGTCGAACAGCCACCGGTGGGCACCGTCGAGCGACGCGCCGCTCCGTCCCCGGAGCGGGAGGGACGCTGCGAACTCCGGTGGGTCCCGGCTTACCCGCGCCGAGCCCTCGCTTCCCGTACGCGGGCCCGCAGCCCGCCGGTCACACCGTCGTGGCCGACGGCCGGGTGGGCTCGGCCGCGGCGCTGCCCCGACGCGCGGCCACGAAGCCGAAGGCGGCGGCGGTGAAGAACATCAGGATGCCGTAGATCGCGGCCGGCATGGCGATGTCGGTGTTGTCGAGCAGGGCGGGGCTGAGCGCGATCGTGATGGCCAGGGTGGCGTTGTGGACGCCGATCTCGAACGACGAGGCGACGGAGTCCCGGTGCCCGACGCGCAGCAGCCGCGGCGCCGCGTACCCGATGCCCAGGCTGAGCAGGTTGAACAGCAGGGCGACCAGGCCGACGGCGCCGATGGTGGCGGCGAACTCGTCCTTGACGCCGAGCACCGCGCCGGTGATCACGACGGCGAGGACCACGACGGAGAGGATCTTCACGGGTCGCTGCATGCGCGCGGCGAACTCGGGGCGACGGCGACGGACGGCCATGCCGATCACGATCGGGATGAGCACCAGGGCGAAGACCTGGATCACCTTGTCGAACTGGAGGCCGAGCGAGCTGTCCGAACCCATGAACGCGGCGACGGAGAGGTTGACGACCAGGGGCAGCGTGAACAGGGCGAGCACCGAGTTGATGGCGGTCAGGGTGACGTTGAGCGCGACGTTGCCCTTGAACAGGTGGCTGTAGAGACTGGCCGTGCTGCCGCCCGGGGAGGCGGCCAGCAGCATCATCCCGACGGCCAGTTCCGGGCGCAGGTCGGCGGCGAGCACCAGGCCGAGGCAGATGGCCGGCAGGACCAGCATCTGGCAGACCAGGGAGATGACCACCGCCCGGGGATAGGCGACGACGCGGCGGAAGTCGGCCACGGTGAGGGTGAGGCCGAGGCCGAGCATCACGATGCCCAACGCGACAGGGAAGAGCACGAGCGACAAACCGGTACTCACGGCGGCCTCCTGATCGCGTACGCCAAGGTCCACCGGATCCTCACATCTCGATGGCGCTTCCGACACCTCCTCACGTGCGCAACCGGACGGGCCCGGCGGCCATCGGTGCGGCAGCGTCCACAGCAGCTCCCCGTGTCGCCCTACCCGCCCGGTGCGAGAGCGAACAGCAGGCGGCGGGGCCGGTCGAGGCCGGGTGCCTCGGCCGACCCCGCCGCTGGGCGGGTCGCCGACGGGGTGCGTGACCCGCGTGGGTTCCGTCAGACGCGCGACCACTTCTGGTTGGCGTCACCGGTGCAGTCCCACAGTTGCAGCTTGCCCCCGTTGCCGGTGTTGCGGTTCCGCACGTCGACGCAGCGGTTCGCGCTGAGGTTGACCAGGTCACCGGCGGCGTTGAGCGTGAAGCGTTGTGCCGGGTTGCCGTTGCAGGTGACGAGGTTGACCTCGGTGCCGTTCGCCGTGCCGGCCCAGGCCGGATCCATGCACTTGCCCATCGCCCGGATCGTGCCGTCGGAGGCGAACGTCCAGGCCTGCGCGACGGTGCCGTTGCAGTCCCAGATCTGCAGCTTGGCCCCGTCGACCGGGTTGGCGCTCGGGATGTCGATGCAGCGACCGCTGAGCGCGCCCCTGATCGCGGTGGTGCCCGGCGGGTTGCCCCCCGAGGTGTAGCCCGAGACGCGTACGTAGTCGACGAGCATCTGCTGCGGGAACTGCGTGGAGGCGTCGGGGTAGCCGGGCCAG
The DNA here is from genome assembly GCF_002846525.1 of Micromonospora sp. CNZ309. Taxonomy (NCBI): domain Bacteria; kingdom Bacillati; phylum Actinomycetota; class Actinomycetes; order Micromonosporales; family Micromonosporaceae; genus Micromonospora; species Micromonospora sp. CNZ309. The sequence continues at coordinate 64,216 of NZ_PJNG01000001.1, forward strand.
TTCCCGCCCACCGCCACGTTGAGGAGCATGAAGAACGGGTGGTCGAAAACCCACCGGTTGCCGCCGAGTCGACCCGGGTCCACCCGGTGGTACTCGACGCCGTCCAGGTACCAGACGATCGAGTTCGGTTCCCAGTCCACCCGGTAGGTGTGGAAGGCGTCGGCGAGCGGTTGGCCGATGGTGCGGCTGCCGGTGATGCCGCCGCCGCCCGAGTAGCCCGGGCCGTGGATGGTGCCGTAGACGGTGTTGGGCTCCCGGCCGATGTTCTCCATGATGTCGATCTCGCCCGCGTTCGGCCAGCCCACGCTGCCCATGTCGTTGCCGAGCATCCAGAACGCCGGCCAGATGCCCTGACCCCGGGGGATCTTGATGCGGGCCTCGAAGCGGCCGTACGCCTGGGTGAACGTGGCCGCCGTGAGCAGCCGGGCCGAGGTGTACTCGCACCGGCCGTAGTGGCACTGGTAGTTGGCCGGGTTCTCCCGGCGGGCGGTGATCACCAGGTTGCCCTGGCCGTCGTGCACGGCGTTGCTCGTGCTGTTGGTGTAGTACTGCCGCTCGTTGTTGCCCCAGCCGCCGCCGCCGATGTCGAAGCGCCACTTGCTCTGGTCGACGGGCGTGCCGGCGGCGGCGTTGAACTCGTCCTGCCAGGTGATTCCCCCGATGGCGGCCTGCGCCGGTTCGGGATGGACCGGCACGGCGAGGGCCGTCGTGGCGGCGATGATCGCGGTCGCGGCGAGGGCGAGCGCCCACGGCCGGCGGCGGGTACGGATTCTGAACATGTAGACCTCCTTGGCAACTGCGCCGGCGCGACGTCTCTCGCGGCGACGGCGGGACGAGCGGCGGTGACCCGGCGGCGGGACCGGGTCAGCCGCGCCGCCACTTCTGGTTGGCGCCGCCGACGCAGTCCCACAGGTGCAGGCGGGCGCCGTCGGAGTTGTTCCACTCCTTGATGTCGACGCACTTGTTGGCCTGCGGGTTGACCAGGTCGCCGGCTGCCGAGAGGACGAACTGCTGGGCCGGGTTGCCGCTGCAGTTGGCGATCTGGATCGTCGCGCCGTTGGCGGTGGAGCCCCAGGCCACGTCCATGCACTTGTTGTTCTGCGTACGCAGCGTGCCGCCGGTGAAGGTCCAGGACTGCGCGGCGGTGCCGTTGCAGGTCCAGGTCTGCAGGGGCACCCCGTCGGAGAAGTTGGAGTTCGGCACGTCGATGCAGCGGTTGTTCCAGTTGCTGATCAGCCGGCTTCCGCCGCCGCCACCGGTGGTCACCAGGGACAGCCCGTAGACGCCCAGGATCTCGTTGACCGGCTGGAACCAGGTCGTGCCGCCCGTGGAGCAGTTGCCGGAACCGCCGGACGTGACGCCCTGGGCCTGGTTGCCGGAGACCCAGGCGCCGCCGGAGTCGCCGCCCTCGGCGCAGGCGTTGCTGCGGGTCAGGCCCGACACCGCGCCCTGCGGGTAGTTGACGGTCTCGTTGCGGCCGAGGATGGTGCCGCAGCGCCAGCCGGTCGTACGCCCGGAGCGGCAGACCGAGCTGCCGATCGCCGCGTCCTGCGAGCCGGCCACCGTCACGTTGCCGCCGGCGTAGTTGTTCACCCAGGGCTGGGGCGTCCAGGAACCGTTGGTGCGTACCCACCCGTAGTCGTTGCCGGGGAACGACGATCCCGCGAACGTGCCCTGGGAGACGTTGTTGTAGCCGAGGGTGGGGCTGCCCACGCCGCCGCAGTGGCCGGCGGTGACGAAGCCGCCGACGACCGCGAAGCCGACCGAGCAGAGGGTGTTGCCGTTGATCACGTACTGGTCGCCGCCCCGGATGTCGTAGAGCGGGCGCGGCGCGTCGCGGGAGGTGACCACCCGGATGGCGTCCGTGGGGACGCCGCTGGCCTTCGCGTACGCGATCGCCTCGTCGGCGGCGCCGGGCCGGGCCGACACGACGACGCTGTTGCCGGCGACGTCGACGTGCCAGCCGTGCACGTCGCGGGGGTCCGCGGCGGCGGAGCGCCGGTCGAGGGCGCGCTTGACCGTGTCGAGGGTGCGCTCGCTGCGGGCGACGACCGTGACGTCGGCGCCCTCGGCGCGGACGGCCGGGGCGAGCGCCGCGTCGGTGACGGCGACGGTGAGGCGCTGCCCGCCGGACGGGATCCAGGCGCCGGCGAAGGCGGCGCCGAGCTTCGCGCGCAGGCGTCGCTCGACCACCGGCGCCGCCGCCTCGGTGCGCAGGCGTTCGTCGACCTGGGCGGGGGTGAGGCCGAGGTCGCGGCGCATCGCCTCGACCAGGGCGGGGCTGAGGTCGGCCGTGGCCGCCGTGGCGGGGGCCGGGGCGGCGGGGGCGGTGGTGTCGCTCGCGTGGCCGGCCGCCGGGGTCAGGCCGAGGAGCAGGAGGCCGGCGGCGGCGGGGACGAGCATGCGCAGTCTTCGAGACAAGGAGATCCTCCCGGGGATGCGGCGAGGGGTGGCGGACGGGTGCGGAGAGCGCTCTCTGAAAGAAGTCTGTCGATGCCCTGTCGCATCTGTCAAGAAGGTTGCCAGTTATGGCCCGCACGTCGCCCTCGGCGACGACCGGCGCGCCGGGGTGAGGCGTCGCCGGTGCGCCCCCGCATCCGGGCCGCGCCCGCCTGCCGTGCGCACCCGGGCCGCGTCGAGCGACCTCGCCGCCGTGCTCGGCCACCTCGACGCGGTACAAGCCGGGCCTGCCGGTGCTCGGCGGGCGGCGGGAGCGCCGGAGCGGCGTCGGATCAGGCGGTGGAGAGCAGGCCGCGCGCCGCCTGGACCTGGTCGACGGCCCGCCGGAGGGCGGCGACAATGCGGTCCTCGCCGGCGGCGTCGAGCCGGGCCACCGGAACCGACAGGCTGATCGCGTCGGTGGCCGGTGCCGCCAGGGGTACGGCCGTCGCGAAGCAGACGATGCCCTCGGTGTTCTCCTCGCGGTCGACCGCGTAGCCGCGCTCGCGGACGGCGGCGAGCTCGGCACGCAGTGCCTGGCGGTCGGTGACGGTGTGCGGGGTGAGTGCGGGCAGCGGCCAGCTCAGCAGCCCGTCGAGCACGTCTTCCGGGCGCTCGGCGAGCAGCGCCTTGCCCAGGGCGGTGGCGTGGGCCGGCAGTTGCCGGCCGATCGCGCTGTAGAGCCGCAGCGGGTGCACCGACTCGCGCTTGGCGAGGTAGACGATGTGCGCGCCGTCCAGGCGTCCAAGGTGGACGGTCTCGCCGAACTGCCGCGACAGGTCGTCGAGCACCCCGCCGAGCAGGCCCACGGTGTCGTCGCTGGTGAGGTACGCGGCGCCCACCTGGAGCGCGCGCACCCCCAGCCCGAACCGGGTGCCGGTCGGGTCGCTCTCCACCCAGCCGCGCTGGGCCATGGTGCGCAGGATGCCGTGCAGGCTGCTCTTCGGGATGTCCAGCGCGCGGGCCAGGTCGACCAGCGAGCGCCGCTGCGGCGAGGCGGCGAGCGCCTCGAGCACCTCCAGCGTCCGGGTGGAGGACTTCACCGGTTGGAACCCGCCGGGCAGCGTCATGGGCGCCACTCTAGCGGGGTTGACAGGTCGGGCGGCACGGCTAGGGTCACATATGTGACTGGCGTACAGAATGATGAACAGAGACATGTGGTCGTCGCGGCCGTCGGTGCGGCCCGGATCCTGCCGGTCGTCGTGCTGGACGCCGCCCGCGACGCCGCCCCGCTGGCCGACGCCCTCCTCCGTGGCGGGCTGCGTTCGGCCGAGGTGACCTTCCGCACCGACGCCGCGGCCGAGGCGATCCGCGTCATGTCCGAGCGACCCGACCTGCTCGTCGGCGCCGGCACCGTGCTGACCCCCGACCAGGTCGACCGGGCCGTCGAGGCGGGCGCCCGGTTCGTCGTCACCCCCGGTTTCTCCCCGGCGGTCGTCCGGCGCTGCCAGGAGCTGGGCGTGCCCGTCTTCCCCGGCGTCGCCACCGGCACCGAGATCCAGATGGCCCTCGACGCCGGGCTCGACACGGTCAAGTTCTTCCCCGCTGAGCAGCTCGGCGGCGTCGGGATGATCAAGGCGCTCGCCGCGCCGTTCCGCTCGGTGCGGTTCATCCCGACCGGCGGGGTCAACACCGCCAACCTCGCGGACTACCTCGCCCTGCCCGCCGTGCTGGCGGTCGGCGGCACCTGGATGGTCGCCCCCGACCTGATCGCCGCCGGGCGCTGGGACGAGGTCGCCGCCCGCACCGCCGCGGCCGTCGAAGCCGCCCGACCCACCGTGGAGGTTTGAGCCGTGCTGTCGATCCGTCCGGCCGGCGAGTGCCGGTACGACCTGGTCTCCCTGGGCGAGATCATGCTGCGGCTCGACCCGGGCGAGGGGCGGGTGCGCACGGCGCGCACCTTCCGGGCCTGGGAGGGCGGCGGCGAGTACAACGTGGCCCGCGGGCTGCGCCGCTGCTTCGGGCTGCGGACCGCCGTGGTCACCGCGTTCGCCGACAACGAGGTGGGCCGGCTGCTGGAGGACCTCGTACTCCAGGGCGGGGTGGACACGTCACTGGTGACCTGGCTGCCCTACGACGGCGTCGGCCGCGCCGTGCGCAACGGGCTCAACTTCACCGAGCGCGGCTTCGGCGTCCGGGGCGCCGTCGGCACCTCCGACCGCGGCCACAGCGCCGCCAGCCAACTGCGGGCCGACCAGGTGGACTGGGACCACCTGTTCGGCACGCTGGGGGTGCGGTGGCTGCACACCGGCGGCATCTACGCGGCCCTGTCCGAGACCACCCCGGAGACGATGGAGGCCGCGATGGCCGCCGCCGCCCGGCACGGCACCGTCGTCTCGTACGACCTCAACTACCGGCCCAGCCTCTGGAAGGCGGTCGGCGGGCAGGACCGCGCGCGGGAGGTCAACCGCCGGCTCGCCCGCTACGTCGACGTGATGATCGGCAACGAGGAGGACTTCACCGCCTCGCTGGGCTTCGAGGTGCCCGACACCGACGCCTCCCTGTCGCAGCTGAAGGTGGCCAACTTCCAGCGGATGATCGAGGCGGCCACCGAGGCGTACGACAACTTCAAGGTCGTCGCCACCACCCTGCGCACCGTGCGCACCGCCACCGTCAACGACTGGGGCGCGATCGCCTGGGGCGACGGGCGGTTCGTCGAGGCGACCCACCGGCCCGGCCTGGAGATCATGGACCGGGTCGGCGGGGGCGACAGCTTCGCCTCCGGCCTGATCTACGGGCTGCTGGAGAAGGGCGACCTCGCCACGGCCGTCGAGTACGGCGCGGCGCACGGCGCGCTGGCGATGACCACGCCCGGCGACACCTCGATGGCGAGCCTCCGGGAGGTCGAGGCGCTCGTGCGGGGCGCCGGCGCGCGGGTGCAGCGCTGACCGGCGGCGGGGTCGTCGGCCGCGCGGGCCAGCATCGAGCGCACGGCCGAGGTCGTCGAGTGGTGCGGCGGGCTCACCGGCCGGCCGGCCCGCTCACTCCCCGGTGAAGTGCGGGTCGCGCCGGTCGAGGAAGGCCCGGACCGCCTCGTCGTGGTCGCGGGTCTGGTGCGCCAGCGCCTGCATCGCGGCGGAGAGCTCCAGGATGCTGTCGAGGCTCTGGTGCTGGGCCTCGCGCAGCAGCTTCTTGGCCATCCGTACGGCGTGCGGAGGGTTCGCGGCCACCCGGTCGGCCAGCCGGCGCGCCTCGGTGAGCAGTTCCTCGTGCGGCACGACCCGGGAGACCAGCCCCCACTCCAGGGCGGTGGCGGCGTCGACCCGGTCCCCGGTCAGCGCCATCTCGGCGGCCCGCGCGGCCCCGACGGCCCGGGGCAGCAGCCAGGCGCCGCCGTCGCCGGGGATGATGCCGAGCTTGACGAAGCTCTCCGCGAAGAACGCCCGCTCCGAGGCGATCCGCAGGTCGCACATGAGCGCCAGGTCGCAACCGGCGCCGACCGCCGCCCCGTTCACCGCCGCGATCAGCGGCACGTCGCACGCGTACATCGCCCGGGGGATCCGCTGGATGCCGCGGCGGTAGCCGTCGCGCAACTCGTGCGGGGCGCCGCCGAAGAGGCCGACCCGCTCCGCCATGTCCTTGACGTTGCCGCCGGCGGAGAAGGCGCTGCCGGCGCCGGTCAGGATGACCGCCCGGACCGTCCGGTCGGCGTTGACCGCGTCGACCCGGGCGACCAGCGCGTCGATCACGTCGTCGCCGGAGATGGGGTTGCGGGCCTCCGGCAGGTTGATCGTCCACGTCTCCATGTGCCCGTCCCGCTCGACGAGAACAGGGTCGTCCACGCGCGTCTCCTCGGTGTGCCGCTGATCTGGCCTGTCCCCGAAACCAACCACACGCCCGGCCGGCCCGGCAAGGCGGGGTGCGCGGCGGCCGGCCGCCCGGGGGACGCCGCGCCGGGGCTATGGTCGGCGTCATGACCCCGGACACCGGCAACCGCGACGACTGGACCAGGCCCGGGACGTACGAGGTCGCCCCCGGCGTCCACCGCGTACCGCTGCCGCTGCCCAACGACGGCCTGCGCGCGGTGAACGTGTACGCCCTGCGCGACGACGACGGACTCGTCCTCGTCGACTCCGGCTGGGCGGTCGCCGAGGCGAGGTCCGCGCTCGAGGCGGCACTCAAGGAGCTGGACTGCTCGCTGGCGGACGTACGCCGGTTCCTCGTGACGCACGTCCACCGCGACCACTACACGCAGGCCGTGCACCTGCGTCGCGAGTACGGCACGCGGGTGAGCCTCGGCGCCGGCGAGCGCGCGAGCCTGACGGTGTCCATGACCCCGCACCGCAACCCGCTCGCCGAGCAGCTCGACCACCTGCGCCTGCTGGGCGCCGGTGAGCTGGCCGACACCCTGGCGGAGCTGACCGGGGTGCGGCTGAGCACCGAGGACTGGGAACTGCCGGACGACTGGTTCCACGACGGTCAGCGGATCACCCACGGCGAGCGCACCCTGCACGTCGTCGAGACGCCGGGCCACACCCGTGGCCACGTCGTCTTCCACGACACCGGCTCGGCCCTGCTGTTCGCCGGTGACCACGTGCTGCCCACCATCACGCCGTCGATCGGGTTCGAGGCCGCCCTCTCCGCGAACCCGCTCGGCCAGTTCCTCGGCTCGCTCGCGCTGGTCCGGCGACGACCGGACGCGCGGCTGCTCCCGGCGCACGGGCCGGTGACGCCCAGCGTGCACGCGCGGGTCGACGAACTCGTGGCGCACCACGGCGCGCGGCTCGACGAGACGGAGGCCGCCGTCGCCCGTGGGGCGGGTTCGGCGTACGAGGTGGCCGCCCAGCTGCGCTGGACCCGGCGCGAGCGCCGGCTGGGCGACCTCGACGTGTTCAACGCGATGCTCGCGGTCACCGAGACGGCGGCGCACCTGGACCTCCTGGTCGCCCAGGGCCGGTCGACCCGCTCCGACGCCGGGGGAGTGCGTCGCTACGCCACCGCCTGACCGCGCCGCGGGTGCGGGACCCCGGCACTCGGGCACGGGCGGGTCAGCGGGGAGGGCGGCCGTGCCCCTACGATGCGACCTATGGCGCTGCTGCACCGGGCGGAGATGCACCCCACCAAGTTCGCACTGCTGGCGGCGTGGCTGCCCGGCCGACCGTGGTACCAGGGGCCGGCCGGCGCCGACGTCGAGCGCGTGGCGTCCTACCGGTTCGACGATCCGGCCGGCGCAGTCGGCGTCGAGACGCTGCTCGTCAGGGCCGGCGACGGGCCGGTCCACCAGGTGCCGCTGACCTACCGCGGCGCGCCCCTCGACGGCGGCGACGACTGGCTCGTCGGCACCACCGAGCACTCCGTGCTCGGCCGCCGCTGGGTCTACGACGGCTGTGCCGACCCCGTCTACGCCGCCACGCTGGCGGCGGCCGTCCTCGCCGACGCCGGGCAGGCGGAGGAGTTCTTCGAGGTCGACGGCCGGCGCGAGCACCGTGAGCCCACGATGGACATCGCCGGCAGCGGCACCCGGGGCGTCGAGGTCCCGCCCGTCGGCGCCGTACGCCGCGTGGTGGAGGACGACCTCACCCTCATCGTCACCGACTCCGTGGAGTTGGCCGTCGTGCGCCGTCCCGACGGCGACACCGCGTCCGACGGCGCCGTGCTGACCGGCACGTGGAGCGACCAGCCCACCCCGCTGCCCCTGGCGTACGCCCGCCTGCGCTGAGCGCAGCCTCGCCAACGAGGGGTGGCACGGGCTCGGGGCTGCTCGGCGCCCCGACCGGCCCGAACGGTCAATCGGCCGGCGGGACGAGGAGCCTGTCGTCCGTCCCGGAGCCGCCGGCGGGTGGCCGGCGTTCGCCAGGGCGACCGGCTGACCGGTGCGTCCCGTCCCGTCACGACGCGCGGCCGGTCCCGGGATCGGTGACCGGCCGCGACGTCGGGCGGGACGACTCAGCCCCAGATGGCGCCCGCCCACTCCGGATGGTCGACGAACGGGTTCCGGTTGCCCTGCCAGCGCTCGTAGATCCGCTGGTTGCGGCGCTTCTCGAACGCGTCCGGCGGGTCGGCCTGGTTCCACTGGAGCAGCACCGACATCTTGCCGTGGTACGGCGCGGTGCCGTTGTTGACCGACTGGTTCAGTTCCAGGTTCGGCCAGCCGTCGGTGCCCTCGTACCGGATCGCCATATACATGATCATGCGTGCCACGTCGCCCTTGACGGCGTTGCGCGGCTCCCACGAGTCGGCGTCGGTGTAGCAGCCCGGCGCCTCGGTGACCGGACTACCGCCGTTGTCGAAGTCCTTGTTGCCGCGCGTCGAGTTGACCGAGACGTCGGTCGGCCGCAGGTGGTGCACGTCGGTTCCCGGCCCGGTCGCGGTGCCGAAGTCGCCGTGCGACTTGGCCCAGACGTGCTCACGGTTCCAGTCGTTGACGCCGCCGCCGTTGCTGGTCTTGCTCTGGGAGCGACCGGTGTAGAGCAGGATGACGTTGCTGCTGTTCGCCGGGTCCTGGTCGGTGTCGCGCAGCGCCTCCCACACCTGGTCGTAGGAGAGCTTCGTCTGCACCTTGATGATCGAATGCAACGAGCTGCGCAGCGCCGGGCCGGACTTGCCGATCGCGTTGGCGTAGTAGGTGGAGTCGTAGTCGCCACCGGGTACCGGGGTGGTGGTCGGAACCGGGGTCGGCGACTGGCTCGGCGAGGGAGCGGTGCCGCCGAGGGTCATCGCCGTCGGGTTCTTCAGGCCGCCGTGGCTGAAGTACGCGGTGAGGGTGCCGGTGGCGGTGACCCGCTGGCCCCGCAGCCCCGGGTTGGTGAGCAGCCCGAACGTGCTGCGGTAGGCGGTGGTGACCTGGACGTAGAGCATCCGGCTGGGCCCGGTCTCGGCCGCCGTGTCGGCGATCGCGATCGCGGTGTCCGAGGTGAAACCGGACCTGAGCACCGTCGTGTTGCTGGTCGGCTGGCCGATGACGTAGCCGGTCACGGTGGCCGTCCGGCCGTCCTGCGCGGCGAGCGCCTGGGCCACGGTCAGGGTGGTGGCGGCCGACGCCGCCGCCGTCACCGCCACGGGCGCCACCAGCACGACGGCCAGCGCGAACGCCATCGCCAGCCTTCTGGGCCCCGAGCGGGCACTGCTCCTCATATTCATGAGCAGCGATGCTAGCGGTGCGGGCGTGAACGCCGGGAGAGCGGGAGCGCAACTTTCGGCCAGCGCCTCGTCGGCGCGTACCTGACCACCGGGCGGAGCACCGGCCGGAGCATGCTACCCGGGCGTCGGACCGGCGCGCAGGTAGGTCAGGTGTCGCCACGCCGGCACCCGGCGGTCACCGCGCCGGGCGGCGACGGACGGGGCGGCCCGGCGCTCGCCGGGGGTAGGCTGACCTGCGTGGATCACGAAGACCGCATCGCACTCTTCCTCGACTACGAGAACCTCGCGCTGGGGGCCCGCGACCACCTCGGCGGGGTGGCCTTCGACTTCCGCCCCATCGCCGACGCCCTCGCCGAGCGCGGCCGGGTGGTGGTGCGCCGGGCGTACGCGGACTGGTCCTACTTCGACGAGGACCGGCGAATGCTCACCCGCTCGCACGTCGAGCTCATCGAGATTCCCCAGCGGATGGGGGCGTCGCGCAAGAACGCCGCCGACATCAAGATGGCCGTGGACGCCGTGGAGTTGGCCTTCGAGCGCGGGTACATCTCGACCTTCGTCATCTGCACCGGCGACAGCGACTTCACCCCACTGGTCCACAAGCTGCGTGAGCTGAACAAGCGCGTGATCGGCGTCGGAGTGGAGAACTCGACCTCGGCGCTGCTGCCGCCCGCGTGCGACGAGTTCCTCTACTACGACCGGCTGGAGGGCGTCGACAGCCCTCCCGCCCGGGTCCGGCGCGGCCGCCCGGCCCGCCTGCCCAGCCCCGACGTGCCGCGGGTGGAGCAGGAGCCCGAGCCCGAGGCGCAGCCGGCGGCCGAGGAGGCCGCCCGGGACGTCGACACGCTCGCCGTGCTCGTGGCCCAGACCGTCGCCGGCCTCCAGGGCAGTTCGAGCGGCGAGGTGACCGCCTCGACGTTGAAGCGCACCCTGCTGCGCAAGGACCCGACGTTCAGCGAGTCCGACTACGGGTTCCGCACCTTCGGGGAGCTGCTGCGGCACCTCGCCGGGCACAACGTGGTCGAGCTGGCGGAGGGGCCCGCCAAGGGCGACCCCGAGGTCTCCCTGCCCGAGCACGGCGACCGCGAGGTGGCGTTCGGGCTGCTCGGCTCGGTGGTGGCGGACCTCGCCGGCGACGAGGGCGCGGTGGCCCTCTCCGGCCTGAAGAACCAGCTGCGCCGGGCGCGGCCGGACTTCAGCGAGAAGAAGCTGGGCTACCGCAGCTTCCTCCAGTTCTGCAAGGCGGCCGCCACCAGCGGCGTCGTCGACCTGCGGTGGAGCCCCGAGGCCGACGACTACCTCCTCACCCCCCGGGCCGCCTGAGCAGCTGCCGCCGGCGGCGTCGTTGCGGACGCGCCCCGTTTCCGGACGCCGCGTGCGCGTTCATGAAGAAGGTCACCGCCACCGACACCTGGGTCGCCGCCGCCAAGGCCCGCGCCGACGCGCGCAAGGCCGCCGGCCAGCCGTTCACCGGCGTCTACACGGGCAACGTCGCCGCCGACAAGCGGATCTTCGACGAGCTGTACCAGCCCACCGGCAACAAGCGCTTCGACGACGCGGTGGCCACCTCCGCTCCGTGCAGGACGCCGCGTTCGCGATGCCGGCCTCGCCCGCCGGCGCCGAGTTCGACAAGGCCTGGACGGACGCGGTCAACCGGGTCCTCTCGGGTCAGGCGCAGCCGGCGGAGGCGCTGGCCCGGCGGGAGGCGCGCTGGGCGTACCTCTTTCTGGCGCCGTGGATCGTCGGGTTCCTGGTCTTCAACGCCGGCCCGATGATCGCCAGCGCCTGGCTCAGCCTCACCGAGTACGACGCCATCAACGCTCCCCGGTACACGGGCCTGGACAACTACCGGGAGCTGATGGCCGACCCGATGGTGGAGCGCAGCCTGGGCAACACCGTGTACTACACGCTCCTGCACGTGCCGCTGGTGATGGCGATCTCGCTGGGGCTGGCGCTGCTGCTCAAGCGGGTGGGGCGGTTGTAGGGCTTCTTCCGTACCGTCTTCTACCTGCCGGTGATGACCCCGACGATGGCCGTGGGCATCCTGTTCCTGCTCAACACCCAGGACGGCCTGATCAACCGCGGCCTCGCCCTGGTCGGGATCGACGGCCCGAGCTGGACCACCGACCCGGACTGGGTGATGCCCGGCATCGTCCTGATGGGCCTGTGGAGCCTCGGCTCCACCGTGATCATCTATCTGGCCGCCCTGCAGAACGTGCCGCGCGACCTGTACGAGGCGGCGAGCATCGACGGCGCCGGCGGCTGGGCCCGGTTCCGGCACGTGACACTGCCGATGATCTCGGGGCGCTGTTCTTCACGCTGATCGTCAACACCATCTCGTCGCTGCAGATGTTCACCGAGGTCTACACCATGTACTTCGGCAACCGGCAGACGCAGGGATCGTTCAACAGCCCCGCTTCGGCTACGGCGGCGAGCAGCAGGGGGAGATCGTGCTCGCGGGCAGCATCATCGCGACCGTGCCGATGCTGGTGCTGTTCTTCCTCGCCCAGCGGCACTTCGTCGAGGGCATCGCCACCACCGGACGCAAGGGCTGACCCCGCCGTGCCCGGCCCGGCCCGTCGTTCCGGGCCGGGCCGGGCACGTGCGGGCTCAGGGAATCGTCACGCCGTACGCGGCCAGGATCTCGACGATCGGCTGGTAGTACGTGGTGCCGCCGGTCGTGCAGTTGCCGCTGCCACCGGAGAGGATGCCGAGGACGACGCCGGTGCCGGGGACGTAGAGCGGTCCGCCGCTGTCGCCAGGCTCGGCGCAGATGTTGGTCCGGATCAGCCCGGTGACGGCGCCACCGGCGAAGTTCACGGTCGCGTTGAGGCCGGTGACCGTACCGCAGCGGACGCCGGTCGTGGAGCCGCTGCGGCAGACCATCTGGCCGACGTAGGCGTTGCCGGCACCGTTGATCGTGACCAGGCCGGGGTACGTGTAGACGGCGCTGGGGTGGGCGACCAGGCTCGTGTAGCGGACCAGCCCGTAGTCGTTGCCGGGGAAGCTGCTGCCCACCCGGCTGCCGAGCACGGTGGTCTGCGCGCTGTTGGCGTACCAGGTCGCGCCGGCGGCGGTGCAGTGCCCGGCGGTCACGAAGTAGTAGGTGCTGCCGCTGCGGACGTTGGCGCCGAGGGAGCACCGCCCGCCGCCGCCGTAGATCGCCTGACCGCCGGCGATGAGCAGCCGCAGCTCACCCGGCTCGTGCCGGAGCACCGCACCGGCCCGGGTGGCGGTCGCCCGCAGCGCGGCAACGTCCCGGGCGGAGACGGTGTCGTCGACGGTCAGGGTCATCCGGCCGGTCGCGGGGTCGAGGCCCCAGGCGGTGCCGGTGGTGCGGATCTGCGCGAGCGCGGTCGCGGCGCGTTCGGCGGGGGTGGGGATGGGGGCGGCGTGGGCGGGCGCCGACAGGCCGAGCAGCAGCGCGGCGAGCAGGAGCAGGGCGAGCGGGAAACGACGCATCGAACCTCCAAAGATTCGTTTCTGTCGATTCCCTAAAGGATCCACCCCGGGCGTGACGCGGACAAGCGGCCGGTCGGTCCGGCTCGTGGGGATGCCACCGACGGTGTCGGTGGCATCGGGGCGGCCCGGCTACGGCAGCGGGTGGGAGATGCCCCGGGCATGGTCGGTGAGGGCGGCGCCGACCACGGTCGCCTCCAGCGGCAGCACCTCCAGGCAGCGGCGTACGGCGGCGGCCATCAGGACGTTCGGCACCCGCATCGACAGCGTGCAGTGCGGCACCCACCGCCCCGGCTGGTAGTGCTCGACCAGCCCGATGCCGGCCCCGGCCAGCCGGCCGTGCACCCGCGCGTGGTGCGCGAGCAGCTCGACGGTGGGGGTCGGGCCCAGCCACAGGACCCGGCCGACGAACTGCCCGGCGTGTTCGAAGCTCAGCCGCAGCGGCGCGGCCACCACCGTCCCGCGCAGCGCCGCCGCGACCCGCTCCGGATCGAAGCGGGGCGCGACGGCGAGCGAGACGTGCGGCCGGTGACGCTGCTCCAGCAGCGACCGCATGCTCTGCACGCCCTCGGACTCCAGCGCCTCCCAGAGCACCCGGATCCGTCGGGTGGCGTCGGTGTCCAGGTAGAGCTCCAGCGCCGCGACCACATGATCACTCTAGGGTCGCGGTGGTCACGGCACGACGACGGCCCGGCCCTCCAGCGTGCCGTCGGCCATCTTCCGGTACGCGTCGACCGCCTCGTCCAGCGAGAAGGTGGTGGCCTTCGGCTTCACCAGCCCCCGGGCACCCAGTTCGAGCACCTCGATGAGTTCCGGCCGGCTGCCCCAGTACGTGGTCTGGATGCTCACCTCGTACGGCACCGAGAAGAAGCCCACCGGCAGGGTGCCGCCGCCGATGCCGACGATGGTGAGGTCGCCGACGGTGCGGGCGGCGGCGGCGCCGAGCGCGAGGGTGGGGTCGGCGCCGACGAAGTCCAGGATCACGTCCGCGCCCCGGCCGCCGGTGGCCTGGCGGATCTCCTGGGCGGTGTCCGCGCCGGAGAGCATGGTCAGATCGGCGCCGCACTCCTCGCCGAGCCGCAGCGCCTCCTCGCGGGTGTCCACCGCGATCACCCGCGCCGCGGTGGTGGCCTTGAGGATCTGCACGCCGACGTGCCCGAGCCCACCCACGCCGATCACCACGGCGGTGCTGGTCGGGCCGAGCTTCGCCCAGGAACGGCGGATCGCGTGGTACGGGGTGAGCCCCGCGTCGGTCAGCGGCGCCGCCAGCACGGGGTCGAGCCCGTCGGGCAGCGGCACCACCTGCCGGGCCTGCGGCACCAGCATGTACTCGGCCATGCCACCGTCGAGGCCGAGGCCGCCGCCCCCGCCGGGCACCGGCGCCTCGGCGACGTTCTCGCAGTACGGGTCGACGCCCACCCGGCAGCGGGCGCAGGTGCCGCAGCCCCACGGTCCGTACACGGCCACCGGCTGGCCCACCGTCAGCCCGGTGACCCCGTCCCCGAGCGCGTGCACCCAGCCGGCGTTCTCGTGGCCGAGGGTGAACGGCGGGTTCCAGGGCACCGCGCCGGCTTCGAAGTCGTGCATCAGGTGCAGGTCGGAGTGGCAGGCCCCGGCACCGCCGATCTTCACCACCACCTGACCCGGGCCGGGGGTCGGCTCGTCGACCTCGACCAACTCGGGCTCGGACTTCCAGCCCGGCAACCGCAGTGCGCGCATCAGACGCCTCCTGTTCTCCCGCTTCCGGTCCGACTGCCGGCTGCCCGTTCAGCGACCCGCCAAACGGGTCCCGCGGCGGGTCGGCTCACCCCTTCCGGGTGAGCCGGGAACGCGGCCGGTCGCCGGGTCGCCGAGGGCGGCCCACAGGACAGGTCATTCCGCCAAGGGCACGCGCGGTCCACGGGGCGGTCATTCCGCCGATGGCACGCGGCTCACGGCGAGGCCACCCCGTCGAGGGTGGGGCCCATGGCGGGCCGTGGGTGGGTCGTCCGGGCGGCCGCCTCCGACGGCGACAACGTGGACGGCCCCGAGCGCCGGCTCGTCGGCTCCGTGCCCGGCCGGCTCGTCGGCTCCGTGCCCGGCCGGCTCGTCGGCTCCGTGCCCGGCCGGCTCGTCGGCTCCGTGCCCGGGCGGGTGGTCGGTCCGGCTCCGGGGCGGGCCGTCGGGTCGGCTCCGGGACGCCCGGTCGGTCCCGCTCCCGGTGGGCCGGTCGGCTCGGCGCCGGGCCGACCGGACGGGCTGCCGGCCGGGTCGGGGCTGCGCGGCTCGTCGGCCAGCACCCGCTCGCAGTAGCCGGCCACCTTCTCGCGGCCACCGGCGGCGCGGATCAGGTTGGCGAAGGCGTCGTCGTCGAGCGCACCGCCCGGGCCGTCGTCGCCGTCGGTCCGGTATGCCCGGCAGGACTCCCGCACGGCCGCGTCGGGTTCCGGCCGGCCGTCCACCCCGCCCGTCGGCGCCCGCGAAGGGTCGGGAACCGCCGTGCGGGAGGCGTCCGGATCGGGGGCAGGCTGGACAGCGGCGGTGGTGGGCGCCGGAGCCCGCAACGGGTGGGGCAGGGTGCCCCCGGTGGCGGCGAGGGCCACCCCGCCCGTGAGCGCGAGCGCCGCACCGGCGAGTGCGGCGCGCACGCCGAAGCCCGCGAGGGCGGGGCGGCGTCGCTGCGGCAGCTCGGGAGGGTGCCCGGCCCGGACCAGCCGGTAGGCCCGGACGGCGGCCTCCTCGCCGGCCAGCTCCCGGGGGTGGGGCGCGGCGCGCACCGCGGTCAACAGCGAGGCGACGGGACGTGGGCCGTCCTGCGGGTCGAGGACCGGACCGCCGAGCAGCCGCTCGACGGTTTCCTGGTCCATCCGGTGTGCTTTCATCTCGTGTCCCTCAGCGCCACGGGCTGCCGGACCGTCACACGGGTCGGGGTGTGACGGCCGACAAAGGCCGGATCGGGGGACCGGGGCCTGGCTCAGCCCATCGTCTTGGCGCCGTCGATCGCCTCGCGCAGGATGTCGGCGTGCCCCGCGTGCTGGGACGTCTCGGCGACGAGGTGCAGCAGGACGCGGCGGACGGACCAGCTCGCGCCCGGCTGGAACCAGGGGGCCTGCGGCAGCGGGTGGGTGGCGTCGAGGTCGAGGGTGCCGACCAGTTCGTCGGTCTCGGCGGCCACCCGGGCGTAGTCGTCGAGCAGCCCCGCCAGCGTCTCGCCCCCGTGGATGCGGAACTGGCCGGCCCAGTCGAGCGGCTCGCTGTTCATCGCCTCGGCACCGCCGACGGCGAACCACATCCACCGCTGCTCGACCTGCGTCACGTGCTTGATCAGACCGCCGGGACACAACTCGCTGACGGTGCTGCGAGTGGCGGCCTGCTCGTCGGTCAGACCCTCGACGGTCTGCCGCAGGAAGCCGCGATGCAGACGCAGCGTCTCCACCAGGTCGGCCCGCTCGCCGGTCAACTGATCAGTCGTGGACATCGCCACGCTCCCTCCTGGGCTCCTTCGGAACGCGGCTGAGCCTAGGACCGCCCACCGACAGAAACGGCTTCCAGGACGCCGGGTTTCCGCCACCGGTTGCCGTTTCGTCCGGTCCGAGGTGCACTGGACCACATGGGTGTGATCAAGGTGGGCACGTCCTCCTGGGCGGACCGGATGCTGCTGCGCTCGGGCTGGTATCCCCGCACGGCGAACACCCCGGCCGGCCGGCTCGACTTCTACGCCGGGCACTTCCCGATGGTCGAGGTGGACACCTCCTACTACGCGGTCCCCGTGCCGGAGACGACGCAGGGCTGGGTCGACGCCACGCCCGAGGGCTTCACCTTCGACGTCAAGGCATTCAGCCTCTTCACCGGCCACCCGACACCGGTGGCGGCGTTGCCGCGCGACCTGCGCCCGGCCGGCGCCCCGGGTCGCATCCGCCGCCGCGACCTGCCGGCGGCCGCGTACGACGAACTGTGGGACCGGTTCCGGGCGGCGCTGGACCCGATCGCGGCGGCCGACCGGCTCGGCGCGGTCCTGCTCCAGTTTCCACCGTGGCTGGCCCGGGGAGCCGCCGCCGAGCGGCGCATCGCCGAACTGGCGGAGCGGTGCCGACCATGGCGGGTCGCCGTCGAGCTGCGCCACGGGTCCTGGTTCGACGGCACGGCGGCGCTGGACACGCTCGCGTTCCTGCGGGACCGGAACCTGTCGTTCGTCTGCGTCGACATGCCGCAGGGGCATCCGTCGTCGGTGCCGCCGATCCTCTTCGCCACGGCGGAGCTGGCGGTCGTGCGGTTCCACGGGCACAGCACCGCCTGGGAGACCGGGGACAAGCAGGAGAAGTTCCGCTACGCGTACGGCGACGAGGAGCTGCGCCGCTGGTCGGAGCTGCTGGTCGAGCTGGCCGGGCAGGCGCAGGAGCTGCACGCGCTGTTCAACAACTGCTGCGAGGACCAGGCCCAACGCGACGCCGCCCGGCTCGCCGAGCTGCTGGGCGTGCGGCCGGCGGGGCGGGGTCGGGCGGAGCGGGCCGCAGCCGGCTCCTCCTCCTGAGCACGCCGCGTGTCGTCCGGCCCGGGCGGAGGCGTCGGCGGGAGGTTTTCCCACCGGCCGCCCGGGTACCGCCCGGGGCGTGAGCGACGGAAGGGGACGCGGTGATGGGTGAGCGGCGGCAGGAGCACGGCGAGGAGGCGACGCCGGGCGTACCGCAGGACGCGGCGGCGCGCGAGACCCGGCAGGCGCAGGACGCCCACGGCGGAAGCATGGCGCCCGGTCTGGTGGACGACACCGGCCATCCGGTGGCGGACGACCCCACCGAGGTCGCCGGGGAGGACACCGCCGGCGGCTGAGCCGACCGCCGGGAGGGGCCCGGCACGCGGCCTTATCGCGTCGACCGGGGCCGCCGGCCTCGGGCATGATCGCCCGATGGCGGCAACCTCCCGTGCGCTCCTGCGCTGGCAGTTCGACCTGACGTGGTCGCTGTTCGAATACCACCTCGAACGCATCGAGGCGGCGGACTTCCTCTGGGAACCGGCGGCGCGCTGCTGGACGGTGCGTCCCGGCCCCGCCGGCGGGTGGACCCCCGACTGGGCGGACACCGAGCCCGAGCCCGTGCCGGTTCCGACGATCGGCTGGCTGTCGTGGCACATGGGCTGGTGGTGGAGCGTGGCCATGGACCATCTCGGCGGACGGCCACCGCGGCAGCGCACCGACGTCGGATGGCCGGGCCCGGGCGGGCCGACGATCACCTGGCTGCGGGGGCTGCGCGCCGAGTGGCTCGGTCAGCTCGACCGGCTCACCGACGCCGACCTCGACGCCCCCGCGTCGTTCCCGTGGCAGGAGGACGCCGGGCACACGGTCGGGCACATGCTCGCCTGGGTCAACGCCGAGCTGATGAAGAACGCCGCCGAGATCGGCCAACTCCGGCTGCTGCGCGTCGCGGGACGCGGCTGACCGCCGCAAGCAGGCGCCGGGTGACCCGGCCCGCCGCGCCCGGGTCCGTACCGGTCACGACCGTCGGCCCCGGGTCCGCAGCGCGTCCTCCGTCCGGGGCTCGACGTCGGCGGCGTCGGGAAAGGTCCGGCGGGCCGGCGCCGGGTCCGGCGGCGCGCCGGGGCCCGCCGGCCGCGTGGGCGTCGGTTCGACCGGGCCGAAACCGTGCCGCCCGGCCGGCCCCGACGCTCCCGCCGGCTCACCGGCCCGCCGCTCCCCGCGCCGCCCCTCCGGTACGGCGGTCTCCTCGCTGCCCTCGTCCATGGGGTCGTGCCCGCCGGTGCCCCACGGCGGCTCCGCGTCCAGCCCGTCCCTGGTCACCCAGGGCGTGGTCGCCTCCGGTGGGCGTCGGTCCCCGCCGCGTCCGTCTCCTGCCGTCATGGCCACCTCGCTACTCGGTCCGCCGGTAGAGGCTCCGAATCCCCGTCGCCGGGGCGGTCATGCCTCCCGGCGCCGGATCCCGGCGGGCGGAGGAGACGCGGAGTGGCGCCCCGCCGCCGAGGAGTCGGCGGGACGCCCCTCGGCGGTACGCCGGTCAGCAGCGGCCGGACTTCGCCATCCGCTTCTTGTTGGCCGCGCCCATGGCCATGAGCGCGCCCATCCCCTTCGGGGCGTTCCGCATGCCGCCGACGCGCCCGAGCATGCCCCGGAACACCTCGCCGGGCTTCTGCTGCTCGCCCATGTACGCGGTCATCACGATGAGCGCCCCGGTCATCGCCGGGATGGCCCACTGGAGCATCCGCATCTGCCGCTGACACGACGCCACGTTCGACGGCGTGTGCGAGTTCGGCTCGGTGACCCCCTCGACCGCCGGTCCGCCGGCCTTCTCCAGCTTCATGCCGAGCAGCCGGCTGTAGCCGGTCACCGCCAGCGCGCCGACCGTCAACGCCGTCTTCAGCGTGCTGGCCCGGGCCACTCCCGACTGGGCGGCCACCCGAGGGCTCTCCGTCACCAGTTCCCCGACGGCCCCCGCCAGGTGGGCGCCGATCGCCGCGGCGTTCACCGGGGTCCACCGGGCCCAGCCGGCCGAGGCCATCGGCAACCGCTGGGTCGAGTCGTTCATCTGTGCCGCCGCGCCGTTGACACCGAACGCTCCCATCAGGGAGCCCCCGAACCAGGCTGCCAGGCCCAGATCGTGCATCGAGCGCAGTGCGGTGTGTCGTTCGGACATCTGATCCCCTTCCACCGTGTCGGGCGGTGCGGCATACCCGCCGCCCGGTCGGCTAATCCCGCCCGTCACCTGCTGATACGCCCCGGCGGCGCAGATACCGGGCCGGCGTCCGTACCCGGTCGACGACGGGACGGGGCCGGGAGGAGTCGGCGGGGCCGGTGGCGGGTAGGTCGTCGGACGACCCGACGAGAGGGGTAGCCGATGTCGCAGCCGGAGGAGAGCCGGGAGAAGACCGCGTCGACCGACGCGGTGCTGATGCACCCGGACAACGATCCGCGCAAGACCACGGCCCAGGTGCCGCCGCCGGCCGAGCGCGGCGAGACCCGTGTGGAGCGCGACGGCGAGATGGTGCCCGTCGACACCGACGAGTGATCAGCGGCGTCCCGGGCGGCGCAGGGCCGTCCGGGACGGGCGTACGGGGACGGGCGAGGTCGGGAGCGAGGGACGTGGGCGACGGGCGGGACCGGTCGGGCGGGCCGGCGGCGGTGGACCACGCGCGGATCTTCGACGCCGCGCCGTCGCCGTACCTGGTGCTCGATCCGGACCTGGTGATCGTCGAGGTCAACGAGGCGTACCTGCGCGCCACCGTCCGTACCCGGGAGGAGTTGCTCGGGCGGGAACTGTTCGCCGCGTTCCCGGCGAACCCGGACGACCCGGAGGGCACCGGGGTGCCGAACCTGCGGGCCTCCCTGCTGCGGGCGCGGGAGACGGGGCGGGCGGACACGATGGCGTTGCAGCGCTACGACATCCCCGACGGCGTCGGCGGCTTCGTGCGGCGGTACTGGAGCCCGATGAACGTGCCGATCCTCGACGACCACGGGCGCGTCGTGCTGCTGCTGCACCGGCCCGAGGACGTCACGGACTTCGTCCGGCAGCGGCAGCGGACCAGGGACGAACAGGCCCGCGGCGAGAGCTTCCGGCGGCGCATGGAGGCGGCCGAGGCCGACCTGTACGCCCGTGCGCAGGAACTGCGCGGCGCGCTGGAGGCCCACGCGGTGGCCAACCGGCGCCTCGCGACCCTGGTCGACCTGGCCGCCGACCTGGCCGGCTGCGAGAGCGTCGCGGAGTTGACCGAGGTGGTCGTCGACCGGGGCCTCGGGGCGCTCGGCGCCGACGGCGGCGCCGTCGCCGTGCGCGACGCCACCGACCTGTTGCGGTTGACGTTGACCGACAGCCTCGGCGGTGGCGCCCGCGCCCGCTACGCCGAACTGCCGCTGACCGGTCCGCTGCCGTCCAGCGTCTCGGCGTACGCGGGTCGCACGGTGTTCCTGCCCCACCGGGCCGCCGCGCTGGACTTCGCGCCGGAGATGGCGGAGGTCGTCGACACCACGGGGCTGGAGGCGTGGGCCTCGCTGCCGCTGCGGGTGGGGGAGCGGCTGCTCGGCGCGCTGACCGTCGGCTGGCGCGCGCCGCACCCGTTCGAGCGGCGCGAGGTGGAGGTGCTGGGCGCGTTCGCGGCGCAGTGCGCGCAGACGCTCGACCGGATCCGGGTGCACGGGGAACAGCGGCGCACCTCGGAGACGCTGCAACGCAGTCTGCTCTCCGACCCGCCGCCGGTGGCCGGTCTCGACATCGCGGTGCGGTACCACCCGGCGGTGGAGCACGAGCAGGTCGGCGGGGACTGGTACGACGCGTTCCCCGCCGCCGACGGGGCCACCACCGTCGTGATCGGCGACGTCACCGGGCACGACCGCGCCGCGATGGCCGCGATGGCCCAGATCCGCAGCACGCTGCGCGGCGTCGCGTACGTGCTGGGCGAGCCGCCGGCGGCGATCTTCGCCGGGCTCGAACGGGCCCTGCGCGGGCTGGGCGTGTCGACGTTCGCCTCGGCCGTGGTGGGGCACGTGCGCGTCCCGGGCGCCGCAGACGCCCCGCGGGCGGCGCACCTCACCTGGTGCAACGCCGGCCATCCGCCGCCGGTGCTCGTGCACTCGGACGGCACCGCGCGGCTGCTGGTCACCGACCCGGACCCGCTGCTCGGTGTCGGGCCGCTGCCGCGCCGCGACCACGAGACCGACCTCGAACCGGGCGCGACCCTGGTGCTCTACACAGACGGGCTGGTCGAGCGCCGCGACCTGCCCATCGACGCCGGCATCGAACGTCTGCGGGCGGCGGCCGGACGGCTGTGCCACCTGCCGTTGGAGGCGTTCTGCGACGCGCTGCTCGCCGGGCTCACCGCCGAGCCGGACGACGACGTCGCCCTGCTGGCGCTGCGGGTCGGTTGAGGGCGGTCAGCGGGCCGGCAGGTCCGCCGCGAAGCGGGCCACCCGGGCCGCCAGCGGCCCGCTCGCGCGTACCCAGGTGAAGTGGTCCATCCGGGCGCCGGCCTGTGCCGCCGTGTAGCGCTCGCGGGCGACGGGCGCCGCGGCCAGCTTCGCGCACAGGTGGTCGAGGGTCTCGTGCGGGGTGTACTGGTCGTCGTCGACGCTGACCGCGAGCACGGGGGTGCGCAGCGCCCGCACGGCCGCCTCGGCGTCCACCCCGTCCAGGTGCGGGAAACGCCCGGTCCGCGCCGTGTGCGCCCAGTCCCGGATGACGCCGCGTGCCTGCCGGCCGCCGAAGCCCCAGCCGGGCCAGACGCCGAGCAGCCGGGCGGTCGCCGCGATCCCCTGGGTGTACGGCAGGACGCCGTACCCGCGCAGGCCCGGATAGCTGCGCCACCACGGCACGCCGACGGCGACCAGCGCCAGCCCGTCGACGTCGTGCCCGCCGTGCACGGCGAGATGCAGCAGGGCGGCCTGCCCGCCGAGGGAGTGCCCGAGCAGCAGCGTCCTGCGCCCGTCCCGCCGGGCCTTGAGCGACCCCAGCGCGGCGCCCACGTCGGCGGTCAGCTCCGCGTAGCCGTACCGGCAGGCGCGGCTCGGTTCCGGGGTGCTCTCCCCGGTGCCGCGCAGGTCGGCCACCGCCACGGCCAGGCCGGCGGCCCGCAGCGCGGCGGCGAACGGGCGGTAGTAGCGCGCCCGGACCCCCATGGCGGGCGTGATCAGCACGAGCGGGGCGTCGGTGACGCCGTCCGGATCGGGATACACCTGTAGCCCGAGGCGGGCCCCGTCGACCTCGACGAACTCCTGCCGGTATTCCCCCGTCGCGTTCACCGCCCCAGGCTACGGCCCGAGGCTACCGACGGGTAACCATCAGGTGGTGGGCGTCACGCGCGTGCCGTCGGATCGCCGGCGTGACGCCCCCGGGCCGTCCGCGTCACGCCACCGCCGGAGCGGGGCGGCCGACCGTGCTGACCGTGGCGTAGACCGCGCTCAGCTGCTCGGCGCAGCGCTTCCACGAGTACCGGTTGCGGATCCGGTCCAGCGCCGCCGTCGCGTACGCGAAACGACGGACCTTGTCGGCGAGCAGCCGGCGGACCGTGGAACCGAGGATCCGGGGGTCGCGCGGCGGCACGAGGTCGCCGGTCAGGCCGTCGACCACGCTGTCGGCGATCCCGCCGACGTTCGTGCCGACGACCGGCACCCCGCACGCCATGCTCTCCAGCGGGGTGAGCCCAAACGGCTCGTACCAGGGGGCGGCCACCAGCAGGTCCGCCGAGCGGTACCACGGGGCCAGCTCCTGCCGGGGCAGCCCGCCCAGCAGCTTCACCCGGTCGGCGACCCCGCAGGACTCGGCGAGCGCGCGGAGGCGGCGGGCGAAGCCGTCCGCCGGCAGCAGCTTCGCGGGCGGTCCGCCCACCACCACGCACTCGGCGTCCGGGACGGCCGGCAGGGCCCGTACGACGTCCTGGATGCCCTTGCGTTCCACCAGCCGTCCCACGGTGATGATCCGGTGACGGGCCGGATCGCGCGGGGCGACGGGCCCCTCGGGACGGAACAGTTCCTGGTTGACCCCGGCGGGGACCAGCGTCATCCGGGACCGGGGCACGCCGAGGCGGACCAGCTCACCCACCTCGTCCTGGCACTGCACGATGACCCGGTCCGCGGCCCGGCCCAGGGCCCGCTCGTAGCCCACCCGGCCTGGTGGGCTGGTGTCCCGGCCGCCCTTCGTCTGCCGCTTGACGGAGCCGAGGCTGTGGTACGTCAGCACCACCGGCACCCCGGTACGCCGGCCGGCGTGCAGGGTGGCCAGCCCGCTGGTCCAGAAGTGGGCGTGCGCCACGTCCGGCACCCAGTCGCCGTCGCGCCACTGGCCGGCCAGCCACCGACCGAACTCGCCCAGGTGCGGCAGCAGCTCGTCTCTCGGCACCCGCAGCGCCGGCCCGGCCGGCACGTGGCACACCTGGTAGCCGTCGGAGGTGAGCACGGAGTCGGGCGGGGCGGTGGAGTCGCGCCGGGTGTAGACGCGCACGTCGTGCCCCTCGCCCACGAGGGCGGCGGCGAGTTCCGCCACGTGCGTGTGCTGACCGCCGGACTCCCCCGCCCCTCCGACGGCGAGCGGACTGGCGTGCTCCGAGATCATCGCGATACGCATGTGCTTCCTCCATCGGCCGGCCCGTCGGCGGGGACCCGGTCGAGCCCCGGGGCGTCTCCTCGCCGCCTGGCGGACCCCGCCGCAGGAGTCCCTACCCTGGACCTCCCCTCCTAACCGCCACCCGCCCAGCTCGTCGTGAGGGACTCTCCGTCGGGTGTGGAGACGCCGACGGGCGGCGGGGCGAACCGCCCCACCGCCCGTGACCGGCCGACGACAGCAGGTCAGGACCGGTTGTCGTGGAGCATGCCCGGCCCGAAGACCTCGTAGGCGATCCGCTCCACGGGCACCCCCCGGCGCAGCAGGCCGCCCCGGACGGTGTTCATGAACGGCAACGGCCCGCACAGGTGCACGTGGGCGTCGGGGGAGAGCGGGATCAGTGCCGGGTCGACCCGGCCCGCGATGACCTCGGCGGTCACCCCGGCCAGCTCGCCGTCGGTGAGGTCCTCGTACCAGAGGGCGGTGCGCAGGTTGGGCAGCGCGGCGTGCAGGCGCGGCAGCTCGCCGCGGAACGCGTGCGCCGCGCCGGCCCGGTCGGCGTGCACCAGCACCACCGGGCGCTGCGGCTCGGTGGCGGCCAGGTGCTCCAGCGCGGCCATCGCCGGGGTCAGGCCGATGCCCGCGCTGACCAGCAGCAGCGGGCCCTCCCCGGCCACCGCGCTGACCTCGCCGAACGCCGGGCTGAGCCGGAGGACGTCGTCGACGCCCACGCGCTCGTGCAGGAAGGTGGAGACCATGCCGTCGGGGGCGCCGCCGACGCCGCGTACGTGCTTGACGGTGATCCGCCAGTGCGCGGCGCCGGGGCAGCCGGAGAGGCTGTACTGGCGGATCTGCTGACCGCGCCCGCCGTCCAGGTCGACGGCGACGGAGGTGTACTGGCCCGGGACGAAGGTGGGCACCGGTCCGCCGTCGGCCGGGACCAGGGTGAACGACACGACGTCCAGCGCCTCGGTGGTCCGGGCGGTGACCCGCCAGTCGCGCCACACGGGCTCGCCCTCGGCCAGCCCGGCCTCGGTGTAGAGGCGGGCCTCCCGGGCGATCAGCTCGCAGGCCAGCAGCCAGTAGACCTCGTCCCAGGCCGCCGCCACCTCGGCGGTGACGGCGTCGCCGAGCACCTCGCCGACGGCGGCGAGCAGGTGCCGGCCGACGATCGTGTACTGGGTGGCGGTGATGCCGAGCGAGGCGTGCTTGTGCGCGATGCGGTCCAGGATCGGCCCCCACGGCGCGTGGCTGCCGCCGGTCAGGTGCTCCGCGTACGCGACCACGGCGGCCGCGAGCGCGGCCTTCTGGGTGCCGGTGGCCTGGTTGCTGCGGTTGAAGATGTCGAGCAGTTCGGGGTGCGCGTCGAACATCCGCTGGTAGAACCGGCCGGTGATCGCCTCGCCGTGCGCCTGCACGGCGGGCAGGGTCGCCGTCACCACTGCTGCTGAGGACTCCGAGAGCACGACTGTCTCCTTCTGAGGTGAACCGCTCGAACCCCGACAGCAAAACAGGTATTCGAGATACCTCTTCAGGGCCGAAGGTCCCGGGTCGAGGGTCGTCCGGATCACATCCCGGGTCCGGTCGACCGTGGTGGGGGCTCGACCGCGGTGGCTAGGGTCGAGACGTGAAGCTCAACCGGTCCACCGACATGGCGCTGCGCATCGCCATGCTCGCCGCCGCGAACCCGCGACGGATGACCGTGGACGAGCTGTCCGACCAGCTCGACCTGCCCCGCAACCACGTCGCCAAGGTCGTGCAGCGGTTGCAGCGGCTCGGCGTGCTCGTCACCATCCGGGGCCGCTCCGGCGGGGTGGCCTTCGCCGAGGGCGGCGGCGACACCACGGTCGGGCACGTGGTGCGGGCCTTCGAGGGCGACGACGAGGTGGTCTCCTGCGACGAGCCGGCGTGCTCGCTGCGCGCGGCCTGCCGGCTGCGCGGCGAGCTGCGCCGGGCCCGCGACGCCTTCCTCGCCGTCCTGGACGGCGTGACCCTCGGCGGGCTCGTCGACGGGCCGACCGGCCCGGTGCTGCTCGCCCTCGGCCTGCCCCGCCCCCGCCCGGCACCGGCGCCGGGCGCGACGCCGCCCCCGGTCGGCCGGCGGGCCGTACCCGATCCGGTCTGAGGAGCGACGATGTCCCGTGATGCGGTCTCCCACCCGGTGTTCGCCCGGGTGTTCGCGCGGGCGAGCGTGGCGATGGACGCCGCCGGCGCGGCCGCCCACCGCCGCCGGCTCGTGGCCGGCCTCGCGGGCCGGGTGGTCGAGGTCGGTGCCGGCAACGGCCGCACCTTCGCGCACTACCCGGGCACCGTCGAGCGGGTGCTGGCGGTCGAGCCGGAACCCCGCCTGCGGGCGGCGGCGCGGGTGGCGGCGGCCGACGCGCCCGTACCCGTCGAGGTGGTCGACGGCCTCGCCGAGGCGTTGCCGGCGCCCGACGGCGACGCCGACGCGGTGGTGCTGTCCCTGGTGCTCTGCTCGGTGGCCGACCAGGCCGCCGCGCTGCGCGAGGCCCGCCGGGTGCTGCGGCCCGGCGGGCAGGTGCGCTTCTTCGAGCACGTACGCGCGCAGACGCCCGGCCTGCGCCGCGTCCAGCGGCTGGTCGACGCGACCGTGTGGCCGCTGTTCTGCGGCGGCTGCCACACCGGCCGCGACACGGTGGCCGCGATCCGGGCGGCGGGCTTCACCGTCACCGAGCTGGACGCGTTCCGCTTCCCCGACAGCGCGCTCCCGGCCCCGGCCGCCCCGCACGTGCTCGGCGCGGCCACCCGCGACTGACCCGCCCCCGGCCGCGACCGTGCCGCCTGCCCACGGGCCGTGCCGCCTGCCCGCCGCCGTTCGGTGGGCGGACGCGGCGGAACCCCGCGCCGAACGGCACGGGGTTCCGGGTCCCGGGAGGTGTCGCGGTCAGGAGACCGTGATCGAGCCGTCCCCGGCGCGGACGCAGGCCACGGAGCGCGCACCGGTGGTGGCCGCGCCCGTCAGGCACTGCCCGAGCACCTGGTGACCGGCGGCGTTCGGGTGCCACGACTCCTGGCAGGTCTGGAAGTAGCTCACGCAGGTGTTCGCGATCCGCTGGATGGCGATCTTGTCCTTGCCCGCGAGGCTGGTGACGAAGACGCCGTTCGGCGGGCTGTCCTGCAGGCGGATCGGGGTGGCGAGGGTGCCGGTCGGGCTCGTGCCGGACTCGCACAGCCGGGCGCCGTCGAAGGCCCGCTGCACGTTGAGGTAGACCAGGTCCGCGCCGGGGAACTCGGCGGCCAGGGTGTCCCGGGTGGACTTCACCATCGTGCCCAGCCCCTGGGAGAAGCGGTGCCCCGGCAGCAGGCTGGCCCGGTGGATCGGGCAGCCGGCCGCGTACCGCTCGGCGCCCAGCGCGCGGAACTTGTCCCGGGTGTCGCTACGGCCGTCCTCCTCGTGGAAGCGCGGCTCGAGGTCGAACGGCAGCGGGTTGGTGTAGTCCTGCAGGACGATCCGGTGCTGGCCGTCGGCGTCGATCTCGCGCAGCGTGGTGAGCAGCTGCCGTACGGCCGAGGTGGTCTCGGCGGTCGCGGCGCTCCACTGGGCGGCGGTGGCCAGGTCGGCGTCGGTGCAGGGCTTCTGCTCCACCGGTCCGCCGAGGTAGGCCCAGAACTCCCACCAGCCGGTCCAGGCGTCGGCGATGAAGCGGTTGGCGCACTTCTCCGCGACTTGGCCGAAGGTGAACGAGCTGTTGTTCGAGCCGACCCCGAGCAGCACCAGGTCGATGTCGTGGGTCCGGCCGACCGCGCGGAGCTGGTCGAGCTGGGCGGCCACCTGGCGGCCGTTGGCCCGGGCCGAGGAGGCGGCGGCGATGTCGTGCGGCTGGCCGCCGGAGCAGGCGAGGTTGAACCGGTCCTGGATGCCCGGCAGGTTGGCCCGGTGCAGCGAGGCGTTCGCCGAGCGGTGGCAGAAGTACGCGTTGCTGTTCGCGGCGGTCCAGCCCGGGAAGCCCTGGGCGACCCCGTTGACGTCGGCGACCGGGGTGTACGCCCCGGCGCCCTCGCCGCTGATGAAGCTGTCGCCGAGCGCCACCGCGGCGGTGGGCGGGGCTGCCGAGGCCGGGGCGGACAGCCCTACGGCGGTCGACAGCGTGGCGGTGGCCACGGCGAGCGCCGCCGCGAGTGCGGTACGACGGAACCTGGACATCACGTCCTCCATCTGTCCATCGAAATATGAAAGATCCTCTGAGAGCGAGATCACATCATCCGGACGCGACGGGCGTCAATGGACCGGTAACAGAAACTTTCGATGGCGGACACATCCGCCCCGGCGCGCCGCGCCGGGAAGGCCGGTCGGGGCGCCGTTGTTGTCACGGCTGGGCCCCACCCGCCGCCGGCTCGTTCGCAAACCGGTCACGGTGGCTCCGATGCGCCGGAACCGGACGGACCGCGCGACCCCGCCGCCCGGGCCCGCCCCGCCGCCAGCCGCGTGCCTCGCTGCGGGGCGCCGTCGTCCTGTCGCATCTCCCGGTTAGGCTCGCTGCGGCGCGCCGGCCGACCCGCGACGTCGGACGCGGCACCACATCGCCGAGACCTGGGAGTACGACCAGTTGACCGCAGAGCCTGAGACCCTGTACGGGGCCGACGACCTCACGCACCTCGAGGGGCTGGACGCCGTCCGGAAGCGGCCCGGCATGTACATCGGCTCCACCGACAGCCGTGGCGTGGGTCACCTCGTCAACGAGATCCTCGACAACTCCACGGACGAGGGCGTCGCCGGCCACGCCACGAAGGTGGAGGTGACGCTGCACGCCGACGGCTCGGTCCAGGTCGACGACGACGGGCGGGGCATCCCCACCGACGTGCACGCCAAGTCCGGCATCTCCGGCGTCGAGCTGGTGCTCACCCGGCTGCACGCCGGCGGCAAGTTCGGCGGCTCCGGCTACAAGACCTCCGGCGGTCTGCACGGCGTCGGCGCCTCGGCGGTCAACGCGCTGTCCCGCCGCTTCGACGTCACCGTGCGTCGGGGCGGCAAGGTCCACGCGATGTCGTTCCGGCACGGCGTGCCGGGAGTCTTCGACGGCGACGGGCCCGACGCCGCGTTCACCCCGGGGCCCGGGCTGCAGATCGTCGGCGCGATGAAGCGCGGCCAGCGCACCGGCACGTCGATCCGCTGGTGGCACGACACGCGCTACTTCGAGACCGGCGCCACGCTGGACGCCGACGCGGTGCGGATGAAGCTGCGCAACACCGCGTTCCTGGTGCCGGGCGTCAGCTACACGCTGCGCGACCACACCGGCGAGGAGCCGACCGAGGAGAGCTTCCACTACCCCAACGGCCTGACCGACATGGTGGAGTTCCTCGCGCCGGCCGGCGACCGGCCCGTCTCGGGCATGCTGATGGTCACCGGCGAGGGCACCTACCGCGAGAACGCCGCCGACGCCAACGGCGTCATGCAGTCCAACGTGCAGCGTCGGGCCGAGGTCGAGGTGGCCTTCCGCTGGGGCACCGGCTACGAGCGCACCGTCGAGTGCTTCACCAACACCATCCGCAACGCGCACGGTGGCACCCACCGCAAGGGCTTCGAGCGGGGTCTGGCGCGTACCCTGGCGGAGGCCGTCCGCAACACCCGTGGCCTGCTCAAGGCCAAGGAGGATCCGCCCACCCTGGACGACGTCCTGGAGGGCATGACGGCCGTCGTGCACGTGCGGATCCCGGAGCCGCAGTTCACCTCGCAGACCAAGGACGAGCTCTCCACCGCGGGCATCACCAAGGTGATCCAGACGCTGGTGGAGCAGCACCTGAAGGCCTGGCTGGAGGACCGGCGGACCAAGGCCGAGGCGCGTACGGTCCTGCAGAAGATCGTCGACGCGGCGCGCGTGCGGCTGACCCAGAAGCAGCAGAAGGACGCCGCCCGGCGCAAGACCGCCCTGGAGGGCGCGTCGATGCCGCCGAAGCTGGTCGACTGCCGCGCGGCGGGCATCGAGCGCAGTGAATTGTTCATCGTGGAGGGCGACAGCGCGTTGGGGACGGGGCGACTTGCCCGTTCTGCCGAGTATCAGGCGCTTCTTCCGATCCGAGGCAAGATCCTCAACGTGCAGAAGGCCAACCTCCAGCAGGTGCTCGACAACGCCGAGTGCGCGGCCATCGTGCAGGTGCTCGGGGCGGGCTCCGGTCGCACGTTCGACCTGTCGGCCATGCGCTACGGCCGAGTGCTGATCATGGCGGACGCCGACGTGGACGGCGCGCACATCCGCACCCTGCTGATCACGCTCTTCGCCCGCTACATGCGACCGCTGATCGAGGCCGGCCGCCTCTACGCGGCGATGCCGCCCCTACACAAGATCACCACCAGGGGGCGCAACCCGCAGACGATCTACACCTATACCCAGGCGGAGATGGAGGCGACGGTCCGCAAGCTGGAGAAGGCCGGCAAGCAGATCGTCACCCCGATCCCGCGCTTCAAGGGTCTCGGCGAGATGGACGCCGACGAGTTGTGGGAGACGACGATGAACCCGGCCACCCGCGCCGTCCGCCGGATCACCCTCGACGACGTCGACGCCGCCGAGCGGATCCTCGAACTGCTGATGGGAGAGAAGGTCGAGCCGCGCCGCAACTGGCTGATCGACTCCGCCGACCGGGTCGACCGCGAGGCGATCGACGCATGAGCACCGCCCGCCGAGAGGGAAACTGAACGATGGCACGCCGTAAGGACGACCGCGCCAAGGCGGACCTGTCCGCCTTCGACCAGGCCGGCGCGCGGGTCTTCGACAACCCGCTGGTCACCGAGGTCTCCGACTCCTACCTGGAGTACGCCTTCTCGGTGATCCACTCCCGGGCCCTGCCCGACGCCCGCGACGGCCTCAAGCCGGTGCACCGGCGCATCCTCTGGTCCATGTACGAGCAGGGGCACCGCCCCGACCGGGGGCACGTCAAGTCCGCCCGCATCGTCGGCGACTGCTTCGTCGCCGGGACCCTGGTCTCGACGCCCGGGGGTCTGCGGCCGATCGAAGATGTCGACGTCGGTGACCTCGTGTTGGACGGCGACGGGGCGGCCATCCCGGTGGTCGCTGCTTATCGGAACCCGAAATCGGACCTGGTCCGGGTCACGTGGAGCAATGGCCACACCATGGTCGTGACGCCCGGGCAGCGGTTTCGCGTGGTGGATGGAGACCTGGCTGTCCGGTGGGTGGAAGCCCGAGACCTGACCGGACATCTCACCGTCGCGTACGGGACGCGCCGAGGGACGGCACCCGCATCTGGTGGCGACCCGTACGACTACGTCCGTGGGCTCGTGGTGGCCGAAGGCTTCGCCGTCGATCGGTCCCGCGACGCGGACGGCCGCGTACGGCTGCACATGTGCGACGTCGAACCGCTCGACGTCGCCCACGGGTGGGCCATCGCGAACGGATTGAACGCCTCCCGAGGCAAGCGCGAAGCAAGCGATCCGTGCCATCGTGACCAGCACATCCTCACGTTCGCCAGGCACGAGGGGCTGCTCGAGGCCGGCACGCCACTCAGTCACGCGAAGCGTGTGCCCGACGACGTGCTCGCAGATCGTTCCGCATGGGCGCCTTTCCTCGCCGGCTTCTTCGACGGTGACGGCTACATCCGCAAGCGTTACCGCGAACTCGTCTTCGTGAGCACCAGCGAGGTGTTGGTGCGTCAGATCTACTCCATGCTCGCCGACCTGGGGGTGCACGGTCACCACTGGAACAGCGGACGCGACGGCCACCGCCCGCTTCTCGGCCTCTCCGTCACCGGCCGGGATGCTGCTGTGGTCGCCGAGTTGCTCCTGCCCTGGGTACGCATCGGTTACAAGAGCGACGGCCTCCGGCGGGTGGTCGAGCTGGGCTATCGATACGGGGGCAAACAGGGCAACGACCGCCTGCCGTGCCGGCCGGTGATGCAGGATTTCACCAACGCCCATCAGGGCGGTGGATGGTTCCGCGACGAGGACGGCAACGCCTTCCGGGCGTCCCTGTCAGGCCCCGGGAGCAAGGTGCGGTACGGCAAGGACCGCAACGGCCTGCCCTTGTCGGAGCGGTCGTTTCCGCTTTGGCGCGCGGAGCGGGACGGTTGGGTTCGCAAACTCCGGCGCATCGGTTCGCCCCTCGCTGGCCGACTCGAGGCGTTGGCCGGGCGGTCGTTCCTGCGGGTCGTCTCCGTTGAGGTGGTGGCTTCCGCCACCACCTACGACATCCAGGTCGACTCCGACGAGCACGCCTTCGTGGCCGAGGGCTACGTGGTCCACAACTGCATGGGCAAGTACCATCCGCACGGCGACACCGCCATCTACGACGCGATGGTCCGGCTGGCTCAGAGCTTCTCGCTGAACGTGCCACTCATCGACGGGCATGGAAATTTTGGCAGCCCGGACGACGGGCCGGCGGCGTCGAGATACACCGAGGCCCGGATGTCGCGCGAGGCGATGCTGCTCGTCGGCGAGCTGGGTGAGGACACGGTCGATGTCGAGCCCAACTACGACGGCTCGCTGACCCAGCCCACGGTGCTGCCCGCCGCGTTCCCCAACCTGCTGGTCAACGGCGCGTCGGGCATCGCGGTCGGCATGGCGACCAACATGATCCCGCACAACCTCGGTGAGGTCGTCTCCGCCGCCCGGTGGCTGATCAACCACCCGGACGCCACGCTCGACAAGCTGATGGAGTTCGTCCCCGGTCCGGACCTGCCCACCGGCGGCCTGCTGCTGGGGCTCGACGAGGTGCGGCGGGCCTACGAGACCGGGCGCGGGGTCGTCCGGATGCGGGGCAAGGTCGAGATCGGTCCGCTGGAGGGCAGCCGGGGCCGGCAGGCCATCACCGTCGTGGAACTGCCGTACGGCATCGGCGCGGAGAAGGTCATCGCGGCCATCACCAACGAGGTCAACAAGACCAAGCGGCTCACCGGCATCGCCGACGTCAAGGACCTCACCGACCGGGAGAGCGGCACCCGCCTCGTGGTCGAGTGCAAGGTCGGCGTCAACCCGCAGGCACTGCTCGCCGACCTCTACCGGCTCACCCCGCTGGAGCAGTCGTTCGGCGTCAACAACCTGGTGCTGGTCGACGGGCAGCCGCGGACCCTCGGGCTGAAGGCGCTGCTGGAGGTGTTCCTGGCCCACCGCTACGAGGTGGTGACCCGGCGCAGCTCCTACCGCCGCCGCAAGCGCGAGGAGCGGCTGCACCTGGTCGACGGCCTGCTGATCGCCCTGCTCGACATCGACAAGGTGGTCAAGCTCATCCGGGCCAGCGAGGACGCCCAGGCCGCCAAGGACGGCCTGATGCAGAAGTTCCGGCTCTCCGAGATCCAGGCCACCTACATCCTGGACACTCCGCTGCGCCGGCTGACCAAGTACGACCGCATCGAGCTGGAGGCCGAGCAGGAGAAGCTGCGCAAGGAGATCGCCGAGCTCTCCACCATCCTCGACGACCCCAAGGTGCTGAAGAAGGTCGTCTCCGACGAGCTGGCGGCGGTGGTCAAGCAGTTCGGTGCGCCGCGGCGCACCACGCTCGTCGACGGCGACCTCAAGGAGGTGCTGGCAGCGTCCGCGCCGGCCGGCCCGCTCGAGGTGGCTGACGACCCCTGCCAGGTGATCCTCTCCGCGACCGGACTGGTCGCCCGGACGGCGGCCGAGTCGGAGGAGGCGTCCGAGGGCCGCCGACGGCACGGCCGGGTCAAGCACGATGCCGTACGCGCCGTCGTGCACTCCACCGCCCGGGGGCGGGTGCTGCTGGTGACCAGCGCCGGCCGGGCGTTCAAGGTCGACGTGTTGCCGCTGCCGGTCCTGCCCGAGCAGGCGGGCACGGTCTCACTGCGCGGCGGGATGGCCGCCGCCGAGGTGGTGCCGCTGGAGCCGGGGGAGACCGTGGTCGGTCTGGCACCGCTGGGGCCCACCTCGGAGGGATCCCCGGGCCTGGCCCTGGGCACCCGGCAGGGCGTGGTCAAGGTCTGCGCGCCGGAGTGGCCCGTACGCTCCGACGAGTTCGAGGTGATCGGCCTGCGGGATGGCGACGAGGTGGTCGGGGCGACCTGGCTCACCGACGGCGCGGAGACGCTGACCTTCGTCACCTCGGAGGCGTCGCTGCTGCGCTTCGCCGCCGGTATCGTCCGGCCGCAGGGGATCAAGGGCGGCGGTATGTCGGGTATCAACCTGCCCGCCGGTGCCCGCGTGGTGTTCTTCGGCGCCGTACGCACCGACGACCCGGGTCACGGCGAGCCGATGGTGGTCACCTCCACGGGCGCCACGGTGAAGGTCACGCCGTTCGAGGCGTACCCGGCGAAGGGGCGGGCGACCGGCGGCGTGCGCGCCCATCGCTTCCTCAAGGGTGAGACGGACGTGGCCGTCGCCTGGGTCGGGCCCCGGCCGGTCGGCGCCACGGCGACCGGCGAGCCGGTGGAACTGCCGGCGGCGGACCCGCGCCGCGACGGCTCCGGCTTCGCCGTGATGCTGGGCCCCACGGTCATCGGCCACCAGATCGACCGCGACTGACCGCCGCCGAAGAAGGGGGCCGGTTGCACTGCAGCCGGCCCCCTTCCCGTCCCCATCCACCCGCCCTCTGCCCCCGCCCCCGCCCTCTGTCCTCTGTCCGTCGATCATGAGGTTAGCGGCGTGAAATGTCCGCTTCCCGTCGGTCAACCTCATGATCGCCGGAGCGGGAGCGGGAGCGGGAGCGGGAGCGGGAGCGGGAGCGGGGGCCGGGCCGGGCCGGGGAGCGTGGGGTGGGGTCACAGGGTGGGGTCAGGGTGCTGGGGTGGGGGTGGTGCCGCGAAGGTGGGCGACCAGGCGCATGCCGTGGTAGACGATCAGGGCGGCGGCGGTGCCCAGGGCGATGCCGTTGAACGAGAGGTCGCCGGCGGTGAGGGTGTAGTTGGCCGCGCCGACGATCACCGCGACGGCGGCGGTCATGAGGTTCACCGGGTCGTGGAAGTCCACCCGGCTCTCGATCCAGATCCGCGCGCCGAGGATGGCGATCAGGCCGTACAGGGCGGTGGTGGCGCCGCCGAGCACGCCGGCCGGCACGGTGAGGATCAGCGCCCCGAACTTCGGGCTCAGCCCCAGCAGGACCGCTGTCAGGCCGGCGACCCAGTACGCGGCGGTGGAGTAGACCCGCGTCGCCGCCATCACGCCGATGTTCTCCGCGTACGTGGTGGTGCCGGAACCGCCGCCGGAGCCGGCGAGCATCGTGGCCAACCCGTCGCCCATGAACGCCCGGCCCATGTCCCGGTCCAGGTTGCGGCCGGTCATCGCGGCGACCGCCTTGACGTGCCCGGCGTTCTCGGCGATCAGCACCAGGATCACCGGGATCACCAGCACGACCGCGCGCAGGCTGAAGCTCGGCGCGTGGAACTCGGGCAGGCCGACCCAGGCGGCGTCGCGCAGCCCGTCGACCGCCTTCGGATCCAGGCTGCCGAGCGCGGCGGCGAGGGCCCAGCCGACCCCCACCCCGAGCAGGATGGACAGCCGGGCCAGGAAGCCCCGGAACGCCACCGTGGCGAGCAGGATCGCGGCCAGGGTCACCACCGCGATCAGCGGCTGCGCCTTCACGCCGGTGCCGCTGCCGTCGCCGTCCCAGGCCACCGGGGCGAGGTTCAGGCCGATCAGCGCGACGATCGCCCCGGTGACCACGGGCGGCATCAGCGCGTCGATCCAGCGCGACCCGGCGAGCTGGACGACCAGCCCGACGACGGCCAGCGCCGCGCCGGCGACGACGATGCCGCCGAGCGCCGGGCCGATGTCCCCGCCGGCCTTCGCCGCCAGCACCGGCGCGATGAAGGCGAAGGACGAGCCGAGGTACGAAGGCAGCCGGTTGCCGGTGATCAGCAGGAACAGCAGCGTGCCGAGCCCGGAGAAGAAGAGCGTGGTGGCGGGCGGGAACCCGGTGATCAGCGGCACCGTGAAGGTGGCGCCGAACATCGCCACGACGTGCTGCACGCCGACGCCGAGGGTTCGCGGCCAGGAGAGGCGTTCGCCGGGGTGGACCACGTCGCCGGGGCGGATGGACCGGCCGTCGCCGTGGACCGCCCACGCGGACCAACGGGAGCGCGGCTCGGTGGAGGACTGGGTCATGGAACGCCCTTCGCGTCGTGAAGAGGTGACGGGGGCGCAGGTGAAACCCAGGAGTCGTTTCTAGCAGAGGCCCGGTGCGGCCCTGCGGGCCGCCCTGGCTAGGCGACGCCGGCGGGGCGGAACTGGACGCTGACGCGGGGCCCGACGGGTCGGGAGGTCTTGGGCACGGCGTGCTCCCAGGTGCGCTGGCAGGAGCCGCCCATCACCACGAGGTCGCCGTGGCCGAGCGGGAAGCGCAGACTGTCGCCGCCGCCGCAGGGCCGCAGCAGCAGCGGGCGGGGCGAGCCGAACGAGACGATGGCGACCATCGTGTCGGTGTGCGCGGAACGGCCCTGGGTGTCGCCGTGCCAGGCGACGCTGTCCCGGCCGGAGCGGTACAGGCACATGCCGGCGGTGACGAAGGGCTCGCCGAGCTCGGGGGCGTAGTGCCGGGTGAGGGCGGCGCGCGCCTCGCTCAGCAGCGGGTGCGGCAGCGGTCGGTGCCCGGCGTACCAGCAGAGCAGCCGGGGCACGTCGACCTCGGCGTCGTACATCGTGCGGCGCTCGGCGTGCCAGGGGACGTCGCGCAGCAGGACGTCGAACACCTCGTCGGAGCCGGTGACCCAGCCGGGGAGGTGGTCGACCCACGCGCCGTGGCTGAGCGGGTGCCGGCGCAGCCGGCCGGCCAGCGGGGACAGCGACGGCCCGGCGGCGGTGAGGTCGAGCATCGACGGCTGGTAGGTGGCCCCGGTCATCCGCCCAGCCTACCCGCCGTGTTGGTACAGGTGTACGGACGCGCGGCCCGCTGGCCCGCCAGGCGGGGCGGCGACCGCGACGGTGGGGCGGGGCTCAGCGGTTCAGTATCCGGCGCACCCGGCCGCCGATCACCTGCTTCACCCGGGTCTGGAGCCGTTGCCCGCGCAGGGCCTCGGTCTCCTTGCGCAGCGCGGCGTTGCGGTCGCGCAGCCACTGGATCCGCTCCAGCAGCGCGTCGGTGGGGGTCGCGGCGGCGGGGCGTACGGCCGGCGGGAAGGCGGTGGAGCGCACCTGCGCGTCGAACCGGGCCGCGCTGTCGCCGTCGGCGAAGGCGTTGCCCAGGTCGTGCTTGGCCAGGAAGGCGAGCATGGTCTCGTAGCGCGACTTGTGGCCCGCGTTGAGCGCCGTGTAGTCCGCCTCCGCGTAGAGCTGGGCGGCGTCGACGTCGACCGGCACCTCCTTCATCACCCGGTGCGGGATGTCGAAGTACCGGGCGAGTTCCAGGGTGCGCGAGTCGTGGGCGAAGAGGTAGCCGGGCGTGCCGGAGACCAGCGCGGTGATGGTGCCGTGGATCCGGGTGCCGAACGCGAACTCGAACCCGGAGAGGTAGTCCATCCAGGTCCAGGGGTCGACGAACATCCGCACCTTGTCCTCGGTGAACAGCGGGTGCGAGGTGTGGATCGGGATCTTGCTGGACCGGCCGCGGTCGGCGGGGGCGTCGCCGTAGAGCAGCGTGCCGAGCGTCTTGAGGTCCTGCGGCAGGTAGCGCAGGTTCGGGTACCGCGCGTGGTGGCTGGCGATGATCTCCGCCATCGAGGTGACGTACGGTGAGACGGTGAGCGCGAGCCGGTCCTCCGGCTCCAGCGCGGCCTTGCGCTTCTCCACCCGCAGGCCGTCGCCGTGCAGGAACATCGAGGGGCAGCCGATCACGTCGACGGCCGAGAAGCCCAGGGCGCGCAGGTAGTCGCGGGTGATCTCGCCCCGTACGCCGATGCTGTGCGAGCGGTCGAGGACGGCCCGTACGAAGCGGGTCACGACGTCGTCGATCGGGCGCAGGTACTCCCGGTCGCCGTGGATGTCGGTCTGCACACCCACCCCGAGCACCACCACCGGGATCTTGAGCTGCTCGATGAGCTTCGTCATGACCTCGACGCGGTGGGCGTAGCTGCGCCGGAAGGCGTTGGCGAGCGGCACCACGTAGACGTCGTACCGCTCGTTGATCATGCCCGCGTCGCGCGGGTCGATCCTGAACTCGGTCGAGGTGATCTCGGCGGTGGCGGTACGCAGGAGCTTGTGGGCGGCGTGACTGAAGACCAGGTTGCCGTTGTTGTCGCCGATCCAGTTCCGTTCGTGCGTCTCCTCCGGCGAGTAGACGTCGAAGGGGCCCTTCTTCGCCCGCATCAGGATCCGCTGGTGCATCAGTCCCCGCCTCTCGTGGCCTCCGGGTCCCGGAATACTAGCCACCGATCGGCGCGGATCCGGAGGCTGTCGCCGCCCGTCACGGTTCGGGACGCAACGGTCACCGAGGAGCAGGGGGAACGCGCGCCGCCCGGTGGGACGGAAACGGACACTCACGGACGGGACGGAAAAGAGTCTCAGGGCCGCCGGGTAGGGTGCCCGGCGGGGCGGCGCCGACCGGTGGGCCGCCGACGGGCCCCCGCGCAGGTGCCCGACGACGGGCCGAGGAGGAGACGTACGTGCTGGTGACCCTGCGGATCGCCGGGATGCCGGCATGACGGGGACCGCGACCGCCGCGCCGGCAGTCCGGCCCGCGTCCCCGGCCAGCCGCCTGCCGTCGCTGACCGGGCTGCGCTGGGTCGCCGCCCTGCTCGTCTTCGGTTTCCACGTCGCGACGATGGGCATCATCGCCGAGCCCGGCCACAAGGCCGTCGTGGACTGGGCCTTCGCCCTCGGCCTCTCCGGCGTGCAGTTCTTCTTCATCCTCAGCGGCTTCGTGCTGGTCTGGTCGGCCCGGCCCAGCGACACCCGCCGGGCGTTCTGGCGCCGCCGGGTGGCCAAGATCTGGCCGAGCCACGTGGTCCTGTGGGTGGCGGCCCTGGCGGTCGCGGCCTGGTTCGCCGACCCCGTGGACCGGGTCGTCGCGGTGGAGAACCTCTTCCTCCTCCAGGCCTGGGACCCGCGGCCGGGCCACTTCTACAGCATCAACACGGTCAGCTGGTCGCTGTCCTGCGAGTTCTTCTTCTACCTCTGCCTGCCGTTGGCCCTGCCGTTCATCCGCCGGGCCCGGCCGTGGGCGCTGTGGGCCGTCGTGGTCGCGGTGCCGCTGCTGATCCTGGCGCTCTGGCCGGCCCAGTCCCTGGTGCCGGAGGAGAGCCGGTGGTGGTTCACCCAGATCTTCCCGCCGGTGCGGTCGCTGGAGTTCTGGATGGGCGTGGCCGCCGCCGAGCTGATGCGGCGCGGCCGGTGGCGGGGACCGAGCCTGCCGGTGGCCAGCCTGGTGTTCGTGGCGACCTGGGTGCTCGCCGCGCAGTGGGTCCGCGCCGAACTGTGGGCGGCGCTGCTCTCCGTGGCGTACATCCTGGTCATCGCGGCGGCGGCGGACGCCGACGTACGCGGGCGGCGCTCGCCGTGGCGGTCCCGCCCGATGGTCTGGCTCGGCGAGGTCTCCTTCGCCTTCTACCTGGTGCACGTCCTGGTGATGATCAGCGTCCTGCGGTTCACCGGCGACTGGGGCGTCGGGTTCCCCGGCTGGTGGGGGCTGGCGGTGGTGCTCGGCTTCCTGCTGGTCAACCTGGCCCTGGCCGCCCTGCTGCACCGCTTCGTCGAGACGCCGATGATGCGGCTGCTCACCCCGCGCAGGACGGCCCGCCCGACGCCGCGGGGCGGGGACGACGGCGGGACGGACCCCGGCGCCTCCGGGCCACCACCGGGGAAGCGGGGCGACGCCGTGCCGCGTCCCCGGCCCGCCGACCACCCGGCGGCGTACGTCGACTCGCGCTGACCGCCCCGGGCGGAAATCCCACCCGTCGGGAAGGCCCGACCGTTTTCGTGACGCCGGTCACCGCGACGCCGAACCGGTCACCGGGCGCGGCCGGGTCGTTTCCCGCCGGGGTTTCGGGGTCGATGCCCGCCACTCGTCCCGTTGTCACCCTCGGGCGCCGGCCGAAACGGTCGTCCCATTGAGTCACGTCAGTGGCGAGCTGCCCGCAAAAATTGCGCCCAGATCAAGGTTTAAGCAGGTGGGGCTGGGTTGGCAGGGCGCGGACCGGCCAGTAATGTCGGCGCGTCCGGTGCGGTACCCGATCGCTCAGAGGCGACGCCGCACCGACCCGCCTAATCGTGAACGACGAGCCGGGGACCCAGTGCTTCGTGGGGTGAATCCGTGGGCCGCAGGCCTGTGGTAGGGCGTTCTTCCCGCCCGAATCCGTCAGCTAACCCGGTCGGCGGCGTCGGAAGGAGTTCCATCCTCGTGCAGCACCCACCCACCCCCCGGTTGTTCCGCCGTCTCCACGGCGCCGCGGTGCCCGCGCTCGCCCCTTCGCAGGTAGCGAGCTGACCGACCGGTCACCGTTCGTCGCCCGGCATCCCGGGCGCATCCCCTGAGTGGCCCACCACCCGCACGGACGCCCGTCCGCGCGGTCGGTCCGCCCTGCCCTCGGCGCGGACCGCCGGCCGCTCACCCCCGAGCCCGTGGAGGAAACCGTGAAGCACCACCTCAGGCGACAGCTACGTCGCCTCACGTCCGAGCGTCCGTACCAGTTGGCCGCCGCGTCCGCCGCGGCGCTCGTGCTGGCGTCGGGCACGGGCGCGCTGCTGGCCGGAGCCGACGAGGCCCCCGCCGCCGCGCAGGCCCCGGTCGCCGCGAGCGAGCCACGCGAGGCCACCGCGGCCTCGCGCGGGCAGGCCCGGATCGCGACGGCCCCGTCCAGCGCGGCCCCGGCCGCCGCCAGCGCCGCCCCGTCGGCCAGCGCCACCAGCACCGCCCCTGACCCGGACCTGACCCGCAAGCCGGAGCCGC
Source organism: Micromonospora sp. CNZ309 (assembly GCF_002846525.1). NCBI lineage: Bacteria > Bacillati > Actinomycetota > Actinomycetes > Micromonosporales > Micromonosporaceae > Micromonospora > Micromonospora sp. CNZ309. The sequence goes on from NZ_PJNG01000001.1 coordinate 104,939, forward strand.
CGAAGCCACCGGCCGCGAAGAGCCTGGACTACGACTACCAGGCCCAGACCACGTTCTACAACTGCGGTCCGGCGGCCGTCCGGCACGCCCTCAGCGCCGCCGGCATCGCGCGCAGCCAGGACGCCCTCGGTGCCCAGTTGGGCACCGACCAGATGGGCACCGACTCGGCCCAGGACACCACCCGCGTGCTGAACGCGACGGTGAAGGGCGAGCCGTACCGGACCCGGATGATCCCGGGCGGCGCCGCCACCCCGGCGCAGATGGACCGGCTCCAGGCCGACGTCGTCGCGGCCATCGGCGACGGGCGGGGCGTCGTGGTGAACGTCGCCGGCAGCGCCACGGACACCGACGGCGGCTGGCACTCGTTCCCCGGCGGCCACTACGTGGCCGTGGTCGGCTACCAGGACGAGGGACGGCTCGTGAAGATCGCCGACTCGGCGAACCCGGCGACCGCGTCGTACTGGATGAGCACCATCGCCCTGGCGAACTGGGCCGCCACCCGCGGCTACTCCGCCTGAGCGACACCGACGGGCGTCGGCCCCCCACCCCGGGGGCCGGCGCCCGTTGTCGTGTCCGGGTCACGGCCCTCGCCCGGCGCCCCGCTGGGTGACAGACTGCGCGGCATGGTCGATGAATCGGGTGACCGCGACGGCCGGCGGGTGCTCCTGCTGCTGCACGGCATGGGCGCGACCGGCGACGTGTGGCTGCCCTGCGCGCCGCTGCTGGAGCGCCGCTGGGCGGGACGGTGGCTGGCGCCGGACCTCGCCGGTCACGGCTGGTCGCCGCCGCTGCCGGAGTACTCGTTCGCGGGCCTGGCCGCGCGGATCGCCGCCGGGCTGACGGCGGACGACCGGCTCGTCGTGCTGGGGCACTCCCTCGGCGGGGTGGTCGGGCTGGCGCTCGCCGCCCGCGGCGCCGGGGTGCCGGTCGAGGCCGTGGTCGGGGTCGGCATCAAGGCGGTCTGGTCGCCGGCCGAGCTGGCGAAGGCGGGTGAGCTGGCGGCCCGTCCGGTGACCTGGTTCGCGAGCCGGGACGAAGCGGCCCGCCGCTACCTGCGGGTGGCCGGCCTTACCGGGCTCTTCGCACCGGACCATCCCGTCGTGGAGGCCGGGCTGCGGCAGGTCGACGGCCGCTGGCGGCTGGCGATGGACCCCGCCGCGTTCGACGTGGGCGAGCCGGAGCTGCCGGCCCTGCTGGCGGCGACCGACGTGCCGGTGCTGCTGGCCCGTGGCGAGCACGACCCCATGGTCACCGACGCCCAGCTCAAGGAGCTGGGCGTGCCGGTCGCCACGCTGCCCGGCCTCGGGCACAACGCCCACGTGGAGGCCCCCGGGACGGTCCTGGACCTCGTCGAGCCCTACCGCTGACCCGTCGCCGCCGGCCGGGCGTGTCAGGTGGCGGGGGAGAGCGTCGCCTCGTCCGGATCGACCGGCAGGCCGGGCCCGCCGGCGGTACGCGGGGCCGGCGGGTTCCAGCCCTCGTCGAGCTGGCGCCGCGCGGCCGTCAGGAACGCCTCGGCGTACGTCTCGGCGGGGAAGTCGCCCAGGTAGCGGCTCCGGGTGACCCAGCGGGCCGAGGCCAGCGGATCGGTGTCCAGCAGCGCGGTCAGCACCTCGTCCGCGTTCGACATGTCGCGCCGCAGCACGTAGCCCGACCCGGCGAGCGGGAACTGCTCGCCGAACCGGTCGCCGGAGCCCACCATGTCGGTCACCGCGTACGGCTTGCCCGAGTAGAGGTAGTCGGAGATCACCCCGGACACGTCGGAGATCAGCGCGTCCGAGCGGTTCACGCACTCGGTGAGGGTCAGCTCCCGGCTGGCGGCGGTGCCGAAGACGTGCTGCCGGCCGCTGCGCGCCCGGTCGGCGGCCAGCAGTTCGGTGAGCCGGCCCAGCTGCCGGGCGGAGGCCGGGTTCTGCGAGGTGTACGGGTGGGCGCGCAGGATCACCGTCGCGCCCCGGTCGAGCAGCCGGCGCAGCAGGGTCTCGGCCACCGGCAGGGAGCAGTAGTTCGCGTCCGCGTTGTGCCCGGTCCAGGTCGGCGTGTAGAGCACGGTCGGGTTGGCCCGGCCGTACGCCGGCTCGGGGCGTACCTCGATCGACTCGACCTGCGGGCGGCCGACGACGACGAACTTCTCCGCCGGGATGTCCACGCCGGCGCGGGCGTACCGGTCGATGGCGGCCTGGCCGGCGACGAAGATCCGGTCGAAGATCGCCGAGACGGGGTTGGCGCTGGGGGCCTTGTCGCTGTCGCCGTGGTGCAGCTGGACGTGGGTCAGCTGGGTGAAGCGGATGCAGTGGCTGTTCTTCGCACCGTGGTTGACGTAGAAGGCCACCCGCAGGCTGGGCACCAGCGCCTCGTCCATCGCCCTGGTGGTGGGGCAGTAGACCACCGGCGCGCTGGTGGCCGCCGCGATCAACGACAGGAACTCCGGCTCGCGCACCATCACCAGGAACGGCCGGTCGATCCGCTCCAGGTACGGCAGCCACATGGTGACCTGGTACTCCGAGCCCGGCGGCGCGGAGAAGTGCAGCAGGAACTCGGGCTGGTGCCGGCGCAGCGCGCGGGACACCGCCGAACCGCCGGCACCCGGGCGGAACCGGCGCCGGGCCAGGTCCAGCCCGACCGCCCCGGCGCCGGCGGCCACCAGCAGCACGGCCGCCAGCGCGACGCCGGCCGGCAGGTTCGCGACGGCCGCCAGCGCCAGCAGGGCCAGCAGCCCCGACAGGGCGTCGCCGAGGCGGGCGGCGACCAGCGGCGTCCAGGAGCGCACCGGCAGGTTCGCGGCGCGCACCTCCAGGCCGCCCGCGTCCCGCAGCGGATTGACCAGCAGCACCAGCCCCAGCAGGACCAGCGCGGTCGCGGCCAGCGCGGGATCGAAGCCGGCGTCGAGGCGGCGGGCGTAGCCGACCAGGATCGCCGCCGCGACCAGCGCGGTCTCCGCCGCGTTGTCGGCGCCCGGGCGTACCCGCCGCTCCCAGGCGGCCGCCGCGAGGGCGCCCACGGCCAGCCCCAGCCCCCAGCCGGTCGCGCCGGTCAGCGCGACCACGAGGAACGCCAGCACCGCCAGGCCGGTGGCCAGCGCGCGGGCGAGCAGCTTCCGAACCAGGTCACCACGCATGTCGGCTCCGTTTCCCGCCGTGGCCCGAAATCCGCCGTCAGCCGGCGTCGGCGAGGCTCGCGTCCCGCTCGGCCCGCGCGGGCCCCGGCTGGGCCGGCACCTCGCCGGGCGCGCGACGCACGTCGATGACCTGTCCGGTCAGGTCGGAGATCAGCACGTCCAGCGACGACCGGGCGACGGTCTCGGCGGCGAGCAGGGTGTGCTCCGGCTCCTCGCCGAACGCCTTGGTGCGCATCGGGGTCGCGGTCCGCTCGGGGTTGACGCAGTTGACGCGTACGCCGAACTCCGCCCACTCGTCCGACAGCGCCTGGGTGAGGTTGACCAGGGCCGCCTTGGTGGAGGAGTAGAGCGCGTAGCGGGCCCGGCCCCGGGTGTAGGAGCTGGAGGTGTAGAGCAACAGCTGGCCCTTGGTCTGCTGGAGGTAGGGCAGCGACTGGCGGGCGACGATGACCGGCCCCACGAAGTTGACCTGGAGCACCCGGTCCATGGTGTCCTGGTCCATCTCGGCGAGGGCGCCCTTCTCCAGGATGCCGGCGGTGACCACCACGTGGTCGATCCGGCCGGTGGCCTCGAAGGCGGTCTTCAGCGCCGCCTCGACGTCCTCGGCGCGCTCGACGTGGGTGCCGGTGCTGGAGCGGCTGAACGGGAAGACCTGCGCGCCGTAGCGGCGGGCCAGCTCGGCGAGGTCGTGGCCGATGCCGTAGCTGCCGCCGAAGACGACGATGGTCCGGCCGGTCAGCTCCTCGGTGTAGCTGCGCTCGTCGGTCACCCGGGGCGCCTGCGCGGCGGCGAGCTGGAACAGCTTGTCCGCCAGGTGCACGTCGACGGGGTGGGTGACCTTGATGTTCTCGTCGGAGCCGTCGATGACCTTGATCGGGGTGCCGGGCAGGTAGCGCAGCACCACCCCGCAGTCGTCGGTGGCGGCGAAGTGCGGGTCGCCCTCGGCGAGCCGGTAGGCCTCGCGGATGGTGCCCGAGCGGAACGCCTGCGGCGTCTGGCCCCGGCGCAGCGAGGACCGCACCGGGATGTCGGTGATGCAGTCGTCCTCGTCGACCTGGACGATCGTGTCGGCCGACGGGATCGCCACGTCGACCGCCGAGTACGTCCAGAGCGCGTTCACGCACTCCCGGACGATCCGGCCGCTGACCAGGGGCCGCACCGCGTCGTGGAAGAGGATGTTGCAGTCGCCCTCGCCGACGGCGTCGAGCGCGATCCGGGTCGTGGCGTTGCGGGTGTCGCCGCCCTCGATCACCTTGGTGACCTTGCGGAAGCCGGCCTTGTCGACGATCTGCTGGGCGTCGGCGACGTGCCCCGTGGCCATCAGCACGACGATCTCGTCGATCTCGGGCGCCGCCTCGAAGACCGCCAGGGTGTGCTCGATGATCGGCTTGCCGGCGATCTTGAGCAGCTGCTTCGGGATGCCGAGGCCCAGCCGGGTCCCGGTGCCGCCGGCCAGCACCACCGCCACCGTCCGCGAGGGCCGCCACGGTGCCGGGTTCTCCGGTGCGGCGGTCGGGCCAGCGGTGTGGTCCTGCGTCATTGCCGAAGCCTCACTCTCAGGGTGCGTGAACAGAAGGTTCCGCCCGGGCGGCGACCGGATGAACCTTAACGCGCGGACCGCGCCGCCCCCACGGGGCGACGCGGTCGGCCGGCACCGGGCGGATGCCGTACGTGCGCCGGGGCGCTACTTGCCGCTGAACGCCTCGTACTCCCGGACGACCTCGTCGGTCGGGCCGTCCATGCGCAGGACGCCCGATTCCAGCCAGATCGTCCGCTCGCAGGTGTCCCGGATCGAGGAGAGTTGGTGGCTGACGAGGAACACCGTGCCGGCGCCCTCGCGCAACTCCCGCACCCGCCGCTCGCTGCGCTTGCGGAAGATCTTGTCGCCGGTGGCGAGGGCCTCGTCGATGAGCAGCACGTCGTGCTTCTTGGCCGCGGCGATGGAGAAGCGCAGCCGGGCCCCCATGCCGGAGGAGTAGGTGCGCATCGGCAGCGAGGCGAAGTCGCCCCGCTGGTTGATGCCGGAGAAGTCGATGATCTCCGGGGTGCGCCGCTGCACCTCCTCGGGCGACATGCCCATGGCCAGGCAGCCCAGCACGACGTTGCGTTCGCCGGAGAGGTCGTTGAGCAGGGCCGCGTTGACCCCGAGCAGCGACGGCTGCCCCTGCGTGTAGACCGCGCCGCGGTTGACCGGCAGCAGGCCGGCGATGGCGCGCAACATGGTCGACTTGCCGGAGCCGTTGCTGCCGATCAGCCCGATCGCCTCGCCCCGGTACGCGGTGAAGCTGACCCCCTTGACCGCGTGCACCTCCCGGATGTTCGGCGCCGAGGTGCGGCTCACGATCCGCTTGAGCGCGCCGACCGGGCCACCGCCCCCACCGGCGCCCTTGTGGATCCGGTAGATGACGTGCGCGTCGTCCACCACCACGGTGGGGATGCGCTCCTGCACCTTGGGCAGCGTCACCGTCACGTCGTTGGACGACTCGAAGTGCTCAACCACGGCCGTACTCCTGTTCGCCCCGCCAGAAGTAGATGAAACCTCCGACGCCCATCACGATCGCCCAGCCCAGCGCCGTCACCCAGAGCTGGAGCAGGGAGGAACTGAGCAGTGGCGTGTTCTCCAGCAGCGCGTACCGGGCCAGCTCGATGTAGACCAGCGCCGGGTTCAGCTCGACCAGCCCGGAGGCCCAGGACGGCAGCTGCTCGCTGAAGAGGTCCACGCTGTAGAGCACCCCGGAGCCGTACATCCAGGTGCGCAAGACGAAGGGCATGACCTGCTTGAGGTCCGCCAGCTTCGAGCCCATCCGGGCCACCGCCATCGTGAGCCCGGCGTTGAAGACCGTCTGGAGCAGGATCGCCGGCGGCAGCATCAGCCAGGCCAGGGTGATCGGCTCGCCGGTCACCAGCACGATGACGAGGAGCACCACCATCGAACCGAGCAGCTGCTGGAACTGGGTGATGGTCACGGCCAGCGGCAGGCAGGCGCGGGGGAAGTGCAGCGCCCGGATCAGGCCCAGGTTGCTGGTGATCGACTGCGTGCCGGTCTGCACCGCGGTCTGGGTGAAGTTGAAGATGAACAGGCCGGTGCAGAGGTAGGCGATGAAGTTCGGGGTCCTGTTCTGCGCCAGCACCACGCCGAAGATCAGGTAGTAGACCGCCGCGTTGGTCAGCGGGGTGAGCACCTGCCAGAGCTGCCCGAGCCGGGCGTTGCTGAACGACGCCACCAGCTTGGCGTTGGCGTACGCGGCGATGAAGTGCCGGTAGCGCCAGAGCTGCCCCGCGTATTCGCCCAGGGACGGCCGCTCGCCGGCGAACCGGAGCCCGTACCGCTTGGCGAGCTGGGCCCCGGTGAGCCCGGAATCCGGGTCGGCCACCGTGGTGTTGGCCATGGTTTGGCGCTCCGATCTCTTTCGTGCCAACGGGTTGCGCGCGACGACGGGAGAGCGTGGCCGGTGCGGAGCGCCGCCTCGTCGCCGGGCGAACCGTAGTGGAAAACACGTCGGGACGCAACCGTACCGTCGCTGCGCTACATTGTTGCACGTGAAGACCGATAAGAGGCGGGTGCCGGCCGGTGCGGCGGTGCTCCGTGACGACATCACCACGGCCATCCGCCGCGCGGTCACGCAGGAGCTGGCGGAGGTCGGCTACGGCCGGTTGTCGATAGAGGCGGTGGCCCGGCGGGCCGGGGTCAGCAAGACGGCGATCTACCGCCGGTGGCGCTCCAAGCTCGAACTGGTGCTCGACATGGTCTCCGCGGTCGCCGGGCGCAAGCTGCCCATGGTCGACGCCGGGAGCCTGCGCGGCGACGTGGAGCTGCTGCTGCTCGTCGCCGCCGGGGCGCTGCGCCACCCGCTGGCCTCGCAGATCATCCCGGACCTGCTCGCCGAGGCGGCGCGCAACCCGCAGATCGCCGAGACCCTCCAGCGCGCGCTCGCCGGCTACCAGGACCGGATCGGCGAGCTCGTCATCGGCCGGGCGGTCGAGCGGGGCGAGCTGCCGGCGGGAGCCGACCGGCGCGGCGCGGCGGATCTGATCGTCGGGCCGGTCTACTGGCGGCTGGCAATTTCGCGGACACCTCTTGACACGCCGGAGATCGCCCGCATGGCCGCCGCGATCGTCGCGGCGCTACGGGTAGCATGTACCGGTCCGTCCCTCGACGAGCCGGCGGTGTGGGACACCCGGTCCCTGACCGCTTCTGAACCCCACCGGGCCGGTGCGTGAACGTTGACCTCGTCGGTCTCGACCCGATCCGTAACGGGCTAGTATCGCACCCCGAACCCCACCCGAGCACCATCTGACACAGGAGGATGCCCCATGGCTGGGCCGCACCCAGAGTTCATTCCCCCAGCGCGGCCGATCATCGGTGACGCCGAGATCGAAGCGGCTGTTCGGGTGCTCCGCAGTGGCCGGGTGGTGCAGGGTCCCGAGGTCGCGGCCTTCGAGGAGGAGTTCGGCGAGCTGGTCGCCGGGCGGCACTGCGTCGCGGTGAACTCGGGCACCTCCGCCCTGCAGCTCACCCTCATGGCCCTCGGCTTCGGCCCGGGTGACGAGGTCATCGTGCCGTCGTTCTCCTTCGCGGCCAGCGCGAACGCCGTCCGGCTGGTCGGCGCCGAGCCGGTCTTCGTGGACATCGAGGCGGCCAGCTTCTGCCTCGACCCCGAGGCGGTCGCCGCCGCGGTCACCCCGCGCACCGTGGCGATCATGCCGGTCCACCTCTACGGCCACCCCGCCGCGATGGACCGGATCATGGCGATCGCCGAGCGGCACGGCCTGGCCGTCGTCGAGGACGCCGCCCAGGCCCACGGGGCCGCGCTGAACGGCACCCCGGTCGGCGCCTTCGGCACCGCCGGCTGCTTCAGCTTCTACCCCACCAAGAACATGCACGCCCTGGAGGGCGGCATGGTCAGCACCGGCGACGCCGAGCTGGCCCGCACCCTGCGGCTGCTGCGCAACCAGGGCATGGAGCAGCGGTACGCCAACGAGATCGTCGGCGCGAACATGCGGATGACCGACGTCGCGGCGGCCATCGGCCGGGTCCAGCTGGGCCAGCTGGGCGAGTGGACCGAGCAGCGCCGGGCCAACGCCAAGTTCCTCGACTCGAAGATCACCGGCATGGTCACCCCGCCGGTCGCCGACGCCGCCCGGCACGTCTACCACCAGTACACGGTGCGGGTGCAGGGCGACCGGGACGCCGCCCAGCAGCGCCTCACCGAGCTGGGCATCGGCAACGCCGTCTACTACCCGACCCCGATCCACCGGCTCAAGCCCTACCTGACCGAGGACGGCAAGCCCGGCCCCTGGGACCTGCCGGAGACCGAGCGCGCCGCCGCCGAGGTCGTCTCCCTGCCGGTGCACCCCTCGCTGACCGAGGCCGAGCTGGAGCGCATCGCCGAGGGCGCGAACCTCGCCGGGGGTGCCCGATGAGCGCCGGCCGCAAGCTGCGCGCCGGCCTGATCGGCCTCGGCGCGATGGGCCGCAACCACGCCCGCGTCCTCGCCGGCCTGGACGGCGTCGAGCTGGTCGGCATCGTCGACCCGGCCGGCGACACCACCGGCACGCTGCGCGCGCCGGTCGTACCCGAGCTCGGCGACCTGCTCGCCCTCGGCGTCGACTACGCGGTGGTGGCCTGCCCGACGGCGCTGCACGAGCAGGTCGGCCTGGAACTGGCCGCCAACGGCGTCAGCGCCCTGATCGAGAAGCCCCTCGCGCAGAGCGTGGACGCGGCGCTGCGGCTCGTCGAGGCGTTCGAGGCCGCCGGCCTGGTGGCCGGGGTGGGGCACATCGAGCGTTACAACCCCGCCCTGCAGAACCTGCGCACCCGGCTGGAGGCGGGCGAGCTGGGCGAGGTCTACCAGGTCGTCACCCGCCGGCAGGGCCCGTTCCCGCACCGCATCGCCGACGTCGGCGTGGTGATGGACCTGGCCACCCACGACATCGACCTGACCAGCTGGGTGACCGGCCAGGAATACACCTCGGTGTCGGCCCGGACGGTCTCGCGCAGCGGCCGGCTGCACGAGGACATGGTCGCCGTGGTGGGGCAGCTCGCCGACGGCACCATGGTCAACCACCTGGTCAACTGGCTGAGCCCGCTCAAGGAGCGGTCCACGGTCATCACCGGTGACCGGGGCTGCTTCGTCGCCGACACCCTCACCGCCGACCTCACCTTCTACGCCAACGGCGCCATCGACACCGAGTGGGAGGCGCTGCGCGCGTTCCGGGGCGTCGCCGAGGGTGACATGGTGCGCTACGCGATCCCGAAGCGGGAGCCGCTGCTGGTCGAGCACGAGCGCTTCCGCGACGCGGTCGAGGGCAAGGAGAGCGACATCGTGACCCTGCGCCAGGGCCTGCGTACGGTCGAGGTGGCCGGCGCCGTCCTGCGGTCCGCGACCGACGGCAGCACGATCGCCGTGGGCACGGGCACCCCGTCCCCGGCGGGGGACACCCTCTCCACCCGCTGACCCCGGGCGACCGCGGTCCGCGTCCGGCGGACCGCGGTCGGGCACCCTTCACCGCCAGCCCTCCTCCACGAAGGACAGCGCATGTCAACGCCCCGCCGAGCGCCGCGGCTCGTCGTACTGGTCGCCAACGGCATCACCGGCGACTCCCGCGTACAGAAGACCGCCATCGCCGCCGCCCGGGACGGGTGGGACGTGGTCCTGGTGGGCCGGAGCAGCCGCAAGAAGGGCGAGCTGGAGCGCTCCGCCATGGGGCCGATCCAGGTCATCCGGGTGCCGGTGCCGCAGACCCTGTCGCGCCGGCCGGCCCGCGAGCACCGGGTCCGCCGTACGCTGACGCAGTTCGGCATCCCGGACAAGTCCGCGCTGGCGCGCTACCGCGCCTCGCACCAGGCCTGGCTCCGGTCGCAGACGGCGAAGCGCAACCCTCCGCCGCGCGCCTGGCTGCGGGCGCACGAGGCGGTCCACCAGTTCCGGCTGCGGGCCTGGGGCTGGGAACAGTTCCACAGCACCCAGCCGCTGCCGCCGACCGGCGACTGGCGGACCGACTGGCCGACGCTGCTCGACATCGACCTGGCGTTCGGGCCGGTGCTGGAGGAGCTGGAGCCGGACGTCATCCACGCCAACGACATCAACACGATCCCGACCGCGGCGATGAGCGCCGCGCGGCTGCGGGCGCGCGGGCGCGGCTGCGTCTGGCTCTACGACGCCCACGAGTACGTGCAGGGCGTCGCCTGGCCCAAGCCGCAGCAGGCCAGCGGCGTGCGGGCCGCCGAGCGGGAGTTCATCGGCCGGGCCGACGCGGTGGTCACCGTCTCCGAGCAGATCGCCGAGAAGCTCCAGACCGAGTACGGGCTGCCGAAGACCCCGATGGTGGTGGGAAACTCGCCGGTGCGCGAGGGCATCCGCAGCGGCGCCATGACCGCCTCCGTACGGGAGCGTGCCGGCGTCGCCGAGGGCGTGCCGCTGATGGTGTACGCGGGCTGGATCGGCAAGGAACGCGGGCTGGACACCGTCATCGCGGCGCTGCCGCAGCTGCCCGAGCACCACCTGGCCCTGGTCAGCGGCCGGATGACCCCGCTGCTGGAGGAGCTGCTCGCCCGGGCCGAGGCGAACGGCACGCGCGACCGGGTGCACGTGGTGCCCTACGTCGCCCCGTACGAGGTCGCCGACTACCTCAGCTCCGCCGACCTCGGCCTGATCCCGTTCCAGCGGACCCCGAACTGCGAGCTGTCCCTGCCGACGAAGGTCTCCGAGTACCTGCACGCCGGCCTTCCCCTGGTCACGAGCGACGTGCGGGTGGTCCGGGCGTTCGTCGAGGGGCACGACATCGGGGAGACCTTCACCTCCGGCGACGTGGCGGGCTTCACGGAGGCCGTACGCCGGGCCACCGCCCGCCGGGCCGAGCTGGCCGCGCACATCAGCGAGCCGATCCTCGACGACCTGTCCTGGGAGCGGCAGAGCAGCAAGCTGCTCCAGCTCTACCGGGACCTCTCCGGCGTCGCGCCCGCCGGCCCGCGCGACGTGCCGTGGACGGTGCAGGAGCGCCCGGTCACCGCGCCGTCGACGGGCACCGCCGAGCCGCGGCCCCTGGGCGGCTGGCGCGAGCTCGGTGACACGCCGATCCGCCTCGGTCTCGGTCCGGCCAACTACGCCGGCCAGGCCGCCGCCTTCGCCCGGGCCATCTGCCGCGACAACACCGACGTGTCGGTGCAGGTGGTGATGAACAAGCTGCCCGGCTCGTTCGACTACCCGGCGGACATCTACCTCGACTCGCTGCGGCAGCCGGAACTCGACTTCCAACTGGATCAGCTCAACCGGGTGCTCAGCCAGTACACCCACGTGCTGGTGGACGCGTTCATGCCGCTGTTCGGCCAGCTCAACGGCGACAACATCGAGGGCGACCTGCCGGCGCTGCGCAAGGCAGGGATCAAGGTCGCGCTGCTGGCGCACGGCAGCGAGATCCGGCACCCGGACCGCCACCAGCAGCGCCACGAGTTCTCCCTGTTCAGCGACGCGCCCGACGGGATCGCGGCGAAGCTGCGCAAGAAGGCCGAGCGCAACCGCCGGGTGGCGGAGGAGTCCGGGCTGCCGGCCTTCGTGACCACGCCGGACCTGTTGGAGGACCTGCCCTGGGCGACGTGGGCCCCGCTGGTGGTGGACGTCGACGCCTGGGCGTGCGACCGGCCGGTGATGCAGCGGCCCCGGCCGCTGGTGCTGCACGCGCCGTCCAAGCGGTGGACCAAGGGCACCGACCGGATCCTGCCGGCGATGCAGGCCCTGCACGACCGGGGCGTCATCGAGCTGCGGCTGGCCGAGGGGGTCGCCTGGGCCGAGATGCGGGAGCTGGTCCGCGACTGCGACCTGGTGCTCGACCAGTTCACCACGGGCAGCTTCGGCACCTTCGCGGTCGAGGCGATGGCCGCCGGCAAGCCGGTGGTGGCCTACCTCAGCGAGCAGGTCACGAAGACCGTCGGCGGCGACCTGCCGATCGTCAACGCCACCCCGACCAACCTCACCTCGGTCGTGGAGTCCCTGCTCGACGACCGGGAGGCGACCGCCAAGATCGGCCTGGCCTCCGCCGAGTACGCCCGCACCTACCACGACGGCACCTGGACGGCCCGCCAGCTCACCTCGTTCCTTCGCTGAGACGACGCGCCGACGGCCGTCCGTCCCCCGCTGCGGGGGGTGCGGGCGGCCGTCGGCCGTCAGGCCCGGGCCGACGAGCGACGGCGGCCCGGACGATGCGGAATCGTCCGGGCCGCCGTCGGCGCTCGCGGTGCGGGCGGTCAGAAGACCGCGCGGACGTACGGGATCTTCGACGCCAGCATGGAGACGGCGAAGGAGATCACCAGCACGGCCGGGTAGGTCAGCCCGATGACCTCCAGCGACCGCCCGGCCTCCACGTCGGGGATGAGCTGCCGGAAGACCTCGAAGACCAGCAGGTGGATCAGGAACACCCCGAACGAGGCGTCGGAGAGGCGCGTCACCAGGCGGCCCACCGTGGGGCGCCAGGTGACCCGGGACCCGATGCTCACCGAGGCCATGAAGATCAGCAGGGTGGCGGCGGCGACCAGGGTGCCGGTCGCCATCACCGGGAAGGTGGCCTGGAGCAGGCGGTGCTGGGGCGCCACCCCGAACTGCCAGATCGCCTCGGCCAGCAGCAGGCCGGCGCCGAGCAGGGCGAGCGCCGTCCAGAGCCGGTTGAGCACGACCCGGCGCAGGGCCCAGCCGGCGATGAAGAAGCCGACGTACGGCCACCACCGGTTCCAGCTGGTCAGGATGTTGGGCCGGGAGTCGCCGAGGATGAGGGCGATGCCGGGGATCATGTAGGCGACCATCGTCCAGCCCAGCGCGACGCCGGCGGTGACCAGCGCCCGGTGCCGCCCGCCGGCGTGCAGGAACGGCGCGATGACGGGCGCGAGCACGTAGAGCCCGGCGATCAGCCAGAGGAAGTACAGCGCGGTGAAGACCTTGCCGTCGATCAGCAGGCGGGTCAGCAGGGTGAGGCTCATCTCCTCGCCGCGCATCGCCATCCGCACCACGACCACGTACACCACGTGCCACACGATCATGGCGGGGAGGATCCGGGCGAACCGCTTGCGGTAGAACGCCGCCGGGCCGGCCCGGTGCGCCCGGGGGTCGAGCACGAACGCCCCGCTGATCATGATGAACGCGGGCACGGTCCAGATCGCCCCGATGTCGATCGCGGTGGCCACCCACCAGCCGAGGTTGCCGCGCAGGTCGTCCTGGCCCACGATGACGCCGAAGACGTGGATCGCCACCACGCCGCAGATCGCCACGACCCGCAGCGCGTCCAGCCCGTACTCGCGTGGCGGTGGTCCGCCGGCGGGGCGCTGCGGGCCCGGGCCCGTGGTGACGGCGGCTGCGTCCGGCCGGTGCGGCGCCGGCGACGGAGCGGGGCCGGACCCGGTGGCCGGCGCGACGTTGACAGGGTGGGAGGCGGTCACCGGGCCATGCTAGTGCCCCGGCCGGTCGCGTCCGACGACGATGCTGCGGCCGGTGGGTCGACGGCCGTCGGCCGCCCCCGACGCACCGGCGGCGTGGCGTTCCGGGCGGCTGCCGCTGCCGTACACTCGCCGGGGCCCGACGGGGTCGCACAGAACGAGGAGGCACCATGACCGACGGCGCCGCCGGACCGGCCGCCCCCGCCACCCGTGGCCGGGTGGTCATGCTCGTGGACAACGGCGTCGAGGGCGACTCCCGGGTGCAGAAGACCGCCGCCTCGGCCGCCGAGGCCGGCTGGGACGTGGTCCTGCTGGGCCGCTCGGCCACCGGCAAGGTGCAGACCTGGCAGCTCGGCGGCGCCGAGGTCCGGCTGCTGCCGATGACCACCTCGCTCGCGCGGCCGCCGCACGAGTTCCGCCGCCACTGGGTGCGCGGCCCGCTGGCCTACCCGCCCACCGGGATCGCGGCCCGCCGCGAGCAGGAGGTACGCGCCCGCCGCGCCGACCTGGAGGCGCGGCTCGGCGCGCTGAGCCAGGCCCGCGGGGAGGGGCGTTCCTCCGCCGGGCTGACGCTGAGCCGGCAGTTGCTGCGCGGTGAGCTGCTGGCGACGAAGGTGTCGCGCCGCTGGGTGTCGCTGCGGCGCCGTCAGCTCAGCCGGGCCCAGGAGGCACGCAAGGGCCTGGCCACGCCGGTGGACCAGCTCTACACGCGGTTCTGGCAGACGGTGGCCGGCGACCGCGCCTGGCGACGGCTCGACCCGGCGCTGTGGGACTTCGAGTTGGCCTACGGGCCGGTGGTCGACAAGCTGCGGCCGGACCTGATCCACGCCAACGACTTCCGGATGCTCGGGGTCGGCGCGCGGGCCAAGCTGCGGGCCGCCGCCAAGGGCCGGCGCGTCGCGCTGGTCTGGGACGCCCACGAGTTCCTGCCCGGCATCCGGCGCTGGAACGACAGCCCCCGGTGGCTGCCGGCCAACACCGCCCACGAGCGGGAGTACGCCCCGTACGCCGACGCGGTGCTCACCGTCTCCGACGGGCTGGCCGACCTGCTGCGCGAGCGGCACCACCTGCCCGAGCAGCCCACCGTCGTGCTGAACACCCCGAGCAGCGCGGACGCGGCGGGTGCCGGCGACGGGGTGCCCGACATCCGCGAGCTGTGCGGGATCGGGCCGGAGGTACCGCTGCTGGTCTACAGCGGCGCCGCCGCCGAGCAGCGGGGCCTCGGCATCATGGTCGAGGCGCTCACCGAACTGCCCGACGCCCACGTGGCGCTGGTCGTGCCCCGTCCGGCCGCCCCGTACGTGAAGGGGTTGGTGGTGCGGGCGGGGGAGTTGGGTGTGGCGGGGCGGGTGCACGTGTTGTCGTACGTGCCGCATCATCAGGTGGTGCCGTTCTTGTCGGGGGCTTCGGTGGGGGTCATTCCGATTCATCATTGGCCGAATCATGAGATCGCGTTGATCACGAAGTTCTTCGAGTATTCGCATGCGCGGTTGCCGTTGGTGGTCAGTGATGTGCGGACGATGGCGGAGACGGTGCGGTCGACGGGTCAGGGTGAGGTGTTCCGGGCGGAGGATGTGGGGGACTTCGTGCGGGTGGTGCGGGGTGTGTTGGCGGATCCGGGGCGTTACCGGGAGGCGTACGAGCGTCCGGGGTTGTTGGAGTCGTGGACGTGGGAGGCGCAGGCGCGGGTGTTGGACGGGGTCTACTCCCGGCTGCTGCCGGACCACCCGCCCGCCCCGACGCACGGCCCCGCGGCCGACCCGTCCCGGCAGGTGGGGGTCTGAAGCAGGCCGGAGCGGGGGCACTGTGGAGCATGCCGCCATGAGTAGGATCGGGCACCGTGACCGCAGCGCAACCCCCGGCTACCGCCATGTCCACCGACGCCGCCGAGGAGCGCGCGCCGGCTGCTCCGCCCCGGGAGCCGCGCCGACGTCGGCCGGATCTCGTCGCCGTGCTCGTCCTCCTCGCCGGCGCGCTCTGGGTGACCGGCCGGGGCTGGCGGGACGTGCACGGCCGGGTGCTCGGCGCGCAGCCGGCGGACCAGGACTTCAACGAGTGGATGCTGGCGCACGCGGCGCACGCGGTGGCCAACCTGGAGAACCCCTTCTTCACCCGGTTGCAGAACGCGCCCGACGGCGTGAACCTGATGACCAACGTCGGCATCCAACTGCCGGGCGTGCTGCTCGCGCCCGTGACCCTGCTCGGTGGCGCCGCGCTGTCCTACCTGGTGCTGATGACCCTCAACCTGGCCGGCACCGGCCTCGCCTGGTACTGGGTGCTCTCCCGGCACGTGGTCGGCAACCGGGCGGCGGCGCTGGTCGGCGCCGCCTGCTGCGCCTTCGCGCCGGCTCTGGTCTCGCACAGCAACGGTCACCCGCACATAACCGCGCAGTGGCTGATCCCCTTCATCGTGTGGCGGGTGGCCCGGCTGACCCGGGGCGGGCGTCCGCTGCGCGACGGGCTCATCCTCGGCGCCCTGGTCTCCGCGCAGTTCTTCGTCAGCGTCGAGATCCTCTTCATCCTCGCCCTGGCCTGCGCGATGGCGCTGCTGGGGCACGTGCTGTTCCGACCCCGGGCGGCGTTGGCGGCGGCCCCCCGGGCGCTGGCCGTGCTGGGGGTGGCCGGCGCGCTGATCCTGCTGGTGACGGCGTACCCGCTCTGGATGCAGTTCCTCGGCCCGCAGCACCGCAGCGGCCACCCCACGGATCCGGACAAGTACGCGCTGCGGCTCGCCTCCTACTTCAGCTACGCGACGGAATCGCTGGCCGGTGGCCCGCAGGGTGACCGCCGGCTGGCCGCCAACGTGACCGAGGAGGCCAGCTTCTACGGTTGGCCGCTCGTGCTGCTGGCGGTCGCCGCGGTGGCCTGGCTGCGCCGGGAGCACCTGGTCCGGGTGCTGGGCTTCACGGCGGTGCTGGCCGCGCTCTTCTCGCTGGGCAACACGATCAACTGGGCGGTCCGTGGCCCCGGGGTTCCCGGCCCGTTCCGCCTGTTGAACGGCCTGCCGGTGGTCGACGCGATGGTGGTGGCCCGCTTCGCGCTGATCACCACGGCCGCGCTCGGGGTGCTCGTCGCGATCGTGGTGGACCGGCTGCTCTCCGGTCGGATCCCGGCCCGGGTGGGCGTCGTACCGCTCCGGCCGCTGGTCGCGGTGGCGCTGACCGCGGCCCTGGTGCCGCTGCTGCCGACCCCGCTGCCGGCCGTGGGACGCCCGGAGGTGCCCCGGTTCGTCACGGCCGGCGGGTGGCGCGACCACGTGGCGCCCGGGCGGACGCTCGTGCCGGTGCCGGTGGAGAACATGACCTCGGTGCGATGGGGCGCCGCCGGGGGCGCCGGCTTCGCCGTACCGCAGGGCTACTTCCTCGGGCCGACCTCGCCCACCGACGACACCGGCCGGTGGGGGGTGGACCCCCGGCCCACCGCGGCCCTGCTGACCGAGGTGGCCAACGGGAAACGCCCGGCGCCCGTCACCATCACCCCGGAGGAACGCGCGCAGGCGGAGCGGGACGTCCGGCACTGGCGGGCGGACGCCGTGGTGCTGCCCCGGCATCCCCGCGCCGAGGCGCTCCGTGCGACGCTGGACGCCTGCTTCGGCCCGGGCCGGCGCGTCGACGACGTCTGGCTCTGGGACGTCCGCCCGCTGACCCGCTGACCGCCCGGGCGGTTCCTACCCCGGGGGCTGCCCCTCCTCGCCGGCGGGGTCCCGGGCGGGCCGGGCGGGTCTGGCCAGCAGCATGGCGAGGCCCACCACCACCGGCAGCCAGATGACCAGGACCAGCCGGTCGGCCTCGGACTCCTTCGGGTGGGCCACCAGCGTGAGCAGGCCGGTCGCTCCGGTCGTGGCGAAGAGCAGCGCGGCCCGCCCGGGCAGCGCCCGGAACAGGGCGGCGAAGCCGACCAGCAGCAGGGCGAGGAACGGCGAGGCGGCCAGCGGCGCGCCCCCGTTCCACCAGGCGTTGAGCTGGGCGGGCCAGAAGTCCCGGTTCAGCTCCACCAGGCGCGGCCACGGGTCGGGTACGTCCGGCCGGGTGAAGTGCACGGTGAACTTGTCCTGAAGCGTCTCGGCGGCGCCGGGGATGTCCAGCGCGGCGCTGAGGCCGAGCCAGACCGCCGTGGCCACGCCGCACGCGGCGGTGAACACGACCAGCCCCGGCTCCCAGCCGGCCCGGCGGCGGCGGAGCAGGGTCAGCGCGGCGAACACCGCCGTCAGCGCCGCCGACAGCAGCAGGCCGGTGGCCGGCCGGGTGACGGTCGAGCCGAGCAGCCCGGCCAGCACCGCGCCACCGAGCAGCAGCCGGCCGCGCGCCGTCCCGCCCGGCCGGAGCAGGGGTACGGCGGCGCAGAGCGCGGCCAGGGCGAACGCCGTCGCGCCGGCCTCGGCCAGCAGCCGGCTCAGCCAGAAGCCGGTGGGCAGCAGGAAGAGCAGCGCGGTGGCCGCGAGCGAGCTGACCAGGCCCCCGCCGAGCAGCCGCACCGCCAGGGCCGCCAACACGCCGGCCAATACGGCGAGCGCGGCGGTGGCCAGCACCATCCCCCGCTCCCCGAAGACCAGCACGAACGGCGCCGTCATCAACGAGTAGCCGGGTCGGGTGGTGAAGATCCGCTGGTAGCGCGGGGGCATGTCGGCCGCCCACTGCCGGGTCCCGGCGACGCAGGAGACACCCCGGCGCGGACTCGGCATGCCCTTGCGGCAGACCAGCCGGGCGGCGAACCGGTCCGCCTCGGCGGAGGGCGTGCCGGTCATGGTGGCGGCCTGCCGGGCGTACCAGTACGTGTCCGGGTAGGCGTGCTGCGGCGCGGTCTCCCAGCGGCCCCACCACAGCAGGCTGCCGAGCGCGGCGGCGGCGAGCAGGCCGAGCACCAGCCGGACGCGGGCCCGGCGGACGTCGGGCGCGGTCGGCCGACCGTCCGCCGGTGCGGCACCGAATGTTTGGTTGGTCGACATCTCGCCCTACTTCCGGCGGAACGTATCCGGCTGACAGTTTCCTCGCGCGGGGCGCGCAACGACGCGGTCGGCGCCGGGACGGACAGCGGGGAGGGTACGCTCCGGGGCGCGCGGAGGCGATGCCGACCCGCGCTTTCCCACATCCAAGGTGCGGGGTCGCCGGCCGGCGGTCTCGTACAATCGCTCGGGATCCGGGCCGGGTGACCCGGCCGGACGGCACCGGGCAGAGGCGGAGAAGCAGACGATGGGGCTGAACGGCGGCGCCGGCGCCCGGGGGCGTGTTGTCATGCTGGTCGACAACGGGGTCAACGGTGACTCCCGGGTCCAGAAGGCCGCCCGCTCGGCCGCCGACGCCGGCTGGGAGGTCGTCCTGCTCGGCCGCACAGCCGCCGGGCGCTCCCAGAGCTGGCGGCTCGGCGACGCCGAGGTGCGCCTGCTGCCGATGCTCGAGCCGCTGGCCAAGCGCCGGCACGAGTTCCGTCGTGGCTGGCTGCGCTGGCCGCTGGCGTACCCGCCCACCGGCATCGCCGCGCACCGCAGCCAAGCGATGAAGGCCTGGCGGGCGGACCTGACCTTCCGGCGGGCGGCGCTGACGGTGGCCGCCCGCGACGGTGGTGCCCGCCCGTCACCGCTGCGGTGGCACGCGCTGCGCGCCGAGGAGTTGGCCGCCGGGGTGGCCCGTCGCTGGGTCTCGTTGCGCCACTGGCAGCTCACCCGGTCCCGGCAGGGCCGGAAGAAGCTCGACGGCCCGCTGGACCGGGCGTACACGAAGTTCTGGCAGACCGTGCAGGGCGACGGCGCCTGGCGGCGGCTGGAGCCGGGGCTGTGGGACTACGAGCTGGCCTACGGCCCGACGGTCGACGAACTGCGGCCGGACCTGATCCACGCCAACGACTTCCGGATGCTCGGCGTGGCCGCCCGGGCCAAGCTGCGCGCCGCCGCCCAGGGCCGCCGGATCGCGGTCGTCTGGGACGCCCACGAGTACCTGCCCGGCGTGCAGGCGTGGCGCGACAACGTCCGCTGGCTGCCCGGCAACATGGCGCACGAGCGGGAGTTCGTGCCGTACGCCGACGCGGCGATGACCGTCTCCGGCGGGCTGGCCGACCTGTTGCAGCAGGAGCACCGCCTGGCCGAACGCCCCGAGGTGGTGCTCAACGCCCCCGCGCTGGCCGAGCTGCCCGGCCCCGGCGACGAGCCGGCCCCGGACATCCGCGAGCTGTGCGGGATCGGGCCGGACGTGCCGCTGCTGGTCTACAGCGGCGTGGCCGCCGCGCGGCGGGGCCTCGACGTCATGGTCGAGGCGCTGCCGCAGCTGCCCGACGCGCACGTCGCCTTCGTGGTCAACAAGCCCGACTCCGCGTACGTGAAGGGGTTGGTGGTGCGGGCGGGGGAGTTGGGTGTGGCGGGGCGGGTGCACGTGTTGTCGTACGTGCCGCATCATCAGGTGGTGCCGTTCTTGTCGGGGGCTTCGGTGGGGGTCATTCCGATTCATCATTGGCCGAATCATGAGATCGCGTTGATCACGAAGTTCTTCGAGTATTCGCATGCGCGGTTGCCGTTGGTGGTCAGTGATGTGCGGACGATGGCGGAGACGGTGCGGTCGACGGGTCAGGGTGAGGTGTTCCGGGCGGAGGATGTGGGGGACTTCGTGCGGGTGGTGCGGGGTGTGTTGGCGGATCCGGGGCGTTACCGGGAGGCGTACGAGCGTCCGGGGTTGTTGGAGTCGTGGACGTGGGAGGCGCAGGCGCGGGTGTTGGACGGGGTCTACTCCCGGCTGCTGCCCGCCGGTCGCGGCGCCGGCGGTGACGACACCAACCCGGGCGCCGAGCCGCCAGCCCTGCGGGTCGGCGCGTGACCACGCCCGACGTGACGGTGGTGACGGCCGTCTACAACACGATGCCGGACCTGACCCGGTGCCTGACCTCCCTGGTCGAGCAGACCATCGGGCTGGACCGGTTGGAGGTCGTCGCGGTCGACGACGGCTCCACCGACGGCAGCGGCGCCGAGCTGGACCGCTTCGCGGCGGCGTACCCGGGCACCGTGAAGGTGCTGCACCAGGCCAACTCGGGCGGCCCCGCAGCCCCCAGCAACCGGGCGCTGGAGCACGCCACCGGCCGGTACGTCCTGTTCATCGGCGCCGACGACCACCTCGGGCCGGAGGCGCTGGCCCGGATGGTGGCCGCCGCCGACGAGTGGGGCTCCGACGTGCTGCTCGGCCGGATGGTCGGGGTCAACGAGCGCTACGTCCACCAGGCGATCTTCGAGAGCACCCGCGACGAGGTGGACCTCTTCGCCTCCGCGTTGCCGTTCGCCCTGTCGAACACCAAGCTGTTCCGGCGCGACCTGATCGAGAAGCACGGGCTGCGTTTCCCGGAGGACATGCCGGTCGGCAGCGACCAGCCCTTCACCCTGGAGGCCTGCCTGCGGGCCGGGCGCATCTCGGTGCTCGCCGACTACGACTACTACTACGCGGTCAAGCGGCTCAACGCCGGCAACATCACCTACCGCAGCAACCACCTGGCGCGGCTGCGCGGTGTCGAGCGCATCGTCGACGTGGTGGCGGAGCTGATCGAGCCCGGTGAGCGGCGCGACGCGATCCTGTACCGCCACTTCACCTGGGAGATCGCCAAGCTGCTCCAGGACGACTTCCTCACGCTGGAGCCCGACGTCCAGGAGCAGGTCCGCGCGGGCGTGGCCAACCTGGCCCGCAAGCACCTCACGGACTCCATCCGGGACCGGCTGGGCGTCACCGCCCGGGTCCGCATCGGCGCCGCCTGGCTCGGGTCGCTCGCCGACCTGCGCGCGGTGATCAGGCAGGACGTCGAGGAGGGCCTGCCGCCCACGGTGGTGCAGGACGAGCGCTGGTACGCCCTGTACCCTGGCTTCGGCGACCCCCGATCCGCCCTGTCCGAGGAGTGGTTCGAGGTCAGCCGGTCCGACCCCAAGTGGCTCGCCCGGCTGGAGGCGGTCTCCGCGACCTGGTCCCCCGACCGGGGCGGGGAGAGGACGTTGACGGTCGTCGCGCGCAGCCCCTGGCCGGAGCTCGCCGAGCTCGCCGACGGCGGGCTCACCTTCAAGGTGGGTTCGGCCGCCGGCACGGTCACCGGCCTGACGGAGGACCCGCTGGGGACCACCGTCCGGGTCACGTTCCGGGCCGTCGACCTGCTCGCCGGCCTCCCGCCGGGAGGGCGGACCCGGACCGTCCGGGCCACCGCCGTGGCGGCCGGGGAGAGCGGTTCCACCCCGCTGCGCGGGCCACGTCCGCCGGTCCGGCAGCGGGTGCTCCACCGGCACGGCGGACAGCTGTACGTGTTCACCACGACCACGAACCACAAGGGCCACCTGGTGATCGCCGTCTCGCCGGTGACGCTGCGCCGGGTGGTGGCCCGCCTGCGGCGCAGGCTTCCACTAGGAGGAAACTAGTTCCATGAACATCTGCGTCGTCGCGCTGGGGAAGATCGGCCTGCCGCTCGCCGTGCAGTTCGCCACCAAGGGCCACCGGGTGATCGGTGCCGACGTCTCGGAGCGGGTCGTCGGGCTGGTCAACGACGGGGCCGTGCCCTTCCCGGGCGAGACCGACCTGGACGTCAAGCTCAAGGAGACGGTGGCCGCCGGGCTGCTGAGCGCCACCACCGACACCGCCGCCGCGGTCGCCGAGTCGGAGGCGGTCGTGGTGGTCGTGCCGCTCTTCGTGGACGCCGAGGGCGTGCCGGACTTCGGCTGGATGGACGACGCGACCCGCGCCATCGCCGCCGGCCTGAAGCCGGGCACCCTCGTCAGCTACGAGACCACCCTGCCGGTCGGCACCACCCGCAACCGCTGGGCGCCGATGCTCGAGCAGGGCTCCGGGCTCACCGCTGGCAAGGACTTCCACCTGGTGTTCAGCCCGGAGCGGGTGCTCACCGGCCGGGTCTTCGCCGACCTGCGCCGCTACCCGAAGCTGGTCGGCGGCATCGACGAGGCGTCGGCGGCGCACGGCGTGCGCTTCTACGAGGCGGTGCTGGACTTCGACGAGCGGCCCGACCTGGAGCAGCCCAACGGCGTGTGGGACCTCGGCTCCGCCGAGGCGTCCGAGCTGGCCAAGCTGGCCGAGACGACCTACCGGGACGTCAACATCGGGCTGGCCAACCAGTTCGCCCGCTTCGCCGACACCGTCGGCGTGGACGTCACGAAGGTCATCGCGGCGTGCAACACCCAGCCGTACAGCCACATCCACCAGCCGGGCATCGCGGTCGGCGGGCACTGCATCCCGATCTACCCCCGCATGTACCTGTGGAACGACCCGGCGGCCACCGTCGTCCGCTCCGCCCGCGAGGCCAACGCGGCCATGCCGGAGTACGCGGTCGACCTGCTCGCCGCCGCGTACGGCGACCTGACCGACGTCGGGGTGCTGGTGCTGGGCGCCGCCTACCGGGGCGGGGTCAAGGAGACCGCCTTCTCCGGTGTCTTCCCGACCGTGGAGGCGCTGCGGCAGCGGGGCGCCCGGCCGTACGTCTCGGACCCGATGTACACCGCCGAGGAGCTCACCGCGCACGGCCTGCCGCCGTACGCCGGCGAGTCCCTCGGCGCGGCCGTGGTGCAGGCCGACCACGCGGAGTACCGCACCCTCAGCCCGTCCGACCTGCCCGGCGTGACCGTCCTGGTCGACGGCCGCCGGGTCACCGACCCGGCCCGCTGGGCGGGCGTACGGCGGGTGGTCATCGGCGGCTGATCCGCCGTCGCGTCACGGGGCCCCGGTCGACAACGGCCGGGGCCCCGTCGCGTCGAACGTGGTGCCGCCGTGGGCCGGCGCGCCACCCGCCGGTGGGCCACGCGACACCCCGGCAATACTCGAAGGACATGCCACGTTAAGGTCGCACCTGCCCGGATTCGCCGGTGATCGATAGGGGAGAGTGTCCTTGTTCAGCAAACTGCGCAGGCAGCCGGACGCCGGCCTCATCGGCGCGCTGCTGCTGTCGTACGCCGTCATGGTGCTGGCCGGGGCCCTCGGCTGGGTGATCCCCTTCGCGCTCGCCGGCCTGGCCGCCATCGGTGGCGAACTCACCCTGCTGCGTCGGCCGGCCGGCGGGGAACTGCTGGAGAAGGCCGGCATCGGGCAGCTCCACCGGCACCTGGCCCGGGACCTGGCGGTCGTCCTGCTGATCGTGACGACGCTGCGTCCCGGCCCGACGGCGCTGGTCCTGGTCCTGCTGCTGCCCGCGGTGCTGCTGGCGCTCGCCCTCGGCACGGGGGTGCTGGCGCGCCTCGGCGAGCGGGGCGCCGGCGCCGTCGCCTTCGTCCGCAACATCGACCTCGGGCGGTCCTCCGGGGCGCCCCGACCGCCGGCCTGGGCCGTCGCCGTCGAGGGGGAGCGGCTGCCCCTGCTGAACCTGCTGCTGGTGCCGGCCGCCGTGGTCGCGGTGCTGGCCGACGAGGTGGCGCCGGTGGTGCTCACCGCGGCGGTGACGCTGGTGGCGGGGGCGCTGGTCGCCGCCGTGCTCGCGCTGACGTGGCTGCGCGGGCGGGGCCGGGCCACCTCGGCGCTGCCGGTCGTGCAGAGCTGGCTCGCTCGGGAGCAGCCGGACCTCGCCCTCTACTTCGCCGGCCCGGTCAAGGACGTCTACCAGGCCAACATGTGGCTCGCCCCGGTCGAGGCGACGGGCCGCCGGGCGGTGGTGCTGATGCGCCAGGAGGAGGCGTTCCGGGCGCTGGCGGACACCCGCCTGCCGGTCGTCTGCGTACCCGCCGGCACCGACTTCATGAACCTCGAACTGGGCAGCCTCCGGGCCGCCCTCTACGTGGCGAACGTGGGCGCCAACATCCACCTGCTGCGCGAGCCCGGCGTGAAGCACGTCTTCGTGGGCCACGGCGACAGCGACAAGCAGGCCAGCGTCAACCCCTACAGCAAGGTGTACGACGAGGTCTGGGTGGCCGGCCCGGCGGGGCGGGAACGGTACGCCCTCAGCGGCGTCGGCGTGCTCGACCGCGACATCGTCGAGATCGGCCGGCCGCAGCTCGCCGGCGTGCACACCTTCGGCTCGGCGGCCACCGGCCGGCCGTTCACCGTGCTGTACGCCCCGACGTGGGAGGGCTGGCTGGAGGAGGAGATCTACCACACCTCCGTGGTGCTGATGGGCGAGCGGATCGTCGCCGGCCTGATCGCCACCCCCGGGGTGCGGGTGATCTACAAGCCGCACCCGCTCACCGGCAGCCGGTCGGCCAAGGCCCGGTCGGTCAACGACCGGATCGTCCGGCGGATCCGCTCCGCCGGCGGGCAGACCGACGCGACCTCGCTGACCGGTCGGGCGCACCTCGTGGTCACCGGCCGGGCGCCCGGGCTGTTCGACTGCTTCAACCAGACCGACCTGCTGGTCAGCGACATCTCCAGTGTGGTCTCGGACTTCATGCAGAGCCAGCGGCCGTACGTCGTGGCGAACCCGGCCGGGCTGCCCGAGGACGAGTTCCGCCGCCGGTACCCGACGGCGCGGGCCGCGTACCTGCTCGGGGCGGACTGCGGCGAGCTGGCGAAGATCGTCGCGGTGACCCGGGCCGGTGACGACCCGATGACCGAGGCCCGCCGGGAGCTGAAGACGTACCTGCTGGGCCCGGACGAGCCGAACCCGATGGACCGGTTCCGGGCGGAGGTCGACCGCCTCTGCGGCTGACGCGTCGACGCGGGGGCGGGGTCCGGCCGGTGCCGGACCCCGCCCCCGCGTCCGTTCAGCCCCGCTGCGGCGGGTTGTCCACGTCCCGCGAGACGACCTCGCCGCGCTCGTCGACCCAGCCCTTCGGGCGCGCCGGGTTGCCGGCCACGAGCTGGTACGGCGCCACGTCCCGGGTCACCACGGACCCGGCGGCGATCATCGCGTACTCGCCGACCTCGATGCCGCAGACGAGGGTGGCGTTGGCGCCGATCGACGCGCCCCGGCGGACCAGGGTCGGGGTGATCGTCCAGTCCGGGTTCTGCGCCCGGGGCCGGAAGTCGTTGGTGAAGACGGCGCACGGGCCCACGAAGACCTCGTCCTCGATGGTGACGCCCTGGTAGACCGAGACGTTGTTCTGGATCTTCACCAGGTCGCCGACCGTGACGCCGGCGTCGACGTACACGTTGCGGCCGATGACGCACCCGGCGCCGACCTGCGCCGAGGACCGGACGTGGGCCAGGTGCCAGACCTTCGTGCCGTCGCCGACGCGGGCACCCTCCTCGACGTCGGCCGTCGGGTGGACGAAGACGGAGGGGGACAGGGAACTGCTGTCAGTCATCCTTCAACTCGCATGGCTCGGGGCGCGGCGTCGCGCCGTCGGTGATCCACGTCGGCGTACGCCGGGCGGGCGTCGATCGCGCGGATCGGTTCTGCCACACCCGCCCCGGGGCGCGCAGGCGAGGCCGGGGGAGCGGACTCGGCGTAGCATAGCGACCCCTCAGCCGAGCAGCGCCGCCACCGCGTCGGCGGCCGGCCGGTCGGCGGGCAGCGCGTCGGCGGCCACGACGGCGGGCACCGGCAGCGGGCCGTACAGGTGCGGGAAGAGCGCGCCGTCGCGCGACGGCTCCCAGCGCAGCGCGGCGCCCAGCCGGTCCGGGTCGACGGTCAGCAGGGTCAGCCCGGTGGCGCCGGCGTAGTGCCGCCGGGCGGTCTCGACCACCTGGTCGGCGCCGGAGAGGTGGACGAACCCGGACTGCCGGTCCGCCGCCGTACCCTCGAAGTGGCCCGCGGCCAGCGCGTCGTCCCACTCGGAGGTGGTGAGCAGCTTGTAGATCACCCGGGCAGCCTACGCGCGGCCGGTACCGCCCGCGGCCGTCCCGGTTTCCCGGTACCGCCCCGGGTGGCCGCCGCCGACGGGCATGCTCGGGGCAGCGGGTCGCGGAGGGATGGCGATGGAGAGCTACGACGAGGACTGGACCGACAGCCAGCGGGCGCTGTACGACGAGTGCCACCGGGCCGGCGGCGAGTGGGCCGCCGACCCGGACACGCCGACCGAGGACGTGCAGCACGTGATCAACCTCGGCCAGGCCGACGACGACACCCTCGCGGACGCCGAGATCGACTATCCGCCCCTGGTCGACGCGGTCACCCAGGCCACCGGCGAGCTCGTCACCAGCGTGCCCGCCAGCCACGACGACCCCGGCTTCCGGGGCTTCGTCGACGGGGTCCGCGACGCCACGGCCGACGAGGTCTTCGGCCTCTGACCTGCCGGCCGGCCCACCGCCGGCCACCCCACCCGGCCCACCGCCGGCCACCCCGCCCGGCGCGGCCCGGCCCGCCCTGCTCGCTCACCCGGCGCGGCCCTGGAGCGGTGCGGGCGGGGCCGGCTCTCCCGTCGCGGGCGTACCTCTGCCACCATTCGGGTCGACAGACCGACGAATGGGGGCCCCGGGTGCGCATCCTGCTGGTCGAGGACGACCGCCGGGTGGCCGCCGCGCTCTCCGCCGCCCTCACCCGCCGGGGGTACGAGGTGGAGCACGCCGCGACCGTCGCCGCCGCCCTCTGCGCGGCCCCCTGCGACCTCGTGCTGCTGGACCTGACCCTGCCCGACGGAGACGGCACCGACCTGTGCCGGGAGCTGCGGCGGCGCAGCAGCCAGCTCGGCATCATCGCGGTCACCGCCCGGGGCGAGGAACGGGACCGGGTGCTCGGGTTGCGGCTCGGCGCGGACGACTACGTGGTCAAGCCCTTCTCCATGACCGAGCTCCAGGCGCGCATCGAGGCGGTGCTGCGCCGGGCGGCGCACGCCGTGCCGGAGCGCAACCTGATCGAGGTGGGGCCCGTACGCGTCGACGTCGCCGCCCGTACGGTCACCGTCGAGGGCCGGGCGGTGGCGCTGACCCGCAAGGAGTTCGACGTCCTGCTCTCTCTCGCCCGGCAGCCCGGGGTGGCGGTCGCCCGGGACCGGATCCTGCTCGACGCCTGGGGCACCACCTGGGGCGACGGGCACACGGTCGAGGTGCACGTCGGGTCGCTGCGCGGCAAGCTGGGCGACCCCGGCCTGGTGGAGACCGTACGCGGGGTCGGCTACCGGCTGCGCGGCGAGTGAGGTGACGCCGTGCGACGTCGACTGGTGATCAGCTACCTGCTGCTCATGGTGCTGGTGCTGATCGCGCTGGAGACCCCGCTGGCGATAACCCTGGCGACCCGGGAGACCGACCGGGTACGCGCCGACCGGCTCGCCGACGCCACCCGGTTCGCCTCGCTGGCCGGGCCGGCGCTGCGGGGCGGCACCCCCGGCCCGCTCGACAACGAGCTGCGCAGCTACGACGCCCTGTACGGCATCGGCGCGGCGGTGGTCGACCGGGACCGCCGGACGGTGGCGGCCTCGGAGAGCTGGCAGCCGGCCCCCGGCTCCCACGAGGCGCTGGACACCGCGCTCTCCGGCCAGCAGGCCAGCGGGCCGGAGTCGGTCTGGCCCTGGGTCGACGGGCCGATCGTGGTGGCGGTGCCGATCAACGACGGCGGCGAGGTGCTCGGGGCGGTGGTCATCACCACGCCCGCAGACGCGGTCCGGCGCGCCGTGACGGTGTGGTGGCTGGCGCTGGCCGGCACGGGGCTGCTCGCCGTGCTGGCCTGCGTGCTGACCGCGTTCGGGCTGGCCGGATGGGTGCTGCGCCCGGTCACCGAGCTGGACGCGGTCACCCACGAGATCGCCGAGGGGGACCGGGGCGCGCGGGTGCAGCACCGGCTCGGCCCGCCGGAACTGCGCCGCCTGGCGGCCAGCTTCAACCACATGGCCGACGTCGTCTCCGACGTGATGGACCGGCAGCGGGCGTTCGTCGCGCACGCCAGCCACCAACTGCGCAACCCGCTGACCGCACTGCGGCTGCGGGTGGAGGAACTGGGGCCGAGCCTGACCGACGCCGACGGGCGCGCCGAGCACCAACTGGCCCTGGAGGAGACCGACCGGCTGGCGCTCGTGCTGGACGCGCTGCTGACCCTGGCCCGCGCCGAACGGCGGGAGAACCAGCGGGTCACCGTCGACGCGGCGGCCGTCGCCGCGTCCCGGGTCGCCGCCTGGGACCCGCTGGCCCGGCACCGCCGCATCGCCCTGCGGCTGGTGGCCGAGGACGCCCCGGCGTACGCGCGCACCGTGCCGACCGCCATCGACCAGGCCCTGGACGCGTTGATCGACAACGCGGTGAAGTTCAGCGACGCCGGTGGCGAGGTGACGGTGACCGTCCGGCACGACGGCGACGGCACCGCGTTGGAGGTCCGCGACACCGGGCCGGGCATGACGGCGAGCCAGCTCGGCCAGGCGACCGAGCGGTTCTGGCGGGCCCCGGAGGTGCAGAACGTCGACGGGGCCGGGCTGGGCCTCACCATCGTCGCCGTGCTGGTCGACGCCTCGGACGGGCGGCTGACCATGCGTGGCGGCGAGCCACGGGGGCTGGTCGCGGGCCTCTGGTTCCCCGCCCCCGACACCCCCGCTGACCCCGCGCGCGGGGACGCCGCTCCCGCCGACACCGTGTCCGGTGCTCCCGCCGCGCCGGCCCGCGACGACGACGCCGACCCGCTCCCGGCGGGGGCGGCCGAGCGCTGAGGCCGTCGGCCCCGTCGCGCCGCCCCGGGCGGGTCGACAGCGACGCCAGGTGGCGGGTCAGGGCTTGGCGTTGCGGTACCAGTCGGCGGCGCCGGGATGCAGCGGCAGCGGGGCGGTGGCGATGGCCGACCGGGGGCTCATCCGGCCGGCGGCCGGGTGCGCGGCGGCCAACTCCTGGCGGCGTTCCATCAGCAGCCGGGTCACCTCCCGGATCAGCGGCGTCGGCAGGTCGGCCCGGACGATCAGGAAGTTCGGGTTGGCCACCGTGGTCACCGGGTCCGTCCCGTACACCGAGCGGGGGATGTCCCGGGACACGTAGACCTCCGGGTTGCTCGCGCGCAGCGGCCCCGTCCACTCGCCGAGGTCGACGATCCGGGTCGCGCTGTCGTCCGTGAGCTGCTCCACCGCCCGGACCGGCAGCCCGCCGGAGAAGAAGAACGCGTCGATCGTGCCGGCCCGCAGCGCCGCCACCGAGTCGTCGAGGCCGAGCCGCTCCTGGCGTACCCGGTCGCCGCCCAGGCGCGCCACCTCCAGCAGCCGGATGGCGGTGATCTCGGTGCCGGAGCCGGGCGCGCCCACGGACACCCGCCGGCCGCGCAGGTCGGCCAGGGTGCGGACGGGCCCGCCGGCGGTGGTGACCAGGTGCAGCAGGTCGTCGTAGACCCGGGCGACCGCGACCACGGAGGGGTGCGCCGCCGGCGCCGCCGGCAGCACGTCGGCCTGGGTGAAACCCAGCTCGGCCTCGCCGGAGCCGACCAGCCGGACGTTCTCCGCCGAGGCGGCGGTGACCACCACGCTGGCCTGCACGCCCGGCAGTTCCCGGTTGAGGACGGTGGCCAGCGACTGCCCGAAGGCGTGGTAGACCGCCGTCGGGCTGCCGGTCGCGATCCGGATCCGCACCGGCGCGTCGGGGGCGTCCTGACACCCGGTCAGGCCGGGCGACGTCACCAGCAGCAGCAACGCCAGCAGTGCCGGCATACGGACGGGGCGCGGGCGGACACGGCGGGACCGGGTGCGACTCACGGGCTGCACTCTGCGCCGTACGGGCCGCCGCCGCAACCCGCCGCCCATCCGTCGGGCTAGGGCACCGGTGGCGCGTCCGTGACGATGGTCAGCCCGCTGCGGTACGCGACCGGGGCCGGGGCGACCCCGTCGGGCGGCTCGCCGACGCCGGACACCACCCCGGGCGTGCTCATCCGGCCGTCATGACCGCTCGCGCACGTGGGCGGGATCCAGGGCCGTGCTGTGCAGGATCCGCTCGCGGTCCGGGCCGTCCGCGACGCAGACCAGGTAGCACCCGGTGCCGGGACGCAGCAGCGCCGGCACGTCCAGCAGGGCGGCACCGCGTACCAGGATGGCGGCCAACTCCCGGTCGGTGATCCGGATGCCGAGGATGTGCCGGCGGACGTGGCGTCCCCCGGCGAGCAGGGCGGCCCGCCAGGCCGCTGCGGCCAGCCGGGGCCGCCACGCCCGCCGTACGGTCGACGCGCCCGGAACCGGCCCGCCCAGCAGTTCGCGCCGGCCCTGCCGCCAGCCGGCCTCCAACGTCCGGGCGTACGCCGGCCGGTGCTCCAGCGGCACGGAGAGCCGGTGCAGTTCGAAGCGGCGGCGCAGCCCGCCGACGGTCACCTCGTGCGCGATGGGGACGTCCAGCCGGCCGAGCAACTGCCTCATCCGGTGCGCCGCCTCCGCCCGGTTGAACTCCACCGACGGGGGACGGTGCTCCGGCACCGTCCGGCGGGTGCCGGCGACGGCCGGCGGGGGCGTGCAGCGCAGCAGGCAGGCGGCCTCGAACGCGTCGGCCAGGGTCGACCAGTCCAGCGGCGGCGGGGTCGAGGGCAGGCGCGGCCGGTCGAGCAGGATCTGTTCGGGAGCCAACTCAGGCACTCCTTGTCGGCGTCGGGGGTCCTCCTACCGTGGCCCGTCGACGCCGAGGGGGAAACCGATCGGCCCCAGCCTTGAGGAAATCTTGCGGCTGTCCTACAACTCCGTGACGACCACGTCGACCTGGCGTGGCCGGCCGGCCACGCCGGGCTGCTCCAGCACCGGATACTTCAGGTCGCGCAACGCGCTCAGCAGCCCGCCGACCGTACGCGGCCGGGCGTTGGCGGTCAGCAGGTCGCGGACCAGCCGGCCCTTGGTCGCCTTGTTGAAGTGGCTCACCACCGAGCGGACGGGCACCCCGTCGACCTCCCGCTCGTGCAGCACCCGGACGGTCACCGTGCGCTCGGCCACCTCGCCCCGGGGCGCCCAGGTGGCCGCGTACGCGCCGGAGCGCAGGTCGAGCACGGGCCCGTCGGCGGCCGCCGCGGCCATCGCCGGTGCGAGCGCCCGCCGCCAGTACGCCGACAGGGCACCGATCCCCGGCAGCCTCGCCCCGACCGGGCACCGGTAGGGCGGGATCCGGTCGGTGAGGCGTACCGCCCCCCAGAGGCCCGAGCTGATCAGCACCGACCGGCGCGCCGCCCGCTGCGCGGTCGCCGGCAGCGAGGCGAGGTCGAGCGCCTCGTAGAGCACCCCCGTGTAGACGCGGGCGGCGGGCGCGGTGGCCGCCGCCCGCAGCCGCGCGTTGCGGCGCAACTCACCGCGCTGGCCCTCGCTGAGCCCCAGCGCCGCCCGGGCCGCCTCCTCGTCGCCGTCGGCGCTGAGCGCCACCAGGGCCGTCAGCACCTCCTCCCGCGCACCGGTCAGCTCCGGCAGGGAGAGCCGGGCGAGGTCCAGCCGCCGGCCGGTGCCGGCGTCGGCCTTCCCCTCGGAGGGCGGCAGCAGGATGAGCATCGGTGGACTCCTCGGCTCGGCACGGCATCCGCGCGCCGGTGCGGCCAGCGTACGGGCCGGCCCTACCGCCACGGCCGTACCGGCGTCTGCGGGTGGTACACGCGATACCCGCCGACCTCGGCGACGAGCGCGGCGTCGGCCCCGTCGCCCAGCAGCCCGCGCAGGCGCCGCTCCGCCGCCGATCCGGCCTCCAGCGCGTACCCGGGCCGGTCGGCCCGCCCCACCTGCCGCCAGTACGCCGGGTAGCGGTTCTGCCCGGGGGTGAGGTCGCCGTCGAGCACCCCGCACACCACCGACTCGGCCGAGTTGAAGATCAGCCGGTTGCAGGTCCAGTAGTCCCCGTACACCTCGTGGGGGCCGCCCGCGCGCAGCCGGTCGGCCAGCTCGCGGGCCTGCCGCTCCTCGACCCGGGACGC
Source organism: Micromonospora sp. CNZ309 (assembly GCF_002846525.1). NCBI lineage: Bacteria > Bacillati > Actinomycetota > Actinomycetes > Micromonosporales > Micromonosporaceae > Micromonospora > Micromonospora sp. CNZ309. The sequence goes on from NZ_PJNG01000001.1 coordinate 137,128, forward strand.
CCCGACACCGGCGACGGCGAACAGCACGGTGACCACCAGCGTGGTCGCGGTCAGCGCGGCGAGCACGGCGGTGGCGAGCGCCCCGGCCAGCCGGCCGAGCGCCCCGACGGTGCCCCGCCAGCAGGCGACCGCCGCCACCCAGAGCGGCCAGAGCACCGCCGGCAGGGAGAGCTGGAGCACCGACAGGTAGCGGGCGTTGTCCAGGGGACTGGTGGCGGCGAGCGGGCTGCGCACGTACGACAGCAGGGTCAGCGCCGCGCCGGCGACCAGCGCGAGGTGCACCACCGGGCCGACCCGCTCGCCGCGCGGGGCGCCCGCGGCCCGGCGGTACGCGACGACGGCGAGCGCGGCGGCGACCACCAGCAGTACGGGATAGATCAGCCCGAACCACCCCTGCCAGCGGGCGCAGCCGTCCACCGGGCAGAGGCCGGCGGCGAGCGGTACCCCCTCCAGCAGCCCGCCGTCGAGCCGCCGCGACCACGGCGGCGTCGGCCCGGCCTTGGTGCTGATCTCGCGGAACACCGACAGCGAGTCCTCGCCGGGCGGGGCGAGGAGGTTGTCCCGGATCATCGGCGCGATCCCGACGGCGAACCCGGCCAGCAGCAGCACCCCGGCCAGGCCGAGCAGCTCCCGGCGGGCCACCCAGAGCAGTGCCAGCGCGGCCACCGCCAGATACGGCAGGATCAGCCAGTCCGACCAGGCGGCCACCCCGGCGAGCAGGCCGAAGAGCCCGACGGCCAGCCGGCGGTGCCGCACCGTGCCCCGGGCGAGCCCCACCGCGATCAGCAGCATCAGCGGCACCGCGACCTTGACCTCGGGACGGCCGCCGACCACGGTCAGCTGGTCGCGCACCACCCGTTCCCCGCCGAGCGCCAGCAGGCCGACGATCCCGGCGGCGAACCAGGGCGAGCAGATCCGCCGGGTCAGCCGGTGGATCAGCCACAGGAAGAGGGCGTAGAGCACCAGCAGCGGCAGCCGCAGCAGCGGCCAGCTCGGTCCGGCCACCGCGATCAGCGGCGCCGCCAGGTAGGACTCCAGCATCCCCATGTAGCGCTGCCCGTAGAGGAAGACCGGCAGCTCCCGACCCTGCGCGATGTGCAGCGCGGCCAACCCGAACGTCGCCTCGTCGCTGTTGGAGACGGGCACCGTGAACAGGGTCAGGACCAGCCGGTAGCCGACCCCGGCCAGCCCGAACAGGAGCGCGACGAGCGCCGGCCGGTCGAGCTGCGGGCGCCACCGCCCACGCTTGCGCACTGGTTGCGACACGACCAACGCCCCCGTCGTCGTCCCGACCGGAGTGTTTCACGCCGCCGGGCCCGGGCGGGGCGGATCGGCGCAGCGCGGACGATCTGCGCGGGCGCGGCGTCGGCCTTCAGGGCCGCCGGCGACGGGACTGTGGCGGGGGTGACGTCGAGGTCTGCGGTGGCCGGGGAAGATCGCCTCGCGTGGCCGAGGCGGCCGGGTTGTGGCAGGGTTGCTGACGTGCCACCCACTCCCGCCGGCCAGTTGGCCGTACCGAACCTGCACCGGGCCGCGCGGATCGAGGACGCCGTGCACTCGCTGGTCGAACGCCGGCTGCGGCGCACCGGCTGGCGCACGAACGTCATCGCGTACACCGGCTACGGCGCGCCCGGCTGGGTGCGGGTGATGTGCCGGGTGCTGCTGGGCCGGCCGGACACCCGCCAGCGCGGCCGGCTGGAGAAGGTACGCGGGTGGCGCAGCTTCACCACGCTGCCGGCCAAGCACGTCACGGTCACCATCGAGGCCGGCGGAGAACGGCACGAGGCGCGCGCCGACCGCAGCGGCTTCGTCGACGCCGTGGTCGAGGCGGACCTGCCGCCCGGCTGGGGCTCGGTGCGGATCAGCCTGCCGGACGCCGAGCCGGTGGAGGCGCCGGTGCGCATCCTCGACCCGGAGGTGCGCTTCGGCATCCTCTCCGACATCGACGACACGGTCATGGTCACTGCGCTGCCCCGACCGCTGCTCGCCGCCTGGAACACGTTCGTCCTCGACGAGCACGCCCGCAACGCCGTGCCCGGCATGGCGGTGCTCTACGAGCGGCTGGTCACCGCGCACCCCGGCGCCCCGGTCTTCTACCTCTCCACCGGCGCCTGGAACGTGGCGCCGACGCTGACCCGGTTCCTGTCCCGACACCTCTACCCGGCCGGGCCGCTGCTGCTGACCGACTGGGGGCCGACCGCCGACCGCTGGTTCCGCAGCGGGCGGGAGCACAAGCGGGTCACCCTGGCCCGGCTGGCCCGGGAGTTCCCCGACGTCAAGTGGCTGCTGGTCGGCGACGACGGGCAGCACGACCCGGAGATCTACCGCGAGTTCGCCGCCGCCCACCCGCAGAACGTGGCCGGCGTGGGCATCCGCCGGCTCTCGCCCACCCAGGCGGTGCTGGCCGGTAGCCTGCCCACCCCCGCCGGCGAGACGTCGGCGGGGCCGGTGGGGCAGAAGTGGCTCTCCGCGCCCGACGGGGCTGGCCTGTGGAAGCTCCTACGCGACGCCGGCCTGGTCTGACTGTGAGGCTGGCCGGGCCGGTCTGTCTGGTCGGGGTCAGGCCTTGAATTCGACGCCGCCGAGGGAGACGGCCCGGTAGGCGGCGAGGCGTTCAGCCTGTTCGACGACGTTGTCGCGCGTGGTGGCGGGCAGCTTCTGCCACGGCTGGACGGTGACCTTCAACGTCCTGCCGGACTTGCGGGGACGCCAGGTGCCGACCAGTGCGCCGTCGACCAGGACGGCGCCGGGGCGGCCCAGCACCGGCCACAGCTCTTTGGCGCGGGCCGGGTCCGGCACCAGCGTTGCCCGGTCTTTGGCCTGGAGGAACAGGTCGAACGGGCCGAGCAGCCGGGTACCGTTGGTGTCGGCCGATTCCAGCGCCTGTTCGTCTGCGGCCAGGAGCGAGCGTGCCTCGCCACCGACCGACACCTCGATCACGTCCTCGGGCCAGCGTGCCTTCACCTCCTTGACCGGGGCATCGAGGTAGTCGGCCACGTGTCGGGGGGTGGCCGGGCCGAGCAGACGAAGGTACGCGCGGATGAGGTCGAACCTGTCGCCCGAGGTGGCGGCCTTCTCGAACCCCGCTATGCGCTGCAGGACCGGCGGCGACGTGTCGAGTCGCAGCTCCAGCCCGGCCCGTACGGCGGCCAACCGGAACGGCATCTCAAAGAGGTGGGTAGCGTCGCACGGCCGACACGACCGCAGATACGGCTCGGGCATCACCTCGGCCAGGCGCCCGGAGACATCCCCCTTGACCATCGGCCCGGTGACGATGTCCCGCATCTGGGCGGCCACCTCATCGAGGGCGGTCAGGATGTCGATGCCAGCCGCCTTCAACGGCTTGGCGGCATCGTAGACGCGCTTGCCCGCGTCAGCGTCGGAGAACGGCTCGACCGCGGCCGCCACCCTCCCCGCGTCGGCGCGACGGTAGAGGTGGGGAGCGCCTCGTGCGGTCCACAGCAGGATCAGATCCGCCACGGACAGCGCTGCCACATCGACCCCGCGAACGGCCAGCGCCCACCTGCCGCCGTCCGGACCGGTCTCCTGCACCCCGATGTCGAGCAGCGCGGTGCTTGCAAGTGTGCCCTCGACCCGGTCGAGCTGCTGCGCCTGAACGCGGAACTTCATCACCTGATGCGGATCAACCACCCCCACACCCTAGGCAGGGACCCCGACAAACGCGGCCGGCTGGATTGGGTCGCGTGCGCACCATGGCGAGCGACCGGCTGCTGCTGCGTCCCTGGCGCGACGAGGACGCCGACTTCCTTGCGTCGAACGAACTCTTCGAGAAGCTGGTCGGCTGATCGGTGCGCGGCTTGGCAGGCCGGCGGCCGACGGGTTCACCGAGGCTGGAGCAGCCCGCGTTCGGCCATGTGGGCGCGCAACGTCTCGGCGTCCTCGCGGGACATCATGTGGCGTGGGATCACGGTCGCCGGCATCCGGCCGACGTACACGATCCAGAACTCGGGGGTGTCCCGCACCTGGGTCACACCGTCCCAGGCGATGCCGCCGGACTCCGAGCCGCTGCGCATCATGATGTTGTCGTCGGTGATGTCGTAGGCGCCCTCGGCGGCGTAGCGACCGGAGCGGCGCCGGGCGCGTAGCCGTACCCACGGCGAGTACAGCATCGACAGCAGGCCGCCCAGGACCAGCGTCAGGGACAGCGGCGAGATCTTCTCGCCCCACGCGAACCCCCGCGAGACGGCGAAACCGATCACCCCGGCCGCCACCAGCACGGCGCCGATGTAACCGAACTTGCGCAGCCGCACGCTGCTGAGTGCGGCGGCCACGCGGCCCGGGTAGGCGGGATCGGCGGGAACGTCGAAACGGATGTGCACGCCAGAACGATAGTGCCCCATGCCGCCTCGAGCCGTCCGCCGACCAGCGCCGACGGCATCCGACCGACAACAAGCGGTGACGCGTTTCCTGCCCGGGGTCGTCACCGGGTCGCTGACCCGCTGTGTCAGCATCGCCTCGTGCGCAACGAGCAACGCCTACGGACGCGGACGCACGAGTCACGAGCCTTCGCGGAGCGCGTACGGCTCGTCATGAACCTGACCGCGCGCCTCAACGCGCTGCCGTTCGACGACCTCGACGCGCGCCGGGCGGTGCTGACCGAGATCTTCGGTAGGCCGATTCCCGACTCGCTGTCCGTCCTGCCCCCGTTCTACTGCGACTACGGGCTTGGAGCGTCGTTCGGAGAGCGGGTGTTCATCAATCAGGGATGCTTCTTCCTCGACTACGGGGGAATCACCATCGGTGACCGCGTCATGATCGGTCCCCGGGTGACCCTGAGTACGGCCGGACACCCGGTCGAGCTCGACGAACGGTATGACTTCATCACGCATGCGCCCATCGTCGTCGAGGATGACGTGTGGATCGGTGCCGCGGCCACGATCACCCCCGGCGTGACGATCGGGCGCGGCTCGGTCGTCGGCGCGGGAGCCGTCGTCGCGAAGGACGTGCCGCCGCTGAGCGTGGTGACGGCGACGAGCGTCGTCGAGTGAAAGCGTCTGAAACCGGATTCACTGGCGGCGCCAGCGGCGATAACACCTTCGTGTACGACGCCGACGGCAACCTGCTGCTCTACGCCGCAGCTCGCACCAGGCACGTGATCAACAATCTGGATGTGGGTGCTACAGATGCCGGTTTCTCGGCAATGCCAGCATGTGGGCCGGTTCTAATGGTGCTGACATCTGGTGAGAAATTGAGAAGCGGATGAGGAACAGATTAAACTGGACGGGCGGCATGGCATTATGGTTGCTGTGTGTATTCATGATGCTCATGTTCAGTCTTAACCCCGCCAATGACTGGGGTGAGCTTGTCGGTGTCGCAAGCTTTTTCGCCATTATCTGCTATTTGGTGTCCCTGACGTCGATGTTTTCCCTGGTTAAGCCAAGGCGGGAAGCTCTGCTGGTCGTAAACCCTGGAGCGGAGTTCACCGTGCCGTGGAGCCGGATTCGGTCTATCGATACGCAGAACGGTTTCGTGATCAAGCTTGCGGGCTCTGAGGAAATTGCCTGCCATGCCTTCCAGGGCTCGGTTCTCGGTAGATTATTCGGTAACGCCAGCGCCAAGCGCGCCTCTGGCGCTATTGAGAAGTACCGGATCGGTAGGGGTTCACGCGAGTCGAGCGGTGAGGTGGAGTCCAAGGTGCCGTGGATGCGGCATCTTTCGTGGCTGGCCTTGATCTGGTCCGCATTCGCTATCGCCGTCCCCGCAGTGGCGCGGCTTCTGTAGCGCCTCTTCGTAGGGCCTTGATGGTGTAGTTCGACGGTGGTCTGCTGGCGTGACCCGGCAGGCCACCGTCCGTTTCGGCGGTAGCCCAGCCAGAGTGGGGCGCCGAGCGGTGGCACCCGCAGCGCGGCTGAGGCTGGCAGTCAGTGTCAGCGCGCATCCTGCGCCTGCGCGGCGCCCAGGTTGCCCAACCCCGGATCCGCTGAAGTGGTAGCCAGCGGAAGTCGGCCGCTTCGCTCCTGTCGGTGAACCCTACGGTCGGCTGTCGAGTGACCCCAGACGGTAAAAGCCGTGAAGGATACTTGCGAAACTTCGCGGCAACGTTGAGCATCTTTTCGTGCGCAGAGATTATGGTCGATACCTGTCCGGGCTGGCGTTGGTGGCGGCGCTGGCGCTCGGCGCGGCCGTCCCCACGGGTGCCCCCGCCTCCCGTCCCGCCACGCCGAAGACCGTTCCCGTCGCCGCCCAGGCGGCCTGTGTGACCGACCCGGCCACCCCGAAGCGGCAGCTGCGCGGGATGTGGATCGCCAGCGTGGCCAACATCGACTGGCCCAGCCGCACCGGGCTCACCCCGTCGGCCCAGCAGGCGGAGTACCGGGGCTGGCTCGACCTGGCCCAGCAGCGGCGGATGAACGCCGTCGTCGTGCAGATCCGGCCCGCCGCCGACGCGTTCTGGCCGTCGACGTACGAGCCGTGGTCGCAGTGGCTCACCGGCACCCAGGGCACCAACCCCGGCTACGACCCGCTGGCCTTCATGGTCGCCGAGGCGCACGCCCGCAACCTGGAGTTCCACGCCTGGTTCAACCCGTACCGGGTGGCGAACCACACCGACCTGAGCAAGCTGGCGGCCAGCCACCCGGCCCGCAAGAACCCGGGCTGGACCGTCACCTACGGCGGACACATCTACTACAACCCCGGCATCCCGGCCGTCCGCGCCTTCGTGCAGGACGCGATGATGGACGCCGTCAAGCGCTACGACATCGACGCGGTGCACTGGGACGACTACTTCTACCCGTACCCGGTCAGCGGGGTGGCCTTCCCGGACCAGGCCACCTACGCCCAGTACGGCACTGGCTTCAGCAGCATCGGCGACTGGCGGCGCAACAACGTCAACCTGCTGGTGCGGGAGATGCGCGACAGGATCCGGGCGGCCAAGCCGTGGGTGAAGCTGGGCGTCAGCCCGTTCGGCATCTGGCGCAACGCCGGCACCGACCCGCTCGGCTCGCGTACCACCGGGCTCCAGTCGTACGACGCGATCTACGCCGACACCCGGCGCTGGGTGCGGCAGGGCTGGGTCGACTACATCGCCCCGCAGATCTACTGGCACATCGGCCACCCGGCGGCGGACTACGCGGAGCTGGTGCGCTGGTGGTCCGAGACGGTGACCGGCACCGACGTGCAGTTGCTCGTCGGGCAGGCCACCTACCGGGCCGGCGCGACGGGGCAGGACGCCGCCTGGCAGGACCCGGCCGAGCTGACCGACCACCTCACGCTCAACCGTAGCCACCCGAGGATCGTCGGCGACATCCACTTCAGCGCCAAGGACGTCCGCGCCGACCGCATCGGCGCCGTCTCCCGGGTGGCGACCGACCACTACCGCCGGCCCGCGCTGGCACCGGCCGGGGTGGGCGGCGCCGCGCCCGCCGCACCCAACCTCACCTCGGCGGTACGCGGCACCGGCGGCGTGACCCTCACCTGGCAGCGCGGCGCCACCGCCGGCACGGCCGCGTACGCGGTGTACCGCCTGCCCGGCGACGGCGCGGTCGACGCGTGCGACCTGGCCGACGCCCGTCATCTGCTCGGCACGGTACGCGCCTCGGGCACGACCGGGACGTTCACCGACGCCAGCGCGGCGGCCGGCTCGACGTACCGCTATCTGGTGACGGCGCTGGACCGGCTGCACCACGAGAGCGCAGCGAGCAACGCGCGGGTGGTCACCGGCACCGGCGGGACGTTCAGCGTGATCGTGGACAACGCCACCGCCGGCGGCTTCACGGCCGCCGCCACCTGGGGCACGTCGTCGTACCTGCCGGCGCGCTACGGCGCCAACTACCGCTTCGCCAACCCGCAGGCGGTCAGCGATCCGGCCTGGTTCACCGCGACCCTGCCCGCCGCCGGCAGCTACCGGGTCGAGGTCTGGTACCCGGCCGACCCCGGCTACAACAGCGCCACGCCGTACCTGGTGACGACGGCGGGCGGGACCGTCACGGCCAGGGTCGACCAGCGCACCGGCGGCGGCCAGTGGCGGGTGCTGGGCACCTACGACCTCGCCGCGGGGACGCGCCAGGTCGTCGGGGTCAGCCGCTGGACCAGCACCCAGGGGTACGTCGTCGCCGACGCCGTCCGGATCACGCGGCTCTGAACCGAACTGGACTGGGCCTGGGATCCCCCCAGGCCCAGTCGCTGTCACACCTTGAGGACGTCCACGTCGTACAGCGCGATCGACGCGTCGCGGGTCACCAGCGTCAGGCCTTCGACGACCGCCTGCGCCACCAGCATCCGGTCGAAGGGATCACGGTGATGGAACGGAAGGCGCCCGGCGGCGATGGCGTGGGCGTGGGTCACGGGCAGTTCGCGGAAGCCCATGTCCCGTACCCGTTCGGCGAGGTCGGCCGGTCCCACGAGTTTCCCGGTGGTCTGCTTGATGGTGATCTCCCACAGGCTGACCGGGGACAGGAAGATGTCCGGGTCGTGGCGCAGCCGATCGAGGAAGTCTTCGCCAAGGGTGGCGTCGCCGGTGATGGCCCACAGCGCGACGTGGGTGTCCAGGAGCAGGGTCATTCGCCGAGGCCGAAGTCGGCGGCGATCTCAGCGTTGGTGCGTGACGAGTCCCAGTCGCCCGACAGGTCCACCTGCCCGGCCAGGGAGCCGACGGCGGTGCGGTTGACCCGACGCACCAGTGGAACGACTCGTGCCACCGGGGTGCCGGCCCGATCGATGATGATCTCCTCGCCACGTTCGACGCGCTCGATGATGCGCGACAGGTGAGTCTTCGCATCATGCATGTTGTAGTGCACCGCTTCCGCCGACACCGCTTCCACCTCCCTGCTTAGCTAGCAGCTTAGTCCGCCCCGCCCCGACCGTGCCACGGTTCCACGCCGACGCCTGGTTCAGTCGCGGCGCAGCCAGAGGACGCCGAGCGGTGGCACCCGCAGCGCCGCCGAGGCGGGCAGCCCGTGCCACGGCACGTCCTCGGCCTGCACCGCGCCCAGGTTGCCCACCCCCGAGCCGCCGTAGTGGTGGGCGTCGGTGTTGAGCACCTCCGCCCAGGTGCCGCCGGCCGGCAGCCCCACCCGGTAGTCCTCCAGGGGCCGGGCGGAGAAGTTCGCCACGCAGACCAGGGTCGCGCCGTCGGGGGCGATCCGGACGAACGAGACGGTGTTGTTGGCGACGTCGTCGCCGGCGATCCAGCGGAAGCCGGCCGGCTCGGTGTCCTGCGCCCACAGCGCCGGGGTGTCCCGGTAGACGCGGTTCAGGTCGGCGACGAGGCGTTGCACGCCGGCGCGGGCCGGGTCGTGCAGCAGATACCAGTCGAGGCCGCGCTCCTCGCTCCACTCCCGGTCGTCGGCCAGCTCGCAGCCCATGAAGAGCAGCTGCTTGCCCGGGTGCGCCCACATGTACGCCAGCAGGGCGCGGACGTTGGCCAGCCGCTGCCAGGTGTCGCCGGGCATCTTGCCCGCCAGCGAGCCCTTGCCGTGCACCACCTCGTCGTGGCTGATCGGCAGCACGTAGTTCTCGCTCCAGGCGTACGCCAGGGAGAACGTGAGCTGGTGGTGGTGGTGCTGCCGGTGGACCGGGTCCTTCGAGGTGTAGAGCAGGGTGTCGTGCATCCAGCCCATGTTCCACTTGAACCCGAAGCCGAGCCCGCCGTCGGCCGTGGCGCGGGTGACCCCCGGCCAGGCGGTGGACTCCTCGGCGATCAGCACCACCCCGGCGTGGTGCTTGTAGACCGTCGCGTTCACCTCCTGCATGAGCGCGATGGCCTCCAGGTTCTCCCGGCCGCCGTGCACGTTCGGCGCCCACTGCCCCTCCTGGCGGGAGTAGTCCAGGTAGAGCATCGACGCCACCGCGTCCACCCGCAGCCCGTCGACGTGGAACTGCTCGCACCAGTAGAGCGCGTTGGCGACGAGGAAGTTGCGCACCTCCGGGCGGCCGAAGTCGAAGACGTACGTGCCCCAGTCGGGGTGCTCGCCCCGGCGCGGGTCGGGGTGCTCGTAGAGGGCGGTGCCGTCGAAGCGGGCCAGCGCCCACTCGTCCTTGGGGAAGTGCGCCGGCACCCAGTCCAGGATCACGCCGATCCCGGCGGCGTGCAGGGCGTCCACGAGGTGCCGGAACTCGTCGGGGTCGCCGAAGCGGGACGTGGGCGCGTAGTAGCCGGTGACCTGGTAGCCCCAGGAGCCGCCGAACGGATGCTCCATCACCGGCAGGAACTCCACGTGCGTGAAGCCCAGCTCGGTGACGTACGCGGTCAGCTGCTCGGCCAGCTCCCGGTAGCCCAGCCCGGGACGCCACGAGCCGAGGTGCACCTCGTAGACGCTCATCGGTTCCTGGTGCGGCTGCCGCCGGCCCCGCCGCGCCAGCCAGTCGGCGTCGCCCCACTCGTACGTCGAGTGGTGCACCACCGACGCGGTGGCCGGCGGCACCTCCGCGTACGCCGCCAGGGGGTCGGCCTTGTCCCGCCACTGCCCGTCGGCGCCCAGGATGCGGTACTTGTAGCGGGCGCCCGCCCCGACGCCGGGGACGAACAGCTCCCACACGCCGCTGCCGCCGAGCGATCGCATCGGCCAGCCGTCGTCCGGGGCCCAGCCCGCGAAGTCGCCGACCACCCGGACCCCGCGCGCGTTCGGCGCCCAGACGGTGAACGCGACGCCCTCGTCGAAGACCCGGGCGCCGAGCGCCTCCCAGAGCCGCTCGTGGCGGCCCTCGCCGATGAGGTGCAGGTCCAGCTCGCCCAGCGTGGGCGGGTAGCGGTACGGGTCGTCGTGGAGCCGGCCGTCGACCTCGACGCGGTAGTCGAGCACCTCGCCCGACACCGCCGTCTCGAACACCCCGACGTCGTGCACCCGCCGCATCGGGTGCCGCTCGCCGTCGACGACGAGGGCGACGTCGGTGGCGCCCCGGCGCAACGTCCGGACGACCGTACGCCCGTCGGCCGGGTGCGCGCCGAGCACGGCGTGCGGGTCGTGCGTGGCGCCGGCGATCAGCTTGTCCATCGGGCGTCGTCCTTCTGGGCGGGAGCGGTGGGCGCGGTGCCGCCCGAGAGGTCGTCGGGCACGTCCTCGACGGTCAGGTCCGGCGCGCCGGTGGCCGCCGCCGGGCCGGCGGTGGGATCGGGGGCCGCCCGGCGCACCGTCAGCACGTGCGCCGGTTGCAGGTACGGGTCGAGGCGTACGGCGTTGCGCTGGCCCCAGTCGTAGCTGGCGCCGGTCAGCTCGTCGCGCACCGTGAACCGGTCGTGCCAGTCCAGCCCGAGCGCGGGCATGTCCAGCGTGGTGTTGCCCCACTGCACGGCCTGCGGGTCGAACGAGCAGACGACGAGGACCGTGTTGCCCGTGCCCGGGTCGTGCTTGGACCAGCAGAGCAGCGCCGGGTTGTCGATGTCGTGGAAGACCAGGTTGCGCAGCTGGTGCAGGGCCGGGTTCTCCCGGCGCACCCGGTTCAGCACGGCGATGAACGGGGCCAGCGAGCGGCCCTGCGCCTGCGCGCCGGCCCAGTCCCGGGGGCGCAGCTCGTACTTCTCGTTGTCCAGGTACTCCTCCGCGCCGGGGCGGGCGACGTGCTCGAACAGCTCGTAGCCGGCGTACATGCCCCAGGAGGGGGAGAGCAGCGCGGCCAGCACCGCCCGGATCTTGAACATCGGCGGGCCGCCGTGCTGCAACGAGGAGTGCAGGATGTCCGGCGTGTTCGGCCAGAAGTTGGGCCGCATGTAGTCGGCCGCCTCGACCAGCTCCTCGCAGTACGCCCGCATCTCCGCCGCCGACGTGCGCCAGGTGAAGTACGTGTACGACTGGGTGAAGCCGACCTTGCCCAGCCCGTGCATGATCGCCGGTCGGGTGAACGCCTCGGCGAGGAAGAGCACGTCCGGGTCGACCTGCTTCACCTCGGTGATCAGCCAGTGCCAGAAGTCGAACGGCTTGGTGTGCGGGTTGTCGACCCGGAAGATCCGGATGCCCTCGCCGACCCAGTGCAGCACCACCCGCAGGACCTCCGCCCGGATGCCCTCCGGATCGTTGTCGAAGTTCAGCGGGTAGATGTCCTGGTACTTCTTCGGCGGGTTCTCCGCGTACGCGATGCTGCCGTCGGCCCGGGTGGTGAACCACTCCGGGTGCTCGGTCACCCACGGGTGGTCCGGCGCGCACTGCAACGCCAGGTCCATCGCCACCTCCAGGCCCTGCTCGGCGGCGGCGGCCACGAAGTCGCGGAAGTCCTCCGGCGTACCCAGATCGGGGTGGATGGCGTCGTGGCCGCCCTCGGCGGCGCCGATCGCCCACGGCGAGCCGACGTCGTCCGGCCCGGCGGTGAGCGCGTTGTTGCGGCCCTTGCGGTTGACCCGGCCGATCGGGTGGATCGGCGGCAGGTAGAGCACGTCGAAGCCCATCGCGGCGACGCCCGGCAGGCGCTCGACGGCGGTGGCGAACGTGCCGGAGCGCGCCGGGGCGTCGACGGTCGCCGGGACGGCCCCCTCGGAGCGGGGGAAGAACTCGTACCAGGCCGAGAAGAGCGCCCGCCGCCGGTCCACCCAGAGCCGGTGCTCCTCGCCGGCGGTGACCAGTTCCCGGACCGGGTGCTCCCAGAGCAGGGGGGCCAGCTCCAGCGCCGGGGCCACCCGCCGGGGCAGTTCCTTCCCGGCGTCACCCAGCGCCGCCACCGCCGCGCGGACCCGCCCCGCGTCGCCGGCCGGCACCAGCTCGACGGCGGCGGTCAGCACCCGTACGCCCTCGGCGAGGTCGTTGGCCAGCTCCTGTGGCCCCTGCCCGGCGGCGATCTTCTTGGTGACCGCGTTCTGCCAGGTCAGGTACGGGTCCTGGAACGCCTCCACCGTGAAGGTCCACTCGCCGACCGCGTCGGGGCGGATCACGGCGTGCCAGCGGTCCTGCCCCGGCTCGCCGGGGCGCATCCGGGTGAACGGCCGCGCCCGCCCGTCGGGGCCGCGCCAGACCACGTTGCAGCCGAGCGCGTCGTGCCCCTCGCGGTAGGCGCGGGCCGACACCGGCACCGGCTCGTCGACCACCGCCTTGGCCGGGTAGCGACCGCAGGAGACGACGGGGGAGACGTCTTCGATCGGGAACCGTCCAGTCACCGGTTCAACCTACTGCGCGAGATCCTTTCGCGCGCGGCCAAGCCGGTTGGTACGCCACGGGCGCTGACGCGGCACCAGCTCCTGACGCACTTCGAGCTGATGGCGTGACCGTCGGCTGCCTGACGGAAGACATGGACGGCGCGGGGGCAGATGAACCATTGCTGCCTAAGGCGCTGATACCTCTGTGGCATAAAAATGCCTCTGTGGTATCGGGGCGAGCGACAACACCGCCGGCCGGCCGCCCGGGTTCCGGCGCAAGCCGGGCACGCTGATGCCCTGGCCGGCGGCGGACCTCCTCCGCGAGGAACTGCCCTACCTGGCCGGATTCCTGGCCGGGAAGGCCTACGCGAGATACCGCTCCCAGGGAGGGGCCAAGCGATCGCCGATCGCCGACTTCTACATCGGGGCGCACGCGGCGGTGTGCGGGTATCGGCTGCTCACCCGCGACGGCACCCGATACCGCACCTATTTCCCGAAGCTCGATCTGATCACCCCGACGAGCTGAGCCGCGCGGCCAGCCGGCCGGCGCCTCGCTGCCGCCCTGCACGTCAACTGACCCTGGTTCGCCGCCGACGCCGAGCCACGCCGTGCGGTAGTCGCCGCCCATGCGTACGTCGCGCACGATCGCGTCGGGCGAGGCGGGGTCGTAGACCACGGTGGCCGCATCGCCCACCCGCGGCCGTGGACGCCAGTAGTAGTCGCTGACCCGCGTGACGACGTGGTGGCCGTCGGCGGTGGTGAACGAGGCCACCACGTACGAGTCCCGCTGGAGGCCGTGGACCTCCAGCACCGTCGCCGGGGCGCGCACGCCGTAGGTGTTCAACCGGTGCGTACGGTATGCCGAGTCGATCCCGAGCAGCAGCAGCCACCCGGCTCCGACCAGCAGGACCACGAGGCTGGCCGCCAGCCCATGCCCGCCATTCTGCCCACACCCGACAAGCGGGGTCTCGACGGTCAGGTGCCGGATCGACGGCCCTGCTGCCTCACCCCAGCACCGAGCGGTAGAGGTCGAGGGTGTGGGCGGCGATGGAGTCCCAGGAGAAGTGCTCGACCGCCCGGCGCCGGCCCGCGAGTCCGAACTCCTTGGCGCGGCCCGGGTCGGCGAGCACCTCGTTCATCGCCGCCGTCAGGTCGGCCACGAAACGCTTCGGGTCCAGCGGCGTGCCGGATCCGTCGGTGGCCTGCTCGATTCCGACCAGCAGCCCGGTCTCGCCGTCGGCGACCACCTCCGGGATGCCGCCGGTGGCGGTGGCCACCACCGCCGTCTCGCACGCCATCGCCTCCAGGTTCACGATGCCCATCGGCTCGTAGACGGAGGGGCAGACGAAGACGGTGGCGTGGGTGAGCACCTGGATCACCTCGTGCTTCGGCAGCATCTCGGCCACCCACACCACGCCGGAGCGGTTCGCCCGCAGCTCGCCCACCAGGCCCTCCACCTCGGCGGCGATCTCCGAAGTGTCCGGCGCGCCGGCGAGCAGCACCAGCTGGGTGTCCGCCGGCAGGTCGCGCGCCGCGCGCAGCAGGTAGGGCAGGCCCTTCTGCCGGGTGATCCGCCCCACGTACACCACGCTGGGCCGGGCCGGGTCGATCCCGAGCCGGTCCACGACGTCCGTGCCGTGGTCGGGGGCGTACTGCGCCGTGTCGATGCCGTTGTGCACCACCCGCACCCGGTCCGGGTTGACCGCCGGGTAGGCGGTCAGCACGTCGCGGCGCATCCCCTCGCTGACCGCGACGATCGCGTCGGCCGCCTCGAACGCCGTGCGCTCGCACCAGGAGGAGAGCGCGTAGCCGCCGCCGAGCTGCTCGGCCTTCCACGGCCGCAGCGGCTCCAGGCTGTGCGCGGTCACCACGTGCGGCACGCCGTGCAGCAGCTTCGCCGTGTGCCCGGCGAAGTTGGCGTACCAGGTGTGGCTGTGCACCACGTCGGTGCCGGCGCACGCCGCCGCCATCGCTAGGTCCACGCCCATCGTCCGCAGCGCGGCGTTCGCGCCGGTCAGGCTCGCCGGCTCGGCGTACGCGGTGACGCCCGGCTCGGTGCGTGCCGCGCCGAAGCAGTGCACCCGCACCTCGGCGAGTCGACGCAGCTCACGGGCCAGGTACTCCACGTGCACGCCGGCCCCGCCGTACACCTCCGGCGGGTACTCCCGGGTCAGCAGATCGACGCGAAGTGGTGTGGAGTCCGTCATCCCCCGCACCCTAGTGCAGAAGTGTGCCCGTACGAGTGGTGAAGTCCCACGGGGATGGATAGCGTCTGGACATGGCTGCCAAGGTGCTCGCGATCGTCCTGGCCGGCGGAGAAGGCAAGCGCCTCATGCCGCTCACCACGGACCGGGCCAAGCCGGCCGTCCCGTTCGGCGGGATGTACCGCATGGTCGACTTCGTCCTGTCCAACCTGGCGAACGCCGGCTATCTGAAGATCGTCGTGCTGACCCAGTACAAGTCCCACTCGCTGGACCGGCACATCACCAAGACGTGGCGGATGTCGACCCTGCTCGGCAACTACGTCACGCCCGTGCCGGCGCAGCAGCGGCGCGGCCCGTGGTGGTTCGCCGGCTCCGCCGACGCCATCTACCAGAGCTTCAACCTGATCCACGACGAGCAGCCGGACCATGTGATCGTCTTCGGCGCCGACCACATCTACCGGATGGACCCGCGCCAGATGGTGGAGGACCACATCGCCTCCGGCGCCGGCGTCACCGTGGCCGGCATCCGGCAGCCGCTGTCGATGGCCGACCAGTTCGGCGTGATCGAGGTCGGCGAGGACGGCCGGCGGATCCGGGCGTTCCGCGAGAAGCCCACCGACGCGGTCGGCCTGCCCGACGCACCCGACCAGATCTACGCCTCGATGGGCAACTACGTGTTCAGCACGAAGGCGCTGTGCGAGGCGGTCGAGCGCGACGCGGAGGACAAGACCAGCAAGCACGACATGGGCGGCAGCATCATCCCGATGCTCGTGGAGCGCGGCGAGGCCAACGTCTACGACTTCCGCGACAACGAGGTGCCGGGCAGCACCGACCGGGACCGCGGCTACTGGCGCGACGTGGGAACGCTGGACTCCTTCTACGACGCCCACATGGACCTGATCAACGTGCATCCCGTGTTCAACCTCTACAACTTCGAGTGGCCGATCTACACCGGGCAGCTCACCTACCCGCCCGCCAAGTTCGTGCACCAGTGGGGCGAGCGGGTCGGCCGGGCGGTCGCCTCGATGGTCTCGCCCGGCGCGGTGATCTCCGGCTCCCTGGTGGAGAACTCGGTCGTCTCACCCAAGGTGAAGGTGCACTCCTGGGCGCACGTGGATGGCGCGGTGCTCATGGAGGGGGTCGACATCGGCCGGCACGCGGTCGTCCGCCGGGCCATCCTCGACAAGAACGTAATCGTGCCCGAGGGCGCGGAGATCGGCGTCGACCTGGAGAAGGACCGGCAGCGCTACACCGTCTCCGACAACGGCATCGTGGTCATCGGCAAGGGACAGAAGGTGGAACCGTGAGCAGTCATCCCCGGGCCGGCAAGCCCGCCCAGCCCGCCGACCTGGTCGACGTGCCGCGGCTGGTGACCGCCTACTACGCCGAGCACCCCGACCCGCAGGACCCGGCGCAGCAGGTCTCCTTCGGCACGTCCGGGCACCGCGGGTCGAGCCTGCGCAACGCGTTCAACTCCGACCACATCCTCGCGGTCACCCAGGCGCTGTGCGACTACCGGCGGGAGCGGGGCCTGGACGGTCCGCTCTTCCTCGGCCGCGACACCCACGCGCTCTCGGCCCCGGCCGCCGTGGACGCGCTGGAGGTGCTCGCCGCCAACGAGGTCACCGTGCTGCTGGACAGCCGCGACGGCTACACGCCCACCCCGGCGGTGTCGCACGCCATCCTCGCCCACAACCGGGGGCGCACCAGCGGGCTCGCCGACGGCATCGTCATCACCCCGTCGCACAACCCGCCCGACGACGGCGGCTTCAAGTACAACCCCACCCACGGCGGCCCGGCCGACTCCGACGTCACGGGGTGGATCCAGGACCGCGCCAACGCGATCCTCGCCGACGGCCTGAAGGAGGTCCGGCGGATCCCGTACGCCCGGGCCCGCGCCGCCGACACCACCGGGTCGTACGACTTCCTCGCCCGCTACGTCGACGACCTGCCGGCGGCGATCGACGTGGCCGCGATCCGCGATGCCGGGGTGCGCATCGGCGCCGACCCGCTCGGCGGCGCGAGCGTGGCCTACTGGGGCGAGATCGCCGAGCGGCACCGGCTGGACCTGACCGTGGTCAACCCGACGGTCGACCCGACCTGGCGGTTCATGACCCTGGACGGCGACGGCAAGATCCGGATGGACTGCTCCTCGCCGAACGCGATGGCCTCGCTGATCGCCGCCCGCGCCGACTACCAGGTCTCCACCGGCAACGACGCCGACGCCGACCGGCACGGCATCGTCACCCCTGACGGCGGCCTGATGAACCCCAACCACTACCTCGCGGTGGCGATCGCCCACCTGTTCCGCACGCGGACGCAGTGGGGGCCGGCCGCCGCCGTCGGCAAGACGCTGGTCTCCTCCTCGATGATCGACCGGGTCGCCGCCGACCTGGGCCGCCCGCTGCTGGAGGTGCCGGTCGGCTTCAAGTGGTTCGTGCCGGGGCTGCTCGACGGCGCGGTGGGCTTCGGCGGCGAGGAGAGCGCGGGGGCGTCCTTCCTGCGCCGCGACGGCGGCACGTGGACCACCGACAAGGACGGCCTCCTGCTCTGCCTGCTCGCCGCCGAGATCATCGCGACCACGGGGCGCACCCCCAGCCAGCACTGGACGGAGCTGGCCGAGCGCTTCGGCGCCCCCGCGTACGCCCGCATCGACGCGCCCGCGACCCGGGAGGAGAAGGCCGTGCTCGGCAAGCTCTCGCCGGAGCAGGTGACCGCCACCGAGCTGGCCGGCGAGCCGATCACCGCGACCCTCACCACCGCACCGGGCAACGACGCGCCGATCGGCGGGCTGAAGGTGACCACGGAGTCCGGCTGGTTCGCCGCCCGGCCGTCGGGCACCGAGGACGTCTACAAGATCTACGCCGAGTCCTTCCAAGGGCCGGAGCACCTGGCCCGCATCCAGACCGAGGCGAAGGAGCTGGTGTCCAGCGTCCTGGCCGAGGCCTGACCACCGCCGGTCAGCGGGGCGGCGGGAGCTGGCGGCGGTTGAGCTGCTCACGCAGGTTCTCGGGGAGCAGTTCGCGCAACTGCTCGGGCAGTAGCGGCAGGTCCAGCAGGCTGAGCTTGAGCTGGTTGCGCTCCTGGTAGCGGCGCGGGTCGAGGCGTACGACCAGGCCGGCGTCGCGGCGGTAGCGCACGTGCAACGCGCCGGAGGTGGCGGCCTCCCGGAAGATCCGGCCGTCCATCTCGACCGCGACCGGGGCGGAGCCCGGCGTCAGCGCCAACTGGATGGACTCGTCGGGGGAGAGCACCACCGCCCTTGAGATGCCCGCCATCGGCGCCGACGGGGTCACCACCACGGCATCGGTGGCGGGCGAGACCAGGGGGCCGCCGGCGGCGTAGCTGTACGCGGTCGAGCCGCTCGGGGTGCTCACCACCAGCGCGTCGCAGCGGTAGAAGCCGTACCGCTGACCGTCCACCGCGAGGGTGGCGGACACGAAGCCGGCGCCGGGCTGCCGCACCAGCGCGATGTCGTTGAAGGCCACGACGTCGTCGCCGCAGACGTCGCAGACGAGGCAGCTGTGCCGTTCCACCGTGAAGTCCCGAGCGGCCAGCCGGTCCAGCGCCGCCGGTAGCTCCGGCGGCTCGACCTCCACCAGGAACCCCAGCCGGCCCAGGTGCACGCCGAGCACCGGCTTCGGGTCGTTCACGGCCGAACGCAGCGCGCCGAGCATCGTGCCGTCCCCGCCGATGCTGATCAGCGCGTCGCAGACCACCGGCACCCGGTCGACGGGCAGTGGCTCGACGCTCGCCGGCACCCGGTGGCTGTCCTCGGCGCGGACCGCGAGGGTCATCCCCTGCCGGTCCGCCCAGCGTTCGATGATCTCCACCACCTCGGTCACGTCCCGGGTCGGGTGCAGCACCAGCCCGAGCCGGATCCGTTCCATGGCTACAGCTCACCACAGGCCGGGCCTGCCGGGTGGCCGGAACGCACAGGTGCGGCGGTGCTCCGCGGGACCGGTCGGCTCTGTCGGCCGCCCCACCCGGGGTGACACGGACGGGCATTATGCGTACCTTGCGTCTGCCCTGCTCGTTGACCAGGCAATGAAAGGCGTCGCGCGACGAGCGGAGGGGCGATGCATGTCGTGATCATGGCCGGCGGTGCGGGCGTACGACTGCGCCCCTACACGTCGACCCTGCCGAAGCCGCTGGTGCCGATCGGCGAGAACTACGCCATCCTGGAGATCATCCTCCGGCAGTTGGCGGCACGCGGCTTCACCCATGTCACGCTGGCCATCAATCACCTCGGTTCGCTGATCCGGGCGTTCGTCGGCGACGGCTCGCGCTTCGGGCTCGTCGTGCGGTACGCCGAGGAGCGGGAGCCGCTGTCCACCATCGGCCCGCTGTTCCACCTGCGCGACGAGCTGCCCGAGCACTTCCTCGTCATGAACGGCGACGTCCTCACCGACCTCGACTACGCCGACCTGCTCGCCACGCACCGACTCTCCGGGGCGCCGCTGACCGTCGCCACCTACCGCCGGACGGTGAAGATCGATTTCGGTGTGCTCGAGCTGGAGGGTGACAAGATCTCCTCCTTCTCGGAGAAGCCGGTCCTGGACTACCGGGTCAGCATGGGCGTCTACGGGCTCTCCCGCAGCACCATCGCCGGGTACCCGGCCGGCATGCCCTTCGGGTTCGACGAACTGGTGCTGGACCTGCTGCGCCGGGGTGAGCCGCCGGCCGGCTACGCGTTCGACGGCTACTGGCTCGACATCGGTCGCCCCGAGGACTACGACGAGGCCAACCGCTGCTTCGCCGAGGTGGAGCCGATGCTGCTGCCCGCGCGGGCACCCTCCGCGGTATGAGGAGGATCCTCGTCCTCGGCGCCTCGGGCTTCCTCGGGACACATGTCCGGCGGGCCCTGGAGGTCGACGGCGACCTGGTCTGTCCCACGCGTGCCGAGTGCGACCTCACCCGCTGCGGCACCGAGGGGCTGCGGGCACTGCTCACCTCCGTACGCCCCGACGCGGTGGTCACCTGCGCGGGCGCGGTGAGCGGCACCGCGGCCGACCTCGTCCTGGCGAACACGGTCGTCGCCGCGCGGTTGGTGGAGGCGGTCGCGGTCGCGGCGCCGACGGCCCGCCTGGTGCGCCTCGGCTCGGCGGCCGAGTACGGACCGACGCCGAACGGGTCGTCGGTGAGCGAGGACGACCCGGCGGAACCGGTCAGCGACTACGGCGTCAGCCAGGCTGCGGCCACCCGGCTGACCGAGCTGGCGGCCCGCGCGGGCCGGGTCGACGCCGTGGTGCTGCGGGTCTTCAACCCGATCGGTCCGGGGCTCCCGGCGACGACGCTGCTCGGGCGGGTCGCCGCGCAGCTCCGCCGGCCCACCCCCGGCGCCGAACTGCGCACCGGTCCACTGGACGCCCACCGCGACTTCGTCGACGTCCGCGACGTGGCGGCGGCGGTGCGCGCCGCCGTACACGCCCCCGCACTCCCGGTCCGGGTCGTCAACGTCGGCAGCGGCCGTGCCGTCGGGGTTCGCGACGCGGTGCGGCTCCTGGTCGAGACGGCGGGCGCGACCGTACGCCTCACCGAGGACCGCACCCCGCCAACCCGGTCGGCGGCGGTCGACTGGATCCGCGCCGACATCCGCCGTGCCCGCTCCACGTTGGGCTGGGCGCCACGACACGACCTGGCCGACTCGATCCGGACCGTCTGGCACGCGGCGGCCGCCGCGTCCGAGGTCCGCCCGTTCGCACCGGCCGGCTGACGCCACCGGCGGCCCCTCGCGAGCCGCCAGCAGAAGAAGGAGCAGAGGACATGACGGCACACCCCGTCGCGGATCCGGTGGTGGTCACCGGTGCGGGCGGCTTCATCGGCTCGCACCTGGTCGAGGCCCTCGCCGCCGCCGGTCACCGGGTGCGCGCCTTCGTGCACTACAACGGTGCCGGCACGCACGGCTGGCTGGACACGTTCAGCCCCGAGCAGCTCGCCGACGTCGAGGTGGTCGCCGGGGACATCCGGGACCGTGGCATGGTCCAACGCCTGGTCGACGGCGCCTCCGTCGTCTACCACCTGGCCGCGTTGGGCGGCATCCCGTACTCCTACCTCGCGCCGCAGTCCTACGTCGACACCAACATCACCGGCACTCTGAACGTGCTGGAGAGCGCCCGGTCCGCCGGCACCGGCCGGGTCGTGGTCACCTCCACCAGCGAGGTGTACGGCACCGCGACGACGGTCCCCATGACCGAGGAGCACCGGCTGCGTGGGCAGTCCCCGTACGCCGCCACGAAGATCGGCGCCGACAAGCTGGCCGAGAGCTACCACCTCAGCTTCGGGCTGCCGGTGGTCACGCTGCGGCCCTTCAACACGTACGGTCCCCGGCAGTCCACCCGGGCGGTCATCCCGACCATCGTCAGCCAGTTGGCGCGGGGGACCGGTGCGGTGGAGCTGGGCGCGCTGCGTACCACCCGGGACCTGCTCTACGTCACCGACACCGTGGCCGCGTTCCGCGCCGTCGGCACCGCGCCGGAGTCGGCCGTGGTGGGTCGGGTCTTCCAGGCGGCCACCGGTCAGGAGACGGCCATCGGGGAACTCGTGCGCCGGATCGCGGCGGTGTTCGGCAGCGAACCGCAGATCCGGGTCTCCGAGGCCCGGCTTCGCCCGGCCGACTCCGAGGTGGAGCGGCTGGTCGGCGACAACCGTCTGCTGCGTACGGCCACCGGGTGGCAGCCTGTCGCCACGCTCGACGACGGGCTGAAGGCGACCGTGGAGTGGTTCCTCGACCCGGCCAACCTGGCCCGGTACCGGGCGGAGCGCGCGGTGTGAGCCGGCTCGCCATGCCGGTGGCGGCCGGCCCGCTCCCGACGACGCGACCCGGACGCCGCACGGGCACCTGGTCCACGCTGCTGCGTGCGGTCACCGTGATGCTCCTGCTGAACTTCGACCAGTTTCCACGCCAGATCGGTCGGGCCTTTCTGCTCACCGCGGCGGCCCTCGCCGCGCTGATCGTCTTCAACGAGATCCTGCGGCCGGAGTCGCGGGCCCGGGTCGTCGTCCTCTGGGTCGTGGCGGTGTTCGGTGTCCTCGCCCTGCCCGGCGTCCTGCACCGGCCGGAGACGGAGTACGGCCAGCTCAAGTTCCTCCTGCTCGTCACCGTGACCCTGCTCGCCACCGCGGCCGTTGCGGTCATCCGGAGCCAGCGGGACGTCGAGGCGTTCGCCCTGGCCCTGGTCGGCTGCGGCGGCGTACTGGCCGTCGCCGCACTGGCCAGCGGTTCGGGTGAAGATCGGGCGGCGGGATTCGGCTCCAATCCCATCTGGTTGGCCCGGGCCATCGGCATCGCGGTCGTCGCCTGCATCTGGCTCTACTTCTGTCGGCGACTGTCCATGGCAGTCGCCTCCGGCCTCGTCGTGCTGCTCGCGCTGGGGCTGTTCGCCACCGGATCCCGTGGGCCGCTGGTGGCGACGGTCGTCGCGTTGTTCGTCCTCGTCCTGTCCGGGCTGCGGCGGAAGATCCGCCACGGGCGCCGCGAGTGGGTCGGCGTCGGCCTGCTGGGCGCGTTGGTCGTCGTGGTGCTGGCGCTGCCGTCGCTGCTTCCGCCGCGGATGTACGCCTTCGTCGTGGATCCGTCGAACGAACTGGCCGGGACCGCGCGGACGGAGATGCGCGACCGCACGATGGCGATCATCGCCGAGCACCCGGGGGGTGTCGGCTACGGCAACTGGACCAGCCACTCCTGGATGCTCGAGCACAACTACCCGCACAACATCTGGCTGGAACTGCTCGCCGAGGCGGGCTGGCTGGTGGGCGGCGCCTTCATCCTCCTCTGCCTGGTGATGGCGGTGCGGCTGTGGGGCGCGGCGCGGTCGGACGCCCTCGCCGGGTTCGTCCTCGCGATGCTGGCGTTCAACGCGGTCGCCGTGTCGACGTCGGGGGACGTCAACGCCAGCCGTGGGCTCTTCGTGTCGCTGGCCCTCGGTCTGCTGGTGCTGCTGCGGGTGCGGAGGGCGGCGGACACCGCCCCGATCGGCGCGGGTCTGCCGTGGCGCACCCGTCCCGCGGCGCACCGGCGCGAGGACCGGGAGCCCGTCCGCTGGTGAGGGGCCTGCCATCGGCGCGGCTGTCGGCGAGCCGGCGAGGTGTCCTCGCGATCGCCGCCGGCTCGGCCGGGGGGCAACTGCTCGCGCTGGCGGCCGTGCCTCTGCTGGCCCGGCTCTACCGCCCGACCGACTTCGGAACGTTCGCCGTCGTCGCGGCCCTGGTGGCGATCATCGGTACGGTCGCGGCCCTCCGCTTCGAGATGGCCGTCCCGCTTCCCGAGCGGGAGCGGGACGCGTACGCCCTGGTCACCCTGGGCTGCGTCGCCGCCTGCACCACGGCCGTGGTGGGTGCGGTGGTCGTCGCAGTCTGGGGCGACCGGCTCGCGGTCCTGTTCGGCCAGCCCACGCTGGAGCACTGGTTGTGGGTGGTGCCGCCCACGGCGGCGGCGACGGGTGTGGTCCTGGTGCTGAACCAGCTCGCGGTGCGTCGCCGGCGCTACGGCGCGATCGGCCGACGGAACCTGGTGCAGTCCACCGCCATCGTGGCCACCCAGCTCGCGGCGGGCCTGGCCGGGCTGCGCCCCGGTGGGTTGGCGCTCGGCCTCGGGGTCGGGCAGGTCGCCTCGGCGCTGGTGCTGCTCCGCGGCGCCGGCCTGCGTGCCGGTCAGGCCCGCGCCGGGCGGCTTGACCTGCTGCGGGTCGCGCGCCGCTACCGGCGTTTCCCGCTCCTGCTCGCGCCTTCGGGGCTGCTGAACGTCCTCGGGACACAGCTTCCCGTCCTCCTCGTCGCCGCCTGGTACGGCGGTGCCGTCGCCGGATGGCTGGGCATGACCCAGCGCATCATCGCCGTACCCGCCGCTCTGATAGCGTCCGCCGTCGCGCAGGTCTACCTCGCGGAGATGTCCCGGGCGGTCCGGGAGGACCCCGGCTCGGCCCGGCTGATCTTCGTTCGGGCGACCAGGAAGCTCGTGCTGATCGGCGCGGCCAGCGCCACGGCCGTCGTCGTCGTGGCACCCACCGCGTTCGGGTTCCTCTTCGGCGCGCAGTGGCGGACCAGCGGCACGTACGCGCAGGCCCTGGCCCTCTTCATGGCCGCCCAGTTCGTCGCCGCACCGCTGTCCCAGACCCTGGTCGTCTTCGAGCGCCACGGCCGGCAGCTCGGCTGGGACGTGGGCCGTGCCCTGCTCGTCCCGGGCGCGGTGACCGTGGTCGCCGTGAGCGGGCTGCCGCCGCTGGCCGCGATCTGGTCCATGAGCGTCACGGGTGCCCTCGCGTACGTGGTGTCGTGGTGGATGGCGCTGCGCGCGGTCACTGCCGCCGGCCGCGTGGTGCCGGCCGTCCCGCCCGAGCGGGAACTCCTCCCGAGAGGGTGAGGCTGCCGGGCGCGTCCTGGCCGCCGGGCGACTCGTTGATCAGTTGTCGAAGTGGAGAGGAGCCCGAAGCTATGCGTACCGCCACGGCGAGACGCCAGTCACCACCGGTGCGGGGTGCCGTCGATGAGACGTGACCCCTCGGCCGGGGCCGGTACGGGCGACACCCAGCCCGCCGACCTGCCGACGCCCGTGCCGTCCGACGGCCGCGACGCGCCGCGGCTGCTCCTCGTGTCGTACCACTTCCCGCCGGCGGAGACGGTCGGCGCACGCCGGCCGGCAGCCCTCGCCCGGTTCGCCCGCGACCACGGCTGGGACGTCCGTGTCCTCACCGCCATCGCGCCGTCCCCCGAGGGGGTCGACGCCGGCCTGGCGGAGGCGTCGATCGTCCGGGCGGAACCGACGCCGCGGCTGCCCCGGCTGAACCGGTCGGCCGGTACGGGCGCGTCTGCGACCAACGGCGCGGCACCGGCGCCGACGACACTCGCGTCGGTCCGCGCCGTCGCGAAGGGCTGGGTCTGGAAGGCCGGCATGGAACTGCTCGTTCCCGACCCGCAGGTCAACTGGATCAGAGCGGCCGTCCGGGGGTTCCTGCGCGGGCCGGACCGGTGGCGTCCGGACGTGATCGTCGCCTCCGGCCCACCGTTCTCCGGGTTCGTCGTGGCGGCGTCCCTGGCCCGGCGGTTCGGCGTTCCCTGGGTGGCCGACTACCGGGATCTCTGGTCGGTCGGCAACGAGTACTGGGTCCGGTCCGGGCCCCGCCGCGCTCTCGACCGGCGGTTGGAGCAGCGGGTGCTGCGGACGGTCACCACCTGCGTGACCGTCTCGGAGCCGCTGGCGGACGCGTTGCGGAGCACCTTCGGCGTCGATGCCCGCGTGGTGATGAACGGGATCGACCGGCGTCCGGCCCCGTCGCCGGCCGGGGGCCCCACGATCTCGTCGGCGGCCACGCTGACCCTGGCCCACACCGGCTACGTCTATCCCGGCAAACGCGATCCCGGGCCGCTCCTGGACGCCATCGCGCTGCTCGGCCCGGACGCGGCCCGGGTGCACGTGGTCTTCGCCGGTGACGACCACGGCATCGTCCGGGCGGCAGCCGAGCGGGCCGGCGTCGTCGACTCCGTCACGCTCCTCGGCCACGTCTCCGCCGAGAAGTCCTGGCGTATCCAGGTCGAGGCGGACGTGCTCGTCCTGCTGATGTGGAACGACCCGCGCGACGCCGGCACGTACACCGGCAAGATCTTCGACTATCTCCTCGCCGGCCGCCCGATCCTGCTGCTCGGCTACGAGGGCGGCGTGGCCGCCGAGCTGCTGCGTACCCGCGGTGCCGGGGTGGTCGGCAACGACCCGGAGACGATCGCGGCCCGGCTGCGCGAGTGGCTCGCGGTGAAGGACCGCACCGGGCGGGTTCCCGCCGTTGCGGCCTCCGCCCTCGACGGCCTCTACCGGGAGGACCAGCTCAGCGGGTTCCTGGAGATCCTCCGGGAGGCCGCGCAGCGGGGCACGCCCGGCTCGCGGGCACGCACCGCGACCACCGGCCGTCGCCACTAGGCGCCGCGCGGCAGCGTCCCGGCACACCGCTCGTGGTGTGCCGGGACGTCGTCGTGATGGGTGCTTCGCTCAGCGGGGGGCCGGCACCGGGACACCCCGTCCCGCTCGGCGGCGCGTCGCCTCGGCGACCGCGCGGTAGTAGGCGGCGCGCCGTGCGTCCAGCTCTCCGGCGGCGTACCGGCGGGCCCGGGCCAGGTTTCGGGCCGACGCCGCGGCCAGCCGGTCCGGGTCGGCCAGGAAGGCGGCGACCCTGTCGGCCAGCGCCGCCGGGTCGTCCGGTCGGACCAGGTCGTCCCGGGCGAGCAGCTCCGGGATGCCGCCGACGGTGGATCCGACCGCCGGCAGGGCACGGGCCATGGCCTCGATCAGGGCGCGCGGCAGGCCCTCGGTCCGCGACGGCAGCACGAACAGATCCGCCGCGTCCAGCTGCGCGCGGACCGTCTCGACGGTGGGCAGCAGCCCGGTGAAGGTGACCCGGTCGGCCACGCCGAGCCGTGCCGCGAGCTGTTCGAGCTGCGGACGGTACGCGCCGACCCCCACGTGCACCAGCCGGACGGCCGGACCGTCGCCGGTCAGCAGCGCGAGCGCCTCGATGAGGGTGTCGATGCCCTTGTAGAGCTGCTCCAGCGAGCCGATCGAGACGAGCGTCGCCGCCCGCAGCCGCGGGCGGACCGGCCGCGCCCGGGGGACGTACGCCGCCGGGGGGAGGTCCACGCTGGAGATGCCGGCCGTCGGGACCGTCGGCAGCGATGGGTAGCGGCTCTGCAGGTGCCGCTCCGTCTCGTACGCCACCGCTGCGGCGCTGCGGCACTGCTGCCGCAGCCGCCGCGTCGACGTGGCCCGCAGCACCGGCCGTAGCGGATGCCGGACCACGCCGGGGGCCAGCACGTCGTACGGGTCACCGATCACCTCGAGGGCGTACGGCAGTCGGGCGCGCTCCCGCGCCGCGGCCAGCAGCGACCCGACCGGCGACGGCACCCGGAGGATGACGGCGTCGTTGGGGCCGGCCGCCGACGCCGCCGCCCGGGCCAGCGCCCGGCGCTGCCGCACGTACTGGCCGAGACCGACGTAGTACGGCAGCGGCCAGACCTCGACACCGTCACCGTCCACCCGGGCGGCGCCGGCGGGTGCCTCGGGGACGTCACGCGTGCGGGCGGCTATCCGCACCCGGTCGAACGCGACCAGGTAGCGCCGCCAGACCGAGTGGTCCGGTCCGGCCTCGACCCAGACCCGCCCGTCGGGCGTACGACTGAACCGCGACTCGGTCGTCACCACGACCCGGGTCGGCAGGTCACCGCCGGGGCCACTCACCGGTGCCCCGCCACGGTCGCCACCCGCTCGCAGACGTCGGTGACCGTCCGGGCGGTCCGCCGGTTGTCGAACAGCTCGACCATCCGGTCCCGCGCGGCCTTGCCCCGGCCCGCCAGCGTGCCGGCCTCGAACTCGCCGTAGGCGTGCTCCAGCGCGGCCAGCAGCGCCGCCGGGTCGTCGCGGGGAACCACCCAGCCGGACCGCTCGTCGACCGTCTCCGGGAGCCCGCCGGCGTCGCTGACGATGCTCGGCACGCCCATCGCCCCCGCCTCGACCGCCGCGCCGTGGCTCTCGCTCAACGACGGGCTCACGCTCACGTCGGCGGCGTGGTAGCAGGGACGGACGTCGGGCACGGTCTCCAACCAGGTGATGGTCGGATCCTCGGCGACCCGGAACCGTTCGACCAGCTGCCGGCGGTGCGCCACTCCCGCCTGCGTCCAACCGCCGCCGACCAGCAGCAGGTGCGCGTCCGGATGTCGCCGTCGGAACTCCGGCCACGCTGCCAGCAGCACGTCGTGCCCCTTGATGCCGCGCCCGCCGTGGACGAGCCGCTTCGGCGGGTACACGTAGGCGACCATGACGGCGAGGAAGGCGTCGCGGGGGATGCCCAGTTCGGCGCGGGCGGTCAGCCGGGTCCCCGGGTCCGCGCCCGTCGGGTCGAAGGCGCTGGTGTCCACCCCGTACGTGGCCACGGCCCGGCGCGGCGCGGGACAGCCAAGGGCGCCGTACCGCTCGGAGGCGTTCGCACAGCCGCAGATGATGGTGTCGTCCAATCGCCACAGCAGACGTTCGGCCGCTCTGATCACGGGGGAGTCGAGGTAGAGCGGTCCCGCCACGGTGTGCACCCGGCGCACCGGCAGGCCGACCGTCGCCATCCGGGCCACGTACGCGGACGCGATCAGGTGGTATTGCAGCACGTCGGGTCGCAGCTGGCGGATGAGGCGCCGGAGCCGCCACAGCCCCGCCAGCATCGACGGCCCCGGCCGGAAGGGGAACGGGCAGTCGACCACGTCGAAGTGGCGCCGGCGCAGCTCGTCGCTGAGCCGGCCGGCGCCGGGCGGGAGCACCACGACGACCTCGTGTCCCCGCTGGCGCATGGCCTCCACCTGCGGCAGGATCCAGAGCCCACCGTCGTTCGTCTTGATCAGCACGGCGATCCGGAGTGGTCTGCCCGCCGGTCGCCGTTCCCGCCCCGGCGCCTGCTTCTCGTCGGTCGATGTCACCTGGAGGAACTCCCTTCGTCCTGCTCGCCGACACACCGGTGGGGGCGCCGGCAGCGGCCCGGCGGTCGCCTCCTGGGCGCGCCGGGCCGCTCGGTTCACACGTCAGCGGCGCAGCGGTGTCTCCTGCGCGAGGTCGAACAGCGGGTCGAGCGGCGAGACGCAGAGCAGGGCGAGCTGCTCGATGACCTTCTCCGGGTCGTCGTACGGGTCCAGCCCGGTGATCTCGATCGGGTCCAGCGCCGGCACCGGGACATGGGAGACGAGCGGGTGGAACGGTCGCGTGTCGGTCTCCCCGGTGCCCAGCAGGTCCTCGTGCAGCTTCTCGCCCACGCGGAGCCCGGTGTAGACGATCGGCACGGAGCTGGCGGCCTGCTCGATCAGCTGCCGGGCCATGTCGAGGATCCGGACCGGTTCACCCATGTCCAGCACGAGCGCCTCGCCGTCGCGTCCGATCTCGGCGGCCTGGAGCACCAGGTGCACCGCCTCCTCGACGGTCATCAGGTAGCGGGTCACGTCGGGGTGGGTGACCGTGAGGGGGTTGCCGGCCTCGATCTGCCGCTGGAACGCGGTGACCACCGAGCCTCGGCTGCTGAGCACGTTGCCGAACCGGACGCTGAGGAACGTGCCGGGGAACCGGGAGGCGGCGTGCGCGGTGAGTCGCTCGGTGATGCGCTTCGAGTAGCCGAGCACGCTGATCGGGTTGGCGGCCTTGTCGGTGGAGATGTTGACGAACCGTTCCACCTCACGGCAGGCGTCCAGCACCGACAGGGTGCCCCAGACGTTCGTCTTGACCGCTTCGCCGGGGTGCCGCTGGAGCAGGGGGAGGTGCTTGAGCGCCGCCGCGTGGAAGATGACGTCCGGCCGGCGTTCCCGGATGATGCGCCGGATCCCCTCGTCGTCGCGCAGGTCGGCGAGGATGAGTTCGGGCCCGTCCAGCAGCGCCCGGCCGTCGAGGGACATCTGGAGTCCGTGCAGGGCGGACTCGTCGCGGTCCAGCATCATCAGCTCGCCCGGATCGGCCTTCATCACCTGCCGGCAGAGCTCCGAGCCGATCGAGCCGCCGGCGCCGGTGACGAGGACCCGGCGGCCGGTGAGGCTGCTGGTGCTCAGCGGCAGGTCGCCGACGACCTGACGGCGGCCGAGCAGATCGCTGATGCGGACGTCCCGCACGTCCGTGACGGTGATCCGGTGGTCCACCAGGTCCCGCATGGGCGGCAGCACCTTGAACGCGGCCCCGGTCTCCAGCGTCGCCTCGCGGATCTCACGGATCAGGGCGGCGTCGGCGTTGGCCACCGCGAAGATGACCGTCGTCGCGCCGGTGCGGCGTACGGCGGCGGCGACGTGGTGCCGTCCACCGAGGACGCGGACGCCACCGATACGCAGGTTCCGCTTGTCCGGGTCGTCGTCGAGGGCGCCGACGGGGAGGTACCGGCTGCGCGGGTCACCGAGCATCGCCCGGAGCAGGCCCTGTCCCGCCTCACCCATCCCGAACAGCAGCACCGGTGTCGCGGAGCGTACGTCCGGCCGCATGGCGAGGTCGCGACGGTGCCGGTACGCGAACCGGGTGGCGAGCATGAACAGCAGGGCCAGCGCGCCGGCGACCAGCGGCGTGCTCGCCGGGACCGGCCGGTCGGCCGACGGGAGCAGCGCGAGCAGCACGATTCCCGAGGTCGTGATCGCCGCTCCGGCGACACCCTGCACCTCCTGGAGGCTGCCCAGCGGGTGCCGTCCGGAGTAGAGCCGGCGGACCGCCGCGACGGCGATGTGCACCAGGGCGGCGGCGACGCCGACGCCGACGGCCCGGGGCAACAGGCCCGGTGGCAGGTGGAACTCGTAGCGCGTCCACGCCGCCGCGAGGAAGCCACCGAGCCAGGCGACGGTGTCCGTGGCCAGGAAGCCGGCGGTGCGGCGTCGGGCGCGGGCACGACGATCGGCGGCCGGTGTGCGTCGCGGGGTGTCCGTGTCCAGCGGCATGTGTGCTCCTTGTCGCGTCTGTCGACCACTTCCCGCACACCCGGGCGGGGCAAATTTGTTCTATAAAGGTTTCTACTACCTTTTTATGGCCTTTTGGGCGTTTTCGTGAGAGCGGCGTAACCCGGGGGACGATCGGGCCCGCCTCCCGGTCAGCGGGCCGGGACGCCCTTGACCACCACGCCGTCGGGGACGTCCCGGACCACGCAGGCGCCCGCACCGACCGTGCTGTCCCGGCCGACCCGCAGGCCCTGCAACACGGCGGCGGTCGTGCCGATCAGCACGCCCTCGGCCAGGTGGCAGTCACCGGAGACGGCGGCCAGCGGGTTGACGGACACGAAGTCGGCGAGCGTGCTGTCGTGCCCGACCGTGGCGTTCTGGTTGAGGTGCACGTGCCGGCCGAGAGTGACGTTGGTGGTGACCCGGGCTCCCGGGAACGCGACGAAGCCCGGCCCGTGCACGATGTCCGGCCCGATCGTGGCCGCCGGGTGGACGACGCTGGCCGCCGCGATGCCGTAGCCCTCGACGCGCCGAGCCACCGCACGCCGGATGCGGGGGTCGCCGATGCCGATCACGTGGTGCGTCTCCGGCGGCGCGTCCCGTAGCCAGGCGACTCCGCCGAGGAACGGCACATCGAGCCGCTGCACCCGCTTGAGGTTCTCCTCCGAGGGGCGGTCGTCGACGAAGCCGAGCAGTCGCCAGCGCGGCCGGCGCGCGTCGACGTCCATCGCGCGGGCGATCGTGAGGACCTCCCGGCCGTGGCCGCCGCAGCCGACGACCACCAGTGGGATCGTCACGCTGTCGTCGCGCCCACGCGGGCGGCCAGAAACTCGTCGATCGCCCCGAGGACCGACGTCACCTGCTGCTCGGTGAGCGCGCTGCCGCTCGGCAACGTGAGCCCGTCGGCGAAGAGCGCGTCGGCGGCGCCGGTCAGCAGGCTCTCGGCACCCGCGAAGACCGGCTGGTGGTGCATCGGCTTCCACACCGGGCGCGTCTCGATGCTCCGGCCGGCCAGGTGCGCACCCAGTTCGGCGGCACGCCAACCGGACCGCTGCGGGTCGACGCGGATGCAGGTGAGCCAGCAGTTGGCTTCGGCGTCCTCGGCACCGATCAGCTCGACGCCCGGCACCGACGCGAACAGTTTGGCGTAGCGCTCGCGGAGCTGCCGGCGGCGCCAGATCATCCCGTCCAGCCGTACCAGCTGGGCGCGACCCAGCGCGGCGAGCAGATTGCTCAGGCGGTAGTTGAAGCCGGTCTCACGATGCTCGTAGTGCGGCGTGGGTTCCCGTGCCTGGGTCGCGAGGTGCCGGGCCCGGCTCAGCAGCGCCGGGTCGTCGGAGACCAGCATGCCGCCGCCCGACGTCGTGATGATCTTGTTGCCGTTGAACGACAGCGCGCCGATCCGACCGAACGAGCCGGCGGCCCGGCCGTGGTGGTGCGCGCCCAGCGCCTCCGCGGCGTCCTCGACCACCGGTACGTCCGCCTCGGCGCACACCGGCAGCAGCGCCGTGTAGTCGACGCAGCTGCCGAACATGTCGACCGGCACCACGGCGGCGACCCGTTCACCCCGCTCACGCAGTCGACCCAGCAGCTCGGCCAGCAGGGCGACGTCGATGTTGCCACTGTGCGGATCACAGTCGACGAAGACGGGCCGCGCGCCGATGTAGCGGACCGCGTTGGCCGTGGCGACGAAGGTCAACGTCGGCACGATGACGACGTCTCCGGGGCCGACGCCGACACCGAGCAGGGCCAGGTGCAACGCGGCGGTTCCGGAGCTGACCGCCACCGCGCCCTGCGTGCCGACCCGCCGGGCCACCTCGCTCTCGAAGGCGTCGAGGTCCGGGCCGACCGGGGCCACCCAGCCCGACCGGAGGGCCGCGAGGACGTACGACTCCTCCAGCGGCCCGACGTCGGGCGGGGAGAGGTAGATGGTCCGGCTCACCGTGGGCTCCCGAGGAACTCGGGCGCGGTCGCCGATCCCTTCGCGGAGATCCCCTCGCGGCGCAGGACGGTCCGCACCGTCGCGCCGAGAATCGCCAGGTCGAGGCGGAGGTTCCGGGTGTCCACGTAGGTCACGTCGAGCTCCAGCTTGTCCTCCCAGCTCAGACTGTTGCGGCCGCGTACCTGGGCCAGGCCGGTGACACCGGGACGGACCTCGTGCCGGCGGGCCTGGGTGGGCGAGTACCGGGTGAGGTACTCGGGCAGCAGCGGCCGGGGGCCGACCAGGCTCATGTCGCCCCGCAGCACGTTCCACAGCGTGGGCAGCTCGTCCAGGCTGGTGGCGCGCAGCCAGCGCCCGAGTGGCGTGAGCCGTTCGGCGTCGGTCACCAGCCCGCGGCGCGCGTCCATGGGACGCATGGTCCGGAACTTGACCAGCTCGAACGGGAGACCGTGCCGCCCCGCACGACACTGCCGGAAGAGCACCGGCCGGCCGAGTCCCACCGCGACGAGAGCGGCGACCACCGCGAGCAGCGGCGCGGTCAGGACCAGCAGGGCGATCGCCACGGTCACGTCGAGGAGCCGTTTGCCCCGCTCCGGCCGTGCCGAGGCGGGTACGGGGCGCTCGGGTGCGTTCACGAGTCCAGACACCGACACCGATCCGACCTCCCGGCAAAACCGTCAAAGACTACGAAACAGTCCTATCAGTGAATTGCACTCGGAGTGCCGACAACCTCGACACTCCCCCCGCAATCCGTCGGATCAACCTCGAAAGTCCCGCTCAGGACACGGCTTCGACCCGGCCGACCTTCGTACCCGGCCCAGGCCTCCGAGGGCAGCGGGGCGTTCGGCGGCTGATCGACGGGGGAGGGACAGCGGCGACCGCGGGGCGACCGCTGACCGACGTGGTCCGGAGTCCCGACGTCCGTTCCGGTGATCGGTCTCCGGCAGGGAGGCGCTCAGGAGCCCCGGCGGGAGGCGCTCCGCGCTGACCCGCGTCAGGGGCCGTCGTTCCCGTCGAGCAGCCGGGCCAGCAGGACCTCCAGCGGGATCGACTCGCCGTCGCGGCCGCCCGCGCCGACGACCAGCGGCGGCGGGCTGGGCTCCGGATCGGCGCCGAACAGCCGCGCGCGCAGACCGCCCGGCACGGTCAGCAGATGGAACCGTCCGTCGGTGTCCACGGCGCGGCTCCGGGCACGGTCGACGTACCAGCCGCGCAACCGCGTCCGGTACCGACCCCGCCCGTCGTAGGACCGCGCGGTCAGGGGCGTGGGCGGCAGGCCGCGCCGGACGGCCTCGGCGACGAACCGGGCCACCAGCTCAGCCGCCTCGGCCCGCTCCGCCGCCCGGCGCTGCTCGTCGGCCGCCGCGTGCGCCCGCACCGCCTGTCGCTGCCGCTCCCGCCAGTCCGGGCCGTCGTCGGATGCCACGACCCCGAAGGTACGCGACGCCCCGCCCCGCCGGGCGGGCGTGACGCCCTGTCCGCCGCCGGGTGCGGCGCCCGGCCATCGGACGGGACGGTGGTGTCGGACGCCGTCGAGCTGAGCCGCGCACGACATGGCGGGCGGGTTGGCCCACCGGCGGGTCAGCCCGACGGCGTCCGTTCCGGTGCGGGGCCGTGCCCCGGCCGGCGCTCAGGCGAGGCCGGCGCGGCGCAGTGCCTCGGCCATCGCGTCGTTGGCCGGCGCCGCCGCGCCACCGCCGCGGCCCTGCCGCTGCGGCGACCCACCGCCGCGAGCCTCCCGGCCACCGCCCTGCCCGCCGCGACTGCCGCCCTGCCCGCCGCGACCACCGGCGCCCTGCCCGCCGCGACTGCCGCCCTGCCCGCCGCCGCGCTCCCGCCGGCCACCGCCCTGCGGTTCGCCGCGCCCCGCCTCCGCGTCGTCCTCCAACCGGAGGGTGAGCGAGATCCGCTTGCGGGGTACGTCGACGTCCAGCACCTTGACCCGGACCACGTCGCCGGACTTGACCACCTCGCGCGGGTCCTTGACGAACGTGCGGGACATGGCCGAGACGTGCACGAGCCCGTCCTGGTGCACGCCGACGTCCACGAACGCGCCGAACGCGGCCACGTTGGTCACCACGCCCTCCAGCACCATGCCCGGCACCAGGTCGCTGATCTTCTCCACCCCCTCGACGAAGGTGGCGGTGCGGAACTCCGGCCGTGGGTCGCGGCCCGGCTTCTCCAGCTCGGCCAGGATGTCGGTGACGGTGGGCAGGCCGAAGGTGTCGTCGACGAAGTCGGTGGCCCGCAGCCCCCGCAGGATGGTGCTCCTGCCGATCAGCGACCGCAGGTCCTGCCCCGTGGTGGACAGGATCCGGCGCACCACCGGGTACGCCTCGGGGTGCACGCTGGAGGAGTCCAGCGGGTCGTCGCCGCCGGGGATGCGCAGGAAGCCGGCGCACTGCTCGAAGGCCTTCGGCCCGAGCCGGGCGACCTTCTTCAGCTCCGCCCGGGTGCGGAACGGCCCGTTCGCGTCGCGGTGCAGCACGATGTTCTCCGCCAGCCCGGCGCCGATGCCCGAGACCCGGGTCAGCAGCGGCGCGGAGGCGGTGTTGACGTCGACGCCCACCGCGTTGACGCAGTCCTCGACCACCGCGTCCAGCGACCGGGAGAGTTTCACCTCCGACAGGTCGTGCTGGTACTGGCCGACCCCGATCGAGCGCGGGTCGATCTTCACCAGCTCGGCGAGCGGGTCCTGGAGCCGGCGGGCGATGGAGACCGCGCCGCGCAGCGAGACGTCCAGCCCGGGCAGCTCCTGGGAGGCGTACGCGGAGGCGGAGTAGACCGACGCGCCGGCCTCGGAGACCACCACCTTCGTGAGGTTGAGCTGCGGGTACCGCTTGATCAGCTCACCGGCGAGCTTGTCGGTCTCCCGGCTGGCGGTGCCGTTGCCGATGGCGACCAGCTCGACGCCGTGCGCCCCGGCCAGCCGGGCGAGGGTCTCGATCGAGGCGTCCCACTGCCGGCGCGGCTCGTGCGGGTAGATCGTGTCGGTGGCGACCACCTTGCCGGTGGCGTCCACGACGGCGACCTTCACCCCCGTACGCAGGCCCGGGTCCAGCCCCATGGTGGGCCGGGTGCCGGCCGGCGCGGCGAGCAGCAGGTCCCGCAGGTTGGTGGCGAAGACCCGCACCGCCTCCTCCTCGGCCGCCTGCCACAGGCGCATCCGCAGGTCGGCTCCGAGGTGGATGAGGATCCGGGTGCGCCAGGCCCAGCGCACCGTGTCGGCCAGCCACCGGTCCGCCGGCCGGCCCTTGTCGCTGACGCCGAACCGCCCCGCGATCACCGCCTCGTAGCGGCTCGGCCCGGTGGCTGCCGCGTCGGCGTCGCCGGCCTCCTCGGGCTCCATCGTCAGGTCGAGCACGCCCTCCTTCTCGCCCCGGAACATGGCCAGGATCCGGTGCGAGGGCAGCTTCGGGTACGGCTCGGCGAAGTCGAAGTAGTCGGCGAACTTGGCGCCGGCCGCCTCCTGCCCGTCGCGTACGCGGGAGACCAGCCGGCCCCGCGACCACATCTGCTCGCGCAGCGTGCCGATGAGGTCGGCGTCCTCGGCGAAGCGCTCGATGAGGATGGCCCGGGCGCCCTCCAGGGCGGCGGCCGGGTCGGCCACGCCCTTCTCCGCGTCGACGTAGCCGGCGGCGACCTCCCGGGGGTCCTGCGACGGGTCGGTCAGCAGCGACTCGGCCAGCGGCTCCAGCCCGGCCTCGCGGGCGATCTGCGCCCGCGTGCGGCGCTTGGGCTTGTAGGGCAGGTAGATGTCCTCCAGGCGGGACTTCGAGTCGGCCGCCATGATCTGTGCTTCCAGGGCCTCGTCGAGCTTGCCCTGACCGCGGATCGACTCCAGCACCGCCGCGCGTCGCTCGTCCAACTCGCGCAGATAGCGCAGCCGCTCCTCCAGGGTGCGCAGCTGGGTGTCGTCGAGCAGGCCGGTGGCCTCCTTGCGGTAGCGGGCGATGAACGGCACGGTGGCGCCGCCGTCGAGCAGCTCCACGGCCGCCCGTACCTGACGCTCGGCGACGCCGAGCTCGTCGGCGATCCGCTGATGAACAGAGAGGGTCACGATCTCGATCCGCCTTCGGTGTGGGTTCCGCTGTGCATTCTGCCGGCCCGCACCGACGCCCGTCGCCGCCCCCGGCCCGGCGTGCCGGCACCTCGCCCCGTGACGCCGTCGCCGCCCCCGGCCCGGCGACCCGTCGCCGCCACGGCCCACGCTGCGCTAGCGTGGCGATCATGGAACCTCCCGCGGACCCGCGCGCCCGGCGGCTCTTCGGCGGCAGCGCCCGGGCGCTCGGCGACCTGGCAGCCAGCCCGTTCCGGGCCGACCGGGACCGCATCGTGGCCTCGCCGTTCTTCGCCCGGCTCAACGGCGTCACCCAGGTCGTCAGCCCCGGCGGCTCCGGCCTGCTCGTGCACAACCGGCTCACCCACAGCCTCAAGGTGGCGCAGGTCGCGCGGGCCATCGCCGAGCGGCTCACCGCCGACGAGCGGCACCGCGACCTGCTGGAGAAGCTGGGCGGCTGCGACCCGGACGTGGTGGAGGCCGCCGCGCTCGCCCACGACCTCGGCCACCCGCCGTTCGGGCACCTGGGTGAGCGGGTGCTGGACCGGCTGGCCCGCCAGCGCCTCGGGTTGACCGACGGCTTCGAGGGCAACGCCCAGTCGTACCGGATCGTCACCAGCACCGAGATCCGTGGCGCGGCGACCACCGGCCTGGACCTCACGGCGGCCGTGCGGGCCGCGCTGCTGAAGTACCCGTGGACGCGGCTGGACCATCCCGACCCGCATCCCCGGCTGCTGGACCCGCCGCCGCGCGGCGCCACCCCGCCGCCGGACGACCCGGGCAGCGGCTCGTCGAAGTTCGGGGCGTACCGCACGGAGATCGGCGACCTGCGGCAGGCCCGGGAACCGTTCGTGGGGCGCATCCCGGACTGGCAGCAGACCCCCGAAGCGTCGATCATGGACACCGCCGACGACATCGCGTACGCGATCCACGACGTCGAGGACTTCTACCGGGTCGGGGTGCTCCAGCAGGGTGCCGTGGCCGCCGAGCTGATGGCCTGGCAGCGCGAGAGCGGGCACCTGCGCGCGATCACCGACGCGGCCCTGGCCGCCGCCGCCCGCCGACCCGGCTCGGCGATCGAGCGGCTGCGCCGGCAACTGCACCGCAAGGACGCCTGGATCGCCGACGACGAGGCGTTCGCCGCCGCCGTCGAGCACGTCCGCGAGGAACTGGTGGAGGGGCTGCTGGCCATGCCCTTCGACGGCTCCATCGAGGCGGAGCAGTACGTGGCCCGGTTCTCCGCCCGCTGGACCACCCGCTTCGTCGACGCGATCACCGTGGTCGAACAGCCGGCGGTGCGCTCCGGGCACGTGCTGCTCGCCCCCGCGCAGTGGCACGAGGTGCAGGTGCTCAAGTTCGTCCACCACCGGTTCGTGCTGGCCCGGCCCGACCTGGCCCTGCACCAGCGCGGGCAGGCCCGGCTGCTGGGCACCCTGGTGGAGGCGCTGCTGGAGTGGCTCCTCGACCCCGAGGAGGAGTCCCGGCTGCCGCGCCGGCTGCACGACCTGGTGGAGCTGGCCGAGGCGGAGCTGCACCCGCGTACGCCGGACCGGATCGGCAAGGCCCGTGGGCGGGCGATCGTCGACTTCGTCGCCCAGCTCACCGACGGCCAGGCGGTCGCCATGCTGGACGCCCTGTCGGGCCGCTCCGGGGCGCTCTGGACCGACGCCTTCGTGCTCTGAGGGGCGGCGCCGTGGCCGGCCCACGGCCTGTGGGGCGGCGCCGTGGCCCGCCCCACGGCGCTCAGGCGACGGCCTGCCACCAGCCGTCGACGGCGGGCGGGTCGTCCACCACCACCCGCTCGCCGGGGCGGGGCACGGCGAGGCGCACGTCCCGGGCCTTCGCCTCGGCCCAGATCCGGTCCACCGGCTCGGACCAGTCGTGCAGGGCCAGGTTGAACGTCGCCCAGTGCACCGGCAGGAGCAGCCCGCCGCGCAGGTCGAGGTGGGCGGCGACGGCCTCCTCGGGGAACATGTGGATGCTCGGCCAGGCCCGGTCGTACGCGCCGATCTGCATCAGCGTCACGTCGAACGGCCCGTGCCGCTCGCCGATCTCGGCGTAGCCGTCGAAGTAGCCGGAGTCGCCGGTGTAGAAGACCTTCCGGTGCGCGCCGGCGACCACCCAGGAGCTCCAGAGCGTGCCGTCGCGGCGCAGCCCCCGGCCGGAGAAGTGCTGGGCGGCGGTGGCGGTGATCTCCAGCCCCGCCACCCGGTGGCTCTCCGCCCAGTCCAGCTCGACGATCCGGCCGGCCGGTACGCCCCAGCGGTCCAGGTGCGCGCCCACGCCCAGGGGCACCAGGAACGGCGCCGACTGCAGGGCGGTCAGCGCCTGGACGGTCGCCATGTCGAGGTGGTCGTAGTGGTCGTGCGAGATCAGGATCGCGTCGACCGGGGGCAGTTCGTCGAGGCGCACCGGTGGCCGGTGCAGGCGGCGCGGACCGACCAGGCTCGACGGGGAGCACCGGTCGCTCCACACCGGGTCGAGCAGCACCCGCCGGCCCTCGACCTCGATCAGGGCGGAGGCGTGGCCGTACCAGACGACGTTCAGCTGGCGCCCCGCGTCGTCGGCCGGCGCGGCGCCGGGACGCAGCAGCGGCACCGCGACGCCCGGCCGGCGCTTCTGCTTGCCGAAGAGCAGCTCACGGACCAGGTTGCGGTCGGGGGTGCCGGCCATCGAGCGGGAGCCGCCCGGATTGCGGAAGACGCCGTCGTGGAACCGGGGCGAGCGGGCGGCCCGCTCCGCGCGGGCGCCGGTGAGCCGGCCGCCGAGCGCCGCCGGCACGTCCCGGGCCACCCACGCGAGCCCGGCCAGCGCGGCCAGCCCGGCCGCCCCACGCAGCCGCCGGCCGAGGGTCCCCTCGATTCCCGCGCGTTCCGCTGGTGCGCCCATCGCCGTCCCTCCGCCGTGTCCCGTCGTACACGGTAGCCCGGCGGCCGGGGGAGCGCCGGAAGGTCGGCGGGGCCCGCCGTCGCGGCGGGCCCCGGGCGTCGAGGGCGGCTCAGCCGCCGTTGCTGGGTCGCTGCGCGGTCGGTCGGTGGGTGACGCCGGTGCCGGTGAGGCGGTCGACCGCGGCGAGGAAGCGCCGGCCCATCCGGGCGCGGGCCGCGACGGCGGGGTGCGTGGCGCCGTAGTCGGCCGGCTCGGCCTGGCCGTCGGCGAAGAGGGCGTACGTGAGCACGGGCGCGCCGGCCGTGTCGAAGATCACCCCGGCCTCGTGCCGGGCGTCGGCGAACCAGCCCGCCTTCGTGGCGACCCGGGCCCGCTCGGTGGAGGACATGACCCGCCGGATGCCGTCGGTGTACGCGACGGGGGCGCGCAGCAGCCGCAGCACGAACGCCGTGCCGGCCGGCGAGAG
The DNA here is from genome assembly GCF_002846525.1 of Micromonospora sp. CNZ309. Taxonomy (NCBI): domain Bacteria; kingdom Bacillati; phylum Actinomycetota; class Actinomycetes; order Micromonosporales; family Micromonosporaceae; genus Micromonospora; species Micromonospora sp. CNZ309. The sequence goes on from NZ_PJNG01000001.1 coordinate 177,121, forward strand.
CAGCGTGCCGGCCACCAGCGCGCGCAGCAGGTCGTGGGTCTCCCGGGGCGTGCTGGTGCCGAGGAAGAACCGGTTGGGGTTGGCCACCGGTTGCACCTGGGTGTTCGGGAAGCCCTTGCCGCGCACGATGTCGTTGAGTTCGGCGGCGGGGCAGACCAGGCCGCAGAGCCGCACCGCCGTGTCGTCGGAGACGGTCAGCAGGTTGGCCAGCACGTGGCCGAGCGTCACGAAGCTCGGGTAGGCCCCGTCGAGGCTGAACATGCCGTCGCCGCCGGGCACCACGATCGCCTCGGTCACCTCGACCCGCTGGTCGAGCGTCAGCAGCCCCCGGTCGACCTTGTCGAGCACCGCCACGGCCACCGCGATCTTGTTGACGCTGTACGCCTCGAGGCGCCGGTCGGGCTCGTCGGACACCGCCACCTGCGGCGCGCCGGCCGGGTCGGCGACGCTGACGTACGCCTGCCAGTTGCCCCCCGCCGCCACCGTCTCCCGCTCGTAGATCGCGGCCACCCGGCGGGCCGCCTGCCGGGGCGTCGTCGGAGCCGGCTCGGCGACCTCGGGGGCGGCGACGGCCGGCGCCGCGGCGCCGAGCACCGTTCCCGCCGTGGCCACCGTGCCCAGTCCCAGCGCGGTCCTGCGGTTCACCCGGATAGTCAATCGTCTCTCCCGTCGTGGTGGGCCGGAGCGCTTACCGGCCCACCACCCTAGGCCAGACGATCGACGCCGGTGATCCCGTGCGGGGTTCACCGCAGCCGGCGCCGGACGGCCGCGACGACCGGGCCGGGCAGTTCCCCGACGGCCCGCGCCACCCGTGCGAGGTCGGGCAGCCAGCCGCCGCGTACGGACGCGGCGGCGGCGTCCGGCGCGAACACCACGCCGTCGTGCGGCGCGACGGGACGGTCGGTCAGCCCGGCCAGCCGCATCAACGGGCCGACGAGGGCGTCGTAGACGCCGGGGAACACGGTGAAGCCGACCCGCATGACCGTGTTGACCCGGCCCACCGACACCTCCCGGCGGGGCCGGTCGGCGCAGTCCACGATGGCCCGGGCCACCCGTTCCGGGGTGGTGACCGGCGGCGGGGGCCGGCCGATGCGGCCGAGGTAGTTCGCGGCCCGCTGGTAGACCGGGGTGTCCACGCTGCCGGGGTTCACGATGCACACGTGCACGCCCGGGGTCTCCCGGGCCTCCTGCTGCAACGTGCGGGTCAGCCCCCGCAACCCCCACTTGCTCGCCACGTAGCCGCTCATGTACGGCGCCGTGATGTGCCCCAGCACCGACCCGGTGAGGATGAGCGTCCCCCCGCCGTCGGCCCGGAACCGCCGCAGCGCCACCCGGGCCACCGCGGCGGCGGCGAGCAGGTCGGTGCGTACCACCTGCTCGAAGACCCGCTCCGGGGTCTCCTCGAACCGGCCGTACGCCATCACCGCCGCCGTGTGCACCCAGACGTCGACGCCGCCGAAGCGGCCGAGGGCCGCGTCGGCGAGCGCCGCGAGCGCGCCGTCGGCCGTGACGTCGGTGGGTACCTCCAGCGCCTGCGCGCCGGCGGCCCGGCACTCGTCGCCGACGGCGGCGAGGGCGGCGGCGGAGCGGGCGGCGAGCACGAGGCGGTCGCCGCGGTCGGCGAAGGCCCGGGCCGCCGCCCGGCCGATCCCGCTGGTCGCGCCGGTCACGACCACCGTCCGGGTCACGGTGCCAGCACGACCTTGACGCAGCCGTCCTCCTTCTTCTGAAACATCTCGTACGCCTGCGGCGCCTGCGCCAGCGGCACCCGGTGGGTACGCAGGTCCGCCACGCCCAGCGGGTCGTCGTCGCCGGAGAGCAGCGGGATGATCTCGTCGGTCCACCGGCGCACGTGGCACTGCCCCATCCGCAGCTGGACGCCCCGGTCGAACATCTCCATCAGCGGCATCGGGTCGACCTCGCCGCCGTAGACGCCGGAGATGGAGACGGTGCCGCCCCGGCGCACGGCCTTGAGCGCGGCCTTGAGTACGACCAGCCGGTCGACGCCAACCTTGTCGGTCATGGTCTGCGCGAGCTTGTCGGGCAGCAGCCCGGCGGCGGTCTGGGCGAGCTTGCCGAGGGGCGCGCCGTGGGCCTCCATGCCCACCGCGTCGATGACCGCGTCGGGACCACGCCCGTCGACGAGGTCGATCAGCGCGCCGGGCACGTCGTCCAGCTGGCTGACGTCGAGGACCTCGATGCCGTGCCGGCGGGCCATCGCCAACCGCTCCGGCACGAGGTCCAGCCCGATGACCCGGTCCGCGCCGAGGTGCCGGCCGATGCGGGCGCAGAACTGGCCGACGGGCCCGAGCCCGAAGACGGCGAGGGTGCCGCCGCGCGGGGTGTCGGCGTACTTCACCGCCTGCCAGGCGGTCGGCAGGATGTCGGACAGGTAGAGCCAGCGCTCGTCGGGCCCGGCGTCGGGCACCTTGACCGGGCCGAACTGGGCGTGCGGCACCCGCAGGTACTCGGCCTGCCCGCCGGGCACCGAGCCGTAGAGCGAGGTGTAGCCGAACAGCGCGGCGCCCTTGCCCTCGGCGGTCACCTGCGTGGTCTCGCACTGCGCGTACAGCTGCCGGTCGCACATCCAGCAGGAGCCGCAGGAGATGTTGAACGGCACCACCACCCGGTCGCCCGGCTTGAGGCGGGTCACTCCCGGGCCCACCTCCTCCACGATGCCCATCGGCTCGTGACCGAGGACGTCGCCGGGCTTCAGGAACGGCCCGAGCACCTCGTACAGGTGCAGGTCCGAGCCGCAGATCGCGGTCGAGGTGATCCGGACGATCGCGTCGGTCGGCTCCTCGATGCGCGGATCGGGCACCTCCTCCACCCGTACGTCCCGTTTGCCCTGCCAGGTCAGCGCCTTCATGTCCGTCGTCCCTCCTCGTGCCGTCCCCGGGGGTGCTACCCGCCCCCGCCGACTTGAACCGGCGCCCCAGCCGGCGGTCCGGTTCTCGCCGCCCTTCCACCGGTCCGGCGCGGGCCTGTACCCCCGTCGTCCCGCTCCACCCGGACTGCGTTTCCCGTCCGGCCCGTTGGCTCGCCTGGGTGAGCCGGGGTGTCGCGTGGACGCTGTCGAGCTGCCCCGTGGTGTGGGGCAGCCCGTTCGGTGGCGCAGGCGATCGCCCGTCGAGGAACTGCCCGGCGAGACGTGGGATGTGGGGAGCACGCGGGTGCCGCCCTTCGGGTCGTCCGCTCGACACGCCGCGCTCGCCGCTGGTGGCCGGTCCCATAAACGGGGCAGCTCGACAGGGGCCGTCGAGGGGGCCGGCCCCGCCACGGCCCGGCCCCGCCACGGCCCCGGCTGCCCGCAGCCGCGGCGTTGGAGCCGACAGGACGCACCCCGGCCGACGGGGCCGCTACCGGAAAGCGGACGGGCCGCCACACCCGCAGGGGTGCGACGGCCCGTCCGTTCGATCCGGTCAGGAACCGGGGGTGTTGTCGCCCCGCTTCGAGGTGGCCATCAGGAAGTCGCGGTTGAGCCGGCCGATGGTGTTCAGCGGGATGCCCTTGGGGCAGACCACGGTGCACTCACCGGCGTTGGTGCAGCCACCGAAGCCGGCCTCGTCGTGCGCGTCGACCATGCCGACCACCCGGGTGTAGCGCTCCGGCTGGCCCTGCGGCAGCAGCGAGAGCTGGGTGACCTTCGCGGCGGTGAAGAGCATCGCGGAGCCGTTCGGGCAGGCCGCCACGCAGGCGCCGCAGCCGATGCACTCCGCCGCCTCGAAGGCGGCGTCCGCGTTGGCCTTGGCGACCGGGGTCGAGTGCGCCTCGGGGGCGCTGCCGGTCGGCGCGGTGATGTAGCCGCCGGCCGCGATGATCTTGTCGAACGCGCCCCGGTTGACCACCAGGTCCTTGATCACCGGGAAGGCCCGGGCCCGCCACGGCTCGATGTCGATCGTCTCGCCGTCGGAGAACTGCCGCATGTGCAGCTGGCAGGCGGTGGTGCCGCGCTGCGGCCCGTGCGCGTCGCCGTTGATCATCAGGCCGCACATGCCGCAGATGCCCTCGCGGCAGTCGTGGTCGAACGCCACCGGCTCCTCGCCGGCGAGGATCAGCCGCTCGTTGAGGACGTCGAGCATCTCCAGGAAGGACATGTCCGGGGAGACGTCGTCGACCTTGTAGGTCACCATCCGACCCTTGTCCTCGGGGCCGGACTGGCGCCAGATGCGCAGGGTCAGGTTCACTTGTAGCTCCGCTGCGTGGGGTGGACGTATTCGAAGTTCAGGTCTTCCTTGTGCAGCACCGAGGGCTCGCCGGTGGCGGTGAACTCCCAGGCCGCCACGTACGCGAAGCGGTCGTCGTCGCGCTCCGCCTCACCGTCGGGCGTCTGGTGCTCGGCCCGGAAGTGACCGCCGCAGGACTCCTCGCGGTGCAGGGCGTCGATGCACATCAGCTCCGCCAGCTCGAAGAAGTCGGCCACCCGGCCGGCCTTCTCCAGCGACTGGTTGAGCCCCTCGCCGCTGCCCGGCACCCGGACCCGCTGCCAGAACTGCTCGCGCAGGGCGCGGATCTCGTCGATCGCCTTGCGCAGCCCGGCCTCACTGCGCTCCATGCCGCAGTGCTCCCACATGATCTGGCCCAGCTCGCGGTGGAACGAGTCGACGGTCCGGTCGCCGTCGACGGCCAGCAGCCGCTGGATCCGGTCCTCGACGTCGGCGCGGGCCTGCACGGCCGCCGGGTGCGTGGCGTCGACCTTCTCCATCGGGCCGGACGCCAGGTAGTGCGCGATGGTGTTCGGCAGCACGAAGTAGCCGTCGGCCAGGCCCTGCATCAGCGCCGAGGCGCCGAGCCGGTTCGCGCCGTGGTCGGAGAAGTTCGCCTCGCCGATCACGAAGAGGCCCGGGATGGACGACTGGAGGTCGTAGTCGACCCAGAGGCCGCCCATCGTGTAGTGCACGGCGGGGTAGATGCGCATCGGCACCTCGTACGGGTCCTCGCCGGTGATCCGCTCGTACATCTCGAAGAGGTTGCCGTACTTGGCCTCGATGGCCTTGCGGCCGAGCCGGTTGATCGCGTCGCCGAAGTCCAGGTAGACGCCGAGCCCGGTCTGGCCGACGCCGCGCCCCTCGTCGCAGACGTTCTTCGCGGCGCGGGAGGCGATGTCGCGGGGGACCAGGTTGCCGAAGGAGGGGTAGATCCGCTCCAGGTAGTAGTCCCGCTCGTCTTCGGGGATGTCCCGTGGGCTGCGGGTGTCGCCCTTGGCCTTGGGCACCCAGACCCGGCCGTCGTTGCGCAGCGACTCGCTCATCAGGGTCAGCTTCGACTGGTGGTCGCCGGAGACCGGGATGCAGGTCGGGTGGATCTGCGTGTAGCAGGGGTTGGCGAAGTACGCGCCCTTGCGGTGGGCCCGCCAGGTGGCGGTGACGTTGCAGCCCTTGGCGTTGGTGGAGAGGTAGAAGACGTTGCCGTAGCCGCCGGAGGCGAGCACGACCGCGTCCGCGAACTCGGTGGTGATCTCGCCGGTGACCATGTCCCGGACCACGATGCCGCGGGCCTTGCCGTCGACGACGATCAGCTCCAGCATCTCGTGCCGGGTGTTCATCTCCACGTTGCCGAGGCCGATCTGCCGTTCCAGCGCCTGGTACGCGCCGAGCAGCAGCTGCTGGCCCGTCTGGCCCCGGGCGTAGAAGGTGCGCTGCACCTGCGCGCCGCCGAAGGAGCGGGTGTCCAGCAGGCCGCCGTACTCGCGGGCGAACGGGACGCCCTGTGCGACGCACTGGTCGATGATGTTGACCGAGACCTCGGCGAGCCGGTGCACGTTCGACTCGCGGGAGCGGAAGTCGCCGCCCTTGACGGTGTCGTAGAAGAGGCGGTGCACCGAGTCGCCGTCGTTGCGGTAGTTCTTGGCGGCGTTGATGCCGCCCTGCGCGGCGATGGAGTGCGCCCGGCGCGGGCTGTCCTGGTAGCAGTAGGTCTTGACCCGGTAGCCCTGCTCGCCCAGCGTGGCGGCGGCCGAGCCGCCGGCCAGGCCGGTGCCGACCACGATCACGGTCATCTTGCGGCGGTTGGCCGGGTTGACCAGCTTGGCCTCGAAGCGCCGCCGCTCCCAGCGGGTCTCGATGGGGCCGTCGGGAGCCTTGGTGTCGGCGATCGGGTCGCCCTCGGTGTAGAGATCCATGTCAGGACACCAATCCGGTGAGTACGGCGAACGGGACCACCAGGTAGCCGGCGCAGAGCACGACGGCGAAGCCCAGCGCCACGGCTCGGGCCCGCCGCTCGCCGCGCGGGCTCTGCTGGCCGAGGCTGCGCAGCGCGCTGAACAGGCCGTGCCGCAGGTGGAAGCCGAGGGTGACGACCGCCAGGGTGTAGAAGAGCGTCACGTACCAGCGCTCCGGGGCGAAGTCGGCCACCACGTTGGCGTACGGCCGGCTCGGGTCGCCGACCGGGTTCAGCGTGCCGGTGGTGAGGTCCAGGATGTGGTAGATCACGAACAGCAGGATGATCACGCCGCCCCAGCGCATCGTGCGGGCCGCGTAGCTGCCCTGCACCTTCTTGCGGTGCGCGTACTGCACCGGGCGGGCGGCGCGGGCGCGCACGGCGAGGGCGGTCGCGGCCCAGATGTGGCCGACTGCCGCCACCACCAGGCCGATCCGCATGATCCACAGGAACCACACGCCCGGCAGCAGCGGGGTGCCGATCTCGCGCAGCCAGTGCGCGTAGTGGTCGAACGAGGTCGCCCCCGTGAAGATCTTCAGGTTGCCGAGCATGTGCGCGATCAGGAATGACACCAGGATGATGCCCGTCACCGCCATGACGGCCTTGAGGCCGACGCTGGAACGGATGGGCGACCGAGTTCTCGTGACTACCACGCGATCGACGCTAGGAGCACTTGATTCAGTCGTCCAATGCATCGACCTCGCAGTCTTGATAGCTATAGGCTATGTAGATGCAGCTCCATCAGCTGAAGTACTTCGTTGCGGTGGCAGAAGTACGACATTTCACCCAAGCCGCCGACATCGTGGGCATCACCCAGCCTTCGTTGAGTAAGCAAGTTCACGCCCTGGAGGAGGGCCTCGGCGCCCCGCTCTTCGAGCGGGTAAGGGGCAACATCACCCTCACGGCGGCCGGTGAGGTGCTGCTCCCGCTGGCCAAGCGGATCCTCGCCGACGTCGACACCGCGACCCGCGAGGTGCAGGAGCTGGTCGGCCTGCGCCGTGGCCGGGTCCGGCTCGGCGCCACCCCCAGCCTCGCCACCTCGCTCGCCCCGCCCGTGCTGCGCCGCTTCCGCGACGCCCACCCCACCATCGACCTGCGGGTGGAGGAGAGCGGCTCGCAGGACCTGGTCCGCGGCCTGCTCCGCGGCGACCTCGACCTGGCACTGATCATCATGCCGGCCCAGGGCACCGACCCCGGGCTGCGGGCCGACCCCATCCTGCGGGAGAGCCTGGTGGTCGCCTCCGTCGAGGAGCTGTCGGTGGTCCCGGAGACCGGGCAGCTACGCGTCGCCGACCTGCGCGACCAGCCGATGGTCATGTTCCGGGAGGGCTACGACCTGCGCGACGCCACCCTCCAGGCCTGCCGGGAGGCCGGCTTCGAGCCGACCATCGCCGTCGACGGCGGCGAGATGGACGCGGTGCTGAGCTTCGTCGAGGCCGGGCTGGGCGTCGCGCTGGTCCCCGGCATCGTGGTGGCCCGCCGGCCGGGCGTACGCGTCACCCGGCTGGCCCCGCCCGGCGTCCGGCGCACCATCGCGGTCGCCCGGCGCCGCGACGTGGTGCCCACCCACGCCGGCCGGGAGCTGCGCAGGATACTGCTGGACTACGTCCGCGACGCCACCACCGAGGGAGACCTGCCGCCGGGCGTCGAACCGCTCTGAGCTCCGCCGCCGGCCGTCGGGCCGCGCGGAGGCCGGCCGCCGCACGACCGGCCGCGCCGGTCCCACGCCGCCAGGTGCGCACGACGGAAGACGACCGGCCCCCGTCGGCGTGCCTACGCTGCCCGCATGGCAACGGGCAGCGCCGTGGTGATCGGCGCCAGCATGGGCGGCCTGCTGACGGCGCGCGCTCTCACCGAGGCGTACGAGCGGGTCACCCTCGTGGACCGCGACCTGCTGCCCGAGCGGGCGGACAGCCGCCGGGGCGTACCCCAGGGGCGGCAGCTGCACGTCCTGCTGACCCGGGGCCGGCAGGCGTTCGAGGAGCTGCTGCCGGGCATCTCGGCGGAGCTGGCCGCGCGCGGCGTGCCCACGGTCGACCTGCACGAGCAGGTCCACTGGTACAACAACGGCCACCGGATGCGCCGCGCCCCGTCGCCGCTGTTCGCCCTCGGGGTCAGCCGACCGTTGCTGGAACAGGTCGTCCGGGAGCGGGTGGCCGCCCTGCCCGGGGTGCGGATCGTCTCGGCCTGTGAGGTGGCGGGCCTGACCACCACCGTCGACCGGCGGCGGGTCACCGGGGTGCGGCTGCACCCCCGCGACGGGGAGCCCACGACCGTCGCCGCCGACCTCGTCGTCGACGCCGGCGGCCGGGGCACCCGCAGTCCGGTGTGGCTGGCCGAGCTGGGCTACCGGCCCGCGCCGGAGGAACGGGTCAAGGTCGGCGTCACCTACCTCACCCGCACCTACCGCCGGGAGCCGCACCACCTCGAGGGGCTGCTCGGCGCGCTCACCAACGCCGTGCCCGGCCAGCCCCGGGGCGGCATCGTCGCCGTGCAGGAGCAGGGCCGGTTCGCGGTGGCGCTCAGCGGCATGCTCGGCGAGGAGCCGCCGGCCGACGACGAGGGCATGACCGCCTTCGCCGAGAGCCTCGCCGCCCCGCAGATCGCCGAGCTGCTGCGTACGGCGCAGCCGGAGAGCCCGCCGGCGACGATGAAGTTCCCGGCCAGCGTGCGGCGGCGCTACGAGCGGCTGCGCCGCTTCCCGGCCGGCTACCTGGTGGTGGCCGACGCCGTGTGCAGCTTCAACCCGGTCTACGGGCAGGGCATGACGGTGGCCGCGCTGGAGGCCCTGCTGCTGCGCCGGCTGCTGCGGCGCTCGCCCGACCGGCTCGCCCGGCGGTTCTTCCGGGGCGCCGCCCGGCTGATCGACGGGCCGTGGTCCATCGCGGTCGGCACCGACCTGCGCTTCCCCGAGGTGCCCGGCCGACGCTCGCCGCGGGTGCGCCTGGTCAACGCGTACGTGGGCCGGCTGCACGCGGCGGCGACCCGGGACCCGGCGCTGGGCGCGGCGTTCCTGCGGGTGGTGAACCTCGTCGACCCGCCGACGCGGCTGCTCTCCCCGCCGGTGCTGCTGCGGGTGCTGCGCGGGTCGCCCTACCTGCCCTCCGCCTCGTCCATCGCGCGGTAGATCCGCTGCTCCGACACCGGATACGGGGTGCCCAGCGCCTGGGCGAACACGTTCACCCGCAGTTCCTCGACCATCCAGCGGATCTGCCGGACCGCCGTCGACTGCCGGCGGCTCGGCGGCAGCGCGGCGAGCATCTCCTGGTACTCCTTCTGCACCACCGCGACCCGGTCCTGCTGCTGCTTGTCGCGCTGCGGGTTGCCCGGCAGCCGGTCCAGCCGCCGCTCGATGGCGGTGAGGTAGCGCAGCAGGTCGGGCAGGCGCGCGTACCCGGTCTCGGTGACGAACCCCTTGTGCACCAGGCCGTTCAGCTGGGCCCGGATGTCGGCCAGCGCGGCCACCACCGCCAGGTTCCGGGTGGCGCCGAGGCGCTGCTCGACCGCGTACGCGGCGGCGAGCACCCGGCGGACCCGGTCCATGATCTCGACCACGGTGTCCACCAGGTCGGCCCGGACCCTCTCCCGCAGGGCGGCGAAGCCCTCCGCGTCCCAGGCCGGGCCGCCGGCGTCACCGATCAGCTTGTCGATCGCCGCCCCCGCCGCGTCCGAGATCAGCTCCTGCACGCCGCCGTGCGGGTTGCGGCTCAGCGCCAGCTTCGCCTCGTTGCTCAGCCGCCCCTGCAGGAACTTCGCCGGCGACGGCACGGTGAGCCGCAGCAGCCGCCGCGTACCCGCCCAGTGCGCCGCCTCCTGCTCGGCGGGCGAGTCGAAGACCTTCACCCCGACGGTGTCGCCCTCGTCGACCAGGGCCGGGTACGCGGTCACGGCGTAGCCGGCGCGCACCTGCTCGATGGTGCGAGGAAGATCCTCGATGCTCCACGTGCGGAGGCCCGTCCGGGCGACGTCCGGCGCGGCGGCGGCCACGACCTGGCGTACCTCCGCCTTGAGCCGACGTTGCAGGGCCGGTAGGTCCTTGCCCTCGGCGACCGGCTTGTTCTCCTCGTCGAGCACCCGGAAGCTGACCCGCAGGTGCGGCGGCAGCTTCTCCGGCTCCCACGCGTCGCGGGGCACGGTGACGCCCGTCATCCGGCGCAGCTGCCGGGTCAGCGCGTCCAGCAGCGGCTCCTCGCCGGCCGGCATCGCGGCCAGCGCCGCGCGCGCGAAGTCCGGCACCGGGACGAAGTTGCGGCGTACCGCCTTGGGCAGCGAACGGATCAGCGCGATCACCAGTTCCTCGCGCAGCCCGGGCACCTGCCAGTCGAAGCTCTCCGCCGGCACCTGGTTGAGCAGGGGCAGCGGGATGTCGACGGTCACGCCGTCGGTGGGGGTGCCCGGCTCGAAGCGGTAGGTCAGCGGCAGGGTCACCCCGTCGGCGGACCACTCGTCGGGGTAGTCGGCCTCGTCCACGCCGGTGCGGCCGGCGTTGACCAGCAGCTCCCGGGTGAAGGTGAGCAGGTCGGGCTGCTCCCGCCGGGTCTTCTTCCACCAGGCGTCGAAGTGCCGCCCGGAGACCACGTCGGCCGGGATGCGGGCGTCGTAGAAGTCGAAGACGGTCTGGTCGTCGACGAGGATGTCGCGGCGCCGGGCCCGGTGCTCCAGCTCCTCGATCTCCGTCAGCAGCCGCTGGTTGTCCCGCCAGAAGTGGTGGTGGGTCTGCCAGTCGCCCTCGACGAGGGCGTGCCGGATGAACAGCTCCCGCGACAGCGCCGGGTCGATCCGCCCGAAGTTGACCTTCCGCGAGGTGACCAGCGGAACGCCGTAGAGGGTCACCTTCTCGTAGGCCATCACGGCCGCCTGCTTCTTCTCCCAGTGCGGCTCGCTGTAGCTGCGCTTGACCAGGTGCTGAGCCAGGGGCTCGACCCACTCGGGCTCGACCCGGCCGGCGACCCGGCCCCAGAGCCGGGAGGTCTCCACCAGCTCGGCGGCCATCACCCAGCGCGGCGGCTTCCTGAACAGCGCCGAGCCGGGAAACAGCGCGAACTTCGCGCCCCGGGCGCCCAGGTACTCGTGCTTCTGCGCGTCCTTGAGCCCGACGTGCGACAGCAGGCCGGCCAGCAGCGACTGGTGCACCTTCGGGGTGTCGATCTCCTCCGGCAGGTCCGCGCCGCCCCGGCGCCCGCCGCCACCGGCGTCGCGCGCCGGTCGCCCGTCCTCGGGCGTACGCAGGACCTGGCGCAGCTGGCTGACGATGTCCTGCCACTCGCGTACCCGCAGGTAGTTGAGGTATTCGGCCTTGCACATCCGCCGGAACGCGCTGGAGGACAGCTCGCGCTGCTGCTCGCGCAGGTGCCGCCACAGGTTGAGCAGCGTCACGAAGTCCGACTCGCGGTCGGTGAACCGGGCGTGCGCCTGGTCGGCCTGGGCCTGCTTCTCGGCGGGCCGCTCGCGCGGGTCCTGGATCGACAGCGCGGCGGCGATCACCATCACCTCGGTGGCGCAGCCGTTGCGCTCGCCCTCGACGACCATCCGGGCCAGCCGCGGGTCGACGGGGAGCTGGGCCAGCCGCCGGCCCAGCGGGGTGAGCCGCTTCGCCGGGTCGACCTCGGCCGGGTCGAGCGCGCCGAGCTCGTGCAGCAGGTTCACGCCGTCGGCGACGTTGCGCCGGTCCGGCGGGTCGATGAACGGGAACGCGGCGATGTCGCCCAGCCCGATGGAGGTCATCTGGAGGATGACCGAGGCGAGGTTGGTGCGCAGGATCTCCGGGTCGGTGAACTCCGGGCGGGACAGGAAGTCCTGCTCGTCGTAGAGGCGGACGCAGATGCCGTCCGAGGTGCGCCCGCAGCGCCCCTTGCGCTGGTTGGCCGACGCCTGCGAGACCGGCTCGATCGGCAGCCGCTGCACCTTGAGCCGGCTGCTGTAGCGGGAGATGCGGGCCGTGCCCGGGTCCACCACGTACTTGATGCCGGGCACGGTGAGCGAGGTCTCCGCCACGTTTGTCGCCAGCACCACGCGGCGCCCGGCGTGCGGGGCGAAGACCCGGTGCTGCTCGGCGGTGGAGAGCCGGGCGTACAGCGGCAGGATCTCGGTGCCGCGCAGCGCCGGCTTCTTCTCCACGAGCTTGCCCAGCGCGTCGGCGGTGTCGCGGATCTCCCGCTCGCCGCTGAGGAAGACCAGGACGTCGCCGGGGCCCTCGGCGGCCAGCTCCTCGACGGCGTCGCCGATGGCCTGGACCTGGTCGCGGACGTTCTCCTCGTCCTCGCCGTCGTCGTCGCCCTCGGCCATTTCGACCAGCGGCCGGTAACGCACCTCGACCGGGTACGTGCGCCCGGAGACCTCGACCACGGGCGCCGGTACGCCGTCGGGATGCTCGGCGGTGGGCGGCCCCGCGAAGTGCCGGGCGAAGCGCTCGGTCTCGATGGTCGCCGAGGTGATGACCACCTTGAGGTCGGGGCGGCGGGGGAGGAGCTGGCGTAGGTAGCCGAGGATGAAGTCGATGTTGAGGCTGCGCTCGTGCGCCTCGTCGATGATCAGCGTGTCGTACTGGCGCAGCATCCGGTCGGTCTGCAACTCGGCGAGCAGGATGCCGTCGGTCATCAGCTTGACCAGGCTGCGGTCGCTGACCTGGTCGGCGAAGCGCACCTTGTAGCCGACCACGTCACCCAGCTCGGTGCCGAGCTCCTCGGCGATCCGGTCCGCCACCGTACGCGCGGCCAGCCGGCGCGGCTGGGTGTGCCCGATCAGGCCGGTGATCCCGCGCCCCAGCTCCAGGCAGATCTTCGGCAGCTGGGTGGTCTTGCCGGAGCCCGTCTCGCCGGCCACGATCACCACCTGGTGGTCGCGGATGGCGGCGGCGATGTCGTCCTTGCGCTCGCTCACCGGCAGCTGGGCCGGATACGTGATCACCGGTACGGCGGCGCGCCGGTTCTCGAGCACCGCCTCGGCCCGCGCCACGTCGGCGGCGATCTCGTCGAGCGCCGACTCCCGGCGCTGCGGGTCGCGCAGCCGGCGTACCCCGTCCAGGCGTCGTTGCAGGCGGCGCTGGTCGCGGAACATCAGGGGACGGAGGCGGCGGTGCAGCTCGCGGACGGGGTCGGTCGCGGCGGGTGCGGCTGGATTCTGCATGTCGTCGCCAAGGATAGGCAGCCGCCGGCCGGACCGCCCCCGGGTTACCGCCGCACCGCCCCGGCCCGCCCGCGCCCACGCCCGTCGACGGCGCCCCGCGAGGGGGAGCGCGGTGGCGCCGCCTCGGACTAGAGTGGGGCGTCGACCGACCTTGGCCACGGGGGACTGGATGACGATGCGGGACACCGACCGGGCCCTGGTGCAGGCCGCCACGGCAGTCGCCAAGCTGCGCTGCCGCAGCGAGAACCACACGGTCGCCGCCGCCGCGCGGACCACCGACGGCCGCGTCTTCACCGGGGTCAACGTCTACCACTTCACGGGCGGCCCCTGCGCCGAGGTGGTCGCGGTCGGCGCCGCCGCCACGCAGGGCGTCACCGAGCTGGAGACGATCGTCGCGGTGGGCGACCGGGGGCGCGGGGTGATCCCGCCCTGCGGGCGCTGCCGGCAGGTGCTGCGCGACTACTTCCCCACGGTCCGGGTCATCGTCGGGCCGATGGACGCGCTGCGCGTGGTGCACGTCGCCGAGCTGCTGCCGGAGACGTACGTCTGGGCCGACCAGCAGCTCGACGGGCCGACCGGCCCGCTCCCCGCGCCGCGACCGGCCGACTGACGCCCGGCCCGCCAGACTGACGCCCGGTCTCGCCCGGTGCCCGGTCGGCGGCCGACCGACACCGGTGGCCGCCGTCAGTCGCCGGCGGCGGCTTCCAGGACCGACCGGGGCAGCGGCGCGCTCTCGAAGCGCACGATGCCCTCCGGCACCATCCAGCTCATCACCTGCACACCGAGCCGCCCGGCCCGCACCGCCGGGTCGTTGCGGTAGAGCTCGCGGGCCTCCTGCGGCGAGACGGAGAGCACGACGAACCCGCGCAGCCGCTCGTCGTCGGCGTCGACGAACGGCCCCGCGGCCAGGACGAGCCCCTGCTCCACCAGCCCCGCCTGGTGCGCCAGGTGGGCGTCCTGCAACCGGTCGGCCGCGTCCAGCGGCAGGTCGGGCGCGTCCGCCGGCCGGAGCAGGAGCACCACGGTGTGCTGGTCGAATCGCATGCCCACACACTAGGGCGGCCGGGGCCGCCGTCCGCCCGGATCCGCGCCGTCCGCCCTGCTCAGCGCCGCTCGGATCGACGACGGCGAGTTAGGCCCGGCCAGGCCGTTCCGCTAAGGTAAGGCGACCCTAAGCCCGAACGTGCAGGAGCCTCGTGACCACCCTCGCCACCCGACCGGCGCGTGCCGGCACCCGGCCCCGGGCGCGTGGCGGTCGTCGGCTCGCGGTCACCGTGGCCGCCGCCGTGGTGCTGGGGCTGGCCGTACTGGCGAGCTTCGCGCTCGGCAGCCGGGCGCTGGCCGTCGACGAGGTGTGGCGCGCGCTGGTCGCCCCCGACGGCGGCGAGGCCGCCACCATCGTGCGGGAACTGCGGATGCCGCGTACCGCGCTGGGCCTCGCCGTCGGGCTCGCCCTCGCCGTCGCCGGGGTCCTCTTCCAGGCCCTCACCCGCAACCCGTTGGCCGAGCCGCGGATCCTCGGCATCAGCGCCGGCGCCTCGTTCGGCGTGGTGCTGGCCATCTCCGTCTTCGGCGTGAGCACGCTGGCCGGGTACGTCTGGTTCGGCATCGGCGGCGCGCTCGGCGCCGGCGCGCTGGTCTTCGCCGTCGCCGCCAAGGCCCGCGAGGGCGCCAGCCCGGTCACCCTCGCGCTGGTCGGCGCGGCCCTCGACGCCAGTCTCGCCTCCGTCGTGTACGCGCTGCTCAGCATGGACGCCCGCACCTTCGAGGAGTACCGCTTCTGGGTGGTCGGCGGGCTGACCGGTCGGGACCTCACGGTGGCCGTCCAGGTGGTGCCGTTCGTGCTGGCCGGGCTGTTCCTGGCCGCGCTGGTCGCCCGGGGCCTGGACGCGCTGGCCCTCGGCGACGACGTGGCCCGGGGACTCGGGCACCGGATCGGGCTGGTCCGCCTCGGCGGTGGTCTCGCCGCGGTCCTGCTCACCGGGGCGGCCGTCGCCGCCGCCGGCCCCATCGCGTTCGTCGGGCTCGCGGTGCCGCACCTGGCCCGCGCCCTGGTCGGCGCCGACCACCGGTGGACCCTCGCGGTCTCGGCGCTGCTCGGGCCCGCGCTGCTGCTGGGCGCCGACGTCGTCGGCCGGCTCGTCGCGCCGCCCGGTGAGGTGCCCGCGGGCATCGTCACCGCCCTGGTCGGCGCCCCGCTGCTGGCCTTCCTGGTGCGCCGCGCGAAGGTCGTGACGGCGTGACCGCCCCCACCGCCCCGGCCGCCGGACGGCCGGCGGGTCGCCCCCGCGTCGGCGTCACCGCGCTGCCCGGGCGTTCGCTGGTGCGGATCGGTCCGGTCGCCGTGCAGGTCCGCCGCCGCTCGGTGCTGGTCGCCGCCGTGCTGGTCGTGCTGCTGCTCGCCGCGGGGCTGCTCAGCCTCTCGCTGGGCACCCCGTACGTCGCCCCGGTCGACGTGCTGCGCGCCCTCTCCGGCGCCGGCACCCCGTACGACCTGGTGGTCCTCGACCTGCGGCTGCCCCGGCTGGTGCTGGCGGCGGTGGCCGGCGCGGCCTTCGGGGTGGCGGGCACGCTGATCCAGAGCGTGGCGCGCAACCCGCTCGCCAGCCCCGACGTCGTCGGCATCACCCAGGGCGCCGGCCTCGCCGCGACGGTGGCCCTGACCGGCGGCCTCGCCGCCGTCCTCGTGGCGCCGGCCGCGCTGGTCGGCGGGCTGGTCGCCGCCGCGCTGCTGTTCCTCCTCGGCGCCCGGCACGGCCTGGCTGCCCAGCGGTTCGTGCTCGCCGGCGTGGCGGTCGCCTTCGCGCTGCGGGCCCTGACCGAGGTGGTCATGCTCACCGCCGACCCGATCGACGGGCTGCGCGCGCAGATCTGGCTGATCGGCACGCTCGCCGGCAAGGGCTGGACCGAGAGCCTGTGGATCGCCCTCACCCTGGCCGCGCTCCTGCCGGTGCTGGCCTGGGCCGGCTGGGCGCTGAACAGCACCGCCTTGGACGACGACACCGCCCGGGGGATCGGCCTGCGTCCGACGGCCCGCCGGGTCGGCCTCGCCGGGACCGGGGTGCTGGCCGCCGCGATGGTCACCGCCCAGGTGGGCGCGGTGGACTTCGTCGCCCTGGTCGCCCCGCAGCTGGCCCGCCGGCTGGTCCGCGCCGAGCGCCCGCCGCTGGTCGGCGCCGCGTTGCTCGGGGCGCTGCTGCTGGTGCTGGCGGACCTGGGCGGCCGGCGGCTGTTCGCCCCCACCCAGCTGCCCGCCGGCGTGCTGACCGCCGCCATCGGCGGCCCGTACCTGATCTTCCTGCTGCTGCGCGGCCGGCGGCGGTCCTCGTGAAGTCTGACCCTGGCAAGGAGGCGTGATGCTCTCCACCCGCGACCTGGTCGCCGGCTACGACGAGCGGACCGTGCTGGACGGGCTCGACCTGGAGCTGCCGGGCGACGCGTTCACGGTCATCGTCGGGCCGAACGCCTGCGGCAAGTCCACCCTGCTGCGTACCATGGCCCGCCTGCTCACGCCCCGGCGCGGCGCCGTGCTGCTGGACGGCACCGCCATCCGCGACCTGCCGACCCGCGAGGTCGCCCGCCGCCTCGGCGTGCTGCCGCAGAGCCCGCTGGTGCCGGAGGGCGTCACCGTGGCCGACCTGGTGGGCCGGGGCCGGCAGCCGTACCAGCGGTGGTGGCGGCAGTGGTCGGAGTCCGACGGCGTCGCCGTCGAGCAGGCCATGGCGCTCGCCGACGTGACCGGGCTGGCCGACCGGCCGGTGGACACCCTCTCCGGGGGGCAGCGGCAGCGCGTCTGGATCGCCATGACCCTCGCGCAGGACACCGAGGCGCTGCTGCTGGATGAGCCCACCACCTTCCTCGACCTCGCCCACCAGGTGGAGGTGCTGGACCTGCTGCACCGGCTGCGCGTCGAGCGGGGCCGCACCGTCGTCGCCGTGCTGCACGACCTCAACCAGGCCGCCCGCTACGCCGACCACCTGATCGCGATGCGCTCCGGCGCGGTGGTGGCCGCCGGGCCGCCCCGGGAGATCCTCACCGCCGACCTGGTCCGGGACGTCTTCGGCCTGGACTGCGTGGTCGTGCCCTGCCCGGTGACCGGGGCGCCCCTGGTGGTGCCCGCGCTCACCGGCGCCTCCCTGCCTCGCCCCTCGGCCGGGGCGGCGGCGACGCCGCTGACCGGCTCGTACCCCTCGAAAGGAATCTGATGCGTCGTCTCGCCGCCGCCCTCACCGCGGCCCTGGCTCTCGGCGTCGGTCTCACCGCCTGTGGTGAGAGCGACCCGGTCGCCGACACCACCACCGGGCAGACCCGGGAGATCACCCACGCCATGGGCACCACCAAGGTGCCGACGGAGCCCAAGCGGGTGGTCGTGCTCGACACCGACAAGATCGACACCGCCCTGACCCTCGGCGTCACACCGGTCGGCGCCGCCACCGCCGGCGAGGCGAGGAGCTGGCCGACCTACTTCGGCGAGGAGAAGCTCGCCGGCATCAAGGAGGTCGGGGTGCTCACCGAGCCCGACCTGGAGGCCATCAACGCCCTCAAGCCGGACCTCATCCTGGGCAGCAAGTTCCGCCAGGAGAAGTTCTACGACGAGCTGGCCGCCATCGCGCCGACCGTCTTCACCGAGAAGGTCGGCATCACCTGGAAGGAGAACTTCCTCTTCGACGGCGCGGCGCTCGGCAAGGAACAGCAGGCCAAGGACCTGCTGGCCGCGTACGAGACGCGGGCCAGGGAGTTCGGCGGCAAGCTCGGCGACGCCGCCGAGCGCAAGGTCTCCATCGTCCGCTTCATGCCGACCGAGATCCGGGTGTACGGGCCGGACTCGTTCTCCGGCATCGTCATCGGCGACACCGGCCTGGGCCGCCCCGAGCGCCAGCAGCTCACCGGCAAGGAGGACCGGCGGATGGACCGGGTCAGCCCGGAGCGCGTCGGCGAGGTCGACGGCGACGTCATCTTCGTGACCGCGTACGGCGAGAAGGCCGCCGCCGAGCAGGCCAAGGTCACCGGCGGGACGCTCTGGAAGGGGCTGTCGGCGGTCAAGGCGGGCAAGGCGCACGTCGTGTCCGACGAGATCTGGATGACCGGCATCGGCATCGGCGCCGCCAACAAGATCCTCGACGACCTGGCCAAGTACCTCACCGCCTGACCGGTACGCGCGCGGCAGCCCCCTACGGCTGCCGCGCGTCACCCGTCACGGACTCGCCGGCGGCGCGCCGCAGCGAGCGGTACCGGGGCAGGTCCTCGCGGGACGGCCCGTCCCGGCGCATCCGCTCCGCCGGCCGCACCGCCGGCTGGTCCGGCACCCGTGGTGCCTCCCCGCCCTGCGTGACCAGGTCCTCGGTCTCCTGGACCAGGTAGTGCGGCCGGCGCTTGGTCTCGTAGTAGATCCGGCCGATGTACTCCCCGATGACGCCCAGGATCGTCATCTGGATGCCGCCGAGACCGATCACGCTGACGATGATGGTGGTGTAGCCGGGAACGTCGATGCCCTTGCTGACGGCGTCGGCGACCACCCAGGCCATGTAGACCACCGCGATCAGGGTGAGGAACAGGCCGCCGTAGATCGCCAGACGCAGCGGCCGGTTGTTGAACGACAGCAGCCCGTCGAACGCGTAGTTGAACAGCTTGCCGAACGTCCACCTGCTCCGGCCCGTCTGCCGGGTCTGGTTGCCGTGCGCGACCACCACCGTGCGGAACCCGATCCAGGAGAACAGCCCCTTCGAGAAGCGGTTGTACTCGGGCATCGCCAGCACCGCGTCCACCGCGAGCCGGGACAGCAGCCGGAAGTCGCCCGCCCCGTCGAGCAGCCGCACGTCGATCCACCAGTTGACCAGCCGGTAGAAGGAGCGCGAGGCCAGCATCCGTACGAACCGGTCACCGCGCCGGTCCCGGCGGGCGATCACCTGGTCGAAGCCCTGCCGGTACAGCGCCACCATGTCGGGCAGCAGCCAGGGCGGGTGCTGGAGGTCGGCGTCCATGATCACGACCGCGTCGCCGGTGGCCCGCTCCAGCCCGGCCAGCATCGCCGCCTCCTTGCCGAAGTTGCGGCTCAGCGACGTGTACCGCACGCGGGGGTCGGCGGCGGCGAGCCGGCGCAGCGCCACGAGGGTGCCGTCGGAACTGCCGTCGTCGACGTACACCACCTCGATCTCGACGTCGGTCAGCTCCGCGACGGCGGCGTTCACCGCCGCGTGCAGCCGCTCCACCGAGGCCTCCTCGTTGAAGCAGGGCACCACCACCGACAGGCGCACGTCCGTCACCCCGTCCGGCCGGCGCCCGAGGACGCCCGGCGACGCCCACCGCGCCGCCGCGCGCCGGCCCGGTCAGAGGCGGTAGACCAGCACACCATCGATCTCCTCCCGGGTGATGCCCAGCCCGTCGTACGGCCGTTGCGCGATGCCCTCCCACGGGGTGCCGGCGGCCCAGCCCGGCAGGGCCACCACGGAGCGCACCCCGATGCCCCGCAGGTACGCCACGCTGCCCGCGTCGGGGAAGGCGGCCGTCGCGGCCCGGGTCTGTGCCTGGGTGACCGGCTCGAACCCGGCGAGCCCGTTCGTCACCCGGGGGAACCCGTCCGTGGTCCACGACATGAAGATCAGGTCGAGCGCGCCGCCGGCAGGCAGCACCAGCATCGGCTCCGCCGCCGTACGCATCGCCGCCGGCGGCGGGGGCACCTCCGGGTGCGCCGTCCGGTTGACCCCCTCCAGCCCCACGAGGGCCAGCGGCACCAGCAGCAGCACCGGCGCCAGGAACCTCGCCCGGCCGTGGGACGCCCACCGGCGCACCGCCGTGGCGAACACCGTCACCGCACCCGCCGCCAGCACCGCCAGCAGCAGGCTGGTCCAGTGCATCATCCGCCCCGGCGTACGCAACGCGTCCCAGCCCGGCAGGTGCTTCGACAGCGTCAGGTAACCCGGATCGCCGTCGCCGCCGAGGGTGACCCCCAGGCCCAGCAGCACCGTGCCGAGCACGCCGAGCGCCACCGCGACCCGACGCCGGGCCGGATAGACCGAGACGAACAGTCCCGCCGCGGCCAACGCGAGCAGGACCATCCCGGGCAGCAGTGCCATCTCCGGCGGCCAGGTCAGCTGTTCGCGGGCCGCCGCGTGCCGCTCGCCCCACCACCACGAGTCGGCCGGGGCGGTGACGAAGCCGATCAGCGGCGGCGAGAACATCTCCGTCCAGGCCAGCGACCGTTCGGCCTGCGGATTGAGGTCGACGACGCGCAGGTAGACCAGCCCCAGCAGCAGCGTCACCGCCCCGAAGACGGCCCCGCCGGCCAGGTCGGCGACCAGCAGCCGCCGGCCGAACGCGGGACGTCGCCCGCGCCGCCACCACGACCAGCCGTAGCCGCCGGCCCCGACCAGCACCGCGGCCAGCAGGAAGTACACCAGGGGCAGGCCGATGCCGAAGCCCAGGCTGATCTGCCAGGCGGCGACGAGCCACCCCGCGAGGGCCCAGCCCGGTCGCCGGCGCTCCGGGCGGTAGCCGTGCCGCAACGACCAGCCGTGGCCGCGCGCCAGCATCGCCAGGCACAGCGCGATCCCGCCGCTGGAGAGGATGTTGAGGTGCCCGGCGTGTGCCAGGCGCCAGGGCGCGTACGCCCACGCGACCCCGGCGACCGCCCCGCCCAGCCGCCCCGCCCCGAGCTGCCGGGCCAACGCGTACGCCCCGACGAAGGCCAGCGCGTGCACCAGCACGTACGCCACGTTGTAGCGGACCAGGGCGGCCTCGAAGCCCGAGCCGAGCATGCCGAGCGGGGCGTAGCCGAGCAGGGTGTCGCTGTAGGCGTACGTGTGGGTCTCGGGGAAGAACGTGTTGGAGTGCCAGAGGCCGCCCGGGTTGTTCAGCAGGGCGTGCCCGGCCCAGGCCATCTGCCACGTCTGCAACGTGGGGTCGCCGATGTCGCCGGGGATCGTGCTCGCCGGATGCCGCATCGTCGGCCAGGTCAGCACGACCGCCAGCAGCAGCCCGCCGAGCACCGCCAGCGTCCATTCGTGCCACAGCCATCGCCACCGCTCCCGCCGGCCGGGGGGCCCGGGCGCGGGCACCTGGTCGTCTTCGGCGATCTCGGCGGGTGGACGGGCGTCCATGGACCCGGTGGTCATGAAGATAGATGATTCACGATGCTGGACGTCATGTCGATCCGCCGCCCGGGATGTGGGCTTCCGCGCGGATCCCCGGTCGGCGCCCGGCCCGGCCATGTCGGCCGGGCCGGGCGAGCGGATCGGGTGGTGGGAAGGGATCAGGCGGCGGTGGCCCAGATGGCCCGGAAGGCCGCCGCCTCGCCGGCCAGCCAGCGCTCGATCTGCTCGGGGCGGGCGTCGGCGGGCATGCGGTGGGCCTCGCCCCGACGCACGTCGACCAGGACCGGCTCGGCGTGCGGGAGCACCGCGTCCATGTGCCGGGCCATCAGGTGCAGGGTGGCGAGCGTCGCCTCCTCGCTGGGCGGTGTCTCGTCGAAGTGCAGTCGGACGGCCTCGACGCGACCGTCGCCGTGCCGTACGCCGAACTGGGGGTTGACCTTGACGGGGAGGTCGCCCAGCATCGCGAGCGCGTCGCGGGTCTGGGCGAGGTCGACGTCCCTCGGCTCGCCGAGGGAACGCAGCCAGGCCGTCGCGCCGGGGACGAGGGCCTGGTAGAGCGGTCGCCAGCGGGGCTTGACCACGTCGACCACCTGGTCGAGGTGGGTGCCGCCGGTGTGGAAGGCGATGTCGGCCTTGAGCGCCTTGACGAACTGGCCGTGCGGGTTGAAGCCGGAGCGGCTGGCCCGCTGCTTGCGCAGCCCCCCGACGAAGGTGGCCTTCGTCGGGCCGGTGCGGTCGACGTAGCGGGTGAAGCCGAGCAGGGTGGCGTAGGGGGTGGGTGGGGCGGAGGCGGGCGTGGTCACGGGCGTCCTCCCAGGTCAGGACCTCGATTAGTACATACATTCTAATCGACGGGTGTGACATCTCCCAGGCTTTGCGGAGCGTTCCTCGGGCGTCCTGGTGACGGCGGGCACGATGGGAGGTCACGCCTGCCCCCGGAAGATCCACACCAGGTCGGCGGCCCCGCCGGGGCGCGCTGCGGCGCCGTCGCACGTGCCGGGAAATGTCCGCCCGGCCGCTGCGCCGTCGTGTGCGGCGCCCGTTCCCGAAGGGTTTTCCGCCCCGGACAGAAATAAAGGGAAAGGAGAGCGTCCGCCCCTTTCCCTTCTCAACTTATATCGCACCGGGGGGCTTGCGGCAAGACCCGGTCCGTGCCGCAGAATCACCCGGCCGAGGCCGCGAGCTGCGGAAACGGGACCAGCGAAAAGTGGCCGCCGTCGACGTACGGCCGAATGGAAACGTCGAGCCGATGGTCGGACGCCCGGTGCCCGCATGCGGCGTACGGCATCGCGGGCCAGGAGCCGGAACGAGAGTGGAGTTGCTGACGTGGATCGCCTGACGACCAGCGCGTTCGACCTTCCCGACCACCTCGCCGCCAAGGCCGATCCGATGCTGATCGCCGCCGACGAGCGGCACTTCGCGGCCGTCGCGCGGAGCATCGAGCGGACGGGCGCCGAGTTGTCCGACCGCCTCGACGCCGAGCGCCGGGCCCCCGGTGGCAAGGGCCGGCAGGCGGTGGACCGGGACATGGAGGTCCGTCGGCTGGCCGCCCGCCTGCGCACACTGCGCCGCTTCGGCGTGGACCTGTGCCTCGGCCGCATGGTCGGCGCCGACGATCCCACGCCCGTGTACGTCGGACGACGCGGCCTCACCGACGGCGCGGGCGGACGACTGCTGCTCGACTGGCGTTCCCCCGCGGCCGAACCGTTCTTCGCGGCGACCCACGCCAACCCGATGGGCCTGGCGAGTCGCCGCCGGTACCGCTGGACGCGCGGCCGGATCACCGACTACTGGGACGAGGTGTTCACCCCGGACGCCCTCGCGGGGCACGCCGTCACGCTCGACGACCAGTCCGCCTTCATCGCCAGCCTGGGGGCCAGCAGGTCGCCCCGGATGCGCGACGTGCTCGGCACGATCCAGGCCGACCAGGACGCCATCATCCGCGCGGGATCGAGCGGGGCGCTCGTCGTGGACGGCGGTCCCGGCACCGGCAAGACCGTCGTCGCGCTGCACCGCACCGCGTACCTGCTCTACGCCGACCCGCGCCTCGGTCACCGCCGGGGCGGCGTGCTGTTCGTCGGGCCGCACCAGCCCTACCTGGCGTACGTCTCCGACGTGCTGCCCAGCCTGGGGGAGGAGGAGGTGCAGACCTGCACCCTGCGTGACCTCGTGCCCGAGGGCGCCTCAGCGAGCGTCGAGACCGACCCGGAGGTGGCCCGGCTGAAGTCGTCGGCGGCGATGGCGAAGGCGATCGAGTCGGCCGTCAGGTTCTACGAGGAGCCGCCGACCGCACCGATGACGGTCAGCACGGACGAGGCCGACATCCGGCTGCGCGCCGCCGACTGGGCCGAGGCGTTCGAGGCGCCGGGGCCCGGCACCCCCCACAACGAGGCGCGCGACGAGGTCTGGGAGGAGCTGCTCACGATCCTGGTGCAGAAGTACGACGGCGACGAGCCCGACGAGCTGGTCCGCGCCTCGCTGCTGCGCAACCGGGAGCTGCGTACGGCGTTCAACCGGGCCTGGCCGCTGATCGAGGCGACCGACCTCGTCGGCGACCTGTGGTCGGTGCCCGCCTACCTGCGCCGGTGCGCTCCCTGGCTCAGCCCCGAAGAGGTCCGCACGTTGCAGCGCCCCGACGCCCGGGCCTGGACGGTGTCCGACCTGCCGCTGCTGGACGCGGCACGGCACCGGCTCGGCGACGCGGAGGCGTCCGGGCGCCGACGCCGGCAGGAGGCCGTCGTCGCCGTCGAACGCGCGCGCATGGCCGCCGTCGTCGACGACCTGATCGAGGCCGACACCTACGACGACGGCGAGGGCGTGCTGTCGAGCCTGCGCCAGCTGGACCTCCAGGACGCCCTGGTCGACGAGACCGCCCTGCCCCACGTCGAGCCGGACCTGCTCGCCGGACCGTTCGCCCACATCGTGGTGGACGAGGCTCAGGAGCTGACCGACGCCGAGTGGCAGATGCTGCTGCTGCGCTGCCCGTCGGGGAGCTTCACCATCGTCGGGGACCGCGCCCAGGCCCGGCGCGGCTTCACCGAGTCGTGGCGGGAACGGCTGGAGCGCATCGGGCTCGACCGGATCACCCTGACCTCCCTGACCGTCAACTACCGGACGCCGGAAGAGGTCATGGCGGAGGCCGAGCCCGTCATCCGGGCCGTGCTCCCCGACGCCAACGTGCCGACCTCCATCCGCGGCGGCGGCGCTCCCGTCGTACGCGGATCCGCCGCCGACCTGGGCCCGATCCTCGACACGTGGCTCGCCGCGCACGCCGAGGGGACCGCGTGCGTCATCGGCGATCCCACGTTCCGGGCGACGTCCCGGGTCCGGTCGCTGACGCCGGAGCTGGCGAAGGGGCTCGAGTTCGACCTGGTCGTCCTCGTCGACCCGGAGGCCTTCGGTGTCGGCGTCGAGGGAGCGGTCGACCGCTACGTCGCGATGACCCGCGCGACCCGGCAGCTCGTCGTCCTCACCACGTGACCGTGGGAGCGGCGTCCGGCCGGAGCCGCCGCGAGGGTCAGAGCTGCCCGACCGAGGTGATCCGGACGACCGCCGCACCCGCCTCGTCGGAGGCCGCGAGGTCGACCTCGGCGCTGATGCCCCAGTCGTGGTCCTCGTCGGGGTCGTCGAGGATCTGCCGGACCGTCCACCGTTCCCGACCCTGCTCGATCATCAGCAGCGCCGGGCCGCGCGCGTCCGGGCCCACCCCGATGGAGTCGTACGCCTCGAAGTACGGCTCCAGGGCGTCGGCCCAGGCGTCCGCGTCCCAGCCCGACGCGGCGTCCAGCTCGCCGAGGTCGTACCAGCGGCGCAGGGCGGCCAGCTCGACGCGGCGGAACAGGGCGTTGCGCACCAGCACCCGGAAGGCGCGGGCGTTACGGGTGACCGCCGGAACCCGGTCGTCCAGCGCCTCGGCGGCCTCGGCGGCGTCGGTGGGGTTGCGCAGCCGCTCCCACTCGTCGATGAGGCTGGAGTCGACCTGCCGGACCAGCTCGCCGAGCCACTCGATGAGGTCGATCAGCTCCTCGGTCTTGGCGTCCTCGGGCACCGTCTGGCGCAGCGTCTTGTACGCGTCGGCGAGGTAGCGCAGCACGAGGCCCTCGGAGCGGGTCAGCCCGTAGAACTGCACGTACTCGGTGAAGGTCATCGCCCGCTCGTACATGTCCCGCACGACGGACTTGGGGGAGAGCTGGTGGTCGGCCACCCACGGGTGCCCCTGCCGGTACATCTCGTACGCCGAGTCCAGCAGTTCCGCCAGCGGCTTCGGATGGGTCACGCCGTCGAGCAGTTCGAGGCGGGCCTCGTACTCGATGCCCTCTGCCTTCATGGCGGCGACCGCCTCGCCGCGGGCCTTGAACTGCTGTGCGGAGAGCACCTGGCGTGGGTCGTCGAGGATCGACTCGACGACCGAGAGCACGTCGAGGGCGTACGCGGGGGACTCGACGTCGAGCAGCTCGATCGTGGCCAGCGCCAGCGGGGAGAGCGGCTGGTTGAGGGCGAAGTCGAGCTGGAGGTCGACGGTGAGGCGGACCCGCCGGCCGGTCTCGTCGGGCTCGTCGAGCTGCTCGACGACGCCGCCCGCGCGCAGCGCCCGGTAGATGGCGATGGCGCGGCGGATGTGCCGGCGCTGGGCGGCACGCTCCTCGTGGTTGTCGGTGAGCAGGTGGCGCATCGCGGCGAACGCGTCGCCGGGGCGGCCGATGACGTTGAGCAGCATCGAGTGGCTGACGTGGAAGCTGGAGGTAAGCGGCTCCGGCTCGGCCTCGACGAGGCGGTCGAAGGTGGGCTTCCCCCAGCCGATCGACCCCTCCGGCGGCTTCTTGCGCACCACCTTGCGCCGCTTCTTCGGGTCGTCGCCGGCCTTGGCGAGCGCCTTCTCGTTCTCGATGACGTGCTCGGGGGCCTGCACGACGACCCGGCCGACGGTGTCGAACCCGGCCCGCCCGGCGCGCCCGGCGATCTGGTGGAACTCGCGGGCCTTGAGCAGCCGGGTGCGCACCCCGTCGTACTTGGACAGGCCGGTGAACAGCACGGTGCGGATGGGCACGTTGATGCCCACCCCGAGCGTGTCGGTGCCGCAGATGACCTTGAGCAGGCCGGCCTGGGCCAGGGTCTCGACGAGCCGGCGGTACTTGGGCAGCATCCCGGCGTGGTGCACGCCGATGCCGTGCCGCACCAGCCGGGACAGGGTCTTGCCGAAGCCGGAGGTGAACCGGAAGTTTCCGATCGCGGTGGCGATCATGTCCTTCTCGGCGCGGGTGCAGACGTTGACGCTCATCAGGGCCTGCGCGCGTTCCAGGGCGGCGGCCTGGGTGAAGTGCACGACGTAGACGGGTGCCTGCTTCGTCTCCAGCAGCTCCTCGAGGGTCTCGTGCAGCGGCGTCATCGCGTACGAGAAGATCAGCGGAACCGGCCGCTCGGCGGAGCGGACGACGGCGGTGGGTCGGCCGGTGCGCCGGGTCAGGTCGTCGACGAAGCGGGTGGTGTCGCCCAGCGTGGCGGACATCAGGACGAACTGCGCCTGCGGCAGCTCGATCAGCGGCACCTGCCACGCCCAGCCCCGGTCGGGCTCGGCGTAGAAGTGGAACTCGTCCATGATCACCTGGCCGACGTCGGCGCGTTCGCCCTCGCGCAGCGCGAGGTTGGCCAGGATCTCGGCGGTGCAGCAGATGATCGGCGCGTCGGCGTTGACGCTGGCGTCGCCGGTCAGCATGCCGACGTTGTCGGCGCCGAAGACCTCGCAGAGGGCGAAGAACTTCTCCGACACCAGCGCCTTGATCGGGGCGGTGTAGAAGGTCGTCCGGTCGTCGGCCAGGGCCGCGAAGTGCGCCGCGATGGCGACCAGGCTCTTGCCGGACCCGGTCGGCGTGTTCATGATCAGGTTGGCGCCGGAGACGATCTCGATGACCGCCTCCTCCTGATGGGGATAGAGGTCGAGGCCGCGCTCCTTCGCCCAGCCGGCGAACGCGTCGAAGAGGGTGTCGGGGTCGGCGCTTGTCGGCAGCGCGGCGGTGAGCGTCATAGCGCGTCCATGGTGCCTGGATCATGCCCCCGAGCGCCAACCGGCCGGGCGGGCGAGGCGGGGAAGGGCCGCTTCGGCGCCCGAGCGGCCCCCGCCGTCACGACCGGCGGTGGATCAGGTCGAAGATCGGGCGGTCCGCCCGCAGGGCCCGGCGCTCGAACTTGGTGACCGGGCGGTGGGCGGGGCGGGGCGCGAAGCCGTCGTGCGCGTCGACCAGCCCCGGGTCGGCGTCCAGGGTGGCCCGCATCGCCTCGGCGTACTCGGCCCAGTCGGTGGCGCAGTGCAGGGTGCCGCCGGGCGCAAGCCGGGAGCGCAGCAGCGCGACGTGGGCCGGCTGGATGATCCGCCGCTTGTGGTGCCGGGACTTGGGCCAGGGGTCGGGGAAGAAGACGTGCACGGCGTCCAGCGACGCCTCCGGCAGGCCCGCCACGAGGTCCAGGGCGTCACCCTGGGCCACCCGTACGTTGCGCAGGCCGTGCCGCTGGACCAGGTCCAGCAGGTTGGCGATTCCGGGCGTGTGGACCTCGACCGCCAGATAATCTCGGTCGGGGTCGGCGGCGGCCATCTCGGCCGTGGTGTCGCCCATCCCGGAACCGATCTCCAGCACCAGCGGGGCACGTCGGCCGAACAGGGTGGACAGGTCCACGGGCGTGCCGGGCCGCTCCGGGACGTGCAGGCCGTAGACCGGCCAGAGCCGGTCGAGGGCCTCCGTCTGGCGGCTGCTCATCCGGCCACGGCGCGGGTGGAAGGTCCGGATCGTCCGGGCGGCGGGCGGCGCGGGGACGGCGGCGGGGAAGTCGGTGGAGGTCACAACGACCTGAGCGTACGCGACGACCGCGCCGAATCGGATGTGATGTTCGCCCGGGGATGAGAGGATCCATCCCGTACGGCGGGCCGGGTGCCTGGTGTTGCCCCGGCGCTGCCCCAACGCGCCGGGAGGGGGCGTCGTGTCGGTGCACCGTGGCGGTGTGGCGCTCGCGATCGCGACCGTGGTCGTCGGGCCGCTGCTCGCGGCCGCGCCCGCCCTCGCCGGTGCGCCCCAGCCGGGGCCGCCGGGGCCGAACGTCTTCGTCGAGGTCAGCCCGAGCACGGTCGAGCCGGGGTTCCTCGTGGGGATCCGGGCCAGTTGCCGCAACAACTCCGTTCCCGCCACCGTGGTCTCGGACGCCTTCGGTCGGGTGCAGGTGCAGCCGCAGGGCGGCACGTTGACCGCCGCGCCGATGGTGCGGGAGCGCACCCGCCCCGGCAACTACCGGATCAAGCTGGAGTGCCGCGACGGCGAGACCGCCTCGACCATGCTCCAGGTCGTCAAGGCCGTGCAGCCCAGCCGCGGCCCGGCCACCGGGTTCGGCGGTGGCGCCGGCGGCTTCACCGGCGGGCTGCTGCTTCCGGGTGGTCTCGCCCTGACCGTGACCGGCATCGTGCTCGCGGTCCGGGCGGCGCGCCGTCCGCGTACCGCCCGTGGCGCCGCCCGACGCTGAGCCGCCTCATGGCCACCACGCCCGCCCCGCAGCCGGCCGCCGCAGCGGCCCGGGGGCCACGGCCGTCCGGACGCCGCCCCTGGTCGGTGCCGCTGGCGGTGGTGCTGGTGCTGGCCGGGGTATTCGCCACCGGCGCGGGGCTGGGGCGCACCGCCGGGCCGCTCGACTGGGCCGCCGGCGGCGGGCAGGAGCGGCCGGCGCGCAGCGGGAGCGGGGCACTGTCGGCCAGTCGGCCGGTGCGCCTGTCGGTACCCGCGATCGAGGTGTCCGCCCCGGTCGCCCCCGTGGGTCAGGCACGGGACGGGTCGATCGCCGTACCGCCGCTGGAGCGTGCCGACGAGACCGGCTGGTACGACCGGGGCCCCACCCCGGGCGAGCCGGGCCCGTCGGTCATCGTCGGGCACGTGGACACCAAGCGCGGCCCGGCGGTCTTCTACGACCTGCACAAGCTGCGCCCGGGCGACACCGTCGACGTGACCCGGGCCGACGGCTCGGTCGTGGTGTTCAAGGTCGACTCCGTGGAGCACTTCCCCAAGGAGCGGCTGCCGGCGGAACGGGTCTACGGCGACGAGGGCCCGCCGGGCCTGCGCCTGATCACCTGCGGCGGCGACTGGCTCGGCGGCCGGACGGGCTACGCCGACAACATCATCGCCTTCGCCACCCTGCTCTCCTCCCGCCCCGCCTGAGCGGCGCGAGGGCGCGTCAGGACCGGCCGGGGACCTGCTGGACGACCTCGAACTCCAGGAGGGTGGCGCCGGCGGCGACCGGGGGGCGCTTCTCGCCGGCGTGGGCGGCACGCGACGGGCCGGCGGCCCACGCCTGATAGGCCTCCTCGGTCTCCCACCGGGTGTACACGAAGTAGCGGTTCTCGCCCGCGACGGGACGCAGCAGCTCGAAGCCGAGGAAGCCGGGGGAGTTCTCCACTGCTCCCGCCCGGGCGGCGAACCGCTTCTCCAGTTCCTCGCCCGCGCCGGGAGGAACGTCGATTGCGTTGATCTTCACGACTGCCATGGCTCCACCCTACGGTCTGTCCCACGAACCGTGACTGGCTGCGCCGGACCTCGCCGGTCGGCGGTGTAGTCGTTCGATCCCGATACCCCGCAGGCATCTTTATGCCCTACAGGTATCAGCGTTCCGGTGGCAGTGGTCCATCAGCCTCACGCGCCTCCGGAACACGCCCTGGCGACGGCGCCGGGGCTCAGAACGACTCGACCGCCGGAACCAGGTCGGCGTCGAGGACGATCGGCGCGTGGTCGGAGGGGCCCTTGCCCTTGCGGGCCTCCCGGTCCACGTACGCCGAGCGGACCGCCCGGGCGAACGGTGCCGAGGCGTACACGAGGTCGATCCGCATGCCCTTGTTCTGGTGGAACATGCCCGCCCGGTAGTCCCAGTAGGTGAACGGGTGCGGGCCCTTCATCGGGGTGGGCACCACGTCGCGGAGCCCGAGGTCGCGCAGCGCCGCGAGGGCCGCCCGCTCCGCCGGGGTGACGTGCGTGGAGTGGGTGAACACCGCCGGGTCCCAGACGTCGGCGTCGGTGGGCGCCACGTTGAAGTCGCCGCAGACCGCCAGCGGCAGGCCGCCGGTCAGCTCCGCCTCCAGCGCGTCGCGCAGCGCCGCGAACCAGGCCAGCTTGTACGCGTAGTGCGGGTCGTCCGGGGCCCGGCCGTTCGGCACGTACACCGACCAGACCCGGACCCCGTCGCAGGTCGCCGAGATGGCCCGGGCCTCCGGCTCGGGGAAGCCCGGTTCCCCGGGGAACCCCACCGTCACGTCGGCCAGGCCGACCCGGGACAGGATCGCCACCCCGTTCCACCGGCCGTCGCTGTGGCTGGCCACCGTGTAGCCCAGCTCGCCCACCTCGGCCACCGGGAAGGCGCCGTCCGGGCACTTCGTCTCCTGTAGGCAGACGACGTCCGGCCCGGTGCCGGCCAGCCAGTCCAGCAGCCGGGGCAGGCGGGCCTTCACCGAGTTCACGTTCCAGGTCGCCAGACGCATGTGACCAGCCTGCCCCATCCCCACGCGCGTCGCCGGGTCAGCTGCCCGGGGTGTCGCCCGGGCGGGTCTGCTCGGCCAGGAACCGCTCCAGCTCGGCGCCCAGCTCGTCGGCGGTGGGCAGCGGCCCGGCCTCGGCGGCGAGCAGGTTCTTCTCGCCCCGGCCGCGCGCGAACGCGTCGTACTGCTCCTCCAGGGCCTGCACCAGTTGGGCGGCGTCGTCGGTCTGGGCGACCTGCCGGTCGATCTCCACCCGGACCACCTCGGCCGCCGAGCGCAGGCCGTCGCGGGGCAGCAGCAGCCCGGTGCTGCGCGACACGGAGGCGAGCAGCACCTCGGCGGCGGCCGGGTATTCCGTCTGCGCCACGTAGTGCGGCACGTGGGCGGCGAAGCCGAGGGCGTCGCGGCCCAGCTCGCCGAGGCGGTACTCCAGCAGGTGGCCGACGCTGCCCGGCACCTGCACGCGCTGCAACCACGGCTCGTAGCCGGCGATCAGCTCGCGGCGGGTGGCGTGTGCGGTCACCCCGGCCGGCCGGGTGTGCGGCACGGCCATCGGGATCGAGTTGAGCCCGACGGTGAGCCGGACGTCCAGCCGTGCGGAGATGCCGGCCACCGCGGCCACGAAGCGCTCCCACTGCAGGTCCGGCTCCGGGCCGGTGAGCAGCAGGAAGGGGGTCTCGTCGTCGTCGCGGAGCAGGTGCAGCTCCAGCTCCGGGGCGTCGTACGCCTCCCAGTGGTCCTCGACGAAGGTCATCACCGGGCGGCGCGAGCGGTAGTCGAAGAGCTGGTCGACGTCGAAGCGGGCGATCGGGCGGGCGTCCAGGGAGGTGAGCAGCTGCTCCCTGGCCAGTCGGGTGGCGCTGCCGGCGTCGACGAAGCCGGTGAGGGTCTGGATCAGCACCGGCTGACCGAGGTCGGGCAGATCGTCGGTGAGCTCGTAGAGCTCGTGTGGGTCGAGCACCGGTGCGGACCTCCCTGGTTGTGCGTACGGGTCGCCGTGCGGAGACGGCACCCGGTTCGGGAAACGTACCCGCCATCCTCGTGCATTCCGCGCCGCGCCCCGCCACGGGTCGCCACCTGACCAGTAATCGGGCGTATGCCCGCAAGCCCACCGTCGGGCGACGAGGCATGGCCGTCAGGGTGACCAGACTATCGACCGAACGGGGGAGTTTGTAGATCATGGGCCGGTCGCCGGTGGTTTGTCCGCGTTCCGGGCGCCCCGTGTCGCCCCGGGGCCCTGCCGAGGTCTGACCGGTCCGCGAGGTGCGTCCCGACGGCTGCCCGGCTCGGCACGGGCGTCCACCCGACCTGGGCCATATCGTGAGGAAAGCCACGAGATCACCTCGGGTGCTCGGCCTGTCGGCCTGCCTAGCCTCGGCTGATGCCTGACGACCGCACCCTCGATGACCAGCTCGCCCCGAGCGAGCCGATCGACCGTTCGGACGATACCCCCTCGTGCGTTCGGTCAACCAGTCTGCGCGCCGCGGCGTACGCCCGCCTGCTGACGCGCGGGCCCGCCCGGGCCCGGATCGTCCTCGCCACCGGCGTCCTGTGCTGCCTCGGGCTGACCGCCGTCGCGCAGGGCGCGCGGGACGGATCCGCCGACCCCACACCCGCCCCTGCCCCCTCCGCGCTCGCCGAGCGCGCCGAGCCGGACCCCGCCTCCCGCAGCCTGGAGCGCGTCGCCGTCTCCGCCAGCCCCACCCGCACCGCCGACCCGGACACCACCACCCCCGCCCCGAAGAAGACCACCCGCAAGCCGGTCGACCCCGCCCCGGTGGTCGGGCTCGACAACGCCCAGATGGAGAACGCCGAGGAGATCGTGCGGACCGGACGCGAGATGGGGATGCCCCGGCGCGCGCTGGTGATCGCGGTCGCCACCGCGATGCAGGAGAGCAACCTCTACAACGTCGCCAGCGGGGTGCTTCCCGAGTCGCGCGAGTACCCGCACCAGGGCATCGGGTGGGACCACGACTCGGTCGGGCTGTTCCAGCAGCGCTCCAGCAGCGGCTGGGGCGAGGTCGGCGACCTGATGGACCCGGAGTTCGCCACCCGGCAGTTCCTCTCGGCGCTGGCGCGGGTGCCGGGTTGGCAGCAGATGCGGCTCACCGATGCCGCCCAGGCGGTGCAGATCTCCGCCTATCCGGAGCACTACGCCAAACACGAGTGGCGCGCCACCAAGGTCGTCGCGGCGTGCCTGGAGGCCGGGCAGTAGGCTCTCACCGACCATAGTGGACGGTTGCGGTTCGGGCATCCGGGGTACAGGTGTTGTCGCTCCGAGGTACACATGGAACAGGCGCCACCGACTGGAGGACGACATGTCACTGATGCAGCGGATCACCACCTTCCTGCGCTCGCCCAAGGGCCAGCAGATGGTCGACCGAGGCCGGCGCGAGCTGGCCAAGCCCGGCACCCAGCAGAAGCTGAGGGGCCTCGCGGCCAAGTTCCAGAACCGCCGCTGACCGTCACCGACGCCCTCTCCGACCCCCGGGAGACCCTGTGACCGATTCCGTGCCCACCGACGACCAGCCCGTCGCCGGGGAACCGCAGCCGCCGGCCGTGGTTCCGGCACCGACGCAGGAGGCCACCGAGGCGCCGCCGCTGAAGCTCTGGGACCGGATGCGGGAGGACCCGCAGTACGCCCCGGAGCACCTCGCCCTGGAGGCCGTACGCCGGCTGGGGCCGGAGGCGGCGCAGTGGGCCGCGCGGGCCCGGGCCGAGCAGCCCGGGGCCACCGCCGAGGCCCTGGCGGAGCAGGCGGTACGCAAGTTCGTCAACCACGCCCGCCTCTCCGGGGCGGTCTCGGGCGCCGCCGGGCTGCCCGGTGCCGTGATCGACGTGGGGGTGCTGGCCTGGACCCAGGCCCGGATGGTGCTGCACATCGCCGCCGCGTACGGCGTCGACCCGCTGCACGGCGACCGGGCCACCGACCTGCTGGTGTTGCAGAAGGTGCACAAGGTCGCCGAGAGCGCCCGGCTCGCGCTCGGGGTGGCCGCCGGTCGGGAGCGCGCCGGGGCCCTCTTCGGCAGCGGCGGGCAGAACCCGCTCGGCAAGGTGATGCTGCGCCTCGGCGTACGCCTGGCCCAGATGGCCGGGGTGCGCGCGGCGAAGCGGGTCTTCGCCAAGGTGGTGCCGGGTGCGGCGATCGTCCTGGGCACGTGGGCCAACTCGTCGGCCACCAAGGACCTCGCGGTGCGTTCCCGCGCCCTCTACCGGCAGCACGGCGGGCCCAGCGTCCCCGAACCCCGCCGGCCCTGATCCGGGCCCCTCGACGCCGCCTGCGCGCCCGGCCCGGACGGGCCGGTGCGCCGGGTGGTGGGGTCAGGAGCCGAGGCCCGAGGCGCGCCACGCCACGTCGGCCAGGCGGTCCTGCCCCGCGGCGTTCGGGTGGAACCAGTCCAGCGGGTTGACCAGCTCCAGGTCGAACCGCACCCGGTGCACCGCCCCGCCGTCGTGCCGGCAGCGCGAGCCGTACGCCTTGCAGGCGGCGGCGAGCTGCGTGTTGTAGTCGGCGATGCGCTCCCGCACGGCCGCCCGGCGCGCCCGGTCGAGCGGATCCGTCGAGGTGGGGTTCGCCAGCAGCGCCGGGCAGACACCCCGCTTCCAGGCCCGTACCGCCCGCGCGTCGGTGTGCCCGACCTCCCAGAGCCGGTGCAGGTTCGGCACGCTCACCACCAGCACCCGGGCCTTCGGCCGGCCCTGCCGCAGCACCCGCAGGCCGCGGTCGACGTCGGCGCGGAACTGCTTGACCGGGGTCATCGCCTCGATGCCGCCCCGGCACACGTCGTTGGCGCCGACCAGCACGGTGACGTGGTCGACGCGGTCGCGTACCGCCCGCTGGGCCTGTCCCTCCAGGGACGCCGCGCGGGCCCCGGGGCTGGCGTGGTTGTGGGCCCGGCCCCGGATCGCCGGGTTCCGGTCGAGCAGGCGCCGGTAGAGGCTGTCGACGCGTAGCCCGTCGCCGGTGGACCAGGAGTTGCGCTCGCACGAGACGAGCACCAGGCAGGAGCCGAACCCGGTGCTGATCGAGTCGCCGAGGGCCGCGATGCCGCCGGCCGAGCCGGGCGACGGGGTGTCCCGGGGCGGGCGGGATCCCGGCTCCCCACCGCCCTCACAGGCGAGCGCGACCAGCGCCAGCAGGCAGGCGGCCACGGTGACCCAACGTCGAGGCATACCATCCCCAGTCCCGCAGCGGAGAGCGACAGCGCGGCAACTCTAAGCGCGGGCCTGCCGGGGTGGCCCGCCGCTGTCGACTATGCGGCAGACGGCTGTTCCGGCGCGGCTCCGCGTGCTAGGTGCGCGCGGATCGCGGGCCGGGCGGCGGGCGGCGTGCCGGGCGGGACCAGCGCCGCGGACGGAGGTCAGCGCGCCACGTGCCAGGGCGCGGCCTGGCCGTGCAGCCACCAGTGCAGGGCCCGGGTGATCCGGGGCAGCACCAGGTAGGTCATCAGCGGGGTCAGCGTGAGGGTCATCAGGAGCACCCGGGCGGCCAGCGGCACGTCCGGTAGGAAGCGGCTGGTGAGCAGCGTCGCGGTCAGGCTGAGCGGGAAGAACGCCAGCCAGATGGTCACCGCCTGCTTCCAGCGCGGTGGGGAGGGCGGCGGGACCGTCGGCTCGGCGCTGACCGGCACGGTCTGCGCCAGGTGCTCCCGCGGCGGGTCGAACCAGCCCTCGACGCCGGTACGCCGCTCGACCCGGGTGTGCTCGACGATGCCCTGCGCGGAGGAGAGCCACCAGTGCCGCTGCGGGGACTCCTCCCAGCGGCGCAGCGTGTCGTGGTCGGCGAAGCGGTAGATGATGTGCCACTCCCCGGAGCCGGGCGCGCTGCGTACCCAGCCGGACCCGAGGAACCCCGGGAACGCCTCGGCCAGCGCCGTGCCGGCCCGCATCCAGGCCACCATCTCGCTGGTCCGGGCCGGGTCGGTGCGCCGGGCGACGGCGACAGTCACCGGCAGCGCGTGGGTCATCGTCATACCGGCCATCCTCTCCGGTCGGAGCCGGTTCGACAGGCTCACCGGGCGCCGGTGTAACGCACCCCACCAGCGGGGTGACGCGGCCCACCGGCAGGGCTGGCGGCGGGGCCGACGAGGGCGCCCGGGGAGCCGACCGGCCGGGGCGGGTTAAGCGGGTCGATCGGGGGTAGGTCGGTGCAATGACGAGATCGCAGCCCCGGCGCGCCCGTGGCACGGTCGGCCACGCCTACAGCGCACTCAACATGCGGCTCCTGCTGGCCGGGTTCGGGCTGGTGACCATGACCGTCTTCGCGGTGCTGGCGTTCAACGCCGACCTGGTGTGGCTGGGAGTCCTCTGCGTGGTCTTCGCGGTGGTCGCCGTGGTCGACCTGATCATCATCCAGCGCCGCCGCGCCGCCCGCCGCCGGGAGGAGCCGGGCGCCCGCCACTCACTCTTCGAGTGACAGGAGTACGAGATGCCCATCGCGACCACGAATCCCGCGACCGGACAGACGCTCAAGTCCTACGCCCCGATGTCGGCGGAGCAGATCGACGCGGCGATCGAGCGGGCCGACCTGGCGTACCGCCAGCTGCGCGGCACCACCGTCGAACAGCGCGGACGCTGGCTGAACGCGGCGGCCGACCTGCTGGAGGCCGAACGCGACGAGATCGCCCGGCTGATGACCACCGAGATGGGCAAGACGTACGCGTCGGCCAGGGCCGAGGTCACCAAGTGCGCCACCGCCTGCCGCTTCTACGCGGCGAAGGCGGCCGACTTCCTCGCCGACGAGCCCGCCGACGCGGGGGCGGTCAAGGCCACCCGGGCCTTCGTCCGCTACCAGCCGATCGGGCCCGTGCTCGCGGTGATGCCCTGGAACTTCCCGCTCTGGCAGGTGCTGCGCTTCGCCGCGCCGGCCCTGATGGCCGGCAACACCGGCCTGCTCAAGCACGCCTCCAACGTGCCGCAGACCGCACTGCTGCTGGAGGACCTCTTCCGCCGCGCCGGCTTCCCGGAGGGGGCGTTCACCACCCTCCTGGTCGGCTCGGCCGAGGTCGACCGGGTGCTCAGCGACCCGCGGGTGCGCGCGGCGACGCTGACGGGCAGTGAGGGCGCCGGCCGGTCGATCGCCCAGATCGCCGGCCGGGAGCTGAAGAAGACCGTACTGGAACTCGGCGGCAGCGACCCGTTCGTGGTGATGCCGTCGGCCGACCTCGACCGGGCCGCCGAGGTCGCCACCACCGCCCGCTGCCAGAACAACGGCCAGTCCTGCATCGCCGCCAAGCGCTTCATCGTGCACGCCGACGTCTTCGACGCCTTCGCCGAGACGTTCGCCGCGAAGATGTCGGCCCTGCGGGTCGGCGACCCGATGGACCCTGACACCGACGTCGGCCCGCTGGCCAGCGAGGGCGGGCGCGACGAGGTCCACGCCCAGGTGCGCGACGCCGTCGACAAGGGCGCCACCGTGCTCTGCGGCGGCGAGCCGCCCGCCGGCCCCGGCTGGTTCTACCCGCCGACGGTGGTCACCGACCTGCGCCCCGAGATGCGGATGTGGTCCGAGGAGGTCTTCGGTCCCGTCGCGGGCCTCTACCGGGTGTCGTCGTACGAGGAGGCGATCGAGGTGGCCAACGGCACCTCCTTCGGCCTGGGCTCCAACGCCTGGACCCGCGACCCCGAGGAGCAGGAGCGCTTCGCCACCGACCTGGACGCCGGAAACGTCTTCATCAACGGGATGACCACCTCCTACCCGGAACTGCCCTT
This sequence comes from Micromonospora sp. CNZ309, assembly GCF_002846525.1. Taxonomy (NCBI): domain Bacteria; kingdom Bacillati; phylum Actinomycetota; class Actinomycetes; order Micromonosporales; family Micromonosporaceae; genus Micromonospora; species Micromonospora sp. CNZ309. The sequence continues at coordinate 214,702 of NZ_PJNG01000001.1, forward strand.
CGGCGGGGTGAAGAACTCCGGCTACGGCCGCGAGCTCTCCGCGCTCGGAATGCGGGAGTTCTGCAACACGAAGACCGTCTGGGTGGGCGAGGGGGCCGCCTCGGTCGGCGCCGGGGCGCACGCGGAGTAGCCCGCTCCCGGTCCGCCGGCGTAGCCGGGCGCCGTCATGGGTACGGAGTGACGCCATGACGGTGTTCGGCTTCCACGCGTCCCACGAACAGATCGATCCCCGCGCCCTGCTGGAGGCGGTGATCCACGCCGAGCGGGCCGGCTTCGACGCCGCCATGTCCTCGGACCACTTCGCGCCTTGGAGCGAGCGGCAGGGCCAGTCCGGTTTCGCCTGGTCCTGGCTGGGGGCCGCGCTCCAGGCGACCAACCTGCCGTTCGGGGTGGTCAACGCCCCCGGGCAGCGCTACCACCCGGCGATCATCGCGCAGGCGATCGGCACCCTGGGCGCGATGTACCCGGGCCGGTTCTGGGCTGCCCTCGGCACCGGCGAGGCGAGCAACGAGCACATCACCGGCGACGCCTGGCCGCGCAAGGACGTCCGCAACGCCCGGCTGCGCGAGTGCGTGGACGTGATCCGCGCGCTGCTGGCCGGCGAGGAGGTCAGCCACGACGGCCTGGTACGGGTCGACCGGGCGAAGCTGTGGACCCGACCGGAGCAGCCGCCGGCGCTGATCGGGGCGGCGGTCAGCGTGGCCACCGCCCGCTGGTGCGCCGAGTGGGCGGACGGTCTGATCACGGTGAACGCCCCGACCGCGCACCTGCGGGAGATGATCGACGCGTACCGGGACGCCGGCGGCCGCGGACCGCTGCACCTCCAGGTGCACGTGAGCTGGGCGCCGGAGCAGGCCGAGGCCGAGCGGATCGCGTACGACCAGTGGCGCAGCAACGTCTTCGCCCCGCCGGTCTGCTGGGACCTGGAGACCCCGGAGCACTTCGACGTGGTCTCGCGGGACGTGCCGATGGAGAAGGTCCACGAGGTCGTGAACGTCTCCGCCGACCTCGGACGGCACGTCGGCTGGCTGGAGGAGTACCTGGAGCTCGGCTTCGACCAGATCGCCCTGCACCACGTCGGGCAGGAGCAGCGGGACTTCATCGACGCGTTCGGCGCCGAGGTGCTGCCGAAGCTGCGCAGCGCCGGCTGAGCGGGTCCCGGCCCGGAGCCTGAACGGTTCCGGGCCGGGTCGAGCGGCCGCACAGTCAGGGCAGACGTCGCACGAGCACCTGTCCCGGCCACGGGTCGCGGCCCGGGCGTTCGACCGTGAACGGATCGGTGGCCGTGAAGCCCTGCCGCTCGTACCACCGGACCAGCGCACCGTCGTCGCCCGCGTAGCAGTCCACCCGGAGCAGGCCGAGCCGGCGCTCCCGGGCCAGCTCCGCGGCGTGCGCCAGCAGCCGGCCGCCGATGCCCGACCCGGCGTGCGCGCGGTCGGTGACCAGCAGGTTCACGTACAGCTCGGGTTCGGTGGCGGGTGGCACGTACGCGGTCGCCGTCCCCACCACGAGCGCGCCGACGGGGCGCTCGGCGAGCGTCGCCAGCCACAGCCCGCCGCCGGTCGCCCAGGCCTCGGCCTGCGCGATGCGCCGTGGGTCGGTCGAGGCCGGTCCGGTGCCCCACTGGCCGGTGCGCCCCCGCGCCGCCAGCCAGGCGGTGGCGTCGTCGAGCAGCCGCAGTACGGCGGGCGCGTCCGTGGGGCCGCCGGGACGCAGGCTCGGAATCCGCTGCTCGGTCATGCCCAACATGCTGCTACAGCGGCGTCCTTCGATGCCTCGCCCGGCCTGGCGGCGGCCCGGCTGCTCCGTTGGCGCTGTCGAGCTGCCCCGCCAGTAGGACCAACGTCCTTGGGGGCGTGACAGCGAACGACGCCGTCCCGGCGGTCGAGGGGAACACCACCTTCTACGCCATCCCAGGCCGGGAGACGGTCGCCTGGCGAGTGTCCGCAGCTGCTCGGCGGTCCAGTCGCTCCTGGGCGGAAGCCCCGACGCGCCCGGCTGGCCACTGCCCCATCTGTGCGGGCAGCTCGACAGCGCGTCGACGGGCATGTGTCGGGAAGCCTCGGATCACTCGACGACCGACGCCGGAGTCCCGTGCCGCCACGGTCCCGCGTCCGCGTCGTCGCCGCCGCCACCGCCGCCGCCACCGCCGCCGAGGGCGTCGGTCAGCGCCGCGAGTCGCTCGGTGGACAGGCAGGACACCAGGCAGCGTTCCTTGCCGTCGCTGGTCAGCCGGGCGGTCCAGTCCGTGAGGCCGCCGTCGCCGAGTTCGACCTCGTGCGCGCCCTCGCCGACGGTGATCCGCAGGGCGGCGTCGACGTAGTAGCCCCGGCCGCGCCGGCGTTCCGGCTCGTCCACCAGCGGTACGCCCGCCGGGCCGAGCGCCGGCCGGACGGTGTCCTCGATCCGCTCGCCGACGACGGGGCCGTCGAGCACGGTCAGGCGCAGCCGCGCCCCCGCCGACGGCGGCAGCAGGGTGTCGAGCACCCGCCGCCAGTGCGCCAGGTGCAGGGTGAGCAGCCGCGCCTCGGTGCGTCCCGAGCCGCCGTCGCGGGCGCTGGAGACCAGCGCGAAGAGCCGGAAGTGCGCCGACCAGCCGGGGCCGAAGTCCTGCGCCCGCAGGACCCGGTGGCAGGCGGCCAGGTGCACCGCGCCGTCGGCCGGCTGCGCGCGGCGACGAACCGCCGCCTCGACGGCGAGAGCGTTGGTGGGGTCGCTGAGCACCTCGGTGGCGCGCAGGGTGGTGACGATCCGGTTCTGGCTCACCGGCGCGACCGCGGCGCAGGTGCCGAGCGGCACGACGGGGGAGAGGCTCACGCCCGCGAACTCGGCGGGCAACAGCTCCCACAGGCGGGCCTCGACTCCGGCCAGCACGCGCGGGTCGGCCGCCGCCGGGCGGGTGAAGCGGTCCGCCCGCCACCGGCGGACCAGGTCCGCCGGGCGCACTTCCGCCGCCCGGTCCCGCGCGACCGCCAACAGCAGCGTGCGCAGGTCCGCCGGGCTCAGGTCGGCCAGGGCGGCCCGGGCGCCGCCCGGCAGCCGCCCCCACACCCGCCGCTCCGCGTCGTCCATGCGGGACACCCTGCCGCACGCCCCGGGCGCGGTCCATCGAAATCCCCGCGCCGCGTCGCGGCCGGCGACGACGCCGGGTGGCGGCGGCTCCCACTCCTGGAGCCACCGCCACCCGGACGCCGGCGGTCAGGAGAGGGCGCAGGCCGCGCCGTTGACGGTGATCAGCCCGGGTGCCGGGTTGGCGCCGCCGCCGGTCACGGCGTTGAAGCCGAAGGTGACGGTGCCGCCGGGGGCGATCCGGGCGTTGTACGACTCGTTCTTCGCGGTGACCGTGGCCCCCGCCTGGGTCGCCTTCGCCAGCCACGCCTCGCGTACCTGCTGGTCGCCGGTGAAGGCGAAGCGGGCCGTCCACCCGTCGACGGCGCTGGTGCCGGTGTTGCGGATGGTCACCTGGGCGGTGAACCCGGTGCCGCCCTGCCAGGTGCCGTAGTTGGTGTACGTGGCGGAGCAGGTGGGCGCCGGCACCGCCGCCGAGTCACCCTGGTCGGCCAGGAACGAGGCGATCCAGGCCAGCGCCGAGTTCCAGTTGATCGCCACCTCGTTGGTCGCGTACGAGTTGATGTCGTCGACGTAGCAGAACATCGGCTTGCAGCCGGCGAGCAGCTTCGCGGCGAACGGGTCCTGGAGGGCGGCATTCGGGCCGCCGGCCAGGGAGCCGGCGGGCGGCTTCGGCAGGTCGGGGTCGAGCTGGTGGCCGAAGATCCGGCTGTGCTGGTTCTCCGCCGCGTGCTCGCCCCACCCGGTCACGTACGAGATGTTCAGCGCGTTGCGTCCGAGGAGGTAGTCCATCGCCTGCACCGCGCCGTCGCGGTACTTCGCGTCGCGGGTCAGGTCGAAGGCGGTGGCCAGCACGACCGCGTTGTTGATGATGTTGCTGTTGCCGCCCCAGAAGTAGCTGCCCGCGTCGCCGGGCATGGGCAGCCCGTACGCCTGCCGGGCCACCTCGGCGAGGTGGGCGTCGGCGGCGGCGGTGACCGAGGCGCGTACGCGGGCCAGGTCGGCGGCCGGCAGCCCGTTCGGCACGGTGGCCAGGTCGAGCCGGCCCAGCGCGGCGACCCCCTGCCAACCGAAGCCGCGCGGGTCGAACACGTCGCCGGTGTGGTGCGCCGACGCGGTGAGGTCCGCCAGGTACGCCTGCTCGCCGGTGGTCAGGTAGAGCTCGACGGCGGCCCAGTAGAACTCGTCGGTGACGTTCGTGTCGTCGTACGCGCCGCCGCCGGTGCTGTCGGCGGGGCTGGCGTACCGCGCCGGGTTGGCCTTCGCGGCGGCGTAGGCCGTCTTCGCCGCGGTGCCGCAGCGCTTCGCGAAGGCCGCGTCGTAGGGGGCGAACAGCCGCGCGCACTGCGCGGCGACGGCGGCCAGGTTGAGCGTGGCGGCCGTGGACGGCGGGTGCAGCTCGCGCTGCTCGGGGTCGTCGTGCGGGGCGAGCGGCAACCCGGTCCAGTTCCGGTCGTGGATCTTGTGGTGGGCCATCCCCGCGAGCGGTTTGCCGGCCGGCACCTGCATGCGCAGCAGGAACTCCAGCTCCCAGCGGGCCTCGTCCAGGACGTCCGGTACGCCGTTGCCGCGCTCGGGCACCCGCAGCGTGCTGTCGCCAAGGGCGGCGCCGTGCCCGGCGGTGGCTGCCGTGCGGGTCCGCTCGAAGGTGTTCAGCAGCTGGTAGGTGGCGATGCCGCCGTTGACGACGTACTTGCCGTGGTCGCCGGCGTCGTACCAGCCGCCGCGCACGTCCAGGGAGTAGTCGCAGACGCCGGGCTGGCAGGGCACGGAGGTGTCGCCCTTGTTGGGTGCCACGCCGAGGTGCCCGGCGGGACGGGCGTACTCCGCGCCGATCAGGTCGCCGTCGATGGCGATGCCGCTGCGCTGCGCGTAGAAGAACTGGAGGGAGTCGGCGCGCAGCCGGTCGTAGAGGGTGCCCGAGATGTCGAAGGGGTGGCTGGTCTCGCCGTCGACGGTCAGGGTGAGCCCCGCCCCCGGGGTCCGGTAGGACGAGAAGTCGAGCGTCTGCACGTTCTGCCCGGAGGCGGCGTCGACGCCGCGCGGGGTGGTGGTGCCGCTGGCCAGGACGGCGCCGGCGGCCGAGCGGAGCTGCCAGGGCAGGGCGTCGGTCGCCGCCGTCACCACGGTGGCGTTCTTCGGCCCGCCGGGCAGGTAGCCGACCTGGTTGACCCGCACCCGTGGCCCGGTGTCGGGCACGTACGGCTCGGGCGGGTCGCCGCCGCGCAGGGAGACGTCGTCCAGGCAGACGGTCTGCTCGGCCGCGCTGCCGCCGACCTGGAAGATCAGTTGGGCGGCCGGGTTGCCCTCGGCGACCGTGAACGTCTTCTCGAACCGCTGGGCGGTGCCGCTGGCGGTGGCGTCGACGCTCGCGTACGTCGTGTAGGGGGCGGTGCCCAGTTGCAGCACGGCCTTGACGGCGGCGCCGGGGGTGGCGGAGACGTCGAAGCCGAGGGTGTACTCCGCCCCGGCGACCAGCGGCACGCCGTCCTGGCCGATGCCGGCGTCCCACGGGTTGGCCAGGCCGCCGGGCACGGTGGTGCAGAGCCGGCCGTCGGTGACGCCGAGCGGTCCGGTGCCGTAGGAGAACCAGGGGGACACACCGGCGCTGAAGTCGCCGTTGTCGATCTGCTCGGGGGCGTCGGGGGGCGGTTCGGCGTGTGCGGCGCCGGCGGTGGCTGCGGTCAGGGCGACGGCGGTCGCGGCCGCGAGCAGCGCGAGGCGGCGTGGGGATGGCGTCACGGGTGTTCCTTCCGGACGGCTGTGGGGACGGGAAGGTGGCGACCTGGGAGCGCTCCCAGGTCGCCTCGATGGTTCCAGTGCCGCCGCCACCCTGTCAATCGATCCGGCTGGATGGTTCGAAACCGCCCCGGGAGGCCCCCGGGACAGTGAGATTCGCCGCGCGACGCGCCGAGGTCCCGATCTCCTAGAGACAACCGAGCCCTCCGCCTGGCAGGCTGCCACCCATGACCCTGAAGCTGCGTTCCGTGGGAACGAGCGACCGTGGGCTGATCCGCAGTGGCAACCAGGACGCCCTGCACGCCGGCACCTGGCTCGTCGCCGTCGCCGACGGCATGGGCGGGATGGCGGCCGGCGACCTGGCCAGCGCGATCGCCATCGAGGCGGTCGCTCCGCTCGACGTGGAGACCCCGGAGCACGCGCTGGTGGCCGCACTGCAGAGCGGCATCGAGCAGGCCACCGCGCGGATCCACCAGGCGGTCGCCGAGGATCCGGAGCGGCAGGGCATGGGCACCACCCTCACCGCCCTGCTCTTCGCCCGTACGGGCAGCTGCCTGGCCCTCGCCCACGTCGGCGACTCCCGCGCCTACCTGTTCCGCGAAGGCGTACTCAAGCAGATCACCCGCGACGACACGTTCGTGCAGCTGCTCGTCGACCAGGGGGTGATCACCCCCGACCAGGCCAGCAGCCACCCCCGCCGGGCGGTGGTCACCCAGGCGTTGCAGGGCGAGGAGGTCTCCCCGGCGTACGCGACGATGGTGCCGTGGCCCGGCGACCGTTGGCTGCTGTGCAGCGACGGGCTGTCCAACGTCGTCCGCCCGGACACCCTCGCCGAGGTGCTCGCGGAGCACCCGGACCGCGCGGACTGCGCCCGCCGGCTCATCGACCTCGCGCTGCGCGCGGGCGGGCCGGACAACGTCACGGTGGTCGTCGCCGACGTCGTGGAGGAGTGAGCGAGCGTCGCGAGCGAACCAGCCGGTTCAGCGCTCTGGAGCCTCGTGGCGTCGCCGACCGCAGGGAGGCGACGACATGAGGCCGCTCAGCGGCGTCGCGGCGTGGCGTGCCGGGTGGGCGGGGCCGTGGTCGGGTCCTCGGGCCACGGGTGGCGCGGGTAGCGCCCGCGCAGCTCGCCCCGCACCTGCGGGTAGCCGGTCCGCCAGAACGACGCCAGGTCGGCGGTGACCGCCACCGGCCGCCCGGCCGGCGAGAGCAGGTGCAGCAGCACCGGCACCCGGCCGTCGGCGACGCGGGGCGCGTCGCGCCAGCCGAAGGTCTCCTGGAGCTTGACCGCGAGCACCGGCGCCGCCGGGTCGGCGTAGTCGAGCCGGATCCGCGATCCGCTCGGCACGGCGATCCGCTCGGGCGCGACCTCGTCCAGCCGGGCCGCCAGCGCCCACGGCAGCAGCCGGCGCAGCGCCCCGGCCACGTCGACCCGGGCCAGGTCGGCGCGGCGCCGGGCGTGGGCCAGCTCCGGGCCCAGCCAGGCGGGCGCGTCGGCGAGCAGCGCCTCGTCGCCCACGTCGGGCCAGTCGCCGCCGAGCGCGTGCCGGCAGAACGCGAGCCGCTCGCGCAGGGCCCGCGCCGCCGGGCTCCAGGTCAGCAGGCCCAGGCCCGTACGCCGCAGGCCCGTCAGCAGCGCCTGTGCCACCTGCGCCGGGTCGGGCCGGGCGAGGGGCCGCTCGACCAGCTCGATCGCGCCCAGCCGCACCACCTCCCGGGCCACCACGTCGTCGCCGGCCCAGCCGACCTCCCGCTCGGTGCGCAGCAGCGGCCCGCCCGCCTCCCGGGCGGTCGCCTCGTCGAGCGGGGTGGCCAGCCGTACCCGGGCCGTCGGCGCGCCGGGGGAGCGGTCCGCCACCGCGACGGCCAGCCAGTCGGCGCCGGTCAGCCCCGACCCGGGCGCCAGCTCCGCGGCGGTTCCGCCGCTCATCAGGTACGCCGAGCCGCCCGCGCGCCGGGCCCGGGCCAGCCGCTGCGGGTGGGCGAGCCCGACGAGCAGCCCGGCGGCCAGGTCGTCGGTCAGCCCGCCCCGGCCCGCGTCTCCGCCCCGGCCTGTGTTCCCGGTCCGGCCCGCGTCGGCGTCCGGCCGCGCCCGGCCGGTGCCTTCCGCCGTCGCCGCACCGTGGGTCGCGCGCGCCCGGCCGGGTCGCCCCGGCGGCGCGGCGTCGGGCAGGGCGGCGCGCAGCCGGTGTACCTCCGCGCGCCAGCGGGCGGTGGCACCCGGGTCCGCGCCCGCGCGCAGCCGGCGCCAGGCGGCGGTCAGGTCGTCGCCCGGCCCGGCGGCGGTGTCCTCGGCGAGCACCGCCACGATCTCCGCCGCCCGGTCCGCGCCCACCCGGGCGGCCCCGTCGAGCAGCGCCCGGGCCAGCCGGGGGTGCGCCCCGACCGCGGCGATCGCCCGGCCGCGGTCGGTGATCCGGCCGTCCGCGTCGAGCGCGCCGAGCGTGGTGAGGGTGTCGCGGGCGACGGCCATCGACGCCGCCGGGGGCGGGTCGGGCAGGGCCAGCCCGGTGCCGTCCGGCGACCCCCACGCGGCCAGTTCCAGGGCGAAGCCGGTCAGGTCGGCGGTGGCGATCTCCGGCTCGGGTTGCGCGGCGAGCCGCTCGTGGGTGGCCGCCGACCAGCAGCGGTAGACGCACCCCGGTGCCTCCCGGCCCGCGCGGCCGGCCCGCTGGGTGGCCGCCGCCCGGGACACCGTGACCGTGACCAGCGCGCCCAAACCCCGGGCCAGGTCCATCCGGGCGACCCGGGACAGCCCGGCGTCCACCACCACCCGAACGCCCGGCACGGTCAGGCTGCTCTCGGCCACGGCGGTCGCCAGCACCACCCGCCGCCGGTCGGCGGGGCGAAGCGCCGCGTCCTGGTCGGCGCCACGCTGCCGGCCGTGCAGCGGCAGGACGGCGACCTCGCCGCGCAGGTCGGCCAGCCGGCCGGCGACGGCGCCGATCTCGCCGGCGCCGGGCAGGAAGACCAGCACGTCCCCGGCGCGCTCGCGCAGCGCCCGGCGCACCGTCGCCGCGACGTGGTCGAGCAGTCCCCGGTCGACCGGGCCGGCCCCCGGCGCGGCCACCGGCCGGGGCGGCGGCGCCCAGATCCGGGCCACCGGGTGCAGGGCCGAGGACGCCCGGACGATCGGTGCGGGCGCGCCACCGCCGCCGAGCAGCGCGGCGAACCGGTCCGCCTCGGGGGTGGCCGACATCGCCAGCAGCCACAGGTCGGGGCGCAGGGCGGCCCGCGCCTCCACGGTGAACGCGAGCGCCAGGTCGGCGTCGAGCTGCCGCTCGTGGCACTCGTCGAGCAGCACGGCGCCAGTGCCGGCCAGCTCGGGATCGCGGTGCAGCCGCCGCACCAGCAGCCCGGTGGTGACCACCTCGACGCGGGTACGCGGTCCGCTGCGACGCTCGCCGCGTACGGCGTAGCCGATCCGCTCGCCCAGCGGTTCGCCGAGCAGCGCGGCCATCCGGCGCGCCGCCGCGCGGGCGGCCACCCGGCGCGGCTGCGCGACCAGCACGCGGCCGGCGACCTCGTCGGCCACGGCCAGCGGGGCGAGGGTCGTCTTGCCGGTCCCGGGCGGGGCGACCAGCACTCCGGCGCCGGTGGCGCGCAGCGCCGCGACCAGCTCCGGCAGCACGGGCCGTACGGGCAGGTCGAGGGGCACGTCCGAGAGCACGGCCCAGTCTCGCACCGCCCGGCGTGGCTCAGTCGGGGCGTACCCCGTCAACGCCCGTGACGAAGGCGCGCCAGGCCGGTGCCGGGAAGGCCAGGACGGGGCCGGACCGGTCCTTGCTGTCGCGGACGGCGACCCGGTCCGCCGCGACGGCGACCTCCACGCAGTTGCCGTTGCCGACGCTGCGGCTGCTGGTGCGCCACTGGGCCCGGGTGAGGTCGAACGCGGTCATCGGGCGGTACCCCCGTCTGTGCCGGCGCGCCGCGTCAGCGGTCACGCAAAGTGACGAGAAGCTTCCGCCAGGCGCGTCAGAGACGCCTCCGGACCGAGTGCCATGCGACACAGCTCCTCGTGCACAAGGCTATACCCGCGCACCTGTACGGCCTCCTCCAGAGCCAGCCCCATCGTGAGGTTTTCCAGGTAAACCACGGCCGCGTCGGCGGTGTCGGCGAACGTCAGCACGACGTACGGCGCGTTCATGGCCGGGTGCCCGCCGGCCGAGAACGGAAGTACCTGGAGAGTCACGTTCGGTAACTGAGCAACCTTCGCGAGATGGGCCATCTGATCGGACATCACGGCCGCGCCGCCAACGGGTCGGCAGAGCACCGCCTCGTTGAGCACCACGGACAACTCGACCGGGCCGTCGCCGTGCAGCACGTTCTGCCGGTGCAGCCGCGCGGCGACCTTGCGCTCGATCCCGTCCTCGCCCGCGGTGCGCCGGAAGACCTCCCGCGCGTACGCCTCCGTCTGCAACAGGCCGGGCACCGCCTCGACCTCGTACGTGCGCAGGGTCGCCGCCTCCGCCTCCAGCCCGACGTAGAACTCGAACCACTCCGGCAGCACGTCGCTGTAGCTCTGCCACCAGCCGCGCTGCTGCGCTCCGCGGGCTATCTCGATCAGCGCCTCGGCGTCCGCCCCGGTCACCTCGTACAGGGCGAGCGCGGCCCGGACGTCGCGCGGCTTGATGCCGATCTGGGCGTTCTCGATGCGGGACAGGTTGCTCTTGGACATGTCCAGTTGCCGGGCGGCGACATCCAGGGTCATGCCCGCGCGCTCGCGCAACTGGCGAAGTTCCCGGGCGATGCGGCGGCGGCGGACGGTGGGGCTCGCGGTCACCCTCCGAGTCTGTCACGGCAAGATCCGCAGGTCGCGCCAGCACGGAGTGCAACTTCCACAAACGGGAGTTGCGTTGCAGTCACGGCCGGTGCATCCTTGCCCGGTTGCGATCACTGTGGACAACCCGCATGGGAGGACCGGTTGCTCATCGCCGACGAGTTCTTCCTGATCACCCACAACGACAGTCGGGGCAAGGCGAAGCTGCACCCCACGGCGACCGGCCTCGGCCTCGCCGGCGGGCTGCTCGCCGAACTGGTCCTCCACGGCCACGCCACCGTCTCCTCCGGACTGGTCACGGTGCTCGACCGCCGCCCCCCGGCGGACGCGCTGGCGCACACCGTGCTCGACCAGTTGGTCGGCGAGACGCAGCAGCACCCGGTGCGCACCTGGCTCAGCTTCCTGGCGCAGACCGCCACCACCTCCGTGGGGGATCGGCTGGTCAGGGCGGGCGTGCTGCGCCGGCAGGAGAGCCGCCGGCTGCTCCGCACCACCGTCAGCTACCTGCCGATCGACCTCAACGCGGTGGCCTGGCCGGCCACCCGGCTGCGTGCCCTGCTCGACCGGCCCGAACCGCCGAGCGTGCCCGACGGGACGCTGCTGGGTCTGGTCGTCGCCGCCGGGCTGAGCCGCGAGGTGCTGTGGAGCGCCGGCCCCCGGGCACACCACCGGCTGGGCGTGCTCATCCCGGCGCTGCCCCCGCCGCTGCGGGAACTCGTGGCGCACACCGAGGCCGCGGTCGGCGCTGCCGTGCTGCGCGGCGTGGGCTGACCGCCACTCCACCCCCCCTCCCCTCGAACCGGAGTCCGCGTATGTCGACACCAACGCTCGGCCGACCGAGCAACGTCTCCGAGGCACTGGCCCGCGGCCGGCTCGGCGTGCCGTCGGTGATCTTCTTCGTCCTCTCCGCCGCCGCCCCGCTGACCGTGGTGGCCGGCGTCGTCACCACCGGCTACGGGGTCGTCGGGGTGCTCGGCATCCCGGTGGCCTTCCTGACCGTGGCCGCCGTGCTCGCCCTCTTCTCCATCGGCTACGTGGCCATGGCGCGGCGGATGGCCAACGCCGGCGCGTTCTACGCCTACGTCTCGCGGGGGCTGGGCCGCCCGGCCGGCGTCGGCGCCGCCTGGGTCGCGCTGATCGCGTACAACGCCCTCCAGGTGGGGCTGTACGGCACCATCGGCGCCGCCGCGGAGCCGGTGCTGGGCCGCCTGTTCGGAGTGGCCCCCGCGTGGTGGCTCGTGGCGTTGATCGCCTGGGCGACGGTCGGCGTACTCGGCCTGCTCCGGGTGGACCTCAACGGCCTGGTGCTGGCGGCGCTGCTGGTCGCCGAGATGGTGGTGATCGTCGTCTTCGACCTCGGGCAGCTGGCCCACCCGGCCGGCGGTGACGTGAGCTTCGCCGCCCTCTCCCCGGAGAACCTCGTCGTGCCCGGGGCGGGCGCGGTGCTGGTGCTGGCCATCCTGGGCTTCGTCGGGTTCGAGTCGGCCGTGGTGTTCAGCGAGGAGAGCAAGGACCCCCGGCGGACGGTGCGGTTGGCCACCTACCTCTCCATCGCCATCATCGCGGGGATCTACGCGCTGTCGTCGTGGAGCATGACCGTCGCCGTCGGACCGGACCGGATCGCCGCCGAGGCGGGCGAACAGAGCATCGGGCTGATCTTCAACCTGGCCGAGGCGCACCTCGGGGGCACCGCCGTGGCCATCGGCCAGGCGCTCTTCCTGACCTCGGTGCTCGCCGCGATGATCTCCTTCCACAACACGACCGCCCGGTACGCCTTCGCGCTGGGCCGGGAGCGGGTGCTGCCGGCCGTGTTCGGGCAGACCTCGCCGCGCACCGGGTCGCCCCGGGCGGCGTCCCTCGCGCAGAGCGCGCTCGGGCTCGTGGTGATCGTGCTCTACGCGCTCAACGGCTGGGACCCGGTGGTGCAGCTGTTCTACTGGGTCGGCACGGCCGGCGGCTTCGGCGTGCTGCTGCTGATCGCCACCACCTCGGTCGCGGTGATCGCGTACTTCGTCCGCAGCCAGGTGGAGGAGACGCTGTGGCGCCGCGCGGTCGCCCCCGGCCTCGCCGCCGTGGCCCTGACCGTGATCGTCGCGCTGGCGGTGGCCAACTTCGCCGACCTGCTCGGCGTGGCGCCGGACTCGCCCCTGCGCTGGGCGGTCCCGGCGGTCTATCCGGTCGCCGCGCTGCTCGGCCTGCTGTGGGCGCTGGTGCTGCGCGGCAGCCGCCCCGACACGTACGCCCGGATCGGCCTGGGCGCGGAGAGCGTGGCGGCGGCGGTGCCGACGACCGGGCACGCGGGCGGGCCCGTGCCGAGCGCGACGGGGGCCCGGCGATGAGCGGCGTACGGGTGGAGCGGCTCGGGCCGGCGGAGACGTCGCTGGTGGCCGACCGGATCGCCGAGGCGTTCATGGCCCTGGACGCGCCGCGCTGGCTGGTGCCCGACGAAGGGCGGCGGCAGTCCGTGCTGGCCGGCCAGTTCGCGATCCTGGTGGACCACGCGATGCGGCACGGCCTCGTGTACGCGACCGCGGACCGGGCGGGGGTGGCGGTCTGGTTCCCGTCGGTGGGCGATCCGGCCCCGCCGCCGGAGGACTACGACGCCCGGCTGGCCGCGGCGTGCGGGCAGTGGACGGACCGGTTCGCCCACCTGGACAAGCTCTTCGAGGCCCACCACCCGCACGCGGACCACCACCACCTGGCGTTCCTCGCCGTCGCGCCGCAGCGGCAGGGGCAGGGGCTGGGCAGCGCGCTGCTGCGGCACCACCACGCCGTCCTGGACGCCGAGGGCGTGCCCGGATACCTGGAGGCCGCCAGCGAGATCGGCCGCGACCTGTACGCGCGGCACGGCTACCGGGTCGCCGATCCGTTCCACCTGCCGGACGGCACCCCGTTCTGGCCGATGTGGCGCGAGCCCGCCCGCTGAACGCCGACGCCCGGGTCACCCGTCGCAGGGGCGACCCGGGCGGCTCGACGGGCGGCGCTGACCGGCCGGGACATGTCGGAGCGACACGAAGAAGGCCTCCGGGTCGGCGGAGCGGGACCTGGAGGGTCCCACTCCACGACCGGAGGCCTTCGCCACCATTTCCGGCCGGGTGCGCCGGCCGGGCTACCCCTGGGTCGTATCCCTAGTACGTGCCGTCGAGCTGCCCACGCAGCTTGGTCAGCGCGCGGGCCAGCAGCCGGGAGACGTGCATCTGCGAGACGCCGATCTGCTCGGCGATCTGCGACTGCGTCAGGTTGCCGTAGAACCGCAGCGTGAGGATCTTCTGCTCGCGCTCGTCGAGCGTCGCCAGCGCCGGGCCGAGGGCCACCCGCAGCTCGGCCAGCTCGAACTCGCCGTCCTCGCCGCCGAGCATGTCGCCCAGCTCGGTCGCGCGGTCGCCGTCGCCGGTCGGCGTGGAGAGCGAGACCGCGTTGTAGGCACGGGCGCCCTCCAGGCCCTCCAGCACCTCTTCCTCGGTGAGCTTGAGGTGGGCGGCGATGTCGGCGACCGTGGGGGAGCGGCCGAGGGTCTGCAACAGCGTGCTGTTGGCGTCGGAGATGGCCAGGCGCAGCTCCTGGAGGCGACGCGGCACCCGGATGTCCCAGGTGCGGTCGCGGAAGTGCCGCTTGAGCTCGCCGATGATGGTGGGGATCGCGTAGCCGGCGAAGTCGACGCCGCGGGTGGGGTCGAACTTGTCGATGGCCTTGATCAGGCCGACGGCGGCCGTCTGGGCCAGGTCGTCGGTGGGCTCGCCCCGGCCGCTGTAGCGGTGCGCGAGGTGGTTGGCGAGCGGCAGCCAGGCCTCGATCGCGCGGTCGCGCAGAGCGGCGCGGGACGGGTGGCCGGCCGGCAGCGCGGCCATCGCGTTGAGCAGGTCGGCGGCGCTGTCGGTGAGCGCACGCGGGTCGAGCTTCTCGGTGGTGCTCGGCGTTGTTGTGGTCGCCGGTTCGCTGATCGTTGGCGCGGTCATGGGTGGTCCTCCCTGCACCTCGTCCGCGGATGAAAGACGTGACGCTTAGGTTTAACTTCAGATGTCCGTTCGGGAGCCACCTTAGCCCGATCGGTCTGACGAAATCTAGCCGAAAGTACGATGTACTTAAGTGATTTTCGACCACGAGAGCGGCAAAGCGAGCAAATGCGCCTCGGATTGTGGGCCGGGTTACGCCGGCGAGCGGCCGGGTCGGCCGCGCCCTACATCGACGTCGACGCATCCAGGTGGCCCCGGCGGGTCGGCCGGGCGGCCACGGTCCACCGGACGACCGGCGTCGAATGTCGGCTTTCCGTCGTTGTCCCGTCAACGGGACGGCCCGTAGCGTGCGGGTACATGCCCCACGCCGGAGGTGCCGTGCTCGACCCCGCCGCTCCCCACCTGGTCGTCAACAGCCGCACGCTCTACTTCGGCTGGCTGCCGGCGGACCCGGACGCGGTCGCGGCGCTGGTCCCGGCCGGGCTGCGCCCGTCGCCCGAGCGGCTGGTCTTCATGAACCAGTACGTGGTCGACGACGACAGCCAGACCTCCGGCTTCGGCGCGTACTCGCTGACCTACCTCGGCGTGGCGCTGACCGGGGTGGACGCGCCGGGCGGGCTCAACCCCGGCGGCTGGTGGACGCACTACGTGACGTGCAGCGAGCGGGTCCGGGCCTACGCCGCGGCGCGGGGCGCGCCCGCCGTCGTCGGCCGTACCCACATCGAGCGCCACGGCGGGGACATCGTCGCCGAGACGGAGATCGACGGCGTGCCGGTGATCCGCGTCCGCTGCCAGGTGGGCGAGACCGGCGGAACGATCAGCCGGGGCCACCACCGCTACCTCACGGCCCGCGACGGGCAGTTGCTCAGCTCCGTGCACCCCTTCGTCGCCGAACCGGTCGACCCGTTCGTGATCGAGTCGCTGGAGTTCCTGGAGCCGGCCCACCCGATCTACGCGCTGCGCCCGGAGAACCCGTTGACCATCGGCTTCGGCTTCTACTCGCCGCGCGCCTCGTTCGCCTATCCCGGCGGGCTGACGGTCCACGCCACCGACGCGGACACCGGGGCCGTGCCCACCTTCGGCAGGATCGACGCCCTCTCCGTACCCGCCTGAACGCCCACCCGCGCGCTCACCACGTGCCGGACCGGCGGGCCCGCAGCGGCCGGCCGTCGGGGTCGTAGACCAGCCGGTACGCCGGCAGCGCCCAGGCCCGGGTGTACCAGGGCAGCCGTTCGGCCCGGTGCGGCAGCAGCCGGCCCGGCGGCCGGGGACCGACCCGGCCGGTGTCGTACCACCGTCGCAGCGCGTCGGCGGCGGCGGTGATCGCCGCCACGGCGTCGGCGGGGTCGACCAGGTCGGCGTCCTCGCCGCCGTCGGGGTCGAGGTCCAGGTGCTCGCGCCACAGCCGCAACCGCAGCTCCCGGGCGAAGAGCCGGGCGCCGTCGCCTAGGCCGGCCGGGTCGGTCGGCGCCCGTTCGTCCCGGGTCTCGTCCAGTACGGCGCAGGACAGCTCGCTGTCGTGCGTCCAGGAACGGCGGTTGAAGTTGTCGCTGCCGACGCTGGCCCACACGTCGTCGACCACGCAGACCTTGGCGTGCACGTACACCGGGGCGCCGGCGTGGTTCTCGACGTCGAACACGTGCACCCGTTCCGGGGCCGCCCGCTCGCAGAGTGAGAGTGCCTGCTCGCGGCCGACCGTGTTGGGCGGCAGCGCCCACCGGCCGTCCACGTCCGGATACCGGGGGACCACCGCGACCAGGTGCAGGTCGGGGTTGTCGCGCAGCGCCTTGGCGAACAGGTCGGCCACCTCGGTGGACCACAGGTACTGGTCCTCCAAATAGATCAGCCGCCGCGCCCGCCGGACCGCCTTGGTGTAGCCGCGCGCCACCGTGCGCTCGCCGTCCGGGGCGAAGGAGTAGCGGGGCCGTACCGCAGGGTAGGTGCGCAGCACCTGGACGTGGTGCGGCCCGCAGGGCGGTGGGTCGGCCGGCTGCGGCGGCAGCGGGTCGGGTCGCAGGTCCGCGCCGCGCAGCCGGTCGCGCAGGTAGGCGAGAGGGTTCTCGGAGTCCAGCGGCATCGGGTCGCTCCACCGCTCCCGGAAGGTGGTGTCCAGCGCGCCCACCGCCGGCCCCCGCACCGCGAGCTGCACGTCGTGCCAGGGCGGGTGCTCCCCGTAGCGGGTGGACATCTGCACCGCCTGGGGGTCGCCCCGGTGCGCGGCGTCGTCACGCCGGCTGTGGCACAGATCGATCCCGCCGGCGAAGGCGACGTCGCGTTCCGGCGCCCGCGGGTGCCGCAGCACCACCAGCTTCTGGTGGTGCGAGCCGCCCCGGCGGACCCGCTGGTCGAGCAGCACCTCGCCGCCGGCGGCGGAGACCGTCTCGCTCAGGTTGCGGTTCTCCGCCTCGCTGTAGGCCAGCAGGTCGAGGTGGGAGCGCCAGATCAGGCCCTTGACCACCACGCCCCGCTGCGCGGCCCGCGCGAAGAGCTGCGCCACGGTCGGCCCGTCCGGGCGCAGCCGCTGGTCCGGGTCGCCCCGCCAGTCGGTGAAGAAGAGGTGGTCGCCGGCCTCCAGGGCCTCCACCTCGTCGACCAGCCGGTCGAAGTACGCGACACCGTGAATTAACGGCTCGGCAAGGTTACCGCTGGTCCAGACGGGTAACTCTGACACCGGGTTGGCGCGTTCGGCCGCGCTGAGGAACCAGTTGCGTGGTGCCACGTTCCAGCCCCCCGAGGTCGACAACGTCCTCACGGTAGGACCCACGTCGCGGGGCCGCATCCCGACCGGCACCCCGGTGACCCGGCCGGACGACCCCCGACAGCTCGCCCGAACACGACGCGACACCGAGGAGGCAACACCATGCCCGGCGAGACGACGAACTCCGCGAACGAGCACCGCGAGCCGGCGGTCGAGAGCGAGCGGGGTGCGCTGGTGACGGTGTTGCTCATGGTGATCCTGGGCGTCGCGGGCATATTCGCCGTCTCCTGACGCCGCGCCGCGGGCGGTGGGCGCCGCCCGCCGTGGCAGGGGCGCCCACCGCCCGCCGTGGGCTCAGGGCCTCGGGGCCCCGCCGTCGGTGTGCGGCAGCCGCTCGGCGGGGACGACACCGAGCCGACCGGCCTTGAAGTCCTCGAACGCCTGGAGCAGCTCGTCGCGGGTGTTCATGACGAACGGCCCGTAGTGCGCCACCGGCTCCCGGATGGGCTCGCCACCCATGATGTAGAGGTCCAGCGTCGGGGTGTGGCCGTCCTGGCTGGCGTCCGCGGCGAAGGTCAGCGCGTCGCCGGGGCCGTGCACGGCCAGCTGGCCCGTGTGCACCGGCCGCCCGTCGGTGCCCACCGTGCCCCGCCCGCCCAGCACGTAGACCAGGGCGTTGAAGTCCGGCCGCCACGGCAGGTCGACGCGCGCGCCCGGCTGCACCGTCACGTGGGTGATGGTGATCGGGGTGTGGGTGGAGCCCGGCCCCCGGTGCCCGGCGATCTCCCCGGCGATGACGCGGATCAGCGCGCCACCGTCGGGCGTGGTCAGCAGAGCCGCCTCCCGGCCACGGATGTCCTGGTAGCGGGGCGGGTTCATCTTGGCGGCCCGGGGCAGGTTGACCCAGAGCTGGGTGCCGTGGAACAGCCCGCCACTCATGACGAGGTGCTCCGGCGGCGCCTCGATGTGCAGCAGCCCGCTCGCGGCCGTCATCCACTGGGTGTCGCCGTTGGTGATCGTGCCGCCGCCACCCTGCGAGTCCTGGTGGTCCATGATCCCGTCGATCATGTAGGTCACCGTCTCGAAGCCGCGGTGCGGGTGCCAGGCCGTGCCCCTCGGCTCGCCCGGCGCGTAGTCCACCTCGCCCATCTGGTCCAGGTGGATGAACGGGTCCAGCTCGGCCACCGGCACGCCGGCGAACGCCCGGCGGACCGGGAAGCCCTCGCCCTCGTAGCCGCTGGGCGCGGTGGTCAGCCGGCGGACCGGCCGGATCGCGGTGGACTCGTCGAGCCGGGGCAGGCGGGGCAGGACGAGCACGTTGTCGACGGTGATGGCGGGCATCGGGGACTCCTCAGCTGTGGGGGTGGGCGGTCGACGCGTCGCGGTCCGCGCGCAGGCGCCGGCCGAGTCGCTCGAAGATCCGGGTGAGACAGGCGACCTCGGCGTCGTCGAGGTCGTCCATGAAGTGGGCGCGTACCGATCGCAGGTGGTGCGGGGCGGCCTCGCGCAGGGCCAGCAGCCCGGCGGCGGTGAGCACGGCCTCGCTGCCGCGGCGGTCGTCCGGACAGGACTCCCGGGCGACCAGCCCGCGCCGCTGCATCGTGGTGACCTGGTACGTCAGCCGGCTCGGCGAGAAGACCAGGCGGCTGGCCAGCTCGCCCATCCGCAGCCGCTGGCCCGGCGCCTCGGAGAGCAGGACGAGCACGTGGTAGTCGGCGAAGCTGAGCGTGCTGTCGGCGCGCAGGTCGTCCTCCAGCCGCGTGTAGAGCCGCTGGCTGGCCTCGATGTAGGCGCGCCAGGCGGCGAGGTGGGCGTTGTCCAGGCTCTCGGTCACGCCACGACAGTAGCACTATTTCAAAATTTAACTAGTGTCCGTGAGTGCGGTCACTCCACTGTCAGGGGATGGTCGTGCAGCTTTGAACGATGTGCTTGCGTACCAGGCCGGGGCGCCGTCCGCTCGGAGGACGCCCCGGCCCCGTACCGTCAGCGGCCAGGCGACGAGGCCGGCATGTGCATCCGGCCGAGGAGTTGCCGGGCCTGCTCGGCGAACTGCGCGTCGACGATCACGGCGTACTGGCCGGCGCGCAGTGAGCTGGCGGAGGTGAAGTCGCGCCGCCCGCCGGTCATCGCGTGCGCGACCGCGCCGAACACCGCTCCCCAGATCGCGCCGACGACCAGCCCGACCAGGATCACCGCGAGCCAGTTGCCGGCCGTGAAGATGCCGAACAGCAGTCCGATGAAGAGACCGAACCAGGCGCCCGTCCCGGCGCCCGCCAGGGCCGCCCGCCCGGTCGTCATCCGCCCGAGGACGGTCTCCACCAGGGTGAGGTTCGTGCCGACGATGGCGCTGTGTTCGACCGGGAACCGGTTGTCCGCCAGGTAGTCGACGACCCGCTGGGCGGACGGATAGTCCGGGTACGACCCGATCGTCACGGTGGGCGGGCCGGTCTCCGGGCCGTGCCCGTCCTGACCGGGGGCGCTGGGCCGGCCGGCGGGACCGGACGGCAGGGTGTCGGCGCCCGGCATCCCGGGCCGCCATGCCGAGGTGGGACTCGACGGTGTGGTCATGAGTTCCTCCTTCGTCGACCGCCCGCGTTCCCGCCGCCGTCGCGAGGTAACGCTCAGCGGGCGGCGGCGCGCAGGTACGCGGCGGTGGCCTCGTCGGCCGGGAAGAAGGACTCGACGGAGAGCTCCTCGACCGTCACGTCGAGCGGGGTGCCGAAGGTCGAGACGGTGCTGAGGAAGGCCAGCTCGCCGGCCGGGTGACGCAGCCGCAGGGGCACCACCACGTCCCCGGCGCGCGGCAGCCCGGCGTCCGGCTCGGCCGACCCGCCCGGATAGCCGCGCAGCTCGTCGTGCAGCGCGGTCAGCTCGGCGTCGGCGGTCAGCCCCAGGTGTCGGCGCAGCCGGCCGAGCAGGTGGGCCCGCCACTCGGTGAGGTTGGCGATCCGGGGCGCCATGCCCTCGGGGTGCAGGGTCAGCCGCAGCGCGTTGGCCGGCGGCCGGAGCAGGTGCCCTGCCACCCCCTCGGTGAGCAGCGGCAGGGCGGCGTTGCCGGCGACCAGGTTCCAGCGCCGGTCCAGAGCGACGGCCGGGTACGGCTCGTGCGCCCGCAGGACCCGGCGTACCGCGTCGAGGACCCGGCGCAGCTCGGGGGAGTCCAGCGGGGCGTGGGAGTAGACCGGGGCGTACCCGGCAGCCAGCAGCAGCCGGTTGCGCTCCCGCAGCGGCACGTCGAGGTGCTCGGCCAACCGCAGGACCATCTCCCGGCTCGGCGCCGAGCGGCCGGTCTCCACGAAGCTGAGGTGCCGGGTGGAGACCTCCGCTTCGACCGCGAGGGCGAGCTGGCTGAGCCCGCGCCGCCTGCGCCACTGCCGCAGCAGCGTGCCGACCGGCGCCCGCCGCTGCTCCACCGCCGCGCTCACGCGCCGATCCTAGGCGCTGCCCCGGTGCCGCCTCGCCCGCCCGCACGGGCGGGCGAGGCGTCGGGGGTCAGGAGCAGGCGGCGCCGTTGAGGGTGAACCCGGTCGGGGTGGGCAGGGTGCCGCCCGGCCAGGTGCCCTGGAAGCCGATCGAGACTGTGCCGCCCGAGGGCAGACCGGCGTTCCACGTGGCGTTGCGCACGGTGATCCGGTCACCCGACTGGGTCCAGTCGCCGTTCCAGCCGTTGGTCAGCCGGACCCCGGCGCCGGGGGCGAAGGTGAGGGTCCAGCCGGTGAGCGCGGCGCCGTGGTTGGTCACCCGCAGTTCGGCGGTGAAGCCGCCGGACCACGAGTTCGGGGTGTACGACACCGCGCAGCCACCGGTCGGCGGGGGAGTGGTCGCCGGAGGCGTCGTGGGCGGTGCGGTGGTCGGGGGCGCCGTCGTGGGCGGTGCGGTGGTCGGCGGCGCGGTGGTGGGGGCCGGGCCGGCGGCCACGGCCAGGTCGTACGCCCGCTGCGGCACGAACTGGCCGGCCGGCGCGATGCACCCGTCGGCCTCGCCGGGCAGCTTCACCCACAGGTACGCGTCGATGGCGGAGTCGCCGGTGGCGGTGGTGCTCGGGGTGCCGATGGCCCGCCCGGCCGGGTCGCACCACTCGGAGCCGGCCGGCCCGTTGCCGTTGCGGCTGGTGTCGACGACCGCCCTGAGCCGGGACACCCCGGTGGCCGCGATGACGGCCTTGGCGTAGGCGACCTCGTCGGCGGTGCGCCGGTAGTTGGAGACGTTGAGCGAGATGCCGTCCGCGCTGTTGGCGACGTCCGCGCCGAGCAGCCGGGAGGCCGCCTCGCCGGGGGCGAGCCACGCCGAGTGCCCGATGTCGAAGTAGACCCGGGCGGCGGCGGAGCCGGCCTTGAGCCGCTTGCCGGCGTACGCCATGGAGGCCCTCGTCTCGGCCTGCTGGGCGGCGTTCTGGCAGCTGGTCATCAGCGGCAGCACGTCCGGCTCCAGCACGATGGTCGCCGGCCGCCCGGCCAGTCCGGCCGCCACCTGGTCGACCCACTGCCGGTAGGTGGCGTGGTCGGGGGCGCCGCCGCCACTCGCGCCGCTGCAGTCGCGGTTGGGGATGTTGTAGACGACCAGGATCGGCACCTTGCCGGCGGCGGCCGCCGCCCCGACGAGGGCGTCGACCTCGGACCGTACGGTCGAGGTGTTGGTGCGGGTGAACCAGCGGCCCTGGGGGACGTTGGCGATCCGGTCGGAGATGACGGCGGCCCGGGGATCGCCGGGGTTGGCGGCCACCCAGGCCGCGGCGGCCGTGGCCGGGTCGACGTAGAACGCCGAGTCGGCGGCGACGGCGGCGGGAGCGCGGACGATGCCGACGGCGACGGTGGCGGCGACGGTGAGCGCGGCCGCGGCGGCGCCCGCCGCGGCGAGTGCGGGTCTACTTCTCACGGGACTCTCCCATTCCATCGAGGAGCACCGCTGGAAGCGCTCCCATATACCGCCGTCAAACTACGTGGTGATGACGTCGATGTGAAGGGGCCGCGTCGCCGTCGGCGACATTTCCCTACCGGCGCGGCGCGTGGCGCGCCCGCCCGGGAGAATGGCGGGATGCGCCTGGTGATCACCGCGGACACCCACGTGCCGAAGCGGGCCAGGGATCTGCCGGAGCCGCTCTGGGCGGCGGTCGACGCCGCCGACGTGGTGCTGCACGCGGGGGACTGGATCGACGAGGCGCTGCTGGACGCCCTGGCCGCCCGGGCCCGCCGCCTCGTCGGGGTGTACGGCAACAACGACGGGCCGGCGCTGCGCGCCCGGCTGCCGGAGGTCGCCCGGGTCGAACTGGACGGACTGCGGGTCGCCGTGGTGCACGAGACCGGCCCGAAGGCCGGTCGGGAGAGCCGCTGCGCGACCCGCTTCCCCGACGCCGACGTGCTGGTCTTCGGGCACTCGCACATCCCCTGGGACACGCTCGCCCCGGGCGGTCTGCGGCTGCTCAACCCGGGCTCGCCCACCGACCGTCGGGCCCAGCCGTACGCCACGTACCTGACGGCGCGGGTGGCGGCGGGCCGGCTCGACGAGGTCGAGCTGCACCGCCTGCCACCGCGCCGCCCGTCCGGTCACTGACCCCGGCCGGTCTCCTCCTGGAGCTGGTCGATCCGCTTCGAGGCCTCGGCCTTGGTCAGTCCCTCCGGCGGCTCCTCGCCGGCCTCCCGGGCCAGGGTCGCCAGGTAGGACTCCTGCGCGGCGGTCGGCGGCTCCTCGCCGGTGACCCACTCGTCCGGGTCCTTGATGGCGCCCTGCGGGTTGGCCTGGCTGCTGGTGCGGTCCGTCATGGTCTCCACCTTCCTTCGAACAGACGTGCCAATACCCCGCGCGGCCCCGATCCATGCGGCGCCCCGGCGCGTCGTGGCCCCGGGCGTGCCGCGCGGGCGACTGCGCCGCCCCGGCGACCTGGCCCGCATACGATCACCGGGTGGGTACGCGGCAGCGGGCGGGTGTGCTGGTGGTCGGCGCGGGCATCGCCGGGGTGGCGTGCGCGACGGAGCTGGCCCGCGCGGGCATCCCGGTGGAGATCCGGGAGCGCGCCCGGGTGTCCGGCGGCCGGATGGCCAGCCGCCGCTTCGACGGCCGGCCCGCCGACCTCGGCGCCGCGTACTTCACGGTCGACGATCCGGACTTCGCACAGCTGGCCGAAGGATGGCGGTCCGCCGGCCTGGCCCGCGAGTGGACCGACACCTTCGTCGCGTACGACGCCGCCGGTCGGCGCGAGGCGCCCGGCCCGATGCGCTGGGCGGCGACCCGGGGGCTGCGCTCGCTGGTGGAGCACCTGGCCCGGGACCTGCCGGTGACCGTGAACCGGCTCGTGCTCGGCGTCGAACCGGGACCCGTGGTGGACGGGCGGGCCTGCGAGGCGGTGGCGCTCGCCATGCCGGGCCCGCAGGCGGCGCTGCTGCTCGCCCCGACCCTGGCCGCCGCCACCCGCGCCACCCAGGCCCAGCGCTGGTCGCCGTCGCTGGCGGCGGTGCTGCGCTTCCCGGCCCGCCGGTGGGCCGCCTTCCGGGGCGCCTTCGTCAACGACCACCCGGTGCTCAACCTCGTCTGCGACGACGGCGACCGCCGCGGCGACGACGCGCCGGTGCTGGTCGCCCACACCACGCCCGAGTTCGCCGCCGGCCATCTCGCCCTGCCCACCGGGGCCGGGCCGGCGGTCGAGGAGGCCGTACGGGACCTGCTGGGGCTGCCCGAGGCGGCGGAGCACGTGCACGTGCACCGCTGGACGTACGCGAAGCCGACGGCCGGACCGGGCGGCACGTACCACCTCGACGCCGACGGCGTCGGGCTGGCCGGCGACGCCTTCGGCAAGCCCCGGGTGCAGAGCGCCTGGCGCTCCGGCCGCGACCTCGGCCGCGCCCTCGTCGCCCGCCTGGGTGGCGGGTGAGGGCCCGCCCTCACGGGCACCGTCGGGCCGGTCAGCTCGCGGCGGGGACGGGTTCGCCGGCGTGGCCGCGCTCCGACGGGTCGGAGGTGCGCTGCCCCGCCCGGTCCAGCAACTGCATCACCGGCGTCGCCGCGACACCGTGCACCACCACCGAGACGATCACGACGAGGCCGACGGTCGCCCAGAGCAGGTCCGCCTGCGGGAAGTCGGCCTTCGTCGTCGCGTACGCCAGGTAGTAGAACGAGCCCACGCCCCGGATGCCGAACAGGGCGATCACCCAGTGCTCGGCCGGGCGGCCGGGTGCCCCCCGCAGCGACAGCCAGCCGACCAGCGGACGGACCAGGAAGACCAGCGCCAGCCCGACCGCGGCGGCCGGCCACGTCAACGGGCCCAGCAGGCCGCCCACGACGGCGCCGCCGAAGAGCAGCAGCAACAGCACCGTGAGCAGCCGCTCGACCTGCTCGGCGAAGTCGTGCAGCACGGAGTGGAACTCGTGGGTGCGTTCGGCGGCCCGGATCGCCCGCGCCGCCACGAAGACCGCCAGGAAGCCGTACCCGCCGGCCACCTCCACCAGCCCGTACGCCAGGAACGTCGCGGCCAGCGCCAGGAAGCCCTCCGAGTGCCGGGCCAACCGCAGCTCGCTCGGGGCCCGGAAGAAGAGCTTGCCGAGCAGCCAGCCGACCAGCCAGCCGCCCGCCACGCCCGCCCCGACCTTCCAGAGCAGGTCCACGCCGACCCAGCGGCCCAGCCAGTCGCCCGGGGCCAGGCCGGTGGTGGCGATGGCGATGGCCGCGTACACGAAGGGGAAGGCCAACCCGTCGTTGAGCCCCGCCTCCGAGGTCAGGGCGAAGCGGACCTCGTCCTCGGAGTCCTCCACGTCGTTGGGCTCGCCGACCTGCACGTCGGCGGCGAGCACCGGGTCGGTCGGCGCGAGGGCGGCCGCCAGCAGCAGGGCGGCGGCCGGCACCAGCCCGGCCCACCACCAGCCGAGCAGCGCCACCGCCGCGATGCACAGCGGCATGGCGATGGCGAGCAGCCGCCACGTCGACGACCAGCGGCGCCAACTGAACGGCCGGTCGATCTTCAGGCCGGCACCCATCAGCGCCACGATGACGCCGATCTCGGTGAGGTGGGTGGCGACGTCCGGGTACGCGAGCGGGTCGGGGTTCGGCAGCCCGACGGGGAGGGCGAAGACCAGCATGCCCAGCCCGAGGAACGCGATCGGCATGGAGAGCGGCCGTTGCTCGAGCACCCGGGGCAGGATCCCCGCCAGCAGCGCGCCCAGACCGACCACCGCGAACGCCACGTCTACCGGCTCCACGACCCCACCTCTCCGCCTCGCCCACGGCGTGCGGGCAGGTGGTGCAAGTCCTTGCCCCCGGAGGACTTCTCGTATTCCTCCCGGAGCGACGGAAACCGGCGCCGGTCACCTCACCCGGGCCACCGGCGAATCGTCGAGGGTGGCGAGCAGCGCGGCCGGGTCCTCGTAGACGGCCACCGCGCCGGCCCCGGCCAGCTCGCCCCGGCTCGTGCCGCCGCAGGTCAGCCCCACGCAGGGCACGTCCAGCTCGCCGGCGGCGGCGACGTCCCACACCGAGTCGCCGACGAAGACCACCCGTTCGGCGGCGAGCCCGGACTGCTCCAGCGCGGCGACCAGGATGTCCGGCGCCGGCTTGCTCTCCCGCGCGTCCGCCGAGCTGGTGATCGTGTGGATCACGTCGTCGGCGGCCAGCGCTCGGCGCAGCGCGGCCACCTCGTGCTCGGCGGCGGAGGTGGCGAGCACGACCCGCAGCCCCCGCTCCGCGCAGGCCCGCAGCAGGTCGGCGGCGCGCGGCAGCGGGACCAGCCGCTCCCAGTACTCGGCGAAGAGGGTGTCGTGGGCGTCGCGCAGCTTCCGGTCCGCGCCGCGGTCGCGCTCCGGGCCGAGCAGGTGGTCGAGCAGCTTGTCCGAGCCCATCCCGATGGCGCGGTGGATCGTCGCCATGGGCGGGGGCCGGTCGAGCTGGCGCAGCGCCTCCCACCAGCTCACGGTGTGCAGGTAGGTGGTGTCGACCAGGGTGCCGTCCACGTCGAAGAGGACACCGGCGGGCTTGTCGGTGGGCATGACCTCCTCCTACCCCCTCCGGACGGGGCTGACGCCGCTCACCCGGACGGCACCAGGATCTCGAACCAGACCGTCGAGCCGCGTACGGTCGGGTCCGTCCCCCAGGCGTCGCTCAGCTCCTCGATCAGCCCCAGCCCCCGGCCACGGCTGCTCAGCGTGTCGGTCTGCGCGCGGGTCACCGTGCCCCGGGTGCCCGAGTCGGCGACCGACACCAGCAGCCGCTCCGGGCTGAGGTCGATCTCCACGCGGGCGGCGGTGCCCGCGTGCAGCAGGGCGTTGGTGGTCAGCTCGCTGGTGCAGAGCACGGCCGCGCCGATGATCGACTCGGGCACCTGCCACTCCGTGAGCTGCCCGGTCATCCAGTGCCGGACCCGGCTCGGCGCCGTCGGCTCGGCCGGCACCTCCATGCTCGCCGACCGCGACGGCCGCAGCGCGTACTCCACCGCCAACACGGCGACGTCGTCCTCGGTGGCGCCGGGCACCGCCGCGATGGCCACCGCGCACAGGGCGCGGGGGTCGCCGCTGCCCGCGCCGGCGACGGCGGCGGCCAGGGCGTCCAGGCCGGTCGTCAGGTCCTGCCAGCGCCGCTCCACCACCCCGTCGCTGAACAGCAGCAGGGTGTCGCCCGGGGCGAAGCGCACCGTGGCCGTCGGTGGCCGGCAGCCCAGGCCCAGGGGGGCGCCCGGGGGCAGGTCGAGGTATTCGGCGACCGGCTCGCCGTCGGAGGCGCACCGGCGGATCAGCGGGGCGGGGTGACCGGCGCTGGCCAGGGTGAGCCGCTGCCGGTCGGCGTCGACGACACCGAAGACCACCGTGACGAAGAGCTCGTGGGTGTCGCCCTCGGCACCCAGGCTGGTGACCAGCCGGTCGAGCCCGGCCAGCACGGCGTCCGGGCGGGGATCGGCCAGCGCCAGCGCCCGCAGGGCCGCGCGCACCTGACCCATCCGGGCCGCGGCCTGCACGTCGTGGCCGGCGACGTCGCCCAGCACGATGCCCAGACCGCCGTCGGGCAGCAGGAAGGCGTCGTAGAAGTCCCCGCCGGCGGCGTTGCCGTCGACACCCGGGTCGTAGCGGGCGGCGATCCGCATCCGGGGCAGGTCGGGCAGGTGCTCCGGCAGCATGCTGCGTTGCAGCAGCTGGGCGGTGCCGTGCTGGGTCTCGAACCGGCGGGCCCGCTCGGCGGCCTGGCCGACCAGCTCGGCGGAGGCGGCCAGCAGCGCGCGTCGCGCGGCCGACCAGACGTGTGGGACCTGGTAGCCGACCGTCAACCCGCCGCGCACCACCGAGGCCCGCAGCGGCACCGCCGCGAGCGAGCGGACCTTCTGGTCGTGCCGGTCAACCGCGGTCTCCCGCAGCGGCTGGCCGTCGTCGACGAAGTGCGGCACCCCGCTGCGGGCGGCGGCGACCACCGGTCCCTGGGAGTCCGGCGGAATGCGTCGCCACAGCGGGGGCAGCCGCTCGTCGGCCTCGTCCATGAGCTCGCCCCGGACGCGCCGGACCATCCGCCAGCCGCCGCCGCCCTCGTCCACGGCGAACGTGACCCGGTCGGCGTCGAACGCGGTGATCGCGTAGCGCAGCGCGACCCGGGCCACGTCGTCCAGGGTGAGGGTGCCGGCGAGCGCCGCGGCGAAGTCGCTGAGGCTCTGCAACTGCTGGGTGACCTGGGTGGTCTCCGCGGCCACGGTCAGCACGCCGACGATCCGCCCGGCGCTGTCGCGCACGGGGGAGTAGCCCCGGGTGAAGACGGACTGCTCGACCAGGCCGGGGCCTCGGTGCAGCGGAAGGCTCGTCTCCTTCTCCAGGAACGGCTCCCCCGAGCGGTAGGTGTGCTCGATGGCGTCGCCGACGCCGGGCAGCGGCCAGGACTCGGCGAACACCTCGGCCGCCGGCCGCCCCACCGCGTCGGGGTGCCGGTCACCGATCAGGTCGGCGTACGCGTCGTTGTAGACCAGCAGGTGCTCGTCGCCGAGGGTGAGGGCCATCGGTACGGGCGAGGCGAGGAGCAACTCGGCGGCGGCGCGGACCGCCGGGTCCCACGCGCGCCACGGGCCCAGCGGGGTGCCGCCCCAGTCGTGGCGCAGGACGGTGGCCGCCGTGTGCGACACGGAGGGTGCTCCCGAGACCGGGGCTGGGGGGTTCGGGACCCGTCCGACCGTTCCTGGCATGACCGCAGCCTAGCCGCAGCCCCTACCGGCCGTTTCCGATCATGCCGCGCGCGTCCCCCCGGTCGGACGTTCGGGCAGGTCAGGTCGGCTCTGCGGTGACATGTCGGGAAAAACTCGGGGAGCGGTACGGCGTGCCGCGTCGGTGACCGGGTATGCGCGCGGCGCAGTCCATGCGACAGGAGGGACATCATGCCGGATAGCCTCGCGGTCAGGCAGGTCGACATCGGCGACGCCGTGGCCGACATGTGGAGGTCGGTGCTGCTGTTCATACCGCGGGCCATCGCGTTCATCGCGATCCTCGTGGTCGGATGGCTCATCGCCAAGGCCGTGCTCAAGATCGTCGACGCGGCGCTGGAACGGGTCGGCTTCGACAGAGCGGTGGAACGGGGCGGCATCAAACGCGCGCTGGAACGCACCAGGTACGACGCCAGTGACATCCTGGCGAAGCTCGCGTACTACGCGGTGCTGCTGTTCACCCTGCAGTTCGCCTTCGGGGTGTGGGGACCCAACGCGATCAGTGACCTGATCGGCGGCGTGGTCGCCTGGCTGCCACGCGCCTTCGTGGCGATCGTCATCATCGTCGTGGCCGCCGCGATCGCCAGCGCCGTCCGCGACATCGTCACCGGGGCACTGGGCGGCCTCTCGTACGGCAAGATCCTCGCCGACCTGACGGCGATCTTCATCATCGCGCTGGGTGTCATCGCCGCGCTGAACCAGGTCGGCATCGCCACGGCGGTGACCACGCCGGTGCTGATCGCGGTGCTCGCCACGGTGGCCGGCATCCTGATCGTCGGCGTCGGTGGCGGTCTGGTGCGGCCCATGCAGAACCGTTGGGAGGGCTGGCTGAACCGGATGGCCGAGGAGTCGCGGGCGGTGCAGGAGCACCGTCGGGCCCGGGAGGCCGGCCAGGTCGACGTCGGCCGGCAGATGGCCGACCGTACGGCGGCCGAGCGAACCGAGGTCATGCCGCGCGGGCAGGAGTCGGCGACGGCCGGCGGGCGCGGCACCTACCAGTCGGGGAACGTGGGCGACGAGACCCAGCAGTTCCGCCGCTGACCGGTGCGGCGCGACGGGGAGGGGTGTCCGCGGACCGCGGGCGCCCCTCCGGCGCGTCGGGCCGCCGGTCAGACCAGCGGGAGCGGGGCGGGCGCCGGGGTGCCCAGCGAGCGGGTCAGCGCGCAGACCGCGAGCAGCCGGGTGAGCAGCCAGTCCGGCGCGGACCAGTCGACCGGCGCCACCGGGGGCTGCCAGCCGTGCTCCAGCGCGGCGGCGCGTACGCCCTCCGCGTAGCCGGCGAGCGCGGCGGCGCTCAGCGGCCGGCGGTCGCCGTCCAGGCTCTCCCGTACCGCTGCGGCGTGCTGGTCGACCAGGGCCAGCAGGCCCGGACGCGCGGCGGCGGCGGCCAGCCCCTCGGCGCCGACGGAGGCGGCCAGGAGGGCGAGGGTGGAGCGCGCCGAGCTGGCGGCGGAACGGGCCTCGACCCGGGTGAACGGCACACGCATGGTGACCGAGGCTATCCGGCCGTGACCAGGGTCGACCTCGGCCGGTCGGCGGGTTTTTCACCCTCCCCCGAACGGTCAACCGCCCACGGGGGATTGAGTCGGCCCGGGCGGGGCAGGAGGAGAACCGCCCCGCCGGGGCGACGTCGACACCTGGAGGAACGGATGGAACGACACGGGGACGGGCCGGACGAGCGGCACCGCAGGCCGGCCGGGGTGAGCGACGAGACGGTGGCGGCGCTGGGCAAGCTCAGCGAGGCGCTGGAGTGCGTCGAGCGGGTGCGCGGTCACCTCTACTCGCTGCACCAGCTCGTAGGGCACGCCGACCTGATGCTCGACGACGCCGTGGAGATGTTCCGCGCCGCCGGGCACGACCGCATCGCCGACCGCATCGACGCCGACCTGCTGGGCCGCAACGTCATCGCCGGGCGGTGGACGTTCCAGATCGTCGAGGACTTCGACGACGGCTACTACGCCCTCTTCCGCGACCTCGACCGGGCCGCCCGCGAGGAACTGGTCGGCGGCCGCCGGCACCTCTACGAGGCGGAGATGAAGGAGCGGCGGCGCACCCGGGGCCTGCCCGGGCACGAGGCGCGCCCCGCCGGCGAGGGCTGAACCGACCCGTCAGTCCGTGGGGCGGGCGTCCGCCGGGCGGCGCCGGGCCGCGTCGTCGGCGATGATCACGGTCGCCACCATCAGCGCCACGCAGAGGCTGAACAACCAGGAGTCGTCCGAGACCAGCTTGGCGGAGACGGGAGCCTGGAGCGCGGCGAGCAGAAAGCCGAGCCATGCCAGGCGGCGCTGACGCGTGGAGAGGATGCCGGAGCCCTGATGCATCCCGAAAGTCTTGCGCGTGACCCGGGCCTTGCCGTCAGCCGAACGGCCGATTCTGGATGAGCTGTCCGTTTCACCACCCGTCCGGACCGTAATCTTCGTCCCACCGGGGGAGGCGGACTGGCGTCGTCGCCGACTCCGGGCAGGATGGTCCCTCGTGTCCACCGCCCCGCCCCGCGCCTCGCTGCTCCTGCTGGCCTACCTCGCGTTCGTCAGCCTCGGCCTGCCCGACGGCCTGATCGGCGTGGGCTGGCCCTCGATCCGGGCCGACTTCGGCGTACCCACCGAGGCCGTCGGCCTCGTGCTCACGGCGGGCACGGCCGGCTACCTGACCTCCAGCGTGCTGGCCGGCTTCACGCTGGCCCGGCTCGGCGTCGGCTGGCTGCTCGCCGGCAGCACGCTGCTGGCCAGCCTCGCGCTCACCGGTTACGCGCTGACCCCCGGGCTGATCCTGATGGTGGGCTGCGCGCTGGTGCTCGGTCTGGGCTCCGGCGCGATCGACTCCGGCCTGAACGCGTACGCGGCGGGTGCCTTCGGCCCCCGGCACATGAACTGGATGCACGCGTTCTTCGGCCTCGGTGTGGCGCTCGGGCCGCTCATCATGACCGGCGCGCTCAGCGCCGGGCTCTCCTGGCGCTGGGGCTACGGCCTGGTTGCCGGGGCCCAGCTCGCGCTGGCCGCCGCGTTCGCGCTCACCGTCCGCGCCTGGCGGGACCGCACCCCGGCCCCGGGGCCCGCGGGGACCGCGACGGGGCAGGCCGCCGTCGCCCCGCCGGCCGTCACCCGGGTACGCGAGACGCTGCGCCTGCCGGCGGTCTGGCTCGGCGCGGCGGCCTTCGCCGTGTACGTGGCCATCGAGGTGGCCGCCGGGCTCTGGGCGTTCCTGCTGCTCACCGAGGGGCGTGGCCTCGGCGCGGCCGTCGCCGGCGTCTGCGTCTCCGGCTACTGGGGGAGCCTCTTCGTCGGGCGCGTGGTGCAGGGCGTGGTGGCCGAGCGGCTGGGCGCGGCGACGGTGCTGCGGGGCAGCCTGGTCGGGATGGCGGTCGGCGCGGTCCTGATCGCGCTGCCGGCGCCGGCCTGGATCGCCGTGGCCGGGCTGTTCGTCGTCGGCTTCGCCGCCGCCCCGGTCTTCCCGCTGCTCACCCTCACCACCGCCGAGCGGGTCGGTACGGCGCACGCCGACCGGACCATCGGGCTCCAGATCGCCGCGGCCGGGCTGGGCGGCGCGCTGGTGCCGGCCGGGATCGGGGTGCTGCTCGGCAACACCTCGGTCGAGTTGCTCGGGTCGGCGCTGGTCGTGCTCGCGCTGGGCCTGATCGCCCTGCACACGGCCGGCACCCGCCGACCGGCGCCGCACTGAGCGCGGCGGGGCCACGGTCCGCTCCATGACCGCGCGACCTCGACGGCCGGCGCGTCTTGCCCGTCCTCCGTCAGCCGGCCCGCCCGCCGCACGGCGCGGCTCACATCGTGTCGGGCCCGGTCCGCCCCGTCGTCGAGGGCCGGTACGCGCGGTCCGGGTCCGTCGGCTCGCGGCCCGCGCCGGCGGCCTGCCCACCCCGGTCCACCGCCTCCGGGCCGTGGCCGAAGGCCGCCTCCTCGCCGGCGTCGTTCGCCGTCACGTCGTCGGCCTGGCCGTCCAGCGTCGACCGCGCCACGGCCCGGTCCAGTTCCCGCAGGGGAGTGCGTTCCTCGTCCCGCCACACCTTGTCGTCGTCCGTCATGCCCATCGCGGTACCCCGGCCCGGTGCACGCAAACGACGATGGCCGCCGGAAGAGCCGGCGGCCATCGGACGTTCGCGTTCCGGGGGAGGGGAGATCAGGGCTGCGGCCGGTCGACCTTGCCGCGCCAGGCACCGGTCTCCTGACCACGGCGCTCGATGAACTGCTTGAACCGCTCCAGGTCGCCCTTCGCGCGCCGGTCGACGATGCCGAGCTTGTCGCCGGCCTGCTCGACCACGCCGTGCGGTTCGAACTCGAGCTGGAGCGTGACCCGGGTGGTCTCCGGGTCCAACCGGTGGAAGGTGACCACGCCGGCCTGCTGGGTGCCGCCCGTCGAACGCCAGGCGACCCGCTCGTCCGGAAGCTGCTCGGTGATCTCGGCGTCGAACTCCCGCTTCACCCCGGCGATCTCCACCGTCCAGTGGGTCATCGTGTCGGTCAGCTGTCGGACCTCCTGCACCCCCTCCATGAACTGGGGGAAGTCCTCGAACTGCGTCCACTGGTCGTACGCGGTGCGCACCGGGACGGAGACGTCCACGTGTTCGGTAACGCCACTCATCAGCCATCCTCCTTCGTCCGCCGGAGACGGGTCGGATCGTGCGGGGATCCGGTCACCAGCGGGTCGTCTCGTTCTTGTGGCCGAGCGCCGCCCACACCTCGGAGACCGTCTGGTAGCGGGTGCCCTCGGGCAGCCGCTCCAGTTCGGCGACGATGTCCGCCGGTGCCTCGTTCTCCCGCGCGTTGGCGATCAGCGTCTCCCGGTCACCGGGCAGGGCGGTCATCGTGATGAACCGTCCGAGCCGGCTGCGTCGCTCGACGTCCTCGGAGCTCATCCCCTTGGGCGCGCCCGTACGCAGGTCGCCGGCCGGGGCCGTGGTCGGTTCCGGCTGGTCCTCACCCGCCGGCTCCGGCACACGGGACTCGTCGACCCGTGAGCCGCCGGTCCCCGGCCCCTGCACGAGCCCGCTGACCTCCCGGCTCATCTGCTCGTCGACCCTCGGTCCGTGCTTGCTGCTGCCACGTTCCATGCCTTCTGCGCTACCCGGTGGCACCGCCGGTAAACGGTCCGGCGCGGCTCGTTGGCGCGGGCGGCGACGGTGAGGGCCGCCAAACCCGTCGCGGGTCACGCGGTGGCGGGCGTCTTCGGGGGCAGGACGGGCTCCTCGGGGTCCGGCTCGCCGGCCTGGAGCACCCGGCCACGCTGGAGTTCCGCGTTGATCTGCACGCCGAGCATCAGCGCCGAGTTGGACAGGTAGAGCCAGACCAGGAACGCGATCACGGCCCCCAGGCTGCCGTACGTGGCGTCGTACGAGCCGAAGTTGGCCACGTACAGGCCGAAGCCGAACGAGGCGAGGGCCCAGGCGACCAGGGCGACCGCGCCGCCCGGGGTGAGCCAGCGGAACCGGGGCTGCCGGACGTTGGGCGCGATCCAGAACAGCAGGCTCAGCAGCACCATCATGATCAGCGCGAGCACGGGCCACTTGGCGACGCTCCACGCCGTGCGCGCCAGCCCGCCGGCGTTGATCAGGTCGCCCACGGCGTCGGTGACCGGCCCGCTGACGATCAGCCCGGTGGCGACGACCGCCAGCAGCACCAGCGAGACCCCCGCCAGGCCGATCTGCATCGGCCGCAGCTTCCAGACCGGCCGCCCCTCCTCGACCCCGTAGACGGCGTTGGAGGCCCGGGTGAACGCCCCGATGAAGCCGGAGGCCGACCAGAGGGCACCGAGCAGACCGAAACTCAGCAGCACGCTGGCCGAGTCGTTCTGGTCCACCACGCCCCGTACGACGCCGACGAAGCCCTCGTTGGCCACCACCGAACCGGCGCCCATGTCCCGGGCCAGGTCGAGCACGGTGTCGACGGTCTGCTCGCCGTTGGACACCAGCCCGACCAGGGCGACCACCACGATCGTGGACGGGAAGAGCGCGAGCACCCCGTAGTAGGTGAGCGCGGCGGCCCAGTCCGCGCAGTTGTCCTTGACGAAGTTGCGCACGCTGCGCACCAGCACCCCGCGCCACGTCCGCCAGCTCAGCTGGCGTACCCGGCGGGGCATCCGCGGTCGCCGCTCCTCGGTGGGCGCCGCGCCGGGGTCCGTCGTCGTCATGCCCGCTCCCTGTGCCCGGCGCCCGGATGACCCGGTGCATCCGGCGTCGCCTGGCCCCGCCGGTACCCGTGGCCGGAAATCGACAAACCCGACCACCGGTTTGCCGACCGGGCGCGGGGGAACGGTCAACCGGGAACCCACGACGCGGAGGAGGACGAGATGCCCGGGCGCGAGGTACTGCCCAGCACGCTGCGACGCTCCCCCAAGAAGGCGCAGCGCACCTGGGAGAAGACGCACGACTCGGCCGTGGAGACGTACGGCGAGGGGGAGCGGGCCCACCGCACCGCCTTCGCCGCCGTCAAACACGAGTTCGAGAAGGTCGGCGACCACTGGGAACCCAAGGGCCGTAAGGGACCGAGCGACCGCCAGGCGGCTGGCGGCGGACCGGGGCGCCGGGCACCCACGGCCGGCGGGGTGGACGCCAACGCCACCAAGGACCACCTGATGAAGGTGGCCCGCAAGCTGGACGTCCCCGGCCGTTCGACGATGACGAAGCCGGAACTGGTCAAGGCCATCGAGAAGGCGAACAACCGCCAGACCGCCAGGGCCCGCGGCCGCTGAGCCGACATTTCGGGTACGCGACACAGGGGCTGTCCGCGAGCGGACAGCCCCTGTGTGTGTCTCGATAGCCCCTGCCAAACCTCACCAGTGCCCGCCGCCGGGCGCCTCGATGTGGACCGCCTTCGTCGCGGTGAACTCGTCCAGCAGCTCCGGTCCGTAGCCGTAGCCGTGCCCGCTACCCCGGCGCGGGTGCGCGGCCCCGCCCGGCGCCCCGCCGAACACGGCGTTGACCTTCACCGTGCCCACGGGCAGCTCCCGCCAGGCGCGCTGGGCGTGGCTCATCGACCCGGTCAGCACCGTCGCGGCCAGCCCGTACGGGGAGTCGGCGGCGCACCGCAGCGCCTCGGAGAACGAGTCGACGGTGACGATCGGGGCGACCGGCCCGAACGTCTCCTCCCGCACCACCGTCATCTCGTGCCGACAGTCGCCCAGCACGGTCGCCGGGTAGAACGACCCGGGGCCGTCGGGCAGCGTGCCGCCGGTGCGGATCCGCGCGCCCTGGGCCACGGCCGCGGTCACCTGCCCGTGCACGTGGTCGCGGTGCCGCCGGTCCACCAGCGGCCCCAGCTCGGTCTCCGGGTCGCCGCCGGGGCCCGTACGCAGCCGCTCGGCCCGCTCCACCAGCGCGTGCGTGAAGTCCTCCGCGACGTCCCGGTGCACGTAGATCCGCTCCACCGCGACGCAGATCTGCCCCGCGTTGGCGAACGCCCCGAGCGCCGCCTGCCCGGCCGCCCACACCGGGTCGACGTCGCCGTCCACGACGAGCGGGTCGCTGCCGCCGTTCTCCAGCAGCACCTTGGCTCCGGTCCGCGCCGCCGCGGCCGCGATGGCCCGCCCGGTGGCGGTGGAGCCGACGTGGGCGACGACGTCCACCTGCTGTGCGGCCAGCGCCGCGCCGACCTCCGGACCCCCGGTCAGCAGCGACAGCACCCCGGGCGGCAGTACCGAGTCCAGCGCCTTCGCCAGCAGCCAGCCCGTCGCCGGAGCGCGCTCGCTCGGCTTGTGCAGCACCACGTTGCCGGTGACCAGGGCCGCGCCGAGCAGCCCGCAGGAGACCGCCACCGGGTCGTTCCACGGGGTGATCGCGGCGACCACGCCACGCGGCTGTGGCGTCATGAAGTCGAGGGCGTGGGTGTCGCCGTGCAGGGTCCGCCCGCCGCGCACGGGGGCCAGCTCCGCGTACTGTCGCAGCGTGCCGATCCCCGCCTCCACACCGCCGCGGGCGTCCGACAGGGGCTTGCCCATCTCAGCCGTCGTCGCCCTGGCGAGGTCGTCGGCGACCGCCGCCACGGCGTCCGCCGCCCGGTGCAGGGCCGCCGCCCGTTCCACGGGCGCGGTCGCCGCCCACTCCGCCGCGGCGCCGCGCGTCGCCTCCACCGCCTTGCCGACCTCGTCGGCCGTCGCCACCGGCGCCGAGCTGACCGGGGAGCCGTCGGCCGGATCGTGTACGACCAGCTCGCCACCCTCGCCGCCCGCGCCCCACACTCCGCCAATGAGCTGCGCAACCGTGTACATGGCAGTGCATGCCCCGGTCCCGGCGCGGCAAACGCGTTTCGCCCGGTTGCTGGCCGGGTAGGCGGATCGGATGAGTTCCCCCGGCGCGGAGAGCGCGGACGCCGTCGTCGTCGGAGCCGGACACAACGGCCTGGTCGCCGCCAACCTGCTGGCCGACGCCGGTTGGGACGTGCTGGTGCTGGAGGCCACGGCCACGCCGGGCGGGGCGGTGCGCTCGGCCGAGGTGACGGCTCCCGGCTACCTGAGCGACCTCTACAGCTCCTTCTACCCGCTCGGCTACGCCTCGCCGGTGCTGCGCGGGCTGGGGCTCGACCGTTACGGGCTGCGCTGGCGGCACTCCCCGGACGTGCTGGCCCACCTGCTGCCCGACGGCCGGGCGGCGGTGCTCAACCGCGACCCGGAGGCCACGGCGGCGTCGCTGGAGGCGTTCGCGCCGGGCGACGGCAAGCGCTGGCTGCACGCGTACGACGACTGGCGCCAGGTGGCCGGGCCGATGCTGGAGACCATCACCACGCCGTTCCCGCCGGTGCGCGGGGGCCTGAGCCTGCTGCGCCGGCTGCGGGTGGCCGGGGCGCTGCGGCTGGCCCGGCGGCTGGTGGTGCCGGTACGCAAGCTCGGCGACGAACTCTTCGAGGGCGAGGGCGGCCCGGCGTTGCTGGCCGGCTGCGCCCTGCACACCGACCTTTCACCCGAGGAGGCCGGCTCGGGCGTGTACGGCTGGCTGCTCGCCATGCTCGGCCAGCAGGTCGGCTGGCCGGTGCCGGACGGCGGCGCGCAGAAGATCACCGACGCGCTGGTGGCCCGGCTGACCGAGCGCGGCGGCCGGATCCTCTACGGCGCACACGTCGACCGGGTGCTGACCGCGCGCGGCCGGGCGATGGGCGTGCGTACCGTCGGCGGCACCCTGTGGCGGGCGCGCCGGGCGGTGCTCGCCGACGTCCCCGCGCCCGCGCTCTACCTCGACCTGGTCGGCGCGGCGGCGCTGCCGCCCCGGCTGGTGGAGGACCTGGCGCACTTCCGCTGGGACGGCTCGACGCTGAAGGTGGACTGGGCGCTGTCGGCCCCCGTGCCGTGGACCAACCGGGCGGTCGCCACCGCCGGCACGGTGCACCTCGGCGCGGACCTGGACGGGCTCACCAGCTATGCCGCCGCGTTGGCCCGCAAGGAGATCCCGCGCGACCCGTTCCTGCTGCTCGGGCAGATGTCGGTGGCCGACCCGAGCCACTCGCCGCCCGGCACCGAGTCGCTGTGGTCGTACACCCATCTGCCGTTCCGCCGGCAGTGGCGGGCCGAGGACATCGCCGCGCACGTCGAGCGGATGGAGCAGGTGCTGGAGGAGGCCGCACCGGGCTTCCGCAGCCTCGTCATCGGGCGACACGTGGCTGGGCCGGCCGACCTGGAGGCGGGCGACCCGAGCCTCGTCGGCGGCGCGTTGGGCGGCGGCACCGCCGCCGCGTACCAGCAGCTGTTCCTGCGCCCGATCCCCGGCCTGGGCCGCGCGGACACCCCGGTGGACCGGCTCTTCCTGGCCAGCGCGTCGGCGCACCCGGGCGGCGGCGTGCACGGCGCCCCCGGCGCGAACGCCGCCCGCGCCGCCCTGGCCCGCGACCGTGCCCTCACCGGCCCGCTGTACGCGGCCGGGATCGAGGCGGCGCACCGCGCCGTCTACCGCTGACGCCAGCGGCGCCCCGACCCCACGCCGCGCGGCCGCTCCAACCGGATGACGACCCGGCGGGAGGTGCCGTCCTCGGCCGCCGGCCGTTTTCGGCCGCCCGTAGCCTTCGGCCGGTCCCGCGGCCTCGGCTTCGGCCTGCTCGCCCCGCTCCGTCCGCCTGCCCGGTCACACCAGCATGCTCCGCCTGTCTCGCGAGTCCCCCGGTTTCCGCCGGCCCGCTGGTCTCCCGGCGGTCCCCCTGGCCTTCTCCATCGACAGAGTCCGATCCTGGTCGCGGTGAGCCGGGGCTTCCCGCGATCGCCTTCGGCGGAATCTGCGCGCGTGGGCCTGACGCCAGCCGCCAGATGCGCGGAGAAGCTCTGGCACCGAGCCGCTCATGGATGCATCTGACTACGTAGGGTGAGGATCTGGCGGGCGGTCGGGAATCCTGGCTCTGCCCTTTGCTCTGCATCCGCATACGCAACGGTTACTTAAGGTGACCATTGATTGACGGCGCAACCGTGTCGAGAATTGCATAGCACCAGCTCAGCGGGGTGGTGCGTCCATGGCTGCAGAGCAAAGGGCCGATAGGGGTGGTCCGAGGCTCCTGGATGGAGACTACCCACAGTCAAATTACGTACGGTAACCGCATGCTCAGTGAGGACGGTCGGGGTGGGGTGCCTGAGGTCGTTCGCAAGCCGCCGCGACCGCCGACCGCCGCGCCGCGACCAGCCGACGGCCTTGCCGCCGCGCTCGGCCGCGACCGCCGCGACCGCCGACGGCCGTGCCGCCGCGCCCACCGTGCGACGAGCGCACTTGCCGATCCGGGTAGCGCCGAGGCCCCGCTCGCTGATCCCCTGCCGTGGGCCGAGGCCACGTGTCATCCGATCCGCCGGCCGTGAAGGCCCCGGCCCTGCCGCGGCCTCGGGCCTCACCCACTGCCGGCCTCGCCCCGCTGCCGGCCTCAGCCGCCCCACACTGCCCTGCCCGCAGCCGTACCGGCGCGTGGGCCAGGCTCGCCCGAGCCGCCCGCCAGCCTGGGGCGGGGCAAGGCCGTGAGGCGGCAGGGCCGGGGCGGCGGCCGTGGCGGGGCCGGGCCCGGCAGGCGGAAGCAGGCAGGGCTGAGTCACGGGGCAGGGTGGGGCGGCGGCGGACCGCAGCGACCCGAGGGAGCCCGGGACCGGAGGGCCGCAGGCTCCGGGCGGGGTCAGGGTTCGATGTTGCGGTGCTTGCTGCGCAGCTTGAACGGCATCAGCGCGCTCTCGATCTTGGTCGCGGTGGTCATCTTGGAGGCGCCGTCGCGCCGCTCCTCGAAGCGGATCGGCACCTCCAGGATGGTGTGCCCCAGCTTGGTGGCCAGGTAGTGCATCTCCACCTGGAAGCTGTAGCCGTTGGACTGCACCCGCTCCAGGCCGATGTCGCGCAGCGCGTCCGCCCGCCAGATCTTGAAGCCGGCGGTGAGGTCGCGGATCCGGACCCGCAGCAGCGTGTGCACGTACAGGTTGGCCCAGCCGCTGAGCGCCCGTCGGTACAGCGGCCAGTTCTCGTCCAGCTCGCCGCCGGGTACGTAGCGGGAGCCGATCACCACGCCGGCCTGGGTGGAGAGCAGCGCGCCGAGCATGCCCGGCAGCGCCTCCGGCGGGTGCGACAGGTCGGCGTCCATCTGCGCCACGTACTCGGCCCCGCCGTCGAGGGCGCGCCCGATGCCGTCCACGTACGCCCGGCCCAGGCCCTCCTTGCCGGCCCGGTGCACGACCTCGACCCGGTCGGGGTGCTCGACGGCCAGCTTGTCGGCCACCTCACCCGTGCCGTCCGGCGAGTTGTCGTCGGCGACCAGGATCTTCAGGCCCGGCAGCGGCAGGGCCAGCAGCCGCTCGACCAGCACCGGGAGGTTGCCCGCCTCGTTGTA
Source organism: Micromonospora sp. CNZ309 (assembly GCF_002846525.1). Taxonomy (NCBI): domain Bacteria; kingdom Bacillati; phylum Actinomycetota; class Actinomycetes; order Micromonosporales; family Micromonosporaceae; genus Micromonospora; species Micromonospora sp. CNZ309. The sequence goes on from NZ_PJNG01000001.1 coordinate 254,870, forward strand.
GGTGGGAACCACGACGGTCAGGCGTGCGTCCCGCCACGGCACGGGCAACTGCACGGGTTCGATCATGTCGGACATCCTCGGTCGGCGGACAGGGCTCCCTGAGAGCGTAGCCAGTTGCCACATCCGGGTCGAAAAGGCCACCCCTACCGCCCCGTCTTCCCGCCCCCGGCGAGGACGGATCCGGGTCAGCGGAGGCGTCGGGCGAGCGCGGTGAGGGCCACCGTCAACCCCGCCAGGGCGATGCCGGAGACGGCCGGTTTGTGCGTACCGACCCACAGGGCGGCCGAGCGGCCGCGGGCCCGGTCGGTGAAGACGCCCTCCGCGCCCCGGTCCCGTTCGTCGTCGCCGGGGCTGTCCAGGTTGTCCCGCCAGGCGGCCGGGTCGATCGGGGTCTCGGTCTGCTGGCTGTCGTAGCCGTCGCGCGCCAGCTTCCGGTCGAGCAGGCCGGGCGCGAGGATGTCGCCGAGCCGGGCCCGCCAGGTCGGGCCACCCACGTTCAGCTCGCGCGGCCCGTGCTCGGCCGCCCAGACGATCGCCCTGGCGGCCACGTCGGGCGCGAAGATCGGCGGTACGGGCTGGGGGTGCCGGGGCAGCCGGGTGCGTACCCAGGAGAACTGCGGGGTGTTGATCGCCGGCAGCTGCACCATCGACAGCTTCACCCCCGGACAGTCGTGCAGCAGCTCCGCCCGCAGCGAGTCGTTGAAGCCCTGCACGGCGTGCTTGCTCGCGCAGTACGCCGACTGCAACGGGATCCCACGGTAGGCCAGGGCGGAGCCCACCTGCACGATCGCGCCCCGGCCACGGGCCCGCATGTGCCGCAGCGCCGCGAGGGTGCCGTGCACGGTTCCGAGGTAGTTGACCTCGGTGACCCGACGGAACTCGGTGGCCGGGATCTCCCACGCCGGGGCGAAGACCGAGACCATCGCGTTGTTCACCCACACGTCGATGCCGCCGAAGCGGTGCGCCACGTCGTCGGCGGCCTGCTGCACCGCGCCGGCGTCGGCCACGTCCACCCGGTACGTGCGTACGTCCGAGGCGCCCAGCTCCCGGCAGTCGCGCTCGGCGGCGGCCAGCCCGGCCCCACCCCGGGCGAGCAGCGCGAGCCGGGCACCGCGCTCGGCGTAGCGGCGGGCGACGGCCCGTCCCACGCCGGCGCTCGCCCCCGTGATGACGACGGTCTGCGTCATGCGTCGCCCTTCTGTCGCATCGCGATGTCGGCCAGCCTGGTGAGGGTCTCCTTGTTGCGCTGGTGCAGCACCAGGTCGTTGAGCTTGTTGCGCACCCAGCGCAGCGGGCCGGCGGCGAAGTCCTCGCCGAGGCGTACCCGGGTGGCGCCCGCGCCGGCCGCTTCGAGGGTGAACACCACGACGGCCTCCCCGGCCGGCCAGAGGCCGGCGCGGATGACCAGCCGGCGCGGCGGCTCGCAGGTCAGCACCGTCGACGAGTCGTGCAGCGACAACGGCCACGGTCCGGCCTTGTGGTGCAGCTGGCTGCCCACCCGGGGCCAGGCGTCGTCGACGTCGCGTACGTGCGCGGTGCCCACGACCCAGTCGCTGTACGTCCACCCGTCCGCCAGCACCGCCCAGACCTGCTCCGGGGAAGCCTCGATCACTTTCTCCACAATCGCCACTGCGCTCCCATACCCCGGCCGTACCGGGGGCTAACGGCGCCGGCGGGTTAGCTTCTCCCGGGCGACGGGTAACGGCACCTGCGGGCCGGCGTGGGGACACCGCTGGCGAGGGACGCGGCGGGGCGTTCAAGATGACGTTTACTCCCCGGGGCGCCGGGAACCCGCCGGCTGTGCGACAGGACCAGGTCGAGCCGGATCAGCGCAGGTCAGCCCGGGTTTTTGCCGGCGCTGACCGGGTCGCGTCCAGGCCCGTCCTGTTCGACGCGGTGCTGTTGGACCGCGACGGCACGCTCATCGAGGACGTGCCGTACAACGGCGATCCCGACAAGGTGCGGCCGATGCCCGGGGCACGGGACGCCCTGGACCGGTTGCGCGCGGCGGGCCTGCGGCTGGCGGTGGTGACGAACCAGTCCGGCCTGGCCCGGGGGCTGTTCACCGAGGGACAGATGCGGGCGGTGCACGCCCGGGTGGAGCAGTTGCTGGGGCCGTTCGACGCCTGGGCGGTGTGTCCCCACGACGACGGCGACGGATGCGGATGCCGCAAGCCGGCCCCGGGCCTGGTGTACGCGGCGGCGCGGCAGCTGGGCACCGTGCCGGCGCGGTGCGCGCTGGTGGGGGACATCGGGCGGGACATGACGGCCGCCTCGGCCGCGGGGGCCTCGGGGATCCTGGTGCCCACGCCGGTGACCCGCCCTCAGGAGGTGGCCGCCGCGCCGCAGGTCGCGCCCGACCTGCCGGCGGCCGTGGCGGAGATCCTCCGCCGCCAGGCGGCGGTCGACCCGGCCACCTACGGGCACGTCGACGCGCGGCGGGTGGGGACGGTGCTGGTGGTACGCGCCGACTCGGCGGGGGACGTCCTGGTCACCGGCCCGGGCATCCGCGCGGTGGCGGCCGGCGCCCGGCGCGTGGTGCTGCTGTGCGGGCCACGGGGGCGGGCCGCCGCGGAACTGCTGCCCGGCGTCGACGAGATCGTCGAACACCGGCTGCCCTGGATCGACCCCACGCCCGCCCCGGTCGACCCCGCCGACATGCGCCGGCTCGTCGACCGGCTCGCCGCCGTGGGCGCCGACGAGGCGGTCGTCTTCACCAGCTTCCACCAGTCGCCCCTGCCCCTGGCCCTGCTGCTGCGCCTGGCCGGGATCCGCCGGGTCAGCGCCATCAGCGACGACTACCCGGGCAGCCTGCTCGACGTGCGGCACCGGGTGCCGCCCGGCGTACCGGAAGCGGAGCGGGCGTTGTCGCTCGCCGCCGCCGCCGGCTTCGCCCCAGTCGAGCTCGACGGACCCGCGCCCCGCCTGCGTCCGGTGCCGGCGCCGCCGCCGGAGGTCGGCGCGCCGGGATACGTGGTGCTGCACCCCGGCTCGGCGGCGCAGGCCCGGGGCTGCCCGCCGGAGCTGGCCGCGCGGATCGCCCGCGCCCTGGCGTCCGCCGGCCACCGGGTGGTGGTCACCGGCGGCCCCGACGAGCGGGAGCTGACCGCATGGGTGGCCGGCGACGTCGCCGTCGACCTGGGCGGGCGTACCACGATCGCCGCGCTGGCCGCGACGGTCGCCGGCGCCGGCGCGGTCGTGGTCGGCAACACCGGCCCCGCCCACCTCGCCGCCGCCCACGGCGTGCCGGTGGTCAGTCTCTTCGCCCCCACGGTCCCGTTCGGGCAGTGGGGGCCGTGGCGGGTGCCAACGGTGCGGCTCGGCGACGCGGAGGCGGCCTGCCGCGGCACCCGCGCGGCGCGCTGCCCGGTGCCCGGACACCCCTGCCTCAGCGGCCTCGAACCCGACCAGGTCCTCGACGCGCTGCGGCTGCTCGGGGTGGACCCACCGGCCCGACCCGCGCCGAGGGCCGCCGACCGGGCGGCCGGCGTGCCGGCGGGGACCAGCACCGGCGGGAGCGGCCGATGAACCTGCTGCTCTGGCACGTGCACGGCTCCTGGACCACGTCGTTCGTGCACGGCAAGCACCGGTACCTGGTGCCCGTCACCCCGGACCGCGGCCCGTACGGGCTCGGCCGGGCCCGCACCTACCCGTGGCCCGACACGGTCGTCGAGGTGACCCCCGAGCAGCTGCGCACCGCCGACGTCGACCTGGTCGTCCTGCAACGCCCCGAGGAGCTCGACCTCGCCGAGCGGTGGCTCGGGCGCCGGCCCGGCCGCGACGTCCCCGCCGTCTACGTCGAGCACAACACGCCCAAGGACGGCGACGTGCCCGACAGCCGGCACCCCATGGCCGACCGCGACGACCTGCTCGTCGCCCACGTCACCGGGTTCAACGAGCTGTTCTGGGACACCGGCGCCACCCGCACCACGGTGGTCGACCACGGCATCGTCACCCCGGCCGTGGAGTACACGGGCGAACTGGACCGGCTCGCGGTGGTGATCAACGAGCCGGTACGCCGTTGGCGGGTCACGGGCACCGACCTGCTGCCCCGCTTCGCCGAGATCGCCCCGCTGGACGTCTTCGGCATGAAGGTCGCCGGGCTGGCCGGGCACCTCGGCCTGCCCGCCGACCGGATCGTCAGCCACGACGACGTGCCCCAGCACCGGATGCACGCCGAGCTGGGGCGGCGGCGGGCGTACCTGCACCTGTGCCGGTGGACCTCGCTGGGGCTGAGCCTCATCGAGGCGATGTCGATGGGGATGCCGGTGGTGGCCCTGGCCGCCACGGAGGCGGCGATGGCGGTGCCACCAGGGGCGGGCGCGCTGTCCACCCGGCTCGACACCCTGCTCGACGCCGCCCGCCGGTTCATCGACGAGCCGGCACAGGCGCGCCGGGCGGGGGAGCGGGCCCGCCTCGCCGCGCGGGACCGCTACGGCCTCGACCGTTTCCTCGCCGACTGGGACCGGCTGCTGGAGGAGGAAGTATGCGCATCGCGATGATCTCGGAGCACGCCAGCCCGCTCGCCATCCTGGGCGGCGAGGACGCCGGCGGTCAGAACACGCATGTCGCCGAGCTCTCCGCCGCCCTCGCGGCCGCCGGACACGACGTGCGGGTCTACACCCGCCGCGACGCCGTGGACCTGCCGGTGACCGTACGCAGCGCCGACGGCTACGACGTGGTGCACGTACCGGCGGGTCCGGCGGAGCCGGTCGCCAAGGACGCCCTGCTGCCGCACATGAAGGAGTTCAGCCGTTGGCTGGTCGAGCGGTGGCGGGGCGGGGACTGGATGCCCGAGGTGGTCCACGCGCACTTCTGGATGAGCGGCCTCGCCGCCCTGGCCGCCGGCCGGCAGACCGGGGTGCCGGTCGTGCAGACGTACCACGCCCTCGGGGCGGTCAAGCGGCGGCACCAGGGCGTGCAGGACACCAGCCCGGCCCGGCGGATCGGCTACGAGCGGGAGCTGGGCCGGGCCGTCGACCGGATCATCGCCCAGTGCCGCGACGAGGTCGGTGAGCTGGTCCGGATGGGCGTGCCCCGGTCCCGGATGACGGTCGTGCCGTCCGGGGTGAACCTGGGCACGTTCGCCCCGCTCGGGCCGACCGCCGAGCGGGAGGACGGCCGGCCGCGCATCCTGACCGTCGGCCGCCTGGTCGAACGCAAGGGCTTCCAGACCGTCGTGCGGGCCATGGCGTACGTGCCGGAGGCCGAGTGCGTGGTGGTGGGCGGCCCGCCCGCCGGCCTGCTGGAGACCGACCCGTACGCCCGCCGGCTGCGCGCCCTCGCGGTCAGCTGCGGGGTGGCCGACCGGGTGCGGCTGGTCGGCGCGGTGCCCCGCGAGGAGATGGGCCGCTGGTACCGCTCGGCGGACGTCCTGGTGGCCGCCCCCTGGTACGAGCCGTTCGGGCTCACCCCGCTGGAGGCGATGGCGTGCGGCGTGCCCGTGGTGGGCACCGCCGTCGGCGGGATCAAGGACACCGTGGTCGAGGGCGTCACCGGCGACCTGGTGCCGGCCCGCGACCCGCGTGCGCTGGGCACCGCGATCCAGGGGCTGCTCGACGACCGGATCCGCCGCTTCGCGTACGCGGCGGCGGCGCGGGAACGGGCCCGGCGGCGGTACTCCTGGGCGGCCACCGCGGAGCGGCTGGTGGAGGTCTACGGCGACGTGGCGGCCCTGCGCCGGCCGACCCGGGTGGTGGCCTGATGACGGCGGGCACCCCGCTGGACGCGCACCTGACGAACCTGGCGGCGGCGCTGGTGCCCTTCCGGCGGCACGAGCCGCTGCTGTCGAAGTGGGGGGCGGTGCTCGCCCGCCGGCTGGTCGACGGCGGCCGGCTGCTGGTGGCCGGCAACGGGGGCAGCGCCGCCGAGGCCCAGCACCTCACCGCCGAGCTGGTCGGGAAGCTGCGTGAGGACCGCCAGCCCCTGTCCGCCATCGCCCTGCACGCCGAGACCTCCGCGATGACCGCCATCGGCAACGACTACGGCTACGACGAGGTCTTCGCCCGTCAGGTACGCGCCCACGGCCGCGACGGCGACATCCTGCTGCTGCTGTCGACCAGCGGCAGCAGCGCCAACCTGCTCGCCGCGGCCCGCGCCGGGCGCGACATCGGGCTGACCTGCTGGGCCCTGACCGGCCCCGCCCCCAACCCGCTGGCGGAGCTGTGCCACGACGTGCTCGCCGTCGGCTCCGCCGACAGCCAGGTCGTGCAGGAACTCCATCTCGTGACCAGCCACCTCCTCTGCGAGTACGTGGAGCGGGCGCTGCCGGTGGCGTCGGCCGCGCCCGGGGCGCCCGTACGGACCGGGGTCGAGGTGGTGCTCGACGGCGGTGCAGGTCGGCAGGCCCAGACCGTGATGAGGGGGGAAGCGTGAGGGGACCCGTCGTGGTGGTCGGTGACACCCTGCTGGACCGGGACGTCGAGGGGGTGGTGAACCGGCTCTGCCCGGACTCGCCGGTGCCGGTGCTGGACGAGACCGCCCACGTCGACCGGCCCGGCGGCGCCGGGCTGGCCGCGGTCTTCGCCGCCGCCGCGCGGGGCGTCGACGTGGTGCTGGTGACCGCGCTGGCCGACGACGCGGGCGGCGCCCGGCTCAGCTCGTTGCTGGCCGACTCCGGCGTGCAGGTCTATCCCCTGGGGCTGCGCGGCGGCACGCCGGAGAAGGTCCGGCTGCGCGCCCGGGGCCGGGTGCTGCTGCGCCATGACCGGGGCGGGGCGGCCGGCACGCCGGGCGAGCCGTCGGAGGCGGTGCTGCGGGTGCTCGCGCGGGCCTCCGCCGTGCTGGTCAGCGACTACGGGCGGGGTGTCGCGCGGCAGCCCGCGTTGCGGGCGGCGCTGGCCGCGACCCGGGCGCCGGTGGTCTGGGACCCGCACCCGCGGGGGCCGGCGGCCGTCCCGGGGGTGCACCTCGTCACGCCCAACGAGTCCGAGGTGCGGGAGCTGGTCACGGTCGCGCCCGGCGCGACCCGGCTGGCGACGGCGTCGCGGGGCGCGCAGGGACTGCGCCAGCGTTGGCGTGCCGGCGCGGTCGCGGTGACCCTCGGTGGGGACGGCGCGCTGCTCTGCCACGCCGGCGCGACGCCGATGGTGGTGCCCGCCCCGGCCACCGCCGAGGGGGACACGTGCGGCGCCGGTGACCGGTTCGCGGCCACCGCCAGCCTCGCCCTGGCGCGGGGGGCGCTGGTCTCCGAGGCGGTGCAGGAGGCGGTGGCCGAGGCGTCGGCGTACGTTGCCGGCGGGGGAGTGGCGACGGCGCTGCCACAGTCGGTGCGCCCGCTGCCGCCGGCGGTCTCCAGCCCCGGCGGCGAGCGTGTCGGCGTGGCCGCGGCGGCCGGCGTGGTGTCGGCGGTACGCGCGTCCGGCGGCACGGTGGTGGCCACCGGCGGCTGCTTCGACCTGCTGCACGCCGGGCACGTGGCGACGTTGCAGGCGGCCCGGCAGCTCGGCGACTGCCTGGTGGTCTGCCTGAACTCCGACGCGAGCGTGGCGGGGCTGAAGGGCCCGGACCGGCCGGTGATCCCGCAGGGCGACCGGGCCCGGCTGCTCGCGGCGCTGAGCTGCGTCGACGCGGTCATGATCTTCGACGAGTCCACCCCGCACGCGGCGCTGTCCTGGCTGCGTCCGGACGTCTGGGTCAAGGGCGGCGACTACGCCGGCGACGGCGGCGAGCCGGCCCTGCCCGAGGCGGAGGTGCTGCGCCGGTGGGGCGGCAACGCCGTGGTGGTGCCGTACCTGGACGGCCGCTCCACCACCGGGCTGATCGCCGCCGCCCGGTCGACGGGCACCGCCGGGACGCCGCTCACCGACACCGTGCCGCCTGCCTGCGTGCCGCCGCCCGGCCCCGCCCCCGGCGGGACGCCGGCCGACGGTCCGACACGGGTGCGGGCCGGCCGACCGGCCCTCGGGGGACCGGGCGCGGCGGAGGGCACCCGATGAGCGCCGGTTCGCCCGGCGCGGGGCGCACCGTGCTGGTCACCGGAGGATCGAGCGGGCTGGGCGCCGCCGTGGTCGCGGCCGTGGCCCGTGCCGGCGGTCGGCCGCTGGTGCTGGACCGCCAGGCACCCGCCGACGGGGTGCCGTGGGTGGAGTGCGACCTGGCCGACACCCGCGCCGCCGAGGCCGCCACCCGGCAACTCGCCGAGCGGTCGGGCGGGCTGGACGCGGTGGTCACCGCGGCGGGAATGGACGTGCCGGGGAAGCTGGCGGACGTGCCGGGCGAGACCTGGGACCGGATCGTGGCCGTGGACCTGCTCGCCACGGCGGCCGTGGTGCGGGCCGCCCTGCCGTTCCTGGAGACCTCCCGGGGCAGCGTGGTCACCGTCGCCTCCACGCTGGGGGTCAAGGCCGTCGCCGACGCGACCGCGTACTGCGCGGCCAAGTTCGGGGTCGTCGGCTTCACCAGGGCCCTCGCCGCCGAACTGGCCGGCAGGGTCGGCGTCACGCTGCTCATCCCCGGCGGCATGCGCACGGCCTTCTTCGACGAGCGCGACGCCGCGTACAAGCCCGGTCCCGACGCCGTGCTGAACGACCCCGCCGACACCGCCGCCGCCGTCATGTTCGCGCTGTCCCAACCCGCCGGCTGCGCCGTACGCGAGATGGTCGTCTGCGCCGACCAGGAGACCTCGTACCCGTGATCCTCGTCCTGCGCGCCCTCGGCGTCGGCGACCTCGCCACCGCCGCCCCGGCCCTGCGCGCCCTGCGCGCCGCCCACCCCGACCGGCAGCTCGTGCTCGCCGCGCCCGGCTGGCTGGCGCCGCTGGTGGAGCTGGTCGGCGGCGTCGACCGGCTGGTGCCCACGGACGGGCTGGGCCGCCCCGGTGCGGCCCTGCGGAACCCGCGCGTCGCCGTCAACCTGCACGGGCGGGGCCCCGAGTCGCACCGGATGCTCGTGGGCACCCACCCGGGCCGGCTGCTCGCCTACGCCAGCCCGGAGGCCGGTCACCGCGACGGCCCCGACTGGCGCGCCGACGAACACGAGGTCGACCGCTGGTGCCGGCTGCTCGACTGGTACGGCATCCCCGCCGACCGCGCCGACCTGGACCTGTTGCGCCCGGCCCCCGGCGACGTCCCGACCGGCGTGACCGTGCTGCACCCGGGCTCCAAGGTCCCCGCCAAGCGCTGGCCGCCCGGGCGGTTCGCCGCGCTGGCCCGGGAGCTGGCCGCCCGGGGGCACCGGGTGATGCTCACCGGCAGCCCCGACGAGCGGGCGACGGCGCAGCGGATCGCGGCGGGGGCGGGGCTGCCCGCCGACGCGGTGCTGGCCGGCCGGACGGATCTGGGCCGGCTCGCGGCGCTGGTGGCGTACGCCCGGGTGGTGGTCAGCGGGGACACGGGCGTGGCGCACCTGGCGACCGGCTACCGCACCCCGTCGGTGGTGCTCTTCGGACCGGTCTCCCCGGCGCGGTGGGGGCCGCCGCCGGGCCGGGCCCGGCACCGGGCGCTGTGGGCGGGTGGACAGGGTTGGCCCAGGTGGGACGGGGTAGGAAGCCATCCGACGTTGGCGGCCATCGGGGTCGACGAGGTGGTGGCCGCCGTGGACGAGGTGGAACGGGCGGTGCGGGTGTCCGGTGCGGTTGCGGCGTAGTGATCCGGGCAGGCCGGGGTACGGGCGACGCCGGCGCGGCCGGGGCTGGCTCTTCCTCGACCCGTCCGGGCAGCCGGTACGTGACCCCGGCCAGCTGGGCCGGCTGCGTGAGCTGGTGATCCCGCCCGCCTGGCGGGACGTGTGGATCTGTCCGTACCCGAACGGGCACATCCAGGCCACCGGCATCGACGCGGCGGGGCGCAAGCAGTACCTCTACCACCCGAAGTGGCGCGAGAAGCGCGACGAGGCGAAGTTCGACCACGTGCTGGAGGTGGCCCGCCGGCTGCCGGTGCTGCGCGAGCGGGTCGAGCGTGACCTGTCCGGCCGGGGCCTGTACCGCGACCGGGTGCTGGCGACGGTGACCCGGCTGCTCGACATGGGCATGTTCCGCGTCGGCAGCGACCAGTACGCGGCCGGCGACGACCCGACGTTCGGGGTGTCGACCCTGCGCCCCGAGCACGCCCGTTCCCGGGGCGGCTGCGTGGTCTTCGAGTTTCCCGCGAAGGGCGGCGTCGAGCAGGTGCGCCGCATCGAGGACCCGGAGCTGTGCCGGGTGCTGATCAACCTGCGCCGCCGGCGGCGCTCGGCCGACCGGCTGTTCGGCTACCGCGACGGCGGGGACTGGCGCGACGTGCGCAGCGACGAGGTCAACGAGTACCTGCGCGACGCCAGCGGCGGCGAGATGACGGCGAAGGACTTCCGGACCTGGCACGCCACGGTGCTGGCGGCGACCGAGCTGGCGACGGTGGGCCCGCCGCGCTCGGCCACCGCCGGCAGGCGGGCGGTGGCGGCGGTGATGCGCGACGTCGCGGAGCTGCTCGGCAACACCCCCACGGTGGCGCGCACGTCCTACGTCGACCCGCGCGTGGTCGACCTCTTCCACGACGGCGTGGTCGCCCCGGTCGAACCCGCCACGCCCCGCGAGAAGGCCGAGCGGATCGTGCTCGAGTTGCTCCAGGACGCCTGAGCCGGCCGCCGGTGCGGGGACCGTCCCCGGTGGTCACCGGGCGGCCGCCCGCCTCCCCCGTGGCGGCGGGCGGCTCGCCGCGGCCCCCGTTGGCGATCCCGCTCCGCCGGTGCCGTGGCGGGCGGGGATCGGCCACCTCGGCGTCAGTCTGCCGCGACCGGGTTGACCGTGGACGCCGCCGGGTTGACTTCCCGTGCCGCGTCCTGCGCCTGGCCGGCCCGCCACGCCTGCGGCCCGACGCCGTGCGCCTTGCGGAAGGCCCGGCTGAAGTGCGCCTTGTCGGGAAAGCCCCAGCGGGCCCCGATCGCCTGGACCGGCTGGCCGCGCAGGCCCGGGTCGGCGAGGTCGTGCCGGCACCGCGCCAGCCGTAGCTCCCGGATGTACGACGCGACAGTCGACTCCTCGGCCTCGAAGAGCCGGTGCAGGGTACGCAGCGAGACGTGGTGCGCGTCCGCCACCACCTGTGGGCTCAGCGTCGCGTCGCCGAGGTGCCGCTGGATGTACGCCCGCATCTGGGTGACGACGGCGCGCCGGCGGGCCTCCGTCGGCACCGCGTCCTCGGCCACCAGGTGCCGACCCAGCATGGTGGACACCAGGTCGAGCCCGACGGTGCCGAGGCGGGGGGCGTCGGCGGCGTGGTACTGCTCGGGGTGGCGGGCGATCTGGAGGAGGAACTGGGCCAGCAGCGCGCCGATCCCCTCGGTGCCCGACATCCGGCCGCCGAGCAGCGGCGCCAGCCGGTCCGGCGACAGCGGCAGCGCGGCGTGCGGGATGATCGCCACGACCGAGCGGGCCGGCTGGCGGCCGCCGTCGTCGCCGACGTGCCGCACCCCGTGCGGCCGTGACCCGTCGTAGAAGATGAACTCGCGCGGCCCGAGCACGCTGCTCTTACCGGCCTGGCTGGCCGCGCCGTCGCCGTCGACGGTGAGCGCCAGCGTGTAGATCTCCGGGGCCGACTCGCGCACCAGCCGGGAGCTCCCGACGGCATCCAGGGACGGATACCGGTAGTTGACCACCCGGATGGGGTCGAGTTCGACGATCTCGGCCCGGGCGGCGAAGTCGTGCGCGTGCTCGGTGCGGATGCGCAGCGGCGACGCCGTACGCGCCACCAGGTCGAGCCACATCTCGAAGCGTTCGGCCGGCGGCACCGCAGTCGTGTCGACGGTGTTGCGCAGCAGCATCCGCTCCCCGTCCTCGCGCAGTTCGAGTGGCCATTGTCCATCGTGGTCGTCCGGGTGCCCAGGGCGTTCCCCGGCCCGCCCGTCGACGCGGCCGGGCGCGCCGGCGGCTCAGCGCGTGGCCGTGCGGCTGCTGATCAGCGCCTCGACGCCGTCGAGGATCCGGTCGAGGCCGAACCGCCACTCCGCATCGAGTTCCTCGTCCAGCTCGTCCTCGGCGTCCGCCAGCAACTCCCGGACCGCCGGGTACGGGCCGTTGCGGGTCAGTCGTTCGAGCTGCTGCCAGTACCGCGCGCCGACCTCGTCCGGGCTGAGTTGCTCCCGTGCCGCGGCCTCGGTGAGGTCGGCGGTGAGCGTGGCCCAGTACCGGGCGTACCCGCTGACCAGCAGGATCGTCGAGAGTCGCTCGACGCCGCGCAGACCGGTGCCGCGCAGGGCGGCTAGCCCCTGCTCCATCCAGCGGACCCCGTTGGGGCCCATCGGCGGGCCGCCGATGGGGATCTGCCGGATCCACGGGTGGCGGTGGATCGCCGCGACGTTGGCGTGCGCCCAGCGGGCGAGGGCCGGCCGCCAGCCCTCGTCCGGGCCGCGTGGCGCGGGTGGGTCCCCGTAGCCGGCGTCGGCCATGAGTTCCAGCAGGTCGGTCTTGGCGGAGACGTAGCGGTAGAGCGACATGGTCCCCACGCCCAGTTCGCCGGCCACCCGGTTCATCGACACCGCCGCCAGCCCGTCGGCCTCGGCCACCCGGATGCCGGCGGCCACCACCTGCTCCATGGTGAGGCTGCGCCGGGGGCCCTTGCCGGGGCGTTCCCGCAGGCCCCAGGCGAGCTCGATGCTCTCCGGCAGCTCGACGTCGGCGTCGCTCATCCCACCTCCCGGTGCGTGTTTGACCGCCATCCTAACTTCTGCGTATGGTCTACGCAGAACAGCGTACGTCATACGCAGAAGGCGGAGGGTGAGGGGTGATGGAGACAGCAGCGGTGCAGACCGTCGACCTGTGCAAGCGCTACGGCGGGGTGGCGGTGCTCGACGGGCTGACCATGCAGGTGGCCCGGGGCAGCGTGCACGCCCTGCTCGGCCCCAACGGGGCGGGCAAGACCACGACCGTACGGATCCTGGCCACGCTGACCGCGCCCGACGGGGGCGCGGCCCGGGTGGACGGCCACGACGTGGTCCGCGACCGGCGCCGGGTGCGGCGGGCGATCAGCCTCGCCGGGCAGCACGCGGCGCTCGACGACCAGCAGACGGGCGCGGAGAACCTGCGCATGATGGCCCGGCTGGCCGGGCTGGCCCCGGCCGCCGCCCGGCGGCGGGCCAGCGACCTGCTGGAGCGCTTCGACCTGGTCGTCGCCGGCGGCCGGCGGGTGGCGACCTACTCCGGCGGGATGCGCCGCCGTCTCGACCTCGCGGCCAGTCTGGTCGGCACGCCGTCCGTGATCTTCCTCGACGAGCCGACGACCGGCCTCGACCCGCGCAGCCGGCAGGGCCTGTGGGAGGTCGTCGCCGAGCTGGCCGGGGCCGGGGTCACGGTGCTGCTCACCACGCAGTACCTGGAGGAGGCCGACCGGCTCGCCGACCGGATCGCCGTGCTGCACGACGGCCGGCTCGCCGCCGAGGGGAGCGCGGCCGACCTCAAGCGCCGCTTCGGCGCCCACCGGCTGGAGCTGACGCTGCGCGACGCGCAGAGCTTCGCCGCCGCCGGGCAGCGGCTCGGCGACCGGGTCACGCACCGCGACCCGGCCCGCCTGGAGCTGGCGGTGGCCACCGGCGGCGACGCGGCGGAGATCCGCCACCTGCTCGACCATGCCGACCCCGACCGGCGGGGCCTCGCCCGCTTCGTCGTCCGCGAGGCGACCCTGGACGACGTCTTCCTCACCCTCACCGGCGACCCGGTGACCGCCCACCCGGAGGTGGCCCGTGTCTGAGCTGACCCTGCGTCCGACCCGCGCCGGCGAAGCCGTCGTCATGGTGGCGCGCTGCCTGCGGCTGTCCCGCCGCAACGTCGACGCGCTGCTCACGTCGCTGCTGCTGCCGGTGCTGCTGATGCTGCTCTTCGTCTACCTGTTCGGCGGCGCGATCGACACCGGCACCCGCTACGTCACCTACGTGGTGCCCGGCGTCCTGCTGCTCTGCGCGAGCTTCGGCGCGGCGAGCACCGCCGTCAGCGTGACCACCGACCTGACCAACGGGGTCATCGAGCGGTTCCGCACGATGGACGTCAGCGCCACCGCGATCCTCGGCGGGCACGTCGTCGCCAGCATCGCCCGCAACGCCGTCTCCACCGTGCTGGTGCTGGCCCTCGCCGTCGCCATCGGCTTCCGCCCTGCCGTGGACCCGCTGCGCTGGCTGGCCGCGTTCGGGGTGCTGCTGCTCTTCCTGCTCGCCATGTCCTGGCTGTCGGCCGCGTTCGGCCTGCTGGTCCGCACCCCGGAGGCCGCCAGCGGCTTCACCTTCCTGGCGATGTTCCTGCCCTACCCGAGCAGCGCCTTCGTGCCGGTGGAGACGATGCCGAGCTGGATCCGCGGCTTCGCCGACCACCAGCCCGTCACACCCGTCATCGAGACGCTGCGCGCCCTGCTGCTGGGCACCCCGACGGGCACGGCCCCGACCCTGGCGGTGGCCTGGTGCCTCGGCGTCCTGGCCGTCTCGGTGCCGCTGACCGCCGTGCTGTTCCGCCGCCGCGTGGCCTGACCGCGTGCCACCCCGGGTACGCGACGGCGGCACCGGACCTCGTCCGGTGCCGCCGTCGTCTACGCGTCAGTCGTTGAGCACCTGGGAGAGCCGGTCGCGGAAACGCCGCTCCGAGTCGCTCACCACGTCCCCGCCGAGGCCCAGGATGCCGCCGCTGGACGCCGCGCCCACCACCTGCTCGGCGATGTCCACGAGCCAGTGCTTGTACGCGCCGGCCTCGCCCTCGTCGGTCCGGGCGGCCAGCAGCACCGCCGCCTCCCTGGCCCGGCCCAGCACGTCCTCCAGGTAGGCGCGCGGGTCGGACGGCGCGATGACCGGCAGTTCCTCGCCCGCCTCCGGGTCGCCGACCCGCGAGACGATCTCGCCGGCCACGGCCGCGACCAGCGGGCTGGCCGACTCCCGGCCGGCGGCGATGGTCTCCAGCCCGGCCGCGTTCTCGGCCATGGTGCGGCGGGTGCCGTCGGACTCGGCGGCGCTCGCCGCGGTCAGCACCGACTGCGGCAGGCCGACCAGCAGCCCCCACTCCTCGTCGGAGAAACCGAACCCGGTGTACGCCGGCTGCTCGATCACGGCAACGCCCCTTCCGTACTGATGTCGCTCGTCGTCCGCGGCCCCGACAGGGGGAGCCCGGCTCAGGCTAGTCGAGGGTCAGCAGGCCCTGTTCGGACACCACGCTGACGGACAGCGTCTTGTACCCCACCTCGTCGAAGAGAACCGTCATCCGGTCCTCCTCGTAGCTCAGCACCAGGCCGTGCCCCCACTCCGGGTGCCGGACCTGGCTGTGCACGGGGAAGGGCCCCACCGAGCCGTCGTCGGGGGTGCTGGTGCCGGCGTGGCAGTTGTCGCAGTGCCCACAGACCTCGGTCATCTGCTCGCCGAAGTACGCCAGCAGCGTCTGCCCCCGACAGGCGGTGGTCTCGGCGAAGGCCCGCATCATGTCCGTACGCGAGCGGGTCACGGTCTGCTGCCGCTCGGCCTCCGCCAGGGCCGCGGCGGCGGCGTCCACGGGCGCGGGGGAGTAGCGGGGGGCGCCGATGCGCTGCTTCGCCCTCGGCTCGGCCGCGCCCACCTGCTCCAGCAGGGCCAGGTACTGGCCGAGCTTGCGCGGGCCCAGGCCGGTGACCTCGCGCAGTTCCTTCTTGTTGCGCGCCTTCTTGCGCAGCAGCGCGGACAGGTCGCGCAGCTCGTCGGGGTCCGGCAGGCCGCCGCTGAAGAAGCGTTGCAACCCGACGTCCTCGGCCTGCCACAGCAGCAGCACCCGGGCCGGGGCGCCGTCGCGGCCGGCCCGCCCGATCTCCTGGAAGTAGCTGTCGGGCGAGTCCGGCAGCGCCATGTGCGCCACCCAGGCGATGTTCGGCTTGTCGATGCCCATGCCGAACGCCGAGGTGGCCACCATGATCGGTACCTGGTCGGCGAGGAACGCCTCGTGCAGCTCGGCGCGGGCCCCGGCCGCCATCCCGCCGTGGTAGTACTGGGCCGGGAAGCCGGCGTCGGTGAGCCGGGCCGCCAGCTCCTCGGCGGAGCGCCGGGTGGGCACGTAGATGATGCCGGGGCGGGTGTCGTCGCGCAGCAGGGCGGTCAGCCGCCGCCACCGGTAGTCCTCCGTCGGGCAGTGCGCCACCTCGAGGAACAGGTTCGGCCGGTCCAGCCCGGAGACGACCACCTCGGGCTCGGTCAGCCGCAGCCGGGCGATGATGTCGTCGCGTACGGGCGGGGAGGCCGTGGCCGTCAGCGCCACCACCGGCGGCCGGCCGATGCCGTCGATGAGGTGGCCCAGCGCCAGGTAGTCGGGGCGGAAGTCGTGCCCCCAGGCCGAGATGCAGTGCGCCTCGTCGATCGCCACCAGCGCCGGCTTCAGCGACCTGACCTCGGCCATCCGGTCGGGGTTGGCGAGCTGCTCCGGGGTGATGAAGAGGAACTCGGCCCGCCCGTCGCGGATCTCGGCGATCGCCTCCGCCTGCTGGGCGGCCGACTCGTTCGAGCTGATCCGCACGGCGCGCAGTTCCGGCCGCTGCCGCTCGTTGAGCGCCGCGATCTGGTCCTGCTGGAGGGCGAGCAGCGGGGAGATCACCACGGTCGGGCCGGGGATCAGGCTGGCCGGGATCTGGTAGATCGCCGACTTGCCGGCACCGGTGGGCAGCACCACCAGGGCGTCACGGCGCTTCATCACCGCCCGCATGGCGGCCAGCTGGTGGGGCCGCAGTGCGGTCCAGCCGAAGAGGCTCTTCGCCGCGCGGCGCAGTGTCGTCGAGTGCGTGGACAGTTTCATCGAGGGCCGGAGGTACCCGACGTGTTCAGCGGCGAAACCGGCGGCCCGGGTGACGTCGGCGACCCGACGCGCGGAGAGCCGGTGGGAGGGACCCACTCGTGCTGCCGTCGGTTGCCGTCACTCCGCCAGGTAGCCGGTAGCGGGATCGATCTCGGCGAGAAAACCGCGGATGGCCTCCTCCATCGCGGCCCGGCTCATCGGGGCACCGGCAGCGCCGGAGAGGCCGAAGCCGTACTCGTGCGGCCCGCTGAGCCAGTCGAAGTCGTACGTGCCGGGCTCCCCGGTGCGTACCCGAACCCGGAAGTCGTGCCCGTCGACCGTCAACATGACGGGATCGCCGGCATGGCGGGGCGACTGGTCCTCGGGCGCGATGCCCGGCTCCGGCTCACTGGCCACGGCTCCTCCTTGTCGGTCGTCAGGGCGGGGGAGGGCGCCGGGGTCGGGCAGATCCTCGACGCGCTGCTCGTCGTCGCCGGTGGCGGGCTCGCGCCAGGCGAACGGGTCGGTGCTGAGCGTCGCGCCAGCTGCTCCGGACGGATTCCTCGCCACCACCCTCGCTGGCGTCCTTTTCGGCGCCGCCACCGGTGCGGCCCTGTTCTGGCTGGTGGCGCGGCGACCTGCGCCCGTGCCCCGACTCATCGGCACGCTGGTGATGGTCGCACTGCTCCCGGGCGTCGCCCTGACCTGGAGGGACCTGGCCGCGGACATGCTCGTCGAGCCGGTGTGGCCCATCTGGCGGGCGATCACCCCCCCCGCCTGGTGCCACTGTGGCTCGTGCTCCTGGTGGTGGGGCCGATCGTTCTCGCGAGGTCGCAGACGCTGACCGCTCACGTCCGTGACGCGGGGGTCGCCGCGCTGGAAACCAGCCCGGGCACCGGCAGGGTCGGCTAGCCGACGGCGCACGCCACTTCCTGCCATCGCCGGGTGCGCGCGGCCGTGCCGGGCGTCGGGCTCGCGCCGAGCCCGGGCAGCCCCGCCGGAGGGGCCGGCGCGGTCAGCGTACGCGGGGGAAGACCTCGCGCTGGTAGAGGTCGAGCAGGCCCTGCCAGTCCGGGCCGGTGTTGGCCACGTAGACCTCGTCGAAGCCGGCCTTGGCGTACTGGTCGATCTTCGCCAGGTGCGCGTCGGTGTCCCGCCCGCAGACGAACGCGTCCTTCATCATCTCCGGCCGAACCAGCTCGGCGGCCTGCTCGAAGTGCCGCGGCGAGGGCAGCACCTGGGACAGCTCGCCCGGCACCCCGGCGTTGGGCCAGCGCTCGTACGCGATCCGCACGCCCTCCTCCTCGGTCGGCGCGTACGCCGCCTTGAAGCCGGCCTGGCACGGTTTGTCGCCGCCGCCGTTCTCCCGGAACCGCCGGACGAGTCCGGCGTCGGGCGAGGTGTTGACGAAGCCGTCGCCGATGCGTGCGGCCAGGTCGACGGCCTTGGGGCCGAAGCCCGAGACGTACACCGACGGGGGAGTCTCGGGCAGCGTGTAGATCCGGGCGTGCTCGACGGTGTAGTGCTTGCCGTGGTGGTTGACGAAGCCGCCCCGCCACAGCTCGCGCATCACCTCGACGGCCTCCTCCAGCATCTCCAGCCGCACGTCGGTCTGCGGCCAGGCGTCGCCGAGGATGTGCTCGTTGAGCGCCTCGCCGCTGCCCACCCCGAGCACGAACCGGCCGGAGTGCATGACGACGCTGGTGGCCGCCGCCTGCGCCACGACGGCCGGGTGGATGCGCACGGTCGGGCAGGTGACGGCGGTGGTGACCGGGAGCTGGCAGACCTGGCTGAGCGCGCCGATGACCGACCAGACGAAGGGGCTCTGGCCCTGCGCGTCCGTCCACGGGTGGTAGTGGTCGGAGATCCAGAGCGCCTCGAAGCCGGCCCGCTCCGCTCCGCGCGCCTGTTCGAGCAGCTCGGCGGGCGTGTACTCCTCGGTGGACAGAAAGTAGCCGATCCTCATCGTTCCCCCTCGCGGTTTCCTACCGGTCCAACGAGGCAGGCGGTACCCCGACGGCCGCCGTCGAACCGCGGGCGCCGGCGCCGGGTGGCGCCTCAGCGCCGGAACATCGCGCGGATCGCGGCGAGCAGCAGCAGGCCGCCGACGACCAGGCCGAGCAGGCGTACGCCGGGGATGTCGGCCGGGCTCGTCGCGTCGGCCAGCAGCAGGGGATCCATCCCCGAACTGTCCCCAGCTCCGCGCCGGACGGCAACTGTAAGGTTTATTGACTATTTCTTCGCGCGGTGTGACCATGTCAGCACCGCCGCGGGTGGCGGGCCGCCGGGCGCGGAGAAGACGGGGGTACGACGACCGCATGAGCGAGCGACACAACAGCCACCACGCGGGCGGGCCGGCGTGAGCGGGCGCGACGAGAGCCTGGCGGCCCTGGCCGCGGCCGTCCTGCAACCGGGGTTCGTCGGCACCACACCGCCGCCGTGGATCTGCCGCTGGCTCGGCGAGGGCCTGGGCTCCGTGGTGCTCTTCGCCCGCAACGTGGTCCAGCCGGAGCAGGTGGCCGCGCTCACCGCCACCCTGCGGGCCGAACGCCCCGACGTCATCGTCGCCATCGACGAGGAGGCCGGCGACGTGACCCGCATCGAGTCCGCCCGGGGCAGCTCCCGGCCCGGCAACTTCGCCCTCGGCGCGGTGGACGACCCGGCCCTGACCGAGGAGGTCGCCCACGACCTGGGCGCCGATCTCGCCGCGCTGGGCGTCACCCTCAACTACGCCCCCGACGCCGACGTCAACTCCAACCCCGCCAACCCGGTGATCGGCGTACGCGCCTTCGGCGCCGAGCCCGCGCTGGTCGCCCGGCACACCGCCGCCTGGGTACGCGGCCTCCAGGCGGGCGGGGTCGCCGCCTGCGCCAAGCACTTCCCCGGGCACGGCGACACCAAGGTCGACTCGCACCACGACCTGCCCCGCATCACCGCCGACCGGGCCCGGCTCGAGGCCGTGGAGCTGGCCCCGTTCCGGGCCGCCGTGGCGGCCGGGGTGCAGGCCGTGATGACCGGCCACCTGCTGGTGCCAGCGCTGGACCCGGAGCTGCCGGCCACCCTCAGCGGCCGGATCCTCGGCGGGCTGCTCCGCGACGAGCTGGGCTTCTCCGGCGTCGTCGTCACCGACGCGGTGGAGATGCGGGCGGTCGCCGACCGGTACGGCTTCGCGGGCGCGGCGGTCCGCGCCCTCGCGGCCGGCGCCGACGCGATCTGCGTGGGCGGGGAACGCGCCGACGAGGAGTCGGCCCGGCTGCTGCGCGACGCCATCGTCGCGGCGGTCGTCTCCGGCGAGCTGCCGGAGGAACGGCTCACCGAGGCGGCCAAGCGGGTGGGGCAGCTCGCCGCCTGGACCGTCGCGGCCCGGGCCGAGCGGCCGAACCGACGCCGCCCCACCGCCGCCGGTTCGGCCGTCGGGCTGGCCGCCGCCCGCCGGGCGCTGCGGGTCACCACCGCGCCCGCCGGCGTCGGCGCCCTGCCGCTGGCCGGCCCCGCGCACGTGGTCGAGTTCGAGCCGCCCCGCAACATCGCGATCGGTCCGGAGACCCCGTGGGGAGTCGCCGCCCCGCTGGCCGACCTGATCGCCGGCACCACCACCGCCCGCTACGCCGAGGCCGACGTGCCCGCCGACCCGACCACCGGGGCGGCCGGCCGGTGCGTGGTGCTGGTGGTCCGCGACCTGCACCGGCACGACTGGATGCGAGCCTCGGTGGACCGCGCGCTGGCGGCCCGCCCGGACGCGGTCGTGGTCGAGCTGGGCGTTCCCGAGCTGGTCACCGGGGCGGTGCACGTCGCCACCCACGGCGCCACCCGGGCCGCCGCCCACGCCGCCGCCGGCCTGCTCGCGGGCCGCTGACCACCGCCGGCACCCGGCGCCCGTAGCCGCCTCCCGGCACCCGACCGGGGCGACGGCGTCGAGCGGAGGCCGCAGAGGCGCCGTCGACCAGCACGGCCGGCCCGACCGGTGCCCCCGGGCTACGGCTCGGGGGTGACCAGGTCGGCGTACTCGAGGTGACGGTCGATGAAGGCCGCCATGAACGGGCAGCGCGGCACGACGGTGGTGCCGCGCTCGCGCAGCTGGTCGAGGGTGCCCCGGACCAGGGCCGCGCCGACGCCCATGTTCTGGAACCTCGGGTCGATCTCGGTGTGGGTGAAGACCAGCACCTCGCCGCGTGGCAGGTACGCGGTGAACCCGGCCAGCGCGTCGTCGACCAGGATCTCGAACCGGTGCTTGGCGGGGTTGTCCTCGACCAGGGTGCTCACGCGGCCATTCTGCCCCCGCCGGCGGCGAGGCGGTCCAGTTCGCCGAGCAACCGGTCCACCTCGTCGGCCGTGTTGTAGTGGTAGAGGCTGGCCCGCACCGCCCCGCCGCTGTCGCGCAGCCCCATCGCCTGGAAGTACTCGTACGCGTAGTAGTCGCCGGCGGAGAGGCAGAACCCGGCCGCGCCCAGTTCCTCCTGGGTCCGCTGCGGCGAGAGCCCGGCCAGCCGGAAGGACACCGTCGGGCAGCGCCGGACGGGGGAGCCGAGCACCGTGACGCCGGGCAGCGCGGCCAGCCCGGCGAGCAGCCGCCGAAGCAGCGCCTCCTCGTACGCCTGCGCGGCGCCCAGCCCGGCGAGCAGCCGTTCGCGCCGGCTGCCGGTGGCCGTCGGGTCCAGCCCCGCCAGGTGGTCCACGGCGGCGGCCACGCCGGCCAGCAGGGGGAAGCTCGGGGTGCCGTACTCGAAGCGGTCCGGCACCGCGTCGGAGGAGGGCAGCAGCTTCGCCGGGCGCAGCCGCTCCCACGTCGCCGGGGCGGCCACCATCGCGGCCAGGTGCGGCCCCGACCACTTGTAGGCGCTGGTGACCAGGAAGTCGGCGCCCAGGGCGGCAAGGTCGGTGGGGCCGTGCGGCACCGAGTGCACCCCGTCGACGCAGACCAGCGCCCCGGCGGCGTGCGCGGTGGCGGCGATCGCCGCCACGTCCGGGACGGTGCCGGTGGCGTTGCTGCCCGCCGTCACCGCGACCAGGCGGGTGCGCTCGCCGACCAGCTCCGCGTAGCGGGCCGCCGGCAGCTCCGCGGTGTCGCGGTCGAACTCGGCCCAGCGCACCGTCGCACCGGCCGCCTCGGCGGCCTGCACCCAGGGGCGTACGTTCGCGTCGTGGTCCAGCCGCGACACGACGACCTCGTCGCCGGGCCGCCATCCGGCGCCCAGGGTCCGGGCCAGGGTGTACGTCAGCGCCGTCGCGCTCGGCCCCAGCACCACGCCCCCGGGCTCGGCACCGAGCAGGTCGGCCACCGCCGAGCGGGCGGCGGCCACCATCTCCAGCGACCGCCGGCCGGGTGCGAAGGCGGCACTGCGGTTGCCCACCGCCGCCCGCATGGCGGTGGTGACCGCGTCGACGACTCCGGCGGCGGTCTGGGTGCCCCCGGCCCCGTCGAGGTGGACGAAGCCCTCGGCGAGGGCGGGGTAGGCGGCCCGGGTGCGGGCGATGTCGAACGGCATGCCCGGGACCCTAACCCCTGCCACGGGTGCCCACCTGGGCGGATGATCACGCGCTGCCGCGGTGGCCGGCGTCTCGTACCCTTGGCGGGGTGACGAACCGACGTGTTGCCTCCCCCCTCACCCCCGCCCGCCGAGCCGCCGGCCTGCTGGCCGGCCTGGCGCTCGGCGTCGCCGTGCTCGCCGGTTGCAGCTCCGAGGGCGCCAGCACCGACTGCGGCCTGGACGCCTGCACGGTCACCTTCGACCGGGGCGTGAACGCCAGCGCCACCATCCTCGGCGTCGAGGCCAAGCTGATCGGCGCGCAGGACGACCAGGTGACCGTCGAGGTCGCCGGCGAGCAGCTGTCGCTGACCATGGGCCAGCAGGCCGCCGAGGCCGGCGGCTTCGCGGTCACGCTGGACAGCGTCACCGACCAGGAGGTCAAGATCCGGGTGTCGAGGAGCCCGGGCAACTGACCTGGCCGGGGGCGGCGGTGGCCGACGTTTGGAAATCTTCGTATTCGGTGATTGTGGCGCCATGTCGCTTACCCGGAACGCCGAAGCCACCGCCTCCCGCACCGCGAACAGCAGGTGGCTCGAACTGTTGGCCAGAGCCGGTTTCATCGGCTACGGCATCGTGCACCTCCTGTTCGCCTGGCTGGCGTTGCAGATCGCGTTCGGCAAGCCCGCCGCCGACGGCGACCAGGCCGGCGCGCTGCGCACCCTCGCCGCCCAGCCGCTGGGCAAGTTCCTCGTCGTCACCATCGCGGTCGGCCTGCTCGCCATGGCGATCTGGCAGGCGCTGGAGGCGGCCGTCGGGCACCGCGCCGAGCGCGGCAAGGAGCGCGTCTGGGAGCGGCTCGCCTCGCTGGGACGCACCGTCGTCTACCTCTACTTCGCCTGGACGGCCTTCAAGGTCTTCAGGGACGCCGGCTCCAACAGCGCCGACAAGCAGGAGGCGCTGACCGGCAAGCTCATGGAGTCCTCCGGTGGCCGTTGGCTGGTCGGCCTGGCCGGGCTCGGCCTCGCCGCGATCGGCGTCGGCCTGGTGATCTACGGGCTGATCAAGCGCTTCGAGAAGCACCTCAAGACCGGCGAGATGAACGCCAGGACGCGGCAGCTCACCCGCCGGCTGGGCATGGCCGGCTACATCGCCAAGGGCGTCGCGTACGGCATCTCCGGCCTGCTGATCATCCTGGCCGCCGTCAACTACGACCCCGAGAAGGCCCGCGGCCTGGACGCGGCCCTGCGCACGCTGCGCGACCAGGCGTACGGCCAGATTTTGCTCACCCTGGTGGCGCTCGGTATCGCCGCCTTCGGTGTCTTCTGCTTCCTCCAGTCCCGGTATCGCAAGGTCTGATCCTGGTCGATTCCGGCGTCGCCGGGCACCATTGGGGCTTTGCCCGAAGCCATGTGTCCGGCGCCAGTAGGAGGAACAACCTGTGCAGAGCTATCTCGGGACGATCGTCGCCGCGCTCGCCGCGGCGGCGATCGCCCTGTTCGCGGTCGAGGTCGCGCACCGGGTCATCCGGCGGGTGGGCCGGCGCTCGCTGCTGTTGACCGAGCTCACCGACCACGCGCACCGGTCGATCCAGGTCGCCGCCACCGTCCTCGCCGTCCAGTTCGCCGTGCGCTTCAGCACCGGCTACGCGGTCGGCGAGCAGTGGCGCCAGGCGCTGCTGCACCTGCTGGTGCTCGGCGTGATCGCCAGCGTCGCCTGGCTGGTGGCCTCGCTGCTCGTCGTGGCCGAGGACACCGCCCTGGTCCGCTTCCGGGTCGACGTGCCCGACAACCGGCACGCGCGGCGGGTGCGGACGCAGGTGGTCATGCTGCGCCGGCTGACGATCGCGGTGATCGTCGTGCTGACGATCGGCGTGATGCTGATGACCTTCCCGGCCGTACGCGGCATCGGCGCCGGCGTGCTGACCAGCGCCGGTGTGTTCGGCGTGGTCGGCGCGCTGGCCGCGCAGAGCCTGCTGGGCAACGTCTTCGCCGGTCTCCAGCTCGCCTTCAGCGACGCGGTCCGCCTCGGCGACGTGGTGGTGGTCGAGGGGGAGTGGGGCCGCGTCGAGGAGTTGACGCTCAGCTACGTGGTCGTGCAGATCTGGGACGACCGGCGGCTGATCCTGCCCACCTCCTACTTCACCAGCAAGCCGTTCCAGAACTGGACCCGCACCGAGGCGGCCGTGCTGGGCACCGCCGAGTTCGACGTCGACTGGTCGATCCCGGTGCAGGCCATGCGGGAGGAGTTGCGCCGCCTCGCGGAGGGCACCGACCTGTGGGACGGCCGGGTCTGCGTACTGCAGGTGACCGACGCGACCGGCGGGACGGTCAAGGTGCGCGCCCTGGTCAGCGCCGCCGACGCCGGCAGCCTGTGGGACCTGCGCTGCCTGGTGCGCGAGCACCTGGTCACCTGGATCCGGGACCACCGGCCGACCGCCATGCCCCGGATGCGTACCGAGATCGGGGACGTGGAGAGCAACCTGCCGTGGCAGTGGGTACGCCCCCGCCGGCCGGTGCGTCGCCGTACCGACGCCGCCGACGTACCCGACGACGCGCGGGTCTTCGGCGGCAGCGACGACGGCGACGCCCGCAGCGAGGCCTTCGTCGGCCCCGACGAACCCGCCGACTCCCGCCGCTGACCCACCCACCCGTGCCGGGGGCGCCGGCCGCCCCGGGCCCGGCCCCGTGTCGATCATGCAGTTGCGGCGCCCCGCAGAAGGTGCGTAGGTCGCGTGGAGCCCACCACAACTGCACGATCGGCGCAGCGGAGGTCGGGGCGGGGGAGTGGGGTCGTGACCTGTGGGGGGTGGGGGCGTTGGTGGTGTGGGTGGGTTGTGCCTGCTGGGGGCGCCCGGAGTGGAGTGCGGTGGCTCGGGGGGTTTGACCGGGCGTTTCGTGGGGACCTGCTGCGCGACGCTTCTGCACCTTCTTCCGCGCCGTGCGGCGGCTCGGGGGGCCCGGCGGTCCGGGTGCACCGGCGAAGGATTGACGGGCGGCGACTCCGGGCATACAGCGCGGTGATGAGGAAAGGAGGACAGCATGGCTGACGTGGCGAACGCCCGCACATCCCGCAACGGGAGCGAGCCGTCCACCGCCGAGCTGGTGCAGCGGGCCACGGAGCAGGTCTCCCGCCTGGTCCGCGACGAACTGGCCCTGGCCCGGGCGGAGCTGACCGAGAAGGGCAAGCACGCCGGTATCGGTATCGGTCTCTTCGGCGGTGGCGGGGCGCTGGCGCTCTACGGCCTGGGCGCCCTGGTCGCCACCGCGATCCTGCTGCTCGACCTGGTGCTGCCGGCCTGGGCGGCGGCCCTGATCGTCGCGGTGGTGCTCTTCGCGATGGCCGGCATCCTGGCCCTGGTGGGCAAGAAGCAGGTCAGCCAGGCGGTCCCACCGGTGCCGCAGGCCGCGGTCCGTAGCGTCCGGGCGGACGTGGACACGGTCACCGCCGCCGTGAAGGACAGGGGACGGGCATGACGACGGGCAACGGCCGGGGCAGCGGCGACACCGAGGCGCTGCGGGAGGAGATCCGGCGGACCCGGGTCGAGCTGGGCGAGACGATGGAGGCGTTGGCGGCCAAGGCCGACGTCAAGGCGCGCCTGAGGTCCTCCGCCGACCAGGCGAAGGAGCGGATGCGGGGCCAGGCCGCGCAGACCGTGGCCCGGGTGCGCGGGCAGGCGACGCAGAAGGCGCAGCTCGCGCGGGGCCAGGCGCAGGAGACGGGCGAGGTCGTACGGCGTAACCCGACGCCGTTCGTCGCCCTCGCGGCCGGGGCGGTGGCCGCAGTGATCGTGTTGATGATCGTTCGGGGGAGGCAGCGGTGAGCAAGGGTATCGGGAAGGCCGCGTACAAGCCGGTCGGCGTGCTGATGGGCATCGCCGCCGGTGCGGTCGCGGGCGCGATCTTCCGGCAGGTGTGGAAGATGACGGCGGGCGACGGCGAGGCACCCAGCGCCACCGACGAGGACCGCGGCTGGGGCGAGGTCCTGGCGGCGGCGGCGTTGCAGGGCGCGATCTTCTCGGTCGTCCGGGCCGCCGTCGACCGGGGCGGCGCGGTGGGCGTACGCCGGTTCACCGGAAGCTGGCCGGACTGACCCGACGACGACGAAAAGGATCCCCGCACCGGCGCCCTGGTGCGGGGGTCTTTTCGCACGGGGACAAGGGCCCACCCAGCGGATCTTCGCCATCCGTCAGGTCACATGTCGAAGAATTTCGTCCGGTACTCTGTGCAGAGTTTTCGCTACGTGGTTTGCTGTTCCACGCTGTTGAGAGATGGCGTGGGTTGAGTGAAGTCTCCTTCGTGGGGGCCGCCTCAGGCACCGCTGCTCGAAAACGGCCAATCGGCCGCACGGCGTGCTCGGCCGCCAGTTTTAGAAGGAGATACACATGGCGCAGGGAACCGTGAAGTGGTTCAACGCAGACAAGGGCTTCGGCTTCATCACCGTCGACGGCGGGGGTGCTGACGTGTTCGTCCACTTCTCGGCCATCCAGACCAGCGGCTACCGCACGCTGGAGGAGAACCAGCGGGTGGAGTTCGAGATCGCCCAGGGTCAGAAGGGTCCGCAGGCCGAGCAGGTCCGCCCCATCTGAGCAGTGCCGGTCGGCAGCCGCCGGCCAGTGGTGATCCGGCGCCCGGATCACAGCGAAGCCCCGTATTCCGCCCGGGATGCGGGGCTTTCCGCGTACCGCGACGCCGGAGCGGTGTGGCGGCTGCGGGGGCGCTCAGCGGCGCCTGCGGGCGCGCAGCCCGAACCAGAGCACGACGAGTCCGACCAGGACGACGAGCGGCCCGAGGGCGGCCCAGAACCGCCGGTCGGTCATCACGCTGCCCTCGACGTAGCCGAGGCCCTGCACCGTCCACAACGCACCGCCGACAACGGCGAGCAGTCCGAGGGTCAGCGGCAGCCAGCCCTTCATCGCGATCCCCCTCCGTCGGTCCGGGCCCCGGTCGCCCGGCTCACCACCGGTCGTGCACCCGGGGGCGGACGAGTTCGTCGTAGACCTCCGCCACCGCCGCCAGTTCCCGTCGCGTCAACGGCGCCTGACCGGCCACGGCGGCGTTGCCCCGGGCCTGGGCGGCGTCCCGGGCGCCGGGGATGACCACGGTGACCCCGGGCTGGTCGACGACCCAGCGCAGCGCGAACTGGGCCATGGTGCGACCGTCGCCGACCAGCGGCGCCAGCCGGCGTACGGCGGCCAGGCCCAGCGTGAAGTCCACGCCGGAGAAGGTCTCGCCGACGTCGAACGCCTCGCCGTGCCGGTTGTAGGTGCGGTGGTCGTCGGCGGCGAAGGTGGTGTGCTCGTCGTAGCGGCCGGAGAGCAGCCCGCTGGCCAGCGGGACCCGGGCGACGATGCCGACCCCGGCGGCGGCAGCGGCCGGGAGCACCCGGTCGAGGGGCTTGTGCCGCAGCGCGTTGAGGATGATCTGGACGCTGGCGACGCCCGGCCGGGCGATGGCGGTGAGCGCCTGCTCGCAGGTCTCCACGCTCACCCCGTAGCCGGCGATCCGCTCCTCGGCGACCAGGGTGTCCAGCGCGTCGAAGACGGCGTCGTCGGCGACGACGGCGGAGGGCGGGCAGTGCAGCTGCACCAGGTCCAGGGTGTCGGTGCCGAGGTTGCGCCGGGACCGGTCGGTCCACTCGCGGAAGTGCGCCAGGGTGTACGCCTCGGGCGTCTGCGCGACCCGGCGGCCCATCTTGGTGGCCACGGTCAGCGCGGCGTCGGGCCGGCTGCGCAGGAACCGCCCGATGAGCTGCTCGCTGCGACCGTCGCCGTAGACGTCCGCCGTGTCGAGGAAGGTGACCCCCGACTCGACGGCGGCGCTCAGTACGGCGGTGGCGTCGGCCTCGCTGACCGTGCCCCAGTCCGCGCCGAGCTGCCAGGCG
The DNA here is from genome assembly GCF_002846525.1 of Micromonospora sp. CNZ309. NCBI lineage: Bacteria > Bacillati > Actinomycetota > Actinomycetes > Micromonosporales > Micromonosporaceae > Micromonospora > Micromonospora sp. CNZ309. The sequence goes on from NZ_PJNG01000001.1 coordinate 282,887, forward strand.
CCCAGCCCGATCACCCCGACGTGCCGCCCCAGCCGGGGGAAGGTGCGCTGCTGCATGGGACTGAGCCTAGTGATCGCCTTGTCGTGCCGCGCGCCGGCCCGTACGGTTAACAAGACGAACGTACGGTTTGGGAGGTAGTGATGTGGGATCCGACGACGTACCTGCGCTACGGCGACGAGCGCTCCCGGGCCTTCCACGACCTGCTCGCCCGGGTCCCCGCGCAGCGACCCCGCGCGGTGGTCGACCTCGGTTGCGGCCCGGGCAACCTGACCGCCACCCTCGCCCAGCGGTGGCCGGACAGCCGGGTCGCCGGCCTCGACTCCTCACCCGAGATGGTCGACCGGGCCGCCGCCACCGCCCCCGGGGTCCGCTTCGCCGTGGGCGACGTGCGGCACTGGCGCCCCGCGTCCGACGTGGACGTGGTGGTCAGCAACGCGGTGCTCCAGTGGGTGCCCGGGCACCGGGAGCTGCTGACTCGCTGGGCCCGGCAACTGCCCGCCGGCGCCTGGCTGGCCGTGCAGGTGCCGGGCAACTTCGACGCGCCCTCGCACCGGGCGCTGCGCGAGCTCGCCGGGCGGCCGGCGTGGCGCGCCGACGTGGCACCCCTGCTGCGCCGGCCCCCGGCCGACGACACCGCCGTCGGCTACGCGGAGCTGCTGACCGGTGCCGGCTGCGCGGTGGACGCCTGGGAGACTACCTACGTGCACCTGCTGCCGGCCCGCGCCGACGCGGACCACCCCGTGCTGAGCTGGCTGGAGGGCACCGCGCTCCGGCCGGTCCGGGCGGCCCTGGACGCCGACCGCTGGTCCGACTTCCGGGCCGAGCTGGGCGTACGCCTCGCCGAGGCGTACCCGGTGCGGCACGCTCAGGTGCACTTCCCGTTCCGCCGCGTCTTCTTCGTCGCCCGCACCGGCGCCCGCGCAGAGGAGAACCTGTGACCGACCTGCAAACCTTCATCGCCGGACTGCCCAAGGTGGAGCTGCACGTGCACCACGTCGGCTCCGCCTCACCCCGGATCGTCGCCGAGCTGGCGGCCCGCCACGAGAGCCGCAGCCCCGTGCCCGCCGACCCGGCCGCGCTCGCCGACTACTTCGCCTTCCGCGACTTCGCGCACTTCATCGAGGTCTACCTGAGCGTCGTGGATCTCATCCGCGACCCCGACGACGTCTGGCTGCTCACCCACGAGGTCGCCCGCGAGCTGGCCCGCCAGCAGGTCCGCTACGCCGAGCTGACCGTCACGCCGTACTCGCACGTGCACCGGGGGATCCCCGCGCCCGCCTTCTGCGAGGCGATCGAGGACGCCCGCAAGCGGGCCGAGGCCGACTTCGGCATCGAGCTGCGCTGGTGCTTCGACATCCCCGGCGAGGCCGGCCTGGCGGCTGCCGAGGAGACGCTGCGCATCTGTCTGGAGCAGCGCCCGGACGGGCTGATCAGCTTCGGCCTCGGCGGCCCCGAGATCGGGGTGCCCCGGCCGCAGTTCAAGCCGTACTTCGACCGGGCCCGGGCGGCCGGGCTGCGCTCGGTGCCGCACGCCGGCGAGACCACCGGTCCCGGGACCGTCTGGGACGCGCTGCGCGAGCTCGGCGCCGAGCGGATCGGGCACGGCATCTCCGCCGCCCGGGATCCGGAGCTGCTGGCGTACCTCGCCGAGCACCGGATCGGCATGGAGGTCTGCCCGACCTCCAACGTGCGCACCCGGGCGGTCGCCGCCATCGAGGAGCACCCGCTGCGGCAGCTGGTCGACGCCGGCCTGCTGGTCAGCATCAACTCCGACGACCCGCCGATGTTCGGCACCACCCTCAACGACGAGTACGCCGTCGCGGCCCGGCTGCTCGACGCGGGGCCGCAGGGGCTGGCCGCGCTGGCCCGCGACGCGGTGACCGCCTCGTTCCTGGATGCGGCGGCGAAGCGGCGGATCACCGCCGAGATCGACGCCTACCTGGCCACCGCCACCGACTGAGCGCGAAGAGGGGACGGCGCGCGGCGGGAGGAGGTGTGGGGGGACCGAGTCTCCCGCCGCGCGCCCGGCTCCACCGGCCGGTGGGGTGCCCCGAGGCATTGGCCGGTGGAACTGATGGGTTCGGATTCGATCCTGTCAGCGCCGGCCCGCCACGGCAGCGCGGTTAACTCCGATCTAAGGAAGACTTGCGCCGCCGCACAACCGGCCCGTCTTCCCGGGATCGGCGTGCGGGCCGCCGCCCCGCACGCCGCGTCAGTCGTCGGTGGGCCGCTGACGGGGCCAGCGGCGGCTGCCGGTCTTCTGCTCCCGGGCCATCCGGCCGACCAGGCCGAAGCGGCTGACCTGCCGGGGCGTCGCCTCCGGGTCGGCGAGCAGCATGACCACGCTCGCCCCGCCCAGCCGGGCCCGGTCGATGCTCACCGAGCCGTTCGCCTGCAACGCCACTCGCTTGGCGATGTCGAGCCCCAGCCCCGTCGAGCCCTGGTCGCTGGCGCCCCGGCGCAGGGCCCGGTCCGGGTTGGCGATCCCCGGACCGGCGTCGTCGATCCGGATGGCCACGTACCCGTCGCGGCGCGAGACCGCCACCTCGAACGCGGTGCCCTGCGGGGTGTAGCGGAAGACGTTGCCGATCACCGCGTCCAGCGCGGCGGCCAGCTCGGCCCGGGGCACCGGCGCGGGGATGCGCAGCTGGGCGCCGCTGACCCGGTGCGGGCGGTTCTGGTCGCCGGCCAGGGCGGCCCAGAACACCATCCGGTCGCGTACCACCTCGCTGACGTCGCACATCGCCGGCCCGGCCTCGTGCGCGACGGCCTTGCGGGTGGTCTTGATCAGCACGTCGATCTCGCCCTCGAGGGTGACGATCGCCTGCCGGATCCGCCGGATGCCCCGGCGGCGGTCCAGCTCCGCCTCGCTGAACGAGCCCACGCTGGTGTCGTCGGACTCCAGCGCCTCGGCGTCGAGCCGCAGCACCGTCAGCGGGGTACGCAGCCGGTGCGACAGGTCGGCGACCAGTTCCCGCTCGTCGGTACGGGCCGCGTCCAGCCGGTCCGCCATCCGGTTGAAGGCGTGCCCGGCCTCGGCCAGCTCCCGCGGGCCGCTCGGGTCGACGCGTACGCCCTGGTCGCCGTCGCCGATCGCGAGCGCCGCGCGGACCAGGCCCCGGGCCGAGTCGACCGCGCGGGCGGCGACCCGGTCGACCACCAGCACCGCCGCGCCCACCAGGGCGGCGGCCACCCCGAGCAGCAGCAGCCACCGGCTGTTGCCGGTCAGCGCGGACTCGGGCACGAAGACCTCGACCACGGCCGTGGTGTCGCCGAGCACCACCGGGTCCAGCCGGAGCACGCCACCCTCGACGTCGACGACCACGGAGCGCCGCTCGGCCCGGGCCCGCTCCAGGCTCGCGGCGTCGGCCCGGGCCGTGGACTCGTCCACCCCCAGCCCGTGCACGACGGGCCGGGTGGCCGGGTCGTCGCCGCTGGCCGCCACGGCGCGCTCCACCACGGCGGGGTCGGTGCTGACGGTGAGCGCGCCGGTCACCAGCGCGCTGCGCCGGGCCGCGTCCGCGATGGCCTCCTCGCGCGCCCGGTCACCGAGACCGACGGCGAGCGGGACGAGGAACGCGAGCGCGACCAGGGCGCACATGCCGGCCGTGAGCAGGGCCAGCGACGGCCTCAGTCCGGCGCCACCAGCCGGAAGCCGACCCCCCGCACGGTGCGCAGGTAGCGCGGCTTCGCCGCGGACTCGCCCATTTTGCGGCGCAGCCAGTACAGGTGAACGTCGATGGTCTGGTCCTCGCCGACCGATGGCTGCCGCCATACCTCCTCCAGAAGTTCCCGGCGGGACACTACCCGGCCCGGCCGGGCGGCGAGATAGGCCAGCAGGTCGAATTCCTTGCGGGTCAGCGCCAGCGGCTCACCGTCGAGGTGGGCGCTGCGCTCGCCGACGTCCACCCGCAGCCCGCCGACGCTGTGCACGGCCGGCTGCACCGTCCGGCTGGCCCGCCCGGCCCGGCGCAGCACGGTGGTGATCCGCGCGTCGAGGTGCGCGCCGGTGAACGGCTTGACCATGTAGTCGTCGGCCCCGGCGCGCAGCAGGCGTACCACCGACTGCTCGTCGTCGCGGGCGGTGGCGATGATGATCGGCACGTCGGTGATGCCGCGCAGCATCCGCAGCGCGTCCGAGCCGTCGAGGTCGGGCAGCCCGAGGTCGAGCACCACGAGGTCGGGGGTCTCGGCCGCCACCCGGCGCAGCGCGTCCAGCGCCGTGCCGACGGCGTGCACGGCGTGCCCCCGGTCGGCGAGGGATCGCAGCATCGCGCCGCGTACGACGTGATCGTCTTCGACCAGGAGCACGGTGGCCACAGCAAGACCGTACTCGTGGTGGCAAGTCGATCGCGTTTGCGGCGCACGAGGCAAAGGGGCAAGCTGGTACAACGATGTCCTTCACGCTCTTTCCCGACACCCGTCTCGCGCTCGCCCGGGACTCGCTCGCCGGCCTGTCGGTCGGCGACGCGCTCGGCTCACAGTTCTTCGTCCCCGGCCGGCGCCCCGGCGACCTGGCCGCCGGGAAGCTGCCCCCGCCGCCGTGGCAGTGGACCGACGACACCGAGATGGCCTGCTCCGTCGTCGCCGCCCTCGCCGACGCCGGCCGCATCGACTCCGACGCCCTCGCCACGGCCTTCGCCGAGCGCTGCGAGCCGTACCGGGGGTACGGGCCGGGCGCCGTGACCATCCTGCGGCTGATCCGCACCGGCACGCCGTGGCCGGTGGCGGCCGCCTCGGCCTTCGACGGCCAGGGCTCCTGCGGCAACGGCGCGGCCATGCGGGTCGGCCCGCTGGGCGCGTGGTTCGCCGACTCCACCGCGCGGGCGGCGGCGCAGGCCCGGGCGTCGGCCGAGGTGACCCACGCGCACCCCGAGGGCGTCGCCGGCGCGGTGGCGGTCGCGGTGGCCGCGTCGCTGGCCGCCCGCGCCCGCCTCGACGGCCACCGGCCCGCCCCGGAGCGGCTGCTGGCCGGCGTCACCGCCGCGCTGGACCCGGCCACCGAGGTGCACCGGGGCGTACGCCGGGCCGCCGGCCTGCTCGACCGCCCGGTCGCCGAGGCCGCCGACGTGCTCGGCAACGGCTCCCGGGTCACCGCCCAGGACACCGTCGCCTTCACCTGCTGGGTCGCCGCCGTGCACCTCGACGACTACCCGGCGGCGGTCCGCGCCTGCGTCGAGGCCGGCGGGGACGTCGACACCACCGCCGCGATCGTCGGGTCGGTGGTGGCCGCGCACACCGGGGTCGGCACCCCGGGCGGGGTGCCGACCGACTGGCTGGCCGCCCGCGAACCCCTGCCGGACTGGGCCGGCTGACCCTCGCGGCGCCGCGCGTCGGACCGGGGGGCCCGCGTGCCGCGCCACGCGTCGGACCGGGGGGCCCGCGTGCCGCGCAACGCACTGGGCCGGCTGGCCCGCGCGCCGCGCGAAGCACGGGGTCGGCCGACGTGCGCGCCGCCTCCGGCAGCGGCCGGCCGACCCCACGTGCCGCGCTCAGTGTGCGGTGACCGGCCCGCCCGGGGACCGCGCCCCGGCGTCGGCGGGGGTCGCCGGCACCTCCCGCAGCACCGACAGGTCGACCGGGTCGGCCGGCTCGCGGCGACGCCATCGGCTGACCAGCCAGCCGACCGCCGCGCCCCCGCCGAGGCCGGCGAGCAGCCCGGCGGCCAGCATCGCGTCCGCGTTCCCGCCCTCGGCCGACGTGCCGCCGGCCGTCCCCGGCACGCCGCCAGCCCCGCCGGCCGTTCCCGGCACGTCGCCAGCCCCGCCGGCCGGCGTTCCGGCCGCCGGGCCGCCGCCGTGCCCGGCCGTCCCGGCCCCCGGACCGGCGCCGTGTCCGCCGTGCCCGGTCGCCGCGCCGGGGGCCGCCGGCAGCAGGGTGAGCGCCGGCGCGCGGCGGGCCCCGCTCGGCCCGGCCCAGCGCACGACCGTGCCGTCGGCGTACGTCCGGATCACCTCGAAGGTGAGCCGGTCGGCCTGCGGCAGCGGCCCCATGGAGAGGGTGAGCCGGGCCGGACCGGGGGCCCCTCCGGGCATCCGGATCCAGGTCACCGCGCTGGCGACCTCGTCGACGCGCGCGGAGTGGATGCCGGCGAGGGGCTCGTCGAGCCTGCGGGAGGTGATCCGGGGCGCCCAGCCGGTCACCGACATCGGGTAGACCTCGGCGATCGGGGCGTCGGCCGGCAGCCGGATCTCGATGCGCTCGGCGCGGGCGCCCGGCAGCTCGTCGGGCACCACGAACTCCAGCTTCACCGAACCGCCCTGGCGCGCCTGCGTCGGGCTGGTCGTCACGTCGGCCGCGTACGCCGGGGCGGGCCAGGTCAGTACCCCGGCCGCCACCAGGGCGGCCACCGTCGCCGCCCGGCGTCGGGAGCGCGTGCCGTGCATCGTCGCCATCGTCGGTCCCATCCGTCTCCAGGGGGGGCCGGCACCGGTTCCGGCCACACCGGGTAGTTCGGATGCGGCGGCGGAAAGGTTCAACGCAGGGCTCAGGACGCCGATCGGGCCCGACGCCGTCGGCCACTCCCCGGCTGCCGACGGGGCGCCGCCCGTCCCACGGATCCCGGGGCGGTGGCGTCGGCCACCGTGGTGGCGGAGGCGACCGATAGCATCGCAGGAGCCGAACGTTCGGCGTCATCCGTGCCGTCTGCTGGAGGAGTCACCGTGTCCGCACCCCGTACCCCCGCCGTGGCCGACCCCGTCGTCGTCGCCGCCGGGACCACGGCGGCCGACGCGGTGGCCGCGGCCGGTCTGCCCGCGTCCGGCCCGAAGGCGGTCGTGGTGGTCCGCGACCCGCAGGGCCAGCTGCGCGACCTCGACTGGGCCCCGCAGGTCGACACCGAGGTCGAGCCGGTCAGCCTCGACTCGCCGGACGGGCTCGACGTGCTGCGCCACTCGACCGCGCACGTGCTCGCCCAGGCCGTGCAGGACGTCTTCCCCGATGCGAAGCTCGGCATCGGCCCGCCCATCGAGAACGGCTTCTACTACGACTTCGCCGTCGACAAGCCGTTCCAGCCGGACGACCTCGGCAAGCTCGAGAAGCGGATGCAGGAGATCGTCAAGTCCGGCCAGCGGTTCCGCCGCCGGCGCTTCGGCAGCCTCGACGAGGCGAAGGCCGAGCTGGCCGCCGAGCCGTTCAAGCTGGAGCTCATCGACGTCAAGGGCGAGGGGCTGGACACCTCCGAGGTGATGGAGGTGGGCGGCGGCGAGCTGACCATCTACGACAACCTCGCCGCAAACGAGGACAAGGTCTGCTGGTCGGACCTGTGCCGGGGCCCGCACCTGCCGAACACCCGGCTCATCGGCGCGTTCAAGCTGATGCGCTCGGCCGCCGCGTACTGGCGCGGGTCCGAGAAGAACCCGCAGCTCCAGCGGGTCTACGGCACCGCCTGGCCGACCCGCGACGAGCTGAAGGCGTACCTGAAGCTGCTCGAGGAGGCCGCGCGGCGCGACCACCGCAAGCTCGGCGCGGACCTGGACCTGTTCAGCTTCCCCGACGAGATCGGCTCGGGCCTGCCGGTCTTCCATCCCAAGGGCGGCGTGATCAAGCGGGAGATGGAGGACTACGTCCGGGCCCGCCACATCGAGGAGGGCTTCCAGTACGTCGGGACCCCGCACATCTCGAAGGAAGGGCTCTTCCACACCTCGGGTCACCTGCCGTACTACGCCGACGGGATGTTCCCGCCCATCGAGTTCGAGGGCGCGGACTACTACCTCAAGGCGATGAACTGCCCGATGCACAACCTGATCTTCCGCTCGCGCGGACGCTCCTACCGCGAGCTGCCGATGCGGCTGTTCGAGTTCGGGTCGGTGTACCGGTACGAGAAGTCCGGCGTCATCCACGGCCTGACCCGGGTGCGCGGCTTCACCCAGGACGACTCGCACTCGTACTGCACGAAGGAGCAGGCGCCGGGCGAGGTGAAGCACCTGCTGAACTTCGTGCTCGGCCTGCTGAAGGACTTCGGCATCGACGACTTCTACCTGGAGCTGTCGACGCGCGACGAGTCCAAGCCGGAGAAGTTCGTCGGCACCGAGGAGGACTGGGCGACGGCGACCGCCGTGCTGGAGGAGTGCGCCCGGGAGACCGGGCTGGACCTCGTGCCGGACCCGGGCGGCGCGGCCTTCTACGGCCCGAAGATCTCCGTGCAGGCGAAGGACGCGATCGGCCGCACCTGGCAGATGTCCACCATCCAGTACGACTTCAACCAGCCCAAGGGCTTCGGGCTGGAGTACCAGGCGGCCGACGGCACCCGGCAGCAGCCGGTCATGATCCACTGCGCGAAGTTCGGCTCGATCGAGCGCTTCGTCGGCGTGCTCACCGAGCACTACGCGGGCGCGTTCCCGGCCTGGCTGGCCCCGGTGCAGGTGGTCGGCATCCCGATCCGCGAGGACCACACCGACTACCTGCACGACTTCGTCGCCACCCTGCGAGCCGAGGGCGTCCGCGCCCAGGTCGACGCGGGTGACGACCGGATGCAGAAGAAGATCCGCACCGCCCAGCAGCAGAAGGTCCCGTTCATGGTGATCGCCGGCGACGACGACGTGGCCGCGGGCACCGTCTCGTTCCGCTACCGGGACGGCTCGCAGCGCAACGGGGTGCCGGTCGCCGACGCCGTGGCCCACGTGCTCGACGTGGTCGGCTCCCGGACGAACGCCGGGCCGTCCGCCGCCTGACCCGCCACGCACCGAAGGGCCCCCCGCGACTGCGGGGGGCCCTTCGTCGACGGGTCGTCGGGCGTCAGATTCCGCAGGTCGGCGCGGACCAGCCGCCGACCGCCCCGACGTGGGTGTGGTCGTTGTGACCCGGGTAGCCGGGGCCGAGGATGTTGCCGAAGCCGTGGTAGCGGGCCTGCTGGGCGAGCCGGCAGAACGAGGGCGACCCGACGAGGTCGACGCCGTCGCCGTAGAGGTGCCGGCTGTTGGAGGCTCCGCCGACCGCGCTGTTGCAGGAGTAGCTGCGGAAGCCGCTGCTGATGTTGATCGACACGCTGCCGAGGGCCTTGCGCATGGCCTGGAGCTTCCACATCGACACGAGGGCGTTGAACTTGGCGGTGCTGGCGGAGACCGCGCCTCCGGACCAGGTGCTGTTGCACCGGTTCAGCTCCGCGTAGCTGAAGTTGACCGGAGTGCAGTCGTTGTCCTGGAGCGCGTAGAGCTGGTTGAAGGTCTGCGGGCCGGCCGCGCCGTCCGCGCTCAGCCCGTACGCCTGCTGGAAGCGGATGACGGCGGAGCGGGTGGCCGGGCCGAACGACCCGTCGAGGGCGAGGATCCCGCCGTATCCCGGGTAGCCGGCCAGCCGGATCTGGAGCTGCCGGACGTCCTCGCCCGTCGCGCCCTGTGTCAGGACGCGTCCCCAGGTGTAGCAGCCGTCGGCCTGTGCGGCGCTGCTCGTCGCCACGACCCCGACGAGGGTGGTGACCGCGGCGAGGGTGCAGGCGGCGAACGCCCGGCCGATTCGGCGGAGTGCGGTTCTCACGGTGTCTCCCATCGACGGGGGATGATGTATGCGGATGGATTCTTCATTCACGGTCATCGTTTGGTCAAGAACTTTCACCCCCTATCCGTCCCCCTGAACGCACCCCGACCCCCAGAGGCCGTCGGGGCCGGGACGCGGGCCCGCGTGCGGCATCGGGAGCGGCACCCGCCGGGAACGTAGGATCGGTGGCGTGACTGGGGTGGAACGGCACGCGGACAGCGGCATGGCCGACGGCCTGGAGCGGCTCTGGACTCCGCACCGGATGACCTACATCTCCGGGGAGGACCGGCCCGAGGGCGGCTACGAGCGGCCCGCCGGCTGCCCGTTCTGCCGGGCGCCCGGGCTGGCGGCGCAGGAGAGCCTGGTGGTGGCCCGGGGCGAGCACGTCTTCGCGGTGCTCAACCTCTATCCATACAACCCCGGGCACCTGCTGGTCTGCCCCTACCGGCACGTCGCCGACTACACCGAGCTGGACCTGGCCGAGACCACCGAGCTGGCGGCGTTCACCCAGACCGCCATGCGGGTGGTGCGCAAGGTCAGCAACGCGCACGGCTTCAACCTGGGCATGAACCAGGGCGGCGTGGCCGGCGCGGGCATCGCCGCACACCTGCACCAGCACGTGGTGCCCCGCTGGGGCGGGGACGCCAACTTCATGCCCGTCATCGGGCGGACGAAGGTCCTGCCCCAGCTGCTCACCGACACCCGCGACCTGTTCACCCGGGCCTGGCCGACCTGACCGGCCCGCCCGGCCGCAGTGGACGGTCGGGGCGGCGGTGAACTTCCCACCCGGGGCGGGGCGCGAGGTGGCACGATCTGGCGATGGCAGTGACGACGCGGACGTTGGGCCGCAGCGGCATCGAGGTCAGCGCCCTCGGCATGGGGTGCTGGGCGATCGGCGGCCCCTGGGCCGAGGGCGCCCGGCCGCTGGGCTGGGGCGCGGTCGACGACGACGAGTCGGTCCGGGCGATCCGGCACGCACTCGACCTCGGGGTGACGCTCTTCGACACCGCCGACACCTACGGGGCCGGGCACGGGGAGCGGGTGCTCGGCCGGGCCCTCGCCGGCCGACGCGACGAGGCCGTCATCGCCACCAAGTGGGGCTACACCTTCGACGAGGCCGCCCGCCAGGCCACCGGCGAGAACGCCTCCCCGGCATACCTGCGGCAGGCCGTCGCGCACTCGCTGTGCCGGCTGGACACCGACCGGATCGACCTCTACCAGCTGCACCTCGCGGACCTGCCGGTGCCTCGTGCCGAGGCGCTCGTGGGAACCCTGGAGGACCTGGTCACCGAAGGTCTGATCCGGGCGTACGGCTGGAGCACCGACCGCCCCGACCGGGCCGCCGCGTTCGGCCAGGGCGCCCGGCACGCCACCGCCGTGCAGCACACGCTGTCGGTGCTCCGGGACGCCCCCGCACTGCTCGCCGTCTGCGACAAGTACGACCTCGCCAGCGTCAACCGGGCACCGCTGGGCATGGGGCTGCTCTCCGGCAAGTACACGGCCGGCACCACGCTGCCCCGGGACGACGTACGCGGAGCCGCCCCCGGCTGGTTGGAGTGGTTCCGGGGCGGCCGGCCGGCGCCCGAGTGGCTGCGCCGCGTGGCCGCCGTGCGCGCCGCGCTGACCGCCGACGGGCGCACCCTGGCGCAGGGCGCGCTCGGGTGGCTCTGGGCGCGCAGCGCCCGTACGGTCCCGATTCCCGGTTGCCGCACCGTGGCCCAGGTGGCGGAGAACGCCGGCGCCCTGCACCGGGGCCCGCTACCCGCCGACCAGTTCGCCGAGGTGGAGCGCCAACTGGCCGCGCTGCGCTCGGCCGCCCTCCGCGACGCCGACCGCCCCCACTGGCCGACCCCGACGCTGCCCACCGCCCGCCCCTGACGGGGGTGTCGGGTCGGTCTGCCCCACCCGGACACCACCGCGGGGCGCGACCGTGACTGGCTGCGCCGGACCGCGGCGGCCGGCGGTGTGGCCCCCGGCCCCGATACCTCCTAGGTATTTTTATGCCCCTGAGGTATCAGCGTTCTCGTGGCGGTGGTTCCTCAGCGTCACGCCGTCAGGACTGCGATCGGCCCCCACCACTTCCGAGACACGCCTAGGGGTGGGCGGTGGGGGCGGTGCGGAGCTGGTCGGCGAGGTGGGCGGGCATCGGGTCGTAGCGGACGAAGTGGCGGCGGAACGTGCCGGTGCCCGAGGTCATCGAGCGCAGCTCGGCCGCGTAGCGGAGCAGTTCCGTGGCGGGCACCTCGGCGCGGACCACGGTGCGCCCCTCCGCCTCGGCGTCGGCTTCGGTGCCGAGCACCCGGCCGCGTCGGCCGGACAGGTCGCCCATCACGGCGCCCACCGAGGAGTCGGGCACCCGGACCAGCACCTCGTCGACCGGCTCCAGCAGCGCCGGCTGGCCCTTCTCGGCGGCGTCGCGCAGGGCGAGCGCCCCGGCGGTCTGGAAGGCCGCGTCGGAGGAGTCGACGCTGTGCGCCTTGCCGTCGACGAGGGTCACCCGCAGGTCCACCACCGGGTGGCCGGCGACGAGGCCGCGCGCCATCTGGGCGCGTACGCCCTTCTCGACGGAGGGGACGTAGTTGTGCGGCACCGCCCCGCCGACGACCCGGTCGACGAACTCGAAGCCGGCGCCGGGCGGCAGCGGCTCGACCTCGATGTCGCAGACGGCGTACTGGCCGTGGCCGCCGGACTGCTTGACGTGCCGGCCGTGTCCCGTGGCCGGTACGGTCAGCGTCTCGCGCAGCGCGATCTTGACCGGCTCGGTGTCGAGCTGCACCCCGCCGGCGCGCAGGCGCTCCAGCACCACGTCGGCGTGTGCCTCGCCCATGCACCAGAGCACCAGCTGGTGGGTCTCCGGGTTGCGCTCCAGCCGCAGGGTCGGGTCGGCGGCGACGAGGCGGGCCAGGTTGCGCGCGAGGGCGTCCTCGTCGGCGCGGCTGTGGGCCACGACGGCCACCGGCAGCAGCGGCTCGGGCATCTCCCAGGGGGCGATCAGCAGTGGGTCGTCCTTGGCGGAGATGGTGTCGCCGGTCTCCGCGCTGCCCGACTTGGTGAGCGCGCAGATGTCGCCGGCCACGCAGGCGCCCACCTCGCGCAGGCTCGCGCCCAGCGGCGTGTAGACGTGGCCGACCCGCTCGTCGGCGTCGTGGTCGGGGTGGCCCCGCTCGGCCATCCCGTGCCCGGAGACGTGCACGGTCTGCTCGGGCCGTAGCGTGCCGGAGAAGACCCGCACCAGGGACACCCGGCCGACGTGCCGGTCCACGGTCGTCTTGACCACCTCGGCGACCAGCGGGCCGTCGGGGTCGCAGGTCAGCGGCGGCCGGGGGGAGCCGTCCACCCCGGCGACGGCGGGCACCTCGTGCTCCAGCGGCGAGGGGAAACCGGCGGTGAGCACCTCCAGCAGCACGTCCAGCCCCACGCCGGTCGCGGCGCAGACCGGCACCACGGGATAGAAGTGGCCGCGGGCGACCGCCTTCTCCAGGTCGTCGACGAGCACGTCGGTGCCGATCTCCTCGCCGGCGAGGTAGCGGTTCATCAGGGACTCGTCCTCGCTCTCCGCGATGATCCCCTCGATCAGCTCGTCGCGGGACTCGACGATGGCGGGCAGGTGCTCCGGGTCCGGCTCGCGCACCTGCGCCGGCAGGCCGGCGGTGTAGTCGAAGACCCGGCGGGTGATCAGGCTGAGCAGGCCGACGGTGGAGACCCCGTCGTCGCCGAGCATCGGCAGGTGGAGCGGGAGCACGTTGTCGCCGAAGACCCGCTGGCACAGCGCCACGGCCTCGTCGAAGTCGGCGCGCGGGTGGTCCAGCCGGGCCACGGCGACCGCCCGGGGCATGTCGACGGCCGCGCACTCCTCCCAGAGGGCGGCGGTGGCGGCGTCCATGCCGTCGACGGCGGAGACCACGAACAGCGCCGCGTCGGCGGCCCGCAGCCCCGCCCGCAGTTCGCCCACGAAGTCGGCGTAGCCGGGGGTGTCGAGCAGGTTGACCTTGATCCCGTCGTGCAGCAGCGGCGCGCAGGCCAGGCTGACCGAGCGCTGCTGGCGTACGGCTGCGGGGTCGTGGTCGCAGACGGTGGTGCCGGCGGCGACGTCGCCGGCCCGGGCGATGGTGCCGCTCGCGGCGAGCAGCGCCTCCACCAGCGTGGTCTTGCCCGCGCCGGAGTGCCCGACGAGCACCACGTTGCGGATCCTGGCGGGCTCGGTCACCACCGGCGCGCCGCCGGCGGCCCCCTTCTCCTGACTCTTCTGCGCCATGGGGCGCACCTCCCTCAGCCGTGGTTGGTGGCGACCGCCGCGCGCGACGGGGAAGCGGCCCGGTCGGGTTCCGCGGCGACATCCTCCGGTGCTGTGCCGGGTTGCGGGTAATCAACGGGCGGACGGGTGAGCTGACTCACGTCCCTGGCTCGATCTCACACCCGATCCGGGGCCGGCACAAGGCTCCGTTTCCGCGGGTCGCCGGACCGGCCGTACCGCTGCTGACACGCCGACCGTTATCGTGGGACCGCCATGGCGAAGATCTTCCAAGTGTCGGCCCGCGCGGGGATGACCCGCGTCGTCGAGCCGGTCGCACGCCGCCTGCTCCGAGCGGGCGTAACTCCCAACGCGGTCACCGTGGCGGGCACCCTCGGGGTGCTCGTCGGCGCGCTCGGCTTCGGTGCCCGCGGTCATCTGGTCGCCGGGGCCCTGATAGTCACGTTCTTCGCGCTCACCGACCTGCTCGACGGGACGATGGCCCGGATGAGCGGGGGCTCGACGAAGTTCGGGGCGTTCCTCGATTCGAGCATGGACCGGGTCGCCGACAGCGCCGTCTTCGGCGCGGTGGCGTACTGGCTGGCGACCCAGCACCAGTACTCGGGCGTCGCCGCCGCGCTGCTCTGCCTGGCCGCCGGCGGGCTGGTCTCCTACGTCAAGGCCCGCGCCGAGGGGCTCGGCATGACCTGCAACGTGGGCATCGCCGAGCGCACCGAGCGGCTGCTCATCGTCGGCGTCGGCGGGTTGCTCACCGGCTTCAACGTCAAGCCCGCGCTGGAGATCGCGCTGTGGCTGCTCGCCGCCGTGTCGATCTTCACCGTCGGCCAGCGGATGGCGCACGTCTACCGCCAGGCCCAGCGGGTGCACACCCCGGGCGGACAGGGGTGAGCGCGACACCCGCCGGTCGGCCGGGGTCGGGGGGCCGGCGCCGGTGAACCTCACCGAGCTCGGCTACGTGGCCGGGTGGCGCGTGATCCGCGCGCTGCCCCGGTCCGTCGGGGCGGCGGCGTTCCGGGCGGGCGCCGACCGCGCCCACCGTCGCGGCGGCGGGGGTACGGCCCGACTGCGCGCGAACCTGCGCCGGGTGGTCGGCCCCGACCTGCCGGAGGCCGAGCTCGACGAGCTGGTGCGTCGTGGGCTGCGCTCGTACGCCCGGTACTGGCTGGAGGCGTTCCGGCTGCCCGCGCTCAGCCGGGCGGAGATCCTGGCCGGTTTCCGGCTCGACGGCGAGGAGAAGCTCGCCGCCGACGTGGCGGCCGGCCGGGGCGCGGTGGTGGCGCTGCCGCACGCCGGCAACTGGGACGCCGCCGGCGCCTGGGTCGCGGCGACCGGCTGGCCGATCACCACCGTCGCCGAGCGGCTCAAGCCCGAGGGCGTCTACCAGCGGTTCCTCGCCTTCCGCCGGAGCCTGGGCATGGAGATCCTGCCCACCCACGGCGGGGAGCGCAACGCGTTCGACGTGCTGGTCGACCGGGTCCGGGCCGGCACGGTGGTGCCCCTGCTGGCCGACCGCGACCTCTCCGCGCGCGGCGTGGAGGTCGAGTTCTTCGGCCACCGCACCCGGATGCCCCCGGGCCCGGCCCTGCTCGCGCTGCGCACCGGAGCGCCGCTCTACGTCGCCTCGATGTGGTATGAAGCGGACGCGGCGTGCGCGTCGATCGAGGGACCGCTGCCGCTGCCCGGCCCCGAGGAGGGCCCGCTCGACCAGCGGGTCCGGTCGCTGACCCAGCGGATCGCCGACGGTCTGGCGGCGGGCATCGCCCGGCATCCGGAAGACTGGCACATGTTGCAGCGGATGTGGCTGGACCAGCACGGCAGGGGCGGCGATCCGACCCTGCCCTCCCCGGCCGCCGGACAGGCGTAAGGGAGGCGTTGAGGCGTGCGCATCGGCATCGTGTGCCCGTACTCCTTCGACGTGCCCGGCGGGGTGCAGAACCACGTCATGGACCTCGCCGAGGCGCTGATCGGGCTCGGGCACGAGGTGAGCGTGCTCGCCCCGGCCGACGAGGACTCCCCGCTGCCGCCGTACGTGGTGCCGGCGGGGCGGGCCGTGCCCCTGCCGTACAACGGTTCGGTGGCCCGGATCGCCTTCGGCCCGGTCTCCACCGCGCGGGTGCGGCGGTGGATCATCCGGGGCGAGTTCGACGTGCTGCACGTGCACGAGCCGCTGACCCTGAGCCTGTCGCTGCTGGCCGTGCTCTCCGCGCGCGGGCCGGTGGTGGCCACCTTCCACACCGCGATGACCCGGTCGCGGGCGCTGGCCGCCGCGCAGGGGGTGCTCCAGATCGTGCTGGAGCGGATCACGGCCCGGATCGCGGTGAGCGCCCTGGCGCGCAAGGTGCAGGTCGAGCACATGGACGGCGGGGCGGTGGAGATCCCCAACGGGGTGGCCGTGGCGAAGTTCAGTCACGCGCAGCCGCTGCCGGGCTGGCCGGGGCGGTGCCGGCCGGGCCACGACGGCGCCATCGGGTTCCTCGGCCGGTTCACCGAGGCCCGCAAGGGCTTCCCGATCCTGCGCGACGCCTTCGTGGAACTGGCCCGGCAGCGTCCCGGCCTGCGGCTGCTGGTGGCCGGCCCCGGCGACGCCGACGACCTGTTCGGGCGGTTCCCGGCCGACCTGCGTGACCGGGTGACGTTCCTCGGGCTGGTCTCCGAGGAGGACAAGGCGCGGATGTTGCGCAGCGTGCACCTCTACGTGGCGCCGAACACCGGCGGCGAGTCCTTCGGCATGATCCTCACCGAGGCGCTCGCGGCGGGCGCGACCGTCGTGGCCAGCGACCTCGACGCGTTCCGGCGCGTCCTCGACGGCGGCCGGGCCGGCCGGCTCTTCCCGACCGGGGACGCGGCGGCGCTGCGTACCGCCCTGGCCGACCTGCTCGACGACCCCGACGCCCGGGCCGCGCTGACCGCCTGCGGCGACCAGGTGGTGGCCACCTTCGACTGGCCCGTGGTCGCCCGGCGGGTGCTGGAGGTGTACGCGGCGGCGATCGAGGCCACCGACGGGCGGGTCATGGACACCGAATGGGTGGGGCTGGACTGACGATGTCGCGCTTCTGGTGGGTGCTCGCGGCTCTGGTCGTCGGGCTGGTCGTGGCGTACCTCGTCTGGACCGCCGGCCGGGTCGCCCGGCTGCACGCGCGGGCCGAGCTGGCGGCCCGCGCCCTGGAGGCCCATCTGCTGCGCCGGGCGGCGGCCGCCGCCGTCCTGGCCGAGCGCCGCTACGGCGTCGAGCTGTACGCGGCGGCGCGCATCGCCCTGGACGCCGAGCCCGACGAGCGGGAGGCGGCGGAGAACGACCTCACCCGCCAACTGCGGGCGGTGGACCTGGACCCGGGGGACCCGGACTGCGAGGCGGTGATCGGCGCGAGCCGGCGGCTGGCCCTGGCCCGCCAGGTGCACACCGACCTGGTACGCGACGCCCGATCGGCGCGTGGCCGCCCGCTGGTGCGCCTGTTGCGGATGGGGCGCCGCCGCCCCTGGCCGCGCTACTTCGACATCGACGACCCGACGCTCGCCGTCCCGGCCGACGTCCCCGCCAACTGACCCCAGCGCGTCCTCGCGCCGCGCGGGCGTCGCAACCCCGGACGTCGTGATCAGGACCCCATGGACGTCATCCGGCCGCTGAGAGGTCCATGGCGTCCTGATCACCGGATGGGGCGCGCACCTGGGACGGACTTCGCAGCGGGGAGCCGCGGGGCGGGCGGGGAGAAACCACGTGGGGGCGGTGACGGTTGCCACAGTGCAGGCCACCGTGGGTCTGATTGGCTGTCGGATCGTTGTTGGGACCGTCGTAGCATTTCCGCAGCCACCCCCCGAGCATGTTCGAGGAGCGATGACCCGTGCCCGAAACCACTGCCCAGAACGCTAGCGCCAGCCCCGTCACC
The DNA here is from genome assembly GCF_002846525.1 of Micromonospora sp. CNZ309. Classification (NCBI taxonomy): domain Bacteria; kingdom Bacillati; phylum Actinomycetota; class Actinomycetes; order Micromonosporales; family Micromonosporaceae; genus Micromonospora; species Micromonospora sp. CNZ309. The sequence goes on from NZ_PJNG01000001.1 coordinate 300,497, forward strand.
GGCACCGCCCGCGTCAAGCGCGGCATGGCCGAGATGCTCAAGGGCGGCGTGATCATGGACGTGGTCAACGCCGAGCAGGCCAAGATCGCCGAGGACGCCGGTGCCGTCGCGGTGATGGCGCTCGAGCGGGTGCCCGCCGACATCCGCGCCCAGGGCGGGGTGTCCCGGATGAGCGACCCCGACATGATCGACGGCATCATCGACGCCGTCTCCATCCCGGTCATGGCCAAGGCCCGCATCGGCCACTTCGTCGAGGCCCAGATCCTCCAGTCGCTCGGCGTGGACTACGTCGACGAGTCCGAGGTGCTGACCCCGGCCGACTACGCCAACCACATCGACAAGTGGGCGTTCACCGTCCCCTTCGTCTGCGGGGCGACCAACCTCGGCGAGGCCCTGCGCCGGATCACCGAGGGCGCGGCCATGATCCGCTCCAAGGGCGAGGCCGGCACCGGTGACGTCTCCAACGCCACCACCCACATGCGCAAGATCCGCCAGGAGATCCGCCGGCTGCAGTCGCTGCCGGAGGACGAGCTGTACGTGGCGGCCAAGGAGCTGCAGGCCCCGTACGAGCTGGTCAAGGAGATCGCCGAGGCCGGCAAGCTGCCGGTGGTGCTGTTCACCGCCGGTGGGATCGCCACCCCGGCCGACGCCGCGATGATGATGCAGCTCGGCGCCGAGGGTGTCTTCGTCGGCTCCGGCATCTTCAAGTCGGGCAACCCCGCGCAGCGCGCCGCCGCGATCGTGAAGGCCACCACCTTCCACGACGACCCCGACGTCCTGGCGAAGGTCTCCCGGGGCCTCGGCGAGGCGATGGTCGGCATCAACGTCGACGACATCCCGCAGCCGCACCGGCTGGCCGAGCGCGGCTGGTGAGCAACGGCCCCGTCCGCGCGCCCCGGGCGGCGGAGGGGCCACCGCCCGCGGCGTGCCGCCGCGGAGCTACGCGCAGGTCGACGACGGAAGGAACGGTGACATGAGCGACGCACCCGTCATCGGCGTACTCGCCCTCCAGGGCGACGTGCGCGAGCACGTCGCCGCGCTCGCGGCGGCCGGCGCGGACGCCCGACCGGTGCGCCGCGCGCGGGAGCTGGACGAGGTGGACGGGCTGGTCATCCCCGGCGGCGAGTCCACCACGATCAGCAAGCTCGCCGACATCTTCGAGCTGCGCGAGCCGATCGACAAGCGCGTCGCCGACGGCATGCCGGTCTACGGCTCCTGCGCCGGCATGATCATGCTGGCCACCGAGGTCCTCGACGGCCGCCCCGACCAGCGCGGGTTCGCCGGCATCGAGATGACCGTGCGGCGCAACGCGTTCGGCCGGCAGGTCGACTCGTTCGAGGCGCCCGTGGGGATCACCGGCGTCGAGGGCGGGCCGTTCCACGCCGTGTTCATCCGGGCGCCGTGGGTCGAGCGGGTCGGCGACGGCGTGCAGGTGCTCGGCACGGTGACCGAGGGCCCGGCCGCCGGCCGGATCGTGGCGGTACGGCAGGGCAACCTGCTGGCCACCTCGTTCCACCCGGAGCTGACCGGCGACGCGCGGGTGCACGCGTACTTCGTCGAACTGGTCCGCGCCGCCCGCTGAGCGCTCCCGTGGCACGTCGGGCGGGGTCTCCTCCCTCGGGAGGGGCCCCGCCCGCGCCGTTCACCCGGCCCCCGGGCCGGGGGCCCGGCCGCCCCCGTCGTCGGTGTCCGGACGGTTCTGGGCGGGCCGCCGCCGTGCCGCGCGTGACAGCCACCCGCCGGTCGTCGGTAGGATTGCCGAGATTCGGCGGGGCCAGCTGCCCGTCACGGCTTTCCCGCAGGGCTGACCGGCACCACCGCGTGCGCCGGCGGGAGCGGGGCGTGCGCGGTCGGTCGATGCAGACGGCGGGTAGCAACGGAGGTAGCAGATGTCCGGCCACTCAAAGTGGGCGACGACCAAGCACAAGAAGGCGGTCATCGACGCCAAGCGCGGCAAGATGTTCGCCAAGCTGATCAAGAACGTCGAGGTCGCCGCGCGCACCGGCGGCGGTGACCCGGCCGGCAACCCGACGCTCTACGACGCCATCCAGAAGGCGAAGAAGAACTCGGTCCCCAACGACAACATCGACCGCGCCGTCAAGCGCGGCTCGGGCCTGGAGGCCGGCGGCGCCGACTGGCAGACCATCATGTACGAGGGCTACGGCCCGAACGGCGTGGCGATGCTCATCGAGTGCCTCACCGACAACCGCAACCGCGCGGCCACCGAGGTACGCACCGCGCTGACCCGCAACGGCGGCTCGCTCGCCGACGCGGGCTCCGTGTCGTACATGTTCTCCCGCAAGGGGGTCGTGCTCGTCCCCAAGGCCGGCACGACCGAGGACGACGTGATGATGGCGGTCCTCGACGCCGGCGCCGAGGAGGTCAACGACCTGGGCGAGGCGTTCGAGGTGGTCTCCGAGCCGACCGACCTGATCGCGGTCCGCACCGCGCTCCAGGACGCCGGCATCGAGTACGAGTCGGCCGAGTCGTCGCTGATCCCGAGCGTCAACGTCCCCCTCGACGAGGAGGGCGCCCGCAAGATCTTCAAGCTGATCGACGTCCTGGAGGACTGCGACGACGTGCAGAACGTCTACGCGAACTTCGACGTCAGCGACGAGGTGATGGAGGCCGTCGGCTGACCCCGACGCCACCGGCGGCGGTGGCCGCTCCGGCGCCGGGCGACGTCGTCGTCCGGCGCGGGATCCTGCGCGGTGAGGTGTGGTTCGGCCGCCACGCCCTCAGGGACGCGACGGCGCCCGGCACGCCGGGGCGTGCCGGGCGCGACGTCGCTCAGCCCGGCGTCTCGCGCGAGCGCCACGCCGCCCGCACCGAGGTGCGGCCGTTGGTGCGCAGCAGCGAGCCCTCGTAGACCCGGGCGCCGGCGGCCACGAACGCGGCGGCGGCGACCAGCAGCAGCGCCAGGGACACCAGCGGCTCCCAGCCGGCCGCGTCGCCGGTGAACAGCCGCAGCGGCATGGCCGTCGGCGCGGAGAACGGCAGGTAGGACAGCACCCGCATGGCCGTCGCGTTGTCGTTCAGGAAGACCACCGCGAAGAACGGCAGCATGACCGCCAGCTGCACCGGCGTCGACACGCCGGCGATGTCCTCCTGGCGGTTGACCAGCGCCCCGGCCGCCGCCCACATCGCGGCGACCAGCACGAAGCCGAGCAGGAAGAACGGCAGGAACCAGCCGATCGCCGGGGCCAGCAGCGAGAGCAGCCCGCCGCTGTCGCCGAACTGCACCCCGATCACGGCCACCAGGGCGACCAGGGCGATCTGCCCGAGCGCCAGGACGGTTCCGGCGATCATCTTGCCGGCCAGCAGCGCCCGTACCGGCACCGCGGCCACCAGGATCTCCACGATCCGGGTCTGCTTCTCCTCCACGATGCTCTGCGCGATCTGCACGCCGAAGGTCTGCGAGGTGATGAAGAAGATGAACGCGAAGGCGAACGGCACCAGGAAGGCCACCACCGGGTCCACCGCGTCGGGGTCCAGCAGCCGGACCGCGGGCTGGGTGCTCAGCGCCGCCACCACGTCGTCGGGGGCCTCGTCCATGGCCAGCACCGCCGGCCCGGAGACCACGGCGGCGTCGGCGTCGCCGGCCCGTACGGCCTGCTCGGCGGCGCGGTCGTCGGGGACGGTACGCACCTCGAGCCCCGCCTCGCGCAGCGGGCCGGCCGCCGCCTCGGTCACCGCCACGCTCGACGGGCCGCCGGAGAGCAGGGGCGGCAGGATGGTCGCGGCGGCGGCGATCAGCAGGAAGAACAGGGTGCTGAACAGGAAGGTGCGGTCGCGCAGCTTGACCCGGATCTCCCGGCCGGCGACCAGCCGGGTGGCCTGCGTGGTGTTCACTGTGCGACCTCTCGGAAGATCTCGGTGAGGGACGGGCTGACCGGGCGGAACGCGCGCACCGGGCCCCGGGCCAGCGCCGCGTGCAGCACCGGCTGCTCGTCCGCGCCGGGCGCGAGGTCGAACACGGCGCGCGCGCCGTCGAGGTCGACGAGGGTCACCCCGGGCTCGTCGCGCAGCCAGCCGGCGTCGGTCTGCACCACCAGCTCGTAGCGGGGCGAGGTGTACGTCGCGCGCAGCTGCTCCCGGCTGCCGGCGGCCCGGATCACGCCGTCGGCGATGATCACCAGGTCGTCGCAGAGCCGCTCGACGACGTCGAGCTGGTGGCTGGAGAAGAGCACCGGCACCCCGGTGGCCGCCCGTTCGCGCAGGACGGCGACGACCGTGTCCACGGCCAGCGGGTCGAGGCCGGAGAACGGCTCGTCGAGCACCAGCACCTCGGGGTCGTGCACCAGGGCGGCGGCGATCTGCGCGCGCTGCTGGTTGCCCAGCGACAGCGTCTCCAGCAGATCGGCGCCGCGCTCGGCGAGGCCGACCCGCTCCAGCAGCGCGTCGGTGCTGCGGCCCGCCGCGGCGGCGGTCATGCCGTGCAGCCGGCCCAGGTAGGCGATCTGGTCCCGGACGCTCATCTTCGGGTAGAGGCCGCGCTCCTCCGGCATGTAGCCGAAGCGGCGGCGGGCCTCGCGGGTCAGCGGCGCACCCCGCCAGGTCACCTCACCGGCGTCCGCTGCGAGCACCCCGAGGATGATCCGCATGGTGGTGGTCTTGCCGGCGCCGTTGCCGCCCACGAAGCCGGTCATCCGGCCGGCGGCCACGTCGAAGGACACGTTCTGGAGCACCCGCCGGTCGCTGAAGCTGCGGTCGACGCCGTCGAGGCGGAGCACATTGGTCACGGCGTCCACGCTAGGTCGTCGGGCGCGGCGCGCCGTCCGTCCCGAGATCGAGCGTGCCGTCCCCCTCGTGGCGGAGACCGGTCAGCCGCCGGGGCGCACCACCCCGTGCTCGTACGCGAAGACCACCGCCTGCACCCGGTCGCGCAGACCCAGCTTGGCGAGCACCCGGCTGACGTGCGTCTTCACCGTCGCCTCGCCCAGGTGCAGCGCGGCGGCGATCTCGCCGTTGCTGGCGCCGCCGGCGACCAGGACCAGGACCTCCCGCTCGCGGGGGGTCAGGTCGCGCAGCGCCGCTTCGGGAGCGGTACGCGGGCCGCCCGACGTGACGGATCCGCCGGGTCGGGCGAAGGTGGCGATCACCCGCCGGGTGAGTTCCGGGGCGAGCAGGCCGTCGCCCCGGGCCAGCACCCGGATCGCCTCGATCAGGTCCTCCGGGGTGCCGTTCTTGAGCAGGAAGCCGCTGGCCCCGGCGCGCAGCGCGGCGAACAGGTAGTCGTCCCGGTCGAAGGTGGTGAGGATCAGCACGGCCGGTCCGCCCGGCCCGTCGTCCTCGGCGGTGATCCGCCGGGTGGCCTCCAGCCCGTCGACCCCGGGCATCTCCACGTCCATCAGCACCACGTCCGGGCGCAGCGCCCGCGCCATGCCGGCGGCCCGCTCCCCGTCGGCGGCCTCCCCGACGACCTCGATGTCGTCCTCCACCTCGAGGATGACCCGGAAGCCGGTACGCACGAGGTGCTGGTCGTCGGCGAGCAGCACCCGGATCGGCCGGTCGGTCCCGGGCGCCTCGTGGTCGGCGCTCACGCGGGCCGCCCCACCGGCAGCGGCAGCGGGAACCTGGCCCGCACCCGCCAGCCGCCGCCCGCGCGCGGGCCGGTCTCCAGCGCGCCGCCGTGGGTGGCGACCCGCTCGCGCATCCCGACCAGGCCGAGCCCGTCGGCGTTCGCCGGGCCGGTGGCCCGTCCGTCATCGGTCACGTCGACCTCCACCTCCTGGGCCAGGTAGCGGATCCGCACGTCGAGCGCGGTCGCCCCGGCGGCGTGCTTGAGCGCGTTCGTCACGGCCTCCTGGACCACCCGGTACGCGGCCTGCGAGACCGACTCCGGCAGTGGCCCCGGATCCCCGTACACCCCGAGGGTGGCCCGCAGCCCGGCCTCGCGGGCGCGCTCGACCAGTGCCTCGACCTGGTCGATGCCGGCCGGTCCCGGCTGGTTCTCGCGCTCCGGGCCGCCGTCGCGGGCGCGGAGCAGGCCGAGCATCCGGCGCAGCTCGTCGACGGCCGTGCGGGCCGTCTCCTCGATGGCGCTCAGCGCGGCGCGGGCCTTCACCGGGTCCTTGTCGAACACGCGGCGGGCGGCGGACGCCTGCACGCCCATCACGGACACGTGGTGGGCGACCACGTCGTGCAGTTCGCGGGCGATGCGCACCCGCTCGCCCACCACGGCGTGCTCGCGGACCTCGGCCTGCGAGCGGCGCAGTTCCTCGGCCCGCGCCTGCACCTCGTGCTGGCGCCGGGCGGCCAGCCACGCGGTCTCCCCGAAGAAGTACGCGAACCCGAAGTAGAGGCCGTTGACCAGCACCCCGTTCACCATCGCCGCGAGCAGCGGGGGCACGGGCCCGACCGCGCGGGCGAACGCGTCGGCGGGGATGGTGGTGTAGGTGGTCGCGTAGTAGATCCCGAGCCACAGGAACATGGTGGCGATGACGCCGATCCGCAGTCGCCGGGACAGCCGCCGGTCCCGGCCCCACGCGCCCAACGTGTAGAGGGCGGCGAACAGCGCCCACGAGGCGATCTGCGTCTCCGGGGCGGAGCGGGCCTGCGCGGCGATGAACGCGACCGAGACCACCAGCGTGACGGCGGCGGGGAACCGGCGTCGCCAGATCAGCGGCAGGGTCACCGCGACGGTCCAGAAGATCTGCTCCGGCCCCGAGGGCGGCGGCCCGAGCAGGAACGCCCCGGCGCTGCGGGCAAGGGTCAGGCTGAACAGCGCCAGGACGGTGGCGGCCAGCCCGGTGTAGACGTCCAGCCGGCGCTGCTCGGGGGTGGGCCCCGGCCGCTGCCAGTCCTCGTCGGCTTCGCTGTTCATCCAGGTCAGGATCTCATCCCGCCGGTCGCCGCCGGCCCGGCACCCGACCGGGACGGCTCGCCCCACCGGGCGGCGGCGTCCGCACCGGCGCGCCGCGTCCCGGCGGGTAGGTCGTACGCCCGGTGCCCACGGGCACCAGAGGCCGGCACACGCCACGGCCCGGCAGCCGTGGGGCCTGCCGGGCCGTGGTGATGGTGCGGACGGGATCAGGTGCGGTTGCGCCACGTCTTGACGGCGCTGTCGAGGATGTCCCAGAGCGTCACGAGCACGGTGCCGGCGATCACGGCCGTCGCCACCAGGTTCAGGTTGTCGCCCTCACCGAGCCACTCGAAGCGGGCCACGAAGTCGGGGTTGAGCAGCCGGTCGGTCGACATCAGCCAGACCACCGGCGCCGCGAACGCCAGGCCGAGCAGCGCGTTGACCGCGACCAGCGGCCAGGTCCAGCGCCCCGCGCGGTACTTGGCGAACTCCAGGCCGATCGTGGCCACCAGCACCGCGATCAGGAACGGCAGCCAGAAGCTCCACAGCGCCGGATCGAGGACGGGCAGGTTCTCGCCGTCGTCGGTGGGCACGAACGAACGGAAGTGCTGTAGCGGCAGGTAGGCGATGATCAGCGCCAGGAAGGTGACCGAGGCGGCGATGTCGCTCAGGGTGATCTGCCGTTCGGTCGTGTCCTCCGGGAGCTGGTCGACGCTCCACTCGGGCAGGTGCAGGGGCGTCTTGGTGCGTTCCAGCACCGCGAAGACCGCGGTCACCCAGAAGGCGAGCTGGACGGCCACCTGGAAGGCGGCGGAGATGCCCCCGCCGATAGCGTCGCCCACGTCGCCGCCGTCGGCGGTCTGCAGCAGCCCGACCAGGACACCGGCCAGGGCCGGGATGAAGCTGAGCAGCAGCTTCATCAGTCGCGACCAGGCCAGGTAGTAGGCCGGGCCGATGAGCTGCAACCGGCGGTCGGCGTAGCGGGCGGCGAGCTTGTCCGGGTCGCCCAGCTCCGTGAGCACCTCCCGCTCGGCGGTGGCGGCGTCCTGCCCGCCGGCCGCACGGCCCTCGACCATGTCGTCGATCGAGGCGCGCAGCTCGGTGGCGATCTCCGCGCGGCGCGCGACCGGCACCGAGCGCAGGGTCGCGGCGAGGTATCGGTCGGTCAGGGTGGTCATCGGTCGGCTCCTTCGATCAGCCCGGTCAGGGAGGTCTGCACTGTGGCGAGGTCGGTCAGGAGTCGGCCCAACACCGACTCGCCCTCCTCGCTGGTCCGGTAGAACTTGCGCGGCCGGCTCTCCTCGGTGTTCCACTCGCTGGTCAGCAGCCCCTGTTCCTCCAGGCGCCGCAGCAGCGGGTAGAGCGTGTTGGCGTCGACGGGGAAGCCGTGGTCGGAGAGGCGTTGCAGCAACGCGTAACCGTAGTCGGGGCGGCGCAGCGCGACGAGGCTCGCCACGACCACGGTTCCCCGACGCAACTCCTGGAGGTGCGTTCGCAGGATCTCATCGCTCACCATGCGTCACACGATACTGTGTGGCATACACTATCGTCCACCGGCACAACATCGTGTGCTCCACCATCAGTGTGTTCGGGCGAAACGGGCGGCGGCGGACCCCTACGGGATCCGCCGCCGTGGTGTCGGCCGCTCAGCAGGGCCGGCCCTCCCGGAAACCGCGCTCGACGACGTGGGCCGGCCCGACCTGGAGGTAGCCGACCCCGGGCCGGATCGGGTGCCCGGTGAACAGTTCCACCCGGGAACCGACCCGCACCAGGTACGCCGACGCGTCGCCCGCGTCGTTGCGGATCATCGAGCCGCGGGGGCCGTAGATCTCCTCCAGGGCGGCGAAGGACATGCCCACCCCCGCCCCGGCGGGCGTACGCGGCGGCGCGGTGGCGGTGCCCACCTCGACCAGCCGCCCGTCGTGGAAGGTCAGCAGGATCTTGCCCGCCCAGGCCCCGGTCACGCCGGTGTGGACCGTGCCGCCGCAGCCCGGCGCGACCCAGTCGACGAGGCCGGCCGCCGACAGGCGGGCCAGGTCGGCCCCGATCCGGAACGGCCCGGCGCCCCGGACACTGATGATCCGGACCTCGTCGCGCTCGGCGGCGGCGTCACTGCCGGGACGGTCCGTGAGGTGCCCGGCGACGACCGGCGGCAGGGGCGCGGCGGCGGCCGGGGCCGCCAGGGTGATCGGCACGAGCCCGGCCGTGGCCAGCAGGGCGGTGACGACGGTGTACGAGAGACGGTGCACGGGGATCTCCTCCTCGACGGTGCGGGTGTCCTTGTCCTCTTGGTCTCCCCGCCGACCCGGTCGGTTCGTCGGGTTCCCGACCGACACGCCCCCGGACGCGCGCCGGCCGCGCCGCCGGGGGCTGCCGCCGCACCGACGCGCCGTCTACTGTCGAGGCGGAACGGCGGCCGGCGGTGCCGGTGTCGGGGGTGGTGCGGTGACCAGTCCGGAGCGGATCGGGCCCTACCGGATCGAGCGGCTGCTGGGCGCGGGGTCGTTCGCGACGGTCTGGCTGGCCCACGACCCGGTGCTCGACTCCCTGGTGGCGATCAAGGTGCTGGCCGAGAACTGGCACCACGACCTGCGGGTGCGGGAGCGGTTCCTCGACGAGGCCCGCCTGCTGCGCCGGCTCGACGACGAGCGGCTGATCCGCGTCCACGCCGCCGGCGAGCTGCCCGACGGCCGGCCGTACTCGGTGATGGCCTGGGCCGACGGCGGCAGCCTGCACGAGCGGCTGGCGACCGGCCCGATGCCCCCGCCCGTCGCCCTGGACCTGCTCGCCGAGATCGCCGCCGGGGTGGCCGTCCTGCACCGCCACGGCGTGGTGCACCGCGACCTGACGCCCGGCAACGTCCTGTTCCGCTCCGGGCCGGACGGCGAGCGGGTGCTCATCGCCGACCTCGGGCTGGCCAAGGCCCTCGCCGCCGCCTCCGGCCTCACCGCCCGGGCCGGCACCCCCGGCTACATGGCACCCGAGCAGGACGACCCGTTCGCCGTCGTGGACACCCGCGCCGACGTGTACGGCCTGGGCCGCCTCGGCCTGCGACTCCTCGCCCCGGCCGCCGGCACCACCGTCGCCCGGGACGCCACCCCGACCGTCGGCCCGGCGGACGGCCCTGACGGGCGCGCCGGCGGGGCGGCGACCGGGCCGCGTCGGCGCGTCGGTGACGGCGGCGACGGGGAGCGGGGGAGGGGCGTCCCGCCGGAGGTGGTCGACGTGCTGCGCCGGGCCACCGCGCTCCGACCCGCCGACCGGTACCCGGACGCCGCCGCCTTCCGCCTCGCCCTGCGGCACGCCGTCACCGCGCCCGACCGTTCCGTCCTCGTGGCGTCGGCAGCCGGGTCGGGCGAACCGTCGCCCGGCCGGGCCGTCGCCGGCGCGTCACCGGGGAACCCGCGAGCCGCCCCCGCGCCGGTCGGCTCCCCGCCCCGGCGGGTGCGCGCGCGGGGACGGCCGGTCGCCCGCAGCCGCCTCGGCGTACTGGCGCTGGGCGTGCTGGCGCTCGTCGCAGCCGGGGCCACGGGCGGGGACGACACGACCGGTGGGCGTGACGCCGAGAGTGCGACCAGCGGACCGTTGACCGTCGCGCTGCCGCCCGGCTGGCGGGCGGCCGGCACCGGCTGGGCCGGCCGGTACGGTGCCGACGGCCGGCTCGAACCGGCGCTGGTGATGTCGCCCGACCCGCACCGGTGGGCGGCCGACCCGAGCGTGCCGGGCGCCTTCGTCGGGCTGTCGGCCGACAGCGCGGCACGCAGCACCCCGGCCGGATTCGTCGCCGAGCGTCCGCACGCGGCGTGCGCCGCCTGGCCGGTACGGCGTACCCGCCAGGCGGGCGTGGAGTGGGTGGTGGCCCGGTTCACCTGCGACGAGGGTCGACCCGAGATCGTGGAGGCCGCCGGGCTCGCCCCCGGCCGCGCCGGCCTGATCTACGTGCAGGTCACGCCCCCGGCCAACGGTCGGGCCGACTTCGTCGACACCCTGCTGGCCGGGGTGCGGGTGCGGTGAGCCCGCCCGTCACCGCACCACCACGGTGACCGTGTGCGTCGTGCCGCCCTGCGGGATCAGCACGGCCACGGTGCCGGGGCGCACGAACCGGATGTCGACCACCCCGGCCTCGTAGCTGTGGGAGACCAGGTCCTCCCGGTCCACGCCCACCTCGCCCGGGCCGATGCCGATGAGCCGCAGCACCCCGCCGGTGGCGAAGCAGAGCGAGGTGAGCAGCGCCAGCTCGGTCTCGGCCAGCACCACGTCGTGGCGTACCGCCCCGAAGCAGGTGCCGGGCGGTCCGCTCGGCGACGCCGTCGCGCTCGGCGTACGCCCGACGGCGGTCGTGGGGCGCGCGGCCGGCGGGGGCCGGCGGGCCGGGGGGACGACGGCCGACGTGCCCGGGGCGCCCGGTCGCGGCGGCGACGCCGACGACGCGGTGGCCGACGGCGGGCCGGGGGAGTGGGCGGCCGGCGCTGTCGGCGCGGCCGGCGCCTGCACGGGCAGGGGCGAGACGGGCGCGTCCCCACCGCCGCACCCCGCCGCCGCTACGGCCACGACCACGGCGACGACCGCGACTCCGCCGCGCCGCCGCGCGGTCACCGCCGCCCCCGCTCGGCGGCGGGCCCGCCGGAGAGCCGGTGACGCAGCTGCCGACGGGCCTCGTGGATGCGTGACTTGACGGTGCCCTCGGGCACGCCGAGCAGGCCGGCGATCTCCCGGTAGCCCAGCCCGAGGACGTCGCGCAGGGCCACCGCCTCGGCCAGGTCGCCACGGAGCGCGTCGAGCGCGTCGAGCAGGTCCAGCCGGGTGCCGGCGACCACGCTCGTGCGGCGCGGGTCCACCGGCTCCGGCAGCGGCACGCCGCCCGCCTCCACCAGCCAGCGCCGGCGCAGCACCCGGTACGTGGAGCGGGACCGGTTGGCCGCCAGCCGGTACAGCCAGGTGTGCAACGACGAGCGGCCCTCGAACCGGCCGATGCCCCGGGCCAGCGCGAGCAGCGTGTCCTGGCACGCCTCCTCGGCGTCCTCCCGGTGCGGCAGCAGGCGGGCGCAGAGGCGCAGCACCTCGGGGCGCACCGCGACCAGCAGGGCGTCGAGCGCGGCGGGGTCGCCGCGCGACGCCGAGGCGGCCAGCTCCTCGACACCGTCCGGGAGGGGCATCAGGTCGTCCAATGCTCGCCGGATACCGTCCGCCCAGGCTACGGCCGGCGCCACCGCACCCGGCGTCACGAGTCCGGGAACCGACTGTCGGAGGCCGCCGGGCAGCCCGGTCGGCCGCCGGCGGCCCGCCCCCGGGGCGGTCGGAGAGACCCGCGCCACCCCGGCCGGCGGCGGTCAGCGCGGCGTCTGGAACCGCGTTCGGCGGCGGCGATAGGGTAGGCCGTCCGAGCTCGACCAACCCATGATCCGACCCGGGGGGCGCCACGCATGGGCGATTCGTTCGCGCATCTGCACGTGCACACTGAGTACTCGATGCTCGACGGGGCGGCCCGGTTGAAGGACCTCTTCGCCGAGGTCAAGCGGCAGGGCATGCCGGCGGTGGCGATGACCGACCACGGCAACATGCACGGCGCGAACGACTTCTACAAGCAGGCGATGGCCGCCGGCGTCACCCCGATCCTCGGCATCGAGGCGTACGTGGCGCCCGAGTCGCGCTTCCACAAGCAGCGGGTGCGCTGGGGCCGCCCGGAGCAGAAGAGCGACGACGTCTCCGGCAGCGGCGGCTACACGCACATGACGATCTGGGCGAAGAACAAGACCGGCCTGCACAACCTCTTCAAGCTCACCAGCCGGTCGTACACCGAGGGGTTCTTCGTCAAGTGGCCGCGCATGGACGCGGAGCTGCTGGCCGACAACGCCGAGGGGTTGATGGCCACGACGGGCTGTCCCTCCGGCGAGGTGCAGACCCGGCTGCGCCTGGGCCAGTACGACGAGGCGCTCAAGGCCGCGGCGAGATACCAGGAGATCTTCGGCAAGGAGAACTACTTCCTGGAGATCATGGACCACGGCATCAGCATCGAGCGACGGGTCCGGCAGGAGCTGCACGACATCTCCCGCAAGCTGGACATCCCGCCCGTGGTCACCAACGACTCGCACTACACGCACGAGGCCCAGGCCGAGGCGCACGACGTGCTGCTCTGCGTGCAGACGGCGGCGAACGTCGCCGACCCCAACCGGTTCCGGTTCGACGGCAGCGGCTACTACATCAAGTCCGCCGACGAGATGCGCGCCGTCGACAACTCCGACCTGTGGCTTGAGGGCTGCCGCAACACCCTGCTGGTGGCCGAGAAGGTCGACCCGGCCGGGATGTTCGAGTTCCACAACCTGATGCCCCGCTTCCCCGTCCCCGAGGGGGAGACCGAGGACTCCTGGTTCCGCAAGGAGACCTTCGCCGGCCTGGCCCGCCGCTACCCCGGCGGCATCCCCGAGGGGCACGTCCGGCAGGCCGAGTACGAGCTGGGCGTCATCACCCAGATGGGCTTCCCGTCGTACTTCCTCGTGGTCGCCGACTTCATCCAGTGGGCGAAGAGCCAGGGCATCGCCGTGGGGCCCGGCCGTGGTTCGGCCGCCGGCTCGCTCGTGGCGTACGCGCTGGGCATCACCGACCTCGACCCGATCCCGCACGGCCTGATCTTCGAGCGCTTCCTCAACCCCGAGCGCGTCTCGATGCCGGATGTCGACATCGACTTCGACGAGCGCCGGCGCGGCGAGGTCATCAAGTACGTCACCGACAAGTGGGGCGAGGACAAGGTCGCCCAGATCGCCACCTTCGGCACCATCAAGGCGAAGGCCGCGATCAAGGACTCGGCCCGGGTGCTCGGCTACCCGTACGCGGTCGGCGACCGGATCACCAAGGCGATGCCCCCGGCGGTGATGGGCAAGGACATCCCGCTGGAGGGCATCTTCGACCCCAAGCACCCCCGCTACGCCGAGGCCGGCGAGATCCGGGGCATGTACGAGGCCGAGGCGGACGTCAAGAAGGTCATCGACACCGCCCGGGGCATCGAGGGGCTGATCCGGCAGACCGGCGTGCACGCCGCCGGCGTCATCATGTCCGCCGAGCCGATCGTCGACCACATCCCGCTGATGCGCCGGGACTCCGACGGGGTCATCATCACCCAGTTCGACTACCCGACGTGCGAGTCGCTCGGGCTGTTGAAGATGGACTTCCTCGGCCTGCGCAACCTGACGATCATCGACGACGCGGTGAAGAACATCCAGCTCAACCACGGCAAGGAGCTGGACCTGCTGGCGTTGCCGCTGGACGACAAGCCCGCGTACGAGCTGCTGGCCCGGGGCGACACCCTGGGCGTCTTCCAGCTCGACGGCGGGCCGATGCGCTCGCTGCTGCGGATGATGAAGCCCGACAACTTCGAGGACATCTCCGCCGTCCTCGCGCTCTACCGCCCCGGTCCGATGGGCGTGGACTCGCACACCAACTACGCGCTGCGCAAGAACAACCTCCAGGAGATCACGCCGATCCACCCGGAGCTGGAGGAGCCGCTGCGGGAGATCCTCGCGCCCACCTACGGCCTGATCGTCTACCAGGAGCAGGTGCAGCGCGCCGCGCAGATCCTCGCCGGCTACACGCTCGGCCAGGCCGACCTGCTGCGCCGCGCGATGGGCAAGAAGAAGAAGGAGATCCTCGACAAGGAGTTCATCCCGTTCCGGGACGGCTGCCGCGAGCGGGGCTACTCCGACGAGGCGATCCAGAAGGTCTGGGACGTGCTGGTCCCGTTCGCCGGCTACGCCTTCAACAAGGCGCACTCGGCGGCGTACGGGCTGGTGTCGTACTGGACGGCGTACCTGAAGGCCCACTATCCGGCCGAGTACATGGCGGCGCTGCTCACCTCCGTCGGCGACGACAAGGACAAGATGGCGCTCTACCTCTCGGAGTGCCGCCGGATGCGCATCCAGGTGCTGCCCCCGGACGTGAACACCTCCGCCGGGCCGTTCACGCCGGTCGGCAAGGAGATCCGTTTCGGCCTCGGCGCGGTGCGCAACGTCGGCGCCAACGTCGTCGCCGCGATCATGCGCTGCCGCGACGAGAAGGGCGAGTACGCCGACTTCTACGACTTCCTCTCCAAGGTCGACGCGGTGGTCTGCAACAAGAAGACCATCGAATCGCTGATCAAGGCCGGGGCGTTCGACTCGCTCGGGCACGCCCGCAAGGCGCTGCTCACGGTGCACGCCGAGGCGATCGACGCGTACGCCGACGTCAAGCGCAAGGAGGCCGTCGGCCAGTACGACCTCTTCGGCGCCGGCTTCGGCGACGCGGAGACCAACAGCACCACGGTGATGCCCGTGATCGGCGACGGGGAGTGGGACAAGCGCGACAAGCTCGCCTTCGAGCGCGAGATGCTCGGCCTCTACGTCTCCGACCACCCGCTGTTCGGCCTGGAGCACGTCCTCGGCGCGGCGGCGGACTGCACCATCGCCGCCCTGTCGGAGGAGGGCACCGTCCCGGACGGGGCCGTGGTCACCCTCGCCGGCATCCTCTCCGGGGTGCAGCGGCGGGTCACCAAGCAGGGCCGGGCCTGGGCCTCGGCCACCCTGGAGGACCTCGCCGGCGGCGTGGAGACCCTCTTCTTCCCCAACACCTACGAGGTGATCGGGCAGTACATCGCCGAGGACGCCATCGTGGTGGTCAAGGGGCGGGTCGACCGGCGCGACGACACGCCCCGCATCATGGCGATGGACATGTCCATGCCGGACGTCAGCAGCACCCCGGGGAGCAAGCCGATCACCCTAACCATCCCGGTGCACCGGTGCACCCCGCCGCTGGTGGAGCGGCTCAAGGAGACCCTGGTGCTGCACCCGGGCGACACCGAGGTGCACGTCAAGCTGCTCAACGGCGGGCGGACCACCACCCTGCGGCTGGGGCCGTTCCGGGTGGCGGCCACCACCGCGCTGATGGGCGACCTCAAGAGCGTCCTCGGCCCCGCCAACGTCAGCTGACGCCGGCGGGGCCGAGGACGCGACCGGGACGGGCGCGTACCTGCGCCCGCCCGGCCGTCCTGCGGTGCTGCGGCCCGCTCCGGGGCCGCCGGTCCGAGCTGGTCGACCTCGGAGGTGGCCTGGATCGGCTGCACGGGCGGGAGGCGGGAAGGCAGCACCAGGGGCCGCGAGCGCCGGATTGGCCGTCCCGGTCCGTCGCGCGGGTGGCTAGCGTCGACGGCGTGGAGATCGCACAGGCGCAGAAGTTGTGGCAGCCGCAGCCGGGTTGGCTGAACACCGCCAGCTACGGGCTCCCGCCCGAACCGGCGTGGGACGCGGTGCAGGAGGCGATGGTCGACTGGCGGGCCGGGCGTACGTCGTGGGAGGGCTGGGGCTCGGCCACCGAGCGGGCGCGGGCCGCCTTCGCCGGGCTGGTCGGGGTGCCGGCCGTCGACGTCACGGTCGGCAGCACGGTCTCGCAGTTGCTGGCCCCGGTCGCCGCCGCCCTGCCCGCCGGCGCGACCGTCGTGGTGCCGGAGGTCGAGTTCACCTCCAACCTCTTCCCGTGGCTGGTGCAGGCCGAGCGGGGCGTGCGGGTGCGTACCGTGCCACTGGCCGGGCTCGTCGACGCGATCGACGCCGACACCCACCTGGTCGCGTTCAGCCTGGTGCAGTCGGCCGACGGCGCGGTCGCCGCGTACGCCGAGATCGTCGCGGCGGCCCGGGCGCACGGCGCCCTCGTCGCGGTCGACGCCACCCAGGCGTGCGGCTGGCTGCCGTTCGACGCGGGCCTGGCCGACGTGGTGGCGGTCGGGGCCTACAAGTGGCTGATGTCCCCGCGCGGCTCCGCGTTCGCCTACCTGGCGCCCGCGCTGCGGGAGCGGCTGCGCCCCGACGCCGCCGGCTGGTACGCGGGGGACGACCCGCACGCCTCCTACTACGGCCCGCCGCTGCGCCTGGCCGCCGATGCCCGCCGGTTCGACATCTCGCCGGCCTGGTTCAGCTGGGTCGGCACGGCCCCCGCACTGGAACTGCTCGCCGAGATCGGCGTGCCGGCCGTGCACGCCCACGACGTGGCCCTGGCCAACCGGTTCCTCGCCGGGCTGGGCCGCCCGCCGGGGGAGAGCGCGATCGTCGCTGTGGAGGTGCCGGGCGCGGCGGAGCGGCTGGAGCGGGCCGGCGTCCGGGCGGCGGTCCGTGCCGGCCGGGTGCGGGCGTCCTTCCACGTCTACTCCACGGAGGCCGACGTCGACCTAGCCCTGGACGCGCTCACCGGCTGAGGCCGGGGCGCGGCCAAGGGCAGGGTCGACGCCGGCCGACCGTCACTTGGCGCCGGTGACGATCCCCGGGTTGATGCAGAGGCCGGGGTTGCTGCCGTTGCGCTCGGCGATCTCCAGGCACCGCGACACCTTGTCGACCTTCGCGTTGGTCTCGGTGATCTGCTTCTGGATGGCGGCGTTCTTCCGGTCCTGCTCCAGGTTGCGGGTCTGGGCGAGCTTGTCCTGGAAGGCCTTGATGTTGCCCTCGGTCTTGTCGTCGTGGTTGACCCGGGTGATCGTCACCGACAGGATGTCGACGTCGCTGGAGAGCCGCGACTCGGCGCTGGTCTTGATGCTCTCGGCGAAGGGCTTCAGGTCCACGTTCAGGCTGCCGGTGTCCGAGTCGATCTTCTCCAGCGGGTTGTAGGTGGCGAAGGCGTCGTTGACGGCGCTGTCGAGCTGCACGCCCACCCGCTGGCCCCGGAAGCTGTCGAAGTCGCCCTTGTAGTCCATGAACTGCTTCGGCGCGTTCTCCGGCTTGACCTGCCACTCGACGAGCACCTCGACGCAGGCGTCGGCGAGCGTGCCGGTGCGGACCCGCACGCAGTCCTCGCCGCCGATGTGGTCGTACTTCTGCCGGCCCGCGTCCCACTCGCCGACCTTGTGCCAGGGGGCGACCCACTTCAGGCCGGAGCCGGTGACCTTGCCCGTCGGCTTGTTGAAGCTGGTGACGATGCCGACCGAGCGGATCGGCACGGAGTGGGCGCTGGAGCCGACGACGAACACGACCGCGCCGACGAGGCAGCCGAGCGCCGCCAGGGTGGCGGTCCGCTTGGTCGACCTGTTCGAAGCGGCGAGCGCCAGCAGGCCGGAGATCGCCAGGCCGACGGCGAAGATGATCGCAACAGTGAAGCCGAAGGGCATTCGCTCGGCACCTTTCGCGGGAGGGGGCCCATCACCCTAGGGGCACCGGTCAAGGTGAGGCGCAGGTGGTGCCGGGGTGCTGGCCGCGCCGATGCGGCCGTGAACCCGCTGTTGGCGCCGACCTGATCATCGTGGTCTTCGCGGTGGTGGTGATCGGCGGGCTGGGCTCGATCTTCGGGTCCGTCGCCGCCGGCTTCGGCATCGGCTCGTGCAGGCGTGGGGCGAGGCGTACCTGTCCGACTTCCCGATCGTGTCTGGGCGTCCCGCCGCCGTTAGTCGCACCCTGGCGCATCCATTCGCGACCCTCCCGACGAACCCCCTGGTAGTGAACGTCTACCCGGGGGTACGTCTGGTGCTGACAGATCCCATGCCGGTCGAGGCCGTCGAGACCGCGCGCAAGCATCTCTCCCTGGCCGCCGAGGACCTCGACGCCAACCGGGTCGCCGCGCTCGTCGTCGAGGCGGCCGACGAGTGGGGCGCGGCGGCGCTGTGGGAGCAGGTCTGCGTGCCGATGCTGGCCGCGTTGCCCGGGCACACCGCCATCGAGGTCGCCGTCGAGCACGCCCTCGCCGAGGGCGTCCGCGTCGGCCTGGACGTGTTCCGGCGCGTACCGGGCCGCCCCTTGCCCACCGGCGGCGTGCTGCTGGCCGGAGCCGAGCAGGAGACGCACTGCCTCGGCCTGCACGCCCTCGCCGCCGCGCTGCGCGAGCGCACGCGGGGCAGCCTGCTGCTCGGACCGGCCCTGCCGTGGACGGCGCTCGCCAGCGCCGCCCGCCGCGTCCGGCCGCGCATCGTCGTGGTCTGGGCCCAGACGCCGGTCACCGGGCGCGCGTACCGCCTGGTGCGCTTCGCCCGCGACTTCCCGGCGATCCAGGTGTACGGCGCCGGCCCGGGCTGGATCGAGCCGCTCGGCGACCCGGCGACCCGACTGTGGACGCTGCCTGCCGCCGTCGCGGCCTGCGCCGCGCCGCTCCTGCCCTGACCGCTGCGCGCCGTCGCTGCCCCGGTCCTATTCCACGGGTACGGCCGGGCGGCGGCTGAGCAGGCGGCGGAGTCCATCGGCAGCTTGGACTCCGGAGACCGGGGGCCGACCGTCGATCACCAGCGAGGGGACGCCGGTAACGCCGCACTCCACGGCGCGGCGCTCGTCGGCCCGCACACGGTCCGCGTAGGCGTCACCGGCCAGCAGGGTACGGACGTCGGCGACGTCCAGCCCACCAGTCCGCCATGGCCTCGGCCGCTGTCCGGCCTGGGTCCTGCCCTCGTGCGGCACGACCTGCGGTCCTTGCCGGCCCGGGCGAGTCGGGTCCGGTTCCCGCGGCCACGGGAACCCTCGGGTCCGTCGACCGTGTAGTCGATGATCGAGTAGAAGCTGGTGTCAGGGCTCATGCGTACTCCCGTCTCGGACTTGTCGGAGACCGTGGATCCGACTGAGATCCTCGATCCTCATCCGAACTTGAGGTCAAGCCCTTCGCGGAAAGGTCGATGAACGTGCCGCTGGCCGGCACCCCGGGTTCGGGTGCCGGCCAGCGATCCCCCTTGTGGTGGAAAGTCTGTGTCCGTGGTTGCGGGTCAGCTGTTCCAGTGCTCGGCGACCAGGTCGGCGGCCTGCTGCTCCCACTGGGCGTAGTGGTCCGGGTACGCCGACACCTGCACCGTCTGCGCGGCCTTCGTCAGGGGCATGTCCTGCCACCCGTCGACCTGCTTGAGGCCCTTCAGGAACGCGGTGGTCGAGTACTCGGGGTCGGTGATCTGCTCCACCGTGCCCCAACCACTGGACGGACGCTGCTGGAACAGGCCCTGCGAGTCGTGGTCGTTGCGGTCACCCAGATGCCCCAGGTTCTCCAGCTTCGACTCCTGCAGGGCGGTCGCGATGGAGACGACGGCGGCACGCTCGTCCATGCCGGCCTTCTTCGTCGCCGCGATGATCGCCTTCACGTTGCCCACCTGCTCGTCGGACAGGTCGATGTGCGACTGGGCGCCCTGCACACCGTGCGGGACCAGCTTGGCCATGTCGGGCTTGTCGGCCTGCACGGCGGCGACGGCGACAGCCGTGGCGTCCACGCTCGGGCTGTGCGCGGTGTCGGTCATCGGGCCGGCGGCCACACCACCGGCGAACGCCAGACCGGCGATACCGAGAACGCTGTTACGGATGATCGTGTTCATCGCAGATGCTCCATTCGGGGGTCGGCACCCACACGCCGAAGGGGGATCGGCTTTCACGCGGGTACAAGCACCGTCCGGCGCCCAAGAAGATCAAGGGGGATGCCCAGTCGAACCGGAGGGACCTCCGGCGTCCGACTGGAGGAAAGATCAGGTCGGCCGTGTCGGCCGGATGCCCGAAACCTGTGCGGTCGGAAGAGGCCGGCTGTTTTCGTGGGGCCGGGGGGTGCCCTCACGTCGGCCGGACCATGTGTAACGACCACCGGCCCGCCACCATTCCGGGACCCCGGGGCCCGCCATCCCAACCCGGGGCGACATCACCTTGGGACTTGCCCGCCGGGGCGGGCGACGTGGCCTGGCGTGTGGCCCTGCTCGGTCGTACGCAGGGTGTAACGACCCCACCCCCGCCACGATTCCGCCCCCACGATGCCCCCGACCACACCCCCAAACCGGACACCACCAACCAACCAGACACCCGACACCCCCGACCCGACCAGCCAACCGGGCACCCGCCACGACACCGCACACCGCACGCAGCCGCATACGGCGGCGACTCGCCGCAGATCCTGGTAGCTACCGGCCCCTGGAGGGGCACGTCCCTACCGAGATCTCCCCGGACCCGGACCCGGACCCGGCGCAGCCGTCCGACGCCACACCCGCCGACACGACGCGCGCCCGCGCAGCCCACCCGGGTGGCGTAGCGCAACCGTGAAGAGGACAGGGGTGACTGCCGTCACATAAGATACGAACCGGTTCCGTATCGATAATCGCCCGCCTACGCTCACACCCGGATTACGAGTCTGCCCCGTATCGAAACGGGGCCGGGGGGAGAACGCTGATGCCGCCGCACGAGCACACGGGACACCCGAGGAGGTGGGCGATCCTCGGGGTGCTGGTGATCAGCCTGCTCGTGGTCGTCCTGGACAACACGATCCTCAACGTCGCGCTGCGTACGCTCGCCGACCCGGTGCACGGCCTCGGCGCGAGCCAGGGCGAACTGGAGTGGTCGATCAACTCCTACACGCTGGTCTTCGCCGGCCTGCTGTTCACCTTCGGTGTCCTCGGCGACCGCGCCGGGCGCAAGCGCTTCCTGCTGATCGGCCTGGTGCTCTTCGGGCTGGCGTCGGTGCTGTCGGCGTACGCGCAGAGCCCCGCGCAACTGATCGCGGCCCGCGCGCTGATGGGCGTCGGCGGTGCGGCCATCATGCCGGTCACGCTCTCGATCATCTCCAACGTGTTCGACCCCCGCGAGCGGGGCCGGGCGATCGGCGTCTGGGCCGGCGCGGTCGGCCTGGCCGTGGCCATCGGCCCGATCCTCGGTGGTGCCCTGCTGGAGCACTACTGGTGGGGCTCGGTGTTCCTGATCAACGCACCGGTGGTGGCGCTCGGCGTGGTGCTGGTGGCGCTGCTCGTGCCGGAGTCGCGGGACCCGGATCCGGGCCGCGTCGACGTTGTCGGCGTACTGCTGTCGGTGGTCGGGCTCGTGGCGTTGACGTACGGCATCATCGACGGCGGCGAGCACGGCTTCGGCCGCCCGGTGGTCTGGGCCGCGACCCTCGGCGGGCTGGCGGTGCTGGCCTGGTTCGTGGCGTACGAGCGGCGCAGCGACCACCCGTCGTTGGACGTACGGCTGTTCCGGGTGCCCCGCTTCGCCGCGCCGGTGGCCATCGTCGGGCTGATCTTCTTCGCCGCGACGGGCGTCATGTTCTTCAGCTCGTTCTACCTGCAACTGGTGCGCGGGTTCAGCCCCCTGGAGACCGGCCTGCTCTACCTGCCCTTCGCCGCGGCCCAGCTCATCTTCGCCCCGAGCAGCGCGGCGATGGTCCGCCGCTACGGCGGCCGGGCGGTCGCGACGGTGGGGCTGGCGCTGACCGTGGCCGCGCTCGGCGTGTTCGCCTTCGTCGACGCGACCACCCCGATCTGGGTGGTGCTGGTCGTCTTCTTCCTCCAGGGCACGGGGATGGCCAACATCATGCCCCCGGCCACGGAATCGATCATGTCCGCGCTGCCCCGGGAGAAGGCCGGCGTCGGTTCGGCGGTCAGCAACACGATCCGGCAGGTGGCCGGCGCGCTCGGCGTGGCGGTGCTCGGGTCGGTGCTCTCCGCGGTCTACCGGGCCGACATCGACTCCGCCCTGCGGGACCTGCCCGCCGGGGCGGGCGAGGCGGCCGGCGAGTCCATCTCCGGCGCGTACGCCGCCGCGGGTCAGCTCGGGCCGGCGGCGCCGCAGCTGATCGCGGTCGCCGACGACGCCTTCCTGGCCGCGATGCACTGGGCGGCGGGGCTCGCCGCCGCGACCGCCGCCCTCGGCATCGTGGTGGTGCTGCGCTGGATGCCCGGCCGGCCCGCCGCGCGGCCGGGGGAGCCGGCGCCGGTGGGGGAGGCCGAGTTGGCCGGCACCGCCTAGCCTCGCCACAATGTCCGACATGACTTCCCCCGCCGACGCTCCCCGGCCGCCCGGGCGTCCGAGGAGCGTCCGTGCGGACGAGGCGATCGTCGAGGCCACCCTCGACCTGCTGGCCGACGGCAGCACGATCGAGGCGATCTCGATCGAGGCGATCGCCGCCCGCGCCGGGGTCGGCAAGGCCACCATCTACCGCCGCTGGCCCGGCAAGGAGGCGCTGCTGCGCGACGCCCTGCGCAGGCTCAAGGGCACCCCGCCGGAGCCCGCCGGCCACTCGGTGCGCGACGACCTGATCCTGCTGGTCGGGGCGGTCGGGCACCACATCGACCCGCGGGCGGCGCGGATCATGCCCTGCCTGGTGCCGGAGGTCAACCGCAGCCCCGAGCAGTACCAGCTCTACCAGAACATCATCGAGCCCCGGCGCGAGATGATGCGCGAGGTGCTGCGCCGCGGCGTGCGCTGCGGCGAGCTGCGCGCCGATCTCGACGTCGAGGTGGTCATGGCGATGCTGACCGGCCCGATGCTGGTGCAGCGCGTCATGCGGTGGCACCCCGACCTCGACGAGCCGACCCTGCCGCAGCGCATCGTCGACGGCGTACTGGACGGCATCCGCGCCCGCTGACGGGCCGCCGCGCCGCGCGGCGGCCCGGCGGTCGGCCGGGACACGGGCCGGCCGGCGGCCAGGTGCCGCCGGCGGGTGTTCAGGCGGCGGGCGTACGCAGGCGGTGCAGGCGCAGGGCCAGCTGCACCTCCAGGGCCCGCTCCGGCCTCTGCCAGTCCGCGCCGAGCAGCTGCCCGACCCGCTCCAGCCGCTGGGTGACGGTGTTGACGTGTACGTGCAGCAGCTCGGCGGCGCGCGCCAGGCTGCCGCCCACCCCGAAGTACGCCTCCAGGGTCCGCACCAGCGCGGTGCCCCGCCGGGCGTCGTAGTCGACGACCGGCCCGACGGTGGCGGTCAGGAACCGGTTCACGTCCTTGTCGCCCCCGTCGCCGACCGCGCCCAGCAGCAGCCCGACGAAGCCCAGCTCCGCCGTGCTCGCCCCCTGCCCCGAGCGGCCCAGCGCACCCAGGGCGGTCAGGCACCGCTCCGCCTCGGCGAACGTCGCGGCCAGCGACGCCGGACCCGTCGACGGGCCGCTCGCCCCGGCGGTCACCGGCCGCCCGGTCACCCGCGACAGGTCCCGGGCCACCGCCCGCGCGCTGCCGCCCGCGTCCTGACCGGGCAGCATCAGCACCACCCGCCCGTCGCGGGCCGCCGCCAGCCCGCCGCGCGTCGAGGCGTACGTGGTGGCCCAGGAGAGCACCCGCTGCCGGGCCGAGCCGGTCGCGGCGATCGCGTCGTCGCCGATCGCCACGAGCACGTGCGGCGCGTCCAGGTCCACCCCGAGGCGGCGGGCCCGGCTGCGCAGCGCGTCCGTGTCCCGCAGCGGCCGGGCGATCAGGTCGTCGAGCAGCTCGCCCCGGACCCGCCCCTCCGCCTCGGCGACGGTACGCCGGAACAGCAGCAGCAGCGCCGTCACCAGCGACGCCCGCTCCAGGATCCGTTGGTCGGCGTCGACCAACTCGTCGTCGGGGCGCAGCACCAGCGCGCCCAGGTTCTCCGCACCGGCCACCACGGCCGCGTACCAGAGCCGGCCCCGGCGCACGCTGCGGCCCTCCGTGCGCGACGCGGCCACCGCCTCCACCATGTCCGCCCGGTCCGGCTCCTCGATCTCGCCGACCCGGGCCAGCAGCCGGCCCTCCGCGTCGAGCGCCAGCAGCGCCCCGCCGAGCACGTCGGTGACCGCCGAGGCGACGTCCTCCACGCCGCCGCCGCGCAGCACCAGCGCGGTCATCCGGTCGTGTGCCGCCGCGGCCCGCTCCACCGAGCTGCTGTGCGCGCGGATCGTGGTGTTCGCCGCCGACAGCTCCTCCAGCGCCGCCCGCGTCTCCGCGAGCAGCCGCGCGGTGTCGATCGCCACCGCCGCGTGCGCGGCGAGGGACACCAGCAGCGCCACCTCCTCCCGGACGAACGGCCGGGCGGAGCGGTTGGCCGCGTAGAGCACCCCGATCGAGGTCGAGCCGAGCCGCAGCGGCACCCCGAGGATGGCCACCAGGCCCTCCTCGCCCACCCCGGCGTCGATCTCACCGGTGTGGTGGAAGCGGTCGTCCTCCGGGTAGTTCGCGGTGACGTACGGGGCGCCGGACTGGGCCACCAGGCCGCCGAGGCCGGCGCCCATCGGCAGCCGCAGCTGCTGGAAGCGGGCGGAGACCGAGCCGTCGGTGACCCGCATGTAGGTGTCGCCGCGCTCGTCGTCGTCGAGGGTCATGTAGGCGACGTCCGCGCCGAGCAGGTTGCGCGCCCGGTGCACGATCGCGCGCAGCACGTCGTCCAGGTCGCGCAGCCCGGCCAGGTCGCTGACCGTGTCGTACAGCCCGGAGAGCTCGACCTCCCGGCGGCGGCGACGCTCCAGCAGCGCGCGGACCCGCAGCGCCACCGTCTTGGCCTGCTCCAGCTCGGCGAGCCGCTCCGGCGGCACGCCGGCGGCGCGCGCGGCGATGAGCGGCCCCTCGAACTCCACCGCGGCGGCCTCGCGGGCGAGCAGCTCCAGGAACTCCACCGGTGACGACATGACCGACATTGTGCGGCTTGCCACTAGTTGGCCGTCCAGCCCCCGTCGAGCGCGATGGACGCGCCCGTGATGAACGCCGCCGGCGGGGAGCAGAGGTACGCCACCAGCTCGGACACCTCCTCCGGCTCGATCAGCCGCTTGATCGCCGCCCGCGCCAGCATGATCTTCTCGACCACCTCGGCCTCGGGGATGCCGTGGCTGGCGGCCTGGTCGGCGATCTGGCTCTCCACCAGCGCCGTGCGCACGTACGCCGGATTGACGCAGTTGGCGGTGACGCCGTGCGGGGCGCCCTCCAGCGCGACCACCTTCGACAGCCCCTCCAGCGCGTGCTTGGCGGAGACGTACGCCGACTTGTACGGCGAGGCGCGCAGCCCGTGCACCGAGGAGATGTTCACGATGCGGCCCCAGCCGCGGGCGTACATGTGCGGCAGGGCCCGGCGGATGATCAGGAACGGCGCCTCCACCATCACCCGGTGCAGGTGGGCGAAGCGCTCCGGGGAGAACTCCTGCACCGGCGCCACGTGTTGCAGGCCCGCGTTGTTCACCACGATGTCCACGTCGGCGTCGAGCCGGTCCACCGCGTCCGGGTCGGCCAGGTCCACGCCCTCGGCCCGCCCGCCGGCCTCCGCCGCCACCGCCTTGGCCGCCTCGATGTTGCGGTCCACCACCAGGACGTCGGCGCCGGCGGCGGCCAGCCGCAGGGCGCACGCCCGGCCGATGCCGCTGCCGCCCCCGGTCACCAGGGCGGTACGACCAGCGAGGTCGACGTGTACGACGTGGGGGACCGCCACGGGTTCTGCCGTCATGGCGCATGAAGTTACGAGCTGTGTGTGCGGGCGCACATGGGGCGGCGACACATACTCGGCGGCCGGAGTGTGTGGCCGCCGCGCTCCCCCGGGCGGCGTGTCGGCGCGCCCGGCGTGTCCCCGGCGGCGGGGTGTCGCCCGGCTCGGTAGGGTGTCGAACACACGTACTGCTGGCGGCTGGGGGAGGAGGCGGCGTGCGGGTGCTGGGCGTCGACCCGGGGCTGACCCGGTGCGGGGTCGGCGTGGTCGAGGGCGTGCCGGGGCGGCCCTGCACGCTGGTCGCCTACTACGTCGTCTACACCGACCCGGCCGACGAGCTGCCGCTGCGCCTGCTGCACCTGGACCGTTCGCTCACCGACCTGGTCGCCGAGCACCGGCCCGACAGCGTCGCGGTGGAGCGGGTCTTCAGCCAGCACAACGTCCGCACGGTGATGGGCACCGCCCAGGCCAGCGGGATCGCCGTGCTCGCCGGCGCCCGCGCCGGGCTGCCCGTGCAGACCTACACGCCCAGCGAGGTGAAGGCGGCCGTGACCGGTTCCGGTCAGGCCGACAAGGCGCAGATGACCGCCATGGTGACCCGGCTGCTGCGGCTGGCCGAGCCGCCGAAGCCGGCCGACGCCGCCGACGCCCTCGCCCTGGCCATCTGTCACGTGTGGCGCGGCGGGACGCGCTCCAAGCTGGCCGCCGCGGCCGACCGGGTACGACGAGGAGGAGCCAGATGATCGCCAGCGTGCGCGGGGTGGTGACCGCGACCGGTCCGGACCACGCCGTGGTGGAGGTCGGCGGGGTGGGCCTGGCGGTGCAGTGCGCCCCCGGCACCCTCGCCGACCTGCGGATCGGCCAGCCCGCCCGGCTGGCCACCAGCCTGGTCGTGCGGGAGGACTCGCTGACCCTCTACGGCTTCGCCGACGACGACGCCAAGCAGCTGTTCGAGCTGCTCCAGACCGCCAGCGGCGTCGGCCCCCGGCTGGCCCAGGCGGTGCTCGCCGTGCACAGCCCGGACGCGGTGCGCAAGGCGATCGCCAACGCCGACACCGCCGCGCTGACCCGGGTGCCCGGCATCGGCAAGAAGGGCGCGGAGCGCCTGGTGCTGGAGCTGCGCGACCGCGTCGGCCCGGTGCCTGTCGGCGCCGACGGCGCGGCCGGGGTCACCGGCGGGGCCTGGCCCGAGCAGGTCCGGCAGGCGCTGGTCGGGCTCGGCTGGACGGCCGGGCAGGCCGACCAGGCGGTGGCCGCGGTGGCGGAGACCGTCGACGGTGACGTCCCGCCGGTGCCGGTCCTGCTCAAGCAGGCCATCCGGCTGCTGGGTCGCACCCGGTGACGGGCCCCGACGGCGGGCTGGTCTCCGCCTACGTGCACGACGCCGACCTGGACGCGGAGGCCACCGTACGGCCGAAGCGGCTGGAGGAGTTCATCGCCCAGCACCGCGTGCGCGACCAGCTCGACCTGCTGCTCCAGGGCGCGATGCGGCGCGGCTCCCCGCCCGACCACATCCTCCTCTCGGGGCCGCCTGGCCTGGGTAAGCCGGTGTCCGTCGACGCCCTGGTGCTGCTGGAGGACGGCTCTCGACGCCGCCTGGGCGACATCGTCGTCGGTGACCGGGTCATCACGCGCACCGGCGAGGGGGCGACGGTGACCGCCGTCCACGAGCAGGGCGAGTTGGACTCGGTCCGGATCCGGACGACCAGCGGCCGGGAGGTCGTCGCCGCTCCGGACCACCCCTTCTGGACCACCGAAGGGTGGACGAAGGCCGGGGACCTCACCGGGAACGACTTCCTCGCCAACGTGCTCCGTCCCGACCTGGTCGCCGACGGTACCGAGGACACCAGCGAGCACAAGCTCGCGGGCTACCTCGTCGGGGACGGCTGCACGACCAACCAGGTCACCTTCACCGGCGGCGACGAGGACGTCCTCGCCGACTTCCGCTCGACCTGTGATCGGTTGGGCCTGGTCCACCGCACCAGGCCCAACAGCGCGCGGAGCTCGCTCGTCCGCGTCTCGGGCCTGCGGCCCTGGTTGGCCGAGCACGGTCTGCTGGACAAGAATGCCTGGCAGAAGCGCGTGCCCGAGTTCGTCTACCGCGGTGACGCGTGGCAGGTGGCGGCGTTTCTCGGTGCCTACTTCGCCTGCGACGGAACGGTCAGCCGACGCGGCCGCGACCGCTACGACCTGGTCGTCGAATATTACAGCGTCTCGCGGGACCTGCTCGCGGACGTCCAGCACCTCCTGCTGCGCATCGGCGTCCAGTCACGTCTGAAACTCAAGCGGGGCCGCTACCAGGGCAGACCGCACGAGTCGTGGCGGCTGAGCATCACGAGCCAGGACGACGTCGCCAGGTTCGTGCAACGCGTCACGGTGATCGGCGAGCGAGGCCTGAGGCTTGCGGAGTGGGCCCCTCGACGTGATCGCTTCGAGGAGCGGCTCGCCGCCGATCGCGTCGCTTCCGTGGAGCCGGCGGGCCTGCACGAATGCCGATGCCTGACGGTCGACGGCGACCACACCTTCACCGTGAACGACCTCGTCGTCCACAACACGACCCTGGCCAACATCGTCGCCGCCGAGCTGGGCTCGGGCATCCGGGTGACCAGCGGCCCGGCGATCGAGCGCTCGGGCGACCTGGCGGCGATCCTGACCAGCCTCGCCGAGGGCGACGTCCTGTTCATCGACGAGATCCACCGCATCGCCAAGCCGGCGGAGGAACTGCTCTACAGCGCGATGGAGGACTTCCGGGTCGACGTGATCGTCGGCAAGGGCCCGGGCGCGACGGCGATCCCGCTGGACGTCGAGCCGTTCACGCTGGTCGGCGCGACCACCCGCTCCGGCCTGCTCACCGGACCGATGCGCGACCGGTTCGGCTTCGTCGCGCACCTCGACTTCTATTCGCCGGCCGACCTGGAGGTGCTGCTGCGCCGATCGGCCCGGATCCTCGGCGTGCCGATCACCGACGACGGCGCCGCCGAGGTGGCCGGCCGCTCCCGGGGCACGCCCCGCATCGCCAACCGGCTGCTGCGGCGGGTCCGCGACTTCGCCGAGGTCCGGGCCGACGGTGTGGTCACCCTGGAGACCGCCCGGGCCGCCCTGACGGTGTACGACGTCGACGCGCTGGGGCTGGACCGGCTGGACCGGGCGGTGCTGACCGCGCTGGTCGACTCGTTCCGGGGCGGGCCGGTCGGCCTGTCCACCCTGGCCGTCGCGGTGGGCGAGCAGCCCGACACGGTGGAGGAGGTCTGCGAGCCGTTCCTGGTCCGGGCCGGCCTGCTGGCCCGTACGCCCCGGGGCCGGGTCGCCACCGAGGCCGCCTGGCGGCACCTGGGCCGTACGCCCCCGAATGGTACATTTGGCACGGATGCCCCTCCCGTGCCCGATCTGTTCTCGGTGGACGCCGATCAGCCGTGATGTGAACGTGATCTGTGCCGCATTCGGCGTTCCCAGGTGCAGGGATTAGACTCGCGCCGGTCTGTACAGGACGTGAGAATCCGCCTCCGCTCCGGCGCGCCCGCGCCGGGACGGCGGCCAATGGGAAGGTCTTTCACCGTGCTTTACGCAGCAGAGGGCGGCGGGGGTGCCGGCAGCCTGACGCCGATCCTCATGATCGCTCTGCTCTTCGGCGTCATGTACTTCATGATGATCCGCCCCCAGCAGAAGCGCCGCCGTGAGGCGGAGTCCATGCAGTCCGCCCTCGCCCCCGGCGACGAGGTGGTCACGATCGGTGGGCTCTACGGCACGGTCACCGGCGTGGACGACGACACCGTCCTGCTCGAGGTCGCGCCCGGTGTGCAGACCCGCTACGCCCGTCCGGCCATCGCCCGGGTGGTCAGCCAGGCGGAGCGCCCGGCCGACGAGCCGGTCGTCGAGGACGCGGACGTCGTCAAGGAGTGACGGTCGCTCCCGCCCGCACGGGGTGGTGGTCGCCGCACTCCGGTGACGACTTCCCCCGACGGGGCAGCGGAGGCGACGAGAAAACTGGATAGTGGGCCCGACGCCGGAAGCCGGCTCGTCCCGTTCCGCCCGGCGCCCCCGCGCCGAGCCCCGGAGCCGGATGCCGGCCTCCGACGCCGGCCCGTCGGACCCGCCGGCCGGACCGGCCGACACCCGCCGCACCAGCGGCGCGACCGTACAGGGAGACAGGACAGCCGTGGCACCACCTCAGGGACAGATGCGCCCCGGACGGCAACTGGCCGTGCTCGGGCTCATCTTCGTCGTCCTCTATCTTTTGGTGTTCTTCGCGGGCGGCGCCAGCGGCGGCTTGAAGGACCGGCTCGAGCCCAAGCTCGGCCTGGACCTCGTCGGCGGCACGCGGCTGACGCTGGAGGCGACCAACAGCATCGGCGGCCAGGCCCCGACGGCGGAGAACCTCGAAGAGGCCCGCCAGATCATCGAGAGCCGCGTCAACGCCTTCGGCGTCGCCGAGGCCGAGGTGGTCACCGAGGGCAACCGCAACATCGTGATCTCCCTGCCCGGTGAGAACCGCGACCTGACCGAGGTGGGCAGCGCCGCCGAGCTGCGCTTCCGCAAGGTCCTCAAGGCCGCCGACGGCAGCGGCGCGGCCACCGCCCCGCCGCCCGCCGCCACCCCTGCCCCCTCCGGCAGCGCGACCCCGGCCCCGTCGGGCAGCGCGAAGCCCTCCGGCAGCGCCGCCCCGTCGGGCAGCGCCGCGCCGAAGGCGACCGCGTCGCCGAGCGGCGGCCAGGGCGGCATGGCCCCGGCCCCGAGCGCCAGCGCATCGGCCGCGCCGAGCGCCACCCCGTCGGCCAGCGCCGCCACCCCGACGCCGAGCGTCGGCGGCGAGCCCGTGCCGCAGAGCGTCGAGGAGCAGCGCAAGGCCGTCGAGCAGAAGGTCGGCGCCGCCGCCTGGGCCGCCGCGAGCGGTCTCCAGGCCCCGGCCGACCTGTCCGCCGACCCGTCGCTGGCGGAGAAGCTCAAGCCGTTCGCGGCCCTCGACGCGCGCGAGGTCGCGGTGCTGCCGGCGGCGATGCAGTTCAACGTGCCGCAGATCGGCTGCGCCCAGCTCGACAAGCGCCCGCCGGCCTCCATCTCCGCCGCCGACCAGCAGGTGGTGGCCTGCGAGGACGGCGCCGCGAAGTACCTGCTCGACCAGGCGAAGGTGCTCGGCACCGACGTCGAGGACGCCAGCGCGGTGCTGGACCAGACCAGCCAGTGGGTCGTCAGCCTCGACTTCACCGGCGCGGGCCAGGACAAGTGGACCGCCCTGACCCGTGAGGCCTTCAACAACGAGGGCCAGGCCTGCGACGCCACCGCCCTCGGCCAGGACGGCAAGTGCCGCGTCGCCGTCGTGCTCGACAACGAGATCGTCTCCTCGCCCGAGATCCAGGGCGTGCTGACGGGCAACTCGCAGATCACCGGCAACTTCACCCAGAAGGACGCCAGCGCCCTGGCCGGCCAGCTGCGCTACGGCGCGCTGCCGGTGACCTTCGAGGCGCAGGAGCAGCAGAACGTCACCGCCACCCTGGGCGCCAGCCACCTGCGGGCCGGCCTGCTCGCGGCGGGCATCGGCATGGCGCTGGTCATCATCTACTCGTTCTTCTACTACCGCCTGCTGGGCTCGGTCATCTTCCTGAGCCTGATCCTCTCGGCGCTGCTGGTCTTCGGCGCGCTGGTGGTGCTCGGCCGGCAGATCGGCTTCACCCTCACCCTCGCCGGCATCGCCGGCATGATCGTCTCGCTGGGTGTGGCGGCGGACTCGTTCGTCATCTACTTCGAACGGCTCAAGGACGAGATCCGGGAGGGCCGCAGCCCGCGCAGCGCGGTGCCGCGCGCCTGGATCCGGGCCCGCCGCACGATCATCTCGGCCAACGCGATCACGCTGATGTCGGCGGTGGTGCTCTACGTGGTCTCGGTCGGCGCGGTGAAGGGCTTCGCCTTCGCCCTCGGCCTGGCTACGGTGCTGGACCTGGTCGTGGTCTTCCTCTTCCGGCACCCGATCATGACGATGTTCGCCCGCACCTCCGCCTTCCTGTCCCCACGGGTCAGTGGCCTCGGTCGGGCGCTCCCGCCGCGGACGGCCGAGCCGGCCAAGCCGCGCAACCAGCGCGTGAAGGAGGCCTGAGATGGCAAAGAGTGGTCTCGCGAGCCGCCTCTACCGCGGCGAGGCCGGCCTCGACATCATCGGCCGGCGCAAGGTCTGGTTCAGCGTGGCGCTCGCGCTGGTCCTGCTGTCGGCGCTCAGCTTCGGGCTGCGCGGCTTCAGCCTCGGCATCGAGTTCGCCGGCGGCAACTCGTTCCAGATCCCGGCCAGCGTCGGCACACTGGAGCAGACCGAGGTGAAGGTCCAGGAGGCCCTGGCCGCGGCCGGTGACGACGCCAAGGTCGTCACCACGCAGAAGGTCGGCGGCACCGGCGGCGAGTTCTACGAGGTGCGCACCACCCAGCTCGACACCGAGCAGGCCAACGCCGTCAAGACCGAGATCGCCGACGAGTTCGGCATCGACGCCGCCAGCATCAGCGGCAACCAGGTCAGCGAGGCGTGGGGCAGCCAGGTCACCTCCCGGGCGCTGCTCGGTCTGGTCATCTTCATCGCGGTGGTGATGATCTACCTGATCCTGCGCTTCGAGTGGCGGATGGCGGTCGCCGCCGTCACCTCGCTGATCATGAACCTGATCCTCACCGCCGGCATCTACTCGCTGGTCGGCTTCGAGGTCACCCCGTCGACGGTCATCGGCTTCCTCACGATCCTGGGCTTCGCGCTCTACGACGTGGTGGTGGTCTTCGACAAGGTGCAGGAGAACACGCGCGGCATCACCGCCAACAACAACCAGACGTACGGCGAGGCGGCCAACCTGGCCATCAACCAGAGCCTCATGCGGTCGCTGAACACCTCGGTGGTCGCGCTGCTGCCGGTCGGCGGTCTGCTCTTCATCGGTGCCGGCCTGCTCGGCGCGGGCACCCTGAAGGACCTCGGCCTGGTGCTCTTCGTCGGTATGGCGGTGGCGTTCCTGACCTCGATCCTGCTGGCCACGCCGCTGCTGGTGCTGCTCAAGAACTACGAGCCGCGCATCCAGGCGCACAACAAGCGGGTGCTGGCCCGCCGGGGCGCCCTCGCCCGTGGTGAGGTCACCCCGAAGGGCGCCGCTCCCCGCACCGACGACTCCGACGACGCGCCGGTCGATCCGGAGTCGGCCGCGCTGGCCGGCGCCGCGCCGCGGGTGGGCGCCCGACCGGCCGGGAAGCGCCCGACTGGCGCCCGGGGCGGCCGGCCGGCCGGCGGCGGTGGCAACCGCCCGGGTGGCGGCAAGCGGCGCTGAGCCGGGCCGGGCAGACCCGGTAGGAACCGATCCGACGGCGTCCTTCATGCTGTGCGAGCAGCATGCAGGACGCCGTCGTCGTGAAGGGAAGCGGAACTGCCGTGACGGAGACCCACAGCACCGGGGCACGGGGAGACAGCGGCCCGGGCGCCGCCGCGCTGGTCGCCAGCCGGGTGCTCGACGTGCCCGACTTCCCGAAGCCCGGCGTCATGTTCAAGGACCTGATGCCGCTGTTCGCCGACGGCGACGTGTTCCGCGCGGTGATCGACGGGATCGTGGCGTACCACGGGCGGGACTCGTTCGACGTCGTCGTCGGCATCGAGGCGCGCGGGTTCGTGGTCGCGGCGGCCATCGCGTACGCGACCGGGGTCGGCGTGGTGCCCGTGCGCAAGGCCGGCAAGCTGCCCCGCCCGGCGCACTCGGCCTCCTACGCCCTGGAGTACGGCGAGGCCACGCTGGAGGTGCACGAGGACGCCTTCACCGCCGGGCACCGGGTGCTGGTGGTCGACGACGTGCTGGCCACGGGCGGTACGGCCGAGGCGACGCTGGACCTGGTGGAGCGGGCCGGCGGGACGGTGGCCGGTTTCACCGTCCTGCTGGAGCTAGCCTTCCTCGGCGGCCGGGAGCGGCTGGCCCCGCGTCCGGTGCATGCCCTGTTGACCGTTTGAGTCGGCCGACCGTCGGGCCGACCCGGCGCGGACCGTCCGGCGGAGCGGCGGGGCACCGTGCGTGCGGGTAGCATTGCCCTTTGCTGACCGGGCGGGACCCGTCCGGGCGGCGCGAGACCAGGCCGGCCGGCTCACGGTCGGTGACTTCCCGGCGAGCGGTGAGGAGGCCGGTGTCCCACGATGTCGCCCCTCCGGTGGAGGGCACGGTGCACCCGACAGGCGACGCGGACGGCTCGGTGACCGCACGGAACGGTGACGCGCAGGCCCCGGAGAAGACGTCCGGCGCGACCGGCGCGGTCGATCCCGTACGCCCCGACACGCCGCTCGCGGCGGGCGGCGACGCGGGCGCGGCGACCGAGGGGGTCGTGCTCCCGTTCCCCGCCGACGTCATCGGCGACCACATCCCGAGCGCCGGCTTCGCGCTCTCCACCGCGCCCACCGGCCGCCGGGTCCGGGCGCGGCTGGCGCGGTTCAACGCGCCCTGGCAGTCCTCGCAGGTCAGCGAGGTGCTGGAGCCGCTGATCTCGACCCACCGCGACGCCCACCCCAAGGCGGACGCGCGGCTGCTCCAGCGCGCCTTCGACACGGCGGCCCGCTGGCACTCCGGGCAGTACCGCAAGTCCGGCGACCCCTACATCACCCACCCGCTCGCGGTCGCCACGATCCTGGCCAACCTGGGCATGGACACCACCACCCTGGTCGCCGCGCTCCTGCACGACACGATCGAGGACACGGAATACACCCTCGACCAGATGCGCGCCGACTTCGGCGGCGAGGTGGCGCTGCTGGTCGACGGGGTGACCAAGCTCGACAAGGTCAAGCTGGGCGACGCGGCCAAGGCCGAGACCATCCGCAAGATGGTCGTCGCGATGGCCAAGGACCCGCGGGTGCTGGTGATCAAGCTGGCCGACCGGCTGCACAACATGCGCACCCTCACCTTCCTGCCCCGCCCGAAGCAGGAGCAGAAGGCGAAGGAGACGCTGGAGATCCTGGCTCCGCTGGCCCACCGGCTGGGCATGAACACGATCAAGTGGGAGCTGGAGGATCTCGCGTTCGGCACGCTCTTCCCGAAGCGCTACGAGGAGATCAACCGCCTCATCGGGGAGCACCAGCCGCAGCGCGAGGCGCTGCTGCGCCAGGTCACCCAGAAGGTGCAGACGGACCTGAAGGCCGCCAAGATCAAGGCGGAGACGACCGGGCGGCCGAAGCACCTCTACTCGATCTACCAGAAGATGATCGTGCGGGGTCGCGACTTCAACGACATCTACGACCTGGTCGGGGTGCGGATCCTGGTCGACACGGTGCGCGACTGCTACGCGGCGCTGGGCGTGATCCACGCCAACTGGCAGCCGGTGCCGGGCCGGTTCAAGGACTACATCGCGATGCCCAAGTTCAACATGTACCAGTCGTTGCACACGACGGTCATCGGGCCCACCGGCAAGCCGGTCGAGATGCAGATCCGCACGTACGCCATGCACCGCACCGCCGAGTTCGGCATCGCCGCGCACTGGAAGTACAAGGAGCACAAGGGCACCCAGATCGTCGGCCCGCCGGCGCACATCGACGAGATGACGTGGCTGCGCCAGCTGCTGGACTGGCAGCGGGAGGCGGCTGACCCGAGCGAGTTCCTCGACGCGTTGCGCTTCGACCTGTCCAGCCAGGAGGTGTACGTCTTCACCCCGAAGGGCGACGTCATCCCGCTGCCGACGGGTTCGACGCCGGTGGACTTCGCGTACGCGGTGCACACCGAGGTCGGGCACAAGTGCATCGGGGCGCGGGTCAACGGCAAGCTGGTGCCGTTGGAGTCGACGCTGTCCAACGGCGACGTGATCGAGATCTTCACCTCGAAGTCCGACACGGCCGGCCCGACGCAGGACTGGCTGGGCTTCGTCAAGAGCCCGCGGGCGCGTACGAAGATCCGGCAGTACTTCAACAAGGAGCGGCGCGAGGAGGCGATCGAGGCCGGCAAGGACGCGATCGTCAAGGCGATGCGCAAGCAGGGCATGCCGTTGCAGCGGATGCTCACCTCCGACGCGCTGATGGCGATCGCCCGCGACCTGCACCTGGCCGACGTCGCCTCGCTCTACGCCGCCGTCGGCGACAGCCAGGTCTCCGCCCAGTCGGTGGTGCAGAAGCTGATGGCCGCGTACGGCGGCGAGGAGGGCGCGGCGGAGGACATCGCCGAGACCGCCGTCGCCACCCGGCCGCCGCGCAGCCGGCAGAGCAGCGCCGATCCGGGCGTGGTGGTGCGCGGGGTCAGCGACGTCTGGATCAAGCTGGCGCGCTGCTGCACGCCGGTGCCGCCGGACTCGGTCTTCGGCTTCGTCACCCGCTCCGGCGGGGTCAGCGTGCACCGCGACGACTGCGCCAACGCCGAGGACCTGCGGGCGCAGGCCGAGCGCGTGGTGGAGGTCAGCTGGAAGCTCACCTCGGCGTCGACCTTCCTGGTCGCCATCCAGGTCGAGGCGCTGGACCGGCACAAGCTGCTGGCCGACGTGACCCGGGTGCTCTCCGAGGAGCGGGTGAACATCCTCTCCGCCACGGTCACCACCACGCGCGACCGGGTGGCGGTGAGCCGGTTCAGCTTCGAGATGGCGGACCCGAAGCACCTGGGCCACCTGCTGGCCGCGGTCCGAAAGGTGGACGGCGTCTTCGACGCCTACCGCGTCACCTCCGGCGCCTGAGACAACTCCGGGTCGTCGGCCCGCCCGTACCGGCGGCGTCGACGACCCGGGAGCCGCCGGTCGGACGTCAGTAGCTGAACGTTGTCGCCCCGTCGCCGATCCACTGCCACAACTGGACGGTGCCGCCGATCTCGGCGGCGCTGATCAGCTGGGACTCGTCCAGACCCTTCGCGGTGAAGCACACCGAGCAGACCAGGAACGTCCCGCCCGCGTCCTGGTACCGCCGGACCAGATCGGGCAGGGGTGGGCAGCCGGAGCAGGCGACCCCGGTGGCGACACTGCCGGTCGCGAGCCGGACCGCCTCCTTGGTCAGGAACATCAGCGTGGGCCGGCCCTGCTCGGCCGCGCCGACGGCTACCAGGAACGCCACGGTGACT
This sequence comes from Micromonospora sp. CNZ309, assembly GCF_002846525.1. NCBI lineage: Bacteria > Bacillati > Actinomycetota > Actinomycetes > Micromonosporales > Micromonosporaceae > Micromonospora > Micromonospora sp. CNZ309. The sequence goes on from NZ_PJNG01000001.1 coordinate 337,394, forward strand.
TTCTCGGGGTCCTCCAGGCCGGTGGTAAGGCTGACAACCGCTCGTCCGGACATCTCGCTCCTCCTCGTCGGGAATTGCTCGTCGTCCGCCAGGATGAGTGACCGCTGACCGTGCGCCCGCTATGTTTTCTGTAGCGCTCGGTCCCGGCGGAGGTGCGAGTGGCGAAGCACTACGACCAGTACTGCCCGGTGGCCCGGGCCGCGGAGATCCTCGCCGAACGGTGGACGCTGCTCGTCCTTCGTGAGTTGCTCTGGGGCGAGGAGCGGTTCAACGGCATCGCCCGCGGGGTGCCCCGGATGTCGCCGTCGCTGCTCGCGACCCGGTTGCGCGAGCTGCAACGGGCGGGCCTTCTCCGGCGTGACATGGTCGACGACGAGCCCCGCTACCGGCTCACGCAGGCGGGGCTGGAGTTGCGGCCGGTGCTGGAGCAGATGGGCGCGTGGGGCGTGCGCTGGATCCACGACCTGCGGTCGGACGACTTCGATCCGGCGATGTTGCTGATCGACATGAAACGGGAGGCCCGGTCCAGCCGCCTACCGGAGACGGCGACCGCCGTTCAGCTCTACTTCCGCGACGCGCGGAGCGGTCAGCAGCGGTGGTGGCTGGTGTTGTCCCGCTCCGGTGGCCTTGACGCCTGCGACACCGACCCCGGTTTCGCGGTCAGCGTGTGGGTGGAGACCGACGTGCCCACCCTCACCCGGGTCTGGATGGGGGACATGAGTTGGGCCGCAGCCCTGCGGGACGGCCTGCTGACCGTCGCCGGCGACACCGCGGCCTGCCGCGCGTTGCCGCAGTGGCTCGACGTCAGCCCCTTCGCCGCCGTGGAGCGGGCGGAGGTCGGCCTCCACCGGCCCCACTGACTGGGGTCGTCGGCCGGCCCGGCCAGGACGGATGAAAGCGCCCGCCGGCTGTGCCGGCGGGCGCTCGTCGTACGTCAGGTTTGTGGTTCAGCCCTGGGGGGCGCTCATGGTGAGCTTCTTGATGGTGACTTCCTTCTTCGGGTGGCCGCCACCGGCCTGCTGCGCGAACGCCTTGTCGTCGCCCGCCGCCGCGACCTGCTTGACGAGGTCCATGCCGCCGGTGATGGTGCCCAGGACGGTGTATTTCGGCTCCAGCGGCGAGTCGCCGTAGACGATGAAGAACTGGCTGCCCGTGCTGCCCGGCTGGCCGGAGTTGGCCATCGCGATCACGCCCTCCGGGTACGGGGGCCGCTTGTCGGTGGGCAGGTTCTCCTCGGCGAGCCGGTAGCTCGGGCCGCCGGTGCCGTCGGTCTGGCGCCAGCCCTTGCCGGTCGCGCTCGGGTCACCGCACTGGAGCACCTTGATGCCCTCGGTCACCAGGCGGTGGCACTTGCTGTTGTCGAAGAAGTTCTTCTCCGCCAGGTGGGTGAAGCTGCCCGCGGTGCAGGGCACCGCCGCCCGGTCGATCGTGGCGGTGATCGGGCCCAGGTCGGTGTCGATCGTCATCGTCTGGGTGCCCGTGGCCGACTGCTGCACGGGCGGCAGCCCGACGTCCTTGATCTGCGGGGACCGCTGGTCTTTGGGGACCTCGGTCCAGGCGCACTGCACGTTGCCGGCCGCCGGGCCGGCGGTGTCGGTCTTGTCGTCGTCACCGAGGGCGGTGACGAGCCAGACCGTGCCGGCGACGACGAGGACCAGGACCGAGGCGGCCCCCACGATCGCCTGGGTCTGCCGGCGCTTGCGGGCCCTGGCCGCGCGCTCGGCCATCTCCTTCTCGAGCCGGGCGCGCGCCGCCGCGCGCTGCCGCTCTCTGGTGGACGTCACGCCTGGATCCTCCTGGGCTGTCTGTGGCGCGGTCGGTGCCGCTGAGGTTGGTGGGGCGGCCGGGTCAGCCGGCGCTCGGGCTGGCCGCCGGAGCGCCCGAGGCGGGCGGCGTCGGCGCCGAGGTCGCCTGCGCCACGGGCTCACCGACGGTCAGGCTCTGCACGACCACGTCGTCGTCCTTGGGCTTGACCTTGGCCCCGGTCCCATTGTCCACGGTCGGCTTGGCACCGATCTTCGCCACCACGTCGATCCCGCCGGTGACCCGGCCGATGATCGGGTACTTCGGGTCGGTGGTCGTGAAGTCCTTGAAGAACATCAGGAACTGGCTGCCGTTGGCGCCCGGCGGGTTGGCGACCATCGCGACCGTGCCCTTCGGGTAGGTCGCGGGCTGGCCGGCCGCGGGGCTCGCCGACGGCGCCGTGGGGACGTTCTCGTCGTAGAACGAGTAGGTGGGGCCGCCGAGCCCGGTGCCGCTGGGGTCGCCGCAGCGCACCGCGCCCTCGGCGGTGATCTCGTGGCACTTGGTGTTGTCGTAGAACGACCGGCTGGCGAGGTGGGCGATGCTCGCCGCCGCGCAGGGGGCGCCGGCCAGGTCCAACTCGACGGTGATCGGCGCGCCCTGGTTGGTGGTGACGGTCATCGGGCGTACGCCGTCGGTGGGCAGCCCCTGGGTGGCCGGGGTGCCGACGTCCTTGAGGTTGGTGTTCGCGGTGGCGTCCTGCGGGGTCCACAGGCAGACGTCCTCGGTGGCCGTGTTCTCCTTCGGCTCGTCGTCGAAGGCGCCCAGCGCCCACGCCGAGCCGGCCACGATGAGCACGAGCACGACGGCGACGCCGACGCCGGCCTGGATCTGCCGGCGGCGTCTGACTGCGGCGGCCCGGCGGGCGAGTTGCCGGTCGAGCTTGGCCCGCGCCAGTTTGCGCTGCCGGTCCCTGCTGGAAGCCACCCGTGCTCCCCTTCCTCTACCCTGGTCGTCACCGGTGGTCGGGCGTCCTGCGCCCGTTCGACGGCGGGTGCGCCACGCCACACGCCCGCCAGAGTGTACGGCTACCGGCTGGGAAAGTGGTGTACGAGGTCCGGGCCGGGTTTATCGGAACGCGTCACTGCGCCCGGTCGGACCCACGGGACGCACGCGACCGGTGCCGCCCGCGCCGCGAGTGAGGGGCGCGACCGGCGCCACACGGGACGCCCCGGACACACGCGCAGAACCTCCTCGCCCCGCCCGATAGGCTGCTGACAGGCAACGGATTCGACGGAAGGGGAGCGGACGTGCTCGTGGCCGGCTTTCCTGCGGACGCCTTCGGCACCAACTGCTACGTGGTGGCCGCCGCGCCGGGGGAGCAGTGCGTGGTGGTCGACCCCGGCATCGGGGTGATCGACCGGCTCGACGCCCTGCTGGCCGAGCATCGGCTGCACCCGGCCGCCGTCCTGCTCACCCACGGCCACCTCGACCACACGTTCTCGGTGGCGCCGGTCTGCGGCGCGCGCGGCATCACCGCGTACGTGCACCCCGGCGACCGGGAGATGCTCGCCGACCCGGCCAAGGGGCTGTCGGAGGACCTCAGGGCGCTCTTCGGCGGGCGGCTGCCGTACACCGAGCCGGAGGACGTGGCCGAGCTGACCGACGGCGCCACGCTCGCCCTCGCCGGGCTGGAGATCACCGTCGACCACGCCCCGGGCCATACCGGCGGGTCGGTGCTCTTCCGACTGCCGGCCGCCGGCTCGTCGTGGGAGGCGGATCAGCTCTGCCTCTCCGGCGACGTCCTGTTCGCCGGCTCCATCGGCCGCACCGACCTGCCGGGCGGCAGCATGACGAGGATGGTCACCAGCCTCCGGGACAAGATCCTTCCGCTGGCCGACGACACCGTCGTGCTGCCCGGCCACGGCCCCGCGACCACCATCGGCCGCGAGCGCGCGACCAACCCGTACCTCGTCGAGGTGGCGGGCGGCGGCGCGCGTCCGGCGGCCCCCGCCCGCGGCCTCTGACGGCCACACGAGCGTTGTCACGCGGCCGGCGCCGGCCGCACCGAGCCTTCGCCCGCGCCGGCGCGCGGGACTGTGAACGGAGCCATCATGAGCAAGCCCACGCCCATCTCCGGCTTCCCGGAGTGGACGCCCGCGCAGCGGATGATCGAGCAGTACGTCCTCGACAGGATCCGCGACACCTTCGAGCTGTACGGCTTCGCCCCGCTGGAGACCCGCGCGGTGGAGCCGCTGGACCAGCTGTTGCGCAAGGGGGAGACCTCCAAGGAGGTCTACCTGATCCGGCGCCTTCAGGCCGACGCCGACGGCCCGGCCGGCGACGACGCGCTCGGCCTGCACTTCGACCTGACCGTGCCGTTCGCCCGCTACGTGCTGGAGAACGCCGGCAAGCTCCAGTTCCCGTTCCGCCGCTACCAGATCCAGAAGGTGTGGCGGGGCGAGCGGCCGCAGGAGGGGCGCTACCGCGAGTTCCTCCAGGCCGACATCGACATCGTCGACCGGGACACCCTCGCCCCGCACCACGAGGCCGAGATGCCGCTGGTGATCGGCGACGCGCTGCGCTCCCTGCCGATCCCGCCGGTGAAGATCCAGGTCAACAACCGCAAGATCTGCGAGGGCTTCTACCGGGGCATCGGGCTGACCGATCCCGAGGCGGCCCTGCGCGCGGTGGACAAGCTCGACAAGATCGGCCCGGCGAAGGTGGCCGAGCTGCTGGCGCAGACCGCCGGGGCGAGCGAGGCGCAGGCGAAGGCGTGTCTGGCACTGGCGGAGATCTCCGCGCCGGACGCCTCCTTCGCCGACGCCGTACGCGCCCTGGGCGTCAGCGACCCGCTGCTCGACGAGGGCGTCGAGGAGCTGGTCCGGGTCGTCGAGACGGCCGCCGCGCACTCGCCGGGGTTGTGCGTGGCCGACCTGCGCATCGCCCGTGGCCTGGACTACTACACCGGCACCGTCTACGAGACGCAGCTGGTCGGCTACGAGCGCTTCGGCTCGATCTGCTCCGGCGGCCGGTACGACAACCTGGCCAGCGCCGGCGCCACCCGCTTCCCGGGGGTGGGCATCTCGATCGGGGTGACCCGGCTGCTCGGGCTGCTCTTCGGCGCCGGGGCGCTGTCGGCGTCGCGCGACGTGCCGACCTGCGTCCTCGTCGCGGTGACCAGCGAGGAGCGGCGGGCCGCCAGCAACCGGGTGGCCGAGTCGTTGCGCTCGCGGGGCGTGCCGACCGAGGTGTCGCCGAGCGCGGCGAAGTTCGGCAAGCAGATCCGCTACGCCGAGCGGCGGGGCATCCCGTACGTGTGGTTCCCGGGGGCGGACGGCGCGGCCGACGAGGTGAAGGACATCCGTTCCGGCGAGCAGGTCGCCGCGGCGGCGGGGGAGTGGACGCCGCCCCGGGCGGACCTGCGGCCCGTGGTCGCCTGAGACGCTACTGGCGCGTACGCGCGATCGGACCTACGGTGGCGTAAGTTACGCCACCGTAGGGAGATCGTCGTGACCGCACTCAGCCAGACCGCCCTGCTCCGTGAGCTGGAACCCGTCGTCGAGAAGAACCTCGACCGGCACCTGTCCGTCGCCAAGGAGTGGTTCCCGCACGAGTACGTGCCGTGGAGCGAGGGGCGCACCTTCGACGGGCCGCTGGGCGGCGAGGCGTGGTCGGAGTCCGACTCGACGATCCCCGACGTGGCCCGTACCGCGCTGATCGTCAACCTGCTGACCGAGGACAACCTGCCCTCGTACCACCACGAGATCGCCACCCTGTTCGGCCGCGACGGCGCCTGGGGCACGTGGGTGCACCGGTGGACCGCCGAGGAGGGGCGCCACGGCACCGCCATCCGCGACTACCTGACCGTCACCCGGGCGGTGGACCCGGTGGCGCTGGAACGGGCCCGGATGACGCACATGTCCGCCGGCTACGCCAACGTGCACGACGACGAGGTGCTGCACTCCCTGGCGTACGTCTCGTTCCAGGAGCTGGCCACCCGCATCTCGCACCGCAACACCGGCCGGGTCACCGGGGATCCGGCGTGCGAGGCGCTGTTGGCCCGGGTCGCGGCCGACGAGAACCTGCACATGGTCTTCTACCGCAACCTGCTGGCGGCGGCCTTCGAGCTGGCGCCGGGCCAGGCGATGCGCGCGGTCGCCGACGTGGTGGCCGACTTCCAGATGCCCGGCAACGGCATCGACGGCTTCGCCCGCAAGTCCGTGGCGATCGCCCTCGCCGGCATCTACGACCTGCGCCAGCACCGCGACGACGTGGTGGCCCCGGTGCTGCGCCAGTGGGACGTCTTCAACGTGACCGGCCTCGACGCCGACGGCGAGGCCGCCCGCGACCAGATCGCGGCGCACCTGGACGACCTGGAGCGCGCCGCGTCCCGCTTCGAGGAGAAGCGCGCCGCCCGCGCCGCCCGCCTCGCCTCCCGCTGACCCCGACCCTCGCGACAGGGCCGTCGACCACGCAGTATCGACTACTCGGTGGGCGGGGTCTCCAGGGGGAAGAGGAGGCAGGTCGAGGTGGCGTGGGCGACCAGGCGCGACTTCGCGTCGAGCAGCTTCGCCTCGGCCAGGGCCGTGCGGCGGCCGCTCTGCAGGACGGTGCCCTCGCAGCGCAGGGTGCCGCTCGCGACGGTGACCGGGCGGAGGAACTTCACGTTCAGGTCCAGCGAGGTGTAGCCGACCCCGGCCGGCAGGGTGGTGTGCACCGCGCACGCCGCGGCGGTGTCCAGCAGGGTGGAGATGACCCCGCCGTGCACGGTGCCCAGCGGGTTGTAGTGGAACTCCTGCGGGACGAGTTCGACGGCCACCCACCCCTCGTCGGCCTCCATGCGGGACATGTCGACCAGGTGCATGATGGGCGGCGCCGCCAGTTCGCCGGCGATCATCGCGCGGAGCAGTTCCAGGCCGCCGCGCCGGCCGACGTGCGCGGCGTTGATGCCGGGGTCGGACCACGAGAAGGTGCGGCTGCGCGCCGGATCCTGCGTCTGTGTCATGGACTCAGCCTGGCAGCGCGTTGCTGAGTCTGTCAATCAGACCTAGCCTGGGGCGCATGAGACCCGCGGCACTGGACTGGTCGGTGGAGAACTGCACCATCGCCCGCGCGATGGAGATCCTCGGCGAGCGGTGGACCCTCGTGGTCCTGCGCGAGGTCTTCAACGGCGTCCGCCGCTTCGACGACATGCGGGTGCGCACCGGCATACCCCGGCAGGTGCTGGCCAACCGGCTGGCGATGCTGGTGGAACGCGGCGTCCTGCGGCGCGAGCCCTACCGGGAGCCCGGCAGCCGCGAGCGCCACGAGTACCGGCTGACCGGGATAGGGCTCGACCTGTGGCCGGTGCTGGTCGCCGTCCTCGGCTGGGGGGACCGCTACCTGGCCGACCCGGAGGGCTCGCCGTTGACGGCCGCGCACCGCGACTGCGGCGCCGAGGTCCGCGTCGAGCTGCGCTGCGAGCGCGGGCACGAGATCGCCCGGCCGCGCGACGTGGTGCCGCGCCCGGGGCCCGGGGCGCGCCGCCGCGCCGGCTGAACCGCCGGCGGGCCCGTGCCGCGACGCGCGGACGACGGTCGCCGTCCGCGCGTCGGTCGGACCCGCTACCAGCCGAACCCGGCGGCGTACGAGACGCTCGCCAGCACCCGCTGCCCCGAGGCGTTCGGGTGGAAGTAGTCCCAGCCGGAGAGCTGGCCGAGGGTGAACGGGTAGCCGAACACGGCGTTGTCGTCGAAGTCGCAGTTCGGCCCGTACGCGGCGCAGGCCTGGGCGAGCTGGGCGTTGTAGTCGACGACCCGCTGGCGTACGCGGCTGCGCCGGTCCACGTCCGCCTGCGCCGTTGAGGTCGGGTTGGCCAGCATCGACTGGCAGATGCCGAACAGCGACCAGGCGGTGCGGGCGCTGCCGCTGTCCTTGCCGACGGCCCAGAGCCGGTGGATGTCCGGCACGCTGATCAGCTGGACCCGGGCCGTGGGCAGCCCGGCCTTGAGGCGACCGAGCGCGGCGTCGATGTTGGCGCGGTAGGTGGCCACCGGCGTCATCGCCGCCTCCGTGCTGGTGCAGGCGTCGTTGGCGCCGATCAGCATGGTGACGTAGTCGACGCCCTGGCTGACGGCGGTGCCGGCCTGACCGTACATGTCGGCGGACTTCGCGCCGCTGCGCGCGTCGTTGTGGTTGCGCCCGTCGATGGCGGGGTTGGTCGCGCGGATGCGCAGGTACTGGCTGTTCACCGTGGAGTCGCCGCCGGTGCTGAAGGACCGGGAGGTGCAGTCGGCGAACCAGCCGCAGGCGTTGAACCCGCGGGTGATCGAGTCGCCGAGGCTGGCCATCGAGTTCGGGGGCGGGCCGGGATCGGCGGCGGCCGGACTGGCGGCTAGCAGGACGAGGGCGGTGAGGGCGGCGAGGGGAGCGAGGAGTCGTCGAGCGGACTTCATGGTTACCTCCGGATCGCGCGTACCGGATGGTGGGACGGTAGGTCGAGCGTATAGACGTACGTCAGTGTCCACAATGTTTCCGGCCGATGGCCGAGGTAGCTGGGGCGAAAAGGACAAAGCCGGGTCTTGCCTACTTACTCAAGTATGTGAATACTTCACTCAGCTCGCCTGGTTCCCCCAGGCCGGACGGGCTGATCCAGGCCCTTGTCGCCCCGACGAGGGCCCGAGACCCCCTCCCTGGAGGTTTGTTACATGCGACCCACGAGGTCCTCGCTCCGTCGTGCCGCCGTCGTCGCCGCAGCCGGCGCCATGGTCGCCGGCTCGCTGATCGGCGCGCCCGCCCAGGCCGCACCCTCGTTCGCCTCGCCCGACGCCGCCGCCGGCCTGGCCGAGCGCCTCGGCGACCGCTCCGCCGGCACGTACGCCGACGCCAGCGGCAAGATGGTCGTCACCGTGACCGACGCGCTCGCCGCCCGCCAGGTCAGCGCCGCCGGCGCCACCCCGAAGCTGGTCAAGCGCGGCGCCAGCGAGCTGGCCCGGGCCACCTCGGAGCTGGACCGCTCCGCCAAGATCCCCGGCACCGCGTGGTGGACCGACCCGGCCACCAACCAGGTCGTCGTCTCCGTCGACAGCACCGTCACCGGCGCCAAGCTGGAGCGCGTCAAGGCCGCCGCCGAGCGGATGAACGGCGCGATCCGCATCGAGTCCGAGGCCGGCGTGCTCGGCACCCGGATCTCCGGCGGCCAGGCCATCTACGCCGGTGGCGGCGGTCGCTGCTCCCTCGGCTTCAACGTCCGCAGCGGCAGCACCTACTACTTCCTGACCGCTGGGCACTGCACCAACATCTCGTCGAGCTGGTACAGCAACTCCGCCCAGACCAACCTGCTGGGCAGCCGCGCCGGCACCAGCTTCCCGGGCAACGACTACGGCATCGTGCGGCACAACAACTCCGCCAACGCCGCCGGCAACGTCTACCTCTACAACGGCAGCTACCGCGACATCACCGCGGCCGGCAACGCCTACGTCGGCCAGTCGGTGCAGCGCTCCGGCAGCACCACGGGCCTGCGCGGCGGCTCGGTCACCGCGCTCAACGCCACGGTGAACTACGCCGAGGGCTCGGTCTCCGGCCTGATCCGCACCAACGTCTGCGCCGAGCCGGGCGACAGCGGCGGCTCGCTGTTCAGCGGCTCGACCGCCCTGGGCCTGACCTCCGGTGGTAGCGGCAACTGCCGCACCGGCGGCACGACCTACTTCCAGCCGGTCGGCGAGGCGCTGAGCCGCTACGGCGTCAGCATCTTCTGATCGAACGCAGCGCAGCGGGCCGCCGGGTGATCCCGGCGGCCCGTTTGCGTGCCGCGATCGATTCGCCGAACGGACGGCTACGTCGAGGTCTACCAGATGCCCTCCTGAAAGGAGCACCCGCGCCAGCACGGCGGCCGGCTCACCGGCGCCGACCGGGGCCCGGGTGTCGACCCGTCGGGGAGATCGCTCAGCGGGTGAGCCCCGCGTCGCTGAGCACGGCTAGGCCCTCGCCGAGGTCGCACTCCACGGTCAGGGTCAGCAGGTCGGCCCCCTCCACAGAGAAGGAGAGCGACTCCGCCGGGCGGGACATGGTGGTCGTACGGCCCGGCCTGGGCTGCCGGGTCAGGGTGTCGTCAGGCTGTCGGACGGTCACCACGGCGCTGATCCTCACGGCGGACTCCGGGTCCTGCCCCGGCGGATACCAGGCCTGGAAAGTGGCCGAGAAGTCTAGGTAGCGCCGCTTCAGCGGGTAGCTGACCGAGCGGCTGCGGTCCTCGCCGTCGTTGGTCGGGCAGGAGAGCACGACCGGGTGCGGCAGATCGGTCCGGTCGGCGAGCGTGCGCGGTAACGGTCGCAGGTAGCCAGCGCCGGTCTCGGGCGTCAGCGCGTCGAGGTACGTCCGACCCGGCTCGACGTTGCCGGTGCTGGCCGGGGTGGTGACCGGCGCGGTTGCACTGGAGGACACCCGTGACGGACTCGGCGGCGGGGTGGGCCGGGGGTCCTGGCCCTGCCGGGGCCACTGCCAGGCGAGTACGGCGACGAGCAGGCTGGCCAGACCGATCGCCGCACCGGTCTTCTCGCCGGGCGTCAGACCGCGCCGGCGGCGGGAGGAGTCCGTGCCGGTCGACGGCTCGGTCATAGAAAGTCACCTGCGCAAGATCGAGGGGCGGTTCATTATCCCGGCCCGGCGGTGACGAGGCGTTCCCGACCGGTGACGGGTTGCCGACAGCGATCTTGCCGGCTTTCTGGGATAAATGCGCCCCGTGCCCGGCGGGCCGCCCGTCACACGTTGCCCGGGCGGCGGCGGCCGGACGGCCACCGACGTGAGGAGCACGAGATGAGCTCGGACCAGCAGGGCGCTGCGCTGCCGCCGCCTCCCGGACCGGGCGGCCCGCCACCGTCGAAGCCGCGTGGCGGCAGCCGGTGGCCCCTGGTGGCGGTTGGCGCCGCCGCGCTGGCCGTCGTCCTCGCCCTGCTCGCCACGGTGCTGTCGCTGCGGGCGCTCGACCAGGCCAACGACGCCCGCGACATCGCCCAGGCGGCCGGGGCGGGCCGGGTGGACGAGCCGCCGGGCACCGGCGAGCCGGCACAGACGTCGACCCCGCCGGCGCCGGCGACGACCGGGGCGGAGTTGCCGCCGCCGGAGCCGGGCGCCAGCGGGAGCGCCGAGCCGTCGATCGACCCACAGACTCCCTTCAAGGAGAAGTACGTCGACGAGCGCCTCACCCTGCGGGCCAGCTGCAACACCAACTTGGACATCGACCTGGACAAGCCCGAGGTGCGGGTCAGCGACGGCGAGGAGTTGCGGTTCACCGCCCGGTGCGGCGGCAACTCGTCGTACTTCAACCTCGCCCCTGGGACGAAGGGCGCCCAGGTCGACGCCGCGACGCTCAGCGCCGCGGACTGCGACGACCGGATCGACAAGGGCGGCATCGGTACGGACATCAACGTCCCTGCCCGCAAGAGTGTGGTGCTCTGCATCCGGACCAACCTGACCGACGCGCGGGAGCGCGGCGACACCTGGAAGATGGCTTTGGTGCAGGTGACCGACGTCAACGACGACGGCACCGTGGTGCTGACCGCGCGTGCCTGGGACATTCCGCTGTAGCGGCGCGCACGCATCCGCGTCGTCGCCGGAGCCGGCCTCCCCTCACCCCGCAACGAGGTGCGGGGGAGGGCTGACAGAATGCCAGGGGTAACGGTGTACCGCAGATGAGGAGACGCTTGTCGTGATCCGTACCCATGACGCCGGCAGCCTGCGCGCGACGGACGCCGGCACCACGGTGACGCTCGCCGGGTGGGTGGCCCGCCGGCGCGACCACGGCGGCGTGATCTTCGTCGACCTGCGCGACGGGTCCGGCGTGGTCCAGGTGGTGTTCCGCGAGGAGGACGCGCACGCGCTGCGCAACGAGTTCTGCGTCCGGGTGACCGGCGAGGTGACCCGCCGCCCCGAGGGCAACGAGAATCCGGAGCTGCCGACCGGCGAGATCGAGGTGACCGCCGCCGAGCTGGAGGTGCTCTCCGAGGCCGCGCCGCTGCCCCTTCCGGTGGACGACCAGGTCGAGGCCGGCGACGACATCCGGCTGCGCTACCGCTACCTCGACCTGCGCCGCAGCGGCCCGGCGAAGGCGATGCGGCTGCGCTCGCGGGCCAACCAGCTCGCCCGGACGGTGCTGCACGAGCGGGACTTCCTGGAGATCGAGACCCCGACGCTGACGCGGTCCACGCCGGAGGGCGCGCGTGACTTCCTGGTGCCGGTGCGCCTTCAGCCTGGCAGCTGGTACGCGCTGCCGCAGTCGCCGCAGCTGTTCAAGCAGCTGCTGATGGTCGGCGGCATGGAGCGGTACTACCAGATCGCCCGCTGCTACCGCGACGAGGACTTCCGCGCCGACCGGCAGCCGGAGTTCACGCAGCTCGACATCGAGATGTCCTTCGTCACCGAGGACGACGTCATCGACCTCGGTGAGGCGATCGTCTCGGCGCTCTGGAAGGACCTGGCTGGCCACGAGATCTCCCGGCCGATCCCGCGCATCACCTGGCACGACGCGATGGCCCGCTACGGCTCCGACAAGCCCGACCTGCGCTACGGCGTCGAGTTGACCGAGCTGACCGACTACCTTCGCGGCACCGCGTTCCGGGTCTTCGCCGGCGCGATCGACGCGGGCGGCTACGTCGGCGCCGTCGTCATGCCGGGTGGCGCGGCGCAGAGCCGCAAGGAGCTCGACGGCTGGCAGGACTGGGCGAAGGCGCGCGGCGCGCGCGGGCTCGCGTACGTGGTGCTCGACGCCGAGACCGGTGAGGCGCGCGGGCCGGTGGCGAAGAACCTCTCCGCCGAGCACCTGGGCGGGCTCGCCGACGCGGTCGGCGCCAAGCCGGGCGACGCGGTCTTCTTCGCCGCCAGCGCCAACACCCGCGAGGCGCAGGAGCTGCTCGGCGCGGCCCGCATCGAGATCGCCAAGCGGGCCGGGCTGGTCGACGAGAGCGCCTGGGCGTTCTGCTGGGTGGTCGACGCGCCGATGTTCGAGCGTACGGACGAGGGTGGCTGGACGGCCGTGCACCACCCGTTCACCTCGCCGAACGCCGAGTGGGTCGACCGGTTCGAGGAGGCGCCGGACCGCGCGCTGGCGTACGCGTACGACATCGTCTGCAACGGCAACGAGATCGGCGGCGGCTCGATCCGTATCCACCGGGGCGACGTGCAGAAGCGGGTCTTCGACCTGCTCGGCATCACCCCCGAGGAGGCGCAGGACAAGTTCGGCTTCCTGCTGGAGGCGTTCAAGTACGGCGCCCCGCCGCACGGCGGCATCGCGTTCGGCTGGGACCGGGTCTGCATGCTGCTCGCCGGCGCGGACTCGATCCGCGAGGTCATCGCCTTCCCGAAGACCCGGGGCGGCTTCGACCCGCTGACCGGCGCGCCGACGCCGATCACTGCCCAGCAGCGTGCCGAGGCCGGCATCGACGCCAAGCCGAAGCCGGCGGCGGCGCCGCACACCGGCACGGCCGGCCCGGCCGCCCCGGTCGCCGACCCCACCTGACCGACGCCTTCCCGTCCCGGGCCCGGCCCCCGGCTCGCGCTCGTGTATCGATCAAGAGGTTTGCGTCATGATCTGCGCGACGACATGACGCAAACCTCTTGATCGTCCGTGGGAGTGAGGAGCGGAGCCCGCTGACCCGTCCGAAACCGTTCGTGCTCCGCGCACACGTTCCCGCTCAGCTGCGCCTCCTATGCATAATTCTTGTGCATAGGAAGTGTGCACAGTTATTGTGCGGAGATGGAGAAGCCTTCGGCGGCCCGTGAGCCGGCTCGCGAGGTCCGGATCGACCACCGGCAGGTGCGGGTGCTGGCACACCCGCTGCGGATGCGGCTTCTCGGCGCACTACGGATCAAGGGTGCGTCGACCGCCACCCGCCTCGCCGAGTTGCTCGGCACCAACACCGGGGCCACCAGCTACCACCTGCGTCAGCTCGCCGAGGTCGGCCTCGTCGTGGAGGATCCGGACCTCGGCACCGGGCGGCAGCGGTTCTGGCGTGCCGCGCACGACGTCACCAACTGGGAGCCCAGCGACTTCGACGACGACCCGGACGCCCGGGCGGCCATCGAGTGGATCGAAGGCGACCAGGTCCGGTGGTTCCTCCAGCACGCCGAGCACTGGTTCGCCGTCCGCCACAAGTACTCGCCGGCCTGGCGTGACGCCCTCGGCATGGGCGACATCTTCATGACCGTCCCGCCGGACCGGCTCGCGGCGCTGACAGCCGAGCTGTGGCGGGTCCTGGAGCGGTTCCACGGCGATGCTGACCCGGCCGAGCCGGGTGCGGAGCAGGTGCAGATATACCTCGCCGCCTTCCCGCTGCTGGCGGACATGCGGCTCGCGGACCCGTCAGGCGGGGAGGACCGGTGAGCACGTTGTCCGTACGCCAGATCCGGCGCCGCTACCTGGTGCTCTACGGTCTGCGCTGGCTGCCCGCCGGCCTGCTCATCCCCGTGATGATCCTGCTGATGCAGGAGCGCGGCCTCTCGCTCTCCCAGATCGGTCTGGTCGTCACCGCACAGGGTCTGATCGTCCTCGCGCTGGAACTGCCCACCGGCGGGTTCGCCGACGCGCTCGGCCGCAAACCCGTGCTCGTCGCCGCCTGGGTGACCTGCGTGATCTCGCTCGCTGTCTTCGTGGTGGCCGACTCGTTCTGGCTCTTCTTCCTGTCCTGGGCGCTCCAGGGCGTCTACCGGGCGCTGGACAGCGGCCCGCTGGAGTCCTGGTACGTCGACGCCAGCCTCGCCGCCGACCCGGAAGCCGAGTACGAGCGTGGCCTCGGCCACGCCGGCACCGTGATCGGTGTCGCCATCGGCGCCGGTGCGCTGCTCAGCGGCGGCCTGGTCGCGCTCGGCCCGATCGGGCCGGTGAGCGCGCTGACCCTGCCGGTGCTCGCCGCCATCGCCCTTCAGGCGGCGGCGTTGGCCGCGCTGCTGATCCTGCTGGTGGAGACCCACCCAGCCAGGAGCGCCAGCGCGTTGCGCTCCTCCATCACCGAGGCGCCCCGGATGGTGGGGCAGGCGTTCGGGCTGCTGCGCCGCTCGCGGGTGCTGCTGGCCCTGGTGGCCGTGGAGCTGTTCTGGGGTTTCGGCATGGTCGCCTTCGAGGGGCTGCTTCCGGTTCGGCTCGCGGAGGTCGTCGGCGACGCCGACCGGGCGGCGGCGCTGCTCGGCCCGGCCACCTCGGTGGCCTGGCTGGCGAACGCGGCCGGCGCCGCGCTGACGCCGCTGATGCTGCGCCGGCTGGGCGCCGCACCGAGCGCCGCGCTGCTGCGTGTCCTGCAGGGCGTCACGGTCGTCGGAATGGGCCTCTTCGCCGGCCCGGTCGGGGTGCTGATCGCCTATCTGGCCTGCTACGCCGTGCACGGCGCGTCGAACCCACTACACATGGGGCTGCTGCACCGCCAGGTCGACGGTCCCTACCGGACCAGTGTCATCTCGCTGAACTCGATGATGGCCGGAGGGGCCGGAGCGCTCGGCGCCGTCGTCCTGACCGCCCTGGCCGAACGCACCAGTGTGAGCCTCGGACTGTTCGTGGGCGCCGTGGTGCTGGCCGTCGCCGCCCCGCTCTACCTGCCCGCCTGGCGAGCCGAGCGGCGGACGAGATCCGGCCAGGGCGACTCGACCGCGTCGATCTCGACCAGGCCGCCGCACGACGCCGCCGATGCGGTGCAGCCCGTGGATCGCGCCGCTGACATGGCCCTGACGAACGGCAACGCCGACGGCGGTCGGGGAGCGTCGGCCTGATCTTCGTCGGGGCAGCCGGCGGGTGCCCCTGGGGTCGCGGGCCGGGAGCACACAGGGCCGCAACGACGCACGAGAGACGCTCCCCGCACCGATCCGGCCCGCGCCGGGCCCTCAGGCCAGCTGCACCGAGCTGCGGGCCAGGCTCGCGGCGAAGCCGAGCCGCCGGTAGAGCCGGATCGCCCCGACGTTGACGCTGTAGACGCCGAGCGCCACGGTGTCGTGGCGGGCGAGCAGGGCCCGGGTCATCGCGGCGGTCAGCGCCGCGCCCAGACCCCGGCCCCGCCGGTCGGGGGCGACGGCCAGGCCCGCGAGGAAGCCGATGTCGCCCCGGCTGCGGTCGGCGCCGCAGGCGACGATCCGGTCGCCGTCGCGGATGCCGTACCAGTCGACGATCCTCGGGTCGCCCGGGCGCGAGGTGGTGGTGGGGAACGCCTCGTCGATCAGGGCGGCCAGCGCCGGATGGTCGGCCTCGGTGAGCCGGACCACCCGCTCCTCGTCGGGCTGGGGCGGCGACGCCCGGGTGGTCCAGAGGAAGTCCCACTCGTCGTGCCGGGCCACGGCCAGCCGACCGGACAGCGCCGCCGGGTCGAGCTGCGGCAGGTGCAGCCACTGGCCCGGCCGCAGGGCGTCGCGCGCGAGCAGACCGGCGAAGAGTTCGACCGCCGGCCCGGGGGCGCCGAGCGCGCCGCCGCGCGGGCCGTGCTCCGCCGGCAGCAGCCAGCCCACCGCCTCGCCGCGCCGCCAGCCGCGCGGCACCTCGCCGCGGGTGAGCGCGTGCCGGGCGTACGGGTGGTGGCCGGCGGCCGTCAGGATGGCGTCGCGCCCCTCCAGGGCCTGGTCGGCGATGATCATGCCGCCAGCCTAGGAGGCGCCGGGGCCGCCGGCGGGCGTACCCCGGTCTCCGGCTGTCGGCAGGGTCGTGCGGAGGGCGGGTCGCTCCACGCTGGAGATTGACGAGCGGACCGATTGGGTACATCCCGCGCCGACCCACTGGGAACCCCCACCGGAGGAACGTCATGCTCGCCATTCTCGCGGCGGTCGTTTTCGGCTTCGCCCTGCTCATCGACCTGCTGGACACCAACTTCGGTGCCCCGGACCTGTTCAACTGGAACACCCTCGTGCTCATCGGCCTGCTGCTGCTCTCCCTGTACCTGGCCGGGGTCGGCCGGGGCCCGCGCGGCGGAGGCGGCGGGGGCGGCGGCCGGTGGTACCGGGGCCGTCGCCCCGGCCGCGGCTGACCGCAACCGATCATCGCGGGCCCGGCCCGACGGCGCGCTTCCGGCGCTGTCGGCCGGGCCCGGTACTGTTCCCGTGATGGAGTCCGACGCCCTCTTCTCCCTCGGTGAGCCCGCCGCGGCGCCCCCCGCGCCCGCGGGTTCCGTCGGCGTGGACGGGTTCACGGCGGTGGGGGAGGATTCGCCGCTGCCCGTCCGGATGCGCCCGCGCAGCATCGACGAGCTGGTCGGGCAGGAGCACCTGCTCGCGCCCGGCGCCCCGCTGCGCCAACTGGTCTCGGCCACCGCGCCGATGTCGGTCATCCTCTGGGGCCCGCCCGGCAGCGGCAAGACGACCATCGCGCACCTCGTGGCCCGTTCCACGGACCGCCGGTTCGTGGCGATGTCGGCCCTGACCGCCGGGGTCAAGGACGTGCGCGCGGTGATCGACACCGCCCGCCGTCAGCGCCGCTCCGGCGGCCCGCAGACGGTGCTCTTCATCGACGAGGTGCACCGGTTCAGCAAGACCCAGCAGGATTCGCTGCTCGCCGCCGTCGAGGACCGCACGGTCACGCTGCTCGCGGCGACCACCGAGAACCCGTACTTCTCAGTCATCTCGCCCCTGCTGTCGCGGTGCGTGCTGCTCACCCTCCAGCCGCTGGACGACGCGGCGGTGCGCGACCTGCTGCGCCGCGCGGTCGCCGACGAGCGCGGGCTCGGCGGCGCGCTCACCCTGGAGACCGAGGCCGAGGACCATCTCGTACGCCTCGCGGCCGGCGACGTGCGCAAGGCGCTGACGGCGCTGGAGGCGGCGGCGGCCTCCGCCACGGCCCTGGGCACCGGGCGGATCGACCTCGCCACCGCCGAGCAGGCGGTCGACGTGGCGGCCGTGCGCTACGACCGGGCCGGCGACGCCCACTACGACGTCACCAGCGCCTTCATCAAGAGCATGCGCGGCTCCGACGTGGACGCCGCGCTGCACTGGCTGGCCCGCATGCTGGTCGCCGGCGAGGACGCCCGCTTCATCGCCCGTCGCCTGGTCATCTTCGCCAGCGAGGACGTCGGCATGGCCGACCCGACGGCGCTGAGCGTGGCCACCGCCGCCGCCCACGCGGTGGAGTACGTCGGGCTCCCCGAGGTGCAGCTCAACCTCGCCCAGGCCGTGATCCACCTGGCGACCGCTCCGAAGTCCAACTCGGCGACCACCGCCATCGGCGCGGCCATCGCCGACGTACGCGCCGGCCGGGGCGGGCCGGTGCCGCGCGGGCTGCGCGACGCGCACTACTCGGGCGCCAAGGGGCTGGGGCACGGGACCGGCTACCGCTACCCCCACGACGACCAGCGCGGCGTGGTCACCCAGCAGTACGCTCCCGACGACCTCGCCGGCACCGACTACTACCGGCCCAGCCAGCACGGCGCGGAGCGTGCGGTCGCCACCCGGCTGCCGCTGCTGCGCCGTATCGTCCGGGGGCTGCCCGCGCCGGCCGCGCCCCCGGAGACACCGGTGGCGGTCGGCGGCGGATCGGCCGGCAACGGCCGCCGACAGACGGAAACGGGCGGCGCCGACGCGACGCGAGAGGGCGGCAGCGACGCCGCCGGGGAGGGTCACCAGTGAGATCGCGTGGTTCGGAGCGACCGGAGGACGGCCCGGACGAGCGGCGCGACTCCCGCGCCAAGGGGCGCCGCTGGGGGCGGGGCAAGGCCGAGGCCGAGCCCGAGGAGCCGATCAGCGGCGAGGAGTTCGGCTGGATCGACGACCTGCGCTCGGCCAAGCAGCAGCGCACCGAGCTGGGCCCCGACGGGGTGGAGCCCGCCTCGCCCCCCGGCCCCCGCCCGGGTGAGCCGACGACTGCGGGCCCGGCCGGGCCCGCGCCTCATCGCGGCCCCGGCCCGACCGCCACGCCCCCGGTACGCCGCGGCGAGGCCGAGCCGCCGCGCCCCCGCCCGGTGGACGGGCCCTGGCCGGGCGCGCCGGAACCGCCCCGGCCGGCCGGCCCCGCAGCCTCCGGGCCGGTTCCGACGCACCAGCCCGGCCCCCGACCCCCGGCCGCCGGCCGCCCCCACCCCGGTCCGGACGGCCCGGACCGGCGGCCGCGCCCCACCCCCGGCGCCCCGACGGGGCCGCAGGTCGCAGCCTCGTCGCCCCCGCCGGCCGGCGCCCCGACGGGCCCGCAGCCGGTCGCCCCGGCCGGCCCGCAGGGAGTCACGCCGGATCCGCGTGGCTTCCCGGCGTACCCACAGGCCGACCCCCGGACCCGGCCGCAGCCCGGACCGGCCGTCGGACCGCAGCCCGGCAGGCCCCCGCACCCCCACGCCGGTGTGCCGGGCGGACCCCGCCCCGGTGCGGCGGTGCCCCCGTACCCGGAGACGCCCGACGCGCCGCACCCCGCCGGGGCGCCCCCGGGCCGACGTCCCGACGGGCGGGCGGGGGTGCCGGACGGCACGCCGCCGGCCGCCGCGCGGCCGGGCGGTGCCGTGGGCGCCGCCCGGGTCGGCGTCCCGCCTCCCGGCGCTGCCCAACCGCCGGCCGGTCTGCCGACCGGCGAGCTGCGCGGGGCGCCGGCCGAGGGCCGTGACCCCCGCTCCGGCCGGATGCGGCGAGGTCCGGCCGACAGCGGCGCACCCGCGCCGGCCGACGGCACCGGATCCCTGCCGATGGCCGCCCCGCCGGTGCCCGGCGCGGCGCCGGGCGGTGCGGGGGCCGACCGGGACCGACGCCCCGCGCCGCCGACCGGTCGACGCCGCGCCACCGAGGAAGCGGCCCCTGCGGTGCCCCGCTCCGGCAACGCGCCGCCGGTGCCGCTCTCGGGCAACGCGCCGCCCGTACCGGCTTCGGGCAACGCCCCGCCGCTGCCGCCTCCCGGCATCGCACCACCCGCGCCCGGTGTGCCCGTCGCGCCGCCCGGCGCCGGGGCCATCCCGCCCGCCGGCCCCGCCGCCCGAGGCCGCCGTGCCGCGCCCGACGGCGAGATCGCGGGCCGCCGCGCCGCGCCCGACGGCGAGATCGCGGGCCGGGGCCGGCGGGCGGCCGGCGACGACGAGACCTCCGGCCGGGCCGGACGCGCCACGGTGGGCGGTCCGCCGCCCGCGCACCGTACGCCCGACGGGGCGTCCCGCCCGGCGGAACCGGGCGTGGCGGAGGAGTCCGCGCACGCGCCGCGCCCCGTCGACGGGGAGTCGGGGCGCCGGCGTCAGGCCGGTGAGTCCCGCGCCGGTCGACCGGAGCGCCCGGCCGACTGGCTGCGGCAGGCGGGCCGTGCCCACCACACCGATCCGGCCCTGCCGACGGTCAAGCGGCCGGCACCGCCCGTTCCGGGTGCTCCGGCGGCGGTGCCGCCCGGCCCGGCGCAGCGCGGCGTCGAGACCGGCGCGGTCCCCGCGGGCCGGGCACGGCCCGGCGCGCAGCCGCCGCGACCCGACGACGCCGGCGAGGCCGGGCCCCCGGTAGGCCGGGGCCGACCCGGCGCCGAGCCTCATCCCGGCCCGCCCGCCCGGGGTGCCGCGCGCCCCGCGCCGGCCGGCCCACCGCTGCCGGCCGGCGCCCCGACCCCGGCCGGTCGGGCCCGCCCCGGCGCGGCCCCGGTCGACCCCACGCGTCCCGACGCAGCCCCGACGGGCCCCGCCCGGGGTGCCGCGCGCCCGGACGCCGGTCCGGCGGGCCCCGCCCGGGGTGCCGCGCGTCCCGACGCGGCCCCGGCGGGTGCCGCGCGCCCGGACGCGGCGGGCCCTGCCCGGGGTGCCGCGCGTCCCGACGCCGGTCCGTCCGGTGCCGCGCGGGCCGTCGCGCCGCGGCCCGGCACCGCCGCCGTGCCGCCGCCGCCCGACGCCGGCCCGGGCGCGCCGCCCGGTCCGCGCCGCCCCGGCCCGGCCGACCCGCGCGGCCCCGAGGCCCCGTCGGGACCCCCCGGTCCGGGAAGGAACGCGCCCGGACCGAGCCGGACCGACCAGAACGGCCCGGTCCGCCCCGCCGCCAACGCGCCGGCTCCGGCCGGCCCCGGTGCGGCCTCCGGCGTCGTCCGACCCCCCGGCGCCGGGCGGGACCGACCCGAGCCGACGTCCGGCGCGGGCCCCCGCCCCGTCGGTCCGCCCGGGGTGGCCCGGGCGGCCGCCCCGGCGCCCCGCCCCGGGCCCGAGGACCGCACCGCCGGGCGGGCCCTTCCGCCGCATCGCGAGCCCGGGCGGCCGGAGCCGTCGGGTGTCGCGCCCGTACCGCCGTCGGCGGGCGAACCCGTGGTGGCGCGGGCCGCCGCGGCGGTCGTACCGCCTGCCGAGCCGACCGACGGACCGGCGCTGCGCCGGCCCGCGGAGCCGGAGTCGCCGGACGACGACGCGACCGGCCCCGGCGGGCTGCGCGGCGCCCGATCCGAACTGCGCCGCCAGATGCGCGAGCGGCGTCGGCTGCGGATGGGCATCCTCGCCCTGGTCAGCATCGTGCTGCTCGGCGCGGTCCCGCTCTACTTCGGCATCCGTACGCTCAGCCGCGATCCGGTCTTCGACACCCTCGACGAGCTGGACGTGCCGGGCTGGGCGGCGGTCCAGCCCGTCGACGACGTCAGTGGCAGCCGGTGGTGCCTGCTCGACTGCCGACTGCGCGAACGTACGGCCACGTCCGAGCGGCCGCCCGCGGAGACGGCCCAGGTCTACGAGCGGGCGCTGACCGACGACGGCTGGCGGCCGTGGAAGGTGAGCCGCTGCCCGGAGCAGCCGGCCAAGGGCAGCTACACGTGCTGGCGCCGGGACGAGTTGACCCTCGACCTGTGGGTACGCGAGCCCGCCTGCGTGCCACCGCCGGTGGACGGGGAGCCGGCCGTCGTGCCGTCGCCCGACCCGGCGACCGCTGCGCAGGAGTGCTCCGGCTCGTTGGTGTCGGTGAAGGTCCGTAACGCGATCGACGACGAGCGGACCCGGCCCCAGCCCACCACCGACCCGTCACTCACCGGGGAGGACCCCTTCCCGACGCTCACCGAGGATCCGCTCGCGACACCGACACCCTCACCGTCCTGAGCCGGTTTCCATCACGGACGGTAGGGTCTGGGGCTGGCGGACCGCCAGCCCCCGTCCGACCCCTCCGGGTCGCCGAGCGGCGGTGTGGGTAGGACGGTCGCGCGTTGCGGGGACGTCGGGTTCCCGGAACTCTGCTTGAGGAGGACAGGCGTGGGCTTTTTCGAGGTCGCGGCGCTGATCGCGGCGATCGCGTTCGCGATGCTGGTGTTGATCCTGACGCTGCCCATCCTGCGGCTGCGGCACACCGTGGACGCCACCACCCGGATGATCAACGACCTCAACGACCGGACCGCGCCGCTGCTCGGCGACGTGAACACCACGGTGAAGAACGTCAACACCGCCCTGGAGCAGGTGCAGACCTCCCTGGACGGGGTCAACCTCCAGCTCGCCAAGGTCGACACCATGACCAGCCACGCGCAGAACGTCACCGCCAACGTCGCGAACCTGGCGACCGTCGTCTCCGCCGCCGCCGCCAACCCGTTGGTCAAGGTGGCCGCCTTCGGCTACGGCGTCCGCAAGGCCGCCTCCGCGCGGCGGCACGCCGAGACCGAGCGTGAGGTGCGCGACACCATCAAGCAGCAGCGGCGGGCCGCCAAGCGCGGCAACCGCTGATCCGGCACGACCAGGAGGAGCTCGGAGATGAGGCGGTTGTTCTGGCTCGGCATCGGGCTGGCCGTCGGCGTGGTGGTGGTCCGCAAGGCCACCCGCACCGCACAGGCGTACACCCCGGCCGGCATCGCCAGCACGGTGACCGAATCCGCTGGCGGGCTGGCGGAGTCGCTGCGTAGCTTCGTGGAGGACGTCCGGATCGCGATGGCCGAACGCGAGCAGGAGATCCACGAGGCGTTCGCCCATGGCGAGGCGTTCGACGACCAGTTCGCCGAGCTGCGGGAGGACCCGCGCATCGGCGACCGAGAGATCTTTCCGGAGGAACACCAGCGATGAAGACGGCGGAGATCAAGCGGCGGTACCTCGCCCACTTCGAGGCGAACGGCCACACCGTGGTGCCGTCCGCTCCGCTGCCCGCCATCAGCGACCCGAACCTGCTGTTCGTCAACGCCGGCATGGTGCAGTTCGTGCCCTACTTCCTGGGGCAGCAGACCCCGCCGTACCGGCGGGCGGTCAGCGTGCAGAAGTGCATCCGTACGCCCGACATCGACGAGGTCGGCAAGACCAGCCGGCACGGCACGTTCTTCCAGATGAACGGCAACTTCTCCTTCGGTGACTACTTCAAGGACGGGGCGATCCCGCTCGCCTGGGACCTGGTCACCAAGTCCCAGGAGCAGGGCGGGTTCGGCCTGGACCCGGAGCGGATCTGGCCGACGGTCTACCTCGACGACGACGAGGCGTTCGAGATCTGGCGCTCGGTCGGCGTGCCGACGGAGCGGATCGTGCGCCGGGGCAAGGCGGACAACTTCTGGTCGATGGGCATCCCCGGCCCGTGCGGCCCGTGCTCCGAGCTGTTCTACGACCGTGGCCCGGAGTACGGCCGCGAGGGCGGCCCGGCGGTCGACGAGGACCGCTACATGGAGTTCTGGAACCTCGTCTTCATGCAGTTCGAGCGCGGCCCGGGCACCGGCAAGGAGGACTACCCGATCCTCGGCGACCTGCCGGCGAAGAACATCGACACCGGCATGGGCCTGGAGCGGATGGCGTCCATCCTCCAGGGCGTCGACAACCTCTACGAGATCGACGAGGTCCGGCCGATCCTCGACCGGGCCGCCGAGCTGACGAACAAGCGCTACGGCGCCCGGTCCGGCCAGGTCGCCAGCGAGTCGCACCCGGACGACGTGCGGCTGCGGGTGATCGCCGACCACGTGCGTACGGCGCTGATGCTGATCGGCGACGGCGTCACCCCGAGCAACGAGGGGCGCGGCTACGTGCTGCGCCGCATCATGCGCCGGGCGATCCGGTCGGTGCGGCTGCTGGGCTGGCAGGAGCGGGCGCTGCCCGAGCTGCTGCCGGTGGCCCGGGACTGCATGTCCCCGTCGTACCCGGAGCTGGCCGCCGACTTCGACCGGATCGCCGACTACGCGTACGCGGAGGAGGACGCCTTCCTGTCCACCCTGCGGGCCGGCACCACGATCCTGGACACGGCGATCGCCGAGACCCGCACCGCCGGCAAGCCGGCGCTGTCGGGTGAGAAGGCGTTCCAGCTGCACGACACGTACGGCTTCCCGATCGACCTGACGCTGGAGATCGCGGCCGAGCAGGGCCTGGCGGTCGACGCGGAGGGTTTCCGCCGGCTGATGGCCGACCAGCGGGCGCGCGCCAAGGCCGACGCGCAGGCGCGCAAGACCGGGCACACCGACCTGTCGGCGTACCGGTCGGTGCTCGACTCGGGCGGCCCGGTGACGTTCACCGGCTACAGCGAGGTGTCCCGGGAGTCGACGGTGCGGGCCGTGCTCGGCGTCGACGGCCCCCGCCAGGCGGCGGTCGAGGGCGACACGATCGAGCTGGTGCTCGACGCCACCCCGTTCTACGCCGAGGGCGGCGGGCAGCAGCCCGACCTGGGCATGATCACCGTCGGCGGCGGCCAGGTCGAGGTGCTCGACGTGCAGCAGCCGGTGCCCGGCCTGATCGTGCACCGCGCCCGGGTGCTGCGGGGCGAGGTGCGGGCGGGGGAGACCGGCTACGCCGAGATCGACACCACCCGCCGGCGGGCCATCTCCCGGTCGCACACCGCGACGCACCTGGTGCACCAGACGATGCGCAACTTCCTCGGCGAGTCCGCCACCCAGGCCGGCTCCCTGAACGCCCCGGGGCGGCTGCGCTTCGACTTCAACACCCCGACGGGGGTGGCGCCGAGCGTGCTGCGCGACGTCGAGCAGCAGGTCAACGAGGTGCTCCTCGCCGACCTGGAGGTGCACGCCTTCATCACCTCGCTGGACGAGGCGCGGCGCATCGGCGCGATGGCGCTCTTCGGCGAGAAGTACGGCGAGGAGGTGCGGGTCGTCGAGGTCGGCGACTACGCCCGGGAGCTGTGCGGCGGCACCCACGTGGCCCGCTCCGGCCAGCTCGGCCTGGTGAAGATCCTCAACGAGTCGTCGATCGGCTCCGGGGTGCGCCGGGTCGAGGCCCTCGTCGGCATGGACGCGTTCAACTTCCTGGCCCGGGAGCACCTGCTGGTGTCCCGCCTCGCCGAGCTGTACCGGGTGCCCAACGACCAGGTCGCCGACCGGGTCGAGCAGACCGTGACGCAGCTGCGCGACGCCGAGAAGGAGCTGGAGAAGCTGCGGGCCCAGCTGGTGCTCGGCGGCGCGGCGGCGCTCGCGGCGCAGGCGAAGGACGTGGGTGGGGTCGCGTACGTGGGCACCGAGGCGCCGGAGGGCGCGGCCGGCAACGACGTGCGGACCCTGGCCCAGGAGGTCCGCGGCAAGATCGACCCGGCGCGGCCGGCGGTCGTCGCGGTGGCGGCGCGGGCAGGAGGCAAGGCGTCACTGGTCGTCGCGGTGAACCCGGCGGCGCGCAGCCGGGGCCTGGCCGCGTCCGACCTGGTCAAGGCGGCCTTCTCCGGTCGCGGCGGCGGCAGCCCCGACCTGGCCCAGGGCGGCGGCCTGCCGGCCGCCGAGGCGCCGAACCTGCTCCGCACGGTCGAGAAGGCGATCGCCGACGCGTGATATGTGCTCGCAGCGGCCAGGGCGGACCCGCGTGGTCCGCCCTGGTTCGCCGTTTCAGGGGGAGTCACCGACCGTGAGCGAGTTGTCCCGGGGTGTCCGGCTCGGGGTGGACGTCGGGCAGGTCCGGGTGGGGGTGTCCCGCTCGGACCCGCACGGCGTGCTGGCCACCCCGCTGGTGACCCTCACCCGCGACCTCACGGCCGCCCCGGACGCGGTGCCGGCCGACATCGCCGCGCTCGCCGCGCTGGTGGCCGAGCACGAGGCGGTCGAGGTCGTCGTCGGCCTACCGGTCAATCTCGCCGGCAAGCACGGTCCGGCCGCCGTACACGTGAAGGCGTACGCTGACCGACTGGCCGATGTAATAGCGCCCGTTCCGGTGGCGCTCACCGACGAGAGGATGTCCACGGTCGTGGCGTCTCGTAGGCTTGCCGAGCGTGGGGTCCGAGGGAAACGGCAACGTGCGGTGGTCGACCAGGCTGCCGCGGTGGAGATTCTGCAGAGCTGGCTGGACGCGCAGCGGAGGCGGACGCGATGATGGACGATCTTGACCTCGGGTTCGACGAGCAGGACCGGGGGGAGAAGGGCAAGCACCGGCGCGGCGCGGTGCGCAAGCGCAAGGGCGGCTCCGGCGGCGGTGGCGGGCGGGGCAAGACGGTCCTGGCCCTGCTGCTCGCCTTCGTCCTGCTGGGCACGATCGGCGGCGGTGCCTTCTACGGCTTCGACCGCGTCCAGAGCTACTTCGTGACCCCCGACTACGACGGCGCGGGCACCGGCGAGGTGACGGTCGAGATCAAGCAGGGCGCGCTGATCGCCGACATGGCCAACGCGCTGGTCGCCGCCGACGTGGTGAAGAGCGCCAAGGCGTTCATCGAGGCCGCCGAGGCGAACGCCCGCAGCAAGAACATCCAGCCGGGCACCTACAAGCTGCGCAAGCAGATGAGCGGCGAGAGCGCGGTCACCGCGATGCTCGACCTGAAGAACCGGATCGTCAACGGGGTCACCATCCCGGAGGGCCGGACGGCGAAGAACGTCTACAAGCTGCTCTCGGAGAAGACCAAGATCCCGGTGAAGGACTTCGAGGCGGCGGCGAAGGACCCGATCGCGCGGGGCGTGCCGGACTGGTGGTTCAAGCGCACCGACAAGAAGAAGGTCGCCCCGTCGATCGAGGGCTTCCTCTACCCGGACACCTACGAGATCCCGCCGAAGGCCACCGCCGAGAGCATCATCGAGCTGATGGTGGAGAACTTCCTCAGCGTGACCAGCGAGATGCAGTTCGCCGACCAGGTGCAGGAGAAGCGCGGGGGGATCAGCCCGTACGAGGCGCTGATCGTGGCGTCGCTGGCGCAGGCCGAGGCGGGCAACAAGGACGACCTGGGCAAGGTCGCCCGGGTGGCGTACAACCGGGTGTTCGGCGAGTTCCCGTGCAACTGCCTGGAGATGGACGTCACGGTCAACTACTACCTGGAGCTGACCGGGCAGAAGACCAAGACCTCCGCCCAGATGACGGAGGAGGAGTTGCTCGACACCAAGAACCCGTACAGCCGTAAGCTGCGCGGTCTGGTGCCGACGCCGATCAACAACCCGGGCAAGCAGGCCATGGAGGGCGCGATGGACCCGCCGCCCGGCAAGTGGCTCTTCTTCGTGGCGATCGACAAGGAGGGCCACTCGGCCTTCGCCGACACGATCGAGCAGCACGAGCGGAACAAGGTCAAGGCCAAGGAGGCCGGGATCATCTGATGGCGACCGCACGCCGTGCGGGGGTACTCGGCACGCCGATCGCGCACTCCCTCTCGCCGGTGATCCACAACGCCGGCTACGCGGCGGCGGGGTTGACCGGGTGGTCGTACACCCGGATCGAGTGCGCGGCGGCGGAGCTGCCGGGCGTGGTCGCCGGCCTGGGCCCGGAGTGGGCCGGGCTGTCGGTGACCATGCCCGGCAAGGAGGCGGCGCTCGCGGTGGCCGACGAGGTATCGCCGGTCGCCGCCGCCGTCGGCGCCGCCAACACGCTCGTACGCCGACCGGACGGCTCCTGGTACGCCGACAACACCGACGTGGTCGGCATGGTCGAGGTGCTCACCGACGCCGGGGTGCGATCGGGCGCGACGGTGACGGTGCTGGGCGCGGGCGGCACCGCCCGCGCGGCGGTGGCCGCGGCGGGGCGGCTCGGCGCCCGCACGGTGACCGTGGTGGCCCGCCGCCCGGCGGCCGTCGAGGAACTGCGCCCGGTGGCGCGCGCGGTCGACGTGGGGATGACCGGCGCTCCCTGGGGCGAAGCGGCCGAGCTGTGCCGCGCCGACCTGGTCGTCTCCACCGTGCCGAAGGGCGTGGCGGATCCGCTCGCCGAAGCGGTGGCCTGGCGGCCGGAGACGGTGCTCTTCGACGCGCTCTACGACCCGTGGCCGACGCCGCTGGCCGCGTCGGCCGAGACGGCCGGCTGCCGGATCGTCTCCGGCCTCGACCTGCTGCTGGCCCAGGCGGTGGGCCAGTTCGAGCACTTCACGGGCGTTCCCGCGCCCCGGGCGGCGATGGCCGCGGCGCTCGCCGCCGCCCGCGCGATCTGAGCGCTCAGACGGGACGGATGTGTCCCCTGTGGCCATCCGGTGCATCCTTAGGCGACGGTTAAGACGCGCTTAGGTCCGGCTGTCGTCCCCACGTCACGCCGTGGCCGTGGTTACGCTGCTGACCGTCACCGCCCGACACACAGGGAGTTCACCTTGGCTCGGCACGGACTGCACCGCCTCACCCGGCACCCCGGCCCGCGACGTAAGGCCGTCGTCCTCGGCGTGGCCGGCGCCACCGTGGTGGCCGGGATCGTGGCCACCACCATGCCGCTGCTGGCCGCCGACGACCTGTCGATCCCGGCGACCGCCGACACCACGGCGACCATGGTGACGCAGGACGGCGACAACGGAGCGAAGACGACGCTGGCGACCTGCGCGACCCGCTGCGACGGCAACCCCCGGGGCGGCCGGGAGGCCGTCGTCCAGTTCGCCGTGACGACCCTGCCGGCGACGGCGGTCAACGTGCGGGCGACGCTGCGGGTGCACGCGTGGCAGGAGTTCGCGGCGACCGTGAGCGCGCACGCCTCCGCGGTGGACGCCCGCGCGGCCCGGCCGACGCCGGCGCTGCCGGGGGCGGCCCTGGACACCGTCTCGAAGGTGGCGAGGGGCTTCAACGAGTGGGACGTCTCGGCCCTGGTGAAGGGCAACGGCACCTGGACGGTCTCGCTGGCGCAGACCGGCCTCGAGACGAGGATCTACTGGGCGTCGACGGAGAACCGAAACCCCGACCTCCGTCCGCGCCTGGAGATCCGCTACGACGTCGGCACCCGACCCACCCCGGTGGTGACCAGCGCCGCGCCGTCGCCGAGCCGGACGGTCGCGCCGAGCCCCGCGCCGAGGCCGACCCCCAGCGCCAGCCCCACCCGCGCCACCCCGAGCCCGTCGGCGAGCCCGTCGGCCGGGACGGACCGCTGCGGCGCGGTGTCGAGCAGGCTGGTGCCCTCCTGCGGCGCCTGGTGGGGGATGTACTCGCCGTCGAACGCGGGTGACGGCTGGGACCACGGCGCGGCGGTCGCCGAGGTGGAGGCGCAGGTCGGGCGCAAGTTCGACATCGTGCACCGCTACCACGACTTCTCCAACGCCGGCAGCAACGGCGCCTTCCCCGACGCCTACCAGCGGCAGCAGATGCGCGAGGGTCGGCTGATGTTCTTCGCCTGGGAGTCGCGGATCTTCTCCTCCGGCACGGTGCTGACGTGGCAGGACGTCTACAGTGGCCGGTACGACGCCACCATCGACGCGGTCGCCGGCCGGATCCGCGACACCGGCGTGCCGGTGTTCATGGGCTTCGACCACGAGCCGGAGGACGAGCCGGCCAAGGGCAGCGACGCCGATTTCGTCCGCGCCTGGCGGCACGTGCACGACCGGTTCGCCAAGGCGGGCGCCGACAACGCGGTGTGGGTGTGGACGATGATGGGCTGGTCGGGCCACTACGACCGCTACGCCGGTCTCTATCCGGGTGACCGTTACGTCGACTGGGTCGGCTACGACCCGTACAACTTCCACGTCTGCAACGGCAGCAAGGTCTGGAAGAGCCCGGCCACCACCATCGGCGGCTTCTACCGCTGGCTGGACGACAACCGCCTCGGAGTCGGCAAGCCGCGGATGCTCGCGGAGTTCGGCACCAACTTCGACGCGGCCGACCCGGACGCGAAGCGGCGCTGGTTCGAGGAGTTCCCGGCGGCGCTCAAGGCGCACCCGAAGATCAAGGCGGCGATCTACTTCAACTCCCCGGGCATGACCCGCCGGTCGAGCACCTGCGACATGACCATGAACCACGACGCCTCGTCGGTGGCGGGCTTCGCCCGCGCCGGGCGCGACAGCTACCTGCGGCAGCCCACCGGGGGCGCCCGCTGACACACCACGTTCACGATCTGACGCACCGTGATCGCCGAGTCGGACATCCGACCTGCTGTGTGCGGTGTCATGTTGCCGATGCACTGACCGCCCAATCGGCGGATATCGCCGGCCGGGGTCGACCAGGCACGCTACGCGGGTTCTCTCCCGACATGGAGGCGTAGCGTGCCCGACATCCCGCTCTCTCGGCGATCCGCCGGACTCCGCACCCGGGCGGGGGTGGTCGCACTCGTGACCGCCGCCGCCGTGCTGGCCGTCCCCACGGGGACCTCCGCCGCCCTGGTGCCGGCTCCCGAACCGGCGACCCTGGTCTCGGCCAACCCGGCCGACACCACACCGCACGCCAGGGACGGCGAGACCCGCGCCTTCGCGCAGGTCGGCTCCACGGTGTTCGTCGGCGGCAGCTTCACCCAGATCCGTCAGACCGCCAGCGCGGCGTGGACCACCCAGCGCTACCTCTTCGCGTACGACCGGGCCACCGGCACCATCTCCACCAGCTTCCTGCCGGTGCTGGACGGCGCGGTCAACACGCTGGTCGCCGGGCCGGGCGGCACGCTGATCGTCGGCGGCACCTTCAAGAACGTCAACGGCGTCTCCCGCAAGAACCTGGTGGCGCTCGACCCCGCCACCGGCGAGATCGTCGACAGCTGGGTCGGCCGCTCCGACGGCGGCACCGTGCGCGACCTGGCGCTGCACGGCAACTGGCTCTACGTGGCCGGGGCGTTCAACTGGCTCAACGGCACCGCGCACGCCGGGCTCGGCCGGCTCAACGCCACGACCGGCGCGATCGACCCGACCTTCAACGTCAACGCGACCGTCGGGCGCCACCAGACCACCTCGTACGTGTGGACGATCGACGTCTCCCCGGACGGCGGCACCCTGGCCGTCGGCGGCAACTTCACCCTCGTCAACGACCTGCCGCGCAACCAGATGGCGCTGGTCGACCTCACCGGCACCCCGGCGGTGCTGGACTGGAGCACGGAGAAGTTCGTGCCGCCGTGCGCGGCGCCGGCGACCTTCGTGCACTACGTGCAGGACGTCAAGTTCGGCGGCGACGGCAGCTGGTTCGTCGTCGGCACCAACGGCGGCTCGGGCTGGCCGGCCGCCTACTGCGACGCGCTGGTGCGCTTCGAGACCGCCGCCCGGGGCACCGGGCAGCTCGGCACCTGGGTCGACTACACCGGCAACGACACCATCACCTCCGTCGAGGTCGCCGACAACGTCATCTACCTGGGCGGGCACTTCCGCTGGCTGAACAACCCGAACGCCAGCGACCGCGCCGGCAACGGCGCCATCGACCGGCTCGGCATCGCGGCGGTCACCCCGGCCACCGGCCTGCCGGTCAACTGGAACCCGCGCCGCAGCGGCAGCGCGTCGATGCCGGCCGGCACCAGCAACTGGGGCTCCTCCGTGCCGGTGCTCTGGCGTGGCAGCGACGGGCTCTACTTCGGCCACAACTCGGACGGCATGGGCAACGAGTACCACGGCCGGCTCGGGATGTTCCCGCTGACCGGTGGGCGCACCATCACCCCGAAGAACGCGCCGACCGCCACCACCGGCAACCTCTACGTCGGCACCGGCGCGGGCGAGCTGGCCAAGGTGCCTTTCGACGGGGCCAGCCTGGGCACCCCGACCACGGTCAGCCAGCCCAACTACACGGCGGCCGGCGCGACCTGGCGGGTCGACGACCGGATCTACTGGTCGCACACCGTCGCCGGCACCCCCACGGGCAGCCGGATCGACATCTCGCTGTTCAACGGCGGCGCGATCGGCGCCCCGTGGGAGGCGTCCGGCTACAACGACTGGTTCAACCCGGCGCTGATGACCGGCGCGTTCTACCTCGACGGGCGCCTCTACTACACCCGCTCGGGCGCCAGCGGTCTCTACTACCGCTACTTCGAGATCGACGGCAACTACCTGGGCGCCACCGAGTTCACGCTGCCCACCACCGGGGTGACCTGGTCGGCCGTGCGGGGCATGGCCTGGGTCGCCGGGCGGATCGTGTACGGTGCCACCGACGGAACGCTGCGCAGCGTGCCGTTCGACCCGACGGCCGCCCCGGCGGTCGACGGAACGACGGTGACGGTGGTCCCGGCGGCCGCCGGCGTGACGTGGTCAACGCCGTCGACCTTCTTCTCCGTGCAGTGACGGTCGACTGTTCGTAACGGAACATCGGTAGATTGTTCACGTTGGGCCGGCGACGGATCAGCCGTCGCCGGCCCGCACGACGTGGGGAGGGTCGTTGGTCGGCGCGGGTGGCAACCGCAGGGGGCTCGCCGTGCGGGCCGTCTTCGCGGTCAAGCGCAGCTGGTACACGCTGCGCTATCCCCGGTTGACGCTGGGCCGGGGCGTGGAGATCCGCGGCCGGATCCGGTTGCGCCGGGGCGTACGGGTGAGCATCGGCGACCGCACGCGGATCAACAAGCTGGTCCGCTTCGCCGGGCCCGGCGAGGTGCGGGTCGGCGCCGACTGCCTGCTGAACGCCACCTGGATCGGCACCTGGACGTCGGTCACGATCGGCGACCGGTGCCTGCTCTCGGACTGCGAGCTGCTGGACAACGACTTCCACAACCTGCCACCCGAGCAGCGGCACGACCCGCCCGTCCCGGCCACCCGCGCCCCGATCACGATCGAGGACAACGTGTGGATCGGGGCGCACGCCCTCGTGATGAAGGGCGTGCGGATCGGCCGGGACAGTGTCGTGGGTGCCGCCACGGTCGTCCGTACGGACGTGCCGCCGCGGGTCGTGGTCGCCGGAAATCCACAACAGACGGTGAAGAAGTTCCATGACTGACGCTTCCCCCGGTTCCTGGCCCTCGGACGTCCCCGCCGGTGGCGGCACGCCGGGCCGCACCGTCACGCTGACCGACCTGCTGCGCGTACCGCTGCACCGCATCCGGCTCGTCGGGGCCGTCGCGGCGGTCGGCCTGCTCGCCGCGATCGGCTACGTGGTGCTCGTCCCCGCCGCCGTCACCGCCAGCGCGGTCGTGGCGGTGCGTCCCGTCGTCACCGACGCGTTCACGCCCAGCGGGGCCGCCGCCGACCGGGCGGTGAACATGAACGTGGAGAGCGGCATCGCCACGGGCACCGACGTGGTGCAGCGGCTGGCCGACTCGGGCGGCATGGACCCGCGCGAGGTGCGCGACGCCCTCGAGGTCGAGGTGCCCACCGGCGGGCAGATCCTGCGCTTCGTCTACCAGGCACCCACCGCCGAGCAGGCCGTCGAGGGCGTCAACCTCGCCGCCCAGGCCTACCTGGACGTGCGCCGGACGATGTACGAGAAGCAGCGCGAGGAGATGCTGCGCTCGTACGACGAGAGCATCGCCAAGGTCGCCGCCCAGCAGGCCGCCCTCCAGAAGCGGGTCAACAACGCCCGCGCGGGCACCGTCGACGCCGCGGTGACCGAGCTGACCGGCATCAACAACCAGCTCACCCAGCTCAACGCCGCCCGCACCGAGATCGCCGCCGTCGACGTCAACCCCGGCTGGGTCACCCAGAGCGCCGAGCGGGCCCTGGCCTCCACCGCCGGCAACGGCCCGCTCTACCTGCTCGCCGGCCTGCTCGGCGGGACGCTGCTCGGGGTGGTGCTCGCGTACGCCTGGGAGTCGATGGACCGGCGGATCCGGTCGGTCGACGACGGCCGGGACGCCACCGGGCTGCCGCTGCTCGGCACGGTCCGCAGCCGCCGGTGGCGCGGCGGCAAGGAGGCGGTCGACGCCGACATCCGGTACGTGGCGATGGCCATCGCGGAGCGGGTGCGCCAGCCCGCGCGGGTGTCGCTGCTGACCGCCCGGGAGGAGGACCCCACGGCCATCACCGCCGGCCTGGCGGTGGCGTTGGCCGCCGTCGGCCGGGAGGTCTTCGTCGCCGACGACAGCGGGCGCGCCGAGCGGCTGCGGACCACCGTGCTCGGCGACCGGGAGCGGCTGCCCGCCGCGGCCGACCCGTCCCGCCCGCTCGTCCCGAAGCCCCGGCCCGCCGGTTCGACGACGGACGGCAAGAGCGGCGGCGCGGCGGAGCCGGTGGCCGCCCGCCGCCCGTCGCCGCACCCGATCGTCGGCGCCCGGCCGTCCACCGACCCGGACGCCACGCTGACCCTGCCCCGGGTCACCTCGGCGGCGAGCGCCGGAAACGGCAAGGTGACCAGCACCGATCCGGTGTCCGTGGGCGCGGGCAGCGTCCGGTTCGGCACGTGGCGGCAGGGCGCCGACCACACCCTGGTGCTGTTCAACGCGCCGCCCGCCGAGTCCGACGAGCGCGGCGTCGCCGTCGCCCGGCAGGGCACGGCCGTCGTGGTGGTCGAGCAGGACCGCACCCGGCAGGGCGACCTGCGCCGGCTCGTGGAGCGGCTGCGCGCCGCCGGGGTCACCCCGCTCGGCTTCGTGTTGACCCGCAGCGGCCGAGGCTGAACCGTGCCGGTCACCCGCGCCCCGGCGACGACCGAGCCCGCCGGTGCGCCGGGCGGCGCCGCGGCGCCGCCCCTGCCGCCACCCCCGCCGCGGCTGCCGGTCTGGCCGCTGGCGTTGATGTTCGGCATGGTGCCGGTGTGGTGGCTGGCCGGCGCGTTCTACCTCGGGTGGCCGCTGCTCGGGGCACTGCTGTTCGCGCTGCTGGTCATCCGTGGCCGGGTGCCGCTGCCCCCGGCCGCCGGGATCTGGTTGCTGTTCCTGGCCGTCGTGGTGGTCAGCGCCACCCAGTTGCAGACGCCGGCCTCGGTGCTGACGTTCGCGCTGCGGCTCGCCTTCTACCTCACCGCGCTCGTGGTCGGCGTCTACGTCTACGCGGTCGCCCGCGAGCGCCCCGACCAGGCCGCGGTCCTCGTACCGCTCTGCGCCTTCTGGTTCGCGCTGGTCGCGCTGGGCTGGCTGGGCGTGCTGGCGCCCCGGTTCGCGCTGACCACCCTGGTGGAGGTGCTGCTGCCCGGCGGGGTGGCCAACACCCCGTTCATCCAGGACATGGTCCACCTGACCACCGCTGAATACAGCGCCCGGTCGCTGAACCCGATCTACCGGCCGGCCGCGCCGTTCGCGTACACCAACAACTACGGCAGCGCGTACGCGATGACCCTGCCCTGCGTGGTGGCCTTCACCATGCTGCGGCGGCGCGGCGTGCTGCGCTGGGCGCTGCTGGCGTCGCTGCCGCTGTCGCTGGCGCCGGCCTTCCTCACGCTCAACCGGGCGATGTTCCTCAGCCTCGGCGCCGGGCTGGCGGTGCTCGGCGTCCGGGCCGCCCTGCGCGGCAACGTCCGGGTGGCCGCGTCGATCGTCGGGGTGGTGGTCACCGGTGGCCTCGTCACCCTGTTCATCCCGGTCACCCAGCTGATCGGCAACCGGGTCGAGTCCAGCGACACCAACACCGACCGGCTCTCCCTCTACGTCGAGGTGATCCGGCGGGTACGGGAGTCGCCCTGGCTCGGCTACGGCGCGCCGGTGAACGTCGACACCGTCAGCGCCGAGGCGCCGATCGGCACCCAGGGGCAGCTGTGGATGGTGCTGTTCAGCCACGGCGTCCCCGCGCTGCTGTGCTTCCTGGCCTGGTTCGTGGTCGCCGCGCTGATCTGCGCCCGCGCCACGTCCGCCGCGGGGCAGTGGCTGGCCGTGGTGCCGGTCGTCTGCCTGGTGCAGATCCCCTTCTACGGCATGGCCAACCAGAACCTCGCGGTCGCCTTCTTCGCGGTCGCCTTCGCGATGGCGCTCACCGAACGGGAGACCTCGGCCCGGCTCCACCGCCCCCGACCCCCGCGCCCGGAAGCGGTGCCCGCATGACCGCCACCACCCGAGGGCCGTCCGGCCCCCACCCGGCCTCCGCACCCGCCGCGTCGGCCCCGGCCGGAGCGCCGCCTGCCGCGTCGGCCCCGGGTGCAGCGCCGCCCGCCGACGACACGGAGACCCGGCGCAGCGTCCGCAGCGGCGTCGCCGGACTGGTCGGCGCGGCCACCAGCGGGCTCTTCGGCTTCCTGCTCGCGGTCGTCATCACGCGCGGCTACGGCACGGTCGGCTCCGGGGCGTTCTTCGCCGCGATCGGGGTGGTCACCGTCGCCACCGCCGTGTGCACCCTCGGCGCGGAGACCGGGCTGATGTGGGCGCTGCCGCGCCGGCGCCTCGGTGCCCGGGGCGACGCCGCCCGGGTGCTCCCGGTGGCGCTGGTCCCGCCGCTGCTGGTGGCGGTGGTCGTCGCCGTGGGCGGGGTGCTCGCCGCCGACGCGCTCGCCCCGCGCCTGCTGGGCGGCTCCGGCGTCGACGGTACGGCCCTGCTGACGGTCAGCTTCGCCGCGGTGCCGGTGGTCGTGGCGATGACGCTGCTGCTCGCCGCGCTGCGCTGCGTACGCCCGATCCGGGCGTACGTCGGGGTGCAGTTCTTCCTGCTGCCGGTGGCCCGGCCGGTGCTGGTCGGCGCGGCGGCCCTGGCCGGCGGGGGTCTGCTGGCCGGCATGACCGGCTGGCTGGTGCCGGCGGCGCTCGCCCTGCTGGCCTGCCTGACGCTGGTGGCCGGCCCGCTCGGCGTCGGCCGGGGCGCGGCGCTGCGGCCCGCGCCGGGCGACTGGTCGGCGTTCTGGCGCTTCGCGCTGCCCCGGGCCGCGTCGGCGGCCATCGACGCCGGCAACATGTGGGTGGGCGTGCTGCTCACGTCGGTGCTCGCCGGGCCGGCCGACGCCGGCGTCTTCGGCGCCGTCGGGCGCTACATCCTCGCCGGCCAGCTGGCCATGCAGGGGCTGCGGGTGGCGGTGTCGCCGCAGCTGTCCCGGCTGCTCGGGCGGGGCGACCGGGCCGCGGCGGCGGCCGTGCACCGGCAGTTGACCACCTGGGGGCTGGTGCTGTCCTGGCCGGTCTACCTGCTGCTGGCCGTCTTCGGGCTGGCCTTCCTCCAGCTCTTCGGCCCCGAGTTCACCGCCGGCGCCACCGCGATGACCGTGCTCGCGCTGGCCATGCTGGTCAACACCGGGGTCGGCAACGTGCAGAGCCTGCTGCTGATGGGCGGGCGCAGCGGGCTGCACCTGGCCGCCACGCTGGCCGGGCTGGTGGTCACCGTCTCGCTCGGCCTGTGGCTGATCCCGGCGCACGGCGCGACGGGGGCGGCGCTGGCCTGGGCGCTCGGCATCGCCACCGAGAACCTCACCGCCGTGGCCTGCGCCCGGGCCGTCATCGGCCAGCCCCTGGTCGACGCGGCGATGCTGCGCGCCGGGGCGGCCACCGTCGCCGGGGTCGGGGCCGCGGCGGGGATCGGGGTGCTGGCCGGCGGCCGGGGGATCGGCGGCCTGGCCGTGGCCCTGGGCGTGCTGGCCGCCGGCTGCGTCGGCTTGCTGACGTTGCCCCGGGTGCGGCACCGCATCCGGGTGACCATGGTGCAGGTCCGTGGGCGGCAGGAGGCGGCCCCGGCCGCCACCGGGCCCGCCCCGGAGGAGACGAAGGGCAGGTGAGGTCGTCGTGCCGTCCATCCGAGACCGGGTGAAGCAGCTCGTACCGACCCAGGTGACGGAGCGGGTGCGGGAGTCACTCGTCGACTACGGGGTGCGGACCAGCGACCGGCGGCCGCTGCCGGACTTCCTCATCATCGGCACCAAGCGGGGCGGCACCACCTCGCTGTGGAACTACCTCATCCAGCACCCGCTGGTGCCCCGGCTCTTCCCGGCCTGGAACACCAAGTCCTCGCACTACTTCGAGGAGCACTGGCGTCGCGGCGAGGCCTGGTACCGCTCGCACTTTCCCACCCAGCGTCACCGGGAGGCGCTGGAGAAGCGGCACGGCGGGCCGGTACGCGTCGGCGAGGCGGCGCCGCTCTACATGTTCCACCCCCTCGCGGCGCAGCGGGTCGCGGCGCTGATGCCGTCGGTGCGGCTGATCGTGCTGCTGCGCGACCCGGTGGAGCGGGCGTACTCGCACTGGAAGGAGCGACGCACGCACGGCATCGAGCCGCTCGACTTCGCCGCCGCGCTGGCCGCCGAGGGCGAGCGTACGGCGGGGGAGCGGGAACGGCTGATCGCCGAGCCGGAGTACTTCAGCGAGCCGTACGACTGGTACACCTACCGGGCCCGGGGCCGCTACCTGGAGCACCTGGAACCGTGGCTGGAGCGCTTCGACCGGGAGCAGATCCTCTTCCTGCCCAGCGAGGACCTCTACCGCGACGCCCGGTCCACCTACCGCCGGACGCTGGACTTCCTCGGTCTGCCGCCGCACGACCTGCCCGACTTCAAGGTCTACAACGACCGGCGCTCGGCGCCGCTGGAGCCGGCCGTACGCGCCGAGCTGACCGAGTACTACCGCCCGTACAACGACGCGTTGCGGCAGCGGCTGGGGCTGGAACTCGACTGGCCGGACCGGGCCGCGTGACGGCGCGTACGACCGACGCCGCCGACCCCCGCTCCCGCACCGACGGGCTGGGCTGGGTCACCCGGGCCGTGTTCGGCGACGAGCGGGTCGCCCTGACCGTGGGCGCCCCGCCGCCGCCCGGGCACCGCGAGGTCGCCCGGTACGCGGTCGTCCCGTCGCTCGCCCGGGCCCGGTTCCTGCTGCCGCTCGGCGCGCCCCGCGCCACGGCCGCCTCGCTGCTGGCGTACAACGCGCTGCGCCCGCCGAAGGTGCGGGCGGTGCGGGCCGCGCTCGGCGTGCTGGCGCGGGTCGGCGTGGTCGACCTGGCCCCGTTCCCCCGGCTGACGGTGTCGCTGCCCGATCCGGTCGCGGCCGACGAGGCGCTGCTGGCCGCCCGGCTGGGGGCCGCGCTCGGCGCGCCGTCGGTGCTCGCGGCCTGCGGGGTCCGCCCGCCGGACCCGAACCACAAGCCCACCCTGCAACTGTTCGCCCCGGACGGCCGGGCCCTCGGCTACGCGAAGATCGGCTGGAACGGCGCCACCCGGGCGCTGGTGACCACCGAGGCGGCGGCCCTGCGCGAGCTGCCGGCGGTGACCGGCGCGCCCGACCACCCGGCGGCGCCCCGCCTGCTGGCCGACACCACGGCCGCCGGGCAGGTCGTCGCGCTGGTCGAGCCGCTGCCGCCGGACGTGCGGGGGGTGCCGGTCGACGACCCGCCGCGGATCGCGGCCCTGCTGGCCGTGGCCCGACGGGGTGACCCGCCGGCGCCGCCGCGCCCGCTGGCGGCGTCGGCGTTCCTGGCCCGGCTCACCGCCGAGGCCGGGCGCGCCGCCGCCGGCACGCCGGACGGGGCCCGGGCGGTCGCCGCGGTCGCCGCCCTGGCCGACCGGCACGGCGGCACCGCCGTCGAGTTCGGGCACTGGCACGGCGACTGGGTGCCCTGGAACCTCGGCGTGCACGCCGGCCGCCTCGTCGCCTGGGACTGGGAGCACAGCGGGCCGGACGTGCCGCTCGGCTTCGACCTGGCGCACGACGCGTTCCAGCGGGCCCTGGTGCTGCGGGGCGAGCCGGCCGCCGTGGCGGCGCGGGCCGTCGACGCCCAGCTCGACCGGTACGGCGCCGGGCTGGGGCTCGGGCCGGCGGCCGGGCGGCTGGTGGCCGACGCCTACCTGCTGGAGATGTGGTTGCGCACCTGGCGGCTGGCCGACGCCGGCGCCGGCTGGAACGCGGCGCTGCATCCCGCCCTGCTGGACGTCATCGAGAAACGACATAGCGGCTGATCCGCCGAAATCGCCGGAGCCAGCGGCGTGCCGCCGGCTCCGGACGGTGACGGAGAAACTCCAGGTCGTCACGAACGTCGATGTCGGCGTTCGGTACGGCGCACCAGATCCGCCACCCGCGGAGATCGACTTGTCGCCCGGTCACCCTATTTCACCAGCCGGGGGACGTGTGATCTGCTGTCGCGTGGCGACCACCGAACATCCAAGCGAACGTGTGGGGAGTCGCGTGGAAACGACAACCGAGGATGCCGGCGAGCCCGGAGTCCTGCTCCTGGTGGGCTCCAGCGGCGGTCACCTGGCCCAGCTGCTCGCCCTGCGCCCGTGGTACGAACGCTGGCGACGGTGCTGGG
The DNA here is from genome assembly GCF_002846525.1 of Micromonospora sp. CNZ309. NCBI lineage: Bacteria > Bacillati > Actinomycetota > Actinomycetes > Micromonosporales > Micromonosporaceae > Micromonospora > Micromonospora sp. CNZ309. Next base: position 377,060 of record NZ_PJNG01000001.1, read on the forward strand.
TCACCTTCGACACACCCGAGGCGCTGTCGCTGCTCGACGGCGAGGAACTGGTCCCGGCGCACCACCCGACCACCCGCAACGTGCCGAACCTGCTGCGCAACGCCGTCCTGGCCTGGCGGGTGCTGCGCTCGCGGCGGGTCGCCGCCGTGGTGACCACCGGCGCCGGGGTGGCCGTCCCGTTCGTGGTGCTCGCCCGGCTCCGGCGGGTGCCGACCGTCTACATCGAGGTGTACGACCGCATCGACACCCCGACCCTGACCGCCCGGCTCTGCCGGCCGTTCCTCTCCGCGATGCTCGTGCAGTGGGACGAGCAGCGCCGGCAGTACCCGGAGGCCACCGTCGTGGGGACCCTGCTGTGAACGTCGAGAGCACCGGAACCGCCCCCGCGCACCGGGTCGCCCCGGGCCGGCCCCGCCCGGCGCCCGCCGGCCGTGTGCCCCGCCCGCGCGACCCCGGCGAACTCGCCCGGGCCCGACTGCTGGTCGCCGTCGGCACCGACAAGCACCCGTTCGACCGGCTGGTCGACTGGCTGGCGGAGTGGCACCCCACGGTCGGCGAGGACGTCGAGCTGACCGTCCAGCACGGACACACCCGGGCCCCCGGGGTGCCCGGGGCGGTGCCCTTCCTCGGCCACGACGAACTCCAGACCGCGATGGCCGAGGCCCACCTCGTGGTCTGCCACGGCGGCCCGGCCACCATCCTGGAGGCCCGCCGCCACGGCCACCTGCCGATCGTCGTGCCCCGGGACCCGACCCGGGGCGAGCACGTCGACGACCACCAGCAGTTGTTCGCCCGCCGCCTGGGCGCGGCCGGCATGGTGGCGCTCGCCGAGACCCGGGAGACGCTGTTCGAGGCGCTCACCGCCGGCCTCGCCGACCCGTCCCGGTACGCCGTCGCGGCCGACCCGGACGCGTCCGAGGCGCGCCGCGCGGCGGTCGAGCAGGTGGGGCGGATCGTGGAGGACCTGGTGGCCGCGTCGACCGGACGACGGCAGGGGACGAGGTGGCGGCCGTGGGCGCGGTCGGGCCGGAACGGAGAGCGGCGATGACCGAACACCCGAGCGTGAGCGCGGTGGTCCCCACCCGGGACCGTCCGGAACTGCTCCGGGCCGCCGTGCGCGCCATCCTCGACCAGGACCACCCCGGCACGATCGAGGTGGTGGTGGTCTACGACCAGTCCGAGCCGGACGCCGCACTGGCCGAGCTGTCCCGCCCGGGCCGGGTGGTCCGGGTGATCCGCAACGAGCGCGCCCCCGGGCTGGCCGGCGCCCGCAACAGCGGCGTCCTGGCCGCCACCGGTGAGCTCGTCGCGTTCTGCGACGACGACGACGAGTGGCTGCCCGGCAAGCTGCGCGCCCAGATCGAGGCGCTCGCCGCCCACCCCGACGCGGAGTTCGTCAGCTGCGGCATCCGGGTCAGCTACGACGGGCACACCGTCGACCGGGCGCTGCCGAAGGACTCGGTCACCCTGGCCGACCTGCTGCGCGACCGGATGACGGAGCTGCACCCGTCGACCTTCCTGATCCGCGCCGCCGCGCTGCGCGACGGGTTCGGGCTGGTCGACGAGGAGATCCCGGGCAGCTACGCGGAGGACTACGAGTTCCTGCTGCGGGCCGCGCGCAGCGCGCCGCTGGTCAACCTGCGCACGCCGTACGTGCTGGTGCGCTGGCACAAGCGGTCCTACTTCGCGCAGCGCTGGGACACCATCTCCGAGGCGTTGCAGTGGCTGCTGGAGCGCTACCCCGAGTTCGGCACGCAACCGGCCGGCGAGGCGCGGGTCACCGGGCAGATCGCCTTCGCCCGCGCCGCGTCCGGCGACCGGCGGGGCGCGATGCGCTGGGCCCGGCACACCATCCGGCGCAACCCGCGCGAGCCCAGGGCGTACCTGGCCCTCGCCGTGGCCGGGCGGGTGGTGCGCGCCGACGCGGTGCTGCGCACCCTGCACAAGCGCGGCCGGGGCATCTGAGCCCGCCGTCGCCCGGGGCACTGGCCGGCGTGGACCGGCCAGGCCCCGGGCGCGGGAACCCTAGCGGTGGGTCGTGTCGGGGCGGTCGGTCACCCGGCGTTCGCGCCGCCCCCGGCGATCGGCCGAAGCCTGTCGCAGCTTCTCGTACCACGCCGGAGTCGTGGCCGGATCGAAGATCCGGGCGATCACGACGTCGGTGGAGGAGTGCGCCAGGATCGACAGCACGATGGTCAGCGCCACCAGGTGGAAGATCTCGTCACCGGCCGGGATGCCCGCCTGGAGCACCAGCAGGCCGTAGACCACCGAGGCGAAGCCCTTCGGCCCGAACCACATCGCGGCGAACTGCTCGGTGCGGCTCAGCCGGGAGCCGAGGAACGAGACGGCCAGCGCCACCGGCCGGGCCACCACGATGGCGAGCACCGCGAACACCCAGCCGGGCCAGGAGATCTCGCCGAGGAACTCGATCGAGATGAGCGCGCCGAAGACCAGCAGCGCGGCCAGCTTGAACACCTCGGCGATCAGCTCGCCGAACTGCTCGAAGCTCTCCCGCTGCCGCTCGCCGAAGGTGGCCACGGTGATGCCGGCGGCGAACGCCGCGAGGAACAGGTTGGCGTGGGTGACCTGGCCCAGGGCCAGCACCAGCAGGCCGATCGCCACGCCGTTCAGCGGCTCGTACTGGGTGGAGGCCGAGAAGAACCGGGCCTTCTCCAGACGCAGCGCCAACCACGGCACCCCGACCCCGATGACCACCCCCAGCAGCAGTTCCAGGCCCAGCTCGTCCAGGTGCAGGTCGTCCGAGCCGGCCGCGACGGCCAGGAACAGGATGACGAAGGGCAGCGCCAGGCCGTCGTTGATCCCGGACTCGACGTTGAGCAGGTGCCGCAGCCTGCCGGGCACCCGGTCGTTGCCGACCAGCGCCGAGGCGAACACCGGGTCCGTGGGCGCGAGGACCGCCCCGAGCAGCAGCGACTCCGGCCAGCCCAGCCCCACCACGTAGTGCGCCAGCAGCGCGGTGATCAGCAGCGTCAGCGGCAGGCCCCACCCCAGCGCCCGACCGGGCAGCCGCCACGCCGAGCGCAGGTCCGCCCAGCCCACCCGCATGCCGTCGGTGAACAGCACGGTGAACAGGGCCAGCTCGGCCAGCGTCGCCACGATCGGTGAGTCGGCGGTGATGTCCAGCACGCCGGTGGTCTCCGGGCCCAGCACGAAACCGGCGACCAGGAAGAGCACGGCGGTGGACAGGATCGTGCGGTGGGCCAGGCTGGAGAGCAGGACCGCGAGCAGCAGGGCGGCGGCGAACGCGAAGAGCAGCACCGGGGCTCCCAGGGATCGGGGTCGACGAGGTCACTGCCGACTTCCCGGCGGACCGCGCTGATCGTACGGTTTCCCGCCGACCGTGGCGTCCGTAGGGCGGGACGCGGCGGGCACCGCACGGCGGCGGCCACCGGGCGTGACAGACTGACCGCTGTGTTGCGCTGGTTGACTGCAGGGGAATCGCACGGTCCCGCCCTCATCGCGATGCTGGAGGGCGTACCCGCCGGCGTCGAGGTGACCACCGGGGAGATCGCCGGTGAGCTGGCCCGGCGCAGGCTCGGCTACGGCCGGGGTGCGCGGATGTCGTTCGAGCGGGACGAGGTCGAGGTCGTCGGCGGGCTCCGGCACGGGGTGACCCTCGGCAGCCCCGTCGCGATCCGCGTCGGCAACTCCGAGTGGCCCAAGTGGCGCACGGTCATGGCGGCCGACCCCGTCGACGCGGAGGAACTCGCCAGCCAGGCCCGCAACGCGCCGCTGACCCGCCCCCGTCCGGGGCACGCCGACCTGGCCGGCATGCAGAAGTACGGCCACACCGACGCCCGGCCGATCCTGGAACGCGCCAGCGCGCGGGAGACCGCCGCCCGCGTCGCCGTCGGCACGGTCGCCAAGGCGCTGCTGCGGCAGGCCCTCGGCGTCGAGATCGTCTCGCACGTGGTGGAGCTGGGCCCGGTCGCCGCGAAGCCCGGGCTCCGCCCGGCCCCCGCCGACGCCGAGCGCATCGACGCCGACCCGCTGCGCTGCCTCGACCCGGAGGCCAGCGCCCGGATGGTCGCCGAGGTCGACGCCGCGAAGAAGGCCGCCGACACCCTGGGCGGCGTGGTCGAGGTGCTGGCGTACGGGGTGCCGCCGGGCCTGGGCAGCCACGTGCAGTGGGACCGCAAGCTCGACGCCCGCCTCGCCACCGCCCTGATGTCCATCCAGGCCATCAAGGGCGTCGAGATCGGCGACGGCTGGCAACAGGCGCGCTCCCGGGGCTCCGAGGCGCACGACGAGATCATCCCCACCGCTACCGGCGTGCGTCGGGTCACCGACCGGGCCGGCGGGCTGGAGGGCGGCATCACCACCGGCGAGCCGCTGCGGGTGAAGGCCGCCATGAAGCCGATCTCGTCGCTGAACCGGGCCCTGGCCACGGTGGACGTCACCACCGGCGAGCCGGCCACGGCGATCAACCAGCGCTCGGACGTCTGCGCCGTGCCCGCCGCCGCCGTCGTCGCCGAGGCGATGGTGGCGCTGGTGCTGGCCGAGGCCGCCACCGAGAAGTTCGGCGGCGACTCGGTCGCCGAGATCCGCCGCAACCTGGCCGGCTACCTCGACGCGTTGGTGATCCGGTGAGCGCGCGACGGCGGGCGGGGCGCGCGGTCGGCCGGCGGTGCCGCTGATGGCGCCGGTCTGCGTACTGGTCGGGGCGCCCGGCTCCGGCAAGACCACCGTCGGGTTGCTGGTGGCGGAACTGCTCGGCGTGGAGTTCCGCGACACCGACCTGGACATCGTGCGGCTGGCCGGCAAACCGATCCCCGAGATCTTCATCGACGAGGGCGAGGAGCACTTCCGTACCCTCGAACGGGCGGCGGTGGCGGCGGGCCTGGCCTCGTGCGAGGGCGTGCTCGCCCTCGGCGGCGGCGCGGTCCTCGCCGAGGAGAACCGCGCCGCCCTGGTCGGGCACCCCGTGGTGTACCTCTCCGTCGAGCTGTCCGACGCGGTGAAGCGGGTCGGGCTCGGCGCGGGCCGCCCACTACTGGCGATCAACCCGCGGGCGACGCTGAAGTACCTGCTGGACCAGCGCCGCCCGCTCTACGCCGAGGTGGCCACCGCCACGGTGGTCACCGACGGGCGGGAGCCGGCGGAGATCGCCGCCGAGATCGCCGCGCTGCTCGATCGCTGAGAGCGGCCGTCAGTCGCGGGCGATGCGGTCGAGCACGTCGGCCAGGCCCTTCGGCTCGCTGAGCATCGGCCAGTGGCCGGTGGGCAGCGCGTACAGCCGGCCGCCGGCCAGCCCGGCGAAGAACGGGTGGCCCTTCGCGATCATGTCCTCGACCACCGCGAGCGGGAAGGTGCTCGCCACCAGGGCCGTCGGCACCGCGGGCCCACCCGTGCGGCGGACCGGGTCGGTGGCGGCGCGCAGCGGGTGGGCGGTGGCCCGCCGCCGCAGCTGCGCGAGCGCGGCGGGATCCAGCCCGGCCAGGTTCTGCGGGTCCTGGGCCGGGTCGAACGCGGGCGGGGGCAGCAGGTGCCCGTCGCCGATCTCGGCGCGCAGCCGCTCCTGCTCCTCGGGCGGGTTGCTGTCGAACTGCGACATGCCGTCGGGCATCGGCCCGCTCTCCACGTAGACCACCCGGGCGATCCGCTCTCCGACGCGGTCCGCCGCCTGGGTCACCGGCAGCCCGCCGCCGGAGTGGCCCACCAGCACGACGTCGTGCAGCTCCTCCACCTCGATCAGCCGGACGATGTCGGTCGTGTGTGTCTCCAGACCGACCTCCGGGCCGGCGAGGTGGGCGCGCTCGGCCACCCCCGTCAGCGTCACCGGGTGGACCTCGTGGCCCTGCCCGCGCAGCGCCGCGGTCACGTCGCGCCACGCCCAACCGCCCAGCCAGAACCCCGGCACCAGTACGAACGTCGCCATCGCGGCCTCCCTCTCTCGTCGTCCGCGACCACCGTACGATCGAATCCGGACGCTTTCCGCCCGCTTTGAAGGAGTGGTCCGTGTCGCATCCCGCCGCCCGGGTGCTCGGCATGCTCGAACTGCTCCAGAGCCACCACCGGCTCACCGGGGCGGAGCTGGCCCGCCGGCTGGGGGTGGACGGGCGCACGGTGCGCCGCTACGCCGCCACCCTGGCCGAGCTGGGCATCCCGGTCGCTGCCGAGCGGGGCCGCCACGGCGGCTACCGGCTGAGTCCCGGCTACAAGCTGCCGCCGCTGATGCTCACCGACGACGAGGCCGTCGCCGTGCTGCTCGGTCTGGTCGCCGCCGAGCGGCTCGGGCTGGGCACCGAGGAGCCGGCGACCGCGACCGCGCTGGCCAAGATCCGCAGGGTGCTCCCGCCCACGCTGGGTGACCGTCTCGCGGCGGTGCAGGAGCACCTCGGCTTCACCCTGCGGCGATCGGCGCCGCAGGCCCGGCCGGCGACCGGGACGCTGCTCACCCTCGGCGCCGCCGCCCGGCACCGGCGCCGGGTACGGCTGGAGCACCGTTCCTCCTCCGGCGCGGTCACCCGCCGGGAGCTCGACCCGTACGGGCTGGTCTTCCACTCCGGCCGCTGGTACGTCACCGGCCACGACCACCTGCGCGGGCAGGTGCGCACGTTCCGGCTGGACCGGATCGGGGAGGTGCTGCCGGGGGAGGAGACCTTCACCGTCCCCGCCGGCTTCGACCCGGTCGCCCAGGTGACCCGATCGCTGGCCCGCGTCCCGTACGCCCACGACGTCGAGGTGCTGCTGGAGGCCGACCTGGCCGCCGCCCGACGACGCCTGCCGCCCAGCCTGGCCGAGTTGAGCGCGACCGACGGCGGCGTGCTGCTGCGTGCCCGCGCGGAGAGCCTGGCCGGGATGGCCCAGCTGCTCGCGGGGCTGGGCTGGCCGTTCACCGTCGTACGCCCCGAGGCCCTGCGCGCCGAGGTCGCCGCGCACGCCCGGAGGCTGGCCGCCTGGGCGGCCCGGGTGCCCGGGTGATCCCGCCCGAGGGGCGGCCCGCGCGCCCCTGCCCGGGCACGCGGTCGGGTGGCCACGAAGTGGACAGTTCCCGCCGGCGATCGGGCGGCTGCACTAGGCTGCCGGCGATGGACGAGGTGACCCGGATCCCGGTCGGCGGCGAGCGCCCGTACGACGTGCTGGTGGGACGCGACCTGCTCGACGCGCTGCCCGGGCTGCTGCCGGACGCGACGCGGGTGGCGGTGCTGCACGCCTACCCGCTGAAGGAACTGGCCGACGCGATCGGCGGGCGGCTGCGCGCGGCCGGCGTCACGCCGCTGCTGATCGAGGTGCCGGACGCCGAGGCGGGCAAGCGCATCGACGTCGCGGCGACCTGCTGGGACCGGCTGGGAGAGGCGGGGTTCACCCGTACCGACGCGGTGGTGGGCGTCGGCGGCGGCGCGGTGACCGACCTGGCCGGCTTCGTCGCGGCCTGCTGGCTGCGGGGGGTGCGCTGGGTGCCGGTGGCGACGTCGCTGCTGGGCATGGTCGACGCGGCGGTGGGCGGCAAGACCGGGATCAACACCGCCGCCGGCAAGAACCTGGTGGGGGCGTTCCACCCGCCGGTCGGCGTCCTCGCCGACCTGGCGACGCTGGACAGCCTCCCGCCGGCCGACCTGACCGCGGGCCTGGCCGAGGTGGTCAAGTGCGGCTTCATCGCCGACCCGGTGATCCTCGACCTGGTGGAACGGGACCGGGCGGCGGCCACCGACCCGGCGGGCCCGGTGACCCGTGAGCTGATCGAACGTGCGATCCGGGTGAAGTCCGACGTGGTCTCGGGCGACCTGCGCGAGTCGGGCGTACGGGAGGTGCTCAACTACGGCCACACCCTGGCCCACGCCATCGAGAAGGCGGAGGGCTACCGCTGGCGGCACGGCCACGCGGTGTCGGTCGGCCTCGTCTACGCCGGTGAGCTGGCCCGGCTGGCCGGCCGGCTGGACGCCCCCACCGCCGAGCGGCACCGGCGGGTCGTGGCGTCGCTCGGCCTGCCCACCGGCTACCCGGCGGGGGCCTGGCCGGGGTTGCTGGCCACGATGCGGGTGGACAAGAAGACCCGGGGCAGCCAGCTGCGCTTCGTGGTGCTGGAGGGGCTGGCCCGGCCCGCGATCCTGGAGGGCCCGGACGACGAGCTGCTGGAGGCGGCCTACCGCCAGGTGGCCGCGTGAAGGTCCACGTGCTCAACGGCCCCAACCTCGGTCGGCTCGGCATCCGGCAGCCGGACGTCTACGGGGCGACCAGCTACGCGGACCTGGTGACGCTCTGCGAGTCGACCGGGCGGGAACTCGGCCTGGACGTGACGGTCCGGCAGACCGACGCCGAGCACGAGCTGCTGGGCTGGCTGCACGCCGCCGCCGACGAGGGCGCCGCCGTGGTGCTCAATCCCGCCGCCTGGTCGCACTACTCGTACGCGGTCCGGGACGCCTGCGCCATGCTGCGCGGGCCGCTGGTCGAGGTGCACATCTCCAACATCCACGCCCGCGAGGAGTTCCGGCACCACTCGGTGGTGTCGGCCGTGGCCACCGGGGTGATCTGCGGACTCGGGGTCGACGGCTACCGCTTGGCCCTGCACCACCTGGCCGCCCGCAGCGCCTGACGCCCCGCCGCCCCGCCCCGCCGCCCCGCCCCGCCGCTCCGTCCACCGCGTGCGCAGGCGAGTGCTGCGCGCGAGCCGCGGGTCGGCTGCCGTGAAGCGGCGACGGCGGACCGCGCCGCGCGGCTGCCGATGACACTGAGTCACGCCCCTCTGTGCTACCCACCGTAATTGTCCGGACGACTCACCCATGCCGCCCTTCAGGCGCTTTGCTCTGCATACGGATTCGCACCATCGGATTGACCTGCGGTTTTCCTATCATCAGGAAAATCGTCGCCAGCTCGGGATATCACCGACGGTTAGTGGTGCGTCGGTGGCTGCAGAGCAAAGGGGCGGGGGGTGGTCATCCCGCAAGGGTGCGTCCGGCTGCGGAGAGTGATGTCCCGCTGTCCGCTGGCGCTGCGGGAACCGCGTTGCCGGCCCCGGGGGAGCGCCGGGACCACGGCGCGACGCGTCGCTGGCGGGTGGCGGCGTGCCGCGGCCGGGTGGGGGAACGGGGGCGGTGTCGGACGCAGTCGGCACCGAAAGGGGCGGCGTCTGGCGGGGCGCGGGCTGCCTCGGGCGGGGCGCGGGCAGCGCCGGGCAGCGGCGTTCGGCGCAACTAGTAGACTTGCCAGGTCTGTCCGCCAATTGATGATCAAGGCAGGAAATGGCCACCACCAACGACCTGAAGAACGGCCTGGTACTCAACCTCGACGGAGAGCTTTGGGCCGTCGTCGAGTTCCAGCACGTCAAGCCCGGTAAGGGTGGTGCGTTCGTGCGTACCACGCTGAAGAACGTGCTGTCCGGCAAGGTGGTCGACAAGACCTTCAACGCGGGCACCAAGGTCGAGACCGCGACCGTGGACAAGCGCACCATGCAATACCTCTACGCCGACGGCGAGGACTACGTCTTCATGGATCTGGAGACGTTCGACCAGATCACCGTCCCGAACGCCACGGTCGGCGACGCGGCGAACTACCTGCTGCCCGAGGCCGAGGCGACCGTGGCCACCCACGAGGGCGTGCCGCTCTACATCGAGCTGCCCACCAGCGTCGTGCTGGAGGTCACCTACACCGAGCCCGGCCTGCAGGGCGACCGGTCCACCGGCGGCAACAAGCCGGCCACCGTCGAGACCGGCGCGACCGTGCAGGTGCCGCTCTTCGTCACCACCGGCGAGAAGATCAAGGTCGACACCCGCGACGGCCGTTACCTCGGCCGCGCCTGATGGCCGAGGGTCCCAAGCAGCAGATGCCGGCGCGCCGCAAGGCGCGCAAGCGGGCGCTGGACGTGCTCTTCGAGGCCGACCTGCGGGACCGCCCGCCGGTCGAGGTGCTCGCCGGCTACATCGAGCGGATCGAGAAGCCCCGACCCGAGCACCTGGGATACGCGGTGAGCCTGGTCGAGGGCGTCGCCGCCCACCTCGACCGGATCGACGAGGTGATCGCGAGCTACGCCGAGGGGTGGACGCTGGACCGCATGCCGGCGGTCGACCGCAACCTCGCCCGGATCGCGGTCTACGAGTTGCTCTACGTCGACGAGATCGACGACGCGGTGGCCATCAGTGAGGCCGTCGAGCTGGCCCGGCAGATGTCGACCGACGACTCGCCGCGCTTCCTCAACGGCATCCTCGGCCGCATCGCCGAGTACGCCACGCGCTGACGCGGCGCACGTCACACCCGACGTGCGTCACACCCTGTGGGTGACGGTGGCGCGGGTGCGGACGGGGAACGCGACACGTACGACAGAAAGGGCCCGTGCCGGACGGCACGGGCCCTTTCGCGCGGTCGCGGTCAGCTGGCGAAGAACGCCCGCGGGTCGGCGACCAGCACACCGTGCTCGGTGAGCCGCTCGATCAGGCCGGACGGCGAGGCGTCGTAGACGATCGCGAGCGCGCGCAGGTCGTCGGCGCGGATGGAGAGCACGCGGCCGTTGTAGTCGCCGCGCTGCTGCTGGATGGCCCGCGCGTACCGGGCGACGTAGGCCAGGTCCTCGGATGCCTCGTCGTAGAGCCGCTCCAGGTCGAGGACGATCTTGCTGGTGGGCTCGTGGCGAACCCCGCTGCCGTCGGGCAGCAGCTCCGAGACGGGGACACGGTAGAAGTCGGCCAGTTCCGCCAGGCGCGACACCGTGACGGCGCGGTCGCCGCGCTCGTAGGAGCCGACCACCACCGCCTTCCACCGCCCGTTCGACTTCTCCTCCACACCCTGCAGGGAGAGGCCCTGCTGCTGGCGGATGGAGCGCAGGCGGGCGCCCAGAGACTTGGCGTATTCAGAGGGCATTAAACACTCCCAGTGCTGCTCGGGGTTCTCCCAGCGATCGCTACGGAGCGTGACGGTACGGGGATTGGCACAACTGGTCAAGTGGTCGTGACCTTACCGTTGGGATCACCGGGGGAGTTGTCCCCATTTCGCCGGGCTGAGCAGGGGGTCAGTGGCCGGCGGTGCTCAGTGCGGTGACCACTGGTAACGTGGCGGGAAGCCCCGGTCCGGGCCGCTCGCGTCCCGGTGCCGGCATCCGACGTCCTTTAACGACCCGTCCCGTGAGGCGGGGAAGGAGGTCCGCCGTGGCCTACCCACCGGCTGCCCAGTCGCCGCCGCCGCGACAACCCTCGGTGAAGGTGATCCTCGCCAGCGCCGACGTCCAGCGCGTGGTCGACCGCATCGCCCACCAGATCCTGGAGAAGACCCAGGGCGCCGGGAACACGGTGCTGCTGGGCATCCCCACCCGGGGCGCCCCCCTCGCGAGGCGGCTCGCCGCCCGGATCAGCACCTTCGAGGACGTGACCGTCCCGGTGGGCGTGCTCGACATCACCCTCTACCGTGACGACCTGCGCCGGCACGCCACCCGCGCGGTCGGCCCGACCCAGGTGCCGCCCGGCGGCATCGACGGCAAGCGGGTCGTCCTCGTCGACGACGTGCTCTTCTCCGGCCGCACGGTGCGGGCCGCGCTCGACGCGCTCAACGACGTCGGGCGCCCGGCGTCGGTCCAGCTCGCGGTCCTGGTCGACCGCGGCCACCGCGAGCTGCCGATCCGCGCCGACTACGTCGGCAAGAACATCCCGACGTCCCTCGCGGAGAGCGTGAAGGTCACCCTCGCGGAGACCGACGGCGCCGACGAGGTCAAGTTGTACGGGGAGACCCCCCGGTGAGCGCGAGGAGTGCAGCGCAGCGGAGCCCCGCAGTCGCGAACGAAAGGCAGGCACAGTGATCCGGCACCTGCTCTCCGGCGCCGACCTGGACGCCACCACCGCCACCGAGATCCTGGACACGGCCGCCGAGATGGCCACCGTGGCCGGCCGGGAGGTCAAGAAGCTCCCCGCGCTGCGCGGACGCACCGTGGTCAACCTCTTCTACGAGGACTCCACCCGGACCCGGATCTCGTTCGAGGCGGCGGCGAAGCGGCTCAGCGCCGACGTGATCAACTTTTCGGCCAAGGGGTCCAGCGTGACCAAGGGCGAGAGCCTGAAGGACACCGCGCTGACGCTTCAGGCGATGGGGGCCGACGCGGTGGTCGTCCGGCACCCCGCCTCGGGCGCCCCGCACCGGCTGGCGGACTGGGTCGACGGCTCGGTGGTCAACGCCGGCGACGGCACCCACGAGCACCCCACCCAGGCGCTGCTCGACGCGTACACGATGCGCTCCCGGCTGGGGCGGCTGGCCGGCCTGTCGGTCGCGGTGGTCGGGGACGTCCTGCACAGCCGGGTGGCCCGCTCCAACGTCCTGCTGCTGTCCACGCTCGGCGCGAAGGTGACCCTGGTCGGACCGCCGACGCTGATCCCCGTGCACATCGCGCAGGCCCTCGCGCCCGGCACCGACGTCTCCTACGACCTCGACGCGGTGCTGCCGCAGTCGGACGTGGTGATGATGCTGCGGGTGCAGCGCGAGCGGATGAACGACTCCTACTTCCCGTCCGCCCGCGAGTACGCCCGCCGCTACGGCCTGGACGGCCCGCGGATGCGCCGGCTGCCCGAGCACGCGATCGTCATGCACCCCGGCCCGATGAACCGGGGGATGGAGATCACGCCCGAGGTGGCCGACTCGCCCCGCTCCACCATCGTCGAACAGGTCGCCAACGGGGTCTCCGTGCGGATGGCCGTCCTCTACCTGCTGCTCGGGGGAACAACCGGTGAGCTCGTACCTGATCTCCAACGTCAGCGTCGTCGGCGCCGCGCCGACCGACGTGCTGATCCGCGACGGCGTCGTCGCGGCCGTCGGCGCCGGGCTGACCGCCCCGGAGGCGACCGTCGTCGACGGCACCGGGCTGGTCGCCCTGCCCGGCCTGGTCGACCTGCACACCCACCTGCGCGAGCCCGGCCGGGAGGACGCCGAGACCGTCGAGTCGGGCTCCCGGGCGGCGGCGCTCGGCGGCTACACGGCGGTCTGCGCCATGGCCAACACCTCGCCGGTGGCCGACACCGCCGGCGTGGTCGAGCAGGTCTGGCGGCTCGGCCGGGAGGCCGGGCTGGTGGACGTGCAGCCGATCGGCGCGGTCACCGTCGGCCTGGCCGGCGAGTACCTCGCCGAGCTGGGCGCGATGGCGGACTCGGCGGCCCGGGTGCGGATCTTCTCCGACGACGGGCACTGCGTGGCCGACCCGAGGCTGATGCGCCGGGCGCTGGAGTACGTGAAGGCGTTCGACGGGATCATCGCCCAGCACGCCGAGGAGCCCCGGCTCACCGAGGGCGCGCAGATGCACGAGGGCGAGGTCTCGACCCGCCTCGGCCTGACCGGCTGGCCGGCGGTCGCCGAGGAGGCGATCATCGCCCGGGACGTGCTGCTCGCCGAGCACGTCGGCAGCCGCCTGCACGTGTGCCACGTCTCCACCGCCGGCAGCGTCGAGGTGCTGCGCCAGGCCAAGGCGCGCGGCATCCGGGTCACCGCGGAGGTGACCCCGCACCACCTGCTGCTGACCGACGAGCGGGCCGAGACCTACGACCCGGTCTACAAGGTCAACCCGCCGCTGCGCACCGCGACCGACATCGCCGCGCTGCGGGCGGCCCTGGTCGACGGCGTGATCGACGTCGTCGCCACCGACCACGCCCCGCACGCCGTGGAGGACAAGGAGTGCGAGTGGGCGTACGCCCGGCCGGGCATGCTCGGCCTGGAGACGGCGCTGTCGATCGCCCTCGACGTGCTCGGTCCGCAGTGGGACCTGATCGCCGAGCGGATGTCGCGCGCCCCGGCCCGCATCGCCGGGCTGGAGGAGCACGGCCTCGACCCGGCGCCCGGCGTACCGGCGAACCTCACCCTGGTCGACCCGGCCGCCCGCCGCACCATCGAGCCGGCGGAACTGGCCAGCCGTAGCCGCAACACCCCGTACGCCCGCATGACGCTGCCGGGTCGCATCGTGGCGACCTTCCTGCGCGGCGAGCCGACGGTCCTGGACGGAAAGGCACTTCTATGACCAAGCGGAGGCCCGCGATCCTCGTCCTGGAGGACGGGCGGACGTTCCACGGCGAGGCGTACGGCAGCGTCGGGGAGACCTTCGGCGAGGCGGTCTTCAACACCGGCATGACCGGCTACCAGGAGACGCTGACCGACCCGTCCTACCACCGTCAGGTGGTGGTGCAGACCGCCCCGCACATCGGCAACACCGGCGTCAACGGCGAGGACGACGAGTCGGGCCGGATCTGGGTCGCCGGCTACGTGGTCCGCGACCCGGCCCGCATCGGCTCGAACTGGCGGGCCACGGGTGGGCTGGAGGAGCGGCTGTCCGCCGAGGGCGTGGTCGGCATCAGCGGCGTGGACACCCGGGCGCTGACCCGGCACCTGCGCGAGCGCGGCGCGATGCGGGTCGGCATCTCCAGCGTCGAGACCGACCCCCGGGCGTTGCTGGCCCGGGTGCGGCAGGCTCCCGAAATGGTCGGCGCGGACCTGTCCGCCGAGGTCACCACGGCGCAGCCGTACGTGGTGGCGGCCGAGGGCGAGCACCGCTTCACGGTCGCCGCGCTGGACCTGGGCATCAAGCGCAACGTCCCGCGCCGGCTCGCCGCCCGTGGGGTCACCACCCACGTGCTGCCGGCCGGCTCCACCATCGACGACCTGCTCGCCACCGGCGCGGACGCGGTCTTCTTCTCGCCCGGGCCGGGCGATCCGGCCACCGCCGACGGGCCGGTGGCCCTGGCTCGGGAGGTGCTGCGCCGCGAGGTGCCGCTGTTCGGCATCTGCTTCGGCAGCCAGATCCTCGGCCGGGCGCTGGGCTTCGGGACGTACAAGCTCGGCTACGGCCACCGGGGGATCAACCAGCCGGTGCTCGACCGGGTCACCGGCAAGGTCGAGGTGACCAGCCACAACCACGGCTTCGCGGTCGAGGTCCCCGGCGCGCGCCACGGCGCGGTCGTACCCGACGCGGTGATCGAGACCGAGTTCGGTGGCGTCCAGGTCAGCCACGTCTGCCTCAATGACAACGTGGTCGAGGGGCTGCGGGCGAAGGACGTGCCCGCCTTCACCGTCCAGTACCACCCGGAGGCGGCGGCCGGTCCGCACGACGCGGACTACCTCTTCGACCGCTTCGCCGAGCTCATCGAGGGCCGGACCCACAGCGAGGGGCGCACACATGCCTAAGCGGACCGATCTGAAGCACATCCTGGTCATCGGCTCCGGGCCGATCGTGATCGGGCAGGCCTGCGAGTTCGACTACTCCGGCACCCAGGCCTGCCGAGTGCTGCGCAGCGAGGGGATCCGGGTCAGCCTGGTCAACTCGAACCCGGCGACGATCATGACGGACCCGGAGTTCGCCGACGCCACGTACGTCGAGCCGATCACCCCGGAGTTCGTCGAACTGGTGATCGCCAAGGAGCGCCCCGACGCGATCCTGCCCACCCTCGGCGGGCAGACCGCGCTGAACACCGCCGTCGCCCTGCACGAGGCCGGCGTGCTGGAGAAGTACGGCGTGGAGCTGATCGGCGCCAACATCGAGGCGATCAACCGCGGCGAGGACCGGCAGCTGTTCAAGGACATCGTCGCCAAGGCCGGCGTACGCCTGGGGCTCGACGACCCGGCGGGCCTGGTGCCCCGCTCCCGGGTCTGCCACTCGATGGCGGAGGTCGAGGCGACGGTCGCCGAGCTGGGCCTGCCGGTGGTGATCCGGCCGTCGTTCACCATGGGCGGCCTCGGCTCCGGCATGGCGCACACCCCGGAGGACCTGGCCCGCATCGCCGGCGACGGGCTGGCCGCCAGCCCCGTGCACGAGGTGCTCATCGAGGAGAGCGTGCTCGGCTGGAAGGAGTACGAGCTCGAGCTGATGCGCGACCGGCACGACAACGTCGTGGTCGTCTGCTCGATCGAGAACCTCGACCCGATGGGCGTGCACACCGGCGACAGCGTCACCGTCGCCCCGGCCATGACGCTCACCGACCGGGAGTACCAGCGGCTGCGCGACCTGGGCATCGCGGTGCTGCGCGAGGTCGGGGTGGACACCGGCGGCTGCAACATCCAGTTCGCCGTCAACCCGGCCGACGGCCGGATCGTGGTGATCGAGATGAACCCCCGGGTGTCGCGGTCGTCGGCACTCGCCTCCAAGGCCACCGGCTTCCCGATCGCGAAGATCGCCGCGAAGCTGGCCATCGGCTACACCCTCGACGAGATCCCCAACGACATCACCCTGAAGACCCCGGCGGCGTTCGAGCCGACCCTGGACTACGTGGTGGTGAAGATCCCCCGGTTCGCGTTCGAGAAGTTCCCGGGCGCCGACCCGGAGCTGACCACCACGATGAAGTCCGTCGGCGAGGCGATGAGCCTGGGCCGCAACTTCAGCGAGGCGCTGAACAAGGCGATGCGCTCGCTGGAGACTAAAGCAGCCGGATTCTGGACCGTGCCGGATGAGGACGTCGCTGCCGCGACGGGCGCCGACCCGGCCGGCGCGACGAAGGAGAACACCCTCGACGCGCTGCGGATGCCGCACGACGGACGGCTCTACACCGTCGAGCGGGCGCTGCGTCTCGGCGCCTCGATCGCCGAGGTGACCGCCGCGTCGGGCGGGATCGACCCGTGGTTCCTGGACCAGATCGCCGCCCTCGTCGAGCTGCGCGCCGAGATCGTGGACGCCCCGGTGCTCGACGCCGAACTGCTGCGTCGCGCCAAGCGGGCCGGCGTGTCGGACCGGCAGCTGGCCGCGCTGCGCCCGGAGCTGGCCGCCGAGGACGGCGTACGGACGCTGCGGCACCGCCTCGACGTCCGCCCGGTCTACAAGACGGTGGACACCTGTGCCGCCGAGTTCGAGGCGACCACGCCCTACCACTACTCGACGTACGACCAGGAGACGGAGGTCGTGCCGTCGGCCCGGCCGAAGGTGATCATCCTGGGCTCGGGGCCGAACCGGATCGGCCAGGGCATCGAGTTCGACTACTCCTGCGTGCACGCGGTACAGGCGCTGCGCAGCGCGCCGCTCGGTGGGGCGGGCGGGGCCGGCTACGAGACGGTGATGGTCAACTGCAACCCGGAGACCGTCTCCACCGACTACGACACCGCCGACCGGCTCTACTTCGAGCCGCTCACCTTCGAGGACGTGCTGGAGGTCTGGCACGCCGAGGACTCCTCCGGCCGCGCGGCCGGCGGGCCGGGCGTGGTCGGGGTGATCGTGCAGCTCGGCGGGCAGACCCCGCTGGGCCTGGCGCAGCGGCTGAAGGACGCGGGCGTGCCGGTCGTCGGCACCTCCCCGGAGTCGATCCACCTGGCCGAGGAGCGGGGCGCGTTCGGCGCGGTGCTGGCCCGGGCCGGGCTGCGCGCCCCGGCGCACGGCATGGCGACCTCGTACGACGAGGCGAAGGCCATCGCCGACGAGATCGGCTACCCGGTGCTGGTGCGTCCGTCGTACGTGCTGGGCGGGCGGGGCATGGAGATCGTCTACGACGACGCCACGCTGCGCGACTACATCGGGCGGGCCACCGAGATCTCCCCGGACCACCCGGTGCTGGTCGACCGCTTCCTCGACGACGCCATCGAGATCGACGTGGACGCGCTCTGCGACGCCGACGGGGAGGTCTACCTCGGCGGGGTGATGGAGCACATCGAGGAGGCCGGCATCCACTCCGGCGACTCGTCCTGCTCGCTGCCGCCGATCACCCTGGCGGGCTCGCACGTGGCCCAGGTGCGCCGCTACACGGAGGCCATCGCCCGGGGCGTCGGGGTGCGCGGCCTGCTCAACGTGCAGTACGCGCTGAAGGACGACATGCTCTACGTGCTGGAGGCGAACCCGCGCGCGTCCCGCACGGTGCCCTTCGTCTCCAAGGCCACGGCGGTGCCGCTGGCGAAGGCGGCCGCCCGCATCGCGCTGGGCGCCACCATCGCCGAGCTGCGCGCCGAGGGGCTGCTCCCGGCGAGCGGGGACGGCGGTTCGCTGCCGGCCGGCGCCCCGATCGCGGTCAAGGAGGCGGTGCTGCCGTTCAAGCGCTTCCGTACGCCCACCGGCAAGGGCGTGGACTCGCTGCTCGGCCCGGAGATGAAGTCCACCGGCGAGGTGATGGGCATCGACACCGCCTTCGGGCACGCCTTCGCCAAGTCGCAGTCGGCCGCGTACGGCTCGCTGCCGACCACCGGGAAGATCTTCGTCTCGGTCGCCAACCGCGACAAGCGCGGCATGATCTTCCCGATCATGCGCCTGGCCGACCTCGGCTTCGAGATCGTGGCGACCACCGGCACGGCGGAGGTGCTGCGCCGGCACGGCATCGCCTGCGAGCAGATCCGCAAGCACTACGAGTCCGGCGGGGGCGAGGACGCGGTGTCGCTGATCCTGGGCGGCGACGTGGCACTGGTGATCAACACCCCGCAGGGCTCGGGGGCGAGCGCCCGCTCCGACGGCTACGAGATCCGCAGCGCCGCCGTCACGGCGGACATCCCGTGCATCACCACGGTGCCGGGCGCGGCGGCGGCGGTGATGGGCATCGAGGCGCGGATGCGGGGCGACATGCAGGTCCGCCCGCTCCAGGAACTGCACGCCGCGCTGCACGCCGCCCTGCGGGCCGCGCAGTGACCGGTCGCCCCCGCCCGTACGCGTCGATCATGAGGTCGCTGTCGGCCGGCGCTGCGGGTCGCGGCGGCGACCTCATGATCGACGGGGGTGGTCGGTCGTGATGTTCGAGCGCGCCGTGCGGCCGGGGCTGTTCCGGATCGGGGGCGGCGACGCCGAGGCCGCGCACGAGTGGACGCTGCGTCGGCTGGCGGGGTTGTCCCGCCGGCCGGCGGCGCTGGCCGTGCTGCGGGCCCGCTACGCCGTCCGGGCGCCGCGCGCCGTGTTCGGCGTCGAGTTCCCCAATCCGGTCGGGCTCGCCGCCGGGATGGACAAGGACGGCGCGGCCCTGCCGGCCTGGCCGGCGCTGGGCTTCGGCTTCGTCGAGGTCGGCACGGTCACCGCGCACCCGCAGCCGGGCAACCCCCGGCCCCGGCTGTTCCGGCTGCGCGACAGCGAGGCCGTGGTGAACCGGATGGGCTTCAACAACGCCGGCGCGCAGGCTCTGGCGGCGCGGCTGGCGGCGCTGCCCCGCCCGCTCGGGGTGCCGCTGGGCATCTCGCTGGGCAAGTCCAAGGTGACCCCGTTGGACGAGGCGGTGCAGGACTACCTCGCCTCGTACCGGGCGCTGCGCGCGCACGGCGACTACTTCGCGGTCAACGTCTCCTCGCCGAACACCCCGGGCCTGCGCTCGTTGCAGGACCGGGCGCACCTGGACGCCATCCTGGCGGCGCTGGTGGGGGAGAAGCCGGTGCTGGTGAAGATCGCCCCGGACCTCACCGAGCCGGCGATCGCCGAGCTGCTGGAGGTCTGCCTGGCCCGGGGCGCTGCCGGGGTGATCGCCACCAACACCACGCTGGCCCGCGACGGTCTCGCCCCGGCGGACCGGGCGCGCGGCGCGGAGACCGGCGGGCTGTCCGGTCGCCCGCTCGCCGACCGTGCCCGCCAGGTGGTCGCCTTCGTGCACCGGGAGGCGGGGGGACGGCTGCCGGTGATCGGCGTCGGGGGCATCGTGGACCCGGACGCGGCGGCCCGGATGTTCGACGCCGGCGCCGCCCTGGTGCAGCTCTACACCGGCTTCATCTACCGCGGCCCGGCCCTGGTCCGCGCCGCCGCCCGCGCCGCGGGGTCGAACGGGTGACACCCGAGGAGATCCTGGCCGCCGACCGGGCGCACGTCTGGCACCCGTACGCGGCCCTGCCGCCGGCCAGCGCGCCCTACGTGGTCGAGGGCGCCGAGGGCGTACGGCTGCGGTTGGCCGACGGCCGGGAGCTGGTCGACGGGATGTCGTCGTGGTGGGCGGCCATCCACGGCTACCGGCACCCGGTGCTCGACGCGGCGGTGACCGACCAGCTCGGCCGGATGAGCCACGTGATGTTCGGCGGGCTCACCCACGCCCCCGCGGTCCGCCTGGCGACCACCCTGGTAGAGCTGGCGCCGGAGGGGCTGGAGCACGTCTTCCTGGCCGACTCCGGCTCGGTCGCCGTCGAGGTGGCGGTCAAGATGTGCCTGCAGTACCAGCGCGCCACCGGCCGGCCGCAGCGCCGCCGGCTGGGCACCTGGCGGGGCGGCTACCACGGCGACACGTTCCACCCGATGAGCGTCTGCGACCCCGAGGGCGGCATGCACCACCTCTGGGGCGACGTGCTGCCCCGGCAGGTCTTCGCCCCCGTGCCGCCCGGCGGCTTCGACACCCCGCCCGATGCGGCCTACGAGGCCGCCCTCGTCGAGGCGGTCGAGCGGCACGCGCACGAGCTGGCCGCCGTGATCGTGGAGCCGGTGGTCCAGGGCGCCGGCGGCATGCGCTTCCACCACCCGCACTACCTGCGGGTGCTGCGCGAGGTGACCCGGGCGCACGGGGTGCTGCTGATCTTCGACGAGATCGCCACCGGCTTCGGCCGGACGGGCACCATGTTCGCCGCCGAGCACGCCGGGGTCGTGCCCGACGTGATGTGCGTCGGCAAGGCGCTCACCGGCGGGTACCTGACGCTGGCCGCCGCGCTCTGCACGGCGGAGGTCGCCCGGGGAATCTCCGCCGACGGCGTGCTG
Source organism: Micromonospora sp. CNZ309 (assembly GCF_002846525.1). Classification (NCBI taxonomy): domain Bacteria; kingdom Bacillati; phylum Actinomycetota; class Actinomycetes; order Micromonosporales; family Micromonosporaceae; genus Micromonospora; species Micromonospora sp. CNZ309. The sequence goes on from NZ_PJNG01000001.1 coordinate 397,590, forward strand.
GCGCACGGCCCGACGTTCATGGGCAACCCGCTGGCGTGCGCGGTCGCCGACGCCTCCCTCGGCCTGCTGCGGGCCGGGGACTGGGCGGGGCAGGTGGCGAGGGTGGGGGCGGGCCTGCGGGCCGGCCTGGAGCCGTTGCGCGGCGCGCCGGGGGTGGCCGACGTGCGGGTGCTCGGCGCGATCGGCGTCGTCCAGCTCGACCACGAGGTGGACCTGCCCGCCGCCACCGCCGCCGCGGTCGCCCAGGGGGTCTGGCTGCGGCCGTTCCGCGACCTGGTCTACACCATGCCGCCGTACGTCACCGACGACGCCGACCTGGCCCGGATCGCCGCCGGGGTCGCCGCCGCGGTGCGCGCCGGCTGAGCCGCCGGTCACGGTCCGGCGGCCGTACGTGGGCGGCGCGCGCCGCCCGCGACAGGAGCGTGCCCCGGCGGCGGACGCCCCGGGGCGCCGAGGAGAGGGAGAGAACCGGATGGAGAGCTTCGGCGCCCGCCTGCACCGGGCCGTCACCGAGCGGGGACCGCTCTGCGTCGGCATCGACCCGCACCCGGGGCTGCTGGCCCGCTGGGGGCTCGACGACGACGTCCGGGGCCTTGACCGGTTCGCCCGGACGGTCACGGAAGCCCTCGGTGACCGGGTCGCGGTGGTCAAGCCCCAGTCGGCCTTTTTCGAGCGGTTCGGCTCTAAGGGCATGGAGATTCTTGAGTCAACTATCCGACAGTTACGCGAGGCCGGCTCACTCGTTCTGCTTGACGTCAAGCGCGGCGACATCGGCTCGACGGTCGCCGCGTACGCCTCCGCGTACCTCGATCCATCCAGCCCGGTCCATGTGGACGCGGTGACCGCGAGCCCGTACCTCGGTGTCGGCGCGCTCGCGCCGATGTTCGAACTGGCCGCCGAGCACGGCGGCGGGGTCTTCGTGCTGGCGCTCACCTCCAACCCCGAGGGCGCCGCCGTGCAGCGCGCCCGCACCGCCGACGGGCGCACCGTCGCGCAGACCGTCATCGACGAGATTTCCCAGCTCAACGCGGGTGCGCAGCCGCTCGGCAGCGTCGGATTGGTGGTCGGCGCGACCATCGGTGACACCGGTCACGACCTCTCCGCGGTGAACGGTCCACTGCTCGCCCCGGGCCTCGGGGCGCAGGGCGGGACCGCGGCGGATCTGCGCGTCGTCTTCGGCTCCGCCCTGCCCGCGGTGCTGCCCTCGTACTCGCGCGAGGTGCTGGGCGCGGGCCCGGATCCGGACGCGTTGCGCGCCGCCGCCGACCGGGCGCTGACCGACTGTCGGGCCGCCCTCGCCACTGGTGACTGACTGACGGCTCGGTCACCTTTGTAAAGATCATCGCGCGTCCACGTTGCCGAATGCGCCGACGAACGCTAGTTTTCCCCGCGCTGGGAACCACGGACCCCTTGGTTCACAGCGACACCACGTTTCACAGATGCGGCGGTGCGTCCCGCCCGTCGCTATAGGGACCTGAGGAGAACTGGTGCCGCTCCCGTCACTGACCCCCGAACAGCGTGCTGCCGCGCTGGAGAAGGCCGCGGAGATCCGCAAGGCCCGTGCTGAGCTGAAGGAGCAGCTCAAGCAGGGCAAGACCACCCTCGGAGCCGTCCTCGAGCGTGCCGAGTCCGACGACGTCGTCGGCAAGCTCAAGGTCTCCGCCGTACTGCAGGCGATGCCGGGTATCGGCAAGATCCGGGCCACCCAGATCATGGAGAAGCTCAAGATCGCCGACAGCCGTCGCCTGCGTGGCCTCGGCGAGCAGCAGCGCAAGGCACTGCTTGGGGAGTTCGCCGCCAACTGAGGCTGGCTGCGTGTAGAAACAAGCAGTGAGCACGGATGACGAGGCGCGCCCGGCGGCTCGGCTCACTGTCCTGACGGGGCCTTCGGGCTCCGGCACGGAGAGTGTCGTCGAGCGCGTCCGGGCGCGTTCTCCATCCGTCTGGGTCCCGGTGCCGGCCACCACGCGCCCGCGCCGGGAGCGCGAGCTGGACGGCGTCGACCGGCTCTTCCTGACCCCCGCCGAGTTCGACCGGATGGTCGCCGCCGGGGAGCTGCTGGAGTGGAGCCGGGCCGGGCCCCACCGGCGCGGCACCCCCCTCGCGCCGCTGCGGTCGCGGCTCGCCGCCGGGCAACCGGTGCTGATCGGCCTCGACCTCCCTGGCGCGCTGCTGGTCCGGGCGGTACTGCCCGACGCCCGGCTGGTGCTGCTGCACCCGCCGGGGAACATCCCCGCGCAGGCCACGCCGGCCGCCTTCGAACACACCCTCGCGCACGACCTCACCGGGCGGGTCGTCGACGAGCTGGTAGGCTTGTCCGGTTCTTCTTTCCTGGCTCCGGCGCCACCGCCCGCACGCGGTGGACCGCCAGCACCGCCGCGTGCGGTGCGATAGACGCAGAGGTTAATTCGTGGGATCCATCGCAAACCCCGAAGGCATCACCAACCCGCCGATCGACGAGCTCCTCGAGAAGACGACCTCGAAGTACGCGCTGGTGATCTTCGCCGCCAAGCGTGCGCGCCAGGTCAACGCCTACTACAGCCAGCTCGGCGAGGGCCTGCTGGAATACGTCGGCCCCCTGGTCGAGACCACGCCGCAGGAGAAGCCCCTCTCCATCGCCATGCGCGAGATCAACGCGGGCCTGCTCACCGCCGAGCCGACCGACCAGCCGTAACCCGCCGCGCGTCGATGTCCCCCCGGATCGTCCTCGGGGTCGGCGGTGGCATCGCGGCCTACAAGGCGTGTGAGCTGCTGCGACTCTTCACCGAGTCGGGCCACCAGGTCCGGGTCGTGCCGACCGCCTCGGCGTTGCGCTTCGTCGGCGCCCCGACCTGGGCGGCGCTCTCCGGCCAGCCCGTCGCCGACGACGTCTGGTCGGACGTGCACGAGGTGCCGCACGTCCGGCTCGGTCAGCAGGCCGACCTGGTGGTGGTCGCGCCGGCCACCGCCGACCTGCTGGCCAAGGCCGCCCACGGCCTCGCCGACGACCTGCTCACCAACACGCTGCTGACCGCCCGCTGCCCGGTCGTGCTGGCCCCGGCCATGCACACGGAGATGTGGGAGCACCCGGCCACCGTCGCCAACGTCGCGACCCTGCGCGCCCGTGGCGTACGCGTCGTCGAGCCCGCCGTCGGCCGGCTCACCGGGGCCGACACCGGCAAGGGCCGGCTGCCCGACCCGGCGGAGATCTTCGCGGTCGCCCGCCGGGCCCTCGCCAGGGGCGTCGGGGCCCCCGCCGACCTGGCCGGACGGCACGTGGTGGTGACCGCCGGCGGCACCCGCGAGCCCCTCGACCCGGTCCGCTTCCTGGGCAACCGTTCCTCGGGCAAGCAGGGCTACGCGTTCGCCCGCTGCGCGGTGGCCCGGGGCGCCCGGGTCACCCTGATCTCGGCCAACGTCTCGCTGCCCGATCCCGCCGGCGTCGACCTGGTCCGGGTCGGCACCACCGGCGAGCTGCGCGACGCGACGCTGGCGGCGGCGGCCGAGGCCGACGCGGTGGTGATGGCGGCGGCTCCGGCCGATTTCCGTCCCGCGACGTACGCGACTGGCAAAATCAAGAAGTCGGACGACGGCAGCGCACCCACCATCGAGCTCGTCACCAACCCGGACATCGCCGCCGAGCTGGGCCGACGCCGGCGCCCGGAACAGGTGCTGGTGGTGTTCGCCGCGGAGACCGGCGACGCCGAGGCCAACGGCCGGGCCAAGCTCGCCCGCAAGCGGGCGGACCTCGTCGTGATCAACGAGGTCGGGTCCGACAAGGTCTTCGGCGCCGAGACCAACGCGGCGACGGTCATCGGCGCGGACGGTTCGGTCAGCCGGATGCCCGAGCGGTCCAAGGAGGACCTCGCCGACGGTGTCTGGGACCTCGTGGTCGCCCGGTTGCCCGGCCGTTCCTGACGGCTGGAACCGGATGTGACCGAAGGGGCCAGGCCCTGCCGCGGATGACTACACTGCCGCGGAACGACTTCCACAATTTAGGAGTGCCGTGACACGCCGCCTCTTCACTTCCGAATCGGTCACGGAAGGCCACCCGGACAAGATCGCTGACCAGATCAGCGACGGCATCCTCGATGCCCTGCTCGCCGAGGATCCGCGCAGCCGCGTCGCCGTGGAGACCCTGATCACCACAGGTCAGGTGCACATCGCGGGCGAGGTGACCACCAAGGCGTACGCCGACATCCCGACCATCGTCCGGCGGACCATCCTCGACATCGGCTACGACTCGTCGAAGAAGGGCTTCGACGGCGCCTCGTGCGGCGTCAGCGTCTCCATCGGCGCCCAGTCGGAGGACATCGCGCAGGGCGTCGACAACGCCTTCGAGCTGCGTACCGGTGCGTCCGAGAGCGCGCTGGACGCGCAGGGCGCCGGCGACCAGGGCATGATGTTCGGCTTCGCCTGCTCCGAGACACCGGAGCTGATGCCGCTGCCGATCGCCCTCGCGCACCGGTTGGCCCGGCGGCTGTCCCAGGTCCGCAAGGACGGCACGATCCCGTACCTGCGGCCCGACGGCAAGACCCAGGTCACGATCGAGTACGAGGGGCTGCGCCCCGTCCGGCTCAACACGGTGGTCGTCTCCAGCCAGCACGCCGCCGACATCTCGCTGGACTCGCTGCTCACCCCCGACGTGCGCGAGCACGTCATCGGCCCCGAGCTGGAGGGCCTCGGGCTCGACACCGAGGGCTACCGGCTGCTGGTCAACCCGACCGGCCGGTTCGAGATCGGCGGGCCGATGGGTGACGCCGGCCTGACCGGTCGCAAGATCATCGTTGACACCTACGGCGGCTACGCCCGGCACGGCGGCGGCGCGTTCTCCGGCAAGGACCCGTCGAAGGTGGACCGCTCGGCGGCGTACGCGACGCGCTGGGTCGCCAAGAACGTGGTCGCCGCCGGCCTGGCCGAGCGGTGCGAGGTGCAGGTCGCGTACGCGATCGGCAAGGCCCACCCGGTCAGCCTCTTCGTCGAGACGTTCGGCACCGAGACCGTGCCGGTCGCCTCGATCGAGAAGGCCGTCTCCGAGGTCTTCGACCTGCGCCCGGCCGCCATCATCCGGGACCTCAACCTGCTCCGCCCGATCTACCAGCAGACCGCCGCCTACGGCCACTTCGGCCGGGAGCTGCCGGAGCTGACCTGGGAGAGCACCGACCGGGCCGCCGACCTCAAGTCGGCCGCGGGAGCCTGACCGGCACCAGGCGCAGCGACCGGCGACCCGCGAACGGGTCGCCGGTCGCTCGTGTCTGCGTCGACGTGCCCCTGGCCCACCTGGACCGCCCCTTCGACTACCTCGTGCCGGCCGAGCTGGACGCCGACGCCGTCCCCGGCGTGCGCGTGAAGGTCCGCTTCGCCGGTCAGCTCGTCGACGGCTGGCTGCTGGAGCGGGCCGACGACTCGGGGCACACCGGCCGGCTGGCGTACCTGGAGAAGGTCGTCTCGCCCGAGCCGGTCCTCGCGCCGGAGGTCGCCCGGCTGGCCCGGACGGTCGCGGACCGCTACGCCGGCAGCCTCGCCGACGTGCTCCGCCTCGCCGTCCCGCCCCGGCACGCCCGGGTGGAGAAGGACGTGCGCGCCCGCGCCGCCGCAGACGGGCCCGTGCCCGACGCGCCGGACGGGCCCGGTGCCGACGGCTGGCCGGACTATCCCGCCGGCCCGGCCCTGCTCCGGGCACTCGCCGCCGGGCGGGCCCCCCGGGCGGTCTGGTCGGCGCTGCCCGGGGAGGACTGGCCCGCCCGGTACGCCGAGGCCGCCGCCGCCACCGTGGCCGGCGGCCGGGGCGCGGTGCTGGTCGTCGCCGACAACCGCGACCTGGACCGCCTCGACGCCGCCCTGCACGACGCCCTGGGCCCCGGGCGGCACGTCAGCCTCTCCGCCGCGCTCGGTCCCGCCCGGCGCTACCGGGCCTTCCTGGCCGCCCGGCGCGGCGACGTGGCGGTGGTCGTCGGCACCAGGGCCGCGATGTTCGCCCCGGTCGCCCGGCTCGGGCTGGTGGCGATCTGGGACGACGGCGACGACCTGCACGCCGAGCCCCGGGCCCCGTACCCGCACGCCCGGGAGGTGCTGCTCACCCGCGCCCAGCTCGCCGACGCCGCCGCCATCGTGGGCGGGTTCACCCGCACCGCCGAGGCGCAGCTGCTGGTGGAGACCGGCTGGGCCCGCGAGGTGGTGGCCGACCGGGCGACCGTACGGGCCCGGATGCCGGCGATCGCACCCACCGGCGACGACCCGCAACTGGCCCGGGACCCCGGGGCGGCCACCGCCCGGCTGCCCAGCCTGGCCTGGACCACCGCCCGGGAGGCGCTGCGGGCCGACCTGCCGGTGCTGGTCCAGGTGCCCCGCCGCGGCTACCTGCCCTCGGTGGCCTGCGCCGAGTGCCGCACCCCGGCGCGGTGCCCGCACTGCGCCGGGCCGCTCGCGCTGCCGTCGGCCGAGGGCACCCCCGCCTGCCGCTGGTGCGGGCGGGTCGCCGCCGCGTACGCCTGCCCGGAGTGCGGCGGGCGGCGGCTGCGCGCCTCCGTCACCGGCGCCCGGCGCACGGCCGAGGAACTGGGCCGGGCCTTTCCCGGCGTGCCGGTGCGCACCTCCGGGCGGGAGGAGGTGCTGGCCACGGTCCCGGGCGGCGCCGGCCTGGTCATCGCCACCCCCGGCGCCGAGCCGGTCGCCGAGGGCGGCTTCGGGGCGGTGCTGCTGCTCGACTCGTGGGCCCTGCTCACCAGGGCCGACCTGCGGGCGGGGGAGGAGGCGCTGCGCCGCTGGCTGGCGGCCGCCGCGCTGGCCCGCCCCGCCGCCGCCGGCGGCCGGGTCGTGGTGGTCGCCGACGGGGCGCTGGCCCCCGTGCAGGCGCTGCTGCGCTGGGACGCGGGCTGGTTCGCCGCCCGGGAGCTGGCCGAGCGGCGGGAGCTGGGCTTCCCGCCGGCGGTGCGGATGGCGAGCGTGACCGGCGCGCCCGCCGCGGTGGCCGATCTGCTGGCCGAGGCGCGGCTGCCGGCGGAGGCGGAGCTGCTCGGGCCGGTGCCGGCCGACGGGGAACGGGAGCGGATGCTGGTGCGGGTGCCCCGGGCCCGGGCCGCCGCGCTGGCCGACGCGCTGCACTCGGCGGCCGGGGTGCGGGCCGCCCGCAAGGCCGTCGACCCGGTCCGTCTCCAGGTCGACCCGCTGGCCCTCTTCTGACGGGTGGGCGGGGTGCCCGACCGCCCGACCTGGCCCGTCGTCGCACGCCGTGTGCGGCGGGGCGTCGCCGCGCGGGTGATAGCATCGCCCGTCATGCCCGGGCGTACGACGGCTCCAGGTCGCGGCGCGGCGCCGCAGGTGCCGAGCCGGGGCCGTCGCGGGCTCGCGCGACGATGGCGGGAGCGCGTCGGTCCGGCGCGATGTCGATGATGCCAAACAGCCGGTGAGCAGGGGTGGACCAGTCGTGACCGTTCGTCAGTCGATCGTCTTCAATGGTGACCTCGGCAGCGGCAAGAGCACCGTCTCCGTGGAGATCGCCGAGCGGCTCGGCCTGCGCCGGGTCAGCGTCGGCGACCTCTACCGGCAGATGGCGCAGGAGCGGCAGATGACCGCCCTCCAGCTCAACCTGCACGCGGAGCTGGACCAGGCCGTCGACGGCTACGTCGACCAGCTCCAGCGCGACATCGCGGCCTCGGGCGAGCGGCTGGTCATGGACTCCCGGCTGGCCTGGCACTTCTTCACGGACGCGCTCAAGGTGCACATGATCACCGAGCCGGGCGAGGCGGCCCGACGGGTGCTCGCCCGCCCCTCCGGCCCGGCCGAGAGCTACGCCTCGATGGAGGAGGCCAAGGCCAAGCTGCGCGAGCGCAGCGAGAGCGAGCGGGGCCGGTTCATCGTCCGCTACGGCGTGGACAAGGCCCGGCTGCGCAACTACGACCTGGTCTGCGACACCACCCGCGCCTCGGCCGCCGAGGTCATCGAGCACATCATCGACGCGTACGAGGGCCGGCTGGGCGCGCACGTGCTGCGCGACGCGCCGCCGCTGCTGCTGCTCGACCCGGCCCGCGTCTACCCGACCGAGGACGTCGCCCACCTGCGCGACCTGTGGGACTCGGAGTTCGTCGGCGAGGTGGCCGCCGCCGGCGACGAGGCGCTGGAGCCGCTGCGGATCGGCTACACCGGCGAGTACTTCTTCGTCGTCGACGGGCACCGCCGCCTCAGCGCCGCCCTGCAGAGCGGCTTCCACCTGGTGCCGGCGCTGCTCGTCGCCGAGGTGGACGAGCCGGTGGTCGGCGGGATGAGCGCGGTGGACTACTTCGCCGCCCAGGCGCGCCCCGGCCTGATCCACGACTGGGAGGCCGCCCACTCCATCGAGCTGCCGCTGCCCGAGCACGCCCTGCTCGGCGGCGACGCGGTCCTGGCCGGGGAGCCGGGCACCGGCGTCTGAGCCCCGCGCCGCCGCACGCCACCCCGCGCCGCCCCGGGTGGGGAGGCGGGTGCCGGCGTCCGTGCCCCGCAGGACAGCCGGATGCGGCCGTCGGGGGCATGATGGGTCTCTCGGCTACGGACGGGAGGCCGACCATGGACGCCGCCGACACCGTCGCGCTGCTCATGTCGCCGCAGGGCCGGATCGACCCCTACCCGGCGTACGAGCGGCTGCGCGCCTTCGGGCCGGTGGTCCAGGCCGGCCCGGCGATGTACGCGGTGACCGGTTACGCCGAGGCCGACGAGTTGCTCCGCGATCCCCGGCTCGGGGTGCTCGACGACGCGCTGCGCGACCGGTTCCTGCCGGGCTGGCGGGACAGCCCCGCCATCGCGTCGATCTCCCGGTCGATGCTGCGCACCAACCCGCCCGACCACAGCCGGATGCGCCGGCTCGCGGCGGGCGCCTTCACCCCGCGCCGGATCGCCGCGATGCGCGACGTGGTGGCGGCCCAGGCCGACGAGCTGATCGACGCCATGCTGCGGCGGGGCGCCGGCGGCGAGCCCGTCGACTTCCTGGCCGAGTTCGCCTACCCGCTGCCGGTCGGGGTGATCTGCGCGCTGCTCGGCGTACCGGCGGCGGACCGGCCGCTGTTCCGGCGTTGGGCGGCCGACCTGACCGGGGTGCTGGAGCCGGTGATCACGCCGGAGGAGCTGGCCGTGGCCGACCGGGGCGCGGTCGAGCTGCGCGACTACTTCGCCGAGCTGGTCGCGGCCCGTCGGCGCGCCCCGGCCGACGACCTGACCAGCGCGCTGGTGCGGGTGCACGACACCGACGGCGAGCGGCTCTCCGGCGACGAGCTGCTGGCCAACCTGGTGGTGCTGCTGGTCGCCGGCTTCGAGACGACCACCAACCTGCTCGGCAACGGCCTGGCGGTCCTGCTGGCGCACCCGCGCGCGGCCGACGCGTTGCGCGGGCACCCGCAGTTCGCCCCGGCGTACGTCGAGGAGCTGCTCCGCTTCGACCCGCCGGTGCAGCTCACCACCCGGCTGGCCGGCGCGCCGGTCACCGTGGGCGGCGTCGAGGTGCCCACGGACGGCTGGGTGCTGCTGCTGCTCGCCGCCGCCAACCGGGACCCCCGGCGCTACCCCGGGCCGGAGCGCTTCGACCCGTGGCGGGCCCAGAGCCACCCGCTGTCCTTCGGCGCCGGCCCGCACTTCTGCCTCGGCGCCGGCCTCGCCCGGCTGGAGGCGCAGGTCGCCTTCCCGCAGCTGCTGCGCCGGCTGCCCGGACTGGCCCTCGCCGCCCCGCCGCGGCACCGGTCCAGGCTGGTCCTGCGCGGCTACGAGAGCCTGCCGGTGACCATCGACACCCCGCCGCCCGCGCCGCGTCACGGTACGCCGGCCGGGGCGGCCGGCGGCACTCCGTAGACTGGTACGGCAGCAGTCCGCCCGCCGAAGGAGCAATGCCGAGTGACCGTCCAGCCCATCCGTCTGTTCGGAGATCCGGTGCTGCGCACGCCGGCCGACCCGGTGGTCGACTTCGACGTCGAGCTGCGCAAGCTCATCGCCGACCTGACCGACACGATGCGTGAGCAGAACGGCGCCGGCCTCGCCGCGCCGCAGCTCGGTGTGGGCCTGCGGGTGTTCACCTTCGACGTCGACGACGTGGTCGGCCACCTGGTCAACCCGGTGCTGGAGTTTCCCGACGCCGAGGAGCAGGACGGCCCCGAGGGCTGCCTGTCCATCCCCGGGCTCTACTTCGACACCAAGCGCCGGCAGAACGTCATCGCCAAGGGCTTCAACGGCTACGGCGACCCGATGCAGATCGTCGGCACCGGCCTGATGGCGCGCTGCGTGCAGCACGAGACCGACCACCTCGACGGGGTGCTCTTCGTGGACCGGCTGGACCCGGCCGGGCGCAAGGAGGCGATGAAGGCGATCCGCCAGGCGGAGTGGTACGACCCGGGCGCCCCGCCGACGGTCAAGCTCAACCCGCACGCCTCCGGCAGCCCCTTCGGCCTGGGTCGGTGAGCCCGTGCGCGTGATCTTCGCTGGCACGCCGGCCGTCGCCGTCCCCGCCCTGGCCGCCGTGGCGGCCTCCCGGCACGAACTCGTCGCCGTGGTCACCCGGCCGGACGCCCCCGCCGGGCGCGGTCGCGGGCTGGCCCGCTCCCCGGTGGGGGCATGGGCCGACGAGCACGGGATCGAGGTGCTCACCCCCGCCCGGCCCCGCGAGCCGGAGTTCCAGGACCGGCTGCGCGAGCTGGCCCCCGACTGCGTCCCCGTGGTCGCCTACGGCGCGCTGGTGCCGCCGGCGGCCCTGGAGATCCCCCGCCACGGGTGGATCAACCTGCACTTCTCGCTGCTGCCCGCCTGGCGCGGTGCCGCGCCCGTGCAGCACGCCGTGCTGCACGGCGACGAGCTGACCGGGGCGAGCGTGTTCCAGCTGGAGGAGGGGCTGGACACCGGCCCGGTCTACGGCACGCTGACCGACGAGATCCGTCCCGCCGACACGTCCGGCGACCTGCTGGAGCGGCTGGCCCACTCCGGCGCCGGCCTGCTGGTGGCCGTCCTCGACGCGATCGACGACGGCACGGCCCGGGCCGAGCCGCAGCCCGCCGACGGGGTGTCGCTGGCGCCGAAGCTGACCGTGGAGGACGCCCGGGTGCGCTGGTCCGACCCCGCCTTCGCGGTCGACCGGCGGATCCGGGCCTGCACCCCGGCGCCCGGCCCGTGGACGACGTTCCGGGGCGAGCGCGTCAAGCTGGGCCCGGTCACCCCGGTGCCCGACGGCCCGGAGCTGAAGCCGGGCGAGCTGCTGGTGGAGAAGTCGCGGGTGCTGGCCGGCACGGCCACCACCCCGGTGCGGCTCGGCGAGGTCCGGGCGGCGGGCAAGCGGGCGATGCCGGCGACCGACTGGGCGCGGGGCGTCCGGGTCGCCGCGGGGGAGGAGCTCGCGTGACCGGCCCATCGGAACGGCCCTCGGGCGACCGCTTCCCCGCCGAGCGGCGTGGCGAGCGCTTCGACGCCGAGCGGCGTGGCGAACGCTTCGACGGTGGACGACGCGACGAGCGGTCCGGCGGGCGTGACCAGCGTCCCTCGGGCGGTCAGCGTGGCGAGCGGCCGGCGCGGGGCGGCCAGTGGGGCGCCCGGTCCGGCGGTGACCGCCGGGACGGCGGCCGGCGCCCCATGGCCCGGCCGACGGTGGACCTGCCGCGCCAGGTGGCCTACGAGGCGGTCGCGGCGGTGCACCGCGACGACGCGTACGCCAACCTGGTGCTCCCGTCGCTGCTGCGCGACGCGGGACTGGTCGGCCGCGACGCCGCCTTCGCCACCGAGCTGACCTACGGCACGCTGCGCCACCTCGGCACCCTCGACGCGATCCTCGGCGACGCCGCCGGGCGCGACGTGCAGCGCATCGACCCGCCGGTGCGCGACGCGCTGCGGCTCGGGGCGTACCAGCTCCTGCACACGCGGGTGCCGGCGCACGCCGCCGTCTCCTCGACCGTCGACCTGGTCAAGTCGGTGGGCGCCGGCGCGACGGGCTTCGCCAACGCGGTGCTGCGCGAGGTCGCCGGACGGGACGCCGACGCCTGGGTGGCCAAGCTGGCCCCGTCGGCCGAGAGCGACCCGATCGGGCACCTCGCCCTGACGTACAGCCATCCGCAGTGGATCGTGCGGGCCTTCGCCGAGGCGCTCGGCGGCGACCTCGGCGAGACGACCCGGCTGCTGATCGAGGACAACGAGCGTCCGCCCGTGCACCTGTGCGCGCGGCCCGGGCTGGCCGACCCGGCGGAGCTGGCCGACCAGACCGGCGGCGCACCGGGGGCCTTCTCGCCGTACGCCGTCTATCTCTCCGGCGGGGCGCCCGGCGACGTGCCGGCGCTCGCGCAGGGCCGTGCCCACGTGCAGGACGAGGGCTCCCAACTGGTGGCCAACGCCCTCGCGGTGGCTCCGCTCGACGGTCCGGACGGCCGCTGGCTGGACCTGTGCGCCGGCCCGGGCGGCAAGTCCGGCCTGCTCGGCGCCCTCGCCGCCCAACGCGACGCGCGGCTGACCGCGGTCGAGGTATCCGAGCACCGGGCCCGGCTGGTCGAGCAGGCCACCCGGGGCCTGCCGGTGACCGTGCTGCACACCGACGGCCGCACCGTCGGCGCGGACCCGAAGCTGCCGGAGGGGCACTTCGACCGGGTGCTCGTCGACGCGCCCTGCACGGGGCTGGGGTCGCTGCGTCGCCGGCCGGAGTCCCGGTGGCGACGCCAGCCCTCGGACCTGCCGCCGCTGACCCGGTTGCAGCGCGAGCTGCTGGCCGCGGCGCTGCGCGCGGCCCGTCCGGGCGGGCTGGTCGCCTACGTCACGTGCTCCCCGCACACGGTGGAGACGCACGTGACGGTGACCGAGGCGGCCCGCCGCTCCGGGGTGCCGGTCGACTTCGTCGACGCCCGGCCGCTGCTGCCGGCGGGGATGCCCGGCCTCGGCGACGGGCCGACGGTGCAGCTGTGGCCGCACCGGCACGGCACCGACGCGATGTTCCTGGCGATGCTGCGCCGCACCTGAGCGGGCGGCGCAGGGCCGGCCCTGAGCGGGCGGCGCCCGGGCGGGCGGGTGGACTCGGATCCGCCCGCCCGGGCCTATCGCCCATTCGCACTCCTCGATGGCATGATCAGGCCACCACTTATCGAGGAGTGTCCATGAAGCGAAGAATCCTGACCGCTGGGCTCGCGCTCGCCGTCCTCACCGGCGGCGTGGCGACGGCCGTCGCGCCGGCGTCGGCGGCCCCGGCGGCCGGCGTGCCCGCGCCCGCCGCGCAGGCCCTGGCCGCGCCGGACATCGCGGTGGCCAACGTTCAGGCCCACCTCACGCAGTTCCAGACCATCGCCACCCAGAACGGCGGCAACCGGCGTGCCGGCAGCGCCGGCTACACGGCCTCCGTGGCGTACGTCAAGACGAAGCTCCAGGCCGCCGGTTACACGGTGACGGAGCAGGTCTGCACCGACTGCACCTACCGGTCGAACAACCTGATCGCCGAGTGGCCGGGCGGGCCCGCCGACCAGGTCGTCATGTTCGGCTCGCACCTCGACGGCGTCTCCGCCGGCCCGGGCATCAACGACAACGCCACCGGCTCGTCGGCGCTGCTGGAGAACGCGCTCGTGCTGGCCCGGCAGAACCCGACGATGACCAAGCGGGTCCGGTTCGCCTGGTGGACCGACGAGGAGCAGGGCCTCAACGGTTCGGACTTCTACGTCCGCTCGCTGAGCGCCACCCAGCGGGGCTACATCAAGGGCTACTACAACTTCGACATGATCGGCTCCGTCAACGGCGGCTACTTCATCAACCGGATCACCTCCGCCACGGCCGCCCCGCTCAAGGCGTACTGGGACTCGCTGAACATCCAGCCGGAGGAGAACGTCGAGGGCCAGGGCCGTTCCGACGACTACCCCTTCGCGCAGGCCGGCATCCAGACCTCCGGGTACGCCGCGGGCGCCAGCGCCCGCAAGACCTCGGCGCAGGCCGCCAAGTGGGGCGGCACCTCCGGCTCGGCGTACGACCCGTGCTACCACCGCTCCTGCGACACCACCTCGAACGTCAGCGCCACGGTGCTCAACCGCAGCGCCGACGGGATCGCGTACGCCATCTGGCAGACCGCCGTGGGCTCGGCGACCAACGACTTCTCCGTCGCGGTGAGCCCGACGTCGGGCTCGGTGCAGCGCGGCGCGTCGACCACGGCGACGGTCTCCACGGCCACCACCGCCGGCTCGGCCCAGACGGTCGGCCTGTCGGCGACCGGCCTTCCGGCGGGCGTCACCGCCTCGTTCAGCCCGTCCTCGGTCACCTCCGGCGGCTCCGCCACCATGACGCTCAGCGCGTCGGCCTCGGCCGCGGTGGGCACCTACACCGTCACGGTCACCGGCGCGGGCTCCGGCGGCGTCTCGCGTACGGCCAGCTACACCCTGACCGTCGGTGGCGGCGGCGGGTGCGCCGGTGGGCAGCTCATCGGCAACGGCGGGTTCGAGAGCGGGTCCTCGCCGTGGACGGCGTCGTCGGGCGTCATCACCAACGACGCCGACCAGCCGGCGCGGACCGGCTCGTACAAGGCGTGGCTGGTGGGGTACGGCTCGACGCGCACCGACACGTTGTCGCAGTCGGTGACGATCCCGGCGGGCTGCGCCAGCTACACGCTGTCGTTCTGGCTGCACGTCGACACGGCGGAGACGACGACGAGCACCGCGTACGACCGGCTGGTGGTGCAGGTGGGCACGGCCACCCTGGCGACGTACTCGAACCTGAACGCGGCGGCGGGTTACACGCAGCGGTCGTTCAACGTGGCGGGGTACGCGGGGCAGACGGTGACGCTCAAGTTCACCGGCACCGAGGACGCCTCGTTGCAGACCAGCTTCGTCATCGACGACGTGACGCTCCAGGCGAGCTGAACACCACAGGGTCGGGGCGGTCGGCGACGCTGACCGCCCCGCTCAGGTGACCGGCAGGCCCTTCGTGCCGGCGCCCTTGACCGACCTGGTGAGGTTGCGGTCGCTGATCCACAGGAAGCACTGCACGCCGCGGTTGCCGTTGCGCCACTCCCGTTCGAAGGGGTGGTAGTAGATCGAGCCGGCCCGGTACTGGAGGTCGCCGTTGTCCGGCACCCTGGCGTACTTCGCGATCAGCGTCCGGCACGCCCGGTGCACCTTGCGGGTGTCGCGGCTGAAGGCGTCGTAGCTGGTGTCGGGGGCCTGCCAGACGCCGACGAACTCGGCGCGGTGCCTGCTGGTGCAGGCCACCGCCACCATCTCGCGCACCTGGTCGCCGCGCGTCTTCGGGTTGAAGCAGCGGTGGGCGAGGGGGGCGGCGCCGGTCAGCGCGCCCTTCAGGCTGCCCGTCCGGTCCTTCGCGCCGGCCTCGTCGAGGCTGGTCTGTTCGCTCAGGTCGCAGCGGAACCAGCGGGCGCCGCCACCCCACGCCTGCGGCGACGGCAGCACCACGGTGAGCCCGAGCCGCCCGGAGCGCCAGTCGCCGCCGAGCACCGTCCTGACCTTCGTGTCGCACTCGGCGCGGGCGGCCCGCATGCCGGCCGAGCCGGCCGGCGGGGGCGTGGCGCGCTCGGCTCCCGCGCCGGTCAGCGTGCCGACGTGCACGGTCTCCGTGCGGTGCGGCAGCGCGCAGTCGACGGGGCGGTAGGCGGAGAGGTAGCCGACGTCCTGCACGCCGGAGTGGCAGACCCCGGCGGCGGGGACGAACGCCTGCGGCGCGGCGGGCGCCGGCCAGTCGTCGGTCAGGTCACGGTCGGTGCCGGCCGGGGTGGCGCAGGCCGTGAGCGCCAGCGCCACCACCGCGCCCACCGTGGCCGCCGTCCACCACCGTCGCATCCCGACCTCCCGCCGTCCGTGGGCCGCACCCGGCGGCGGCCGTCGCGGCGTTCCCACCGGCGCGCGGGCGGCCGGACACGCCACGGTGCGGCAGCATACGGCACCCTCGCTCAGCTCGCGGGCAACCCTTGCGGGCCCGCGCCCCGCATGGAGCGGGTCAGCTTCCGGTCGTCGCTCCACAGGAAGCACCGCACCCCGCGGTCGCCCTCCTGCCACTCCCGCTGCGAGGGCGGATAGAAGATCGAACCGGCCCGGTACGGCAGGTCGCTGTTGTTGGGCACCTCGGCGAAGGCGGCGATGAGCGCCATGCAGCGGGTGTGCGCCCGCTGGTGGGACCGGCCGAACTCGGCCCAGCTCATGTCCCGCTCCACGTAGACGCCGACGAACTCGGCGCGGTGCGGCTCGGTGCACAGCACCGGGGCCATGTAGTTCAGGTTGTCGCCGATCAGCTTGGGGTCGAAGCAGCGGTGCAGCAGCGGGGAGTCGCCGATCATCGCGCCCCGCAGGCTGCCCGTGCGGTTCACCGGCCGGGTGTCGTCGATGCTGCCGGTCTCGCTCAGGTCGCACCGGAACCAGCGGGCGCCCCCGCGCCAGGCCGAGGTGGCGGGCAGCGCGACGGTCAGGGTGATGCGGGCGGCGTGCCAGTCGCCGCCGAGCACCTCACGGGCGCGCTGGTCGCACTCGGCGCGGGCGGGACGCAGGGCGGCGGATCCCGGTTCGGGCCGGTCGCCGTCGGCGGCCGGCCCGGTGAACCTGCCGACGTGCACGGTCTCGGCCAGGTGGCTGCGGGAGCAGTCCACCGCCTCGTAGGTGCGCGCCTGTGCGACGGCGGTGATCCGGGGCAGGCAGGCGTCCGTGGCCGGCACGAACAGCTGCGGCGCACGCAGCGCCGGCCAGTCGTCGGTGAGGTCGCCGTCGGAGCCGCCCGGTCGTACGCACCCGGACAGCAGGGTCGTCAGGGTGCCGGCCAGCGCCAGCGCCGCGAGCCACCGTCGCATCGTCCGCCCTTTCCGGGAGCTGACGCGTCGACCGCCGCCGGGGCACCGCGCGGGCGTGCGGCTCACGTCACCGTCCCTGATGGAGTCTTGCCGCGTTTCCGTCGTTCGGCCAGTCACGGATGGCCCTTCGTCCGGTTTCGCCGCGCCGGGAGGGCCAATTCTGCACCACTGGTCACCGTCGGGTCACCGGGTGTCCCGGGTGGTGGCGCGCTGCGGGCGGCCGTCGGCCGCGTTCGTACACTGGCCCGGTGACCGTACCGCCGCCGATCGTCGCGCCCAGCATCCTCGCCGCCGATTTCGCCCGTCTCGCCGAAGAGGTCCGCGCCGTCGAGAACGCCGCGGACTGGCTGCACGTGGATGTCATGGACAACCACTTCGTGCCCAACCTGACCATCGGGCTGCCCGTGGTGCAGAGCCTGCGGGCCGCCACCGAGCTGCCCTTCGACGTGCACCTGATGATCGAGGATCCGCGCCGGTGGGCGCCCGGGTACGCCGACGCCGGGGCGTACAACGTGACGTTCCACGCCGAGGCGTGCGACGACCCGGTGGCCCTGGCCAAGGACCTGCGCTCGGCCGGCGCCAAGGCCGGGCTGGCGATCGACCGGGACACCCCGATCGAGCCCTACCTGGAGCTGCTGCCGAGCTTCGACACGCTGCTGATCATGACGATCAAGGCCGGCTTCGGCGGGCAGCGGTTCATCCCGCAACTGCTCGACAAGGTGCGTACGGCCCGCCGGCACGTCGACGCCGGCCACCTCGAACTGCGCATCGAGGTCGACGGCGGCATCGCCGCCGACACCATCGCCCAGGCGTCCGAGGCGGGGGCCGACGCCTTCGTCGCCGGCACCGCGGTCTACGGCGCCGACGACCCCGCCGAGGCCGTGCGGAAGCTGCGGGCGCTCGCGGAACGCGCCGCCTCCGGGGCCTGACGTGGAACCCGCCGACGACCGCCAGGACGTGATCCTCGTCGTCGACGACGACGAGGACATCGCGCGCTTCGTCGAGTTCAACCTCCGCCTGCACGGCTTCGAGGTGATCCACGCCAGCGACGGGCAGGAGGCGCTCGAGGTCATCGAGCGCCAGCGCCCCGACCTGGCGGTGGTCGACCTGATGATGCCGCGCATCGACGGGTTGGAGCTGACCCGGCGGCTGCGGGCCGACCCGATGACCTCGGCCCTGCCGGTGATCATGCTGACCGCCAAGGGCATGACGGTGGACAAGGTGCACGGGCTCAGCGCCGGCGCCGACGACTACCTGGTCAAGCCCTTCGACACCGCCGAGCTGGTCGCCCGGGTCAGCTCCACGCTGCGCCGCAACAAGGAGTTCCGCGAGGTCTCGCCGCTGACCGGGCTGCCCGGAAACAGCCGGATCCGCCGGGAGATCTCCGACCGGGTCCGCAGCGGGGTCGACTACGCCGTCGGCTACATCGACATCGACCGGTTCAAGAGCGTCAACGACCGCTACGGCTTCGTCCGGGGCGACGACTTCATCTCCGCCCTGGCCCGCAGCCTGCACCGGGCGGTGGTCTCGGTGGGGCTGCCGCCGGCCTTCCTCGGGCACGTCGGCGGGGACGACTTCGTCATCGTCTGCGCCCCGGAGCAGGTCCGGCCGCTCACCTCCCGGGTCTCCGCCGACTTCGAGAAGGCCGCCGACTCGCTCTACGACCCCGTGGACGCCGCTCGCGGCTACGTGGAGCTGAAGGACCGCCGGGGCAACATCCGCCGCGCCGCCCTGGTCACCCTGTCGATCGGCGTGTGCCTCTCCGACTCCGGCAAGCGCTTCACCAACCCGCTGGAGGCGATCGCCGTCGCCTCCGAGATGAAGACCGTGGCCAAGAGTCAGCCCGGCTCGTACGTGGCGGTGGACCGGCGGCGCGGCGTTACCTGATTCGTGCGCTGTTGCTGTGAAGTGCACCGCCCGGGTGGCGCGACCCCCCGTGCGGCGTGTAACACTTCCCGTGTACCCACCACGCGCTGGCGGGACTCGGTGTAATTCCGAACCGGCGGTGATCCACGGCGTGACCGTGGTAAGCCCGCGACCCGGTCGGCCTCGTGCCGCCCGGTGGACCTGGTGAGAATCCGGGGCCGACGGTTGGGAGCGGGCAACCCCCGCCCCCAGACAGTCCGGATGGGAGACAGCGCGCGGGACGGACGGGCCTGCCCGGCCGCTGAGTTCAGCGTGCCGTGCGCGCCCCCCGGGGCGGCTCCGCCGTACCCGGATCTCCGCCGCCGCACGCTCGCGGCCCCATGCCGTTGCCTCCCGTCACCGCCCGCGCGTCGACCGGCGAGTGAGAGGGCAGGGCATGGCCGGCGTCTCCGTCGACGAGGCGATGCGTCGCGCGGTGGAACTCGCCGCGCGCGGTCTCGGCACGACCAGCCCCAACCCGGTGGTCGGCTGCGTGCTGCTCGACGCGGACGGGCACGTGGTCGGCGAGGGTTTCCACGCCTACGCCGGCGGGCCGCACGCCGAGATCGTCGCGCTCGCCCAGGCCGGGGAGCGGGCCCGCGGCGGCACCGCTGTGGTCACCCTGGAACCCTGCGACCACACGGGCCGCACCGGCCCCTGCAGCACCGCGCTCGTGCGGGCCGGCGTGGCCCGCGTCGTCATCGCCGTGCCCGACCCCAACCCGCTGGCCACCGGGGGCGCCGCCACGCTGCGCGCCGCCGGGGTCCAGGTCGACACGGGGGTACGCGCCTGCGAGGCGGAGGCCGGCAACATCGCCTGGCTCACCTCGATGCGCCGCGGCTGGCCGTACGTCATCTGGAAGTTCGCCGCGACGCTGGACGGCCGGTCGGCGGCGGCCGACGGCACCAGCATGTGGATCACCTCCGAGGCCGCCCGGATGGACGTGCACGCGCTGCGCGGCACCGTCGACGCGGTCCTCGCCGGGGTGGGCACGGTCCTCGCCGACGACCCCCGGCTCACCGCCCGCAACCTGCGCGACGGCACGCTCGCCATCCGGCAGCCGCTGCGGGTCGTGGTGGACACCGATGGTCGTACGCCGGCCGACGCCCGGGTCCGCGACGGCGCGGCGCGCACCTGGATCGCCACCGCCGCGGAGGTCGGCGCCGGGCCCGACGGCCGCGTCGACCTGCCGGCGCTGCTCGCCGCCCTGCACGGGCGCGGGGTCCGCGCCGCGCTGCTGGAGGGCGGTCCGAAGCTGGCCGGCGCCTTCCTGGCCGCCGGCCTGGTCGACAAGATCGTCGGCTACGTGGCGCCCCGGCTGCTCGGCGCCGGGCCGACCGCCCTCGTCGACGCCGGCGTGACCACCATCGCCGAGGCCATCGACCTGGAGTACGTCGACGTCACGCAGGTCGGACCCGACCTGCGGATCACCGCGCTGCCCCGGAAGAGGGAGGGCTGACATGTTCACCGGCATCGTCGAGGAGTTGGGTGAGGTCGTCCGCGTCACCGAGACGGCGGGGGACTCGGCGCTGGTCGCCGTCCGCGGCCCGCTGGTCACCTCGGACGCCCGGCACGGCGACTCGATCGCCGTCAACGGCGTCTGCCTGACCGTGGTCGACGTCGAGAACGGGACCTTCACCGCGGACGTGATGGGGGAGACCCTGCGCCGCAGCGCGCTGGGCGCGCTGCGCGCCGGCGACCCGGTCAACCTGGAGCGGGCCGCCGCGCTGGGCAGCCGCCTCGGCGGGCACCTCGTGCAGGGGCACGTCGACGGCGTCGGCGAGGTCGACGCCCGCGAGCCGGCCGCGCAGTGGGAGACCGTCCGGTTCCGGCTGCCCGCCGCCCTGTCCCGGTACGTGGTGGAGAAGGGCTCGATCACGGTCGACGGCGTCTCGCTGACCGTCGCCGGGGTCGGGGAGGACTGGTTCGCGGTCGGGCTGATCCCCACCACGCTGAAGCTGACCACCCTCGGCGCCCGCCGCGTCGGCGACCCGGTCAACCTCGAGGTGGACGTGCTCGCCAAGTACGTCGAGCGGCTGCTGGGTGCCCGGCTGGCCGGGCCCGCCGTCCCCGACGCCGACCCGCCCGGCGGGCTGCCGGTCGCCGGGCTGCCGGGCGGAGCGGCCTGATGGGCCCGCTCGGCTGGCTGCTCGACGCGCAGGTCGACATCGCCGGCTCGCCGGTGCTGGTCCGCGAGATCGTCGGCAACGGCTTCGGGCTGGCGTCGGCGGTGTTCGGCCTGCGCCGGCTGGTCTGGGCCTGGCCCGTCGGCATGATCGGCAACGCGCTGCTGTTCACCGTCTTCCTGGGCGGCGTCTTCGCCACCCCGCAGGCGCACGACCTCTACGGGCAGGCCGGCCGGCAGGTCTTCTTCTTCTCGGTCAGCGTCTACGGCTGGTGGCGTTGGTCGCAGCACCGCCGCCGGGGCGTCGACGGCGACCGGAGCGCGGTGGCGCCCCGCTGGGCCACCGGCCGGGAACGGCTGGGCCTGCTGCTCGCGGCCGTGATCGGCACCGCCGCGGCGTACCCGGCGCTCGCCGCCCTCGGCTCCTGGGGGCCGCTGCCGGACGCCTGGATCCTCACCGGCAGCCTGCTCGCCACGTACGGGATGGCGCGCGGCTGGGTGGACTTCTGGCTCATCTGGATCGCCGTCGACGCGGTCGGCGTGCCACTGCTGCTGCGCGGTGGGTTCTACCCGTCGGCCGCCATGTACCTCGTCTACGGCGCCTTCTGCGCCTGGGGCCTGGTGGCCTGGTGGCGCACCTCGCGGGTCGCCCGCCCGGCGCCCGCCCCGATCCCGTCGACCTACTCGGAGGCCGTGGCATGAGCGAGCGGAGTGCCGGCATGAGCACCTTTGGCAGCATCGAGCAGGCGGTGGCGGACGTCGCCGCGGGCCGGCCCGTCGTCGTGGTCGACGACGCCGACCGGGAGAACGAGGGCGACCTGATCTTCGCCGCCGAGCTGGCGACGACGGAGCTGCTCGCCTTCATGGTGCGCCACACGTCGGGCTACATCTGCGCGCCGCTGACCGAGAGCGAGTGCGACCGGCTGGACCTGCCGCCGCAGCACCACACCAACCAGGACCGGCGCGGCACCGCCTACACGGTGACCGTCGACGCCCGCGAGGGCGTCAGCACCGGCATCTCCGCCGCCGACCGGGCGCACACCATCCGGCTGCTCGCCGACCCCGGCACCGGCCCGGCCGACCTGGCCCGCCCCGGGCACGTGGTGCCGCTGCGGGCCCGCGAGGGCGGCGTGCTGCGCCGGCCCGGGCACACCGAGGCCGCCGTCGACCTGACCCGGCTGGCCGGGCTGCGCCCCGCCGGCGTGCTCTGCGAGCTGGTCAACGACGACGGCACCATGATGCGGGTGCCGGACCTGGAGAAGTTCTGCGCCGAGCACTCGCTGACCCTGATCACCATCGCGGACCTGGTCGCGTACCGGCGGCGCACCGAGAAGCAGGTCGAGCTGGTCGCCGACGCCCGGATGCCCACCCGCCACGGCGTGTTCCGGGCCCTGGGCTACCGCAGCGAGCACGACTCGGCCGAGCACGTCGCCCTGGTCATGGGCGAGATCGGCGACGGGCGCGACGTGCTGGTGCGGGTGCACTCCGAGTGCCTCACCGGCGACGTGTTCGGCTCGGTGCGCTGCGACTGCGGCCCGCAGCTCGACGCCGCCCTGGACCGGGTCGCCCGGGAGGGGCGGGGCGTGGTGCTCTACGTACGCGGCCACGAGGGGCGCGGCATCGGGCTGCTGCACAAGCTCCAGGCGTACCAGCTCCAGGACCAGGGCCGGGACACGGTCGACGCCAACCTCGACCTGGGCCTGCCGGCCGACGCCCGCGACTACGGCACCGGCGCGCAGATCCTCTACGACATCGGGGTGCGCTCGATGCGGCTGCTCACCAACAACCCGGCCAAGCGCGCCGGGCTGGAGGGCTACGGGCTGACCGTCACCGGCCGCGAGGGGCTGCCGGTGCGCCCGCACCCGGAGAACGTGCGCTACCTGCGCACCAAGCGGGACCGGATGGGGCACCTGCTGGACGAGCTGGACGAGGTGACCGAGGCCCCCATGGGCCGCCCGGTCCTCGGCGACGAGATCGGAGCGTAGGCGTGGCGGGTTTCGGTGAACCGGGAGTGACGGCGGTCGACGCCGCCGGGATGACCGTCGGCGTGGTCGCGGCCCGCTGGCACGGCGAGCTGACCGATCACATGCTCGACCGGGCGGTCGCCGCCGCCGAGGCGTGCGGGGCCCGGGCGGTCACCGCCCGGGTGGCCGGCTCGGTCGAGCTGCCCGTGGTGGCCCAGGCCCTCGCGCGGCGCTGCGACGTGGTGGTCGCCCTCGGCGTGGTGGTCCGGGGCGCCACGGCCCACTTCGACTACGTGTGCCGCTCCGTGACGGACGGGCTGACCCGGGTGGCGCTGGACGAGGGCAAGCCGGTCGCGCACGGCGTGCTGACCGTCGACACCCTCGCGCAGGCCCGCGACCGCGCCGGGCTGCCCGGCTCGGCGGAGGACAAGGGCTGGGCGGCAACCGTGGCCGCCCTGGATGCCGCGCTGACGATCCGCGACCTCGCCGGCAACGGCCACCGGGTCGGCTTCGGCGGCTGATCCCGCCCCCGACCGGGGACGCACCGCCGTGTGGCGTTCCCGGTCGGTGAACGGGGCTCCTACCCGGCGCGCCGGGGTCGTCGGGGCGGCTGGAAGAATCGCGGCGTGAAGACGTTCGAGGAGTTGTTCGCCGAGCTGCAGGCCAAGGCCGCCGCGGGCACCCCCGGCTCGGGCACGGTCGCCGCGCTCGAGAAGGGCGTGCACTTCATCGGCAAGAAGGTCGTCGAGGAGGCGGCCGAGTCGTGGATGGCCGCCGAGCACGAGGGACCGGAGCGTACGGCGGAGGAGATCTCCCAGCTGCTCTACCAGGTCCAGGTGCTGATGCTGGCCAGCGGTCTCGACCTGAAGGACGTCTACCGACATCTGTGAGTGCGCCCCGTCGTTGATCAGTTTCGATCGAAGGAGCACTCCGTCATGCTGCGTGTCGCCATCCCCAACAAGGGCACCCTGGCCGAGCCGGCCGCCCAGATGCTGCGCGAGGCGGGCTACCGTCAGCGCACCGACCCGAAGGACCTCGTCTGCCGCGACGAGGCCAACGACGTCGAGTTCTTCTACCTGCGCCCGAAGGACATCGCCACCTACGTCGGCTCCGGCGACCTGGACCTGGGCATCACCGGCCGGGACCTGCTGATCGACTCCGGCGCCCCCGCCGAGGAGGTCGTCGACCTCGCCTTCGGCCGGGCCACCTTCCGCTTCGCCGCCCGCCCCGACGACATCGCCTCGGTGCGGGAGCTGGGCGGGCACCGCATCGCCACCGCGTACCCGGGGCTCGTCGAGCGGCACCTCGCGGAGCTGGGGCTCGAGGCCGAGGTGATCCGCCTCGACGGCGCGGTGGAGAACGCCGTACGCCTCGGCGTCGCCGACGTGGTCGCGGACGTGGTGGAGACGGGCGCCACGCTGCGCCAGGCCGGCCTGGTGGTCTTCGGCGAGCCGCTGCTGCGCTCGTCGGCGGTGCTGGTGCGCCGCGCCGCCGCCGAGACCCACCCGCAGTCCGCGCAGCTGCTGCGCCGGCTGCACGGGGTGCTGGTCGCCCGCCGCTACGTGATGCTCGCCTACGACGTGCCCGCCGGCCTGCTCGACCGGGCCAGCTCGCTGACCCCGGGCATCGAGTCGCCCACCGTCTCGCCGCTGCACCGCGAGGGCTGGGTGGCGGTGCAGGCGATGGTGCTCCGCGACGACGTGCACCGGATCATGGACGAGCTGTACGAGCTCGGCGCCCGCGCGATCCTGGTCACCAACATCCACGCCTGCCGGCTGTGAGCCGCCCGCCCACGGCGGCGGGCGCCGCGGCGCCGTCGGCGGTGTCGCGCGCCCTGCCGCCGTGGGCGGCGCTGACCCTGGTCACCCTCGCCGGCGTCGCCTCGGCGGCCCAGGGCGCGGCCAACGCCGAGCTGGGCGAGCGGGCCGGCAACGCGACCCTCGGCGCGGTGGTCAACAACCTCGGCGGGGCCCTGCTGGTAGGCCTCGGGGTGCTGGCGCTGCCGTCGGCCCGCACCGGCCTCGCCGCGCTGCGCCGGTCCCGGCTGCCCTGGTGGACGTACCTGGGCGGGCTCGGCGGGGCGGCGATCGTGCTGGCCGGGGCGTACATCGTGCCGGTGCTCGGGGTGGCGGTCTTCACCATCGCCCAGGTCGCCGGCGGCAGCCTCGGCGGGCTGGCCGTCGACCGGGCCGGGCTGGCGCCCGTGGGACGGCTGGCGCTCACCCGGGCACGGGTGGCCGGGGCGCTGCTCGGCGTGGCGGCCGTGACGCTGGCCCAGCTCGGCCAGCCCGTCGGCGACCTCGCCCTCGGCCTGGTCCTGCTCGCCGTGGCCGGCGGGCTGGGCGTCGCGCTCCAGTCCGCGCTGAACGCGCGCGTCTCCGCCGCCAGCTCGGCCGCCGCCGGGATGGTGGTCAACTTCGCCACGGCCACGCCCGTCGTACTGCTGGTCGCGGCGCTGGCCGGGGCCCTCACCGGGCCGCGTCCGACCTGGCCGGGCGACTGGTACCTCTACACCGGCGGCCTGCTCGGCGTCGTCATCGTGGCGGCCCTGCTGGTCGGGGTCCCGGCCGTCGGCGTGCTGCGGACCGGGCTCGCCCTGGTCGCCGGCCAGCTGGGCGGCGCCCTGCTGCTGGACGCGCTGCTGCCGGGCGGCCCCGGCCTGCGGCTGCCGGTGCTCGCCGGGGCTCTGCTCACCCTGACGGCGGCCCTGGTCGCCGGCCGGGGAACCGGCCGCCGGGGCCCGCGCGACGCCGGTCCGCCCACCGCCGGTGGCCCGCGGGCTGCCGCGGCGACCGCCGGATCAGCGACGCCCGGGTAGGCGCCGACGATCCGGCGGTACGCAGCAGCAACGGTCAGTTCACCCGCTCGCCCAGCCCGTGGCGCCGCTCGTACGTCCGGATCGCCGCGTCCCACGCCTCGGTGTACTCCGACGGCCCCATGCCGAGGTCGCCGTGCCCACGTACGGCCTCGCGCAGGAGCTCGACCAGCTCCGGCACCGTCTCCCGGCGTTCCTGCACGTAGCGACGGAAGACCTCGGCGAACTGCTCACCGGTGAGCCGGGCCGCGTGCGCGGTCACCGGATCGTCCTCCAGGCTCTGCAACACGGCGCACCACCGGCGCGTCAACTCGTCCGCCTGCTGCGCCCTGATCTTCTGCAACTCGTGGTCGCACTCGAGCTTGATCCGTTCCTCCCAGTACGGCCGCAGCCGCTCCCGGACCCGCTCGTCCGGGCTGACCCGCACCTGCACCCGGAAGTGCGGCTGGGAACCCTCCCGGGGCCAGCGCTGACCGGCCAGCCGGTCGTTCAGTGCCCGCTCCAGGTCGTGCGAGCGGTGCGGCTCGTACTGCCGGGCCAGCTCCACCGCCCGCTCCCGGACGATGCCGCCCGCCCAGGCGAGATACCGCTCGGCGCGCAGCCGCAGCTCCTCGTAGGCCATGTTCTGCGCGGTCCAGGTGTAGACGGCGTGCAGCCGGAAGTCGAAGGCGTCGCCCCTCGCCGGGACCAGGATCGGCTGCGGCACGTCGTGGCGGAACGTCACCGTGCTGGGAACCGGCGGCGGCGAGGGGAGGGGGAGCGGTCCGGCCGGCGTGAGGAAGGTGTGCCACCAGCGGCGGCGCTCCGGCTGGGACGGCACGGACGTCGCGGTGGTGGGCGGGCCGGTGGGGTGAGTGGTCATGGCAGGTCCTCGTCGATGAGTGCGTGTACGGCGTCGAGCAGGTCGTTGCGCGGCATGATGGGCCGCCAGACGTGGCGGATCTGGTGGTCGAGGCGGTGGCGCAGCGGCGGCCGGCCGGCGATCACGTGCCGCAGCAGGTCCAGGCACTGGGCCGCGACCTCGCCGTCGCCGTCGGCCCGGTTGAGCCAGAAGCCGAGCGTCCGCCACGACCGGTAGGCCGTCTGCGGCATGCCCAGCGCCACGGCCCAGAGCGCGGCGACGTCGCCCGGCTCGACGACCCGCCGCCGGACGAGGTCGAGCAGCTCCGGCCAGTGCGCCCGGGGCGGCTCGGCCCAGCGGTCGGCGAGGACGCGCAGCGTGCGCGCCGCGTGCAGCCGCACCTCCGGGTCGTCGGAGGCGCTCCAGTCGACCAGCTCCGGCACGAGCGTGGCCGCGTGGCCGTCCCGGTAGACCTCCACCAGGCCGCGGACCACCGAGTTGTTCCGCCGCTGCATGCGGGCCTGCGCCACCAGGCGCAGCTGCATCAGGGCGGCGTCGGGCCAGAGGCGCGCCAGGCCGAGGCCGTACGCCCGGGCGACGGTGTCCCGCAGGTGCGCCGCCGACCCGGCCGCCCACTGGTCGAGTTCGGCGCGTACGCGCTGTCGCAGGCCGGGCTGCATCGCCATCGCGACCAGCACGATGGCGGCGGCCTGCCGGACGCCCGCCCGCCGTTCCCGGGCCAGCTCGCCGACCGTCTCCAGGGCTGCCCGCACGTCCCGCCCGGCCGACCAGCCGATGGCTCCCGCGGCGGCCTGCCGGACTCCCGGCACGTCGGAGCGGACCAGGTCCGCCAGCCAGCCGAGCAGGTGCCCGGGCAGCCACCAGTCCGTCCAGGCGACCTCCAGCAGCGTCGAGCGCAGCTGCTCGCTGCCGGCGCCGAACTCGATGCGCCAGCCACCTGCGGCGCGTTCGTCGCTCACCACGACGACCGCCTGGCGCAGCGTCGACCCGAGCAGCGTGTCGAGGTCCGGGCCGCGCAGCCGCGGGCCGGCGGACGGGATCCCGGCGAGGTCGGGCCCGGCCAGGCGGTGGGCCGCCTGCCGGATCTCCGCCACCGGCTGCCCGGCCAGCACGGCGCAGGCCAGCCGGAACGCGCGGGCCTGGTCGGCTGCCCAGCCGTCGACCCGGTCCGGGCCCTCGTGCCGGCCGACGTCGAGGATCTGCGTGGCGCGTTCGCGCAGCTGGCGGGGGAGCAGCTGCTCCAACCGCTCGGTGAGGGCGGGGCCGTGCGGAACCGACCGGGCGACCAGCTCCACCACCGGCACGACCTCCCCCGGGCGGGGCTCGCCGGCGAGGTAGGCCGAGAGCAACGGATGGGCGACGCACTCGTCGTCGAGGTAGCGCTCCACACAGCTGCCGTCGCAGCCGTCCGGGCACCAGCCGACGCAGCGTCCCGCCAGCTGCTGGCGCAGCCGGGCCCGGAACACCTCCACCGCCGGCGGCACCCGGTGCTCCACGACGTGCCCGGCGAGATCCTGACCGCGCCGGGCGAAGTCGCCCACCAGGACCAGCGTCATGCCGGTCGCCTCGGCCCGGGCCGCGAGCGCCACCAGGGTGAACCCGTCGACGGCGTTCGCCGCGGCGTCGGTGAGCCGGAGCACGTACCCGTGGCCGGCGGGCAACCGCTCGCTCTGTCCGAGCAGGTCGTCGGGCTGTTCCGCGCCCAGTACGCAGGCGCGGTCGTGCCCGTGCCTGCGCGCGCTGGCCAGGACGGCGGAGGTGAACCGGCCGCTGGCGGGCGGGCCGGACAGGCACACCAGGTGGCGGCGCTTGAGGTGCCGGTCGAGTTGCTGGTCGCTCGACGTCGGCGCGTACCCCTGCGCCAGTTCCCGGACGTCGGTGGCGCTCAGTCGCTCGTACCAGATCCGTCCCGTGCCGTCGGGCGCCGAAGTGGTCACGTTGACGGTGCCGATGGCGACGGCGCCGTGACCGGTGGCGTTCTGGCCGCGTACGCGCACGTCGCCGAGGCCGATCGTGGGGCCGCCGAGCAGGCCGGCCAGCCGGCGGAGCACGTCGCCCGAGTCGAGCTGCTCCTCCGGCTCGTCCGCCTCGCCGCCGTCCGACGGCCCACCCGGGTCCGCCGGCCCGTCCGGTGGGTCCTGCTCCGGGCCAGCCCCGAGCCGGTCGTACCCCTCGTCGGGGTCGTCCCGGGGCCCGGCCGGGCCCCCGACGACGTCGCCGTGCGGGTACGGGAAGTCGGGGGCGGTCACCGGTTCCGGCCCTCCCGCCCGCCGCCGAAGGTCACGTCGCGGCCGACGGAGCCGATCGCCGTGGCGCCGGGCCCGATCGCGTTCTGGCCGTCGACCCGCACGTCGCCCGTCCGGATGCCGCCCGCGTCCCGTGGCCTCGCCGGGGGGTCCGACGGCTCCCGTCGGTGCTCCGCGGCGGGTCCGCCGCCGCGCGGTGCGGGCGGCGGCGTCGAGGTCCCCGCCCCCGGAGGGGCGGACATGTCCTCGTCCACGACGCAGAGCCACGCGTCCTCCTGGAACCCCTTGTCGGGGTGGACGACCTCGACCCGGCGGAACCGCTCCGGGCGCATCTCCTCCGGGTACTCGGTGACGACGTCGCGGTAGATCTCCGCCGACACGACCAGCGCCACCCCCGCGTCGGGGAAGGCCGCCAGGGCGCGCTTGACGGGCTCCGCCTCGCACAGCCGGCAGACGAAGACGACGGCGTTGCCGGGAAAGCCGTTGGCCCCGTCGAGGTGGACGAGTCCCTGGTGGACGGCGACCCGCAGGCGGATCCGGGCGGCGGGCACCCGGCTGCTGTTGTAGGCGCGCAGCCGCCGGTTCAGCTCCGGTACGAAGCGGCCGATGACGCGGGACTCGGCCACGTCCCGGGGCAGGATGGCCAGTTCGCCGTCGCCGGCCTGCTGCGTCGTCCAGGCGACCCGGTCCAGCCCGACGTCGTGGGCGGCCTCGTGCAGCAGGTCCCGGAAGTCCTGCTGCGCCTCGTACTGCTGGAGATTGGTGCGTCGGCTGTACCGCTCCATGTCCACGGAGATCAACAGTCGCCGCTCGGGATGTCGCATCGTCGTGCCGCCCTTCCTCGCCCGACCCGCCCCACAGGCGGGCACCGCAGGGGACATCGAACCGGGGCCGGCACCGCGGAACCCCGTAGAAGTACGGCATCACCGCAACTGTCGGCGGGGCGTCATCCCCTCCTGTGCGGGTGTCCGGCGCGCGGCGGGCCGGTGTCCTGGTCGCATGAGGATCGGTCTGCTGGAACTGCTGCTCGCGGTCGGTTGGCCGCCGGGCGTCCTGCTGGCGTTGGTCGTCGTCCAGCTCGCCGTCGCCGCCGCCCTGCGGCTGCGGGCGTCGCGCACCGCGCAGGGCCGGCTACGCTTCGACCGCTGTCGCTGGCCGAGGAGGATGAGAGCGCTGATGCGACGACCGGCCGAACCGTCCGCCGTCACCTGGCCGTACGGCACGTTCCTGCAACGACTCGGCCCCGCGGTCCGTGTCTCCCTGCTGGAGTTGGGTGTGCGCCGGCGGGTGCCGCCCGGGCAGATCGTCATCCACGAGGGCGTACGGGAGTCGCACCTGGTGCTGCTCGAGGAGGGGCTGACGAAGGTCACCGCGACCCTCCCGGACGGGCGCGCCGCGCTGCTGGCCCTGCGCGTCGGCGGAGACCTCGTGGGCGAGATGTCGGCGCTCAACGACCGGCCCCGCTCGGCGAGCGTCACCACCTGCGGGCCGGCGACCTACCGGGTCATCCAGCCCGACCGGTTCAAGGCGTTCCTCACGGAGCACCCGGAGGCCGCCCTGGAACTGGCGGCGATGGTGTCCGACCGGCTGCGCTGGTCCAACCGGCGCCGCATCGACTTCACCTCGTACCCGGTGAAGATCAGGGTCGCCCGGGTCGTCGCCGAACTCTGCCGTACGCACGGCCGCCAGGTGCGTGACGGCGTGGTCATCGACGTGCGGCTCACGCAGCCCGAACTGGCCAGCATCTGCGGCGCCGCCGAGACGTCCATCCAGAAGGCCCTGCGGGACCTGCGCACGGAGGGCCTGGTCGACACGGACTATCGCCGGATCACCGTACGCGACCTGCCCCGCCTGCGGCGGATGGGCGAGTTGGAGGCCGAGGAGGGCTGACAGGGCCGGGGCGTGTGGCGGCGCGGGGGCGGCCGGGTGCGGGTGGCAGACTGGTGGGGTGAGCGAAACCGAGTCCGTCCACCTCCGCCCGCACCGCGTCCGGCTGGTCTGCTGGGTCTCCGCAGCCGTGCTGTTCGTGGTGTTCAGCCTGTTGGCGACCACGCTGAGCGGCGCGACCGGCAACGGCTACGGCAGCTTCCAGCGCGGCGACCAGATCGCGATGGTCGGGCTCGGCGTCCTGGGCGCGCTCGCCCTCCTGATCTTCACCCGCCCCCGGGTCGACGCGACCGCACGGGGCGTGCGGGTCCGCAATCTCGTCGGCTCGTACGAGCTGCCGTGGGAGGTCGTCCGGGGCGTCCGCTTCGACCGGGGCGCGCCCTGGGCCAGCCTGGAGCTGCACGACGACGACCTGCTGCCGATGGTCGCCCTCCAGGCCGCCGACAAGGAGCGGGCCGTGGAAGGGGTCCGCGCCCTGCGCCGGCTGCACCAGGCGCACCAGGCCCGGCTGGCCGAGGGCGCCACCGGCCGCTGACCGGGTGCCGGGTGGGTGCTCGCCCCGGCGAGGGTGTAGTGTGGGCAAGTCGACCAGGCTGTCCCCGCGTGTGCGCAGTCGCGCCACGCACGACAGCCTTGAAAGAGGAGCGCCTGCTCCCACCCGAGTCACCGCCACGGTGGCCGGGTCCGGTCACCGGTTCCGGGCACGTCCCGGCGCCGGATGCGCGATCCTGTGATCGTGCCGACCGGTCGAGCGGGCCCTGGCATGCGCCGGGGCCTTCTGCTTTCCAGGTCGGCTCCCACCCGGGAGCCGCGGGGTCGGCCACGCAGAGATTTTGACTCGAGGAGGCCCCATCAGCGTCGAACCACGCGTGAACGAGCAGATCCGGGCACGTGAGGTCCGACTGGTCGGCCCCGAGGGTGAGCAGGTGGGCATCGTCCCGCTGGAGCGCGCCCTTCAGCTGGCCGCGGACGTCGACCTGGACCTGGTCGAGGTTGCGCCGATGGCGCGCCCGCCGGTGTGCAAGCTCATGGACTTCGGCAAGTTCAAGTACGAGAGCGCACTCAAGGCGCGCGAAGCGCGGCGTAACCAGCAGCAGACCGTCATCAAGGAGATGAAGCTCCGGCCGAAGATCGACCCGCACGACTACGAGACCAAGAAGGGTCACGTGGTGCGGTTCCTGAAGGCCGGCGACAAGGTCAAGGTGACGATCATGTTCCGCGGTCGCGAGCAGAGCCGCCCGGAGCTGGGTTACCGGCTCCTGCGCCGGCTCGAGTCGGAGATCTCGGAGCTGGGGTACGTCGAGGCCGCTCCGAAGCAGGACGGTCGAAACATGATCATGGTGCTCGCGCCGCACCGCGCCACCAAGGCCGCAGCGGTCGCCGCCACGGCCACCCGAGGCGGGCCGAGGGAACGGGACGCCGAGGGCGCCCCGGCCGGCGAGCCCGCAGCGGCCGGTGACACCGGCACAGTCGCCGACAACAGCGGCGAGTAACAGGGGAGAGACGTTCCACATGCCGAAGATGAAGAGCCACACGGGGATGGGCAAGCGGGTCAAGGTGACCGGCAAGGGCAAGATCGTTGCCCAGCAGGCCGGCCTCCGGCACAACCTGGAGAAGAAGCCCTCCACCCAGACCCGTCGGCTGACCGGCACCGTGGTGCTGGCCAAGGCCGACGTCAAGCGCATCAAGAAGCTGCTCGGCCGCTGACGCGCGCCACCTTTACGTAACTAGGAGTTGAGATGGCACGCGTCAAGCGGGCTGTGAACGCCCAGAAGAAGCGCCGTACCCTGCTGGAGACCGCGAGCGGCTACCGCGGTCAGCGCTCCCGCCTCTACCGCAAGGCCAAGGAGCAGGTGCTGCACTCGATGCAGTACGCCTACCGGGACCGTCGCGACCGCAAGGGCGACTTCCGGCAGCTGTGGATCCAGCGGATCAACGCGGGCGCCCGCGCCAACGGGATGACCTACAACCGCCTGATCCAGGGCCTGCGCCTGGCCGGCATCGAGGTCGACCGCAAGATCCTGGCCGACCTGGCCGTCAACGACGCCGCCGCCTTCGCGGCGATCGTCGAGCTGGCCCGGGCCGCGGTCGCGGCCGAGGGCACCGGCGGCGCGGCGGCCCAGGCCGCCTGATCCCCGCGCACCAGCAGATCGAGGCGTCTCCCATGCAGTCACCATCGCGCGGGAGACGCCTCGACGCTGTCTCCGGCCCCTTCACCCCGCGTACGCCCCGGGTGGTCGCCGCCCGGCGGTTGCAACGCCGCCGGGACCGCGAGGCCGCCGGCCGCTTCCTGGCCGAGGGACCGCAGGCGGTCCGCGAGGCCCTGGCCCGCCCGGGGGTGGTCACCGAACTCTTCGGTACGCCCGCCGCCCTGGACCGCCACGCCGACCTGGCCGCCGTCGCGGCCCGCGCCGACGTGCCCGTGTCCGAGGCGACCGACGAGGCGCTCGCCGCGCTGGCCGAGACCGTGGCCCCGCAGGGCCTCGTCGCCGTCTGCCGCCACCTCGACGTGCCCCTGGAGCGGGCCCTGGCCGAGGGGCCCCGCCTGGTGGCGGTGCTCGCCGGGATCCGTGACCCGGGCAACGCGGGCACCGTGCTGCGCACCGCCGACGCCGCGGGTGCCAGCGCGGTGGTCTTCGCCGGCGAGGCCGTCGACCCGTACAACGGCAAGTGCGTGCGGGCCTCGGCCGGCAGCCTCTTCCACGTCGACGTGGTCCGCGCCCCCGACCCGGTGGACGTCGTCGCGGCGCTGCGCGCCGCCGGGCTCACCGTCCTCGCCACCACCGGTTACGGTGAGGACGACCTCGACGACCTGGCCGACGAGGGGCGGCTGGCCGCCCCCACCGCGTGGCTCTTCGGCTCCGAGGCGCACGGGCTGCCCGAGGCCCTCACCGCCGCCGCCGACGCCCGGGTCCGGGTGCCCCTGCACGGGCGCGCCGAGAGCCTGAACCTGGCTGCGGCCGCCGCGGTCTGCCTGTACGCTTCAGCGAGAGCGCAGCGGTGACCGGTCGCCGGTCCCGCGAGCCGTCCAGCAGAGGAGAGCGTCCGCCCATGAACGCGCCACGGCGTTCGTTTAGCCAGCCCGCCGGTGTCGGCGGGCGGCGGGCCTGACCTGCTCCCCGCACAACTCCCACCGGCGGGCTGCGGCACAGCCGCGCGTCCGTAGACTCGCTTCGCCGCCTGAGTGAGGGCTGGCGCCGCCGTGAGGGAGTGCCCGTACGTCATGAGCTACCGCAACGATCCGTACGATCCGAAGCAGGTCGCCCTGCTCGACCCGGCCGCCCTGGCCGAGGCTGTCGCCGCCGCCGAGAAGGCGTTCGCCGAGGCCGCCGACCCCGACGCGCTGACCGCGCTGCGCCCGGCGCACCTCGGCGACCGGTCGCCGATCTCGCTGGCCCGCCGCGAGATCGGCGCGCTGCCGCCAGCCGCGAAGTCCGACGCCGGCAAGCGGGTCAACGAGGCCCGCCGCGCCGTCGAGGCCGCGTACGCCGCCCGCCAGGAGGTGCTGGACCGGGAGCAGGCGCAGCGGGTGCTGGTGGAGGAGCGCGTCGACGTGACGCTGCCGAACGACCGGCGGCCCCGGGGCGCCCGGCACCCGATCAGCACGCTGATGGAGCAGGTCAGCGACCTGTTCGTCGGCATGGGCTACGAGGTGGCGGAGGGGCCCGAGGTCGAGTTGGAGTGGACCAACTTCGACGCCCTCAACATCCCGGCCGACCACCCGGCGCGCGGCCTGATGGACACCTTCCACGTCGCGCCGCCGCAGGGCGCGGAGGGCTCCGGCCTGGTGCTGCGTACGCACACCTCGCCGGTGCAGGCGCGCACCATGCTGGCCCGCAAGCCGCCGATCTACGTGATCGTGCCCGGCCGGGTCTACCGCACCGACGAGCTGGACGCCACCCACGCGCCGGTCTTCCACCAGGTGGAGGGCCTCGTGGTCGACCGGGGCATCACCATGGCGCACCTGCGCGGCACCCTGGACCACTTCGCCCGGGCGATGTTCGGCGCGGGCGCGAGGACCCGCTTCCGGCCGCACTACTTCCCGTTCACCGAGCCGTCCGCCGAGTTCGACGTCTGGTTCCCCGAGCACCGCGACGGCCCGCGCTGGGTCGAGTGGGGCGGCTGCGGCATGGTCAACCCGCGGGTGCTGCGCGCCTGCGGCATCGACCCCGAGGTCTACTCCGGATTCGCGTTCGGCATGGGCATCGACCGGACGGTGATGTTCCGGCACGGGGTCAGCGACATGCGGGACATGGCCGAGGGCGACGTGCGGTTCACCCGCGCGTTCGGGGTCGGGGCGTAGGCGATGCGGGTACGAGTCACGGAGACGGTGGTCTGAGTCATGCGAGTTTCTGTCAGTTGGCTGCGGGAGTACGTCGACCTCCCCGCCGACCTGCCCACGGCCGGCCTGGAGCAGGCCCTGGTCGACCTCGGCGTCGAGGTCGAGTCCGTGGTGGACCTGCGGGAGACCGTCACCGGTGCGCTGGTCGTCGGTGAGGTCCGCGAGATCGAGGAGCTGACCGGCTTCAAGAAGCCGATCCGGTTCTGCCGGGTCGACGTCGGCGACGCCAACGGCACCGGCGAGCCGCAGGAGATCGTCTGCGGGGCGCGCAACTTCGCCCCCGGCGACCGGGTCGTGGTGATCCTGCCCGGTGGCGTGCTGCCCGGCGGCTTCGCCATCGGCGCGCGCAAGACGTACGGGCGCAACTCCAACGGCATGATCTGCTCCGCGCGGGAGCTCGGCCTGGGCGACGACCACGACGGCATCATCGTGCTGCCCGGGGACGTACCGGCCAAGCCGGGCGACGACGCGCGGCCCGTCGTCGGGCTCGACGACGTCGTGGTCGAGGTGGAGATCACCCCCGACCGGGGGTACGCGATGAGCGTGCGCGGCCTGGCCAGGGAGCTGTCGCACGCCCTCGGCGTGCCGTTCCGCGACCCGGGCCTGGCGCCCGCGCCCGGCGGCACCGACATGCCCGCGTACCCGGTCGAGGTGCGCGACACCGTCGGCTGCGACCGGTTCGCCGCCCGCCTCGTGCGCGGCGTCGACCCGGCGGCGCCCACCCCCGGCTGGATGCAGCGGCGGCTCACCGCCGCCGGCATCCGCTGCATCTCGCTGCCGGTCGACATCACCAACTACGTGATGCTCGAACTGGGCCAGCCGATGCACGCCTTCGACGCCGACCGGATCGCCGGGCCGCTGGTGGTCCGCCGCGCCGAGGCGGGGGAGAAGCTGACGACCCTGGACGGGGTCACCCGCACCCTCGCGCCCGAGGACATGGTGATCTGCGACGCCGGGCTTCCGAACGCCCTCGCGGGCGAGGGCGCCGGCGTCCCGATCTCGCTGGCCGCCGTGATGGGTGGCGAGACCAGCGAGGTCGTCGCCGGGACGACGAACGTGCTCTTCGAGGCCGCCCACTGGGACCCGGTGATGGTCGGGCGCACCGCCCGCCGGCACAAGCTGTTCAGCGAGGCGGCGAAGCGGTGGGAGCGGGGCGTCGACCCGGCCCTGCCGCTGGTCGCCATCGCGCGGGCGGTCGGGCTGCTCACCGAGCACGCCGGCGGCGCGGCCGGGGACGAGATCCTCGACATCGACCACGTGCGTCCGCGTACCCCCGTCGTGCTGCCGGTCGACCTGCCGAGCCGGCGGGTCGGCGTGAGCTACCCGCCGGCGCGGGTGGTCGCCCTGCTGGAGCAGGTCGGCTGCACCGTCGCGCGGGGCGCCGACCGGCTGGCCGAGGATCCGGGCGAGGTCGGCGTCGGCGCCGGTGCCGACGACGCGCTCAGCGTCACCCCGCCGACCTGGCGGCCCGACCTGACCGACCCGGCCGACCTGGTCGAGGAGGTGGTCCGCCTCGACGGGTACGACCGGGTGCCGTCGGTGCTGCCGACCGCGCCGCCCGGCCGCGGCCTGACCTGGCAGCAGCGGCGCCGCCGGGCCGTGGCCCGGTCGCTGGCCGAGCGGGGGTACGTCGAGGTGCTCGCGCACCCGTTCGTCGCCCCCGGGCTGGCCGACCAGCTCGGCCTGCCGGCCGACGACCCGCGTCGGCGCGCGGTGCGGCTGGCGAACCCGCTGTCGGAGGAGGAGCCGCTGCTGCGCACCACGCTGCTGGGTCCGCTGCTCGGCATCGTCAAGCGCAACCTCGGCCGGGGCCAGCGCGACCTCGCCCTCTACGAGATCGGCGCGGTGTTCCACCCGCGTACCGGCGCCGGCAGCCCGCCGGCGATGGGCGTGGACCGGCGCCCCACCGACGAGGAGTTCGCCGCCGCCGACGCGGTGGTGCCCGAGCAGCCCCGGCACGTCGCCGTCGTCCTGACCGGCGACGTGGAGCCGGCGGGCTGGTGGGGCGCGGGCCGCCCGGCCGGCTGGGCCGACGCCGTGCAGGCCGGCCGGGACGTGCTGGCCGCCGCCGAGGTCCCCGCCGAGCGGATCGAGGTCCGGGCCGCCGAGCACGCCCCCTGGCACCCCGGGCGGTGCGCCGAGCTGCTGGTCGACGGCACCGTGGTCGGGCACGCCGGCGAACTGCACCCGGCGGTCCTGGCAGCGCTGGAGCTGCCCCGGCGCACCAGCGCCATGGAGCTCGACCTGGACGCGCTGCCGGCCGCCCCGGTGGCGTCCGCGCCGGTCGTGTCGGGCTTCCCCCCGGCGCTGATCGACGTGGCGCTGGTCGTCGACTCCTCGGTGCCCGCGGCACAGGTGCAGCAGGCCCTCGTCGAGGGTGCCGGCGGCCTGCTGGAGGGCGTGCGCCTGTTCGACGTGTACGCCTCGGAGCAGCTGGGGGCGGACCGCAGGTCGCTGGCGTACAAGCTCACCTTCCGGGCACCGGACCGCACGTTGACCGTGGAGGAGGCGGTGGCCGCCCGGGACGCGGCGGTCGCCCGCGCCGCGGAGCGCTTCGGCGCCACCCTGCGCGGCACCTGAGTGACGACGAATGCCCCTTCCGCCGGCGCGGGAGGGGCATTCGTCATGCACCCGGAGATCCTGCTCCTCGAGGAGCGAGCGACTCGACACAAGATCACCTTCGACGTATCGGCTAAAAGGTCAGGGGCCTCGGAATTTTTGGCTACCCGCCAGTCACATCCGAGCGGTTAACCTGCTTTGATTCCAGGTGTAGCCGGAGTCACACCCCCGCCGCCCCCACGGGAGTCGAGTCATGTCCGAGGATCCGCCGATCATCACCGTCGATGTCTGCATCGTGGGCGGCTGCGGGCGGGTGGGGCTGCCGCTGGGCATCGCCTTCGCCTCGCGCGGCCTCTCCGTCGTGCTGTACGACCTCAACGCTGACGCGGTCGACACCGTCAACGCGGCCACGCTGCCCTTCGCCGAGCCCGGCGCGGCCGAGGCGCTCGCGGAGGCGGTGGCCGCCGGCCGACTGCGGGCCAGCACCGACCCGTCCAGCGTCGGCGCCTCCGAGCACCTCGTCGTGGTGGTCGGCACCCCGGTCGACGAGCACCTCAACCCGGACCTGGGTGCCGTGCCCCGCGCCCTGGAGCGCTGCGCCGAGCACCTGCGCGACGGGCAGCTCGTCGTGCTGCGCAGCACCGTCTACCCCGGGGTCACCGCGTTGACCGAGAAGCTGCTCGTTGGCAAGGGCATCCGCGCCGACGTGGCGTTCTGTCCGGAGCGCATCGCCGAGGGGCGGGCGATGACGGAGCTGTTCACGCTGCCGCAGATCGTCGCCGCCCGTACGCCGGGGGCACTGGCCCGGGCCGAGAAGCTGTTCCGACACCTCACCACCCAGATCGTGCCGCTCGAGCCCGAGGAGGCCGAGCTGGCGAAGCTGTTCACCAACACGTGGCGCTACATCAAGTTCGCCACCGCCAACCAGTTCTGGATGATGGCCAACGACTTCGGTCTGGACTTCGCCCGGATCCGGCACGCCGTGGCGTACGACTACCCGCGCGCGGCGGACCTGCCGATGCCCGGGTTCGCGGCCGGGCCGTGTCTGTTCAAGGACGCCATGCAGCTGGCCGCGTTCAACCGGAACAACTTCGTGCTCGGCCACTCCGCCATGTTGATCAACGAGGGGCTGCCGCTCTACCTGGTGTCCCGCTTGGAGGACCGCTTCGACCTGTCCGAGCTGACCGTGGGCATCCTCGGGATGGCCTTCAAGGGCGGCAGCGACGATCCCCGGGAGAGCCTGGCGTACAAGCTGCGCAAGATCCTGGCGCTGAAGACCCGTGAGACGCTCTGCACGGACCCCCACGTGGCCGACGAGCGGTTGATCGACCTGGACGAGGTGCTGCGCCGGGCCGACCTGCTGGTGATCGCCGCCCCGCACGAGCAGTACGCCCGCCTGGACACCGACAAGCCGGTCATCGACATGTGGGGCCTGACCGGGCAGGGGGTGCGGGTGTGAAGCCCCAGGTCTCGGTGATCGTGCCGGTCTACAACGAGGGCGAGGCGATCCTGCGCTGCCTCGAGCGGATGCTGCGCGAGATGCGGCTGCCCGCCGAGGTGCTAATCGTGCACGACATGCCCGAGGACACCACCGTGCCGTACGTCGAGCAGGTCGCCCGCACGGACCCGCGGGTGCGGGCGGTGCTCAACACCTACGGTCGCGGTCCGGCCAACGCGATCCGGTTCGGCATCGACACGGCGCTCGCGCCGGTCGTGGTCGTGACCATGGCCGACGGCTGTGACGATCCCCGACAGATCGACGAGCTGGCCCGGCTGGTCGACCGGGGGGTGGTGGTCGCCGCCGCCTCCCGCTACATGCCCGGAGGCCAGCAGGTCGGCGGGCCCCGGCTGAAGCGGATGATGTCGCGCTGGGCGGGACGCAGCCTCTACACCCTCGCCCGCGTCGGCACCCGCGACGCCACGAACAGCTTCAAGGCGTACGACACCGCGTTCGTGCGGGAGGTGGGGATCGAGTCGCGGACCGGCTTCGAGATCGGACTGGAACTGACCGCGAAGGCGACCCGGTTGCGGCTGCCCGTGGCCGAGATCCCGACCATCTGGCTGGATCGGCCGCTGGGGGAGTCCCACTTCGACCTGGGTCGCTTCCTTCCCGGCTACCTGCGCTGGTACTTCTTCGCATACGGTCGACGGCTGGCACGGGAGGAACTGTCCGGGCGCACCATCCCGACCGGGGTCGTGCCGGCCCAGCGCGGCCCGCAGGACAGCACCGAGTTCGAACAGACCGCATAGGAGCGCACGTGGCGAAGGTCCTGGTAACTGGTTCTGCCGGCTTCATCGGCGGCTACCTCGTCTCCGAGTTGTTGGACCGGGGCCACGAGGTCGTCGGTGTCGACGACTTCTCCAAGTACGGCCCGGTCACCCACAGCTACGACCAGCACCCCCGGTTCCGGTTCGTCGAGGGCGACGCCCGGGACGCGGACCTGCTCACCGAGCTGCTGGACGGCTGCGACCACCTGGTCGCCGGTGCGGCGATGATCGGCGGCATCTCCTACTTCCACGCGTACGCCTACGACCTGCTCGCCACGAACGAGCGGATCATGGCGGCCACCTGCGACGCGGCGATCCGCGCTCATCGCGACGGCCGTCTGGCGAAGGTCACCTACCTCTCCTCCTCGATGGTCTTCGAGTCCACTGAGCACTGGCCCAGCCGGGAGGGCGACGAGCGCCGCATCCCGCCGCCGCTGTCGTCATACGGCTTCCAGAAGCTGGCCGTGGAGTACTACGCCCGGGCGGCCTGGGAGCAGTACCAGCTGCCGTACACGATCGTGCGACCGTTCAACTGCGTCGGCGTGGGGGAGGGGCGGGCGCTCGGACAGGCCGAGGTGCTCTCCGGCAACGTCAAGCTGGCCATGTCGCACGTCGTGCCCGATCTGGTGCAGAAGATCGTGAAGGGGCAGGACCCGCTGCACATCCTCGGCGAGGGCAACCAGATCCGGCACTACACCTACGGCGGCGACCTGGCCCGGGGCATCGCCACGGCGATCGAGCATCCGGCGGCACGCAACGAGGACTTCAACCTCTCCACCGCCGAGTCGACCACCGTGCTGGAGTTGGCCGAGCTGATCTGGCGCAAGATCAAGGGTGAGGGTGTGCCGTTCCAGTACGTCTCCGACGAGCCCTACCAGTACGACGTGCAGAAGCGGGTGCCGGACGTGACCAAGTCCCGTGAGGTGCTGGGCTTCACGGCGAGCACCTCGCTGGACGAGATGCTGGACGAGGTGATCCCGTGGGTGACCCGCGCGGTCAAGGAGGGCCGCCTCTGAGTGGTTTCCGTCGGCTGGAGGCCCGTGTCGCGGTACTGCGGCGCGGGCCTCCGTCGTGACCGGGGTCACGTCTCGTATCCTCATGCGGCCGGCTGCATGAACTTGCAGAGGGGGTCCGTCATTGCTAGGCTCTCTGCATAGTCATGCGGAGGTGGGGATGGGTATCCGAGTCGCGGTCGCCGGAGCGAGCGGCTACGCCGGGGGCGAGCTGATCCGCCTGGTCGCCGGGCACCCGGAGTTCGAGCTGGTCGCCGCCACCGCGCACAGCCAGGCCGGGCACCGGCTCGA
Source organism: Micromonospora sp. CNZ309 (assembly GCF_002846525.1). Taxonomy (NCBI): domain Bacteria; kingdom Bacillati; phylum Actinomycetota; class Actinomycetes; order Micromonosporales; family Micromonosporaceae; genus Micromonospora; species Micromonospora sp. CNZ309. Next base: position 438,596 of record NZ_PJNG01000001.1, read on the forward strand.
CGTCGTACATCCGCAGCTCGCCGGCCTGGACATGATCCTCGGCGAGACGGACGCGGCGACGCTGGCCGACGCGGACCTGGTCTTCCTGGCCCTGCCGCACGGGCAGTCGGCGGCCCTGGCGGCCCAGCTTTCGCCCGAGGTGCGCGTCGTCGACCTGGGCGCCGACCACCGGCTCGCCGACCCCTACGCCTGGGCCAACTACTACGGCGGCACCCACGCCGGCCCGTGGACCTACGGCCTGCCGGAGCTGCCCGGCCAGCGGGAGCTGATCGCCGGTTCCACCCGGGTCGCCAACACGGGCTGCTACGCCGCCGCGATCATCCTGGCCCTCGCCCCGCTGGTCGCCGCCGGCGCCGCCGCCCCGGCCGACGTGGTGGTCGTCGCCGCCTCGGGCACCTCGGGCGCGGGCAAGGCGGCCAAGCCGCACCTGCTCGGCAGCGAGGTGATGGGCGACCTGTCGCCCTACCGCGTGGGCACCCACCAGCACGTACCGGAGATCAAGCAGGCCACCGGCGCGACCGGCCTGTCGCTGACGCCGGTGCTCGCGCCGATGCCCCGGGGCATCCTCGCCACGGTGACGGCCGTGCCGGCCCGGGGGGTCGACCCCCGGGCGGTGCTCGCCGAGGCGTACGCGGACGCGCCCTTCGTGCACGTCCTGCCGGAGGGGGCCTGGCCGCACACCGCCGCCACCCTCGGCTCCAACTCCTGCCACCTCCAGGCCACCGTCGATGTCGACTCCCGGCGGATGATCGTGCTGAGCGCGCTGGACAACCTCGGCAAGGGCGCCGCCGGCCAGGCGGTGCAGAACGCCAACCTCATGTGCGGCCTGCCGGAGACCACGGGCCTGTCCGTCTGGGGCGTCGCACCGTGAGCGCGTGGGGCACGACGCGGCGCAGCCCGGCGGTTGCGAGCGAGGGAGCGGCACCTGTGGGCGTGAGGAACGCGACGCGGCGGATCCGGGCGGTAGCGAGCGAGGGAGCAGTAGCTGTGAGTGCGGCGCGGCGCGGCCGGGCGGTCGCGGACGAAGGGGGAGCGCGGTGAGCGTCACGACCCCGCGGGGGTTCCGGGCGGCCGGGGTGGCCGCCGGGCTCAAGACCAGCGGCGCGAGCGACGTCGCGCTGGTCGTCAACGACGGCCCGGACGCCGGTGTCGCCGGCGTGTTCACCGCCAACCGGGTCAAGGCCGCGCCGGTGCTCTGGACACAGCAGGTGGTGCGCGGCGGGGTCGCCCGGGCCGTGGTGCTCAACTCCGGCGGCGCCAACGCCTGCACGGGGCCGGCCGGCTTCCAGGACACCCACGCCACCGCCGAGCACACCGCCGCCGCGCTCACCTCGGCCAGCGCGCGGATGATGCTCGGCGCCGCCGACGTGGCGGTCTGCTCGACCGGCCTGATCGGCGAGCGGCTGCCCATGCAGAAGCTGCTCCCCGGCGTACGCTCGGCGATCCGCCGGCTGTCGCGCGACGGCGGCGCGGCGGCCGCCGAGGCCATCATGACCACGGACACCCGGCCCAAGACCGCGGTGGCGCGGGGCAGCGGCTGGACCGTCGGCGGCATGGCCAAGGGCGCCGGCATGCTCGCCCCGGCGATGGCCACCATGCTCTGCGTGCTGACCACCGACGCGGTGGCCGGGCCGGAGGCCCTCGACGCCGCCCTGCGCGAGGCGTGCCGGGTCACCTTCGACCGGATCGACTCCGACGGCTGCATGTCGACCAACGACACGGTGCTGCTGCTGGCCAGCGGCGCGAGCGGCATCGCGCCGACCCCGGCCGAGCTGGCGGCGGCGGTCACCGCCGCCGCCCACGACCTGGCCCAGCAGCTCATCGCCGACGCCGAGGGCGCCACCAAGCAGATCGCCATCGACGTGGTCGGGGCGGCCAGCGAGGACGACGCCGTCGAGGTGGGGCGGTCGGTGGCGCGCAACAACCTGGTCAAGACCGCGCTGTTCGGCAACGACCCGAACTGGGGGCGGATCCTCGCCGCCGTCGGCACGACCGCCGCCGCGTTCGAGCCCGACGGGGTCGATGTCGCGGTCAACGGCGTGTGGGTGTGCCGCTCCGGCGCCGCCGCCGAGGACCGGTCGAAGGTCGACCTGAGCGGCCGGGACGTCACCATTCGCATCGACCTGCACGCCGGCGCCGCCGAGGCGACGATCTGGACCAACGACCTGTCCCACGCGTACGTGCACGAGAACTCGGCCTACTCGACATGAGCCTCTCCACCGATCTCGCCCGCGCCCAGGTCAAGGCGGCCACGCTGATCGAGGCGCTGCCCTGGCTGGCCCGCTTCTCCGGCTCGACCGTCGTGGTCAAGTACGGCGGCAACGCCATGGTCGACCCCGAGCTCCAGCGGGCCTTCGCCGCCGACATGGTCTTCCTGCGCTACGCCGGCCTCCGGCCGGTCGTGGTGCACGGCGGCGGCCCGCAGATCTCCGCCATGCTCGGCCGGCTGGGCATCGCCAGCGAGTTCCGGGGCGGCCTGCGGGTAACCACCCCGGAGGCGATGGACGTGGTCCGGATGGTCCTGGTAGGCCAGGTCGGCCGGGAACTCGTCGGGCTGATCAACGCCCACGGGCCGTTCGCGGTGGGCCTCTCCGGCGAGGACGCCGGGCTGTTCACCGCCGTGCGGCGGCCCGCGTACGTCGACGGGGAGGCGGTCGACGTGGGGCAGGTCGGCGACGTGGAGTCGGTCGACGCATCGGCGGTCACCGACCTGATCGCGGCCGGCCGCATTCCGGTGATCTCCACCGTGGCGCCCGACGTCGACGGGGTGCTGCACAACCTGAACGCCGACACGGCCGCCGCCGCACTCGCCGTCGCCCTCGACGCCCGCAAGCTGGTCGTCCTCACCGACGTGCCCGGCCTCTACGCCGACTGGCCCGACACCGACAGCCTGATTAGCGAGATCACCGTCGACGAACTGGCGGCACTGCTGCCGTCCCTGTCCAGCGGCATGGTGCCCAAGATGGAGGCGTGCCTGCGGGCGGTGCAACAGGGGGTGCCGGCCGCGCACGTCGTCGACGGCCGGGTCGCCCACTCCACGCTGCTGGAGGTCTTCACCTCCGAAGGATTCGGCACCATGGTGGTGAGCGCGAGGAGTGAGCTTGCGAGCCCCGCAGTCGGGAACGAGGGCGGTGTGGTGGGCGCGAGGAGTGAGCTTGTGAGCCCCGCAGTCGGGAACGACGCGGGCGCCGGGAGCGCGAGCAGTGGATCCGCGGGCCCCGCGGTCGTCAACCAGGAAGGCAGGGCCGCCGGATGAGCACGCTCGTCGAGCGTTGGGCGCAGTCCATGATGGACAACTACGGTACGCCGCCGCTCGCCCTCGTCTCCGGCTCCGGCGCCGTCGTGGTCGACGACGCCGGCCGGGAGTACGTCGACTTCGTCGGCGGCATCGCGGTCAACGCCCTCGGGCACGCCCATCCGGCGGTGGTGGCGGCCGTGTCGAAGCAGGTAGCCACCCTCGGGCACGTCTCCAACCTCTACGTCGCCGAGCCGCCGGTGGCCCTCGCCGAGCTGCTGCTGGCCCTGGCCGGGCGGCCCGGGCGGGTCTTCTTCGCCAACTCGGGCGCGGAGGCCAACGAGGCGGCGTTCAAGCTGTCGCGGCTCACCGGCCGCTCGCACGTGGTCGCCACCCGGGGCGGCTTCCACGGGCGCACCATGGGCGCGCTCGCCCTCACCGGCCAGCCGGCCAAGGCCGATCCGTTCCGCCCGCTGCCCGGCGAGGTGACGCACGTCGACTACGGCGACGTGGCCGCCCTGGAGGCGGCGGTCGGCGACGCCACCGCCATGGTGATCCTGGAGCCGGTGCAGGGGGAGAACGGCGTGGTGGTCCCGCCGGCCGGCTACCTGGCCGCCGCGCGGCGGATCACCGCCCGGCACGGCGCGCTGCTGGTGCTCGACGAGGTGCAGACCGGCGTCGGGCGTACGGGGCACTGGTTCGCGCACCAGGCCGATGGTGTCGAGCCCGACGTGGTGACCCTGGCCAAGGGGCTCGGCGGCGGGCTGCCCATCGGCGCCTGCCTGGCCTTCGGCCGGGCCGCCGAGCTGCTCGCCCCCGGGTCGCACGGCACCACCTTCGGCGGCAACCCGGTCAGCTGCGCCGCCGCCCTCGCGGTGGTGTCGACCATCGCCAGCGAGGGGCTGCTCGACCACGTCAAGCGGGTCGGCGAGCGGCTGCGCCGGGGGATCGAGGCGCTGGGCCACCCGCTGATCGACGGCGTACGCGGCGCCGGCCTGCTGCTCGGTGTGGTGCTGGCCGCGCCCGTCGCGAAGGTGCTCGCCGAGGCGCTGCGCGAGGCCGGCTTCCTGGTCAACCCGGTGCAGCCTGGCGTGGTACGGCTCGCCCCGCCGCTGATCCTCACCGTCGCCCAGGCCGACGCCCTCCTGGCCGCCCTCCCGGCCGCTCTGGACGCCGCAACCCCCGCCGCCGCCGGCTCCGTCCCGACCCTGGCCGGAGTGTCCCCGGCCGCCGCCCCCGATCCCGTTTCAGATCTTGGTACGAATCGGCCCCTGGAGGGGCCGGAACCTACCAAGATCTCGCCGACCACGCCGACCACGCCCACCGCCAGCGTGGCGGCGATGCCGAACGCTACGGAGGCGAGCGCGTGATCCGGCACTTCCTGCGCGACGACGACCTGACCCCCGCCGAGCAGTCGGCCGTGCTCGACCTCGCGGCGCGGATGAAGGCCGACCGGTTCGGCTACCGGCCTCTGGCCGGGCCCCGCTCGGTGGCGGTGCTGTTCGACAAGCAGAGCCTGCGTACCCGGTTCTCGTTCGACGTCGGCATCGCGGAGCTGGGCGGGCATCCGCTCGTGGTGGACACCCAGGTCACCCACTTCGGGCGGGGCGAGACCCTCGCCGACGCCGGCCGGGTGCTGTCCCGCTACGTGGCGGCGATCGTGCTGCGTACCCACGGCGACGACCGGATCGCCGAGGTGGCCGACGGCGCGTCCGTGCCGGTGGTCAACGCGCTGACCGACGGCTTCCACCCCTGTCAGCTCCTGGCCGATCTGCTCACCGTCCGCGAGCACTGCGGCGGCACCGTCGGGCGGACGCTGGCGTACGTGGGGGACGCCGCGAACAACCTGGCCCACTCGTACCTGCTGGCCGGGGCGATGGCCGGCATGCACGTCCGGGTCGCCGGGCCGGTCGGCTTCGGCCCCGACCCGGAGGTGGTCGACCGGGCCGCCAAGATCGCCGACGGGACGGGGGGCTCGGTGCGGGCGCTGACCGATCCGGTGGCGGCGGTGGCCGGCGCCGACGTGGTCGCCACGGACACCTGGACCTCGATGGGTCAGGAGGACGACGGGCTGGACCGGATCACCCCGTTCCTGCCGTACCAGGTCAACGCCGCGCTGCTCGGGCACGCCGCGCCCGGCGCCGTCGTGCTGCACTGCCTGCCCGCGCACCGGGGCGAGGAGATCACCGACGAGGTGCTCGACGGCCCGCAGAGCGTGGTGTTCGACCAGGCGGAGAATCGACTGCACGCCCAGAAGGCGCTGCTGACGTTCCTCCTCGGGGCCGCGCCCGTCGCCCCGGACGCAGCGGGGCCGGGCGTCGCCGCCACCAGGGAGACACCATGACCGCCCCACTGACCCGCGCCGCCCGGCACGCCCGCATCGTCGAGCTGATCCGCGACAAGGCGATCCACTCGCAGACCGAGCTGGCCGACCTGCTCTCCGGCGACGGCATCCAGGTCACCCAGGCCACGCTCTCCCGGGATCTCAAGGAGTTGGGCGCGGTCACCGCGCGCGGCGGCGACGGGCGGGCCGTCTACCTGATCCCCGAGGACGGCCACCGGCCGCTGCGCGACGCGGAGGCGGCGCCGGCCCGGCTGGTCCGGCTGCTGCGCGAGCTGCTCAACGGGGTCGACGCCAGCGGCAACATCGCCGTGCTGCGTACCCCGCCGGGCGCAGCCCACTACCTGGCCAGCGCGTTGGACCGGGCGGGCCTGCCTGAGATCGTCGGCACCATCGCCGGCGACGACACCATCCTCGTCGTGGCCCGCGAGGCCGTCGGCGGCGCCGCGCTCGGCGACAAGCTCACCGGGTGGGCCCGCCGGGAGGAGAACGTGGAAGGGAACGCCACACCATGACCGAGCGGGTCGTACTCGCCTATTCGGGAGGACTGGACACCTCCGTCGCCATCCCCTACCTGGCCGACCGGACCGGCGCCGAGGTGATCGCGGTGGCGGTCGACGTCGGGCAGGGCGGCGAGGACCTCGACGCCATCCGGCGGCGCGCGCTGGACTGCGGCGCCGTGGAGTCCGAGGTCATCGACGCGCGCGACGAGTTCGCCGCCGGGTACTGCCTGCCGGCCATCCGCGCGAACGCGCTCTACATGGACCGCTACCCGCTGGTCTCCGCGCTGTCCCGGCCGCTGATCGTCAAGCACCTGGTGGCCGCGGCCCGCAGGCACGGCGGCACCATCGTGTCGCACGGCTGCACCGGCAAGGGCAACGACCAGGTCCGCTTCGAGGTCGGCCTCGGCGCGCTCGCGCCCGACCTGAGAATCGTCGCGCCGGCCCGGGACTTCGCGTGGACCCGGGACAAGGCGATCGCCTTCGCCGAGGAGAAGGGGCTGCCGATCGACGTGTCGGCGAGGTCGCCGTACTCCGTCGACCAGAACCTGTGGGGCCGCGCCGTCGAGACGGGCTTCCTGGAGGACATCTGGAACGCACCCGTCGAGGAGCTGTACGCGTACACCTGTGACCCGGCGCAGGAGCGCGACCCCGACGAGGTCGTGATCACCTTCGACGCCGGCGTCCCGGTGGCGATCGACGGTGAGACCGTCACCCCGTACCAGGCGATCCTGGAACTCAACCGGCGCGCGGGCGCCCAGGGCGTCGGCCGGCTCGACATGGTCGAGGACCGCCTCGTGGGCATCAAGAGCCGCGAGGTGTACGAGGCGCCCGGCGCGGTCGCGCTGATCACCGCCCACCAGGAGCTGGAGGCGGTGACCGTGGAGCGGGACCTGGCCCGGTTCAAGCGCGGCGTCGACCAGCGCTGGGGCGAGTTGGTCTACGACGGCCTGTGGTTCTCCCCGCTGAAGCGCTCCCTGGACGCGTTCATCGACGACGCGCAGCGCCACGTCACCGGCGAGGTACGGCTGGTCCTGCACGGCGGTCGGGCCACCGTCTCCGGGCGCCGCTCGGAGGCCAGCCTGTACGACTTCGGCATGGCCACCTACGACACCGGCGACACCTTCGACCAGTCCCTGGCCAAGGGCTTCGTGCAGCTCTGGGGCCTGCCGAGCAAGCTGGCCGCCGCGCGGGACGCCCGGCTGGGAGGCTGCTGAGCATGGGCACCACAATGGGCGGCGTGGACGACAAGAGCCTGACCGAGAACAGCGCCGCGACCAACCGCACGAGCCTGTGGGGTGGCCGGTTCGCCGGCGGCCCCGCCGAGGCACTGGCCCGCCTGTCGGTGAGCGTGCAGTTCGACTGGCGGCTGGCCCCGTACGACATCGCGGCGTCCCGCGCGCACGCCCGCGTGCTCGCGGGGGCCGGCCTGCTCGACCCGGAGGAGCTGGGCCGCATCCTCGCCGCCCTGGACGACCTGGAGGCGGCCTGCGCCTCGGGGCAGTTCCGCCCCACGGTCGACGACGAGGACGTGCACACCGCCCTGGAGCGCGGGCTGCTGGAGCGGCTCGGCAGCCTCGGCGGCAAGCTGCGCGCCGGCCGCTCCCGCAACGACCAGGTCGCCACCGACCTGCGGCTCTACCTGCGCGACCACGCCCGGGGCGTGGCCGGCCGGCTGGTCGAGCTGGCCGACGCCCTGGTGGAGCAGGCCGAGCGGCACGTGGAGACGGCCGCGCCCGGCATGACGCATCTCCAGCACGCCCAGCCGGTCACCTTCGGGCACTGGCTGCTGGCGCACGTGCAGCCGCTGCTGCGTGACCTGGAGCGGCTGCGTGACTGGGACCACCGCACGGCGGTCAGCCCGCTCGGCGCGGGCGCGCTCGCCGGCTCCGGCCTGCCGCTGGACCCGGTGGCCGTCTCCAAGGAACTGGGCTTCCGCACGTCCTTCGCCAACTCGATGGACGCCGTGGCCGACCGGGACTTCGTCGCCGAGTTCCTGTTCGCCACCGCGATGATCGGGGTGCACCTGTCCCGCCTCGGCGAGGAGGTGGTGCTCTGGACGTCGCAGGAGTTCGGCTGGGTCGAGCTGGACGACGCGTTCGCCACCGGCTCGTCGATCATGCCGCAGAAGAAGAACGCGGACATCGCCGAGCTGGCGCGAGGCAAGTCCGGTCGGCTCGTCGGCGGGCTGATGAGCGTGCTGACCATGCTCAAGGGCCTGCCGATGACCTACGACCGGGACATGCAGGAGGACAAGGAGCCGGCCTTCGACGCGGTCGACACCCTGGAGCTGCTGCTGCCCGCGCTCGCCGGGATGATCTCCACGATGACCGTACGCGCCGACCGCCTCGTCGCGGCCGCGCCGGTGGGCTTCTCCCTCGCCACCGAGGTGGCCGACTGGCTGGTCCGCCGCAACGTGCCGTTCCGCGACGCGCATGAGATCACCGGCAAGCTGGTGGCGCTCTGCGTGGCCCGGGACTGCGCCCTCGACGAGGTCAGCGACGACGACCTCGCGGCGGTCAGCGAGCACCTCGACCCGTCGGTGCGCGACGTGCTCTCGGTCCGCTCGGCGCTCGCCGCCCGGATCACGCCCGGCTCGACCGGCCCCGGGCCGGTCGCCGACCAGCTCGCCGCCGCCGCCGACCAGCTCGTCGGCTGGCGGGAGTGGGCCGTCGAGCGGGTCGTGCCCCGCTGAGTCGCCGACCCCGCGCGGCGCCACCCGGTGCCGCGCGGGGTTCAGCCCGCCGGGCGTTCGCGCTTCGGCAGCTTCGCCACCACCGCGTCGTACGAGGCGTCGACCGCCTCGATCAGCTCCTCGTCGTCGATCCCGCCGGCCAGGCGCAGCGTGTTCCAGCCGGAGCGCCCGATGTACGGCGACGGCCGCGCGTCGCCCGGGTGCCGGTGCAGCCACTCGTCGGCCACCTCCCGGCTCGGCCCGCACTTGACCCCGACCGTCGGGTCGTCGGCCCCGGAGGAGCCCAGGAAGGCGAAGATCCGGCTGCCGACCTTCACCACCTCGTCGCCCTCCCACGGCTGGTCCAGCCGGGCGCCCGGCTTGCCCAGGCAGTACGCCAGCATCTCCTCGCGCGTCATCGCGTCCTCCTCGACACCGCTGTCGGGCCCAGTCTCGCCCATCGGCGGGGTCAGTCGGTGGTGGCGGTGCGGGCGGAGAGTCGTTCGTAGCGCTGTTTGGCGGCCTGCGCGCTGCCCAGCCCGAGCCCGTACGCGATCTGCTGCCAGGTCAGCCCGCGGCTGCGGGCCAGCGTCAGCAGCCCCGCCTCCATCGTGTCGACCTCGGCACGCAGGTGCGGCACGAGGGTGAGCGCCGCGACGAGGTCCGCGTCGTCGACCGGCTCCTCGCCGGGCTCGACCTCGGCCCCGCCGGCGGCCAGGGCGGTGACCAGCGCGACCGCCTCCCAGGTGTCCGGCAGGTAGGGGTTGGTGTGCCGGCGGCGTTGAGCCTCGGTGCCGGCGTGCCGCTCGCTGATGCGGTGCAGCGCCTCGTAGGTGCGGTGGGCCCTGGCCCGGCTCGGGTCGGGACCGGTGAAGGAGTCGGTCATGCCCACACTCCAGCATGCAAACGAACCGTTGTCAACGAAATGTTGATAAGCGGTCGGCGTCGACCGCCGCCGGCAGATAGGGTCGTTGCCGTGGTGGCGTACTCCGACCGTCGCCCCGCCGACCTCGCGGGGCTGGCCGACCTGCTCGCCGGGGACGTGGTGCCGGCGGCGCGCGGCCTGCTGGGCTGCCGACTCACCGCCGGCGGCGTCACCGTCCGGATCACCGAGGTCGAGGCGTACGCCGGGACGGCCGGGGACCCGGCCTCGCACGCGCACCGGGGCCGCACCCCGCGCAACGCCGTCATGTTCGGGCCGGCGGGGCACGCCTACGTCTACTTCACCTACGGCATGCACTGGTGCATGAACGTCGTCACCGGGCTCGACGGGGAGGCCTCGGCGGTGCTGCTGCGCGCCGGCGAGGTGGTCGACGGCGTCGAGGCGGCCCGCGCCCGACGCCCCGCCGTACGCCGGGACGTCGACCTGGCGCGCGGGCCCGCCCGGCTCTGCGCGGCCCTGGGCATCGACAAGGGCGCCTACGGCCGCTGGCTGCTCGGCGACGGCCCCGTCCGCCTGCGCCCGGCCGACGTGCCGGTGCCCGCGGAGGCGATCGCGGCCGGGCCCCGGGTGGGCGTGACCGGCGCGCACGACGTGCCGTGGCGGTTCTGGATCGCCGGCGATGCCACCGTGAGCGCCTACCGCCGGCACGTGCCGCGCAGCCGCTGACCTGCCCGGGCGCCTGCCGCGCGATCCACGCGAACGCGTGACGGCGGCCACCGGCGGCGCCTCCGGCGGCGGAATAGTTGACTCGTCAAATATGTTGTGCCGTGCGTCCGGGAGCCGTACGGCCCCGGCCAGGGACGACACGAGGAGCTGGTCATGCAGTTCGGAGTCTTCACCGTCGGCGACGTCACGGTCGACCCGACCACCGGTCGCGAGCCGACCGAGCATGAGCGGATCAAGGCGATGGTCACCATCGCGCTCAAGGCCGAGGAGGTCGGCCTCGACGTCTTCGCCACCGGCGAGCACCACAACCCGCCGTTCGTGCCGTCGTCGCCCACCACCATGCTGGGCTTCATCGCCGCCCGCACCGAGCGCCTGCTGCTCTCCACCTCCACCACGCTGATCACCACCAACGACCCGGTGAAGATCGCCGAGGACTACGCGATGCTCCAGCACCTCGCAGACGGCCGGGTGGACCTGATGATGGGGCGCGGCAACACCGGGCCCGTCTACCCGTGGTTCGGCCAGGACATCCGCAACGGCATCCCCCTCGCCATCGAGAACTACGACCTGCTGCACCGGCTCTGGCGCGAGGACGTCGTCGACTGGAAGGGCCGCTTCCGCACCCCGTTGCAGTCGTTCACGTCGACGCCGCGCCCGCTCGACGGCGTGCCGCCGTTCGTCTGGCACGGCTCGATCCGCAGCCCCGAGATCGCCGAGCAGGCCGCCTACTACGGCGACGGCTTCTTCGCCAACCACATCTTCTGGCCGAAGGAGCACACCCAGCGGATGGTCGGGCTCTACCGGCAGCGCTACGCCCACTACGGCCACGGCTCCGCCGACCAGGCCATCGTGGGCCTCGGTGGGCAGGTGTTCATGCGGCGCAACTCGCAGGACGCGGTGCGGGAGTTCCGGCCGTACTTCGACAACGCGCCCGTCTACGGCCACGGCCCGTCGCTGGAGGAGTTCACCGCCCAGACGCCGCTGACCGTGGGCAGCCCGCAGCAGGTCATCGACCGCACGCTGGGCTTCCGTGACTACGTCGGCGACTACCAGCGTCAGCTGTTCCTCATGGACCACGCCGGCCTGCCGCTGAAGACCGTGCTGGAGCAGCTCGACCTGCTCGGCGAGGAGGTCGTGCCCGTGCTGCGCAAGGAGTTCGAGTCGCTGCGCCCGGCGCACGTGCCGGCCGCGCCCACCCACGCCTCGCTGCGGGACGCCGAGCGGGCCGGGGCGGAGGCCGGCCGATGAGCCGCCGTACCCTCGCCGTGGTGTCGGCCGGGCTGGGGCAGCCCTCGTCGACCCGGCTGCTCGCCGACCAGCTCGCCGCGGCCACCCGCGACGAGCTGGCCCGGCGCGGCGACGACGTCGACGTACGCCCCGTGGAGCTGCGCGAGCACGCCCACGACGTCGTCAACCACCTGCTGACCGGCTTCCCGTCGCCCGCACTGCGCCAGGTGCTCGACACGGTCACCGGCGCGGACGGGCTGATCGCCGTCACGCCGATCTTCCACGCCTCGTACAACGGGCTGTTCAAGTCGTTCTTCGACCTGGTCGGGCCCGGCGCGCTGGCGGACCGGCCGGTGCTGGCCGGGGCCACCGGCGGAACGGCCCGGCACTCGCTGGCGCTGGAGCACGCCGTCCGGCCGATGTTCGCCCACCTGCGCTCGGTCGTGGTGCCCACCGCCGTCTTCGCCGCCCCGGAGGACTGGTCCGCCGGGGTCGCCGACGGCGCGCTGCGGGCGCGGATCGTCCGCGCCGGCAACGAGCTGGCCGAGCAGATCCACCAACGGCCGGCGTCCACCGGCCCCGCCGACCCGTTCGCGCTCACCACCAGCTTCGACGAGCTGCTCGGCGGCCGGGACCGCTGAGGCCCGCCGGCCCGCCGACCCCACCCGGGGCCGGCGGGCCGGGGCACGTCAGCGGGCGTGACCGTACGGGCGGGCCACCAGCACCGGGCAGTGCGAGTGCTGCACGAGGGCCTGGCTGACCGAGCCGAGCAGCAGCCCGGCGAAGCCGCCCCGGCCCCGGGAGCCGACCACCACCAGCGCCGCGTCCGCGCTGGCCTCGACGAGCGCCTGCTCGGCCTTCGGCGCCCGGAGCACCCGCGCCTCGACGGCCAGCCCCGGGTGGCTGCCCCGCACGGCCGCCTCGGCGGTGGCCAGCAGCTCGGCGGACTCCGCGTCCGGCGTCCGGGTCGCCCCGTCCGCCGGGCCGTCCCCGTCGGGCGGCTGGACGTGCACCAGCACCAGCCCGTCGCCGCGGCGGGTCGCCTCGTCGGCCGCGTACCCCACCGCCAGCTCGGCGGACTCCGACCCGTCCACCCCGACCAGCACCGGCCCGGCGACGGGGATCGGCTCCTCGGCGGGACGCACCACCAGCACCGGGCAGTGCGCGTGCGCGGCCACCTGCGTGCCGACCGAGCCGAGCAGCAGCCCGGCGAAGCCGCCCAGCCCCCGGCTGCCCACCACCACCAGCTCGGCCCGTCGGGACTCCTCGACCAGCGTCGCCCCCGGCCCGCCCGCCACCTGGCGCACCTCGACGGTCAGCCCCGGACAACGCCCCTCGAGGTCGACGGCCGTGCGATCCAACATCTTCTGCGCCTCCTCGGTCGGCGCCGGCAACCCCACGTCGTACGGGTTGAGCGGCACCCCGTAGCCGAGCGGGTGCAGGTAGCCGTGTACCAGGTGCAGGGGGCGCGACCGCAGCACGGCGGCCCGCGCGGCGTGCTCCGCCGCCAGCAGGCTCGCCGGGGATCCGTCCACACCCGCCACCACGGGTCGGTTCATCAGCCCTCCCAGAGGTCGATCAGGTCATTGTCGACGCGGCACCGCCGGGGCGCCGGCATTTGCGCCGACGCCGTCGCGCCGGCCGGGGGAGCGGCCGACGCGACGGCGTCGTGGTGCGGTGACCGGGTCAGGACGCGTCGGCCTGCTTGGGGTGCCGCACGATCACCAGCGGGCAGTGCGCGTGGTGCAGGACCGCGTGGCTGACCGAGCCGAGCAGCAGCCCGCCCAACGCGCCCCGCCCGCGCGCGCCCACGACCACCAGTTGGGCCTTCTTCGACTCCTCGACCAGTACGCCGCCGGGGGAGCCGCGGACCAGCCGGTGCTGCGCCGGCACGTCGGGGTAGCGCTCGGCGAAGCCGGCGAGGGACTCCGCGAGGGCGCGCTCCTCGTCCGCGGCGAGGGCGTCCAGGTCGTAGACCAGGGGCAGGATGTCGCCCGGGCCGACCGGCGTCGGGTAGAGCCAGGCCTGCACCGCGACCAGCGGGGCGCCCCGACGGCTCGCCTCCTCGAAGGCGAACGCGACGGCCTCGAGGGAGCACTCGGAGCCGTCGACGCCCACCACGACCGGGCCGTCGGCACGCTGCTCGCCGCGTACCACCAGGACGGGGACCTTCGCGTGGGCGGCGGCCTGCACGGTGACGGAGCCGAGCAGCAGCCCGGCGAAACCGCCTAGGCCCCGGTGGCCCAGCACCAGCAGGGCGGCGTCCTGGGACTCGCCGAGCAGGACGGGAGTCGCCGCGCCGTCGACCACCACGCCGGTCACCGGCACGTCCGGGGCGGTCTTGTTGGCCTCGGCGATGGCCTCGGCGACGAACCGCTCGGCCTGGTTGCGCAGGCCGGCGCCGGCCGGCGCGCCCTCCGCGGCGCCGAGCGGGGCGCGCGTCAGGGGCCAGATGAAGGCGTGTACGACCCGCAGCGGACGCTGCCGGTCGGCCGCCTCCCGCGCCGCCACCCGGACCGCGTCCAGGGCGGCGGCCGAACCGTCCACACCCACCACGACGGGGGCACCGGTCTTGATGGTCATCGACTCCTCCTTCTGTCCAACTCCAGCCTGCTCCCTCCGAACGCTACCGGTCAGGGCCGGGCGTCCCGACCGGTGGGACCTTGGTCCCGGATCGCAGGCCAACGGGCGTCGACGGCGTCCGTCCCCGCGCCCGTCGCGGCGACGTCCATCCCGGCCGGATCCGTCCCGACGGCGCCCGTCGGGGTGCCGCCGGCCGGCCGGCGGGCCAGCCGCAGCACCAGTCCGGGCAGCACACTGACGGCGGCGCAGGCCAGCAGCTCCGCCGCGCCGAGCGGCTCGGTGCCGAGCAGCTCCCGCAGCGGAGGCAGCAGCACCCCGGCGACCTGGAGCAGCGCGGAGACCGCCACCGCGACCGGTAGCGCCCAGTTGCCGTGCCGGGCGCCGCGCGGGCGCGGCGCGCGTACCGCGAGCGCCACCCCGAGCTGGGCCAGGCCGAGCACCACGAAGACCACCGACTGCCAGGGCCGGTCCCAGTGCGCGGCGAGCACCCCGGCGCCGAGCACCACGGCGGCGATCAGCGCGCCGGTGACCAGCACGTCGCGACCCAGGCCGGCACCGAGCACCGACTCGGACGGGGAGCGCGGCGCCCGACGCAGCGTGCCCGGCTCCGCCGGCTCCGCGCCCAGCGCCACGCCCGGCACGCCGTGGGTGAGCAGGTTCACCCAGAGGATCTGCGCCGGCAGCAGCGGCACGGCCAGCCCGAACAGCGGACCGAGCAGCATCACCGCGATCTCGGCGACCCCGCCGGAGAGCGCGTAGCGCAGGAACCGGCGGATGTTGTCGTAGATGCGGCGGCCCTCGCCGATCGCCGCGGCGACGGTGGACAGGTCGTCGTCGACGAGCACCAGGTCGGCGGCCTGCCGGGCGACCTCCGTGCCGCCGCCCATCGCCACCCCGATGTCGGCCCGGCGCAGCGCCGGAGCGTCGTTCACCCCGTCGCCGGTCATCGCCACCACGTGCCCCCGCGACTGGAGGCCGGCGATGATGTCGAGCTTCTGTTCCGGCTGGGTCCGCGCGAACACCCGTGCCTGCGGGTGCGCCCGCGCCGGGTCGCCGTCGTCCCCGCGTACGACCGGGTCGCCCTCGCGCCAGAGCCCGAGCTGGCCGCCGATCGCCGCGGCGGTGGCGGGGTGGTCGCCGGTGATCAGCACCAGCCGGACCCCGGCGTCGTCGAAGCTGCCCGCGATGTCGGCCGCGCCCGTGCGCAGCGGATCGCCGACGGCGACCAGCCCCACGGGCCGCAGCCCGACCGGCCGGGCGGGGTCGGCCGGCGGGGCGTCCACCACGGCGGACGCGACCGCCAGCACCCGCAGCCCCTCGGCGGCCAGCCGGTGCGCGGCGGCGGTCAGCTCGGCGATCTCCTCGGCGGAGGCGTCGACCAGCGGCGCGGCCAGCACGTTCTCCGGGGCACCCTTGCACACCACCAGGTACCGCTGGTCGCAGGAGCGGTGCACGGTGGTCATCCGGCGCAGCTCCTGGTCGAAGGGGTGCTCGGCGACGCGCGGCCACGCCGACCGGGTGCGCTCCGGGTCGAGCCCGCACCGGGCGGCGAAGGCGACCAACGCCGCCTCCAGCGGGTCCCCGACGGCCGTCCACTCCGGCCGCTCGTCGGTGGGCGGTGCCAGGGTCGCGTCGTTGCAGAGCAGCCCGGCCCGCGCCAGGCGGCGCAGGTCGTCCGGTACGGTCACCGGCGCGCCCCGCTGGTGCACCGCGCCGTGCGGCGCGTAGCCGCTGCCGGTGACGCCGTAGCGGGAACCGTCGCCGGTGACCGCGTGCTGTACCGCCATCCGGCCCTCGGTCAGCGTGCCGGTCTTGTCCGAGGCGATGACGGTGACGGAGCCGAGCGTCTCGACCGCGTGCAGCCGGCGGGGGATGGCCCGCGCCCCGGCCATCCGGCGCGCGCCGAGGGCCAGGGCGAGGGTGACGACCGCCGGCAGCGACTCCGGCACGGCCGCGACCACCAGGCTCACCGCGGTGACCGCCATGTCGACCACCGGCCGCCCGCCGACGACGCCGATGACGAAGACCAGTCCCGAGAGCACCACCGCGGCGAAGCCGAGCATCCGGCCGAGTCCCGCGAGGCGGCGCTGCAGCGGGGTGGCGGCGGGCCGGGTGGACGCGACCAGGGCGCTGATCCGGCCGAGCGCGCTGGCGGCGCCCGTGCGTACCACCGTGCCGGTGGCCCGCCCGGTGGTGACCACCGTCCCCGCGCTGGCCTCCTCGCCCGCGCCGCGCGCCACCGGCACCGACTCGCCGGTCAGCGCCGACTCGTCGATGCTCAGCCGGGCCGCCTCGGCGAGCAGCACGTCGGCGGGGACCACGTCGCCGGCCTCGACGCGTACCAGGTCGCCACGGACGAGGTCGGCGGCGGGCAGGACGACGTCGCGGCCGTCCCGTACGACCCTGGCCGTGGGCGCGGCGAGCTGGTCC
This sequence comes from Micromonospora sp. CNZ309, assembly GCF_002846525.1. Taxonomy (NCBI): domain Bacteria; kingdom Bacillati; phylum Actinomycetota; class Actinomycetes; order Micromonosporales; family Micromonosporaceae; genus Micromonospora; species Micromonospora sp. CNZ309. The sequence continues at coordinate 455,195 of NZ_PJNG01000001.1, forward strand.
AACGCGGCGATCGCCCGGTCCGCGCGGACCTCCTGCACCACCCCGATGGCGGTGTTCACCAGCACCACCAGCACGATCACCGCGGTGTCCGGGTAGTCGCGCAGCACGGCGGTGACCACGGCGGCGGCCAGCAGCAACGCCACCAGCGGATCGGTGAGCTGGTGCAGTACCCGGCCGCCCAGGTGCCGGCGGGCCGGCGCGACCGCAGCGTTCGGCCCGTCCGCGCGCAGCCGCGCGGCGGCCTCCGCCGCGCTGAGCCCGGCCGCCGGCCTGGTCGAGGTGTCAGCGGGCACCGGTACGCCCCCCGATTCGCCGCCGTCCGGACTGTCCCACGTCGTCCTCCGCCCTGCCGTGGCGCCGTCGCGGCGCACCCTGCCGATTCCACCCTCGCCCCCTCGCGCGGCACCCGCCAGGGGAGTTGCGCCCGCGCGACCCGGGACCAACGGCCCTGCCGCCCGTACCCGCCGCGCGGTCCAATGGGGAGCCGGAACGACCCGTCGCGGGCACCGGTGACCGCCGGCCCCGCCCGACGAAAGGGGCACCGCATGACCACCCTGGACGTGTTGCGCGCGCACCCGTTCCTCGCCGGGCTGCCCGAGCCGTGGCTGCCCCGGCTCGCCGGCCACGCCCGGCCGGTGGTCTGGCACCCCGGCTACCGGCTGTTCCGGGCCGACCGGCCCGCCGAACGCTTCTGGCTGGTCCGCGATGGTCGGGTGGCGCTCGACTTCGCGGTGCCCGGCCGGGGCGACGTGGAGATCGAGACCATCGGCCCGGGTGGGGTGCTGGGCTGGTCGTGGCTGTTCCCGCCGTACCGCTGGCAGTTCGGGGCGGTGGCCGCCCAGCGCAGCACGGCGGTGGAGTTCACCGCCGAGGGGGTGCGCCGCCTGATGGAGTCCGACGACGCGCTCGGCCGACAGCTCACCACCCGCTTCATGAGCGTGGTGGTCGACCGGCTGCACGCGGCCCGGGGCCGGCTGCTCGACCTGTACGGCTACCCCGTGGACGCCCCGCCCGCCGCCTGAACCGCAGGCCCGTCCGCCGCCCGCGCTCCCGTCGCCCGGCGCACCGTCGGGCCGCGCGCCCCGCCTCAGCAGACCGTCAGGCCGCGCGCCGCGAACTGCCCACGGACCCGCTCCAGCAGCTCCGGCGTGGGCGGCTCGGTGTCGGCGAGGGGGAACCGCAGCCCCAGCTCCGCGTACTTGTGCGCGCCGAGGCGGTGGAACGGCAGCACCTCCACCCGCTCGACCGTGGCGAGCGAGGCCGCGAAGTCCGCCACCCCGGCGACGTTGGGCACGGCGTCGGTGAGCCCCGGCACCAGCACGAAGCGGATCCAGACCGGGGTGCCGCGGTCCGCCAGCCGGCGGCCGAACCGCAGCGTCGGCGCGACCTCGCCCGTGCCGGTCACGGCCCGGTACGTCGCCGGGTCCCACGACTTGACGTCCAGCAGCACCAGGTCGGTGGCGTCGAGCAGGGCGTCGTCGGCGCGCTCGCCCAGGAAGCCGGACGTGTCCAGGGCCGTGTGCAGGCCCAGCTCGTGGCAGCGGCGCAGCACCTCCCCGGTGAACCGGGGCTGCTGCAACGGCTCCCCGCCGCTGAGCGTCACCCCGCCGCCGGCGACCGTGATGAACCGCCGGTACCGCTCGATCTCGGCGACCAACTCGTCGACGCTCCGGCGCTGGCCGCTGCGCCGGTACCAGGTGTCCGGGCTGTGGCAGTAGCGGCAGCGCAGCGGGCACCCGGCGAGGAACGCCACGAACCGGATGCCGGGGCCGTCCACCCCGATCGACAGGTCGAAGGAGTGCACGGCCCCGGTCAGCTCCCGCTCGGCGGTGCTCACAGCGCGCCGTGGAACGTGCGGGACACCACGTCGCGCTGCTGCTCGGGGGTGAGCCGCACGAAGTTGACCGCGTACCCGGACACCCGCACGGTCAGCTGCGGGTACCGCTCGGGGTGGGCCATCGCGTCGAGCAGCGTCGCCCGGTCGAGCACGTTGACGTTGAGGTGGAACCCGCCCGCGTCGGCGTACCCGTCGAGCACCCCCGCCAGGTTGGTGATCCGCTCCTCGCGGGTGTGGCCCAGCCCGTCCGGGGTGACCGTGCCGGTCAGCGAGATGCCGTCGCGGGCGGCGTCGTACGGCAGCTTCGCCACCGACAGCGCCGCCGCGACGAGGCCGTGCGTGTCCCGCCCGTTCATCGGGTTCGCGCCGGGGGCGAACGGCTCGCCGGCACGCCGCCCGTCGGGGGTGCCACCGGTGTGCCGGCCGTACACCACGTTGGAGGTGATGGTCAGCACCGACAGCGTCAGCTCGGCGTCGCGGTAGGTGCGCTGGCGGCGCAGCTTCTCCGCGAACGTCTCCACGAGCCACACGGCGATCTCGTCGGCCCGGTCGTCGTTGTTGCCGAAGGTGGGAGGATCGCCCTCGACGACGTAGTCGACGGCCAGGCCGGTGGCGTCGCGCAGCACCTTCACCCGGCCGTACCGGATCGCCGCGAGGCTGTCCACCGCGACCGACAGGCCGGCGATGCCGGTGGCCATGAACCGGCGCACCGGGTGGTCGTGCAGGGCCATCTCCAGCCGCTCGTACGCGTACCGGTCGTGCATGTGGTGGATGACGTTCAGCGCGTCCACGTACGTCTCGGCCAGCCAGTCCAGCGTCCGGTCGTACGCGGCCAGCACCTCGGCGTGGTCGAGGACCTCCCCGCCGACCGGCGGCGCGGCCGGCGCCACCTGCTCGCCGGTCAGCTCGTCGCGGCCGCCGTTGATCGCGTAGAGCAGCGCCTTGGCGAGGTTGGCCCGGGCGCCGAAGAACTGCATGTCGCGGCCCACCCGCATCGCCGACACGCAGCAGGCGATCGCGGTGTCGTCGTCGTACGCCGGGCGGATCAGGTCGTCGTTCTCGTACTGGATGGCGCTGGTGTCCAGCGACACCTGCGCGCAGAACCGCTTGAATCCCTCCGGCAGCCGCGGCGACCAGAGCACGGTCAGGTTCGGCTCCGGCGCCGGGCCCAGGTTGTAGAGGGTCTGCAGGTAGCGGAAGCTGGTCCGGGTCACCAGCGGCCGGCCGTCGGCGCCCATCCCGCCCAGCGACTCGGTCACCCACGTCGGGTCGCCGGAGAAGAGCTGGTCGTACTCGGGGGTGCGCAGGAACCGGATGATCCGCAGCTTGATCACGAAGTCGTCGACCAGCTCCTGGGCGGTCGTCTCCGTCAGCCGGCCCTCGGCCAGGTCCCGCCGCAGGTAGACGTCGAGGAAGGTCGCAGTGCGCCCCAGCGACATCGCGGCCCCGTTCTGCTCCTTCGTGGCCGCCAGGTACGCGAAGTACAACCACTGCACGGCCTGCCGGGCGGTGGCGGCGGGCACGGAGACGTCGAAGCCGTAGCCGGCGGCCATCTCCTTCAGCTCGCCGAGGGCCCGGGCCTGCTCGGCCAGCTCCTCCCGCTCCCGGATCACGTCGTCGGTCGACGGCCGCGCGTCCAGCGCCGCCTTCAGCGCCCGGCGCTCGGCGACGAGCCGGTCCACCCCGTACAGGGCCACCCGCCGGTAGTCGCCGATGATCCGCCCGCGACCGTACGCGTCCGGCAGCCCGGTGATGACGTGCGAGCGGCGGGCCGCCAGCACGTCGGCCGGGTACGCGTCGAAGACCGCGTCGTTGTGGGTCTTGCGGTACGTGGTGAAGATCCGGTGCACGACGGGGTCCGGCGTGAAGCCGTACGCCTCGAGGGCGGCCTCGACCATCCGGAGCCCGCCGGCGGGCATGATCGCCCGCCGCAGCGGCGCGTCGGTCTGGAGGCCGACGATCAGCTCCCTCTCCCGGTCGATGTACCCGGGACCGTGCGACGTGATCGTCGACGGGGTGGCGGCGTCCACGTCGAGCACGCCCCGGCGGCGCTCGGCGACGAAGAGCTCCTGCAACGCCCCCCAGACCGCCAGGGTCCGGTCGGTCGGTCCGGCGAGGAACGACCCGTCCCCGGCGTACGGCTCGTGGTGGCGCCGGATGAAGTCCGCCACGTCGACGGACTCCCGCCAGGTGCCGGCGGCGAAGCCCCGCCACGGGTCGAGGTGCTGATTCGCGGCCATGATCGGTCCCTTCCGAGCGCCGGTGGGTGGGGCCCGGCCGCCGTGGTCACGGCGGCCGGGCGGGCGGGTCAGGGCTGGAGCACCAGCCGGGCGGCGACCCGCCCGGCGAGCACGTCCTCCATCGCCTCGTTGATCTCGTCGAGCTTGCGCACCTCGTGGACGACCCGGGTGCGGCCGGCCGAGTGCAGGCGGAACACCTCCGCCAGGTCGGCGCGGGTGCCGACGATCGAGCCGATCACGGTGATCCCCTTGAGGACGGTCTCGAAGACCGGCAGGCTCATCGTGTTGTCCTTCGGCAGCGAGACCAGCACCAGCCGGCCGCCGCGACGCAGGCAGGCGTGCGCCTGCGCGATCACGGTCGGGCTGGCGGCCAGCACGACCGCCACGTCGACGCCGCCGAGGGCGGTGATCGCCTCGACCGGGTCGACCCGGGACGCGTCGACCGTGTGCGTCGCGCCGAGGGAGGTGGCCAGGTCCAGCTTCTCCCCGGTGACGTCCACGGCCACGGTCTCGGCGCCGTGCAGCTGGGCGTACTGCTGCGCGAGGTGCCCGAGCCCGCCGATGCCGAAGATCGCCACCCGCTCGCCGGGCCGCACCCCGGCCACCCGGACGGCCTTGTACGTGGTCACGCCCGCGCAGGTCAGCGGGGCCGCCTCCACCGGGTCGACGCCGGCCGGCACGCGGACGGCGTAGCGGGCCGACGCGAGGGCGTACTCGGCGTGCGCGCCGTCGATCGCGTAGCCGGTGTTGCGCTGCGACTCGCACAACGTCTCCCAGCCGCTGACGCAGTACTCGCAGGTTCCGCAGGCCCAGCCGAGCCAGGGCAGCGCGACCCGGTCGCCGACGGCGTGCTCGGTGACGTCGGGGCCGACCCGCTCGACGATGCCGACCCCCTCGTGGCCGGGGACGAAGGGCGGGTTCGGCTTGACCGGCCAGTCGCCGCGGGCGGCGTGGATGTCGGTGTGGCACAGCCCGCTGGCCTCGATCCGGACCAGCACCTGGCCGGGGCCGGGCTCCGGCACCGGCACGTCGAAGATCTCCAGCGGACGATCGAACGCGGTGACGACCGTGGCTCGCATCGGGGGCCTCCCAGCTCTTGTCTCGCTTCCACCCACCATCGTGCCGGCCGGGGCCGGGGCCGGGCAGAGGCTCAGGACCGTCCCGGCCCGGGACCTCCGACCCCTGTCGGCAGGTCGTCCGCCGGGCTCAGCGTTCGATCACCAGCCGGCGGGCACGCAGGACGCGGGCCCACCACGGACGGGGGGCGCGTGGCGTCGGGGCGGGCAGGCCCTTGAGGCTGACCCAGCCGCCCGGTCCCATGGTGAGCGCGCCGATCGCCGGCGGCCGGCGCCGGCCCCGCGCCGCCACCGCGGCGGCGGCCAGACCGACGGCGAGCACGCCGACGGTCGCGCCGAGCAGACGGTCGGGGTCGAACACGGGACGGTAGCGGACCCGGCCGCCATGCAGGACGAACGCGCCGACCGGACGACCGTGGTGGGTCACCGGCACCAGCGCGGCCGTGGGCGTGCCCGGCAGCTCCAACACCGGTCCCACCGGCACGGGGGGCACCGGTGGCCGCCCGGGCACAGGCGTGGCGCTGTGGGCAGGTGGATCGGCCGGACGCACCGACGGCGCGAACGGGGGGCCGGTGGGGTTGAGGATGGCGGTCATCGCGGGCACCTCCTAGCGGGAATCGGGGACGGCGCCGCCCCCGGTGGTGGCCTGCCCGGCCGCCAGCCGGGCGATCGGCACCCGGTACGGCGAGCAGGAGACGTAGTCCAGACCGGCGTCGGCGAAGAAGCCGATCGAGTCGGGGTCACCTCCGTGTTCCCCGCAGACGCCGACGGTCAGCTCCGGGCGGGTGACCCGCCCCTCGGCCACGGCCAGCCGCACCAACCGGCCGACCCCCTTGGCGTCGACGGTCTCGAACGGGGAGACGCCGAACACCCCACGCTCCAGGTAGGTGCCGAAGAACGAGCCCTCCACGTCGTCACGGGAGAAGGCCCAGGTGGTCTGCGTCAGGTCGTTGGTGCCGAAGGAGAAGAAGTGCGCCTCGGCGGCGATCTCGCCGGCGGTCAGCGCGGCGCGCGGTGTCTCGATCATGGTGCCGACCGGGATCGGCGGGATACCCGGCACCCCGGCCAGCACCGCCTGCGCCTCGGCGCGCACCGCGGCCAACTCCCGGACGTCGCCGACCAGCGGCACCATGATCTCCGGGCGGGGGTCGCCGCCGTCGCGCGCCCGCTGCGCCGTCGCCTCCGCCACGGCCCGTACCTGCATGGCGAACAGGCCGGGCACCACGAGGCCGAGCCGCACTCCGCGCAGGCCGAGCATCGGGTTGGTCTCGTGCATCCGGCGCACCGCGGCCAGCAGCGTGGCGTCGTGGCCCGGGTCCTCGCCCAATGCCTCGGCGCGGGCCACCCGGGCGGTGAGCTCGTGCAGCGGGGGCAGGAACTCGTGCAGCGGCGGGTCGAGCAGCCGGATGGTGACCGGTAGCCCGTCCATCGCGGCGAGGATCCCCACGAAGTCCGCCCGCTGCAACGGCAGCAGCGCGTCCAGGGCGGCGTCCCGCTCGGCCGGGTCCTCGGCCAGGATGAGCCGCTCCACCAGCTCCCGGCGCGGGCCGAGGAACATGTGCTCGGTGCGGCAGAGCCCGATCCCCGCGGCCCCCAGCCCGCGCGCCCGCCGTGCGTCCTCCGGGGTGTCCGCGTTGGCGCGTACGCCCAGCCGGCGCACCGCGTCGGCGTGCGAGAGCAGCCGGTCCACGGCGGTGACGAGGCGGTCGCCCTCCGGCGTCACCTCGCCGGCCAGGTAGCGGGCGACGGGGGAGGGCCGCGTCGGCACCCGCCCGGGGTAGACCCGGCCGGTGGTGCCGTCGATGGAGATCAGGTCGCCGGCGCGTACCACCCGGTCGCCGACGGTGAACTCGCCACGCTCCGCGTCGATCCGCAGCGCGTCGGCCCCGCAGACGCAGGTCCGGCCCATGCCGCGGGCGACCACGGCCGCGTGCGAGGTCTTCCCGCCACGGGAGGTGAGCACCCCCTGGGCGGCGATCATGCCGGGCAGGTCGTCCGGATTGGTCTCCGGGCGAACCAGGATCACCGGCCCGGTGGCCGCCGCGGCGGCCACCGAGTCGAAGACCACCGTGCCCACCGCCGCGCCCGGCGAGGCGCCCACTCCGGTGACCAGCGGTGCCGGCGCGGCGGCGAGGTCGAAGGCGGGGAACATCAGCTGGGCCAGCTGCGCACCGGTGACCCGGTGCAGCGCCTCGTCCAGGGTGATCAGTCCTTCGTCGACGAGCTGCGCGGCGATCACGAACGCCGCCGCCGGGGTCCGCTTGCCGACCCGCGTCTGCAGCATCCACAGCCGGCCGCGCTCGACGGTGAACTCGACGTCGCAGAGGTCCCGGTAGTGCCGCTCCAGCGTCGCCATGATCTCCGTCAGCCGGCGGTAGCTGGTCGGGTCGATCCGCTCCAGCTCCGGCAGCGCGACGGTGTTGCGGACGCCGGCCACCACGTCCTCGCCCTGTGCGTCGGCGAGGTAGTCGCCGTACACGCCGGGCTGCCCGGTCGCCGGGTCACGGGTGAACGCCACGCCGGTGCCGGAGTCCGGGCCCAGGTTGCCGAAGACCATCGCCATCACGGTGACCGCTGTGCCCAGGTCGCCCGGGATGTGCTCCTGCCGGCGGTAGAGCACCGCCCGCTCCGCGTTCCACGACTCGAACACCGCGCGGATCGCCAGGTAGAGCTGCTCGTGCGGGGCCTGCGGGAAGTCGTGCCCCACCTGCGCCGCGAACACCTTCTTGTACGTCTCGACCAGCGCGCGCAGCTGTGCCGCGTCGGGCCCGGCCGGCCCCGCCGCGGCGCGCACCGCCGTCAGCTCCCGCTCGAACTCCTCGGCCGGCACCCCGTACACGGTCCGGCCGAACATCTGGATCAGCCGACGGTAGGAGTCCCACGCGAAGCGCGGGTCTCCGCTCTGCGCGGCCAGCCCCGCCACCGTCGCGTCGTTGAGCCCGATGTCCAGGATCGTCTCCATCATCCCCGGCATGGAGTACCGCCCACCGGAGCGGACCGCCAGCAGCAGCGGGTCGTGCGGGTCCCCGAGCCGGCGGTCGAGGCGCGCCTCGACCTCCCGCAGGTGCGCGTTGACCTCGTCGAAGAGCCCCACCGGCGGCCGGGCGTCGGCCAGGTACGCCCGGCACGCCTCGGTGGTCACCGTGAACCCGGGCGGCACCGGCAGCCCCAGTCGGGTCATCTCGGCCAGGTTGGCGCCCTTGCCGCCGAGCAGGTCCGCCCTGCTCCGGTCGCCCTCGATGAAGTCGTAGACGTACTTGGTCATGGTGCCGGCCTCCTCCGCATCCGCCGGGAACCTCGTCCCTCCTCGTTGGTAGCAACGCGGCAGCCACCCACGACAGGGCCGGAAGGGACACCGACCGGGCCGGAGGTCCCGGACGTGTCGTACCCGGGCCCTATCCTCGGGCGGTGACCGCCGACCTGCGCCTGCGTCCCGTCCGCGACGACGACCTGCCCGCCTTCTTCAGCCACGAGCAGGACGTCGAGGCCAACTGGATGGCGGCCTTCGGGCCGAAGGACCCGACCGACCGGGAGCGCTTCGACGCGCACTGGCGCCGCGTGCGCGCCGACGAGCGCATCGTCGTCCGCACGGCGGTCGTCGACGGCGAGGTCGTGGGCCACGTGGTCGCCTTCCCCGTCGACGAGCGCACCGAGGTCAGCTACTGGATCGACCCGCGCCGCTGGGGCCGGGGCTACGCCACGGCAGCGCTCACCGCGCTGCTGCGCGAGCTGCCCCGGCGGCCCGTGCACGCCCGCGCCGCCAAGGACAACCGGGCCTCGCTCGCCGTGCTGCGCAAGTGCGGCTTCGTCGTCATCGGCGAGGACAAGGGGTACGCCGACGGCCGGGGCGCCGAGGTCGAGGAGTGGGTGCTGGAGCTCCCCGCGGACTGACCCGCCGCCGCCCGCCGGGCCGCCGGCTCGGGGCGCCCACTACTCTCGCGGCGTGAACTGGCTGGAACTGATCGGCTGGACCGGCTCGGCGCTGCTGGTCTGGTCGCTGCTGCAGACGCGCATCCTCCGCCTGCGTGCCCTGAACCTGGTCGGCTGCCTGATCCTGATCGGCTACAACGCCGCCGTGCAGGTCTGGCCCATGGTGGGGCTGAACGTCGTACTCGCCGTGATCAACGTCTGGTACCTGCGGACGATGCTCGCCACCCGCCACGACGAGGCCACCTACCAGGTGGTGGAGGTCGGGGTCGACGACCAGTTCCTGGCCCACACCCTGAAGGTGCACGCCGCCGACATCGCCCGGTTCAATCCCGGCTTCCGCTGGCCCCCCGGCAGCGCCGCCGAACGCTCCGCCTTCCTGGTGGTGCGCGCCGACGAGGTGGTCGGCGTGGTGCTGTCGCACGCCGCGGCGGACGGCGTGGCGCAGGTCGACCTCGACTACGTCACCCGGCGGTTCCGGGACTTCACCCCGGGCGAGTTCGTCTACCGGCGCAGCAGCCTCTTCACCGATCGCGGGTTCCGCCGGGTCGTCACCCCGCCCGGCATGGTCGCCCCGTACTACCACCGGCTCGGCTTCCGCCCCGAGGGCCGCTCGTACGTCCTCGACCTGCCCGCCCCGCCGGTCGGCGGGCGCGCCTGATCACATCCTGCGCCGCAGGAGGATTCGCCGGCCGGCCCGGTGGGCACAGACTGGCCTACGCCGGCCGTGACCTTCGGCCGGCGGTGCCCGTCGTGCCGGCGGGCACCGGTCCCGCGTGAGGAGAGCCGGGAGTGCAGAGCATCTGGACCCAACTGGCCCTGGTCGGTGTCCTGGTCGTCCTCAACGCGGTCTTCGCCGGCAGCGAGATGGCGCTGGTCTCGCTGCGGGACAGCCAGATCCAGCGGTTGGAACGCACCAGCCGGGCCGGCCGGGTGCTGGCCCGCCTCGCCAAGGACCCGAACCGCTTCCTGGCCACCATCCAGATCGGCATCACCCTCGCCGGCTTCCTGGCGTCGGCCGCGGCGGCGGTGTCGCTGGCCAAGCCCCTGGTGCCGCTGCTCAGCGCGCTCGGCGGCGCCGCCGAGACCGTCGCGATCGTGGTGGTCACCCTCGCGTTGACGTTCGTCACCCTGGTCTTCGGCGAGCTGGCCCCGAAGCGGATCGCCATGCAGGCGGCCGAGCGGTGGGCGCTGCTGGTGGCCCGTCCGCTGGACCTGCTCGCCTCCGTGACCCGGCCGGCCGTCTGGGCGCTCGGTGCCACCAGCGACCTGGTCGTACGCCTGGTCGGCCTCAACCCCAAGCACGAGCCCGACGAGATCGGCCCCGACGAGCTGCGGGACATCGTCTCCGGCAACCACGGCTTCACCAAGGAGCAGCGCACCATCATCGCCGGCGCCGTGGAGATCGCCGACCGGCAGCTGCGGGCGGTGCTCGTACCCCGGTTGCAGGTCTTCACGCTCGACAGCGGGACCACGGCGGAGGCCGCGCGGCTGCTGCTGGCGGCCACCGGCCACTCCCGGGCGCCGGTGGTGCGTCACGGCGGCCTCGACGACGCGGTCGGCGTGATCCACCTGCGTGACCTGGTCGGCGTCCCCGAGCACCGGCCGGTCGACGAGTGCGCCCGCCCGCCGATGCTGCTGCCGGACTCCCTGCCGGTGGTGGACGCGCTGCGGCAGTTCAAGGCCGAACGCCAGCACATCGCCCTGGTGGTGGACGAGCGGGGCGCGGTCGACGGGATCGTCACCCTGGAGGACATCCTGGAGGAGATCGTCGGGGAGATCTACGACGAGACCGACCGGGACGTGCGTTCCGTACGCACCGAGCCGGACGGCACGATGTGGCTCCCCGGCACCTTCCCCGTGCACGACCTGGCCGACGTCGGCGTCGAGCTGCCCGGCCGCCCCGGCGGCGACTACACCACCATCGCCGGCCTCGTGCTCGCCTGCCTCGGCCACATCCCCACGGTGGCGGGGGAGAGCGTCGTCGTCGACGGTTGGGAGCTGGAGGTCGCCCGCATCGACCAGCGCGCCATCACCGGGGTACGACTGCGCAAGCGCGCCGAACCGGCGCCCGACGACGACACCGAGGCCGTGCTGGACGAGGCCCGCAGCTGAACGGTCAGGCCGGATAGAGGTTCTGCAACCGGACCTGTCCCCGGGCCACGAGCCGGGCGTCGGCGTCGGTGATCTCCACCTGCCAGAGCTGCTGGCTGCGCCCCCGGTGCACGGGCGTGCCCACGGCGGTCAGCTCGCCGTCGTGCACCGCGCGCAGGAAGTCGGTCTGGTTCGACACGCCCACGACGCGTCCCCGCTCGCCCAGCCACAGCGCCCCGCCGATGCTGGCGGCGGTCTCGGCCACCGAGCAGTAGACGCCGCCGTGCTGGATCCCGAACGGCTGGTGCAGCTCGGGGCGGACCTGCCAACGGATCACCACCCGGTCGCGGCCCACCTCGTCGAGTTCGAGGCCGAGCAGGGCGACGAAGCCACCCGTCAGATCCGGCATGTCCACGGCGTTTCCCTCCTCGATCACGGCGCCGCCAGCCTACGCCGCCGCGTCGCCCGGCAAACCCGCTACGTCGCGTCCCCGGTCATGGGGGAGAATCGGTGACCGTGACCGACAGCAGCCTCCCGCCGCCCGGGCGGGACTCCCTGACCGATGACCTGCGGTGGCGGGGCCTGATCCAGGACTCCACCGGCCTCGACGAGCTGCGTACGCTCCTCGACGGCGGTGCCGCCGCCTACTACGTGGGCTTCGACCCGACCGCGCCGAGCCTGCACGTCGGCCACCTCATGCAGGTCGCCACGGCGCGTCGGCTCCAGCTCGCCGGGCACCGCCCGCTGCTGCTCGTCGGTGGCGCCACCGGTCAGATCGGTGACCCGAAGGAGAGCGCCGAGCGCACCCTCAACCCACCCGAGGTGGTCGCCGGCTGGGTGGCCCGGATCCGCGACCAGCTCGCCCCCTTCGTCTCGTACGAGGGGGAGAACGCGGCCCAACTGGTCAACAACCTGGACTGGACCGGCGAGATGTCGGTGGTCGAGTTCCTCCGCGACGTCGGCAAGCACTTCCCGGTCAACAAGATGCTGGCCCGGGAGGTGGTCCGGGCGCGGCTGGAGAGCGGCATCAGTTTCACCGAGTTCAGCTACCAGCTGCTCCAGGCCAACGACTTCTTCGAGCTGCACCGCCGGCACGGCTGCCAGCTCCAGTTCGGCGGCTCGGACCAGTGGG
>NZ_PJNG01000001.1:472500-3687500 GCF_002846525.1 Micromonospora sp. CNZ309
GTTCTTAGCGGCCCGTACCCCAAACCGACACAGGTGGTCAGGTAGAGAATACCGAGGCGATCGGGCGAACTGTGGTTAAGGAACTCGGCAAATTGCCCCCGTAACTTAGGGAGAAGGGGGGCCGGAGACGTGAAGCCCCGCGCGGGTGGAGCGTTGTATGGCCGCAGAGAGCAGGGGGAAGCGACTGTTTACTAAAAACACAGGTCCATGCGAAGAAGTAATTCGATGTATATGGACTGACGCCTGCCCGGTGCTGGAACGTTAAGGGGACCTGTTAGCTCTTCGGGGCGAAGCGGAGAACTTAAGCGCCAGTAAACGGCGGTGGTAACTATAACCATCCTAAGGTAGCGAAATTCCTTGTCGGGTAAGTTCCGACCTGCACGAATGGCGTAACGACTTCCCCACTGTCTCAACCACAGGCCCGGCGAAATTGCATTACGAGTAAAGATGCTCGTTACGCGCGGCAGGACGGAAAGACCCCGGGACCTTTACTATAGCTTGACATTGGTATCTGAGTTAGCTTGTGTAGGATAGGTGGGAGCCGGTGAAGTCCATACGCCAGTATGGGTGGAGGCAATCTTGAAATACCACTCTGGTTGATTTGGGTATCTAACTTCGGACCGTTATCCGGTTCAGGGACAGTGTCTGGTGGGTAGTTTAACTGGGGCGGTTGCCTCCTAAAGGGTAACGGAGGCGCCCAAAGGTTCCCTCAGCCTGGTTGGCAATCAGGTGTTGAGTGCAAGTACACAAGGGAGCTTGACTGTGAGACTGACAGGTCGAGCAGGGACGAAAGTCGGGACTAGTGATCCGGCACTTGCGAGTGGAAGCGGTGTCGCTCAACGGATAAAAGGTACCCCGGGGATAACAGGCTGATCTTCCCCAAGAGTCCATATCGACGGGATGGTTTGGCACCTCGATGTCGGCTCGTCGCATCCTGGGGCTGTAGCAGGTCCCAAGGGTTGGGCTGTTCGCCCATTAAAGCGGTACGCGAGCTGGGTTTAGAACGTCGTGAGACAGTTCGGTCCCTATCCGCCGTGCGCGTAGGATACTTGAGAAGGGCTGTCCCTAGTACGAGAGGACCGGGACGGACGAACCTCTGGTGTGCCAGTTGTCCCGCCAGGGGCACGGCTGGTTAGCTACGTTCGGAAGGGATAACCGCTGAAAGCATCTAAGCGGGAAGCTCGCTTCAAGATGAGGTATCCCACCCCACTTTGTGGGGGTAAGGCCCCCAGCTAGACGACTGGGTTGATAGGCCGGAAATGTAAGCCCGGTAACGGGTTCAGTTGACCGGTACTAATAGGCCGAGGACTTGACTACTAAGCTGCTACGCGTCCACTGTGCAACTCTCGATAAACGAACAACAGACCACGCGGTGTGTGGTGTTGTTTGATATGTCGATAGAGTTACGGCGGTCATGGCGGAGGGGAAACGCCCGGTTACATTCCGAACCCGGAAGCTAAGCCCTCCAGCGCCGATGGTACTGCACTCGGGAGGGTGTGGGAGAGTAGGACACCGCCGGACAACTTTTCCAGTCGAGGGCCGCCCCATCCGGGTCGGCCCTCGACTGCGTAGCGTCGTGGGTGACGCAATGAGGAAGGATGTACCTGTGAGTTCAGGACCGCAGGGCGGAGATCGTCCCCGTCGCTACGAAGACCGTTCGGGTGGGCGCGAGGGAGCGCCGCGCCGCGACGACCGGCCCCCGTACCGGGAGGACCGGGGCGGCCAGCGCGGCGGGTACGCCGGCGGCAACCGTCGTGACGGCGACTCCCGTGGTGGCGATCGTCGCGAGGGCGGCTTCCGGTCCGGTCCGCGTGACGGCGACTCCCGTGGTGGTGGCGCCCCTCGTCGCGACGCCGGCGACCGCCAGGGCGGTTTCCGTGGTGGTGACCGCGAAGGTTTCCGTGGCGGTGACCGCCGCGAAGGTGGCTTCCGCCGTGAGGGTGACGAGCGCTCCGGCGGTTTCCGTGGTGGTGACCGTCGTGAGGGCGGTGACCGTCCGGGTGGTTTCCGTGGTGGGGATCGCGATGGCGGTTTCCGTGGCGGTGACCGTCGCGATGGTGGCTTCCGTGGCGGTGACCGTCGTGAGGGCGGCGATCGTCCGGGTGGTTTCCGTGGTGGGGATCGCGATGGTGGCTTCCGCGGTGGCGAGCGTCGTGAGGGTGGCTTCCGTGGCGGAGATCGCGATGGTGGCTTCCGGTCGGGTCCGCCGCGTGAGGGTGGGGACCGTCGTGAGGGCGGTGACCGTCCGGGTGGTTTCCGTGGTGGGGATCGCGATGGCGGTTTCCGCGGTGGTGACCGTCGTGAGGGTGGCTTCCGGTCGGGTCCGCCGCGTGAGGGTGGTTTCCGTGGTGGGGACCGTCGTGAGGGTGGCGATCGTCCGGGTGGTTTCCGTGGTGGGGACCGTCGTGAGGGTGGCGATCGTCCGGGTGGTTTCCGTGGTGGGGACCGCGATGGTGGCTTCCGCGGTGGCGAGCGCCGTGAGGGCGGTGACCGTCCGGGTGGTTTCCGTGGTGGGGATCGCGATGGCGGTTTCCGCGGTGGTGACCGTCGTGAGGGTGGCTTCCGGTCGGGTCCGCCGCGTGAGGGTGGCGATCGTCCGGGTGGTTTCCGTGGTGGGGATCGCGATGGTGGCTTCCGTGGCGGTGACCGTCGTGAGGGCGGTGACCGTCCGGGCGGCTTCCGGTCGGGTCCGCCGCGTGAGGGCGGTTTCCGTGGTGGGGATCGCGATGGTGGCTTCCGTGGCGGCGATCGTCGTGAGGGCGGCTACCGCGGTGGAGACCGCGACGGTGAGCGTCGTGAGGGCGGTGACCGTCCGGGTGGTTTCCGTGGTGGGGATCGCGATGGCGGCTTCCGCGGTGGCGAGCGTCGTGAGGGTGGCTTCCGGTCGGGTCCGCCGCGTGAGGGTGGCTTCCGTGGTGGTGACCGTCGTGAGGGCGGCGACCGTCCGAGCGGCTTCCGCGGTGGGGACCGTGAGAGCGGCTTCCGCGGTGGCGAGCGTCGTGAGGGTGGCTTCCGTGGTGGCGACCGTGATGGTGGTTTCCGTGGTGGTGACCGTCCGGGCGGCTACCGGGGCGGCGACAGGCAGGGCGGCTACCGGGGCGGTGACCGCGAAGGTGGCTACCGGGGCGGCGATCGCCAGGGTGACCGTCGCGAGGGCGGCTTCCGCAGTGGCGACCGTGAGGGTGGCTTCCGTGGTGGCGACCGTCGCGACGAGCGCCGGGAGCGTCCGGAGGCGGAGGGGGAGCGTACGGCGGCCCCCGCGCTGCCCGACGAGATCGTCGCGACCGACCTCGACAAGGACGTCCGGGCCGAGCTGCTCTCGCTGGCGAAGCCGGTCGCCGAGACGGTCGCCCGGCACCTCGTGGCGACGGGCCAGTTGATCGACGAGGACCCTGCCGAGGCGCTGGCGCACGCGCTGGCAGCCCGTCGGCTGGCGTCCCGGATCGCCGCCGTGCGTGAGGCGGTCGGCCTGGCCGCGTACCACGCGGGGGAGTGGCAGACCGCGATCGCGGAGCTGCGCACGTACCACCGGATGAGCGGGTTGCAGAGCCACCTGGCGGTGCTCGCGGACTGCGAGCGGGCGCTGGGCCGGCCGGAGCGGGCGATCGACCTGTTCCGTGGCGCGGACCGGGAGAAGCTGGACCAGGCCGTGGCGACCGAGCTGCTGATCGTGGCGGCCGGGGCGCGTGGTGACCTGGGTCAGAAGGACGCCGCCGTGGCCATGCTCCAGGTTCCCGAGCTGACGAGCGAGACGGCTGAGCCGTGGACGGCGCGCCTGCGGTACGCGTACGCCGACGCCCTGCTCGCGGTCGGTCGTCGCGAGGAGGCCCGCGAGTGGTTCTCCCGGGCCGCCGACGTCGACGCCGAGGGCGAGACCGACGCCGCCGAGCGGCTGCTGGAACTCGACGGCGTGGTGATCGAGGGCGACGAGGAGGACGAGGAGCCCGCCGAGGAGGTCGCCGCCGGCCCCGGTGCCCCGGGTGCGGTGCCGGCCCGACCGGACGCCGACCTCACCGGTGACGCGGAGCCGACGGACGACGACCGCGACGACGACGAGGACGACGACGACCGCGACGACGACCGCGACGACGACGAGGACGACGACGACCGCGACGACGACGACCGCGACGACGACGACCGCGACGACGACGACCGCGACGACGACGAGGACGACGACGACCGCGACGACGACGACCGCGACGACGACGAGGACGACGACGACCGCGACGACGACCGCGACGACGACGAGGACGACGACGACCGCGACGACGACGACGACCGCGACGACGACGACCGCGACGACGAGCAGGACGAGGCCGCTGTCGCGGCGGTGCCGGCGGACGACCTGTCCGACGACCAGTTGACCGACGACGAGGCGGGCTCCGTCGCCGCCGGGTCGACCGGCGACGACAGCGGTGCCCGCGCCGGTGGCGGCGAGGCCACCGACTCCGGCGGGTCGGACGCCGCGCAGCGATGACGACGGGTGCCGGGGAACGGCTGGTCGACGGGTACGCCCTGGTCGTCTTCGACCTGGATGGCGTGATCTACCTGATCGACCGGCCGGTCCCCGGCGCGGTCGAGGCGGTCGGCCGGCTGCACGCCGAGGGCCGGTCGGTGGCGTACGCGACCAACAACGCCTCGCGCCGCTCCAGCGAGGTGGCCGACCTGCTCACCGGGATGGGTGTGCCCGCCCGGCCCGAGGAGGTGCTCACCTCCGCGGCGGCGGCCGCCGAGCTGCTTCGTGACCGGCTGCCGGCCGGCGCCGCCGTGCTGGTCGTCGGGACCGAGGCGCTGCGGGCGGAGCTGCGCGCGGTGGGGCTCACCCCGGTGTCCCGGGCCGACGAGTCACCGCTCGCGGTGGTGCAGGGGTTCGGTCCGCAGGTCTGCTGGGCTGATCTGGCCGAGGCTTCGGTGGCCGTACGCGGCGGTGCGACCTGGGTCGCCACCAACGCCGACCCGACGCTGCCCAGCGGCCGGGGGCCACTGCCGGGCAACGGTTCCCTGGTCGCCGTGCTGCGTACGGCGCTCGGCCGGGACCCCGACGTGATCGTCGGCAAGCCCGAGCCGGCCCTGTTCACCATGGCGGCCCGCCGCGCCGGGCAGGGCCGGACGCTGCTGGTCGGCGACCGGCTGGACACCGACATCGAGGGCGCCCGGCGGGCCGGCCTGGACAGCCTGCTCGTGCTCACCGGCGTGAGTGACGCGGCCGAGCTGCTCGCCGCCCCGTCGCACCGCAGGCCGACGTACGTCTCGATGGACCTGGCGGGGCTCTTCGACCCGGCCGCCGTCGTGCGGGTCCCGGGCCCGGCGGACGCCGGCGGCTGGTCGGTGGCGCCGCGCGACGACACGCTGGAGCTGCGCGGGGCGGGCCGCCCGCTGGACGCCCTGGCGGCGCTCTGCGGGGCCGCCTGGTCGGGACGGGCGGCGCGGGTCCATCCCGGGTCGGCCGAGGCGGAGAAGGCGCTGGCCGAACTCGGTCTGGCCGACTGACCGTCCGTCGGCCGCTTCCGGTGCGGTGACCGGTCAGAGCAGCTTGCGCAGCTTCATCAGGTCGAGCGGGTTCGCCTTGATCGACACTCGTCGGGACGTGACCGCGCGGGTGATGTCGAGCTCGCCGCGGACCAGCGCGAGCAGGTCGTCGCTACCGGTGCTCAGCGCGATCTTGGCCTTCGGGTCGTCGCCGTCGGCCAGGTCGACCAGGCGACCGCCGGAGAGCCGGCCGTGGAAGGCGGTCTCCAGGTCGGTGACGCGGCAGGCCAGCGTCCGGTCGAAGTCGACCTTCTCCCGGACCGTCTCCGCGTTGCGGTCCAGCCGCGCCGCCAGATCCCGCAACGCCTGCCGGCATTCGTCCACGCTGGCCACGACCGCCCCCTCACCGCTCGCCACGCCGTCCCCGGCACCGTACCGCACGGGGCGTCGCGGGGTGCCCGGTAGCGTGGCACCTGCACACCCCCCCCGCCCCGGGAAGGAATCAGGCATGCAGGACGCGTGGCGCGCCTACCTCGAGCTGGCCATGGGCCTCACGGAGGCACCCCGGAAGAAGGCCCAGGACGCGGTTCGCCGGGTCGTCGGCTCGGGCGGGGCGACCGCCGCCCAGTTGCAGACCCTCGCCGAGGAGCTGGTCTCCACGGGCGCGGCCAACCGTGAGGCGCTGACCAAGCTGGTGCGCTTCGAGGTGGACCGGGCCCTCGGCGCGGTGGGGCTCGCCACCGCCGACGAGGTCGCCGAGCTGACCCGCCGGGTGCACGAGCTGGAGCGTCAGCTCCGCGACGCCAAGGCGACCCCCGGCGCCCCGACGCCGGTCCCCGCCGGCGTCACGGAGCCGGCGGGGACCGGGTCCGCCGCCGCGTCGTCGGCCGCCCCGGGGGCCGCCGAGCCGGCCGTACCCACCTCGGCGGGCCCCGCCCCGGTCGCCAGGCCGGCGGTGGCGAAGAAGGCGCTGGCCAAGAAGGCCGTGGCGAAGAAGGCGGTGGCCAAGCGGGCGCCGTCGGCCCTCGCCCCGACCGAGGGCGCCGCGGAGCCGGTCCGGCCGGCGAAGAAGGCACCGGCCCGCAAGCGGACGCCGGAGGACGAGGCGTGATGCGCCGGGCCACGGCCGGGGCCGGGTCGTGAGCGGCCCCTTCCGGCCCGGCCCGCCGCCCGGCGCCCGCCCCGGTCCGCCGGGTGCCGGGCCGGGCTCCTTCCGTCCCGGGCCGCCCGGCACCCGGCCGGGCCCGCGTCCCGGCCCGCCGCCGGAGCCCGTCGAGGACCTCGGCGACGACCGGCACCCCGCCGTGGACGCCGCCGTGCGGGCGATGGCCAACGCCGTGACGCTCGCCCCGGCCGACCAGATCGCGCAGTACGAGGCGGCGTACGAGACGCTGCGGGAAACCCTCGCCACCATCGACCAGGCCTGACCGACCGGAGAAGAAGCACGCATGGCACGTCGTAACCGGCTGGACGCCGAGCTCGTCCGCCGCGGCCTGGCCCGGTCCCGGGAACAGGCCGCGGCGCTGGTGGAGGCCGGCCGGGTCCAGCTGCGCGGCGTGCCGGCCCGCAAGCCCGCCGCGATGGTCGACCCCGCCGACGCGCTCCTGGTCACCGGCGAGGACCCCGGCTCGGAGTACGTCTCCCGGGGCGGGCACAAGCTGGCCGGTGCCCTGGCCGCGTTCGCGCCGGGCGGGCTGACGGTGGCCGGCCGGCGGTGCCTGGACGCGGGCGCCTCCACCGGCGGCTTCACGGACGTGCTGCTGCGCGCCGACGCGGCGGAGGTGGTCGCGGTCGACGTCGGCTACGGGCAGCTCGCCTGGCCGCTGCGCAACGACCCCCGCGTGCGGGTCTTCGAGCGCACCAACGTCCGTACGCTGACGCCAGAGGCCATCGACGGGCCGGTCGACCTCACGGTCGCCGACCTGTCGTTCATCTCGCTGCGGCTGGTGCTGCCGGCGCTGGCCGGCTGCACCCGGCCCGACGGCGACCTGGCGCTGATGGTCAAGCCGCAGTTCGAGGTCGGCAAGGAGCGGGTGGGCGCCGGCGGGGTGGTCCGGGACCCGCTGCTGCGGGCGGAGGCCGTGCTCGACGTGGCCGCCGCGGCGGCCCGGCTCGACCTGGGCCTGGCCGACGTGGCCGCGAGCCCGCTGCCGGGGCCGAGCGGCAACGTCGAGTTCTTCGTATGGTTACGCCGGGACGCACCGCCGGCCGACCCGGAGCGGGTGCGCGCGGTGGTGACCGCCGGGCCGGGCGGCCCGGTGCGCTCCGGCGACCGGCCGGACGCGGCGACGGAGGAGGTGGCCGGGTGAGTGAGCTGGCGAGCCCCGCGGGCGGGCCGCGCGGGCGCCGCGCGGGCGCGACGGGACGGCCGTCCCGGTGAGCCGCACGGCGCTGCTGGTGACGCACACCGGTCGCCGGCGCAGCACCGAGCACGCCCGCGCGGTGGCCGCCGACCTGATCTCGGCCGGCTTCGAGGTGCGGGTCGTGGCCGAGGAGGCCGACGACCTCGACCTGCCAGGGGTGGTCCCGGTGACCGGCCCCGAGGCGGCCGAGGGCGCCGAGATCGTCTTCGCGCTCGGCGGGGACGGCACCTTCCTGCGCGCGGCGGAGCTGGCCCGCCCGGCGAAGGTGCCGCTGATCGGCATCAACCTGGGCAAGGTCGGCTTCCTCGCCGAGGCCGAGATCGACGACCTGGACAGCGCGGTACGCGACGTCGTCGAGCGCAACTACACCGTCGACGAGCGGCTCACCCTCGACGTGACCGCCGAGTTCGACGGCGGCCCGACCATCGAGTCCTGGGCGCTCAACGAGATCAGCGTCGAGAAGGGCGAGCGCGCCCAGATGCTGGAGCTGCTCGTCGACGTCGACGGTCGCCCCCTGTCCCGGTACGGCTGCGACGGGGTGGTCTGCGCGACCCCCACCGGCTCGACGGCGTACGCGTTCTCCGGCGGCGGGCCGGTGGTCTGGCCGGAGGTGGAGGCCCTGCTGCTGGTGCCGATCAGCGCGCACGCGCTGTTCAGCCGCCCGCTGGTCACCGCGCCGACGTCCACGTTCGCCATCACCGTCGACCCGTTCACCACCCTCGCGGTGCTGTCCTGCGACGGCCGGCGGGTCTACGACCTGCCGCCGGGGGCGCGGGTCACGGTGCGCCGAGGCGCGTTGCCGGTGCGCGTCGTGCGGCTGCGGGACCGTCCGTTCACCGACCGGCTGGTGGCGAAGTTCGACCTGCCCGTGCAGGGCTGGCGCGGCAACCGACGCTGACCGGGGCCGGGCAGGCGCGGCAAGGCGGCCGGGGGATCGCCCTCGCCGCCGCCCGGACGGGTGCCGCCCCGACGCGCCCAGGCCGCCCGCGCGGGTCGGGTCGGTGCCACGTCGGCAGCCCTCGGGCGGCTGCGCGTGGTGTCGGCGGGCGGACGCACCGGCGTGCGCACGCCGGCTGGTCAAGTGTCGGGGGCCGCGTCTACTGTCGGTTGCTGTGCTGGAAGAGCTGCGCATCACCGGACTGGGCGTCATCGAGGACACCACGCTGCCGCTGACCGGCGGCATGAACGTCATCACCGGCGAGACCGGGGCGGGCAAGACCATGGTGGTCACCGGCCTCGGCCTGCTCTTCGGCGGGCGCGCCGACGCCGGCCGGGTGCGCGCCCAGCCGGGCCGGGCGGTGGTCGAGGGCCGGCTGCGGCTCGAGGGCCGCGTCGCCGCCACCGTGCACGCGCGGATCACCGACGCGGGCGGCGAGCCCGACGAGGACGGCTCGGTGCTGCTGAGCCGCACCGTCACCGTGGAGGGCCGCTCCCGGGCGCACCTGGGCGGGCGGAGCATGCCGGTGTCGATGCTCGGCGAGGTGGGCGAGCAGGCGGTGGCCGTGCACGGCCAGTCCGACCAGCTGCGGCTGCTGCGGCCGGCCGAGCAGCGCGCCGCGCTGGACCGCTTCGCCGGCCCGGAGCACGAGAAGCTGCTCGACGCGCTGCGCGAGGCGTACGCCCGCTGGCGCGCGGTGGTCGACGACCTGACCGACCGGCGGCGCAACGCCCGTGAGCGCAACCAGGAGGCCGACCTGCTGCGGCTGGGCCTCGACGAGATCACCCGCGTCGACCCGCAGCCGGGCGAGGACGACGAGCTGAAGGCGGAGGCGCAGCGGCTGGAGCACGCCGAGGGGCTGCGCACCGCGGCGCAGGTGGCCCACCAGTGCGTGGCCGGCGGCGTGGAGGCGGCCGACGAGACCCCGGACGCGGCGGCGCTGCTCGGCACCGCCCGCCGTACCCTCGAGGCGCAGGCCGGCACGGACCCGGCCCTGGGTGAGTTGGCGGCGCGGCTGGAGGAGGCGGCGACGCTCGTCACGGACGTCTCCGCCGAGCTGTCGGCCTACCTCGCGGCGCTCGACGCCGACCCGGCCCGGTTGCAGACCGTCTACGAGCGGCGGGCGGCGCTGCGCGCGCTCACCCGCAAGTACGCCGACGACGTCGACGGGGTGATCGCCTGGGCCGAGCACGCCCGCACCCGGCTGTCCGACCTGGACACCTCCGACGACCTGCTGGAGGAGCTGGACCGGGAGGCCTCCCGGCTGGCCGGCGAGGTGGCCGACCTGGCCGGCCGGGTGTCGACGTCGCGGCAGGAGGCGGCGACCCGTTTCGCCGAGCAGGTCACCGTCGAGCTGGCCGGGCTGGCCATGCCGCACGCGAGGATCGAGGTGGCGGTGCTGCCCCGCGCGGCCGGCCGCACCGAGCCGACCCTCGCGGTCAACGGCACCGAGGTCGGCGTCGGCCCGGACGGCGGCGACGAGGTCGAGCTGCGACTGCTGGCCCACCCGGGTGCGCCCTCGCTGCCGTTGCAGCGCGGCGCCTCCGGCGGCGAGCTGTCCCGGGTGATGCTCGCCATCGAGGTGGTCTTCGCCGGCTCGGGCGGGCCGCCCACGCTGGTCTTCGACGAGGTCGACGCCGGGGTCGGCGGCCAGGCCGCCGTGGAGATCGGCCGGCGGCTGGCCCGGCTGGCCCGCAGCCACCAGGTCCTCGTCGTCACCCACCTGCCGCAGGTGGCCGCCTTCGCCGACCGGCACCTGGTGGTGGCGAAGGACACGGGCGGGGCGGTGACCACGAGCGGGGTCCGGGTGGTGGAGGACACCGAGCGCGCCCGGGAGCTCGCCCGCATGCTCGCGGGTTTGCCCGACTCCGACCTGGGTATCGCGCACGCCGAGGAGCTTCTCGCCGTGGCGGCCCGCGAAAGGCGCCCGTGACGCCGGCGATTGTGAGCACAGGCACACCGGCCTGCGCGTTAGTGTGCTTCCCTGGGTAGGCAGCCCTGCTCAGGCATGTCGCGACAGATTTGCCTGCCTCACATGCCAGGATGGTCACGATGCGTCTACCCACGTTGCGCCGGACCCGGAACGCGGAACCGGGCAGGATCCTCGGCACCGCGCGCCTCGACCGCCGGACAAAACGCCTGGTCGGCCGGCTCCGCCCCGGCGACATCGCGGTCATCGACCACGTCGACCTCGACCGGGTCGCCGCCGACTCGCTCGTCGCCGTCGGTGTCGGCGCCGTGCTCAACGCGAAGCCGTCGGTCTCCGGCCGCTACCCCAACCTGGGGCCGGAGGTGCTCGTCGCCGCCGGCATTCCCCTCCTGGACGACCTGGGCGAGGGGGTCTTCGAGCGGATCCGCGAGGGCGACACCGTCCGGATCGAGGGCAACACCGTCTTCGTCGGCGACGAGCCGGTGGCGCACGGCAGCCTCCAGGACGCCGAGACGGTGGCCAAGTCGATGGCCGACGCCCGCGAGGGGCTCTCGGTGCAGCTGGAGGCGTTCGCCGCCAACACGATGGACTACCTGCGCCAGGAGCGCGACCTGCTCCTCGACGGCGTCGGCGTGCCCGACATCCAGACGGAGATGCAGGGGCGGCACTGCCTGATCGTGGTGCGCGGCTACGACTACAAGGCCGACCTGGACGTGCTGCGCCCCTACATCCGCGAGTTCAAGCCGGTCCTGATCGGTGTCGACGGCGGCGCCGACGCGCTGGTGGAGGCCGGCTACACGCCGGACATGATCATCGGCGACATGGACTCGGTCACCGACGACGTGCTGCGCTGCGGCGCCGAGGTGATCGTGCACGCCTACCCGGACGGCCGGGCGCCCGGCCTGGCCCGGGTCAACGGCCTCGGCGTCCCCGCGGTGACCTTCCCCGCGGCGGCGACGAGCGAGGACCTGGCCATGCTGCTGGCCGACGAGAAGGGCGCCTCGCTGCTGGTCGCCGTCGGCACCCACGCGACCCTTGTCGAGTTCCTCGACAAGGGTCGCGGCGGGATGGCCTCCACGTTCCTGACCCGGCTCAAGGTCGGCGGCAAGCTGGTCGACGCCAAGGGGGTGAGCCGGCTCTACCGGCAGAGCATCTCCGGGTCGTCGCTGCTGCTGCTGGTGCTTTCCGCGATCGCGGCGATGGCGTCGGCGGTGGCGGTCTCCACCGTCGGCAAGGCGTATTTGGGCGTGGTCTCCGAGTGGTGGAACAATTTCGTGTTCCAGCTCGAACAGCTTTTCTAGCGTCCCACCGATCAAGAGGCTGCAGGTGTGATCAATTTCCGGTACCACGTGGTGTCCCTGACCGCGGTCTTCCTCGCGTTGGCGATCGGTCTGGTGGTCGGCACCGCCGCCCTGAACGGCCCGGTGGCCGACTCGCTCAAGGAGAACGTCAACGCGCTGCGCAAGGACAACCAGCAGATGCGCCAGGCGGTCCAGAGCATGGAGAAGGAACTCGAGCTAGAGGAGGACTTCGCCGCCCAGATCGCGGAGGTCGTCCTGCCGGGCACGCTGACCGGCAAGCGGGTCGTGGTGGTCGGCCTGCCCACCGGGCGCGACCACACCGAGGGCGTGCTCAAGATGCTCCAGCTCGCCGGCGCCCAGGTGACCGGCCGCATCGACCTCCAGGACAAGTTCATCAACCCGGACAACAACAACAACCTGCTGGAGCTGGCGGTCACCGCCGCGCGCCCCACCAGCGCGCCGACGGCCGGGCTGCCGGGCAACGGGCACGGGGTGGAGACCTCGACGGCCCTGCTGGCCAGCGTCCTGCTCGACCGGGCGGCCGGCGCCACCCCCGTCACCGAGGCCGACCGGCGGGCGGTGCTCGCCGCCTACGTCAACGCCAACTACCTCACCACCGAGAAGCCGGTCACCGCGCCAGCGGAGGCCGTCGTCCTGGTCAGCGGGCAGCCGTACGTGGACAAGGACTCGGCGAAGAAGGACGAGTCGGTGCTGAAGGTCGCCGAGCAGTTCGACCAGGCCGGGACGCTCGTCGTGGGCGGCAACGGCTCGGCCGGCGGAAACCTGGTGGCCGCCGTGCGCAGCGACCCCGTGCTGGTGCAGACCATCTCCACCGTCGACAACGCCAACACCGTCCAGGGCCAGCTGGTCACCGCCCTCGCGCTGGTGCAGCAGGTCACCGAGAAGAAGGCCGGGCAGTACGGCGTCGGCGACAACGCGGCGTCCCTGCTGCCTAGACTGCCCCAGTGACGCGACGACGTACCCCGGTGTCCGGATCCGGCTTCGCCGACGCACGGCGGGAGGGAGAGGCGTGAGTCTGCTCGGTCGACTGCTGATCGCCGGGGCGGGCGCCGCCGCCGCCCGGTACGCGCTGCGCGAGGTGCGCACCTCGCCGGCCGGGCCCGCGCTGGAGCGCACCAACTTCCGTGGCCGCACGGTGAGCCTGGCGGCCGGCCCCGCGCTCGCCGCAGGCGCCGCCGCGGCGGGCGCGTTCGGCGCCGCCAGCGGCCCCTCGGGTGCCGCCGCCCTGGTCGCCGGGGTGGGTGCCGGGGCGGTCGGGCTCTACGACGACGTCGTCGGGGCGCGGCCCGAACAGAAGACGGCCAAGGGCTTCGCCGGGCACCTGGCCGCGCTGCGCGAGGGCCGGGTCACCGCGGGAATGGTCAAGGTCGTCGGGGTGGGGGCCGCCGGCCTCGGCGCCGCCGCGCTGCTCGCCGCCGACCCCCGGGTCGCCGGGCACCGGCGCCGCCAGCGGCAGGGCGCGCTGGGCCGGGGCGTCGACGTGCTGCTGGGCGCCGGTGTCGTCGCCGGCACCGCGAACCTGCTCAACCTGCTCGACCTGCGTCCCGGCCGGGCGCTGAAGTCCGGTCTCCTGCTCGGCGCCCCGCTGGCCGGGGGCCCGCACGGCGGGATCGCCGCCGGTGCCGTCGGCGCCACCGCCGGGCTGCTCCCCGCCGACCTCAACGAGGACGTGATGCTCGGCGACAGCGGCGCGAACGCGCTCGGCGCGGTGCTCGGCGTGGCGCTGGCCGCGCGTACCGGGCCGCTCGGGCGGGCCGGGCTGCTGGCCGTGCTCGCCGGCCTCACCGCGGCCAGCGAGAAGGTGAGCTTCACCCAGGTCATCCAGCGCACCCCGGGGCTGCGCGAACTCGACGCACTGGGTCGACGCGCCGACTGACGTGACGACCCCGGCACCCCTCGCCGGCGCCGGCCGCGTCGCCGGAGCAGCCGCGCTCATCGCCGTCCTCACCGTCCTCAGCCGGCTCGCCGGCTTCGGCCGTACCGCCGTCTTCACCTGGACGTTGGCGCCGACCGACCTCGGCGGCACGTACGTGGTGGCGAACGCGGTGCCGAACTTCATCTTCGAGATCGTCGCCGGCGGGGCGCTGGCGAGCCTGGTCGTACCGCTGCTCGCCGGGCCCGTCGCGGCGGGGGACCGGGCGGCGGTGGCCCGCACCACCGGCGCGCTGCTCACCTGGACGGTGAGCCTCCTGGTGCCCCTCGCCGTGCTGGTGGCGCTGCTCGCCGGGCCAGCGGTCGCGCTGCTCGGCGACGGACTGACCGTCGCCCAGCAGGCCAGCGGCGAGCGGATGTTGCGGGTCTTCGCCCCCCAACTGCCGCTGTACGGGGTCGGCATCGTGCTGACCGGGGTGCTCCAGGCGCACCGGCGGTTCGCCTGGCCGGTGGTGGCGCCGCTGCTGTCCAGCCTCACCGTCATCGTGGTCTACCTGGGCTTCACCGCCGCCGAAGGGCCGCTCGCCACGGTCGCCGGCGTGAGCCCGGGCGGGGAACTGCTGCTCTCCGCCGGCACCACGCTGGGCGTCGTCGTGCTCTCCCTGTCACTGTTGGTTCCCGTCCGCCGGCTGAGGCTGCGGGTTCGACCCGGGTTCGGCTTCCCGGCCGACGCCCGCGCCCGGGTGGGCGGGCTGGTGGCGGCCGGCGCGGTGGCCGTCACCGCCCAGCAGATCGCCCTGATGGTGAGCCTCAACCAGGTCACCTACGGGGCGGCGGCCAACCCGGGCGTCTACCAACTGGCCCAGACGTTGTACCTGCTGCCCTGGGCGGTGCTCGCGGTGCCGCTGGCGGTCGCCGCGTACCCGACGCTGGCGGCGGCCCGCGCGGCAGGCGACGAGGACGGCTACCGGGCGACCCTGGCGCCGGCCGTGCGTGGCGTGCTGCTGTTCAGCTGCCTGGGCGCCGCCGCGCTGGTCGGGACGGCCGGCCCCGTCGGCCACCTCTTCTTCGCGCCGGGCCCGGCGGCCTCGGCCGCTGCGGCGATCGCCGGGTTCGCTCCGGGCCTGCTCGGCTACGGGCTCTACGCGCTGCTGAGTCGGGCCCTCTACGCCCGGGGGGAGACCCGGGCTGCGACCGTCGCCATCGCCGCCGGCTTCCTGGCGGTACCCGCCACCGCCCTGCTGCTGGGCGCGGTGCTGCCGCTGCGGGACCGGGTGCTCGCGGTCGCCCTGGCCAACTCGGTCGGGATGGTGCTGCTCGGCGGGCTTCTCCTCGTCGCGGTGCGCCGCGCTGCCGGGCCTCTCGCGCTCGCCGGCGCGGCCCGTGCCGGCGCCGCCGGACTGCTCGCCGGCGCCCTGGCCGCGCTCGCCGGAACGGCCCTGGCGCGCTGGCTCGACGCGGTCGGCGGCGGCACCCCGACGACACCGGGCGCACTCGTGCAGGGCATGCTGTCCGGAGTCCTGGTCGGCGTCGTGTTCCTCGCCGTCGTCTGGCTGGTCGACCGGCGGGACGTGACGCCGCTGCTCGCCGGGGTGCTCCGGCGACTGGGCCGGGCGGGCCGGCGCGGGCCGGCGGCCCCTGCCGAAGGGACGGGCGAGGGCGACATCCCCCCGGAACGGGGTGGCGGGAAGGAGACGGTGTCCCGGTGAGCGGGTGCAGGACGGGTGACCGGCCGACGGCGACCGACGGGCGGGGGTGGTCGTGGTGACGACACCGGTTCCCGACTGGCACGGCACCGTGGCCCTGCTGCTCGCCTCCAGCACCGGCGGCGTCGGGCAGCACGTCCGCTCGCTGGCCCGGGGCCTGACCGCCGGGGGCGCCCGCGTGCTCGTCTGCGGGCCCGCCGCGACGCAGGAGCAGTTCGACTTCGCCGGCGCCGGCGCCCGCTTCCTGCCGGTGGAGATCCCGGCCAGCCCGACCCCGGCCGACGCCCGGGCGGTCGGCGCGCTGCGCCGGGCGCTCGCCGCCGAGGAGGTCGACGTCCTGCACGCCCACGGGCTGCGGGCCGGGCTCGTCGCCGTACTCGCCCGCCCGGCCGCCCCGCTCGTGGTGACCTGGCACAACGCGGTGCTCGCCGGTGGCCTGCGCGGCGGGGTGTCCCGTCTCGTCGAGCGGGTCGTGGCCCGGGGCGCCCGGGTGGCGCTCGGCGCCTCCGGGGACCTGGTCGAGCGGGCCGCCGCGCTGGGCGCGACGGACGCCCGGCTCGCCCCCGTCGCCGCGCCGGCACTGCCCGCGCCGCGTCGCCGCCGGGCCGCCGTCCGCGCCGAGTTCGGCGTCGTGGCGGAGCAGCCGCTGATCCTGTCCGTCGGCCGGCTGCACCCCCAGAAGCGGTACGACGTGCTCGTCGACGCCGCCGCGAGGTGGCGTACGCGGACACCGGCGCCGGTGGTGGTGATCGCCGGCAGCGGCCCCGCCTACCTGCCGCTGGCGGCCCGGATCTCCGCCGCCCGGGCCCCGGTGACCCTGCTCGGGCACCGCACCGACGTGGCCGACCTGCTCGCCGGGGCCGACCTGGCGGTGGTGACCAGCGACTGGGAGGCCCGTCAACTCTTCGCGCAGGAGGCGATGCGGGCCGGCGTACCGCTGGTGGCGACCGGCGTCGGCGGCTTGCCGGAGCTGGTCGGCGACGCCGCGGTGCTGGTGCCGCCGGGGGACGTGGACGCCGTCGACGCAGCCGTGTGCGATCTGCTCGACGACGAGGCCGCGCGGGCCGGGTTGGGGCGGCGCGGCGCCGAGCGGGCCGCCACCTGGCCCACCGAGGCCGACACCCTCGCCCAACTGGCGGCGCTCTACGCCGAACTGGCCCCGGACGGCGCCGGACCGGCGGCCCCGGGCGCCGACGCCCCGTCGACGGGACGCCGCTGATGCGCCGCAGAATCGCCCCGATCCTGCTGACCCTCGTGGTCGTGGCGTTGGGCATCACCGCGCTGACCGCCCGCCCCGACCGGGAGGCGCCGGGGCGCACCGCCGACTTCGTGGTGCTCGCCGGGGTGGCGGGACTGCGCTGGGAGGACGTCGACCCGCAGACCACGCCCACGCTGTGGCGGATGGCCCAGGACGGCTCGATCGGCTCCCTGTCGGTCCGCTCCGCGCACCGGCCGACCTGCCCCGTGGACGGCTGGCTGACGCTCGGCGCGGGCAGCTACGCCGCCTGGAACGGCAGCCGCCAGTCGGGGGGCTGCCCGCCGGCGCAGGTGACGGTCGAGCAGCCCGACGGCATCGGCGCGAACCTGCCCGACCAGGAGAGCGTCGTCCTGCACAACCAGGAGCGGCTGCCCTGGGGCACGGTGCCCGGCGCCCTGTCGGAGTCGGTGCGCTGCTCGGTGGCGGTCGGGCCCGGCGCGGCCGTCGCGGCGGCCCGGCCGTTCGGCCGCGTCGACCGGTACGCGCCGGCGCTGCCCGCCGACCCGGCGGGCCTGCTCGGCTCCTGCGTGCTGAGCATCGTCGACCTGGGCACGGTGGCCGGCGAGGACCCGGTGGCCCGGGCCACGGCCGCCCGCGCGGCCGACGCCCGCCTGGCCCGGGTGCTGGCCGCCCGGCCGCCCCGCTCGCTGGTGCTCGTCGCCGGGGTGTCCGACACCGAGGCGCCGTCGCGGCTGCACGTGGCCGTCGCCGACGGGCCGGGCTGGGAACGCGGGTGGCTCACCTCCGCCAGCACCGGCCGCGAGGGCTACCTGCAACTGGTCGACCTCGCGCCGACCGCGCTCACCGCGCTGGGCCGGCCGATGCCGGAGCGGCTCTTCCTCGGCCGGCCGGCCGAGTCGGTCGGCGGGCGACCGGCGGACCTCGCCGCCGCGATCGCGGCGCCCGCCGACGCCGACCGGGAGGCCGCCGCCCAGCGCCGGGTGGCGGACTGGTTCTTCACCCTGCTCGCCGGCGCCCAGGTGCTGCTGGCGCTGGCGGTGCTGCCGCTGCTGCGCCGGGCCCGCCGGCACGCCGGCCCGTACGGCCCGGAGCCCGTGTCGCCACGCGTGGTGGCGGTCGTGGAACTGCTGCTGATCGCGGCGGCCCTCGCCGTGCCGGCCGCCCTGCTCGCCGACGCCGTGCCCTGGTGGCGCGGTGACCACGCGGGCGTGTACTTCGCCGGGGTGACCGTGCTGCTGCTGGTCGCCGCGACGGCCGTGGTCCGGCTCGCGCCGGGGCACGCGAAGACCCTCGGGCCGCTCGGCGCGGTGGCCGGCCTGACCACGCTGACCGTCGGCATGGACGTGCTCACCGGCGCCCGCCTCCAGCTCAACGGCGTGGTCGGCTACTCGGCCCTGGAGGGTGGCCGGTACGCCGGGCTGGGCACCGTCGGGCTCGGCGTGTTCCTGGCCGGCGCCCTGCTCAGCGCGGGGTGGCTGGCCCAGCGGGTCCGCCGGTCGTGGCGGCCGCCCGTGATGGTGGCTGTCGGCGGGGCCGCCGTACTGGTCGTCGGCAGCCCGTACCTGGGGGCCGACCCGATCGGCGCGATCGCGCTGACCGCCGGGCTGAGCGTCGCCGCCGCGATCAGCGCCGGCGGATGGCTGACCATCAGCCGGCTGGCCTGGGCCACCATGGCCGGGCTGGCGTTGACCATCGGCTTCGCGGTGCTCGACCTGCGCCGACCCGCCGCCGAGCGGGGCAGCCTCGGCCGTTTCCTGGCCGCCGTCGGCGACGGCACCGGCGGGCTCACCGTGCACCGTTCCAGCACGGCGAACTTCGAGACGCTGGTCAACAGCCCGCTGACCGTACTGGCCCTGGCCGGTGCCCTGCTGGTCTGGTTCGCCCTGCTCCAGCCGTGGGGCGGGCTGATGCGGCTGTTCGGCATCTACCCGGCGATACGGGCGGCGATGGCCGGCACCGCCGTCGCCGCGGTGACCGGCGGGGTGCTGGGCGGCGACGCCCTGGACGTCGCCGGCGCGGCCGCGGCCGTGGTGGTGCCGATGGCGGCGCTGGCCGCGCTGCGGGTGCTCGACCACTCCACCGACCGCACGCTGCCCGACGCGGGCCGGCAGCGCGACGAGGGGCCCGGCGGGTCGGGCGGCGACACCGGCGGCGGACCGGACGGCGACGGCCCGGACCGCCCGAGCCCGACCGGCGCGGGGGCGGGCACCGCCCGCACCCCGGATCGGGGCGCGGCCCCGACCGCGGCCCCGACGCCCCCGGCCCCGCGGTCGCCGGGCCCGGACACCGGGGCGCAGGGGCCGACGGCCGGCGCCGCCGCCGGGGAGCGCGCGCCGGCCGGACGGTCATCGACCGAGGTCACCGCCTCCTGACCCGGATCGGGACGCGCCACGGCCCGCTGCGGGTGCGCCCGGCGGGCGGGCCGGGAGAGGTGTTACCGTGGAATCCCGTGGATCGCGTGATCACTTGGCTGATCGGCACGGCGGTCTGCACGACCGCGACGGACGACACGGGAGCAGGCCTTGGCCCCATCAGCACGGACGACCAGGCACATTTTCGTCACCGGGGGAGTCGCCTCCTCGCTGGGTAAGGGCCTCACCGCCTCCAGCCTCGGCAACCTGCTCACCGCGCGCGGCCTGCGCGTGGTCATGCAGAAGCTCGACCCCTACCTCAACGTCGACCCGGGGACGATGAACCCGTTCCAGCACGGCGAGGTCTTCGTCACCGAGGACGGCGCCGAGACCGACCTCGACGTCGGGCACTACGAGCGGTTCCTGGACCGGGCGCTGTCCGGCAAGGCGAACGTCACCACCGGCCAGATCTACTCCGAGGTGATCGCCAAGGAGCGGCGCGGCGAGTACCTGGGCGACACCGTCCAGGTCATCCCGCACATCACCAACGAGATCAAGTCGCGGATCCTGGCCATGGCCGACCCCGACGACGACGGCCAGGTGCCGGACGTGGTGATCACCGAGGTCGGCGGCACCGTCGGCGACATCGAGTCGCTGCCGTTCCTGGAGGCGATCCGCCAGGTCCGCCACGACCTGGGCCGGGACAACTGCTTCTACCTGCACGTCTCCCTGGTGCCCTACCTGGCGCCGTCGGGCGAGCTGAAGACGAAGCCGACCCAGCACTCGGTGGCCCAGCTGCGCAGCATCGGCATCCAGCCCGACGCGCTGGTGCTGCGCTGCGACCGGGAGATTCCCGACAAGGTCAAGCAGAAGCTGTCGCTCTACTGCGACGTCGACCGCGAGGCCGTCACCGCCGCCCCGGACGCGCCGAGCATCTACGACATCCCCAAGGTGCTGCACCGCGAGGGTCTCGACGCGTACGTGGTGCGCCGGCTCGGCCTCTCCTTCCGCGACGTCGACTGGGCCAGCTGGGACGACCTGCTGGACCGGGTGCACCAGCCCCGGCACACCGTCACCGTCGCCGTGGTCGGCAAGTACGTCGACCTGCCCGACGCGTACCTGTCGGTCAGCGAGGCGATCCGGGCCGCCGGCTTCGGCCACCGGGCCCGGGTGCAGCTGCGCTGGGTGCCCAGCGACGAGTGCGTCACCCCGTCCGGCGCCGCGGCCGCCCTGGCCGGTGTGGACGGCATCGTCATCCCGGGCGGCTTCGGCGTACGCGGCATCGAGGGCAAGATCGGCACCGCCCGCTACGCCCGGGAGAACGGCATCCCGCTGCTCGGCCTCTGCCTCGGTCTGCAGTGCATGACCATCGAGGTGGCCCGGCACCTGGCGGGCCTGGAGGGCGCCAACTCGCTGGAGTTCGACGAGGAGGCGGCGCACCCGGTCATCGCCACGATGGCCGACCAGGAGGACATCGTCGCCGGCAGGGGCGACCTGGGCGGCACCATGCGGCTGGGCGCGTACCCGGCGGCGCTCGCCGAGGGCTCGCTCGTCGCGGAGGCGTACGGCAGCACCGAGGTCAGCGAGCGGCACCGGCACCGCTACGAGGTGAACAACGCCTACCGCGACGCGCTGACCAAGGCCGGCCTGCACGTCTCCGGCACCTCGCCCGACGGGCGGCTCGTCGAGTTCATCGAGCTGGACCGGAGCCTGCACCCGTTCTTCGTCGCCACCCAGGCGCACCCGGAGCTTAAGAGCCGGCCGACCCGCCCGCACCCGCTGTTCGCCTCCTTCGTCAAGGCGGCGGTGGCCTACTCGGAGGCCGACCAGCTCCCGGTCGACCTCGACGCGGCCGAGAGCGCGACGAACCCGGACGCGGCGGCGACCAACGCCGCCCGCAACGGGGGCGCCGCCGCGAAGGCGACGTCGGCCTCGTGAGCGGGCGCACCGTCGGGTCCGACGGCGACCCGAGCGCCGTCGGGCACCGCTACGAGGTGCGCTCGCGCACCGAGCGCTACCGGGGCCGGATCTTCGACGTGGTCAGCGAGGAGGTGGCCATGCCCGGCGGCGGGACGGGCGTGCGCGACTTCGTCCGGCACGTCGGCGCGGTCGCCGTGGTGGCGCTCGACGCGGCCGGTCAGGTGGTGCTGATCCGCCAGTACCGGCACCCGGTCGGGCGGCACCTGTGGGAGCTGCCCGCCGGGCTGACCGACGTCTCCGGCGAGGACCTGGCCGCCGCCGCGGTCCGGGAGCTGGCCGAGGAGGTGGACCTGACCGCCGGGCGGATCGACGTCCTCGTGGACCTGCACAGCTCGCCGGGCTTCACCAACGAGCTGGTCCGGGTCTTCCTGGCCCGGGACCTGGCCGACGTGCCGGCGCCGCAGCGGCACGAGCGCCGCGACGAGGAGGCCGACCTCCAGGTCGTCCGCGTCGACCTGGACGAGGCCGTCGGCATGGTCCTCGCGGGCGAGATCACCAACGCCTCCTGCGTGGCCGGGCTGCTCGCCGCCGCCCGGGCCCGCGACACCGGCTGGTCGGCGCTGCGCCGGGCCGACGCGCCCCTGCCGGGCTGAGCCGGGGGCGGAGAACGTGAAGGGGCCGTGCGGTACGCCGCACGGCCCCTTTCGTCGTTCCGGGTCGGTCAGTCGCGCAGCGGCCGGCCCTGCCCGTCGACGCCACCGTTGATCAGGATCAGGATGCCGTCGACGAGGCCCCAGAGACTGCCGAGGCCGCACGTCACCAGCGTCACGATGAGCTGGATGACGCCGGTCTTGGTGTCGCCCATGTAGAACCGGCCGACGCCGAAGCCGCCGAGCACGATCTGCAGGACGCCCGCGACGACCTTGCTCTTGTCGGAGACACCCGACGGGTACCCGGGCTGGTTGGGGTAGCCGGGCTGGTAAGGAGGTGTGGTCATGAGGCGACACCCTAGTGATCCACTGGTCTCCTGTCCGCAGCGGCACCCGAAGAGTGGGACGATAATGGATGAACACTGTCCTGACGGCTGAGGTGCGGGTCCCACCGCCGGCCGCGTGCACGCCTGACACATCGTCAGCGTGTGCCGGCACCGGATGTCACTGTGCTGCCTCGGCGGCGGCGCCGACGCGCCTAGACTGCCGCCGGCGGGACCGGTGGACCGCGGCGGCAAAGGGGCCGCCGCGGCACCGCGCAGTCGGGGGAGCGCAGCCCCGAAGAGAGGTGTCTGCATCGTGAAGGTCGGAATCCCCCGCGAGGTCAAGAACCACGAGTACCGCGTGGCGATCACGCCGGCGGGCGTGAACGAGTTCGTCCGCAGCGGCCACCAGGTCTTCGTCGAGTCCGGCGCCGGCGTCGGCTCCAGCATCGGCGACGACGAGTTCGCCGCCGCCGGGGCCAAGATCCTGGCCACCGCCGACGAGGTGTGGGAGACCGCCGAGCTGGTGCTCAAGGTCAAGGAGCCCATCGCCGAGGAGTACCACCGGATGCGCGAGGGGCAGGTGCTCTTCACCTACCTGCACCTGGCCGCCTCGAAGGCGTGCACCGACGCGCTCGTCGACCGCAAGGTCACCGGCATCGCGTACGAGACCGTCGAGCTGCCCGACCGGTCGCTGCCGCTGCTCGCCCCGATGTCCGAGGTGGCCGGCCGGCTCGCCCCGCAGGTGGGCGCCTACCACCTGCAGCGGCAGGGCGGCGGGCGCGGCATCCTGATGGGCGGCGTCTCCGGCGTCTACGCAGCGAAGACCGTGGTCATCGGCGCCGGCGTCTCCGGCATGAACGCCGCCGCGATCGCGCTGGGCCTCCAGGCCGAGGTGCTGCTGCTGGACAAGAACGTCGCGCGGCTGCGCCAGGCCGACGCCATCTACCGGGGCCACCTCCAGACGGTGGCCTCCAACGCGTACGAGATCGAGCGGGCCGTGCTGGACGCGGACCTGGTCATCGGCGCGGTGCTGGTGCCCGGCGCGAAGGCCCCGACCCTCATCTCCAACGAGCTGGTCTCCCGGATGAAGCCGGGCAGCGTGCTGGTCGACATCTCCATCGACCAGGGCGGCTGCTTCGAGGACTCGCGTCCCACCACGCACGCCGAGCCGACCTACCAGGTGCACGACTCGATCTTCTACTGCGTGGCGAACATGCCGGGCGCGGTGCCGCACACCAGCACCTATGCGCTGACCAACGTCACCCTGCCGTACGCCCTGGAGCTGGCCAACCACGGCTGGCGCGAGGCGCTGCGCCGCGACCCGGCGCTGGCGCTGGGCCTGAACACCCACGACGGCCAGGTCACCTACGGCCCGGTCGCCGAGGCGCACGGCATGCCGAGCCTCGCGTTGGCC
This sequence comes from Micromonospora sp. CNZ309, assembly GCF_002846525.1. Classification (NCBI taxonomy): domain Bacteria; kingdom Bacillati; phylum Actinomycetota; class Actinomycetes; order Micromonosporales; family Micromonosporaceae; genus Micromonospora; species Micromonospora sp. CNZ309. Next base: position 495,980 of record NZ_PJNG01000001.1, read on the forward strand.
GACGCGCTGGCCTGAGGGGTGGCGGACTGACCGGCACAGCGGACGGGGCCGGCGCGGACGTGCAGCCAGCGCCGGCCCTGCGCCGTGCCGTGCGCGGCTACCTCGACCACCTCACCGTCGAGCGGGGACTGTCGGCGAACACCCTCTCGTCGTACCGGCGCGACCTGGAGCGCTACCTGGGCACCCTGGCGGCGGCCGGCGTGCCGGACCTGGCCGCCGTCGGCGCGGGGCAGGTCGAGGCCCACCTGGCCCGGCTGCGCGCCGGCGACGACGAGCACCCACCCCTCGCGGTCTCCTCCGCCGCGCGGGCCGCCAGCGCCGTGCGGGGACTGCACCGGTTCGCGCTGCGCGAGGGGCTGGCCGGCGCCGACCCGAGCCGGGACGTCCGCCCGCCCACGCCGCCGCGCCGGCTGCCCCGCGCGCTGCCGGTCGACGCCGTGGTGCGGCTGCTGGAGACCGCCGGCCCGGTGACCGCCGCCGGGGACGGTGCGCCGCTCGCGCTGCGCGACCGGGCCCTGCTGGAGTTCCTGTACGGCACCGGGGCGCGGATCTCCGAGGCGGTCGGCGCCGCCGTGGACGACCTGGACGTCGACGAGGGCACCGTGCTGCTGCGCGGCAAGGGCGGCCGCACCCGGCTCGTCCCGATCGGCGGGTACGCGGTCGAGGCGGTGCGCGCCTGGCTGGTGCGGGCCCGGCCCGCTCTGGCCGCCGCGGGCCGGGGCACCCCGGCGGTCTTCCTCAACGCCCGCGGTGGCGCGCTGACCCGGCAGGGCGCCTGGACCATCCTGCGCCGCGCCGCCGAGCGGGCCGGGCTGCCGGTGGACGGCGCGGAGGCGGTCTCCCCGCACACCCTGCGCCACTCCTACGCCACCCATCTGCTCGACGGTGGCGCGGACGTGCGGGTGGTGCAGGAACTGCTCGGTCACGCCTCGGTCACCACCACCCAGGTCTACACCCTGGTCACCGTCGAGCGGCTGCGCGAGGTGTACGCCACCGCCCACCCTCGGGCGCGGGGTTGACCCCGCCCGGCCCCGGCCCTGGCGCGGGACCGACCGCCGGGCGGCCCGCCAGGGGTGGCCGCCGCCGGCCGGCACGGGTGGCGCGACGGTGTACGGGGCGGTGCGCGGAGGACGTCGCCGGTGGCTGGCCTGGTCGGCGGGGCGGCGACACGCCGAGCGGGTGCGACCGGCCCGCCGGGCGGTGGCGTACAGTCGGCATCGGCGCGGACCTCCTGGGGCGATGGTGATGCAGACCGGGGTGCGCAGCGGCGCCGCGAAGGACGTCGGACGGCTCCGACGCCGGGTGGTCGTCGGGAGGGGGCAACGAGCACATGGCTGGCAACGGTGACCGTGCCGAGACCTGGACGTCGGAGCTCCGCGAGCAGCAGGCCACGCTCGGGGCGGATCTGGGTCCGGCGGATCCGGCGGCGTACACGATGCGCAAGCCCATTCCCGAGCCGATGCCGACCGACCGGCACGGCCCGGCCCGGATCATCGCGATGGCCAACCAGAAGGGTGGCGTGGGCAAGACCACCACGACCATCAACCTGGGCGCCGCGCTGGCCGAGTACGGCCGCAAGGTGCTGCTCGTCGACTTCGACCCGCAGGGCGCCCTCTCGGTCGGGCTGGGGGTCAACCCGCACAACCTCGACCTGTCGGTCTACAACCTGCTCATGCAGGACGACGTCACCGCCGAGGACGTCCTGATCAAGACCGACGTGGCGGGGCTGCACCTGCTGCCGGCCAACATCGACCTCTCCGCGGCCGAGATCCAGCTCGTCAACGAGGTCGCCCGGGAGATGGCCCTGGCCCGGGTGCTGCGCACGATCCGCAAGGAGTACGACTACATCCTGATCGACTGCCAGCCCTCGCTGGGCCTGCTGGCGATCAACGCGCTGACCGTGGCGCACGGCGTGCTCATCCCGCTGGAGTGCGAATTCTTCAGCCTGCGTGGCGTGGCGCTGCTGCTGGACACCATCGACAAGGTGCGCGAGCGGCTCAACTTCGACCTGGAACTCGAGGGCATCCTCGCGACCATGTACGACAGCCGCACCACCCACTGCCGCCAGGTGCTCCAGCGGGTGGTGGAGGCGTTCGGCGACAAGGTCTACCAGACGGTGATCACCAAGACCGTCAAGTTCCCCGAGTCCACCGTCGCCGGTGCCCCGATCACCACGCTCGACCCGGCCTCGTCCGGTGCCCGCAACTACCGCCAGCTGGCCCGCGAGGTGATCGCCGCCCAGGCCGAGCGGTAGGCCGGGATGCACCTTCGCGCCGGGTCGTCCGGGGCGTGGACTACGGTCTTCCGGTGACCGCGCCGCCCCTCGACCCTCCGACGACGCCGGAGCAGCCCCCCGTACGGGCCGCCGAGGCCCTCGCCGAGGTGCCGACGGACCCGGCCGGCGTGCCCGAAACGGCGACGGAGAGCGGCGGGTTCACCGTCCGGCTGGCGAACTTCACCGGCCCGTTCGACCTGCTGCTCCAACTGATCGGCAAGCACAAGCTCGACGTGACCGAGGTGGCCCTGCACCGGGTCACCGACGAGTTCATCGCCTACATCCGCGCGATGGGCGACCAGTGGGACCTGGACGAGGCCAGCGAGTTCCTGCTCATCGCCGCGACGCTGCTCGACCTGAAGGCGGCCCGGCTGCTGCCCGCCGCCGAGGTCGAGGACGAGGAGGACCTCGCGCTGCTGGAGGCGCGGGACCTGCTCTTCGCCCGGCTGTTGCAGTACAAGGCGTACAAGGAGGCGGCGGCGCACATCGCCGCGCTGGAGGAGGTCGGCGGCCGGCGCTACCCCCGCGCGGTGACCCTGGAGCCCCGCTACGCCGAGGCGCTGCCCGACCTGGTCCTCGGCATCGGCCCGCAGCGGCTGCTGAAGCTGGCGGTCAGGGCGATGACGCCGAAGCCGGTGCCGGAGGTGTCCGTCGCCCACGTGCACATGGTGCGGGTCAGCGTCCGCGAGCACGCGGGCATCCTCGCCGAGCGGCTGCGCCGGGCGGGCACGGCCACCTTCTCGCTGCTCTGCGCCGACTGCGAGGCCACCCTGGAGGTGGTGGCCCGCTTCCTGGCTCTGCTGGAGCTCTACCGGGAGGGCCTGGTCGCGTTCGTCCAGGAGCAGGCGCTGGAGGAGCTGACCGTACGCTGGACCGGCCCCGCCGAGGGCGGCCCCGACCTGCACGTCGACGAGTACGCGGGCACCCCGGCCGAGCCGGCCCCGACGGTGCCCGAGCCGGCGGGCTCCGGCCCGCTGCCGGCGGCGGCCGAGCGGCGGCCGGTGCCGGACGGCGTGGCGGACGAGACCGGCTCAGCCACGGTGGCAGACGTGGTGACGGACGACACCGGATCGGCTGCGGCGCACACCGGCTCGGCGGAGGGCAGCGGGTCGGCGCCGGGTGTGGCGGCGGAGGGCAGCGGGTCGGTGCCCGTTGTGGCGGCGGACGGGAACGGGACGGCGACGACGGAGGAGCGAGCGGGATGAGCAGCGACGAGCGTCGGGACTCCCTGGCCGACCAGGCCGCCGCCTGGGTGCCGCCCTGGCAGCGCCCCACGGCCCCCTCCGCAGCTCCCGAAACCGAAGATCTTGGTAACTCCGCGCCCCCAGAGGGGCCTGAACCTACCAAGATCTCCGGAGATATTGAGGGGGCGGCGGAGTCCGCCGCACCGGACGCGCCTGTGGAGGCCGGCGGGTCGGGGGAGGCCGGCGGGTCCGGAGAGACGGGCGAGTCGGGGGAGGGCCGCGAGTCGGGGGAGGGCCCCGGGGTCGGGGAGACGGGGGGCGGGGAGGGCAAGGGCGGTCGGGGCTCATCGGCGAAGGGCTCGGCGGGGCGGCGGCGGGGGGCGCCGGCGCCCGAGCCGCCCCCGGAACTCGACGACACGGAGCTGCGCGGGGCCCTGGAGGCGATCCTGCTGGTGGTGGACGAGCCGGTCAGCGAGCTGATCCTCGCCCAGGTGCTGGAGCAGCCCGCCGAGCGGATCGGGCCGATGCTGGACGAGATCGCCGCCGGCTACACGGCCGCCGGGCACGGCTTCGAGCTGCGCCGGGCCGCAGGTGGCTGGCGTCTCTACACCCGGCCGGAATACGCCACCTACGTGGAACGGTTCGTACTGGACGGGCAGTCCGTGCGGCTGACCCAGGCCGCGCTGGAGACACTGGCCGTGATCGCGTACAAGCAGCCCGTCACCCGCTCGCGGATCTCCGCCATCCGGGGTGTCAACTGCGACGGGGTGATCCGTACCCTGGTCTCCCGCGGGTTGGTCGAGGAGTGCGGCACCGAACCGGACAGCGGGGCGTTCCTCTACCGGACCACCACGATGTTCCTGGAGAAGCTCGGGCTGAACAGCGTCGACGACCTCCCGCCGCTGGCCCCGTTCCTTCCCGACGACGTAGAAGAGCTTGCCGATGCCACGCGATGACCGCACGCCCCGCCCCGACGCGCCCGTCTTCGAGGGGGCCGAGCGCCTGCAGAAGGTGCTGGCCGCTGCCGGCGTCGGCTCCCGGCGCGCCTGCGAGGACCTGATCTTCCGCCGCCGGGTCACCGTCGACGGCCGGGTCGCCCAGCTCGGCGACAAGGTCGACCCCGCCACCGCCGTGATCCACGTCGACGGCGAGCGCCTCGTCGCCGACACCCGACTGGTCTATTTGGCCATGAACAAGCCCCGCGGGGTCGTCTCGACCATGGCCGACGAGAAGGGGCGTACCGCGCTCGCCGACTTCCTCGGCAACCGGGTGGAGCAGCGGGTCTACCACGTGGGGCGCCTCGACGCCGACAGCGAGGGACTGCTGCTGCTCACCAACGACGGCACCCTCGCGCACAAGCTGATGCACCCGTCGTACGGGGTGCAGAAGACGTACCTGTGCGAGGTGTCCGGACCGATCCCGCGCAACCTCGGCAAGAAGCTGATGGCCGGCGTGGAGCTGGAGGACGGGCCGGCGAAGGTCGACTCCTTCCGGGTGGTGGACACGCTGGGACGCAGCGCCCAGGTCGAGCTGAGCCTGCACGAGGGGCGCAAGCACATCGTCCGCCGGCTGCTCGGCGAGGTGGGCCACCCGGTGAGCCGGCTGGTGCGTACCGCGATCGGGCCGATCAGGCTGGGCGACCTGCGCGCGGGGCGGACGCGGCGGCTGACCAACGCGGAGGTCGCCGTCCTGTTCAAGGCCGTGGGTGACTGACCCCCGGGTTCGGGGTACGGCTGCCGGTAGGCTCCCTGGCGGCCCGGTGCCGGCGGCGCCCACCGGGCGGCCGCGGCGCCGGGCATCATTGAGAACGTTTGGACAACCGCTCGCGACACATCCGGTGTTTCGTGAGGTACGGGCTGAGGAGGACGACGGTGGAGGAAAACGAACGGGCCGGGCGATGCGTGGTCGCTGTGGACGGGCCGTCCGGTTCGGGTAAGTCCACCGTCTCGCGGCGGCTCGCCGTCGGCATCGGTGCCCGCTATCTCGACACCGGCGCCATGTACCGCGCCATCACCTGGGCGGTGCTGCGCTCCGGGGTCGACCTGGCCGACGCCGAGTCGGTGGCCAAGGTCGCCGGCGAGGTCGACCTGCGCATCGGCACCGACCCGCAGGGGTACGGCGTGACCGCCGACGGCGTGAACGTCGACGCACAGATCCGAGGCCCGGAGGTGACCGGGGCGGTCTCCGCGGTGGCCGCCGTGCCGGCGGTGCGCGCCCTGCTGGTCAACCGGCAGCGCGAGATGATCGCCAACGCCGGCCGGATCGTGGTCGAGGGCCGCGACATCGGCTCCGTGGTGGCGCCGGACGCCGACCTGAAGGTCTACCTGACCGCCTCCGAGGCGGCCCGGGCCGCCCGGCGCAGCGCCGAGGACGCCACCGACGTGACGGCGACCGCGGCCGACCTGGCCCGGCGGGACCGGCTCGACTCGACCCGCAAGGCCGACCCGCTGACCCAGGCCGCCGACGCCGTGGTGCTGGACACCACCGAGCTGGGCATCGACCAGGTCGTCGGGCGGCTGCGTGACCTGCTGACCGATCGGGGAGTGGCATGACCGACACCGACGGGTGGATCGAGCTGCGGGAGCCGGACGCCGACACCGAGGAGCCCACCGGCCCGCAGCCGGTGGTGGCCGTGGTCGGCCGCCCCAACGTGGGCAAGTCGACCCTGGTCAACCGCCTCATCGGCCGCCGCCAGGCGGTCGTCGAGGACGTCCCCGGGGTCACCCGGGACCGGGTCCCCTACGACGCGCAGTGGGCCGGCCGGCAGTTCACCGTGGTGGACACCGGCGGCTGGGAGCCCGACGCCAAGGACCGGGCGGCCGCGATCGCGGCGCAGGCCGAGACGGCGGTCGCCACCGCCGACGTGGTGCTGTTCGTGGTCGACGCGATGGTCGGCTCGACCGACGTGGACGAGGCCGCCGTACGCATGCTGCGCCGCAGCGCCAAGCCGGTGATCCTGGTCGCGAACAAGGCCGACAACACCGCCATCGAGATGGAGGCGACCTCGCTGTGGTCGCTGGGCCTCGGTGAGCCGTACCCGGTGTCGGCGCTGCACGGGCGCGGTTCGGGTGAACTGCTCGACGCCATCATGGGCGCGCTGCCGGAGGCGCCGAAGATCGTCGAGAACCGCCCGCGCGGCCCGCGTCGGGTGGCCCTCGTCGGCCGGCCGAACGTCGGCAAGTCCAGCCTGCTCAACCGCTTCTCGGGCGAGGAGCGGGCGGTCGTCGACTCGGTCGCCGGCACCACCGTCGACCCGGTCGACAGCCTGGTCGAGATCGGCGGGGAGACCTGGCAGCTCGTCGACACGGCGGGCCTGCGCAAGCGGGTCGGCAAGGCCAGCGGCACCGAGTACTACGCCAGCCTGCGGACCGCCGGGGCGATCGAGGCCGCCGAGGTCGCCGTGGTGCTGCTGGACTCCAGCGAGCCCATCAGCGAGCAGGACCAGCGGATCCTGACCATGGTCACCGAGGCCGGCCGGGCGCTGGTGATCGCCTTCAACAAGTGGGACCTGGTCGACGCCGACCGCCGGTACTACCTGGACAAGGAGATCGAGCGCGAGCTGCGCCGCATCCCGTGGGCGATCCGGCTCAACCTGTCGGCGCAGACCGGCCGGGCGGTCGACAAGCTCGCCCCGGCGCTGCGCAAGGCCCTGGCGAGCTGGGAGACCCGCGTACCGACAGCGCAGCTCAACGCGTGGCTGACCGCGCTGGTGCAGGCCACCCCGCACCCGGTGCGGGGCGGACGGGCGCCGAAGATCCTCTTCGCCACCCAGGCGGGCGTGGCGCCGCCGCGCTTCGTGCTGTTCACCACCGCCCCGCTGGACGCGGGCTACCAGCGGTTCGTCGAGCGCAAGCTGCGCGAGGAGTTCGGCTTCGAGGGCAGCCCGATCGAGATCTCCGTACGCCCCCGCAAGAAGCTCGGCCCCGGTGGCCGGGGTAAGGCGCACGGCTGACCCGCTCGACCTGAAGCCGGGTGGGGAGGGCCCCCACCCGGCTTTTCGCTACCCACCAACTTCCCTATCCTCCTAGGACGCCTTAGCGGGTGTGGGTGCGATGACGCGTTCCGGCACAGGAGGGGGCAGTGCGGACGGCGCGAAGATCCTGCGCTAAGCTGTACCGGCTGTCGCGGGGAGATTCGCGCGGGAGCATCGGGACGTGGCGCAGCTTGGTAGCGCACTTGACTGGGGGTCAAGGGGTCGTCGGTTCGAATCCGGCCGTCCCGACTGGTGTTCACCAGCGGATATAGAAGATCATGCGTGATCTTGCGGTAACGCTGGCGGTAACGGAGATCGCTTAACGTGGGCTGCATCCCCCGATCCCGTTACTGCGGAGGTGCAGCCCCGTGGCTGTCTACAACTACCGCCTCGCCAACGGCCAGACCCGCTGGTTCTTCATCATCGACCTCCCGCCTGACGCGGATGGTCGTCGCCGCCAGCACAAGCGGCAAGGGTTTCCCAACCAGGCTGCTGCCCTGAAGGCGGAGGAACAGGCGCGCGTCGCCTACGGCGGAGCGGACCTCGGCGCCGACGGCAGCATGGCTGCGGAGCTGGAGAGCTGGCTCAACGAGCGCGAGCTGGACGTCCAGGAGACGACGCTAAGCAACTACCGGGACGTCATCCGCTGCTACGTGGTCCCGCACATCGGCGGGCGGCAGCTCTACGCGCTCGACAAGCGTGTCCTTCATGACCTCTACAAGAAGCTCCTGAAGAGCGGCGGCAAGAACGGTGGGCCGCTGTCGGCGACCACCGTCCGCATCGTGCACCGGATCCTGATGAAGGCGTTGGGCGACCTGGGGGTCAACGTCGAGGGCGTGCGTCAACCTCGGCAGGTCGAGCGGGAGACGATGGGGCGCAAGGGCGTCTGGACGCCGGCGCAGTCGGCGAAGTTCCTCAAGTACCACGCCGACCACCGACTCCGTGCCGCGTGGGTGCTGGCGATCGTCGTCGGTGCCAGGCGAGGGGAGTTGGCCGGCCTCAAGTGGCCGCGCGTCGATCTCGACCGGGGCGTGCTGCTGTTGCACTGGCAACGCACCACGACCAGCAACGGGGTGGTGGAGAAGGCGCCCAAGGGCAAGAGTAAGCGGGCGGTAGCGCTCGGGCCGGCCCTGATTGCGGAGCTGCGTGCCCACCGGGAGCGCCAGGTCCTGGAGAAGGCAGACGCTGGCGTCCTGTATCACGACGGTGGTTACCTGTTCTGCCGCGAGGACGGGGAGCCGTACTACCCGAAGTACTTCACCGACCAGTGGGCGAAGGCGTGCGGGGATGCTGGGGTGCCCGTGATCGCGTTGCACGACGCTCGGCACACCTCCGCTACCACCGGCGCTGACGCCGGTGTTCCCGAGCACGTGATGCAGCGGCGGCTCGGTCACGCTGACAGCCGGACGACGCGGGAGGTCTACACCCACGTACTGCCGGAGAGCGAACGGAAGGCCGCAGAGCTCATGGAGGCAGTACTCGGCGACGCAGCGACCTGGTCGCCCCGGAATAGCTAGACCGAAGACGCTGGGTCACGCCCGACCGCAGTACTTCTGGCTGCGGAGGTTGCCGGTGAGGGAGCCCGATGTCCGACCGCCAGCTCGGGCATCGGCACGGTAGCCAGCGGCTGTGGCCGTTGCCGTTACCCGTGGCGGTTGCTCTCACTCGGCAACGCGCCGAGTAACCGGATGATCGCATCGTGAGGGCTGACGCCGGTATCGGCGTGCTCACGACCTCAGGGGAGGGCGGCGGACAATGTCAACGACCACAACTGGCGGACGCAAGCCGGGCCAGGCGCTAAACCAGGTCTGGACGATCGAGGCGGTGCGGGAGCTCGGCGTCACCACCGACGTGGAGACCGCCGGAGCGATCCTGGGAATCGGGCGCACCAAGGCCTACGAGCTGGCCAAAACCAACAAATTCCCGGTACGCCTTCTGCGCGTCGGCCGGCGGTACCTCGTGCCCGTACCGGCGATCCTCAAGCTGCTTGCCATCGAGTAGCCGACCTGCCGCTAGCCAGGCTCAGAGCCTGAGACAGGGAATCCCGGAGACCGACCGGGCTGGTGCGCCGACAAACAAAAGGACCGACGGCGCGCACGGTGTGAGCCGGCGCGCCGTCGGTCAGCCGTGTGAGTCGTTACGGTCCAGAGCGCTGGGGCAGCGCCGATGAGCTCCTGCCCCTTGGTGAGCCCGATCGATCAGCGGGGCCAGGCTGCGAAGCGTCGCCGTAGCTGTACCACGTCGGCGCGAGTGAGCTGGTACGGCACGAATGCCTCGTCGGGCATCCTGTCCAGGCGCCGACCCACCACTGGAACGTCCTCTGCCTCAAGTCCAGGGTCAACGCGGCGGGCCATGGCCAGCAGTTGGGCCGGCGTGTACTGGTCGAGCACTGCGGCCACATCGACGTAGTCACGCTCGCGGGCTCGTCCCACGAGTGCGGTGACTTTCCAGGCGAGCAGGTCGGCCAGGTCCATGACCGGGCCGACATCCATCACCACCGGAGCATGGAGTCGCGCCTGACAGGACAGGCTCAGCCGGACCACCTTGTTGCCCCGTCGGATCTCCCATTCCGTCATGTGGTCGTCAAAGCCGTAGATCACTGCCGACAGCTCGCTGTCGTCGGCGACCCGTGTTACCTGGAAACCAGCTTCGAGCAACGCCGTCTCCACGGCCTCGGTCGCTGCGGCGACTCCGTCGGCGCGGTCGGTGAAGGCATCGACGTCCTCGGTCGGCCGGTCGACGACTCCGTGCAGGAGCAAGGCCAGTCCACCGCCCAGGGCAAATCCGTGCTGCTTGGCTACGGAGAGCGCGACCCGCGCGACCTCGACGTGCTCTGGGTCAGGGTGAGGCATCAGGCTGCGGCCGAGATCTGGCGCAGCACCGCATGCCGGTCCTCCCATGCGTGGCGCACACCCCGCGGCAGGTAGAGGTCGTTCCATACCCGGATCAGGGTCGGACCGTCGAGCCAGGCGCAGAGTTCATCAACCCGCACCGCTTCGGTCAGCACGACCTCGTACAGGGCGTTGCGCGCCCATTCCTGGTCCAGGTTGACGCTGCGGTCTGGCCGCCAGAGCAGCCGGTGTGGCAGCTCCACGACACCGCTGGTCGGTCCGTGCAGGGCGGCAAGATCGTCTACGACCACGGCGGAACGGCCCGGCCGGGCTTGATACCGCCGGGCGGAACGGGTCGAAGTGGCGCCCATGCGTCGAGGGTAGCGCCTCGAACGGGTAAACCGGGCCTACCTGCGCCTGCGCGGGATCGCCGCGACCATCCCGAGCAGACGAACCAGGACGCCCACCGGCGAGCCGAGGGATCCAAAGGCGGCCGACCACCAGCCTTCGACCCCCACCTCTACCAACAACGTCACGCCGTGGAATGCGGCATCAACCGGTTCAAGCGCAACCGCGCCGTGGCTACCCGCTTCGACAAGCTGGCCGTCTGGTACGAGGCAACCATCCTCTCGCCGCCATTAACGAGTGGCTATGACCGGCTTCTAGCGAAGGCCTACTAGACGACGCATAGTACCGACCGTATTATGTGGCGCATGATAGCGGCAGCAGGTGACTCGGATGTGGCCTCCGAGCGGCAGGCCCAGCTACTGCGCGGCTGCCTGGACATGTGCCTGCTTGCGCTGCTTGCCGGCGAGCCGGCGCACGGCTACGAACTCGTCCGCCGACTCGACACCGCCGGATTCGGAACGGTGAGCTACGGCACCGTCTACCCGTTGATCACCCGATTGCACCGATTGGGGCTCATCGCCAACGCGTTGCAGCCCAGTCCCAACGGCCCACCCCGCAAGGTTTATCGGCTCACCGACACCGGCCACGATCGGCTGCGTGCTTGGCGCGAGCAGTGGGTTCAGTTCGCCAGCGTCGTGAACGCAACCCTCGCCGCCCATCCATCGAATCCAGGAGACGACCATGAGCACGTCGACGTCGGTCGTTGACAACCTCCTCGCCGCCGCAGACCGCGAGTGGCGCGCTCTCGGCATTCACCGTCGCGACAGGGTGACTCTCGCGGCCGACCTCCGCGCCGAGCTTGAGGCAGCAGCCGCCGACGGGCTCGATCCCGCCGAGCTTCTCGGCGCTGACCCTACCGAGTTCGCCCTGCGAATCGCCGAGGAAGCCGGCGTGGAGCGCACCCCGCCGCGGTACGGCCAGGTGCTCGGCGTTGCGACCGCGGGCGCGATGCTCTCCCTCGTCGTCGGCTACATCGTGGTCATTAGCCTGCACCAGGCGTTCGTGGCGGCATTCGACCTGCCGCGAAGCGTGCGCGTGCCGTTGTGGCTTGCCGCCGGTGTCTTCTACGGCGGCGTCGCAGCGGTTGTCGTCGCCGGCGCCGTCCTCGCCGTACGCATCGCCCTGCGAGACGCGCCCCACATCCGACACACTGCGGCGCGGATGACACTGCTGTTGCCACCCGCTATCGCAGCCGCGATCGCCGCTGCGGCCACATTCGCCTGGTCGCTCAACTACCCGCTCACCCCACTGGCGATCGCGGCCGAGGCGGCGATAGTCCTCACTGCCTTCCTTGCAGCAACGGCGCTGGCCCGCCGCTGGTCTTTGGCGGCGGCTGGGTGATCCAGCCAGCACAACGGTCATAGTCTGAGCCAATCCTGCGCGTGGCCCATCAAGAAATGCTGTGATCGACTTCGACACGGAACATAGGCGCCTTCGGCGAGGCGGTAGGCGCGGTGCGCGGCGATGAGCGGGCGCGCGTACGGCGGCAGGATGTACGGCGGGGCACAGGGTGCTCGTTGACGCCGGCGGCGACCATCTCGTCGCGGCTACAACCCGCGGCCGGTTCGGAGCGGCTCGGCGGACGGCTCGCCGGCCAGGGGTACGCGGGCGGCGTCGGGGTGGCTTATGCCGAGAATCTTCCCGAGTTCAGTCTGCGCGCCGTCGCCGATTAGGGATGGATCCTCATCGAGCAGCGCCGTGATGGCGGACCGGAGCTGCTCGGCGGTGAGCGGCTCCACTATGCTGTCTAGTTTCAAGAGGCCATCGACATCCTCGATTCGGGCTTCGCGGAGCATTCTAAGCTGCTCCTCGCTGTACAGCCGGGTCACGAGGGCCGCCAGGAAACGGTTCCGTGCTTCATCGGTGCTCATGCTGGCGCGGTACGCCTCGAGCGCGGCGACCACTTCCTGCGTCTCGGGCGGGGGTGCGGCCTCTGCTGCTGCGGCATGCTCGGCACGTGCGGCCGACCGACCGGGCTCGCGGGATCTAAACCGAGTCCACGTCGACCTCACGGCCGGCACCGCCTGCTCGGCCAGCCATCTCGTCACGTGCGGTTTGGCTTTGTCCGCGGCGGCGGCACCGAGGACGAGCAGGGTTCCGAGCATTTCGATCGCCTGCTCCGACAACCACGGCTCCGCCGGTGCCGGCGGTCTGTCGGGCTCGCTCGAATCCATGGTGTAGTCGTACGCCATCGGCGGATCTTCTTCGTCGTCCTCGTCGATGTCGCTCAGCGTGACGTGTCCGAGCTTGTTGGTGCCGTCTTCACGGGTCAGGGGGCTGTACTCGCCGGGCTTCTTCTGCGACTTGGAGAGATGCGATCCGTCGTCGTACTCAACCCACATCTTCTTCCGAGGCATTCGCCGCCGCCGTCCTCAGGCCGAATTTAAAGTCGCAAGTGTATTGCCCGGGTAGCCCTGCTGTCGTGGGCCGATGGTGTGGTGTGCGGTGCTGTTCGGCGTAGCGTTAGCGGCCCCGCCAGGGCAGAGTGGGCGTCGGCGTGCTCGAGCGCCGCCTGGACGCCGGTCGAAGCCGGTTGGAGCGCGGTGGCACAGCCAGCCAAGAGTGAGCATGGCCAGGCCGATCAGCGTGCGGGTTGTGGAATCGAACCACGATGCGGGCGATCAGCCGTAGCTTGGTGTTGACGCTCTCGACATGGGCGTCGGACAGCCGATGCTCAATTCTGATCTCCACGGCAGGTGCGATGACGCACGACGCGGCGGGAGAAGTCGACGAAGGCGACGGGGTGCGGCTGCGGCGCGCTAGCGTAGTCCTTCCTTGGGCGCCATGACCGATGCAGACGGACTCAATGTGCGCGTTCAACCCAGTCCAGCTGAGGCTCCTGGGCACCGGCAGGCGCGTCTGCTACATGAGAGACAATCGCTCATGCCATCACTCGCGCCGCCACAGGACAGAGACCTTCCGCTGTTTGTCTACGGCTCGCTGAAGCCCGGAGAGCTGGCCTTCGGTCTGATTGAGCCGTTTGTCGACGACAGTCGGTCCGTTGAGGCCGCCGTTGCCGGTGTGATCAAGCTGCGCGATGGACTGCCGTTGTTGGACTCCTCGGCTGCCGGGCGTGTCCGCGGATTCCTTCTTCTCTTTCGTGCGGGCAAGGTCGACGAGGCCTGGAACATCGTGGCTGACTTTGAGCCAGGTACCCAGTACAGGTGGGAGACGACCGATGCCGTGACTGAAGATGGCCAGCGCGTCGCGGCCAACGTTCTCGCCGGCGCGAAGCTGCAGCGCGGGGTCTCTGGAGATCCAGTAACGGAATGGTCGGCCAGTTATGATCCAGTGCTTGGTGAAGGACTGGCCGAGGTCCGGCGGCTCGTGTTGGAAGCGGCGCCGCAGGACGCGCAGGCGCAACCGGATGGCCCCGAGTTCTGGCGTCAGTTCTTCCGCCTCCAGGCGTCCTACCTCCTGCTGTGGAGCGTCGTGGAACGATACACGGCGCTCCGCTACGGGCCAGCGCGGGATCCCTGGCCCCGGGTCTGCCTACTGGACGACGACCTCGCGTTTCAAGCCGCGCTCAAGACCGTGAGCGCCAAGCCCGACAGTGTCGTGGACAGCAGAAAACCCACCGACAAGTTCGCGTTGAGGCCGGATTTCACCGGCGGTGCGCGCTATTACTACCAAGTCCGTTCGAACCTGTCTCATCGGGGGAAGGGTGCGTTTCGGGATGCACGCCTGGTGCTGAAGGCGGTTGTCGAACTGCATGACGCAATGCTGATCTTGCTGGCCCAGCACGTCCCGATCCCCGCAAGTGCTGGTCTGGGTGAGGTTCGGTTGCGGCACCTGCTGCCTGCTGGCGTGACGGAGCGCTGGTGACCGGTAGACCTCTGATAGACGCGGCCAGCTACGACCAGCGGGCGGTCCCCCTGGCCCCTGGACCTGGACGCGGGCGGCGCACCCCCGGACCCGCCGTCCGTGATCGTCCGCGAGCGGCCCTGACTCAGCCGGCCGCCGGAAACAGGGGCCGCCACGAGTCGTTGGCGTGCCAGAGCAGCGGAAGGCTGTTGTTGGGCACGGTGTCGGGGAAGACAACCAGGGCCGCCAGGTCCCCATAGCCCAGGCGAAACCTCTTTCCGATCCGCAGCGGGCCGTCGCCCGCAGTGCAGAAGGCCGATAGCAGGTTCCGGTGATGCGGGTCGGTGATGATCTCACTGGTCTCGGTGAAGCAGCGGTCTCGGTCGCCGAGCAGTTGGTACGCGCCAACCTCCACCCGGTCCCGGAACGCCGAAAGATCGGCGACGACATGCTGCAGCGCAGTCTCGAACGCGACGACGACGAGAATCCTCACCTTCGCCTCGGGGAACCGCCGGAGAAGCCGCTTTAGAGGTGCGTCGTCCCCTTCGGTGCAGGCGCGCAACGATCTACCCGAGCCGACGAAGTCGTCGGTGACGACGAACCACTCCGGCGGGTCGCCATCGAAATCCGGCCACTCATCTTCCGCATCCTGCAGGTTGAGCTCGGCGAGATGGCGCCAGTTGCCCTGGTTCTTGAGGGCGTGCGCGATGCGCGGGCCGCTAGCGCCGAGCTGCTGCCACCGGCAGAACGACACCCCGCCGTAAGCGGGAATCCCGGACGTGTCGATGAGATGGCCGAGCGCTCGGTAGAATTCGTCGGTCCCGACATAGTACCTCTTCGCGACCGACCGGAAGAGCCCCAGCGCGACGGGTCGGAGGACGCCCGGGAACTGATCCAGCCAGAGTCGCAGATCCTCCTCGGAGAGCTCGCGCCCGCGGTAGAGCACGTTGGCCAGCAGCCACCGCGTCTCGCGCGGCAGCACCTCAAGCACCGCCGCCGTCCCAACCGGCCGGTTTGCGTCGTACGCGCAGGCCGCCTCGAGCACGCGGCGCAGCAGATGCAGGTGGTCGCACGCGCCAGCCACCGAGCTCAGCACCGCAGGCAGATCGCTGTCGCCGGTTAGGGTGGACCGTCCCACCAGCGACGTCAGCATGCTGCCGGCGATGGTTATGACGCAGGACGGCTCGGACGGAACCGGGACGTCGACGCGTCGTCCGAACGCCGTCCAGAGCCAGTGGTCCAGCGGAATTGGGGAATCGGCGGCTACGCGGCGGGAACCGATGATGATGATGTCCTCCGCGACGCGCCAGCTCGTCCCGAGGGCGTCGGTGTAGCGCCGTTCCGAAATGGCCGTCCGCAACCGCTGCGCGAAGTCGACTGGAAGGTCCTGCAGGCCGGACAGAAACAGGACGTTCGCACTCTCCTGTCCGAGCAGCCCGGGCGCGACGCCGTCGCTGCCCGCCCGCCGTGCGTCGGCCGGTGTGCCGAAGAGCATCGCGGACAGGGAATCGATGGAATCGCCGGCCGGAACCTCCGCGAAGTCCACACCCATGTCGTCCGCGAGGCACCGGGCCAGGGTCCGCTTCCCGGACCCGGACGGTCCGGTGAGCAGCACGGCCGGGAACCGACTCGCCACGAAGACTGCGTTCCGGAGCAGCTCCAGCAGGTCGCGCTGGGAGCCGCTCAGTGCCTCCGGCTCCACCGCTACCGGGTGGTCGACGCCGACCGGCGGGCCGCCGCGGACGGCTCGACGAAGCGGGGCGGCACGGCGAGGGGTCCGTTCGACTCGAACCGGATCGCGCAGGTGACGATCTGACCTCGGTCCGGCGGCGGCGAGAAGTGGCGCGGCCGGAACGGCACGGTTTGGTGCAGGTCGAGCAGGTAGCCCTGCGCTCGCCACTCGGTGATCCAGCGGTCCACCCGCATCTGGGTCAGCCGGGGCTGCTCCGGGTCGACCGGATCCCGCCAGACGTCGTACATACGAATGGCGACTGCGTCCTCTCTGCGGAGCTGCGCGCGCAGCTGCCGGAAACGCTCGGCCCCCTCGCGATAGTCGCCGGTCTGGTAGCAGAGCACGGCGTAGCGGAAGAGATCCAGCGGTCGGGCCGTCTCGGAGAGTTCGGCATCCAACCGCCGATACAGCTCTTTTAGCAGGCCGAAGTTGCGTCGCCGAATCGGCTGGCGCTCCAGCAGGGAAATCCGCAGACGCACCGAGCGGGTTCGCGGCGCCACCCCGGCGCGCTCCGCCGCGTCGAGGATGGCGAGCGCATCGTCGACACCCTGCGCTCCCTCGTTGCTCAGCAGGCAGAGTCGGGCCTTGCAGTAGTGACCGAGCTCGGGGTCGGCCGAGTTGATCAGCTCGTCGATGTAGGCCTCGCCGAGCTCCTCGCTGAGCCGGGAGAACGCCTCGGCGCGGTACGTCGTGACATGCTCGGTCCAGACCGGGTCGGGCGCCGAATGGTTCTCCGCCACGTCGTTGGCCTCGTCGAGCAGCTCCAGCGCCTGCGTCACGTCGGACGCCTTGACCATCTGCTCCTCGGCACCGGCCGCCTTCGCGTGGTCAAGCAGCCGGCGGCTGAAGGCGAGAAGGGCCTCCATGTTGACGCCGCCGGAGAGCTCGATTGCCTTCTCGAAGGCGACGCAAGCGCTGGTCCACGCCGTCGCCCCGTCGGCCGCGCGGCCCGCCTCCTGCAGAGCCAGGGAGTAGCGGTAGTACGCCGTGCCGAGCGTGTTGTAGAGGTGGCTGGGATGCTCGTCGCGCCCGGAGCGGCGGGGCAGGCTGGTGGCCCTCTCCAGCTTCTCCACGGCGCTGGCGAAGCGCTCGACCCGCAGGTCGATCTCGAGGCGCGGCGTGCGCTGGTCGGCCGACCAGTACAGCGATCGCGCCCAGTGGTGCAGGATGGCCTTGCTCTGGTCGCGGATTGCAGGCGGAATCAGCTCGAAGGTCCGCAGCCGCCAGTCCCAGTCAGGGTCGCGCTCTTCGAACTTCGGCGCCAGCACGTACTTGGCGAGCGACTCGGCAACCCAGATGTCCGCGCCGCTGCCGGGCGACAGCGCCCCGAGGACGGGAACGAGCTGGTGCATCCACGCGGCGGCCGAGCGCGCGTCGGCATGGTGCTCCAGATAGGCCTGCGCAAGCGCGGGATGGAGGAACCGGATGACGTCCTCATCGAGGCCCTTGGTCGGCCCGCCCCAGGTCACGATGCCGTCGAGCTGCCGTATGGCCGCTGAGAGATTCGACGGGTAGGCGCCGCCCACGGCGGGACGGATGACGGTCCAGATCGGGCTTGGCAGGCGGAACGAGGACAACGCAGCCACGTACGTAACGATGTCGCGCACCGAAACGTCCTCGATTGCCTCGCTTCGCTGCCTGATCCATCGGCTCAGCAAGCTCTGCGCCTGCTCGGCCTCGGGCAGCGCCATACCCTCGGTGATGAAGAACCGTAGCGCGACCCAGAACAGCGACTCGCTCCGGCCGTCGTCGCCCAGCCGCCATCGGGTCGCCTGGTCGTACCGCTGCCATTGGTACACGGACGGGACGACCACCGGGAGCGTCCACTGCTCTACCGTCTGGAAAAAGGTGCGCCGGCACCGCTCGATTTCCTCCTCGGCCAGCCCCGCGCTCAACACCGGGAGCGCCGCGGCACGCCGCGTCCGGCGCTCGATGTCGACGGCCGCCTCCTTTGCGGCGACGGCATGCAATACGACGGCCGACCGGCCCTGCCGGGCGAGCATGCTGGCGATGCCCCGGGCTGCTATGCCGCGCTGCTCGTGCTCGACGTCGATGATGATGAGCAGGGGCGGGACCTGCTCAAGGCCGAGGGCGAGCGCCCCCTCGGAAAGCGTAGTGGCAAAGGCCGACAGCTCCTCGTGGTCGATGGCGATCTGTTCGGGACGCAGGACGAGAGCGGGGAATCCATCCCGCGCCGCCGCGTACGCTGCGGCCCGCAGCAGCGTGGTCGCCCCCGCGCCGGGCTCGGCCGGAAGCCGCATGACGTACGTCGACGCGAGCCCCGAGCTGGCCTGCACCTGCCGAAGCATCGCGAGGACGTCCTCATGCAGCGGCTTGCCCTGCGTCCGGTAGTCGCGCCCGACCGGGAGGCCGACGCTGTACGCCGACCAGTCCTCCAGGTTGCCGTCTAGGAAGGCGAGCAGGTTCTCCATCGTGAACGTCGTCGCCGGGGCGATGTGCTGCTCGGTGAGGAGCGAGAACCGGGCGAGAATGCGGTCGACGTCGCGGATGCCCAGAGCCAGGGTGCGGTTCCCGATGCGCACGGTGTGCCGCGGGATGTCGACGACGTGCGGGGCGCCCACCTCGGCCATGGCCGCGAGGAGGTCGTTCTCCGTGCCGCGCCAGACGTGGACGACGATCGACGGGCTCGCCGGCAGGCCTGGCTCCGGCGCGTCAGGCGGCCAGACGAGAAGAATTTCTAGGTCGACGATCGGGCAGTCCTCGAGGACTTCGGACAGCCTCTCCAGATCGCCGTCCTCCCGGGCGCCGAGGACGATCAGGATGCGATCCCGGTACTGGCGCAGCCGCTCGACGAGCGCCCACGCGGTCCGCTCCCGCACCCGCTCGCGAACGGCGCCGTATCGGGAGGCGGCGGGCGCATCCGGGTCGAGCACGCCGGGCAGGACGCAGACCGGCAGGAACTCGCGGGAGGACAGCTGTGCCGAGGCGTCGTCGTCGGCCGCGAGCAGCACGATCTGCCGGACGTCTCGTTCGGCCGTCTGCGCCGCAGCCTTGAGCGCCGGCAGCAGCGGGCTCGCTGCGCCCTCCAGCCACACCGCCTCCCAGTAGTACGAGGCGACGTGCAGGTCGAGCGGGTCCGGCTGGAGGCGGTATCGCACGGCCGCCGTGGCCGACGCGACGTCGTAGTCGTGCGGTTTCTCGCCCGGCCGGAGGTCGTGGGCCTGGCACGCCCACAGGAGAGCGCGCCGGTCGCGAAGGCGCATCGCGACGGAGGTGGGCAGGGAGTCGGGCAATCTGCTCGTCACACGCCTTCGTCGGTCAGCGGTCGATTAAGGACACCCTAGCCCACTCGCCCACCCGGTTGGTGCGTCGCGAGACCGAGTGCGCCGACCGACTCGGTGCACTCGGGACGCATCGCCGCCGGCAGTCCCGTACCGGCGCCGGACGGAGCGGCTCGCTTGTGCAGGTCGGCGGAGTTTCCTTTCCCGTCCCTCCCCGTCCGGTTTCGGCGGAGTACGCGTGCCATCGCAGCGATGAGATCGGAGAGCAAGATATGGCCATTTGGCCGCCAATCTCGACCGGCGCGGTCGAGAACACCCGGCGGGGTGTCGATTGGATCATGTCCGGCCCGGTTGATCTGACACCAGCGGTCCTCCGTGGCCTGCGGCGGGGCCAACTCCCGAGACATGCGGCGCAGGTCGTCCGCCTGACGATCGGTGCTTCACGGCTGGCTACGTGGTGGCCCACTTCGCGCGGCCACGGGGGTTGCGTCCACGGAAGTGGTGTACGACTTGCCCGTGATGGGCGTGTTGGGTAGATAGGAGACGGCCACCGCGCGATCCTTCGAGACGGCTAAGCCCAGTGAAGGAGAGTGATGCGCGATGGCCGCATCTGAGAGTGTGAACCCTGTTGAGCTGCTGTGCGAGCAGATCGCGGGCGCGTCGCCGGATCTGTTGCAGGCGATGATCAAGACGTTCGCGCAGGCGGTGATGTCCGCCGAGGCCGACGCGATCTGCGGTGCTGGTTATGGGCAGCGCAGCGACGAGCGGGTCAACTCCCGCAACGGCTACCGGCCGCGGGAGTGGGACACCCGCGCCGGGACGATCGACCTGGCGATCCCGAAGCTGCGGCAGGGCAGTTACTTCCCGGACTGGCTGCTGACTCACCGGCGGCGGGCCGAACAGGCGTTGGTGTCGGTCGTGGCCACTTCCTACCTGCTCGGGGTGTCGACGCGGCGGGTGGAGAAGCTGGTCGAGCAGCTCGGCATCCGGCAGTTGTCGAAGTCGCAGGTCTCGGAGATGGCAGCGCACCTGGACGTCCAGGTTGAGGCGTTCCGCAACCGGCCCCTCGACGCCGCCCACTACACGTTCGTGTGGATGGACGCGCTCACGATGAAGGTCCGAGAGCACGGCCGCACCGTCAACGTCCACGCGCTGATCGCCGTGGGCGTCAACGCCGACGGCCAGCGTGAGGTGTTGGGCCTGGACGTGGCCTCGGATGAGGACGGCGCCGGCTGGCTGGCGTTCCTGCGCAGCCTGACCGCCCGTGGTCTGACCGGGGTGCGTCTGGTCATCTCCGACGCCCACGCCGGCCTCGTGGCCGCCATCGGCGCGGCTCTGCCCGGGGCGTCGTGGCAGCGGTGCCGGACCCACTACCTGCGCAACCTGCTGACGAAGGTGCCCAAATCGGCGCAGCCGTGGATCGCCACCTTGGTGCGCACGATCTTCGACCAGCCCGACGCCGACGCCGTCCGCGCCCAGTTCGACCGGGTCGTGGCCACGATCGAGGCGAAGTTCCCGGCCGCCGCCGAACACCTCGACGCCGCCCGCGACGATCTCCTGGCGTTCACCGGCTTTCCCCGCGAGATCTGGCGCCAGATCTGGTCGAACAACCCGCAGGAACGGCTGAACAAGGAGATCCGCCGCCGCACCGACGTCGTCGGGATCTTCCCCAACCGGCCGTCGATCATCCGCCTCGTCGGCGCCGTCCTGGCCGAGCAGACCGACGAGTGGACCGAAGGCCGCCGCTACATGGGCCTGGAACTCCTCGCCAAAGCCCGCATGGTCACGATCGACACCAGCCAACACGACACCGACCAGACCGACCCCACCCCGATCGCCGCATAACATCAAACCGGATCCCGCGATGGCCGTCTCCTACACCACCAGCGCGGACGCGACTGCCCTTCCCCTCGTAGCGTGGAGGCCAGAGCTTGAGGGATAGAGGTTCATGGCTGAGACGAGACGCCAGTTCGATCCGGAGTTCCGGGCGGGCGCGGTGCGCATCGTGCGCGAGACGGGCAAGTCAATCGCTCAGGTCGCCCGCGACCTGGGGATCAACAGCGGGACCCTGGCGAACTGGGTGAAGAGGGACCGCGAGACTCGCGGTGAGGCCGCTGCTGGGCAGCTGGCAGAGGACGAGCGGGCGGAGCTGGCACGGTTGCGGCGGGAGAACGCGGAGCTGGCGATGGAGCGTGATGTCCTCAAGCGATCCGTGGTCCTGTGGGTCAAGGAAGCGACGGGCCGGTGAGCGTGGCCGCCTTCATCGCTTCCCAGAGGACCGAGCACGACGTGCCGCACGCGCTAGCCTGCCGGGCCCTGGGGGTGTCCGAGTCATGGTTCTACAAGTGGCGTGACCGGCCGCCAACGCGCCGCGATGACCGGCGTGCTCGATTGTCGGCCGCGGTCCAGAAGGTGTTCGACGACTCGGGTGGCACCTACGGCAGCCCGCGCATCGGCATCGAGCTGCGCGAGTCCGGCTGGCAGGTCTCCGACAACACGATCGCGCAGCTCATGGCCGAGCTGGGCTTGGCCGCCCGGGTCAAGCGCCGCCGGCGGGGCCTGACCCGCCAAGGTAAGCGTCCGGCCGCACCGGACCTCATCAAGCGGGTGTTCACCGCGCCGGCGCCGGATGTCGCCTGGTGCGGCGACATGACCGAGATCCGCACCGACGAGGGCAAGCTCTACCTGGCCACCGTCATCGACCTGTACTCCCGTCGCATCCTCGGCTACGCGATGGGCGCCCATCACGACGCCGGGCTGGTCGTCGCCGCGCTGAACATGGCCGCCGTCACCCGCGGCGGCTGCGTGGACGGGGTGATCTTCCACAGCGACAGGGGCAGCGAGTACACCTCGGCCGACTTCGACCGGGCCTGTGCCCGGTGGAAGGTACGCCAGTCGATGGGCCGGGTCGGGTCGTGCTTCGACAACGCCGTCGCCGAGGCCACCTTCTCCACCATCAAGGTCGAGTACGTCCACCGCCGTCACTTCCGTACCCGTACCGAGGCACGCCTGAAGATCGCCACCTGGATCACCGACTTCTACAACCGGCGCCGCCGGCACTCCGTCTGCGACTGGCGATCCCCCATCGACTACGAACGATCAGAGACCCGCGCCCTGGAGGCCCAGGCCGCATAACGGAGCCCTCCACGATTCCAGGGGATTGACACGACCGCCACGGGCCACCTCATTTGTCAACGCCAACTGAAAGCCATCATCAAGATCACTCATAAGTTGTGTGCCAGAGCCAGATCCAGCTTTCAGGCGGAGCCGACAGCTACTCGTAGACGGAGGCCGCCCGCAGGATGTCCGCTACCAGAGACCACGTGGGCTGCTCAGGTAGCTCCC
This sequence comes from Micromonospora sp. CNZ309, assembly GCF_002846525.1. NCBI lineage: Bacteria > Bacillati > Actinomycetota > Actinomycetes > Micromonosporales > Micromonosporaceae > Micromonospora > Micromonospora sp. CNZ309. Next base: position 518,774 of record NZ_PJNG01000001.1, read on the forward strand.
GACCTTGATTGCGTGCCCAGCCGTCCATGCTGCCGATCCAGGAGGACATAGCTTCGAGGTAGCGGGGCAGGTCTACGTTCTCCCAGTAGTCCGGGGGCGTAGCCGACTCTTCGGCGAGCGCCCGAACGTAGGCCGCCAGATCCTCGCGGGTCTTCACCGCGCCGGTGTCGTTGAGATCCATCAGCCGATGATCGCTTACCAGTCGAATGGCCCGATAGGAGCCGTCCAGGGCCGATCGCAAGGTCGTGACGTGAGTTCCCCCCGCTTTGATGGAGCGGTGGTTACCTGCTGCCGGCTGGCGCAGGGGTGGCGATAGGTGGCTCGGCTGACTCGGTATGGCGGCTGTGCCAGGCGGCCTCGTACTCGTTCGGGCTGAGGTAGCCCAGTTCCTTTTGGATGCGGCGGGTGTTGTACCAGCCGTCGATGTAGGCGAAGATCGCGTTCTCGGCCTCGTCGCGGGTCCGCCAGGACGTGCGGTAGACGAGTTCGATCTTCAGCGTGGACCAGAAGTTCTCCATCAGGGCGTTGTCGTACGAGTCGCCGACGGAGCCCATCGAGGGCAGGATCCCGTTGTCCTGTAAGCGTTCCGCGAAGCGGAAGGACGTGTAGTTCGACCCGCGGTCGCTGTGGTGGATCAACTGGCCGGCGCGGACGTCGCGGGACCAGATGCCGTATTCGAGGGCGGCGAGGATCAGGTCGGTGTCGCAGCGGTCAGACGTCTTCCACCCGACGATCCGGCGGGAAAACGCGTCGCGGACCGCAGCCAACCAGAACACGCCCTCACCGCACGGAATGCGGGTGGCGTCGGCAACCCAGAGCCGGTTCGGCCCGTCCGCGATGAACTGCCGGTTGACCAGATCCGGCGCCGGCGTGTGCCGGGGATCCTGCTTCGTGGAGCCGCCACGCCAGCCTCGACGCAGGAACGCCCCCTGCCAGCCCTGCTCGGCCATCAGCCGCTCGATGCGCTTGCGGCCCACGCGGATGCCGTCACGGCGTAGCTGCCGGTGGACCCGGTCCGCGCCGTAGGTGCGCCCGGAGGTCTCCCAGATCTCGTGGATGTTCGAAATCAGCCCCAGGTCGACCACGTCCCGATCACAGGGCTGCTCGACCTGCTTGACCCACGCGTAGTAGGTCGAGGCGCCGATGTTGAGGACCCGTAGCAGGAGCGCGACCGCGAACTGGTCACGGTGTTCGTGGATGAACCTCATGACCGTCGCCGGGTCGGGTCGAGCTCCGCCGCGAAATACGCGCTCGCGGCCTTCAGAATCTCGTTCGCCCGCCGCAACTCGGCCACTTCCTTGCGCAGCCGCCGGTTCTCGTCCGCCATCTCGCTGGTACGCCGGTCGGTGCGCTCACCCGTGTCGGCCTCGGCCTGACGGATCCAGTTCCGTAACGCCTCGTGATGCACGCCGAGTTGCTCGGCCAGGCGCCGGATCACCGGCTTCGGGTCCGACTCGCGATACAGGCGCACAGCGCGCTGACGTAGCTCGTCGGGGTACTTCTTCGGTGCTGCCACGGACGACTTCCTCCCCACGGCCATCAGACCATGATCAAGAAGCTCCATGAAAGCGGGGGTGGCTCAGACGATCGCAGGGCGCTCAACCGCCGTCGAGGGCGGGGCGATCGCTGCCGCGCCGCTTCGCGGCTTGCCATCGGGTAGTGACTCCAGCCGCGCCGAAGCCGGTGGTACGCCAAGCCGCCCCTGACCTGAGAGGTCGGGGGCGGCTTGGCGTACGCCGCCGGACCGGGCAGCCACGCGCCCACCGCCCAGCCGTGCCAGCTACGTGCCAGTAACCGGTGTTCCAAACGGTCAGCAGCGGTCATGATCGGGCACCACGGCACCGACGCTGACCAGGCGATGCGGACAGATCAGGTCAGCCGATAGTGATCTTCCAAGCTGGCGGTGCGCACATCTTTTTTGTCCTGGCTGTTTCGGTGCGCCACGGTCGCAGTATGGGCAAGAGCAGGAAGCAGAAGCGCTTGGCGGCCGTTGGACGGCGCTTGCAGGAGGAGCGCGGCCAAGACTGGATGTCGCTGGGATGCTCCGAGGACCAGGCCGCCGCAGTGACTCAGGCGTGGAGGCGCTTGGCTGACCTTGGCGTTGATCTGCCACCGCGGCCGACTCGCCGAGACCTCTGGGCCGCCGGCATCGCGGACACGGACATCAAGGTCGATCACTTCTACCTCGGTCCAGAGCGGGGTATCTGCGCGATCCAGATCAGTGTGCGTAGGGCAGCACTGGAATCCGCACGCCGCAGACCGTGATCGAGCGCTCCGGGCAGTCCGCCGTCGCGGCTGTCGACGGAGTTGCCGAAAGCCGGACGAGTACGTGCCTTGATCTCGCCAACCCGCCTCAGTCGCCTTCCCAGACCGTATGTCGCAGGTTCGAACCCGCCCGTGGGCACCGCCGATCCACAACCGCTGTCCCGCCCTTCAGCGGTGTCACGCCGCCTGCCGCGACCGCCTCAGCCGGCTCAGGTCGACGCCGTAGGCGAGCGCGATGGTGAAGGTCAGCGCCGCGCCGGCCCATGCGGCCCACCAGAACAGGAAGCCGCGCAGGTCGAGTCCGTTGCCGTTGGCGAGCATCGGGTCGTACGGCGGAGGAAACAGCCGGTGGAAAGCAGGACCGCCGACGAGGAAGATTGCCCCGGACACGATTATGCCGCTGGCCACGAAGAGCCGCAGGGACCGCCTGCCAAACTCTCGCTGCCGCCGGATCAGGTTGGCGACCAGGCTCAGGCCGATTGGTCCGCCGAGGACGAGAGCCCCGCAACCGATGAGCGTCGCTGTCCCGTACGTCACGGGCCGATGCTACTTCCGTGCCTGACCGTGATCGAGCGCAGGATTCAGGATGGCCGGCGGGTCACGCTCGTGCACGGTGGCGGCAGGCCAAGTGTGGCGGTGCAGCCCTGCCGGTGCGGCCAGATACCGATGTGCTGGGGTGACCTTCCGACCTCGGAAAGCCTGCAGGGGACGTTAAGCAGCGGCGAGGCAGCAGGAGGGCAGCACCAACGTCGGTCGGGTTTGGTCCATGACATCAAGCAATGCTTACCGACCCAGGCAAGCCGAGCAGACCAGGGCCAGGGCGACAAGGTCGTACCCTAGGGTTCTTGCTGTCGGCTCCGCCTGAAAACTGGCTCTGGCACACTTTCTGTGATTGATCTTGGTGGCGGCTCACGGGTTGGTCAGGACGCGTTTGCGTAAGAGGTCGAGGTTCGCGCGGCCATACATCTGTCGCTTGATCGTCTTGATGCGGTTGACGTGGCCCTCGACCGGGCCTGAGCTCCAGGGCTGAGCGAGGCCGGCGACGACGGCATCGCGGTCGCTGACCAGACCGGCGGCGAAGCCGCGAATTTCGGAGTATCCGGCGTTGCGGGCGCGGTCGATCCAGGCGTCGAGGTGCTGTCCGGTGCCCTGGTGGCGGACCAGGGCGGCGAACCCGCGGGCGAGATCGGCAACGGTGTCGAGGTCGGGGCAGCGGCTGCGGGCGTCGGCGAGGTCGGTGCGGTCGTCGTCGGTGAGTTTGTGGCCGGGTCGCATGATCCAGGCGGTGATCCGCCGGGCCGACGGCACCCGGACTGCGGTCGCAGGGGTGGGTCGGGTGCGGTTCGTGGCGAGCCAGTCCCGCAGCACGCGCAGGCTGCCTTGGTAGCCGCGGGCCAAGATCTCGGCGTGCAGGTCGGCTGTCTGGTGGATGCCGTCGGTCAGTCGCTGACGCAGGTGGGTGTGAAACGGTGCGAGGACGCTGGGCCGGCTGCTGGCGTTCGGGCCGATCAACGCCTCGGCGGTCGCGGCGTGAGCGTATTTGCGGGCGGTTCTGACGTTCATGTCGAGGCGGCGGGCGGTCGCGCTGATCGACAGTCCTTCGGCCCGCAGGGCGTGCACGGCCGCGTGGCGTTGGCGGGTGTTCGCCGCCCGGCGGCCCGTCCTGACCGGCTCGTCCGTGATCGGTCCAGCCAGGGCGGGCGTCGGTTCGGTGTGTTCCCGTAGGCATCGGCGGTGCCCACGGACGACTTTTTCGACGGCATCGCTGAGGTTCTTGAGCAGGTGCCACCGGTCGGCGACTTGAATCGCGTCAGGTGCTCCCTTGCGGGCGCCGTCGGCATAGCTGCCACCGCGGTCCCGGCAGATGATCTGGACGCCAGGATGGTCGCGCAGCCATGCGGCGAGGGTGTCGGCGGTGCGGTCGGGCAGGACATCGATCGGCCGGCGGGTGTGCATGTCGAGCAGCACGGTGGCGTATCGGTGCCCCCGCCGTCGGGCGAAGTCGTCCACGCCCAGCACCGTCGGCGTCACCGGCGGCGGGTCAGGCATCCGCCGGATCATCCGGATCAACGTCATCCGGGACACCGACACCGCCAACCGATGCGCCAACCTGCTGCCCGATCGACCGCCCAACGCCACCGCGACCGCTTCCAGGTCACCCGCCGCCAGGACCGTGTGACGGGCATGCCGACGGGTCAGCCCAGGAACCTGCTCGACGAACGTCCGCCGCCGGCACCCGACGTTCCAGCAGGCGAATCGGCGGACCGTCAACGCGACCAGCACCTCATGGCCACCCAACCTGACATCAGCCAACCGCCGCACATAGCGACCATGCACAGTGGTCGACCAGGTGCCGCAAGCGCCGCACGGCGCCCGCACCGTCTGTGTCGCCGCGTCGATCCTGACCCCGACGCCGCGGACCACCACCGCGTCCAACCGCAGACCAACCAGATGAGGCAGCAACGCCGAAATGATCTCCACTCCGGCACCCAACCCGAACCTTCAGCGAGCACGACTCACAGAATGTGTGCCAGAGCCAAGGTTCAGCCGGCGTTGACACTTGCGTCTGGATGGTGTTCCGGGCCGCCGGGTTGGTTGGGTGTGGCTCAAGGTCGTTTGCCGTTAGGCGGCCATGGACGAGCGGCCGCCCAGCCAGCCCAGGGCGCCTTGGCCGCTGATTGAGATCTGCGAGTCGTCGCTTGCTAAGGAACTGCCGGCGGGGTCGTCCGTGGTGACCTGGATTCGGGTGCTTCGGGAGGACGGCTTGGCGCAGGTATGGGTAGGTGTCAACGCGGGCAAGCAGGCTCACCACGCCGCGGCGGTGGACGTGGGCGGGCGGGTGCTGTGGTCGACGCGGGTGGCCAACGATCAGCAGGCGAGCGCGGACCTGGTCGCCCGTGTCAGCGCGGATGATGAGGTGGTGTAGGCCGTCGACCTGGTCGGCTGCGAGACAGCTCTGCTGCGGGCGAAGACTGACGCGCGTGATGCGGTGGTCATCGCCAACACGGCCCGGATGCGGCATGACTTCCTGCGGGTCGAGACGCCGACGGAGCTGATCGCCAAGCTGGCGCTGCTGGTCGCGCACCGCGCCGACCTGGTCGAAGACTGGGTCCGCACCGTGAACCGGCTGCGCCGGCTGATGCTCGGAATCTCCCCAGTGTTGGAACGGGCGCTGACGTTCACCAACGTCGCGGCGTTGATTCTGATCAGCGCATATCAAACGCCCGAGCAGATCCGCGCCGCCGGTCGAGAGCAGCTCGTGGCGCATCTGCGCCGGCACCGGGCAGTGAACGCCGCCAAGGTCGCCGATCAGGCGTTGGCCGCCGCGGCTGAACAGGATCTCACCTTGCCGGGACAGGACACCGCTGCTGCCCTCGCCGCTGAACTGGCCAGCCACCTGCTGCGACTGCACCGACGGATGCGGGACACCGACAAAGCGATCGAGGCCGCCTTCAGCAGCCACCCTCAGGCCGGCATCATCCGCAGCCTGCCCGTCATGGGAGCACTGGCGGCGGCGGAATTCATCGTCGCGGTCGGGGACCTGTCGACCTTCGCCAGCCCTGATCACCTTGCCGCCTACGCAGGTCTGGCACCGGTGGCCCGTGACTCCGGCAAGCGCGTTGCCAACCTACGCCGGCCGCAGCGCCACGTGTTCTACATGTCCTCGCTGAGCACTCTGCGGATGAGCGGCCCGAACCGGGACTACTACCAGCGCAAACGCGGCGAGGGACGCAAGCACCAACAGGCATTGATCGCCCTCGCCCGCCGCCGCGTCGACGTCCTCTGGGCACTGCTCCGCGACAACCGCTGCTTCCAACTCCAACCACCAGCCCCATCAACACCCGGCCAGGAGTCGCAGATGATCGACGGCATGAACCTCGATGAGTTCGACCAGCACGTTCAATCACTCCGCGCCCGGACGGCCGAATCCGGCTTCGAGGAAATCGAAGACTTCAAGGTCATCGAAGGGCTGACCGCGTCGGCGGAGGACATCACCGAGGCGGAGCGAGCGCTGGGCGCGACCTTGCCTGAGCCGTATAAGGCATTCATGCTGCGCTACGGCGGCGGGCAGTTCGGATTCCTCGACCTGCTGCCCATACCCACAGCAGCGTCCGCACACCACGTCGACAACGTCGTCTCCGTCAGTCAGGCCGAGTTCCCGGATGGGTCGTTCGTCGCGGTGGCACCCGTCGGCACAGGCGACTACTGGTGCTTCCCCGTCCTCGACGGCCGGTGCAGTGCCGAGGTGTGGTTCCACTACCACGACGCCGACGACCCGACGCTGGAGGCACCAGACTTTCTGGATTTCGTAGCACGGCGCGGTACTCAGCCCTGACCCAGACAGGCACCACGGTCGACACCACCAACCCTGCCCTCTCAGAAGAAGCGGGGCGCTGCCCCGCACCCCGACCCTCCCTCAGAGACCGCAACGGGTCTCCTCGCTCGGGCACCCCAAGGGGCTGCCCGAGAACCCCGGCCAGGTCAAGGCCAAGCCGCTACGCGGTCGCCTTCGGCGAGCTTTGACCCGACCGAGAACCCCAGGCAGGAACATGCCTGCCCGACCGAGGAGACCCTGCCCACCGCACAGCCCGCTTGACAACAACCATTGAGACTCGTCCGGTAGGGCGCTCCACCTTGTCACCCTGGCCCTGGCCCTGGCCCGCTCCGCGGTGTGTGGGTCGGCGGCAGACGGGATGGCAGGTAGTGCGGAAGCGGCGGCGTGCGGCTCAAGCAGGGAAACGGAGCCCTAAAGCTGCCATGACGGCGAACCCCAGCATGATCACCACTGCGGCGATGCCCAAGGCAGTGCCAAGGCGCTCGTTGATCCTTGCGGCGCGCGGGGAGGGTAGCCGTTCTCCCAGTTCGCCAAGAGCAAGATTCACCACGGACAAAATCAGAAGCGCGGTGATCACTATCGCCAGAACAGCGTTCACCGTGATGTAGCCAGCCGCCACCGCGCCGAGGTAGATGACTCCGGCAGCAATGAGGTTGGCGGCGACGTTGACCAGGACGTCACGAGCAAGGGATGACCGGACGTGACGGGAAGGTTGGGAATCAGTCACGCAGCCAGGGTGACCGATGCGAGCCAGCCGTCCGTTGGCGGATCAGGTGACCGCGTGGGCGCGTCCGAGCCGCTGCGGTCTCAGGAAGTTGCCGCCTACGTGCTATTGGGGGTTTGTTTGCCCGCTTCGCCATACCTCACCCTGTGTGCCATGACGCTCGGCCGCGTAACGCGCCTGGACAGATGCGGCATCGCGCGCCGCAGCCGAATCTTCATCTGAGGAGAGCCGCTTGCGGTCTCGCCAGCCAACAAAGACGAACGCCGCGATTAGCAACACCACGAACACAGCGAGAGACACCACCACAGCTGTCATGCCATCGACGCTACGACATGCCCACCAGGATCCGTGCTGCCAGCCAGCCTGGGTGGCCAATTGACTGGCGGCGGTCGCCCGCGTGAGGTAGCGCAAGCGAGAGGCTGGGCAGCGAGGAGGCAGCGAACCTATCGGTAGCAGCCGGCGAAGCATGACGGCAGGCGGTGCGGCAACCGTGCTCGACGGTACGAGACGCTAGCGAATGGCACGCCCGGGTGCGCCGTGCTGGCGTTCGGGACGAAGGGGTTCAGTAGTCGCCTGGCATGATCAGCGCGTCATGTTGCTCCCCAGTGCGGGCGAACCAGGCGGCGCCATCGAGGTTGTTCAGGGTGGTCTCAATCCGGAGCTTGGCGGTTGCTTCCATCTCTGGCAGTGCCCGGGCGGGGAACCATCCGACGGCTGATGTCTCGTCGTCGTTGACCCGTGCCTGGCCGCTCTTGGGGCGGCAGCGGAACCACACGTTCAGGTACTGGCAGGAGTCCCCGTTGGGGTAGGTGCGTGGGTAGAGTGCTACGCCCGCGATGCTCTGGACAGCAACCCGTACGCCGGTCTCTTCCTCTACTTCACGGATAACGGCGTCTGCGGGCTGCTCGCCCGGCTCGACTGCTCCTGCTGGCAGCGACCAACAGCCGTTGTCAGAGCGCCGGACGAGGAGGACTTCGTCGTCGTCGTTGCAGACGATGCCGCTGACCGAGGGCAGCATCAGTAGCTGTTGCCCGACCTTGGCACGCAGTTCCCGGAGATAAGAGGAGATCGCCATCGATGGAGACTACCGCCCGAATGATCATGTGACGGGGCAAAACGGGGTCTGTTGTACAGCCATCCGTACAGCCAAGCCGGCCGACGGACACGGTCCGGAGTCGACGATGGGCGGCATGGCAAGCAGGTCAGCGGCAGTCACTGACGCCGGCCGACACGAGTCTTGATCTTTGCAAGGCAGGGGTCACGGTCGTGTCTCTAGCTGAACCTGGTCTTAAGCCGTCTCGGCTGCCTTGCCCATTTAGATGGCTAAATGTTCGCTAGGAGGTGATCTCTATGAAGGGCGGCAGTTGTGGCTCAAGGACTGCGGCCTCGGCCGCTTCTCCACCGTCGCCAAGACCACGACTGAACATCAACCAGCGAGGGGATCAACTCTCAGCCGGAGCAAAGTGATCATGGTTGAGCCGGTGTTGACGCAGAGCTACATGTGAGGAGTTTTTTTAACCAGGTCGGTCACCTGGAAGGCCGCCAGCACACCAACGAGTAGTGCCACCGCGGCTGTCGAGACGAGTTGCATGGGCGTCGGTCGATCAGCAAAGCCAGCGGAGATCTTGACGACCTCGACCGCGATTTGGGCGACCACCAGCAGGCCGACCCCGAGCTGGGTCTCCCTCAGACGGCTTCGACGCGACATGCCAACAGGATACGTCGCCTGCCCAGTGATGGCGGCGTTGTCGATTACGAACAGGATCCGTCGGCCCTGTGAGGCGTACACGGCCAGTACACTGCGGAACAGCCGGCTACGGTCGGCCTCGGCGGCGGGGATGTGTTCACCGGGAAGGCCGAGTGCCTGCAACAGACCGACCAGCTTGCAAGGCAGAGGGTTCGAACGGCTGCCATGCGAAAGCAACTCTCGCCGGCTCCTGTGTGGTGGCTGACAGACTCCTGCCATGAGTTGCGACTTGGCAGTGTGGGAGGGCGTGCAGCCGGCGCACGATGGGGAGGGCGGCGCTGTCTACGAACAGCTCTACGAGAAGTACATGGAGGGTGAGGTGGTTGCCCCGACTCCCGGCATCCTTGCCTACGCCGAAGCGCTAGCCGAGCGCTGGGCCATCCTGACCGAAGGTAGATCCCATGGTTGGGGCTCGTTGCTTGACGATGCTTCCGGGCCGATGATCTATCTGACGATGCCCTACGGATTGGCCGGGAAGTTGTCGGTCGAGGCCACCCGGCTTGCCGCCGAGCATCGACTTGTCTGCTACGACCCGCAGTCGGAGCACCTGCGGCCGGCGCACGACGATTAGGCAGAGGCGCCCGCGCTCGCGGACTGCCCTGCGGGCGGCCTCCGGCCGTCCTCGGGCGCCCGCAGCGCGTCATCCGAGAGTCAGCGGATCGTCAGCGAATGCCGTATCGCGCAGCCACACTCGATCATGCTCGACGGCACGACCGAAGCGTCTGACCACGCGGTACGGCACTTGATCACACTCGCCGCTACGTCAGGTCACTTTCCCCCCGACGGTGGTCGCTGAAGCGCTGGCCGGTGCCGGTAACGGTTCCGCTCACCGGGGCGTTAACGGCCAGGCGTAACGCTCGTTGCCGTGAGCACCGAAGGCAATGTCAGCCCCTCTGGCCAGGCTCGGCATCGTGAGCACCTCAGCCCCGGCCGGCCCCACCGGATCTATCCTCGGCTTTCGAACGAGGAGAAGGCGCTGGTCGTTGAGGCGGCCCGGCGAGCGGGTCTGACGCCAGCGGGATACACGGCGCAGGTGGTGGTTGGCGCAGCGCGCGCAGAAGAGCCGGCCACGGGCCTGACCGGTGACCTGCGGGAGTTGCAGCGAGAACTGTTCGTCGCCCGCCGCGCAGTGAACATGTTCGGCTCCAACGTCAATCAGGCTGCTGCGGCTGCGAATGCGACCGGGGAGCTGCCTGGCTGGGCCGTCGAGGCGGTGCAGTTGTGCGTGCAGGCCGTCGCTCGCCTCGACCAGGTGACGGCACTGATCGACCGGCGACTGCGGTGATCGCGCGCGTCCACCGTCGCGGCACCCGCGTCGGTGGGCTGCTGCGCTACCTCTACGGCCCTGGGAAGCAGGAGGAGCACGTCAACCCGCGGTTGGTCGCGGCGTGGGACGGTGCTGGGGAGCTGGCCGATCTGGAGCCGGAGATCACCGCCTCGGGTAAGCGGGACTTCCGGAGGTTGACCGCTCTCCTGGAGGAGCCGGTACGAGCCGGGAACAGGCCGCCGGCAAAGCCGGTGTGGCACTGCTCGATGCGCTTGGCGCCGGAGGACCGCGACCGGGTGCTCACCGACGGCACCTGGGGGCGCATTGCCCGGGAGATGCTCACTGAAGCGGGACTCGCCACGCAAGCCGACGACCCGGGCCTGCGGTGGGTGGTGGTGCGGCACAACGACGACCACGTCCACATCGTCGCGACCCTCGTGCGCGAAGACGGCCGCACGAACTGGGCCCGCAACGACTACCGCAAGTGCGTGAAGGCCACCTACAACGTCGCCCGCCGCTACGGCCTGCGCAGGCAGGTACCTCCGGCCGACCGCACCGCTCACCGGAGGCCACACCCGGTGGAGGTCAGCAAGGCCCGCCGCAAGGGCTGGAGCGACACGCCTCGCGACGAGTTGCGACGGCGGGTCCGTACCGCCGTCGCCGCCGCCGGCAGCGAGCTGGAGTTCCTCGACCGGCTGCGGGAGGCAGGGGTGCTGATCAGAGTGCGTTGCAGCACTGTCAACGCCGATGAGATCACCGGCTACGCCGTCGCCCTGCCTGGCGCGGGCACCGGTGACGGGCAACCGGTGTGGTTCTCCGGTGGGCGCCTCGCCCCCGATCTGACTCTGCCGAAACTGCGCCGCCGATGGGGCGACCCGCCGCCGGCCGCCTCCCCACCGTCAGGAAGTCGGGTCACAGCCCGCGCCCAAGCCCTACGCGACGCCGCCAGCGTCACCCAGGCGGCGGCGGAAGAGATCCGCCGCAGCGCCCGCGAGGATCCCGCGACCGCCCAGGCCGCCGCTACCGCCGCAGCCGACGTGCTCACCAGCCTGGCGTACGCGAGGGAAGGCAGCCTGCGTGGGCCGTTGCACCGGGCGGCGGAGGTGTTCGACCGCGCCGCACGCGACATGTACGCACGGACCGCGCGCACGACCTCCCTCTCGTACGAGCTACGAGCGATGTCGCGGCTGGTAGCGCTCATGGGCCGCATCGCCGCAGACGAGGACTCGGTCGCCGCGATGGCGCTGGTGCTCGACATGGCCCGGCTTGCCGACGCGCTGGAGCACCTCCGCACCGCCCAGCAGCGACTGCACCAGGCGAAGGCAGCCCGGGACGCAGCCCGGCAACTCCGGACCCTCGCCGCCGGCTGGCAGCGGCCGGTAACGGCGCCGCTCACCGTGGCGGCAACGCCCAGCCCGACAGTGGACAATGCCCGCCGCGCACCGCGGGCTTGGTAACGGGAGGAGCCCAGCATGATGCAACCGCAGCACGAAGACCCGGTCGACGAGGCCCGACAGAAGGCGATGCAATTTTTCGGTGTCGTTTCCACCCTCAGCGAAGCCGTCACCCGCTTCGCTGCGGTCGGCATCCAGCGCAGGGCCGCCGAGGCGGAACGCGCCGCCGGCCGGGAGCGGGCCGCCGAGGCGGCTAGCCGCGAGGCCAACCGGCTCAGCGACTCCGTCCGTGCCGACCGGGAGCGACTCGCCCGCCGAGTCGACGGCTCGTGGCTGAAGGACGCCACCCTCACCGATGCGGCCCAGGTATGGCGTACCGCGACGGTGCACGCCGCCGCCGGCGACCCCGTCGCGCAGAAGCTCGCGGGACTCGCACTGGACCGCCTGGGCGAGCTGCACCCGCAGTGGCGGGCCGCGTACGACCGGCAGCGGGCAGCCGGAAAGTCCGCCCCCGACGCCGCCCGCGCCGCGGCCCACGAGGTCTGGGAGAGCGAAGCGACGAGGGCCGGCGCCAGCGGCAGAGCGGCGCGACCGCACAGTGGCCCCGAGGGCCTGAAGCTGCGCGCCGGCGCGAACGGGAAGGCGCTACCCGCCGGTGGGCAGGCGCTCAACGACCTGGACGCCGCCGTTCGCGCTGAAGCAGGCCGGCTGCTCGCCGACGTCAGTCCCGAGGCGCTGGACCGGCTACAGCGTGACCTGCGCGCCAGCGGCCGGGCGCCAGCGGCGGACGGCCTCGGACTGGCACGCCAGTACGTGAGTCAGACCCGCAAGGCCGGCGCACTGACGCCGGTGGTCGCCAACGCCGTCGATCGCGACCTGCTGGCACGCGCGGACGAGGATCGGGTGCAGGCCCGCGCCGTCGCCGGGACGCTGGATCACCCGCGCACCGCAGTCGGCGAGCATACCGAGGGGCTCGTTGTGGCCGCGGGGCACTTCGGATCTGCCAGCCACGACGAAGCCGTGGCCCAGCAGCGCCGCCTCGGCAGTACGTTCGCTCCGCTGGTCGTCGGCGGGAAGGTGGACCCCCTCGTGGCCGCCAAGCGGCCGGCGACCGTGGTACCGGAGCGGGCCCGGGCGGTGACGCGATGACCCGCGAGGAAACCTCAAGGCTCTCCTTCAACGAGGTGGACGGGGCGCCAGAGGATCTCACAGCCCAGGTAGCGCTGTTGACCAAGCAGGTCGCCGAACTTCAGCAGGTTGTCGCCGACCGCGCGGCCAGCGGCGGGGAGGGGCAGCCACCGCTGTACGCGACCGTCGAGGAGTGGGTCCGCGACTACCTCCTGCCGGGTTTTCCCCGGCCGGTCGGCGAGGTTGGGCTGGTGCGGTGGCACTGGTGCGAGCAGTGGTGGCGCCACGACGAAGCCGTCACCCGGCTGACCGCCTTGTGGTACGGCTGGGAACACGCCCGGCTGGAGATGACCGGCATGCTCGGCTGGCTGCGCGAACTGGACCACCACCTGCCGATGCTGCTCGGTCCCGACGGGCCATTCCGCTCCTGCGCCCCCGGCATCGACGGCAGCGCTGCCCGACACAAGGCCCCCACCGTGGCCGTCGCTGAGCAAGCGCCAGAGCGGTGGTGGGACTGGTGGGATACCAAGTAGGCACAGCGGCCTTCCGGTCGCGTCCGCGCTGGTGGTGTAGGAGACGGCCATCGCGGGATCCGGTTTGATGTTATGCGGCGATCGGGGTGGGGTCGGTCTGGTCGGTGTCGTGTTGGCTGGTGTCGATCGTGACCATGCGGGCTTTGGCGAGGAGTTCCAGGCCCATGTAGCGGCGGCCTTCGGTCCACTCGTCGGTCTGCTCGGCCAGGACGGCGCCGACGAGGCGGATGATCGACGGCCGGTTGGGGAAGATCCCGACGACGTCGGTGCGGCGGCGGATCTCCTTGTTCAGCCGTTCCTGCGGGTTGTTCGACCAGATCTGGCGCCAGATCTCGCGGGGAAAGCCGGTGAACGCCAGGAGATCGTCGCGGGCGGCGTCGAGGTGTTCGGCGGCGGCCGGGAACTTCGCCTCGATCGTGGCCACGACCCGGTCGAACTGGGCGCGGACGGCGTCGGCGTCGGGCTGGTCGAAGATCGTGCGCACCAAGGTGGCGATCCACGGCTGCGCCGATTTGGGCACCTTCGTCAGCAGGTTGCGCAGGTAGTGGGTCCGGCACCGCTGCCACGACGCCCCGGGCAGAGCCGCGCCGATGGCGGCCACGAGGCCGGCGTGGGCGTCGGAGATGACCAGACGCACCCCGGTCAGACCACGGGCGGTCAGGCTGCGCAGGAACGCCAGCCAGCCGGCGCCGTCCTCATCCGAGGCCACGTCCAGGCCCAACACCTCACGCTGGCCGTCGGCGTTGACGCCCACGGCGATCAGCGCGTGGACGTTGACGGTGCGGCCGTGCTCTCGGACCTTCATCGTGAGCGCGTCCATCCACACGAACGTGTAGTGGGCGGCGTCGAGGGGCCGGTTGCGGAACGCCTCAACCTGGACGTCCAGGTGCGCTGCCATCTCCGAGACCTGCGACTTCGACAACTGCCGGATGCCGAGCTGCTCGACCAGCTTCTCCACCCGCCGCGTCGACACCCCGAGCAGGTAGGAAGTGGCCACGACCGACACCAACGCCTGTTCGGCCCGCCGCCGGTGAGTCAGCAGCCAGTCCGGGAAGTAACTGCCCTGCCGCAGCTTCGGGATCGCCAGGTCGATCGTCCCGGCGCGGGTGTCCCACTCCCGCGGCCGGTAGCCGTTGCGGGAGTTGACCCGCTCGTCGCTGCGCTGCCCATAACCAGCACCGCAGATCGCGTCGGCCTCGGCGGACATCACCGCCTGCGCGAACGTCTTGATCATCGCCTGCAACAGATCCGGCGACGCGCCCGCGATCTGCTCGCACAGCAGCTCAACAGGGTTCACACTCTCAGATGCGGCCATCGCGCATCACTCTCCTTCACTGGGCTTAGCCGTCTCGAAGGATCGCGCGGTGGCCGTCTCCTATCTACCCAACACGCCCATCACGGGCAAGTCGTACACCACTTCCGTGGACGCAACCTCGAACAGCTCGCCCAACGACTGAGCTTCTTTACAGAGCCTCGTCCGAGGGAGGCTGTGCTGCGTTACATGGCACTTATTGATCGCGTCACCGGACAAGCTGCGAACCTTGGCCGGATGTATGAGGAACTTGTCCGTGAGTGGCGCCTTCCCACCGCGCTTGCCGTGCTAATGGATGACAATCCCGGAAGCAATTACCGGCCTGTTGACCATCGGAATGGGCGCTGACCTGGCGGAGAACTATCGGCGGGGCGCAGCAAGTCAGAAGCAAGTCAGGACTTGTGTCTAGTCCCACCACATGCTTGACGGATCCGTCCCAGCTCATGTTTGACGGTTGACCTAGACGAATAGGGGTGACCTTGCGGGGTCGCTGTCAGCTCCAGAGGTCTTGCCCTTCCCTGCCGGAGGAATCGAGGGTGAGGAGGTCCTCGTGAAGGCCGTCGAGGTGTCTTCCGGTGGTTTGTCCGGTTGGGGTGATCTCGGCTAGTGCCCAGGATGGGAGTTGGTCGTTGGCTTCCTCGTCGGCGCCGAGGTGGTAGAGCATGGCGAATACCGTTTCGTAGGCCACGGCTCGGGCCAGCTGCGTGAGATCGCCTTGGCTGGCTCCCGCGTCGAGAGCCCGCCGGGCAGCAGGGATGTTGGCCAGCCCGTCATTCCAGCTGTCGATCAGTTGCGGCCAGAGTGTGCGCAGGAGTCGGTAGCGGGCCAGTTGCGGGATGTCCTCCTCGATCTCGGACCGGACCCATCCCTCAGGGGCATTGCACCCGAGCTGGTTGAACACGCCAAGCAGCTGGCGTGCGCGTTCCCCGGCATCGGTGGGTAGCTGCTGCCACCAGGTCTGCTGATCATCCACGCCTCCGATTGGAACATTCGCATGGCGCAAGGGCCTCGTCGTCGTCATGCGGTGACCGGATCCGTCTTGCGGGGTCGGCTTGCTTTGAGGTTGCGGACGGGCTGGTCGGTGGTGCGTCGGACGGTGCGAGTGCCGTCGTCGCAGGCGATGGCCAGCTCGGTGTCGGTGACGTAGATGGTGACGGTCTTGCCGGCATGCATCCGGCCGAGGGCGACTTTCTGCCCGACGACCATGACGACGCCGCTGTTGGACGCGCGGCGCTGGACCTGAACTGGTCCGGCCGCGGGTTGCGGGGGTGGTCCGGCGGGTCGGGCGCCTCGCAGCCGCGCCACCTCGGCCGGGGTGAGGGGGTTGGGTCGGGTGCGCAGCAGCTGGCGGGTGTCGAGGTCGAAGAAGCTCAGGGTCTTGTCGTCGATGCGGATGCCGACGCGTTGCCCGCCCAGGATCTCGGCGGCCAGGACGATGTGCTGGCCTAGTGAGACGGGACCGGCGCGGCTGATGGTCCGGTCGACCTCGACGGCCTCACCCGGTGGCGCCGGCGGCAAGGGCGGCTCACCGGCGAGACGGCCTTCCTGCCTGAGCAGGGCGGCGAGGTCGGCGGCGGACAGGTGTGAGCGCACCGATTTGAGCCGGGCGCCGGCGATCAGGAGGTGGATGACATCGGTGTCGGCCCAGAACGTGACCGTCACGCCGGAGCGGGCCGGGCCGAGCCAGAACTGCTTCCCGGCGACCTGGAGATTTCCGGACGGTGGCACGACCCGATCGAACTCGACCGCCCCCGTCACCGCCAGCGGCACCGGGCTCGGGTCCGGCGGTGGTGAGACGAGGGCTTGGTCGATGGGCTGGGTGAGCCGGGCTGGCAGCTTCACCGGCACCACCTGCTCTGCGGCGAGGGCTGGAGTGAACCGGTCGGCGGGGAAGGCCATGTCCAGGGACTGGTGCGGCCGGTCCGTGTTGTATTCGTGCCGGAAAGCGTCGACGGCCGCTTGCACTGAGCGCTTTTCATCGTGGGTTTGGCTGGTCTGGGCGTGATGTAGGGCGAGGATGGCCTTGATGATCGCGGTGGCGCGTCGGGGGCAGCAGCGGAGCTTGGTCAGGATCTTCCAGCCCTTGAGGGTGGCGACGGCGCGCTCGCCGACGGCGCGGATCTTGGCGTGGTGCCGGTTGACGGTCTTCTGCCGGCGGGACAGCCGCGGTCGGTGACGGCGGCGCTTGAAGGGCGTGCGGGTGCTGCCGCCGGCGCCTTGGTACGCCTTGTCGGCGAAGGTCATCACGTTGGCGCTGCTCAGAGCGTCGATCAGGCCGTGGGTGCGAGCGGCGGTCAGGTCGTGTACGGCGCCGGGCAGGGCGGGTGAGGCCCAGATGAGGCGTCCCTTGCAGTCGCGATGACCTGCAAGTTGACTCCGTGGCGCTTGTGCTTCCCGGAGTAGTACGGCCTCTGGTCCGCGACCCGGTCGATCGGGATCAGGGTGCCATCGAGGATCGCGTACGCGAGCCGGGCAATGCGCCGTACGGCCGCGTTCAGGTCCTCGGCGTGCGTGGCGAGCAGGTCGATGGCTTCCCGGATGTACCGCCAGGCCGTCCTGACGCTGACCGCGAAGCCGCAGGCCAGACGGCGATGGTGTCCCCGTTGCGGAGATGGGCCAGGGCGAGTAGGGCCTGCTGGCCTGCGTCGAGGCGCCGCCATCGGCCTTGGCGCCGGATGCGTTCGGCGCGGATGAGGCCGGCCAGGTGGTTCAGGGTGCGGCTGGGCAGCGCGACCGCGGACGGGTAAGACAGCACAGCGAAGCTCCCGGTCGGGGCATCGGGTTTTGGTCGACTGCTGTCTTACCGGGAGCCTCCTCCTATGTCGACAGCCTTTCCCCGCCCCACCGTGACCAGGCCCATCACGATGAAAAGACCTCACTACGTCAAGGATGAGCCGTGGGTCGACCTCGGCCCGGCGCGAGGTTCGTGGTGGTGGACCTCGATTTCGGCGTCGAGGACTGGGTCGCCGAGGCGGCGCTGTTCGCGCTCATCGCCGACGCGTGCCGGGAACCGGCTCTGCGGGGGGAGGGGGTACGACAGCTCGGCTGGATGCGGCGGTGGCAGCGGATCGGTTGGTCACGATCGAGGAGTCGCTGGCGCAGCTGATGCTCATCACGCCTAACTGCCGTGCGGACCGGACTGTGGCGGCCGTGGCACTGGCCCGCCCCGCGCAGGACGACGACGAGGAACCCGCGTCGCCCAGGAAGCTGGCGGCAGCGCCGCGGCTAGCATGCCAGGGCTCGTCGGGCGGCAACACCAAGGCCAACTCGGCCGCAGCTATTGAGAGCATGCTGATCGCAAAGAGCGCCCCGGCTGAGCCTGACAAGCTCTATCCTAGGACGCGCTGCAAGCAGTGTTTCTCCTCAACAGTGCAGCCTGGACAGGGCGGCAGGGTGGGTCTTTGACCGTCCGCCGTAACGGATCCGGTAACGGCGACGGCCCGCCAGGGGAGGAGCGGCCGGCATGAGATGGCATTGAGACGTGATGCGTACTGTGGTTCTGTCCGGGTATGCGGATGTATCGAGCTGTTCCGGCATCGCGTGACAGAATCGTTGTCTGGGGGTCAAGGGGTCGTCGGTTCGAATCCGGCCGTCCCGACGCATCTGATCAGGGGATATGCCGACGGAGGCATATCCCCTGTGGTTGTTTCAGGGCTGTGTTGTCGCGTTGCTGTCGCATCTACGCACGGATCTTGCAGTGCAGCTCAGGCGGCCCGGGCGTCGGCCGCGTCGAGGGCCGCGCAGGTGGCGCTCACGCCGTCGGCGGCGGCGTCGCGGGTGAGGTGGCCGTAGATGTCGACGGTGGTGGCCACGTTCCTGTGGCGCAGCGTCTTGGACACCACGGCGATCGGCACCCCTTGGTTGATCATGATCGTGGCGGCGATGTGTCGCAGGTCGTGCACCCGAATTGCCGGAAGCCCGGCGTCGGCGGTGAGGCGGCGCAGGTGGTCGAGTACGTACTGCGGCCGTAGGGGTTGTCCATCGGGTCTGGCGAACACGAGGTCGAGATTGTCGTGATGGCGGGCGGTCACCTGTTGCCGGCATTGGCGGCGGCGTTGCCGCTGCAACGCGTCGACGGCGCGGGTGGACAGGGCGACCCAGGCCCGGCTGCCGTGGGTCTTGGGCGCGTTCAACATGCTGCGGCTGTTGTTGACGCTGACCAACGTCCAGCGCACGAAGAGTGCCCGCGCATCGAGGTCCACATCGGCCCAGTGCAGGCCCAGAGTCTCGCCTTTGCGCATCCCGGTGCAGACCATCAACTCGAACAGGTCCGCGAGCGGATCCTCAACGGCGTGGCAGTGCCGCAGGAACGCGCTTGTCTGGCTGGTGCTCCAGCAGGTGAGTTCGGGTTCCGGTGGTCGGGGGATCATGGCGAAGCGGGCGGCGTTGTGGGACAGCCGGTGGTTGCGGCGGGCGTCGTTGAGCGCGCTCGACAGGGTCGTCACGCAGCGGCGCAGGGTGACCGGGCCGCGGCCGGCGGCGAGCTCACGCTGGATGAACTGGGTGACGTGGTCGTGAGTGAGCCGCTCCAAGGGCACGGCGCCGAGCGCGGGGATGAGGTCGTTGTGGATGTAGGCGGTGTAGCGGTTCACGGTGTTCGTCTTGAGGCTCGGGGACTTGGTCTCAAGCCAGCAGGTGAGGTAGCTGGCGACCGTCTCGCTGTCGTCGAGGCTGACACCGGCACGCTCGCACTCAAGCACATGGGAGTGGGCCGCCGAGGCCGCCGCCTTGGTGGCGAAACCGGTACGGCGCATGGTGCTGCGCTTGTTCAGGCTCGGCAGGTCGACGGCGAACGCCCAGCCACCGTGCCGCGCCTTGGACAGCTTGGGGCACCGGGGGCGGAGTAGTCGGCCGGCGCTGTCACGACAGGCGCAGCAGCGGTAGACGCGGCCACGGTTCGGGTTCTGTCTCATGACGTCCTCCTCGGTAGAGGTGAGCTTCTGCCACCTCTACCGTTGCCCCGTTCGGCTGCGACAGCATCGCGACAACCCCGTATGTCCTGCCTGCATGTGACGGTCCTACTTGTCGATCCGTCAAGGATGAGCACCCCCCGGCATGCACGGGTGGCGGGGGCGGGGGGAAGTGGTGGGCGGTGGTCCCGCGGGCCGCCGCCGTATGAGCGGCAGCCGCGGTGTCATGGCCAGCAGGGACGAAGAACCGGAGTTCGACGCGCTTCTACTGTTCTGAGGGCAACCCGGTCGGCGCAGTGGTGTGGCGGCCTCTTCACGCCCGGACCCTGGGTCAGCGCTAGGTGCCGGGCCGACAGCTAGCCGACATCACCAACCCTTCGACAGGTGTCGGCACTAACGTCCGTAGCAGGTCCGCAGGACCAGCCGGCTGACCCCTGAGCGAGGCTGGATCGATGACGTCCGTGTCACCGAGCACCACCCCGCAGCATCCCGAACCGCAGTGCTGCCCGACCCTGACCCCGCGCCGAGCAGCATCGCATTTGTCAGCCCTCCATCGCGGCGACGAGCCGCCGGAGGCCGGCGCGTTCTCGGCGGTTCTCGTGGGTGATCCATTCCTTGCCTTCGGCAGCGATGCCCTCTAGCACGTGCAGGGTGCGTTCGAGGCCCGAGGCGTCGAGCGAGACCTGGGAGGCGATGCGGTCGTCGTCGCCGAGTTCCGGCATGCCTGGCCACTCACCGGTGATCGTCAGCTCGTCCCGGGGATTGTTCGTCAGGGTAAGGGAGAGCTTTTTCTCGCCGTTGCGGGCATCCACGACGTGCGCCGCCACGACCGAGTTGTACTGGTAGGTGAGACGCTGCCGATCGCCGAATTCCATGGTTTCGAAGTCGAGGGTGACCGTGACCTGGCGGACCCCGTCCTTGGTGAGCAGGAAGAGGAGAAGTTTGTATCGCGAGTAGCGCCAGGGTCCCTTGCTGACCCGGGCCCGCTTGCACCCGGGCACGGGCGCCTCGATGAAGGCGTGCGCTATCACGTCCTGCGCGGCCACGCGGTAGTGCCGCAGCGTGTCCTCGACCAGGATCTTGCGGTCGCAGTCGAGCCAGTGCGCCATCTCAGCGTCGGTCGGCTTCGATTCCAACTTGCGCACCCACCTGTCGTACGCCGCGCACCGGTCCTCGTAGTCGCGCCGGACCCGGTCTATGTCGTCCCGGTAGCGGTGGCCCTCGAGGAGGATCGCGAGCCAGCCCTGGATGGCGAGCCGGGCCCCAGCCACGATTCCGGCCGTCGCGATCACCGTCGTGAACGGCGCCTCGACGAGGGCCTGCCACAGCAGCAGCGGCCCGGTAACCACCAGGGCGAACACTGCGATGCCGAAGGCGGTCCGCGCCGAGGATGGCACTCGGGAGTCCTCGGGATCTGCGGTCAGCTCACCGCTGAGCCACTGCCGCTTGACGTCGCTGGCGAGGAATCTCACTAGCCAGGCGACCCGCTTGGCGTCGACCGGTTGCTCCCGATACAGCTCGACCAGCTCGTTACGGAGGGTCTGCCGGATGCCCGCCGTCTCAGCCAGCCACATCTCCCGGGCTATGTCCGGCGGCAGGTAACGCCCGAAGTAGCGGTCGAACAAGGAGTCCATCGCGGAGGCGAACCGGTTGGACTGTGTGGGAGCACGCTGGGGTGTGAAGGTGAGACGCTGACGGGCCGCCCGGCGTCGATGCCGAGCCAGCCTGATCGTAAATCCGGCCCGGACCGCGACGACGACGGCTCCAAGAACCACCATCAGGTAGCCGGCGGAGCGAAGCCATGAGTGGGCCCAGGCGTACTGGACCACCGCGAAACCCGTGATGAGGAGCAGTGCCGAGCCGCCGAGGGCGCGTAGATAGTCCGCCGCGTCGGTTCGGATCGGTTGCGGCGGAACCGGTCGGGGAGGGATCGGCTTGGGCTGGAAGAACTTCCACACCCGCTCGACCCGGTCTTTGGCCGTCCTGTCCCGCCGGGCGGCCGCGAACGTCTTCTGCCAGGTCCAGTCCTGGTGCGGTCCGGCCAAGAAAACCTCGAGGTGGTTGAGGATGCTTTCCTGCAGTGGCGGGTTGAGCGATTCGAACTCCTTGACCACTACACCGATCGCGGCTGGGTCTGGAGTTTCCGCCGTAGTCTGCGGCAGCGAGTCCAGCAGCGAGCCGACGGCGTTGATGCCACGGGCCCAGGGATCTTCGGAGCGCTGCGCCGCCCAGCGGCGGACGTGTGCCAGCTGCGCGAGTTCCTGGTCCGTCAAGCTCTGCAGGGTACGGCCGCTCAACAGTGCAAGCGCCAGATAGAAGTAGGCGCGGGAGTTCCTATAGCCCCGGGTGATGGCTTTCATGATCAGCTCTCTCGCCTCGGGTGGGGCGCTGATCTCCAGGTAGCGGAGGCCGACCTCGAACTGCCGCTCCGGCGGGTCGTCGTCGCTGACGTGGTATCCGCCCTCGATGTGGACCTCCTGGGCCTGGAAACCCACCCGGGCATCGCCGTCCGCGACGTTGGTGAACGTCCTCTCCTGCGGTCCGGCGCTCATGACAGGTCCCGCAGAGCCGCCATGAGCCCCGCGACCCGGGTGGCGAGGTCCGTCCAGTCCAGCAGCAGGCCGCGCAGCTTTCGCAGGGCCGTGGTCGCGCGGCTCCGTGCCTCGTCGTCGGCCGGAGGTACGTCGGCGGCGGCTGCGTCCATCTCCTGCTCCGCCGCGCGGTATGTGACCGCGTCCACGTCACCCGCCTCATGGCACTTACGGAGCGAGGCGCGCAAGTCCGCGAGCTGATCGTGGAATGTCTCCCCGCCCGCACCGCCCGGCGCGCCGTAGACGGTCGCGTGGTGAACGGTGTGTGCCTGGAATCCAACGTGAGCGTTGCCCTTGGCGACGTTTCTGACAGAGCCGGACATCGACGCACCACCTGCTTCTTTCCGAGGACGGCGAGGGGAGGAGCCATACTGCGCCCCGATTTCCTGGGCGAGCGCGAGGGCGAAGGCCGCGGCGTTGGCGGCGGCACGCGGCTGCCAGCTCTCGCCGTCGGTGTGGACCTTGGTCCCGTCGGCGCGGTCGCTGATGCCGCGGACGACGACGGCCGGCAGGGAGCGGTTCAGGTGGGCGGCCTGGGCGACCCCGGCCGACTCCATCTCCACCGCCAACGCGTCGTTGTAGTGATCACGGATGTGCGCGGCCTCGGGCGAGGACGCCGAGTCGAGGACGACCTCTCCTGCGGCGATTGGGCCGAACCACACCTTGGGCACTCCTCCGGCGAGGCCCCGCGCCCAGCCTCGCTCCCGCTCAAGATGCCGGGCGAGCTGATCACAGGCATGGGGGATCTCCCACACGCGAGGCCGGGTGCGGAAAGCGTCGCTCTCGCTGGTGCCGCCGTGATAGGCGTACACGTGGGTGGCCACGACGACATCGCCGAGGCCGACGGAGGGCCAGAGCGCCCCGGCCACGCCGGCGAAGATGATCGCTTCCGGGTCGAACTCGGTCATGGCGCGCTCGGCGATGACGGCGGAGGGGTGGTTGCCCTTGCCGACAAGGCCGAGAATGATCTCACAGGAGCCTCCGGTCACGGTGCCACGCTCGAAGCGCGTGCCCATCGGATGTACGTGCGGTTCGGCTTTCGTGAGACGTTCGCGAACTGCGTTGTACTCGAGGTCCAGTGCGGTGAGCACGACCACGGGTCTGGTCATCTCTCGTCTCCTCCGGCTGCGACGGTCGGAACCGTGCGGATCATGGGCGGGTAGAGGTTCCGGCGCGGACCAGCGCGGTAGACGCGGGCCGGGCGGCCGGTGCCCGTGGCACGGGGCGGACCGGCGGGGACCACGAAGCCCTTCGTGCCCTGGACCTTGCGGTAGAAGTTGCGGGGATCGAGCGGGGTGCCCCAGACGGCTTCATAGACCTGCTGCAGCTCTGTGAGGGTGAAGACCTCCGGGCAGAAGGCCGTCGCCAAGTCTGTGTGCTCCAGTTTGGAGCGAGCACGCTCCACCCCGTCGACGACGATGCGCAAGTGGTCGAAGGCGAGCGGTACCCGCGCGGCCAGTACGTCGTCGACTGGCGTCCACTCAGCGGCTGCGGCGTCGGTCCCAGAGACGGGCTCGGGAAGGCGCGGCACGACGGCGAGGTGGGCGACGGAGACCACGCGTCCACGAGGGTCACGGTCGGGGTCGCCGTATGTACCGAGCTGCTCCAGGTGCGGGATGTCGGTGAGCCCCGCCTCCTCCCGCAGCTCCCGGCGGGCGGCGCTGAGAATGTCCTCGCGCTCATCGGCGAGGAACCCACCAGGCAGCGCTGCCCGCCCGACGAACGGCTCAACACCGCGCCGCACGAGAAGCAGGTTTAGACGACCACCGCGCAGGGTGAGGATCACGAGATCGACAGCGAGCAGGATCAGGGGTGGTTCCCAGGTGTCATCGGGCACCGCTCGACCATAGCTTTTTGTCGATGCGACAAAAAGGGTCGACGCTGTCGTAAGGCTGACACTTTGAGTAGTGTCTCGATCGCCAAGAGGTGCCACGAGTGCGGTAGCGCCGCCATACGTGTGGCGGCGATACCGGGAAAGACGGTGTCTGAGGTTCCCCCGGTTTGCCGGAGGGTCCGGTCTCAGGGGGTCACTTCACCCCACGACCCGGCGCGGTACGCCCCCATGCCGAGAACCTTGCATTGCCTTGGACCCGCCTGTCGGCTCCGCCTGAAAACTGACCCCGTGGTTCCAACTGGACCGCCAGTATCAGGGTCCATGCCCATCCCGGCTGTCCCACGCGACCTCGCCCGGCTCTTCGCTGACGGCGGCACCCAGGCCGGCCCGCCTCCGCTGCCAGAGCCTGAGCCACAGACCACCGCGGTCGAGGTCGACCAGGTCGTCAACGGCCGCGGCGGGATCAGCATCGCCGGCAGGCAGATCAGCGTCGGCGTCCCCCTTGCCGACCAGTAGATCCGAACCCTGACACCTACGCCTGCGGGAGGCGGCCACGCCGGTGCCGGCAGGGCAGGGGCGGTGTTTGTGACGTGGAAGGTGGAAGGTGGAAGGTGGAAGGTGGAAAAGCATCTCAGTGCCGCGACGACTCGGATCACCGTCGAACCTTATGTTTGCGCAATCAGGAGTAGCTCCTCGGTGATGGTCTTCAGGGCCTCGGGTGCGGCGGCTGCGAGGATGTAGGCAGGCATCAGCACCAGAGTCTTCTGTAGCTCCGGCGGTCTCGAATCAAAAGGTGACAGGACCGGCTGCCAGACCGGCGACCAGTCGGTGACCCGCAGGGCGGAGGCGACCGCCACGCGCTGCTGGGCTGGGTCCTGAGCGGACTCGGCCACCGCCCAGACCCGGTCGTGGAGGCTGCGGAGCTTGGCGGCGAGGTCGGCGGCTTGATCGCGCTCACCGAGGCGGACCATTGCGCCGATGAGTATGACGAGTGCCCCGTCATGCCACAATTCGATATCCGTGGCGGGAGCCTGTGCCGCCTCGCGGGCCAGCCGGAGCGCCCGTCGCGGATCGCCGTTCGCAGCGGCAGCGTCTGCCAACTGCGCCAGGAAGAGCTGCGCCGGTCCATTATCGATGGCTCTGGCAATCTGCTCCGCTCGATCGAAGTCACCGGTCAGCGCCACAGGGAGGCCACCGGAGCCGAACATCATCGCTGCCAGGTTCTCTATGCGACGGGCAACCTCCGTCGCGTGCTCTCGGTCCGCTGGAGCGAGCGCCGCCGCCAGAAGTGCCCGCGCGCCGTCAGAGTCGAGGCGGTCGCCAGCCTCGACGGCGAATCGTTCCAGGCGCTGAGCCAGCTCCCACGCCAGGTTGACCTCCCCGCACACGCCCAAGGCGGTCAACACCGGAGCCATGGTTGCCGCCCGGACCGACGGATGGCTGATCGAGGTTGCCTCCTCTTCCGCCCGGTTCGCCAACTCGCGTGCTCGACCGCTCTCACCGAGGCGGGCGGAGAGCCCGATGGCCGGCGCCAGGCCCGAGACTGCATAGAAGTTATCGCTGAGCGCTCTGGCAACCTCGACAGATTCGTCGACGAGCGCCCGAGCCGTCGGTACGTCGCCAACGCGCAACGCCACGTCGGCGACGGCGCCGAGCGCGTCGAGACGGAAACCTGGCTCGGCGATGGACAACGCCGCCGCTTTCGCTTGCGCCAAGGCAGGATCGCCGGCCGTGTCGATCACCGCTGTCAGCGCCCAGGCGCGTACGTAAGGCTCTGTGACCTGCTGAGCGGCCCGCCGGGCCAGTTCGGGCTCACCGATGGTTTGCAACGGATGCACGAGGGCGGCCAGCTCGCGATCTATGTCGATCTCCGCCATGGTGGCCTGCTCAGCACGCTCCGCGTACTCGCCGGCCCGGTCCAGATCCCCGGTTACGGCGACGGCTTTGGCCAGTTCCGCCCATGCGTATGCCCGGTAGAAGGTCGGCTCGGCCGAGGTAATGATCTCCTCGATCCGATCGGCGAGGCGCGCGGCCTGTTCCTGCTCTCCGATCTCGAACAGGACGGCGACCAGGGGCGCCATCGCGAAGCCGCGAATTCCGGACCCGTCGAGCATTGCGGCCTGGTCGCTGGCCTGCGCAGCGAATTCCTGAGCCCGGCTTCGATCGCCGCTCCTGGCGAGGGCGTGAGCGATTCCGATGAGGGCATACGTGCGCCACCGCGACTGGTCTATTGATGCCGCCAACTCTTGCGCTCCAGCGACATCCCCGGCGGTTGCCAGCGGCCCGGCGAGAGCCCACGCATCATCGTCACGTTTGCGGGAACGGAACGTGCGCCACGCCCGCTCGTTGTCTCCGCAGAGCGCGTACACCTCCATCAGGCCGCCCATCGCCTCCACGCCTTCGGCGATCTCCTCCGCCTGCAGCGCCAACTGCCGTGCCCGGTCGAGCTCACCGCCGAGGGCCAGCACTCTAGCCACCCCGGTCAGGCCATAGCTACGCCAGCGCGGCACGGTGACGGAGTCCGCGATCTGCATAGCCTTCTCCGTGTGACCGTCGGCGGCAACCGCTCGTGCGACGCCCGCGAGCGCCCACGCCCGGCGGTCCGGGTCCGGCATCGACCGCGCGAGCGTCTCTGCCCGCTCGTGCTGACCGAGCCGGGCCCAAACGTGCGGCAGATTGACCCTGATGCTCTCCGCTCGTTTGGTGATACGAAGGCGGTGCACTGTCACACGTCCCAAACTCGCGAGGTCGTCGGGGGCCCCGGCCTGGAGTATCTCGTGAACCGCGCTTATCTCCCCCAGCGCGGCGAAATCTCCGCCGCTGATTGTGAACAGGCGATCGTGCCGCATCCGGTCGGTGGCGATTGCGAGCATCCTGGGCAGGTCGCCGATCTCGTGCAGCAGGCGGCTGTAACCACGAAGCAGATATTCCGGGGTTTCCGGCGGCCAGCCGCGGTTGCGGTAGTTGTCCGCCCACTCGTGCAACCGCTTCCGGTGCTCCCGCAACGCGGCGTCCCCGAGACGGTTGACCGCCTCCACCTGGATCTCTTCGTGTCCGAGCAGATACACCTCGGGATGTGCATCGGGTCGCCAGCCGGCCGGTCGTTTGGCGAAACTGCGGCCCGTGACCGTCCGAAGGTGCTCATCGACGACGAATAACGGGGTATGCGTGAGTTCGGCGAGGTCGGGCCCGCTGAGACCACCTCCCGCGGCCGTGACCAGACCGAGCAGGTCCCGCTCCAGGTCCGAACCGAGCAGCAGCCGCCTGATCTCCAGGCGCATGTCCGTTTGGACCGCCATCGCATGCGGTGAGGCGGCCAGGGCCCGCACGACCGACGGTCGCCGAAGGGGATGCGCCGCGGGCACGTCAGCAGGTATCGGCGGGTTCGGGCGGCCGGCCACGACCACCCGCATGCCGTCGGGCAGCTCCTGCGGCAGCAACGCCGCGATGCTGTAGGCGTCCGGGCCTGCCACGACCCCGCGATCCTCGTCGAGCCCGTCCACGACGAGGACGAGACGTTCACCCAGCTCCGCGCAGAGCCGGGCGGCGCGTGCCAGACGATCGCGGAACTCGACCTCGCTCGAGGCATCGGTGACCATCGGCATCGGCTCGTCGAGGATCTCCGAAAGCTGGGCCAGCACGAACTCGAGGAACGCCGATCGATCGGAGTGGCCTTTGAGACGCGCGGTGATGAAGAACGAGACGACGCGTACGCCCGGTGGTGGGTTCAGCACGAACCACGACAGCATCGCTGTCTTACCCGACCAGGCTGATGCCTGCCACCACACGTAGGGCTCGCCGTCCGGCACGGTGCAGAAGTGCTTGAGCTCGTCCAGCTCGGTCTCCCGCCCCTGCAGGGACGTCGGCGCTATCTGGGTGACCACCCTGTCGCGGTACAGCGACCGGCGCGGCGCTGGCGCGTACACATGGATGTCGCCATAGTGCAGGCCGGAGATGGCAACGCCACCAGCGCTTGCGGTGGCCGCACCCGTCTGCGAGACGTCGACCCGGCGTGGCATCGCGGATGCTCGCTGTTCTGGATCAGATGGCGGCGCCGCTGGCTGCTTGCCCGCCGCCCGCCGCCTCGGCCCGGCCGGTCTTCTTGATGTCGACGTGCTGCTCGGACAGGGATCGACCCGCCGACGCCGACAGCCCGCTGATCGCCGTCCCGGATGATCGCGCGACCGCCGGACCTGTGCCCGACACCCGGGTACTCCCGTTCGGCCGACGCAGTGCGGCCCAGATCCCGATGCCGACCGCGGCGACCGAAGCCAGCGCCGAGACCGCCCCGCCGAGCTTCCCTGCACCGCTGTCGTCAAGGAGCCAGAACACCAGGCCCAGCACAGCCACTGTGGCACATGTCCCAACGAGAACCACGGTCGATCGCCTCATGCCGACCATTCTCGCAAGAGGCTTCATCGGTCGGCCCGCCGCCCACGGGTCATCTCGAGCTACTGGACCGGCCGCTTCGCTCGAAGAAGCGCGGCGCAGCCGGCGGCAGGCCACCAGCATTCGACGTCGAGGACTACAAGGCCCGCCACGCTGTGGAGTGCGGCATCAACAGCGGCGGCGCCGCGCAGCAGTGGTCGACCGAGGACTGCCCGGACCAGGGCGGTGCGGCGTCGGCCGGTTCTGCCACTCGGTTATGCCCTCGACGACCTTGTCGGTGGTCGTGGAGATGGTCTGCCGGGACACCTCGGCGCCGTAGACCTCGGCCAAGTGGGCCTGGATCTCGCCGGTGGTTAGGCCCTTGGCGGACAGGGAGATCACCATGTCGTCCACCCCGGACAGCCGGCGTTGCCGCTTCTTCACAAGCTGCGAGGCGAAGCTGCCGTCGTGGTCGCGGGGCACCTCGATCTCGACTGGGCCGACGTCCGTTAACACCGTCTTGGACCGCACCCCGTTCCGGGAGTTCCCACCGTTTTCCCCGGCCGGGTCGCCCTTGTCATTGCCCAGGTGGTCGGTGATCTCACCTTCCAGGGCCGACTCTAGGACCCGCTTCGTGAGCTGCTGCAGCAGCCCGCCATCACCGGTCAGCTGCAGGCCCGCCGCGCGGGCCTGCTTCACGAGCTGGGCGACCAGCTCCGCGTCGGCATCATCCGCCGGCTGTCCCGGCCCGTTCTTCGCCACCGCGGCAGTCCCGGGCGCGGTTCCCGTGGTCATGAGGTCTGTCATGCTGTGCTAATGGGTCGTTTCGCCAGGGTCATCGTATCGTCGCTGATGGTGGTTGTCGGACTAGCAGGATCCGTGATGTTCCTGACCGGCCAAGGGCTCGACCGCGCAGAGAAGTGGGTCGCCGTCGTTGGGATGTTCATCTCCGTGGCCGTGAGTGCGGCCGGCCTTGTGCTGACCTGGTTGGCCTACCGCCAATCCACCATAGTGAACGCCGCGACGATGGTTGGCGGGGCGTCGGCCCGTCGCACAGGTGACGCGGTTGCCGAGGGACCGGGAAGCCGAGCCATTAGTGGGGTGATCTCGTCGGGCCTTGTGCCCGGGGAAGTGAACGCGGAGCGAACCGGTAGAGCCCAGGCGAGCAACGGTGGCGTCGCCACAAGCGGCGTGGAAGTGTCATCCTGACCCCTCGGTCACCATAGCGAAGGGGCTGCCGCCGTGGCATGGGGCAAGTCTGAGGGCATCGTGGCCCGTGGCACCGGTGGGCTTCCCCCTCAGATGTGGACACCCTGAGACTGGATGTTGGTCCAGAGAAAGGGCTGTCCCCGTTGGGGCGTCCATCGAAGTACACGGAAGAGTTTCGGCGTGACGCGGTTGACTTGGTCCGTTCGTCGGGGCGGCCGATCAACCAGGTGGCCCGTGAGCTGGGGATGAGTCACGAGACGCTGCGTAACTGGGTCCGCGCCGCTGAACGCCGGGCTGGGGCCGTTGCGCCCGCCTCGGGTGGGGACGGGTTGTCGGTCGCGGACAAGGACGCCGAGATCGCCCGTCTGCGGCGTGAGGTCGCGGAGTTGCGGCAGGAGAAGGAGATCCTGCGTAAGGCAGCCGCCTATTTCGCGAAGGAGATGGATCGGTGACCAGCCGCTTCCGGTTCATCTCCGCCCACCGCGCCACGTTCGGCGTCAAGCAGCTGTGTCGGGTCCTGGCGGTTTCCCGCTCCGGGTTCTACCGCTGGGCCGCCAGCGAGCCGGCCCGGCAGGCTCGCGCCGCCAGCGAGGACGTCCTCGCCGAGCAGATCAGGGCCATCCACGCCGACTCCGGCGGCGCCTACGGATCCCCACGGGTGACCGTCGAGCTGCGCGACCAGGGTGTGCGGGTCAACCGCAAGCGGTCGAGCGGATCATGCAGCAGCGGGACGTGGTGGGCCGGCACCTGCGCCGCCGCAAACGCACCACGATCCCGGATCCGGCCGCCCCGCCGGTGCCGGATCTGATCGGCCGGGACTTCACCGCCACCGCGCCCGACCAGCGGTGGTGCGGCGACATCACCTACCTACGCGTCGGCACCAGCTGGCTCTATCTGGCCACCGTCATCGACATCGCCACCCGACGGCTGATCGGCTGGTCCATCAACACCCACATGCGCACCAGCTTGGTCACCGACGCCCTCGACGCCGCCGTCGCCGCCCGCGGCGGCCGGGCTCACGGCGTGATCTTCCACTCCGACCAGGGCGTGCAGGGCGGACTCAACCGGTCGTCGCAACACCTCGTGGTCATGGAGGTGTTCGAATGGTGCGTCATCAGCAGCAGGCGGATCTGGCGTTGCGGCCGGCGATGCGTTCGCCGGGCCGGCCGATGCCGGCGCGGCATGTGGAGCGCGCCTTCTGGCGCCTGATTGCGCAGGGCAAGCGCACCGAAGAGGCGGCGCTCGAGCTGGGTGTGTCGACGCCGGTGGCGGTGCGCTGGTTTCGGCACGCTGGCGGCATGCCGCCACTGAACCTGGCCGAGCCCACCGGCCGCTACCTGTCCTTCTTCGAGCGCGAGGAGATCGCGCTACTCAAGGCGCAGGGCCAGGGCGTCCGCGCGATCGCCCGGCAGCTCGATCGGGACCCCGGCACGATCTCGCGGGAGCTGCGGCGCAACGCCGCCACCCGTGCCGGCAAGCGGGAGTACCGGGCAGGCGTCGCACAGTGGAAGGCGCAGATCGCGGCGCGGCGCCCGAAGCGGGTGAAGTTGGCGGGCAACCCGCGGCTATGCGAGTACGTCCAAGCGCGGCTGAGCGGGCAGTTGCAGCGTCCTGACGGGACCGTTGCCGCCGGCCCGTCGACGACTTGGAAAGGGCTGAACAAGCCGCACCGCGCCGACCGGCGCTGGGCCACGGCCTGGAGCCCGGAACAGATCAGCCGGCGGCTGGTCGTCGACTTCCCCGACGATGAGGAGATGCGCATCAGCCACGAGGCGATCTACCAGGCGCTCTACATCCAAGGACGCGGAGCGCTCAAGCGTGAGCTGGTCGCCTGCTTGCGCACCGGGCGGGCATTGCGCAAGCCCCGAGAACGGTCCCGGAACAGGCCGCAGGGTCACGTGACCGCCGATGTCGTGCTCAGTGAACGGCCTGCGGAGGTCACCGACCGTGCGGTGCCTGGGCACTGGGAGGGCGATCTGATCATCGGCTTGAACCGGTCGGCGATCGGCACCGTCGTGGAGCCCAGCAGCCGCTACACGCTCCTGGTCCACCTGCCCCGCCTCGAGGGCTACGGAACCGTCCCACCTGTCAAGAACGGGCCCGCCCTGGGCGGCTACGGCGCCATCGCGATGAAAGACGCCCTCAGCTCGACGATGACGACGATGCCGGCCGAGCTGCTACGGTCGTTGACCTGGGACCGGGGCAAGGAGCTCTCCGCCCACGCCCAATTCAAGGTCGAAACCGGCATGGCAGTCTACTTCGCCGACCCCCACTCGCCCTGGCAGCACGGCACGAACGAGAACACCAACGGCCTGCTACGCCAGTACTTTCCCAAGGGCACCGACCTGTCCCGCTGGAGCCTCGATGACCTCCTCGCCGTCCAGGCCGCCATCAACAGCAGACCCCGCAAGGTCCTCGGCTGGAAGACACCCGCCGAGGCCCTCGACGAGCACCTACGATTGCTGCACAGCAGCGGTGTTGCAACGACCGGTTGCACCCGGGCAGTTCGCCTCTTGGGCCTTCACCAAACGCGCCCGCGACTCCGGGCTGATGCCATCGATGGGCAGCATCGGCGACTGCTACGACAACTCGATGATCGAGGCCTTCTGGCCAAGGATGCAGGTCGAGCTGCTCAACCGCTGGCGCTGGCGCACCCGCATCGAACTCGCCAACGCGATCTTCGACTACCTTGAGATCTGGCACAACCGCCCACGTCGGCATAGAAGCATCGGCATGCACACCCCGATCGAGTTCGAGCGGGCGTCCACGGTGGCATGGGATCCACTGAGCCTTTTCCAACCTGATCTTGCAGGTCAGGGACGGTGTGCGTAGCCCGGGGATCGATGAGGGCGAGGCTCCAGGTAAGACAGCAAATCGACCGAAACCCGATGCCCCAACACGGGAGCCTCGCCTGTGCTGTCTTACCCGCCCACGTTCTCGTTGTCGAGCCGGACGCTGAACCACCTCGCTGACCGTATCCGCAGCCACCGCAACCAGCGTCGATCCAGGTGGCGGCGCCTCGACGCGGGACGGCAGGCACTGCTCGCTCTGGCTCACCTGCGCAACGGTGACACCTACACCCGCCTCGCCGCCGGGTTCGCCGTCGGCGTGAGCACCGCATGGCGGTACGTGCAGGAAGCGACAGCCCTGCTCGCGTTGACCGCCGACGACCTGGCCACCGCCATGGACCGGATCCGCCGGCTGGCGTACGCGATCCTGGACGGCACCCTGATTCCGATCGACCGGGTCGCCGAGCAGAAACCGTACTACTCCGGAAAGCACAAGCGGCACGGCGTGAACGTGCAGGTCATCGCCGACGCGGCTGGCCGCCTCGTCTGGGCTTCGCCGGCACTGCCCGGCTCGGTCCACGACCTGACCGCAGCCCGGACCCACGGCATCATCGAGGCGCTGACCAGTGCAGAGGTGATGACCTTCGCTGATAAGGGTTATCAAGGTGCCCGCGGCAGCGTGCGCACTCCGTTCAAGCGGCGCCGCTTCCGGCCCAAGCTGTCACGCCGGCAGAAGGCCGTGAACCGGGCCCACGCGAAGATCCGCGCCCGCGGCGAACGGGCGATCGCCACACTCAAGACCTGGAAGAGCCTGGCCAAGCTGCGCTGCTACGTCAACCATCTGTGCTGGCCGCGGGCGGCTGGCGAGCGCACCGCCCTGCGAGTCCTGACAGCAGCCCGCGAGCAGATGAGCGGCGAGCGCACCCGCGCGATCAACGCGCTGACCGCGCTGCTACGCACCGTCGATCTCGGCATTGATGCCCGCCGCGCCTTGACCACCACAACGATCGCGACCGTCGCGGCCTGGCGCACCCGAAGCGACAACGACACCCTGGCCATCTGCCGCGCCGAGGCCATCAGACTGGCCCGACGCATCCGCGCTCTCGACGCAGAACTCGCCGCCAACCACACGGCACTGCACCAAGCCGTCACCGCGCAAGCGCCGCAACTGCTCGCCCAACCCGGTGTCGGTGCCGTCGTCGGTGCAGCCGTTCTACTCGCCTGGTCACACCCCGGACGCGTCCGTTCCGAAGCGGCGTTCGCCGCCCTGGCCGGCGCGTCACCTTTACCGGCCTCCTCAGGCAATACCACCCGCTACCGGCTCAACCGCGGCGGCGACCGGCGCCTGAACCGAGCGCTCTACACCGTCGCGCTGGTCCGCATGGGCCACGATGCGCGAACCCGCGACTACGTCACCCGCCGCATCAGCGAGGGCCGCACCAAACGCGAGATCATGCGCAGCCTCAAGCGCTATATCAGCAGGCAACTCTTCCGGACCCTGAACGGAACCAACCCAGCCATCGCCAGCACTTGACAGCTATAGAAGCATCTCTATGTGGCAACCGGCGAGGAATCGGTGCTGGTCCACAACTGCGGAGGATCGGTACGGGGCCATGACGCCGCATGCACTTGCGCTGCCGGTGGTCCCCCGGTGGGGCCGATCAATGCGCACCTATATGGCAGTACCCACCCGATAGCCAATGTTCCCTTTGGTGCCCAGGGGTTCCCAGATTTTTCGGCGTGGGTCGACCCGGCTGTCCCGGACGTCTATATTACCCTGACCGGTGACCGTTAGAAGGATTTCAGGCTCGCCGACAGAGCTGTCGGGATCACGCCAGCCTATAGGAAGGGTAGATGGACTTGGAGCCATCACCAGGACTGTGGGCGCATGCAATTGGTGGATATGAACGTGCATGGAAGAACCGGCCATACGGGTGGCCACTCTATTTGCTGAGAGGTGAGGGAGCCTGGTATGAACTTCCCATTCGAAGCTGTTTCGTCATCCTGGACTGGCCCGCCGCTGACCGCAGAGATGGTTCAGCGGGCAGAGGAAAGCCTCGGAGTGCAGCTGCCGCAGAGCTATGTACAGCTGATGTATCAGCAGAACGGTGGCCTATTGAAAAACACTTGCTTCCCGACAAGTTTTCGAACCTCGTGGAGTGCTGACCACTTCCAAATGGACATCATTCGAGGTATTGGCTACGAGAGGGGAATTGATGAACAAGGTGTTGCCTCGATTCGGGAATGGAATTATCCGGACATCGGCGTGGTGATCGGTGTGACGCCTGCAGCCGGGCCGGATGTGGTCATGCTCAACTACTCCGAGTCTGGACCGGACGGGGGGCCGATCGTTGTCTACGTCGACGAAGACAGATTGCCGCGGCGAATTGCCGGTTCATTCGAGTTATTTATTGCGGGGCTAGTCTCCGAAGAGGATTACGAGGACGGCGGCGACGATTAGCTTCTCGATTAGGTCTACAGCATGCGGTTGACCGTGCGAATCGCAGCATGGCTGGCCCGCGATGCGGGCCAGCCATGCTGCGATCTCGTTGGATGGGAGTGTGGATCAAACGGCCCCTGTCTCACATCGATGGTGAAGGAGGATGCTGCTATCCGAGGGGGCGCGGTGGTGGAGCAGGGTGAAGGCTGCTCGGCCGTGCATTTGGCGTGCGATCCGTTTGGTATTGGTGTTGACGCCTTCGGTAGGGCTGTTGCTGTGGGGGAGCGTGAGCGCGGCGTTCACGGCGTCGCGGTCCCGTTCCAGGCCTCGGGTAAAGGCGTGCAGATGAGGTAGGTCGCCCGCGCGGACCTGGACCATCCAGAGCGAGAGCCGGTCGGCGTTTCCCGCTGAGCGTCAGGAGTCCGGCGAAGCCCTCGACTACGGCGGCCAGTTGAAATCATGGTGCCGCAGGTGATTTCTTGAAGCAACGGTCCGTGCGGCACGGCGCGCTCGGTCTCGTGGGACCTATCCAGTTCGCCGATCGATGGTTGGTGGAGCCGCTGACAGTCGCGCAAGGCAAGAGTTCGTCCGGACTGCCTGGCATGGCAGGCGCTTGACGGTCCGCGGTAACGAGCCCGGTAACGGTGGGCTTCGCAACAGATGGATGAGGCGATGAGCCACGGCATGGAACGGCATTTGAGGGCGTCGTTCTTGTCCGCTTCTAAGAACGTTTCAGCCTATCCTGGCATGTCGTGACAGAATCGTTGTAAAACTGGGGGTCAAGGGGTCGTCGGTTCGAATCCGGCCGTCCCGACAAGGTGTAACAGCAGGTCAAAGGGCTGATCCGACACATCGGGTCGGCCCCTCTGGCTTCCTGGGGACCACGTCGGTCAAGTGCGTCGGGCCGGTAGCGCATCTTGACCGCTGGTCAAGTCGCGAAGCGTTAATGCGGGATGCCTGCCGAATCGTTCGCTATCTGCATCAAGGCGGCCCGCAAGCGGGCCGCGCCGGCCGCGCTCGGCCTGCTGGCGGCGCAAGCGCCGGCATCGGTCGGCGCGCCGGCTGAATGAAGGGCATGCCTCCGGCGGGGGCCAGACGACTCCGAGATGGAGTTGCCGAACTGTTCCGGTCCGTGGGTGGTGGGATGCCATCCCGCCTACCACCGACCCAGGCAGAGCCGAGCAGACCAGGGCCAGGGCGACAAGGTCGTTCGTCCGGTAGGGCGCTCCACCTTGTCACCCTGGCCCTGGCCCGCCCCACGGTGTGTGGGTCGGCGGCAGACGAGATGACATCGAGATCCGTTAGACGCAGCCGCTGCCCATGGCAGACATTCGAGCCATAGTGAAGGTGCTATTGGCCGTCATAGGATAGGTATTTGCAAAACTTGGTTCAACTCACCCAGCGATGTGAGCGATAGAAATCATTAAGGCCGTCATACTTGATTCCCTGCCCCAATAAGAGGTCCGGGTTGACGTAGTTGGAATAGGTGTAGAACTCGACGCCGCGGTAGGACGTGCTCGTCCCGCGATTCCATGCCGAGCGAACCGCGTAAGCTGCGGTCCACCCGCATTGAATGCTTCCACTTAGCCAGTCAGGGTCAGCATCGGACCAGGTGCACCTGCTTCCCGTCCCACCTGTTCCACTCCAAACGCAAACGTATCCACTGGAGCAGGACCAAGCAGCAGCCTGGGCAGCGTTTGGCGGTGCAACTACCAAAAGGGCCGCTGCGAGACTCAGAATGCTGAGGATTGATCTCATCTTTTTCATAGATCCCCCGTGTAATCGATGTGCATCAAGGCTGCTTCCTGTAACTGCCGTAACCAACATCAATATCCTACGGTTGCCTACTAGGGCAGGTCTCCCGCCGTAGCGTTAAATGCAAATATTCATGAATTTCACATTTGTGGTGCAAGTTGGGCGTATGCCGGCCAAAGCAACTTCGATCTCTCAAAAGCAGGAGCATGTGAGGTGGGAGCAGCGAGCCGAGCGGCTGCTGTGGCAAGTGCCTGGTGAGGGGCCGGCAAACTGACCACCTTGTGGCAGCGAGCGGTCCGCATCGAGTCCGCAAGAGGTCGACGGACGGCGGGGGAGTGGTGAAAGATGTCGATAGGTGTTTCCGCGGGTGGGGGCCCACTTGGGCAGGTCGCTGGGTCGCCTATATTGATCTCATAATCCTCCGGTCGCGCCGTGCCCGATGCGTGCCTGTTGGCACGGGTGCCGAGGGTCAACGGCGGTCGACTCCTGGAGGTGGCCGCCAGCCTGGCAGCGCAGGCCGGACCAGCTCCTTGCCGAGCCGCTTCCGCCCGTGTCCACACTTCCTAAACCGCCTGCTGCGGTCGCTGGAGCGTGTCAGCGTTCCGGGGACCAAGTGGGGACCACACGGCCTGCGCGATGGTGCGCGGCACGACGTCGACCGCACGGCCTGATCTTGGGGATAGCGTGCGTGACGCGCGTGGACGTGTGGGCGAAGCGTCCTGGGGGTCAAGGGGTCGTCGGTTCGAATCCGGCCGTCCCGACAAGGTAAAACAGCAGGTCATTGGGCTGATCCGACGCATCGGGTCGGCCCTGCTGGCTTCCTGGGGACCACGTCGGTCAAGTGCGCCGGGCCGGTAGTGCATCTTGACCGCCGGTCAAGTTCCACGGCTGGCCGCTCTTGCCTTCCGATCGTTCGCTCACAGCAACAAGGATCCTGGACGGGCCGCACGTGTGCGGTCACCTGGGCGTCTCCGGCCGCTTGCCACTGTCGCTCGGCGACCGCCACGCCCGTGCCCGACGGCTGGCGTGGGGCAGGCACGTTCCTGCCCTCCACCCTCTGACCTGCGACGGGAAGCAACGTGACGAGCTGCGGTACGGTGCCAGATCAGCTGCCGAGTCCGTGGGGCATTCGTCTTGTCAGGAGGGGGGACCGTGCAGTTGCATCGGAACACTGCGAGACTGCGCAAGATTTGCCTCGCCTGGGGGCTGTTCGGGGCGCTCGTCTGGTTGGCGGCACGGTGGGCCGGGGCCAACCCTGATCACTTTCATCACAGCAAGGCGCCCTTTTACGAAGTCGTTAGCCTGGTTGTAGTCGCTGTTTCACTTCTTGCGTGGCTGATGCTGCTCTGGCCGTTTCTGATCAAGGTCGATCTGAATGGGCTGACACTTCGGCTGCGGGGAATCACGACCCGGTTGCCTTGGGAGTCGGTGGGAGTCGCTGACCGTAACGAAGGTGGGGGAGTCGTGGGATGCGACGGACATCAAGATTTGCCTGGCTCCGGGCGGCGAAGCGGGTCGTTGCGCGATACATGCGCGGCGATGAAGTCCGAGCCGACCCGCATCTGGCCGAATACATGGCAGTACAGCGGAGCACCGATGCGGAGAAGCGCGAGAAGTTGTCATCGGGTGACGACCAAGAGCCGGACTCGCTTACTCCTCGCTGAACCGGTGTTGCGTTTCGTCGAACGTCTCAGTGCCTGGGGACCAGGTGGGGACCACACGGCCTGCGCGATGGTGCGCGGCACGACGTCGACCGCACGGCCTGATCTTGGGGATAGCGTGTGTGACGTGCGGGAACGCTTACCAAATCGTCCTGGGGGTCAAGGGGGCGTCGGTTCGAATCCGGCCGTCCCGACCGGTTGACCTGGGGAGATGAAGATCTTCTCCGGTAACGGCGGTAACATCCGGTAACGGATGACCTTTATTGGCGGTAACTGCGAGGACGGTTGGCCGTCGGCGTGAGCGCTGTGCAACGTTCTGACCTGCGGCTTCATCTGCATCCCGGATGAAGCGGCATTGTGGTCTCTTGATTCCCCGTCAAGCGGGAGCATGAGCGCAGTCCCCTTGGCGCACTGAAATTCCGCTTCGTTCAGCGAACTTCTCTCACCAAGACTGCGTCAATCCCTTGTGGGACTCGCCGTGGCCCGGTCATCGCGCTGGCGGGGACCTCAGCGAAATCGGGCCGGCCGGCCATCCGCAGGGCGGCGGGTGCCCCGGTGCGTCTCGTACATTCGCCCGGCGACGATCAGGCCGGATGCGGCGGTGAGTGCCGCCACCACGAAGGTGGCGCCCCGGATGCCGACGACGTCCGCCAGGAAGCCGGCCAGTAGTGCGCCGACCGCGAAGCCACCGTCGCGCCAGAGTCGATAGATGCCGACGGCGCGGGCCCGCCACACCGGATGCGCGACGTCGCTGATCGCCGCGAGCAGGGAGGGATAGACCATGGCGGTGCCAGCACCGAGCAGGATCGCGGCTGTCGCCCACCAGCCGAAGCTGTGCGCGCCGGCGATCAGTCCGAGCGCGCCGGCCTGGGTCAGCATCCCGACCACGATGAAGGGTTTGCGTCCGAACCGGTCTGAGAGGGGACCGGTGACGATCTGGCCCAGGCCCCAGATCGCGGGATAGAGGGCCGCCAGCACCCCGATCCTTGGCAGGGAGAGGCCGGCGGCGGCGAACAGCACGGGAAACAGCCCCCAGGCGAGGCCGTCGTTGAGGTTGTTCACCAGGCCGGCCTGGCTGGCTGAACTCAGTGCCGGTTCCCTCCAGCTGACCAGGCTGAAGACCTGCCGGGTGGTGAGATCGCCCGAGTGCGCGCCCTCGGCAACCTGATGGGTGGCCGCCTCGTGGTGGGCGTGCCCACGCGTCTCCCGCACCAGGAGCGACGCCAGGCCGAGGCCCACCGCCACGTAGGCGGCGCCGAGCAGGAACGGAACGGGACGCAGGCCGTAGCGAGCCGCCAACGCTCCGGTCGCCAGCGCTGTCGCCGCCACTGCGAGGTATCCGGCCGCCTCGTTCAGCCCCATTGCGAGGCCGCGCCGACGCGGCCCGGCCAGGTCTATCTTCATGATCACCGTGGTGGACCAGGCCAGCCCCTGGTTCATGCCGAGCAGGACATTGGCCGCTACCACCCAGCCCCAGCTCGGCGCCCAGATGAGCATCAGCGGTACGGGGATCGCCACCAGCCAGCCGGCCAACAGCACCGGCTTGCGGCCGTAACGGTCGGAGAGGGTGCCGGCGAAGAAGTTGGTGACCGCCTTGGTGGCGCCGAAGGCGAGGATGTAGGTGAGGGCGGCAGTGTAGGCGGTCAGGTGGAACTCCTGCTGTCCCAGCAGCGGCAGGACGGTGCGCTCGGTGCCGAGCAAGCCACCCACCAACGCGTTGACCACGACGAGGAGGAGGAACTGGGCGGCGTTTGCCCGTAGGCCGAGCCTCGGCCCGACGGCGTTCGCGGTCATGTCCACATCCTTTTGCCAATCCCTCACCT
Source organism: Micromonospora sp. CNZ309 (assembly GCF_002846525.1). Lineage (NCBI taxonomy): Bacteria > Bacillati > Actinomycetota > Actinomycetes > Micromonosporales > Micromonosporaceae > Micromonospora > Micromonospora sp. CNZ309. The sequence continues at coordinate 558,860 of NZ_PJNG01000001.1, forward strand.
TCCTCCCCCGGACGAGCAGGTGACCTCGGCGCCCTCGGCCACCTGCCGGCCTCGTCAAGTTGGGATCAGACCGCGGCGTGCAGCGTCTGCCACGCGCCGTACCCGCCGAGCAGGTCGGAGACGTCCGCCCGACCCGCGTTGCGGAGCAGGCTGGCCGCGACCGAGGAACGGTAGCCGCCGGCGCAGTGCACGACGACCGGTCGATCGGTCGGTACCTCGTCGACGCGTCGGGTGAGCTCCGCCAGGGGGATGTGCAGCGACCCGGCTACGGCACCCTGCTCCCGCTCGCCGGCGTTGCGTACGTCCAGCACCACCGGCGCCTCGGTCCCGTCCAGCGCCTCGCGCAGTTCGGTGGCGGTGACCCGACTGGCCCGGGTCATGTCGGTGACCATCTCCAGGAAGGCTCCCTCGGGCTCCCGTAGGTACCCGATCACCTGGTCGAAGCCGATCCGCGCGAGGCGTACGACGATTTCCTCTTCCCGGTCCTGCGGGGCGACCACGAGCACCTTGCGGTCCGGGGCGACCACGCTGCCTGCGGTCTCGGCGAACCGCCCGTCGGCCGGGATGTTGATCGCACCCCGAACATGCCCCGCGGCGAACTCCTGCGGGTCGCGGGCGTCGATCACCACCGCCCCCTCGGCGCGGCTCTCGGTGAACTCGGCAGCGTCGAGCGGGCGCGCCGGCCGGGTGTGGTCGAACAGTTCGCGGGCCTTGCGGTTGAGCACGGCGTCGAAGGCGAAGTAGCCGGGCGCGGCCGGCTGGCCGCCGGTGACCAGGGCGACGAACTGTTCCTTGCTCATCGGGGTGCAGGCGTAGTTGGTGCGGCGCTGTTCGCCGATGGTGGATTGACGTTCGGTGGAGAGGTTCTTGCCACAGGCCGAGCCGGCGCCGTGGGCGGGGAAGACCCGCACCTCGTCGGCAAGGCCCATCAGTTTGCGCTGCACGCTGTCGTAGAGCATGGCGCCGAGCTCACCGGCGGTGACGCCGAGAGATGCGAGCAGGTCGGGGCGGCCGACGTCACCGATGAACAGCGCGTCGCCCGTCAGCACCCCGTATGGCACCGCGTCGTCGGCGCGCTCGTAGACCAGGATGCTGATGGACTCCGGCGTGTGGCCCGGAGTCTCCATGATCTCCAGGGTCACGTCGCCGAGGTCGATTCGCTCACCGTCGGCGAGCTTGCGGCTCGGGTACTCGGTCTCAGCGCGGTGCCCGTAGCCGATCCACGCCCCGGTCGCCGCGGCCACCTCGAGGTGGCCGGCGAGGAAGTCGGCGTGGAAGTGGGTGTTGATCACCCCTTCGATGGTCAGCCCCCGAGTCCGGGCGTCGGCCAGGTATTCGTCGATGTCCCGGCGGGGGTCGACGAGCACCGCCCGACCGGTGGTCTCGTCACCGATGAGGTACGAGGCCTGAGACAGACAGTCCAGGTAGTACTGGGTGAACAACATGGCGCTGAACTCCTCTGTAGTGATGGCAGGCGATGTAATCACGATAGCGCATACCCCCGGGGGTATATTCCGGGCCCAAGGTCCCGATCTTCCGGGAGCTTTGCCCCGCGGGTCGGATGCGAGCGGGGCCGCCGGAAACGTCCGCCCCCGGGGCGGGTTGTCCTCGCCGTGGGACGCCGTCGACATGCGGAGGTAGAACATGGCGAGCGTGGCGCTGACCACAGCCAGCTTCGGAAAGACCGTCGCCCGGGGGCGGCATCTGCTGGTCGACCTCTGGGCCAGTTCCGGAGGGCCGCGGAATGTCCGGGCGATCCCTTCGGTTGAGGATGCCCGTGGGGGTATCTGGTGGCGAGCCGGTACCCCCTGGGGTATCTTTCGACTGGGAGGTGGTGCGGTGAAGCTTCGACCTGACATGACCAGCGAGGCGCTGACCCGGCTCAAGCGGGCTCGAGGGCAGCTCAACGCGGTCATCGAGATGATGGAGAGCGGTCAGGACTGCCGCGAGGCGCTGACCCAGTTGGCCGCGGTGTCGAAGGCGATCGACCGCGCCGGCTACAAGATCATCGCCTCGGGGATGCGGCACTGCAACGCCGCACGCGACCGGGGCGAGGCGCCCGAGATGACCGAAGAGGAGCTGGAAAAGCTCTTCCTCGCTCTGGCCTGAACCGCGGAGGACTACCCGCCGGGAGTGCGTGTCCGCAGCGTGGGCGGGTAGTCCTCTCGCGTCTCAGTCGACACAAAAGTCTGTCTCCCATATACCCCCGGGGGTATATGGGGAATCGGGAAGGGAGAACGGCAATGGCAGCAGAGGTGGCCGTCATCGCGACGTCCTCGCTCGGCGACCGCAGCTACCTGGCATCTGACGGGCGGGTGGCGATCGCGGTCGACCCGCAGCGCGACATCGACCGGGTCCTGTATCTCGCTGGACAGAAGGGGGTGCGGATCACCCATGTGGTGGAGACGCACATCCACAACGACTACGTCTCCGGTGGCCTGGAGCTCGCCCGGGTAACCGGCGCGCACTACCTGGTCGCCGCAGCCGACCAGGTCGGCTTCGACCGCAGGCCGGTCTCCGACGGCGACGTGGTGCCCGTCTCGGACGCCCTGCGCCTGCGGGTGATCGCGACCCCGGGGCACACCTTCCACCACCTGTCGTACGTCCTCGACGAGGCCACCGACGGCGACTGGCAGCCGGCGGGCGTCTTCACCGGTGGGTCGCTGCTGTTCGGCACGACCGGCCGTACCGATCTGCTCGGCAAGGAGCACGCCCACGAGTTGGCCCACCAGCAGCACGCCTCGGCGAAGCGACTGGCCGACCTGCTGCCCGACGGCGCCCAGGTGTGGCCGACGCACGGCTTCGGAAGCTTCTGCTCGGCCAGTCAGGCCGACGCCCCCGACTCGACCATCGGGCGGGAGAAGCAGGCGAATCCGGTCCTGAAGCTGGCGGCGGACGAGTTCGTCACCCAGACCCTGGCCGGTCTGGACGCCTACCCGGCGTACTACGCCCACATGGGCGTGGCGAACTTCGCCGGCCCCGCGGCCGTGGACCTCACCCCGGTGACCCGGGCCGTTGAGGTCCAGCTCCGGGACCGGATCGCCGCCGGGGAGTGGGTGGTGGACCTGCGGCACCGCAAGGCGTACGGCGCTTCGCACCTGGCCGGCACCGTGAGTCTCGGGCTGGACGGGCCGATGTCGACCTGGCTCGGTTGGCTGATCGACTGGGGCGTGCCGATCACGCTGCTGGCGGAGACGCCGGAGCAGGTTGCGGACGCCCAGCGGGAGCTGGTCCGGATCGGCATCGACCGGCCGGCCGCGCAGGCCACCGGCCAGCCGGAGCAGTGGGTGAGCAAGCCCGAGGAGCTGCGGGAGCTGCGGATGGCCGACTTCCCGGCGCTGGCGGCGGCTCGTGCCGGCAACACCCCGGCTGGCCTGCCGGCCCCGGACGTCGTCCTTGACGTTCGGATGACCAACGAGTGGCGCAACGGCCACATCGGGGGCGCGGTGCACGTCCCCCTGCCCGACCTGCCCCAGCGGCTCGCCGACGTGCCGGCCGGCACGGTCTGGGTCCACTGCGGCTCCGGCTACCGGGCCACCGCCGCCGCGTCGCTGCTGGCCAACGCCGGCCGCGAGGTCGTCGTCATCGACGACAAGTTCGACCGGGCCGAGGCGGCCGGCGTCGCCATGGCCGACAACACCTGACCCGTACCCGCGGACCGGACAGCGCAATTCGGCGCCGGCCGGCACCCCACCCTGCCGTCGATAGCGACGGTTTGACCTGATCGAGGAGAAATGACCGCTTCCGAAACCCGCCGCCCGGCCACTCTCGACGCCACCAGCCTGCGTGAACTGATCGACTCCCGTCGGGCTCCCCGTCTGCTGGACGTGCGTACCCCGGCCGAGTTCGAGACCGTGCACATTCCCGGGGCCTACAACGTCCCGCTGGACCTGCTCAAGGAGCACCGCGAGGAGTTGCGCAACCACCTCGACGAGGAAGTGGTGTTGATCTGTCGCTCCGGCGCCCGCGCCACTCAGGCCGAGCAGGCCCTCGCCGAGATCGGCCTGCCGAACCTCAAGGTCCTCGACGGAGGAATGCTGGCCTGGCAGGCCACCAGCGCGCCGATCAAGCAGGGGAAGCAGCGCTGGGACCTGGAGCGCCAGGTCCGCCTCGTCGCCGGCTCCATCGTCCTGGCCAGCGTCCTGGGCTCGGTGTTCGTCCCCGGCCTGAAGTGGGTCGCCGGCTTCATCGGCGCCGGCCTCACCTTCGCCGCCGTGACCAACACCTGCGCCATGGGCATGATGCTCGGCAAGCTGCCCTACAACCGCGGCGCCAGCTGCGACCTGGAAGGCGTCGTCGGCCAGCTGCGCGGTTCGGGGAGCCGGGAATGAGTGCCACCCTGCTGCTGACGGTCGGGCTGGCCGTGCTGATCGGGATCAGCCTCGGCCTGCTCGGCGGCGGCGGCTCCATCCTCGCCGTACCGCTGCTGGTCTACGTCGCCGACCTGCCCGCGAAGGAGGCCATCGCCACCTCGCTGCTCGTCGTGGGCGCCACCAGTGCGGTCGGCGTCATCCCGCACGCCCGGGGCAACCGGGTGCGCTGGCGTACCGGCCTGATCTTCGGCCTGGCCGGTATGGCGGGGGCGTACGCCGGTGGACGGCTGGCCGAGTTCGTCCCGGCCGCGTACCTGCTCACCGGCTTCGCGATCATGATGCTGGCCACCGCGATCGCGATGATCCGCGGCCGACGCTCAGCCGAGGGTAGGCCCGTGCCCCACGAGCTGCCGGTGTTCCGGGTGATCATCGACGGCATCGTCGTCGGTCTGGTCACCGGCCTGGTCGGCGCCGGCGGTGGTTTCCTGGTGGTGCCCGCCCTGGCCCTGCTCGGCGGCCTGCCGATGCCGGTCGCGGTCGGCACCTCCCTGGTGGTCATCGCGATGAAGTCCTTCGCTGGACTGGCCGGCTACCTGTCCAGCGTCAGCATCAACTGGGGGCTCGCCGCCGCGGTCACCGCCGCCGCCATCGTCGGCAGCTTCCTCGGCGCCCGGCTCGCCGGGAAGATCCCGGCCGACGTGCTGCGCAAGTCGTTCGGCTGGTTCGTGGTGGTGATGGGTGTCTTCGTACTCACCCAGCAGCTGCCCGCGGAACTACGCAGCAATCCGCTGCTCTGGACGGGCGTGGGCATTGCCGTTGCGGCCACGGTGGCGGTGAGCGTGCCGCTCGGCCGTCGGAAGCCCGAGGCGCCCGGCGAGTCGGCCGTTCGGGAGCCGGTCGGGTCCGCGCCCCATCGCTGACCTCCTGGCACACCAGGGGCGCCCGGTGGATCCGGGCGCCCTTCGCCAGACTTACTAGCGGTCCTAGTACTAAAGCTGATAGTACTAAGTCTGATAGTAGAGCCGATGACTGCTGGAGGACGCATGCAACGCTCCACGAAGCCGCCACACGCAAGCGCCAGGCGTACACCCCCGATCCGTCGGGCGGCTGGCTGGCTGGGGCCGGTTGTCGTCATCGCGATCGTCGCGGTCCTGGCGATCATCGCCCGGCCGGCCGACAAGCCGGCGGAGCCAGCGACCGGCGCCGCCACCGGCGCATCGGCCGGTGGCGGCCAGGCGGAGAACCTCTTTGCCGGTCTGGCCCGGCGGGCGCCCGACGACCCCCTCGCGCTCGGTGAGACCGACGCGCCCGTCGTGATCCTCGAGTACGCCGACTTCCAGTGTCCCTTCTGTGGGCGGCACGCCCGCCAGACCGAGCCGAAGCTGATCAAGGACTACGTCGACAAGGGCCTGGTCCGCATCGAATGGCGCGACCTGCCCTACCTCGGTGCCGAGTCCAACGACGCGGCCGCTGCGGGCCGCGCCGCCGCCGCCCAGGGGAGGTTCTGGGAGTTCCACAACGCCGTGTACGCGAAGGAGCGCCGGGTGAACAGTGGTGCCCTGGACGGGGACGCGCTACGCGACATCGCCAGGAGCATCGGGCTGGATCTCGCCCGGTTCGACACCGACCGTGCCTCCGCCGCCACCCGTACCGCCCTCCTGCGCGACCAACAGGAGGCGACCTCGATGGGCATCACCGGCACCCCGGCGTTCATCGTGGGAGACACCCCGATTGTCGGAGCCCAGCCGTACGAGGCCTTCAAGCAGGCCATCGACAGGCAGGTGGGTGCCCGATGAGCGACATCGGCTACCTCGCCGCCCTGCTCGGAGGAGTGCTCGCGCTGCTCAGCCCATGCAGCGCCATGCTGCTGCCGGCCTTCTTCGCGTACGCCTTCCAGAACCCGCGGCAGTTGCTCGCCCGCACCGGGGTGTTCTACGTGGGCCTGGCCGCCGTGCTGGTGCCGCTCGGCGCCGGGTCCTCGGTCGTCGCCGGAGCGTTCTTCCAGCACCGGGACACGCTGATCACCGTCGCGGGCTGGTCGATCATCGCCCTCGGGGCCATGCAGTTGGTCGGCAAGGGGTTCGCCTTCGGGCCGGCCCAGCGGCTGATGGGACGGCTCACCGGAGACTCTCCGCTGTCAGTGCTCGCGCTCGGCGCGGTCTACGGGCTCGCCGGCTTCTGCTCCGGCCCGATCCTGGGCGGCATCCTGACGGTCGCCGCGACCTCCGAGCAGCCCGCGACGGGCGGTGCCCTGCTGGCCGTCTACGCCCTGGGCATGACGGCGCCCCTGCTGCTGCTCGCCCTCGTCTGGGACCGGTGGCGTATCGGCGAGCGACGGTGGCTGCGGGGCCGGCAGTTCTCCGTCGGCCGGCTGCGCCTGCACAGCACGTCGACCGTGTCGGGTCTGCTCTTCGTCGTCCTGGGTGCACTCTTCCTGGTCTTCGACGGCACAGCGGGCCTCGCCGGTGGCTTCGGCCTGACCGACATGGAAGGCGCCGCGCAGGAGTGGGTGACCGGAACACTCGGTGACGTGCCGGACGAACTGGTCCTGCTCGTCGCGGGGTTGGCGGCGATCACCGTCCTGGTGCTGCGCCAGCGTCGTGCGGCCGCGACTGCGGTCACCGCCGCCGCCCCGAAAGTCCCTGTCGCCGAGGAAACGGCTGCAGCCCGGCTGCCGTCGGTGACCGGCGTGGTCGGGGCGGGCCTCGCACCCGAGCCGTGGGTGTGGCCGGCTCGGCGGTGGATCGCGGCGGGCGCCGGCGCCGTGGCGACCGCGGTCGTGATCGCGATCCCCACCGACCTGATCGACACCCCCTACTTCGGCCGTGACATGGCCGTCACCTGGTGGGCGTGGCCGGTACTTCTGGTGACCGCGGTCCTGTCGGGGCTGCTCCTGGCCACCTACGTCGCGCCCGTCGCCGCAACCGGCGACAAGGCGACCGGCCGCGGAGAGTCGCGGACCGGCGTGACCGGGGCGGCCCTGTCCCTGTTCGCCGTCGGCTGCCCCGTCTGCAACAAGCTCGTCCTCATCGCGCTCGGCTACAGCGGGGCGATGAGCTGGTTCGCCCCGGCTCAGCCCGTACTCGCCGTGGCCTCGATCGCCCTGCTCGCCTGGGCACTGCGGCGCCGGCTCGCCGGGGAGCGGGCCTGCCCGGCGCCGGCCGCGTCGGAGTCGCTCGCCGCAGAAGGTACGGTCGACCGGTGAGCCGACCCCGAAGGAAGGACCCCGGCAACGACCGCCCACTGGGTCCGCTGGAATCCGCCGTGATGAATGCGTTGTGGGAGGCGCCCGGGCCGCTCACGGTGCGGCAGATGGTGGACGCGATGGGGGAGCGAGGCCTCGCCTACACCACGGTGATGACGGTCCTGGACAACCTGCATCGCAAGGGCTGGGCGGAACGCGACCTTGCCGGGCGGGCGTATCGCTACCGCCCGAAGGCCAGCCGGGAGGAGCGTGTCGGACAGTTGATGGCCGAGGCGCTCTCCTCGGCCGCCGACCAGCATGCCGCCCTGGCCCGGTTCGTCGACACCATGACTCCCGAGGAGGCCGCCGCCCTGCGCGAGCTGCTCGATCAGCGCGGAACGCCGAACCCGTGACCAGTCTGGTACTGCTGGTCTGGGCGGCCGCGGTGGCGGCCCTCGCCCGTCCGGCCCTGACCGGGGGATGGACGACCTCTCTACCACGGCTCACCGTCGGACTCTGGCTCGGCGCGGAGCTCTCCGTCAGCGTCGCCGTCCTCACCGCCGGTCTGCTGGTCGCCGTACCGCCCGCTGCCCTCGCCGCCGGCCTCGAAGGCATCGTCGTCGCGTGCACGCGGGCCCTGACGGGCCTCGGTGCCCCGAACGAGACGCTCGCCGTGATCGGGCTGCTCGCCACCGTGGTCCTCGCCGCTCGGATCGTGATCAGCCTCATCGTCACCTTCACCTCCGCCCGCCGCTGGCGCCGCCGACACCTCGCCGCACTGCTGCCCCTCGGCCGACCGGATGCCAACGGTTGGACGGTCGTGGACCACACCACGGCCGCGGTCTACTGCCTGCCCGGCCGCCCGGGCCGGGTCGTCGTCACCAGCGCCGCGCTCGACGCACTCACCGCCGAGGAACTGGCAGCCGTACTGCGGCACGAGCGGGCGCATCTCCGAGGCCGCCACCACCTCCTCGTCGCCCTCGCCGTCGCGTTCCACCGGGCACTGCCGGGACTGCCGATGGCCGACGCGGCCGAAACGGAGATCAGACGGCTGGTGGAGCACCTGGCCGACGACCGTGCGAGCGAGCGCCATGGACGGCAAGCTGTCGCCACGGCCATCGTCCAACTCGCCGACCGCGCTCCCCGGCACGCTCTGGGCGCGGGTACGGGTGCGGTCGAGCGGGTACGTCGGATGCTCGCCCCGCCGGCCCGACCGCGGACCCTTCACCGCCTCGTCGCCGCCAGCGCGATCGGACTGCTCCTGACCGGACCACCGGCGGTGGCGATCGCCTCCGCCGGCCTGGCCCTCCAAGCCGCCACCTGTCCGACCGACTCGCCACCTGCGGCCGGGAGTCCCGCCCACGTGGCAGGCAGTTGACGGTCCGGACCGTGTCCGCCGAGGCCCTCGGCAAGGATGAGGGCGGCGCCGGGAGACGATCCTTCGCACGTCGAGAGGAGTACGACGATGGACAGCACCGCCTGGGACGAGCGGTACGCGAGAGCTCCGGAACTCGTGTGGACCGCCGAACCCAACCGCTTCGTCGTGGAGGAGGTCGCCGGTCTGTCCCCCGGCAGGGCGATCGACCTCGCCGCTGGTGAGGGACGAAACGCGGTGTGGCTGGCCCAGCAGGGCTGGGAGGTCACCGCAGTCGACTTCTCGGCGGTAGCCATCGAGCGGGGCCGGGAGCTGGCGCGCCAGCGAGACGTCAGCGTCGACTGGCAGGTGGCCGACGTCACCGCGTACGAGCCGCCGGCCGACGGCGTCGACCTGGTGCTGATCGCGTACCTGCACCTGCCTGCCGCCGAGATCGCTGCCGTGCTGTCCCACGCCCGCCGCGCGGTACGTCGGGGCGGACGGGTCCTCGTGGTCGGCCACGACGTCGGGAACCTCTCCGGTGGCACGGGTGGCCCGCAGGACCCCGACATCCTGCTCACCCCCGAGGCGGTGGTGAAAGAGCTGTCGGGGCTGCGGATCCGCCGGGCCGAGACTGCACGCCGACCCGTGACGGTGGAGGGCCGAGCTGTGGACGCCCTGGACACGGTCGTGGTCGCCGAACGTTGCTGAATCCCGGCTGCACGACCGCGCAGCCGCGAAAATGTTACGTCGGTGTCCCGATCATTCAGCGATGAGATCGAGCGACCGGCCGCAGGCGCGTGGTCGGCGTAGATGATCAGCCGCCGGTCCGCAACTCCCGTGAGCCACCGAGCACCTCGTAGCTGTGCGGGTGCCAGTAGCGGCGTTCCGCCGTGGGCGGGGTGTCGGCTGCCGGGCGGCCGGGCCGTGACGTTCCGGCCACGCCGGATCGCGCCGACCGGTTGCCGCGTTGGGGCCACGCGGCCGGATCGCGCCGCTCGGGCTTCCTCTGGGGACTACCGGGCGTCGCGCCGACGACGCGCGCGCTCGAACTCGGCGACATCCGACATCCAGGGACCGTGCTGTTCGAGTGCGGCGCAGCCGCCGCGGACGAAGGCGCTCACCAGCTTCCGGTACCCGCCGATCCCGTCGACCAGGCTGTACTCGACCTGGTACTGCGGATCGGACCCGGCTTCCCCGTGTCGCACGGTGGTGATCCGGGCGATGGAGTCCGCGTAGAAGTGCAGCTGGATGCCCTCGCCCATCTCCTCGTCCTCGATGGTGAACACTTCGTTGTCGGCGGCGGAGCGATCGGCGACGAACTCCCAGAACTCGCCGGAGGCAGTGCGAGGACCGTCCCGTAGCCACTTCTTCTCGCCGCCCTTGTCATCGGTGAACGACAGGGCCGTCTTTCTCGCGCTCTCACCGAGGTCGGCGTGGTCGTCGGCAGCCTCCTCGTCGTCTTCCGCCGGGGCGCTCCTGGAGCGGTCCGCAGCCTCCGAGCACATCAGAAAGCTCACCGTACGCACCGCGTCATCGACGAGTTCGGGGTACGCGCGGCGCACGGCCGCGTCGACCGTCGCCGCCATCCGATCCCAGTCGCGCTTGTCCGTGGCCCGGTGTCCCCGCCGTGGATCGAGGCCGATCCGCATTCCGGCGCATGCCTGCTCCGCGGTGGCGATCACACGCATGACCTGGGGCAGCAGTGCGGGGTCGACGGCATCGGGCATCCGCCTGGGAACCGTCGCGCCATGCAGATACTGGCCCGTGTACCTCAGAATCGCGGCGTCGAGTGGCCCGAGGACTGCTCCGCGCTCGGCGCGCCGGCGGTTGGCGTGATGCTCCTGAGCACGTTTCTCGTTCGCCCCCTCCGTCGCCGCGCGCATCGCCTCGCAGACCTGGCCGCGCTCAAGTAGACCGATGTCGGCACCATGAGCGACGAGCCGGCTCCTGTCCCACGGGATGCGCCGAAAGAGCGCGTCGACGTCCGCGGGCGAGGAGAGCAGGACCGGGTCCAGGAGCGCGACGGCAGCGCTCTCATCGAGGCGGCCCCGGGTTCCGGCGGCGTCGCACAGCGGAAGGACCGCACTCCACAGCAACAGGTGTCTGGCCAGGTCGTCCCGGATCGCCGCAAGATGGGCTTCGGAGACCGGGAACGTGAACGTGCGAGGCTCGTGGTTGGCGTCGGCCCCGGCGGCGAGCATCAGCTTCAGCTCGCCGTCCTCGCGGACCACGTTCGGGATCCAGCCGCTGCCACGCGTGAAGACGATGTCTCTCACAGCTCAGGCTCCCCGGAACGGCACCGGCTGGACGTGGTTGCTTCGGGGTCCGCGGCGACCATCACGGCGATGGTGCGGCCCACCCCGCACCAGCTGTTCACGACCACCGTGCACACTCGACGTCGAGGCGTGGGTCGGTGCGCACCCAGACTTCGCCGCCGGCGGCCTCGGCCGGGGCGTCGACTCGTTCGAGACCGAGGAAACCGATCAACTGGAGCAGTTCGGCTCGTTCGGCCCGGTCATCGTCGACATCGTGCGACTCGAAGAAGACGTAGTACTGGTCGCTCGGGTCGACGCTGCCCGAATCCGCCCAGATCCGGGCGACTTCTTCGATCGCCGCTGCTTCCGTCGTGATAGTGGCGGCGCGGGCGGCCCCGCGGGTCTCCGGTGACGCGTCGAGGTCGGAGAGGTCGGCGAACCACTGGCCGAAGTGGTCGAGGCCGGCATATCCGTTCTCGAAGAACAGCATCGCGCTCGGAAGGTAGCGGTTGGGCCTGTCGACCTGGAGGTGTTCCGACCGAGGTTGGTCCGCGTCCCTGGTCCGGGAGATCACCCGCAGCCGGGGCATGAGCACCAGTCTCTGCCTCGCCGGTTCATCCTCGATGGTGTAGGTGTCGGACTCTCGACCCCGGAAGAACGCGGAGAACGCTACGTAGGCCTCCTGGGGGTCGCCCACCGAGACTTGCTGGTCGTTGCCATCACCCACCGAGAAGACGAACTGCTTCGGTCCGGGATCGTAGGGGCGGGCCATGTGCGTCCTCCGGTCACGTACGACAGCCCCACCAGCGTAGTGGATCAAAGCGGCCCTGATCACGGGCGTGCTGCGCGCGTTGGCCCTGCGCGAGCGACCACGCCGCCGCAGGCCCTGAAGCGGACCGGCCCTCAGGTGAGGAAGCGCTACGGGTGGCGACGGCGCCGGCCCACTGTTACGTCCGGAGAGCGGCGCCGGCGGGGCGAAACGTCGGCATTGGCGGTTGGTGAACGCCTGCTATCCCGGGCGGCGGTCGGCCGCCGATCATTGCCCGGAGATAGATACGAGCAAATCTCACCTCCGGGTGGAACGCCCGGGCGCGGAGGGCGAGACGTCGGCACGGCAGCCGGGCGTACCGAAGGCCCGACTCCGCGTCCCCGGAGGAAGACTCATGCCCCGTCCCCCACTCCGCGCCCGGCTCGCGGCGCTCACCGCCGCCGCCCTGACCGCGAGTGTCCTGACCGTCACCCCACCGTCACCGGCGCTGGCCGCCGCCACGTTCGCCGCCAACGACTACTGCCTCGGCCAGTGCGCCGACATCCTGCCCCCCGGGCAGAACGGCAACGCCACACTGGCCGCCATCCTGGCCCACCAGGCGCTCGGCACCCGCCCCGCGCACTCCAGCGACCAGCTCGACGAGTACGCGAAACTGGTCTACAACTACGCCGGGCTGACCGACGAGCAGATCGCCCACTTCTTCAACGACGCCTCCTTCGGCGTCCCCGCCGCGCAGGTCGAGAGCACCGTCTCGCCGCGCGCCGACGTCACCATCGTGCGGGACAAGGCCACCGGCGTCCCGCACATCACCGGCACCACCCGCGCCGGCACCATGTTCGGCGCCGGCTACGCCGGGGCCCAGGACCGGCTCTGGGTGATGGACCTGCTGCGCCACGTCGGCCGCGGCAAGGTCACCTCGTTCGCCGGCGGCGCCCCCGGCAACCGGGAGCTGGAGCAGAGCGTCTGGGCCAACTCGCCCTACACCGAGGCGGACCTCCAGGCCCAGGTGGACGCGCTGCGCACCAAGGGCGCCCGGGGCCAGCAGCTCTACACCGACGTGGTCGACTACATCGCCGGCATCAACGCCTACATCGACAAGTCGATCGCCGACGACAACTACCCCGGCGAGTACGTGCTCGCTGGCGCCGGCAAACCGAAGCACTTCACCATGACCGACCTGATCGCCACCGCCGGCGTGATCGGCGGCCTCTTCGGCGGGGGCGGCGGCAGCGAGATCCAGTCCGCGCTCGTCCGGGTGGCCGCCCGGGCCAAGTACGGCACCGTCGAGGGCGACCGGGTGTGGGCGGCGTTCCGGTCGCAGAACGACCCGGAGACCGTGCTCACCCTGCACGACGGGCAGAGCTTCCCGTACGGCGCGACGCCGCCCGGCGCGACCAGCGCGGTGCTCCCCGACGCCGGCACGGTGGTCGCCGAGCCGCTCGCCTACGACCAGACCGGCGGGGCCGCCGCGCGCACCGGCGCCAGCACCGCCACCCAGGAGCTGGTCGGCGGCCTGGCCAACCTGCGCGCACACGGCATGTCCAACGCGGTCGTGGTCTCCGGACGGCACACCACCACCGGCAACCCGGTCGCCGTGTTCGGCCCGCAGACCGGCTACTTCGCCCCGCAACTGCTCATGCTCCAGGAGTTGCAGGGGCCCGGCATCAGCGCGCGCGGCGCCGCGTTCGCCGGGCTGAACCTCTACGTGCTGCTCGGCCGTGGCCAGGACTACGCGTGGAGCGCCACCTCCGCCTCGCAGGACCTCACCGACACCTACGCGGTGCCGCTGTGCACCACCGACGGCACCGCGCCGACGCTGCGCACCAACCGCTACCTCTACCACGGGCAGTGCCTGGCCATGGAGACGCTGGAGCAGCGCAACTCCTGGTCGCCGACGCTGGCCGACTCCACCCCGGCCGGGTCCTACACGCTGCGCGCGCTGCGCACCAGGTACGGGCTGGTCGCCTACCGGGGACTGGTGAACGGGAAGCCGACCGCGTTCACCAAGCTGCGCTCCACCTACCGGCACGAGGCCGACTCGGCGATCGGCTTCCAGGCCTTCAACGACCCGTCGGCGATGGGCGGCGCGGCGGCGTTCAAGGCGTCCGCCGAGAGCGTCGGGTACGCCTTCAACTGGTTCTACGTCAACTCCACCGAAGCGGCGTACTACAACTCCGGCGCGAACCCGGTCCGCCCGGCCGCCCTCGACCCGAACCTGCCGGCGAAGGCCGAACCGGCGTACGAGTGGGTCGGCTGGAACCCGGACACCAACGACGCCACCTACGCCCCGCCCTCGGCCCACCCGCAGTCGGTCAACCAGGACTACTACGTGAGCTGGAACAACAAGCAGGCGCGGGACTTCGGGGCGGCGGACGGCAACTTCAGCTTCGGCTCCGTACACCGGGGTCAGTTGCTCGACGGTCCGGTGCGCGCGGCGATCGCCCAGCGCAAGCTCGGCCGCGCCGACGTCGTCAAGATCATGGCCGACGCGGCGGTGACCGACCTGCGCGGCCAGCAGGTCCTCGGCGACCTGCTGCGGGTGCTCGACAGCGCGCCGGTCACCGACCCGGCGCTGGCCGACGCGATCGGCAAGCTGCGGGCCTGGCAGCAGGCCGGCGCCCGGCGGGTGGAGACCACGCCCGGCTCGAAGGTCTACCAGCACGCCGACGCCATCCGGATCTTCGACGCGTGGTGGCCGCTGCTCGCCTCGGCGCAGTTCCGCCCCGGCCTCGGGCCGGACCTCTACGCCGCGCTGGTGGACGCCATCGAGGTCAACGAGGCGCCGTCGGGCGGCCAGAACGGCGGGCGCGACGGCGCCGCGAGCTGGGCGTCGCAGGGGCAGGCGCACAAGGGCTCGGCGTTCCAGTACGGCTGGTGGGGCTACGTCGACAAGGACGTGCGCACCGTGCTCGGCGACCCGGTGGCCGGCGGCCTCGGGCGCGCGTACTGCGGCGGCGGCAACCTGGCCGCGTGCCGGACGGCGCTGCTCGGCGCGCTCGGGCAGGCGGCGGCCGTGCCGGCCAGCACCGTCTACCCGGGCGACAAGTCCTGCTCCGCCGGCGACCAGTGGTGCGCCGACTCGATCGCCCACTCCGGGCTCGGCGGCATCACCCACCCGCTGATCGCCTGGCAGAACCGCCCCACCTACCAGCAGGTCGTCTCGTTCCCGGCGCGCCGGGGCGACGACGTCACCAACCTGGCCCAGGGCCGTCCGGCCACCGCGTCGAGCACCCAGTTCCTGACCAGCCACACGCCGGGCAAGGCGGTCGACGGCAGCCTGAGCAGCCGGTGGGCCAGCAGCTACAACGACAACCAGTGGCTCCGGGTCGACCTCGGCTCGGCCCGCACCGTCAGCCGGGCGGTGCTGCGCTGGGAGTCCGCGTACGGCACGTCGTACCGGATCGAGGTCTCCGGCGACGGCAGCTCCTGGACGCCGGTGTTCGCCACCGCCACCGGCAACGGCGGCGTCGACAACGCCACGTTCGCCCCGGTCGCCGCCCGCTACGTGCGGGTGTACGGCCTCAAGCGGGCCACCTCGTACGGCTTCTCGCTGCACGAGTTCGAGGTCTACGGCCGGTGACGCCGTCGGCCGGCCGGCGGGAGCCCCCCGCCGGCCGGCCGAGGGACACCAGCAGGCCGGCGGCGGCGAGGGCGGCTCCGGCGGCGGCGGTGTACGCGGGGAGTTGGGCGGGGATGCCCAGGTGGACGGTGATGCCGAGGATGCGGGACAGGCCCCAGGGCAGCAGCGCGAGCTGGTCGTTCCACACCGTCAGCGCGCGTTCCAGGCCCACCACCCAGACCAGGGCGGACAACACGCCGAGGGGCACGCCCGCGGCGGTGAGAGTCAGCCCGACGGCGCTTCGGCGGCGCAGGCCGTACCGGTCCCGCAGGACCACGGCGGCGGCCACGAACAGCCAGCAGAACGCCGCGAACGCGACGGTGACGTACGCCGCGCGCAGACCCGGCGCGGTCCAGAAGGCGAACCAGTAGCCGCCCGGTCCGCGCCCGGCGAGCGCGACCAGCAGCAGCACGCTGCGCAGCAGCGCGACGCCGCCGACCACGGCCCACAGGTGTAACGGGTCCCGCCGGCCGACGACGAGGCGTACGACGAGGGCGAACAGCGCCCACCCACCGAGGGTGACCAGCAGGTGCGCCGGCGCGGCGAACCAGGTCAGCACGAGCCGGCTCGCCACCAGCACCACGGCCGGGACCAGCCACACCAGCACCCGGTCCGCCTGCGCCCCGGGCGTCGGCAGCGCGGCGACCCGCCACGGCCGGAGCGCGCCGAGCAGCAACCCGCGCGCGGCGACCCCACCGAACCCGCGCCCGCGCAGGCCGAGCAGCACCACGAGCAGGATCGACCCGAGCAACGCCCGGGCCGCCCAGGCCATCGCCGGGTCCCGGTCGGCGCGCCGCGCCCCGAGGTCGGCGGCGGTGAAGTTGTACGCGGGCAGGTCCAGGTCGGCGCCGTAGCGCTGCCGGTGCGCGTCGCGTGCGTCGTGGTACGCCGCGGCGGCCAGCCGCCAGTCGTGGCGGGCGGCCGGGGAGCCGGTGTCCAGCCACTGCGCGTGCCGCAGCACCATGGCCCGGTACGCGCCCAGCGTCTCGAACAGGTCGACCTGGTAGTCGAGCGTCGCGGTGAAGCGCGCGCGCAGTTCGGCGTCGCGCCAGGTCGCCGGGTCGGTCGCGGCGACCAGGTCGCGCATGCGCCGGGCCAGTGCGACGGCCTGCGTGCCCTCCTCGACCGCCTCGTCTACGCGGTCGCCGGTCACCGCGTAGATGCTGTTCAGCGCGGCGGAGTCGCCGGTCGGGATGTCCCACTCGAAGATCCACATCATGGGCGGCGGTTCCAGCCCGAGCGCCCGCACCGACCGGTCGGCGTACGGGCCGATGTAGAGGCCCCTGGTGACCGCCTGCCGGGACAGCGCCATGGCCTGCCCGATCGCAGCGACGGTGGCCGGGTCGCCGGAGAACGTGCGGTACGCCCAGTCCGCCGTGACCTGCGCCGGGTCGGCGTGCGGGTCCCAGGCCAGGCGGCCGACGGCGTACGTGTTGAGGTCGTAGAGCTGCCAGAAGCCGGCGCGCAGGTGCAGCGACATGGGCCCGGCGCGCAGCGGCCCGCCGTCCTGGGTCCAGTTCCAGACGCCCTCGACGTTCGGGTTTGCGGCGAGGAACGCGCGCAGCGCCTGGCGGTGCAGCGGGCCGAGGTCGTTGGGCAGCGAGCCGAACGCCTCGAACTCGCGCCGGGCCTGGAACTCCACGATGCGGCGATGCTTGCCGCCCAGCAGGGTGGTGTTCAGCGGCAGGTGGCTGTAGAAGTCGCCCAGGGTGTACTTGGTGGACACGATCAGGTGCGGGTCGTCGAGCCCGCCGAGCACCCGCTCGTACGACTCCGGGTTGGTGTGCAGGTCGCCGACGGCGCCGACGCCCACCGTCCAGGTGCGGAAGATGATCTCCTTGCCGGCCGCGCCCGCGGTGTCCAGCAGCGCCCGCAGCATCGCGCGTACGGACGTCTCCGTGGTGACCGCGAGCCTCGACGAGTAGTCCCAGCCGGTCCCGGCGTACACCTCGCCGCCCTCGCCGACGCGGACCATCAGACCGTCGACGAACGGCATGCTCTCGAACAGCTCGGCCAGACCGGCCTGGTAGACCGCCCACAGCCGAGGGTCGGCCACGTCGAGGCCGCCGACGGTCCGCGTCAGGTACGCCTCCAGCGGGGGCGACACCGCGAGCATGTCGGTCAGCAGGAAGACGCGCACGCCCATGTCCTCGGCGTACCGGAAGACGGGGCCGAACGCCGCGACCATCGCCCGCGCGCGGTCGACGTGCGGGTCGCCGGGCGGGTAGACCGCGCGCCCGTCGCCGACCTTCGCGAAGGTGACGTACTCCAGGAAGCCGGGCACGACGATCCCGTTGAATCCCTGCGCCACCGAGTGGTCGACGAGCTGCCGGAACTGCGCGTCGATGCGGGCCACCGCGTCGGCGTCCACCCATGGCGCGCCGGGCAGCACCGCCGACGCGACCACGTCGGTGTTCAGGCCGTAGTCGTCGCCGGCGGCGAAGGCGGCCGGGTCGGGCTCGCGCCCCACCGAGCCCGCGTCGGTCAGCCGCAGGCCGAGCCGGGGGACGACCACCCGACCCGCGTCCGCCGCCGGGAGCGCCTCGGCACCGGAGCGGATCCGGTCGGCCAACCGGTACATCCCGGCTGCCACGCCCGCGACGTCGCCGCCCTGGACGGCCAGCTCGGCGCCGTGCACGTCGAGCCGGTACGACTCGGGCGCCCCGCCGGGGATGGCCAGCACGCGCGCCCGCAGCGTGGTCACCGCCGACAGGTCCGGGGCCGCGACGCTTGTCGCGTCGGTGCCCGGCGCGGCCGTCGCGGACCTGGCCGGGCGCGGCGCGGCGGGGGCGAGCACCGGCCGGGGCAGGCCGCGGGAGACCACGGCGTCGGCGACGGCGACGGCGGCCTTCCTGACGCGCGGCTCGTCGGGCACGACGAGGGACGCCAACGCCGGGACCGGTGCGGGCGTCCGCGCCGGCGCGGCGACGGCATCCTCGCGCGGCACGGCGGCGGGGGCGTGGCTCAGCCCCAGCGTGTCGCCGACCGCCCAGGCCGTGGTCGCGCCGAGCGCCAGCAGGACCGCCGCGGCGACGAGCAGCGGGTACGGCCTGCGGGCCCGAGCAACGTGAGCCATGCTCGCAGGGTAGTGGCCCACCGGCCCCGTCCTCGACGTGCGGAAGCGCACCGTCGGTAGCCAGCGATCCGTGGGGCCAGCGCGATCGTCACGAAGCGAGTCGAAACGCGACATTGCTATATGTCATTGGAAACTGTGCTCAGATGGGCAGAAGCCGAAACTGCCGACGTCAACCAGTCGCTGACTCCAACGCTGGAGGAGTTCCGAGGCGCATGCCCGGGGAGTGCCACCGCCGGGCGGACCACTAGGATTCTCTGCTTATGACCTCTGTTGAATCTGAAGCGCCGGCGCGGGCGCCTGTTTCCCGCGTGCAGCTCGTCATCGGCATCGTCCGGCGGGGCGACGAGATCCTGCTGGTGCGGGAGAGCCTCGGCGCGAACGGCGAGATGCTCTGGTCGCTGCCCGGCGGCGGCGTCCAGGACGGCGAGGTCTTCCACGAGGCGCTGCGGCGGGAGATGCAGGAGGAGACCGGCCTGGTGGTCGGCGATCCGGTCGCCACCGCGTTCGTGATGCACATCGACTCCGAGCGTTACCCGTCGGCACTGGCGATCGCGTTCGAGATCAACGACTGGGAGGGCGAGACCCTGCCGGAGGACGACGAGATCGCCGAGGCGGCGTTCTTCCCGCTGCCGGAGGCCCTCAAGCTGATCGGTCAGCTCGAGAGCGACAACCAGCGGGAGCCGATCCTCGGTTACCTGAGCGGTGCGGTGCCGGCCGGCACCACCTGGATCTGGCGGAACCGGGACGACGAAGAGGTCCTGCTCGCGCGCTGGTGAGCGTCAGTGCGCACAATCCTCCACGACGTCGGGCCGGTCACGCCGGACGAGCGCGTCCGGGTGGAATGCGGCCAGGAAGTCCCCGATCGGGCCCGACAGCCGCATCGTCGCGCGCGCAGCGGCGTCGGCGTGGCTGTCGGCCACCGCGACCCCGACCGCCGCAGTGGCCAGCAGGCACCGGTCGTTGCGCCCGTCGCCGAACGCGATGACCCGCTTCAGGTCCGCCTCACCGGCCTGCTCGGCCAGCAACGCCGTCACCGCGGCACTCTTGCAGGTCCCCGCAGGGCGCACCAGCTTCGCCGCGGTGCCGGCGAACGGGATCGCCTCGACCGCACCGCCCAACAGCCCCTCGGGCAGCGGCACACGATCCAGCACCAGCACCGAGCCGACCTGCGTCCTCCCGCCGAGCTGCGGGTCGACGTCGATGGACGATCGGGGCAGCCGGTGTGCCATCGCGAACCACGTGGACGCGCGCCGGGAGGTCGCGACATAGCGGTGGTCCAACTCCGCGACCATCTCGCTGAAGCCTGCGGCGAGCAGCGCTGGCAGCACCTCGCGGGGTAGCGCGCGGCGATACGTCGCCCGGGCGGCGGCGCGGTCGTACTCGACGTTGCCGTTGTCGAGCAGCAGGCGGGGCCCGAACAGTTCGAGGAGGCGCTCGGGTAGACCGAGTGCCTCGAACAGCACCGTCGATCGTCCCGTCACCAGCAGGAGCGTCAGGCCGCGGTCACGCAGCCGGGCGAGGCCTTCGATCGTGCCGGGCAGCGGCACGCCGCGCTCGTCGACCAGCGTGCCGTCCAGGTCGAACGCGGCGAAGGCGAGGTCAGGCACGCAGCGTTCCGAGCGCCTCGCGGATGGCGCTGGACAGGTTCACCAGCGTGTTGCGGGTGCCGAGCTCGGTGACCAGGATCGGCAACCGCATGAGTGCCTCGAACGTCGGCCCCGTCAGGGCACCGATCTCGTCGCGGTCGCGGGTGCGGGCATGCAGCCAGTCCTCGACGAACACGTCGTCGTCCGGAGTCATCAGCTGTTCGGCGAGGACCTCGCGCGCCTGGTCCGGACCGACCCGACGCACGCTGAGCACCGCGGAGTCCTTCGTCACGCGGGGCAGCACGATGGCGGTCAGCCGTACCGAGGGGACCAGGGAGGTGCCGGTGCGCGCACGCCACTCGACGGGCAGCAGGTTCAGCTTGGAGTCTCCGCAGAAACTCTGCCAGTCGCTGGTGACGAAGTCCGGCTGCCGGCGGGTCAGCTGCCAGCTGGTCGCGTCCTTCAGGCCCAGCGCGTGCATGGTGCCGCCGTTGATGCGGATCGGCACCGGCATGCCGCAGGCCGTCACCTGCTCTCCGTCCGCGCGGACCATGACCCGGTCGTTGGCGACGAAGGCGCATCCGGAGGCAGCGGCCAGGGCCAGGGCGGTGGTGGACTTGCCGGCACCGGAGCGGCCGACCACCACCACGTTGCCCTCGGGGGTGGCCGCGCAGGACGCGTGCAGCCCGGCCCAACCGTCGCTCTCGCCCCGCCGGTAGCCGAACTCGCGCAGGTGCCGGGCCAGCGCCAGGTGGGCGTAGGGGCGCGCGGTCGTGACGAACACCAGGCCGCGCGGGGACTGCACGACCAGGTTGGTGCCGTCGATCTCGTCGGGCTCCGAGACCACGGCGCAGGTCCCGTCGGCCAGCTCGTAGCGGGTCCCGGGTGCGGCCACGTGCAGGTGTACGGCTCGGCGCCGGACCGCCTGCGCCGCGTAGTGCTCGACCAGCCGGGCGAAGCACGCGTCGGAGACGGCGAGGTTCACGGCGGCCAGCGAACAGGGCGAGAAGTCGTCGGGCAGGTGCTCCCAGATGTCGTTCGCCGGGGTGAACAGGTCGTGCAGGTAGGTGATGGCTCGCGGGTCGGCGCTGCTCACCGCGATCCTGGTCTGGCCCAGCCGGACGGTCCCGGCGCGTACGCCGAGCCGTGCCGCCAGCGCGTGCGGATCGGCCAGCTCGGCCGGATCGGTGTCGAGGAGGCTTGCTTCGCTCTGGATCATCGGGTCCCCGTCGGTCGCAGGACGGCCCGCCAGACTGAGCGCTGGCCGGGATCGGCATCGTGGAGGTATTCGAACGGGCCGTCGACGAACTCGAATCCGGCGGCACGGCAGAGCGCGGCGATGCGCTCCGGCGGCAGCAGCGTCATCACCTGTCCGTTGGGGAGCCGGTGACGGTCGTCGGCGAGCCGGGTCAGCCGGTGGTCCAGATGCGCCGCGCTGAACAGGTTCAGCGACACGACGCCGGCGGTGGCGACGACCCGGCTCAGCTCGCCGATGGCGGCGCAGACCTGTTCCGGCCGGGGCAGGTTGTGCAGGACCCCGTGACACACCACGACTGCGGCCCGCGCGGTGGCCACCGGCAGCGCGGCGACGTCCGCCCGACAGAAGGCCACACCGGGGGCGACGCCTCGTGCGCGCAGCACCATCTCGGCGTGCAGGTCGATTCCGACGACCCGGTAGCCTCGTTCGGCCAGCAGCGGCAGGTTCCGCCCGCCTCCGCAGCCGACGTCGAGGGCGACCGCGCCGGGGCCGCCCTGCGGCACGATGTCGGCCAGGTACCCCGGCGGCGACGCCGTGGCGAACGTCGTCACCACATCCGGCCGGTTCCAGTAGTCACCCGTCGCGCGCATCGCGCTTCACCGTGCACTCGTCGATCAGGTAGCCCTGGTCCCACGGCATCGCGCGGAACGTGGTGAGGCCCGCGGCTTCGAAGCCGGCCGCGACGGCGTCGGGCTGCTCGGTGAGAGCGAAGAAGAGCGGCCCGACCGAGGAGAGACTGAGCACCGCGGCCTGCCCTGACTCGAACAGTTGCCGCACCTGCGCCGCGTACTCCAGCAGGCGGGGGTGCGAGAAGGCGCAGTTGCGGATGCTGCCCATCTCGAACCGGTAGTCGAAGACGAGCTGTCCGAGGGTGCCCGGAGTGCCGGTGACCAGGTCGGGCCAGCACTCGTGCAGCAACCGGTAGGCGATCTGCGGCGCGTACCGACGGCCGGTCTCCAGGAACCCGTCGAAGTTCTCCGCCTCGGCGCGAAGGCTCTCCGAGGCGTCCCAGCTGCGCAGGTCCGGCGGTACGGCGAGCACGATCGTGTGCCCGGCCGGCGCGGGGGCGGCCAGCAGCGCGACCGCGTTCCCGGAGACCACCTGGATCGCGCCGGGTACCAGACCGGCGGCGGCCGAGCCGCCGATGCACTGGACCGGCATGATCTCGTCGTCGTTGCCGTCGATCTCCTCGCCGTGGTTGTCGACCAGCAGCCGCATCAGCGTCCGGTGGTCCAGCGGCCGACCGCACAGTTCGTTGATCGCCGCCGCCACGGCCGCGAGGACGGCGCTGCTGCTGCCGAGACCGACGTGCGGAGGCAGCGGGTGCGAGCGGATCGTGATCCGCATTCCGCCGGTGAGGCCCAGGACCTGGCGCATCAGCAGCGCGGCGTGGCGCCCCAGGACCGGCCGGGCACTGTCGGCGGTGACCTCGACGCCGTCGCCGGACGCCGTACCCTGGATCTCGACGCTCGTGAAGAGGTCGGTGACGAAGACCAGCTCGCCGGCGGGGTAGGAGCCGGCGCCGGGCAGCACCTTGCTCGGATCCAGTGCCATCGCGTTGAGCCGGTTCGGGTAGCGCAGGCGCACCCGGCCCTCGACTCCGGCAACGGGTGGCACGGACGGGACTGCGCCGCGCACCGAACCCACCCGTACGGGGGCGAAGCCCGCCACACTACCGGTCGCGGTCATCGGCGCTTCCTCTCCGCTGTCGGGGCAACGGCAGCGTCACCGCGGCCTTGGACGTCGTGATCTCGATGAGGTGGTCGAGGGCCTCGACGGTGTAGCCGCCGCTGCCCAGCGAGCCTTCGGCCCGGATCGCCATGTTGGCCCGGGCCACCTGGCGGTGGGGGTAGCGGAAGCGCAGGATGCGCTTGAGCAGCGCGGCGTACTCCGCGCGCACCCGGGGCGACTCGAGCAGGCAGCGCAGCAGCGGCGAGTTGCCGCTGCGGTACGCCAGGAGCGTGTCGTCGCACACCGCCCGGTGGATGGGCGGCAGGTAGAGCACGTTCTCCACGAGATAGTCGTCGTGCCACGCGCCGAGCTGGCCCGGTTCGCTCGGCGCGAGCAGGAGCACGTCGAGGACGAGCAGTGGCATCTGGGCGCCGCCGGGACCCATGTAGGCCTTCCCGCCGATGTCCATCGACGGGAAGTAGGGCCGTAGCCGGTGCGAGAAGTAGTCGGGGGTGATCGTCCGCTGGACCGTACGCAGGTTCTTGCGCAGGACCTCGACCCCGTCGTGCACCTGGCCGAGTGCGGCGAGGAGCACGTCCTCGTCGAGGTCGGCGCGGTCGCGGCAGGCGGCCAGGTCGTCGACGGCCAGGTTCAGCGCCTGGGTCGCGGCGACGACCGAGTCGATGAACACGTGCTCTTCGTCGCTGAGCAGGAAGCCGCGGCGGCGGGAGCCGACCGGGTTGCGCGTGGTGTAGCTGTACACGGTGTCGCGGGGGACCTCGTCGGCGACGGCGGCCAGGCGTAGGAGTGTCGGCTCGATGCCGTGCAGGTCGGCGTCCGGATCGTGCCGGACGAGTGAGGCGGCGAGGAAGCCCAGGTCGCGCAGGGCGGCTCGGGCGGTGTGGACGTCAGCCGTGTCGAAGTCGGCGCTGAGGTCCGCCAGCGCGTCGACCATCCACGCCGTGTCGGCGCGCTCGTTGGCGGCGGGCAGTTCGGCGAGGACGTCGTCGGCGCGCAGCGGGTCCATCGCGGCCACGGCGAGGTCGTCGGCGTTCTGGTCGGCGCCGATGAAGGAAGTGGTCATGCCGCGACCCCGACCGCGGTGGCCAGGACCGTGCCGGTGCCGCCGTCCGTGCTCCGTACCGCCGCGTGCGCCCGGATCAGGTCGGCGCCGTGATCGGCGACGGCGACGACGTCGTCGACCCGCAGCCGTTCCGGTTCGGAGACGTCGAAGACGGGCAGGAGGCAGGCCATGCGCCGGCCCACGCCGGTGTCGACCGCCATCCGGGTACGCCGTCCGGCAGGCAGCGACGCGGTGGTCACGACAAGCTCGCCGGCGCTCCCGGACACGTCGGGTACGCAGCGGCCGACCAGGCCCGACCGGGCGACCAGCGCGTCCGCCGCCGACGCGGCGACCAGGTCGGACAACCGCCAGGCGTCCTGCGACCTTGCGCCCACCACGACCGTGCACTCGATGTCGAAGAAGCGGTTCGGGAACCGCTGGTACTCCTGCCGCAGCAGGTGTGTCCGCCGGGGCAGCAGCGGGTCGCCGCTGACCCGGAGCATGTCCAACCGGGCCGGGCGGTCGTCGTCGGCGAGTTCGACGGTGCACTCGAACGACGTGTCGATGGAGAACGAGTAGTCGTCGCTGTGGGCGCGCCGCCGGAAGCCACGCGCGCTCTTTCCGAGCTTCACCACGATGCGGTCCCGGAAACACTGGATCTCGTCGGTGAACTCGCCCTCGCCGAACTTGTACTCCAGCGACCGGAACTCGCCGGTGTTCTCCAGGTTCATCAGCACCCGCTCGCCGGGGGCACCGGTGCCGACGCAGAAGTGCACGCCGCCGACCAGGGACAGCTTCTGCTGCGACCGGTCGAGCACTTCGACGTAGTAGTCGGCGGTCCGCACGCCGAACAGCTCGTTCCCGAACGGGTCGGCGAGATCCGGGGCGTAGACGTGCGCCTGGCGACCCGTCGCGGTCTCGCCCCATTCACGTACCTGGAGGGGTTCGCCGGTGGCGGAGCGGTGCAGGAAGGTGTGGAAGGAATACCCGGGCACGTCCGGATCGCGGCGGCCAGGCGGGTGCACGATGTAGTGCCGGAAGCAGTCGGTGTCGGCGGCGATGTCCCGCAACTGCTCCGGCACACCGGCGTCGGCCTTCCCGTGCCCGGGCCTGGCACGTTCGGCCCTGGCCTGCGCGACCGCCTCGGACAAGCCGGTGGCGAAACGGGCGATCTGCTCGTCGGTGAGGCTATGTCCGGCGTAGAAGTGGTGGTAGTTGCGGCGTCCGCCCGCCGGCGCGGGCGCGCTGACCGGGAGGAGCCGGTAGCGCTCGGTGAACTCCTTAGGCAGCAGCCCGTCCGGTGTGGAGAAACCGGCCACGACGACGGGTGAGGCGGGCGCCGGCCGGATCTCCGCCTCCGGGTCGGCGGCACGGATCGCGTCGGCGATCAGGTCCCGGCGACGCAGGCACTCCTGGATCGCCGCGGTGAAACCGGAGCGGCCGAGACCGAAGACAGTGGCCCACAGGGCGGCGGCCGCGGCGCCCGGGCGGGACCCGGTCAGGGTCGAGTCGACGATCCCGGTGACCGGGCTCGCCTCGGCGACATGTCCCAGCAGGCCCTTGCGCATGAGCAGAACCCCGCACGAGTACGGCAGCAGCCCCGACTTGTGCGGGTCCAGGGCCATCGCGTGCACGCCGACGTTGCGGAAGTCGAAGGCCAGCGCGGGGTCGCTGAACGGGAAGATGAAGCCGCCATGAGCCGCGTCGACGTAGCAGAAGAACCGCACCTGATCGGCGAGCTGCACCGCGCGGCGCCGCAGCAGCGCGGCCAGCTGATCGACCGGGTCGCACAGGCCGCTGTTGTAGTAGCCGGCCGTCAGCGCCACGATGACGCCGGTCGCGCCGGCGGCGACCGCTGCCTCGACGGCCTGCGCCAGTTGCTCCGGCTCGACGACCCAGCTCGGGCCGGGTGCGATCGTGCGCAGGTCGAGGCTGAGGACCTCGGCGGCCTTGGTCACGGAGTGGTGGGCGAACTCGCTGGTGATGAGGGTGACCCGCGACGCCGCGTCGGCCCGGACGGCATTGCGCCCGATCCGCAGTCCCTGGAGCACCGCCTCGGTCGCGCCCGAGGTGATGTATCCGTCGGCCGAGTCGGCGTGCAGCAGGCCGGCGAGCCCCAGCAGCGCTTCACGTTCGAGCCGTCGGGTGCCGGCGCGCCCGGCGCCGAAGGGGGTGTGCACTCCGACGTTGTTGCTGTTGAGCGCCAGGAACCGGGTCCAGGCGGAGAGGGCCACCTGGTGCGGGGCCGACATGGCGAAGCCGAGCCGGGTCACCGTGGGGTCGGCCCAACCGGTCGTCTCCGCGTACGCGCGGTCGAGGCCGGCGGTCAGCTCGCTCGGGCTCAGCCCGGCGGCCGGGAACGCATCGCTGATCGTCCAGCCGTTCTCCAGGTCACCCACCGGTACCGTCCCTGCCGTGCCGGGCGGCCGGCGTTCGGCCGAGCCGGACGTGCAGTCGCTGGGGTGTCAGCGGGTGCCGCGGCTGTTCGCCCGCCAGCACGCGCAGGATGTCGTCGGCGACGATGTCGGCGACCGCGATGTTGGCGTCCCTGGTGCGTCCCGCGATGTGCGGCAGGTGGACCACGTTGTGCCTGCCGATCAGGGGATCGCCCTCCGGCAGCGGTTCGACGTCGTACACGTCCGCGGCCCAGGCCAGTTCGTCGGCGAGTACCCGCTCCCGCAGTGCCGCGGCATCGATCGCGGCCGCTCGGGTGATGGTCACGACGAGTGCGCCCTGCCGCAGGGCGAAGACGTGGTCGCGGTCGACCACACCGGTGACGCTGGGGGTGTCCGGTGCCGCGACGACGAGGATCTCCGAGTCCCGCACCAGCCGGTCGAGGTCCACCGGCTCCGCCGAGACCTCGGCGAAGCGCTGCGGCGAGCGGAACGGGTCGTACGCCAGCACGGTCGCGCCGAGCGTGGCGCACCAGCTGGCGATGCGACCGCCGATCTCGCCGACCCCGATGATGCCGACGGTCTTGCCCGCCACGGTGCCGTTGGCGAAGCGCGGGTCGTCGCAGAACTGCACGTACGGGTAGTCCCAGGGGCGGAAGCCGGTGATGACCTCGTGGTGCCACTGCGGGATGCGGCGCAACCCGCACAGGATCAGGCTCAGCCCACACTCGGCGACCGACTGACCCCAGCCGGGGGTTCCCTCGACGAACGGGATGCCCGCGTCCCACAACGCGTCCATGGCCTCGATCCCGCAGGTGTCGGTCTCGCTGGCCACCACCTTCAGCCGGGTCGCGGCGGCGATCATGTCCTGGGTGAGGTCGCCCCCGAACAGGGCGACCGCGTCGATGTCGGCCCAGTCGACGGCAGCCAGATCGCTTTCGCGTACGTCGAGGTAGCGGATGTCGCAGGTCGGGGACAGGCGTTGTTCCAGCCGCTCGCGCAGGAACGCCCAGAATTCCGAGAGCAGACCGTCGTCGGTCAGCAGCACGACGGGTCGGCGGGAGGTGAGGTCGTTCATGCCCTGGCTCAAGATTCCTCGCTGTCACGTGTGCCGCGATGGCCCTGCTCGATGGTCCGGAACCACAGGCTGCTGCCGGGGGCGACGATCGCGTCGACCGCCTGACGGGCCTGTGCGTCTACGGTGGTCCCTGTCGCCTTGAGCGCGAGCGTGAGTTGCTCGAGGGTCCGAGGACCGATGATGGTGCTGGTCACGTCACGGTTGCCGGACAGCCACGAGTGAGCGAACTCGGGCAGCGACTGGCCGTGCTCGGCGGCGAGATCCAGCAGCGCGGCCAGGGCACGCTGCACCGGCTCCCAGATCGCGCCGCGCGGTGACCACCATTCGGTGAAGCGGGCGGCGGCGGGCGGCTCCCCGAGGAACCGTTCGCTGAGGTAGCCCATCGCCAGCGGGCTGTAGGCGACGAAGCCGACGCCGTACTCGCGGCAGATGGGAAGGATGTCCCGCTCCACCTCGCGTTCGAGCAGGTTGTAGGGCGACTGCTCGGCGACCGGGCCGGGAACGCCGAGCGAGCCGCGTGCCAGCACGGCCATCTCGACCAGGCGCCAGGTCGGCACCACGCCGAGGCCGGCCTGCTCGGCCATCTCCTCCGGGCTCGGCATCGTGGACGTGCCGATGTAGCGGACCTTCCCGTCCCGCACGAGGTCCGTCAAGGCCCCGAGGGTCTCCTCGACGGGTGTCCGTAGGTCGTGTCGGTGCAGGTGGAAGATGTCGATGTGGTCGACGCCCAGGCGGCGCAGGGACCGCTCGCACTCACGCTTGATGGCGTACGCGGAGTTGCCCCAGTCGTTGGGGCCCGGTCCGACCTCGTTGTAGCACTTGGTGGCGATCAGGACGTCGTCGCGGCGGTGACGGATGGCCTTGCCGAGGATCTGTTCGCTGCGGCCGTCCTGGTAGGCGTTGGCGGTGTCGACGAGGTTGACGCCGGCGTCGAGAGCCGTGTGGATGATCTCCTCGGCCGCGGCCTCGTCGGTCGGGCCGCCGAAGTTGAAGGTACCCAGAGTAACCGTGGACACACGCAAGCCGCTGCGGCCCAGTTGATGGAACTCCATCCACGCCCCCTGCTGTCTCCGCCGACCCCAGCGGCCATTGTGCCGTTGACGGTTATAGTGATCAAGGTCGGAGCGAGAGTCCACTAATCAGCTGAACGATCGCCGGGCAGCAGTTGAGCGCTGGTCAACCTCCCTGTGGGCACGGCGCCGCACCGGCACCTCACCCGGAGCGGACCGCACCTCGTCGGCAGTGGCGTCCTGCGCCGCGTCCGGTCGACAGGCGGGTGAAAAGCCTTCCGGGGACCGTTAAACTCTGCCGCCCGCCCCCGGGGCAAGCCCTCACGTTGAGTGATCTCGTGGCCACTGCGGACGAGTGGTCGAGCCAGTGCTGTGCGATGCCCGGGCACCGTCGAGAAGGAGGCCGAATGGCCGAGTTGTCAGCCGAATCGGAGTTGTTGCTCCTGCTCAGCAGGCAGCATGTGACGGATCCGCAAATGGCTCGTGTGCGTGCGATCATCAGTCAGGACGCACCACGCCTGGACTGGGGGCACTTCGCCGTGCAGGCCGCCAGGCACCGCGTCGCCCCCCTCGTGGGCTGGCATCTCTGGCGCCTGCTGACCACCGAAAGGGTCGCGGGCATCGATTCTCCCGTCGTGCTGCTCCTGTACTCCGCCTACCGGGACACGCAACGTGCCAACGAGCTCATGCTGGCTGAGGTCCGGGCGATCAGCGACGCCGCGGCGGAGCAGGGCATCACGGTGCTCATGCGCAAGGGCGGCCATCTGGCCTTCGCGGTCTACCAGGAGCCGGGCACGCGACCGATGGGTGACCTGGACGTCCTCGTCACCAGGGAGGAGGCGACCACCCTGGTCAAGGCGCTCGAAGGACTCGGTTACGTGGAAGGCAACCCGACGCGCGTCGACATCGTCCCGCTGAGCAAGCGGGAGCGGGCCTTCTGGCGTCTGTACGGCAGCGACCTGCCCAAGATGAACAAGTTCGGCGAGTTCCACCGGCCGATCGTCAGCGTCGACATCAACGTCTCGTTGGCGCTGCCCGGCAAGGGCTACGACGTTCCGGTCGGTGCCGTCCTGGCGCACGCCGACCGCCACCGGTACGGGGACGCCTCGTTCCTCGTGCCGTCCGTCGAGGACGCGGTCATCGATCTCTCCGCCCACATCTACAAGACCTCGACGGCCCTCAGGTTCATGAACCGGGGCAAGCACCGGCAGTTGCTCAAGTACGTCGACATCGCCGAAGTCGTACGCCGTGCCGGCCCGGACCTCTCGTGGGACCTGTTGCTCGAGCGGGTGGACGAGTACGCGGTGGCCGGGCCCGTCTACTACGGGCTCGCGCACCTGCGGATGCTCTTTCCGGACGCCGTCCCCGCGGACGCCCTCACCGCGCTGCGGCAACGGTGCCCGGAGCCGGAGCGCCTGCTCAGCGAGTACGGCCAGTGGGACCTGCCGGAGCCGCGCGCCTGGCAGCAGGACTTCCTCACCCGGTTCTTCGACCCGGACGCCGACCGCGACCTGCCCGCCTCGAAGTCACTCGTGTGACGGCAGGAGGCGCTTGGGCGATGCCACTCAAGCGCCTCCTGCGTCGTGAGCGACGCGAGGACCGGTCTACCGTTCGGTCTTCCCGGACAGCACCGGCGTGCCCACCCGCCAGGAGCGGAGCATGCGCAGGAACATCAGCCACGGGCCGGTGGCGCTGACGAAGGGCGCGGCGACGAACGTCGCCACGAGCGTCAGCCGCGGACGTATCCCGGTCAACCAACTGACGGAGCGGTCCTGGCGGTCGATCCCGCCCAGTCGCGGCAGCAGCGCCAGCAGCAGGACGGCGGTGAGGGGATACGCCACCAGGCCGGCGCCGACGGCGAGCACGGTCCACCAGCCGCCCCCGGTCGCCGTGATCACCAGCCCGGCGGGGATGAGCAGCACTCCGGCGAACCAGATGCCGATGTCGAACAGCTCCTTCGCCACCAGCAGCCATTTGCCCGGCCGGCTGACCGGTGACGGATAGGGGCGTACGTGGTCCAGTTCCCGGGCGACCCCCAGGCTGCCGTAGCAGACGTTGGCCCACCCGTTCATCATCGACCTGGTCTGGTAGTAGGGCTCGGTCAGGTTGAAGCTCGGGACCAGCGCCTGCTCGACGCCGAGCAGCGAGGCACGGTGCCCGACCGGCTCCTGCATCTCCGGGAACGGGCCGAGCTCGCGCCACGCGCCGAGATGGACGAACGTCCCCGAGCCGATCGCGTAGATCATCGGGCGGAACGGCGCGGCGAGCAGTCGCACCAGGCGCGGGCTGCGGCGCAGCAGGTCGTTCTGGAGGATCCGCCCGACCTCGACGGCCAGGCCGCGCCGCAGCCAGTACAGCACCTGCCCGCGCATGAGGGCGCCGTCGGCACCGGGGGCGAAGGGGGCACGGAAGCGCAGCGGCAGCTGCACCTGGTGCAGCAGCGCCGGCGGACGGCGGCCCGCGGCGACCGCCGCACGCACCAGGTCTCCCACCGCCACGAACGTCTCCCCGTGGGCCACCGCGTCGAAGTCGTAGACGGCCAGGTAGACGCTGTCCGGGTCGACGCCCGGCAACAGCTCGGGCAGCAGCTCCACCGCGTAGTTGAGCTGGGAACCCTTGCGCCCGTCGGTGTGGGGGAAGTGGACGTGGCACGAGCGGTGCGTACCGGGCCTGCCGTTCAACTCGGCGGTGATCCGCCGGCACAGCTCCTCGGTGGTGGGCGTCGCGTCGAAGGCGCGGCGCAGCACGCCGGGCCACTCGTCCGGTGACGTCCGCTCCAGCTCGTCGAGGGTCGCGGCGATCACCGACGGCGCGAGCACCTTCTCCAGTGCCCGCTCGCGGCTGCCACGCCTGGCCAGACCGCGCAGTTCGGAGACCACGGCGGGCAGGGCCGCCTCCTGGGCGGCACGTTCGGCCGTCTCGCGTTCGCTGGTGATGGCGACCGATATCAACGTCCCGGGATACCGCGCGGTGGCGAACGATTCCAGCGTCTCGCGTACCAGTCGCTGCTCGCGCAGGGCCGGCAGCATGACCACGATGACGGGAAGGTCCGCGGGGGGCGCGGCCGGCGCCGCAGGGCGGTCGCGGACCGCCCGTGCCGCCACGATGATCCAAACGAGTACCCAGACCGCGTGCGCGGCGAACAGGATCGCCACGACGCGGCCCAGCACGGTGATCGTCTGCAAGATGGTGCCTACTCTTTGTCGTCGGTGGTCGGACCGGTGGACCCGAGCGGGCGCCGATCGCGGAAGTAGGGCACGATCCGGTTCTCGAACATCGCCAGCGCGGAACCGATCGCCATGTGCATGTCCAGGTACTGGTAGGTGCCGAGCCGTCCGCCGAAGAGCACGTTGCGCTCGGCGGTCTCCTGCCGGGCCAGCATCCGGTACGTCCGCAGCGCGTCCCGGTCTCCGGCCGTGTTGATCGGGTAGTACGGCTCGTCCTGGTCGCCGGCGGAGCGTGAGTACTCCCGGACCAGCACCGTGCGGTCGCTGCGGTACGACCGTTCCGGGTGCATGTGGCGGTACTCCACGTTGCGGGTGAACGGCACCGACTCCTCGGCGTAGTTGATCGTCGTGGTCCCTTGGTAGTCGCGCACCGGCGCCACCTCCCGCTCGAAGTCGAGCGTGCGCCAGCCGAGCCGACCCCCGCTGTAGCGGAAGTAGCGGTCCAGCGGCCCGGTGTAGACGACCGGCGTCCCGTCCGGAATGGCGTCGGCCAGCTCGAAGAAGTCCGTGTTCAGGCGCAGGTCGATGCGTGGATCGGCCGCCATCCGCGACAGCCAGGCGGTGTACCCGTCGACCGGGAGGCCTTCGTACGTGTCGTTGAAGTACCGGTTGTTGAAGTCGAACCGGACCGGCAGCCGGGCGATGACCGACCCGGGAAGTTCCTTCGGGTCCGTCTGCCACTGCTTGGCCGTGTATCCCCGGAAGAACGCGTCGTAGAGGGGCCGTCCCACCAGTGAGATGCCCTTTTCCTCGTGGCTCGGGTCAGGGGGGAGCTGACCGATCTCGGCCGCCTGTCCGGCGATCAGTGCCCGTGCCTCGTCCGGGGTGAGGTAGCGGCCGAAGAATTGGCAGATCGTCGCGAGGTTGACCGGCAGGGGATACACCTGCCCCTGATAGAGGGTGAAAGCCTTGTGCCGGTATCCGGTGAACTCGGTGAAACGGTTGACGTAGGCCCAGATTCGCTCGTTCGAGGTGTGGAAGATATGGGGGCCATATCTGTGCACCTCGATTCCGGTGTCGGGATCGACCTCCGAGTAGGCGTTGCCACCGTGATGGTCGCGCCGTTCCAGGACCAGGACCCGCTTGTCCAACTCGGCGGCGGTCCGCTCGGCGATCGTCAATCCGAACAGGCCGGATCCGACGACCACCAGGTCGTAGCCTTCGAATGTCATGTCACTGCCTCTCCGAGTAGCCGGGCCGCCGACCGGCGCTCGTCGCTGAGGCGCTGCTTCCATTCGGCCACTTCCTGTGGCTCCTTCTCGGCGAAGAGTGCGACGTAGGAGAGAGCCGTGATGATTTTGTGCAGGTGCAGCCCGGCTTCGACGTCACGTGGCGGGGTCGGGTGGGTCCGGTGCGCCGCATAGGCGGTGTGGAACGCCGCGCGTTCGGTGTCGTCCGCGAAGCACCACCAGTCGAGCTTCACGAAGTCCTCCACCGGGTCACCGGGCCGGGCGAAGTCCATGTCCAGCAGCCACACGTCGCCGGCTGCGTCGACCAGCACGTTGGGCAGGTGCACATCGAGGTGGGTCAGCCGCGGAGACATCGGCGGCAGCACCTCGGTGACCAGTTCCAGCAGTTTGGCGACGAGCCGATCAAGATCGCTGGGGGTGAATATCTCCAACCTGGCTGCCCGGGCGGCGTAGCGACGGACCTTGACCGCGACCGTGTCGTGGATGCTGGTCGGTCCCTGCGCGGTGTAGGGGATGTCGTGCAGCCGGGCCAGCACCGCGCCCAGCCGTTCGAGTACCCGCCGCCGCTCCCGCCCGTCCCGGGCGGCGAAGTGGTCCTCGGCGTCCGTGCCGTCGATCCACTCCTGGACGAGGAAGGCGTGCCCGTCGCCGTCCGAGCCCGAACCCAGCAGGCGCGGCACCGGCACGCCGTGCGCCAGCGCGATCTCGGTGGCCCTGCGGGCTCCCAGGAAGTCGTCCGCGGCCCGGGAATCTTCGTTGATCTTGACCAGGTAGTCGCCGCCGGTGGCGTGTACCCGCCATCCGGTGCTGAAGATGCCCTTCGTGACCGGTGTCGCTCCCAGCGGGGCCGCCTGCGGTACCACCGAGGTCAGGATGTCGATGGCCGCGTCAACTTGCATCGGAGCCTCCGGGGGAGTGGACGCCGTCGTACAGGTCGGTCAGCTCGGTCAGGCAGCGGTGCGCCAGCGCCGCCGAGGCGGCCCCCGGCCTGCTGCTCGCGCTCATCAGGCGGCTGAACAGGTGCAGCCGCAGGTAGAGGTCGACGGTGGGCGACCGTGGGTCGAGCCCGACCCACTCCGGCCACCGCGCCGGCGGCAGACGCCACTCCCAGGCCAGCCTGACCAGGTCCAGTTCGGGGTCGCCGAAGGTCGCCAGTTCCCAGTCGAGCAGGACCGGGCCGTGTTCGGCCATGACGACGTTGCCGGGGTTCGGGTCGCTGTGCAGCAGGTGGGGGCGCGCGTCCCCGATCATGTCGAGCGCGTGGCGCAGGGTCCGGCACTGCCGCGCCTGCGTGGTGAGACCCAACGTGGTCAGTGTCTGGGCGTACGCGTCGAGCCGGCCCGCCAGGAACCCGGCCCAACTCGGTTGGTCGGGCGCGTGCAGCCGACCGAAGGCGGGGCCGGTGACCCTGTGCGCGGCCCCCAACGCGGCGACCGATGCCCGCACGTCGAGGGCGCTGGCGCGGTTCGGTGCGCTGCCCCGCACGTACCGGATGAGGGCCGCGCTGTGCCGCCCGAATGTCGCGCTGCCGATGACCTCGGGTACCGGCGCGCGTCCGCGTAGCGACTCGAGTGCCGCCACCTCGGTGTCGCGGCGCCAGGGAGCGGTGTAGAGCTTGAGCACGGCGAGAGGGCGCAGCACCAGCACCCGGTTGGTCTCCCGCTCAGTCACGACTGCCGCTCCGCTCTGGTGCGTGGTGTCGGGCGAACCGTCGTCGCGGACCCGGCGCGGGTGTCTGTCTCCGCGCCGCGGCCACCGGATCGACCGTCGGGCGACTCAGGCGCGTCCGTGCCCGCGTCGTAGGGCTCACCCCGCAGCCCGTGTCGCGGGGCCGGCAGGACTCCGCCCCCGAAGCCCGCGCCCCGGCAGGACGCCTGCTCCGGCGGCCGGTGCCCCACATGCTGACGACCCGCCCGACGGCCGGGCGGGGTGGCGGTGCGCGACGACAGTGGCCGGCAGCTTCAATTCCTGTGGCATTGGCCCCCGCCCGTACGTCCTAATTGGTTTGCTGGTGTCTCTGAAGTGTTTAGTCGAGCAAGGGCGAACGGCATTTCTCGAACGCCACGCCCGCCTTCGGCCGGATAACTGGCCAACGGTCTTGGGGCCTGCATAGTACCGACCGTGATGGTGATCCACAAGCATACTCGTGGCCCATTTTGCGTCAGAGGGCCACCACCCTCCGTGTTGCTCGGTCGCAATTCGACATGGACTGCGGCGATTTCTGCGTCGGACAATTACCGACTGTCCGCGGGGCGTTTACGCGCTGATGCTGTTGAGCTGCCCCGACCTGCGTGAAGTCGAACTGTCGGTACGTCCGTCGTTACCGTTCGAATTGCTGTCTGCCGCGGTCTGGAAGGCGTCTGCCTGCGGGTTGTAGCATGGCCGCCACGGGTATTTCGTGACGGACGGGTAATGGCGGCGGGCCCAAATCGTCGGGAAGTGCGACTGTGTGTTGTCACAGGTGCACGGGGCGATCAGCGTCAGCGCAACCATTCTCACTGTGGCGACTTGGCGCGAGGGACGAATGAAGAGACGACCGGATGGCGACTCCACCGCACAGTCCGCCCAGGCGGGGGAGGCAGCGGTTCCGGAGGTCGACGTGGCCGACGTGCGATCGTTGCGGGTCGGCTTCTCACCGAGACTGGACGGGATCAGTGCACGGCACGTCACGACGCTCGTCGAGCTGACCGTCGAGCTGCCACCGATCGTCGTCCAGCGGTCCTCGCTGCGGGTGGTGGACGGCATGCACCGGCTACGCGCCGCGCGGGTGCGGGGTGACCGCCACGTGCCGGTCGTGTACTTCGACGGTTCCGACGCGGACGCCTTCGTGGCCGCGGTGCAGCTGAACCTCGAGCACGGCCTGCCGCTGAGCGCCCGGGATCGGCTGGCCGCTGCCAAGCGGATCCTCGCCTCGCACCCCCAGTGGTCCGACCGCCGGATAGCGGCGGTGTGCGGCGTCGCTGCCAAGACCGTCGCCGGCCTGCGGCGGCGTTCCCTGGACACGGGCCACCACCAGGACGTCCGGATCGGCCGAGACGGCCGGCGGCACCCGGTCTCGACAGAAGAAGGCCGGCGGTTGGCGGAGGCGATCGTGCGTCGCGAGCCCGATGCCAGCCTGCGCGAGGTGGCCCGCCGGTCCGGCATCTCAGTCGGGACGGCCTTCGACGTCCGCCGTAAGGCGCTCGGAGGCGGCGCCTGCGTCCCGGCCGGGCAGAAGACCCCGGCCACGCCGCTGGCCGAGCTGGCAGCCGTCTCGTCCGCCGACGGGCTGCCGGCGACGGACCAGGAGCTCGCTGCCAGCATCCGACTGCAACTGGAGCGGCTCCGCCAGGATCCCGCGCTGCGCTACACGGACCACGGCAAGGCCCTGCTCCGGCTGCTCACCGGGACGCTCGCCTTCATCTCGCAGTCGTCGAACACCGCTGGAAACGTCCCTGCGCACTGCCACGAGTCGCTTCGTGTCGTCGCCCAGGCCTGCGCGGGGGGATGGTACCAATTCAGCCAGATGCTGCCGGAGGAGCGCAGACGGCATCGTGCGGTCGGGCGTTGAGCCCCGCCGCCAGGGCGATCTCGGCCCGGTCCTGACATGCGGATCCACACCCTGCTGGACACCGCCGCGCGACGGCATCCCCGTCGCACCGCGGTCGTCGACCGCAGTCATCGGTGGAGCTACCAGGAACTCCGGCGGCGAAGCGTCAACCTGGCCGGTCTGTTTCGCGCACTGGGCCTGCTGCCGGGGGACCGGATCGCCGTGCGGTCCGGCGGCGCCGGCTTCGCCGCGATCCTGTTCGCGGCGGCGTACGCGGACCTGACGCTGGCGCCGCTGTCGGCCATGATGCGTCCGTTCCAACTTCGGGCGGTACTCGCCGACCTCGAACCAGCCCTGGTGGTGGGGATCGACCCCGTAGCCGTCGAGGTGTCCGCCCGCACCTGGTCGTCGGGACAGTTCCGCGAGATCCTGGAGACGCTCGATGCGCCGGTCGGGGACGCGGACCAGGCCGTTGCCCGCCGTGCCGACGGTGGCCTGGAGGTGCCCGCCCTCCTGATGTACACGTCGGGCAGCAGCGCGCGGCCCAAGGGGGTGGTCTGTCCGCACGACAGCGTCCTCTTCTCGACCCGGGCGATCGGGCAGGTCCTCGACTACCGGCCGGACGACGTCGTGCTCTCCTGCGTGCCGCCCTCGTTCGACTACGGGCTCTACCAGATCCTGCTCGCCACGGCTGCGGGCGCGCAGTGGGAGGCGCTCGAGGCAGGCGAGGGGATCGCCCTCCTCGAACGGATAACCAGCGCGCGGGCCACCGTCGTGCCCGTCGTACCGGAGATCGCCACCGCGCTGCTCCGGCTCGTGGCCAGGACAGCGCTCCCGGCCCCGCGGTCGGTCCGGATGTTCACGAACACCGGCGCCCGGATGTCGCCACGACTCGCCGACGGGCTGCGCGCCGCGTTCCCGGGCGCGGCCGTGGTCCAGATGTACGGACTGACGGAATGCAAGCGAGCCACGATCCTGGAGCCGGACGGTGACCTGGAACGCCCAGGGTCGGTCGGGCGCGCGATCCCCGGCACCGTCGTACGGGTCGTCGACCGTCAGGGTCGACCACTACCTCCCGGCGAAGTCGGCGAGGTCGTCGTCGAGGGCGCGAACGTCATGGCCGGATACTGGCGCGACCGCCAGCTGAGCGCCGCCACCTTCCGGGCGACCGCAGGTGGCCCGCGGCTGCACACGGGCGACCGAGGCCACCTGGACGTCGACGACTACCTGTATCTGCACGGTCGCGGCGATGACGTCTTCAAGCACCGGGGCGTGCGGTCGAGCATCGCCGAGATCGAAGCGGCGGCCATGGACATCGACGGCGTCGACGGGGCTGCCGCCGTCGCGCCGGACGAGACGAACCCGCTCACCGTCGTGGTGGCCACCGTCCTGCCCGAGAGCGAGGTGCTGACGGAGCTGGCGCGCCGCCTCGAACCGGCCAAGACGCCGGACCGTTGCGTCGCGGTCCACGCGCTGCCGCTCACCCCGCACGGGAAGGTGGACCGTCAACGGATCCGCGCGATCGCGCGTTCGCACCCACCGCCGACCCTCGTTCAAGTGCGGATTCCTTGACGGTTTCCGGGGAGTTGCTAATCTGCCGATCTTGAACTGGCCTCCGGTAGGTGACCACTGCTGCTGGGATGAGGACCGTATGTCGTCGCGACACACCCGCCTTGGGGCGGCCGATCTCGACACCGCTGTCGTTCATCCCTTGCTGCCGGGCCAGCTCGCGCACCATCGCGCCCTGCTGAGGACGCCGGAGCAGGGCGCGGCGGTCTGGATGTCCTACCAGGTCGCCGGCCCGCTGGACGTCGCCGCATTCGTCGGCGCGGTGCGGTCGACGGTCGCCCGGCACGCGGCGCTGCGGATCGGTGTCACGACGCTCGACGGCGAACCCGTCCAGTGGGTCCGGCCGATGCCCGACGATCGTCGGCTCGTGACGACGACCCAGGTCACGGCGAACGACACCGAGCAGTTCACACGCTACGTACGCTCCGTGCTGGCCGCTGACATCAAGCGCCCCTTCGACCTCACGGTCGAGTACCCGTTCGTGCTGCGGTTGCTGCGGTTCACCCCGACTCTGCACGCTGTGCTCGGGGTGTTCTCCGACTACGCCGTCGACGCCACCGCCCGGATGATCGTCGTACGCGACCTGTGGGACGCCTACTTCGGCGGCAGGACCGACGCCGACCCGGCGGACGCCGACTACCTCGCAGCGGTGACCGGCCAGGCCGCCGCCGCCGACTCGGCGCGCGCCCACGCGGTGTCCGCGTACTGGCGGCAGCGTGGCCCGTGGCTGCCGCCCCGGTGCCAGTTCCTTCCGGGTCTCGGCGGGCCGTCCGGGGCCGTCGCCCACACCGAGCTGCTGACCGTGGGTGGAGACGAATGGAAGGATGTGCGCGAGCGCTGGCAAGCCGCCGGCTTCAGCACCGTCCAGCGGCTCCTCGCGTCGTTCGCGGCCACCGTGTTCCTGATGACGCCGCAGGACCGCATCGTCGTCTCGATGAAGCTCAACGGCCGGCGTCACGCCGACCAGGGCGTCGTCGGCATGTTCGACGTCGTCGTGCCGGTCGTGCTGGACCGTCCGGCCCGGCCCGCCGATCTGCTGGTGCAGGTGCGGCGGGAGTTGATGTCCGCGACCTCGCGCCGCAACGTCACGCGGCAGGCGTTGGACGACATGTGGGCGACAGCCGTCCGACGCCTGGGCCGTCCGGTCCACGACACCCTGTCGATGACGTACCTGGAGGACACCGCCGACCGCGACGACGCCGACGGCGGCGCGATCGCCATCGAGCGCGGCGCGTACACCCCGACGTTGCTCCGGACCGTCGACGGCCTGCGGATCGCCGCGAACGAGCGGCCCGACGGGCTGGGCGTCCGGCTGACCGTCGACGGCGCGACCATGTCGCAGGCCACCTTCACCAGGTTCGTCGCCACCTTCCGCGCACGGCTGGCCGGAGACGACCCGGTCAGCGCCGCGCCGGCGACGGACGGCGGCCCCAGACTCACGCCGCTCCGCGCACCCGACGGTACGGTCGTGCTGGTCGTCGACCTGGCCGAGGTGACCTCGGTCCTCGACTCGCACCCCGCGGTCGCCTCGGCCAGGGCCTCGGTGGAGGTCGCCGAGGACGGCGGATCGCGGCTCGCCGCCGAGGTGACGACCCTCGACGCCGGAGTCATGGCGGACGAACTCGCCAGCCACGTCCGTTCCCACCTCGCCGGCCGGCCGTTCCTGGCGGTCCCGGTGCGCATCGCGGTGGTGTCCGGTACCGCCGCCGACGAACGGTCCGAGGAGCTATTCATGGATGGAGTTGGTTGAGCGTGGAGAGTGTCCACGTCGACACGGTGATCGACGAGGAAACCCTTGACGCGGTGGCGAAGCGGGTGCTCTCCGTGCCGCCGGTCGGCGACGCGCCGCGCTACACCGGTGCCATGCAGCTGGCCGAGCTGGAGATCGACAGCCTCGTCGTCGCGGAACTCATCGTCGAGTTCGAGCAGGAGCTGGGTGTGCTGCTGGACGTCGTCGCCGTCGACCGGATGGAGACGCTCGCGGACCTCTGTCGGGCGCTGCAACCGGCAGCAGGCTGAGCCATGCCCGTGACTACCCATGCCGATCCGCTGGGGCAGCGGATCGTGCGGCTGCGGGAGACGGTCGCGGCGACCGGCCTGCGCCACCTCGCGGTCGAGGTGGCCTCCGGGCCGGATCTCGTGGTCGCCCTGCGTGCGCTCCGCCCGCTCGACGCGTCCGTGGTCGTGGTGGGTCCGACCACCCCCGCGTCGGCGCTGGCGGAGCTGCGCCCGCAGGCCGTGCTGGACGTCGCGAGCGGGCGGATCCGGCCCACCGGGGACGGCGGCCGGCCCACCGGCGCGGGGCAGGGCGGGCTGTGGATCTTCTCGTCGGGCACCACGGGCACCCCGACCCCGACCTACTGGCCCTGGCCGGAGCTGACCCGAGGCGCCGACTGGGACACCGCGCACCGTGACGAGAGGTGGGGGATCGGCTACGCACCCTTCACCTACGCCGGGGTGGAAGCTGTGAGCCAGGCGTTGGGCAGGGCTGCCAGCATCGACTTCCTCACGCCGACCGACCTGGCCGCCGGGACCGGCGCGCGCTACGACGTCGTCGCCGGCACCCCGTCGTTCTGGCGGATGGCGGCGCTGCACCGGGGGACCGACGAGGCCCGACCGCGGGTGCACACCGTCTCGATGGGCGGCGAGCCGGTGGACGCCCAGCTGCTACGACTGATCGAGTCGGCGTTCGCGCCGCAACGCGTCCTGCAGTTCTACGCCAGCACCGAGCTGGGCCGGATCGCCACCGTCTCCGACGGGCTTCCGGGCCTGCCGCTTTCCGTCCTCGACGGGTACGGGCCCACCGGGAAGGCGCTGACGGTACGTGACGGCGAGCTTCTCCTGTCGTCGGCTCCCGACGCACCGTACCTGCCGACCGGGGACGAGGCGGCGATCCACGGTGGGCGCCTGCACATCCTCGGGCGACGCGGCGAGGTCATCAACGTGGGCGGGGTGAAGGTCGTGCCCGGCCACGTGGCCCGGCTGCTGCGGGAACTCCCGGACGTCGTCGCGGTCCGCGTCTACCCGGTGCGCAGCAGCGTGCTCGGCGCCGTCGTCGGCGCCGATGTCGTCGCGCCGCCGGGCGCCGACCGTGACCTGGTCGTGCAGCGGGTCAAGGCCCATGCCCGCCGCGTACTGGCCCCAGCGGAACAACCGCGTCGCGTCACCGTCGTCGACCAGCTCCCGATGGCACCGTCCGGAAAGGCGGCCCGCGGTGAGTGAGGCGCTCGGGACGGTGTTCGTCACCGGCGGTACCCGGGGCATCGGGCTGGCGGTCACCCGGCAGCTGCTGACCGTCGGTTACCGGGTGGTCGCCGTGGCGCGGACCGCTCCCAGCGAGTTCGCGGCCCTGCGGGAGTCCGTCGGTGCCCCCCTGACGTTCGTCGCCGCCGATCTCACCCGCGGCGACGACCGACTCGCGGTGGCCAGCCGGCTACGGGAGTGCGCCGATCTCCACGGTCTGGTCAACAACGCGGGGGTGGCGAGTGCGGCACTGCACGTGGCCGCCGCACGGTCGGACATGAGTCGGATGTGGCAGCTCAACGTCGAGGTCCCGATGTCCCTGTCCCAGGCGGCGGTCAAGGCGATGTACCGCCGTGGCGGGCGCATCGTCAACATCACCTCGATCGCGGCCCACCGGACCTTCCGCGGGCTCGGCGCGTACACCGCGACCAAGTGCGCCCTGGAAGGGTTCTCGAGGGTGCTCGCCGCCGAGGTCGGCAGCCGGGGCATCACGGTCAACTGCGTCGCTCCGGGCTTCATCGACACCGCCATGACCGCGTCGATCGAGGACGGCCTCCGCGCCGCGATCAACCGGCGGAACATGCTCAACCGGGCCGCCACCGTCGCCGACGTGGCGCGGTCGGTGGAGTTCCTGCTCTCACCCGCCGCGGAGGCCATCACCGCGCAGGTGCTCCGGGTCGACTCGGGCAGCGGCGGATGAGCACGCTGGACAAGACCGGGCAGGCGGAACAGGCCCCCCGGCCGCCGCAGGCGACGAGCCCACCGACGGAGTTCACCGACCGACGGCAGCGCTTCCGGCGCGAGGCGTTGCGTCACCACGGCGTCAACCGGGATGCCGGCGACGCGGTGGAGCTCGGCTGGCGGGCGCTACCCGGCCTGGCCGCGTTGCGCGGCCTGCGGTGGCGCAACGTGCGGGCCGCGCTGCAGGTCTCGCGCACCCGGGTTCCGGTCGTGCTCCAGTCGCAGATGAGCGAGTGCGGGGCCGCCGCGCTGGCGATGGTCCTCGCCTACTTCGGTCAACCGGTCTCCCTCGACGAGCTGCGCACCGAGACCAACACGGGCCGGGACGGGGTCGCGGCCCGCGCGATGCTCGGTGCCGCGCGGCGGCGCGGCCTGGTCGCGCGCGGAGTGCGGGTCTCCATCGACGGGCTGCGCAACCTCCCCCCGGCGACCATCCTCTTCTGGAACTTCATCCACTTCGTCGTGTTGGAGCGGGTGACCGACACCCACCTGTACATCGTCGATCCGGCCTTCGGCCGGCGTAAGGTCAGCCTGGCCGAGGCCGGCAAGGCGTTCACCGGTGTGGCGCTGGAGTTCCATCCACCCGTCGGCGCCACGACGTCGCGGCGCGGGGCCGACGCCCGGAACCTCGGCGCCAGCCGCCTGCCGTACCTGTCGAAGTTCTTCCCGCGTACGGCCGCCTGGGTTCCCCTCGCGCTGACCTCGGTCGCGCTGACCGTGTGTGGCCTGGCGGTGCCGGCCGCCTCCACCTACGTCGTGCACCGGGCGAGCCAGCCCGGCGAACCGGTCAGCGCCTGGCTGCTGTTTGGGGCGGCGGTCGTGCTGTTCGGGATGTACTTCTGGATGCAGACCGTCCGCCGGCTGGCCCTGCTGTCCGTGCAGACCCTCGCCGACAAGTCGGTGACCCTGGGCGCGGTCCACCACCTCGTCGCCCTGCCGTTCGACTACTTCGCCCAGCGCCACACCGGTGACCTCTCCATGCGGGTGCGTACCAGCAACGCGGTCCGTCAGATCCTGACGGGGTCCGCGCTGTCGGCCGTGCTCGACGGGGTGCTGGTGCTCGTGTACGGCGGGCTCATCGTCGTCGCGGACCGGCGTCTCGGTGCGCTGGTGCTCACCCTCGCTGTCGCCCAGCTCGCTCTGCTCGCGTTCAGCTGGCGCAAGCAGGAATACCTGACCGCGGCGTTGCTGGAGGCGCAGGCGAAGAGCCACACCGAGCTGTTCCAGTTGCTGGACAGCGTGCCGACGCTGAAGGCCTCCGGGCTGGAGGGCGCCGCGGCGGAGACCTGGAGCCACACGTTCGTTGCCGAGGTGAACGCCAGGACCCGCAGCCGGCGGTTCCTCGGCGTCTGTGAGGCCGCCAGCACCGCGATCCAGTTCCTCGCTCCGCTCGCCGTGCTCGCCGCCGGTCTGGTCCTGCTCGGTCGCGGCGAGATCTCCCTGTCCCGGGTGGTGGGCTTCTCCGCCCTGGCCATGGGAATGTTCGTACCGCTGGCGAGTCTGGTGCAGACCGGTCTGGAGGTCGCCGGCCTGAGGGCCACGTTGACCCGGCTCGCCGACATCCTGGACGCGCGGCCGGAGGCCGGCCCGGACGCGGTGGTGCCGTCCCGCGTCACCGGCGCCATCACGCTCGACAACGTGCGGTTCGCCTATCCGGGCGCGCGGACGCCGGCACTCGTGGACGTCAACGCGCAGATCGCGCCCGGGCAGTTCACTCTCATCCTCGGTGAATCC
Organism: Micromonospora sp. CNZ309; assembly: GCF_002846525.1. Lineage (NCBI taxonomy): Bacteria > Bacillati > Actinomycetota > Actinomycetes > Micromonosporales > Micromonosporaceae > Micromonospora > Micromonospora sp. CNZ309. The sequence continues at coordinate 602,725 of NZ_PJNG01000001.1, forward strand.
GGCTCCGGCAAGTCGACACTCGCCATGCTGCTGGCGGGGCTCTACCTGCCCAGCGCCGGCACGGTGTCCCTCGACGGCACGCCGACGGATCAGCTGGACCGGCCGGCCGCGCGGCGGTCGATGGCGTACGTCCGGCAGGACGCCCGGTTGTTCGGCGGGACCATCCGGGAGAACATTGCGCTCGGCCGGCCGGAGTGCTCCCTGGAGGACGTCATCGCCGCTGCCCGGCTGGCCGAGGTCCACGACGACATCGACGCGATGCCGATGCGGTACGAGACGCTGCTCGGCAGTTCCGGGGCGGGCCTGTCCGGCGGGCAGATCCAACGCATCTCCCTGGCGCGGGCCCTGCTGCGGAACTCCGAGCTGCTGATCCTCGACGAGGCGACCAGCGCCCTCGACCGGCTCACGGAGGACCGCATCATGGCCAACCTGCGCCGGACCGGGCGCTCCCTGGTGGTCGTCGCCCACCGGCTCTCCCATCCCGAGGCCGCCGACCAGATCCTCGTCATGAGCGATGGCAGGCTCGTCCAGCGTGGCCGCCACGAGGACCTGATGGCCGAGGACGGTCTGTACCGGCGCCTCGTGGGAGGTGCCCCGTGACAGCCGAGCGTTGGCTCGACCGGCACGCCCTCGACGCCCTGCTGCCGCTGATCCTCCAGGTGCCGCACTCGCATCGGCGTTTCGACATGGACGCTGCCACGGCCGCCGCCGAGTACCAGATCGACGGGCCGGGCCTCGACGTCCTCGTCGCCGCCGGTCTGCCCTCGGCGGCCGGCGCGGACGGCCTCCTGTTCGACGCCACCGACCTGCGCAACATCACGACGCACCTGGACCCGCGCTCGCGCGGGCGGAAGGTCCTCTCCTGGTGGATCCGCGAGCTGGGGCGCCCCACTGCCCCCGCCCGCTACCGGATGGACTACGTGGCGCAGTGCCCGGAGCCCGGGCACGACGAGCCGTGCCGGTGGCGCCTCGCGGTGCCCGACGACGCCTGGCACGAGACGACCTCGGCACCGGACCGGGGCGGCGTGCTGCACTCGGTGACGTTCGACCGGCCGCGGACCTGGCCGGAACTGCCGGCCGCGGTGCTCGACCTGCTGGCGGAGACCCGGCACATCCGGTTCCTCTGGCTGCCGGAGACGTTGCGCGCCGACAGCGCCTTCGTCCGTGACACCGGGATCGGCGACTGCGTCGGCGTGGCCCACCTGCTGGTCGAGGAGGCGCGCAGCCGGGGACTGACCGCCCGGTTCTCCTTCGGCAGGTCCCTGACCCCACCGATCTCCGCATCGCACTCGTGGGCGGAGTTCCAGGTCGACGGGGTCTGGGTCCCGGTCGACCCGGTGCTCCTGGACGCCCTGGGGCAGTGGGGCATGGCCGGGCCGGAGTGGCACCGCGACCGCTCGCTCGGTGCCATCCTCGGCCGCGTCGGCGCCAGCTGGCGCGACCTGGTGACGCACGCCGGTCAGCCGGTTTTCGCGAGATTCCCAACCTACCGCGACACGGGAGGGTGACATGGTGGATTGGCCACCCGCCTTTGAACCGCTCATTCGGGAGCGCAGCCGGCTGCTCAGTGCCGACTCGCCCCTGGAGCCTGACCAGAGCCTGACCGAGCTGGGTGTCGACTCGCTGGAAGTGGTCGAGTTGATCGTCAACCTGGAGACCGAGTTCGACATCGAGATCCCACCCGAGCTGCTGCAGCCGGAGGTCTTCGCGACTCCGGGCACCATCTGGAACGCGGTCAGGAGCCTGATGTGACCGGCTCTGTCGAGGAGAGACACGCGGACATGAACCAGTCGTGGGAGCGGCTCACCACGGTCGCCGCCAGGTTGAGCGACCAGGCGCGGGACCAGCGCTACCACGTCTTCGACATCTTCGACTGGCCGGCGGAGCTGCCGACGGACCAGTTCTGGATGAGCCCGGAGCTGACGACGTGTTACGGCACCGCGGTGTGGGACCGCCTGTCGGATGCCGAACGTGTGCGCCTGACCCAGGCCGAGGCGGTGAACTTCTTCAGTCTCAACGTCCACCTCATCCGTGAGCTGATCGGCGAGGTGGCCGGGCGGATCTACGACACGCGGTACCCGGGCCTGTCGGAGTTCTTCCACGACTTCATCCACGAAGAGAACGAACACATGTGGTTCTTCGCCCAGTTCTGCCAGCGGTACGGGGGGAAGGTCTACAAGACCAAACGCGTCGCCGGCAACGCGATCGAAGGTGGCCCCGCCATCCGGGACGTCGTCATCTTCGGTCGCATCCTCATCGCGGAGGAGCTGTGCGACTACTACAACGCGAAGATGGCGACCGACGACCGGCTGCCGCAGATCGCGCAGCAGATCAACGCCGTCCACCACCAGGACGAGTCGCGACACATCGCCTTCGGTCGGCAGATGATGCGGGCGCTGTACGAGGAGGCGAAGCAGAGCGCGACACCGGAGGAGGTGGCGGGAGCCGCGACATATCTGGCCCGCTACGTCAGCTCGTGCCTGCGGGCGTTCTACCACCCCGAGGTGTACGCGGACGCCGCCCTTCCCGAGGCCCGGCGGATCCGCGCCGAGGTGCTCGGCGACCAGTACCGTCAGGAGTTCCACCGGGCCGTGATGCACAAGACCACCCGCTTCTTCGACCGGTTGGGGCTCTTCACGGAAGACACGGTGGCCTGGTGACCGGTCAGGTGCCACAACGTCTGCTGCACGAGTGGTTCATCGCCGGCCTGGCGACGGCGCCGGACCGGGTCGCGCTGCGGATCGGTCGCCAGGAGTGGACGTACACGGAGCTGGACCAGGTGGCCCGGCGCTGGGCCGGCGGGCTGGTCGAGTGCGGGGCGCGAACCGTCGGCATCCTCGCGGTGCGCAGCGTCGAGTCGTACGCCGGGCTCCTCGCCGCGCTCTACGCCGGCGCGACGGCGGTGCCGCTCAGCCCGGGCTTCCCCGCCGCGCGCACCTGCCGGATGGCGGCGCAGGCCGGCGTCGACACGCTGATCGTCGACCGGTCGGGGGCGGCGGCGCTTGCGCACCTCACGGCGGCCCTGCCCGGCCTCACCGTGGCGGCGCAGGCCGCGACGCCGCTGGCCGCCCTGCCCCAGGCCGGCTACGACGACGTGGCGTACGTGCTGTTCACCTCGGGCTCCACCGGCCGGCCCAAGGGCGCCGCGATCACGCACGCCAACATGGACAGCTTCCTGCGGTACACCCTCGACCGCTACGACCTCGGCCCGGGCGACGTGTGCTCGCAGACCTTCGACCAGACCTTCGACCTGGCGATGTTCGACCTGTTCGTGGCCTGGGGTGCGGGTGCCACCGTGGTGTCCACACCGCCGCAGGTGTTCACCGCGCTGCCGGAGTTCCTGGCCGCCGAGCGGGTGACGTTCTGGTTCTCCGTGCCCAGCGCCATCGCTCTGGTGCGGCGCCGGGGCGGGCTGACTCCCGGCTCGATGCCGACGCTGCGGTGGAGCCTCTTCTGCGGTGAGGCGCTGCGCCTGACGGATGCCGAGGACTGGCAGCGGGCGGCGGCCGGATCGGTGGTGGAGAACCTGTACGGTCCGACCGAGCTGACCATCGCCTGTTCCACACACCGGCTGTCCGAGGACTCCGCCGACCTCGCCGTGCACGGCGTCGTCCCCATCGGCGCGCCGTATCCGCATCTCAGGTACCGCATCGTCGAGGACGGCGTCGACGGCACCGAAGGCGAGCTGTGCGTGACCGGGCAGCAGATGTTCCCCGGGTATCTCGATCCGGCCGACGACCAGGGTCGCTTCCACGACGGCGACTCGGTGCGCTGGTACCGCACCGGCGACCGGGTCCGGGAGTGCGCCGGCGGTGAACTCGTCTATCTCGGTCGGGTCGACCGGCAGGTGAAGGTCCGCGGCTACCGGGTCGAGCTGGACGAGCTGGAGTGGCACGTCGGGCAGTTGCCGGGGGTGGAACGGGCCGTCGCGGTGGCGTTCGAGGCGGCCGGGCGGACGGAGCTGGCGGTGTTCTACGTCGGCACGCCGGGCGTGGACATCCGTCGCCCGATGTCCTCGATCCTGCCGGGATACATGGTTCCGCTGCTGTGCCGCGACGTCGACGCGTTCCCGCACACGGCGAACGGCAAGATCGACCGTTCGGTGCTCGCCGCACGGGCCCGGGACCTGGTGGCCGGCGGACAGGTCACCCATGCGTGAGAGCCGGCTGCGCCCGCTGGCCGACTCCACCATCGGGGCGATGCTGTCCATCCGACACTTCGAGTACGCGGTCCTCGACCTGCTCGGCCGGGGACTGATCCCGGGCACCAGCCACACCTGCCTCGGCCAGGAGTACGTCCCGGTCGTGGTCGAGTCCCTGCTGCGCCACGACGACGAGGTGTTCAGCAACCACCGGGGACACGGCCACTTCCTGGCGCGCTACGACGATCCGGCGGGCCTGCTCGCCGAGCTCGCCGGCCGCGAGGGCGCGTTGTGCGGCGGGATGGGCGGTTCGCAGCACATCCGCCGGCCGGGCTTCATGTCCACCGGCATCCAGGGGCAACTGGTCCCGGTCGCGGTGGGCACCGCCTTCGACATGCGGCGCACCGGCACCACCTCGATCTCCGTGGTGTACGTCGGGGACGGCACCTGGGGTGAGGGGGTGGTGTACGAGGCGCTCAACCTCGCCGCGCTCTGGCGGGTGCCGATGGTCGTCGTCGTCGAACACAACGGGATCGCCCAGTCCACCCCGACCTCGGCACAGATGGCCGGTAGCGTCGCCGACCGCTGTGCCGCCTTCGGCATCCGCCACGTCAGGGTGACCGGCGTCGACGTCGACGCCATCCGGGCCATCCTGGCGCCGCTCGTCGCCGCCGTACGTCACGACGGGTCTCCGTTGGTGGTCGAGTTCGACACGGTGCGGCTCGGCCCGCACAGCAAGGGCGACGACACCCGCACGTCGGCGGAGCTCGAGGCCGTCGCCGGGCGTGACTGGTACCTGCACTACCGGGCGGCGTTCCCGGAGCAGGTCGACCGTCTGGACGCGGCGGCGACCGAGAAGATCCGTGCCGTGGTCGAGTCGGTACTCGCCCGCCCGCTGATCGGTGCCGGCCATGGCTGAGCCGGGAGCCGAGCGGGTCGGGGAGGGCCTCAACCGTGCCCTGGCGACCCTGCTCGACCAGAGGCCGGATCTCCATCTGATCGGCGAGGACATGGCCGACCCGTACGGCGGTGCCTTCGGCGTCACCCGCCGGCTGTCCACCGGGTATCCCGAACGGGTCCTCAGCACTCCGATCAGCGAGCAGGCGATCGTGGGCTTCGCGGTCGGCCTGGCCCTGCGGGGCCGGGAGGCGGTGGTCGAGGTGATGTTCTCCGACTTCGCCACCCTGTGCTTCGACCAGGTCGTCAACCTGGCCAGCAAGGTCGTCACGATGTACGGCGAACCGGTCCGGATGCCGCTGGTGATCCGGTGCCCGACGGGGGGCAACCGCGGATACGGGCCCACCCACAGCCAGAGCCTGCAGAAGCACTTCGTGGGCATTCCCAACCTCGTCGTGCACGAGCTGAGCCCGGTGCACGACGCGCACGCCACACTGGCCCGAATCCTCGACTCGGGGGTTCCCGCGATGTACTTCGAGGACAAGGTGCTCTACGGCCGTCGACGCTTCGGCGCGGCTGTGGGGGACGAGCTGTTCCACTGCGAGCGGATCGGTGGCGCCTGCGACTTCGCCGTGCTGGGCGTGCGCGGGGTCGACCGGGCCGACGTCGTGGTCATCGCACCGGGTGGCCTCACCGACAGGGTGCTCGGCGGGATGCGGGGTGCCTATCTGAGTGACGAGATCGCGGTGCGTGCGGTGGTGCCGTCGCAGCTCTACCCGTTCGACCCCGCGCCGCTGGCTGCTCTGGTCGCCGGGGCCGGACGGGTGGTGGTCGTCGAGGACGCGACGGCCGGCGGGACGTGGGGGGCCGAGGTGGCTCACACCATCCACCAGCAGATGTGGGACCTGCTGTCCCAGCCCGTCCGGCTGCTCCACGCGCCGTCGAGCACCATCCCCGCCGCACCCCACCTCGAGCGTGCGGTGCTGGTCCAGGCGGACGACATCCGCGCCGTGGTGACGGAGGTCGCCGGTGGCTGACATCCGACTGCCGCGGCTCAACGCGACCGACGAGGAGTACACGCTGATCGAGTGGCTGGTCGGTGACGGGGCGCCGGTCGAGGCGGGCACCGCGGTAGCTCTGGTGGAGACCTCCAAGGCAGCGCACGAACTCGTCACGGATGACGCCGGCATCCTGTGGCATCGGGTGTCCGCGCCGTCGACCTGCCGCCCCGGGGAGGTGGTGGCGACCGTCGGCGGGGACGACCGACCATCGCCGGCGCACCAGGCTGCCGATCCGGATTCGATCACCATCACTGAGCCGGCCCGGCGGCTGATGGCCGAACACGGTGTGACGGAGGCGGCCGTCCGGTCGATCGGCAAGCCGGTCATCGCGCGATCGGACATCGAACAGCTCGTCGCCGGGCAGGCGCCGTCGGCCACGGCCGAGCGGGTGAGCGTGTCGGCAGCCCAGCGACGGGTCGCCCGTACGGTGTCCACCTCGCATCGCGAGATCCCCGCCGCCTACACGGTCGTCAAGGTGGTCGCCGATCGCCTGACACGACGCCTGCGTGACGAGGCGGCGACCATCGGATACGTAGGCATCCCGGAACTGGTGGTCAAGGCGATCGCGGCGCGGCGGGCGCAGTTTCCGCTGTGCTTCGCGCGCGCGGAGAGCGACGAGGCGGCGACGGTACGGCCGGGAGCGCACGTCGGTGTCACCATCGACGTCGGGAAGGGGCTCTACCTACCGGTCGTCGCCGACGCCGATGCCCGGCCGCTGCGTGACGTCGCCGCCGACCTGTTGCGGTTCCGGCGTGCCGCGGCGCGCGGTAAATTCACCGAAGCGGATCTGGCCGGGGCGAACATCGCGCTCGCCCTGCATACGGAACCGGACGTCGTGCACGCGCAGCCGTTCATCTTCCCGGAACACGCATGCGCGGTCTCTCTCGCCTCGGTGCAGCGCGAGTTGGTGCTTCAGAATGATGGTTCGGTCACCACCAGTGACTATTTCCATCTGGGTTTGGCATACGACCATCGTTTTGTCAACGGTCGGTCGGCGGTGGCGTTCCTGCGCGCGGTCAAGGCCGATCTGGAGGCGGGTTGATAGCCCTTGGCAGTTGTCAGTTGAACGCGACCAACGCGACATCACCCGTGGACATGACGGAGGTATCCTATGGCCCCCGGCCCGCTATGGAAGGGCTGTCGATCCGTGTGGAACCTGTGGACTTGAGTCCGCCGCCACGGCTTCCGGATCGAACCCGTCGGGTGGAGAAGGACCGATGATGCGGAAAGGGGGTGAATCACTTGATGGAGGTCGAGTTCGAGGCTGTCGACATCCGCGAGATGGCCGACGAGGAGCTGGACGATGTCGTGGGCGCGGCCCGTTGCATGTGATTCGTCCGACCGGATGGTCGGGTGCAGTGTGACCGATGATGCGGAGAGGGGGTGAACCAACATGACCGAGGTGAATTTCGAAGCTGTCGACATCCGTGAGATGGCCGACGACGAGCTGGACGATGTCGTCGGCGGCCCGTTCGCCTGCCAGTAAGGCGGCAGGAGGCGCTTGGGCACCTCGCTCAAGCGCCTCCGTCCGCCTTGTCGGTGACGTGGGCGGCGGGTCCCGTGTCGCACCTGCCGGCGTTGGCGGGATCGGATGGTCACGGTTAGGGACCGGCCGTTACCGATGGTCACGGTTCTGGAACCGAATCGCAGTATGCCCCTTTCTCCAGTGCGTTCCTGGGCGTTTTGTTCGAGAAAAGGGGTCACCCGGTACCGGCGATTTTTCTGGTCAGCGGCATGATCACCGGCCAGCAATTGTCGTGATAGTTTCCCCCCATGGATGCTGATGTTTCCGGGGCCGTGGACACGTTCCAGCGGGCCTTTTACAAGAGCAAGGTGTGGCGTCGCCGGACATGGCTCGGCGTGGCGTGCCACCAGAATCCGATGGACATGTGGATGATCCAGGAGATCATTCACGAGACGCGACCTGATCTGATCATCGAGACCGGCACCCGACACGGTGGGTCCGCATTGTATTACGCGACCATGCTCGGCCTCGTCGGTAACGGCCGGGTCGCGACGGTCGACGTCAAGCCCGAACATCTGGCGGGACCGAGCGGATGGATCGACGGCGAGACGATGGCGGTCGACTCGCCGTACTTCGACCGGGTCGACACCATGACCGGGTCGTCCGTCGATCCTGCTGTCGTCGCCAAGATGCGGGAGAAGGCGCAGGCCGTCGAACGGGTCATGGTGATCCTCGACAGCGACCACAGCAAGCGGCATGTCCTCGCGGAACTTGAGGCGTACGCCGACCTGGTGACGCCGGGCTGCTACCTGATCGTGCAGGACACCAACCTCAGCGGGCACCCGGTCCAGGCCGGACCGTGGGAACCAGGCGACGGTCCCTGGGAGGCGCTCGAGGAATTTCTGCCTGATCAGCGCTTCGAGGTCGACAGATCCCGTGAGGAACTGATGTTCACCTGGTTCCCTGGTGGTTATCTGCGGCGAGTGTGAGGATGCCCGACGCGCGGTCGCCATCGCACCAGCCACCAACTTGATCCTCGACTCCCGGGGCCCTGTGGGGATCGTGACCGGGGACGGAAACAGCCCTTGGTCGATGCTCTTCCTGTCCGGAGAAGGGCGTCAGTAGCCAAGGGCTGTTCCGGTGGCCAGTCCGCACGACCGGCATGGCCGGGCGCTCCCAATTTCGGTTGGCCGATCGTGTGCCGCAAGCACGCAGCTGTCCTGGAGGTCGACGATGCCGACGACGCTGCGCTCGTCCCGTACGCCCGACGGCGCGACGCTCGCGCTCGACCACCCGGAGGCGTTCTCGGCCCTCATCCTCACCGGGACGCGGCCCGTCGCATCCGGCCCGGTCGACGACGACCTGCCCGACCACGACGCGGCGATGATGGGCCGGCGGTTCGCGCCCCCGATGCCCGACTGGTCCGACCGCGCTGCCGTCGCGGAGTTCGCCGCCGCCGGCGCAGGGATCCTCGGCGACGACCCCGCCGCGGCGCGCGTGAAGGCCGAGCGCACCTTCGACCCCACGCCGGGCACGGAGCCCGCGGCGATGCTCGCGCTGTCGACGCCCTCACCAGGCCCGGAGACCGGACACCCGGCGGGATCTCCAGGTCGGACGGTTGGCGTGCGGCCGGCTGCATGCGGATCCGTCGGCCGCGCCGACCCTCTTGCCGAGACCCATTCACGGGCGTAGGAAGGACAGCACGCTCCACCCACCATCGTCGGCCCCTGCATCGGACCAGGGTCCGGTGTCGAAGGAGATGCGCGTGACCACACCCAGACGGCTCCGTCTCGCCGTGTCCGTGCTGGTGACCGCAGGAGCCGTCCTGCTCGGCGCGGCCGCCGCCGCGGCGCCACCCGCGTCTCCCACACCTGCCGGGCCCCAGGGCTGCGACCCGATCGACCCGACGGCCTGCCTACTGCCGTTCCCGAACGACTACTTCACCGTGCCGGACCGGAGCAGCCCGACCGGCAAGCGGGTGCGGTTCGCGGCCTCCGTCATGCCCGCCAACGCGCGGGGAAACCCGATCGACCCGACGGAGTGGAACCGGCAGGACGGGTTCAGTCCCGGCTCGCCGATCCTGGTGCGCGTACCCGGCCTCGACGCTGCGGCGAGCGGCATCGCGCCGGTCACCGACATCGGTCGCTCGCTGGCGCCGGACGCGCCGGTCGTGCTGCTCGACGCCCGCACCGGCAGGCGTACGCCGTACTGGGCCGAGCTGGACGCGCACGCGGCCGGCCAGCCCGAGCGGCAGGTGCTGATCATCCGGCCGGCGGTGGCGCTGACCGAGGGCACCCGCTACGTCGTCGGCCTGCGCGGCCTGCGCGACGGCACCGGTGCGCTGATCCCGGCACCGGAGGGATTCACGGCGTACGTGACCGGCGCCGGCCTCGACCGCCGGGACCGTCGCGCCCCGCAGATGAAGCGGATCCTCGCCGATCTGGCCCGGGCCGGCGTCAAGCGGCACAGCCTCTACCTGGCCTGGGACTTCACGGTGGCCAGCCGACACGGTCTGACCGGGCGGATGCTGGCGATCCGCGACGGCGCGTTCGCCTCCCTGCGCCGCGCCGCACCGTCGTTCACGGTCACCCAGGTCACCGACTACCCGCCGGAGCAGGAGCCGCTGATCGCCCGACAGGTGACCGGCACCATCGGCGTACCGTCCTATCTGACCGGCGACGGCGGGCCCGGCTCCCGGCTGCACTACGGGCCGGCCGGCGGCGGTGGGACGCCACCGACGCCGAACGCCCTGCCCACACCGTCCGGCACGACGGTGGCGGCGGACTTCGTCTGCAACATCCCGCGCAGCGCCTCCGCCGCGAGGCCGGCGCACCTCTCGCTCTACGGCCACGGCCTGCTCGGCAGACCGACCGAGATCAACGCCGGCAACGTCAGGACGATGTCGCACACGTACGACTTCACGTTCTGCGCGACCAGCTGGATCGGCATGGCCGCCGCCGACGTCCCCTACGTGGCCGGCGCCTTCACCGACCTCAGCGCCTTCCCCGCGGTGGTCGACCGGTTGCAGCAGAGCTACCTGAACTTCCTCTTCCTGGGCCGGACGATGATCCACCCGGGCGGGTTCGCCGCCCACCCGGCGTTCCGGGACGCCACCGGACGGCCGTTGATCGACGTGGCCGGCGGCCTGCACTACGACGGCAACAGCCAGGGCGGCATCAACGGCGGCGCGCTCACCGCCATCGCCCAGGACTGGACCCGGTCGGTGCTCGGCGTGCCGGGAATGAACTACTCCACGCTGCTGCAACGCAGCGTGGCCTTCACCCCGTTCCAGGCGATCATGGATGGCCACTACCCGGACAAGGTCGACCAGCAGCTGATCCTCGCGCTGTTGCAGATGTTGTGGGACCGCTCGGAGGCCAACGGGTACGCCCAGCACATGACCGACCGGCCGTTGCCGGGCACCCCGGCGCACCAGGTGCTGATGCACGTGGCCTTCGGCGACCAGCAGGTCTCCACGGTCGCGGCGGAGGTCCAGGCGCGCACCATCGGCACCCGCCTGCACACCCCCGCGCTCGCCGACGGCTGGTCACCGGACGTGCGGCCGTACTGGGGGATCGCGCCGATCCGCAGATACCCGCACGTCGGCTCGGCGATGGTGGTCTGGAACAGCGGCGCGGCGTACGCGCCACCGCCGACGAACCTCGCCCCGGCCGGGCCGGAGTACGGCGACGACTCGCACGAGTTCCCGCGCGCCCAGGCCGCGGCCCAGCGACAGAAGGCGGTCTTCCTGCTCACCGGCAAGGTGATCGATGTCTGCGGGCGGAAACCGTGCGCGTGACGCGGTGACCCTGTCGGCCCGTGACATGATTCCGCCCATGGGCAGACAGCAGGACACCGGCGGAACCGACCGTCACAGTGGGTCAGGTGCCGCCGGGGACGATGCGGCGGATGGCAGCGTCGACGCGCGGCTCGCCGTCGCGCAGGACCCCGCGACGCCACAGATGACCCTCATCGACCTGGCGTCCGATCCGTCGGCCGTGGTCCGCAAGGCGGTGGCGAGCCGCGCCGACGCGCCCGCGCAGGCACTGCGACCGCTGGCCCGGGACCGTGACCGTCATGTCCGGGAGGCGGTGGCGAGGAATCCCTCGACCTCGATCGGCAACCTCATGCTGCTCGTCAAGGACGCCGACCGGTGGGTCCGCTGGGCGGTCGCCGGTAACCCGGCCTGCAACGAGTCGATTCGCCGGGTGATGGCGGAGGCTCCCGACAAGGAGCTTCGCGGTCTCCTCGCGGAGACGCGCGAACTGGAGCACGAGCTGGCCGCGCGGCTGGCCGACGACGTCTCACCCGAGGTACGGGAGAGGCTCGCCACCCACACCCACGACCCCGACGTGATCACCGTGCTGATGGCCGACCGCACCGCGCGCGTACGCAAGGGGCTGGCCCGCAACCCGCGGACCACCGCCGCCCAGCGCAGCGCGCTCGCCCAGGACCCCGTGGTGGACGTCCGGGTCGCGCTGGTGCTCGCCGTCGAGCTGGACGAGGCGGACCTGCGACGCCTGGTCGACGACCGTTCGGTACAGGTGCGGATGGCGATGGCGACGTCGGAGTTGGTTCCGCCGCACATCCGGCAGGCGCTCGGCCGCGACCCCGACGAGATGGTTGCCGGCGCGGCGCGGGACTTCCGCTCCGGTGCGGGCAGCGCCACGGTGGTACGGGCTCCGCGCATCGGTCACCGGGCTCCCGGGACCGGCCGGGACCGGCCGGGCGGCCCCCGGCGCTGAGGCGGGTCGGCGCCGGGCGCTGAGGCCGGGGTGGCGACCCCGACGCCGTCTTGCGCGGCTTCACACGTGGGCCTCGGCTCGGGCCGGAGCCTGTCGGGTGATCGTGAAGCGGCGGAGTTGGGGAACGAGCGCGGAGACCAGCCCCACTCCGGCGAGGCAGGTGAGCCCGCCCACGAGCAGAGCGGTGCCGCCGGAGGCCCCTGTCGCGACCAGTCCCGCACGGAGGCCACCGAGGTGCGGCCCGGCGGCGCCGACGATGTGTTCGAGGGAGGCGACCCGTCCGCGGTGGGTGTCCGGCGTCGACGACTGCACGATGGTGCCACGTGACACGACGGACCAGGTGTCGGCGGCGCCGGCGAGGGCGATCAGGGCGAGCACGACGGGCAGTTGGCTGCTCAGGCCGACTCCGGCCAGCGCTGTGCCCCAGGCGGCGGCGCAGGCCAGGAGTACGAGGCCGGGGCGGTTGCGTCGGGTGATCAGCCCCGACAGCGCGGAGGCGAGTACGCCGCCGACGGCGAGCGCCGAGGTGAGCAGTCCGAGGATCTGCGGGGATCCGCCGAACCTCTCCTGGTTGATGACCGGGAACAGGGCCACCGGCATGGCCAGCACCGTCGCGGTCAGGTCCACGAGGAAGGCGCCCCGTACGGCCGGGGTGCGGACGGCGAAGCCGATGCCTTCCCGGACCGCGGCGGCGCCGGCTCGCCCGGCGCCCGTGGGTGCGTTCGACTCGGGCAGCCCCGCGAGCCCGATCAGCGCGGCGACGAACGTGACGGCGTCGACGGCGAAGCAGACGGTGGTGCCCCACCGTGCGGTGAGGACTCCCGCGATCGCCGGGCCGAGCAGCACCGCGACCTGGAAGGACAGGTGGTTGAGGGCCAGTCCCGCCGCGAGACGCTCGGGGGGCAGCAGCTGCGGGATGAAGGACCGCCGGGCGGGCCCGCCCAGCGCGGAGAGGCTCGATGCGACGGCGACCAGGCCGAACATGGCCCACACCCCGTCGCCGGGCCACAGGGCGATCCCGGTCATGAGCAGACTGGTCACGATCAGGCCGCAGGTGGTGGTCATGGCCAGCCGACGCCGGTCGACGTGGTCGACGAAGGCGCTGCCGAGCAGCGCGACCGCGATGAGCGGGACGGCGGTGAACAGCCCGAGGAGCCCGACCATCAGGGGGTCGTGGGTGCGGTCCCAGACGTAGAAGGTGGCGGCGAAGCCGCCCAGTTGGCTGCCGAAGCCGGACGCGGTGGTGCCCAGCCACAAACGGCGGAAGGTGGGGTGCCCGCGCAGCGGACGGATGTCGACCAGTGCGCCGAGGAGACCCATCAGGGGTCTTCCTTGAGGGCCCGGGTCAGGTTGTCGTCGAGCCGCTGCCGGAAGGAGCGCCTGGCGAGAGCGGCGTTGATGTCCTTGACCACCTGGGTGAGCGGGTACGGGATCTCCGCCTCCAGATCCCGCACCGTCGCCTCGGTCGCCCGCCACTCCGCCTGGAGGAGTGGCAGGAGTTCGCGTCCCCGCGCACTGAGCCGGATGCGCCGGGTCCGGCCGTCGCTGCCCTCCGCGCTGTCGACGAAACCGGCGGCGCGCATCGCGGCGGCGGTCTGGCTCATCGCCGAGTGGGTCACCTCGACGGCGGTCGCCAACTCCTGGATCGTCATCGATCCGTGCCGGCCCAACTGGATCAGGGGGCCCACGAAACGGTTGCGCAGCCCGGTGATGCCGGCCTGGTCGTACAGCTGCGCGATGTCCTGATCCATCGCGTTCAACATCTGCCACAGCGGACGCCAGTGACTGTCGAGGAGATCGGGGTTGTCGTGTCCTTCACCGTCTGCCACCCCGGCACTGTACCGGAAATATATAAGAACTGTTATAACGGCCGCCCGGAGTTCGCGTTCGGCGGAGGCGCCGCCGGTACGTGGTCGCCCGGTGTTTGCTGTCCCCATGAGCTTCCCGTCGCACCGGCAGCGTCGCCGTCGGCCGTCCCGGCGACCGGTGGCGAGGCTGGACGCCGACCGGTACATGCTGGTGATGCTGGTCGGCTTCGGCGGTGCGGTCCTCGGCACCCGCGCGTTCCTGGCGCTGACCGGCTATCCGCAGGTCGGCGGCGACACGTTGCACATCTCGCACGCCCTGTGGGGCGGCCTGTCGTTGTTCGTCGCCTCGCTCGTTCCGCTGCTCGTGGTCGACCGGGCGGCGCTGCTCTGGGCGGCGCTGCTGGCCGGGGTCGGTGCGGGGCTCTTCATCGACGAGGTCGGCAAGTTCATCACCGCCGACAACGACTACTTCTTCCCCGCCGCCGCGCCCATCGCCTACGCGGCCTTCCTCATCTCCGTGTGGCTGTACGTGCGCGCCCGCAGCACGCGCGTCGAGGGCAGGCGGGCGCAGCTGCACGCCGCGCTGGAACTGCTCGGCGAGGCGGTCGACGGCAGACTCGGCGAACGCGACCGGGCGCAGCTGCGGCGACGGCTCGATCTGGCCGCCGCGGGTCCGGACGGCGACCACCTGCGGCCGCTGGCCGTCGCGTTGCTGGAGCTGAGCCGGCCCGGGACGCTGCCGCCGTACGAGCACCGGTCGGGGTGGATCTTCCGGGCGGCGGTGGCCGTACGGGCGTGGCTGGCGCGTTCGCTGACCCCGGTCCGGCTGCGCGTCGGGCTGGTCGTGGCACTCGGGCTGCTGGGCGTCGCCGCCCTCAGCGACCTCACCACGATCGTCGCGGTGGCCGTCGACCTGCGCGACGGCACCACCGGTGGGGTGCTCACCACCGCCAACGAGTACGCCCGCGTCGACATCCAGGACCGCCGCGGGGTGCTGCTCCTGCTCGTCCGGGCGCTGCTGGACGTCTGCGTGGGTGCCGCACTCATCGTGGCCGCCGGGCTGCTGCTGCGCGGAGTGGCGCGCCGGGCCGTCGAGATCGCCCAGGCCGGCCTGCTCACCTCCCTGAGCGTGGTGAACCTGCTGGTGTTCTACCTCGACCAGTTCGCCGCCGCCGTCAGCGCGCTGGGTCAGCTGACGGTCCTGCTCGCGGTGCGGCGCTACCAGCGGCTGGTCGACCAGCCGGCGCGGGACGACCGGTCCGGCGGGCCCGACGACGCCTGAACGCGCGGCGACCCGTCCGGCGCCGAGGTCGACCTCGGGCGGCGACAAGCACGATCCTGGCGGTGGGTCGGCGCGACCGGCAGCATCGCGGGGGAGCGGGTCAGGGGGCCGACCGGTGCGCCTCGACGGCCTGACCCATGCGGGTGACGGCCTCGGTGAGGACGGCCGGCGAGGTGGCGAAGTTCAGTCGTACGAAGCCCGCCCCGCCGGTGCCGAAGACGTGCCCGGAGCTGAGGGCGACCCGCGCCCGGTCGAGGAACATCCTCGCCGGCCCGGCGACGTCGCTGACCACGCCGGGCCCGTCCGGCTGCTCCGTGGTGATGCCCAGCGCGGTGCAGTCCAGCCAGGCGAGGTAGGTGCCCTCGGGGCGGCGGTGCGCGACGGACGGAAGGTGCTTCGCCAGCAGCGTCGCGAGCAGCGTGCGGTTGCCGTCGAGACCGTCGAGCAGGAGATCGAGCCACGGCCCGCCGGCGCGGAACGCGGCGGTGTGCGCGACGACCCCGAGGTGGCTCGGACCGTGGCTGACCTCCTCCGGCATGCGGCGCAGGTCGGCGACGGCCCGTGGCCCGGCGATGGCGAGCGCGGCCTTGAGCCCGGCGAGGTTCCACGCCTTCGAGGCGGAGGTCAGCGCGAACGCGTCCTCGGCGCCGGCCACCGTCAGGTAGGGGGTGAAGTGCGTCCCCGGCAGCACCAGGGGAGCGTGGATCTCGTCGGAGACCACCCGTACGCCGTGCCGGTCGGCCAGTTCGGCGACGGTCTCCAGCTCGTCGCGCCGGTGCACGACGCCGGTCGGGTTGTGCGGGTTGCACAGCAGGAACGCCGGCCGGCGACCGCGCGAGCGCGCCCGGCGGAAGGCCTCGTCGAGGGCTGCGGGGTCCATGCGCCGGTCGGGCCCGAGCGGGGCCTCGATCACCTGCCGGTCGGCGTGGGTGACGAAGGCGTAGAAGGGCGGGTAGACGGGGGAGCAGAGCACGACCGCGTCGCCGGGATCGGTGACGAGTCGCAGCACCTCGACGACGCCCATCATCACGTCGGGCACGAGCGTGGTGCGCTCGACGCGGAAGTCGTGCCACCCCCAGCGCCGGGCGGCGAAGTCGCCGAGCGCCTCGGCGTACGCCGTGCCGTACGCGTAACCGGTGTCGCCGAGGTCGACCGCGCGGCGCAGGGCGTCGGCCACCGGGGGCGCGAGGGGCACGTCCATCTCCGCGACCCACAGCGGGAGCACGTCCGGCGGGTACATGCGCCACTTCACGCTGGTGCGCTGCCGGAGTTCGTCCACCGTGAGCAGGGTCAGCGGGTTGCGGGTCGCCGAGGCGTCGGCGGAGGGGCCGGGGCTTGCCATGCCGCCCACCCTAGGCCGTCCGGCGCCGCCCCGGCGACCGGCGGCGTCACCGCCCCGGCGCCCGCCGCCAGGGCCGACACCTCGGCGTCGCCGTGTGCCGCTACCAGCGGTTGCGTGCCTCCTCGGCCCAGCCGACCAGGCCGTCCAGGTCGATCCGCTCGCCGTCGTCGGCCGCCGCCCAGCCCGTGAAGTGCCCGAAGCACTGGTGCGTCTCGTTGGCGAGCACCCCGAAGTTCGTCCGGGAGACCTTCTCGTGGAACGGGTGGAACCGCACCGCCACCCGTTCGCCGTCGATCCGCCACGGCCGCAGCCAGTCGGCGCGGTCGTACGCCCAGCGCAGCTCGTCGCCGATCTTGTGCAGCCGGCCGTCGACGAAGACGCCGTTCTCGGTCGAGCCGGTGCCGTCGGTCCACCTGCCGCCGAGCTGGATCGCCCGGCCCGGGCCGCTGCCGGCGGCCCAGTTCCAGCGGACGGCGTACGGCCACCTGCCGCGGCCGTGGTCGAGGACGGCGAAGGAGTCCGCCTCGGCGACCGCGTGCCGCACCCCGTCGACCCGCAGCGTGCCGCGTACCGGTCGGCCGAGGTCCTTGACCGTGTACTGGAACCGGCGGGTGCTCCAGGGCACCACCACGCCGAGCGACTCGTGCCCCGCCGGCAGCGGCACCACGAGGTCGACCTCCAGGCCGGGGGCGCTGGCGCGGATCGTGGTGCCCGCCGCCTCCTGGTCGATGTCGATCGAGAGCCCACCGCCGCGGGCCCGTACGGCGCCCGCCCCGCTGACCGGCGGGAAGGTCGTGCCACGGGCGAGGGGGACCACCGCGCCCCTGTCGATCTCGACCTTCGTCGTGCGGTCGAGCACGTAGAGGCTGTGCACCCCCGCGTAGTCAAGCGACGAGGCGACCAGGCCGACGACGTGGGTCGGCGTGACGACTCCCCAGTACTCCCAGCGCTTGTTGCGGCCCCAGCCGCGCAGGTTCGCCCGGTGCAGCGGGCGGCGGCTCCAGCCCACGGCGGCGGGATTCAGCCGCCCACCCGCGAGACACAGGTCGACCGGCTCGGTGATCTCGTTCTCGTGGGTCACGACGGCGAGGGTAGCCGGCCCTCCTGTGGTGTGGACGCCGACGGCTGCCGCCCCGTCGCGGCGGCCTGGCGGTCGAGGGCGCGCAGGAGGTTGCCGCCGAGGACGGCGTCGCGCTCCCCGACCGAAAGCCCGTCCAGGCCGATCGGGTCCGCCGCCTGGGCGAAGGAGACGTGGTCGAGGCTGGGGGAGAAGTCGGAGCCCCAGTACAGCCGGCGTGGGCCGAAGCGGTCGAGCAGCAGGTCGACGAAGGGCCGGGCCGCGTGGTGCGGGTAGGCGTGCGCGGGGCGGCTGACCGCGTACAGGCCGGAGACCTTGACCCCGACGTGGGGTAGCCGGGCCAGCCGCGCCAGGGGGGCGAGGACGGCCTCCGCCGTCTCGCGGGTCGGCACCTCGGCCCGTTCCCCGGGCAGGCCGAGGTGGCTGAACAGCACCGTGCAGCCGTCCAGGGCGGCCAGGGCCGGGCCGAGCCCCGCGGTCGCCGTGGGCGTGGCGTTGAGGCTGACCACCGCACCGGCCTGGTTCAGTGCCGGCGCTTCGCGCGTCGCCCAGGCGGTGAGCGCCTCGGCCGCCGCCTCGTCCGGCAGGTACGCGGCGACGCCGACGAAGTCGCGGGACAGCCGCCGGGCGATCTCGCCCGCCCGCGCCGGTCCGCCTGGTGGGACGTAGGCGATCGGGGCGATCCAGTCGTGCGCGGCGGCCAGGCGGGCGACGTGGGCGTTGTTGCCGGCGAAGCGAGGCTCGCCCTCGTAGCCGACCACCAGTGCCCGTTCGATGCCGTGCTCGCGGCGTACTGCCTGGTAGACGGCCAGTTCGTCGCCGCCGGCGGGGGAGTGGCCGTAGCGGCCGGGGTAGCCGTCGGCGAACAGGTGCAGGTGGGCGTCGGCGCGTCGCATGGTCGGACCCTAACCCAAATTTCCGCAGGCCATTGACGCGGCGGCACCCCTGACTTAGGTTCTTGTCTCAATTAGGTCCGGATTCTAGGGCGCGAGCAAGGGGTGAACCGCGTGACGCTGGAAGGCGACAACGTTGATGGACTGGTCCGGCTGCGGCGCCAGCTACATCAACACCCTGAGCTGCGGTTCACCGAGAGGCGGACGGCCGCTACCCTCGAGGGGCTGCTGCGGCCGCTGGGCCGGATCCGGACCGGAATCGCCGGGACAGGCCTGGCCCTGGAGATCGATGGAGCCGCATCCGGACCCGACGTTCTCCTTCGGGCCGATATGGACGCCTATCCCGTTCAGGATGCCAAGCAGCAGCCGTACGCCTCCCGCAACCCCGGCGTCTGCCACGCCTGCGGACACGACGTGCACATGACCGTCGCGTACGGAGTCGCCGCCCGGCTCGCGGCCGACCCGCCGGCCCGCGGCTCGGTGACCCTGCTGTTCCAGCCCGCCGAGGAGATCCCGTTCGGCGCGGACTCCGGCGCCGCCGCGGTGCTCGCCCACGAGGCGTTCCGCGACCGCCGGTACGCCGCCGTGCTCGGCCTGCACTGCTGGCCCGACCTGCCGGCGGGCTCGCTCGGCGTCGACCGGAGCACCGCGATGGCCGCGAAGGACGCGTTCCGCGTCGAGGTGCTCGGGCTGGCCGCGCACGCCGCGACCCCGGCGTTGGGGCGCGACGCCATCCTCGGCCTCACCGCCATGGTCACCACCCTGCACGCCGCCGTCGCCCGGGCCCGTAACCCCGAGGAGCTGGTCGCCTTCAACATCGGCACCATCTCCGGCGGGGCGAGCCAGAGCCAGGTCGCCGACAGCGCCGAGGCGACCGGGACCCTGCGCACCCACGACCCGGCCGTGCGGGAGCGACTCAAGGCGGTGATCGAACGCGTCACCCGCCAGCAGGCCGCCGCGCTCGACCTCGGGGTCCGCTTCACCTGGGCCAACGAGATGCCCCCGGTACGCAACGCCGCCGAGCTGGTCGCCCTGGCGCACGCCGAACTGCCCGGCATCGTCGACGTCGTCGACCTGCCCGTACCGCCGCTGACCACCGACGACTTCGCGTTGCTCGGCGCGCTCGGCCCGAGCCTCTACGTCAAGCTGGGCGTCACCGGCGAGCGCGGCGGCGCTCCGCTGCACTCCGGCGCGTTCGACGTCGACGAGCGGTGCCTCGTGACGGGGGTGGCCGCACTGGAGCGGCTCACGCGGGCGGTCCTCGACGGCCGACTGCGCGCCGACGTCGCCGACGCCGTGCCGGCGCCGGCCGGGGCGGTGGACGCATGAGCCACGGGCCGCGGGTGGCGGTGATCGGCGGCGGCGCGTTCGGCCTGCGGCACGTCGCCGCCTACCAGGCGCTGGGGATCCGGGTCGACGCGCTGGTCGATCCCGACGCGGCCACCCGGCACCGGGTCGCCGCCCGCCACGACGTCCCGCGCACCTTCGCCACCGTCGCCGAGCTGCTCGACGCGGGCGCGCCGGACGCCGCCTCCGTGTGCGTGCCAGGCTCCGCCCACCGCGCCGTCGCCGTCGACCTGATCACCGCCGGGGTGCCCGTCCTGGTCGAGAAGCCGCTGGCCGCGACCGTCGCGGACGCCGCCGCCATCGTCGCCGCCGCCGAGGCGTACGGGGTGCTCTGCCAGCCGGGGCACATCCTGCGCTACAGCCCGGCTCACCGGGCGCTGCACGACGCCGTGCGCGCCGGCCGGCTGGGTCAGGTGCTGGCGGTCTCCTCCCGCCGGGACCGCCCCCGCACCCTGACCCGGCTCTTCCCCGGGGAGCATCCCGCCCTGCTGACCGCCGTGCACGACATCGACCTGGCGCTGTGGTACGCGCAGTCGCCGGTGGTGCAGGTGCGCGCGGCGGCCCGGACCCGCCCGGGATCGGCGACGCCGGTGCTGGTGTGGGCGGAGCTTCGACACGCCAACGGCGTCGTGTCGTCGGTCCGCAACAGCTACCTCCTGCCCGAGGACACGCCCAACCACACCGCCGACCTGGTCGAGGTGTACGGCACCGACGGCATCGGCCATGTCGACCTCGCCCACCCCGCCCTGCTCGTGCAGGCCGAGCGGACCGAGGCGCCGGACTGGCTGCTCTCCCCGGCCGACGGCGGTGGCGCGCTCGCTGCCGAGATCCGGCACTTCCTGCGCCGGCTGGACGGCAGCGAGCCCACGCCGGTCGTCCCCCTCGCCGACGGGCTGCACGTGGTGCAGATCGCCGCCGCCGTCGCCGACAGCGCCGCCGCCGACGGCGCCCCCCGCCGAGTTCCCCCATCCCCCTCGCTGACAGGAGCTTCTGCCGATGACTCGACGTAGATTGGCCGCCGGCATCGTCGCCGCCGGCATGGCCGCCGCCGCGTTGCTGACCGGTTGCGGAGGTGACGACGCCTCATCCGGACCGGTCACCCTCAAGGTGCTGACCTGGGAGCCGGGCGGCACCGAGTACTGGAAGCAGGTCAAGACCAGCTTCGAGGCCACCCACCCGGACATCAAGCTGGACATGCAGTCGGTGCCCTTCGACAAGTACCCCGAGGTGCAGGGCCCCTACATCACCTCCCAGTCGGGCCCGGACGTGATGGCCAACAACGCCGGCCTGGAGCTGTTCGACCGGCGCGGCGCGTACGAGCCGCTGGGCGACAAGGCGGCCGAGATCAACAAGGACCTCGTCACCTACAGCGGCGCCTGCGAGGGCTTCGACACGGCCAAGCCCTGTTACGGCGTGCCCTTCTCGTACCAGGGCAACGTCCTCTACTACAACAAGAGCATCCTGACCGCCGCGGGGCTCGACCCGGAGAAGCCGCCGGCGACCTGGACCGAGTTCAGCGCCGCCTGCGACGCGGTGAAGAAGGCCGGCAAGACCTGCCTGGCCCTCGGGCTGTCGGGGACCTTCCCCGCCTACTGGGACTTCCCCGAGATCGCCCGCAGCTACCTGAGCGAGGACGACATCCGCGGCCTGCTGGCCGGCACCCTGTCGTGGAAGGACCCGAAGCTGGTCGCGGTGCTGGGCAAGCTCGCCGAGATCACCACCAAGGGCTGGGCGAACAGCAACGCCCCGTCGATCACGATGCTCCCCGACGGCGCGGACATCTTCCAGCGCGGCGACGCCGCGTTCGCCGGGACGATCATCTCGGACGCGGTGAACTGGGAGGCGTTCGGCAAGGCCCTCGGCGACGACAAGCTCGGCGTGACCCGCTGGCCGGCCGCCGACCCGGACGCCCCGCTGGCGCAGAAGTTCTCCGGCATCGAGGGCGCCGTCTACGGCGTGACGAAGTGGAGCGAGAAGAAGGACGCCGGGCTGGAGTTCATCACCTGGCTCGCCGGCAAGGAGAACGGCGAGCTGTGGGTGAAGCACGCCAAGGGCCAGCCGCTGAACAAGAACGTCGACAAGGCGCTGCTGCCCACCTCACCGGCCTTCCAGAAGATCCAGGAGCTGGTGGCCGAGCCGACCCTGCACGCCGGGGTGATGCTCTCCGGGCCCGAGGCCGACGCGCTGGCGCGTGGCTGGCAGCAGGTGAGCCTCGGTCAGCTGACCGTCGACAAGTGGGCCGAGCAGATGCAGCAGGCGCTGGAGCGCAGCCCCACCAAGAAGCAGGCCAAGTAGCCGTACGGGGCGGGGCGGGACACGCCCCGCCCCGCCATCCGGAGAAGGAAGCCAGATGACGATCTCCACCGCGCCGGTGTCGGAGCCGGTGGCCGCCGACAAGCCGACCCGATCCGCCCGGCGGCCCCCGCGCCCCGGCCGTGCCCGCGAGTGGTGGCTGGGCGCCGTGCTGGTGCTGCCCGCGCTGGTCCTGGCCGTGATGTTCAAGGTGGTGCCCCTGATCCGGGGCGTGATCACCAGCACCGAGTCGTCCAGCGGGTTCGGTGGCAGCTCGTTCGCCGGGGCCGACAACTACACCCGCATGCTCGACGACCCGATGGTGCTCACCAGCTTCCGCAACGCCCTGCTGGTGGTGGCCACCCTGCCGGTGTGGATCGTGCTGCCGCTGGTGCTGGCGCTGCTGATCCACCAGCGCTCGCCGGGCTGGAAGTTCTTCCGGGCCGTCTACTTCGTCCCGTACACCATCGCCCCGATCGTCGTCGGCATCATGTTCCGGCAGATCCTCGCCCCGGACGGTCCGCTCAACGCCCTGCTGCGTACGGTCGGCCTCGAACCGCTGGCGATCCAGTGGCTCAACGGCCGTTACAGCGCGCTGTTCTCGCTGGTCGCGGTCGCCCTGTGGAGCTTCTTCGGCCTGGGCGTGATGACCTACCTGGCGGGTCTGGCCACGATCCCCGAGGAGACGCTCGAGGCGGCCTACCTCGACGGCGCCGGGTTCTGGCGTCGACTGCTCTCCGTGGTGGTGCCGATGCTGCGACCCACCGTGGCGTACTGGAGCGTGCTGTGCGCCTCCGGCGTCCTGATCTGGCTCTTCCCGCTGATCTACGCGTTGACCCAGGGTGGGCCGGGCGACGCCACGATGCTGCCGGAGTACCTGGTCTTCCTCACCACCTTCCAGTTCCTGGACCGGGGCTACGGCTCCGCCATCGGCATCGCGCTGTTCGTCTTCGTCGCCGTGCTCTCCATCTTCAGCGTGCGGCACATGTTCACAGAGGGGACCAGGAAGCCGCGATGAACCAGCGCCAATTCGCCCGGGCCGGGCGCTACCTGCTCACGTTCGCGCTGGTCGTCGTCGCGGTCGCGGCCGTCTATCCGCTGCTGTTCACGGTGGTCAGCTCGCTGAAGACGCAGACGGGCTTCGCCCAGGACCCGCTGGGCCTGCCGAGCGGGATCACCCTCGACAACTACCTCGAGGCGTTCCGCCGGATGGACATGCCCCGGCTGCTGCTCAACTCGCTGATCACCACCGTGGGCGGACTGGTGCTGTCGGTGCTCGCCGCGCTGCTGGTCGCGTACGCGGTGACGAAGCTGCGCTTCCGCGGCGGCAAGGTGGTCTTCCTGCTGATCATCATCACCCTGACCATCCCCGGTCAGGCGATCATCTACCCGCTCTACCAGACCGTGCTGGACCTGGGCATGTCCGGCGAGTACCAGGGACTGATCCTGGCGTACGCGGCGTTCGGGCTGCCGCTGGGCACCTACCAGCTGGCGGGCTACTTCCAGCAGGTGCCCGACGAGCTGATCGAGGCGGCCCGGGTCGACGGCGCGGGCCACTTCACCATCCTCTTCCGCCTGCTGGCCCCGATCGCCGCGCCGGCACTCGCGGCGCTGGCCATCTTCAACTTCGTCTGGATGTGGAACGACCTGCTGCTGCCCCTGGTCATCATGGGCGGTTCGGACAGCAAGACCCTGATGGTGGGCGTCAGCCTGCTCAGCGGCCAGTACGACGTGTCGGTGCCGCTGGTCAGCGCCGGCCTGATCGTCGCCCTGCTGCCGGTGCTGATCATCTACCTGGTCTTCCAGCGCCAGCTCGTCTCCGGTGCGCTCGCCGGCTCCGGCAAGTGATCCGCCCGGTGGCCGGCTCCGACCCCGGCGCCGTCCCCACCGACTCCGGCCCGGCCCGCCTCGGCGGGGTCGGGCCGGCGGCCGATCCCGGGGCCGCGGGGCCGGGAGAGCAGCTGTGCCACCTCTACCGGCTGCGGCCGGGGGCCGAGGGGGAGTACGCGCGCCGGCACGCCGAGGTCTGGCCGGAGATGTCGGCGTTGCTGGACGAGGCGGGCGTCTACGACTATCACATCTACCGGCACGGGCTGCTGCTGATCTGCGTGCTGCGCACCCGCGACGGCTACCCGCGGGCGCGCCGGGTCACCGGGGCATCCGCCGTGCAGGCGCGGTGGACGCGGTCGCTGGCGCACCTGTTCGCCGAGATCGCCGACGCCGACGGCGAGCCGCTGTGGGCGTACCCGGTCTTCCACCACGCGGGCCGGCCGCCCCCGGTGTGAGCGGGCCGGCCCGTACGACGGTCGCCCGGCGGCGCACGCCGCCAGGCGACCGTCGCGTGTGCTCAGACCGCGTAGGCGACGGAGCCGTCCGCGCGCAGCGGGACGCGGTGCAGGGGCCGGCCCGTCAGGTCCAGGGGCGCGGCGCCGGTGAGGTCGAGCGTCACGCCGAGCCCGGGCTCCTCGGGCACCGGCAGGAAGCCGCCCTCGCGCCGTACGCAGGCCCGCGCCGGACCCTCGGCCAGCTGGTCGTCGAGGGGGGAGTACTCCTGCACCACGAAGTTGGGGATGGCGGTGTCGAGGTGCACCGAGGCCATCGTCAGCAGCGGGCCGAGGCAGTTGTGGCTGACCACGGCGGCGTGGTGCGCCTCCGCCAGGGCGGCGATCTTGCGGGCGTGACTGATGCCGCCCGCGAGGCCCAGGTCGGGGCGGACGTACTGGGCCCCGCCCTGGGCGAGCAGCTCCTTGAACTCCCAGATGGTGTGCAGCCGTTCGCCGTTGGCCATCGGCACGCCGAGGGCCCGCCGGGCGACGTCGGCCTGGCTGCTGACGCTGTCGATCTGGATCGGGTCCTCCACCAGCAACGGCAGGTGCCGGGCCAGCGCGGGCACGACCGCTTCGGCCTGCAAGGGGGTGAGCTTGCGGTGCAGCTCGACGAGCAGGTCCACGTCGGGGCCGACCGTGTCGCGTACCGCCGCCGTGGTGGCCTCGGTGGAGGTGACCAGGCGGGCCAGCGACAGGTCGGCGTAGTCGGCCGGCAACGGGTCGAACTTGACCGCGGTGAAGCCGTCGGCCACGGCCGCCGCCGCCTGCGCCGCCAGCGCGTCGGCGCCGGTGCCGGGCAGCAGCAGGTGCAGGCGGATCCGTTCGCGTACGCGCCCGCCCAGCAGTTGCCAGACGGGAACCCCGAGCCGCTTGCCGAGCAGGTCCCACAGGGCGATGTCCACCGCGGCCACGGCGGCGGAGAGCACCGAGCCCCGGAACGGGCCCATCCGGTAGAGGTGGTGCCAGTGGTGCTCGATGCGGCGGGGGTCGGCGCCGAGCAGGTGGGGACGGAACGCCTCCACCACGGCGTGCACCGCGGCGGGGTAGCCCCAGCACGCGGACTGGCCGACGCCGACCAGCCCGTCCGACGTGTGCAGCTGGACGAAGTGCGCGTCGCCCAGCACCACCGACTCGACGGCGGTGATCTCCATACCTGCCCCCAAATTAGAGACCAATAACGGCCAGAAACTTGCTACTGCACTCTTCCATAGCCTTGCGAGGCTGGTCTAGGCTTCGGAACGAACGAGCCGCAATAAGGCTCTAACTGCTACTGGGGGTGTGATGGGGCTGCCGGACGACTATCGGCTCATGGCCCGGATCCGCCGGTTCGAGGAGCGGCTGGCCGCCCTCAAGGACGACGGCGAGATCCCGGGCTCGATCCACCTGTGCAACGGCCAGGAGGCGATCCCGGTCGGCGCCTGCCGGGCGCTACGCGACGGCGACCACGTGACCGCCACCTACCGCGGCCACGGCTGGGCGGTCGCCCGGGGCGTCGACCTGACCGGGCTCTTCGCCGAGATGATGGGGCGCGACTCCGCCCTCTGCGGCGGCCGGGCCGCCTCGCCGTACCTGTCGGACCCGAGCCGCTGGTTCCTGGGGGAGAACTCCATCGTGGGCGCCGGGGTGCCGGTCGCCGCCGGCGCCGCGCTCACCGCGCAGCGCACCGGCAGCGGCGCGGTCTCGCTGGTCAGCATCGGCGACGGCGCGATGAACCAGGGCAACGTGCACGAGGCGATCAACCTCGCCGCCGTGCTGGACCTGCCGCTGGTGCTGGTCGTGGAGAACAACGTCTACTCCGAGATGTCCCGGATCGAGGACATGGTCCGCGTCCGCCAGCTCGCCGAGCGCGCCGCCGGCTACGGCATTCCCGGCCGGGTCGTCGACGGCAACGACACCGACGCCGTGGCCGAGGCCGTCGGCGAGGCCGTCACCCGGGCCCGCGAGGGTGCCGGTCCCTCCATCGTGGAGGCGATGACCGAGCGGCTGGTCGGCCACTACAGCGGCGACGTGCAGCACTACCGGCCGGCCGGCGAGATCGCCGCCGCCCGCACCCGCGAGCCCCTGGCCCGGATCCGGCAGGCCGCCGACGCCGCGCTCGCCGCCCGGCTCGACGCCATCGACGCCGAGGTGGCCGCGGAGGTCGAGGCCGCCGTCACCACCGCCCGCGCCGTGCCGTTCCCGGACCCGGCGACCGCCAAGGAGCACGTCCATGTCTGAGTCCCTGCGCTACATCCAGGCCGTCAACGCCGCACTCACCTGGGCCCTGGACAGCCGCGACGACACCGTCTACTTCGGCGAGGACGTAGCCCTGCCGGGCGGGCCGTTCGGCGCCACCAAGGGGCTGCACAAGCGGTTCGGCTCCGCCCGCATCTTCGACACCCCCATCTCCGAGACCGGCTTCCTCGGCATGGCCCTCGGCGCCGCGATGACCGGCCTGCGCCCGATCGCCGAGATCATGTACGCCGACTTCTCGTTCGTGGCGATGGACCAGTTCGTCAACCAGATCTCGACCATCCACTACTCCAGCAACGGCCGGTGGAGGGCGCCGCTGGTGATCCGGATGCAGCAGGGCTACTCGCCCGGCGCCTGCGCCCAGCACTCCCACTCGCCGGAGGCGTACTTCGCACACACCCCGGGCCTGCGCGTCGCGCTGCCGGCCACCCCCGACGACGCGTACCAGATGCTGCGCACCGCCGTGGTCAGCGACGATCCGGTGGTCGTCGCCGAGGCGCGGATGCTCTACCCGACGCGCGGGCCCGTCCGCACCGACGCCCCGGTCGAACCCGTCGGCGGCGCCCGTGTGGTCCGCCCGGGCGGCGACGTCACCGTGGTCGCCTGGTCCCGGATGGTCGGTGCCGCGCTCGACGCGGCGGGCCAGTTGGCCGAGGACGGCATCGAGGCCGAGGTGATCGACCTGCGCTGGCTCAACCCGCTCGACTTCGACACCGTCGCCGCCTCCGTGGCGCGCACGGGCCGCCTGGTCGTCGCCCACGAGGCGAACCTGACCGGCGGGTTCGGCGCGGAGATCGCCGCCCGGGCCGCCGCCGAGTGCTTCGCCGACCTGCGCGCCCCGGTCGCCCGGGTGGCCACCCCGGACGTGCCGATGCCCGCCGCCCCCGCCCTCCAGGCCGCCGTCGTGCCCGAGGCCGCCGACGTGGTGGCGGCGGTGCGCCGGACGGTCCGTCAGTGAGCGTCGACATCCCGCCGGCCGGCCTGCTGGCCGGCCGGCGGGTGGTCGTCGTCGGCGGCGCCTCCGGCATCGGCCTCGCCACCGTCCGCGCCGCGGCCGCCGCCGGCGCGGCGGTGGCCGTGCTGGACGCCGACGGCGACGGCGCGGCCAGCGCCGCCGAGCAGGCGCGCGCCGCCGGTGCGAGCGCCTGCGCCCGGCGGGTCGACGTGACCGTCGAGGCCGAGGTCGCCGCCGCCGTCGACGGCGCCGCCACCGACCTCGGCGGCATCGACGCCGTGCTGCACGTGGCGGGCGTCATGCGCGGGCAGGGCCTGGACGTGCGGGAGGTCACCGCCGAGTTGTGGTCCCAGGTGCTCGCCGTCAACCTGACCGGGCCGTTCCTCGTCGCCAAGCACGCCGTACGACACCTCACCGGCCGGTCCGGCGTCCTCGTGCTCGTCGGGTCCAAGGCGGGCGTGCTGAACGGCTCGGGGTCGGTACCCTACGGCGCGAGCAAGGGAGGGCTGCACGGCCTGGCGCTCACCCTGGCCCGACAACTCCGTCCACAGGGGATCCGTGTGCACGCGCTCTGCCCCGGCGACATCGACACGCCGCTGATGCGTAGGTCGTTGGCCGAGGCGCGGACCAACGGCGCGGACGGGGAGCGGGTCGCGGAGATCGAGGCCGCCCTTGGTCGGCCGGAGGACGTCGCGTCCACGCTGGTCCTGCTGGCATCGCCGGTCAGCGACGGTGTCGTGGGCACCGTCCACACCGGCTGAGCAGCCGACCCGAGACGGCGACGACGTGGAGGCGACAAGGTGATCGGCATCATCGGACCGGAGGACTCGATCCGGCTCGTGCAGGAGGTCTCCGCCGGGGAGGGGCGGGCCGGGGACCTCACGGTCCGCGCCTACACCCGACCCGAGCAGGCCCCCGAGCTGGCCCGCGAACTCGACGAACTGTGCCAGGTGCTGCTGTTCACCGGGCGCATCCCGCACGCCTTCGCGGCCTCCGCCGGGGGGCTGCGCGCCGAGATCGACTACATGCCGCACGCCGGCATCGACCTCTACCGCACGCTGTCGCGGATGCTGCTGGCCAGCGGTGGGCGGCTGCCGACGGTCAGCGTGGACACCATCGAGGCCGACATCGTCCGGGAGACCTACCACGACATCGAGCTGGCCCCGCCCACCGAGATCCTGCCCATCGCCGACTCCTCGGGGCTGCTCTTCTCCGGCCTCGACGAGATCGTCGCCTTCCACCGCGAGCGGTACGCCTCGGGCGCCGTCGAGGCGTGCCTGACCTGCCTCGGCGCGGTCCACCGCGACCTGCGCGAGAGCGGGGTGCCGGTCTGGCGCGTCGAGCACACGCGCGCCTCGGTCCGCGACGCCCTGCGCCGGGCCTGGCTCGCCGCCGAGATCCGGCAGTCCCGGGCCACCCAGATCGCGGTGATGATGATCGAGGTGGCCGAGCAGGCCGGCCGCGGGCACGACCCGTACCAGGTGGAGCGGCAGCGGCTGCGGCTGCGCGAGGCCCTGCTGGAACATGCCGAGCGGATGCGCGGCCGGCTGAGCACGATCGACGACCGTACGCTGCTCATCACCACCACGCGGGGCACCGTGGAGAGCGCCATCGCCCGGCAGCGCTCCGGGCACGCGACGCTGCTCGCCCTGCGCGGCGTCGACGTCGAGCACACCGTCGGCTTCGGCGCGGGCACCACCATCGCCGCCGCCGAGGACAACGCCCGCAAGGCCCTGGCACTCGGCCGGGGCAGCGGCGACACCCACGTGGTCTTCCCCGACGGGGAGATCTACTCCAGCCGCGAGAGCCCGGTGAAGCAACGGCTCCGCGAGACCGCGTCCGGGGTGCTGCGCATCTCCGAGCAGTTGCGGCTCGGGCCGCTGTCCACCCGCCGGCTGCTGGAGGCGCTGCGCCAGACGGACCCGAACGAGGTGACCGCGCGGGGCCTGGCCGACGCGTACGGGGTGGAGGTCCGCTCGGCACGCCGGCTGCTCAACTCCCTGCGTGCCGCGGGCTACGCCGAGGAGATCGGCGTGCACGTCAGCACCGGCGCGGGCCGGCCGCAGACCGTCTACCGGGTGGAGATGCAGCGGCTGTTCGACGAGATCGGCGGTGGGGTGTGAGATTCGAACCCACCTTCCTGGTCACCGCCACGTTCGCCGCCGACGCCGCCGTCCGACGCGAACCCCACCGGCAGGAGCACCTCGCCCGCGTCGAGGCCCTGCTCGCCGACGGCACCGCCCTGATCGCCGGGGCACGGGCCGACCTCGGCGCCTCCGTCCTCGTCCTGCGGGCCGCCGACGCCACCGCCGCCCGCGCCCTCTGCGAAGAGGATCCCTACTGGCGGCACGGGGTGTGGACGGCCATCGACGTGGCCGACTACCTGGCCGCCATCCCGCCACCCCATGGAAGGTCATGATGTCGCAGTACCGTCAGATCACCGGAATCCGGGTGCGGGGCGCCGCGTCCGCGCCGTACGCCGCCCAGCTGCTGACCCAGGCGTGGGGGGAGAGCCCCGACGCGGTGACGGTCGACCTGACCGTCGACCCGGCCCTGCCGGAGGGCGGCTACCGCATCGAGGTGCCCGAGCGGGGCGACATCCGGCTCACCGGTGACCCCTTCGCCGGCCTGATCTACGCCGCCCGGGAGCTGACCACCCTGGCCACGCCGGCCGGTCTGCCCGTGGGCGTGCGGACCGACTCGCCCGGGCTGCCGCTGCGCACACTCTGGACCTGGGACCACTCCACCAACTGGGACCTGCGCCAGCTCGGCCAGCAGGAGATCGGCGCGCTCAACCCGTACGCCAAGGGCGCCGACGCCTTCGGCGCCGACTACCGCCGGCTGGTCGACTTCTGCAGCCGGGAGCGGATCGGCGGCATCGTGGTCTACGGGCTGCTGCGCGACGCCCACGGCGGCGTCGAGGCGGCCCGCGAGCTGTGCGAGTACGCCAACGCCCGGGGCGTACGCATCATCGCCGGCATCGGCGTCAACGCCTACGGGGGCATCTACTTCGACGGCCGGCACCGCTACAACCTCGCCACCTGGCTGCGCCAGCGGCCCGACCTGGCCGCCGAGCTGCCCAGGAAGGTGGGCTTCGACATCGACGACTTCGGCGACCTGCACTTCCCGGCCAGCGAGTACATGATGGCCGCCTGCCCCTCGCAGCCGGACAACCTCGCCTGGCACCGCGACGCCGTCGACTGGCTGCTGGACACCCTGCCCGTCGGGGGCATCAACTTCGAGACCGGCGACTACGGCAGCTGCGCCTGCCAGCGCTGCGCGGCCCGCACGGGCGGCGAGCGGACCTCCTGGTCGTACGAGGCGATGCGCTCGGTCTACCCGACGCTGCTGGAGACGGCTCGGCGCACCGGCCCGGCGGGCGTACCGCTGCGGCACCTGGTCGAGGTCTACTGGGACAACATCTTCGACCTGGAGGCGCAGAAGCCGCTGGCCGAGCTGCCCGACGACGTGGCCTACCAGTACTGCGTCAACCGGGGCTTCTGGTACGACAACCGGCACCGGCTCACCGCCGCGCACGTCGAGCAGCTTCCGCACACCACCAACGTGCTGCGCACCCACGCCGGCTCCCAGTGGAACCGGCAGCGGCACTCCTGGGTGCCCGACATGTACGCCGACATGGGCATCCGGGCCGGCGACGCTGGGCTGCGCGGGCTGACGATCTTCGCCGAGGCGTCGGCGTACCACCCGACCAACGAGATCAGCTATCTGGCGTACGCCCGCTTCACCTGGAACCCCGACCTGGCCTGGGCCGACTTCTGGCGCGACGAGGTCGTTCCCCGCTTCGGCGGCGCGGCCGAGGCCGAGGCGTTCCGCGACGCGGCGGCCGTGCTCGACGACGGCGCGGCCACGGCGGACGCCCTCGCCGCGGTGCGCGGGGACGCACTGGCGATGGTCGCCGCCACCGCTGGCGAGGTGCAGCGCCGGTGGCTGTGGCTGGCCGAGCGCGCCACCCGCCACGCCCACTCCGCCGGCTGATCCGACGGCCGTCGAGTCGCGGGCGAAGAGGAAGCTGCGCAGGCTGTGGTTGCGCAGGTACGCCTCCTGCGCCTCCTCGATCAGCCGGATCGCCTCGCGGGCCAGCCGGGTGGACGGGAAGGACAGGTCGGCGTCCGGTTGGTCGTGCGCAGCGGCCGGGGTGGCGGCCACCAGCCCGGTGAGTACGCCGACGCCGACGGCCAGGCCCGTGCCGAGGGCGGTGCGCCGGGAGAAGGAAGAGGCCGGGGTACCTCGTCTCTCAGGGGTGGGGTGTGCCGAGCGGAAGCGCTGGCGGTACTCGGCCGGGGTGGTGCCGACGCCGCGCAGGAAGGCGCGGCGCATGGTGTCGTCCAAGCCGAAGCCGCAGACGCGGGCGATGCGGTCCACGCCGTCGTGGGTCGCCTCGAGCAGGGTCTTCGCCGCCTCCACCCGGACCTGCTCGCCGTACCGGGTGGGGGTGGTCCCGACCGTGCGGCGGAACAGGCGGGTGAGGTGCCGTTCGCTGAGCGACGCGTGCGCCGCCATCGTGGCGAGCGTGTGCGGGGCGGCCGGGTCGGCGGCGACGACGTCCAGGACGCGGCGCAGGGCGCTGCCGGGGGCGGCCGTGGCGCTGCCCCGCACGGTGAACTGGGATTGGCCCCCGGGGCGGTGCAGGAGAACCACCAGGTACTTCGCGGTGGTGCGGGCGCGCTCGGGGCCGTGGTCGTTCTCGACCAGCGTCAACGTCAGGTCGATGCCCGCAGTCACGCCGGCCGGGGTGAACAGCGGCCCGTCCCGCACGTAGAGGGCGTCGGGCCGGACCCGGACCGCGGGGAACCGCGCCGCGAGGTCGGCGCAGGCCGCCCAGTGGGTGGTGGCCCGGCGGCCGTCGAGCAGCCGCGCCGCTCGACCGTCCACCGAGGCCAGTCGGACCCGGTAGCGCCGCTGCCGTGCAGCACCTGCACGGGCCCTGCCACGTCGAGCAGCACGACGCCGTCGTGCACCACCACGACCACCTCGCGGGTCCGGAGGATCTCCACACCAGAAGTCTGGTCACCCCCTGCCGAGGGCCACAAGGACGGCCGCACCGCACATCCGGCCATCCGCGCCCTGCCCACGAACGACCGTACGGCCGTGCCGCGCCCTTGCGTCGAGGGGCACCGGGCAGGTATATATTCAGGACCGTAAATAGTAAAGTTTCTTTAGAGTTGGAGGTGGACGCGTTGCGGAAGCGGTTGAGCAAGCTCCTCGTCGGCGGTGCGGTCGGTCTGCTGGCCGTGGCGACGGCGCTGACCGTGGCCCCCGCCGCACATTCCTCCGTCGGGCAGGACGAGGCGTGCCGGCCGGACGGGCTGTACCGGACGCCAGGCGTGGCGGTGCCGTACTGCACCGTCTACGACACCGACGGCCGGGAGAAGCTGGGCGCCGACCATTCCCGGCGCATCATCGGCTACTTCACCAGTTGGCGCACCGGACGCAACGGCTCGCCGGCGTACCTGGCCAACCAGATCCCCTGGGGCAAGGTCACCCACATCAACTACGCCTTCGCCCACGTCGACGCGGCCAACAAGATCTCGGTCGGCAACCCGACGGCGGCGGACAACCCGGCCACCAACATGACCTGGCCGGGCGTCGCCGGCGCCGAGATGGATCCGCAGTACGCCTACACCGGGCACTTCAACCTGCTCAACAAGTACAAGAAGCAGAACCCGAACGTCCGTACGCTGATCAGCGTCGGCGGCTGGGCCGAGACCGGCGGCTACTTCGACGACAACGGCGACCGGGTCGACGCCGGCGGCTTCTACCGGATGACCACCACCGGCAGCAACACCGTCAACACCGCCGGCATCGCCACCTTCGCCGACTCCGTGGTCGCCTTCCTGCGCACCTACGGCTTCGACGGGGTGGACATCGACTACGAGTACCCGACCTCCAACAACAAGGCCGGCAACCCGCTGGACTTCGCGCAGGCGGACGCCAAGCGGGCCGGGCTCAACGCCTCCTACCAGGTGCTGATGAAGACGTTGCGGGAGAAGCTCGACGCGGCTGCCGCCACGGACGGCAAGCACTACCTGCTCACGGTCGCCGCGCCCGCCTCGGGGTGGCTGCTGCGGGGGATGGAGTCCTCGCAGGCGCTGCGGTACCTCGACTACGTCAACATCATGTCCTACGACCTGCACGGGTCCTGGAACCACCACGTCGGCCCGAACGCGGCGCTCTACGACAACGGCGACGACGCCGAACTCGCCGCCGGCGGCGTCTACGGCGCGTACGGCAACATCGGCTACCTCAACACCGACTGGGCCTACCACTACTTCCGTGGCGCGCTGCCCAGCGGGCGGGTCAACATCGGCGTCCCCTACTACACCCGCGGCTGGCAGGGCGTCACCGGCGGCACCAACGGGCTGTGGGGCCGCGCCGCCCTGCCCGACCAGAGCAAGTGCCCGCCGGGCACCGGCACCTCGATCGGCTCCACCACACCCTGCGGGAACGGGGCGGTCGGCATCGACAACCTCTGGCACGACCTCGACGACGCCGGCGGGGAGGTGCCCGCCGGGGCCAACCCGATGTGGCACGCCAAGAACCTGGAACGCGGCATCACCCCGGACTACCTGTCCGCGTACGGCCTCACGCCGGCCACCGACCCGACCGACCGGATCAGCGGCAGCTACGCCCGCCACTACTCCGCCGCCCTGGTCGCGCCCTGGCTGTGGAACGCGCAGAAGGGCGTCTTCCTCTCCACCGAGGACGAGCAGTCCCTCGGCGCCAAGGCGGACTACGTGGTGGACAAGGGCATCGGCGGCGTGATGATCTGGGAACTCGCCGGCGACTACGCCTACGACCAGGCCAAGGGCCAGTACGGGATGGGCGAGACGCTCACCACCCTGCTCTACGACAAGTTCCGCACGGCGCCCGCGTACGGTGCCCGGCGCGCCGCCGTCACCCTGCCGACCCGGACCATCGACGTGACCGCCACCGTCGGGGGCTTCGCCCTCGGCGACAACAACTACCCGATCAACCCCGAACTGCGGCTCACCAACGACACCGGCGGCCCGATCCCGGCCGGCGCGCAGCTGGAGTTCGACTACCCGACCACCACGCCGACCCTCACCCAGCAGTCCGGCTGGGCCCTGACCACCGTCTCCACGGGGCACACCGGCGGCAACGTGGGCGGGCTCAGGGGCGGCTACAACCGGGTGCGGCTCACCGTGCCGGCCGCCATCGCCCCGGGCGCGTTCGCGGAGGTGACGCTCAACTACCAGTTGCCGATCTCCGGGCCGGCCAACTTCACCCTCAGCTTCGGCGGGCAGACGTACTCGCTGGCCAGCGACCACGCCCGTGGGGCCGTGCCGGTCGAGCCGACGCCCAGCCCGAGCGGCTCCACCCCGCCGGGCGGCGGGACGTGCACCGCGCCGGCCTGGTCGGCCGGCACGGCGTACTCCGGCGGCGCGCGGGTGTCCCACGCCGGGCGTACCTGGAGTGCGAAGTGGTGGACCCAGGGCGACACCCCGGGCAGCGCGGCCGTCTGGGCCGACGAGGGGGCGTGCGCCGCGACGCCGTCCCCGACGACCTCGCCCACCGCGTCCCCGACCGTCGGCCCGACCCCGACCGGCGGTGCCTGTACGGCGCCGGCCTGGTCGGCGGGTACCGCCTACTCCGGCGGGGCGGTGGTCTCCCACGACCGGCACCGGTGGACCGCGAGGTGGTGGACCCAGGGTGACGTGCCGGGAGCCGACGCTCAGGGCGTCTGGACCGACAACGGTCCCTGCTGAACCAGCGGGCGGGGTCGCCGGTGAGCGGCGGTCCCGCCCGAGCGACGGCCGCGTACCGGTGCGTGCGGTGCGCGGCCGTGCCGTGTCCGTCCGGCGTCAGCCGGCCGTCTGCGGGGAGGGGGCGCCGGGCCGGGCGGAGGTGGCCTCGGCGAGCGCCGCTCGCAGGACGTCGAGCAGCGGCCCGTCGGGGTGGTCGATCCAGTGCTGGATGGCGACGCGCAGCGAGGCCAGGAAGGTCGCCGCGAGGACGCGGGACCGCAGTACCCGGTCGGGGCCCGTGAGCCGGTGGGCGATGTCGTCGGCGAGTTCGCGCTCGATGGCGGTGTACGCCGCGACCTGGTGCGCGACGAGGCCCGGGTGCCCGCGTAGCTGACGGCGGTGCAGCAGCCAGGAGGGCGGGGCGTTGCCGTACGCCTCGACGGCGAGGCGTTCGGCGGCCCCGCTGAGCGCGGCCCACGGCGGCGCGTCGGCCGGCTGGCGGCGGACCAGTTCCAGCAGCCGGCGCAGCCGCACCGCGTCGCCGTGGAAGATCGCCTCCTCCTTGCTGGAGAAGTAGTTGGAGAACGTCCGGCGCGAGACGTTCGCGGCGTCGGCGACGGCCTCCACGGTGACGCGGTCGAGCCCGTGCTCGGTGGCGAGGCGCAGGGCGGCCTCGTGCAGGGCGAGGCGGGTGGCCGCCTTCTTGCGTTCCCGCAGCCCGCTGGTCTCCTCCATGGCGACAGCCTACGGGGCCGTGATTCAGTTCTCATCGGGCAAACTTGCACTCCGGGCAAGATCGGCAGATGCTTGTGTGCGGCAACCATCTGGTCAGGGGAGGGCAGCGTGGAGAACGCCGGTCGCGAACTCGGTACGAGGCTCTCCGAGCTGGTCCGCAGCGTGCGGCTGATCAGGCGGCAGCGGGCCGATGTCCGGCCGGCCGTGCCGATCGGCCTGGCCGGTCTCCTCATGCAGATCGAGCGGCTGCCCGCCGACTGCCACGCCCGCGAGTTGGCCGCCCGCAGCGGACTGGACCCGTCGACCGTCAGCCGCTCCATCGCCTCGCTCGTCAGCCACGGGCTGGTCGAGCGGCGCGCCGACCCCGCCGACAAGCGGGCCAGCCTGCTGACCGTCACCCCGGCCGGGCGGGCCGCCCTGACCGACACCTACGACTGGTACGGCCGGATCCTCGCCACCGCGCTCGCCGACTGGACCCCGACGGAGGTGGCGGCGTTCGCCGCCGCCCTCGGCCGGTTCACCCGCGACGTCGAGACCGCCCTCGGACACCACGACAACCTGGAGGCCGCGCGATGAGCGCACCCACCACCACGGCCGGCGACGCGCCGATGACACATCGGCAGACGCTGGAGGCCCTCAGCGGCCTGCTGCTGGTGCTGTTCGTCGCGATGCTCAGCGGCACCGTCGTCTCGACGGCGCTGCCGAAGATCATCGGAGCGTTGAACGGGTCGCAGACCCAGTACACCTGGGTGGTCACCGCCACCCTGCTCACCGCGACCGCGACCACCCCGGTGTGGGGCAAGCTCGCCGACCTGTTCAACAAGAAGCTGCTGGTCCAGATCGCCATCGTCGTCTTCCTGGTCGGCTCGGTGATCGCCGGCTTCGCCCAGACCGCCGGCCAGCTCATCGCCGCCCGCGCGTTCCAGGGCATCGGCGTCGGCGGCCTCCAGGCCCTCGTCCAGGTCGCCATCGCCGCGATGATCCCGCCCCGGGAGCGCGGCCGGTACAACGGCTACCTCGGCGGCGTCATGGCGGTGGCGACGGTCGGTGGTCCGCTGCTGGGCGGGCTCATCGTCGACACGTCCTGGCTCGGCTGGCGCTGGTGCTTCTTCGTCGGGGTCCCCGTCGCCGCCATCGCGCTGGTCCTGCTCCAGTTCACCCTGCGCCTGCCGACGGTCCGCCGGGAGAACGTCAAGATCGACTACCTGGGCGCGACCCTGATCGCCGCCGGCGTCAGCGTGCTGCTCATCTGGATTTCCTTCGTCGACGACTCGTTCGCCTGGCTCTCCTGGCAGTCCGCCGCCATGGTGGGCGGCTCGGTGGCGCTGCTCGCCCTGGCCGTGTGGGTGGAGTCCCGGGCCGAGGAACCGGTCGTCCCACTCGACCTCGTCCGGCAGCGGACCACCGCCCTGGCCATCCTGGGCAGTCTGGCGGTCGGCATGGCGATGTTCGGCGGCGCCGTCTTCCTCGGGCAGTACTTCCAGATCGGCCGTGGCTACAGCCCCACGGAGGCCGGGTTGCTCACCATCCCGATGATGGCCGGCGTCCTCGGCTCGTCGATCATCGCCGGCGGGCTGATCACCCGGACCGGGAAGATCAAGCCGTACATCGTCTTCGGCGCGATCGTGCTCGTCATCGGGTTCGCCCTGCTCGGCACCATCGACCACGAGACCTCGCTGGTGCTGGTCGGCGCCGCCATGTTCATCGTCGGCGTCGGGGTCGGCATGACGATGCAGAACCTCGTGCTCGCCGTGCAGAACACCGTCTCGCTGCGGGACATCGGCGCGGCCAGCTCGACCGTCGCCTTCTTCCGCTCGCTCGGCGGCACCATCGGCGTCTCGGTGCTCGGCGCGGTCCTCGCCCGGCGGGTCACCGACCAGATCACCACCGACCTCTCCGCCGCCGGCATCCCCACCTCGGGCAGCGCGGGCGCGGGCAGCCTGAACCTCGACGCCATGCCCGCCGCCGTCCAGCAGATCGTGCGCACGGCGTACGGGGACGCCACCGGCCACATCTTCCTCATCTCCGCCGCCATCGCCGTCGTCGGCGTCATCGCCGCGGTCCTGCTGAAGCCGGTCGGCCTGCGCAGCAGCCTGGACCTGCCCGACCCGGCCAGGTCGACGGCCGTGGGCGCCGACGCCGTCGACGGCGCTCCCGCCTTCGACCAGGTGACCGGGGACGCCCCCGTACGCGAGGTGCCGGCCCGCCGCTGACGGGCCCGCCGCGCGTACGACTCGGGGCCGCCACCGTCGCGCGACGGTGGCGGCCCCGACCGGCGCTGCCGGACCGCCCTCGTGGGAAGACGACGGTGGGGAGGGACGCCGCCGCGTCCCTCCCCACACCGTGCGCGGACCGCTCAGGACAGGAACTTGTCCAGGGCGGCCTCGATGCTGCCGGAGTCCGGCGCCGCGTGCGACTTCATGGTGGTCTTGTTGTACGAGATGAAGCTCGGGCAACGCGCCGCCGGGGCGGTGATGGTGCCGCCGTCGCCGATCTTCTCGCCGGTCTTCGCGGCGTAGAAGGTCAGGGTGTAGCGCGACGAGATGTAGTCGATGGTGACCTGCTTGCCCGCGCTGTCCTTGTACTGGCACTTCTTCGGCGCGCCCTCGCTGCCTTCCACGAACTTCAGGCAGCCGACCACCGACACCGTCTCGAAGTCGGCGCTCTTGGCGTAGTAGGGCTTGTTCGAGGCGACCGACTTCGTCGACCAGAAGTTCGGCCGGTCGGGGTTGTTCGAGAACGTGTACGCCTTGGCACCGGTCGGGCCGTTGTAGGGGGCCGCGTTCAGGATCTGGCCACCCTCGCAGACGTTCGACAGGTCGCTGGAGTAGCGGGCGGTCACCGCGTTGTTGTTCGGCTCCTGCGTCTCCTGCTGCCCCGGCGTGGGGGAGGCGTCGGTGCCCGGGGTGCCGCTGGCATCGGGGCCGGCGCTGGGGCCGGCGGTCGCGACCGTGATGGGCTCGTCGTCGTCACTGTTGACCAGGATGAGGCCGATGCCCGCGCCGCAGATGGCGAGCACGAGGACCACCGCGCCGGCGACCAGCCCGATGATCAGGCCCTTGTTCGACTTCTTCGGCGGCGGGAAGGGGGCACCGAACTGCGGCGCCTGCGCTGGCTGCCCGTATCCCGGGTACCCGCCCTGCTGCGGAGCCGGCGGCCCGCTCCAGGGGGTGACGTTCGGGTCAGGCTGCTGCCCTCCGTACGGAGGGTAACTGTCGCTCATGTGAAGCCCTTATCGCTGTCGACGTGTGCCCAGGCACGGGATCAAGGATCAGGGTAGTGAGCGCCGCAAATTGCGACGACGGGCGGCTGAACCAGCGGGGAGTCGCCATCCCACGTCGACGGCGACGCAGGTGACTCTGCGTGCGAGTTACGGCTCGGTACGTGTAGAGGTGTCGGATCGCCCCGGATTTGTCGACGGCGGGGATCCGGGCCGCCGGAAGGGAATTCCGTTGTGCGGCCGGCGGTTTGGGCCGCCGGCGCCGCCGAAGGTGGATCTGTGACGAAGATCACTCACTGTCGGGCCGAGATGTGGGCGACACCGGTGCCGCCGCCGCCCCGCCGGGGTGGCCGGACGCCTTCCGCGGTGTCCGGACCGCCCCTGACGGGTGCGTACGGGTCAGGTGGCCGTGCAGCTCACCGGCCCCGTGCTGGCGCCTCCCGAGGTGCTGGCGAGGAAGCCGAAGGTGGCCTGCGCGCCGGGAGCGAGGTCGCCGTTCCAGTCGACGTCACCGGCGGTCACCTCGGCTCCGCTCTGCGTCAGCCGGGCGTTCCAGGACTGGCTGATCCGCTGGTCGTCGGTGAATGAGAAGCGGACGGTCCAGCCGGAGACCGGCGTGGCGCCGGAGTTGCGTACGGTCACCTCGCCCTGGAAGCCGCCCTGCCACTGGCCCACCACCCGGTAGCTCGCGGTGCAGCCGGTGGCCGGGCCGCTGGGCGTGGGCGAGGGGCTGGCGGTGGGCGTCGGGCTGGCGGTGGGCGTCGGGATGGCGCCGCCCAGCGCCTCGGTCAGCGCCGGGTACCACCGGGCGGCCATCTTCTGGTCGCCGGACGCGTTCGGGTGCACGCCGTCGTAGGTGTCGGTGGCCGTGCTGAACCCGGCCCACTGGTCGACCACCACCACCGGCGAGGTCGGGGTGGAGACCGTCGCCGCCCAGCCGTCGATCGCGTCGTTGA
Source organism: Micromonospora sp. CNZ309 (assembly GCF_002846525.1). NCBI lineage: Bacteria > Bacillati > Actinomycetota > Actinomycetes > Micromonosporales > Micromonosporaceae > Micromonospora > Micromonospora sp. CNZ309. The sequence goes on from NZ_PJNG01000001.1 coordinate 643,228, forward strand.
GGGCCATCACCCGCTGGCCGCACTCCGGGCACGTGGGCGGCGCCATGGGGATGATCTTCGCGACGAGGACCTTCATCGCCGGGTTGCTGGCCCGCATCTGCGCCACCAGTCGGCCGTACGCGGCGAGGATCGTGGCGGGCGCGACGGCGCTCCACACGTCGTTGGTGCCGAAGTGCATCAGGACGATGTCGGGCCGGGTGGCGGCGAGCCAGCCCGGCAGCAGGTTCTGGTTGGCCACGGTGGTCACCAGGTAGCCGCCGTGTCCCTCGTTGTCGCCGTCGTAGGGCTGGCCGCAGCCCTGCGGGCCGAGCGTCCCGACGAAGTCGACGTCGGTGTGGCCGGTGGCCTGGAGGCGGTTCCAGAGCACGGAGCGCCAGCAGCCGGGCGAGCCGGTGATCGAGTCGCCCAGCGGCATCACCCGTGCCGGTGCGGCGGCCGCCGGCTGGGCGGGGGAGGGGGCGGTGAACCCGACGACGAGGGCGAGGGGGATCGCCGCCAGCGCGGCGAGCAGGGCGTGGAGCAGGGGCCTTCGGTGCATGGTGGAGGAACTCCTGTCACAGGTCGAGGTGCGAGGTGTGACGGCCCGGTGCTCCCTGGGGCAGTCAACCAGGAAAGTCGACGTGTCTCAATTGAATCTCGCCTCACGCAAGGCATTCACGAATTCTTTTCTCAACATCGTCCTCACATCGTGAACATCAACAAAATTTACGACTATGAATGTTGCGGCTAAGGTTTGCTCATCGTCCAGACCGCTCGTCGGGTGCGCCACGAGCCACCCGGCGGCCACCACAGTAGGAGGACCGGGAGATGACACTCCCTCGCACTCATCGGCGTACCCTCGCCGCTGCGGCCAGCGTGTTCGCCAGCGCCGCCATGGTCACCACCATGCTCGGCGCGCCGGCGGCGGCCTCGGCCACCGGCGAGATCCTCAGCGCCGGTGGCGCGACTGCCGTAGCCGACAGCTACATCGTGGTACTCAAGGACACCAGCGTCGGCGGCCGTGCCGGCACCCGGCAGGGCGAGGTGAAGAGCACCGCCGGCTCGCTCGCCGCCCGCTTCGGCGGCAGCGTCGGGCACGTCTACGGTGACGCGCTCAACGGCTTCGAGGTGAAGCTCTCCGAGCGGGCCGCCAAGCGCCTCGCCGCGCACCCCGACGTCGCCTACGTCGAGCAGAACCACACGGTGTCGCTCGCGGCCACCCAGAGCAACCCGCCGTGGGGCCTGGACCGCATCGACCAGCGGCCCCTCCCGCTCAGTCGCACCTACACCTACAACAGCAGCGGCACCGGCGTGACGGCGTACATCATCGACACCGGCATCCGGACCAGCCACAACGACTTCGCCGGTCAGGCCGTCGACGGCTACGACGCGGTCGACAACGCGCTGCCGGCTGCCGACTGCAACGGCCACGGCACGCACGTCGCGGGCACCGTCGGCGGCAACACCTACGGCGTGGCGAAGAACGTCCGGCTGGTGGGCGTGCGGGTGCTCAACTGCCAGGGCAGCGGCACCTGGGCGCAGGTCATCGCCGGTATCAACTGGGTGACCTCGAACCACCAGGCGGGCCAGCCGGCGGTGGCGAACATGAGCCTCGGCGGCTCCTACAACGCCTCCCTGAACACCGCGGTGGCGAACTCGATCGCCGACGGCGTCACCTACGCGGTGGCCTCCGGCAACTCGAACGCCAACGCCTGCAACTTCTCGCCGGCCTCCGTGCCGACGGCGCTGACCGTCAACGCCTCGCAGAGCAACGACGCGCGGGCCTCGTTCTCCAACTGGGGCACCTGCACCGACATGTTCGCCCCGGGCGTGGGCGTCCTGTCGGCCTGGTACAACAGCAACACCGCCACCAACACCATCAGCGGCACCTCGATGGCGTCGCCGCACGTCGCCGGCGCGGCGGCCCGGGTGCTCAGCGTCTACCCGAGCTGGACGCCCGCCCAGGTGCACTCGTACCTGGTCGGCCAGGCCACCACGAACGTGATCACCAACCCGGGCACCGGTTCCCCGAACCGCCTGCTCTACCTGGCTCCCACGTTCTGACCGACACCGTCGGCACACCGGCCCCGGGGCGCATGCGCCCCGGGGCCGGTGCGTGTGCACACGTCGACATGCGTCCATGTTGCGGGGAGCGGGCGGCCCGCCTAGGCTGCCGTCAATGGGAGCGCTCCCGGCCCCGTGGGCAGGGTGTCCGCGAGCCTCCCCACCGGACGATCCGCCGTCGGACCGCCGGCACCCCCACCACCCCCTCGGAAGCGAAGGCACCCGCATGAAGCTCCCTGCGCGCCCGTCCCGGCGCACCCTGCTCATGGCCGGCGCGGTCGGCGCGCTGACCGTCGCGGCGTCAGCCGCCGTCCCGCCCGCCGACGCCCAGGCCGCCACCGGCTGCGCCGTCACCTACACGACCAGCAGCTGGACCGGTGGCTTCACCGCCAACATCACGATCAAGAACCTCGGCGACGCGGTCGACGGGTGGACGCTCGGCTTCGCCTTCCCCGACGCCGGCCAACGGGTCGGCCAGGGCTGGTCGGCGACCTGGAGCCAGGCCGGCGCCGCCGTCACCGCCCGCAGCGTGAGCTGGAACGGCGCGCTGGCGACCGGCGCGTCGACCAGCATCGGGTTCAACGGCACCTGGAGCGCCGCCAACCCCGCGCCGACGGCGTTCACCCTCAACGGCACCGCCTGCACCGGCGCGACCACGCCGACCACTCCGCCGCCCCCCACCACGCCCCCGCCCCCCACCCCGCCGCCGACCACCCCGCCTCCCACGACCCCGCCGCCGGGCGGGCAGACGCCGGTCGCGATCAACGGCCAGCTGCGGGTGTGCGGGGTCAACCTGTGCAACCAGTACGGCCGGCCGATCCAGCTGCGGGGCATGAGCACCCACGGCATCCAGTGGTTCGCCCGCTGCTACAACGACGCCTCACTGGACGCGCTCGCCGACGACTGGCGGGCCGACCTGCTGCGCATCGCCATGTACGTCCAGGAGGACGGCTACGAGACCGACCCGGCCGGGTTCACCAATCGGGTCAACGCCCTCGTCGACGAGGCCGAACAGCGGGGCATGTACGCGCTGATCGACTTCCACACCCTGACCCCGGGCGACCCGACGTACAACCTCGACCGGGCCAAGACGTTCTTCGCCGCCGTCTCGGCCCGCAACGCCGCCAAGAAGAACGTCATCTACGAGATCGCCAACGAGCCCAACGGCGTCAGCTGGGCGACCATCAAGAGCTACGCCGAGCAGGTCATCCCGGTGATCCGCGCCAACGACCCGGACGCGGTGGTCGTGGTCGGCACCCGCGGCTGGTCGTCGCTGGGCGTCTCCGACGGCTCGAACGCCAACGAGGTCATCGACAACCCGGTGAACGCCGCCAACGTCATGTACACGTTCCACTTCTACGCCGCGTCGCACCGGGACAACTACCGCGCCGAGGTGGAGCGGGCCGCCGCCCGGCTGCCGCTGTTCGTCACCGAGTTCGGCACGGTGGACTACACCGGCGACGGTGGGGTGGACGTCGCCAGCAGCAACGCCTGGATCGACCTGCTGGACCGTCTGAAGATCAGCTACGCGAACTGGACCTACTCGGACAAGGCCGAGGGCAGCGCCGCGCTGCGGCCGGGCACCTGCGCCGGGAGCACCTACACCGGCCCGGGCGTGCTGACCGAGTCTGGCGCCCTCATCCGTGACCGCATCCGTACGCCGGACAACTTCCCCACCGCCTGATCCCGCTCCCGCGCGAGGCCCCGCCGCACCCGGCGGGGCCTCGGCGTGCTCGTCTGCGCGAGGCGCCGGCCGGCGGAGCATCCACCCGCGGGACCCTGTCGAGCTGATGTCGTGGACGATCCACCGGTCGCACCACACCCTCAGGCGGGTACGGCGTGGTCCGACTCGAACCGCTCGCGGGTCAGGAACGCCAGCTGGGCCCGCTTGTCGGGCATGTCGATCTCGTCGGCGAAGGTGAAGCCCTCCCGCCGCAGCCGCTCCAGCGCGCGCTCGTTGCGGACGTCGGGCTCGACGACGATCCGCAGCCGGGTGGGATCGGCGAACAGGAAGCGGGCCAGGGCCGGCCCGATGGCCGTGGTGAGGCCCTTGGGCGGGCGCCTGCCGGGGGCGAGCAGCAGGTGCATCCCGACGTCGCCGGGCCGCACGGGGTAGCGCTCGCCGACCGGATCCGCCTCCGGCTGGTACGTCTGGAACAGGCCGACCGGCGTGCCGTCGAGCATGATCAGGTACGCGTGGTGGGTGGCGAGGCTGTCGACGAACTCGTAGATCTCGCGCACCTCGTCGACCGTGTGCGAACCCATGCCCCAGAACGCCGCCCGGGGCTCGGTCACCCAGGCGTGCACCAGCTCCGCGTGGGCCTTCGGGTCCAGCGCGACGAGCGACAGCTCGCCGAAGCCGGCAATCTTCTCCTGGTACGTCACGGTGTCGCGTCTCCTGCTTCTCGGGTGAGTTCACGCCAGTCGGTGACCACCGGAACCAGCTCGCCGCCGGCCCACAGTGGCAGTTGGTCGTCGAAGTGCGGGTCGCCGGGTCGCCCGGACGCGCCGAAGGGAACCACCCAGCGGCTGTTCCCGGGGTCGGTGAGGTCCCACACGTAGCGGGCCACCGGGCCCCGCCAGCACGCGTCGGACACGCCGGGCACACTCGACGTGGCCAGCACGCAGTCGGCGTCGCCGCCCAGCGCGACCCGCTCGCGCATGCCGCGTACCGCCTCGTCGACGGCCGCCGCCACGCCGAGGTGGACGGGGTGCAGCACGTGCCGCCGGCCCCACGGCGCCGGCGGGTCGCCCGCCGCGACGTCCTCGAGCGCCCCGGCCGCCACCGGCCCGACGTCGCCGCCGAGGCGGTGCAGCCCGGTGGCCACCCCGTCCAGGGCGTGGCCGACGCGCGACAGCGGATCGGTCCACGGCGCGAAGAGGCCGTCGAACGCGCTCGGGGCGTCGCGCAGCGGGCGCAGGCAGGGGTGGTCGTACAGGCGGCGGGCCAGGGCCGCGCGCCAGGCGGCCCAGGCGCCGGCGTCGGCGCTGTCGGCGCGCATCTGCCCGTCCCACGCGGTCAGCCGCTCGCGCAGACGCCGCGCCGGCCCGCTGAGCGCGACCGGGTCGACCCGGTCCAGCACGCCCCGCAGCGTCGCGGCCTCCAGCCGGGTGTCCATGTGTACGGCCTCCGCCCGGGCGCCCTCGGCGAGCAGGGCGCGGATGCGGCGGGCCCGGTGCGGCGGGGCGAAGCCGGCGCCGAGGTCCGCCACGTCGGGGCGGCGGTCGTTGGCGCAGACGGCCGGCCCGTCGACGACGGTGCGGCGCGGCTCGGCGTAGCCGCCGTGCCAGCCGTAGCGCGCGTCGTCGCCCGGCACCGGCTCGCGGCGGCACCGGTCGTCGCGCAGCGGGACGAGCCCGGCGACGAGCTGGCGGACCGCCCCGTGCCGGTCGGCGACGAGGACGCTGTTGACCGGCTCGACCCAGTCGCGCAGCGCGTCGGCCACGTCGTCGGCGCTGCGGGCCCGCAGCAGCGGCAGCAGCGCGTCGAAGCCGAGGCGCTGCTCGACGCGGCTGGGCACGCGCAGGCTGATCGCCTCGCCGGTGCCCCGGTCGTGGTCGACGACGGGCCCGCGCGGTGTCTCGATCACCTCGACGGTCTCCGCCTCGCCGCCGCGGACCTCGACGCGCTCGACGTGCCGGCGTGCCGGCGCCCAGCCGTCCGCCTCGCGGACCAGGACCACGTCGCCGTCGTGGCGCAACCGTTCCCGGTAGAGGTCCTGGTAGTCGGCCATGGCGTTGGTGACGGCCCAGGCGACCTCGCCGGTGTGCCCGAAGTGGGGCAGGCCGGGGACCCCGGGGAAGGCGAAGCCGAACACGTCGAACTCGGGGCAGGCCAGGCGCACCTGCTGGTAGATGCCGGGCAGTTCCAGGATGCGGTGCGGGTCGCCGGCGATGACGGGCGCCCGCCCGGAGGCGGGGTCGGCGGGCAGGGCCCAGGCGTTGCTGCCAGACCCGCCCGGCCCTTCGACGGCGAACAGGTCGACAGCCGCCGGGCCGAGGGTGGCGGCGACGTGGGCGTGCCACAGCTTGTTGGGGAAGGTGGAGAAGAGCACGTGCTGGACGAGGAAGACCCCCAGCGGCGACCACGGCCGCCACCGGCCCGGGGCGCAGCCGGCCGCCGCGAACTCCGGTGCCGCCGCGGCCCCCTCGGCCAGCCCCTCGTTGACCCCGTCGACGTAGGCGGTGACCCACCGCCGGGTGTCGGGGGCGAGCCGCTCGAAGCAGCGCCGGGCGGTGTCGTCGAGACGGGCCCGGCGGGCGAAGCGGTCCCAGCCCAGCTCGGCGGGGCCGACGTGCTCGGCGAGCCGACCCTCGGAGCGCCACCGCTCCACTTCGATCTGCCAGGCCCGGTCGAGGGCGGCGACCCGCCCCTGCAGCCGGGCGAGCCCGTCGACGTCGTCGGCGCGCAGGTGGGGGATCCCCCACCGGTCGCGATGGATGCCGGTCATCGTCGCGCCTTGCGGAGGGGCGCTCGGCCCACCTGCCACAGGAATGTCAACTTAGGCTACCCTCCCCTAACTGAGGCGAACCTTACCTGGAGGGGTGCGTGAAGCGAAACTGGGAAGCCCTGGTGCTCAAGGCGATGGGCGGCCGCGACTTCCGGCTGACCGTGCTCGGCACGGAGTCCGTCGGTGAGCACTACCGCCGACTGCGCATGGACGGCGGCGGGCTGCTGGAGGCGTGCGGTGTGCACCCCACCATGTGGGTACGGCTGTGGTTCGACAACGACGGCAAGCCCCACCAGCGCGCGTACACCATCGTCGACCCGGACCCGGAGACCGGCCGGTTCGACCTGGAGTTCGCCATCCACGACGGGTGCGCCGCCCGGTGGGCCGCCGCCGCGCAGGTCGGTGACACCATCGACGCCACCGTGCAGGGCACCGGGTTCAGCCTGCCGGACCCCGCCCCGCGACACCTGTACCTGGTCGGCGACGCCGCCTCGCTCCCGGCGGTGAACAGCCTGCTCGCCGCAGCCCCCGACGTCCCGGCGACGGTCTGGCTGGAGTACGCCCACGAGGGCGAGAAGGAGTTGGCGCCGCGCGCCGCGGCCCCGCACGACGTCAACTGGGTGCCGCGCCGCGACGACGGGCGGCACCTGGTCGAGACCGTCTGCGCGGCCCTGCCCGCCGCCGAGGACGCCCACTACTGGGTGGCCTGCGAGGCGGCCAGTACGCGCGGCATCGCCAAGCACGTACGACGCAACCTCGGCGTCGGCAAGCACCAGCTCACCTCGCTGGCCTACTGGAGCGCCAGGTGAGGGGTCGGCTCGGCACCCTGACCGCGCTCTACGTCACGCAGTACCTCGGCATCGGCTTCATCACCGTCGGGCTGACCGCCATCCTGCGTGACGGCGGCACCTCCCTCGACACGCTGGCGCTGTTGCAGTTCGTCGGCCTGGTCTGGCCGATCAAGTTCCTCTGGGCGCCCCTGATCGACCGGTACGGTTCCCGCCACCGCGGCCACTACCGGTCCTGGCTGGTGGTGCTCCAGGGCGGCATGGTGCTGGCCCTGCTGGCCCTGCTGCCGTTCGACCGACCGGCCGGGCAGCTCGGCCCGGTCGTGGCGATCTGCGTCGCGTACGTGTTCCTCTCCGCCACGCAGGACATCGCCGTCGACGCCGTCGCCGTCCGGCTGCTCTCCGAGCGCTCGCGGGGGACCGGCAACGGCATCCAGGTCGCCGCGAGCTACGTCGGCAACCTGCTCGGCGGCGGCGCCTGCGTGGTCGTCTACGACCGGTTCGGCTGGGTGCCCGCGATCCTGCTGCTCGCCGCCCTGACCGCCGTCGGGCTGCTGGTGGTGTGGCGGTTCCGGGAGCCGGAGCGCACCGACCGCGTCGCCAGCGCCGGCGCGGCGTACCGGGCGCTGCTGTCGGTGCTGGGCCAGCCGGGCTGCCGGTGGTGGACCTTCGGCGTGGTGCCGCCGGTCTACATCGGCGCAGGCGCGACGTACGCCCTCGTGACGCCCGCCCTGGTGGACGCGGACTGGTCCCTGGCGCGCATCGGCGTGGTTACCGGCGTGGTGACCAGCCTGCCGGCCATCGTGGCCGGTCTGCTCGCCGGGGCCGCGATCGGCCGGTTCGGGCGCGGCCGCGTCCTCGTGGCCGGGGGAGTGGCGCTCGCGCTCTCCACGGCGATGCTGCTGCCGCTGATGAACGGCCGGGCCCCGCTCGCCGGGACGGTTGCCGCGCTCTGCTGCTTCATGGCCGCCTACACGATCGCCAACGTCGTGCTCTACACGGTGAACATGGACTATTCCCGCCCCGGCACGGGCGGTACGGACTTCACCGTGCTGTCGTCGTTCGGGCTGGTCTGCTCCTTCGTGGCGGCCTCCGTGGCGCTGGCGGCGGCCGAGGTGTTCGGCTACCCGGTGGTCGCCGTGGCTGCCGTCGTCCTGGTGGCGCTCGGCGTCGCGCTGGGCCTCGGACACCAGCGGCGCTTCCGGCATCGATCCGGTGCGGCGCCGGGCGAGCGGGAGCTCGCGAAGGTGCCGGGCTGAGTGATGCAGCTCAATGTGGACGGCGATGTTGACACATCCTTAGGTTAGGGTAACCTAAGCTCGCTCGATCACCGACTGCGGGCGGGCGGTGACGTCCCGCCATTTCGCCCACGTCCATTCCCGACCGTTTGAGGACCCGCATGAGCCTGCCCGGATCCACCGTCCAGGTGCCTTCGACCGGGGTGACCCCCGGGTCCGACGGCGCCCGCGCCCACCTGTTCACCGCCGGCTCGGTCGAGGAATACCGGCGGGTGCTGGCCGAGGGGATCAGCCGGGTGGCGGCCCGGGTGAGCGAGGTGGACCGACCCTTCACGGGTGCGACGCCGGACGAGCTGGCGCCGCGGATCGCCGGCATCGACCTGGACCGGCCGCTGGGCGACAGCGGGGCCGCGCTCGACGAACTGCACGACGTCTACCTGCGCGACGCCGTCTACTTCCACCACCCCCGCTACCTGGCGCACCTCAACTGCCCGGTGGTGATCCCCGCGCTGCTCGGCGAGGCGGTGCTCAGCGCCGTCAACTCCTCGCTGGACACCTGGGACCAGAGCGCCGGCGGCACCCTGATCGAGCGCCGGCTCATCGACTGGACCGCCGACCGGATCGGCCTGGGACCCGCCGCCGACGGCATCTTCACCAGCGGCGGCACCCAGTCCAACCTCCAGGCGATGCTGCTGGCCCGGGAGGAGACCTGCGCCAGCCTGGTCGGCCGGGCGACCGAGCGGCAGTCCCGTCCGGAGCTGCTGTCCCGACTGCGCATCCTCACCTCGGCGGCCGGCCACTTCAGCGTGCAGAAGGCCGCCAAGCTGCTCGGCCTCGGCGCCGACGCCGTGATCACCGTGCCCACCGACGCCGACCGGCGGATGCGCACCGCCGACCTGGCCCGGGAGATCGCCCGGTGCCGGGAGGAGGGGCTGGTGGTGATGGCCGTCGTCGCCACCGGCGGCACCACCGACTTCGGCACCATCGACCCGCTGCCGCAGATCGCCGACATCTGCGCCGCCGCCGGCGTCTGGCTGCACGTCGACGCCGCGTACGGCTGCGGGCTGCTGGTGTCGCCGACCCGGCGGCACCTGCTCGACGGCATCGAGCGGGCCGACTCGGTCACCGTCGACTACCACAAGTCGTTCTTCCAGCCGGTCAGCTCCAGCGCGCTGCTGGTACGCGACCGGCGCGTGCTGCGGCACGCCACCTGGCACGCCGACTACCTCAACCCCGCGCGGATGGTCGAGCAGCGCATCCCCAACCAGGTCGACAAGAGCATCCAGACCACCCGCCGCTTCGACGCCCTCAAGCTCTGGCTGACCCTGCGGATCATGGGGCCGGACGCGATCGGCGCGCTCTTCGACGAGGTGATCGACCGCGCGGCCGCCGCGTGGCAACTGCTCACCGAGGACCCCCGCTTCGAGGTGGTCACCCGCTCGCAGTTGAGCACCGTGGTCTTCCGCTACCTGCCGGCCGCCGCCGGCCGGGAGGTCGTCGACGACGCCAACCTGTACGCCCGCGAGGCGCTGGCCGCCTCCGGCGCCGGCCTCGTCGCCGGCACCAAGGTCGACGGCGCGCACTACCTCAAGTTCACCCTGCTCAACCCCGAGACCACGCTGGACGACATCGCCCACGTCCTCGACCTCATCGCCGAACACGCCGGCTGGTACGCCCGGACCAGGGCCACCGCCGAGCTGTCCTGCCCCGTCGGCTGACGATCCGCCCCCCGCTCTGGAGAACCGCATGTCGACGCACGACTTCATCGCCGTCGGGCTGGGCCCGTACAACCTGGGCCTGGCCTGCCTGACCGAGCCGATCGACGAGCTCGACGGCATCTTCCTGGAGGCGCGGGACAGCTTCAGCTGGCATCCCGGGATGCTGCTGGAGTCGACCCGGCTCCAGACGCCGTTCATCGCCGACCTCGTCACGTTCGCCGACCCCACCTCGCCGTACTCCTTCCTGAACTACCTCAAGGAGTCCGGGCGGCTCTACCCGTTCTACATCCGGGAGAGCTTCTTCCCGCTGCGCAGCGAGTACGACGACTACTGCCGCTGGGCCGCCGGCAAGCTGGACAGCATCCGGTTCGGGCAGGAGGTCACGGCCGTCGGCTACGACCCGGCCGACGAGCACTACACCGTCACGGCCACGGTGGCGGCCACGGGGGAGTCGGTCACCTACCGGGCCCGGCACCTGGTGCTCGGCACCGGCACCCCGCCGTACGTGCCGGACGCCTGCGCGGACCTCGGCGGCGACATGATCCACAACTCGCGGTACCTGGAGCACCGGGCGGCGCTGCGCGCGAAGCGGAGCATCACCGTGATCGGCAGCGGGCAGAGCGCGGCCGAGATCTACCACGACCTGCTCGCCGACATCGACACGTGCGGCTACCAGCTCAACTGGGTGACCCGCTCGCCCCGGTTCTTCCCCCTCGAATACACCAAGCTCACCCTCGAGATGACCTCGCCGGACTACGTGGACTACTTCCACGCCCTGCCGGAGCCCACCCGCTACCGGCTGGAGTCCGAGCAGAAGGGGTTGTTCAAGGGCATCAACGCCGACCTCATCAACGAGATCTACGACCTGCTCTACGCCAAGAGCATCGCCGGCCCCGTCCGCACCCGGCTGCTGACCAACACCGAGCTGACCGCCGCCGCGTACGACGAGTCCGGCGGGACGTACACCCTCGACCTGCGCAACGTCGAGCAGGAGCGCGACGTCACGCTGGCCACCGAGGGCCTGGTGCTGGCCACCGGCTACCACTACCGCGTACCGCAGTTCCTGGAGCCGGTGCGCGAGCGCATCCGCTGGGACGCCCACGGGCGCTTCGACGTGGCCCGCAACTACAGCATCGACCACACCGGACGCGGCATCTTCCTGCAGAACGCCGGCACCCACGCGCACAGCGTCACCTCGCCCGACCTGGGCATGGGCCCCTACCGCAACTCCTGGATCATCCGGGAGCTGCTGGGCCGCGAGCACTACCCGATCGAGAAGGGCATCGCCTTCCAGGAGTTCGGCGTGCCGGCCGGGGCCGCGTCGTGACCGAGGTGGTCCACCGCCGGGTCGACGAGCGGCTCGGCGAGTTCGCCCTGCGCACCCTCGATACGGACGCCGACGCGCCGCTGCTGCACCGCTGGGTGACCCACCCGAAGGCGGCGTTCTGGCTCATGCAGGACGCCGACGTGGCCCGGGTCGCCGAGGAGTACCGGCGCATCGCCGCGCACCCGCACCACGACGCGTTCCTCGGCCTGCACGAGGGCCGGCCGGCGTTCCTCGCCGAGCGGTACGACCCCGCCCACGTCGAACTCGTCGGCCTGTACGACGCGGCCGACGGCGACGTCGGCATGCACTTCCTCTGCGCCCCCGCCGACGCCCCGGTGCACGGCTTCACCCTGGCGGTGATCACGACGGTGATGGCGTGGCTCTTCACCGACCCGACCACCCGCCGGGTCGTCGTGGAGCCCGACGTGCGCAACACGGCGGTGCACGCGCTCAACGCGGCCGTCGGCTTCACCGTCGTCGGCCCGATCCGCAAGCCCGAGAAGGACGCGCTGCTCAGCGTCTGCACCCGTGACCAGTTCCACGCCGCAACCCGAGGAGACGTGCCCGCGTGAACCCGCTCGCATCCGTGGCCCACCTGACGCCCGCGAACTGGGCCCACGCCAACCGGCTGCTGGTCCGCAAGGCGCTGGCCGAGTTCGCCCACGAGCGGCTCCTCGCGCCTGAGCCCGTCCCCGCCGGCGCGGCGGCGGGCGCGCGCCGGTACCAGGTGCGCGGCGACGACGGCGAGGTCGTCTACCGGTTCACCGCGAGCCTGCTGGCCCTCGACCACTGGCGCATCGACGCCGACAGCATCACCCGCCACCGTGGCGACACCGAGCTGCCGCTGGACGCCCTGGAGTTCTGCCTCGACCTGCGGGCCGCGCTCGGCCTCACCGACCAGATCCTCCCCGTCTACCTGGAGGAGATCAGCTCCACCCTGGCCAGCACCGCGTACAAGCTCGACAAGCCGGCCGTCAGCGCCGCCGAGCTCGCCGACGCGGACTTCCAGACCATCGAGACCGAGATGACCGAGGGCCACCCCGGCTTCGTCGCCAACAACGGCCGCATCGGCTTCGGCGTCGACGAATACCGGGCGTACGCCCCGGAGGCCGGCAACCCGGTGCGGCTGATCTGGGTGGCCGCGCACCGCGACCGGACGACCTTCACCTGCGCCGCCGACCTCGACTACGACACGCTGATCCGCGCGGAACTCGGTGACGACACCCTCGCCCGGTTCGCCGACACCCTGACCGGGCTCGGCCTCGATCCGGTCGACTACCTGCTCGTCCCGGTGCACCCGTGGCAGTGGTGGAACAGGATCTCGGTGACCTTCGCCGCCGAGGTGGCGCAGCGGCGGCTGGTCTGCCTCGGCCCCGGCCCCGACGAATACCTGGCACAGCAGTCCATCCGCACCTTCTTCAACGTCACCGACCCGACCCGGCACTACGTCAAGACCGCGCTGTCCGTGCTGAACATGGGCTTCATGCGGGGGCTGTCGGCCGCGTACATGGAGGCCACCCCGGCCATCAACGACTGGCTCGCCGAGCTGATCGACGGCGACGAGGTGCTCAAGGGCACCGGGCTGACGATCATCCGGGAGCGGGCCGCCGTCGGCTACCGGCACCTGGAGTACGAGGCGGCCACCGACCGGTACTCCCCGTACCGCAAGATGCTCGCCGCCCTGTGGCGGGAGAGCCCGGTGCCCGCGCTGGAGCCGGGCCGGCGGCTGGCCACCATGGCGTCGCTGCTGCACACCGACCGCGACGGCCGCTCGTTCGCCGCCGCGCTCATCGCCCGGTCGGGGCTGACGCCGCAGGCGTGGCTGCGCCGCTACCTCGACGCCTACCTCACCCCGCTGCTGCACAGCTTCTACGCCCACGACCTGGCCTTCATGCCGCACGGCGAGAACGTCATCCTCGTCCTCGACGGCGCGACGGTCGAGCGGGCGATCTTCAAGGACATCGCCGAGGAGATCGTGGTGATGAACCCCGACGCCGACCTGCCGACGCAGGTCCGACGGGTCCGGGCCGACGTGCCGGAGGACATGAAGCTGCTGTCCATCTTCACCGACGTCTTCGACTGCTTCCTGCGCTACCTCAGCGCCATCCTCGTCACCGAGGACGTCCTCGACGAGGAGACCTTCTGGCGCACGGTCGCCGAGTGCGCGACCGACTACGCCGACAGCGTCCCGCACCTCGCCGAGCGGCTGCGGCGCTACGACCTGTTCGCCCCGGAGTTCGCGCTGTCCTGCCTGAACCGGCTCCAGCTGCGCAACAACCAGCAGATGGTCGACCTGGCCGACCCGTCGGCCGCGCTGCAACTCGTCGGCACCCTGACCAACCCCATCGCCCGCTTCGCCCCGTCGGCCCGATGACGACCACGACGCTCGCCCCGGCCGCGGAACCACCGGTCGGCGGCGCCGACGGCCGGGTACGCGGCCGGTGGCTGATCCTCGCCGTGCTCTGCCTCGCCCAGGTCACCGTGGTGCTCGACAACACGGTGCTGACCGTGGCGATCCCCGTGCTCACCACCGAGCTGGCCGCCAGCACCGCCGACGTGCAGTGGATGATCAACGCGTACGCGCTGGTCCAGTGCGGCCTGCTGCTCACCGCGGGCAGCGCCGCAGACCGGTACGGCCGCCGCCGGATGCTGCTGGCCGGGCTCGTGCTGTTCGGGCTCGGCTCGCTGGCCGCCGGGTTCGCCGGGTCCAGCGGCCAGTTGATCGCCGCCCGCGCCGGCATGGGGATCGGCGGCGCACTGCTGGTCACCGCCACCCTCGCGGTGGCGATGCAGGTCTTCGACGACGCCGAGCGGACCCGCGCGATCGGCCTCTGGGCGGCGGCGAGCGCCCTGGGGTTCGCGGCCGGGCCGCCCTTCGGCGGGCTCGTGCTCGCCCACCTGCCGTGGGGGGCGATCTTCCTGGTCAACGTCCCGATCGTGCTGGTCTGCCTGGTGGCGGCGTGGGCGCTCGTGCCGGAGTCGCGCCAGCCGGCTCGTGGCCGCCTCGACGTGGGCGGGGTGCTGCTCTCCACGGCCGGCCTGACCGCCGTCGTCTACGCCATCATCGCCGGGCCGGAGCGGGGCTGGGCCGCCGCACCGGTGCTGGGCGCGGCCGTCGCCGGGGTGCTCCTGCTCGCCGCCTTCGTGACCTGGGAGCGGCGGGTCGCCGACCCCATGCTGGACATGCACTTCTTCCGCAACCCCCGCTTCGTGGGGGCGGTCTCCGGGGTCGTCCTGATCACGTTCGGCGCCACCGGCGCGCTGTTCCTGCTGACCCAGCACCTGCAGTTCGTGCGCGGCTACCCGGCCTGGGAGGCCGGGCTGCGGATGATGCCGTTCGCGCTCTCCATCGTCCTGCTCAACGTGGGCGGGGTCGCGGCGCTGGTGATCCGCCGGCTCGGGCTGGCGTGGTCGATCGCCCTCGGCATGACGCTGCTCGCCGGCGGTCTCGCCCTGATCACCCACGCCCCGACGGACGGCTACCCGGTGCTGCTGGCGGGCCTGCTGGTGATGGGCGCCGGCTGCGCCGTGGCCAACCCCGCCATCGTGGAGGCCGTGATGAGCGCGATCCCGCCGGAGAAGGCCGGGGCCGGCGCGGGCGTCGACGGCACCATGACGGAGGTCGGCAGCAGCCTCGGCGTCGCCGTGCTGGGCGCGATCCTCAACGCCCGGTTCGCCGCCCTGCTGCCGGCCGCCGTGGCCGGCGCCGGATCGTTCCCCGCGGCGCTGGCCGCCGCGCGCAGCGAGTCGGAGCGTGCGCTCGTCTCCGACGCGTTCCGCTCCGCCCTGGAGACCGGTCAGACGGTCGGCGCCGTGGCCGTCTTCGCGGGCGGCTGCGTCGCCGCCGCGCTGCTGCGCCGCGCCGAGCGGGCCGGCTGAGGCTGGCCCGGCTGAGGCCGTCCGGCTGAGGCTGGTCCGGCTGAGGCCGTCCGGCTGAGGCTGGTCCGGCTGAGGCCGGCCCGGCGTCCAGACTCGGCGTCTTTGCGCGCGCCGCCGCACCGGCGGGTGCCGCAGGCGCGCAAGGGAACCCGTCCAGCAGGACCGGCTTCCGCACCGGGAGCACCGACCCGTGCGCCGTGCCCACTCTGACCGCCCGCCCCACGCCCCTGTGGACAACCATCCCGCTGTGAAGGAACCCTCACCCCGACCGCACCTGCGCCACAGGGCCGTTTCATCACCGTGACTGGCTGCGCCGTACCCCGACGACCGGCGGTACGCTCCGCTCTTCCTGATACCACACAGGTATTTTCATGCCGCACAGGTATCAGCGTTGCGGCGACAACGGGTCACCAGGGTCACGCGCCTGCCACGTCTCCCGGCAGCCAGAACGCCACCAGGAGTGTGATCAGGCCCACCACTTCTGAGACACGCCGTAGGCCCGTCGGCCCGGCCCGGCGTCTCGGCCCGGCGGTTGACCGGAGCGCGGGCGGGCGCGTCAGCCCCGGCGGAGCGTACGCAGTGCGCCGGCCCAGGCGACCACCTCGTCGAGCACGGTGCCGAGGGCCTGCTCCTGATGCGCGGCCGGCCGGAAGTCGCGGAAGTTGACGAAGTCGGTCGTCAGGGAGAGCGCGACCTGTGAGCGGACGTCGGCCACCCCGAGCTGCCCGAGGACCAGCCGCAGGTGCTCCGCCGCCCGGGTGCCGCCGTGCACGCCGTAGCTGACCAGGCCGGCGGCGGCGTGCTGCCACTCCTTGAACAGGAAGTCGACGGCGTCCTTCAGCGCGCCCGGGATGGAGTGGTTGTACTCCGGGGTGACGAAGACGAAGCCGTCGAAGCCGGCGACGGTCGTCGCCCAACGGCGTACGGCGGGGCGCCTCGACGGCGCCATCGACGGCGGCAGCACCTCGTCGAAGTGCGGCAGGTCGTAGTCGGCGATGTCGACCAGCTCGACCGTGGCGTCGCTCCGCTTGGCGGCGACGTCGGTCACCCAGCGGGCGACGGCGTCGGCCTTGCGGCCCGGCCGCGTGCTGCCGACGATGACACCGATCCTGACCATGGCTGATCTCCTCTACGGGGTGGGGACGGGACGCACGGGCGCCGGCAGGCCGGCCAGGTCACGGGCCAGCTCCAGCGCGCCGTGCAGGGACGACGACGCGCCGAGGGCGGCGGCGCGCACCGGCGGCGCCGGCCGCCCGGGACGGCCGGCGGCGCGGGCCCGCTCGGCGACGAGCGGCACGAAGCCGGGCAGGCCGGCGGCGAACCCGCCACCGACGATCGCCAGCGCCGGGTCCAGCAGTTCGCCGAGGCTCGCCACCGCCGCCGCCAGCGCCCGGCAGCTCGCGTCGACCGCTTCCACCGCCCAGGGCCGGCGCTCGTCGAGTGCCGCCCGCAGGTCCTCGAAGTTGACCTCGGCGCCCCGGCCGGCGCCGGCCCGGCGCAGGGTGGCGGGGCCGGACGCGATCGACTGGAGGCAGCCGCGCCGACCGCAGTCGCAGCGTTCGCCGTCGACGGCGACGACCATGTGGCCTATCTCGGCGGAGGACCGGCCGGGCACCGACCGCCCGGCCAGCACCACGCCGCCGCCGATGCCGGTGCCGACGCCCAGGTAGACCACGTCGTCCGCGCCGGCGCGCCGGGCCTCGGCCAGCGCGGCGAGGTCACCGTCGTCGGCCATGGCGGTCGCCGCGTCCGGGAAGAGGCGGCGCAGCGCGCCGGCGAGGTCGAGCCCCGCCCAGCCGGGCCGCCCGGGCCAGGTGGTGACGGTGCCCGCCGGGTCCGTGGTCGCCGGCATCGCCACGCCGACCGCGCCCACCGGCCCCCACGCGTCGCGCAGCCGGTCCACCTCGGCAGCCAGCGCGGCCAGGTCCCCGGCGAGGTCGGCGCCGGGCGGCCAGCGGAAGCTGCGCTCGTACGCCGGCCGCCCGGCCGCCTCCGCGCGCAGCGCCACCTTGGTGCCGCCGACGTCGACACCCAGCACACCGGGAGTCCGTCGTGGACCGGTCACGTCCGGGCCTCAGCCCTGGAGCACGTGCAGGACCACGAGCGCGACGGCCGCCACCGCGAAGATCACCGGCGTCAGGGTCATCGCGGCCGGGTCCTTCGCGCGGGCGTGGTAGACGACCGCGCCCACCATCTGCAGGGCGAGACCGATCGCCGCCGCGATGCCCAGCGGCGGCCAGAGCAGGCCGAGCAGCAGGCCGGCGACCGCGGCGAGTTCCAGCACCCCGAGCAGGCGGGTCAGCCCCGGCGAGACGCCGAGGTGCTCCATCCGCTCGCGCATCTGTGCCTGCCCGGTGAGCTTCGGCACGGCGGTGCCCACGAACACCGCGGCGAGGATGAGGGTCAGGACGAGGATGGGAATGTGCACGTGAGGTCCTTCGGGAAGAGTCGGGACGTGCGGACGACCGTACCGCTGCCGTGGCGGCGCAGCCGGGACCGGACGGCGGGGCCCGCGGTCGTCACCGGACGGTCGCGACGAGGGCGCGGGCGGCCAGCCGGTAGCCCAGCGACCCGAGCCCGACGATGACGCCGCTGGCCAGCGGGGCGATCACCGAATCGTGCCGGAAGCTCTCCCGGGCCCAGACGTTGGACAGGTGCACCTCGACGAAGGGGCGCGGGTAGTTCGCCAGTGCGTCACGCAGGCTCCAGCCCGCGATCATCAGGGCGCCCGGGTTGACGATGGCGCCGACGGTGTCGTAGCTGTTCTGGATCGCGCGGATCAGGGCGCCCTCGCAGTCGTGCTGCTCGGCCACCACCCGCCAGCCCCGCCCCGCGATCTCCTCGCCGACGGCGCGTTCGATGTCGTCCAGCGTGTCGGTGCCGTAGATCTCCGGCTCCCGTCGGCCGAGGATGCCCAGGTTCGGGCCGTTCAGCAGCAGCACGTCCGACACACTTCACCTCGCGGGGCGCGGCCCTGTCCCGACAAGGCCCGATGACTGGTCCACGCAGTCTTACTACGCCCGCGGCGCCGGGCGAACCGGCGGCGGCCGTGGCACGGGCGGACTAAGGGGTGGCTAGGGGCTGTTAGGGGCGGTGACCGTGCTGCCGGGTCGGTTACCGTCCTCCCTGCTGAAGCGACGACGCCGGCTCCAACGGCAGCGTCACCTACCTCGTACCGGCCACCCGGCGCCCCGGTGTGCCCGGACCGCGTACCGGCGGTCCCGGGTCGTCCCGGGCCGATGGTCCGGCGAAGCCCCTGGTCTGCCCGAGTTGGGAAGTGGGAAGTCATGAGTGGTCAGCCCTCGACGGTGTCGGAGTTCCCCGAGTGGCCGCAGTTCGGCGACGAGGAGCGGACCGGCCTGATCCGCGCCCTCGAACAGGGCCAGTGGTGGCGGATGGGCGGCAGCGAGGTTGACTCCTTCGAGCGGGAGTTCGGCGACTACCACGGCACGCCCCACGCGCTCGCCGTCACCAACGGCACCCACGCCCTGGAGGTCGCGCTGGAGGTGCTGGGCGTCGGACCGGGCACCGAGGTGATCGTCCCGGCCTTCACGTTCATCTCGTCGTCGCTGGCCGCCCAGCGCCTCGGCGCGGTCGCCGTGCCGGTCGACGTCGACCTGGGCACCTACTGCATCGACCCGGCCGCCGTCGAGGCCGCGATCACGCCCCGCACCAAGGTCATCATGCCGGTGCACATGGCCGGGCAGTTCGCCGACATGGACGCGCTGGACAAGCTCGCCGCCGACGCGGGGGTGGCGGTACTCCAGGACGCGGCGCACGCCCACGGCGCGCAGTGGCAGGGCAAGCGGTCCGGCGCGCTCGGCTCGGTGGCCGCGTTCAGCTTCCAGAACGGCAAGCTGATGACCGCCGGCGAGGGCGGGGCGGTGCTCTTCCCCGACGAGGAGCTGCGCGAGCGGGCGTTCCTCGTGCACAGCTGCGGCCGGCCCCGCACCGACCGGGACTACCTGCACGGCACCACCGGCTCGAACTACCGGATGGGCGAGTTCACCGCCGCCGTGCTGCGCGCGCAGCTGTCCCGGCTGGACGAGCAGATCGCGGTACGCGAGCAGCGCTGGCCGCTGCTGTCGCGCCTGCTCGCCGAGATCCCCGGCGTCGTCCCGCAGACCACGGACCCGCGTACCGACCGCAACCCGCACTACATGGCGATGTTCCGCGTTCCCGGCATCACCATGGAGCGCCGCCGCGCCGTGGTGGACGCGCTCATCGCCCGGGGCGTCCCGGCCTTCGTGGCGTTCCGCGCGATCTACCGGTGCGAGGGCTTCTGGAAGGCCGGCGCCCCCGACGAGTCGGTCGAGGCGATCGCGGCCCGCTGCCCCAACGTCGAGCAGATCCACTCCGACTGCATCTGGCTGCACCACCGCACCCTGCTCGGCACGGAGCAGCAGATGCACGACATCACCGCCGTGCTCGCCGACGTCCTCGCCGGATGACCGCCCTGCCGCCGGCCGCCGCGTCGGACCGACCGGTGCGGGTCGCGGTGGCCGGCCTCGGGTGGGCCGGACGGGAGATCTGGCTGCCCCGGCTCGCCGCGCATCCGGGTTTCGAGGTGACCGCCGTGGTCGACCCGGAGCCGGGCGTACGCGACCGGGCGCGCGACACCCACCACGTCGCGTCCGCGTACGCCGACGTCGACGACCTGCCGGCCGGGGCGGCCGACCTGGTGGTGGTGGCGGTGCCGAACCACCTGCACGCCACCGTCGCCGCCCGGCTGCTGCGCCGGGGCGTGCCGGTGTTCCTGGAGAAGCCGGTCTGCCTGACCTCCGCCGAGGCGACCCTGCTGGCCGAGGCCGAGCGCGAGGGCGGCGCGGTGCTGCTCGCCGGCAGCGCCGCCCGCTACCGGGCCGACATCCGGGCACTGGCCGGCGTGGCCGGCGAGCTGGGCCCGATCCGGCACGTCGACGTGGCGTGGGTACGCGCCCGGGGGGTGCCCGACGCGGGCGGCTGGTTTACCCGCCGCGACCTGTCCGGCGGGGGAGCGCTGGTGGACCTCGGCTGGCACCTGCTCGACACGGTGCTGCCGCTGCTCGGTGCGACCCGGGTCACCCACGCCATCGGCAGCGTCTCCGACGACTTCGTCAACGACAGCGCCGCGCACGCCGCTTGGCGCAGCGACGCCGGCGACGGTGGCCGTGACCGTGGCGACGTCGAGGACACCGCGCGCGGCTTCCTGCTCACCGCCGAGGGGGCGTCGGTCGCCCTGCACGCCTGCTGGGCCTCGCACGAGTCGCTGGACCGCACCACGGTCACCGTGCACGGTGCCGCCGGGTCGGCGACGCTGCGCTGCACGTTCGGGTTCAGCCCCAACCGGGAGCCGACGCCGGTGCTGACCCGCACCCGCGACGGCGAGACCGTACGGCTGCCGCTGCCCGAGGAGCCGATCGGCGCCGAGTACGACCGCCAGCTCGACGAGCTGCCCGCGCTGCTCGCCGACCCGGCGTCCCGCGGCGCAGCCGTCGCCGAGGCCCACCGCACCATCGACATCATCGAACGGATCTACCAGTCCGCCCGGCCCATCCGGCCGCAGCGGCAGCACGCGCTGGCGGGCCATCGCGACCGGTGAGAACCACCGTCGGCCCCACTCGCTTCCGGGAGCAGCCATGAGCCATCCATCGTCCACCGTCGAGATGACCGAGCCGTCGCCGGCCCGCGGCCCGATCCGCGCGGTCGTGTTCGACCTCGACGGCGTCATCGTCGACAGTTCGGCCGTCATGCGGGAGGCGTTCAGCATCGCGTACGCCGAGGTGGTGGGCGACGGGCCGGCACCGTTCGAGGAGTACAACCGGCACATGGGCCGGTACTTCCCGGACATCATGCGCCTGATGGGGCTGCCGCTGGAGATGGAGGAGCCGTTCGTCCGGGAGAGCTACCGGATGGCCCACCTGGTGCCGCTCTTCCCCGGCGTACGGGAGACCCTGGAGGCGCTGCACTCGCGGGGGATCCGGATGGCGATCGCCACCGGCAAGAGCGGTCCCCGGGCCCGCTCCCTGCTGGACACGCTCGGCGTGCTGGGCCTGTTCGACCAGGTGATCGGCTCCGACGAGGTGGCCCGCCCGAAGCCGGCCCCCGACATCGTGCTCCAGGCCCTCGGCCACCTCGACGTGCCGCCGGCGCAGGCGATGATGGTGGGCGACGCGGTCATCGACCTGCTCAGCGGCCGGGGCGCCGGGGCGACCGCCGTGGCCACCACGTGGCACGGCGGGGACGTCGCCGCGCTGCTCGCCGCCGGACCCGACCTGGTCCTGCACGCCCCGACGGACCTGCTCGCGCACTGCCCGGCGGCCCTCGTCCACTGACCGACCCTGGTCGCTGGATGCCGGGCCGCCACGGACCTCGCCGCTCGGGCCGGCCGCCCCCGTTGACAGACGTAGGGCGGCGCGTGAGAGCCACTGGCAGGCGCCAGCCACCAATGGGCGAGGTCTGCGGCGACGTAGGTAGCCCCCCCCCCGCCCGGCCGCCCGGCGTCCTCTCGCTCCGCGACCGGCCCGCCACCGTCGGCGTGACGGTGGCGGGCCGAGGCGGCGTCTGGCGAGGGCCGCTCAGTCCGCCTGCTCGGCGGCCTCCGGCCCGGCCTCCAGGAAGCGCAGCATGTTGGTGGCCAACATCTCGGCGACCGGGGTCGGGACCAGATCGGTGCGGATGGTGACGCGAAGCAGGGCGCCCCCGTTACCGGGCAGGACCTCGGCGACACAGCCACCAGACCACTCCCGGGCGTACGGGTCGACGACCTCCTCGGTTCGGCAGCCGGGCAGCTCGAGCGGGAGGACGAGGTTGTCCTGGTAGGCAAAGGAGGGCAGGCTGTTGATCACCTCGCGGGACATCCCGAGGACCGGGTCGGTGGTCATCTCCAGGAAGGTGACGTCCTGGGCTGCCATCAGCCGGTCCACGGTCTGCTGGAGGGCCCGAACGAGATTCTTCTCGGTCCTGTCGAACCGGACCCGGAGACAGTTGGAACCGATCCTGCTGGTGAAGGCGGAGTCGAGGATCCGGCTGCCGCGCTGCGCGACGATCATCAGCAGGGCGATGTCGTCCTGCTGGTGGATGGTGCGCAGCGCGGAGGCATAGGCGGCGGCGAAGTAGGTGGAGCGGCTGAACCGCTGTTCGCGGCCGGCCTGGTCCCAGCGGTCCAACACGTCGGCAGAGACAGTGACGATGTGCCCGGTCCTGGGGCCCCAGATCGGGGTCTCCTCCAGGAGTTCCCGGGGTCGGCTCGCGCCCTGGCGGGCGAGCCCGCGCAACTGTTCGCGCCAGTAGGCCCGCTGAGCGTCGAGGTCCGCGGCCTCGCGGAGCCGGGTGTACTCGTCGTACGACTGGCGGAGGGTGGGCGCGGGTCGCGCCCACACCGGGGCCGTGCCGGACAGCCGGGCGGTGTAGGCATGGCTGAGGTCGCGAACGAGGAGGGCGTGTGACCAGCCGTCGAAGGCGATGTGGTGGATGCCGATGCCGAACAGGACCCGGTTCGTGGACTTCTCCCGGATCAGGGCGGCCCGCCAGTTGCGGCCCTGGGTGTAGTCGAGCGGCTGCTGCACCGCCTCGGCGAGCTGGTCGAGTGCCTCCTGTTCGCCCGCGGCGTCGGTGAGCAGCCGGAGCTGGGGCATCCCCGGGTTCGGCGGGATGATCGCCACGGGCGGGTCCACCCGCCGGTAGCGGGCGTACAACGCCTCGTGCCGCCGGTGCACGTCGCCGAGCGCCGCCATCAGCGCGCGCAGGTCCAACTCGCCCTCGATCCACCAGGTGGTCGGACAGACCAGCTCGAACGGGAGCACGAGACACTTGGCGACCGACGGGGTCAGCGGGACGGGCCCGGTCGGGGCGGGGCGTCCGGTGACGGGTGGTTCCGGTTCGGCTCTGGGCCGGCGGGGTGCGGTGGCGAGCCAGCGGGCCAGTTCGCGTGGGGTGGGTGTGCGGTGGATCTGCGAGACGGGTACGACGACGTCGGCGGCCTCGTCGATGGCGGCGGCGACGGCGGCGGATTGCAGGGAGGTGCCGCCGAGGGCGAAGAAGCTGTCCTCGGTGCCGATGGGATCGATGTCGAGTACGGTGGCGAACACGCCTGTGACCAGCCGTTCCTCGGCGGTCGAGGCTTCGACGTAGGCCACGCCGAGGTCCGGGCGCTGCGAGCCCGGCTCCGGAAGGGCCCGCCGGTCGATCTTCCCCGTGCCGCCGACGGGGAACCGGTCGAGCACCATGATCACTGCGGGGACCATGTACGAGGGCAGCACCGTAGCGGCGTGCTCCCGCAGCTCGCTCACGGTCGGGGCCCGGCCATTGTGCCCGGTCACGTAACCGACCAGCCGGGCGACGCCCCGGTCCTCGCGGCGGACGACCACGGCCGTGCCGACGCCCGGGTGCTGTTCGAGGACGGCCTCGATCTCGCCGAGTTCGATGCGGATGCCGTTGACCTTGACCTGGTGGTCCATCCGGGCGAGGATCTCCAGCGCCCCGGAGGCGTTCCACCGGCCCAGGTCGCCGGTGCGGTAGGCGACCCCGCCGCCGTACGGGTCGGTGACGAACCGTTGCGCGCTCAGTTCGGGGCGGTTGAGGTAGCTGTCGGCGACCCCGGCGCCAGTGATGAGGATTTCGCCGGGGACTCCCATGGGGACGAGGTCGAGTGCGGCGTCGACGACGCGGATCTGGCGGTTGGGCATGGGCCAGCCGATCGGCACGTACGCGCCACCCCAGCCGGCCTTGGCGTCGAACCACGTGCAGGCGACGGATGCCTCGGCGGGGCCGTAGGCGTTGATCAGGCGGGTGCCGGCGGCCATCCACCGTTGGGCCATGCGTGGCGGGATGGGTTCCCCGGCGAGGGTCACGCAGGACATGCTCGGGCAGTCGGCCGGGTCGACGGCGGCGAGGTTGGTGGGTGGGCAGAACGCGTGGGTGGTCTGCTCCTTGGCGATCAGCTCGGTCAGCCGGCGGGCGTCGAGCAGGTCGTCACGCGAGCAGACCACGACGCGGGCGCCGGAGGTCAGCGCGGTGTAGATCTCGCCCAGGGCCACGTCGAAGACCGGGGCGCAGCAGTGCAGCATCCGGCTGTCCGGGCCGACCGCGCACTCGTCGCGCATCCAGGTGACGAAGTTCGTCAGCTTGTCGTGGGACAGCACGACGCCCTTCGGCGTCCCGGTCGATCCGGACGTGTAGATCACGAACGCCGGTTGGGAGGCGTCCACCACCGGCAGGTCGATCGCTTCGACCGCCTCCACAGCGGGCCAGTCCTGGTCCATGGCGACCACCCGCACGCCGTCGGGGCGGGGGAGGCGGTGGGCGACCTCGCTCACGGTGAGCACGACCTGGGCGCCGTGGTCGGCCAGGAGCATCTTCATCCGCTCCGCCGGCCACGACACGTCCATCGGCGTGTAGGCCGCTCCCGCCCGCAGCACCGCCAGGGTGGCGACGAGGGTCCACATGCTGCGGTCCAACGCCAGCGACACCACGTCCCCGACCCCGACCCCGACCGCGCGCAGGTAACGGGCCAGTAGTTCCGAACGGCGGGCCAGTTCCCCGTACGTGACGACCTCGCCGTCGGCGACGCCCGCGACCGCGTCCGGCGTCCGGCGTGCCCACTCCAGCACCAGTTCGTGCAGGGGCTCGCCCGGCACCGGGCAGCTCGGCCCCCGGCCCCATGCGAGCAGCCGGTCCCGCTCGGCCGTGCCCAACAACGGCAACCCGGACAGCGGGACGTCGGGTTCCCGCAACCCGGCCGCCAGCAGCGTCCCGGTCTGGTCCAGCAGGCCCCGTGCCCAGTCGGTGGAGAATCCCTCCGCCGCGTAATCGACCCGCAGCCCGGAGCCGTCCGAGGCGACGGTCACCACCAGGTCGACGTCCACCACCTCCGGACCCACCTCGGCCACTGGGCCGTCGACCAGGCCCACCGCCACGGGACCCGGCACACCGGCGGTCACCACCGGCGCGGCCCACGCCGCACCCACCCGGCTCACCAGCTCACCGAACGCCGGATCGTCCGCCACACGTACCCGGACCACCGATCCACCGGAGGACCGGCCCAGCACCACCTCCCCCTGACCGGTGTACCGGGCCAGCACCCCGACGAGTCCCGCCAGCACCACCGTCCCGGCCGGCTCCGCGCCGGCCGGGACGGGCAGCTGCAAGGTCCGCACCTGCGACGCCGCCCGGGCCGGCCACCCCAGCGGCCGACGCAGGTCGCCCATCAGGTCGAGGGCCTCGAAATCGGTACCGGGCCCGGCGAGACCCGTGGCCTGTGCCTGACCACCAACGAACCCGACAGACATGAGCCAACCTCCGATCAGGGCCGGCAGCACCCGCTCGGGTACCCCGGGACAGTAGAAGCAGGACTGCCGAAGACGCGGCCTTGCGCGCCGTCGGCATGGGAGAGCAGTTCGATAGGACGGACGCTCAGCCAGCGGCGAGGGAAACCGCGGGCCCGGCTTCGAGGAAGCGCAGCATGTGTCCGTTCAGCTCCTCGGCGAAGCTGTACGGCAGGTAGTCGGTGCGGATGGTGACACGCAGCAGGGCGTGGTCGAGGCGGGGCAGCACCTCGACCGTGAGCCCGTTGGGCACCTCCCGGGCGTACGGGTCGACGACCTCCTCGGCCCGGCAGCCGGGCAGCTCCAGCGGCACGACCACGTTGTCCTGGAACACGAACGTGGGCAGGCTGGCGACGACCTCGCCCGAGAGCCCGGCGGCGGGGTCGTCGGCGGTCTCCGCGAAGGGGACGTCCTGGGCCCGCATGAGGTCGGTGATCGTCTCGTTGACCCGCAGGACGAGCTTGTCGTCCTCCGGCCCGTCGAAGCGCACCCGGACGCAGTTGAGGTTGAGTCGGGTGGTGAAGGCGGAGTCGAGCACGCGGCTGCCCCGCTTCGCCACCACCATCAGCAGGCCGATGTCGTCCTGCTGATGGATCGCGCGCAGCGCCGAGGCGAATGCCGCGACGAAGTAGCTGGAGCGGCTGAACCGCTGTTCCCGGGCGGCCCGGTCCCAGCGCTGCATGACCTCGGGTGTGACGGTGACGGTGTGCCCGGCCTTCGGACCCCAGGCCAGCGCCTGCTCCAGCGGGGCGGTGGCCGGGCCCTTGCCCTGTCGGGGCAGGCCGCGCAACTGCTCGCGCCAGTAGGCCCGCTGGGTTTCGAGGTCGGCGGCGTCGCGCAGTCGGGTGTACTCGTCGTACGACTGGCGCAGCGTCGGCGCGGGCCGCGCCCACTCGGGGGTCGTCCCCGACAACCGCGCCGTGTAGGCGTGACTCAGGTCCCGCACCAGCAGCGCGTACGACCAGCCGTCGAAGGCGATGTGGTGGATGCCCACGCCGAACAGGACGCGTCCGGTCGACTTGTCGCGGATGAGGGCGGCGCGCCAGTTGCGGCCCTGGGTGTAGTCGAGGGGTTGTTGCACGGCGTCGGCGAGCTGGTCCAGGGCCTCCTGCTCGGTGGCGGCGTCGGTGAGCAGCCGCAGCTGCGGCATGCCGGGGTTCGGCGGCACGAGCGCCACCGGCGGATCCGTGCGGCGGTAGCGGGCGTGCAGCGCCTCGTGCCGGCGGTGCACGTCGCCGAGCGCGGCCATGAGCGCCCGCAGGTCCAACTCGCCCTCGATCCACCAGGTGACCGGGACGACGACCTCCAGCGGCGACATCAGACACTTCGCCACCTGCTGCGCGAGCGGAACCGGACCGGGACGCGGACGGGCCTGCCCGGCGCTCGCGCCGGTGTCCACCCGGCGGGGCGCGGTGGTCAGCCACCGGGCGAGCCCCTGTGGCGTGGGGGTGCGGTGGATCTGCGAGACGGGCACGACGACGTCCGCGGCCTCGTCGAGGCGCGTGGCCACCGCCGCCGACTGCAACGACGTGCCGCCCAGATCGAAGAAGCTGTCCCGCGTACCGACCCGGTCGATGCCGAGGACGGTCGCGAACACCCCCACCACGAGGCGTTCGGAGTTCGTCGTCGGCTCGACGTACTCGACACCGAGGTCGGGGCGCTGGGTGTCGGGTGCGGGCAGCGCGTTTCGGTCGATCTTGCCGGTGCCGCCGACGGGGAAGCGGTCGAGGACCACGGTGGCGGCGGGGACCATGTAGGCGGGCAGCAGGGCTGCGGCGTGCGCGCGCAGGTCGCCGACGGCGGGGGTACGGCCGTTGCGTCCGGTGACGTAGGCGACGAGTCGGGCGGTGCCGTTGTCCTCGCGGCGCACGACGACGGCGGCGCCGACGTCCGTGTGCTGTTCGAGCACGGCTTCGATCTCGCCGAGTTCGATGCGGATGCCGTTGACCTTCACCTGGTGGTCCATGCGGCCGAGGATCTCCAGCGCGCCGGAGGCGTTCCACCGTCCGAGGTCGCCGCTGCGGTAGGCGGGTCCGCCGCCGTACGGGTCGGTGACGAAGCGCTGCGCGGTGAGTTCGGGGCGGTTGAGGTAGCCGTCGGCGACGCCGAAGCCGGTGATGAGGATCTCTCCGGGCACGCCCATGGGGACGAGGCCGAGGTTGGTGTCGACGACGCGGATCTGGCGGTTGGGCATGGGCCAGCCGATGGGCACGTACGCGCCGCCCCAGCCGGCCGACGCGTCGAACCACGTGCACGCCACGGCGATCTCCGCCGGCCCGTACGCGTTCACCACCCGTGTACCGGCCGCCAGCCAGCGCTGGGCCAACTGCGGCGGGACGGCCTCGCCGCCGAAGATGATGCAGCGCAGGCCCGGGCAGGCGGCCGGGTCGAGCGGGGCGATGTTCGTGGCCGGCCCGAACGTGTGCGTGACGTCGTGGGTGTTGACGAGGTCGGTGAGCCGGCGCGCGTCGAGCAGGTCGTCGCGGGAGCAGACGACGACGCGACCGCCACCGGTGAGCGCCGCGAAGACCTCCCCGAACGCGGCGTCGAAGACCGGGGCCGCCGAATGCAGCATGCGGCTGTCCGGGTCGATGGCGCACTCGTCGCGCATCCATGTCAGGAAGTTGGTGAGCCTGTCGTGGGTCAGTACGACGCCCTTGGGGGTGCCGGTGGAGCCCGAGGTGTAGATCACGAACGCGGGCGCGTCGGCCGGCACCTGCGGCAGGTCGACCGCGTCGGCCGCCTGCACGGCGGGCCAGTCGTCGTCGAGCGCGACCACCCGTACGCCGTCGGGGCGGGGGATGCGTGGGGCGACCTCGCCGACGGTCAACACCACCCGCGCGCCGTGGTCGGCCAGCAGCATCCGCATCCGCTCCACGGGCCACGACACGTCCATCGGCGTGTACGCCGCCCCCGCCCGCAGCACACCCAACGTCGCCACCAACGTCCACAGGCTGCGATCCAACGCCAACGACACCACATCACCCACACCGACACCCGAGCCGCGCAGATACCCGGCCACCACCCCCGACCGGCGATCCAACTCCCCGTACGTCAACACCTGCCCACCGAAGACCCCCGCCACCGCCTCCGGCGAACGCCGCGCCCACGCCAACACCAACTCATGGATCGGCTCACCCGGCACCTCACGCACCGGACCCCGACCCCACGCCAACAACCGCTCCCGCTCCGCATCACCCACCAACGGCAACCCCGACACACCCAGCCCCGGCGCCGCCAACCCCGCCGACACCAACACCACCACCTGATCCACCAGACCCCGCACCCACTGCCCCGAGAAACCCTCCACCGCGTAATCCACCCGCACCGCCGAGGCGTCCGACGCCACCGACACCACCAGATCCACACCCACCACACCCGGCCCCACGACCGCCACCGGGACGTCCACCACACCCACCACCACCGGACCCACCACACCGGCACCCACCACGACCGGCTCGGCCAGCGCCGCACCCACCCGCGCCGTCAACTCGGCGAAACCGGGGTCACCCGCCACGTCCACCCGCAGCACCGAACCGCCGTCACCCGACGACAGGCCCAGCACGATCTCCTCCTGGGCCGTCCAGCGCGCCAGGACCGCCACGAGCCCGGCGAGCACGACGTCGGCGGCCGGTCCGGCGTCCGGCAGCCAGGAGGGGAGCACCCGGTGCACCGAGGCCGCCCGGGCGGGCCACACCGTCGGCCGGCGCAGGTCCCCCACCAGGTCCAGGGTCCCGGCGTCAACCGCACCGGCCACGCTCCGGGCACCATCGAACCCGACAGACATCAGCTCAACCTCCGATCGAAAGGTGGCGACCGGAAGGCACGGGGCCGCAACGGCCGGTCAGCCGAGGTGCCGTACCGCCGGGCGGACTCCGGTCGGCGCGGCAGGAGCGGTTCGCGGGGCGTGCGGTCCGGTCGGGTGGCCGGGGTGCGGGAACCGCCGCGCGAGCAGGGACGGGGTCACCGTCCGGATCCCGGGCCGCGGCCGCGTCATTGATCGGAAGGAGCAGACCGGTGCCCGATCCGGTCACCGGCACCTCCCGTCCGTCCGGGCGTCGCGCACCCACATTCGTCCCCGATCCGGTGCACTGAAAAGGGAACGACGAACCGATGGGGCCCGACCCTACGAAGCACCGTGGAGTGACGTACACCCCTAGAGATGCGCACGTCGACCCCTAGCGCGTCAGCCGGAGATCCCCCGCCGAGGACCGCCGCGATGCGCCGCCGGCGGCGACCCGATTCGGCCCCGATGCCGCCTCGTCGCGGCCCGATCGCCGAAGTGCCCTGCTCAGCGCGGTGGTCCATCCGAATTGCCGGTCACGATCCCGCTCGGATGCGCTAACCTTCCAGTGAAAGCACATGCGGCTATATCTTTTCTATAGTTGCTAATAGGTGCCCTCCGAGAGGGTCGGTGTGCGATTGTCCGGGTTCGGCGGTGAATGGTCCCGCAGCCCTTTTCGAAAAGCGTCTTTTCGGTCAGCCCGAGTCGACGGGCCCGCTCGGAGAACTGGCGATTCCGGTCGCGAAAAGGGCCGCCCGTGTTCGGCTGACCGGCCCATCCCCGGGCAATGAGGACTGACTATGCTTTGCCGATCATGACCAAGTCGGTGACTGCCCGTCAGCCACCGACTGATGGTGTGCACCCCGCCGACGCGGCGCTGGCCACAAGCCAGCCCGCTACCTGGCCGGTCCAGCCCTGAGACCGTCCGGTCGGTGCACGCGGCACGCCCGACTCTCGTGGCCGAGCGGCCTCATCAGGACCGGGAGCCCCGCAACCGTCCACGTTCTCCGCTGTTCGTGGTCGTGGGCACCCGGACTTCGTGCCACCCCGAGGCCCCCTGTGGGCCGGCATGTCAGGAGATCCAAATGCACGGGCCTATCCAGGTACAGGTGTTCGCCCATGACGGGGTGGTCCTCGCCCGGCCGCCCGACCCGGTGGCGACCGCCGGAAGCCGCTATCTCGCCGGCGCGGGCGCCGCCCTGCACAACGGGCTGGACATGATCACCGGCCTCCATCTGACCCTCCCGCACCAGTCGGCGGCGATCTGCAGCACCGGATCCAGCGCCGACAAGTCACTGCGGCTCATCAGCCGGTGCGGTCTGAAGACGCCGAGCGATCTGCGCGAGTTCCGCTCCGGCGCGCAGGCGGTGCGCCTCGCCCGCGACGCCGCCGAACGGGGCGAGACGCTGGAGTTCCAGTTTCCCCCGCACGATCCGCACCTGCGGGCCGCGCAGGCCCGGGTGTCGCCGGAACTGCTGGCCCGCCTCAACAACAAGACCGTCCTGGAGACACTGCTCGCACCGGAATACCTGCCCCGTCGCCAGGTCGCCACGCCCGAGGAGGTGCGTCGCATCGTCCGGCAGGACCGCCGGCCCGCGGTGATCAAACCGGCCGGCGTCGAGGTCTACAGCGGAATCGCGATCTTCACCAGGCGTTTGCAGGACCGGCGGAACCGGTCGCTGTTCAACCAGCTCGAACAGGTCAGCGACCAGTGGATCCTCGAGGAGGAGGTGCCCTTCCGGACGATCTGGGGCCTCCAGTTCGGCGTGACGGAGAGCGGAGCGGTGCACTACTTCGGTGCGTCCGTACACCTGCCGCAGCCCACGTCGACGTGGGTCGGTTGTGTGATGGACGACGACCAGCCGCCGGCGGAGCTGATCGAAGCGCTGACCGTAGGGGTCCGAAAGGCCAGTGCGCTCGGGTACCGGGGGTACTGCTCCTTCGACGCCGGGATCGGCCGCGACGGCGAACTGCGGGTCATCGATCCCAACTTCCGGGTCAGCGGGGCCACCAGTTCGATCCTGCACCGCAGCTCGCTGCTGGGCCAGCACCGGTGCGCCATGACCACGTTCTTCTCGCTGGCCCCCGGCGTCGACGCCGAGCCGATCCTCGCGCCGTTCATCGACCGGGGGGAGCTGGTCGTGTTCATGCACCACGACCCGGCGGAGACGGA
Organism: Micromonospora sp. CNZ309; assembly: GCF_002846525.1. Lineage (NCBI taxonomy): Bacteria > Bacillati > Actinomycetota > Actinomycetes > Micromonosporales > Micromonosporaceae > Micromonospora > Micromonospora sp. CNZ309. Next base: position 674,933 of record NZ_PJNG01000001.1, read on the forward strand.
CAACGGACCGCTGCCGGCGAGCATCGTCGGCATGGTCGGCGCCTCGGACCGGTACGCCTGCGGCGTGCTGATCGCGCAGATCCAGCGGGCGCTGGGCAGTTGACGTGTCGCCCCCCGGGCCGTGTGGGAGCGGCCCGGGGGACGACCGGTCCGCCCAGCGGCGGCCGCGCCCGCCGAACCGCCCGACCCGGACGCCGTACGAGCGGCCGGGCGTCACATGCCCGTGAGGGCGGCCCGGACGGCGGACTCGGGGACGTCGGCGACCAGCTCGGGCCCGGCCGGGCCGTCCAGGACGAAGGACAAACCGGAGGTCGCCTTCTTGTCCCGGCGCATCAGCGCGATCAGCTCGTCGTGGTCGACGCCGGTGGGCAGGTCGGTGTCGAGGCCGTACCCCGCCACGACGTCGTGGTGCTCGGCCACCCGCTCGGCAGGGACGCGGCCGAGGACGCCGGCCAGCCGGCCCGCGAAGACCGTGCCGACGCCGACCGCCTCGCCATGCCGCAGCCCGAAGTCGGTGGCCCGCTCCAACGCGTGGCCCAGGGTGTGGCCGTAGTTCAGGATGTGCCGCAGGCCGGAGTCGCGCTCGTCGGCCGCCACCACCCGGGCCTTGAGCCCCACGCAGGCGGCGATCTGCTCCGCCACCGGGCGGCCGCGCAGCTCGCCCGCGCCGATGAAGTGCGCCCGGGCGATCTCGCCGTACCCGTTGCGCCACTCCCGGCGCGGCAGCGTGTCCAGGTGCTCGGTGTCGCAGAGCACCGCCCGGGGCTGCCAGTACACCCCGACGAGGTTCTTGCCCTCCGGCAGGTTGACCGCGGTCTTCCCGCCGACGCTGGCGTCCACCTGGGCGAGCAGCGAGGTCGGTAGGTGGATCACCGCGATGCCCCGGTGGTAGAGGCCGGCGGCCAGCCCGACCACGTCCGTGGTCGTCCCGCCGCCGCAGGAGACGACGGCGTCGGCGCGGGTCAGCCCGAACTCGGCGAACGCCCGGCAGAGCTGCTCCACCGTGGCCAGGTTCTTGTCGTGCTCGCCGTCGCGGGCCGGCACCACCCGGTGCGGCACGCCCGGGTCGGGCGTCCACTCCGGCGGCCGGGCCGAGACCACCACGACCCGCCGCGCGCCGATCCGCGCCACCTCCGCCGGCAGCCGGTGGCGCACGCCGGGGCCGATCAGCACCGGGTACGCGCGCTCCCCGAGCGCCACCTCGATCCGGGCGGGCTCGGCGTGGGCGCGGCGCTCAGGTGCGGACGCTTGCATGGGGTTGCTGCCTCCTCCGGGCGACGGGGACGGGCGCGGCGACGACCGGGCGGTCCCGGACCATCGACAGGCGCAGCGCCAGCGCGGCCAGCGAGTCGACCTGCGGCCCGATGCCCCACCGGTCGTGGGTGAGCTGCGCATGGTGCGCCAACAGGAAGCCGGACGGCGCCGCCGGATGCTCCCGGCCGACCACGTCGGCCACCCGGTCCAGGTAGTGCTGCCACGCCACGGCGACCTCCCCGCCCAGCGGCAGGTCGCCGGCCGACAGGACGATCTTCTCCGCCCCGGCGTCCGCCTGCGCCGCCAGGTCCCGCCGCTGCGCGGCGGTGAGCCGCTGGCTGCGTTCCTGCCAGTGCAGGAAGAGGAACGCCAGCCGGTCGGCCGCCGGCACCAGCGCCGTCAGGTGCCGCAGGTGCGCCACGGCCAGCGGCAGCTCGACGCCGGCCAGCCAGGGTGCGTCCCCGCCGAGCAGCGTCAGGGCCAGGTCGCTGCCGGCGGACGCGAGCGGGCCGCCCCGGGCGGCGTCGCGCACCACCCGGCGGTCGGCGGGGAAGGAAACCCCCGGGTCGTACGCGAGCAGCCGCGTCCGTACCGCGGCGAGCGCGGGCGGGGTGGCGTGGAAGCCGAGGCTCACGTGTGGCCCGGCGGGCGAGCCCTCCGGGTCGAAGAACCAGTCCAGGCCCGGATCGGCCCGGCGGGCGGCGGCGACCAGGCCGGTGAGGACCGTTCCGACCAGCTCGATCACCCGCGTGTCCGGGCATCCCTCGGCCGGCACGGCCGAGCGGGCGAACATCCAGCAGCGTTCCAACGACGGCACCTCGGCTGACGGGCGGGTGGAGCACGGGACTCGACGGTCTGCGGGGGTCGCACCATCATCGACCTGCGGCCCGTCCCGCCACCGGATCGGCGGTCCGAACTGGGGACGACTTAGGGGGTGACAGGGGTAGGACACCGGCAGGGTGCTCGGAAGACTTGGGCCGCTACGGCGAGCGGGGTCTACGCCGCGGATGAGAAGTCTCGCCGACGGACGGATGTGGTGACATGCTTCGGAGCGACCTGATCCAGCCGTTGTCCGATCTGATCGAGGCGCACGCCGCCAGGTTGGGGAACAAGGTCGCGTTCCGCGACGAGCGCCGGGCGGTCGGCTACGCCGACCTGGCCGTGCGGACCCGCCGGCTGGCCGGTCACCTGGCGGCCTCGGGCGTCGGGCGGGGCGACCGGGTCGCCTTCTGCCTCGGCAACCGGGTGGAGACGGTCGAGACCTGGCTGGCCGTGACGCGGGCCGCCGCGGTCGGCGTACCGGTGAACCCGCACAGCACCGACGCGGAACTGGCCCACCTGCTGGACGACTCCGGTGCGGTGCTGGTGGTCACCGACCAGCGGCACCTCGACCAACTGCTGCGGCTGCGCGCCGACCGGCGGACCCTGCGGCTCGTGGTCACCGGGGACGGCCCGGTGCCCGCCGGAGTCATCGGGTGGCGCGACCTGGTCGACACCGAGCCGGGCGTGGACGCCCGCGACGACCTGGGGCTCGACGAGGTCGCCTGGATGCTCTACACCTCCGGCACCACCGGTCGGCCCAAGGGCGTACTCTCCACCCAGCGCACCTGCCTGTGGTCCGTCGCCGCCTGCTACGTGCCGATCCCCGGGCTCACCGACGCCGACCGGGTGGTCTGGCCGCTGCCGCTGTTCCACAGCCTCTCGCACATCGGGTGCGTGCTCAGCGTGACCGCGGTCGGCGCCACGGCCCGGCTCATCGACGGCTTCTCCGCCGACGACGTGCTGCGCGCGGTCGACGAGGACGAGGCCACCGTGCTGGCGGGCGTGCCGGCCATGTACCACCACCTGGTCACCGCCGCCCGGGAGACCGGCTTCCGCGCCCCGGCCCTGCGGGTCTGCCTGGTCGGCGGGGCGATCACCACCGGCGCGTTGCGCCGGGCGTTCGACGAGGTCTTCGACGCGCCGCTGCTTGACGCGTACGGCAGCACGGAGACCTGCGGGTCGATCGCCGTGACCCGGCCGGACCAGCCCCGCGTCGAGGGCTCCTGCGGACGCGCGGTGCCCGGCGTCGAGGTGCGCCTGGTCAGCCCGCAGACCGGCCTGGACGTGCCGACCGGCGCCGAGGGGGAGGTCTGGGTCAGCGGGCCGAGCGTCATGCTCGGCTACCACGGCCTGCCGGAGGTCACCGCCGCCGCCCTGCGCGACGGCTGGTACCGCACCGGTGACCTGGCCCGCCGCGACGCCGACGGCAACATCTTCGTCACCGGCCGGCACCAGGAACTGATCATCCGGGGCGGCGAGAAGATCCACCCGGCCGAGGTGGAGGAGGCGCTGCGCGCCGTGCCCGGCGTCGCCGACGTGGCGGTGACCGGCCGCCCGCACGACGTGCTCGGCGAGGTGCCGGTGGCGTTCGTGGTGCCCGGTCCGGAGGGCTTCGACCCCCGCGCCGGGTACGCGGCCTGCCGGGAGAAGCTGTCCTACCACAAGGTGCCGGAGGAGCTGTACGAGATCGGGCAGGTGCCGCGTACGGCCTCCGGCAAGGTCACCCGGCGGCTCCTGCTCGAGCGGCCGGCGCGGCTGCGGGCGGTCAACGGCAGCCACCACGCGGCGCTGAGCCTGCTCGCCTGGCGGCCGCTGGACCTCGCCGCCGTACCGCCGCTCGAAGCGCCCGTCCCGACGGCCGCGCAGGCCGCCGTCGCCCCGGCCCGACACTGGGCGCTCGTCGGCCCCGGCAGCGAGGCGCTGACGGAGCCGCTGCGGGCGGCGGCGCCCGGGGACCGGTTCCGGTGCCACCGGGACCTGCCCGCCCTGCGTGCGGCCCCGGACGTGCCCGACGTGACGGTGCTGCTGGCCGGGCCGGCCGACGCCGCCGCGCCGGACCTCGCCGACCGGCTGCGTGGCTGGCTCGACGACGACCGGTTCGCCGGCACCCGGCTGGTGCTGCTGACCGGCCCCGCAGGTGACGACCCGACCGGCCCCGACGCTGGCGATGTGCGCGGCGACACGGCCACCGGCGCGGGCGACGTCGCCGGAGGGGTCGGGCCCGATCCGGCGGCCGGTGCCGTCCCGGCGATCGGGCGCGCCCTCCAGGCCGCGTACCCGGACCGGATCGTGCTGGTCGACCACGACGCCGGACACCGGTCGGTCGCCCTGCTGCCCGCCGCGGTGGATGCCGGCGCCGCGCAGGTCGCGCTGCGGGCCGGAGCCGCCCTGCACGCGGCCCTCGTGCCGGCCCCGGCGGCCGTGCCGGCGCGGCCGGCGACCGTGGCCGACCCGGACCGCCCGGTGTCGATCACCGGCGCCGACGGACCGACCGGCGCGGCGCTGGCCCGACACCTCGTCGCCGCGCACCGGGTCCGCCGGCTGCGGCTGCTGCACGTCGGCGACACGGCCGGGACAGCCCTGAGTGACCTGGCCGCCGAACTCTCCGCCGCCGGCGCCGAGGCCGCCGTCCTGCCTGCCGACCGGCCGGGCGACGAGCCGACCGGCGGTGTCGTGCTCTGCCCGTCCGAGGACGACCTGGCCGACGACGAGGGCGTGGCCCGGCTGCTCGGCCTCGCCGCGGCGCTGGACGCGGCGACCCGGCAACCGGCCGCCGCGTTCACCGTCCTCGTCCCGTCCGCCCTGCTGCTGGGCGCCGCCGACCGGGAACGGGCCGCCGCCGCCGTCGGGGCGCTGCACGCCCTGGCCGCCCGCCGCCACGCCGCCGGGCTCCCGGCCCGCCTCGTCGGCACGACCGCGCCCGCCGACCGGGAGCCGTCACCCGGCACTGCCGGGGCGACCGCACGCCACCCGGGGGAGCCCACCGGCGCCGCGCCGGCGGCCGTACGCGCCGACCTCGACGCGTTCGACGTGGCGCACGACGGCGACGACCTGGTCCTGCTCGCCCGCCAGGCGGGCCACGCCGACACCGCGCACCCCGCCTGGCGCGGGCCCGTCGCGGCGCCCGGCGACGCCACGGACGACCGGGACGCCGCCGAGTTGCGCCGCCGGCTGGCAGGGCTGGGCACCGCCGAGGGGGACCGGCTCCTGCTCGACCTCGTGCGCGCCGCCACCGCCGAGGTGGCCGGCCTGTCCGGCCCGGCCGCCGTCCGCCCCGGCCGCGCCTTCAAGGAACTCGGCTTCACCTCCGTCAGCGCGGTCGCCCTGCGCGACCGGCTGGCGCGGGCCACCGGGGTACGGCTCTCCGCCACGGCCGCGTTCGACCGGCCCAGCCCGGACGCCCTCGCCCGACACCTCGCCGAGCGCCTGCGCGGCGCCACCGGACAGGTCCGCCCCGAAACGGACCGGCCGAGCCCCTCCACGGCGGACGATCCGGTGGTCGTCGTGGCCATGGCCTGCCGGCTGCCCGGCGGCGTCGGTTCCCCCGAAGAGCTGTGGGAGCTGGTCGAGCAGGGCCGGGAGGGGCTCACGGAGTTCCCCACCGACCGGGGCTGGGACCTGGCGCACCTGTTCTCCGACGACGCCGACCGTCCCGGCACCTCGTACGTGCGGGTGGGCGGCTTCCTGACCGACGCGGCGGACTTCGACGCCGCCCTGTTCGCGATCAGCCCCCGCGAGGCGCTCGCCATGGACCCGCAGCAGCGGCTGCTGCTGGAGACGTCCTGGGAGCTGTTCGAGCGGGCCGGCATCGACCCCACCTCGCTGCGCGGCAGCGCCACCGGCGTCTTCACCGGCGTCATGCACCACGACTACGCCGCGAACCTGCGCCAGGCGCCGCCCGGCACCGAGGGCTACCTCGGCGTCGGCACCGCCGGCAGCGTCGTCTCCGGCCGCGTCGCGTACGCGCTCGGGCTGGAGGGGCCGGCGGTCACCGTCGACACGGCGTGCTCGTCGTCGCTGGTGGCGCTGCACCTGGCCGCCCAGGCGCTGCGCGCCGGCGACTGCTCCCTCGCCGTGGCCGGCGGCGTGGCGGTGATGGGCACCCCGCAGGCGTTCGTGGAGTTCAGCCGGCAGCGCGGGCTCGCCCCGGACGGCCGGTGCAAGGCGTTCGCCGACGGCGCCGACGGCACCGGCTGGTCCGAGGGCGTCGCCGTGCTGCTGCTGGAACGGCTCTCCGACGCCCGCCGGCTCGGGCACCCCGTCGTCGCCGTGCTGCGGGGCTCCGCCGTCAACTCCGACGGCGCGTCCAACGGGCTGACCGCCCCCAACGGGCCCGCCCAGGAGCGGGTCATCCGCCGGGCGCTGGACGCGGCGGGGCTCTCCGCCGCCGACGTGGACGTCGTCGAGGCGCACGGCACCGGAACCCGGCTGGGCGACCCGATCGAGGCCCAGGCGCTGCTCGCCACGTACGGGGTGGGACGCGGCGACGCCGAACCGCTGCGGCTGGGCTCGCTGAAGTCCAACCTCGGCCACACCCAGGCCGCCGCCGGGGCCGCCGGGGTGATCAAGATGGTGCTCGCCATGCGGCACGGGACGCTGCCGCGCACCCTGCACGTGGACGCCCCGACGTCGGAGGTGGACTGGTCCGCCGGGGCCGTCGAGGTGCTCACCGAGGCCCGCCCGTGGCCCGACGTACGCCGCCCCCGCCGCGCCGGCGTGTCGTCGTTCGGCATCAGCGGCACCAACGCCCACGTCATCGTCGAGGCGCCCGCCGACCGGCACCCGTCGCCCGGGACCGCCGACCGGCACCCGTCGCCCGGGACCGCCGACCGGCGACCGCCCGTGCCGTGGCTGCTCGCCGCCGCCTCCGGCGAGGCGCTGCGCGACCAGGCGGCCCGCCTGCTGGCCTGGCTCGACGGGCCGGGGGCGCACGCCGACCCGGCCGACGTCGGGCACGCGCTCGCCACCACCCGCGCCGCCCTCGAACACCGGGCCGTGGTGCTGGCCGCCGACCCGGCCACCGCCCGTACGGGCCTGACCGCGCTGACCCGCGGCGAGCCGGACCCCGACGTGCCGACCGTGCTGACCGGCCGGGTCGTCGACGGCCAGCTCGGCCTGCTCTTCGGCGGGCAGGGCGGCCAGCGCGCCGGCATGGGGCGCGAGCTGCACGCCGCGTACCCGGTCTTCGCCGACGCCTTCGACGCCGCCTGCGCCGAACTCGACCGCTGCCTCGCCGGCCACGCCCCGCACCCCGTCGCGGACGTCGTCCTCGCCGCCGAAGGCACCGAGCTGGCCGAACTGCTCGACCAGACCCTCTACACCCAGCCCGGGCTGTTCGCCTTCGAGGTGGCGCTCTACCGCCTCCTGGAATCCTGGGGGGTGCGCCCCGACGCCGTGCTCGGCCACTCCGTCGGTGAACTGGCCGCCGCGCACGTGGCCGGGGTCTTCCCCCTCGCCGACGCGGCGGCGCTCGTCGCCGCCCGCGCCCGGCTGATGCAGCAGCTGCCCGCCGGGGGCGCGATGGTCGCCGTCGAGGCCGACGAGGCCGAGGTCGCCGCGCACCTGACCGACCGGGTGGGCCTCGCCGCCGTCAACGGCCCCACCAGCGTGGTCGTCTCCGGCGACACCGACGCGGTGCTGGCCGTCGCGGCCACCCTGCGCGCCGCGGGGCGCCGGACCAGCCGGCTGCGGGTGTCGCACGCGTTCCACTCGCCGCGCATGGAGCCGATGCTCGACGAGTTCCGCGCGGTGGCCGCCGGCCTCACGTACCGCACCCCGCACCTGCCCGTGGTGTCCAACCTGACCGGTCACCCCGTCGACCCGGCCCGGCTCTGCTCGCCCGACTACTGGGTGGCGCACGTGCGGGCCACCGTCCGCTTCCACGACGGCGTACGGGCCCTGCACGGGCAGGGCGTCACCACCTTCCTGGAGATCGGCCCGGCCGGCGTACTCACCGCGATGGCCCAGGACTGCCTCGTCGCCGAGGCCGACGAGCTGGCGTTCGTCCCCGCCGTCCGGGGCACCGCCGGCGAGGCCGAGGCGCTGCTCGCCGCCGTGGCGCGGCTGCACGTGCGGGGCGTCGCCGTGGACCGCGCCGCCCTCGCCGGCCCCGGGCCGCACCGCCGCGTCGACCTGCCCACGTACGCCTTCCAGCGCCGGCACTACTGGCTGCCCGCTCCCACCGGCGCCGGCGGCCCGGCCGGCGTCGGGCTGACCGACGCCGGGCACCCGCTGCTCGGCGGCGTACTGCCGGTCGCCGGCACCGGGCAGGTCGTCTGCACCGGTCAGGTGCCCACGGCCGTCCGGCCGTGGCTGGCCGCCCCCGCCGACGGCGCCGCCGCCCTGCTGCCCACCGCCGCCCTGCTGGACATGCTCACCCACCTCGGCGACCAGGTCGGCGCCCCGACCGTGCAGCGGCTGAGCGTGCCCGGGCCGGTGCCGCTGCCCGGCGAGGCGACCCTCGACGTGCAGATCGGCCTCTCCGCGCCCGACGAGCACCGGCGCCGCGTGGCGTACTGCCACGTCCGGGCCGGCGACGGGCAGCCCTGGCGTGAGGTCGCCGAGGCCGTGCTCGGCCCGGTCGACCCGGAGAACGGGCGGGGCACCCTCGCCCCGACCTGGCCACCCGCCGGGGCCCGGCCGGTGGACCTGACCGCCCCGCAGCACCGCGCGCTGGCCGGGGAACTGGCCCGGGCCGCGTGGGTGGCCGCCGACCGGCTCTTCGTCGACGTACGCCTGCCCGAGGACACCCGAGACCCGGACGCCGAGCGGTACGGCGTGCACCCGCTGGTGCTGGAGGCGGCCCTGCGCCTGCTCCCGCTCGCCGACTTCGCACCCGGCGCCGACGCCGGGCCCGCCGCCCGGCTGCTGCCCACCGAGTGGACGGGCGTGCGCCGGTACGCCGTCGGGGCGCACGCGCTGCGCGTCTGCCTGGCCCCGGCCGGGGCGGACGCGGTGACGCTGAGCGCCGTCGACGACGCCGGCGTGCCCGTGCTCGACGTGGACCGGGTGGTGCTGCGGAGCGTGGACCTGCCGCCCGCCGACGCGCCGACGCCCCCGGCCGCGCCCGCCGGGCTGTACGCCGTCGACTGGCTGCCCGCGGCGTTCCCGGCGACCCCGGCGCCCACCTGGACGCTCGCCGACGGCACACCGCCGGACGGGCCGCTGCCGCCGCTGCTGGTGCTGCGGGTCGGCGATGGGGAGCCGGGCCGGCCGGTGCCCGACCGGGCGCACGCCGTCGGTCTCGCCGTGCTCGGCGTGCTCCAGGACTGGCTGGCCGACCCCCGCGCGGAGACCACCCGCCTCGCCCTCGCCGTGCGCGACGGCGACCCGGTGCACGCGCCGGTGGCCGGGCTGGTCCGGGTCGCCCAGGCCGAGCAGCCCGACCGTTTCCTCCTGCTCAGCCTCGACGCCACCGACGACGCCACCGTCCGGTCGGCGCTGGCCGCCGCGGCGGACGAACCCGAGGTCGCCGTCCGCGACGGCCGGGCACTGCTGCCCCGGCTCAACCCCGTCGGGCGGCCCCCGACCGGTACGCCGCTCGCGGCGCTGGCCGGCGGCACCGTGCTCGTCACCGGCGGCACCGGCGGGATCGGCCGGCACGTCGCCACCCACCTCGCCACCGCGCACGGCGTCGCCGAGCTGGTGCTGGTCAGCCGCAGCGGCCGGGCCGGCGACTGGACGAGCGCGCTGACCGACGCCGGCGTCACCGTCCGGGTGGTCGCGGCCGACGTCGCCGACCGGGCGGCGCTCGCCGAGGTGATCGCCCCGCTGGCCGACCGGCTGGTCGCCGTCGTGCACGCCGCCGGGGCCACCGACGACGCCCTGCTCACCGACCTCGACCCGACCCGCTGGGCACGGGCCCTGCGGTCCAAGGTGCACGGCGCGTGGCACCTGCACGAGCTCACCGCCGGCCTCGACCTGGCCGCGTTCGTGCTCTTCTCCTCGGCCGCCGCCACCTTCGGCAGCCCCGGTCAGGGCAACTACGCGGCCGGCAACGCGTTCCTGGACGCGCTCGCCGCACACCGCCGCGCCCAGGGCCTCCCGGCGACCGCGCTGGCCTGGGGGCTGTGGGCCGCCGAGGACGGGATGGCCGGCCGGCTCACCCCGGCGGACCTGGCCCGGCTCGCCCGGGGCGGCACCCGCCCCCTCGACACGACCGCCGGACTGGCGCTGTTCGACGCAGCCCTGCACGTCGACCGGCCGGCGCTCGTGCCGATCGGGCTCGACCTGGCCGCCGTACGCACCTCCGGCGAGGTGCCCGCCCTGCTGCGGGCCCTGCTGCCGCCGCCGCCCCGCCGGGCCGTCAACGCCGACTCCGCGCCCGCCTCGGCCAGCAGCTTCGCCGACCGGCTGGCCGAACTCGCCGAGCCCGACCGCGCCGAGCTGCTGCTGGAGCTCGTCCGCACCCGGTGCGCCACCGTGGTCGGACACACCGGCCCCGAGCAGGTCGAGCCGCGCCGCCCGTTCAAGGACCTCGGCTTCGACTCGCTGATGGCCGTGGAGCTGAGCAACCGGCTCACCGCCGTCACCGGCGTCCGGCTCGCCCCGCACGCCGTGTTCAACCACCCCACCCCGGAACTGCTCGCCGCGCACCTGCACGCCCGGCTGCTCGGCACCGCCGCGACCGAGGTCGCCGACGCCACCACCGTCGCCCTGGACGAACCGGTCGCGATCGTCGCGATGGCCTGCCGGTTCCCCGGCGGCATCGGCTCCCCGGAGGAGCTGTGGCGGCTGCTGGACGCGGGCGCCGACGTCATCGGGGACCTGCCCGACGACCGCGGCTGGCCGCTGGCCGACCTCTACGACCCGGTGCCCGGCACGCCCGGACGCACGTACGTGCGGGCCGGCGGGTTCCTCACCGGGATCGCCGACTTCGACGCCGCGTTCTTCGGCATCAGTCCCCGCGAGGCCCTCGCCATGGACCCGCAGCACCGGCTGCTGCTGGAGACCTCCTGGGAGGCGCTGGAGCGCGGCGGCATCGACCCGGTCACCCTGCGCGGCAGCCGTACCGGTGTCTTCGCCGGCACCCACGGGCAGGACTACGCCGACCGGGTCGCCCCCGGCGTCGTGTCCGACGACGGCGAGGTCACCGCCGACGAGGGGCACCTGCTCACCGGCACGGCCGGCAGCGTCCTCTCCGGCCGCGTCGCGTACGCGCTCGGGCTGGAGGGACCGGCCGTCACCGTGGACACCGCCTGCTCGGCGTCCCTGGTGGCGCTGCACCTGGCCGTCCAGGCCCTGCGCCAGGGCGACTGCGACCTGGCCCTGGCCGGCGGCGTGTCGGTGATGTCCACCCCGGCCGGGCTGACCGGCTTCAGCCGGCAGCGCGGTCTCGCCGCCGACGGGCGGTGCAAGGCGTTCGCCGAGGACGCCGACGGCTTCGGCATGTCCGAGGGCGTCGGGATGCTGGTGGTCGAGCGCCTCTCCGACGCCCGCCGCCGGGGCCACCCGGTGCTGGCCGTGGTCCGCGGCTCGGCGGTCAACCAGGACGGCGCGTCCAACGGGCTGACCGCCCCGAACGGGCCGTCGCAGGAACGGGTCATCAAGGCCGCGCTCGGCGCCGCCGGGCTGAGCGCCGCCGAGGTGGACGTCGTCGAGGCGCACGGCACCGGCACGTCGCTCGGCGACCCCATCGAGGCGGAGGCGATCCTCGCCACGTACGGGCAGCGTCCCGCCGACACCCCGCCGGTGCTGCTCGGCTCGGTCAAGTCCAACCTCGGGCACACCCAGGCCGCGGCCGGCGTGGCCGGGGTGCTCAAGATGGTCCTCGCCATGCGGCACGGCCGGCTGCCCCGCACCCTGCACGCCGAGCGCCGCAGCTCGCGGATCGACTGGGACTCGGGGGCCGTGGAGCTGCTCACCGAGGCCCGACCGTGGCGCCCGGCGGACCGGCCGGCCCGCGCCGGCGTCTCGTCGTTCGGCATCAGCGGCACCAACGCCCACGTGATCGTCGAGGCGGTCGCCGAACCGACGTCGCAGGCCGCCGAGGCTCCCACGCCGCCGCAGGCGCACGCCCTGCCGTTGCTGCTCTCCGCGCGTACCCCCGAGGCGCTCGGCGGCCAGGCCCGCCGGCTGCGCGAGCACCTCGCCGCCCGGCCCGACCAGCGGCCCCTCGACGTGGCCTGGTCGCTGGCCACCAGCCGGAGCACCTTCGACTCCCGGGCGGTGCTGGTCGGCGCGTCGCCGGAACGCGTCGCCGCCGCCCTCGACGCCCTCGCCGACGGCCGGCCCGACCCGGCGGTGACGCGGGGCGAGGCCCGGCCCGCCGGCCGGTGCGTCTTCGTCTTCCCCGGGCAGGGCTCCCAGTGGCTCGGCATGGGGTTGGACCTGCTCGACCAGGCCCCCGTGTTCGCCGAACGCATGGCGGCCTGCGACGCGGCCCTGCGGCCGTACCTGGACTGGTCGCTGCTGGACGTGCTGCGCCAGGTGCCCGGCGCGCCCGGCCTCGACGAGGTCGACGTGGTGCAGCCCGCCCTGTTCGCGATGATGGTGTCCCTGGCCGAGCTGTGGCGTTCGCACGGCGTGCAGCCGGCCGCCGTGGTCGGCCACTCGCAGGGCGAGATCGCCGCCGCCTGCGTCGCCGGGGTGCTCTCCCTGCCCGACGCCGCCCGGGTGGTGGCGCTGCGCAGCCGGGCGCTGCGGGCCCTGGCCGGGCACGGCGCGATGGCCTCCGTCGCGCTGCCCGCCGACACGGTCCGCGACCGGATCGCCCGCTTCGGCGACCGGATCTCGGTCGCCGCCGTGAACGGCCCGGCCGCCGTCGTGGTCTCCGGCGACCCGGAGGCGGTCGAGGAACTGCTCGCCGAACTGGCCGGCGAACAGGCCCGGGTGCGACGCATCGCCGTCGACTACGCCTCCCACTCCGCCCAGGTGGAACGCATCCGCGACGAGCTGGCCGAGGTGCTGGCCGGCATCGCCCCCGGCCCGGCGGCCGTGCCGCTGTTCTCCACCACCGACCTGCGCTGGCTCGACGGCGAGGAGATGGGGCCCGACTACTGGTACCGCAACCTGCGGCAGCCCGTCGAGCTGGAAGGGGCGATCCGCTCGCTGGCGGCCCAGGGCCACGACACGTACGTCGAGTGCAGCCCGCACCCGGTGCTCACCGTCGGCGTCGAGGAGACCCTCGCCGACCACGAGGGCGAGACCGTGGTGGTCGGCTCGGTGCAGCGCGACCAGGGTGACCGGGAACGGTTCCTGCTCTCCCTGGCCCAGCTGCACGTGTGCGGGGTCGCCGTGGACTGGCGGCCCGCGCTGGCCGGCGGCCGGCGGGTCGACCTGCCCACGTACGCGTTCGCCCACCGCCGCTACTGGCCCCGGCCCCTGCGCGAGGCTGGCGACGTCGGCGCCGCCGGCCTGGACGCCGCCGGGCACCCGCTGCTCGGCGCGTCGATCGCGCTGGCCGAGACGAGGGGGCACCTGTTCACCGGGCGCCTGTCGACCGACGCGCAGCCGTGGCTGGCCGACCACCGGGTCACCGACAGCGTGCTGGTGCCCGGCACCGGCCTGGTGGAGCTCTGCCTCCGCGTCGGCGACGAGATCGGCCACCCCGTCCTCGACGAGCTGGTCATCGAGGCCCCGCTGACCCTGCCCGCCGGCGGGGCCACGCAGGTGCAGGTGGCGGTCGGCGCGGGCGGCGACGACGGGCGCCGGCCCGTGACCGTGCACTCCCGACCCGCCGACGCGCCGGCGGGCACCCCGTGGACCCGGCACGCCAGCGCCACCCTCTGCGCCGACCAGCCCGCCGCGCCGCCGCAGCTCACCACGTGGCCGCCGCGCGACGCCCGGCCCGTCGACCTGACCGGCTTCTACGCCGGGCTGGCGGCCGACGGCTACGCGTACGGGCCGGCGTTCCAGGGGCTGCGCGCGGTGTGGACCAGCGGCGACGAGGTCTACGCCGAGGTGGAGCTGCCGGCGGCCCAGCGGGTCGACGCCGACCGCTACGGCCTGCACCCGGCCCTGTTCGACGCCGCCCTGCACGCCGCGCACTTCGGCGGCCTCGCCGGGGCCGGGGCCGGCCAGCTGCTACTGCCGTTCGCCTGGAACGGCGTCAGCCTGCACGCCACCGGCGCGACTGCCCTGCGGGTACGGCTCACCCAGGTCGGGCCGCACGCCATCGCGCTGACCGCCGCCGACCCGACCGGCGCCCCGGTCGCCGAGGTGACCGCCCTGACCATGCGGCCGATCTCCACCGCGGAGCTGGCCGTCACCGACGACCGCGCCACCCGCGACGCCCTGTTCCGGATCGACTGGACGCCGCTGCCGCCGGCCGACGCGGCCAGCCCGGTCGACGCCGTGGCCGTCGCCCCCGGCCTGGCCGGGTTCCCGTTCCAGCCGGGACTGGACGGGCTCGCCGACGCCGTCGACGCGGGACTGGCCCTGCCCGGGGTCGTGCTCGTGCCGCTCGACGCGGACCCCGCGCAGCGCACCCCCCGCGCGGCGCGCCACGCCGCCGTACGGGCCCTCGACCTGGTCCGGCGCTGGCTCACCGAGCCCCGCTGGGCGGCGTCCCGGCTGCTGCTGGTGACCCGTGGCGCGGTGGCCGTGCACCACGCCGGCGAGGTGACCGACCCGGCCGCCGCGGCGGCGTGGGGCCTGGTGCGCTCCGCCCAGTCGGAGAACCCGGGCCAGGTGCTCGTCGTCGACGTCGACGGCGACGGGATCGGCCCCGACCAGGTCGCCGCCCTGTTGGCGGCGGACGAGCCGCAGGCCGCGATCCGGGGCGGCGCGGCGTACGTGCCGCGACTGGCGCGGGCCGGTTCGGCCGGCGAGCTGACCGCACCGCCCGCCGCCGCGTGGCGCCTGGACGCGCCGGTGCGCGGCAGCCTGGAGAACCTCACCCTGGTTCCCACCGACGCCGCCGACGTCGCCCTCGGCCCCCGCGAGGTCCGCGTCCGCGTCCGCGCCGCCGGCCTGAACTTCCGCGACGTGCTCAACGCGCTCGGCCTCTACCCGGGCGACGCGGGGCCGCTCGGCGGCGAGGGCGCCGGCGAGGTCGTCGAGGTGGGCGCCGAGGTGACCGACCTGCGCCCCGGCGACCGGGTGTTCGGGGTCTTCGTGGGCTGCTTCGGGCCCGTCGCGGTCACCGACCGCCGGCTGCTGGCCCCGATGCCGGCCGGCTGGTCGTACGTCGAGGCCGCCTCCGTGCCGGTGGTCTTCCTGACCGCGTACCACGGGCTGGTCAACCTGGCCGGGCTCACCCGGGGCGAGTCCGTGCTGGTGCACGCGGCGGCCGGCGGCGTCGGCATGGCCGCCGTGCAGCTCGCCCGGCACCTCGGCGCCGAGGTGTACGCCACCGCCAGCCCCGCCAAGTGGGACGCCCTGCGGTCGATGGGCCTCGACGAGGAGCACCTGGCCTCGTCCCGGACCCTCGACTTCGAGGCCCGCTTCGCCGAGGTCACCGGCGGACGGGGCGTCGACGTGGTGCTGGACTCGCTGGCCCGCGAGTTCGTGGACGCCTCGCTGCGGCTGCTGCCGCGCGGCGGACGGTTCATCGAGATGGGCAAGACCGACATCCGCGACGCCGACCGCGTCGCCGCCGACCACCCGGGGGTGGCCTACACCGCCTTCGACCTGACCCTGGAGGACCCCGACGAGGTGCAGCGCATGCTCGTCGAGCTGCTGGGGCTCTTCGAACGGGGGACGCTCACCCCGCTGCCCACCCAGGTGTGGGACGTCCGCCAGGCGCCGGAGGCGTTCCGGCACGTCAGTCAGGCCCGGCACGTCGGCAAGGTGGTGCTGACCACGCCCCGGGCGTGGGACCCCGAGGGCACGGTGCTGCTGACCGGCGGGACCGGGACCCTGGGCCGGCTGGTCGCCCGGCGGCTGGTCGAGACCCACGGCGTACGGCGGCTGCTGCTGGTCAGCCGCCGCGGCGAGCGGGCTCCCGGGGCGACCGAGGCAATCGACGAGCTGCGGGCTCTCGGGGCCGAGGCCACGGTGGTGGCGGCCGACGTGGCCGACCGGGACACCCTCGCCGGGGTGCTGGCGGCGATACCGGCGCGGCACCCGCTGACCGCCGTCGTGCACCTCGCCGGGGTGCTCGACGACGGGGTGGTCACCGCCCTGACGCCGCAGCGCGTCGACACGGTCTTCGCGCCGAAGCTCGACGCCGCGTGGCACCTGCACGAGCTCACCCGCCACCTCGACCTGGCCGCCTTCGTGCTGTTCTCCTCGGGCGCGGGCGTCTTCGGCGTGCCCGGTCAGGCCAACTACGCGGCGGCCAACGCGTTCCTCGACGCGCTCGCCCTGGCGCGTCGCGCCGAGGGCCTGCCGGGCCGCTCGTTCGCGTGGGGGCTGTGGGAGCAGGCCAGCGAGATGACCGCCAAGCTGGACCGCACCGACCCCCGCATCACCGCCCGCGACGGGCAGCTCGCGATCCCGTCCGACCTGGGCATGACCCTGTTCGACGCGGGCCTGCGGTTGGCCGAGCCGGTGCTGGTGCCGACCAGGATCGACGTCGCCGCGCTCGGCGAACGGGTCGAGCGGCCCCCGGCCCTGCTGCGCGGGCTCCTGCGGCGGGAACGGCCGACCGCGCGCTCGGCCACCCCGAGCGGTGGCGCGCGCACCCTCGCCGACGAGCTGGCGGCACTGGCGGGACCCGAGCGCCACACCCTGGTGGTCGACCTCGTACGCGAGCAGGCGGCGAGCGTGCTCGGGCACGGCAGCCGGGCCGCGGTCGCCCCCGGCCGGGCCTTCAGCCAGATCGGCTTCGACTCGTTGACCGCCGTCGAGCTGCGCAACCGGCTCACCACCGCCACCGGCCTGCGCCTGCCGGCCACGCTGATCTTCGACTACCCGGACCCGAACGAGCTGGCCACGTACCTGGTGTCGCAGCTGGCGCCGGACACCGGCCCGGAGGTTCCGCCGGTCCTCGCGGACCTGGAGAACCTCGAACGTTCGCTGACCGAGGCCAGTGTGGAACCGGAGCTGCACGAGCAGATCGGGTCCCGCCTGGAGGTGCTCATCGCCAAGTGGCGGACGATGCGCGCCGGATCGGGCGGCGATCCCGACCTCGACCTCGAACTGGCCAGCGACGACGACCTCTTCGACCTCATCGACTCCGAACTCGGTCTCTGATGGCCGTCCGGCCGCCCCACACGGCAGCCGTCCCTGCGACACCGTGTCCGACCGACCCTGCGAGGAACCGATACCGATGCTGATGACCGACGTCCTGATCGTGGGCTACGGCCCCGTCGGTGAGATGCTCACGATCCTGCTGGCGCAGCGGGGGCTCACCGTCACGGCGGTCGAGCGCTGGGCCACCCCGTACAACTTCCCGCGTGCCGTGTCGTACGACGGGGAGGCGAGCCGCATCCTGGCCGCCGCGGGCGTCGCCGACCGGCTCGGCCCGGTGGTGGAGTCGTCGGGCGAGTACACCTTCAAGAACGGCTTCGGCCGGACCCTGCTGCACGTCAAGGTGACCGGCGAGGGCCCGATGGGCTGGCCCGACTCGGTCTCCTTCTACCAGCCGGGACTGGAGGCGCTGCTCGCCGAGCGGGGAGCGGAGCTGCCGGGCGTCACGGTGCTGCGCCCGTACCAGGTGACCGGCCTGGTCGAGCACGACGACCGGGTCGAGGTCACCATCGCCGGACCGGACGGCGAGGAGGTCCGCGCGGCCCGCTGGGTCGTCGGCTGCGACGGGGCCAACAGCTTCGTCCGGGAGCACCTGGGCGGCGGCGTCACCGACCTCGACTTCACGTACGACTGGCTGGTCTGCGACGTCGTGCCGCACGAGGCCCGCGAGTTCAAGCCGAACAACCTCCAGGTCTGCGACCCGGCGCGCCCCCGCACGGCCGTGTCGGCCGGCCCCGGGCACCGGCGGTGGGAGTTCATGCGGGTGCCGGGGGAGAGCCGGGAGGAGTTCGAGAGCGTCGAGAGCGTGTGGCGGCTGCTCGGCCTCTTCGACATCACGCCCGACAACGCGACCCTGGAGCGGTACGGCGTCTACACCACCCAGGCGTGCTCGGCCGGACGCTGGCGCTCCGGGCGGATCCTCATCGCCGGCGACGCGGCGCACGTGATGCCGCCGTTCATGGGGCAGGGGATGAGTTCCGGCTTCCGCGACGCCCTCAACCTCGCCTGGAAGCTCGACCTGGTGCACCGCGGCCTGGCCGACGAGGCCCTGCTGGACACCTACCAGGAGGAGCGCTGCGCGCACGTGCAGCACGCCATCCGGATGTCCATGGACTCGGGCACGGTCATCTGCGAGACCGACCGCGCCGCCGCGGCCGGCCGGGACGCCGCCATGCTCGCCGAGCTGCGCCGGCGTACCGCCCGCCCGCGCACCCGTTCCCTGCTGGAGCCCCTTGCCGGCGGGGTCCTGCACGGCCGCCCCGACGAGGCCGCCGGCGCCGGCGTGCCGATGCCGCAGGGACGCGTCGAGGTCGACGGCCGCGCCGGGCTCTTCGACGAGGTCGTCGGCACCGGCTTCGTCCTGCTCTGCGCCGAGGAACCCGACGCCCTGCTCGACGCGGACGCCCGGGCCGTCCTGGACTCGCTGGACGCCCGGGTCGTCCGGGTCGTTCCCGCCGGTGCGCCCGCCCCTGGACCCGGCGCCGCGCCGACCGTCTTCGACCTCGACGACGTGTACCTGCCCCACTTCAAGCGGTACGACGCCGTGGCGGTGCTCGTCCGGCCCGACTTCTACGTCTTCGGCACGGCCGCCGACCCGGCCGGTGTGCCCGCGCTCGTCGAGGACCTGCGCCAGCAGGTCCGGCGCGGCTGATCGGCATCCATCCACCGGAAGGAACCCACATGTTCGAGAACCTGAAGATCGCCGGCCGGGCGATCCGCACGGTCTTCACCGCCGACCCCATCACCCGGGTCCGGCGCTTCTACGAGATCCAGTCGCCCGACGTCGAGTTCGCCGCCCGCCGCACCCACTACATGAACGTGGGCTACTGGTCCGAGGGGGTCACCGACCTCGACACGGCCGCCGAGGCGCTGGCCGACAAGCTGGCCGACGCCGCCGGGTTCAAGCCCGACGACACCGTCCTCGACGTCGGCTTCGGCTACGCCGACCAGGACTTCAAGTGGCTGCGCGAACGCCAGGTCGCCAAGGTGTACGGCCTGAACATCACCCCGCACCACGTCGAGGCGGCGCAGCGCCGGGCGCAGGAGGAGGGCCTCGCCGACCGGACCGACTTCCGGCTGGGCAGCGCCACCGAACTGCCCTTCGAGGACAACACCTTCGACCGGGTCGTCGCCCTGGAGTCCGCCTTCCACTTCTACCCGCGCAGTGCGTTCTTCGCCGAGGCGCTGCGGGTGCTGCGCCCGGGCGGCGTACTGGCCACGGCCGACATCATCCCGGTCAGTGGCGACGTGGTCCGCGCGGCCATCCAGTCCGGCCCGCTGAGCTTCGTCAAGTTCAGCATCCCCAAGGAGAACTGGCACGACCGGGACACGTACCGGCAGGAACTCGTCGAGGCCGGCTTCGCCAACCCGGAGGTGCACTCGATCAAGGAGCGCACCTGGGAGGGCTGGCGGGCGTACATGGCCGGACGGACCGAGGACCCGGAGTTCCGCGCCGTCGTCAAGCCCGCCGTCCGCAAGAGCATGGCCGCGCACTGGAAGAACCAGGACCTCATGAAGCGCGAGCTGGCGCAGCTCGACTACGTGATCGCGGTCGGCCACAAGCGATGACGCCCCGCACGGACGAGGGGCCCGCCGACCGGTCGTGACACCGGTGGACGGGCCCCTCGTCCGTTCGGATTCAGACTGCCGGCGCCGTGCTCAGGGCCGTCGAGATGGCCCGCAGGACCGCCGGCTGGTGCTCGGCCAGGAAGAAGTGCCCGCCCGGGTAGACCTTCAGGTCGAACGGACCCGTGGTGTGGGTCGACCAGGCCCGGGCCTCCTCGACCGTCGTCTTCGGGTCGTCGTCGCCGGTGAAGACGGTGATCGGGCAGCTCAGCGGCGGACCCGGCCGGTAGGTGTAGGTCTCCGCGGCCCGGTAGTCGCTGCGGATCGCCGGCAACGCGGCCCGCAGCATCTCCGGGTCCCCGAGGACGGCGGAGTTGGTGCCGCTCAGCTTCCGTACGTCGGCCAGCAGGCCCTCGTCGTCGAGCTGGTGCACCGTCTCGTGCCGAGGCTGCGACGGCGCGCGGCGCCCGGACGCGAACAGGTGCGCGGCCGAACCGCCGTCCTGCTCGATCAGCCGGGCGAGCTCGAAGCCGACGCTGGCCCCCATGCTGTGCCCGAAGATGGCCACCGGCTCGTCCATCCACGGCCGCAGCACGGTAAACACCTCACGCGCGAGCTCGTGGATGTCACCGATGCACTTCTCGTGGCGGCGGTCCTGCCGGCCCGGGTACTGGATCGACAGCACCTCGACGCCGGGGGAGAGGCTGCGGGAGACGGGAAAGTAGAAGCTGGCCGAGCCGCCGGCGTGCGGCAGGCACACCAACCGCCGGGCGCCGCCCGGAGCCGGGTGGAAACGTCGCACCCACAATCCGTTGTCGGTATCTGGCGTGGTCATCCTCTGGCGGTCCTTCCGGCGGCTGCGGTTCCGACCGGATCGGCGCGGACCCGGTCGAGGCGACGCTAGTGCGACGGGTCGGGACCGGACACCCCTAGCTGGTCGGTTGCCTGGTTAGGGGTTGTCCGCGCTCGCGCGGACGCAATAACTTCTCCCCGCAGATGGGGATCTGCGTGGCTCTCGGCCGAGCGAGCCGAACGACAGATACAGGTGTCGCCTGAGACTTCTGCGCATTCGTACCGTCGCTTACGTCGAGTCTCCGCCGTGAATCGCGATGGGCTGGGTTGATGGACACCGAAGAGAAGCTCCGGGAGTACCTGAAGAGAGTCACCGCCGACCTGCGGCGGACCCGGCAACGGCTCCGGGACGTCGAGGCCGAGGCTCAACAGCCGATCGCGATCGTCGGTACGGGCTGCCGGTTCCCGGGCGGGGTACGCACGGCCGAGGAGCTGTGGGACCTCGTCGCGGCCGGCGGCGACGCCATCGCCTCCTTCCCCACCGACCGTGGCTGGGACCTGGACGCGCTCTACGACCCGGAGCGCTCCCGACCGGGCACCTCCTCCGTACGCGAGGGCGGCTTCGTGCCCGACGCCGCCGAGTTCGACCCCCGACTGTTCGGGGTATCGCCGCGCGAGGCCCTCGCCATGGACCCGCAGCAGCGGCTGCTGCTGGAGACCTCCTGGGAGGCCGTCGAGTCGGCGGGCATCGACCCCACCAGCCTGAAGGGCGCCCGGGTCGGGGTCTTCGCCGGCATGACCCACAGCGGGTACGCCCACCCGCCGGAGACGCCGCCGGCGGGCGTGGAGGACTACCTGGGCCTCGGCAACGCGGGCAGCATCGCCTCGGGCCGGGTGGCGTACTCGTTCGGGTTCGAGGGGCCGGCGGTGACGGTGGACACGGCGTGTTCGTCGTCGCTGGTGGCGTTGCACCTGGCGGTGCAGGCGCTGCGGTCCGGGGAGTGTGACCTCGCGCTGGCCGGCGGCGTGACGGTGATGCCCACCCCGGCGGTGTTCGTCGACTTCACCCGGCAGGGCAACCTGTCCCCGGTGGCCCGCTGCCGGGCGTTCGCCGACGCGGCGGACGGCACGGCGCTCGCCGAGGGAGTGGGCGTGCTGCTGGTGCAGCGGCTGTCGGACGCGCGGCGTGACGGCCGTCGGATCCTGGCGGTGGTGCGGGGCACGGCGGTGAATCAGGATGGTGCGTCGAATGGTTTGACGGCGCCGAACGGTCCGTCGCAGCAGCGGGTGATCCGGCAGGCCCTCGCGAATGCCGGGCTGGGTGTCGGGGACGTCGACGTGGTGGAGGCGCACGGTACCGGCACGACGCTGGGCGACCCGATCGAGGCCCAGGCTCTGCTGGCGACGTATGGGCAGGGTCGGGATGTGCCGTTGTTGTTGGGGTCGGTGAAGTCGAACATCGGTCACACGCAGGCGGCTGCCGGGGTGGCCGGGATCATCAAGATGATCTCGGCGATGCGGGCGGGTGTGGTGCCGGCGACGCTGCACGTGGACGCGCCGTCGTCGCACGTGGACTGGGCGTCCGGTGCCGTGGAACTGGTGACGCGGACGCGTGAGTGGCCAACGGTGGAGCGTCCCCGGCGGGCGGGCGTGTCGTCGTTCGGCATCTCCGGCACGAACGCGCACGTGATCCTGGAGCAGCCGGAACCCGGGACCGATCCCGGGATCGAGGCGGAACCGGCGGCGGGCCCCCCGGGGTCGCCGGTGCCGTGGGTGGTGTCGGGGCGCTCGGAGCGTGCTCTGGCGGGTCAGGCGGCGCGGTTGGCGTCGTTCGTGCGTGGTCGTGGTCTGTCGCCGGTGGATGTGTCGTGGTCGTTGGTGACGACGCGGGCGGCGTTGGAGCACCGTGCGGTGGTGTGGGGTTCGTCGGTGGACGAGCTTGCCGCTGGTCTGTCGGCGGTGGCCGAGGGTCGGTCGGCGGTGTCGGGTGTGGTGTCGGCGGGTCGTCGGGCGGTGTTGTTCACGGGTCAGGGTTCGCAGCGCGCCGGTATGGGCCGCGAGCTGTACGAGGTGTTCCCGGTGTTCGCGTCGTCTTTCGATGCGGTGTGCGCCCAGTTTGATGGCCTGTTGCCGCGCGGGTTGCGGGAGGTGGTGTTCGCGGAGGCGGGCGGTGCCGACGCCGGCCTGGTGGATCAGACCGTGTTTGCGCAGGCGGGTTTGTTCGCCGTCGAGGTGGCGTTGTGGGAGTTGTTGGCGTCGTGGGGTGTGCGGGCGGATTTCCTGGCGGGTCATTCGATCGGTGAGGTGACGGCCGCGTATGTGGCGGGGATGTTGTCTCTCGCTGATGCGTGCACGTTGGTGGCGGCGCGGGGTCGGTTGATGCAGGCGTTGCCGGCTGGTGGCGTGATGGCGGCGGTCGGCGCGGCCGAGGCCGATGTGCGGGGGGTTATCGAGGCTGCGGGTGCCGGGGTGGACGTGGCGGCGGTTAACGGGCCGGCGTCGGTGGTGGTGTCGGGTGCCGCCGACGAGGTCGCCTCGGTGGTGGCGGCGGCGCGTGAGCGGGGTTGGCGGGTCAAGGAGTTGTCGGTCAGTCACGCGTTCCATTCGCGGTTGATGGATCCGATGTTGGACGAGTTCGCGTCGGTGGTGGCGGGGCTGGACTGGCGGGTGCCGCGGGTGCCGGTCGTGTCGAACGTGACGGGCGCGGTGGCGGAGGCGGAGGAGATCACCGATCCCGCCTACTGGGTGCGGCACGTGCGGCAGCCCGTGCGGTTCGCCGACGCCGTACGCACCCTGCACCAGCAGGACGTGACGCACTTCCTGGAGGTCGGCCCCGACGCCGTGCTCACCGCGATGGCGCAGGACTGCGTCGAGGAGACCGGCGACGTCCGGTTCACCGCCACGCTGCGCGCCGGCCACCCCGAGGCCGACACCCTGCGCACCGCCCTCGCCGAGCGGTACGTCACCGGCGGCCACGTCGACTGGGCCGGGTACCTCACCGCTGCCGGCGCGCGGCCCGGCACCGTCGCCCTGCCCACGTACGCCTTCGACCACCAGCGCTACTGGCTCAACGCCACCACCGGCGACGCGGGCGCGCCCGGGCTGGGCGTCCGCCCCGTCGACCACGCGCTGCTCGGCGCCGCCGTACGCGTGGCCGACGACGACGTACGGGTCTTCGGCACCGAACTCTCCGTGCGTACGCACCCGTGGCTCGCCGAACACGTCGTCTGGGACTCGGTCGTGGTGCCCGGCGCCGCCCTGGTCGAAATGGTCCTGCACGCGGGCGCGCAGGTCGGCTGCGACACCCTCGACGAGCTGACCCTCCAGGCTCCGCTGGCGCTCGCCGAACAGGGTGCCCGCGCGGTGCAGGTGAAGCTGGGCGCGGCGGACGAGGAGGGTCGCCGGCCCGTCACCATCCACTCCCGGGCCGCCGCCGACCCGGACGCCGAGTGGGACCGCCACGCGGTGGGCGTCCTCTCACCCGTCGTACCGCAGCCCGACGGGTCCGACCCGTCGCCGTGGCCGCCCACCGCCGCCGCCGTCGTCGCGGTCGACGGGATCTACACCGAGCTGTCCCGCCTGGGCGTCGAGTACGGCCCGCTCTTCCGCGGCCTGCGCGCCGTCTGGCGTACCGACGACGAGGTGTGCGCCGAGGTGGCGGTGCCCGACGGCGCCGAGGTCACCGGCTTCGGCATCCACCCCGCGCTGCTGGACGCGGCCCTGCACGTCGTCGGCCTGCTCGACGCCGACGGGGAGGCCTCGGGCGTACGCCTGCCCTTCGCCTGGACCGGCGTCACCCTCGCGGCGGTCGGCGCGACGGCACTGCGGGTCCGCGCCCGGCGCAGCGGCGGCGGGGTCACCCTGACCCTGACCGACCCGGCCGGCACCCTCGTCGCCCGCATCGCCTCCCTGGTCTCCCGTCCCGTGACCGCCGACCAGGTACGCGGCGCCGGCGCGGCCGTCGACGCGCTCTACGACGTCGTCTGGCAGAGCGTGCCGGCGGGCGCCCCGGTGACCGGCGACGCGGTGCTCCTCGGCGACGCCCCGTCCGACCTGTCCGGACTTCCCAGCTACGGGCTCACCGCGCTGGCCGAGGCGGTCGACGTCGGCCTGCTCGACCAGGAGTTGGTGCTGCTCGCCGCGTACGCCGACGACGAGCGCGCCCCGGTCCCCGCCGCGACCCGCGCCCGGCTCGCCGCCGTGCTGACCGCCGTGCAGGGCTGGCTCGCCGACGACCGGCTGGCGCAGCGGCGGCTGGTCGTGCTGACCCGCGGGGCCGTGCCCGCCGGCGACACCGGCCGCGCGGTCGACCTGCCCGGCGCGGCGGTCTGGGGCCTGCTGCGCTCGGCCCAGGCCGAGCACCCCGACCGTCTCGTGCTCGTCGACCTCGACGGGGCGGGGCGACCGCAGGCCGGCACGGTGGACCTGGTGGCCCGGGCGGTCGCCACCGGCGAACCCCAGCTCGCGGTCCGCGCCGACGCGGTGCTGGCGCCCCGGCTCACGCCCGCCGCCCTCGACGCGGCGCTGGGCGCCGACCTCGACCCCGACGGGACGGTCCTGGTGACCGGCGCCACGGGCGCCCTCGGCGGCCTGCTGGCCCGGCACCTGGTCACCGCGCACAAGGTGCGCCACCTGCTGCTGGTCAGCCGGCGCGGGGCGGACGCCCCGGGCGGTGCGGAACTGCTGACCGAGCTGGCCGGGCTGGGCGCGAACGCCCGGCTGGTGGCCGGCGACGTGGCGGACCGGGACCTCCTCGCCGCGCTGCTGGCCGCGATCCCCGCCGAACACCCGCTCACCGGCGTGGTCCACGCCGCTGGCGTCCTCGACGACGCGGTGATCTCGGCGCTGACCCCGGAGCGGATGTCCGCCGTGCTGTCCGCCAAGGCCGACGCGGCCTGGCACCTGCACGAGCTGACCCGGGGGCGGAACCTGTCGACGTTCGTCCTCTTCTCGTCGGTCGCCGGCGTGCTCGGCGGCCCCGGGCAGGGCAACTACGCCGCCGCGAACGCGTTCCTGGACGGCCTCGCCCACCACCGGCACGCCGCGGGCCTCGCCGCCACCTCCCTGGCCTGGGGCCTCTGGGCCGCCGACAGCGGGATGACCGGCGCCCTCGACGCCGCCCAGCGGCAACGGATGAGCCGCAACGGCCTCAGCCCGCTCGACACCGAGCAGGCCCTGCGCCTCTTCGACGCCAGCCTGCGCGGCGGACGCCCCCACCTGGTGCCGGCGCTGCTCGACCCCGCCGCGCTGCGCCGGCAGGCCGACGCCGGGCAGCTCCCGGCGCCGCTGCGTGGCCTCGTCCGGGCCCGGCGGCGCGTCCTCGGCGGCGGCGACGGCGGGCCGTCCTTCGCGCAGCGCCTCGCGGCCACGCCCGAGGCCGAGCGCGGCCGGCTGGTGGAGGACCTGGTCAAGGCGCAGGTCATCGAGGTGCTCGGCTACCCGCCGGCCACCGTCGTGCCGTCCGGGCAGACGTTCACCGGACTCGGCTTCGACTCGCTGACCGCCGTGGAGCTGCGCAACCGGCTGACCACCCTCACCGGGATCCGGCTGCCGGCGAGCCTCATCTTCGACTGCCCCACGCCCGCCGCCCTCGCCGACTTCCTGCTGGTCGACGCCGCCCCGCCGGCACCCGAAGCGGGCCTGCTGGCCGAGCTGGACCGGCTGGAGGCCGCGTTCGCCGCGACCGGGCCGGAGGAACTGGAACGACTGGCCGGCGACGACGAGACGCGGACGGCCGTGGCGGTCCGCCTCCGGGCGCTGGTAACCAGGTGGAGCGACGCCACCGACCGGCCGGCCGACGTCAGCCAGGCCCTCGACGAGGCCTCGGACGACGAGCTGTTCGACTTCATCGACCAGAAGTTCGGCCGATCCTGACCACGAGTCCGCCGCTTGCCCCTTAGCGACAGGTGATCAACCCGATGGCGAACGAAGCCAAGCTCCGCGAGTACCTCAAGCGCGTCACCGCTGACCTGCACGAGACCAGCGAACGCCTGAGGGCCGTCGACGAGCAGAACCACGAGCCGATCGCGATCGTGGGGATGGGCTGCCGCTACCCGGGCGGGGTGCGGACCCCCGAGGCGCTGTGGCGACTGGTCGAGTCCGGCGTCGACGCCGTCACGCCGTTCCCCGCGGACCGGGGCTGGGACGTGGAGAACCTCTACGACCCCGACCCGGACGCGCACGGCAAGTCGTACACCCGCGAGGGCGGCTTCCTGCACGACGCCGGCGAGTTCGACGGCGGGTTCTTCGGCATCTCGCCGCGCGAGGCGCTGGCCATGGACCCGCAGCAGCGCCTGCTGCTGGAGGTCGCCTGGGAGGCCGTCGAACGGGCCGGCATCGCCGCCGACTCGCTCAAGGGCAGCCGCACCGGCGTCTTCACCGGCGTCATGTACCACGACTACGTCTCCCGTCTCAACGGCGTGCCCGAGGAGGTCGAGGCGTTCGTCGGCACCGGCAACCACGGCAGCGTCGTCTCCGGCCGGATCGCGTACACCTTCGGGTTCGAGGGCCCGGCGGTCACCGTCGACACCGCCTGCTCGTCCTCGCTGGTGGCGATGCACCTCGCCGTGCAGGCGCTGCGCTCCGGCGAGTGCACGCTCGCGC
This sequence comes from Micromonospora sp. CNZ309, assembly GCF_002846525.1. NCBI lineage: Bacteria > Bacillati > Actinomycetota > Actinomycetes > Micromonosporales > Micromonosporaceae > Micromonospora > Micromonospora sp. CNZ309. Next base: position 702,044 of record NZ_PJNG01000001.1, read on the forward strand.
TGGCCGGCGGCGTCACCGTCATGTCCAGCCCCGACACGTTCGTCGGCTTCAGCCGCCAGCGCGGCCTGTCCCCGGACGGGCGGTGCAAGTCCTTCGCCGCCACCGCCGACGGCACCGGCTGGAGCGAGGGCGCCGGGCTGCTGCTGCTGGAACGGCTCTCCGACGCCCAGCGCAACGGCCACCCGGTGCTCGCCGTGGTGCGCGGCAGCGCCGTCAACCAGGACGGCGCCTCGAACGGCCTCACCGCGCCGCACGGCCCGTCGCAGCAGCGGGTGATCCGCCAGGCCCTCGCCAACGCCCGGCTCGCCCCGGCCGACGTGGACGCGGTGGAGGCCCACGGCACCGGCACCCGCCTCGGCGACCCCATCGAGGCGCAGGCGCTGCTCGCCACGTACGGCCGGGACCGGGCCGACGACCAGCCCCTCTGGCTCGGCTCCATCAAGTCCAACCTCGGGCACACCCAGGCCGCCGCCGGCGTCGCCGGTGTGATCAAGATGGTCATGGCGATGCGCCACGGCGTCCTGCCGCGGACCCTGCACGTCGACGAGCCGTCCCCGCACGTCGACTGGTCGGCCGGGGCGGTGAGCCTGCTCCGCGAGCCGCGCCCGTGGCCGCGCGCCACCCGGCCCATGCGGGCCGGCGTCTCCTCGTTCGGCGTCAGCGGCACCAACGCCCACGTCATCGTCGAGGCCGCCCCGCCCGCGCCGCAGCCGACCGCCGGCACCGACGCGGTCGCCGGGCCCGACCCGCTGCCGTGGGTCGTCTCCGCCCGCAGCGCCGCCGCGCTCGGCGCCCAGGCCGACCGGCTGCGCTCCTGGCTCGCCGAGCACCCCGACGCCGCGCCGGCCGCCGTGGGCCGGGCGCTGGCCACCGGGCGGTCCGTCCTGGAACACCGGGCGGTGGTGCTCGGGGCCGACCGGGACGAGCTGCTCGCCGGGCTCGGCGCGCTGGCCGACGGCGTCCCGGCGGCGTCCGTGCGGCGCGGGGTCGCCAGCCCCACCCGGGTCGCCGTGCTCTGCACCGGCCAGGGCGCCCAGCGGGTCGGCATGGGCCAACGGTTGTACGCCGCGTTCCCGGCCTTCGCCGAAGCCTTCGACGCCGCCTGCGCCGAGCTGGACCAGCACCTCGACCGGCCCGTACGCGCCGTGCTCGACGGCCCCGCCGACGTGCTCGACCGCACCGGGTACGCCCAGGCGGCACTGTTCGCCGTCGAGGTGGCGGCCTACCGCCTCGTCGAGTCCTGGGGTGTCGTGCCGGACTTCGTGGCCGGGCACTCGGTCGGCGAGGTGGCCGCCGCGCACGTCGCCGGCGTGCTGTCGCTGCCCGACGCCGCCCGCCTGGTCGCCGCCCGTGGCACGCTGATGCAGGCGCTGCCCACCGGCGGCGCGATGGTGTCGATCCGCGCCACCGAGGCGGAGGTACGCGCACACCTGACCACCGTCGGCGCGGCGGCCGGCGGCGGGCTGGCAGCCGTCAACGGCCCGGAGTCCGTCGTCGTCTCCGGCGACGAGGACGCCGTACTGGCGGTCGCCGCACACTTCGAAGCCCTCGGCCGCAGCACCAAGCGGCTGCGGGTCAGCCACGCGTTCCACTCCGCCCGCATGGACCCGATGCTCGACGCGTTCGCCGACGTGCTCGGGCAGCTGAGCTTCGCCGCGCCCCGGATCCCCGTGGTCTCCACCGTGACCGGCGCGGTGCTCGACCCCGACGAGGTGCGCTCCCCGGCGTACTGGCTGCGCAACGTCCGCGACACGGTCCGCTTCGACGCCGCCGTGACCACCCTGCGCGAGCTGGGCGTCGGCGCGTACGTCGAGGTGGGCCCGGGTGGGGTGCTGTGCGCGCTCACCCAGGAGATCGTCGGCGCGGACCAGGCGGTCTGCGCCCCGATGCTGCGCGCCGAGCACGACGAGGCGGCGACCGCCCTCGCCGCCGCGGCCACCGTCTGGGCGCGGGGCGTGCCGGTCGACTGGGCGGCCCTGTTCGACGGCCCGCCCGTCCCGGTCGACCTGCCGACGTACGCGTTCCAGCGCGAACGCTACTGGCTGCTGCCCCTGCCGCAGCCCGCCGACGTGACCGCCGCCGGACTGACCCCGACCGGCCACCCGCTGCTCGGCGCGGTGTTCCGCTCGGCCGACGGCGACGAGGTGACGCTCACCGGCCGGCTGTCCGTGGAGACCCAGCCCTGGCTGGCCGAGCACGCCGTACGCGACGTGGTGCTCTTCCCCGGAACCGGGTTCGTGGAGCTGGCGTTGCGCGCCGGCGCGGAGGTCGGCGCCGACCGGCTCGCCGAACTGACCCTCCAGGCGCCCCTGGTGCTGCCCGAGACGGGCGGCGTCGACGTGCAGGTCGCCGCCGAGCGTACCGGCGGCGGATCGTGGCAGCTCACCGTCCACGCCCGCCGCTCCGGCACCGATGACCTGTGGGTGCGGCACGCCACCGGTCTGCTCGCCCCGCAGCCGGGCGAGGACACCGGCACGCTGGCGCAGTGGCCGCCGAGCGGCGCCACCGCCCTCGACGTGTCGGAGCTGACCGAACGGGCGGCGCAGGCCGGGTTCGCGTACGGCCCGGCCTTCCAGGGGCTGCGCGCCGCCTGGCGGGTCGGCGCCGACGTGTACGCCGAGGTGGCGCTGCCCGAGCCGGCGGCCGACGAGGCCGGCGCGTACGGGCTGCACCCGGCGCTGCTCGACGCCGCCGTTCAGGCGGTCGGGCTCGGCATCGTCGACCCCGGCGAGGCCCGGCTGCCGTTCGCCTGGTCGGACGTGACGCTGTCCGCCCACGGCGCCGCCACGCTGCGGGTACGGCTGACCCCCACCGGAGCGGACACGGTGGCCATGCTGGTCGCCGACGCCGCCGGGGCGCCGGTCGCCCGGGTCGGGGCCCTGGTGCTGCGGCCCCTGCCGGCCGGGGACCTCACCTCCGGCGGGTCCCCGTGGCGTCGCTCGCTGTTCCGCCTCGACTGGCCCCGGCACGCCGGCGGTCCCGGCAGCACCGACGGCACGACCTGGGCGGTGCTCGGCGACCGTCACGCGCCGCTGCCCGCCGGCCTGCCCGTCGCCCGGCACGCCGACCTCGACGCGCTGTTCGCCGCCAGGGTCCCCGACGTCGTGCTGCTGCCGGTGGCCGGCACCGCCGCGACCGGGCCCGGCCCGGTCCACGACCTGCTCGCCGAGGTCCTCGCCGTACTCCAGGGCTGGCTCGCCGCCGAGCGGCACACCGGCGGGTCCCGGCTGGTCGTCCTCACCAGCGGCGCCGTCGCCGTGGACGACGCGGACGTCACCGACCTGGCCGGCGCCGCCGTGTGGGGCCTGCTGCGCTCCGCGCAGGCCGAGCACCCCGGCCGCTTCCTGGTCGTCGACGTCGACGACCGGGAGCACTCGCCGGCCGCCCTCGCCGGCCTGCTCCGCACCGACGAGCCGCAGGCGGCGGTGCGCGACGGCGTGGTCCGCGTGCCGCGCCTCGTCGCCGCCCCGGAACCCGACGCGCCGGCGCCGTCGCTCGACCCGGAGGGCACGGTGCTGGTCACCGGCGGCACCGGTGCCCTCGGCGCGCTGACCGCCCGCCACCTGGTCACCCGCTACGGGGTCCGGCACCTGGTGCTGACCAGCCGGCGCGGGGCCGACGCCGAAGGCGCCGCCGACCTGCTCGCCGAACTCGCCGACCTGGGCGCCACCGCGACGGTCGAGGCGTGCGACGCCGCCGACCGGGCCGCCCTCGCCGCGCTGCTGGAGCGGATCGATCCGGCGCACCCGCTCACCGGCGTGGTGCACACCGCCGGCGTGCTGGCCGACCGCACCCTGACTTCGCTGACCGCCGAGTCCCTCGCCGACGTGCTGCGGCCGAAGGTGGACGCCGCCGCGAACCTGCACGAGCTGACCGCCGGCAGCGGGCTGGCCCTGTTCGTCACCTACTCGTCGGCGGCGGGTGTCACGGGCAGCCCCGGCCAGGCCAACTACGCGGCGGCCAACGCCTTCCTGGACGCGCTCGCCCACCGGCGGCGGGCCGCGGGCCTCCCCGCGCACTCCCTGGCCTGGGGCCCGTGGGTCGAGTCGGGCGGCGGCATGACCGCCGGCCTCGACCGGGCCGACACCGACCGGCTGGCCCGCGCGGGCGTCCGCCCGCTCCCCGAGGCGGACGGTCTCGCCCTCTTCGACGCCGCGCTGATCACCGGCCTGCCCGCGACGGTGCCGATGGTGCTGGACGGGCCGGGGCTGCGCGCACAGGCCGAGGCGGGCACCCTGCCGTCGGTCCTGCGCGGCCTGGTCCGGGCGCCCCGGCGCCGCGCCGCGCGGTCCGGCCCGGCGGAGACCGCCGCCCTGACCGAACGGCTCGCCGGGCTCGACCGCGAGGAGCGCGCCGCGGCCCTGTTGCGGCTCGTCCTCGACCAGGTCGCGGCGGTCCTGGGGTACGCCGACGCCGCCGCCGTCGAGGCCGCCCGCCCGTTCACCGAGCTGGGCTTCGACTCGCTGACCGCCGTCGAGCTGCGCAACCGGCTGGGCGCGGTCACCGGCCTGCGGCTGCCCGCGACCCTGGTCTTCGACCACCCGACCCCGCTCGCCCTGGCCGACCACCTGGACGCCGAGACCGGGACCGACGCCGGCGCGCTGCCGACCCCGGTCGCCGCCGTCGCGGCGCTCGACGAGCCGATCGCGATCGTCGGCATGAGCTGCCGCTACCCCGGCGGCGTACGCAGCCCCGAGCAGCTGTGGGACCTCCTCGTCTCGGGTGGCGACGGCATCACCGGCTTCCCGGCCGACCGTGGCTGGGACGTCGAGGACCTGTACGACCCGTCCGGCACGCGCCGGGGCAGCAGCTACGCCCGCGAGGGCGGCTTCCTGGCCGACGCCGGCGACTTCGACGCCGACCTGTTCAAGATCTCGCCGCACGAGGCCCTCGCCATGGACCCGCAGCAGCGGCTGCTGCTGGAGACCTCGTGGGAGGCGCTCGAGGACGCCCGGATCGATCCGCTCGCGCTGCGGGGCCGCCCCGTCGGCGTGTTCGCCGGCATGATGTACCACAACCACGCCGCCGGGCTGGCCGACGTGCCGGAGACCCTCGACGGCTACCTCGGCGTCGGCACGGCCAGCAGCGTGCTGTCGGGCCGGGTGGCGTACTCCTTCGGGTTCGAGGGGCCGGCGGTGACGGTGGACACGGCGTGTTCGTCGTCGCTCGTCGCGCTGCACCTCGCGGCGCAGGCGCTGCGGTCCGGTGAGTGCGATCTCGCCCTGGCCGGCGGCGTCACCGTGATGGCGACGCCCGAGACGTTCATCGACTTCTCCCGCCAGCGGGGCATGGCCCCCGACGGCCGGTGCAAGTCGTTCTCCGACGCGGCGGACGGCACCGGCTGGTCCGAGGGCGTCGGCGTGCTGCTGGTGCAGCGGCTGTCGGACGCGCGGCGTGACGGCCGTCGGATCCTCGCGGTGGTGCGAGGTACGGCGGTGAATCAGGATGGTGCGTCGAACGGTTTGACGGCGCCGAACGGCCCCTCGCAGCAGCGGGTGATCCGGCAGGCCCTCGCCAACGCCCGGCTGGGCGTCGCCGACGTCGACGCGGTGGAGGCGCACGGCACCGGCACGACGCTCGGCGACCCGATCGAGGCGCAGGCACTGCTGGCGACGTACGGGCAGGACCGCGACGAGCCGTTCCTGCTGGGCTCGGTGAAGTCGAACATCGGTCACACGCAGGCGGCTGCCGGGGTGGCCGGGATCATCAAGATGATCTTGGCGATGCGGCACGGGGTGGTGCCGGCGACGCTGCACGTGGATGCGCCGTCGTCGCATGTGGACTGGTCGTCGGGTGCGGTGGAGCTGGTGACGGAGTCCCGGCGGTGGCCGGGTGCGGGGCGCCCCCGGCGGGCGGGTGTGTCGTCGTTCGGCATCTCCGGCACGAACGCGCACGTGATCATCGAGCAGCCCGAGCCGGGCCTGGCGGCGCTGCCGGCGGGTGAGCCGGCGGCGGAGTCCGTCGCGGCGCCGGTGGGCGTGCCGGTGCCGTGGGTGGTGTCGGGGCGTTCGGAGCGTGCTCTGGCGGGTCAGGCGGGGCGGTTGGCGTCGTTCGTGCGGGAGCGGTCCGGTCTCGCGGTGGCGGATGTGTCGTGGTCGTTGGTGACGTCGCGGGCGGCGTTGGAGCACCGTGCGGTGGTGTGGGGCTCGGACGTGGACGAGTTGGTGGCTGGTCTGTCGGCGGTGGCCGAGGGTCGGTCGGCGGTGTCGGGTGTGGTGTCGGCGGGTCGTCGGGCGGTGTTGTTCACGGGTCAGGGTTCGCAGCGCGCTGGTATGGGCCGCGAGCTGTATGAGGTGTTTCCGGTGTTCGCGCAGGCGTTCGACGGGGTGTGCGCGCGGTTCGACGACCTGTTGCCGCGTGCGCTGCGGGAGGTGGTGTTCGCGCAGGCGGGTACGGACGAGGCCGCGCTCGTGGACCAGACCGTGTTCGCGCAGGCGGGGTTGTTCGCCGTCGAGGTGGCGTTGTGGGAGTTGTTGGCGTCGTGGGGTGTGCGGGTCGACTTCCTGGCGGGTCACTCGATCGGTGAGGTGACGGCCGCGTACGTGGCGGGGATGCTTTCCCTCGCTGACGCGTGTGTGTTGGTGGCGGCGCGGGGTCGGTTGATGCAGGCGTTGCCGGCCGGTGGGGTGATGGCGGCGGTCGGTGCTGCCGAGGACGCGGTTGGCGAGCTGATCGTGTCGACTGGTGTGGGTGTGGACGTGGCGGCGGTGAACGGGCCGGCGTCGGTGGTGGTGTCGGGTGCCGCCGTCGAGGTGGCGTCGGTGGTGGGGGCGGCGCGTGAGCGGGGTTGGCGGGTCAAGGAGTTGTCGGTCAGTCACGCGTTCCATTCGCGGTTGATGGATCCGATGCTCGACGAGTTCGCGTCGGTGGTGGCGGGGCTGGACTGGCGGTCGCCGCGGGTGCCGGTCGTGTCGAACGTGACGGGTGCTGTGGCGGAGGCGGAAGAGATCACCGATCCCGCCTACTGGGTGCGGCACGTGCGGCAGGCGGTGCGGTTCGCCGACGGGGTGGCGGCTCTGCGGGAGCAGGGTGTCGACACGTTCCTGGAGGTGGGTCCGGATGCGACGTTGACGGCGATGGTGGCGGAGATCGTCGGGGACGCGGGTGTGCGGCGTGTTGCCGTGTCGCGGCGGGATCAGCCGGAGGTCGGGGCGCTGACGTCTGCGCTGGGGCAGTTGTGGGTGGCGGGTGTGCCGGTGGACTGGGCGGCGTACCACGGTCAGACCGGTGCCCGGCCGCGCGTGGTCGACCTGCCCACGTACGCCTTCGACCACCGGCGCTACTGGATCAACGCCGGGACGCGCTCCTACCACGCCCCCGTCGCCCGGCGTACCGCCGCCGACGAGGACTTCTGGCGGGCGATCGAGGCGGAGGACCTGACGACCCTCGCCGAGAGCCTGGCCGTCGACGCCGACGCCCCGCTCGCCGACGTCCTGCCGGCGCTGTCCACCTGGCGACGCCGCCGGGACGCCGAGGCCGCCCTCGACTCCTGGCGCTACCGGGTGGCCTGGCAGCCGCTCACGGACGACCCCGCCCGCGTCGAGGCGTCCGACTTCCTGCTCGTGGTGCCGGCCGACGCCGACGCGGTCGTGACGGACTGGGCGGCCGCCCTGGGCGCGGCCGGCGGGCGGATCGTCGAGGTCGACGCCGCGTGCGACCGGAAGCGGCTCGCCCACGACCTCGTCGAGGCGTCGACCGGCCACGACGGGAACCCGCTGCCCGTGCTCTCCCTCCTGGCCCTCGACAACCGGCCGTACGCCGGGTCCGGCTCCGTGCCGGCCGGGCTCGCCGGCACGGTCGCGCTCGCGCAGGCGCTCGGCGACGCCGGGATCACCGCCCGGCTCTGGATCGCCACCCGTGGCGCGGTCGCCGTCGGCTCCCGGGACCGGCACGTCGACCCCGTGCAGGCCATGGCGTGGGGCTTCGGCACCGTGCTGCGCGCCGAGCACCCGCACCGCTGGGGCGGGCTCGTCGACCTCCCCGAGCGGCCCGAACAGGGCGCCGTACGCATGCTGCGGACGCTGATCTCCGGCACCGGCCGCGAGGACGAGGTCGCCCTGCGCGGCAACGGCGCCCACGCGCGTCGGCTCGTCCGGGCGGCGTACGGGGACACCGGTCGCCGCGGTTCCTGGACGCCGTGCGGCACGGTGCTGATCACCGGCGGCACCGGAGCCCTCGGCGGGCACGTCGCCCGCGCGTTGGCCGCCGAAGGCGCCGAACACCTCCTGCTGGTCAGCCGGCGGGGTGGCGAGGCGCCGGGAGCGACCGCCCTCGCCGCCGAACTCGCCGCGCTCGGCAGCCGTGTCACCCTCGCCTCCTGCGACGTGGCCGACCGGGCCGCGCTCGCGGCGCTGCTCGACTCGATCCCCGACGAGCTGCCGCTGAGTGCGGTCGTGCACACCGCCGCCGCCCTCGACGACAACGTCGTCGACGCCGTGAGCGTCGACCAGCTGGCCACCGCCCTGCGGGCGAAGGTCGACGCCGCGCGCAACCTCGACGAGCTGACCCGGGGAGCGGACCTCTCCGCGTTCGTTCTCTTCTCCTCGCTCGCCGGCCTCATGGGTGCCGCCGGCCAGGCCACGTACGCGCCGGGCAACGCCTTCCTCGACGCCCTGGCGCAGCGCCGTCGCGCCGAGGGCCTGCCGGGAACCTCGCTCGCCTGGGGCCTGTGGGCCGACGGCGGGGTGAGCGCCGGCGACTTCGAGCAGCGGCTGAGCCGCACCGGGTTCGGTGCGATGGCGCCGGAGACGGCCGTACGCGCGCTCACCCGGGCGTTGGACCGCGACGAGACGTACCTCGTGGTGGCCGACATCGACTGGGCCCGGGTGGCGGCGGCCGGCGGTCGGCACGCCCACCCGCTGGTCCACGACCTCCTGACCGAGGCCGGCGCGACGGTGACCGTCGACGCCCCCGTGCCGGCGGCCGACCTGCGTCTGCGCCTGTCGTCGATGTCCGGTACGGAGCAGCTGCGCGTCCTGGGCGAGCTCGTACGCGCCGAGGTCGCCGCCGTGCTGGGCCACGAGTCCGCCGAGCGGGTGGCACCGGAGCGCGCGTTCCAGGACCTCGGCTTCACGTCGCTGGCGGCCGTCGAGCTGCGCAACCGACTCGACGCCGCGACGGGGCTCGCGCTGCCCGCCACGCTCGCCTTCGACTATCCGAACTCGGCGGCCCTGGCCGGGCACATCCACGCCGAACTGCTCGGCGGGCAGGCCCTTCCGGTCGCCGCCACCGTCGCCGGCTCCGTCGTGGGCGACGACCCGATCGTCGTCGTCGGCATGGGCTGCCGTTTTCCCGCCGGAGCGGAGTCCCCGGAGAGGCTCTGGGAGCTGTTGACGGCCGGCGTCGACGCGATGTCGGACTTCCCGACCAACCGGCACTGGGACCTGGATTCGCTGGCCGGAACCGACTCCTACGTCTCGCGGGGCGCGTTCCTGGCCGACGCGGGTGGCTTCGACGCCGAGTTCTTCGGCATCTCGCCGCGCGAGGCCCTCGCCATGGACCCGCAGCAGCGGCTGCTGCTGGAGGTCTCCTGGGAGGCGTTCGAGGACGCCCGGATCGAGCCCCTCGCGCTACGCGGCAGCCGGGTCGGGGTGTTCGCCGGCACGAACGGCCAGGACTACGAGAGCGTCGTACGCGAAGCCGGGGAGTCGCTCGCCGGCTACGGCGCGACCGGCGCCTCCGCGAGCGTGTTGTCGGGTCGGGTGGCGTACTCGTTCGGGTTCGAGGGGCCGGCGGTGACGGTGGACACGGCGTGTTCGTCGTCGCTGGTGGCGTTGCACCTCGCGGCGCAGGCGCTGCGGTCCGGCGAGTGCGACCTCGCCCTGGCCGGCGGCGTGACGGTGATGGCCACCCCGGGCGCCTTCATCGAGTTCTCCCGCCAGGGCGGGCTGTCGGCGGACGGCCGCTGCAAGGCCTTCGCCGAGTCGGCTGACGGCACCGCGTGGGGCGAGGGCGTGGGCGTCCTCGTCGTGCAGCGGCTGTCGGACGCGGGGCGTGACGGCCGTCGGATCCTGGCGGTGGTGCGGGGCACGGCGGTGAATCAGGATGGTGCGTCGAACGGTTTGACGGCGCCGAACGGTCCGTCGCAGCAGCGGGTGATCCGGCAGGCCCTCGCTAGTGCTGGTTTGTCGACGTCCGACGTGGATGTGGTGGAGGCGCACGGTACGGGTACGACGTTGGGTGATCCGATCGAGGCGCAGGCGTTGTTGGCGACGTATGGGCAGGGTCGGGATGTGCCGTTGTTGTTGGGGTCGGTGAAGTCGAACATCGGTCACACGCAGGCGGCTGCGGGGGTGGCCGGGATCATCAAGATGATCTTGGCGATGCGGTACGGGGTGGTGCCGGCGTCCCTGCACGTGGATGCGCCGTCGTCGCATGTGGACTGGTCGTCGGGTGCGGTGGAGCTGGTGACGGAGTCCCGGCGGTGGCCGGGCGTGGGGCGTGCGCGTCGTGCGGGTGTCTCGTCGTTCGGTATCTCGGGGACGAACGCGCACGTGATCCTGGAGCAGCCGGAGTCCGAGGCCGCCCTCGAGGTCGCGGCGGAGCCGGAGTCTGCCCCGGCGTCGTCCGGGAGTGCGGTGCCGGTGCCGTGGGTGGTGTCGGGGCGTTCGGAGCGTGCTCTGGCGGGTCAGGCGGGGCGGTTGGCGTCGTTCGTGTGTGGTCGTGGTCTGTCGCCGGTGGATGTGTCGTGGTCGTTGGTGACGTCGCGGGCGGCGTTGGAGCACCGTGCGGTGGTGTGGGGCTCGGACGTGGACGAGTTGGTGGCTGGTCTGTCGGCGGTGGCCGAGGGTCGGTCGGCGGTGTCGGGTGTGGTGTCGGCGGGTCGTCGGGCGGTGTTGTTCACGGGTCAGGGTTCGCAGCGCGCTGGTATGGGCCGCGAGCTGTACGACGCGTTCCCGGTGTTCGCGCAGGCGTTCGACGGGGTGTGCGCGCGGTTCGACGACCTGTTGCCGCGTGCGCTGCGGGAGGTGGTGTTCGCGCAGGCGGGTACGGACGAGGCCGCGCTCGTGGACCAGACCGTGTTCGCGCAGGCGGGGTTGTTCGCCGTCGAGGTGGCGTTGTGGGAGTTGTTGGCGTCGTGGGGTGTGCGGGTCGACTTCCTGGCGGGTCACTCGATCGGTGAGGTGACGGCCGCGTACGTGGCGGGGATGCTTTCCCTCGCTGACGCGTGTGTGTTGGTGGCGGCGCGGGGTCGGTTGATGCAGGCGTTGCCGGCCGGTGGGGTGATGGCGGCGGTCGGTGCTGCCGAGGACGCGGTTGGCGAGCTGATCGTGTCGACTGGTGTGGGTGTGGACGTGGCGGCGGTGAACGGGCCGGCGTCGGTGGTGGTGTCGGGTGCCGCCGTCGAGGTGGCGTCGGTGGTGGGGGCGGCGCGTGAGCGGGGTTGGCGGGTCAAGGAGTTGTCGGTCAGTCACGCGTTCCATTCGCGGTTGATGGATCCGATGCTCGACGAGTTCGCGTCGGTGGTGGCGGGGCTGGACTGGCGGTCGCCGCGGGTGCCGGTCGTGTCGAACGTGACGGGTGCTGTGGCGGAGGCGGAAGAGATCACCGATCCCGCCTACTGGGTGCGGCACGTGCGGCAGGCGGTGCGGTTCGCCGACGGGGTGGCGGCTCTGCGGGAGCAGGGTGTCGACACGTTCCTGGAGGTGGGTCCGGATGCGACGTTGACGGCGATGGTGGCGGAGATCGTCGGGGACGCGGGTGTGCGGCGTGTTGCCGTGTCGCGGCGGGATCAGCCGGAGGTCGGGGCGCTGACGTCTGCGCTGGGGCAGTTGTGGGTGGCGGGTGTGCCGGTGGACTGGGCGGCGTACCACGGTCAGGCCGATGCCCGGCCGCGCGTGGTCGACCTGCCCACGTATGCCTTCGAGCACACCTGGTACTGGCCGGAGGCCGCGCCCGCGGCCCGCCGGGACGCGCACGACGACGCCCTCGACGGGCGGTTCTGGGCGGCCGTGGAGTCCGGCGACCCCGACCTGGTCGGCGGCGAACTGGGCGTCGGCGCGGACGAGCCGTTCAGCGCTGTCCTGCCGAAGCTCGCGCAGTGGCGGCGGGCCGCCCAGCAGCGGTCGGTCGTGGATTCCTGGCGGTACCGGGTGGTGTGGCGACGCCAGGACGTGACCGGGGACGAGAACCTGACCGGCACCTGGTTGGTGCTGATGCTCCCCGGCCAGGAGGACCACCCGTTGCTGGCCGGGCTGGCGGAGCGGGGCGCCGAAATGGTCCCGGTGGTGCTGGACGTGCTGGAGCGCGACGAGATCGCGCGCCGACTGGCCGGCGCGGCCGAGAACCGGGAGCCGGTCGCCGGACTGATCTCGCTGTTGTCGCTGGCTGGCGCGGGCGTCGTGGAGGCGCTGGCCGTGGCACAGGCGCTGGCCGTCACCGAGGTGCAGGGGCGGATGTGGTGGCTGACCCGGGGAGCGGTCTCCGTGGACGGCTCCGAGCCCCTGACCGACCTGACCGCGGGTGCTGCGGTGTGGGGTTTGGGTCGGGTGGTGGGTTTGGAGGTGCCGTTGCGGTGGGGTGGTTTGGTGGATTTGCCGGGGTTGTTGGGTGGGGGTGTGTGGGGTCGTTTGTGTGGGGTGTTGTCGTCGTCTGGTGGTGAGGATCAGGTGGCGTTGCGGTCGTCGGGTGTGTTTGTGCGGCGGTTGGTGCGTGCGGGTTCTGTGGCGGGTGTTGGTTCGGGTGGTTTTTCGTTGTCGGGGACGGTGTTGGTGACGGGTGGTACGGGGGCGTTGGGTGCGCGGGTGGCGGTGTGGGCGGCGGGTGTGGGTGCGGAGCATGTGGTGTTGGTGAGTCGGCGTGGTGGTGGTGCGCCGGGTGTGGGGGAGTTGGTGGGGCGGTTGGAGGGTTTGGGTGTGCGGGTGTCGGTGGTGGCGTGTGATGTGGCGGATCGTGGTGCGGTGGCGGGGTTGTTGGGGGATTTGGTGGGTGCGGGTGAGCGGTTGCGGGCGGTGGTGCATGCGGCGGGTGCGGCGCAGTTGACGTCGTTGGGTGAGGTGGGTGTGGGTGAGGTGGAGGAGGTGTTGCGGGCGAAGGTTGGTGGTGCGGTGGTGTTGGATGAGTTGACGGCTGGTTTGGATTTGGATGCGTTTGTGGTGTTTTCGTCGATTGCGGGGGTGTGGGGTTCGGCGGGTCAGGTGGGGTATGCGGCGGCGAATGCGTTTTTGGATGGGTTGGTGGTGTCGCGGCGTGGGCGTGGGTTGGTGGGGACGTCGGTGGCGTGGGGGCCGTGGGCTGAGGCGGGTATGGCGGTGGGGGTGGCGGGTGAGCAGTTGAGTCGGCGTGGGTTGCCGGGGATGGTGCCGGAGTTGGCGGTGGCGGCGTTGCAGGGGGTGTTGGAGGGTGATGAGGCGCAGGTGGTGGTGGCGGATGTGCGGTGGGATCGGTTTGTGCCGTCGTTCACGGCGTTGCGGCCGTCCCGCCTGTTCACCGAAATCCCCGAAGCCCAGTCGGCCATCGAAGCGGCGGCCCGCGCGGAAACCGCTCCCACCGATCAGGCCTCCGTACTCCGCCAGCGGCTGGCGGCCCTGACGCCGACGGAGGTCGAGGCGTCCCTCCTGGACCTCGTACGCTCCCAGGTCGCCTCGGTGCTCGGGCACGCCACCGTCGAGGCGGTGGCCCCCGACCGGGCGTTCCAGCGCCTCGGCTTCGACTCGCTCACGGCGGTCGAGTTGCGCAACCGGCTGACCGCCGAGACGGGCCTCGCCCTGCCCTCCACCCTCGTCTTCGACCACCCGACGCCGGCCGCCCTCGTCGCCTTCATCCGGGAGGCGGTGCTCGGCGCACCGGGTGACGCGCCGGCCGAGCGCCGGATCACCGCCGTGGACGACGACCCGATCGTGATCGTCGGAATGGGCTGCCGCCTCCCGGGCGGCGTCGGATCGCCGGACGAACTGTGGCAACTGCTCTGCGCCGGGGGCGACGGCATCTCCGAGTTCCCCCTCGACCGGGGCTGGGACGGCTTCCTCGACGGCGGCCTCTCCGACACGTCCTTCGTCCGCAGGGGTGGCTTCGTCTACGACGCCGGTGAGTTCGACGCCGAGTTCTTCGGCATCTCGCCGCGCGAGGCCCTCGCCATGGACCCGCAGCAGCGGCTGCTGCTGGAGACCTCGTGGGAGGCCGTCGAGTCGGCGGGCATCGACCCCATCAGCCTGAGGGGCGGCGCCGTCGGCGTCTTCGCCGGCGCGAGCTTCCAGGGGTACGCCAGCGGTTCGGTGGGTCGCGCCCAGGAGGTCGGCGGACACCTGCTCACCGGCAACGCCACCAGCGTGTTGTCGGGTCGGGTGGCGTACTCGTTCGGGTTCGAGGGGCCGGCGGTGACGGTGGACACGGCGTGTTCGTCGTCGCTCGTCGCGCTGCACCTCGCGGCGCAGGCGCTGCGGTCCGGCGAGTGCGACCTCGCCCTGGCCGGCGGCGTGACCGTGATGGCCTCACCGGCCACGTTCGCCGAGTTCTCCATCCAGGGCGGCCTGTCCGCCGACGGCCGGTGCAAGTCCTTCTCGGACGCGGCCGACGGCACCGGCTGGTCCGAGGGCGTCGGCATGCTGCTGGTGCAGCGGCTGTCGGACGCGCGGCGTGACGGCCGTCGGATCCTGGCGGTGGTGCGGGGCACGGCGGTGAATCAGGATGGTGCGTCGAATGGTTTGACGGCGCCGAACGGTCCGTCGCAGCAGCGGGTGATCCGGCAGGCCCTCGCTAGTGCTGGTTTGTCCACGTCCGACGTGGATGTGGTGGAGGCGCACGGTACGGGTACGACGTTGGGTGATCCGATCGAGGCGCAGGCGTTGTTGGCGACGTATGGGCAGGGTCGGGATGTGCCGTTGTTGTTGGGGTCGGTGAAGTCGAACATCGGTCACACGCAGGCGGCTGCGGGGGTGGCGGGGATCATCAAGATGATCTTGGCGATGCGGTATGGGGTGGTGCCGGCGTCCCTGCACGTGGATGCGCCGTCGTCGCATGTGGACTGGTCGTCGGGTGCGGTGGAGCTGGTGACGGAGTCCCGGCGGTGGCCGGGTGCGGGGCGTGCGCGTCGTGCGGGTGTGTCGTCGTTCGGTATCTCGGGGACGAACGCGCACGTGATCTTGGAGCAGCCGGAGTCCGAGGCCGACCTCGAGGTCGCGGCGGAGCCGGAGTCTGCCCCGGCGTCTGCCGGGGGCGCTTCCGTGGCTTTGCCGGTGCCGTGGGTGGTGTCGGGGCGTTCGGAGCGTGCTCTGGCGGGTCAGGCGGGGCGGTTGGCGTCGTTCGTGTGTGGTCGTGGTCTGTCGCCGGTGGATGTGTCGTGGTCGTTGGTGACGTCGCGGGCGGCGTTGGAGCACCGTGCGGTGGTGTGGGGTTCGTCGGTGGACGAGCTTGCCGCTGGTCTGTCGGCGGTCGCCGAGGGTCGGTCGGCGGTGTCGGGTGTGGTGTCGGCAGGTCGTCGGGCGGTGTTGTTCACCGGTCAGGGCTCGCAGCGCGCCGGTATGGGCCGCGAGCTGTATGAGGTGTTCCCGGTGTTCGCGTCGTCGTTCGATGCGGTGTGTGCGGAGATTGATCCGCGTCTGCCGCGTGCGCTGCGCGAGGTGGTGTTCGCCGACGCCGGTTCGGTTGACGCCGCGTTGCTGGATCAGACGGTGTTCGCGCAGGCGGGTTTGTTCGCCGTCGAGGTGGCGTTGTGGGAGTTGTTGGCGTCGTGGGGTGTGCGGGCGGATTTCCTGGCGGGTCATTCGATCGGTGAGGTGACTGCGGCGTACGTGTCGGGGATGTTGTCTCTCGCTGATGCGTGCACGTTGGTGGCGGCGCGGGGCCGTCTGATGCAGGCGCTGCCGGCCGGCGGCGTCATGGCGGCGGTCGGTGCGCCCGAGATCGCGGTGCGGGAGGTCATCGAGGCTGCGGGTGCCGGGGTGGACGTGGCGGCGGTGAACGGGCCGGCGTCGGTGGTGGTGTCGGGTGCCGCCGACGAGGTCGCCTCGGTGGTGGCGGCGGCGCGTGAGCGGGGTTGGCGGGTCAGGGAGTTGTCGGTCAGTCACGCGTTCCATTCGCGGTTGATGGATCCGATGTTGGATGAGTTCGCGTCGGTGGTGGCGGGGCTGGACTGGCGGGTGCCGCGGGTGCCGGTCGTGTCGAACGTGACGGGTGCGGTGGCGGAGGCAGAGGAGATCACCGATCCCGCCTACTGGGTGCGGCACGTGCGGCAGGCGGTGCGGTTCGCCGACGGGGTGGCGGCTCTGCGGGAGCAGGGTGTCGACACGTTCCTGGAGGTCGGCCCCGATGCGGTCCTCACCGCCATGGCCGCCGAGGCGGAGGCGGCCGACGACGTCCGGTACGTGGCCACGCTGCGCCGCAACCAGTCCGACGTCACCACCCTCACCAGCGCCGTCGGGCAGCTCTGGGCAGCCGGCGTACCGGTCGACTGGACGGCGTACCACGGCCAGACCGGCGCCCGGCCGCGCGTGGTGGAGCTGCCCACGTACGCCTTCGACCGGCAGCGCTACTGGCTGGAGGACCCCCGGCCCGCCTCGCCCGCCGCGGGTGCCGCCGCCCCGTCCGACGAGCAGTTCTGGGCGGCGGTCGAGTCCGGTGACCTCGGCGTGCTGGACGACGAGCTGGGCGCGGACGAGCCGTCCACGGCGCTGCTGCCGAAGCTCGCCCGGTGGCGGCGGGCGACGCAGCAGCGGGCCGCCGTCGACTCCTGGCGGTACCGGGTGACGTGGCGTACGGCCGACGTGCCCGCCTCGGCGACGCTGCCGGGTACCTGGCTGCTGCTGATGGCGCCCGGGCAGCAGGACCACCCGGTGGCCGTGGAGCTGGCGGCCCGTGCCGACCGTGCGGTACCGGTGCTGGTCCCGGCCGGCGCTGACCGTGACCGGGTAGCGCGGCTGCTGCGGGAGGCGATGGGCTCCGACGACCGGGACGCCGACGTGGTGTCGCTGCTGTCGCTGGCCGACCCCCGGGAGCCGGCCGATTCCCGGGAGCCGGCCGCGGTGCCGGGGGCCGTCGAGGTGACGACGGCGCTGGTCGTGGCGCAGGCGCTGACCGACGTCGGCGGGGCGGGCCGGCTGTGGTGGCTGACGCGTGGGGCGGTGTCGGTCGGCGGATCCGACGAGCTGGCCGATGTCGCGGGTGCTGCGGTGTGGGGTTTGGGTCGGGTGGTGGGTTTGGAGGTGCCGTTGCGGTGGGGTGGTTTGGTGGATTTGCCGGGGTTGTTGGGTGGGGGTGTGTGGGGTCGTTTGTGTGGGGTGTTGTCGTCGTCTGGTGGTGAGGATCAGGTGGCGTTGCGGTCGTCGGGTGTGTTTGTGCGGCGGTTGGTGCGTGCGGGTTCTGTGGCGGGTGTTGGTTCGGGTGGTTTTTCGTTGTCGGGGACGGTGTTGGTGACGGGTGGTACGGGGGCGTTGGGTGCGCGGGTGGCGGTGTGGGCGGCGGGTGTGGGTGCGGAGCATGTGGTGTTGGTGAGTCGGCGTGGTGGTGGTGCGCCGGGTGTGGGGGAGTTGGTGGGGCGGTTGGAGGGTTTGGGTGTGCGGGTGTCGGTGGTGGCGTGTGATGTGGCGGATCGTGGTGCGGTGGCGGGGTTGTTGGGGGATTTGGTGGGTGCGGGTGAGCGGTTGCGGGCGGTGGTGCATGCGGCGGGTGCGGCGCAGTTGACGTCGTTGGGTGAGGTGGGTGTGGGTGAGGTGGAGGAGGTGTTGCGGGCGAAGGTTGGTGGTGCGGTGGTGTTGGATGAGTTGACGGCTGGTTTGGATTTGGATGCGTTTGTGGTGTTTTCGTCGATTGCGGGGGTGTGGGGTTCGGCGGGTCAGGTGGGGTATGCGGCGGCGAATGCGTTTTTGGATGGGTTGGTGGTGTCGCGGCGTGGGCGTGGGTTGGTGGGGACGTCGGTGGCGTGGGGGCCGTGGGCTGAGGCGGGTATGGCGGTGGGGGTGGCGGGTGAGCAGTTGAGTCGGCGTGGGTTGCCGGGGATGGTGCCGGAGTTGGCGGTGGCGGCGTTGCAGGGGGTGTTGGAGGGTGATGAGGCGCAGGTGGTGGTGGCGGATGTGCGGTGGGATCGGTTTGTGCCGTCGTTCACGGCGTTGCGGCCGTCCCGCCTGTTCACCGAAATCCCCGAAGCGCAGCCCGGGCAGGGCGAGGACGCCCCGGCCCGCGAGGACCGGGGCGCGGCGACGGCGCTGCGCGAGCGGCTGGCCGCCGCCTCCGGGCCGGAGCGCGACCGCATCCTGCTCGACCTGGTTCGCGGCACCGCTGCGGCGGTGCTCGGCCACGCCACGCCGGCCGCGATCAGGCCCAGCCGTGGCTTCCTCGAACTGGGCTTCGACTCGCTCACGGCGGTCGAGCTGCGCAACCGGCTGACCGCCGAGACGGGCATCGGGCTGCCCGCCACCCTCGTCTTCGACCATCCCACCCCGAACGCGCTCGCCGGGCACCTGCGGGCCGAACTGGCGCCCGAACAGCCGGCGTTGCCGATCGTGGCGGAGATCGAGCGCCTCGACCAGCTCCTCGGCGGCCTGCCGGGCGACCAGGTCGACGACGCCGTCATCGGCCGGCTGGAGGACCTGGTGGCCAGGTGGCGGGGACGACCCGCCGCCGTCGCGCCCGCGCCGGCCGGGGGGCAGGAGTTGGAGTCGGCGAGCCGGGAGGAGTTGTTCGACATCATCCAGCGCGAGTTCGGCAAGTCCTGACGGACCTGGCAGGTCCTGACCGGACGCGAGGAGCCCCCGACGGCACGGAGAGCCGTGACCTGACCGGCGTCGGCCAGGTCACGGCGGCCTAGGGGTCCGCGCGGCCCGTCTAGGGGTGTGCCTGCGTGGACCCGGCTCCGTAGGGTCGGAGCCCGTCAGGCCGTCTCGCCATGCCCACCGGCAGCGAGCGGTGCGGATGTGGGTGCGTGCGGTGCCCCGGATGGACGGGAGGTCCGCATGGCCGGATCCGGCCTGCCTCAGTTGCTCGCCATCAGTGACCTGCACGTGGTCCACGCGGAGAACAAGGCCATCGTCGAGCGGCTGCGGCCGGAGCGGGACGGCGACTGGCTCATCGTCGCTGGGGACGTCGGCGAGTTCGTCGCCGACGTCGAGTGGGCGCTGGGACTGCTCAGCCGCCGGTTCGCCAAGGTCATCTGGGCCCCCGGCAACCACGAGCTGTGGACGCCCCGCGAGGACCCGGTGCAGCTGCGCGGGGACGCGCGCTACCAGCATCTGGTACAGCTCTGCCGGGGTCTCGGGGTGGTCACGCCGGAGGACCCGTACCCCGTCTGGGATCCGCAGGGCGACGACCCGGTCCTCATCGCGCCGCTGTTCCTGCTCTACGACTACAGCTTCCGGCCGGCCGGTACGTACACGAAGGAGCAGGCCCTGGCACGGGCCCACGAGGTCGGCGTGGTCTGCACGGACGAGATCCTGCTGCATCCGGACCCGTACCCGACGCGGGACGCCTGGTGCCGGGCGCGGCTGGCCCTGACCGAGCGCCGGCTGACCGCGGAACGCGACGGGCTACCCACCGTCCTGGTCAACCACTTCCCGCTCGTCCGCGAACCCACCCGGATCCTGCGGTACCCGGAGTTCGCCCAGTGGTGCGGCACCGAGGCCACGGCGGACTGGCACGTCCGTTTCGACGCCCGCGTCGCCGTCTACGGCCACCTGCACATCCCGCGCACCACCTGGTACGACGGGGTCCGGTTCGAAGAGGTCTCGGTCGGCTACCCACGGGAGTGGCGCCGCCGCTCGACGCCGCCGGGACGGCTGCGCCGCATCCTGCCGGCGGTCACCGGACAGCCCGCCTGAACGGCCGTCGCGATGCTGGTCACCGCTTCGTCCGGGACCCGCCGCGACGGCCCTCACGGGCCAGTCGATCAGGGGTTCTCTAGGGGTTGGGCGCGTGATGGGCGCTCAGTACCGTCCAGTCACGGTGGCGGGCATGTGTCGGCGGGACGGCCCGGCGTGGCGGGCGCCTGAGCAGGCACGACAACCGGAATCAGGAACAGGTGTCGGGTTCGTGGCCGAGCGGCCGTGTCTCCGCCCACCTGTGCACGAGACCGGTCCGTCGGTGGTGGTGTGGTCAACGAATCGGCAGATTCCGATCGATAGCAAGCTCTGGGCGGGTGGGTCATGGCGGACGAAGACAAGCTCCTCGAACACCTGAAGTGGGTGACCTCCGAGCTCCGCCTGGCGCGTCGGCGCCTGACCGAGCTGGAGAACGAGGACGCCGAGCCGATCGCGATCGTCGGCATGGCCTGCCGGTTCCCCGGCGGGGTCGCCTCGCCGGAGGACCTCTGGGACCTCGTCGCGGGCGGTGTGGACGCCACCGGCACGTTCCCCGACGACCGGGGCTGGGACCTCGACGGACTCTACGACCCCGACCCGGACCACCCCGGCACCACCTACAGCAACCGGGGCGGCTTCCTGCGCGACGCCGGCCTGTTCGACCCGACCCTGTTCGGCATCTCGCCGCGCGAGGCGCTGGCCATGGACCCGCAGCAGCGGCTCCTGCTCGAGGTGACCTGGGAGGTCTTCGAGCGGGCCGGCATCGACGCCACGTCGGTGCGGGGCAGCCGTACCGGCGTGTTCGTCGGCACCGCCGGGCAGGACTACACGTCCGTGCTGCGGCAGCTGCCCGAGGGCACCGAGGGCTACGTCCTCACCGGTACGGCCGCGAGCGTCATGTCCGGCCGGCTGGCGTACTCCTTCGGGCTGGAGGGGCCGGCCGTCACGATCGACACCGCCTGCTCCTCCTCGCTGGTCGCCCTGCACCTGGCCGGTCAGGCCCTGCGCGACGGCGAGTGCTCCCTCGCCGTCGCCGGCGGCGTCACCGTGCTGGCCACCCCCGGCGCCTTCGTCGAGTTCTCCCGCCAGCGGGGGCTCGCCTCCGACGGGCGGTGCAAGGCGTTCTCCGCCGACGCCGACGGGACCGGCTGGTCCGAGGGCGTCGCCATGCTGCTCGTCGAGAAGCTCTCCGACGCCCGCCGCAACGGTCACCCCGTCCTGGCGGTGATCCGGGGCAGCGCCGTGAACCAGGACGGCGCGAGCAGCGGCCTGACCGCCCCCAACGGTCCCTCGCAGCAGCGGGTCATCCGCCAGGCGCTGGAGAACGCCCGGCTCACCCCGGCCGACGTGGACGCCGTCGAGGCCCACGGCACGGGCACCCGGCTCGGCGACCCGATCGAGGCGCAGGCGCTGCTCGCCACGTACGGCCAGGGACGGCCCGCCGACCGGCCGCTGTGGCTGGGATCGCTGAAGTCGAACATCGGTCACCCGCAGGCAGCGGCCGGCGCCGGCGGCGTCATCAAGATGGTGATGGCGATGCGGCACGGCGTGCTGCCGCCCACCCTGCACGTGGACCGGCCGTCCCCGCACGTCGACTGGTCGACGGGGGCCGTGTCCCTGCTCGACGAGGCGCGCCCCTGGGCGGGCGGCGACCACGTCCGCCGGGCCGGCGTGTCGTCCTTCGGCATGAGCGGCACGAACGCCCACCTGATCCTGGAGCAGGCGCCGGCCCCCGACCCGGCCGGCGACGAGGCCGCCGGCTACCGCCGTCGCGCCGTCGCGCCGGTGCTGCTCTCCGCCGCGCAGCCGGCCGCGCTCTCCGCCCAGGCCGACCGGTGGGCCCGCTGGCTCGCCGACGACGGGGAGTCGCGCCCCCTCGACGTGGCCTGGTCGTCGGTGGTGTCCCGCTCGGCGCTCGACCGGCGCGCGGTGGTGCTCGCCGACGACCGGGCGGGCCTGCTGGCGGGCCTGGCGGCCCTGGCGGCGGGGGAGTCGTCGGGCACGGTCGTCACGGGCCAGGCCGGGGACCGGGGTCCGCTGGCGGTGCTCTTCTCCGGCCAGGGCGCGCAGCGCGCCGGCATGGGCCGGGAGCTGTACGGCGAGTTCCCCGTCTTCGCCGCCGCCCTCGACGAGGCGTGCGGGCACCTGGACCGGGTGCTGCCGCGCCCGCTCAAGGAGGTGCTGTTCGCGCCCGAGGGCTCCGCCGAGGCGGAGCTGCTGGACCAGACCGTGTTCACCCAGGCCGGGCTCTTCGCGGTCGAGGTGGCGCTGTTCCGCCTGGTGGAGTCGTTCGGCGTCGCGCCGGACCTCGTGGGCGGGCACTCGATCGGCGAGATCGCCGCCGCGCACGTGGCCGGGGTGCTGTCCCTCCAGGACGCCTGCCTGCTCGTGGCCGCGCGGGGCCGGTTGATGCAGTCGCTGCCCGACGGCGGCGGGATGCTCGCCGTGGCCGCCGACGAGGCGGCGGTGGTCGCGTCGATCGCCGGGCTGACCGACCGGGTCGGCGTCGCGGCGGTGAACGGCCCGACGTCGGTCGTGGTCTCCGGCGCCGTCGACGCCCTCGACGAGGTCGAGCGGGTCTGGCGGGACCGGGGCGTGCGTACCCGCCGGCTGACGGTGAGCCACGCGTTTCACAGCCCGCTGATGGAGCCGGTGCTGGAGCGCTTCCGCGGCATCGTCGAGCGGCTGGACTTCGCCACCCCCGTGCTGCCGATCGTGTCGAACCTGACCGGGGCGCTCGCCGACGCCGACGAGATCCGCACCCCGGAGTACTGGGTGCGGCACGTCCGCGAGGCCGTACGGCACGCCGACGGGGTCGCCGCCCTGCGCGACGCCGGGGTCGACACGTTCCTGGAGATCGGGCCGCAGAGCGTACTGACCGCGATGGTGGCGGACGTCCTGCCCGACGACGACGTGCTGGCCGTCGCCGCCCAGCGCCGGGACCGGCCGGAGACGCAGGCGCTGCTGGCGGCGCTGGCCGAGCTGCACGTGCACGGCGTGCCCGTCGCCTGGCAGGAGTGGTTCGCCGACACCGGGGCGCGGCGGGTGGAACTGCCCACGTACGCCTTCCAGCGGGAGCGGTTCTGGCCCGAGGTGCTGCCGTGGCGCGTCGGCGACGTGTCGGGCGCCGGCCTCGGCGTGGCGGGGCATCCGTTGCTCGGCGCGGCGGTGCGCCTCGCCGGTGACGACGAGGTCGTGCTGACCGGCCGGCTGTCGGTGTCGACGCACCCGTGGCTGGCCGACCACGTGGTCGGCGACGCCGTGGTGGTGCCGGGCACCGCGCTGGTCGAGCTGGCGGTGCGCGCCGGCGACGAGGTGGGCGCGTCGCGCGTACGGGAGCTGACGGTGGCGGCGCCGCTGGTGCTGCCCGAGTCCGGCGCGGTGCGCGTCCAGGTGCGCGTCGGCGCGGCCGACGACGCCGCCGTCCGGTCGGTGTCCGTCTACTCCCAGCAGGAGGACGACGACGACACCGAGTGGACGCGGCACGCCGAGGGCCTGCTCGAACCGGTGTCGGTCGACGAGCCGGGCGTCGGCGCGTGGCCGCCGCCGGGCGCCGACGAGGTGGACCTGACCGGGTGGTACCCGGCGCTGGCGGAGCACGGCCTGTCGTACGGGCCGGTGTTCCAGGGCGTGCGGCGCGCCTGGACGGCCGACGGTGAGGCGTACGCCGAGGTGGCGCTGCCGGACGGCGCGGCCGGGGACGCGGGCGCGTTCGGGGTGCACCCGGCGCTGCTGGACGCCGCGCTGCACCCGGTGGCCCTGCTGCTGGCGGCGGAGCCGGCGGGCGGGCCCCGCGTGCCGTTCGCGTTCGAGGGTGTGCAGGTGCACGCCTCGGGCGCCAGGACGCTGCGGGTACGGCTGACCCGGGACGGCTCCGGGGTGCGGCTGGTGGCCTGCGACGGCTCGGGCGCGCCGGTGGTGTCGGTGGACTCCCTGGTGCTGCGGGAGATGACCCCGACGTCGAGTCGCGGCGCTGCCGCCCGGTCGCTGTACGAGGTGACCTGGCAGGCCGAGCAGATCGACGGCGTCGACGACCTCGCGGGATGGGCGGCGCTGGGCCGGCCGGCCACGGACGCGCTGCCGCAGCTGCCGGTCTTCGCCGACGTGGCGGCGCTGGCGGCGGGCGGGGCCACGGCCCGGCGGGTGCTGCTGACGGTGCCCGCCGGCGAACCCGGCGTCGCCGTGCCGGAGGCCGTGCGGACGGTCACCGGCGGTGTGCTGGACGTGCTGCGGTCCTGGCTCGACGCCGAGCCGCTGGCCGACACGAAGCTCGTGGTGGTGACCCGGGGCGCGGTGGCCGCCGGGGACGACGACCAGGTCACCGACCTGGCTTCCGCCGCCGTCTGGGGCCTGCTGCGCTCGGCGCAGTCGGAGCACCCGGGGCGGATCGTCCTCGCCGACGTCGAGGGCGAACTGACCCCCGCGACCCTCGCCGTGCTGGCCGGGGCGGCGGTCGACCCGTCGGCCTCCGGCGGCCAGCTCGCGGTGCGGGGCGAGCGGACCCTCGTGCCGAGGCTGGCACGGCCGGTGGGCGACGAGCTGACGCCGCCGCCCGGGCCGTGGCACCTCGCTCCCGTCACCCCCGGCACCCTGGACGGGATCGGGCCGGTTCGGGCCACGCCCGTCGCCCTGGGCGCTGGCCAGGTGCGCATCGCGGTGCGCGCGGCCGGGGTGAACTTCCGGGACGTGCTGATCGGCCTGGGCATGTACCCGGATCCGGCGGCCGTGATGGGCAGCGAGGGTGCGGGCGTCGTGGTCGAGGTGGGCCCCGGCGTGACCGACCTGGCGCCCGGCGACCGGGTGATGGGCATGTTCGAACTCGGGTTCAGCCCGCAGGCGGTCGCCCACCGGGAGCGCATCGCCAGGATGCCCGCCGGCTGGACCTTCACCCAGGCGGCCTCCGTCCCCCTGGTGTTCCTGACCGCGTACTACGCGCTGCGGGACCTGGCCGGGCTGCGGGCCGGCGAGTCGGTGCTGATCCACAACGGCGCGGGTGGCGTCGGCATGGCCGCCATCCAGCTCGCCCACCACCTCGGCGCCACCGTCCACGCGACGGCGAGCCCCGGTAAGTGGGGTGTGCTGCGCGGTCTGGGGGTGGCCGGGGAGCGGATCGCGTCGTCGCGGACCACGGAGTTCGAGCAGGTCTTCGGCGCGGCCACGGGTGGTGCCGGGGTGGACGTGGTGCTCGACGCGTTGGCCGGCGAGTTCGTCGACGCGTCGTTGCGGCTGCTGCCGCGCGGTGGCCGGTTCGTGGAGATGGGCAAGGCCGACGTGCGCGACCCGGAGACGGTCGCTGCCGAGCACCCGGGCGTGGCGTACCGCGCGTTCGACCTCAACGAGGCGGGCAGCACCCGCATCGGCGAGATGCTCACCGAGATCCTCGCCCTGTTCGCGCGGGGCGCGCTGCGCCCGCTGCCCGTACGGGCGTGGGACGTGCGCCAGGCCCGGCAGGCGCTGCGGTACGTCAGCCAGGCCCGCCACGTCGGCAAGGTCGTCCTGCGCATTCCCGCACCCGTGGACCCCGACGGTACCGTGCTGCTCACCGGCGCGGCCGGGACCCTGGCCGGCGTACTCGCGCGGCACCTCGTCGCCACCGGCCAGGCCCGCCGCCTGCTGCTGGCCTCCCGCCGCGCGCCCGGCCGGGACGACGCGTACGCCACCCTGGTCCGGGAACTGACCGACGCGGGCGCCGACGTCACCGCCGTTGCCGTCGACGTCAGCGACCCCGCGCAGGCCAGCGAGCTGATCGCCGGAATCGACCCGGCGCACCCGTTGACGGCGGTGGTGCACACCGCCGGCGTGATCGCCGACGCGACCATCGGTTCGTTGGACGAGTCCGCCCTGCGTACGGTGCTGGCGCCGAAGGTGGACGCCGGCTGGGCGTTGCACGAGGCGACCGCGCACCTGGACCTGTCGGCGTTCGTGCTGTTCTCCTCCGTGGCGGCCACCCTCGGCTCGCCGGGGCAGGGCAACTACGCCGCCGCGAACGCGTTCCTCGACGCCCTCGCCCAGCACCGCCGGCAGCAGGGGCTGCCCGCCACCAGCCTCGCCTGGGGCATGTGGGCCACCGACAGCACGATGACCGCGCACCTCGACGGCGACGACCAGCAGCGGCTGCGGCGGGTCGGGATGAGCCGGCTCTCCCCGGCCGAGGGCGCCGAACTCTTCGACGCCGCCCTGCCGGCGGTGCAACCGGTCGTCGTCGCGGCCCGACTCCACGTCACCGGCGAGGCGAGCCACGTACCGCCGCTGATGCGGCACCTGCTGCGCGGCGGCGGCCGACGCCGCACCGCCACCGACCGGCCGAGCGCCGGGGCGTCGTGGCGGGAGCGGCTCGACGGCCTGTCCGAGGCGGACGCCCGCCAGGCGCTTGTCGACCTGGTCTGTGGCCAGGCCGCCACGGTGCTGGGGCACGCCTCGGCGCAGTCGGTTCCCGCCGCCCGCGCCTTCAAGGACCTGGGCTTCGACTCGCTGACCTCGGTGGAGCTGCGCAACCGGCTGGGCGCCGCCACCGGGCTGCGGCTGACCGCCACGCTGGCCTTCGACCACCCCACCCCGGCCCGCCTCGCCGAGCACCTGTTCGCGCAGCTCGGCCGGGCCACCGGCGCCGGCACCGCCGTCCGTACCGTCGTCACCGCCGACGCCGACGAACCGATCGCCATCATCGGCATGGCCTGCCGCTACCCCGGCGGCGTCGCCACCCCCGAGCAGCTGTGGCAGCTCGTCACCTCCGGCTCCGACGCGATCGGCGGGTTCCCCGCCGACCGCGGCTGGGACCTCGACCGGCTGTACGGCACCGACGGCGACCAGGCGGGCGGCACCGTCACCGAACAGGGCGGCTTCCTCTACGACGCGGCCGACTTCGACGCCGGCTTCTTCAACATCAGCCCCCGCGAGGCCCTCGCCATGGACCCGCAGCAGCGGCTGCTGCTGGAGACCGCCTGGGAGAGCTTCGAGTACGCCCGCATCGACCCCACCGCGCTCGGCGGCACCGCCACCGGTGTCTTCATCGGCGCGGCCTCCTCCGGCTACGCCACCAGCGGACGCGACGACCTGGACGGCCTCGAGGGGCACCTGCTCACCGGGACGGCGGGCAGCGTCGCCTCCGGGCGGGTCGCCTACATGTTCGGCCTCGAAGGCCCGGCGGTCACCATCGACACCGCCTGCTCCTCGTCGCTGGTGGCGTTGCACCTCGCCGCCCAGGCGCTGCGCGGCGGCGAGTGCGACATGGCCCTGGCCGGCGGGGTGGCGCTGATGGCGCAGCCCGGCATGTTCTCCGAGTTCTCCCGGCAGGGCGGCCTCGCCCCGGACGGACGGTGCAAGGCGTTCGCCGCCGGCGCCGACGGGACCGGCTGGTCCGAGGGCGTGGGCATGCTGCTCGTGGAGCGCCTCTCCGACGCCCGGCGCAACGGGCACCGGGTGCTCGCCGTACTGCGCGGCTCCGCGGTCAACCAGGACGGCGCGTCCAACGGGCTGACCGCCCCGAACGGCCCGTCGCAGCAGCGGGTGATCCGGCAGGCCCTGGAGAACGCGCGGCTGAACCCGGCCGACGTGGACGCCGTCGAGGCGCACGGCACCGGCACCGTCCTCGGCGACCCGATCGAGGCGCAGGCGGTGCTGGCCACCTACGGGCAGGACCGGGCCGACGCCGAGCCGCTCTGGCTCGGCTCGATCAAGTCGAACATCGGCCACTCCCAGGCGGCGGCCGGGGTGGCCGGCGTGATCAAGATGGTGCTGGCGATGCGGCACGGCGTGCTGCCGCCGACCCTGCACGTGGACGAGCCGTCGCCCCACGTCGACTGGAGCGCCGGGGCGGTCGCCCTGCTCACCGAGGCCCGGCCGTGGCCGGCGGTGCGGCGCCCGCGCCGGGCCGCCGTGTCGTCGTTCGGCATCAGCGGCACCAACGCGCACACCATCATCGAGCAGGCGCCCGACGAGCCGGCCCCGGCGACGGCCCCGCCGGCGGGGGGCCTCCCCGGCCTGGTCGGCCCCGCCGCCGTACCCCTGCTGGTCTCCGGCCGCAGCCCCCGCGCGCTCGGGGCGCAGGCCGCCCGCATCGGCGAGCGGCTGGCCGGCGACGCCGACCTGGACCTGCGCGACCTCGGGTTCTCCCTGGCCGCCCAGCGGGCGCACCACCCGTACCGCGCGGTCGTCGTGGCCGCCGACCGGGACGACGCCGCCGCCCGGCTGGCCGCCCTCGCCGCCGGCGACGGCTCGCCGGCCGGCGCGGACGCCGCGTCGAAGGTCGTCTTCGTCTTCCCCGGTCAGGGCTCCCAGTGGGCGGGGATGGCGCTGGACCTGCTGGAGACCTCGCCGGTCTTTCGGCAGCGGATGGGGGAGTGCGCCGAGGAGCTGTCCCGGCTGGTGGACTGGTCCCTCACCGACGTGCTCCGGCAGGCGCCCGGCGCGCCGTCCCTGGACCGGGTGGACGTGGTCCAGCCGGTGCTCTTCTCCGTCATGGTGTCCCTCGCCCAGCTCTGGCGCTCGTGCGGCATCGTGCCGGCCGCCGTCGTCGGGCACTCGCAGGGTGAGATCGCCGCGGCCTGCGCGGCCGGCGCGCTGACCCTCGCCGACGCGATGCGACTCGTCGTGGCGCGCAGCCGTGGCCTGCTGGCCATCTCGGGCCGGGGCGGCATGGTCTCCGTCCCGCTGCCGGCCGCCGACACCGAGCAGCTCATCGCGCCGTGGCGGGACACCCTCTCCGTGGCGGCCCTCAACGGCGCCTCCGCGACCGTGGTCTCCGGTGACGCGGCGTCGGTCGCCGAACTGCTCGCGCACTGCGCCGAGCGGGACATCCGGGCCCGCGCGATCGCCGTCGACTACGCCTCACACTGCGGCCACGTCGACGCCGTACGCGACGACCTGGTGGCCGCGCTCGGCACGGTCGACTCCCGCTCGACCGGGGTGGCCTTCCACTCGACGGTCACCGGCGAGCCCATCGACACCGCCGAGCTCGACGCCGACTACTGGTACCGCAACCTGCGGGAACCCGTCCGGCTCGCGCCGGTGCTGGACCAGCTGATCGAGCAGGGCTTCCGGGTCTTCGTCGAGGTCAGCCCGCACCCCGTGCTGAAGGTGGTGGTCCAGGACGCGCTGGAGAAGGCCACCGGCGCCGTCGACGCGGGCGTCGTGGTCGGTTCGCTGCGCCGCGACGAGAACGGGCCGCGCCAGCTGCTGACCGGCCTCGGCGACCTGCACGTCGCCGGGGTGCCCGTCGACTGGACGGCGGTGTTCGCCGGCTCCGGCGCCACCGGCGTCGACCTGCCGACGTACGCCTTCCAGCGGGAGCGGTTCTGGCCGGCGGTGGACCACTCCGCCGGCGGCGACGTGTCGGGCGCGGGCCTGGGGGCGGCGGGGCACCCGCTGCTCGGCGCGGCGGTGCGCCTCGCCGGTGACGACGAGGTGGTGCTGACCGGCCGGCTGTCGGTGTCGACGCACCCGTGGCTGGCCGACCACGTGGTCGGCGGTGCGGTGCTGGCGCCGGGCACCGCGCTGGTGGAGCTGGTGGTGCGCGCCGGCGACGAGGTGGGCGCGTCGCGGGTACGCGAGTTGACGGTGGCGGCGCCGCTGGTGCTGCCCGCCGCCGGTGCCGTCCGCGTGCAGGTACGCGTCGGCGCGGCCGACAGCGCCGGCGTCCGGTCGGTGGCGGTCCACTCGCAGCCCGACGGCGACCCGGAGGCCGAGTGGACGCGGCACGCCGACGGTGTGCTGGAGCCTGCCGCCGACGAGCCGGAGGTGGGCGCCTGGCCGCCCGCCGGGGTGCCCGAGGTGGACCTCGCCGGCTGGTACCCGGCGCTGGCGGAGCGGGGCCTCACCTACGGCCCGTCGTTCCAGGGGCTACGCCGGCTGTGGGCCGCCGGCGACCACGCGTACGCCGAGGTGGCGTTGCCGGACGAGGCGACCGCCGACACCGACCGGTTCGCCGTGCACCCGGCGCTGCTGGACGCCGCGCTGCACCCCGTGGGGCTGCTGCTGGCCGACCGCTCCGGCGGGCCGCGGGTGCCCTTCGCCTTCGAGGGCGTGCAGGTGCACGCCTCCGGGGCCCGGGTGCTGCGGGTGCGGTTGACCCGGACGGGTTCCCGGGTGCGGCTGGTGGCCGGCGACGAGTCGGGCGCGCCCGTGGTGTCGGTGGACGCGCTCGCGTTGCGGGAGATGACCGCATCGGCCGGCCAGGACCCCACCGAGCGGGCGCTGTTCGAGGTGACGTGGCAGCCCGAGCGGGTCACGCCGGCGCGCGACCTCTCCGGCTGGATGCTGCTCGGCGACACCGACGTGCCGGCGGACCTGTCCACGCCCGTGTTCCCGACCGTCGACGACCTCGTCACGGCGATCTCCGGCGGCGCGGTCGAGGCGCCCCGCGCGCTGGTGCTCCCGGTCCGCGCGGACACGCCGGACGCAGGGCTGCCCGACCTGGTGGGCACGGTCACCGCCCAGGTGCTGGACGTGCTGCGTTCCTGGCTCGCCGCCGAGGCGCTGGCGGACACGAAGCTGGTGGTGGTGACCCGCGGCGCGGTGCTCGCCGCACCGGCCGACGCGCTGCGGGACCTGACCGGCGCGACGGTCTGGGGCCTGCTGCGCTCGGCGCAGTCGGAGCACCCGGGACGGATCGTCCTCGCCGACGTCGAGGGCGCGCTCACCCCGGCGGTCCTCGCGGTGCTGGCCGCGGTGGCCGAGGACCCGTCGGCCACCGGCGGCCAGGTGGCCGTACGCGGCGACGAGGTGCGCACCCCGCGCCTGGGTCGGCCCGCCGGCCCGGTCGCCGAGGAACTCGTCGCGCCGGCCGGGCTGTGGCAGGTCGGGGCGGTGAGCCCCGGCACCCTCGACGGGATCGGCATGGTGCCCGCCACGCCCGTCGCCCTGGACGCCGGCCAGGTGCGCATCGCGGTGCGCGCGGCCGGCGTGAACTTCCGGGACGTGCTGATCGGCCTGGGCATGTACCCGGATCCGGCGGCCGTGATGGGCAGCGAGGGCGCGGGCGTCGTGGTCGAGGTGGGCCCCGGCGTGACCGACCTGGCGCCCGGCGACCGGGTGCTCGGCATGTTCGAGCCGGCCTTCGCCCCGGAGGTGGTCGCCGCCCGCGACCTCGTCGCGAAGATCCCCGACGGCTGGTCCTTCACGCAGGCCGCGTCGGTGCCGGTGGTGTTCCTGACCGCGTACTACGCGCTGCGGGACCTGGCCGGCCTGCGGGCCGGCGAGTCGGTGCTGATCCATAACGGCGCGGGCGGCGTCGGCATGGCCGCCATCCAGCTCGCCCGGCACTGGGGCGCGACGGTGTACGCCACCGCCAGCCCCGGCAAGTGGGGTGTGCTGCGTGGCCTCGGGGTGGCCGGGGAGCGGATCGCGTCGTCGCGGACCACGGAGTTCGAGCAGGTCTTCGGCGCGGCCACGGGTGGTGCCGGGGTGGACGTGGTGCTCGACGCGTTGGCCGGCGAGTTCGTCGACGCGTCGTTGCGGCTGCTGCCGCGCGGCGGTCGGTTCGTGGAGATGGGCAAGGCCGACGTGCGCGACCCGGAGACGGTCGCCGCCGACCACCCCGGCGTCAGCTACCGCGCGTTCGACCTCAACGAGGCCGGACACCCGCGCATCGGCGAGATGCTCACCGAGATCCTCGACCTGTTCCAGCAGGGCGCGCTGCGTCCGCTGCCCGTACGGGCGTGGGACGTGCGCCAGGCCCGGCAGGCACTGCGGCACATCAGCCAGGCCCGCCACATCGGCAAGGTCGTCCTGCGGGTGCCCGCGCCCGCCGACCCCGACGGCACCGTGCTGCTCACCGGCGCGGGAGGCGCCCTCGCCCGGGTGTTCGCCCGGCACCTGGTCGCCACCGGTCAGGCGCGGCACCTGCTGCTGGCCTCCCGCCGTGGTCCCGAGCAGTACCAGGACCTCATCGAGGAGCTCACCCAGGCCGGTGCCCGGGTCACCGTCGGCACCGCCGACGTGACCGACCCACGGCAGGTGACCCGGCTGCTGGAACTGGTGGACCCGGCGCACCCGTTGACGGCGGTGGTGCACACCGCCGGCGTGATCGCCGACGCGACCATCGGTTCGTTGGACGAGTCCGCCCTGCGTACGGTGCTGGCGCCGAAGGTTGACGCCGGCTGGGCGTTGCACGAGGCGACCGCGCACCTGGACCTGTCGGCGTTCGTGCTGTTCTCCTCCGTGGCGGCCACCCTCGGCTCGCCGGGGCAGGGCAACTACGCCGCCGCGAACGCGTTCCTCGACGCCCTCGCCCAGCACCGCCGGCAGCAGGGGCTGCCCGCCACCAGCCTCGCCTGGGGACTGTGGGCCACCAGCAGCGCGATGACCGCGCACCTGCACGGCAACGACCACCGCAAGGCGATCCGCGCCACCAGCGCCCCGCTGACCGACCAGCAGGGCGTCGCCCTCTTCGAGGCGGCCCGGCAGCGCGGCAGCGCCCATCTCGTACTCATGAACCTGCCGCCGGCGACCGCGCGCCCGGCCGGCGGCGCCGTGCCCAGCCTGCTGCGTGACCTGGTCCGCCCCGCCGCTCCGGCCCGCCGCGCGGTGGGCCGGGGCACGGCCGACACCGCGTCGGTGCGGGACCGCCTGGCGATGCTCAGCCCGGCCGAGCGGCGCAACCACCTGCTCGACCTGGTGGCCACGAACGTCGCCAGCGTGCTCGGGCACCGCTCCGCGGAGAACGTCGACCCCCACCGCGCCTTCAAGGAGCTGGGCTTCGACTCGCTCACCTCCGTCGAACTGCGCAACCGGCTCTCCGCCGCGACCGGGCTGCGGCTGCCCGCGACCGTGGCGTTCGACCACCCGGCCCCCGCGGTGCTCGCCGACTTCCTCGACCGGGAACTGGGCGGCGGTTCCGACGCCGCCCGCCCGGCCGTGGTCGGCACGGCCGCCGCGCTCGACGAGCCGATCGCCATCATCGGCATGGCCTGCCGTTTCCCCGGCGAGGTGCAGACCCCCGAGCAGCTCTGGCAGGTGGTCACCGCCGGCGCCGACGTCATCTCGCCGTTCCCCACCGACCGGGGCTGGGACCTGGACGACCTGAGGGCCAGCGGCGGGGACGACACGTCCGTGCCCCGCCAGGGCGGCTTCCTGCACGACGCCGCCCAGTTCGACGCCGCCTTCTTCGGGATCTCGCCCCGGGAGGCGCTGGCCATGGACCCGCAGCAGCGGTTGCTGCTGGAGACGTCCTGGGAGGCCTTCGAACGGGCGGGGATCGACCCGCACTCGGCGCGGGGCAGCAGCACCGGCGTCTACGTCGGGCTGATCTACCACGACTACGCCTCCCAGGCCGCCGGAACGACCGACGAGGTGGACGGCTACGTCGGCAACGGCAGCGCGGGAAGCGTCGCCTCGGGACGCATCTCGTACCTGTTCGGCCTCGAAGGTCCCGCCGTCACCGTCGACACCGCCTGCTCGTCGTCGCTGGTCGCGCTGCACCTGGCCACCCAGGCGCTGCGACAGGACGAGTGCCGGCTCGCGCTCGCCGGCGGGGTGAGCGTGATGTCCACCCCCGGCATGCTGACCGAGTTCTCCCGGCAGCGCGGCCTGTCGCCCGACGGTCGGTGCAAGGCCTTCGGTGCGGGCGCCGACGGCACCGGCTTCGCCGAGGGCGTCGGCATGCTCCTGCTGGAGCGCCTCTCCGACGCGCAGCGCAACGGCCACCGCGTCCTCGCCGTCGTGCGGGGCAGCGCGGTGAACCAGGACGGGGCCAGCAGCGGCCTGACCGCGCCGAACGGTCCCGCGCAGCAGCGGGTCATCCGGCAGGCGCTGGCGAACGCCCGACTGACCCCGGGCGACGTCGACGCCGTCGAGGCGCATGGCACGGGCACCGCGCTGGGCGACCCGATCGAGGCGCAGGCCCTCCTGGCCACGTACGGGCAGGACCGGCCGCAGGACCGACCGCTGTGGCTCGGTTCGATCAAGTCGAACATCGGTCACGCCCAGGCGGCGGCGGGCGTCGCCGGGGTGATCAAGATGGTGTTGGCGATGCGGCACGGTGTGCTGCCGCCGACCCTGCACGCGGACGAGCCGTCGCCGCACATCGACTGGACCACCGGCTCGGTGGCCCTGCTCACCGGCGCCCGGTCGTGGCCGGCCGTCGACCGGCCGCGCCGGGCCGCGGTGTCGTCGTTCGGCATCAGCGGCACCAACGCGCACACGATCATCGAACAGGCGCCGGAGTCCGTCCCGCCGCCCGCCGGGCCGCCCGCGACGCCCCCGGTCGACCTCGTCGCGTGCGTCCTCTCGGCCCGCGACGACGCCGCCCTGCGCGAGCAGGCACGCCGGCTGCGGGGCCTGCTGGACGACGAACCGGACCTGACGCTCGCCGACGTGGCCCACGCGCTCGCCACCCGCCGCACGGCCTTCGAACACCGCGTGGTGCTGCTGGCCCGGGACCGCGAAGACCTGCTCACCGCCCTCGACGCGGTGGCCGACGAGCAGCCCTCGGCCGCCGTCGTCCACGGCGTGGCGCGCGGCGGACGCACCGCGATCCTCTTCTCCGGCCAGGGCGCCCAGCGTCCCGGCATGGGGCGTGAGCTGTACGACGCCCACCCGGCCTTCGCCGCCGCCCTCGACGAGGTGTGCGGGCACCTGGACCAGCACCTGCCCCGTCCGCTGCGCGAGGTGCTGTTCGCCGAGGCGGGCACGCCGGAGGCGGAGCTGCTGGACCAGACCGTCTTCACCCAGGCCGGGCTGTTCGCCGTCGAGGTGGCCCTGTTCCGGCTGGTCGAGTCGTTCGGCGTCCGGGCGGACCTGGTGGCCGGGCACTCGATCGGCGAGGTGGCCGCCGCCCACGTCGCCGGGCTGTTCAGCCTCGCCGACGCCTGCGCGCTGGTGGGGGCCCGTGGCCGGCTCATGCAGGCCCTGCCACAGGGCGGCGGGATGCTCGCGGTCGGCACCGACGAGCAGGCCGTCGTGGAGTCGCTGGCCGGGCTCACCGACCGGCTCGGCGTCGCGGCGGTGAACGCCCCGACCGCCGTGGTGGTCTCCGGCGAGGTCGGGGCCCTCGACGAGGTGGAGCGGACCTGGCAGGACCGGGGCGTACGCACCCGCCGGCTGAACGTCAGCCACGCCTTCCACAGCCCGCTGATGGAGCCGATGCTGCGCGAGTTCCGGCAGGTGCTCGACACCCTGACGTTCCGCTGGCCGACCCTGCCGATCGTGTCGAACCTGACGGGCGAGATCGCCGACCCCGACGAGATCGGCACCCCCGACTACTGGGTCCGGCACGTGCGCGAGACCGTCCGGTTCGCCGACGGGGTCGCCAGCCTGCGTACGCGCAACGTCCGGGTCTTCCTCGAACTCGGCCCCGACGCGGTGCTCGCCGGCATGGTGCGTGGCTGCCTGCCCGACGACGACGACACCCTCCCGGCGGCCGTCGTGGCGAGCCTGCGCCCGGGCCGCCCGGAACCTGTGTCGCTGATGAACGCGCTGGCGGAGCTGCACGTGCACGGCGTGCCGGTCACCTGGACCGACCTCCTGCCGGGCACCGCGACCCGCCCGGTGGACCTGCCGACGTACCCGTTCCAGCGGCAGCGGTTCTGGCCGGCGGTGGGGCGGCTGCGGGCCGGTGACGTCAGCGGCGCGGGCCTCGGTGTGGCGGGGCACGGCCTGCTCGGCGCGGCGGTGGACCTCGCCGGCGACGACGAGGTGGTGCTGACCGGCCGGCTGTCGCTGGCCACCCACCCCTGGCTGGCCGACCACGTGATCTCGGGCGTGCCGCTGGTCCCCGGCACGGCGCTGGTGGAACTGGCCGTGCGCGCGGGCGACGAGGCGGGCGTGTCCCGGCTGCGTGACCTGGCGGTGCTGACGCCGCTGGTGCTTCCCGACGCGGGCGCCGTGCGGATCCAGGTCCGGGTGTCGGCGGGCGAGGCGTCGCAGCGTCCCGTCGCCATCTACTCGCGCCCCGACGACGACCCCGAGGCGGGCTGGCTCCAGCACGCCGAGGGTGTGCTGGAGCCGGCGACGGCGGACGAGCCGAGGACGGGCACCTGGCCGCCGGCCGGCGCGACCGAGGTCGACCTGGCGGACTGGTACCCGGCGCTCGTCGCGCGCGGCCTGGCGTACGGGCCGGTGTTTCAGGGTCTGCGACGCGCGTGGGTGGGCGACGGCGAGGTGTTCGCCGAGGTGGCCCTCCCGGACGACGCGGTGGCGGGCATCGACCGGTTCGGGGTGCACCCGGCGCTGCTGGACGCGGCCCTGCACCCGGTCGCCCTGCTGCTGGGCGACGAGCCGGGCGGGCCACGGGTTCCGTTCGCGTTCGAGGGCGTGCAGGTGCACGCCTCCGGTGCCAGCGTGCTGCGGGTCCGGTTGTCCCGCAGCGGTGCCGGCGTGCGGCTGGTGGCGTGCGACGAGGTGGGCGCGGCGGTGGTGTCGGTGGACTCCCTCGTCCTGCGCGAGCTGGCTGGTACGGCCACGGCGGGTGTGGCGTCCCGGTCGATGTTCGAGGTGGTCTGGCAGGCGGAGGAGACCGAACCGGTCGACGACGTCTCGGGCTGGGCGGTGCTGGGCGGTCCGGCCCTGCCGGGCGTTCCCGACGGTCCCTCCGCCGAGACGATCAGGCAGCTGCTGGCCGCGATCGACACCGGCACCACGCCGCCGCGCCGCCTGCTGTTCACGCCGACCGGGCCGGACGCCGACGGCGTCGATACGGCGCAGCGGGCCCGGGCCATGACGGCGGACGTGCTGGGCCTCGTGCAGGCGTGGCTGGCCGCCGACGTCCTGGCGGACTCGAAACTGGTGGTGGTCACCCGACGCGCCGTGTCCGTCGGCGACGAGGACCAGGTGACGGACCCGGCCGCTGCGGCGGTGTGGGGTCTGCTGCGCTCGGCGCAGTCCGAGCACCCGGGCCGCATCGTCCTGGCCGACGTGGACCGTGGCGTGAATCCCAACGTGCTAAGCACCCTGACCCGCTACGCGGCGGACCCGACCGGCGGTCAGGTGGCCGTCCGTGGCGGCGAGGTCTTCGTGCCGCGTCTGGTCCGTGCGGTGGTTCCGGCGTCGGCGCAGGCGCCGGCCGTGGGTGACGGCGTGGTGCTGGTGACCGGTGGTACGGGTGCGCTCGGGGCGCTGGTGGCGGAGCACCTGGTGTCGGTGCACGGGGTGCGCTCGCTGGTGCTGGTGTCGCGGCGTGGTCCGGAGGCCGAGGGCGCCGGCGAGCTGACCGGGCGGCTGACCGCGCTGGGCGCCGACGTGCGGATCGTCGCCTGTGACGTGACGGACCGGGACCAGGTGTTCGGCCTGGTGGCGGAGATCGGTGCCGAGGGCCGCCTGGCGGGTGTGGTGCACACGGCCGGTGTCCTGGACGACGGTGTCGTGGAGGGGCTGACGGCCGAGCGTCTGGCGGGGGTGTTGGCGCCGAAGGTGTCGGCGGGTTGGTTCCTGCACGAGGCGACGGCGTCCCTCGCGGTGGACCTGGATCTGTTCGTGGTGTTCTCGTCGGTGGCGGGTGTGTTGGGTTCGCCGGGACAGTCGGCGTACGCGGCGGCCAACGCGTTCCTCGACGGGCTGGCGGTGTGGCGGCGGAAGTCGGGTCTGCCTGCGGTCAGCCTGGCCTGGGGCATGTGGGACACCGCCGGCATGGCGGCGTCGATCGGTGGGGTCGAGCGGGCCCGCTCGGCGCGCGCCGGCCTGCGGGCCATGAACGCCCGGACCGGTCTGGAGCTGTTCGACGCCGCCCTGGGCGCCGGCCGGCCGGCCCTGGTGCCGGCCGTGATCGACGTGCCCGCGCTGCGCTCGGCGGCTTCCGGCGGGATGGTGCCGCCGATGCTGCGGGTCCTCATCGGCACGGCGAACACCCGCCGCCAGGCGGGCAAGGGCGGTGACGGCTGGGCCGACCGGCTCGCCAGGCTCAGCGAGGAGAACGGCCTCACCGAGGTGGACCAGCTGGTGCGGGGTCTCGTCGCGCAGGTGCTGGGGCACGGCAGTACCGAGGCGGTGCCGGCGGACCGGGCGTTCCGGGAGTTGGGCTTCGACTCGCTGACCGCCGTCGAGCTGCGCAACCGGGTCAACGGCGCGACCGGCCTGCGGCTGGCCTCGACCCTGGTGTTCGACTACCCGACCCCGCAGGCCCTGACGGCCCACGTGTACGCGGAACTGGTCGGCGAACGGCTCGCCGCCGTCGTCTCCGACGAGCCGGCCGGCGGCGACGCCGACGAGCCGATCGCGATCGTGGGCATGGCCTGCCGCTACCCCGGCGGCGTCCAGTCTCCCGACCAGCTGTGGAAGCTGGTCAGCACCGGCGGGGAGGGCGTCGGCGAGTTCCCGGCCGACCGGGGCTGGGACCTCGACACGCTCTTCCACCCCGATCCGGACCACCCCGGCACGTCGTACACCCGCCACGGCGGTTTCCTGTACGACGCCGGCGCGTTCGACCCCGCGTTCTTCGGCATCTCGCCGCGTGAGGCCCTGGCCATGGACCCGCAGCAGCGGTTGCTGCTGGAGGCGTCGTGGGAGACGTTCGAGTCGGCGGGGCTGGACCCGCAGCGGCTGCGGGGCAGCCGGACCGGCGTCTTCGCGGGCGTCATGTACCACGACTACGCGACGCGGCTCATGGAGCTGGCCGGCGAGGTCGAGGGCTACGTCGGCACCGGCAACTCGGGCAGCGTCCTGTCGGGTCGGGTGGCGTACACGTTCGGCCTGGAGGGCCCGGCGGTCAGCGTCGACACGGCGTGCTCGTCGTCGCTGGTGGCGCTGCACCTGGCGGTGCAGGCGTTGCGCTCGGGCGAGTGTGATCTGGCGTTGGCCGGTGGTGTGACGGTGATGGCGACGCCGGGCACGTTCATCGAGTTCTCGCGGCAGCGTGGTCTGTCGGCCGACGGCCGGTGCAAGTCGTTCGCCGCGTCGGCGGATGGCACGGGCTGGTCCGAGGGCGTGGGTGTGCTGCTCGTCCAGCGCCTCTCCGACGCGCAGCGCGAGGGCCGGCGCATCTACGCGGTCGTGCGGGGCACGGCGGTGAACCAGGATGGCGCGTCGAACGGCCTGACGGCGCCGAACGGTCCGTCGCAGCAGCGGGTGATCCGCCAGGCTCTGGCAAACGCGCGTCTCACCGCCGCCGACGTGGACGCCGTGGAGGCGCACGGCACGGGCACCACCCTCGGCGACCCGATCGAGGCGCAGGCCCTGCTGGCCACGTACGGGCAGGACCGTCCGCAGGGCCGGCCGCTGCTGTTGGGGTCGGTGAAGTCGAACATCGGTCACACGCAGGCGGCTGCCGGTGTGGCTGGTGTGATCAAGATGGTCATGGCGATGCGGCACGGTGTGGTGCCGTCGACGTTGCACGTGGATGAGCCGTCGCCGCACGTCGACTGGTCGGCCGGGGCGGTCGCCCTCGCCACCGAGGCGACGCCGTGGCCTGCGGTGGACCGGCCGCGTCGGGCGGCGGTGTCGTCGTTCGGGATCTCCGGCACCAACGCGCACGTGATCATCGAGCAGCCGCCCGCCGAGCTGGTCGAGGGCGAGATCGTCGCCGGGAACGTGCCGCCGGTGGTGCCGGTGCTGCTGTCGGCCCGCGACGGTGCCTCGCTGGCCGCGCAGGCGGGCCGCTGGGCGAACTGGCTGGCCGCCGACGGCAGCGTACGTCCGCTGGACGTGGCGTGGTCGAGCGTGGTGTCGCGGTCGATGCTCGAACATCGTGCCGTCGTGGCCGGAACGGGCCGCGACGAGTTGCTGGCGGGCCTGACCGCGCTGGCGGCGGGTGAGCCCTCCGGCGGGGTCTTCGTGGGTCCGGGCGGGCAGCGGGACCAACTGGCGCTGGTGTTCTCGGGCCAGGGCGCCCAGCGCGCCGGCATGGGCCGGGAGCTGTCCGAGGCGTTCCCGGTGTTCGCGACCGCCCTGGACGAGGTGTGTGGACACCTCGACCCGTTGCTGCCGCGCGCGCTGCGGGAGGTGCTGTTCGCCGAGGCGGGTACGGAAGAGGCGGAACTGCTGGACCACACGGTGTTCACGCAGGCCGGGCTCTTCGCCGTCGAGGTGGCGTTGTTCCGGCTGGTGGAGTCGTTCGGCATCGTGCCCGACATGGTGGCCGGTCACTCGATCGGCGAGGTGACGGCCGCGTACGTGGCCGGGGTGCTGTCCCTGGCCGACGCGTGCGCCCTCGTCGCCGCGCGGGGCCGGTTGATGCAGGCGCTGCCGGCCGGCGGCGGCATGTTGGCCGTGGCGGCTGACGAGGCTGCGGTGACGGAGTCGATCGCCGGGCTGGCCGACCGGGTCGGTGTCGCGGCGGTGAACGGGCCGACGTCGATCGTCGTGTCCGGCGCGGTGGAGGCCCTCGACGAGATCGAGCGCGACTGGCGGGACCGGGGCGTACGCACCCGTCGGCTCGCGGTCAGCCACGCGTTCCACAGCCCGCTGATGGAGCCGATGCTCGACGAGTTCCGGGCGGTCCTGGCCGGGTTGACGTTCGCCGCACCGGCACTGCCGGTGGTGTCGAACGTGACCGGGGCGCTCGCCGACCCTGACGCGATCCGCACGGCCGACTACTGGGTGCGCCACGTCCGCGAGGCCGTCCGCTACGCCGACGGGGTCACCGCGCTGCGGGCCGCCGGGGTGGACACGTTCCTGGAGATCGGGCCGCAGAGCGTGCTGACCGCGATGGCGGCGGACATCCTGCCCGACGACGACGTACTGTCGGTCGCCGTCCAGCGTCGGGACCGGTCGCAGGCCCAGGCGCTGCTCGGCGCGCTGGCGGAACTGCACGTGCACGGCGTGCCGGTGACCTGGCAGGAGTGGTTCACCGACAGCGGGTCGCGGCGGGTCGACCTGCCGACGTACACCTTCCAGCACCAGCGCTACTGGCCGGAGCCGGCGAGCAGGCCGCGTACGAGGGTGACCGACACCGGCGACGCCGACTTCTGGGCCGCCGTCGAGCAGGGCGACCTGAGCGCCCTCGCCACGCAGTTCGGCGACGACGGCGCCGCCCTGGACGCCCTCACCCCGGCCCTGCCGGTCCTGTCGACCTGGCACCGGGCGCGTACGCGGCGGGCGGTCGTGGACGCGTGGTCGTACCGGGTCGGGTGGAAGCGGACCGACATCACCGCCGATCCGGCGCGCCCGGGCGTGTGGCTGCTCGTGACGGCGGAGGACGACCTGACGGACGGCACCCGCGCGGAGGCGGTCACCAAGGCCCTCGCCGAGGTCGGCGCCGACGTGGTCCGGCTGACCGTCGACCCGGTCGGCACCGACCGGGCGGAACTCGCCCGCCGGCTGGCCGACGCGCTGGCCGACGGACCCGCCACCGGCGTGCTGTCCCTGCTCGGCCTCCGCGACCAGCCGCACCCCGCCCACCCGGCCGTACCGGTCGGGACGGCCGCCACGCTGCTGCTGCTCCAGGCCCTGCACGACACCGGGACGACGACCCGGCTGTGGTGCCTGACCCAGGGCGCGGTCGGCACCGGCGACGGGGACGCGGTGCACGGCGTCGCCCAGAGCGGGCTGTGGGGCCTGGGGCTCGTGGCGGGCCTGGAACACCCCCAGCTGTGGGGCGGACTGGTGGACCTGCCCGAGCAGGTCGACGCGACGGCCTGGGACCGGGTGGCGCGGGTGGTGACCGGCGCCGGCGACGAGGACCAGTTGGCCGTACGTCCCTCCGGGGTGTTCGTCCGCCGCCTGGTCCGTGCGGCACCCGCCGCCCCCGACACGGCGCAGCGGTGGCAGCCGTGCGGCACCGTGCTGGTCACCGGCGGCACCGGCGCGCTGGGTGCGCACGTGGCCCGCTGGGCGGCGGCCAACGGGGCGGAGCACATCGTGCTTACCAGCCGCCGCGGCGAGCGCGCACCGGGGGCCATGGAGCTGCGCGCGGAACTCACCGCGCAGGGCGTCCGGACGTCGGTCGTGGCCTGCGACGTCGCCGACCGCGACCAGGTGGCGGCACTGCTGGCCCGCCTCGACGAGGACCCCGCGCCGTTGACGGCCGTGGTCCACGCGGCGGGTGCCGGCGAGCCCGGCCTGATCGCCGACACCGACCTGGCCGCGTTCGCGGGCGTGCTCGACGGCAAGGTGGCCGGCGCGGTGCACCTGGACGCGCTGCTCGGCGACCGGCCGTTGGACGCCTTCGTGCTGTTCGCCTCCATCGCCGGGGTGTGGGGCAGCGGCGGGCAGTCCGCGTACGCCGCCGGCAACGCCTTCCTGGACGCGCTGGCGGAGCAGCGCCGCGGCCGGGGCCTGCCGGCGACGTCCGTGGCCTGGGGGCCGTGGGCCGACGGCGGCATGGCCACCGGCGAGGCCCAGCAGCTGCTGGCCCGGCGCGGCCTGACCGCCATGGCACCGGCCGACGCCGTGCACGCCATGCGGTACGCCGTCGGCCTGCCCCGGGCGGCGCTGACCGTGGTGGACGTCGACTGGGCGGTCTTCGCCCCGGCGTACGCCTCGGCCCGCCCCCGGCCGCTGCTCGACGACATCGCCGAGGCCCGCGAGGCGCTGCACGCCCAGGCCGGGCAGCAGCAGCCCGGCGGGGCCGTCGACGCCCTGCGGGAGCACCTGCTCACCCTGCCCCGGCCCGAGCGGGTCCGGCACCTGGTCGACCTCGTCCGTACCCACGCCTCCGCCGTGCTCGGCCACTCGGGCACGGACCGGGTCAAGCCGCAGCGCGCCTTCAAGGAGCTCGGGTTCGACTCGCTGACGGCGGTCGAGCTGCGCAACCGACTGACCGGCGCCACCGGCCTGTCGCTGCCCGCGACCCTCGTCTTCGACTACCCGAACCCGGCCGTGCTCGCCGAGAACCTGCTCGACGGCCTGCTGCCCGAGGGGGCACAGGCGGACGACGGCGACCCGGCGGAGGTGGCCGTCCGGCAGGCGCTCGCGGCGATCCCGCTGACCCGCCTGCGGGAGGCCGGGCTGCTGGACCTGCTGCTCAACCTCGCCGACGCCGACGGCGGCGGTGGTGACGAGTCCACCGACGAGGCCCTGGACCTCGACGATCTCGACACCGACGCCCTCGTCAGGCTGGCGCTTGACGGAACCGATTCCTGACCGTTGTCCCCAGTACGGAGCTCATGATGTCTACGTCCGCAGACAAGGTCGTCGAGGCGCTTCGCGCCTCGCTCAAGGAGACGGGCCGCCTCCGTCAGCTCAACCAGCAGTTGACCGCTGCCGCCCGGGAGCCCATCGCGATCGTCGCGATGTCCTGCCGCTACCCGGGCGGTGTC
Source organism: Micromonospora sp. CNZ309 (assembly GCF_002846525.1). Lineage (NCBI taxonomy): Bacteria > Bacillati > Actinomycetota > Actinomycetes > Micromonosporales > Micromonosporaceae > Micromonospora > Micromonospora sp. CNZ309. Next base: position 744,891 of record NZ_PJNG01000001.1, read on the forward strand.
GCCAGCCCCGAGCAGCTCTGGGACCTGGTGGCCTCCGGCGGCGACGCCATCGGCGGTTTCCCGACCGACCGGGGCTGGGACCTGGACAACCTGTACGACCCGGACGCCGACCGGGCCGGGCACTCCACCACCCGCGAGGGCGGCTTCCTCTACGACGCCGCCGACTTCGACGCCGAGTTCTTCGGCATCTCGCCGCGCGAGGCCGTGGCGATGGACCCGCAGCAGCGGCTGCTGCTGGAGACGTCGTGGGAGGCGTTCGAGCAGGCCCGCATCGCACCCGCGTCCATGCGCGGGCAGAAGGTCGGCGTCTTCGTCGGGACCGCCGCCAACGGCTACGGCGTGGGCCCGCAGACCGAGGTCGAGGGCACCGACGAGGGCTACCTGCTGACCGGCACGGCCACCAGCATCGTCTCGGGGCGGATCGCGTACGCCCTCGGCCTGGAGGGCCCCGCCGTCACGGTCGACACCGCCTGCTCGTCGTCGCTGGTCGCCCTGCACCTGGCCTGCCAGGCGCTGCGGCAGGGCGACTTCGACCTGGCCCTGGCCGGCGGCGTCTGCGTGATGGCCACCCCCGCCCCGTTCGTGGGCTTCTCCCGGCAGCGGGGGCTCGCCCCCGACGGCCGGTGCAAGTCGTTCGCCGCCGCCGCCGACGGCACCGGCTGGTCCGAGGGCGTCGGCATCCTGCTGGTGGAGCGGCTGTCGGACGCCCAGCGCAAGGGGCACCCCGTCCTCGCCGTGATCGCCGGCAGCGCCGTCAACCAGGACGGCGCGTCCAACGGCCTGACCGCGCCCAACGGGCCCGCCCAGCAGCGGGTGATCCGCCAGGCCCTGGCGAACGCCCGGCTGACCACGGCCGACGTGGACGCCGTCGAGGCGCATGGCACCGGCACCGTCCTCGGTGACCCGATCGAGGCGCAGGCGCTGCTGGCCACGTACGGGCGGGACCGGTCCGCCGACCGGCCGCTGCTGCTCGGCTCGATCAAGTCGAACATCGGTCACAGCCAGTCCGCCGCGGGCGTGGCCGGCGTGATCAAGATGGTGATGGCGATGCGGCACGGGCTCGTGCCGCCCACCCTGCACGTCGACGAGCCGACGCCGAAGGTGGACTGGTCGGCCGGCGAGGTGTCGCTGGTGACCGAGGCCAGGCCGTGGCCGGTCACCGACCGTCCCCGCCGGGCGGCGGTGTCGTCGTTCGGCATCTCCGGCACGAACGCGCACACCATCCTGGAGGAGCCGCCCGCGCCCGACGCCGACGAGCCCGCCGACGTCGACCCCGGACCGGCCCCCGCCCTGCCGGCGGTGCCCGTGCTGCTGTCGGCCCGCTCCGAGGCCGCCCTCAGCGCGCAGGCGGGCCGCTGGGCCCGGTGGCTGGACGCCGACGACACCCTCCGCACGATGGACGTCGGCTGGTCGTCGGTGGTGTCGCGCTCCGCGCTGGAACACCGCGCGGTGCTCACCGCCACCGACCGCGAGGACCTGCTGGCCGGGCTGCGCGCCCTCGCCGCCGGCCAGCCGTCCGGTGCGGTCGTCGCCGGTCAGTCGGCCGACCGGGGCCCGCTCGCCGTGCTCTTCTCCGGTCAGGGCGCGCAGCGCGCCGGCATGGGCCGCGAGCTGTACGGGGAATTCCCGGCCTTCGCCGCCGCGCTCGACGAGGTGTGTGCGCGGCTCGACCCGCTGCTGCCGCGTCCGTTGCGGGAGGTGCTGTTCGCGCCGGAGGGCTCCGCCGAGGCGGCGCTGCTGGACCGGACGGTGTTCACGCAGGCGGGTCTGTTCGCCGTCGAGGTGGCGCTGTTCCGCCTCGTCGAGTCCTTCGGCATCGCCCCCGACCTGGTCGCCGGCCACTCGATCGGCGAGGTGACGGCCGCGCACGTGGCCGGGGTGCTGTCGCTGGAGCACGCGTGTGCGCTGGTGGCGGCGCGGGGGCGGCTGATGCAGGCGCTGCCGGAGGGCGGCGGGATGCTGGCCGTCGCGGCTGCCGAGGCCGACGTGCTGGCCACGCTGGACGGGCTGGCCGAGGTGGGGATCGCGGCGGTCAACGGGCCGGCCTCGGTCGTGGTCTCCGGTGCGGTCGACGCTCTCGACGAGGTGGAGCGGGTCTGGCGCGACCGGGGCGTGCGCACGCGCCGGTTGACCGTGAGTCACGCGTTCCACAGTCCGCTGATGGAGCCGATGCTCGCCGAGTTCCGTACCGTCCTCGACGGGCTGGAGTTCTCCGCGCCGTCGCTGCCGCTCGTGTCGAACGTGACCGGTGCGCTCGCCGACGCCGACGAGATCCGTACGGCCGACTACTGGGTGCGCCACGTCCGCGAGGCCGTCCGGTACGCCGACGGAATCACCGCGCTGCGGGCGGCGGGCGTCGACGCGTTCCTGGAGATCGGTCCGCGCAGCGTGCTGACCGCCATGACCCGCGACGCGCTGAGCCGGCAGGAGGCGGCCGACGACGACACCCCGGTGATCGCCGTGCCCGTCCTGCGCGCCGACCGTCCCGAGGCGCGGGCCCTGCTCGCCGCCCTCTCCGAGCTGCACGTCAACGGGGTGCCCGTCGACTGGCCGGCCCTCTACTCCGGCGCGGGAGCGACCCCGGTCGCCCTGCCCACGTACGCCTTCCAGCGGCAGCGCTACTGGCCCGAGCAGATGCCGGTCTCGGTCACCGGCCCGGTCAGCCCGGACGTGGTGGACGTCGAGTTCTGGTCCGCCGTGGAGCGCTCCGACGTGGCGGCCCTCGCGGCGCAGCTCGGCGCCGACGGCGCGGCCCTGGACGTCCTGGCCCCGGCCCTGCCGGTCCTGTCGTCCTGGCGCAAGGCGCGCCTGCGGGACGCCGTCGTCGACGGCTGGTCGTACCGGGTCGTGTGGAAGCGGACCGCCGCCCCCGCACCGGTCACCCCGTCGGGCCGCTGGCTGCTCGTGGAACCGGCCGACGACGCCGCCACGACCGACTGGGCCGAAGCGCTCGCGGGGGCACTGACCGCCGCCGGCGGCGAGGTGTCCCGGCTGGCGGTGGACCCGCTCGCCGAGCGCGACGAGGTGACGTCGCGGGTGGCCGAGGCCGTGGCGGACACCCCGTGCACCGGGATCGTCTCCCTGCTGGGCCTGCTGGACCAGCCGCACCCCGGCCAGCCGGCGGTGCCGCTCGGCACGGCCGCGACGATGACGCTGGTGCAGGCCCTGCACGCCGCCGACGTCGCGGCGCCCCTGTGGATGCTCACCCGGGGCGCGGTCGGCACCGGGGACGCCGACCCGGTGCGCAGCGTCGCCCAGGGCGGACTGTGGGGGCTGGCCCGGGTCGCCGGGCTGGAGCACCCGCAGCTCTGGGGCGGCCTGGTCGACCTGCCGGACGGCCCCGGGCGCGGCGACTGGGACCACCTGGTCGGCGTCCTGACCGGCGGCGGCCACGAGGATCAGGTCGCCGTACGGCCCTCGGGCGTGTTCGTGCGCCGCCTGGTGCGCGCCACGCCGGCCGCCGTGGGCACCGTCGAGCGCTGGCAGCCGTCGGGCACCGTCCTCATCACCGGCGGCACCGGGGCGCTCGGCGCCCACGTGGCCCGCTGGGCGGCCGCCAACGGCGCGGAGCACGTCGTGCTGACCAGCCGCCGGGGCGAGCACGCCCCCGGGGCGGCGGAGCTGCGCGACGAACTGACCGGGCTCGGCGCCCGGGTGAGCCTGGTCGCCGCCGACATGGCCGACCGCGCCCGGGTCGAGGCGCTGCTGCGCGACGTCGACGCCGACCCGGCGCCGCTGACCGCGGTGGTGCACGCCGCCGGGGTGGGCCAGCTGAACATGCTGGCCGACACCGACCTCGCCGGGCTCGCCGGGGTACTCGACGGCAAGATCGCCGGGGCCGTGCACCTGGACGAGCTGCTGGGCGACCGGCCGCTCGACGCGTTCGTGCTCTTCTCCTCCATCGCCGGCATCTGGGGCAGCGGCGGACAGGCCGCGTACGCCGCCGGCAACGCCTTCCTCGACGCCCTCGCCGAGCGGCGCCGCGCCCGCGGCCTGGCCGCCACCGCCGTGGCGTGGGGACCCTGGGCCGACGGCGGCATGGCCAGCGGCGAGGGGCAGGAACTGCTGGCCCGCCGCGGCCTCAGCCCGATGTCCCCGGCCCAGGCCGTGTACGCGCTGCGCAGCGCGGTCGGCCGCGCCGTGCCGTCGGTGACCGTGGCGGACGTCGACTGGTCCCTGTTCACCCCGGCGTTCGCCGCCGCCCGTGCCCGCCCCCTGCTCGACGACATCGCCGAGGCCCGCGACGCCCTGCGCGTGGTCGACGGGCAACCGGAGGACACCGCCGGCGGCGGGCTGCGCCAGCACCTGCTGACGCTGCCCCGCGCCGAGCAGGACCGCCACCTGACCGACCTCGTACGCACGCACACCGCCGCCGTGCTCGGCCACTCCGGCACCGAACTGGTCAAGGCCAACCGGGCGTTCAAGGAGCTGGGCTTCGACTCGCTGACCGCCGTCGAGCTGCGCAACCGGCTCGGCGCCGCCACCGGCCTCACCCTGCCCACCACCCTGGTCTTCGACTACCCGAACCCGGCCGCCCTCGCCGACCACCTGGCGGCGACGCTGCGCCTGCACGAGGTCGAGACCGTCACCGCCTGGGGCCCCGCCGGGCCGGTGGACGACGACCCGATCGTGATCGTCGGCATGAGCTGCCGCTACCCGGGCGGCGTGGCAAACCCGGACGACCTGTGGAACCTGGTCGCCACCGGGCGCGACGGGATCAGCGGCTTCCCCGAGGACCGGCACTGGGACATGGGCCGGCTGCTGGCCGTCGACGCCGACGGGCAACCCGTCTCGCACACCCGCGAGGGCGGCTTCGTCGACGGCGCCACCACGTTCGACCCGGGCTTCTTCGGCATCTCGCCGCGCGAGGCGGTCGCCATGGACCCGCAGCAGCGCCTGCTGCTGGAGGCGTCCTGGGAGGCCATGGAGCAGGCCGGCATCGACCCGGACGAGCTGCGCGGCAGCCGTACCGGCGTCTTCGTGGGCGCCTCCCCGTCGGGCTACGGCACCACCGACACCCCGGCGGAGCTGGCGGGCTACCAGCTCACCGGCGGCGCACACAGCGTCATCTCCGGCCGGGTGTCGTACACCTTCGGGCTGGAGGGCCCGGCGGTCACGGTCGACACCGCCTGCTCGTCCTCGCTGGTGGCGGTGCACCTGGCCGCCCAGGCGCTGCGCGGCGGCGAGTGCGACATGGCGCTGGCCGGCGGCGTCACCGTCATGGTGACCCCGGGCGCCTTCGTCGAGTTCTCCCGCCAGGGCGGCCTCGCCCCGGACGGGCGCTGCAAGTCCTTCGCCGCCGACGCCGACGGCACCGGCTGGTCCGAGGGCGTCGGCGTGCTGCTGGTCCAGCGGCTCTCCGACGCCCGGCGGCAGGGCCGTCAGGTGCTCGCCGTGATCGCCGGCAGTGCCGTCAACCAGGACGGCGCGTCCAACGGCCTCACCGCGCCCAACGGGCCCGCCCAGCAGCGGGTGATCCGCCAGGCCCTGGCGAACGCCCGGCTGACCACGGCCGACGTGGACGCCGTCGAGGCACACGGCACGGGAACGACGCTCGGCGACCCCATCGAGGCGCAGGCCCTGCTGGCCACCTACGGCCAGGGCCGCCCCGCCGACCGGCCGCTGCTGCTCGGCTCGATCAAGTCGAACATCGGCCACAGCCAGGCCGCGGCCGGCGTCGCCGGCATGATCAAGATGGTGCAGGCGATGCGGTACGGCCTGCTCCCGCAGACCCTGCACCTCGACGAGCCGACCCCCCACGTGGACTGGTCCGCCGGCGCGGTGTCCCTGCTGGCCGAGGCGCGCCCCTGGCCGGCGGTGGACCGGCCGCGCCGGGCCGCCGTGTCGTCGTTCGGCATCAGCGGTACGAACGTCCACCTGATCCTGGAACAGCCGCCCACGCCGACCGACGCGGACGAGCCGGACACCCGCGACGAGCCGTCCCGGGCACCGGCGGTGGTGCCGGTGCTGCTCTCGGCCCGCGACGCGGCCGGACTGTCGGCGCAGGCCGGCCGCTGGGCGCAGTGGCTCGGCGACGCCGGGACCCCGCGCCCGATCGACGTGGCGTTCTCGTCGGTGGCGTCGCGCTCCGTACTGGAGCACCGGGCGGTCGTGTCCGGGACGAGCCGGGAAGAGCTGCTGGCGGGCCTCGAAGCCGTGGCGGCGGGCGAGTCCTCGGCCGGCGTGGTCAGCGGCCCGGGCGGCCAGCGCGGCCAGCTCGCGCTGCTCTTCTCGGGTCAGGGTGCGCAGCGTGCGGGCATGGGTCGGGAGTTGTACGCCGGGTTCCCGGTGTTCGCGGCGGCGCTCGACGAGGTGTGTGGGCAGCTTGATGCGCTGTTGCCGCGTGCGTTGCGGGAGGTGCTGTTCGCGGAGGCGGGCAGTGCTGAGGCGGCGTTGTTGGACCAGACGGTGTTCACGCAGGCCGGGTTGTTTGCGGTCGAGGTGGCGTTGTTCCGTCTGGTGGAGTCGTTCGGGGTCGTGCCGGACATGCTGGCCGGTCACTCGATCGGCGAGGTGACCGCCGCGCATGTGGCCGGAGTGTTGTCCCTGGCGGACGCGTGTGCCCTCGTTGCCGCGCGGGGTCGGTTGATGCAGGCACTGCCCACGGGCGGCGGGATGCTGGCTGTGGCCGCTGACGAGGCCGCGGTGGTGGAGTCTCTCGTCGGGTTGACCGACCGGGTCGGCATCGCGGCGGTCAACGGGCCGGCCGCCGTGGTCGTGTCGGGTGCTGTCGACGCCCTCGACGAGGTGGAGCGGGTCTGGCGGGACCGGGGCGTGCGTACGCGCCGGTTGACGGTGAGCCACGCGTTCCACAGCCCGTTGATGGAGCCGATGCTCGACGAGTTCCGCACGGTCCTGTCCGGGTTGAACTTTGAAGCGCCGTTGTTGCCGGTCGTGTCGAACGTGACGGGTGCGCTGGCCGATGGCGACGAGATCCGCACCCCGGAGTACTGGGTGCGCCACGTGCGCGAGGCGGTGCGCTACGCCGACGGGGTGAGCGCCCTGAAGGCCGCTGGGGTGGACACGTTCCTGGAGGTCGGGCCGCAGAGCGTCCTGACCGCGATGGCCGCCGACGTGCTGCCCGACGACGCCGTGCTGGCCGTCGCCGTGCAGCGCAAGGACCGGCCGGAGACGCAGGCGCTGCTGCACGCCCTGGCGGAGCTGCACGTGCACGGCGTTCCGGTGACGTGGCGGCAGTGGTTCGCCGAGACGGGCGCGCGGCGGGTGGACCTGCCCACGTACGCCTTCCACCGGGAGCGGTACTGGCTGCCGCCGGCCGGCCAGTCCGCCGACGTCTCCGGGGCGGGCCTCGGCGTGGCGCGGCACCCGCTGCTCGGCGCGGCGGTGTCGGTCGCCGGCGAGGACATGGTCGTGCTGACCGGCCGGCTGTCGGTGTCGACCCACCCGTGGCTCGCCGACCACGTCGTCTCCGGCGCCGTGGTCGTGCCGGGCACCGCGCTGGTGGACCTCGTCGTGCGGGCGGGCGACGAGGTCGGCGCGTCCCGCGTGCGTGAGCTGACCGTGCTCGCCCCGCTCGTGCTGCCCGCCACCGGCGGTGGGGTACGGGTCCAGGTCCGGGTCGGTCCCGTCGACGGGACCGGTAGCCGCTCGGTGACCGTGCACTCCCAGCCCGAGGACGACCCGGAGTCGGGCTGGACCCGGCACGCCGACGGCCTCGTCGGCACCCCCACGGTCGACGAGCCCACGGTGGGCGCCTGGCCGCCGCCGGGAGCGTCCGAGGTGGACGTCACCGGCTGGTACCCGACGGTCGCCGAGCACGGGCTCTCGTACGGGCCTGTCTTCCGGGGCCTGCGCCGGGCGTGGGCCGCCGACGGCGAGGTGTTCGCCGAGGTCGCCCTCCCCGACGAGGTCATGGCCGACCCGGCGGGCTTCGGGGTGCACCCGGCGCTGCTGGACGCCGCCCTGCACCCCGTCGGGCTGCTGCCCGTCGACGGGCCGGGCGGCGGCCCCCGGGTGCCGTTCGCGTTCGAGGGGGTGCAGGTCCACGCGGTCGGGGCCCGGACGCTCCGGGTCCGCCTCACCGCCACCGGCAACTCCGTGCGGCTGGTCGCCGTCGACGAGACCGGTGTGCCGGTGGTGTCGGTGGACTCGCTGACGCTGCGCGAGATGACCGGCCTGGCGGCCGTCCCGGACGAGGCGTACCGCTCCCTGTTCGAGGCCTCCTGGCAGCCCGAGCAGATCACCGCGTCCGACGGCGCGTACGGCTGGGTCGTGCTCGGCGACCGCCCGCTCGACGGCGCCCCGCAGCTTCCGGCGTACGCCGACGTCGCGGCCGTGACCACGGCCGTGACGGACGCAACCGCCCCGGCGGCGCTGCTGCTGCCCGTCACCTCGGCCGCCTCCGGGGCGGACGTGCCCGACGGGGTGCGCTCGGTCACAGCGGACGTCCTCCGCACGGTGCAGGCGTGGCTGGCCGCCGACCCGCTCGCCGACGCGCGGCTGGTCGTGGTGACGCGCGGCGCGGTGGCCACCAGCGCGGACGACCGCGTCACCGACCTGGCGGGGGCGGCGGTCTGGGGCCTGCTGCGTTCGGCCCAGTCGGAACACCCCGGGCGGATCGTGCTGGCCGACCTCGACCCGGACGCCGACCTGGACACCGACCTGCTGGCGCTGCTCGCCGCCGCCGCCGACGATCCCGCCCTCGGCGGGCAGCTCGCGGTACGGGCGGGCACGGCGTACGTGCCGCGGCTGGTGCGTGCCACCGGCGACGCGCGCACCCCGGCGACCCTGGGCCGGGGGACCGTCCTCGTCACCGGCGGCACCGGCTCGCTCGGCGCCCTGGTGTCCGAACACCTCGTCACCGCGTACGGCGTGCGTTCGCTGGTGCTGGCGTCCCGGCAGGGCCCGGCGGCCCCCGGCGCCGACGAACTGGTGCAGCGGCTGGCCGCGCTGGGCGCGACCGCCCGGGTGGTCGCCACGGACGTGACCGACCGCGAGCGCGTCGGCGAGCTGGTCCGGGCGATCACCGCCGAGGACCGCCTGGCCGGGGTGGTCCACACCGCCGGCGTCCTCGACGACGGCATCGTCAGCGGGATCACCGCCGACCGGCTGGCGGACGTGCTGGCCCCGAAGGTCACGGCGGGCTGGTGGCTGCACGAGGCGACCGCCGAGCTGGACCTCGACCTCTTCGTGCTCTTCTCCTCCGTCGCCGGGGTGCTCGGCTCTCCCGGCCAGGCCGCCTACGCCGCCGGTAACGCCTTCCTGGACGCCCTCGCCCTGCTGCGGGCGCAGCGCGGGCTGCCCGCCGTCAGCCTCGCCTGGGGCATGTGGGACACCGACGGCATGGCCGCGTCGATCAACGACGCCGACCGGGCCCGGGTGACCCGGGCCGGCCTGGTCCCGATGACCGCCCCCGTCGGGCTCGGGCTGTGGGACGCCGCCCTGACCCACGGCGGCGCGGCGCTGGTGCCGGCAGTGGTCGACCTGCCCGCCATGCGGGCGCAGACCGCCGCCGGCCGGGTGCCGGTGATGCTGCGGGCCCTCGTCGGGTCGGCGGCGAAGCGCCGCCGCTCCGGCACCGGCGCCTGGGTCGACCGGCTGGCCGGACTCGACCCGCAGGAGGCGCGCACCCAGGTGGCCCTGCTGGTCCGCGGAATGATCGCGCAGGTCCTCGGCCACGGCGGCGCCGAGGCGGTGCCGGCCGACCGGGCGTTCCGGGAACTCGGCTTCGACTCGCTGACCGCCGTCGAGCTGCGCAACCGGATCAACGGCGCGACCGGGCTGCGACTCACGTCGACGCTCGTCTTCGACTACCCGACCCCCGGCGCCCTGTCGGAGCACCTGTACGAGCAGCTGTCCGGCCAGGTCGCCGACCAGCAGCAGGCCGTGCGGGCGACCACCGTCGACGAGCCGATCGCCATCGTGGGCATGGCCTGCCGCTACCCGGGCGGCGTGACGAGCCCGCAGCAGCTGTGGGACCTGGTCGCCGCCGGCGCCGACGGCATCGGGGAGTTCCCCACCGACCGGGGCTGGGACCTCGACCGGCTCTTCCACCCCGACCCGGACAACCCCGGGACGTCGTACACCCGCCACGGTGGCTTCCTGTACGGGGCCGCCGAGTTCGACCCGGACTTCTTCGGCATCTCGCCCCGCGAGGCGATCGCCATGGACCCGCAGCAGCGGCTGCTGCTGGAGACCTCGTGGGAGACGTTCGAGTCGGCCGGCCTCGACCCGTCGCGGCTGCGCGGCAGCCGAACGGGCGTCTTCGCCGGGCTCATGTACCACGACTACGCCTCCGGTCTGCAGGACCTGCCCGAGGGCGTGGGCGGTTACCTCGGCACCGGCACCTCCGGCAGCGTCCTGTCGGGCCGGGTGGCGTACACGTTCGGCCTCGAAGGCCCGGCGGTCACCGTGGACACGGCGTGCTCGTCGTCGCTGGTGGCGCTGCATCTGGCGGTGCAGGCGCTGCGTTCGGGTGAGTGCGATCTCGCGTTGGCCGGTGGTGTGACGGTGATGGCGACGCCGGGCACGTTCATCGAGTTCTCGCGGCAGCGTGGTCTGTCGGCCGACGGCCGGTGCAAGTCGTTCGCCGCGTCGGCCGACGGCACCGGCTGGTCCGAGGGCGTGGGTGTGCTGCTCGTCCAGCGCCTCTCCGACGCCCAGCGGGAGGGCCGGCGGATCCACGCGATCGTGCGCGGTACCGCCGTGAACCAGGACGGCGCGTCGAACGGGCTGACGGCGCCGAACGGTCCGTCGCAGCAGCGGGTGATCCGCCAGGCCCTGGCGAACGCGCGTCTCACCGCCGCCGACGTGGACGCGGTCGAGGCGCACGGGACCGGCACGACGCTGGGTGACCCGATCGAGGCGCAGGCCCTGCTGGCCACGTACGGGCAGGAGCGTCCGCAGGACCGGCCGCTGTGGCTGGGCTCGATCAAGTCGAACATCGGCCACACCCAGGCCGCCGCCGGGGTGGCCGGCATCATCAAGATGATCATGGCGATGCGCAACGGACTGATGCCGTCGACGCTGCACGTCGACGAGCCGTCCCCGCACATCGAGTGGAGCGCCGGGGCGGTCACCCTGCTCACCGAGGCGCGCGACTGGCCCGCGGCGGGCCGGCCCCGGCGGGCGGCGGTCTCGTCGTTCGGAGTCAGCGGCACCAACGCGCACGTGATCATCGAGCAGCCGCCCGCCGAGGCGGGACCGGCCCGGGGCGAGGGCGCGCCGACGCGCGCCGACGAACCGGCGGCCGGGTCGCTGCCGACCCCCGTGCTGCTGTCGGCCCGGTCCGAGGCCGCCGTCGCGGCGCAGGCGGACCGCTGGGCCCACTGGATCGCCGGCGACGAGGCGCTGCGCCCCGTCGACGTCGGCTGGTCGTCGACCGTCAGCCGGGCCGTGCTGGAGCACCGCGCGGTGGTCACCGCGACGGGCCGGGACGAACTGCTGGCCGGGCTGCGGGCCCTCGCCGCCGGTGAGCCGGCCGCCGCCGTGGTCACCGGCACGGGCACGACGCGTACGCAGCTGGCCGTGCTGTTCTCGGGTCAGGGTGCGCAGCGTGCGGGCATGGGTCGGGAGTTGTACGCCGGGTTCCCGGTGTTCGCGGCGGCGCTCGACGAGGTGTGTGGGCAGCTTGATGCGCTGTTGCCGCGTGCGTTGCGGGAGGTGCTGTTCGCGGAGGCGGGCAGTGCTGAGGCGGCGTTGTTGGACCAGACGGTGTTCACGCAGGCCGGGTTGTTCGCGGTCGAGGTGGCGTTGTTCCGTCTGGTGGAGTCGTTCGGGGTCGTGCCGGACATGCTGGCCGGTCACTCGATCGGTGAGGTGACGGCGGCGCATGTGGCGGGGGTGTTGTCGCTGGCGGACGCGTGTGCGCTGGTGGCGGCGCGGGGTCGGTTGATGCAGGCGCTGCCGGCCGGTGGCGGCATGTTGGCCGTGGCGGCTGACGAGGCTGCGGTGGTGGAGTCGATCGCCGGGCTGACCGACCGGGTCGGCATCGCCGCCGTCAACGGGCCGGCCGCCGTGGTGGTCTCGGGTGCCGTTGACGCCCTCGACGAGGTGGAGCGGCTCTGGCGGGACCGGGGCGTGCGTACCCGCCGGCTGACCGTGAGCCACGCGTTCCACAGTCCGTTGATGGAGCCGATGCTGGCCGAGTTCCGGGCGGTGCTGGAGGGGTTGACGTTCGCCGCGCCGTTGTTGCCGGTCGTGTCGAACGTGACGGGTGCGCTGGCCGACGGCGACGAGATCCGCACTCCGGAGTACTGGGTGCGCCACGTGCGCGAGGCCGTCCGGTACGCCGACGGGATCACCGCCCTCCGCGAGGCGGGCGTCGACACGTTCCTTGAGGTCGGGCCGCAGAGCGTCCTGACCGCGATGAACGCCGACCTGCTCGCCGACGACGCGCTCGCGGTGGCCGCCCAGCGCAGGGACCGTCCCGCCCCGCAGGCGCTGCTGCACGCCCTCGCCGAGCTGCACGTCCACGGCGTGCCGGTGACCTGGACGCAGTGGTTCACCGACACCGGCGCCACCCGGGTCGACCTGCCGACGTACGCCTTCCAGCACCAGCGGTACTGGCTCGGCGCGGGCCAGGCGCGTACCGCCGACGTCTCCGGCGCGGGCCTCGGTGTGGCCGGGCACCCGCTGCTCGGCGCTGCCGTCACCGTGGCCGGCGCCGACATGGTCGTGCTGACCGGCCGACTGTCGCTCACCACCCACGCGTGGCTCGCCGACCACGTCGTCTCCGGCGCGGTCATCGTGCCCGGTGCCGCCCTGGTCGAGTTGGCCGTGCGGGCGGGCGACGAGGTGGGTGCGTCGCGGGTGCGGGAGTTGACCGTGGCTGCGCCGCTGGTGCTGCCGTCGGCGGGTGCGGTGCGGGTGCAGGTGCGCGTGGGCGCGGCCGACGAGGCCGGCACCCGCGTCGTGGCGGTGCACTCGCAGTCCGAGGGCGATCCGGAGGCCGAGTGGGTCCAGCACGCCGAGGGCGTGCTGGAGCCAGCGTCGGCCGACGAGCCGGGCGTGGGGGAGTGGCCGCCGGCCGGGGCGTCCGAGGTGGACGTCACGGGCTGGTACCCGACGCTGGCCGAACACGGCCTGACGTACGGGCCGGTGTTCCAGGGGCTGCGCCGCGTGTGGACCGCCGACGAGGACGTGTACGCCGAGGTGTCCCTGCCGGACGAGGCGGCGACGGAGGCGGCGCGCTTCGGCGTGCACCCGGCGCTGCTGGACGCGGCGCTGCATCCGATCGGGTTGTTGGCCGGTGCGGAGGGTTCGGGTGGGCCGCGGGTGCCGTTCGCGTTCGAGGGTGTGCAGGTGTACGCCTCGGGGGCGCGGGTGTTGCGGGTGCGGCTGACGCGTACGGGCTCGGCGGTGCGGCTGGTCGCGTGCGACGAGTCGGGTGCGGCCGTGGTGTCGGTGGACTCCCTGGTCCTGCGCGAGCTGACCGGCGTGGCGGCGGCAGGCGCGGCGGCCCGCTCGCTGTTCGAACTCACCTGGCAGGCCCAGGAGGTCACCCCGGCCGGGGACGTCGCCGGATGGGCGCTGCTGGGTGCGTCGGCCCTGGTCGACCTGCCGGCCCTCGCTGAGCTGCCGGCGTACGCCGACGTCGAGGCGGTCGCCGGATCGTCGGGTGCGGCGCCGCGCCTGCTGCTGGTGCCTGCCGGCAGCGCGCAGCGTCCCGACCACGCAGGCGCGCCGGACGCCGGGCACGACAACGACCCCGACGCGGTGCGCGCGGCGACCTCGGCCGTGCTGGCGACGGTGCGTTCCTGGCTGGCGGCGGACGACCTGGCGGAGTCGCGGCTGGTCGTGGTGACGCGGGGCGCGGTGTCCGCCGGGGACGGGGACCGGGTGTCCGATCTGGCGGGTGCGGCGGTGTGGGGTCTGCTGCGTTCGGCGCAGTCGGAGCACCCGGGCCGCATCGTCCTGGCCGACGTTGACGGTGACGTGGACGCCGGGCTGTTGGCCGCCCTCACCCCGGTGGCGGACGAGCCCGTGACGTTCGGTGGTCAGGTCGCGGTGCGTGCCGGCGGGGTGTTCGTGCCGCGCCTGGTGCGTGCGGTGGCCCCGGCGTCGGCCGAGGCGCCGAGCCTGCGCGACGGTGCGGTGCTGGTGACCGGTGGTACGGGCGCGTTGGGTGCGCTGGCGGCGGAGCATCTGGTGTCGGCGCACGGCGCGCGGTCCCTGGTGCTGGTGTCACGGCGCGGCGCGGAGGCTGCGGGCGCTGGTGAGCTGTCCGAGCGGCTGACGGCGTTGGGCGCCTCGGTGCGGATCGTCGCCTGTGACGTGACGGATCGGGAGCAGGTAAACGCCCTGGTGGCTGAGGTTTCCGCCGCGGGCCGGCTGGCGGGCGTGGTGCACACCGCCGGTGTCCTGGACGACGGGGTGATCGAGCGGGTCACCGAGGAGCGCCTGGCGGCAGTGCTGGCGCCGAAGGTGTCGGCGGGTTGGTTCCTGCATGAGGCGACGGCGTCGCTCGACTTGGACCTGTTCGTGGTGTTCTCGTCGGTGGCGGGTGTGTTGGGTTCGCCGGGTCAGTCGGCGTATGCGGCGGGTAACGCGTTCCTGGACGGGTTGGCGGTGTGGCGGCGGCAGTCGGGTCTGCCGGCGGTGAGCCTCGCGTGGGGTATGTGGGACACGGACGGCATGGCCGCCTCCCTCGACGAGGCGGATCGGGCGCGTTCGGCGCGGGCGGGCCTGGTGCCGATGAGCGCCGAGGTCGGGTTGGAGTTGTTCGACGCCGCTTTGGGCGCCGACCGTGCGGCCCTGGTGCCGGCCGTGATCGACGTTCCGGCGATGCGGGCAGCGCTCGGTGCCGGCCCGGTGCCGGCCGTGCTGCGTACCCTGATCGGGTCGACGGCGTCCCGGCGACGGGCCGCGCGGGGTGGCGACTGGGCCAACCAGCTCGCGGGCCTGGCGCCCGACGAGGCGCGCGCCCAGATCGACGTGCTGGTGCGTGGTCTGGTGGCGCAGGTGTTGGGGCACGGTGGCGTGGAGTCGGTGCCGGCGGATCGGGCGTTCCGGGAGTTGGGCTTCGACTCGCTGACGGCGGTGGATCTGCGTAACCGGTTGAACGCGGCCACGGGGCTGCGGCTGGCCTCGACGCTGGTGTTCGACTACCCGACCCCGGCCGTGCTCGTCGACCACCTCTACGAGCAGGTCTCCGGGCAGATCGCCGCCCGCCAGACGGCGGTGCGCACCGCCAACACCGACGAGCCGATCGCCATCGTCGGCATGGCCTGCCGCTACCCCGGCGGCGTCGAGAGCCCGGACCAGTTGTGGGAGTTGCTGGCCGGCGGCGGGGACGGGATCTCCGAGTTCCCCACCGACCGCGGCTGGGACCTCGAGAGCCTGTTTGACCCCGACCCGGAGCACAGCGGCACGTCGTACACGCGCCACGGTGGTTTCCTCTACGGGGCGGCGGAGTTCGACCCGGGCTTCTTCGGGATCTCGCCGCGTGAGGCCCTGGCCATGGACCCGCAGCAGCGGTTGCTGCTGGAGGCGTCGTGGGAGTCGTTCGAGTCGGCGGGGCTGGATCCGCAGCGGTTGCGGGGTAGCCGGACGGGCGTCTTCGCCGGCGTCATGTACCACGACTACGCCTCCCGCCTCATGGACCTGCCGCCGGACGCTGAGGGCTTCGTCGGCACCGGCACGTCGGGCAGCGTGCTGTCGGGTCGCGTGGCGTACACGTTCGGCCTCGAAGGCCCGGCGGTGACCGTCGACACGGCGTGCTCGTCCAGCCTCGTGGCGCTGCACCTGGCGGCGCAGGCGCTGCGGTCCGGTGAGTGCGATCTGGCGCTGGCCGGTGGCGTGACCGTCATGGCGACGCCGGGCACGTTCATCGAGTTCTCGCGGCAGCGCGGTCTGTCGCAGGATGGTCGGTGCAAGTCGTTCGCGGCGTCGGCCGACGGGACCGGCTGGTCCGAGGGCGTCGGCGTGCTCCTCGTGGAGCGGCTGTCGGACGCGCAGCGCAACGGGCACCGCGTGCTTGCGGTCGTGCGGGGCACGGCCGTCAACCAGGACGGTGCGTCGAACGGCCTGACCGCCCCGAACGGTCCGTCGCAGCAGCGGGTCATCCACCAGGCCCTGGCGAACGCGCGCCTGACCCCGGCCGACGTGGACGCGGTCGAGGCGCACGGTACGGGCACGACGCTGGGTGACCCGATCGAGGCGCAGGCTCTGCTGGCGACGTACGGGCAGGACCGTCCCGTCGACCGGCCGCTGCTGTTGGGGTCGGTGAAGTCGAACATCGGTCACACGCAGGCGGCTGCCGGTGTGGCTGGTGTGATCAAGATGGTCATGGCGATGCGGCACGGTGTGGTGCCGTCGACGTCGCATGTGGATGAGCCGTCGCCGCACGTGGACTGGTCGGCCGGGGCGGTCGCTCTCACCACTGAGCCGACGCCGTGGCCGGCGGTGGATCGGCCGCGTCGGGCGGCGGTGTCGTCGTTCGGGATCTCCGGCACCAACGCGCACGTGATCATCGAGCAGCCGCCGGTTGAGGTGGTCGAGGGCGAGATCGTCGCCGGGAACGTGCCGCCGGTGGTGCCGGTGCTGCTGTCGGCCCGCGACGGTGCGGCGTTGTCGACGCAGGCGGGCCGGTGGGCGCGCTGGCTGACCGCCGAGGAGGCCCCGCGTCCGCTGGACGTGGCCTGGTCCTCCGTCACCACCCGGCCCGCGCTGGAGCACCGGGCGGTCGTCACCGCCGCCGACCGGGACGACCTGGTCGCGGCGTTGACCGCCCTCGCCGACGGCGACCCCACCGGTACGGTCGTCTCCGGCGCCACCGGCCAGCGCGGCCAGCTCGCCCTGCTCTTCTCCGGCCAGGGCGCGCAGCGCGCCGGGATGGGCCGGGAGTTGTCCGCCCTCTTCCCGGTGTTCGCCACCGCGCTGGACGAGGTGTGCGGACACCTCGACCCGCTGTTGCCGCGTCCGTTGCGGGAGGTGCTGTTCGCGGAGGCGGGCACTGCCGAGGCGGAGCTGTTGGACCAGACGGTGTTCACGCAGGCCGGGTTGTTCGCGGTCGAGGTGGCGTTGTTCCGTCTGGTGGAGTCGTTCGGGGTCGTGCCGGACATGCTGGCCGGTCACTCGATCGGTGAGGTTACGGCGGCGCATGTGGCCGGGGTGTTGTCCCTGGCGGACGCGTGTGCCCTCGTTGCCGCGCGGGGTCGGTTGATGCAGGCGCTGCCCACGGGCGGCGGGATGTTGGCTGTGGCCGCTGACGAGGCCGCGGTGGTGGAGTCGATCGCCGGGCTGACCGACCGGGTCGGCATCGCCGCCGTCAACGGACCCGCCGCCGTGGTCGTGTCGGGTGCTGTCGACGCCTTGGACGAGGTGGAGCGGGTCTGGCGGGACCGGGGCGTGCGTACGCGCCGGTTGACGGTGAGCCACGCGTTCCACAGTCCGTTGATGGAGCCGATGCTGGCCGAGTTCCGGGCGGTGCTGGAGGGGTTGACGTTCGCCGCGCCGCTGCTGCCGGTCGTGTCGAACGTGACGGGTGCGCTGGCCGACGCCGACGAGATCCGCACCCCGGAGTACTGGGTGCGCCACGTGCGCGAGGCGGTGCGCTACGCCGACGGGATCACCGCCCTGCGGTCCGCTGGGGTGGACACGTTCCTTGAGGTGGGGCCGCAGAGCGTACTGACCGCGATGGCCGCCGACGTGCTGCCCGACGACGACGCCGTGCTGGCCGTCGCCGTGCAGCGCAAGGACCGGCCGGAGACGCAGGCGCTGCTGCACGCCCTGGCGGAGCTGCACGTGCACGGCGTTCCGGTGACGTGGCGGCAGTGGTTCGCCGAGACGGGCGCGCGGCGGGTGGACCTGCCCACGTACGCCTTCCAGCACCAGCGCTACTGGCCCGCCGCCAACCGGACGCGTACGGGCGACGTGTCCGGGGCCGGGCTCGGCCGCACCGGGCACCCGCTGCTCGGCGCGACGGTGGATCTGGCCGGCGACGACGAGATGGTGCTGACGGGCCGGCTATCCCTGGCCACGCACCCGTGGCTGGCCGACCACACGGTCTCCGGGCTGACGCTGGTGCCGGGTACCGCCCTGGTGGAGCTGGTCGTGCGGGCCGGCGACGAGGTGGGCCTCTCCCGGCTGCGGGAGCTGACCATGGCCGCCCCGCTGCTGCTCCCCGAAGCCGGGGGCGTGCGGATCCAGGTACGGGTGGACGCGGCCGGTGACTCCGCGTACCGCGCGGTCGCCGTCTACTCCCGCCCCGACGACGACCCCGAGGCGGGCTGGACCCGGCACGCGGAGGGCATGCTGGAGTCGACCACGGCCGACGAGCCCGACACGATCACCTGGCCCCCCGCCGGGACGTCCGAGGTGGACCTCACCGGGTGGTACGCGACGCTGGCGGAGCACGGCCTGACGTACGGGCCGATCTTCCAGGGGCTCCGGCGTGCCTGGACCGGCGGCGACGAGGCGTACGCCGAGGTGGTCCTGCCGGGCGACGCCGCGACGGAGGCCGCCGGGTTCGGCGTGCACCCGGCGCTGCTGGACGCCGCCCTGCACCCGATCGGGCTGCTGCTCGGTGGCGAGGAGTCGGGCGGCCCACGGGTGCCGTTCGCGTTCGAGGGCGTGCAGGTGTACGCCTCCGGGGCGGCCCTGCTGCGGGTGCGCCTGAGCCGCAACGGCTCGGGGCTGCGGCTGGTGGCGTACGACGAGTCGGGTGCGCCGGTGGTGTCGGTGGACTCCCTCGCCCTGCGGGAGCTGGCCGGCGTGGCCGCGCCGGGCGTGGCGTCGCGGTCGCTGTTCGAGCTGCGGTGGCCGGCGGTGGAAACCGCGCCCGCCGGGGAGCTTTCCGGATGGGCGCTGGTGACCGGCGGCCAGGAGCTGCCGGCACCCGTCGGAATGCCCACGTACCCCGACGTGGCGACGGTCGCGGGGGAGAAGTCCGTCCCCCGGACGCTGCTGCTGCCGGTGTTCCCCACGCCCGGCTCGGCGACGCCGGAGTCGGTCGGGGCGGTGACGTCGGACATGCTGGCGACGGTGCAGTCCTGGCTGGCGGCGGACGCGCTGGCGGAGTCGCGGCTCGTGGTGGTCACCCGGGGCGCGGTCTCGGTCGGTACGGACGACCGGGTGGCCGACCTGGCGGGCGCGGCGGTGTGGGGCCTGCTGCGCTCGGCGCAGTCGGAGCACCCGGGTCGCATCGTCCTCGCGGACGTCGACGGCGACCTGGACGCCGCGCTGGTGGCCCTGCTGGACGGCGTCCTGCGGGAACCGACCGCGACCGGCGGCCAGTTGGCCGTCCGCGGGGGTGCGGTGTACTCACCGCGCCTGGTCCGGGCCGGCATCACGTCGGCGGAGACGCCGGTGGTGGGTGACGGCGCGGTGCTGGTGACCGGTGGTACGGGTGCGCTCGGGGCGCTGGTGGCGGAGCGCCTGGTGTCGGTGCACGGGGTGCGCTCGCTGGTGCTGGTGTCGCGGCGTGGTCCGGAGGCCGAGGGCGCCGGCGAGCTGACCGGGCGGCTGACCGCGCTGGGCGCCGACGTGCGGATCGTCGCCTGTGACGTGACGGACCGGGACCAGGTGTTCGGCCTGGTGGCGGAGATCGGTGCCGAGGGCCGCCTGGCGGGTGTGGTGCACACGGCCGGTGTCCTGGACGACGGTGTCGTGGAGGGGCTGACCGCCGAGCGTCTGGCGGGCGTGTTGGCGCCGAAGGTGTCGGCCGGGTATTTCCTGCACGAGGCGACGGCGTCGCTGGATCTGGACTTGTTTGTGGCGTTCTCGTCGGTGGCGGGTGTGTTGGGTTCGCCGGGTCAGTCGGCGTATGCGGCGGGTAACGCGTTCCTGGACGGGTTGGCGGTGTGGCGGCGGCAGCTCGGGTTGCCGGCGGTCAGCCTCGCGTGGGGCATGTGGGACACGGACGGCATGGCCGCCTCCCTCGACGACGCGGACCGGGCGCGTTCGGCGCGGGCGGGCCTGGTGCCGATGAGCGCCGAGGTCGGGCTGGAGTTGTTCGACGCCGCTTTGGGCGCCGACCGTGCGGCCCTGGTGCCGGCCGTGATCGACGTACCCGCGCTGCGGGCGGCGACCTCCGGCGGCCCGGTGCCGGCCGTGCTGCGCACCCTGATCGGCGTGACCGGTGCCCGCCGCCAGGCGGGGCAGGGCGGTGGCGGCTGGGCCGAGCGGCTCGCCGGGCTGACCGAGGACGAGGGCCGCGCCCAGGTCGACGTGCTGGTGCGTGGTCTGGTGGCGCAGGTGTTGGGGCACGGTGGCGTGGAGTCGGTGCCGGCGGATCGGGCGTTCCGGGAGTTGGGCTTCGACTCGCTGACGGCGGTGGATCTGCGTAACCGGTTGAACGCGGCCACGGGGCTGCGGCTGGCCTCGACGCTGGTGTTCGACTACCCGACCCCGGCCGTGCTCGCCGAGCACCTGTGGTCGGAGCTGGCCGGCGTTCGCGCGTCGGCCGCCGGCCCGGTCGCCGGTGCCATCGTCGGCACCGACGAGCCGATCGCGATCGTGGGCATGGCCTGCCGCTACCCCGGCGGGGTGGAATCCCCCGACGAACTGTGGGAGTTGCTGGCCGGCGGCGGGGACGGGATCTCCGAGTTCCCGGCGGACCGGGGCTGGGACCTGGAGTCGCTGTTCGACCCGGACCCGGACCGCAGCGGTACGTCGTACACGCGTCACGGTGGTTTCCTCTACGGGGCGGCGGAGTTCGACCCGGGCTTCTTCGGGATCTCGCCGCGTGAGGCCCTGGCCATGGATCCCCAGCAGCGGTTGCTGCTGGAGGCGTCGTGGGAGTCGTTCGAGTCGGCGGGGCTGGACCCGCAGCGGCTGCGGGGCAGCCGGACGGGTGTCTTCGCCGGCGTCATGTACCACGACTACGCGTCCCGCCTCATGGACCTGCCGACCGAGGTGGAGGGCTACGTCGGCACCGGGACCTCCGGCAGCGTCCTGTCCGGTCGCGTCGCCTACACCTTCGGGCTGGAGGGGCCGGCGGTCACCGTCGACACGGCGTGCTCGTCGTCGCTGGTGGCGCTGCACCTCGCCGCGCAGGCGCTGCGGTCCGGCGAGTGTGATCTGGCGCTGGCCGGTGGCGTGACGGTGATGGCGACGCCGGGGACGTTCATCGAGTTCTCGCGGCAGCGCGGGTTGTCGCAGGACGGCCGCTGCAAGTCGTTCGCGGCGTCGGCCGACGGCACCGGCTGGTCCGAGGGCGTCGGCGTGCTGTTGGTGCAGCGCCTCTCCGACGCCCAGCGCGAGGGCCGGAAGATCTACGCCGTGGTGCGGGGCACCGCCGTCAACCAGGATGGCGCGTCGAACGGGCTGACGGCGCCGAACGGTCCGTCGCAGCAGCGGGTGATCCGCCAGGCTCTGGCGAACGCGCGTCTCACCGCCGCCGACGTGGACGCCGTGGAGGCGCACGGCACGGGTACCACCCTCGGCGACCCGATCGAGGCGCAGGCCCTGCTGGCGACGTACGGGCAGGACCGTCCGCAGGGCCGGCCGCTGTTGTTGGGGTCGGTGAAGTCGAACATCGGTCACACGCAGGCGGCTGCGGGTGTGGCTGGTGTGATCAAGATGGTCATGGCGATGCGGCACGGTGTGGTGCCGTCGACGTTGCATGTGGATGAGCCGTCGCCGCACGTCGACTGGTCGGCCGGGGCGGTCGCCCTCGCCACCGAGGCGACGCCGTGGCCGGCGGTGGATCGGCCGCGTCGGGCGGCGGTGTCGTCGTTCGGGATCTCCGGCACCAACGCGCACGTGATCATCGAGCAGCCGCCCGCCGAGGCGATCGAGGGCGAGATCGTCGCCGGGAACGTGCCGCCGGTGGTGCCGGTGCTGCTGTCGGCCCGCGACGGTGCGGCGTTGTCGACGCAGGCGGGCCGGTGGGCGCGCTGGTTGAGCGTCGACGAGGCCCCGCGTCCGGTGGACGTCGCCTGGTCCTCGGTGACCACCCGGCCCGCCCTGGAACAGCGCGCCGTCGCCGTGGTGGCCGACGGCAACGACCTGCTCGCCGCGCTGCGGGCCCTCGACGCGGGCGAGTCCTCCGGGGCCGTCGTGACGGGCTCCGCCGCCGCACGCGGCCAGCTCGCCCTGCTGTTCTCGGGTCAGGGTGCGCAGCGTGCGGGCATGGGTCGGGAGCTGTACGCCGGGTTCCCCGTGTTCGCGGCGGCGCTCGACGAGGTGTGTGGGCAGCTCGATGCGCTGTTGCCGCGTGCGTTGCGGGAGGTGCTGTTCGCGGAGGCGGGCAGTGCTGAGGCGGCGTTGTTGGACCAGACGGTGTTCACGCAGGCCGGGTTGTTCGCGGTCGAGGTGGCGTTGTTCCGTCTGGTGGAGTCGTTCGGGGTCGTGCCGGACATGCTGGCCGGTCACTCGATCGGCGAGGTGACGGCGGCGCATGTGGCGGGCGTGTTGTCCCTGTCCGACGCGTGTCAGCTCGTTGCCGCGCGGGGCCGGTTGATGCAGGCCCTGCCGGCCGGTGGCGGCATGCTGGCCGTGGCCGCTGACGAGGCCGCGGTGGTCGAGTCGATCGCGGGCCTGACCGACCGCGTCGGCATCGCCGCCGTCAACGGACCGACGTCCGTGGTCGTGTCCGGTGCTGTCGACGCGCTCGACGAGGTGGAGCGGCTCTGGCGCGAGCGAGGCACCCGCACTCGCCGGCTGACCGTGAGCCACGCGTTCCACAGTCCGTTGATGGAGCCGATGCTGGCCGAGTTCCGCACGGTCCTGCACGGCCTCACCTTTGCCACACCGCTGCTGCCGGTCGTGTCGAACGTGACCGGTGCCCTGGCCGGCGACGAGATCCGCACCCCGGAGTACTGGGTGCGCCACGTGCGCGAGGCCGTCCGGTACGCCGACGGGATCACCGCCCTCCGCGAGGCGGGCGTCGACACGTTCCTTGAGGTCGGGCCGCAGAGCGTCCTGACCGCGATGGCCGCCGACGTGCTGCCCGACGACGCCGTGCTGGCCGTCGCCGCGCAGCGCAAGGACCGGCCGGAGACGCCGGCGCTGCTGCACGCCCTCGCCGAGCTGCACGTGCACGGGGTTCCCGTGAGCTGGCAGCCGTGGTTCGCCGACACCGGCGCGCGGCGGGTGGACCTGCCCACGTACGCCTTCCAGCACCAGCGCTACTGGCCGGAGGGCACGCCCGCGAAGCAGGCCGCCCCGGACGGCGGCGACGCCGAGTTCTGGGCCGCCGTCGAGCGGGGCGACCTGGCCGCCCTCGCCGCCGAACTCGGCGACGACACCGAGGACCTGGACGCCCTCGGCCCGGCCCTGCCGCTCCTGGCGCGTTGGCGTCAGCACCGGTCCCGGGACACCGCGCTGGACGGGTGGTCGTACCGGGTCGCGTGGGAGCCGGTGCGCCCGGCCCCGGCGACCGGGCTGTCCGGGCGGTGGCTGGTCGTCACCGTCGACGGCGGCGCCGACGCGGGCGTGGCGAAGACCCTGACCCAGGCGGGCGCGCGGGTCGACCTGCTGACCGCGCCGCCCACCCTCACCCGGGCGGACCTGGGCGAGCGGCTGCGCGGAACCGGCGCGGACGGCTGGGCCGGGGTGCTCTGCGTGCTGCCCCGGCAGGACCGGCCCCTGGCGGACACCCCGGCGGTACCCGCCGGCGCGGCCGCCCTGCTCACCCTCACCCGGGCGCTGACCGACACCGGCCTGCCGGGACGGGTGTGGGCGCTGAGCCGAGCCGCCATCCCGGTCACTGCCGGGGAGCGGGCCGGCGACGTCTGGGCGGCCCTGGCCTGGGGCCTGGGCCGGGTCGTCGCCCTCGAACAGCCCGACCGTTGGGGCGGCCTGATCGACCTGCCCGACCGCGCCGACCGCGGCGCCCGCGCCGGGCTCGTCGCGGTCCTCGCCGACGGCACCCTGGACCAGGTGGCCGTCCGCCGCAACGGCCTCTTCGGCCGGCGGCTGGTGCCGGCCGCGCCACCGGCCGGTGCGGGCTGGCGGCCCGCCGGGACGGTGCTGGTGACCGGTGGTACGGGCGCCCTGGGCCGGCACGTCGCGCGCTGGCTGCTGGCCAACGGGGCCGGCGAGGTGGTGCTGGCCTCGCGGCGGGGTCCGGCTGCGCCGGGCGCGGCCGAGCTGATGGCCGAGTTGGGCGCGGTGCGGGTGGTGGCGTGCGACGTCACCGACCGGGCGGCGGTCGACGCCCTCGTGGCGGACCTGCCCGGGCTGACCGCCGTCGTACACACCGCCGGGGCGTCCGGCGGAACCACGCCGGCGTACGAGGTGACCGACGGCGAGCTGTCGGAGACCCTGGCCGGCAAGGTGCTCGGCGCCGTACACCTCGACGCCGCCTGCCGGGGCCGCGACCTCGACGCGTTCGTGGTCTTCTCCTCGGTCGCCGGCGTCTGGGGCGGCGGCGGGCAGGCCGGCTACGCGGCCGGCAACGCCCTGCTCGACGCGCTCGTCACCGCCCGCCGGGCGGCCGGCCTGCCCGCCACCGCCCTGGCCTACGGCCCCTGGGCGGAGGACGGCATGGCCGCCGGCGAGACGGCCGACGGCCTGCGCCGCCGCGGGTTCAGCCCGCTCGCGCCCGACGCCGCCGTCGCGGCGCTGGGCCGCTGGGTGAACGCCCCCGAGGCGGCCCCGGTGATCGTGGACGTCGACTGGTCCCGGTTCGTCACG
This sequence comes from Micromonospora sp. CNZ309, assembly GCF_002846525.1. NCBI lineage: Bacteria > Bacillati > Actinomycetota > Actinomycetes > Micromonosporales > Micromonosporaceae > Micromonospora > Micromonospora sp. CNZ309. The sequence continues at coordinate 769,434 of NZ_PJNG01000001.1, forward strand.
GCGTTCACCGCCGCGCGGCCGAGCCACCTCTTCGACCGGGTCGCCCCGGCCGCCGCCGAACAGCCGGAGCGACCGGAGAGCGCCGCCGCCACCGACGGGCTGCGCAACCGGCTCGCGACGCTGTCGGCGACCGGCCAGGAGGCGCTGCTGGTCGACCTCGTCCGCGCGGAGGCGGCGGCCGTGCTCGGCCACTCCACCACCGACCAGGTGCCGGCCGGCCGGGCGTTCCGCGAGCTGGGCTTCGACTCCCTCGCCGCCGTGCAACTGCGCGACCGGCTGGGCCGGGTCACCGGTTTGACCCTGCCGTCCACCGTGGTCTTCGACCACCCGTCGGCGGCGGAACTGGCCCGCTTCCTGCGTACCGAAATCGTCGTCGGCGCGGACGGCGGCCCCGCCACCGGCGGCGTGGCCCCGGCCCGGCCGCCGGCGGACGAGCCGATCGCGATCGTCTCCATGGCCTGCCGGTTCCCCGGCGGGGTGTCGTCGCCGCAGGAGCTGTGGCGGCTGCTCGCCGACGGGGTGGACGCGGTGACGCCGATGCCCACCGACCGGGGCTGGGACCTCGACGCCCTGTTCGACAGCGACCCGGAGAGGGTCGGCACCAGCTACACCCGCAGCGGCGGCTTCCTGCACGACGTGGCCGGCTTCGACGCCGCGTTCTTCGGCATCAACCCGCGCGAGGCCCTCGCCATGGACCCGCAGCAGCGGCTGCTGCTGCACACCACCTGGGAGGTCTTCGAACGCGCCGGCATCGACCCGCACCGGGTACGCGGCTCCGCCACCGGCGTCTTCATGGGCACCAACGGGCAGGACTACGCCACGCTGCTGCTGGGTGCCCGGTCCCAGGTGGAGGGCTACCAGGCGACCGGCAACGGGGCATCGGTGGTCTCCGGCCGCCTGGCGTACTCGTTCGGGCTGCACGGCCCCGCCGTCACCGTCGACACGGCCTGCTCGTCGTCGCTGGTCGCGCTGCACCTGGCCGCACAGGCGCTGCGCAGCGGCGAGTGCGACCTCGCGCTGGCCGGCGGCGTCACGGTGATGTCGACCCCGGGCGCGTTCCTGGAGTTCTCCCGGCAGCGCGGCCTGGCCGCCGACGGGCGGGTCAAGGCGTTCGCCGAGGCCGCCGACGGCACCGGCTGGGGCGAGGGCGTCGGCGTCCTGCTGCTCCAGCGGCTCTCCGACGCCCAGCGCGACGGCAACCGGATCCTCGCCGTCGTACGGGGCAGCGCCGTCAACCAGGACGGCGCGAGCAACGGCCTCACCGCGCCGAACGGGCCCGCGCAGCAGCGGGTCATCCGGCAGGCGCTGGACAACGCCGGCCTGACCCCCGGCGACGTGGACGTCGTCGAGGCGCACGGCACCGGCACCACCCTCGGCGACCCGATCGAGGCGCAGGCGCTGCTGGCCACGTACGGCAGGGAGCGCCCCGCCGACCGGCCGCTGTGGCTCGGGTCGGTCAAGTCGAACATCGGCCACACCCAGGCGGCGGCGGGCGCGGCGAGCCTGATGAAGATGGTGCTGGCCCTGCAACACGGGGTGCTGCCCGCGACCCTGCACGTGGACGCGCCGACCCCGCACGTCGACTGGACGTCCGGCACGCTGGCGCTGCTCACCGAGGCACGACCGTGGACCGTCACGGACGGGCCGCGCCGGGCCGGCGTCTCCTCGTTCGGGATCAGCGGCACCAACGCCCACGTGATCATCGAAGAGGCCCCGCAGCCGGCACCGGTCGCCGCCGACGGGGAAGGACCCGGAGCGACCGTCGGGCACGGCGAAGCACCACGCGACCAGCGCGCCGTGGCCCTGCCGTGGCCGGTCTCCGCCGCCGACCTGCCCGCGCTGCGCGCGCAGGCCGGCCGGCTGGCCGACCGGCTCGCGACCGGCGACGACCCCGCCGACCTCGTCGCCTGGACGCTCGCCGGCGGCCGGGCCCACCTCGGCCGGCGGGCCACCGTGGTCGCCGCCGACCGGGCGACCCGGCTGGCCGCCCTGCGGGCCCTGGCCGGCGGGGAGGACCACCCCGCGCTGGTCACCGCCCGACGGCACGGAGGCGGCCTCGCGGTCCTCTTCTCCGGCCAGGGCGCCCAGCGTCCCGGCGCCGGCCGGCAGCTGTACGACACGTTCCCCGTGTTCGCGGCGGCCCTCGACGAGGTCTGCGCGGCGCTGGACCACCAGCTGCCGCAGCCGCTGAAGCCGGTGCTGTTCGCGGCCGACGGCAGCGCCGAGGCGACGCTGCTCGACGAGACGGTGTTCACCCAGGCGGGGCTGTTCGCGCTTGAGGTGGCCCTGTTCCGGCTGGTCGAGTCGTTCGGCGTGGTGCCCGGGCACGTCGCCGGGCACTCGATCGGCGAGATCACCGCCGCGCACGTCGCCGGGGTGTTGTCCCTCGCGGACGCCGCCACGCTGGTGGCCGCCCGGGGCCGGCTCATGCAGGCCCTGCCCGCCGGTGGCGGGATGCTCGCCGTCGCCGCCGACGAGGCGGCGGTGGCCGAGTCCCTCGCCGGGCTGACCGACCGGGTCGGCGTCGCCGCCGTCAACGGCCCCACCGCCGTGGTGCTCGCCGGAGCCGTCGACGCCCTCGACGGGTTGGAGCGGCTCTGGCAGGAGCGCGGCGTACGCACCCGGCGACTGCGGGTCAGCCACGCGTTCCACAGCCCGCTGATGGAGCCGATGCTGGCCGAGTTCCGGACCGTCCTCGACGGGCTGACGTTCGCCGCGCCGCTGCTGCCGATCGTGTCGAACCTGACCGGGCGGCTCGCCGAGCCCGCCGAGATCCGTACGCCCGACTACTGGGTGCGCCACGTGCGCGAGGCCGTCCGGTACGCCGACGGGATCGCCGCGCTGCGCGACGCGGGCGTGGAGACCTTCCTGGAACTCGGCCCGCAGGCGGTGCTGACCGCGATGACCGCCGGACTGCTGCCCGACGACGGCGGCACGGCCGTGGCGGCGCTGCGCGCCGGCGCCGACGAGCCGACCGCCCTGCTCTCCGCGCTGGCCGTCGTGGACGGCACCGGACGCGACGTCGACTGGTCGGCGGTGCTCGCCGTGCTGGCCGGCCCCCGTCCGGACCCCCGCCGGCTGCCCGAGCTGCCGACGTACGCGTTCCGGCCGCAGCGCTACTGGCCGACCCTCGACGCGGCGCCGACCGCCGACCCGGTCGACGACGCGTTCTGGCGGGCCGTCACCGACGGCGACCTGGGCCGCCTCGGCCTCGACCCGGACCAGCCGCTGCGCGAGCTGCTGCCGGAACTGGAGTCGTGGCGGCGCCGCCAGCGCCTCGACGGCACCCTGGCCGGCTGGCGGTACCGGATCACCTGGGAACGCCGGGCGCTGACCGGCGCCGACCCCGGCACGTGGCTGGTGGTGGCCCCGCCGCACCAGGTCACCGACCGGGTGCTCGCCGCCCTCACGGCCGGTGCCGCGGCGGTGCACCTGCTGACCGTCGACCCGGCCACCGCCACCCGCGACGGCCTGGCCGCCGACCTCGACCGGCTCGCCGCCGCGTACCAGCCGACGGCGCTGCTGTCCCTGCTGGCGCTGGACGAGGCGCCGCACCCGGAGCAGACCGCGCTGCCGACCGGCCTGGCGGCGAACCTGCTGCTCGTGCAGGCGCACACCGGCCGCTCCGGCCCGGCCGTGCCGCTGTGGCTGGCGACCACCGGCGCCGTCGCCGTGGACGACGAACCGGTCGTGCACCCGACGCAGGCCACCACGTGGGGCCTCGGCCTCGTCGCCGCCCTGGAGCACCCCCGGCACGTCGGCGGAGTCGTCGACCTGCCGGCGGGCCCCGACGAGGGGGCGTACGCGGCTCTGGTCTCGGCGCTGGTCAACGTCGACGGGGAGGACCAGCTCGCCGTCCGGCAGGCCGGCGTGCACGCCCGGCGGCTGGTCCGCGACACCGGGCTCCCGGCGACGGGCGACGGCTACCAGCCGAACGGCACCGTCCTGCTCACCGGCGGGACCGGGGCGCTCGCCCGGCACACCACCGACTGGCTGGGCCGCCACGGCGCCGAGGTGCTTCCGCTGACCGAGCCGGCCACGGGCAAGCTCGGCGACCTGATGGAGCAGCTCGCCGCCGAGAGCCGGCCGGTGACCGCGCTCGTGCACGTACCGGCGGAGACCGGCTCGGTGCCGCTGGGCGAGCTGACCCTCGCCGGCCTGGCCGCCGACCTCGCCGCCACCGTCGGCGACGTCCCCCGGTACGCCGACGAGCTGGCCCACCGGCCGCTCGACGCGTTCGTGCTGTGCACCTCCACGACGGGGGTGTGGGGCGCGGGCGGCCGGGCCGGCCAGTCCGCCGGTGACGCGCTGCTGCACGCGCTCGCGGCGAACCGACGGCACGGCGGACTGGTGGCCACCGCCGTGGCGTGGGGCCCGTGGCACGACGATCCCGAGTCGGCCGAGCTGGCGCAACTGCGCCGGCGGGGCCTGCCGGGCCTGCCCCCGGAGCTGGCCGTGGAGGCGTTCGGGCAGGCGCTGCGGGGCGAGGCGGCGCTGGTGGTCGCCGACGTGCGCTGGGACCGGTTCGTGCCGACGTTCGCGTCGATGCGGCCGTGCCCGCTGCTGACCGGGGTCCCCGAGGCGGGCGCGGCGATGCCCGCCGACGACGACCACCGGCCGGCGGACGACGAGGCGGCCGCCGCGCTGCGGGAGCGGCTGCGCCCGCTGAGCCCCGGCGAACGCGAGGGCGTCCTCGTCGACCTGGTGGGTGGCCTCGCGGCGGCCGTACTCGGCCACACCGGGGGTGCGGGGCTGGAGCCCGACCGGGCGTTCCGCGAGGTCGGCTTCGACTCGATGACGGCCGTGGAGCTGCGCAACCGGCTCCGCGCCGCCACCGGCGTCCAGCTGCCCGCCGCCGTGGTGTTCGACTATCCGACGCCGGCGGCGCTCGCCCGGCACCTGCGCGACCGGCTCGCCGAGGACGGCGCCACCGCGGCGGCCCCGCTGCTCGCCGAGCTGGAGCGGCTCGACGGCGTCTTCGCGGCCGACGCGCCGGACCGGCTGACCCGCCAGAAGCTGCTGGTGCAGCTCCAGGCGTTCGTGGCCCGGTGGGGCGACGAGCGTGGTCCCGTCGAGGAGAAACCGGCCTCGCAGACCCTCGACGACGCCACCGACGCCGAGATCTTCGATTTCATCCACCGCGAGCTGGGTGGCCCCGGCGGCAATTTGCCGGGCGTCTAGAAATGGTGCCGTACGGCCGTTGTCGACGGTTGTGACACCTGCGGCCGGGCGGGCCTGGACACCCGCCCGGCCGCAGGCCGCGAGGGTGCCGCGCCGGACCGCTCGCAGGGCGGGTCGGCGCAGCCTGCGCCCCCGCCGCCTAGGGGCACCCGTAGGGGCACGCTAGGGGTTGTGACCGCCGTCCGGCGACAATTACCTTTCGTCCGGCGCGTAAGACCTGGTGGGGGCTTAAACGCTATTTGTCTGGCAATTCGTGGTCGGCTGAATGGGTTTGGATCTTCGCGGCTTGTGGCGTCTGTGGACGGTATTGGGTCGCTGTTTCTTTCCGACCCGAAGAGGTGGCGTCAATGGCGACTGAAGATACGCTCCGGGAGTACCTGAAATGGGTGACGGCGGACCTTCACCAGACCAGGAGGAAGCTCGGCGAGCTTGAGGCGGCCAACCGCGAGCCGATCGCCATCGTCGGCATGGCCTGCCGGTTCCCGGGCGGGGTGGACTCGCCGGAGCGGCTGTGGGAGCTCGTCGACTCCGGCCGCGACGCCGTCTCCGCGTTCCCCGCCGACCGTGGCTGGGATCTGGCGCGGCTGTTCCACCCGGACCCCGACCACCCCGGCACGTCGTACGTCGCCGAGGGCGGCTTCGTCGACTCCGCCACCGACTTCGACGCCGCGTTCTTCGGCATCTCGCCGCGCGAGGCCCTCGCCATGGACCCCCAGCAGCGGCTGCTGCTGGAGACCTCGTGGGAGGCGTTCGAGCACGCCGGCATCGACCCCTCGACGCTGCGCGGCCACCAGGTCGGGGTGTTCGCCAGCACCACCGGCCAGGACTACGTGGGGCTGCTCCAGCAGCCGCCGCCGGGCACCGAGGGATACATCCTCACCGGCACCGCGGCCAGCGTCGTGTCCGGCCGGATCTCGTACGCGCTCGGCATCGAGGGACCCGCCGTCACCGTCGACACGGCCTGCTCGTCGTCGCTGGTCGCGCTGCACCTGGCGTGCCAGGCGCTGCGGCAGGGCGAGTGCACCCTGGCGCTGGCCGGCGGGGCCACCGTCATGTCCACCCCGTCCGCCTTCATCGGCTTCAGCCGGCAGCGGGGCCTGGCCATGGACGGCCGGGTCAAGTCGTTCGCCGCCGCCGCCGACGGCACCGCCTGGGGCGAGGGGGCCGGCCTGCTGCTGGTCGAGCGGCTCTCCGACGCCCGCCGCAACGGCCACCCCGTCCTCGCGGTGGTACGCGGCAGCGCGGTCAACCAGGACGGCGCGAGTAACGGACTGACCGCCCCCAACGGGCCGTCCCAGCAGCGGGTCGTGCTCCAGGCGCTGGCCAGCGCCCGGCTCGCCCCGGAGCAGGTCGACGTCGTGGAGGCGCACGGCACCGGCACCACCCTCGGCGACCCCATCGAGGCGCAGGCGCTGCTGTCGACGTACGGGCAGGGCCGGCCGGCGGACCGGCCGCTGTGGCTCGGCTCGGTAAAGTCGAACATCGGCCACACCCAGGCCGCCGCCGGCGTGGCCGGCGTGATCAAGATGGTGATGGCGTTGCGGCACGACACCGTGCCCGCCACCCTGCACGTCGACGAGCCCACCCCCAACGTGGACTGGACGGCCGGCGCGGTCGCGCTGGCCACCGAGCCGCGTCCGTGGCCCGCCGGGGAGCAGCCCCGCCGCGCGGGCATCTCCTCCTTCGGCATGAGCGGCACCAACGCCCACGTGATCATCGAGGAGGCGCCCGCCGCCGACCCGGCCCCGGCGGCCGACGCCCCGGACGCCCCCGCCGCCGCGCCCGACGCCGGCACCGTGCCGGCCGCCGCTGACACCGCCTGCGTCGACGGGGCCGGCCTCGTGCCGGTGCTGGTCTCCGCCCGCGACGCCGAGTCCCTGACCGCGCAGGGCACCCGCTGGGCCGACTGGCTCGACGGCCGCCCCGAGCTGCGGCTGACCGACGTCGGCTGGTCGTCGGTGCGCACCAGGGCCAGCCTCGAGCACCGCGCCGTACTGCTCGCCGCCGACCGTGCCGACCTGACCGCCGGCCTGCGCGCGCTGGCCGCCGGCGGCGACGCCCCGGGCCTGGTCACCGGCGCCGGCCCGCGCGGCGGCAAGCTCGCGTTCCTCTTCTCCGGCCAGGGCGCGCAGCGCAGCGGCATGGGCCGCGAGCTGGCCGCCGCGTTCCCCGTCTTCGACCGGGCGCTGGCCGAGGTCTGCGCCGAGCTGGACCGGCACCTGCCCCGCCCGCTGGCCCCGGTGCTCTTCGCGCCCGAGGGCGACGAGGCCGCCGGGCTGCTCAACCAGACCCTCTACACCCAGGCCGGTCTGTTCGCCGTCGAGGTCGCGCTGTTCCGGCTCCTGGAGAGCTGGGGGATCGTCCCGGACGTCCTGCTCGGCCACTCGATCGGCGAGCTGTCCGCCGCGCACGCGGCCGGCGTGCTGTCGCTGCCCGACGCCGCCACGCTCGTCGCGGCCCGGGGCCGGCTGATGCAGGCCCTGCCGGCCGGCGGCGCGATGCTGGCCGTCCAGCTCCCCGCCGACGCCGTCCGGGCCGCCCTGGCCGGCGTCGAGGACCGGGTCGCCGTGGCCGCCGTCAACGGGCCCACCGCCGTGGTCGTCTCCGGCGCGGCCGACGCCGTCGAGGAACTCGAACGCCGCTGGGCCGACCAGGGCGTACGGACCAGGCCGCTGCGCGTCAGCCACGCCTTCCACAGCCCGCTGATGGAACCCATGCTCGCCGAGTTCGCCGCCGTGGTGCGCGGGCTGGAGCTGCACCCGCCGACGCTGCCGATCGTGTCGAACCTGACCGGCGCGCTCGCCGACCCCGACGAGATCCGCACCGCCGACTACTGGGTGCGGCACGTGCGGGAGGCCGTCCGGTTCGCCGACGGCGTCGAGCAGCTGCGCGCCCTGGGCGTGCGTACGTTCCTGGAGGTCGGCCCCAGCGGGGTGCTCACCGCGCTGGCCCGCGACGTCCTGACCGCCGCCGGCGCGGACGACGACACCGCCGCCGTGGCGCTGCTGCGCCGCGACCGCCCCGAGCCCGCGTCCGCGCTCACCGCCCTCGCCGAGCTGCACGTCGGCGGGGTCGAGGTCGGCTGGGCGCAGCTGTACGCGGGCGCCGACACCGCGCGGGTGCCGCTGCCCGGGTACGCCTTCCGCCGGCAGCGCTTCTGGCCCGAGCCGCCGCCCGCCGCCCCCGACACCGCCTCCTCGGACGGCGACGACGAGTTCTGGACCGCCCTGGAACAGGCGGACGCCGACACCCTGCGCGGCGAGCTGGGCGACGACGACGAGCAGGTCCAGGCGCTGCTGCCGGCCCTGCCCGTGCTCGCCTCCTGGCGCCGGTCGCGGCGGGAACGCTCCCTCGTGGACGGCTGGTCGTACCAGGTCACCTGGCAGCCCGTGCCGGTCGAGGAGGCCGACGCCCCGACGGGTCGCTGGTTGGTCGTGCTGCCCGCCGACGACGCGCCGGCGTGGGCCGACGGCCTGGCCGGGATCTTCGGCGACGCCGAGCCGCTGGTGCTGCGCGTCGGCGCGGCGGACCTGGACCGCGCGGCGCTCGCCGCCCGGCTGCGGGACCTCCTCGACGGCCGGCCGATCGACGGCGTGCTCGCCGTGGTCGCCGGCCAGGACCGGTTGCTGCCCGAGCACCCCGGCGTGACCCTCGCCGCCGCCGGCACCCTCGCCCTGGTCCAGGCCATGACCGACCTCGACCTGGTGGCGCCGCTGTGGTGCGTCACCAGCGGCGCCGTGGCGGCGGCCCCGGGCGACCGGGTCGCGCACCCCTTGCAGACCGAGGTCTGGGGCCTCGGCCGCGCCGCGGCCGTCGAGCAACCGCACCGCTGGGGCGGCCTGGTCGACCTGCCGGCCACCGTCGACGACGCCACCACCCGGCGGCTCGCCGCCGTCCTCACCGGCCACGGCGGCGAGGACCAGGTGGCCGTGCGACCCGGCGGGACCTGGGCCCGGCGGCTCACCCCGGCCCCGCCGGCGGCGGACGAGCCGTCCGCCGGCGACTGGTGCTCCGGCACCGTCCTGGTCACCGGCGGCACCGGCGCCCTCGGCGGTCACGTCACCCGCTGGCTGCTCGACCGCGGCGTCGGGCGGGTGGTCCTGGCCAGCCGCCGGGGCGCCGCCGCCCCGGCCGTGGCGGACCTGCTCGATGCGTACGGCGCCGACGGGCGGGTCACCGCCGCCACCTGCGACGTCACCGACCGGCGGTCCGTGGCGGAGCTGGTCGGGTCGCTGCCCGACCTGACCGCGGTCGTGCACGCCGCCGGCACCGACCAGCTCACCCCGCTGACCGACACCACCCTCGACGAGTTCTCCCACGTCGTCGCGGGCAAGGTGCTCGGCGCCCTGCACCTCGACGCGTGCCTCGCCGACCGCGAGCTGGGCGCGTTCGTCATGTTCTCCTCCATCTCCGGCGTGTGGGGCAGCGCCGGGCAGTGCGCCTACGGCGCCGGCAACTCCCTGCTGGACGCCCTCGCCGTCAACCGGCGCGACCGGGGCCTGCCGGCCACCGCCGTCTCCTGGACGGCCTGGGGCGGCGCGCACGGCATGGCCGCCGAGAACGTGGCCACCGAGCAGCTCAACCGGATGGGCCTGCCGCCCGTCGACCCGGAGAAGGCCCTCGTCGCCCTCGACCGGGCGCTGCGTCGCCCGACGCCCTGCGTGACCGTCGCCGACGTCGACTGGAGCCGGTTCCACCCCGCGTTCACCGTGGCCCGGCCCAGCCCCTTCCTGGGTGGCCTGCCGCAGGTGCGGGCGATCGTCGCGCAGGAGGAGGAGGCCGCCACGCCCACGGGCGGAGTCGCCGCGCCGCTGCGCCACCTCGCGACGCTGCCCGCGGCGGAGCAGGAGCGGGAGCTGCTGCGGCTGGTCAACGAGCAGACCGCCGCGGTGCTGGGCCACGCCACCCCCGACGAGCTGCGCGGCCGCCCGTTCAAGGACCTCGGCTTCGACTCGTTGACCGCCGTGGACTTCCGGGGACGGCTGAACACGGCCACCGGCCTGCGGCTGCCCACCACGCTGGTCTTCGACTACCCGACCCCCGCCGAGCTGGCCGCGCACCTGCGCGAGCTGGTCTCCGGCGCCGCCCCCGCCGACGCGCCGCAGGCCGTCGTCGTCGACGCCGACGAGCCCGTCGCGATCGTCGGCATGGCCTGCCGCTACCCCGGGGGCGTCGACGGGCCGGAGGCGTTCTGGCGGCTGGTCGCCGACGGCGTGGACGCCATCTCGCCGTTCCCCACCGACCGGGGCTGGGAGATCCCCGAACCGGCGGAGGGGACGCACCCGCCGGCGGGCGGCTTCCTCTACGACGTGGCGGACTTCGACCCCGCGTTCTTCGAGATCTCGCCCCGCGAGGCCCTCGCCATGGACCCGCAGCAGCGGCTCACCCTCGAGACGTCCTGGGAGGCGCTGGAGCGGGCCGGGCTGGACCCGGCGACGCTGCGCGGCACCCGTACGGGCGTCTTCGTGGGCGCCTCCACCTCCGGCTACGGCACCGGGCTCACCGAGGTCCCCGAGGGCGTCGAGGGCTACCTGATGACCGGCGCCGCGCACAGCGTCATCTCCGGCCGGGTCGCGTACGCCCTCGGGCTGGAGGGACCGGCCGTCACCGTCGACACCGCCTGCTCCTCGTCCCTGGTGGCGCTGCACCTCGCCGGGGCGGCGCTGCGGCGCGGCGAGTGCGACCTGGCGCTGGCCGGCGGCGTGGCCGTGATGGCCACCCCGACGGCGTTCCAGGAGTTCTCCCGCCAGGGCGGCCTGGCCTCCGACGGGCGGTGCAAGTCCTTCGCCGCCACGGCGGACGGCACCGGCTGGTCCGAGGGCGTCGGCATGCTGCTCGTGCAGCGGCTCTCCGACGCCCGGCGGCAGGGCCGCCGCATCCTCGCCGTGGTACGCGGCTCCGCCGTCAACTCCGACGGCGCGTCCAACGGCCTGACCGCCCCCAACGGCCCCTCCCAGCAGCGGGTGATCCGGCAGGCGCTCGCCAGCGCCCGGCTGACGACCACGGACGTGGACGTCGTCGAGGCGCACGGCACCGGCACCGTCCTCGGCGACCCCATCGAGGCGCAGGCGCTGCTGGCGACGTACGGGCAGGACCGGGGCGACGCGGGCCCGCTGCTGCTGGGCTCGGTCAAGTCGAACATGGGCCACGCGCAGGCCGCCGCCGGCGTGGCCGGCGTGATCAAGATGATCCTGGCGATGCGGGAGGGCACCGTCCCGGCGACGCTGCACGTGGACACCCCGTCGCCGCACATCGACTGGTCGGCCGGCGACGTGGAGCTGGTGACCCGGTCCCGGCCGTGGCCGGCGGTCGACCGGCCCCGCCGGGCGGCGGTCTCCTCGTTCGGGATCTCCGGCACCAACGCCCACGTGGTCGTCGAGCAGGCCGTCGACACCGACGCCGCCGGTGACGCCGAGCCGACCCCCGCCCCGGCCGCCGGGCTGCTGGCCGCCGACGCGGTGGTCTGGCCGGTCTCGGCCCGCTCGGCCTCCGCCCTGGCCGCGCAGGCGTCCCGGCTGGCCCGGCACCTGCGCGCGCACCCCGGCCTCGCCCCGGCGGCGGTCGGCTGGTCGCTCGCCGCGACCCGCTCGGCGTTCGACCGGCGTGCCGTGGTGCTCGGCGCCACCCCCGGCGAGCTGCTGGCCGGCCTGGACGCCCTCGCGGCCGGCACCCCGGCCGGCAACGTGGTGACCGGCACCGTCGCCAACCACGGCGCGGGCCCGGTGTTCGTCTTCCCGGCCGCCGCCCCGGCGGGCGCGGCAGCCGACCTGGTGGGCCGCTGCCCGGTCTTCGACGACGCCCTCGCCGAGTGCCGGCAGGCCCTCGCCCCCTGGGTGGACGTCGACCCGACCGCCCTGCTCACCGGCACCGACCCCTCCTGGGCCGGCCGGCCGGAGCTGGCCCGGCCCGTCCTGTTCGCCGTCGGCGTGGCGCTCGCCGCCGTCTGGCGGCACGCCGGGCTCACCCCGACGGCGGTCGTCGGCGACGGCGACGGCGAGGTCGTGGCCGCCCACGTCGCGGGCCTGCTGACCCTGTCCGACGCGGCCCGCACGGTGGCGCTGCGGGCCCGCGCCGCCGCCGGCGACCTGGACCACGACGGCCTCCGCGCCGCCCTGGCCGGCATCGCGCCGCAGCCCGGGACCGCCCGGCTGGCATCCACCGTCACCGGGGACTGGGCCGACCCGGCCGGCCTCGGTCCGGACCACTGGGCCGCGCTCGGGACCGGTGCTCCGTCGGCCGCCGGCGGGGACGCGGGAACGGAGCGGCTCGACGCCGCCCTGCGCGCCGCCGTGGCGGCCGGACACGTGACCTTCGTGGAGGTCTCGCCGACACCGGCGCTGGCCGCCCGGGTCGCCGCCGTGCTCGACGCGACCGGCACCACCGGCCACGTCCTGGACACCCTCGACGGGCCGGACGACGCCGCCACCCGGCTGCTGACCGGCCTCGCCACCGCGTACACCCTCGGCCTGGCGGTGGAGCACCGCCGGCTGCTGCCCGAGGCCGAGCCGGTCGACCTGCCCACGTACGCCTTCGACCGGCACCGCTACTGGCTGGAGCGCACCGGCGCGCACCGCTCCGTCCTGCCCGCCGTCGGCCTCGACGTGGTCGACCACCCGCTGCTCAGCGCGGTGGCCGACCTGCCCGGCGACGAGGGCCTGCTGTTCACCGGCCGGATCACCCTCACCACCCACCCGTGGCTCGCCGACCACGCCGTGCTGGGCACGGTGCTGCTGCCCGGGACGGCCCTGGTGGAGCTGGCCTCCTGGACCGGCCGGCAGGCCGGCGCGGCGACGGTCGCCGAGCTGAACCTGGAGGCGCCGCTGGCGATCCCCACCGAGGGCGGCATCGACCTGCGGGTCCGCGTCGGCCCGCCGGACGAGACCGGCCACCGGCCCGTCGCCATCCACACCCGGCGCGACGACGACACCGGGCCCGACGGCGCCCGGGCCTGGCAGCGGCACGCCTCCGGCCAGCTCGCCGACACCGTCGACCCGGACCCCGCTCCGGCCGCCGTGTGGCCGCCCGCCGACGCCGAGCCGATCGCCCTCGACGGGCTCTACGCCCGGCTCGCCGCCCAGGGCTACCACTACGGCCCCGCCTTCCGCGCGCTGCGCGCCGCGTGGCGCTCGGGCCCGGACATCCTCGCCGAGGTCGCCCTCGACGCCGACGCGTCCACCGACACCACGGCCTTCTCGGTGCACCCGGCCCTGATGGACGCGGCGCTGCACGCCATCGGCGCCAGTGCCACGGCCGACGCCACCGCGGACGGCGGCGCGCCGGCCACCGACGGCGGCCCCGACATCCGCCCGGGCCTGCCGTTCACCTGGTCGGGCGTCACCATCCGGCCCACCCGCGCCCGCGAGCTGCGGATCCGGCTGCGCGCCACCGACGCCGGGTCCGTGGCCCTGACCATCACCGACACCGGCGCCACCCCGGTCGCCTCCGTCGACGGCCTGGTCCTGCGGCCCATCTCCGGCGAGCAGCTCAGCGCCGCCCGCCGCTCGGCCAGCCGGTCCCTGCACCGCCTCGACTGGGTCGCCCCCGCCGCCGGCCGCGCCGACGGCACCCCCCGGCTCGTCGTCCTCGGCGACGACTGGCCCGGCACCGACCGGCACCCGGACCTGTCCGCGCTGGTCGCCGACGTGCGCGCCGGTGCCGCCGCGCCCGACGCGGTGGTGGTGACCTGCGCCGGACCGGCCGCCGACGAGCCGCACCCCGCCGCCCAGGCGCACCGCGTCGCCCACCGGATGCTCGCGCTGGCCCAGCAGTGGCTCGCCGAGGAGGCCCTCACCGCCGCCCGGCTGGTGGTCGTCACGCGCGGCGCGGTGCGGGTCGACCCGGACGAGCGGATCGCCGACGTACCGGCGGCCACCGCCTGGGGACTGCTGCGCTCCGCCCAGTCGGAGAACCCCGACCGGATCGTGCTCCTCGACGTCGACGACGACGCTTCGGCCGCCGCGCTGCTGCCGGCGGCCCTGGCCGCCGGCGAACCCCAGCTCGCCGTACGCGCCGGCCAGCTCCGGGTGCCCCGACTGACCCGGCTCGGGCCGCCCCCGGCCGAGGCGCCCGGCCCCGACCTGGCCGCCGGCACCGTCCTGGTGACCGGGGCGACCGGCCTGCTCGGGCGGCTCGTGGCGCGGCGGCTGGTGACCCGGCACGACGTACGGCACCTGCTGCTGGTCAGCCGCAGCGGGGCGGACGCCCCGGGCGTCGCCGCGCTGGTCGACGAGCTGGCCGAGCTGGGCGCCACCGCCCGGGTGGTCGCCTGCGACGTCACCGACCGCGACGCGCTCGCCCTGCTGGTCGACCAGCTCCCCGCCGACCTGCCGCTGACCGGCGTGGTGCACGCGGCCGGGGTGCTCGACGACGGCGTCCTGCCCGCGCTCACCCCGGACCGCTTCGACACCGTGCTGCGCCCCAAGGTCGACGCGGCCTGGCACCTGCACGAGCTGACCGAGAAGCTGGACCTGGCCGCGTTCGTGCTCTTCTCCTCGGCGGCCGGCCTCTTCGGCGGCCCCGGTCAGGCCAACCACGCGGCGGCGAACTGCTTCCTCGACGCCCTCGCCCAGCACCGGCGCGACCGGGGACTCCCGGCGCTCTCGCTGGCCTGGGGCCCGTGGGTCAACGACACCGGCGACGGGCAGACCGGGCACGTCGACGAGGCCCGGATGAACCGGGGCGGCTTCGTCCCGCTCGGCGCCGAGGAGGGCATGGACCTGTTCAGCGAGGCCCTGCGCTTCGCCGAGCCGGTGGTCGTACCGGTCAACCTGGACCTCGCGCTGATCGGCCGGCACGGGCCGGCGGCGGTGCCGCCGGTGCTGCGGTCGCTGGTCCGCCCGGCGGCGACCGGCGCGGCCCGGGCCGCCGAGCGCGACCCCGCCGAGGCGCTGCGGGAGACCCTCGCCGCCACGGCGGAGGCCGACCGCGACCAGGTGCTCTCCGACCTGGTCCGCACCCACGCCGCCGCCGTCCTCGGCTACGCGTCGATCCGCTCGATCGACGCCGAGCGCGGCTTCGTCGAGCTGGGCTTCGACTCGCTGACCGCCGTCGAGTTCCGCAACCGGCTCAACGCGGCCACCGGTTTGCGGCTGCCGTCCACGCTGATCTACGACCGGCCGACCACGGCCGCGCTGGTCGAGTACCTGCGGGGCGCGCTGCTGGCGGAGCGGAGCACGTCCGCGCTGACGGTGCTCGGCGAGCTCAACAAGCTGGAGCACGCCATGCGCGCGGTCGCCACCGGTGACACCGACCGGGCCGCCGTCGGCGCCCGGCTGCGCGAACTGCTCTCCCTGTGGACCTACACCGAGTCCGGTGCGGACTCCGCCGCCGACGAGGGCGCCAGCCTCGAGTCGGCCTCCGCCGAAGAGATCTTCAGCCTGCTGGACGAAGAGTTCGGCTCGGCCTGATCCGGCATGTCGCACACCTCGAACCCCGATACGGAGTGGCCCGATGCCCACTGAGGCAGAGTTCCTCGACTACCTCCGGCGTGCCACTGCCGACCTGCGCGACGCGCGCCGGCGGGTACGCGAGGTGGAGGCCAAGGACCGCGAGCCGATGGCCGTCATCGGCATGGCGTGCCGGTTCCCGGGCGGGGTGTCCAGCCCGGCCGAGCTGTGGGACCTCGTCGACCGGGGCGGCGACGGCGTGGGCGACTTCCCGACCGACCGGGGCTGGGACCTGGAGCGGCTCTTCAACGTCGACCCGGACAACCCGGGCACGTCGACGAGCAGCCAGGGCGGCTTCCTCTACGACGCGCCGCAGTTCGACCCGGGCTTCTTCGGCATCAGCCCCCGCGAGGCGCTGGCGATGGACCCGCACCAGCGGCTGCTGCTGGAGACGTCCTGGGAGGCGTTCGAACACGCCGGCATCGACCCGCAGCGGCTGCGCGGCAGCCGGACCGGCGTGTTCGCCGGGGTGATGTACCACGACTACGCGTCGCGGGTGCTGGACCTGCCCGACGGCGTCGAGGGCTACATCGGCACCGGCAACTCCGGCAGCGTCGTGTCGGGGCGGGTGGCGTACACCTTCGGGCTGGAGGGCCCGGCCGTCACGGTGGACACGGCGTGCTCGTCGTCGCTGGTCGCCGTGCACCTGGCCACGCAGGCGCTGCGCCAGCGGGACTGCGACTTCGCGCTCGCCGGCGGCGTCACGGTCATGTCCACCCCCGGCACCTTCGCCGACTTCTCCCGCCAGCGGGGCCTGGCCTCGGACGGCCGGTGCAAGTCGTTCGCCGCCGCCGCCGACGGCACCGGCTGGTCCGAGGGCGTCGGGGTGCTGCTGTTGCAGCGGCTCTCCGACGCCCGCCGCGACGGCCGGCGCATCCTCGCCGTGGTCCGGGGCAGCGCCGTCAACCAGGACGGCGCCAGCAGCGGGCTCACCGCCCCGAACGGCCCGTCGCAGGAGCGGGTCATCCGGCAGGCCCTCGCGAACGCCCGGCTCTCGCCGGCCGACGTCGACGTGGTCGAGGCGCACGGCACCGGCACCACCCTCGGCGACCCCATCGAGGCGCAGGCGCTGCTGGCCACCTACGGGCAGGACCGGGGCGACGGCGGGCCGCTCTGGCTGGGCTCGGTCAAGTCGAACCTGGGCCACACCCAGGCCGCCGCCGGCGCCGCCGGTCTGATCAAGATGATCGAGGCGATCCGGCACCGCACCATGCCCGCCACCCTGCACGTCGACGAGCCGTCCCCGCACATCGACTGGTCCGCCGGACAGGTCTCGCTGCTGACCGAGGCGCGGGCGTGGTCGGCCACCGACCGGCCGCGCCGGGCCGCCGTGTCGTCCTTCGGCATCAGCGGTACGAACGCACACGTCATCCTGGAGGAGGCGCCCGTCGACGACGCCCCGTCCACCGACGAGGCACCGCCCGTTGCCGACGCGCCGGTCACGCTCCCGCTCGCCCCGGTGTTCCTCTCCGCCCGTACGCCCGAGGCGCTCGCCGGGCAGGCCGGCCGCTGGGCCGACCACCTCGCCCGCGTCGAGTCCCTGCGTCCGGTGGACGTCGCGGTCTCCTCGGTCAACCGCGCGGGGCTCGAACACCGCGCGGTCGTCCTGGCCGGCGACGCGGACGACCTGCTCGCCGGGCTGCGGGCCCTCGCCGCCGGCGAGCCGACCGGCACCGTCACCACCGCGGCGTCGGCCCCGCGCGGCCGGGTGGCCTTCCTCTTCTCCGGCCAGGGTGCGCAGCGCGCCGGCATGGGCCGCGAGTTGTACGCGGCCTTCCCGGCCTTCGCCGCCGCCCTCGACGAGACCTGCGGACACCTGGACCCGTTGCTGCCGCGCGCGTTGCGCGAGGTGCTGTTCGCCGGGGCGGGTACGCCCGAGGCGGAGCTGCTGGACCAGACGGTGTTCACCCAGGCGGGGCTGTTCGCCGTCGAGGTGGCCCTGTTCCGCCTGGTCGAGTCGTTCGGGGTGGTGCCGGACCTGGTGGCCGGGCACTCCATCGGCGAGATCGCGGCGGCACACGTGGCGGGGGTGCTCTCCCTGGCCGACGCGTGCGCGTTGGTCGCCGCGCGCGGCCGGCTCATGCAGGCCCTGCCGGACGGCGGCGGCATGCTCGCCGTGGCCGCCGACGAGGCCGCCGTCGCCGCGTCCCTCGCCGGGCTGCCCGGCCGGCTGGACGTGGCCGCCGTGAACGGCCCCGCCGCCGTGGTGGTCGCGGGCGACGTCGAGGCCCTCGACGAGGTGCAGCGGGTGTGGTCGGAGCGGGGCGTGCAGACCCGCCGGCTGCGGGTCAGCCACGCCTTCCACAGCGCCCGGATGGACCCGATGCTGGCCGAGTTCGCGGCCGTCGCCGGGCGGCTGACGTTCCGGCCGCCGACGATCCCGGTCGTGTCGAACCTGACCGGCCGCGTCGCGGACGCCGACCAGCTCTGCGACCCGGGCTACTGGGTGCGCCACGTACGCGGCACCGTGCGCTTCGCCGACGCCGTCGACTGCCTGCGCGCCGAGGAGGTCGACACCTACCTGGAGGTGGGGCCGAACGGCGTCCTGACCGCCATGGCGCAGAACTGCCTCGCCGAGCGCGCGGACGACGAACCGGCGCCCCTGCTGGTGCCGGCGTCGCGCCACGACCGACCCGAGCCGCAGGCCCTCCTGGAGGCCCTCGCGTCGCTGCACGTGCACGGCGTGACCGTCGGCTGGGCGGACCTGCTCGGCCGGGCCGGCGGCCGGCACCTGGACCTGCCGACGTACGCCTTCCAGCACCAGCGGTACTGGCTGGAGCCGGCGGGCCGCTGGACGGACGTCTCCGGGGCGGGCCTCGGGGCGGCCGGGCACCCGCTGCTCGGCGCTGCCGTCTCCGTGGCCGGCGAGGACATGGTGGTGCTGACCGGCCGCCTGTCCACGTCGACGCACGCGTGGCTCGCCGACCACGCCGTCTCCGGCGTGGTCATCGTGCCGGGCGCGGCCCTGGTGGAGTTGGCGGTGCGGGCGGGCGACGAGGTGGGTGCGTCGCGGGTGCGGGAGTTGACCGTGGCGGCGCCGCTGGTGCTGCCGTCGGCGGGTGCGGTGCGGGTGCAGGTGCGTGTGGGCGCTGCCGACGAGGCGGGCACCCGGTCGGTGACCGTGCACTCGCAGCCGGAGGAGGCCGTCGACCCGGAGTGGGTGCGGCACGCGGAGGGTGTGCTGGAGCCGGCGTCGGCCGACGAGCCGGGTGTGGGGGAGTGGCCGCCGGCCGGGGCGTCCGAGGTGGACGTCACGGGCTGGTACCCGGCGCTGGCCGAACACGGCCTGGCGTACGGGCCGGTGTTCCGGGGGCTGCGCCGGGTGTGGACGGCCGGTGGCGACGAGGTGTTCGCCGAGGTGGCGTTGCCCGACGAGGTCGCCGGTGACGCGGCAGGGTTCGGGGTGCACCCGGCGCTGCTGGACGCCGCCCTGCATCCGATCGGGCTGCTGCCCGGCTCCGAGCAGTCGGGTGGGCCGCGGGTGCCGTTCGCGTTCGAGGGTGTGCAGGTGTACGCCTCGGGTGCGCGGGTGTTGCGGGTGCGGCTGTCGCGTACGGGTTCTGCGGTGCGCCTGGTCGCGTGCGACGAGTCGGGTGCGGCAGTGGTGTCGGTCGACTCCCTGGCGCTGCGGGAGCTGACCGGGGTGTCGTCATCCCCGGACGCGTCGGCCCGCTCGCTGTTCGAGGTCGCCTGGCAGGCCCAGGAGGTCAGCCCGGCCGGGGACGTCTCCGGGTGGGCGCTGGTGGGCTCGCCGGTCGGCGTGGACCTGCCGGCGTACGCCGACGTCGAGGCGGCCGCCGGATCGTCGGGCGCGGCGCCGCGCCTGCTGCTGGTGCCGGCGGGCGGCGCGCAGCGTGCCGACCACGCAGGGGCGCCGGACGCCGGACGCGGCAACGACCCCGAGGCGGTACGCGCGGCGACCACGGCCGTGCTGGCGACGGTGCGGTCCTGGCTGGCGGCCGACGCGCTGGCGGACTCGCGGTTGGTGGTGGTGACCCGGGGCGCGGTGTCGGTCGGGAACGGAGACCGGGTCACCGATCTGGCGGGCGCGGCGGTGTGGGGCCTGCTGCGTTCGGCGCAGTCGGAGCATCCGGGCCGGATCGTCCTGGCGGACGTGGCGGGCGACGTGGATGCCGGGCTGCTGGGTGTGCTGACCACCGTGGCCGACGAGCCGGTGGCGTTCGGTGGTCAGGTCGCGGTGCGCTCGGGTGGGGTGTTCGTGCCGCGTCTGGTGCGCGCGGTCGCTCCGTCGTCGGCGGAGGCGCCGGTCGTGGGTGACGGCGTGGTGTTGGTGACCGGTGGCACGGGCGCGTTGGGTGCGTTGGTCGCGGAGCACCTGGTGTGTGTGCACGGCGTGCGCTCTCTGGTGCTGGTGTCGCGGCGTGGCCTGGAGGCTGCGGGTGCGGGTGAGTTGTCGGAGCGGCTGGCCGGGTTGGGTGCGGACGTGCGGGTGGTCGCCTGTGACGTGACGGACCGGGACCAGGTGTTCGGTCTGGTGGCCGAGATCGGTGCCGAGGGTCGGCTGGCGGGTGTGGTGCATACCGCCGGTGTGTTGGACGACGGTGTCGTGGAGGGTTTGACGGCGGAGCGTCTGGCGGGGGTGTTGGCGCCGAAGGTGTCGGCGGGTTGGCTGTTGCACGAGGCGACGGCGGGCCTGGATCTGGACTTGTTCGTGGTGTTCTCGTCGGTGGCGGGTGTGTTGGGTTCGCCGGGTCAGTCGGCGTACGCGGCGGGTAACGCCTTCCTGGACGGGTTGGCGACGTACCGGCGGCAGTCGGGTCTGCCGGCCGTCAGCCTCGCCTGGGGCATGTGGGACACGGACGGCATGGCCGCCTCCCTCGACGACGCGGACCGGGCGCGATCGACCCGGGGCGGCGTCACCGCGATGAGCGCCGAGACCGGGCTGCGGCTGTTCGACGCCGCCCTGGCCGCCGACCGGCCGGCCCTGGTGCCCGCCGTGATCGACCTGGCCGCCCTCCGGGCCGCCGCCGGGGCCGGCCTGGTGCCGCCGATGCTCCGCAGCCTGGTCGGCACGACCACGACCCGCCGCCAGGCGGGACAGGGCACCACCTGGGCGACCCGCATCGGCGGCCTGAGCGCCGACGAGGCGCGCGCCCAGCTCGACGTGCTCGTACGCGGCCTCGTCGCGCAGGTGCTCGGGCACGGCGGCGCGGAAGCCGTGCCGGCCGACCGGGCGTTCCGCGAGTTGGGCTTCGACTCGCTGACCGCCGTCGACCTGCGCAACCGCGTGAACGCGGCCACCGGCCTGCGGCTGCCCTCGACGCTGGTCTTCGACTACCCGACGCCCCAGGCGCTCGCCGCCCACGTGCACGCCGAACTGGCCGGCGCCGCCGGCGGTCCCGCCGCGCCGGGCGCGCGGACCACGACCCGGGTCGACGAGCCGCTCGCCATCGTCGGGATGGCCTGCCGCTACCCGGGCGGCGTCGAGACGCCCGACCAGCTGTGGGCGCTGCTGGCCGCCGGCGGTGAGGGGATCGGGGAGTTCCCCACCGACCGCGGGTGGGACCTGGAGAGCCTGTTCGACCCCGACCCCGACCACCCCGGCACGTCGTACACCCGGCACGGCGGCTTCCTGTACGACGCCGGCGCGTTCGACCCGGGCTTCTTCGGGATCTCGCCCCGCGAGGCCCTCGCCATGGACCCGCAGCAGCGGTTGCTGCTGGAGGCGTCGTGGGAGTCGTTCGAGTCGGCGGGGCTGGATCCGCAGCGGCTGCGGGGCAGCCGGACCGGTGTCTTCGCCGGCGTGATGTACCACGACTACGCCTCCCAGCTGATGGAGCTTGCCGACGAGGTCGAGGGCTACGTCGGCACCGGCAACTCCGGCAGCGTGCTGTCCGGCCGGGTCGCCTACACGTTCGGCCTCGAAGGCCCGGCGGTCACCGTCGACACGGCGTGCTCGTCGTCGCTGGTGGCGCTGCACCTCGCCGCGCAGGCGCTGCGCAGCGGCGAGTGCGATCTGGCGCTGGCCGGTGGCGTGACGGTGATGGCGACGCCGGGGACGTTCATCGAGTTCTCGCGGCAGCGCGGGTTGTCGGCCGACGGCCGCTGCAAGTCGTTCGCCGCGTCGGCCGACGGGACCGGCTGGTCCGAGGGCGTCGGCGTGCTCCTCGTGCAGCGGCTCTCCGACGCCCAGCGCGAAGGCCGGCGCATCCATGCCGTCCTGCGCGGCACGGCCGTCAACCAGGACGGCGCCTCGAACGGGCTGACCGCGCCGAACGGTCCGTCGCAGCAGCGGGTGATCCACCAGGCCCTCGCCAACGCCCGCCTGACCCCGGCCGACGTGGACGCCGTCGAGGCGCACGGCACGGGTACCACCCTCGGCGACCCGATCGAGGCGCAGGCCCTGCTGGCCACGTACGGGCAGGACCGTCCGCAGGACCGGCCGCTGCTGTTGGGGTCGGTGAAGTCGAACATCGGTCACACGCAGGCCGCCGCGGGTGTGGCTGGTGTGATCAAGATGGTCATGGCGATGCGCCACGGCCTCGTCCCGGCGACGCTGCACGTGGACGAGGCGTCGCCGCACGTCGACTGGACGGCCGGGGCGGTCGCTCTCACCACCGAGCCCACCCCGTGGCCGGCGGTGGACCGGCCGCGTCGGGCGGCGGTGTCGTCGTTCGGGATCTCCGGCACCAACGCGCACGTGATCATCGAGCAGCCGCCCGCCGAGGCGGTCGACGCGCCGTCCGCCGACCGGCCGCGCGCCGGCGTCGTACCCCTGCTGCTCTCCGCCGTGGACGCCCCGGCGCTGCGCGACCAGGCGGCCCGGCTGGGCGCGCACCTGGCGGCACACCCGGAGCTGGCGCCGGCCGACGTCGCGCACGCCCTGGTCACCACCCGGGCCGCGTTCGCGCACCGCGCCGTCGTCCTCGGCCGCGACACCGTCGGCCTGGCGCGGGCCCTGGAGTCGTTCCACCTCGGCGAGGCCACCGCCGTCACCGGCGTCGCGGCGCGCGGCGCCGACCTGGTCCTCGTCTTCCCCGGCCACGGCGACCCGTGGCCCGCCGCGACCGCCGAGCTGCTCGATCGGGCACCGGAGTTCGCCGCCGCGATCGTCGCCTGCGAGGCGGCCCTCGCCCCCCACGTGGACTGGTCACTCACCGCAGTGCTGCGCGGCGCGGACGGCGCCCCGACCCCGGCCGACCCCGGGGTGGCGCCGGCTGTCCGGTGGGCCGTGGCGGTCTCGCTGGCCCGCTGGTGGCGTTCGCTCGGCGTACGACCCGCCGCCGTGCTCGGGCACGCCCACGGCGAGGTCGCGGCCGCCTGCGTGGCCGGGGCGCTGTCGCTGGACGACGCGGCGAGGACGATCGCCCTCGGCGGCGGGGCCGAGGCCGGCCCGGACGCGCCGGCCGGGATCACCCTCCGGGCGGCCGAGGTGCCGCTGTACTCGGCGACGGCCGGCGGCCCGGTCGACACCGACGGCCTCGACGCCGCCCGCTGGTACCGGGAACTGGCCGACGCCGTTGACGCCGACCCGGCCGTACGCGCCCTGCTCGACGAGGGCCACCGGGTCCTCCTCGAGGCCGCCCCCGAGCCCGTGCTCGCCGCCGGCATCCGCGACACCGCGCAGAGCCTCGCCGACGACGCCGTCGTGGTGGCCGCCGACGACACCGCAGCCGGCGGCTGGCACCGCGTGCTGGCGGTCCTCGCCGGGCTGCACGTGCACGGCGTGCCCGTGGACTGGACCGCGATCCTGGGCGCCCGCACCGGCCCGCCGGTGGAGCTGCCGACGTACGCCTTCCAACGCCAGCGCTACTGGCCGCAGGCACCGGTGGCGACCGCCCCCGCCCTCGCCGGCTCCGACGAGGCGGACCGGCACTTCTGGGAGGCCGTGGAACGCGCCGACCCGCAGGCGCTCGCCGCCGCGATGCGGATCGACGAGACGGCGGCCCGGTCCCTCGACCCCGCGCTGCCCCTGCTCTCCTCGTGGCGCCGGCGCCGCCGCGACGAGTCCGCCGTGGACTCGTGGCGGTACCGGGTGACCTGGAAGCCGCTGGCCGTCGCGCCCGAGTCCACCCTCTCCGGCACCTGGCTGCTGGTGGTGC
The DNA here is from genome assembly GCF_002846525.1 of Micromonospora sp. CNZ309. Classification (NCBI taxonomy): domain Bacteria; kingdom Bacillati; phylum Actinomycetota; class Actinomycetes; order Micromonosporales; family Micromonosporaceae; genus Micromonospora; species Micromonospora sp. CNZ309. Next base: position 793,123 of record NZ_PJNG01000001.1, read on the forward strand.
CGGCGGCCGACGCCGAGCACCCCCTGGTCGACGGCGTCGCCCGGGCGCTGGGCGAGGGCGGGGCCGAGGTCGTCCGGATCGACGCGGCGGAGACGGACCGGCGCGCGCTGGCCGACCGGCTCGCGCGTACCGGCGGACCCGTCGCCGGCGTGCTCTCCCTGCTCGGCCTGGACGACGCCCCGCACCCGGCCCACCCGGTGGTGCCGGCCGGCCTCGCCGGCACGTACGCCCTGGTCCAGGCCCTGGGCGACGCCGGGATCACCGCGCCGCTGTGGTGCGCCACCGCCGGCGCGGTCTCCACCGGCCGGGCCGATCCCCTCGACCGTCCCCGGCAGGCGATGCTCTGGGGTCTCGGCCGGGTGGTTGCCCTGGAGCACCCGGAACGCTGGGGCGGCCTGCTGGACCTGCCCACCGAGCCGGACCCCCGGGACCGGGCCCGGCTCGTGGCGGTGCTGGCCGGCGTCGACACGGAGGACCAGCTGGCGCTGCGCTCCTCCGGGGTGTTCGCCCGGCGACTGGTCCGGGCCCGCGCCGAGCGCACGGCGACCGGGGACTGGCGTCCCGCGAGCGGCGCCGTCCTGGTCACCGGCGGCCTCGGGTCGATCGGGGCCCAGGTCGCGCGCTGGCTGGCCCGCGAGGGCGTCGGCGAGCTGGTGCTGACCGGCCGCCAGGGCCCCGCCACGCCCGGCGCCGACGAGCTCGCGGACGAACTGCGCGCCGCCGGCGCCACCGTCACCGTGGCCGCCTGCGACGTCGCCGACCCCGCCGCCGTGCGGGACCTCGTCGAGCGGCTGACCGGGCAGGGCACCCGCATCGGGGCCGTGTTCCACACCGCCGGCGTCGCCCACGCCGCACCGGTCGCGGCCACCGACGTGGCCGACCTCGCCGACGCCCTGCGCGCCAAGGTGGCCGGGGCGGCCAACCTCGACGAGGTGTGCGGCGACGAGCTGTCGGCGTTCGTGCTCTTCTCCTCCGGGGCGGGCGTCTGGGGCGGCGGGCACCAGGGCGGCTACGCCGCGGCCAACGCCTTCCTCGACGCGCTCGCCGAGGACCGGCGACGGCGCGGCCGGACCGCCACCGCCATCGCCTGGGGCGCCTGGGACGGCGGCGGCATGGTCGACGCCGAGGGCGCCGCCGACCAGATGTTCCGCTCGGGCGTCCGGGCCATGCGTCCCGACCTCGCGGTCTCCGTCCTGGCCGGGGCGCTCGACGACGGCGACACCACGCTCACCGTGGCGGACATCGCCTGGGACCGGTTCCTGCAGACCTACACGCTGGCCCGCCCCCGGCCGCTGATCGCCGACGTCCCCGAGGTGGCGCGGCTGCTCGCCGCCGGGCAGCGCGACGGCGACACGCCCGACGCGGCCTCGCCCCTGCGCGGCCGGCTGGCCGGCCTCGCCGCGCCGGAACGCCGCCGGATCCTGCTCGACCTCGTACGCGTCCACGCGGCGGCGGTGCTGCGGCTGGCCTCGCCGCAGGCGCTCGCGGCGGACCGGTCGTTCCGGGAGATCGGCTTCGACTCGCTCAGCGCCGTCGAGATGCGCAACCGCCTCGCCGAGGCGGTGGGGCTGAACCTGCCGGCGACCCTGGTGTTCGACCGCCCGACGCCCGACGCCCTCGCCGAGCACCTGGCGACCAGGATCACCGGCGACGACACCCCGGCGACCGCGCCCACGCAGGCCGCCACCGCGCTGGACGAGCCGATCGCCATCGTCTCGATGAGCTGCCGCTACCCCGGCGGCGTCGCCGGCCCCGAGGACCTGTGGCGACTGGTCGCCGAGGGACGCGACGGCATCGCGGAGTTCCCGACCGACCGGGGCTGGGACCTGGCGGCCATCTACGACCCCGATCCCGACCGGCCCGGCACCTCGTACGTGCGGGAGGGCGGCTTCCTCACCGACGCCGCCGGCTTCGACGCCGCCCTGTTCGGCATCTCCCCGCGCGAGGCGATGGTGATGGACCCGCAGCAGCGGGTGCTGCTGGAGAGCGCCTGGGAGCTGTTCGAGCGGTCCGGCACCGCGCCGGCCGACATGCGGGAGACCAACACCGGCGTCTTCGTCGGCACCAACGGCCAGGACTACGCGACGCTGCTGATGGCCGCCCGGGTCGAGACCGAGGGCTACCAGGCCACCGGCAACGTCGCCGCCGTCATCAGCGGTCGGCTGGCGTACCACTTCGGGTTGCAGGGCCCCGCCGTCAGCGTCGACACCGCCTGCTCGTCGTCGCTGGTGGCGCTGCACCTGGCCTGCCAGTCCCTGCGGCAGGGCGAGTGCGACGTCGCGGTCGCCGGCGGCGTGACGGTGATGGCCACCCCCGGCCCGTTCCTCGAGTTCGCCCGGCAGCGGGGGCTGGCCCTCGACGGCCGGTGCAAGTCGTTCGCCGGGGCCGCCGACGGCACCGGCTGGGGCGAGGGCGTCGGCCTGGTGATGTTGCAGCGGCTCTCCGACGCCCAGCGCGACGGCCGGCGGATCCTGGCCGTCGTGCGCGGCTCGGCGATGAACCAGGACGGCGCCAGCAACGGCCTGACCGCACCCAACGGGCCGGCCCAGGAGCGGGTGATCAGCCAGGCGCTGGCCAACGCGCGGCTGACCGCCGCCGACGTGGACGCCGTCGACGGGCACGGCACCGGCACCCGGCTGGGCGACCCCATCGAGGCGCAGGCGCTGCTGGCCACGTACGGGCGGGACCGGCCCGCCGACCGGCCGCTCTGGCTCGGCTCCGTCAAGTCGAACATCGGCCACACCCAGGCCGCCGCCGGCGTCTCCGGTGTGATCAAGATGGTGCTGGCGCTCCAGCACGACCTGCTGCCGCCCACCCTGCACGTGGACGAGCCGTCGCCGCACGTGGACTGGTCGGCGGGCGCCGTCGCGCTGCTGACCGAGGCGCAGCCGTGGCCGGACGTCGACCGGCCGCGCCGGGCCGGCGTGTCCTCGTTCGGGGTCAGCGGCACCAACGTGCACGTCATCCTCGAACAGGCGCCCGCCGCGCCGCCGGCCGACGCCGGCACGCCCCGCCCGGCCGACGGGCCGCCGGTGCTGCCCTGGGTCGTCTCGGCCGACACCGCCGACAGCCTGCGGGCCCAGGCGGCACGGCTGGCCGACTGGCTGCCGGGCAGCGCGACGCCCGCCGCCGACGTGACCCGGGCACTGGCCACCGGACGGTCCCCGCTGCGGCACCGCGCGGTGCTGCTCGCCGCCGACGCCGACGCCGCCCTCGCCGGCCTGCGGGCCCTCGCCGCCGGCCAGGACCACCCCGGCCTCACCCGGGGCGTCGCCGAGCCCGGCGGCGCGCTGGCGGCGCTCTTCTCCGGCCAGGGCGCCCAGCACGCCGGGATGGGCCGCCGACTGTACGAGACGTTCCCCGTCTTCGCGGCGGCCCTCGACGAGGCGTGCCAGCACCTGGACGCGTACCTGCCGCGACCGCTGCGCCCGGTGCTCTTCGCCGAGCCCGGCACCGCCGAGGCCGACCTGCTCGACCAGACGGCCTTCACCCAGGCCGGGCTCTTCGCCGTCGAGGTGGCGCTGTTCCGGCTGCTCGAACACTGGGGGATCCGGCCCGACTTCGTGGCCGGGCACTCCGTCGGGGAGATCAGCGCGGCCCACGTCGCCGGGGTGCTCGACCTGGCCGACGCCTGCGCGCTCGTCGGCAACCGGGGCCGGCTGATGCAGGCCCTGCCCGCCGGCGGCGGGATGCTCGCCGTCGCCGCGCCCGAGGTCGACGTGCTGCGGGCCCTGGACGGCACGCCCGGACAGGTCGCCGTCGCCGCCGTGAACGGGCCGGCCGCCGTCGTCGTCGCCGGCGCCGGGGACGCCCTGACCGGGCTGGCCGCCCACTTCGCCGACCTCGGGGTACGCACCAAGCGGCTGCGGGTCAGCCACGCCTTCCACAGCCCGCTGATGGAGCCGATGCTGGCCGAGTTCGCGGCCGTGGCGGCGACCCTGTCGTACGCCCCGCCGACGGTGCCGCTGGTGTCGAACCTGACCGGCACGGTCGTGGACGCCGAGCAGCTCTGCACCCCCGACTACTGGGTGCGCCACGTCCGGGAGGCGGTCCGCTTCGCCGACACCGTCACCCACCTGCACGCCCACGGGGTGACCCGGTTCCTGGAGATCGGGCCGGACACCGTGCTGACCGCCCTGACCGCCGACGCGCTGCCGGCGGACGCCCCGGTCGTCGTGACCGGCGTGCAGCGGCCCGGCCAGGACGAGGTGACCACCCTGCTCGGCGCGGTGGCCCGGCTGCACTGCCACGGCGTGCCCGTACGCTTCCCGGCGCTGCTGCCCGGCGCCGGCCCCGTCGACCTGCCCACGTACGCGTTCGCCCACCAGCGGTTCTGGCCGAACCTCGACGCGGCGCCGACGGGCACCCCGACCGGCACCCACGACGACGTCGACTCGGCGTTCTGGCGGGCCGTGGCGTCGGGCGACGGCGACGCGCTCGCCGGCCGGCTCGGCCTCGACGCGGACCGGCCGCTGCGGGAACTGCTGCCGGACCTGGACCGGTGGCGGCGCCAGCAGCAGGAGGACACCCTCGCCGGCGGCTGGCGCTACCGGGTCACCTGGCGTCCGCAGGCCCTCGCCCCGGGTGCCGCCGACGGCACGTGGATCCTGGTCCACAGCGGCACGGACCAGCCGGTCGTCGACCGGCTCGCCGAGCTCGTCACCGCCCGGGGCGGCACCGTGCGGCAGCTCGCCGTCGACCCGGCCACGACCGACCGGACGGCGCTCGCCGGGCAGCTCGCCGGCGCCGCGCCCACCCGGATCGTGTCGCTGCTCGCCCTCGACGAGCGAGCGCACCCCGAGCGCCCCGCCGTGCCGCTGGGCCTGACCGCGAACCTCGCCCTCGTGCAGGCGGTCACGGACGCCCTGCCCCCGGTGCCGCTGTGGCTGCTCACCCGGCAGGCCGTCGCCACCGGCGCCGACGACCCCGTCGTCCGCCCCGCCCAGGCCACCACGTGGGGCCTCGGCCTGGTGACCGCCCTGGAACACCCCCGGCACTGGGGCGGCCTGCTGGACCTGCCGGCCACGCTGGACACCGCCACCGCCGAGGGAGTCCTGGCGGCGCTCACCGCCGCCGGCGACGAGGACCAGCTCGCGGTACGCGACTCCGGGACGTACCTGCGCCGGCTCGCCCGCGCGCCCCGCACCGAGGCGCCGGCCGGCTGGCAGCCGCCGGACACCGTCCTGGTCACCGGCGGCACCGGCGCCGTCGGCCGGTACGCCGCCGGCTGGTTCGCCCGGCACGGCGCGCGCCGGCTGCTGCTGGTCAGCCGGCGCGGCGCGGCGGCCCCCGGGGCCGACGAGGCGGTGGCGGAACTGGCCGCCCTCGGCGCCGAGGCGCGGGTGCTGGCGTGCGACCTGGCCGACCGGGACGCGGTCGCGGAGCTGGTGCGCTCCCTGCGCGCCGACGGCGAGAGCGTGCACGCCGTGGTGCACGCCGCCGGGGTGGGCCGGCTCAACCCGGTCGCCGCGGTGACCGAGGCGGAACTCGCCGACGTCGTCTCCGGCAAGATCGCCGGCGCCCGGCACCTCGACGAGTTCCTCGACCCCGAGCCGCTCGACCTGGTCGTGCACTTCTCCTCCATCGCGGCCGTCTGGGGCGTCGGCGACCACGGCGCGTACGCCGCCGGCAACGCCTTCCTGGACGCCTGGGCGCAGTCCCGGCCGGCCGGGAGCCCCCGGCACCTCTCGGTGAACTGGGGACCGTGGGCCGGCGGCGGCATGGTGACCGACGCGCACGCGGCGGCCATGAGCCGACGCGGCGTGTCCCTGCTCGACCGGGAACCGGCGATGGCCGCCCTGCGCGCCGGCCTCGACGGCGACGACACCGCCCTCACCGTCGCCGACATCGACTGGGACCGCTTCGCGCCGGTCTTCGCCTCCGCCCGGCCCCGGCCGCTGATCAGCGAGATCGCCGAGGTGGCCGCCCAGGCCGCGGCGGCGCGCGCCGACGCCGAGGACGGCGACCAGGTCGCCGGCGAGCTGCGCAAGCGGCTCGGCGAGCTGTCGCAGGCCGAGCAGGCGCGGCTGCTGGTGGATCTCATCCGCACCGCCGCCGGCGAGGTCATCGGCCACGACAGCCCGTACGCCGTGGAGGCCGGCCGGCCGTTCCGGGACCTCGGCTTCGACTCGCTCACCGCCGTGGAGCTGCGGGGCCGGCTGGCCCGCTCGACCGGGCTGAGCCTGCCCAGCTCGGTGGTGTTCGACTACCCGACCCCGCAGGCGTTGGCCGAGCACCTGCGGGCCGAACTGCTCAGCGAGGCCTCGGTGGAGGCCCTGCCGACGCTGGCGGAGCTGGACCAGTTGGAGAGTGCCCTCGCGCTGCGCGACCCGGACGACATCGGCCGGGTGCGGATCACGATGCGGCTGCACAGCCTGCTCGAACGGCTCGGCACCGCCGAGGAACACCGGGAGGGGACCGCCGAGGTCGCCGACCGGCTGCGGGTGGCCAGCAACCAGGAGCTGTTCGACCTCATCGACCAGGACCTCGGGCTCTCCTGAGCCGCCGGGACCTGTGGTGTCACGAGAAAGCGAGATGTCATGGCGGACGAAGAGCGGCTGCGCGAATACCTGACGCGGGTCGTCGCCGAACTTCAGCAGACCCGCCAACGGCTGCGCGAGGTCACCGCCGAGGAGTCCGAGCCGGTGGCGATCGTGGCGATGAGCTGCCGCTACCCGGGCGGCATCAGCTCGCCCGAACAGCTGTGGGAGTTCGTCTCGTCCGGCGGGGACGCCATCGGCGACTTCCCCACCGACCGGGGCTGGGACCTGGAGCGGCTCTACCACGCCGACCCGGACAACGCCGGCACCTCGTACACCACCTCCGGCGGGTTCCTGCACGACGCGGGGCGCTTCGACGCCGCGCTGTTCGGCATCTCGCCGCGCGAGGCGGTCGCCATGGACCCGCAGCAGCGGCTGCTGCTGGAGGTCACCTGGGAGCTGTTCGAGCGGGCCGGCATCGCCCCGCTCTCGCTGCGCGGCAGCCGCTCCGGCGTCTTCGTCGGCACCTCCGGGCAGGACTACGCCGCCGTGCTGCACCGGGCGCCCGGCGTCGAGGGGTACGTGCTGACCGGCACCGCCGCCAGCGTGGTCTCCGGCCGGCTGGCGTACACGTTCGGGCTGGAGGGCCCGTCGGTCACCGTGGACACCGCCTGCTCGTCGGCGTCGGTCGCCATCCACCTCGCCTGCCAGGCGCTGCGCCAACGGGAGTGCGGCCTCGCCCTGGCCGGCGGGGCGACCGTGCTGGCCACCCCCGGCCCGTTCGTCGAGTTCTCCCGGCAGCGCGGCCTCGCCGCCGACGGCCGGTGCAAGTCGTTCGCCGCCTCCGCCGACGGCACCGGCTGGTCCGAGGGCGTCGGCATGCTGCTGTTGGAACGGCTCAGCGACGCCCGCCGCAACGGCCACCCCGTGCTCGGCATCATCCGCAGCTCGGCGGTCAATTCCGACGGCGCGTCCAACGGCCTCACCGCCCCCAACGGCCCGTCCCAGCAGCGCGTCATCCGGCAGGCCCTGGCCGGCGCGAAGCTCACCCCCGACCTCGTCGACGTGGTCGAGGCGCACGGCACCGGCACCACCCTCGGCGACCCGATCGAGGCCCAGGCCCTGCTCGCCACGTACGGCCGGGAGCGCGGCGACGCCGCGCCGCTGCTGCTCGGCTCGATCAAGTCCAACATCGGCCACACCCAGGCCGCCGCCGGCATCGCCGGGGTGATCAAGATGGTGGAGGCGATGCGGCACGGCATCGTGCCCGCCACCCTGCACGTCGACGAGCCCACCCCCCACGTGGACTGGGCCGCCGGAGCGGTCACCCTGGTCACCGAGGCCACGCCGTGGCCCGCCGTGGACCGGCCGCGCCGCGCCGCCGTGTCCTCGTTCGGCATGAGCGGCACCAACACCCACCTCATCCTCGAACAGCCCGAGCCCGCCCGCGCCGTGGCCGACCGCCCGGAGCCGCCCGCGCCCGCGCCGGTGCTGCTCACCGGGCGTACCCGCGCCGCGCTGCGTCACCAGGCCGAGCGCTGGTCGCGCCACGTCGCCGACGACGCGGCCGTGCGACCGGGCGACGTGGCCTGGACCTCGGTGGTCTCCCGCTCGCCCCTGGAACACCGGGCGGTCGTGCTCGCCGACGACCGCGACGGCCTGCTCGCCGCCCTGCACGCCCTCGCCGACGACCGGCCCGCCCCCGGCCTGGTCACCGGCGCCGCCGCCGAGCGCGGCGGGGTCGCGTTCCTCTTCTCCGGCCAGGGCGCCCAGCGCGCCGGCGCCGGCCGGGAGCTGTACGAGACGTACCCGGTCTTCGCCGAGGCGCTCGACGAGGTCTGCGCCCACCTCGACCACCGGCTGCCCCGGCCGCTGAATCCGCTGCTGCACGCCGAGCCCGGCACCGACGAGGCCGCGCTGCTCGACCAGACCGCCTACACCCAGGCCGCGCTGTTCGCCGTCGAGGTGGCACTGCACCGACTGCTCGGCTCCTGGGGGCTGGCCCCCGACCTGGTCGCCGGGCACTCCGTCGGCGAGCTGACCGCCGCCCACGTCGCCGGCGTGCTCAGCCTCGACGACGCGTGCGCCCTCGTCGCCGCCCGGGGGCGGCTCATGCAGGCCCTGCCCGCCGGCGGCGCGATGCTCGCCGTTGCCGCCGACGAGGCCCGGGTCGCCGAGTCGATCGCGGACGTGACCGACCGGGTCGCCGTCGCCGCCGTCAACGGCCCCGGCGCCGTCGTCGTCTCCGGCGACGGCGCAGCCATCGACGAGCTGGCCGAACTCTGGACCGGCCGGGGGGTGAAGGTGCGGCGGCTACGGGTCAGCCACGCCTTCCACAGCCCGCTCATGGAGCCGATGCTCGCCGAGTTCGCCGCCGTCGCCGCCCGCCTCGACCTGCGCGCGCCCACCCTGCCGGTGGTGTCCAACCTGACCGGCGAGCTGGCCGACCCGGCGCAGCTCACCGACCCCGGCTACTGGGTGCGCCACGTCCGGGAGGCGGTCCGCTTCGCCGACGGCGTACGCACCCTGCGGGCCAACGGCGTCGGCACGTTCGTGGAGGTCGGCCCCGACGCCGTGCTCACCGCCAGCGTCCAGGAGACCCTCGCCGGGGCCGAGGCCGGCGACGCCGCCCCCGCCGTGGTGGTGCCGGTGCTGCGCCGGGACCGCCCGGACCGCCGCGCCCTGCTCGCCGCCCTCGCCCAGCTCCACGTCGCCGGCACCCCGGTGCGCTGGGCGGACGTCCTCGCCGACCGGCCCGGCCGGCTCGTCGACCTGCCCACCTACCCGTTCGAGCGGCAGCAGTACTGGGTGCCGGCCGAGACGCCCGCCGACGACACCACGACGGGCGGGGCCGGCGCGCTCGACCGGGGGTTCTGGGCGGCCGTCGAACGCGCCGACCTCGACGCGCTGCGCGACACCCTCGCCGTCACCGACACCGCCGCCGCCGAGTCGCTGCGTACCCTGCTGCCCGTCCTCGCCGACTGGCGTCGGCAGCGGCAGGAGCACTCGGTCCTCGACGGCTGGCGGTACCGGGCCGACTGGCAGGTGACCGCCGAACCCGCCCCCGCCCGGCTGACCGGCACCTGGCTGCTGGCGCTGCCCGCCGGCGGCACCGACGACCCGGCGGTGGAGGCCGTCCGGGCCGCGCTGACCGGCGCCGGCGCCGACGTGCAGCCGCTGACCGTGGAGCCGGACGCCGACCGGGCCGGCCTCGCGGCGTCCCTCGCCGGCACCGACCCCGCCGGCGTCGTCTCCCTGCTCGCCGGGGAACCGCCCGCCGCTGACGGCACCGGACTGCCCGGCCTGACCGCCACCCTCACGCTCGTGCAGGCGCTCGGCGACGCCGGGCTGGCCGCGCCGCTGTGGCTGGTCACCCGGGGCGCGGTCGCCGCCGCCTCGTACGACCGGCTCGCCGACCCGGCGCAGGCCGCGATCTGGGGCCTCGGCCGGGTCGTCGGCGTCGAGGCGCCGCACCGCTGGGGCGGCCTGGTAGACCTGCCGCCGGAGCCCGACGACCGGGCCGCCACCCGGCTCGCCGCGATCCTCACCGGATCGACCGGCGAGGACCAGATCGCGGTACGCGGCCCCGGCGTCTTCGCCCGCCGCCTGGTCCGCGCCGCCCTCGGCGACCGCCCGCCGGCGCGCCGGTTCACGCCCACCGGCACCGCCCTGATCACCGGCGGCACCGGCGGACTCGGCGCCCGCGCCGCCCGCTGGCTCGCCGCCGCCGGAGCCGAACACGTCGTGCTGGTCAGCCGGCGCGGACCCGACGCCCCCGGCGCCACCGAGCTGGAGGCCGAGCTGACCGGCCTCGGGGCCCGGGTCACCGTCGCCGCCTGCGACATCGCCGACCGGGCCGCCCTCGCCGACCTGCTCGACCGGGTCGAGTCCGCCGGACCGCCGGTGCGCACCGTCGTGCACACCGCCGGCATCGCGCAGGCCACCCCGCTGGCGGAGGTCACCCCGGCCGAGCTGGCCGAGGTGACCGTCGGCAAGACCGCCGGGGCCACCCACCTCGCCGACCTGCTCGCCGACCGGGAACTGGACGCCTTCGTCGTCTACTCGTCCATCGCCGCCACCTGGGGCAGCGGCGGGCAGGCCGGGTACGCGGCGGGCAACGCCTACCTCGACGCGCTGGTGCAGCGGCGCCGCGCCGACGGCCGCGCCGGCACCGCCATCGCCTGGGGGCCCTGGGCCGACGGCGGCATGCACGCCGCCGACGCCGAACGGAACCTGCGCCGCCGGGGCCTGCCCGCCATGGACCCGGCCGTGGCCATGGGCGCGTTGCAGCAGGCCCTCGACCACGACGACGTCACCGTGACGGTGGCAGACGTGGACTGGTCCCGGTTCGCCCCGGCGTACGCCTCCGCCCGCCGCCGGCCGCTGCTGGAGGGCGTACCGGAGGCGCGGGCCGCCCTCGACGGCGGCGCCGCGGTCGACGACGGCGACGACGGCCCGGCGGCGACCCTGCGCCGGCGCCTCGCCGGGCTGGCCCCGGCCCGCCGCGAGGAGGCCGTCGCCGACCTGGTCCGGGAGCTCGCCGCCGACGTGCTCGGCCACGACGGCGGGACCGCCGCCGTCCCGGCGACCACCGCGTTCCGCGACCTCGGCTTCGACTCGCTGACCGCCGTGGAGCTGCGCAACCGGCTCGCCGCCGCCACCGGGCAGGCGCTGCCCACCACCCTGGTCTTCGACCACCCCACCCCGGTCGTGCTGGCCCGCTTCCTGCTCGCCGGGCTCTTCGGCACCGACGCCGGGCCGGCCCCCGACGCCGCCCCGGCCGCCGTGGACGACGACGAGCCGGTGGCCATCGTCGCCATGGCCTGCCGTTACCCCGGCGGCGTCGACGACCCCGAGCGGCTGTGGCGCCTCGTCGCGGACGGCGTGGACGCCATCGGCGACTTCCCGACCGACCGGGGCTGGGACCTCGACCGGCTCTACGATCCCGACCCGGCCAACCCCGGCACCACCTACACCGACAAGGGCGGCTTCCTCGACGGCGCGGCGGAGTTCGACCCGGGCTTCTTCGGGATCTCGCCGCGCGAGGCGGCGGCGATGGACCCGCAGCAGCGGTTGCTGCTGGAGGTTTCGTGGGAGGCGGTCGAGCGGGCAGGGGTTGAGCCTGGGGTCCTACGGGGTTCGCGAACAGGGGTGTTCGTGGGCACGAATGGTCAGGACTATGGGGCCCTGCTGATGGCTGCGGGGGAGCAGGCCGAAGGGTTCGGGGCCACGGGCAACGCCGCCAGTGTGGTGTCGGGCCGGGTGGCGTACGCGTTGGGGTTGGAGGGGCCGGCGGTGTCGGTGGACACGGCGTGTTCGTCGTCGCTCGTGGCGTTGCATCTGGCGGTGCAGTCGCTGCGGCGCGGCGAGTGCGACCTGGCCCTCGCCGGTGGCGTCACGGTCATGGCCACCCCCGGCACCTTCTTCGAGTTCTCCCGGCAGCGGGGCCTGGCGGCCGACGGCCGGTGCAAGGCGTTCGCGGCCGCTGCGGACGGCACGGGCTGGGGCGAGGGCGTCGGCGTGCTGCTGGTCGAGCGGTTGTCGGACGCGCGGCGCAACGGCCACGAGGTGTTGGCGATCGTGCGGGGGAGTGCCGTCAACCAGGATGGTGCCTCCAACGGTCTGACCGCCCCGAACGGCCCCTCGCAGCAGCGGGTGATCCGGCAGGCCCTCGCGGGTGCCCGGCTGGGCACGGCCGACGTGGACGTGGTCGAGGCGCACGGCACGGGCACGACGCTGGGCGACCCGATCGAGGCGCAGGCGCTGCTGGCCACGTACGGGCAGGGCCGCGAGGGGCACGAGCCGCTGCTGCTCGGCTCGATCAAGTCGAACCTCGGGCACACCCAGGCCGCCTCGGGCGTGGCGGGTGTGATCAAGATGGTGCTGGCGATGCGCGAGGGCCTCGTCCCGGCGACGCTGCACGTGGACGAGCCGTCGCCGCACATCGACTGGACCTCTGGCGCGGTGGAGCTGGCGACGGTGTCGCGGCCGTGGCCGGCCGTGGACCGGCCGCGCCGGGCGGCGGTGTCGTCGTTCGGCATGTCCGGCACGAACGCCCACGTGATCATCGAGCAGGCCGACGAGCCGGAGGCCGTCGCCCCCGCCGTGACCGGCCCCGGACTGGTGGCGTCGGGCGTCGTGGCGTGGCCGGTGTCGGCGCGGTCGAAGGCAGCCCTGGCGGGCCAGGCGGCCCGTCTGGCGGAGTACGTGCGTGAGCACGGCGAGGTCGATCCGGCGGCGGTGGGCTGGTCCCTGGCGGCCACGCGGTCGACGTTCGATCAGCGGGCGGCCGTGGTTGGTGTGAGCGTTGAGGAGTTGCTGGCGGGGCTGGACGCTTTGGCGTCGGGGTCGCCGGCTGGCAATGTCGTCGCGGGCACCGCTACGCCCCACGGCGCGGGTGCGGTGTTCGTGTTCCCGGGTCAGGGTGCGCAGTCGGCGCGGATGGCGGCGGGTCTGGTGGGTCGTACGCCGGTGTTCGACGCCAGGTTGGCGGAGTGTCAGCGGGCCCTTGCCCCGTACCTCGATGTCGACCTGGTGTCGGTGTTGACGGGTGACGACGAGTCGTGGCTCGACCGGGTCGAGGTCGTGCAGCCGGTGCTGTGGGCCGTGGGTATGGCCCTCGCCGCCGTGTGGCAGCACGCGGGTGTGGTTCCGGCTGCGGTGGTCGGTCACTCGCAGGGCGAGATCGGTGCGGCGTGCGTGGCCGGGATTCTGTCCCTGGAGGACGCGGCGAAGGCCGTGGCGCTGCGCTCGCGGGCGCTGACGGTGCTGCGGGGTACCGGCACCATGGCCTCGGTCGACCTGTCGGCCGACGCGGTGGCCGGGCGGCTGCCGGCGTTCCCGGGCGTGGGGGTGGCGGCCGTCAACGGCCCGTCCACCGTCGTGGTCTCCGGCCCGCCGCAGCCGGTCGCGGACCTGGTGGAGTCGTGTCAGGCCGACGGGGTGCGGGCGCGGTTGATCCCGGTGGACTACGCGTCGCACTCGGCGGCCGTGCAGGAGGTCGCCGAGCAACTGCGCGCCGATCTGGCCGACGTGACTCCGCGACAGGGCCACGTCCGACTCGTCTCCACGCTCACCGGAGACTGGGTCGACCCGGCGTCGATGACGGCGGACTACTGGTACGACAACCTGCGGCAGACCGTCCAGTTCGACGCGGCCGTGCGGGTCGCCGTCGCCGCCGGGCACACCACGTTCATCGAGATCAGCCCGCATCCGGTGCTGACGATGCCGGTCACGGCGATCCTCGACGACGCCGGTGCCACCGGGCACACCCTGGGCAGCCTGCGGCGGGGTGACGACGACGCGACGCGGCTGCTGACCAACCTCGCCACCGCCCACGCGGTCGGCCTGCCCGTCGACCTGACGGCCGTGCTGGCCCAGACCGACATCGTGGCGCTGCCCACGTACGCCTTCGAACGGGGACGCTTCTGGCTGGACGCACCCGCGCACCGCGTACGCGACGTCGGCTCCGCCGGCCTCCAAGACACCGACCACCCCCTGCTCAGCGCGGCCGTACCCGTCGCCGACGACCAGACGGTGGTGCTGACCGGACGGCTGTCCGTGCGTACCCACCCGTGGCTGGCCGACCACGCCGTCGGCGGGGCGGTGATCGTCCCCGGCACCGGCGTGGTCGACATGGTGGTCCGGGCCGGCGACGAGGTCGACGCTGGCCAGGTCGGCGACCTGACGCTGATCAACCCGCTGGTGCTCCCGCCGGCCGGCGCGGTGCAGGTGCAGGTACGCGTGGGCCCGCCCGGCGACACCGGCGAGCGCAGCGTCACCGTGCACTCCCGCCCCGAGGAGAACGCCGACGCGGAGTGGACCCGGCACGCCGAGGGCCTGCTGCTGGCGCACCTGCCCGCCCCGGCCGCCGTACCGGGGCAGTGGCCGCCGGCCGACGCCGTCGAGGTCGACGCCGACCTGGACGCCTGGTACGCGCAGATGGCCGAGGGCGGCCTCGGCTACGGCCCCGCCTTCCGGGGCCTGCGCCGCGTGTGGCGCGGCGACGGCGAGGTCTACGCCGAGGTGGCCCTGCCCGAGGGAGCGGGCGCCGACGCGTCCCGCTTCGGGCTGCACCCGGCGCTGTTCGACGCGGCCCTCCAGGCCAGTGGGGTCACCGCCCTGCTCGGCGACCCGGCGGACACCTCCGGCGTGGGCTGGATGCCGTTCGCCTTCCGTTCGGTCGCCCTGCACGCCCACGGCGCCACCCGGCTGCGGGCGCGGCTGCGCCCGCTCGGCCCGGACACCGTCGCGGTCACCCTCGCCGACACCGCCGGCCAGCCCGTGGCGACCGTCGAGTCGCTGACGTTCCGCCCGGTCGCCGCGGGCCGGGCCGACGAGGCCGCCGCCCTGCGCCGCACCTCGGTGTTCCACCTGGACTGGACGCCGCTGCCGGGCACCGACGCGGCGGCGGGGGAGGCCACCCGCTGGGTGCTGCTCGGCGACGACACCCTCGGCCTCGCCGGGGCGCTCACCGCCGCCGGGCACCCGGTGCGGGCCCACGCCGACCTGGCGGCGCTGGTCGCCGAGGTCGGGGAGTCCGGGTACGTACCCGATGTGGTGCTGGACCTGCGCTCCGGCGCGGAGTCGGACCCGCAGCGGGCCGGCGCGGCCGCACACGACGCGGCCCGCGACGCGCTCGCGCTGGTGCAGCAGTGGTTGGGCGAGCCCCGGCTGGAGCGGTCCCGGCTGGTCCTGCACACCCGGGGCGCGGTCGGCGCGGCCCCGGGCGAGGCCCCCCGCGACCTGGCCCGGGCGAGCCTGTGGGGGCTGGTCCGCTCCGCGCAGTCCGAACACCCCGGCCGGTTCACGCTGCTCGACACCGACGATGCCACCGCCTCCCTGGCGGCCGTCCCGGCGGCCGTCGCCTCCGGCGAGCCGCAGCTCGCGCTGCGCGACGGCGTGCCGCTGGTACCCCGGCTGGCCCGGGCCCGCGACGCCGGCGTGCTGCCGTTGCCCGCCGACGAGGTGCCCTGGCGCCTCGACGTCACCGAGAAGGGCACGCTGGAGAACCTCGCCCTGCTGCCCGCCCCCCGGACGACCGGGGAGCTGCCGGCGGGCCACGTCCTGGTCGGGATGCGCGCCTCCGGGCTGAACTTCCGCGACGTGGTGCTGGCCCTCGGCATGGTCCCCGACCAGGAGGTGCTGGGCAACGAGGGTGCCGGCGTGGTGCTCGGCGTCGGACCGGGGGTCACCGACCTCGCCCCCGGCGACCGGGTGATGGGCATTTTCTCCGGCTCGTTCTCCTCGGCGGCGGTCACCGACCGCCGGCTGGTCACCCGCATCCCCGACGGCTGGTCCTACACCGACGCCGCCGCCGTGCCCGTGGTCTTCCTGACCGCCTGGTACGGCCTGGTGGAGCTGGCCCGGCTGCGCGCCGGGGAGTCCGTGCTCGTCCACGCGGCGGCCGGCGGTGTCGGCATGGCGGCCGTGCAGATCGCCCGCCACCTCGGCGCGGAGGTCTACGGCACGGCCAGCCCCGGCAAGTGGCCGGCGCTGCGCGCCACCGGCTTCGACGACGCGCACCTCGCCTCCTCCCGCAGCCTCGACTTCGCCGACGAGTTCGCCCACCGCACCGGCGGGCGGGGCGTCGACGTGGTGCTCAACGCCCTCAGCGGCGAGTACGTCGACGCGTCGCTGCGGCTGCTCGCCGACGGCGGCCGGTTCGTCGAGATGGGCAAGACCGACAAACGGGACCCGCAGCGCGTCGCCGCCGACCACCCCGGCGTCAGCTACCAGGTCTTCGACCTCATCGAGGCCGGCCCCGAGAAGATCGGCGCGATGCTGGGCGAACTGATGGCCCTCTTCGCCGCCGGTGCGCTGCGGCCCCTGCCCCGGCGCACGTGGGACGTCCGGCGCGCCCCCGAGGCGTTCCGCTTCCTCAGCCAGGCCCGGCACGTCGGCAAGCTCGCGCTGAGCGTCCCGCAGGCGCCGCGGCTCGACGGCACGGTCCTGGTCTCCGGGGCGACCGGCACCCTCGGCGCGCTGCTCTGCCGCCACCTGGTCACCGCGCACGGCGCCCGGCAGCTGCTCCTGGTCAGCCGGCGCGGCCCGGACGCCGAGGGCGCCGACGACCTGCTCGCCGACCTCAAGGCCCTCGGCGCGGACGTGTCGATCGTCGCCGCCGACCTGGCCGACCCGGACGCCGTGGCGGACGTGCTCTCCATGGTGGACCGGCGGCACCCGCTGCGCGCCGTCGTGCACGCCGCCGGCGTCCTCGACGACGCCACCGTGGAGTCGCTCACCCCCGACCGCCTCGCCACGGTGCTGCGGCCCAAGGTCGACGTGGCCTGGAACCTGCACCGGGCCACCCTCGGCCACGACCTGAGCGCGTTCGTGCTCTTCTCGGCCGCCGCAGGCGTGTTCGGCGGCCCCGGCCAGGGCAACTACGCCGCCGGCAACGCGTTCCTCGACGCCCTCGCCGAGCACCGGCGGGCCCTCGGCCTGCCGGCGGTCGCGCTGGCGTGGGGCCGCTGGGCCCAGGCCAGCGGCATGACCGGCCACCTCGACTCGGCCGACATCCGCCGCCTCGACCGGGGCGGCATGGCCGCCCTCTCCGACGACGAGGGACTCGCCCTGTTCGACGCGGTCTGGCGCTCGGAGCGGGCGACCCTGATGCCCGCCAAGATCGTCACCGGGGTGGCGGCGCCCGGATCGCCCGTACACCCGCTGCTGACCAACCTGGTCCGCGCCGCCGGCCGCCGGGCCGCGGCCGGCGAGGCCGCCGACGGGCAGGCGTACGCGGAGACGCTGCGCGCCCTGCCCGACGACAAGCGGGTACGCGCCCTGCGCGACCTGGTGCTGTCGCACGTGGCGGTCGTCCTCGGCCACGGCGACCCGGCCGGCATCGAGCCGACCCGCGCGTTCCGGGA
Source organism: Micromonospora sp. CNZ309 (assembly GCF_002846525.1). Classification (NCBI taxonomy): domain Bacteria; kingdom Bacillati; phylum Actinomycetota; class Actinomycetes; order Micromonosporales; family Micromonosporaceae; genus Micromonospora; species Micromonospora sp. CNZ309. The sequence goes on from NZ_PJNG01000001.1 coordinate 810,473, forward strand.
ACTCGGCTTCGACTCGCTCACCGCCGTCGAGCTGCGCAACCGGCTCGGCGCGGCCACCGGGCTGCGACTGCCGGCGACGCTGGTCTTCGACAACCCGACGCCGGAGGCGCTCGCCACCCACCTGGCCGGGCAGTTCGCCCCGGTGACCCCGGCGGGGGAGACGTCGACGGCCGGCCGGGAACTCGACCGGCTGGAGGCGGCGCTCGTCGGGCTCGACCCGACCGACGACGAGTTCCGCCGGATCACCGACCGGCTGCACGGCCTGCTGGACCGGCTGACCGAGCGGCAGACGGACGCGGACGGCGACGACGACCTGGAGTCGGCCACCGCCGAGAACATCTTCGACCTGATCGACCGCGAGCTGGAGACGTCGTGACCACCAGCCGCAACGACATCAGCCGCAACGACATCGGCATGCCGAGTGAGGTAGGTCCACGGTGAGCAACGAGGACGAGAAGTACGTCGAGTACCTGAAGCGTACGACCTCGGAGCTGCGGCGTACCCGGCGGCGGCTGCGCGAGCTGGAGGCCCGGGACTCCGAGCCCATCGCCATCGTGGCGATGAGCTGCCGCTACCCGGGCGGGGTCGACAGCCCCGAGGCGCTGTGGCAGCTCGTGCACGACGGCGGCGACGGCATCGGGCCGTTCCCCGCCGACCGGGGCTGGGACCTGGAGCACCTGTTCCACCCCGACCCGGACCACCCGGGCACCAGCTACGTGCGCGAGGGCGGCTTCGTCTACTCCGCCGCCGACTTCGACGCCGACCTGTTCGGCATCTCGCCGCGCGAGGCCGTCGCCATGGACCCGCAGCAGCGGCTGCTGCTGGAGACCTCCTGGGAGGCGTTCGAGCGGGCCGGACTGCCGCTGCCGGCCGTACGGGGCAGCCGCACCGGCGTCTTCGTCGGGGCGTCGTCGCACGGCTACGACGGCATGATGGCGCAGGCCGAGAACGGCGAGGGGCACCTGCTCACCGGCAACGCCACCAGCGTCATCTCCGGCCGCGTCGCGTACACCCTCGGGCTGGAGGGGCCGGCGGTCACCGTCGACACCGCCTGCTCGTCCTCGCTGGTCGCCATCCACCTGGCCGCGCAGGCCCTGCGCAACGGCGACTGCGAGCTGGCGCTGGCCGGCGGCGTGACGGTGATGCCCACCCCGGCGGTCTTCGTCGGCTTCAGCCGGCAGCGCGGCCTCGCCGCCGACGGCCGGTGCAAGGCGTTCGCCGCCGGCGCGGACGGCACCTCGTGGTCCGAGGGCATCGGCATGCTGCTGCTCACCCGGCTCTCCGACGCGCAGCGGCACGGGTACCCGGTGCTCGCCGTGGTGCGGGGCAGCGCGGTGAACCAGGACGGCGCGTCCAACGGGCTCAGCGCCCCGCACGGCCCCTCCCAGGTGCGCGTCATCCGCCAGGCCCTGGGCAACGCCCGGCTCACGCCCGAGCAGGTCGACGTGGTGGAGGCCCACGGCACGGGCACCCGGCTCGGCGACCCGATCGAGGCGCAGGCGCTGCTGGCCACGTACGGGCAGGACCGCGACGAGGCCGCGCCGCTGCTGCTCGGGTCGGTCAAGTCGAACATCGGGCACACCCAGGCCGCCGCCGGCGTGGCCGGCGTGATCAAGATGGTGATGGCGATGCGGCACGGCGTCGTGCCGCCCACCCTGCACGTCGACGAGCCGTCCCCGCACATCGACTGGACCGCCGGGGCGGTCGCCCTCGCCACCGCCGCGACGCCGTGGCCGGCCGTGGACCGGCCGCGCCGCGCCGCAGTGTCGTCGTTCGGCGTCTCCGGCACCAACGCGCACACCATCATCGAGCAGGCACCGGCCCTCGCCGAGGCCGAGGCGGAGGCCGAGGCGGAGCCGACCGCGCCGGCGACCCGCACGGTGGCCCCCGTGCTGCTCTCCGCCCGTTCCGAGGCCGCGCTCGCCGCGCAGGCCGGCCGCTGGGCCGCCCGCCTCGCCGCCGACGAGACCCTCCGCCCGCTGGACGTGGCCTTCTCGTCGGTCGCCTCCCGCTCCACCCTGGACCGCCGCGCCGTGGTGTCCGCGACCGGCCGCGACGACCTGCTCGCGGGGCTGCGCGCCCTCGCCGCCGGGGAACCGGCCGGCACCGTCGTCACCGGCGCCGGGGCGCCGCGCGGCCAGCTCGCGCTGCTCTTCTCCGGCCAGGGCGCGCAGCGCGCCGGCATGGGCCGCGAGCTGTACGCCGAGTTCCCGGTCTTCGCCGCCGCCCTCGACGAGGTGTGCGGGTACCTGGACCGGGCCCTGCCGCGCTCCCTGCGCGAGGTGCTCTTCGCCGCCGAGGGCTCGGCCGACGCCGAGCTGCTGGACCGGACGGTGTTCACGCAGGCGGGTCTGTTCGCCGTCGAGGTGGCGCTGTTCCGCCTCGTCGAGTCCTTCGGCATCGCCCCCGACCTGGTCGCCGGCCACTCGATCGGCGAGGTGACGGCCGCGCACGTGGCCGGGGTGCTGTCGCTGGAGCACGCGTGTGCGCTGGTGGCGGCGCGGGGGCGGCTGATGCAGGCGCTGCCGGAGGGCGGCGGGATGCTGGCCGTCGCGGCGGCCGAGGCCGACGTGCTGGCCACGCTGGACGGGCTGGCCGAGGTGGGGATCGCGGCGGTCAACGGGCCGGCCTCGGTCGTGGTCTCCGGTGCGGTCGACGCTCTCGACGAGGTGGAGCGGGTCTGGCGCGACCGGGGCGTGCGCACGCGCCGGTTGACCGTGAGTCACGCGTTCCACAGTCCGCTGATGGAGCCGATGCTCGCCCGGTTCCGCGCGGTGCTCGACAAGCTCACCTTCGCCGCGCCGTCGCTGCCGGTCGTGTCGAACGTGACCGGTGCGCTCGCCGACGCCGACGAGATCCGTACGGCCGACTACTGGGTGCGCCACGTCCGCGAGGCCGTCCGCTTCGCCGACGGAATCGCCGCGCTGCGGGCCGCCGGGGCGGACACGTTCCTGGAGATCGGGCCGCGCAGCGTACTGACCGCCATGGTCGGCGACGCCCTGTCGGGCGGGGACGGCGTGCTCGCCGTGCCGGCGCAGCGCGGGGACCGGCCCGAGGCCCACGGGCTGCTGGCCGGGCTGGCCGAGCTGCACGTGCGCGGGATGGCCGTCGACTGGCAGCCGTGGTTCGCCGACACCGGCGCCCGGCGGGTGGACCTGCCCACGTACGCGTTCCAGCACCAGCGCTACTGGCCGGAGCTCGGCGGCACCGCCGCGACCGCCGCGTCGGGCGACAGCGCCGAGGGCGACTTCTGGGCGGCCGTGGAGCGCGGGGACCTGACCGGGGTCGCCGCCCACCTGGCCGTGCAGGACGACCCCGCGGCCGTCGAGGCCCTCGCGCCCGCCGTACCCGTGCTGTCGTCGTGGCGGCGGGCCCGGCACCGCGACGCCGTGGTGGACGGCTGGACGTACCGGGTCGACTGGGAGCCGGTACGCCCCGCCGCCGCGCCGGCGCTGACCGGCCGCTGGCTGGTCGTCACCGCCGACACCGACGACGCCGGGGTGGCCGGCACGCTGACCGGCGCCGGCGCCCACGTCGACACCCTCACCGTCGCCCCCGGCGTCGACCGCGCCGAGCTCACCGGGCTGCTGCGCGGCCACGGCGACCAGGGCTGGACGGGAGTGCTCTGCGTGCTCCCCGCGACCGACCGGGCGCTGCCGGACGCCCCGGCCGTCTCCGCCGGCGCCGCGCTGCTGCTCACCCTCACCCAGGCGCTCGCCGACGCCGGCCTGCCCGGCCGGCTCTGGTGCCTCACCCGGGGCGCCGTCCGCGTCGGGGCCGGCGAGACCCTCGCCGACCCCTGGTCCGCCCTGGCCTGGGGCCTGGGCCGGGTCGTCGCCCTCGAACAGCCCGACCGCTGGGGCGGCCTGGTCGACCTGCCCGCCCGCGCCGACCGCACCGCCGCCGACGCGCTGCTCGCCGTCCTCGCCGACGCCGGCCACGACCAGGTGGCGATCCGCCCGCAGGGCGTCTTCGGCCGGCGGCTGGTGCCGGCCGCGCCGCCCGCGGGCGCGGGTTGGCGGCCCGCCGGGACGGTGCTGGTGACCGGTGGTACGGGTGCCCTGGGCCGGCACGTGGCCCGTTGGCTCCTGGCCAACGGGGCGGCCGAGGTGGTGCTGGCCTCGCGGCGGGGCCCGGCGGCGCCGGGCGCGGCCGAGCTGGTCGACGAGCTGGGCGCCGTACGGGTGGTGGCCTGCGACGTCACCGACCGGGCGGCCGTCGACGCCCTCGTGGCGGACCTGCCGGAGCTGACCGCCGTCGTGCACACCGCCGGCGTGGTCGACGACGGCGTCCTCGACGGGCTCGACCTGGGCCGGATGCAGACCGTCCTCGACGGCAAGGTCCGCGCCGCCCAGGTGCTGCACGAGGCCACCGCCCACCGCGACCTCGACGCGTTCGTGCTCTTCTCCTCCCTCGCCGGGGTCATCGGCAGCGCCGGACAGGGCAACTACGCGGCGGCCAACGCCTACCTCGACGCGTTCGCCGCCTGGCGACGCGACCAGGGCCTGCCCGGCACCGCCATCGCCTGGGGCGCCTGGGCCGAGGACGGCATGGCCGCCGCGCTGACCGCCCGACTCGCCCGGGGCGGCGTCGACGCGCTCCCCGCCGCCGAGGCCGTCACCGCCCTCGGCCGGCTGGTCAACACCGCCGAGCCGGCGGTCACCGTCGCCGACGTCGACTGGGGACGCCTCGCCGCCTCCTGGGGCCGCCCGACGCCTCTGATCGCCGCCCTGCCCGGGGTGCCCGCCGTGCCGACCGGCCCCGCCCGCGCCGTGGTGGTCGGCCGGTCCCTGCCGCAGCTCGCCGACCTCGTGCGTACCCAGGCCGCCGTCGTGCTCGGCTATCCGGCCGGCCAGCCGCTGCCCGAGCGCACCTTCCGCGACCTCGGCTTCGACTCGCTCACCGCCGTCGAGCTGCGCAACCGGCTCACCGCCGAGACCGGCATGACCCTGCCCGCCACGCTGGTGTTCGACCACCCCACGGTCGCCGAACTCGCCGCCCACCTGCACGGCCTCACCGCCGGGCACACCACCGGCGAGGTGGTCGCCGACGGCACCGGCCGCGACCGCGAGCCGATCGCCATCGTCGCGATGAGCTGCCGTTTCCCCGGCGGCGTCACCTCGCCCGAGCAGCTCTGGGACCTCGTCGCCACCGGCACCGACGCGATGAGCCTGATGCCCGGCGAGCGCGGCTGGAACCTCGCCGAGCTGTACCACCCCGACCCCGAGCACCTCGGCACCAGCTACGTCCGGGAGGGCGGCTTCGTCGCCGGAGCCGGCGAGTTCGACCCGGCCTTCTTCGGCATCAGCCCCCGCGAGGCCCTCGCCATGGACCCGCAGCAGCGGCTGCTGCTGGAGGCCACCTGGGAGGCGTTCGAGCGGGCCCGGATCGACCCGACCGCGCTGCGCGGCAGCCGCACCGGCGTGTACGTCGGCACCAACGGCCAGGACTACGGCTCGCTGCTGATGGCCGCCGGGGACGTCGACGAGAACTACCTCGCCACCGGCACCTCCGCCAGCGTCATCTCCGGCCGGCTGGCGTACACCTTCGGGCTGCACGGCCCGGCGGTCACCGTCGACACCGCCTGCTCGTCGTCGCTGGTCGCGATGCACCTGGCCGCGCAGGCCCTCCAGACGGGCGAGTGCGACCTCGCCCTGGCCGGCGGCGCCACCGTGATGGCCACCCCCGGCATCTTCGTCGGCTTCTCCCGCCAGCGCGGCCTCGCCGCCGACGGCCGGTGCAAGCCGTTCGCCGGGGCCGCCGACGGCACCGGCTGGGGTGAGGGCGTCGGCCTGCTGGTGCTCCAGCGCCTCTCCGACGCCCGCCGCGACGGCAACCCGATCCTGGCCGTGCTGCGCGGCAGCGCCGTCAACCAGGACGGCGCCTCCAACGGCCTCACCGCCCCCAACGGCCCCGCCCAGCAGCGGGTGATCCGCCAGGCCCTCGCCAACGCCGGACTCACCGCCGACCAGGTGGACGCCGTCGAGGCGCACGGCACCGGCACCACCCTCGGCGACCCCATCGAGGCGCAGGCGCTCATCGCCACGTACGGGCAGGACCGCCCCGCCGACCGGCCGCTCTGGCTCGGCTCGATCAAGTCGAACATCGGGCACACCCAGGCCGCCGCCGGCGTCGCCGGGGTGATGAAGATGGTCCTGGCCATGCGGCACGGGGTGCTGCCGCCCACCCTGCACGTGGACGAGCCCACCCCGCACGTCGACTGGAGCGCCGGCAGCGTCGAGCTGCTCACCTCCGCCCGCCCCTGGGAGCCGGCCGACGGCGTACGCCGCGCCGCCGTCTCCTCGTTCGGCATCAGCGGCACCAACGTGCACACCATCCTCGAACAGGCCCCCGCCGACGAGCCCGAGCCGGTGGCCGGCGGGCCGACCGGGGAGCTGCCCTGGGTGCTCTCCGGGCGCACCGTCGACGCCCTCACCGCCCGCACCCGGGACCTGCTCGACCACCTCGACACCGTCGACGACGACAACCTCGCCGCCGTCGGCTGGTCGCTGGCCGCCACCCGCGCCGCCCACGACCACCGGGCCGTCGTCTTCGCCACCGACCGCGCCGAACTGACCGCGTCCCTCGACGCGCTCGCCGCCGGCCGGCCCAGCCCGCAGACCGTCACCCGCGTCCCCGGCACCCCGGGCGAGGTCGCCTTCGTCTTCCCGGGCCAGGGCTCCCAGTGGGTCGGGATGGCCGCCGAACTGCTCGACACCGCACCGGTCTTCGCCGAGAAGTTCGCCGCCTGCGCCGAGGCGCTGCGCCCGTACGTCGACTGGTCGCCCACCGACGTGGTGCGCGGCGCGCCGGACGCCCCGTCGTTGGAGCGGGTCGACGTCGTGCAGCCCACCCTGTTCGCGGTCAGCGTCTCGCTCGCCGCGCTCTGGGAGTCGTACGGGGTGCGCCCCTCCGCCGTCGTCGGCCACTCCCAGGGCGAGATCGCCGCCGCGTACGTGGCTGGCGGCCTCACCCTGGACGACGCGGCGGCCGTGGTGGCGCTGCGCAGCCGGATCATCGCCGGCATCGCCGGGGACGGCGGCATGGTCTCGGTCGCCACCACCGCCGACGAGGCCAACGGCACGATCACCCGCTGGGCCGGCCGGGTCGCCCTGGCCGCCGTCAACGGACCCACCTCCGTCGTGGTCTCCGGCGACAGCGCCGCCCTCGACGAGCTGGTCGCCCACTACGAGTCCCACGAGGTGCGGGTACGCCGCGTCCCCGTGGACTACGCCTCCCACTCCGCCCACGTCGAGCAACTGCGCGGGCAGCTCCTGGAACTGCTCGCCGGGCTGCGGCCCCGCACCGGCGAGGTCCGGTTCCGCTCCACCGTGGAGGGCGACTGGCTCGACACCGCCGCCCTCGACGCCGACTACTGGTACCGCAACCTGCGGCAGACCGTCCGCTTCGACGAGGCGGTGCGCAGCCTCGTCGCGGCCGGCTACCAGACCTTCGTCGAGGTCAGCGCGCACCCCGTGCTGACCATGGCCGTGCAGGAGAGCGTCGAGCTGGCCGCCGCCGAACCGGACGCGGTCACCGTCACCGGCAGCCTCCGCCGGGGCGAGGGTGGCCTCGGCCGCTTCCTGCGCGCCCTGGCCGAGGTCTGGACCGGTGGTACGCCGGTGGACTGGCGGCCCGCCTTCACCGGCCTCGCCGGACGCCGCCTCGACCTGCCCACGTACCCGTTCCAGCGGCAGCTGTACTGGCCGCAGCCGTCCACCGCGCCCGCCCCGGCCGCCGGCAGCGGCACCGCGCCCGTGGCCGACGACGAGGTCGACGCCCGGTTCTGGGCGGCCGTCGAGGCGGAGGATCTGAACGCCCTCACCGCCGAACTCGCCGCCACGACCGAGTCGCGGCCCATCCCGGAGACGGCGTTCGCCGACGTGCTGCCCGTCCTCGCCGCCTGGCGCCGCCGACACCGCGACCAGGCCACCGTCGACTCCTGGCGGTACCGGGACAGTTGGACGCCCGTCGCCCCCGACGCCGCCGGCGAGCCCGTCGTCACCGGCACCTGGTGGCTGCTCACCGGTCCCGACGACACCGGCGCGGCCGAGGCCGCCTTCTGCGCCGAGGCGGTGCGGCGGCACGGCGGCACCGTCGTACCGCTGGCGCTGGACGCCGACCGCACGGACCGCGCGGCACTCGCCGCCCGGCTGCGCGACCTGGCCGACGGCGGCTCCCGCCCCGCCGGGATCCTGTCGCTGCTGCCGCTCGACGAGACGCCCGCCCCGGCGCACCCGTCGGTGCCGGTCGGCTTCGCCGGCACGGTCACCCTCGTGCAGGCGCTCGGCGACGCCGGCGTCCGCGCCCCGCTGTGGTGCCTCACCCGGGGTGCCGTCGCCACCGGCCCGGCCGATCCGCTGCCGCACCCGCTCCAGCAGCTCACCTGGGGCTTCGGCCGGGTCGCCGCCCTCGAGCACCCCGACCGCTGGGGTGGCCTCGTGGACCTCCCCGACGAGCTCGACGACGCGGCCGGCCGCCGGCTGGTCCGCGTCCTCGCCGGCGCCGACGGGGAGGACCAGGTCGCGCTGCGGTGGGCCGGCGCCTTCGGCCGGCGACTGCTGCACGCCCCGCTCGGCGACACCCCCGCCCCGCGCACCTGGCGGCCCTCCGGCACCGCCCTGGTCACCGGCGGCACCGGCGCGCTCGGCGGACACATGGCCCGCTGGCTCGCCGCCAACGGCGCCGCCCACCTGGTGCTGGTCAGCCGGCGCGGCCGGCAGGCCGACGGCATCGCCGACCTCGAGGCCGAGCTGGTCGCACTGGGCGCCCGGGTGACCGTCGCGGCCTGCGACGCCGCCGACCGCTCGGCGCTCGCCGCCGTCCTGGCCGACCTGCCGCCCGAGCACCCGCTGACCACCGTCGTGCACACCGCCGCCGTCCTCGACGACTCGGTGATCAACTCGCTGACCCTGGAGCAGGTCGACTACGCGCTCAGCGCGAAGGTCACCGCCGCGCTGAACCTGCACGAGCTGACCCGCGAGCTGAACCTCGACGCGTTCATCCTGTTCTCCTCGATGGCCGGCACCGTCGGCAGCTCCGGCGTGGGCAACTACGCCCCCGGCAACGCGTTCCTCAACGCCCTCGCCGAGCACCGGCGGGCCCTCGGCCTGCCCGCCACCTCCATCGGCTGGGGCGCCTGGGGCGGCGGCGGCATGGCCGACGGCGAGTTCGGCCGGATGCTGCACCGCCACGGCGCACCCGAGATGCCCCCGCGCCTCGCCGTCGCGGCCCTGCACCAGGCCGTCGAGCACGACGAGACGTTCCTGACCATCTCCAACATCGCCTGGGACCGGTTCTTCGTCGCGTTCACCGCCACCCGACCCGGCCCGCTGATCTCGGAGATCCCCGAGGCGCAGCGGTTGCAGGCCACCAAGGGCCTCGCCGAGACGAAGGAGACCGACGAGGCCGGCCCGTCCGGCGCGTTCACCCGGATGAGCGCCGCCGAGCGTCAGCAGGCGCTGCTCGACCTGGTCCGCGACCAGGCCGCCACCGTCCTGAAGTACGCCGACGGCCAGGCCGTCGACCCGCACCACGCGTTCCGCGACCTCGGCTTCGACTCGGTGACCGCGGTGGAGTTGCGCAACCGGCTCGCCACCGCCACCTCGCTGCGGCTGCCCGTGACCCTGGTCTTCGACTACCCGTCGCCGACCGCGCTCGCCCGGCACCTGCACGAGGAACTGGGCGGCGAGGCCGCCGTGGCCGTCGAGACCGCCCCGGTGGCGCTCGGCGACGACGAGCCGGTGGCCATCGTCGCCATGTCCTGCCGCTTCCCCGGCGGGGCCAACGACCCCGAGCGGTTCTGGCAGATGCTGCACGCCGGCCGCGACGCCGTGTCCGACCTCCCCGGCGATCGGGGTTGGGACGTCGAGCGCCTCTACGACCCCGACCCCTATTCCACCGGCACCTCCTACGTCCGCAGCGGCGCCTTCCTCTACGAGGCGGCGGAGTTTGATGCCGGTTTCTTCGGGATTTCCCCCCGCGAGGCGTTGGCCATGGATCCGCAGCAGCGGTTGCTGCTGGAGGTTTCGTGGGAGGCGGTCGAGCGGGCAGGGGTTGAGCCTGGGGTCCTTCGGGGTTCGCGAACAGGGGTGTTCGTGGGCACGAATGGTCAGGACTATGGGGCCCTGCTGATGGTGGCGGGGGACGAGGTGGAGGGCTTCGCGGGCACGGGCAACGCCGCGAGTGTGGTGTCGGGTCGGGTGGCGTACGCGTTGGGGTTGGAGGGGCCGGCGGTGTCGGTGGACACGGCGTGTTCGTCGTCGTTGGTGGCGTTGCACCTGGCGGTGCAGTCCCTGCGGCGCGGCGAGTGCGACCTCGCCCTCGCCGGCGGCGTGACCGTGATGGCGACGCCCGGGCTGTTCGTGGAGTTCTCCCGGCAGCGGGGCCTGGCGGCCGACGGCCGGTGCAAGGCGTTCGCGGCGGGTGCGGACGGCACGGGCTGGGGCGAGGGCGTGGGCATGCTGCTCGTGGAGCGGTTGTCGGACGCGCGGCGCAACGGCCACGAGGTGCTGGCGATCGTGCGGGGCAGCGCGGTCAACCAGGACGGTGCCTCCAACGGGTTGACGGCGCCGAACGGCCCGTCGCAGCAGCGGGTGATTAGGCAGGCCCTGGCCTCGGCGCGGCTCTCCACGGCCGACGTGGACGTGGTGGAGGCGCACGGCACCGGCACGACGCTGGGTGACCCGATCGAGGCGCAGGCCCTGCTGGCCACGTACGGGCAGGAGCGCGACGAGCCGCTGCTGCTCGGCTCGGTGAAGTCGAACATCGGCCACACCCAGGCCGCCGCCGGCGTCGCCGGCGTGATCAAGATGGTGCTGGCGATGCGCGAGGGCGTGGTCCCGGCGACGCTGCACGTGGACGAGCCGTCGCCGCACATCGACTGGACCTCCGGCGCGGTGGAGCTGGCGACGGAGTCGCGGCCGTGGCCGGCCGTGGACCGGGCGCGCCGGTCGGCGGTGTCCTCGTTCGGCATCTCCGGCACGAACGCCCACGTCATCATCGAACTGCCCGAGGACCGGCCCGCCGAGAGCGCGGAACCCGAGGCCACTGAGGGCCACAGCCCGGGGCTCGTGGCCTCCGACGTCGTCGTCTGGACGGTGTCGGGGCGGTCGAAGGGCGCGCTGGCTGGTCAGGCCGCCCGCCTGGCCCAGCACGTCCGGGCGCACGCCGACATCGACGCGGCGGCGGTGGGCTGGTCCCTGGCGGCCACGCGGTCGACGTTCGACCAGCGGGCCGCCGTCGTCGGGGCCACCGTGGCCGAGCTGGTGGCGGGGCTCGACGCCCTGTCCGCCGGCGCGCCGGCGGGGAACCTCGTCACGGGTACGGCCTCCGGGACCGGCGCGGTGTTCGTGTTCCCGGGTCAGGGTGCGCAGTCGGCGCGGATGGCGGCGGGTCTGGTGGGTCGTACGCCGGTGTTCGACGCCAGGTTGGCGGAGTGTCAGCGGGCCCTTGCCCCGTACCTCGATGTCGACCTGGTGTCGGTGTTGACGGGTGACGACGAGTCGTGGCTCGACCGGGTCGAGGTCGTGCAGCCGGTGCTGTGGGCCGTGGGTATGGCCCTCGCCGCCGTGTGGCAGCACGCGGGTGTGGTTCCGGCTGCGGTGGTCGGTCACTCGCAGGGCGAGATCGGTGCGGCGTGCGTGGCCGGGATTCTGTCCCTGGAGGACGCGGCGAAGGCCGTGGCGCTGCGGTCGCGGGCGCTGACGGTGCTGCGGGGCACGGGGACGATGGCGTCGGTGGACCTGTCGGCCGACGCCGTGGCTGAGCGGCTCGGGGAGTTCCCCGGCGTGGGTGTCGCGGCCGTCAACGGCCCGTCCACCGTCGTGGTCTCCGGCCCGCCGCAGCCGGTCGCGGACCTGGTGGAGTCGTGTCAGGCCGACGGGGTGCGCGCCCGGTTGATCCCGGTGGACTACGCGTCGCACTCGGCGGCCGTGCAGGAGGTCGCCGAGCAGTTGCGCGCCGATCTGGCCGACGTGACTTCGCGACAGGGCCACGTCCGACTCGTCTCCACGCTCACCGGAGACTGGGTCGACCCGGCGTCGATGACGGCGGACTACTGGTACGACAACCTGCGGCAGACCGTGCAGTTCGACGCCGCCGTGCGGGTGGCCGTCGAGGCGGGTCACACGACGTTCGTGGAGATCTCCCCGCATCCGGTGTTGACGATGCCGGTGACGGCGATCCTGGACGACGCCGGCGCGGCCGGGCACACCCTGGGCAGCCTGCGCAGGGGCGACGACGACGCGACGCGGCTGCTGACCAACCTCGCCACCGCCCACGCGATCGGCCTGCCCGTCGACCTGACGACGGTCCTCGCCGAGACCGACATCGTGGCGCTGCCCACGTACGCCTTCGACCGCAGCCGCTTCTGGCCCACCACGGCGACCGGTCAGGGCGACACCGAGGAGACCCCGAGCGGCGTCGACTCGGCGTTCTGGGCGGCCGTCGAACGCGAGGACCTGGCCGCGCTCGCGGAACTCACCGAGCAGGACGCCACGGAATCGCTGGAACGGCTGGGCGCGGCCCTGCCCGTACTCGCCTCCTGGCGGCGGCAGCAGCGCAACCGGTCCAGCCTCGACGACCTGCGGTACCGCAGCGTCTGGCAGCCGTACACCGGCACGCCCGTCAGCTTCCTCCCCGGCGCCTGGTGGGTCGTCGCCGACGAGCGGCACCCGGAGGAGGGCGAGGCCGCCGTCGCCGAGCTGACCCGCCGGGGCGCCGACGTCCGACTGGTGCTGGTACCGGAGAACCTGACCGACCGGGCCGCCCTCGCCGCGCGCCTGACCGGCGCCGCCCGCACCGCCGACGGCGAACCGGCCCCGGTGGACGGGGTGCTGTCGCTGCTCGCCCTCGCCGACGGCGCGGTCGACGACACCCAGCCGGTGCCGCCCTTCCTCGCCCGCTCGCTGGCGCTGATCCAGGCGCTCGGGGACCTCGACGTCGCCGCGCCGCTGTGGTGCGTCACCCGGGGCGCCGCCGGCACCACCCGGGGCGGTACGCCCGGCCGGCCGGAGCAGTCGCTGCTCTGGGGCCTCGGCCGGGTCGTGGCCCTGGAGCACCCCGAGCGGTGGGGCGGCCTGGTCGACGTACCGGCCACCCTGGACGACCACGGCTGGGACCTGCTCTGCGCCGCCCTCGCCGGCCTCGACGGCGAGGACCAGCTCGCGATCGACGGCGCCACCATCCTCGTACGCCGGCTGGTGCGGGCGCCCGGCGGCGAGGCGCCCACCGACGAGGCCGGCTACCCGGGCACGACGCTGGTCACCGGCGGCACCGGCGCGCTCGGCGCGGAGGTGGCCCGCTGGCTGGCCGCCCGGGGCGCCGAGCACCTGATGCTCGTCAGCCGCCGCGGCGCGGACGCCCCCGGCGCAGCCGAGCTGGTCCGCGAGCTGACCGGGGCGGGCACCCGGGTGACCGTCGCGGCCTGCGACGTCGCCGACCGGGCGGCGCTGGCCAAGCTGCTCGACGAGGTACCCGCCGACGCGCCGCTGACCAGCGTCGTGCACGCGGCCGGCGTCCTCGAGGACGGGGTGCTCGACGGGCTCACCGCCGACCGCCTCGCCACCGTCCTGCGACCCAAGGTGCTCGGCGCCCTGCACCTGCACGAGCTGACCGTCGGGCGGGAACTGCGCGCGTTCGTGCTGTTCTCCGCGATGGCCGGCCAGCTCGGCGCCGCCGGTCAGGGCAGCTACGCCGCCGCCAACGCCTACCTCGACGCCCTCGCCGAGCAACGGCACCGCCAGGGCCTGCCGGCCACCTCGGTCGCCTGGGGCCCCTGGACGGCCGGCGGGATGGCCGCCACCGACCAGGCCGTCGAGGAGCGCCGCCGGCGCACCGGCGTGGCCCGCCTCGACACCGCGCCCGCGCTCACGGCGCTCGCGCAGTGCGTCGCGCGGGGCGAGCCGGCGACGATGGTGGCCGGCATCGACTGGGCCCGCTACGTGCCCGGGTTCGTCGCCGTGCGGCCCAGCCCGCTCATCGCGGGCGTCGCCGAGGCGCGCCGGGCCGTCGCCGAGCGGGCCGAGGACACCGGCGTCTCCGCGGAGTCCCTGGCCGCCCTGCTCGCCGGGCAGACCGACGCCGAACGACGCAAGAGCCTGCTGGAACTGGTACGCGGGCAGGCCGCCGCGGTGCTCGGGCACGCCTCGATGGACGCCGTGGAGCCGGACCGGGCGTTCCGCGAACTCGGGTTCGACTCGCTGACCGCCGTGGAACTGCGCAACCGGCTCACCGCGGCGACCGGCGTCCGGCTGCCCGCCACGGTGGTGTTCGACTACCCGACCGCCGCCGGTCTGGCCGAGTACGTGCGGGCCGCGATCGTCGACGGCGGGGTGGTCGGGGTCGCACCGGTCTTCGGTGAGCTGGACAGGTTGGAAGCGGCGCTCTCCGGCTCGGCGCCGGACCGCAGCGCCCGAATTCGGATCACCGAGCGGCTGCGGGCGCTGCTGGCCTCACTCAACGAGGCCGACGCGCCGGCGGACGGCGACACCGTCGCCGAGAAGCTCCAGGACGCGACGCCGGACGAGGTCTTCGACTTCATCGACCGCGAGCTGGGGATGTCCTGACGTGATCGCTGCTGCGACGACGGGTCAACACAAGGAGTGCGCGGTCCATGGCTGACGAGGCGAAGCTTCTCGACTACCTCAAGCGGGTCACCGCTGACCTGCACCAGGTGCGCCAGCGCCTGCGCGAGGTGGAGGCCGGTGAACAGGAACCGGTCGCCATCGTCTCCATGAGCTGCCGTTTCCCCGGCGGGGTGCGGTCGCCCGAGGACCTGTGGGAGGTGGTCGCGTCCGGTCGGGACGTGGTCTCCGACTTCCCGGAGGACCGCGGCTGGGACCTCGGGTCGCTCTACGACAGCGACCCCGAGCAGAGCGGTACGTCGTACACGCGGCAGGGCGGCTTCGTCCACGACCTGGCCGACTTCGACCCGGGCTTCTTCGCGATCTCCCCCCGGGAGGCGCTGGCGATGGACCCGCAGCAGCGCTGGCTGCTGGAGACCTCGTGGGAGGCCCTGGAGCGGGCCGGCATCGACCCGCACTCGCTGCGCGGCAGCCGCACCGGCGTCTTCGCCGGCAGCACCGGCCAGGACTACGGCACCGTGCTGATGGGTGCCGCGCAGGGCCTCGAGGGGCACCTGATGACCGGCAACGCCGGCAGCGTGGTCTCCGGCCGCATCGCCTACACCTTCGGGCTGGAGGGGCCGGCCGTCACCATCGACACCGCCTGCTCGTCCTCCCTGGTCGCCCTGCACCTCGCGGGCCAGGCGCTGCGGCAGCGGGAGTGCACCCTGGCCATCGTCGCCGGGGTCACCGCCATGTGCACCCCGGCCGCCTTCGTCGAGTTCTCCCGGCAGCGCGGCCTCGCCGCCGACGGCCGGTGCAAGGCGTTCGCCGCCGCCGCCGACGGGACCGGCTGGTCCGAGGGCGTCGGCGTCCTGGTGCTGGAACGGCTGTCGGACGCGCAGCGCAACGGTCACCCCATCCTCGCCGTGGTGCGGGGCAGCGCGGTGAACCAGGACGGCGCCTCCAACGGCCTGAGCGCCCCCAACGGGCCGTCGCAGCAGCGGGTGATCCAGCAGGCCCTGGCCAACGCCGGCCTCGCCGCCGGTGGCGTGGACGTGGTGGAGGCGCACGGCACCGGCACCCGGCTCGGCGATCCGATCGAGGCGCAGGCGCTGCTGGCCACGTACGGGCAGGACCGGGGCACCTCGGCGCCGCTGCTGCTCGGCTCGGTCAAGTCGAACATCGGCCACGCGCAGGCCGCCGCCGGGGTCGCCGGCGTCATCAAGATGGTCATGGCGATGCGGCACGGGCTCGTGCCGCCCACCCTGCACGTCGACGAGCCGACCCCCGAGGTCGACTGGTCGGCCGGCGAGGTCTCGCTGGTGACCGAGGCGACGCCGTGGCCGGCGGTGGACCGGCCGCGCCGCTCGGCGGTCTCCTCGTTCGGGGTGTCCGGCACCAACGCGCACACCATCCTGGAGCAGGCCCCGGCACCGCAGCAGCCCCCGTCGGCCGCCGCGCCGGTGGTCGAGCGGCCGGTCGTGCCGGTGCCGGTGTCGGCCCGGGACGCGGCCGGCCTCGCCGCGCAGGCGACCCGCTGGGCGGACCGGATCGCCGCCGACGAGACCCTGCGGCCCCTCGACCTGGGCTTCTCGTCGGTCACGTCGCGGTCCAGCCTGGACCACCGCGCCGTGGTCTGCGCGACCGGCCGCGAGGACCTGCTGGCCGGGCTGCGCGCCCTCGCCGCCGGCCAGCCGTCCGGCGCGGTCGTCGCCGGCCAGGCCGGGGGCCGGGGCTCGCTGGCGGTGCTCTTCTCGGGTCAGGGCGCGCAGCGCGCCGGCATGGGCCGCGAGTTGTACGCCGGCTTCCCGGTGTTCGCCGCCGCGCTGGACGAGGTGTGCGTGTATCTGGACGCGTTGCTGCCGCGTCCGTTGCGGGAGGTGCTGTTCGCGCCGGAGGGCTCTGCCGAGGCGGCGCTGCTGGACCGGACGGTGTTCACGCAGGCGGGTCTGTTCGCCGTCGAGGTGGCGCTGTTCCGGCTGGTGGAGTCGTTCGGGGTCGCGCCGGAGTTCGTGGGTGGTCACTCGATCGGTGAGGTGACGGCCGCGTACGTGGCGGGGGTGCTGTCGCTGGCCGACGCGTGTGCGCTCGTCGCCGCGCGGGGGCGGCTGATGCAGGCGCTGCCGGCCGGTGGCGGCATGCTCGCGGTGGCCGCCGACGAGGCGGCGGTGGTCGAGTCGATCGCCGGATCGACCGACCGGGTCGGGATCGCGGCGGTCAACGGGCCGGCCTCGGTCGTGGTCTCCGGTGCGGTCGACGCTCTCGACGAGGTGGAGCGGGTCTGGCGCGACCGGGGCGTGCGCACGCGCCGGTTGACCGTGAGTCACGCGTTCCACAGCCCGCTGATGGAGCCGATGCTCGCCGAGTTCCGTACCGTCCTCGACGGGCTGGAGTTCGCCGCGCCGTCGCTGCCGCTCGTGTCGAATGTGACCGGTGCGCTCGCCGACGCCGACGAGATCCGTACGGCCGACTACTGGGTGCGCCACGTCCGCGAGGCCGTCCGCTTCGCCGACGGAATCACCGCGCTGCGGGCGGCGGGCGTCGACGCGTTCCTGGAGATCGGGCCGCAGAGCGTACTGACCGCGATGGTCGGCGAGATCCTGCCCGTCGACGACGTCGTGCTGGCCGTCGCCGCGCAGCGCAAGGACCGGCCCGGGGAGCAGGGGCTGCTGGCGGGGCTGGCCGAGCTGCACGCGCACGGGGTGGCCGTCGACTGGCAGCCGTGGTTCGCCGACACCGGCGCCCGGCGGGTGGACCTGCCCACGTACGCGTTCCAGCACCAGCGCTACTGGCCGGAGGCGGGCGCCGGGTGGACCGGCGACGTCACCGCGTTCGGCCTGCGGCCCGCGCAGCACCCCCTGCTCGGGGCCGCCGTCGGTGTCGCGCACGCCGAGGGCTTCCTGTTCACCGGACGGCTGGCCCGGCGTACCCACCCGTGGATCTCCGACCACGTCGTCTTCGACACCGTGCTGCTGCCCGGCACCGGCTTCGTCGAACTCGCCCTCCAGGCGGGCGCACACGTTGGCGCGGACCACGTCCGCGAACTCACCCTGGAATCGCCGCTGATCCTGCCGGAGACCGGGGGCGTCGACATCCAGCTCTGGATCGGCCCGGCGGACGAGACCGGCTGCCGGTCCGTGTCGCTGCACTCCGCCCAGGACGGCGAGCCGACCGAGGGCGAGCGGGCCTGGACCCGCAACGCCAGCGGCGTGCTGGCCAGCGGCCCCGCCGCCCCGAGCGGCCCCGTCGGCTGGTCCGACCTGACCACCTGGCCGCCGCCCGGCGCGACCGAGGTCGGCACCGACGACCTGTACCTCAACCTCGCCGCCCAGGGCTACGACTACGGCCCGTCGTTCATCGCCCTGCGCTCCGCGTGGCGGCGCGGCGACGACCTCTTCGCCGAGCTGGCGCTGCCCGAGGCCCCCGCCGCCGAGGCCGGCGGGTACGGCCTGCACCCGGCCCTGCTCGACGCCGCGCTGCACACCCTCGGCCTGACCACGCCGGCCGGTGAGCCCTCCGGGGCCGACATGCCTCCGGGGTACGGCCGGCTGCCGTTCTCCTGGAACGACGTCGCCCTGCACGGCGCCGGCGCCGCGGCGGCCCGCGTCCGGGTCTCGCATACCGGCCCCGACAGCATCTCGCTGCTGCTCACCGACGTCACCGGCGCGCCGGTCATCTCCGTCGGCTCCCTCGTCCTGCGGCCGGTCTCCGCCGACCAGCTCCGCACCGCCTCCGGCGGCGGCACCGAGTCGCTGTTCCGGGTCGAGTGGGCCCCGCTCGCGCTGCCCGCCGGCCCGGCCACCGTCGACTGGGCGGTGCTCGGCGACGCGGCGGCGCTCACCGACGCGGTCGCCGCCACCGGCACGGCCGTGACGGCGTACGCCGACCTGACCGCCCTGGCCACGGCCATGGACGACGGGACGGACGCACCCGGCGTGCTCGTCGTGCCGTTCCTCGACCCGCCCACGTCGGCGGACGTGCCCGGGGCCGTCGCCGAGGTGACGCACCGCGCGCTCGCCGTGCTCCAGCAGTTCCTCGCCGACGACCGCTACACGGCTTCCCGCCTGGTGGTGCTGACCTCAGGCGCGGTCGCCACCGAATGGGACACCGACCTGACCGACCTGGCCGGCGCCGCCGTGATCGGCCTGCTCCGCTCCGCCCAGTCGGAGAACCCCGACCGGTTCGTGCTGGTCGACGTCGACGACATCGCCGGCTGCGCCGCCGCGCTCGTCCCGGCCGTCACGACCGACGAGCCGCAGGTCGTCATCCGGGCGGGCGTCGCCGCCGGTGCCCGGCTCACCCGGGTCCCCGCCGTGGTCGAGCCGCCGGCAGCCCCTTTCGACTCCGACGGCACCGTCCTGATCACCGGCGCCACCGGCACCCTCGGCCAGCTGATGAGCCGGCACCTGGTGGGCACGTACGGCGTCCGGCACCTGATCCTCACCAGCCGGCGCGGCCGCGCCGCCGGGGGCGTCGCGGAGCTCTGCGCCGAACTGGAGGCGCTCGGCGTGAGCGTCACCGTCGCCGCCTGCGACGTCGCCGACCGCGGCGCCGTGGCCGAGCTGCTGGCCGGCATCCCGGCGGAGCACCCGCTCACCGCCGTCATCCACGCCGCCGGCGTCCGCGACGACGGCGTCATCTCCTCGCTCACCCCCGAGCGGATGGACGGCGTGCTGCGGCCCAAGGTCGACGCCGCCTGGCACCTGCACGAGCTGACCGCCGACCTCGACCTGAAGGCGTTCGTCTCGTACTCCTCGCTGGCCGCCACCGCCGGCGGTCCGGGCCAGGGCAACTACGCCGCCGCCAACGCGTTCCTCGACGGGCTGGCCCAGCACCGCAAGGCGCGCGGCCTCGCCGCCCTCACCCTCGCCTGGGGCCTCTGGGCCGACCGCAGCGGCATGACCACCGAGCTGGACGACGTCCACCTCAACCGGATCTCCCGCTCCGGCGTCGCCGCGATGGAGGCCGAGGAGGGGCTCGCCCTCTTCGACGCGGCCTGCCGCACCACCGACGCCGCGCTCGTCCCGGCCCGGCTGGACCTCGCCGCGATGAAGGTGCAGTTCGCCGGCGGGACCATCCCGCCGCTGTACCGGGCGCTGATCCGCACGCCCGCCCGCGCCGCCGCGGCCACCACCGGCGCCTCGCTGGTGCAGCAGCTCGCCGGGCTCGGCGAGTCCGAGCGGGCCGCCGCGCTCGTCGAGATCGTCCGGGGGCAGGCCGCCGCCGTGCTCGGCTACCCCGACCCGGCGGCCATCGAGCCGCGCCGGGCGTTCAGCGAGTTCGGCTTCGACTCGCTCACCGCCGTCGAGATGCGCAACCGACTCAACAACGCGTTCGGGATGCGGCTGCCGGCCACCCTCGTCTTCGACTACCCGACCCCGCACGACCTGGCGGCCTTCCTGGGTACGGAGATCGCCGGCACCCCGGTCCCCGTACGACCCACGACGACCGCCGTGTCGGTCGGCGACGACGAGCCCCTCGCGATCATCGGCATGGCCTGCCGGCTGCCCGGCGGCGTGTGGTCGCCCGACGACCTGTGGCGGCTGGTGGTCGACGGCGTCGACGCGATCAGCGACCTGCCGACCGACCGCGGCTGGGACCTCGACAGCCTCTACAGCCCCGACCCGGACGCCCCCGGCACCTTCTACGCCCGCGGCGGCGGCTTCCTCAGCGGCGTGGACAAGTTCGACCCCGGCTTCTTCGGCATCTCGCCCCGCGAGGCCCTGGCCATGGACCCGCAGCAGCGGCTGCTGCTGGAGACCACCTGGGAGTCCTTCGAATCCGCCGGCATCGACCCCACCGACGTACGGGGCAGCAGCACCGGCGTCTTCGTCGGCACCAGCGGCCAGGACTACGGCTCGCTGCTCGCGTACTCGCCGGAGGCCGCCGAGGGCTACATGCTGACGGGGATGACCAGCAGCGTCATCTCCGGCCGGGTGGCGTACACGTTCGGGCTGGAGGGGCCGGCGGTGTCGCTGGACACGGCCTGCTCGTCCTCCCTCGTCGCCCTGCACTGGGCCGGCCAGGCGCTGCGGCGCGGCGAGTGCGACATGGCCCTCGCCGGCGGCGTCATGGTGATGGCCACCCCGACCGCGTTCGTCGAGTTCTCCCGGCAGCGCGGCCTGGCCGCCGACGGCCGGTGCAAGTCCTTCGCCGCGTCCGCCGACGGCACCGGCTGGTCCGAGGGCGTCGGCATGCTGCTCGTGCAGCGGCTCTCCGACGCCCGCCGGCAGGGGCGCACCGTGTACGCGGTGGTGCGCGGCTCGGCGATCAACCAGGACGGCGCCTCCAACGGTCTGACGGCCCCGAATGGCCCCTCGCAGCAGCGGGTGATCCGGCAGGCCCTCGCGGCGGCGCGCCTGACCGCCGCCGACGTGGACGTGGTCGAGGCGCACGGCACTGGCACCACCCTCGGCGACCCGATCGAGGCGCAGGCCCTGCTCGCCACGTACGGGCGGGAGCGGCCCGCGGACCGGCCCCTGCTGCTCGGCTCGATCAAGTCGAACATCGGCCACGCGCAGGCCGCCGCCGGTGTGGCCGGCGTGATCAAGATGGTGCAGGCCATCCGGCACGGCCTCGTCCCGGCGACGCTGCACGTGGACGAGCCGTCGCCGCACATCGACTGGACCTCCGGCGCGGTCGAACTGGCCACCCAGTCGCGGCCGTGGCCGACGGTGGAGCGCCCGCGCCGGGCGGCGGTGTCGTCGTTCGGCATCTCCGGCACGAACGCCCACGTGATCATCGAGCAGGCCGACGAGCCGCAGGCCGTGGCTCCGGCCGAGCCCGGCCCCGGACTCGTGACCTCCGACGCGGTGCTGTGGTCGCTGTCGGGGCGGTCGAAGGGCGCCCTGACCGGCCAGGCGGCCCGCCTGGCGCAGTACGTGCGCGAGCGCGGCGAGGTCGACGCGGCGGCGGTGGGCTGGTCCCTCGCCGCCACCCGGTCGACGTTCGACCACCGGGGAGCCGTCGTCGGGTCGAGCCTGGAGGAGCTGCTGGCGGGGCTGGACGCCCTGGCGTCGGGGACGCCGGCCGGCAACGTCGTCGCCGGCACCGCCACGCCCCACGGCGCGGGCCCGGTGTTCGTGTTCCCGGGTCAGGGTGCGCAGTCGGCGCGGATGGCGGCCGGCCTGGTGGGTCGTACGCCGGTGTTCGACGCGCGGTTGGCGGAGTGCCAGCGGGCCCTCGCCCCTTACCTCGATGTCGATCTCGTGTCGGTGCTCACCGGCGAGGACGAGTCGTGGTTGGCGCGGGTCGAGGTCGTGCAGCCGGTGCTGTGGGCCGTGGGTATGGCGCTGGCGGCGGTGTGGCAGCACGCGGGTGTGACCCCGGCTGCGGTCGTCGGCCACTCGCAGGGTGAGATCGGCGCGGCCTGCGTCGCTGGCATCCTCAGCCTGGAGGACGCGGCGAAGGCCGTGGCGCTGCGCTCGCGGGCGCTGACGGTGCTGCGGGGCACCGGCACCATGGCGTCGGTCGACCTCTCCGCCGAGGCGGTCGCCGAGCGGCTGCCGGCGTTCCCGGGCGTCGGGGTGGCGGCCGTCAACGGCCCGTCCACCGTCGTGGTCTCGGGTCCGCCGCAGCCGGTCGCCGACCTGGTGGAGTCCTGCCAGGCCGACGGGGTGCGCGCCCGACTGATCCCCGTGGACTACGCCTCCCACTCGGCGGCGGTGCAGGAGGTCGCCGAGCAACTGCGCGCCGACCTCGCCGACGTGACTCCGCAGCAGGGCCACACCCGTCTGGTGTCGACGTTGACGGGGGACTGGGTCGACCCGACCTCGATGACCGCCGCCTACTGGTACGACAACCTGCGGCAGACCGTCCAGTTCGACGCGGCCGTGCGGGTCGCCGTCGCCGCCGGGCACACCACCTTCGTCGAGATCAGCCCGCACCCGGTGCTGACGATGCCGGTCACGGCGATCCTCGACGACGCCGGCGCCACCGGGCACACCCTCGGTAGCCTGCGCAGGGGCGACGACGACGCGACGCGGCTGCTGACCAACCTCGCCACCGCCCACGCGATCGGCCTGCCCGTCGACCTGACGGCCGTGCTGGCCCGCACCGACGCCGTGGCGCTGCCCACGTACGCCTTCGACCACCAGCGGTACTGGGTCGAGCCGCCGCTGCACCGGGCGCAGGACGTCAGCTCCGCCGGCCTCCAGGACGCCGGACACCCGCTGCTCAGCGCCACGCTGACCTTCCCCGACAGCGAGCGGATGGTCTTCACCGGGCGGCTGTCGGTGCGTACCCACCCGTGGCTCGGCGAGCACCGGGTGATGGACAACATCCTGCTGCCCGGCACCGCCTTCGTTGAGCTGGCCACGTACGCCGGTGAGCAGGCCGGCTGCCCGACGGTGGAGGAGCTGACCCTGCTCGCCCCGCTCGTCCTGCCCGAACTCGGCGCGCTCCAGGTGCAGCTCATGGTCGGCGACCGGGACGACGACGGGCGGTGCAGCGTCCAGCTCTACTCCCGGCCCTACCGGGACGGCTCCGACGAGATCCTGGCCGACGTCGCCTGGACCTGCCACGCCACCGGCCTGCTCGGCCCGCAGCCGGCCGACGCCGCACCCGCCTTCGACCTGGGGGTGTGGCCGCCGCCCGGCGCGACGCGCGTCGAGGCCGACGACTTCTACTCCGGCATCGAGGCCACCGTCTTCGGGTACGGCCCGGCCTTCCGCGGCCTGCGCGCCGCGTGGACCCGCGACGACGAGGTCTTCGCCGAGGTCGAGCTGCCCGCCGACCACCACGCCGAGGCCGGCCGCTTCGGCGTGCACCCGGCGCTGCTGGACGGCGCCTTGCAGGCCATGTCGATCGGCGGCTTCCTCGGCCGGATGGGCGACGGCGCCGACGCCAGCGTGCCCCGCCTGCCGTTCGCCTGGACCGGGGTCTCGCTGCTCGCCGCCGGGGCCACCGCCCTGCGCGTCCGCGTCGCGGCGGCCGGCGAGGTCGGCGTCTCCTTCCAGGTGGCCGACGCCACCGGCGCCCCGGTGCTGCACGTCGACTCGCTGATCATGCGCCGGGTCTCGGGCGACTCGCTCGGCGCGGCCCGCTCCGGTCGGCACGAGTCGCTGTTCCAGGTGGACTGGCCGGTGCTGCCGGTGCCCACCGGCCCCGTACCGGCGGCCACCCGCTGGGTGGCGCTCGGCGACGACCTGGCCCTCAGCGCCGCCTGCGAGGCGGCCGGCGCCCGGGTGCGTACCGACGTCGGCCTCGACTCGCTGGGCGACCTGCTCGCCGGGGGTGAGCCGGCGCCCGAGGCGGTGATCGTCCCCGTCGGCGACGTCGGAGACCCGACGGACCCGGCGCTGGCCGGGCAGGCGCGGGCCACCACGCACCGTACCCTCGCCGCGTTGCGGACCTGGCTCGCCGACGACCGGTTCGCCGACTCGCGGCTCGTGCTGGTCACCCGCGACGCGGTCGCAACGGGGGAGCAGCAGGCGGTCAACCTCCGCCAGGCCCCGGTCTGGGGTCTGCTGCGCACCGCGCAGCTCGAACACCCGGGCCGGTGCCAGCTCGTCGACCTCGACGACACCCCGGACAGCGCCGCCGCGTTGGCCGCCGCGATCGCCTCCGGCGAGCCGCAGCTCGCCGTGCGGGCCGGGCAGGTCCGCACGCCACGGCTCGGGCGGGTCCCGGCCGGGGTGGAGCCGCTGCCGGGCGGCATCGACCCGGACGGCACGGTGCTGATCACCGGTGGGACGGGCGTGCTGGGCCGCATCCTGGCCCGCCACCTCGCCACCACCCACGGCGTACGGCACCTGCTGCTGGCCGGGCGGCGCGGCGGGGCGGCCGAAGGGATCGACGACCTGGTCGCCGAACTCGCCGGCGCCGGTACGGAGGTGACCGTCGCGGCCTGCGACGCCGCCGACCCCGACGCCCTGTCGGCGCTGCTGGCCGGGGTGCCCGCCGCGCACCCGCTCACCGCCGTGGTGCACGCCGCCGGCATCCTCGACGACGGCGTGCTGGAGTCGATGACCCCCGAACGGGTGGACGCGGTCGCCGTACCCAAGATCGACGCGGCGTGGCACCTGCACCGCCTCACGGCCGACGCGGACCTCGCGGCCTTCGTCCTGTTCTCCTCGGCGGCGGCCACCCTGGGCAGCGCCGGCCAGTCCAACTACGCGGCGTCGAACGCCTTCCTCGACGCCCTCGCGGCACACCGCCGGGCCCGTGGGCTCGCCGGCATCTCGCTCGCCTGGGGCCTGTGGGAGCAGGCCAGCGGCATGACCGGCCACCTCGGCGACGACGACGTGCGGCGGATGGCCGAGCAGGGCGCCGCCGGCCTCGCCACCGAGCAGGCGCTGAACCTCTTCGACGCCGCGTGGCGGCTCGACGCGGCGGCCGTCGTACCGATGCGCCTGGACGTCGGGACGCTGCGCGGGCAGGCGGAGGCCGGCACCCTCGCGCCCATGCTCCGGGCCCTGGTCCGGGTGCCGCTGCGGCGCTCCGTCGACGCCACCGGCGCCCGCTCCGGCGGGGTGCAGCTCAGCCAGCGACTCGCCGGCCTGGCCGGCCCGGAGCGGCTCAAGGTGGTGCTCGACGTGGTACGGGCGAACATCGCCGCCGTCCTGGGCCACGCCGGCGCCGACGCCGTCGACCCGAACCGGCTCTTCACCGACCTGGGCTTCGACTCGCTCACCGCCGTCGACCTGCGCAACCGGCTCAACGGCCTGTCCGGGCTGCGGCTGCCGGCGACGCTGGTCTTCGACTACCCGACGCCCACGGCGCTCGCCGAGAAGCTGACCAGCGAGATCGCCGCCGACGCGGCGCCCTCCACGCAACCGCTCTTCCAGGGCATCGACACGGTGGAGAGCCTGCTCAACAGCATCCCGCTCGACCCGGCGGCCCGGGCCCGGTTCACCGCCCGCATGCAGGACCTGCTCGCCAAGGCGTCCGACCTGGCGGCGGGGCCCGCCGCCGAGCCGGACCGGCCCGACCTCGACTCGGCCAGCGACGACGAGATCTTCGACTTCATCAGCAAAGAGTTTGGAATCTCCTGAGATGACCAACCTTCGAATCGAGGCAGGGGCCACCCGATGAGCGACGACAAGCTGCGGTACTTCCTCAAGCGGGTGACCGCCGACCTGCACGACACCAAGCGCAAGCTGCAGACCGTCGAGGCCCGGGATCAGGAGCCGCTGGCCATCGTCTCCATGAGCTGCCGCTTCCCCGGTGGGGTCCGGTCGCCGGAAGCCCTGTGGGACCTCGTCGCCGACGGCCGGGACGCGCTCACCGAGTTCCCGGACGACCGGGGCTGGGACCTGGAGGCGCTCTACGACCCGGACCCCAACAAGCCGGGCAAGAGCTACACCCGCATCGGCGGGTTCCTCGACGGCGCCGGTGACTTCGACCCGTCCCTCTTCGGCATCTCGCCGCGTGAGGCCCTCGCCATGGACCCGCAGCAGCGGCTGCTGCTGGAGACGTCCTGGGAGGCCGTCGAGCGGGCCGGTATCGACCCGCTGTCGCTGCGCGGCAGCTCCACCGGCGTCTTCGTCGGGTTGAGCACGTCCAACTACGGCATGGGTCTGCCCAACGTGCCCGAGGGCGTCGACATGTACATCGGCACCGGCAACACCACAAGCGTCGCGTCCGGCCGGATCTCGTTCACCCTCGGCCTCAACGGCCCGGCCGTCACCGTCGACACCGCCTGCTCCTCCTCGCTGGTGGCCCTGCACCTCGCCGTGAACGCGCTGCGCCGCGGCGAGTGCGACCTGGCCATCGCCGGTGGCGTCACCGTCATGGTCACCCCCGGCGTCTTCGTCGTCTTCTCCCGGCAGCGCGGCATGTCCGTGGACGGCCGGTGCAGGGCGTTCGCGGCCGGCGCGGACGGCACCGGCTGGGGCGAGGGCGGCGGCGTGCTCGTCGTGGAGCGGCTGGCCGACGCCGAGCGCAACGGCCACCCGATCCTCGCCGTGATCCGGGGCAGCGCCCTCAACCAGGACGGTGCGTCCAACGGGCTCACCGCCCCGAACGGTCCCTCCCAGCAGCGGGTCATCCGGCAGGCCCTCGCCAACGCCCGGCTCGGCACCGCCGACGTCGACATGGTCGAGGCGCACGGCACCGGCACCACCCTCGGCGACCCCATCGAGGCGCAGGCGCTCATCGCCACGTACGGGCAGGACCGGCCGGCCGACCGGCCGCTGTGGCTGGGCTCGGTGAAGTCGAACATCGGCCACACCCAGAGCGCCGCCGGCGTCGCCGGGCTGGTCAAGATGGTGATGGCGCTGCGCAACGGCGTCATGCCGGAGACCCTGCACGTCGACGAGCCCTCCCCGCACGTGGACTGGACCGCCGGTGCCGTGTCCCTGCTCACCGAGTCCAAGCCGTGGCCGGAACTGGACCGCCCCCGCCGCGGCGGCGTCTCCTCCTTCGGCGTCAGCGGCACCAACGCGCACGTGATCCTGGAGGAGTACCGGCCGCGCGTCGCCGACCCGGTCGCCGTCGACGGCGAGGAGGCCGTCGAGGCCACCGCCGTCGAGCCCGCGCGACGGCCCGGCCTGGTCGCCTCCGACGTCACCCTCTGGCCGGTGTCGGCCCGGTCGAAGACCGCCCTCGCCGGGCAGGCCGCCCGCCTCGCGCGGCACGTGCGCGAGCACGGCGACCTCGCCCCGGCGGCGGTCGGCTGGTCGCTGGCCACCACCCGCTCGACGTTCGACCACCGCGCCGCCGTCGTCGCCTCGACCGCCGACGAGCTGCTCGCCGGGCTGGACGCCCTCGCCGCCGGCCAGCCGGCCGGCAACCTCGTCACCGGTACGGTCACCAGCGCCGGCACCGGCCCCGTGTTCGTGTTCCCCGGTCAGGGCGCGCAGTCGGCGCGGATGGCGGCCGGCCTGGTGGGTCGTACGCCGGTGTTCGACGCGAAGCTGGCCGAGTGCCAGCGGGCCCTCGCCCCGTACCTCGACGTGGACCTGGTGTCGGTGCTGACCGGCGACGACGAGTCGTGGCTGGAGCGGGTCGAGGTCGTGCAGCCGGTGCTGTGGGCCGTCGGCATCGCCCTCGCGGCCGTGTGGCGCGCGGCGGGCGTCGTCCCGGACGCGGTCGTCGGCCACTCGCAGGGCGAGATCGGCGCCGCCTGCGTGGCCGGCATCCTCACCCTGGAGGACGCCGCCCGGACGGTGGCGCTGCGCTCCCGTGCGCTCGCCGTGCTGCGCGGCACCGGCACGATGGCGTCGGTGGACCTGCCGGCCGACGCGGTCGCCGAGCGGCTGCCGGCCTACCCGGGCGTCGGGGTGGCGGCCGTCAACGGCCCGTCCACCGTCGTGGTCTCCGGCCCGCCGCAGCCCGTGGCCGACCTCGTGGCGGCGTGCCAGGCCGAGGGCCTGCGCGCCCGGCTCATCCCCGTCGACTACGCCTCCCACTCCGAGGCCGTGCAGCAGGTCGCCGAGCAGCTCCGCGCCGACCTGGCCGACGTCGCCCCGCAGGCCGGCCACACCCGGCTCGTCTCCACCCTGACCGGGGACTGGGTCGACCCCGCCGCGATGACCGCCGACTACTGGTACGACAACCTGCGCCGGACCGTGCGGTTCGACGCGGCCGTGCGCACGGCGATCGCCGCCGGGCACACCACCTTCGTGGAGATCAGCCCCCACCCGGTGCTGACGATGCCGGTCACGGCGATCCTCGACGACAGCGGCGTCACCGGCCACACCCTGGGCAGTCTGCGCCGCGGCGACGACGACCCGACGCGGCTGCTGACCAACCTGGCCACCGCGCACGCCATCGGCCTGCCCGTCGACCTGGCGGACGTCCTCGCCGAGACCGACGTCGCGCCGCTGCCCACGTACGCCTTCGACCACCAGCGGTTCTGGCTCGACGGCAGTGGCGGCCCCGACCTGGAGAGCCTGCTCCAGGGCGCGGCGGCCGACCCGAGCGACGCGAGCTTCTGGGCGGCCGTGGAACGCGGCGACGTCACCGCCCTCGCCGAGACCATCGCCACCGACGAGACCCCGGCGCACGAGGTCCTCGACGCGCTGCTGCCCGCCCTGCCGCTGCTCACCTCCTGGCGGCGGCAGCGGCGCCGGCAGTCCGACATCGACAGCTGGCGCTACCAGGACACCTGGAAGCCGCTGACCGGCGTCGCCAACCGGGGCATGAGCGGCACCTGGGTCGTGGTCATGCCGACCGGCGACATCATCGAGCCCTGGCAGGACGCCTGCGTCGAGGCGTTCACGGCCGCCGGCGCGACGCTCGTCCCGGTCGCCGTCTCCACCCCCGACGTCGACCGCGACCAGTTCGGCAAGCTGCTCCAGGAGGCGCTCGCCGCCGTACCGGGCGGCGACGCCGCCGCCCCCGAGGTGACCGGCGTGGTCTCGCTGCTCGCCTTCGACGAGCTGGCCCACCCGCTGCACCCGTCCGTGCCCGGCGGCTTCGCCGCCACCGTCGCGCTCTTCCAGGCCCTCGGCGACATCGGCCTGCGCGCCCCCATGTGGAGCGTCACCTCCGGCGCGGCCTCCGTCGGCATGGCCGACCTGCTGCGCTCCCCGGTGCAGTCGCTGGTCTGGGGCTTCGGCCGGGTCGCCGCGCTGGAGCACCCGCAGCGCTGGGGCGGTCTCGTGGACCTGCCCGAGGCCGTCGAGGACCGCTGCGCCGACCTGCTGGTCGCGGCCCTCACCACCGCCGGGGAGGAGGACCAGATCGCGGTACGCCCCAGCGGTCTGCTCGCCCGCCGGCTCACCCGGGTCCCGCTCGGCGACAGCCAGCCCGCCAACCCGTGGCAGCCGTACGGCACGGCGCTGGTCACCGGCGGCACCGGCGCGCTCGGTGGGCACGCCGCCCGCTGGCTGGCCCGCAGCGGCGTGGAGAACATCGTCGTCGTCAGCCGGCGGGGCATGGCCGCGCCGGGCGCGCAGCAGCTCGTCGACGACCTCACCGAGCTGGGCGCCCAGGCAACCGTCGTCGAGTGCGACGCCTCCGACCGCGACGCGCTGGCCGACCTGATCGACGCGATCCCCGCCGAGTACCCGCTCACCGCCGTCGTGCACGCCTCCGCCGTGCTCGACGACGCCATGATCAACGACATCCGGCCGGAGCAGATCGAGCGCGTGCTCCAGGCCAAGGTCGACGTCGCGTACAACCTGCACGAGCTGACCCTCGACCACGAGCTGTCGGCGTTCATCATGTTCTCGTCCTTCGCCGGCAGCGTGGCCAGCTCCGGCGTCGGCAACTACGCCCCGAGCAACGCGTTCCTCGACGCGCTGGCCCAGCACCGGCGCGGCCTCGGCCTGACCGCCACCAGCGTCGCCTGGGGGGCGTGGGCCGGCGGCGGCATGGCAGACGGGCCGCTCGGCGAGCTGCTGCACCGCCACGGCGTACCCGAGATGACCCCCGACGCGGCCATCGCCGCGCTGCACCAGGCCGTCGACCACGGCGAGGCGTTCCTCACCATCGCCGACATCGCCTGGGAGCGGTTCTCCGTCGCCTTCACCGCCACCCGGCCCGGCCCGCTGATCAGCGACCTGCCGGACGTGCGGCGGCTCGCCACGGCCGAGAAGGTCGCCAGCGTGGAGGCCGGCGACGGCCCGGAGTCGTTGCAGGAGCGGCTCGCCGGGCTGCCCGCCGCCGAGCGGCTCGCCGTGCTGCTCGGCCTGGTCCGCAGCCAGGTCGCCGCCGTGCTCAACTACCCGTCCGCCGAGTCGGTGGACGAGCACCGGGCGTTCCGGGAGCTCGGCTTCGACTCCGTCACCGCCGTCGAGCTGCGCAACCGGCTCGGCTCGGCCACCGGCGTGGCCCTCCCGGTCACCCTGGTCTTCGACTACCCGACCCCGACGACCCTGGCGGAGTACCTGTTCGCCGAGGTCGCCCACGACGACGTGGTCACCCCGACCGCCCTCCTCGACGATCTGGACCGGATCGCCGACAGCCTCGACGTGGTGGCGCGCGACGAGGCCGCCCGGGTGCGGGCCACCGTACGCCTCCAGGCGATGCTCTCCCGGCTCGCCCAGGACAGCGGTGGCGCCGACATCGGCCGGCACCTCGACGACGCCACCGACGACGAACTGTTCGCGATGGTGGACAAGGACCTCGGCATCTCCTGACCTCCAGCTCCAGCTCTCTCCCGTCCCTTTCGAGGAAGCGGCACTCCGATGGCCAATGAAGACAAGCTCCGCGACTACCTCAAGCGGGTCATGGCTGATCTCCACGACACCCGCCGCCGGCTCAGTGAGGCACAGTCCCAGGAACTGGAGCCGGTGGCGATCGTGGCGATGAGCTGCCGGTTGCCGGGCGGGGTGCGCAACCCCGACGACCTGTGGGAGCTGCTGCGCGACGGCCGGGACGCCGTCACCCCCTTCCCCGACGACCGGGGCTGGGACCTGGAGCGCCTCTACCACCCCGACCCCGACAACCCGGGCACCTCGTACGCCCGGGAGGGCGGGTTCATCGACGGGGCCGGGGACTTCGACTCCGCCTTCTTCGGCATCTCGCCCCGCGAGGCGTTGACGATGGACCCCCAGCAGCGACTGCTGCTGGAGACGTCCTGGGAGGCGGTCGAGGCCGCCGGCATCGACCCCGCCTCGCTGCGCGGCAGCCGGACCGGGGTGTTCGTCGGCACCAACGGGCAGGACTACGGCACCCTGCTGATGATGTCGCCGGACGGCGACGAGGGGCACTCGATGACCGGGGGCGCGGCGGCCGTCGCGTCGGGCCGGGTGTCGTACGCCCTCGGGCTGGAGGGGCCGGCCGTCTCCATCGACACGGCCTGCTCGTCGTCGCTGGTGGCGCTGCACCTCGCCGTGCAGGCGCTGCGGGCGGGGGAGTGCGACCTGGCGCTGGCCGGCGGGGTGACCGTGATGGCCACCCCGGGCCTCTACATCGGATCCAGCCGCCAGCGCGCCCTCTCCCCGGACGGGCGGTGCCGGTCGTTCGCCGCCGCCGCCGACGGCGCCGGGTTCTCCGAGGGCGTCGGCTGGCTGCTGGTCGAGCGGCTGTCGGACGCCCGCCGCAACGGCCACCGCGTCCTCGCGGTGGTCCGGGGCACCGCCGTCAACCAGGACGGCGCGTCGAACGGGTTGACGGCCCCGAACGGGCCGGCGCAGCAGCGGGTGATCAGCCAGGCCCTGGCCTCCGCCCGGCTCGCCACCGCCGACGTGGACGTCGTGGAGGCGCACGGCACCGGCACCAAGCTGGGCGACCCGATCGAGGCGCAGGCGCTCATCGCCACGTACGGGCAGGACCGGGGGGAGGCGCCGCCGCTGCTGCTCGGCTCGGTGAAGTCGAACATCGGCCACGCCCAGGCCGCCGCGGGCGTGGCCGGCGTGATCAAGCTGGTGCTCGCCATCCGGCACGGCCTCGTGCCGGCGACGCTGCACGTCGACGCGCCGTCCCCGCACATCGACTGGACGGCCGGCGCGGTGGAACTGGTCACCGAGGCCCGGCCGTGGCCCGAGACCGGCCGGGTACGGCGCGGCGCCGTCTCCTCGTTCGGCATCTCCGGCACCAACGCCCACGTGATCATCGAGCAGCCGGCCGAGCCGGCCGAGGAACGCCCGTCCGACACCGCCCCCGGTCTCGTCGCCGCCGACGCCCTGCTGTGGCCGGTGTCGGCCCGGTCGAAGGCCGCCCTGGCCGGGCAGGCCGCCCGGCTCGCGTCGTACCTGCGCGGGCGGGCTGGCACGGACCCGGCCGCGGTGGGCTGGTCCCTGGCGGCCACCCGCTCCACGTTCGACCACCGCGCCGCCGTCGTCGCCTCGACCGCCGACGAGCTGCTCGCCGGGCTGGACGCGGTCGCGGCCGGACTGCCGGCCGGCAACGTGGTCACCGCCGTGGCGGCGAGCCCCGGCGCGGGCCCGGTATTCGTCTTCCCCGGTCAGGGCGCGCAGTCGGCGCGGATGGCGGCCGGCCTGGTGGGTCGTACGCCGGTGTTCGACGCGAAGCTGGCCGAGTGCCAGCGGGCCCTCGCCCCGTACCTCGACGTGGACCTGGTGTCGGTGCTGACCGGCGACGACGAGTCGTGGCTGGCGCGGGTCGAGGTCGTGCAGCCGGTGCTGTGGGCCGTGGGCATGGCCCTCGCGGCCGTGTGGCAGCACGCCGGGGTCACCCCGGCTGCGGTGGTCGGTCACTCGCAGGGCGAGATCGGCGCGGCCTGCGTGGCCGGGATCCTGAGCATCGAGGACGCGGCGAAGGCCGTGGCCCTGCGCTCGCGTGCCCTGACCGTGCTGCGGGGCACCGGCACCATGGCGTCGATCGACCTGTCCGCCGACGCGGTCGCCGAGCGGCTGCCGGCCTTCCCGGGCGTCGGGGTGGCCGCCGTCAACGGCCCGTCCACCGTCGTGGTCTCCGGCCCGCCGCAGCACGTCGCCGACCTGGTGCAGGCGTGCCAGGCCGAGGGGATCCGCGCCCGGCTGATCCCCGTCGACTACGCGTCGCACTCGCCGGCCGTCCAGGAGGTCGCCGAGCAGCTCCGCGCCGACCTGGCCGACGTCGCCCCGCAGGCCGGCCACACCCGGCTCGTCTCCACCCTGACCGGGGACTGGGCCGAACCCACCGTCATGGGCGCCGACTACTGGTACGACAACCTGCGGCAGACCGTGCAGTTCGACGCCGCCGTGCGGGTCGCCGTCGCCGCCGGGCACACCACGTTCATCGAGATCAGCCCCCACCCGGTGCTGACGATGCCGGTCACGGCGATCCTCGACGACACCGGCGTCACCGGCCACACCCTGGGCAGTCTGCGCCGCGACGACGACGACCCGACGCGGCTGCTGACCAACCTCGCCACCGCCCACGCCATCGGCCTGCCCGTCGACCTGACGAAGGTGCTCCCCGCCGCGCCCGCCGTCGACCTGCCCACGTACGCCTTCGACCACCACCGGTACTGGCCCGCGCCGCCGGTCTTCCTCGCCGCGCCCGACGGCGAGCCCGACATCGACCGGTGGCGCTACCGGATCACCTGGCAGGCCGTGCCCGACCTGCCGCTGACCTGGCTCGGCGGCACCTGGCTCGTCCCGGTGCCCGCGGCACTGGGCGACGACCCCCTGGTCACCGACGTGCTGTCGGCACTCGGCAACTTCGGCGCGGACGTCGTACCCGTGCCGCTGGACGCCACCGACGACCCGGCGGCGCTGGCCGACGCGCTGGGCGCCGCGCTCGCCGGCCCGGACGCCCCCGTCGCCGTGCTCTCACTGCTGGGCCTGGACGAACGCGCGCACCCGGAGCACCCGGCGACCTCGCTGGCCGCCTCGGGCACCGCCCTGCTGGTGCAGGCGCTCGGCGCGCTCGGCGTCGAGGCGCCGCTGTGGTGCGCGACCCGCGGGGCCGTCGCGGTCGGCCCCGACGACCCGGCGCCGCGCCCCGTCGCCGCCTCCGTCTGGGGGCTCGGCCGGGCCGTCGCCCTGGAGCACCCCGGCCGCTGGGGCGGCCTGCTCGACCTGCCGGACGTCCTCGACGCGCAGGCCGGCGCGCTGCTCTGCGCGGCGCTCGGCGCCAGCGGCGGCGAGGACCCGCTCGGCGACGACGACGCAGACCAGTCCGGTGGCGAGGACCAGCTCGCCGTCCGCGACTCCGGGGTGTACGTGCGCCGGCTCGCCCGGATCACCGAACCCGAGCCGGCAGCCGCCGGGGACACCTGGCGGATGCGCGGCACCGTGCTGATCACCGGCGGCACCGGCGGGCTGGGCGGGCACCTGGCCCGGTGGGCGGCCCGCTCCGGCGCCGCGCACGTCCTGCTCGCCAGCCGGCGCGGCCCGGACGCCCCCGGCGCCGCCGAGCTGGAGGCGGAGCTGACCGACCTCGGCGTACGGGTCACCGTGGCCCGCTGCGACGTCGCCGACCGGGCGCAGGTGGCCGACCTGCTCGCCGCCGCCCCCGCCGACGCCCCGGTGACCGCCGTGCTGCACACCGCCGCCGTTCTCGACGACGGGATCGTCGACACGGCCACCGCGCAGCGCCTGCACACCGTCGCCGCGCCGAAGTGCGCCGCCGCGCTGCACCTCGACGAGCTGACCCGGGACCTCGACCTGGACGCCTTCGTGCTCTTCTCCTCGGTCGCCGGCACCACCGGCAACGCCGGGCAGGGCGCGTACGGGGCGGCGAACGCGTTCCTCGACGCCCTCGCCGAACGGCGCCGGGCCGAGGGCCGACCCGCGCTCTCCGTGGCCTGGGGCGCCTGGCGCGGTGCCGGCCTGCCCGCCGACAACGAGCGCGCCCAGCAGCGGCTGCGCCGGGGCGGCATGGTCGGCATGGACCCGGACCTGGCCGTCGAGGCCCTCGCCCGGGCGCTGCGGCGCGACGAGACCACCACCGTCATCGCCGACATCGACTGGGCCCGGTTCGCCCCCGCGTTCACCCTGGTCCGGCCCAGCCCGCTGCTCGGCGACCTCGCCGAGGTACGCGAGGCGACGCGGCCCGCCCCGCAGGAGGCCGCCGAGGAGGAGACGGACGTACCGTCGGCCCTGGCGCGGCGGCTCGCCGGGCTCGCCCCGGCGGAGCGCGCCGCGACGCTGCTGGAGCTGGTCCGCCAGTGCGCGGCCACCGCGCTCGGCTACGGCGCCGCCGACGACATCCCGGCCACCCTGCCGTTCCGCGACCTCGGCCTGGACTCGCTGACCGCCGTGGACATGCGCAACTTCCTGGCCGCCGCCACCGACCTGCGGCTGCCCGCGACGCTCGCCTTCGACTACCCGAACCCGACGGTGCTCGCCGCGCACCTCGACGAACTGCTCACCGGTGCCGTCCCGGACGTGGCCACCCCCGCCCCGGCCGCCACGGCCGACGACGACGAGCCGATCGCCATCGTGGCGATGAGCTGCCGCCTGCCCGGCGGGGCGGACACCCCGGAGCAGCTGTGGCAGCTCCTCGCCGGCGGCGGCGACGCGATGGGCGAGTTCCCCACCGACCGGGGCTGGGACCTCGACCGGCTCTTCGACTCCGACCCGGAGAAGGAGGGCACCAGCTACGCCCGCGAGGGCGGCTTCGTCACCGGGGCCGCCGACTTCGACGCCGGCTTCTTCGGCATCAGCCCCCGCGAGGCCCTGGCCATGGACCCGCAGCAGCGGCTGCTGCTGGAGGCGTCCTGGGAGGCCATCGAGCGGGCCGGGATCGACCCGCACGCCCTGCGCGGCAGCCCCACCGGCGTCTTCGTCGGCACCAACTACCAGGACTACCGCAACCTGATGTTCAGCGCCGAGGGCGCCGAGGGGCACCTGATGACCGGCAACGCCGGCAGCGTGCTCTCCGGCCGGGTGTCGTACACCCTCGGGCTGGAGGGGCCCGCCGTCTCGGTGGACACCGCCTGCTCGTCGTCGCTGGTCGCGCTGCACTGGGCCTGCCAGGCGCTGCGCCGCTCGGAGTGCTCCCTCGCCCTCGTCGGCGGCGTCACCGTCATGTCCACCCCCGGGGTGTTCGTCGGCTTCAGCCGGCAGCGTGGCCTCGCCCCGGACAGCCGGGTCAAGGCGTTCGCCTCCGCCGCCGACGGCACCAGCTGGGGCGAGGGCCTCGGCCTGCTGCTCGTCGAGCGGCTCTCCGACGCCCGCCGCAACGGCCACCCCGTGCTCGCCGTGATCCGGGGCAGCGCCGTCAACCAGGACGGCGCGTCCAACGGGCTCACCGCCCCGAACGGGCCGTCGCAGCAGCGGGTGATCCGGCAGGCGCTCGCCAACGCCGGCCTCACCCCGGCCGACGTGGACGCCGTCGAGGCGCACGGCACCGGCACGAAGCTCGGCGACCCGATCGAGGCGCAGGCCCTGCTCGCCACGTACGGCCAGCGGCCCGCCGACCAGCCGCTCTGGCTCGGCTCGATCAAGTCCAACATCGGGCACACGCAGGCCGCCGCCGGGGTCGCCGGGATCATCAAGATGGTGCTGGCGCTGCGGCACGGCTACCTGCCGCAGACCCTGCACGTCGACGAGCCGACCGACCAGGTGGACTGGAGCGTCGGCGCGGTCGAGCTGCTCGACGAGGGCCGCCCGTGGCCCGTCACCGACCACCCGCGCCGCGCGGCCGTCTCCTCGTTCGGCATCAGCGGCACCAACGCGCACACCATCCTGGAACAGGCCCCGGAGCCGTCCGTCGTCGAGCAGCCCACGGGCGACCCGGCCCTGCTGCCGGTGGTGCCGGTGCTGCTGTCGGGCCGCACCGGTGCCGCGCTGGCCGCCCAGGCGGAGCGCTGGGCCGAGCAGCTCACCGGGCTGGAGGCGCCGCGTACGGTCGACGTCGGCTGGTCGTCGGCGGTCTCCCGGGCCACCCTGGAACACCGCGCCGTCGTGCTGGCCACCGACCGGATCGCCCTGGGCGCCGGACTGCGCGCCCTCGGCGCCGGCGAGGACTCGCCGCTGGTGGTGACCGGCGTGGCCGCGTCCCGGCCGAAGGTGGCGTACCTCTTCTCGGGGCAGGGCGCCCAGCGGGCCGGGATGGGTCGCGAGCTGGCGGAGGCGTTCCCCGTCTTCGCCGCCGCCCTGGACGAGGCATGTGCCGCCCTCGACGCGCACCTGCCCCGCCCGCTGAAGCCGCTGCTCTTCGCCGAGCCCGACACCGCAGAGGCCGAGGCGCTGGACCGCACGGAGTTCACCCAGCCGGCGCTCTTCGCCGTGGAGGTGGCGCTGTTCCGGCTGCTGGAGGCGTGGGGCGTGCGCCCCGACGCCGTCGCCGGGCACTCCATCGGCGAGTTCGCCGCGGCGCACGCCGCCGGAGTGCTCTCCCTGGCCGACGCCGCCGAACTGGTCGCCGCCCGGGGCCGGCTGATGCAGGCGCTGCCGGCCGGCGGGGCGATGCTCGCCATCGCCGCCACCGAGGCCGAGGTGACCGCCACGCTCGCCGACCGCGCCGCGCGGGTCTCCGTCGCCGCCGTCAACGGTCCCGCCGCCGTCGTGGTGTCCGGGGCCGGCGACGCGATCGAGGAACTGGCCGCCGAGTGGACCGCCCGGGGCGTACGGATCCGGCGCCTCACGGTCAGCCACGCGTTCCACAGCCCGCTGATGGATCCGGTGCTCGACGACCTCGCCGCCGTCGCCGGACGGCTGCGCTACGCGCCCCCGACCATCCCGATGATCTCCACCGTCACCGGCGCGCCGGTCGACGTGGCGGAGATCGGCACGCCCGACTACTGGGTGCGCCACGCCCGCGACGCCGTACGCTTCGCCGACGCCGTCACGGCGCTGCGGGAGCGCAACGTCACCGGCTACGTCGAGATCGGCCCGGACGGGGTGCTCACCGCCCTCGCCCAGGCCGTCCTCGCCGAGGACGCCCCGACCGGCGGGCGGCCCCCGCTGGTCGTGCCGGCCCTGCGCCGGGACCGTGCCGAGCCGACCACCCTGCTGCGGGCGGTCGCCGCGCTGCACACCCACGGCGTCTCCCCGGACTGGTCCGCCCTCTACGCGGGCACCGGCGCGCAGCGGGTCGACCTGCCCACCTACACCTTCGACCGGCAGCGCTACTGGCCGGAGCCGCCGCCGTGGGCCAGCCTGGCCGCCGAGGACGAGGACACCGAGGTCGAGCGCCGCTTCTGGGCGGCCGTCGAGGCCGAGGACCTCGAGTCGCTGGCCCGTGACCTGGACGTGCATCGCGACCAGCCGTTCGGCACCGTGCTGCCCGCCCTGTCCGCGTGGCGGCGGCGCGGCCGGGAGCGGGCCCTCGTGGACGGCAGCCGGTACCGTGTCGTCTGGGAGCCCATCGCGGAGACCCCGCAGGAGCAGGATCCCGGCCGCTGGCTGGTGCTGCTGCCCGCCGACCGGGCGGACGACCCCGACCTGAACTCCTGCACCTGGGCGCTGGGCTCCGAGGTCAGCATCGTGCCCGTGGACACCGCCGCCGACCCCGACGAGCTGTGCGGCGGGTTCGCCGACGTGCTCACCGAGGCGCTCGGCGCGGGCGAGGGGCCGCTGTCGATCCTGTCCTTCCTCGGCCTGGACGACGCCCCGCACGCCGAGCATCCGGCGCTGCCCCGCGGCCTCGCCGCGACCGTGCACCTGCTCCAGCAGCTCGTCGACCTCGACGCCCCGGCCCGCCTGTGGTGCGTCACCCAGGGCGCCGTCGGAACCGGCGACGGCGACGTCCCCGCCAACCCGCGGCAGGCGATGCTGTGGGGCCTGGGCCGGGTGGCGGCGCTGGAGCAGCCCACCCGCTGGGCCGGGCTGGTCGACCTGCCCACCGACCTCGAGCCGTGGACGGCGATGCGCCTCGGCGGCCTCCTCACCGGCGGCGGCGTGGAGGACCAGCTCGCCGTCCGCGACTCCGGGGTGCTGGTGCGGCGGCTCGTCCCGGCCACCACCGACGGGGAGCCCGCGCCGTGGCAGCCCCGGGGCACGGTGCTGATCACCGGCGGCACCGGCGCGCTCGGCGGGCACGTGGCCCGCTGGGTGGCCGGCGCCGGCGCGCAACGCGTGGTGCTGACCAGCCGGCGGGGCACCGACACCCCGGGCGCCGCCGAGCTGCTCGCCGAGCTGACCGGTCTCGGCGTGGACTGCCGGGTCGCCCGCTGTGACGCCGCCGACCGCGGCGCCGTGGCCGAACTCCTGGCCGACCTGCGGCGGGAGGGGCCGCCGCTGCGCGCGGTGGTGCACGCCGCAGGGGTCAGCGAGGTGGTGCCGCTGGCCGACACCACCCTGGAGGACCTGGCGTACGTCATCGCCCCGAAGCTCTCCGGCGCCGAGCACCTCGACGAGCTGCTCGACGACACCGAGCTGGACGCGTTCGTGCTCTTCTCGTCCATCTCGGCGGTGTGGGGCAGCGGCGGGCAGGGCGCGTACGCGGCCGGCAACGCCTACCTGGACGCGCTCGCCGAGCGGCGGCGCGGCCGGGGCCTGCCGGCCACGTCCGTGGCGTGGGGCCCGTGGACCGAGTCGGGCATGTACACCGAGGGCGCCGCGGAGCAGCTGCGCCGCCGCGGCCTGCGGGTGATGCCGCCGGGCGTGGCGATGGCCGGACTGCGCCACGCCCTGGCCGCCGACGACACCTGCGTCACCGTCGCCGACGTCGACTGGGCCACCTTCCAGCCGCTGTTCACCTCGCTGCGACCCAGCCCGCTGCTGGCGGAGCTGCCGGCCGTACGCGAGCTGGACGCCGCCCCCGCCCAGACGCCGGACGCGTCCGCGCCGGTCGCCCGGGACCTGCTCGCCGGGTTGCGGGCGCTGCCCGGCGACGAACGGCGGGCCGCGCTGCTGGAGATGGTGCGGGTCGACGCGGCGAAGGTGCTCGGCCACCCCTCCGGCGACGCGATCGAGACCGACCGGGGCTTCCTGGACCTCGGCTTCGACTCGCTCACCGCCGTGGAGCTGCGTAACCTGCTCACCGCGGCGACCGGGCACGACCTGCCCACCACGGTCGTCTTCGACTACCCGACCCCGGCCGGCCTGGCCGACCACCTGTACGAGGAGCTGTTCGCCGACGGCGACGCGGACGTCGGCGACGGCGGCGACGAGGAGTCGGTCCGCCGGGCCCTCGCCGCGATCCCGCTGGACGAGCTGCGTCAGGCGGGCCTGCTCGACCAGCTGCTCCAGCTGGCCCGCACGAGCGCCGGCCCGTCGGCCGTGGCGCCCGCCGCCCCGGCCGCGTCGCCCGCGCCCGAGGCCCAGATCCGCGAACTCGACGTCGCCGGCCTGGTCCGGATGGCCCTGGAAGGCTCCGACTCGTGACCCGGCCGGCCCTGAGGAGCCCCCGATGAGTGTTTCCCTGGACGAGGTCGTCGGCGCGCTGCGCGCGTCCCTGCTCGACAACCAGAAGCTCAAGCAGCAGAACCAGCAGCTGACCGCCGCGCTCAGCGAGCCGGTGGCGATCATCGGCATGAGCTGCCGGTTCCCCGGCGGCGTCGGGTCGCCGGAGCAGCTGTGGGACCTGGTGGCGGCGGGCACCGACGCGATGTCGGCGTTCCCCGACGACCGGGGCTGGAACCTGGGTGCGCTCTACGACCCGGATCCCGACCCCGACAGCCGGGGCACGTCGTACGTGCGCGAGGGCGGGTTCCTCTACTCCGCCGGGGACTTCGACCCCGCCTTCTTCGGCATCAGCCCCCGCGAGGCCCTCGCCATGGACCCGCAGCAGCGGCTGCTGCTGGAGACCGCGTGGGAGGCGTTCGAGCGGGCCGGCATCGACCCCACCACGCTGCGCGGCGCGCCCACCGGCGTGTACGCGGCGACCAGCAGCCAGGGCGACTACGCGGCGCTGCTCACCGGGGTCAGCGGCGGCGTCGAGGGCTACCTCGGCACCGGCAGCGCCGCCGCGGTCGCCAGCGGCCGGATCTCGTACGCGCTGGGCCTGGAGGGGCCGGCGGTCACCGTGGACACGGCGTGCAGCTCGTCCCTGGTCGCGCTGCACCTGGCCTGCCAGGCGCTGCGGCTGGGCGAGTGCACGATGGCGCTGGTCGGCGGGGTGTCGGTGATGGCCACCCCGACCGTCTTCGTGGAGTTCTCCCGCCAGCGCGGCCTGTCCACCGACGGCCGGTGCAAGTCGTTCGCCGCCGCCGCCGACGGCACCGGCTGGTCCGAGGGGGCCGGCATGCTGCTGGTCGAGCGGCTCTCCGACGCCCGCCGCAACGGCCACCCGGTCCTCGCGGTGGTACGCGGCAGCGCGGTCAACCAGGACGGCGCGAGCAGCGGGCTGACCGCCCCGAACGGCCCGTCCCAGCGGCGGGTGATCCGGCAGGCCCTCACCAACGCGGGGCTGAGCGCCGACCAGGTGGACGTCGTCGAGGCGCACGGCACCGGCACCACGCTCGGCGACCCGATCGAGGCGCAGGCGCTGCTGGCCACGTACGGCAGGGAGCGCCCCGCCGACCGGCCGCTGTGGCTGGGGTCGGTGAAGTCGAACATCGGGCACACCCAGGCGGCGGCGGGCGTGGCCGGGGTGATGAAGATGGTCCTGGCCATGCGGCACGGGATGCTGCCGCCCACCCTGCACGTGGACGAGCCCACCCCGCACGTCGACTGGAACAGCGGGGCGGTGTCCCTGCTGACCGGGGCGCAGCCCTGGCCGGAGACCGGGCAGCCGCGCCGGGCCGGGGTCTCCGCGTTCGGGATCAGCGGCACCAACGCGCACGTCATCATCGAGCAGGCCGTCGGGGCGGACACCGACGACGCCCGGCCGGCCGGCACGCCCGCCCCGCCGGCCCCCTGGGTCGTCTCCGCCCGGTCCGCGCCGGCCCTGGCCGGACAGGCCCGGCGGCTGCTCGACCATCTCGCCGCCCACCCCGACCTGGCCCCGGCCGACGTGGCGTGCTCGCTGGTCACCACCCGGGCGGCGCTGCCGCACCGGGCCGCCGTGATCGGTGACGACCGCGACGCGCTGCTGTCGGGCCTGCGCGCCCTCGCCGAGGAGCGCAACGCCCCCGGCGTGGTACGCGGGGTGGCCCGCCCGGCCGGCAAGGTCGCGTTCCTCTTCACCGGCCAGGGCGCCCAGCGCCCCGGCATGGGCGCCGAGCTGTGCCGCCGGTTCCCGGTGTTCGCCGCCGCGTTCGACGAGGTGGCCGGAGAACTGGACCGGCACCTGAGCCGGCCGCTGCGGGAGGTGGCCTTCGCCGGGGCCGACTCGCCCGAGGCGGCGCTGCTGGACCGCACCGAGTTCACCCAGCCGGCGCTGTTCGCCTACGAGGTCGCCGCCTACCGGCTGGTCACCGCTTGGGGGCTGCGCCCGCAGTTCCTGCTCGGGCACTCGGTCGGCGAGCTGGCCGCGGCGCACGTCGCCGGCGTGCTGTCGCTGGCCGACGCGGCGGCCCTGGTGGCCGCCCGGGGCCGGCTGATGCAGCAGCTGCCGGTCGGCGGGGCGATGCTGGCGGTACGGGCAGCCGAGGCCGAGGTGCTCCCGCTGCTCGACGAGCGGGTGTCGCTGGCCGCGGTGAACGGCCCCCGCTCGGTGGTGCTCTCCGGCGACGAGGAGGCCGTGCTCGCGGCGGGTCGGCGGCTGGCCGCCGAGGGCCGGCGGTCCCGCCGGCTGCGGGTCAGCCACGCGTTCCACTCCGCGCGCATGGACGCCATGCTGGCCGACTTCCGGGTCGTCGCGGAGAAGGTCACCTGGCATCCGCCGACCCTGCCGGTCGTCTCCGACCGCACCGGCGAGCCGCTGACCGCCGCCCAGGCCACCGACCCGGGCTACTGGGTCGACCACGTGCGGGACACCGTCCGCTTCCACGACGGCGTCGCCACCCTGGCCGCCGCCGGTGTCGCGACCTTCCTGGAACTCGGCCCCGACGGCGCCCTGACCGCGCTGGCCCGCGAGTGCCTGCCCGACGTCGAGCCCACGGCCTTCGTACCGCTCGGCCGCCGGGACCAGCCGGAGGCGGCCACCCTGCTCGCCGCGCTCGCCGCCGTGGACCTGCGCGGCGCCGGGGTGCACTGGCCGGCGCTCTTCGCCGGCAGCGACGCCGCCCGCGTCGAGCTGCCCACCTACGCCTTCCACCACGAGCGCTACTGGCCGGACCCGCCCACCGTCGACCTCATCCAACCCGCCGCCGGCGACGACGAGGAGTTCTGGGCCGCCGTGGCGGCGGGCCGGCCGGACGCGCTGGCCGCCACGCTCGGCCTCGACGGCGGCCGGCAGGAGGCGCTCGCCGAGCTGCTGCCCGCCCTCGCGTCCTACCGGGACCGGCGGCGCCGCGGATCCGAGCTCGACGGCCTGCGGTACCGCGCCGACTGGGCCCGCGTCGCCCCGCCCGCCGCCGGCACCGCGCCGGCCGGCGACTGCCTGGTGGTGGCCGGCGCGGGCACCGACGCCGACGCCGTGCTGGCCGCCCTGCGCGCCGAGGGCCTGACCCCGGTGCTCGTGACCGTGGCCGACGACCCGGACGAGATCGCCGGGGCCCTGCCCGTAGGGGGAACCCCGTCGGCCGTGCTCTCGCTGCTGGCGGCGGGGGAGCCGGCCGGGACCGCCGCGCTGGCCGCGACCGCCGCGCTCGTGCGGGCCCTCGGCGGCGCCGGGAGCAGCGCGCCGGTGTGGACGGTGACTCGGGGCGCGGTGGCCGTCGACGCGGACGATCCCGCGCCCGCCGTGGCCGGCGCGTACCTCTGGGGTCTGGG
This sequence comes from Micromonospora sp. CNZ309, assembly GCF_002846525.1. NCBI lineage: Bacteria > Bacillati > Actinomycetota > Actinomycetes > Micromonosporales > Micromonosporaceae > Micromonospora > Micromonospora sp. CNZ309. The sequence continues at coordinate 853,968 of NZ_PJNG01000001.1, forward strand.
TCGGGTGCTGGCGTTGGAACAGCCGCGCCTGTGGGGCGGGCTGGTGGACCTGCCGGCGGAGCCGGACGACGCCGCGCTCGCCGTGCTCGCCCGGCTCGTCGCGGCCGGCGGCGACGAGGACCAGCTCGCGGTGCGCTCCGGCGGGGTGTACGCGCGGCGGCTGTCGCGCGCCCCGGCCGGCGCCGCCGACGCGGACTGGCGGCCCCGCGGCGCGGTCCTGGTGCACGGGGCGGCGACGGTGCGCACCCCGCACCTGCTGCGGTGGCTCGCCGACCGGGGCGCGACCCACCTCGTCGTCGTCGGTTCCGTGCCGCCCGCCGACCTGGGCCGCGACGTCGCCGTCACCGGCGTCGACGACCTCGACGGGCTGCCCGGGGCGCTGGACCGGCTGGCCGCCGCCGGCACCGAGGTCCGCACCGTCCTGCACGTCGCCGACTCCGACGGGGCCGGCGACCCGGTCGTGGCGCTGGAGCCGCGCGACCTGGCCGACGCCGTGGCCGCCCGCACCGCCGCCGTGCACCTGCTCGAGCAGGCCTGCGCCGGTCGGCCGGTCGACGAGTTCGTGGTCTTCACCTCCACCGCCGCCGTCTGGGGCAGCGGGGGAGCGGCCGTCTCCGCCGCCGCCGGCGCCGGGCTGGAGGCCCTGGCCGCCGGCCGGCGCGCCGCCGGCCGGCCGGCCACCGTCGTCGCGTGGGTGCCCTGGGCGGACGAGGTGACCGATCCGGTACCGCTGCGACGCCGGGGGGTCCGTCCGCTGCCCACCGCGCTGGCCCTGTCCGCGTTAGAGCAGGCCGTGGGCCGCGGCGACGAGCAGCTCGCGGTCGCCGACCTCGACTGGGCCGCCTTCGTGCCGGCCTTCACCGCCGTCCGGCCCAGCCCGCTGCTGCGCGGCGTGCCCGAGGCGGTGGTCGCCGCCGACCGGGACGCCGGGTCCGGCGGCGAGGCCACCGACCCGGCCCGGGCGCTGCGCGACCGGCTGGCCGGCGTCCCGGCCGGCGACCGGCACCGGATCCTGCTGGACCTGGTACGGGCACGCGTGGCCACGGTGCTCGGGCACGCCTCGCCCGGCGCGGTCGAGGCCGACCGCGACTTCCTGGAACTCGGCTTCGACTCGTTGACGGCGCTGGAGCTGCGCGACGCGCTGTGCCAGGAGACCGGGGCGGAGCTGTCGGCGACCCTGCTCTTCGACCACCCCACCCCTACGGCGCTGGCCCGCCACCTGCTCGGTCAGCTCGTCGGCGCGGACGCCGCCGAGGACGCGGCGGACGCCGCCGGGGGCGGCGCACCGGAGAGCGCCGGTGGCGGCCTGCTCGGCGGGCTGTTCAACCAGCCGAAGGCGCGCGAGGATCCGGCCGGGTACGCCGAACTCCTGGTCAAGCTCGCCCAGTTCCGGCCCAGCTTCAGCGAACCGGCGCAGCTCACCCGACCGGCCGGCATCCTCCGGCTGGCCCAGGGGGACGCCCGGGCGCAGCTGGTGTGCTGCTGCACCATGTCGCTGCTCTCCGGGGCCCACGAGTACGCCCGACTGGCCGCCGGCTTCCGGGGGGTGCGCGACGTGTGGGCCCTGCCCAACCCGGGGTTCGGCGTCGGCGAGGAGCTGCCCGCCGACCTCGACGCCCTGCTGCGGGTGCACGCCGACACGGTGCTGCGCGCCGTGGGCGCCGGCCCGTTCGTGCTGGCCGGGCACTCGGGCGGCGCGATGGTGGCCAACCTGCTCGCCGGTGAGCTGGAGCGCCAGGGCCGGACGCCGGACGCGGTGGTGCTGATGGACACCTACCCGGCGGACAGCGAGGTGCTCGGCGGATGGGTGCCGCAGCTGCTCGACGGGATGATCGACCGGGAGAGCGCGTACACGCCGATGGACGACTGGCGGACGACCGCGTGGGCCGGCTACCTGCCCCTGTTCCTGGACTGGCAGCCGGTCGAGATGGCGGCGCCGACCCTGCTGGTCCGGGCCAGCGAGCCGCTGGGGGAGTGGGCCGGCGAGGAGGACGGCTGGCGCTCCCGCTGGCCCTATCCGCACGAGGTGGCGGACGCGGCGGGTGACCACTTCAGCATGGTCGCCGACCGGGGGCCGGAACTTGCCGGCACGGTGCAGCGGTGGCTGACCGGGCGGGGTCTGTGACCGGTACCGCCCCTGGCGTGCCCCTAGCGCCCCCTATCGGCGCACGCACATCTATCGGACCGATGTTTCAGGACGGAGCATGACGACGTGGACGAGGCAGTGGTGGTCACGGAGCTGGTCAAGCGGTACCAGCCCAACATGCCACCGGCGGTGGACGGACTGAGTTTCTCCGTCGGCGCCGGTGAGGTCTTCGGCCTGCTCGGGCCGAACGGCGCCGGCAAGACGACGACGATCGGGGTGCTGACGACACGGGTGCGGGCCACCTCGGGCCGGGCCCGGGTGTGCGGCGCCGACGTGATCGGCGCGCCCGCCGTCGCTCGGCAGTTGCTGGCGGTCGTACCGCAGCGGGTGAACCTGGACCGGGCGCTGACCGTCCGGCAGAACCTGCTGTTCCACGCGGCGTACCACCGCGTGCCCCGGGCGCAGCGCATCCGGCGGGCGGACGAGCTGCTGGACCAGATGGGGCTCAAGGACTTCGCGAACCACCGTACCGACTTCCTGTCCGGTGGCCTCGCCCAGCGCACGATGATCGCCCGCGCGCTGATGCACTCGCCCCGGGTGCTCTTCCTCGACGAGCCGTCCGCGGGCCTCGACCCGCAGTCCCGGCTCTTCGTGCACGACCGGATCGCCGAGCTGAAGCGGGCCGGGGTGACCGTGGTGGTCACCACGCACGACATGGACGAGGCGGAGAAGCTCTGCGACCGCGTCGGCATCGTCGACCACGGCAAGCTGCTCACCATGGACACCCCGTCCGCGCTGACCCGTACGCTGCCGGGCAGCAGCACCCTGACCCTCGTGGTGACCCCCGGCGCCCCCGCCGAGGAGGTGCGGGCCGCGCTCGACGCGATCCCGGACGTGGAGCAGGTGGAACACTTCAAGATGACCGCCCCGGCGCCCGTCGCCGCGCCGGCGTTCCCCGGCATGCCGGCGATGCCGATGCCCGCGCCGGCCCCCGACGCGCCCGTCGATCCGGACGCCCCGCTCTCCTTCCGGGTCTACACCAGCGGTCAGCCGGCCAACGCCATCCCGATGGCGATGAAGATCCTCGCCGACCTGGGCTGCGAGGTTCGTGACCTCAACATCGGCCAGCCCAGCCTGGAAGATGTCTTCATCCACCTGACCGGAAGGGAACTTCGGTGAGCGTCGCCGCCCCCGCCCCCCCGTCCGCGCCCTCGTCGGCCGCGGCGCCGCCGCCGGTGAGCGCGCTGGACCAGTTCGCCACGTTCCGCGCGGTGCTCTCGCGGGACCTGTTCGTCACCGGCCGGGAGCTGGTCGGCTTCCTGCTCCAGGTCTTCATCCAGCCGTTGTTCATGCTGCTGATCTTCGGCAAGGTGCTCAGCGACCTGGGCTACGCCAGCGACGACTTCTCCAACGTGCTGCTGCCCGGCGTCATCGCGCTGAACGCCTTCCTGATCGGGCTGGAGAACACCGCGCTGCCGATGATGATGGACTTCTCCTTCACCCGGGAGATCGAGGACCGCCTCCTGTCGCCCATGGCGATTCCGCTGGTGGCCCTGGAGAAGATCGTCTTCGGCGGCATCCGCGGCCTGATCGCCGGCGTGGTGCTGATCCCGGTCGGCATGCTCATGCTCGGTGTCACCTGGCCCTGGGCGGTCGTGCTGAAGGTGGTCGGGGTGTTGGCGATCGGCGCGCTGGTCGGTGCGGCGGTCGGCCTCGCCTTCGGCACGCTGGTGCCGACGCAGCACATCCAGATCATGTTCACCGTGGTGATGACCCCGATCATGTTCACCGGCGCGACCCAGTTCCCGCTGCTCGGCCTGGACTCGCTGCGCTGGTACCAGGTGATCTGCTCGCTCAACCCGCTCACCTACATCAGCGAGGCCACCCGGTCGCTCGTCGGCCCGCCCGGGGTCGAGTCGCTGCCGCTCTGGCTGTGCATGTGCGTCCTCACCGGGGTCTTCGTGGTGTTCTCGGCGATCGGCATGCGTGGCTTCATGCGCCGCGCCATGGACTGACCGACCAGGACCGACGCAGACATCCACCCGTCCGTCGTACCAACCGAACGCCGATGGCCCGGGCCGCTCACGCGGCCCGGGCCATCGGCGTCGTGGTTTCGGGCGTGACGTCGACGCCGATCGGGGAACGCGCGCCACAGACCTGAGCAGGCTCAGGCAGAGCCGGTTCGCCCGAAATAATCGGCAGAAAACCCCATTCTCCGCGAGCGTCGTCGCGCCAATCGTGGCAGGCTAAATAGACGGCGGTAGTTCCTGGGCCCGACTGTCCCGGAGTGACCGGCCCTGTGTCAGGGGACCCGCCGAACGTTGCCGAATCGATAAAGATCGATGACCGGCCCTGCCGCTGACTGGACGGCTCCACGAACAGCCCGCCGGTGCGGCGTACTCCAGGGTCGGACGGCGCAGGTCGCCGCACAGGCGGGAAGGAGTGGCGGACGGTGCACATGACCGGAAACGACCGCGACCGAGCGGTGCTGGTCGTCGCCTACAACAGCGCGGGGATGTTCAACCCGTTGCTCACCATCGTGGGCGAGTTGAAGGCCCGGGGAGTCGGGAACGTCTGGTTCGCGTCGACCGAGGATCGCCGGGCGGACGTCGAGGGGCTGCGCGGGCCGGGTGAGGTCACCTTCGTCTCGCTCGGCCCGGCCCGGCCACAGTCGTCACCGGACACCTGGGACGACGCCACGTACCGGGCGCTGACCACCGGCGACCGTGCGACCAGCTTCGCCCGCTACCTCGACGTCAGCACCGACTACGACCACGTGCAGCAGCTCTACCGGCGCTGCCTGGACGTCATCGACGAGGTCGGCCCGGCGCTGGCCGTGGTCGACAGCCTCGCCAGCTGGGCCATGGACGCCGCACAGACGCGGCGGCTGCCCTACGTGGTCAGCATCTCGCTGCCGCCGTCCAACTTCCTCCAGGAGCAGTTGCCGCCGCGCTACCCCGCTCCGTTCTCGGGACTGCCGCAGCAGATGACGCCCCGGCAGCAGGCGGCCAACACCGGCTTCCGTAACCGGCTGGTGCGGGCGCTGATGGAGCCGCAGCGGCTACGCCGCAGCCTCGCCGCCGTGGCCAGCCGGAGGGCGGCCGGCATCCCCAACCCGGAGATGCGCCCGGCGGGCTACGTCGAGGCCGCCGAGGCCCTCATGGCGTACACGGTGTTCGGCTTCGAGTACCCGTTCGCCACCGCCCCGGAGAAGCTGCGGATGCTCGGCCCCGTGGTGCCCCGCGAGCTGCCGCCGGCCGACGACGACGAGCTGATGGGATGGCTCGACGAGCACCCCTCGGTGGTCTACGTCGGGTTCGGCACCATCATGCGACTGTCGCAGGGGCAGGTGGACGCGATCGTCGAGGTCGCCGAGCGGCTCGGGCCCGGACACGCCGTGCTGTGGAAGGTGCCCGCACGCCAACGGCACCTCCTCCCGCCGGAGCGACGGCTGCCGGCCAACCTGCGGGTGGAGGCGTGGCTGCCGTCGCAGCTGCGGGTGCTGGCCCACCCGCACGTGCGGGTCTTCTTCAACCACGGCGCCGCCAACGCCATCCACGAGGCCGTCCACTTCGCCGTACCGCAGCTGGTGATGCCGTTCTGGCTGGACTGCCCCGACGGCGCGGTGCGGGCGGTCGACAGCGGGGTGGCGCTCGCCGTCGAGCGCGCCGATTCGCCGAACGTCGAGGACGTCCTGGCCAAGCTCGGACGACTGCTGGGCGAGGAGACGTTCCGGGCGCGGGCGCGGCTGTGGAGCCGGCGGATGCGCCAGGCCGGCGGGGTCACCGCCGCCGCCGACCTCGTGCTGCGGCACCGCGACGCCGCGGCCGCCCGCCCGCCCGCAGGGCTGGCAGTCGGCTGAGTTCCTGGCTGCCGTACGCCGAAGGGGGCGCGGTGGTCCACTGCCACCGCGCCCCCTTCGAGGCCCGTCAGGACGCGGCGCCCTGGGTCTCGTCGGCCAACGCCTCCGCGTACGCGACGAGCCGGGACGGCAGGTCGGTGCGGCGCTTCACGTCCAGCTTGCGGTAGACCCGGGTCAGGTGCTGCTCGACCGTGCTCACCGTGATGAAGAGCTTGCTGGAGATCTGCCGGTTGGTGTGCCCCTGCGCGGCCAGCGCGGCGACCCGGCGTTCGGCGTCGCTCAGCCCGTCGTCCGGCTCCTGCAACTCGGCGGCGGCCGGGTACGCCGGCAGCCCGCTGCCCGGCTCCCGGCGGATCAGCCGCTGGGCCAGCACCGACGCCCCGCAGTCCTGGGCGAGCTGGTAGGCCCGCCGCACGAGCAGGCGGGCGCGGGCCGAGTCCCCGGCGCGTTGCAACGTCTGGCCGGTGTCGCCGAGGGCCCGGACGAGTTCCAGCCGGTCGCCGCTGGACTGGAGCAGGTTGACCGCCTCGGAGAGCAGCTTGCGCCGGTGGTCCTGGGCGGCGGTGGTGGCGAGCAGGCGCAGCGTGCGGCCCCGGGTCCGGTCGTCGACCCCGTGCGGCACCCGCAACTGCTCCTGGAGCAGCTGCGTGGCCTGCGTCTTGTTGCCGACGCTGAGCTGCACCCGGGCCAGCTCCAGCCGCCACGGCACCAGCCCGGCCGCGTCGATGCCCCAGGCGCGCATGAGCTCGCCGCAGCGCCGCAGGTCGGTGGTGGCGGCGTGCGGTCGCCGTACGGCGAGGTGGTGCCGGGCGCGGGCGGCCAGGTAGTGCAGGCCCAGCGGGGTGCGGAACATGCCGGGCGGGACCGGGTGGGCGAGCCACCGGTCGGCCTCGGAGAACCGGCCCGACTCGGTCGCGCAGGCGACCAGCGTGGCCAGCGGGCCGGCGACCGCCACCCCCCAGGCGGGGGCGGGCATGTCCTCCAGGGCCGCGCGGGCGTGGTGCTCGGCGCCGGGCAGGTCGCCGACGCGCAGCGCCGCCTCCGCCCGGATCGCCCGGATGACGGCCCGCCACCCCGGCGCGTGCTGGGCCACCGGCCGGCCGAGCAGCACGTCCCCCCAGACCGCGGCCCGGTCGGAGCGACCCGTCCAGAGCAGTGCGAGCAGGGGAGCGGCCAGCATGCCCAGCGCCCCGTCGTCCGTGTGGTGGCGCTGGAGGAGCTGCTCGGCGGTCGCCACGGTGTCGTTGTCCGCGGCCGGCGTCAGCGCGGTGCCGAGCACCGTCACCGCCTGGAGCAGCGGGCTGATCGCGGTCGGCGCGCTCGCCGCCCGGCTCCAGGTGCTCGGGGTCTCCCGTACGCCGGCCAGGTGGTCCGGGTGGGAGAGCGAGACCAGCAGCTGCATCATCCGCAGGCGACCGGGCAGGGAGCCGTTCTCCTCGTCGGACGGGAAGGCGGTGACCGCCTCGGTGGCCTCGTCCACCCGGCCCTGCCAGAGCAGGTAGGGCACGGCGGACAGGCCCGCGTCGGTGGACCAGCCGGCGGCCCGCGCCGTCTCCACCAGCTCGGTCAGCTGCCCGTTCACCGTCAACGGGTTGATCTGCCAACGCGCGCTGACCAGCATCTCGGTGGTGGCGGTCCGCTGCTGCTCGTCCACGGGCGCCCGGGAGACCAGCCGCAGGCAGGCGGCGGCCACGTCGGGCCGGCCCGACGCCAACGCGTGCCCGGCGGCGTCCTGGAGCACGGGCACCATCCAGGGGGCACCCGCCGTGCCGGCGGCCACCAGGTGCTCGGCCACCACGCTCGGCTCCGCGCCGTGCTCGTGCAGCACCTCGGCGGCCCGCTGGTGCAGGCTGCGCCGTTCGTCGGCCGACATGTCGCCCAGGATCGAGCGCAGGATGCGCGGGTGGCGCAGCTCGTCGGACTCCATCAACCCCGAGGTACGCAACACCCGCACCGCCGGCACCGTGGACTCGGGCACCACGTCGAGGAGGTGACCGAGCAGGTCGACCGGTGCGGGCCGGTTGAGCACCGCCAGCGCCTGGGCCACCCGGCGTACGCCCGGCTCGTGCCGGTAGAGACAACCGAGCACGGCCTGGTCGAACGCGTCACCGACGGTTTGGCCGTAGTCGTCGCTCAGCCCGCCGCCGACCCGCTCCTCGAGCAGCGCCCGGGTGAGCAGCGGGTTGCCGCCGGTCATCCGTACGCACCGTTCCGCCGTCCTGCGGGCGTCGGCGTCGTCGGCGTCGCCGCCGGCCAGCCGGGCGACCGCCTCCACGGTCAGCGGCGGCAGGCCGATCCGGGAGAAGTGCGGCTGGCTGAGCAGTTCGGCCCGGAACAGCGGGTGCGGCGGACGCAGCGTCGACGCCTCGGCGAGCACGAGCATGATCCGGGCGTGGCGCAGCCGGCGGGCCACGTAGAGAAGGCAGTGCAGCGAGGCCGGATCCGCGTGGTGCACGTCGTCGACGACGAGGACCAGGGGACCGGCGCCGGTCAGGTCGAGCAGGGTGGCGAAGAGCCCGTGCAGCAGGGGCGCCCAGGCCCGGTCGCCGTCGGCCGCCTCGCCGCCGGGCTCGGGCAGCGGTACGGCGAAGGTGGCGTCCCGGATCAGCTTCTCGACCCGGGCCGCCTCCTGCGGCGCGAGCCGTGCACTGTGGAACAGTTGCCCGACGACCCCCAGGTGCAGCCCGCGCTCCGCCCGGGAGCCCGCGGCGCTCATCACCTGCCCGCCGGCGCCCGCCGCCCACTCGCTGAACGACTCCAGCAGGCTCGTCTTGCCGCTTCCCACGGCGCCGGTCACCAGCGCGACGTGGCCGCGCTGCTGGTCCTCACAGGCCCGGAACGCGCGCCGGAGACGGGTCGTCTGTTCCTCTTGCTGCACCAACACCAGCGTGTCAGCCCTTCTCGTACGCGGCGACGGACCGGGAACCCCGGTGCTGTCGAAGCCGCCTCCCCCTTGCCGGACAGCCGCCCCCTCCACCCGCGTGTGCCGGGTAGGGGTGGAGCGCACCGGGCCGCCGCGCCGGGTGGACCTGGAAATCTTTCGCCGGACCGGGGTTTTCGCCGTACGGTCCGCGTGTTCAGGCGAGTCTGGCACCGGCGCGGGTGTGCGACAACGGGCGCGGGACCCCACCGTTTCGCGCACAAACCTGCGGCTTCCGAACGCATATAGGGGTTGCGCGAATCGCACTGAGGGGTGTCGGCGCCGGCCCGACGGGGGAGGTGGACGCTCCGTGAGGGGCTGGTGTCGGGTGTGCAGGCTGATGGTGTCATACCGGGCTTCCGCACGCACCCCCGCTGGCACGGACAGTGGTGGGAAGCGGACACGCGGCGACGATCGGCGGAGAAGGCCGTCCGGCGTCTCCCGGCCGGGCGTCAGGCGCCGGCAGGAGGGCGTACGCGCCGATGGGGGCAGAGGTTGACGGCAGGTGAACCCGGACCCGGTCCGTAGTGAACGGCCGGCGACGACCGTGCCGTCCCGTGTGGAGGGTCAGCGGCGGCTGACGGCGACGGTGACCGTTGCAGCGTCGGGCCGACGGCGGACGATGAGCGCCGCGGCGTCGGGCCGACGGCCAAGGCCCCGGTGTCGGGTCGACGGTGAGGGTCGCGGCGTCGGGGCCGACGGCCGGGGCCGAGTGCCTCAGCGCAGCCGAGGGCCGGGAGGCCGGCGGTACGGGTCGAGCGAGTCGCGCGGCGGCGGATCCAGCAGCGTCGCGCCGGGCCGGCTCAACCGCAGCCGGCTGGCCAGCTCGCTGCGCGAGTTGACGTCCAGCTTCCGATAGATGCGGGTCAGCCGCTGCTCGATCGCGCTGACCGTCAGGAAGAGCTTCTCGGCGATCTCGCGGTTGGTGTGACCCTGGGCGACCAGGGCCGCCACCTTGGACTCCGCGTCGGTCAGCCCGTGCACCACGACCGTCGTGTCGCGGCGGCCCTCGGCCGCGCCGCTCCTGGCGGAGATGCCGAACCGCAGCATCGGGATGCCGCACTCCTCGGCGAGCTCCCGGGCCGAGCGCGACGCCACGCGGGCCTGCCGCCGGTCGCCGGCCTGCTGGTAGGCGTGGCCGAGGTCGGCCAGGTTGTGCGCCAGCTCCATCCGGTCGCCGCACTGGCGCAACAGCCGCACGGCGCTGCGCAGGTGCGGGATCCGGTCCGGCCCGTCCTCGGTGGCGGCCAGGACCCGCAGGGCGGCGGCCCGGTACCGGACGTGGACGGGTCGCAGCCGGGCCAACTCGTCGCGGACCAGCCGGCCGGCCTGTTGACGGCGGCCCATCCGCAGCAACGCCCGGGCCGACTCGGTACGCCAGGGGATGAGGCCGGAGAAGTCCAGCCGCCAGCGGTTCATCAGCTGTCCGCACAGCTGGAAGTCGGCCAGTGCGGCCTCCGGGCTGCCCGCGGCGAGGGCGTGCATTCCGCGGGCCTGAAGATAGTGCAGGCCGATCGGCGTCTCGAACATCGCCGGCGGGACCGGCGTCTGGAGGCAGGCCGCCGCCGCGTCGAGCTGGTCCATGAAGGTGAGGGCCCGGATCCGCACCGCCAGCGGTATCCCGATCACCACGCCCCAGCCCTTGGGCGAGAGCTGCCCCAGCGCCTCGTCGGCCAGCTTCTCGGCTCGCGAGAGGTCGCCGAGGCGTCCGGCGACGGTCGCCCGCAGGGCCGTGAGCATGGCCGACGGGGTGGGGTAGCGCGGGGCGGCGGGATCGCGGCCCAGCCGGTCGCACCAGTCGTCGGCCAGGTCGAGGCGATCCGCGTAGATGATGGCGATGAGGGCGCAGACGGCGGTCCACATGTTGCGTTCGTCGTCGAGCCCGGTGGTCGACAGCGTCCGCTCGGCCTGCTCGACCGCGCCGACGTCGCCACGGTCGAGGACGGCCGACAACAGGGTGGCCCCCTCGACCCCGCGCTTGACCTTGGCCAACGTCAGGGGGTCCCGTACGGCCATGGTGGGGGCGGGACGGTCGACCATCACGCCGGGGTAGAGGGTCGACATCCAACCCGTGATGATGAGCAGTTCGGCGGCGGACCGCGGGTCGGCGCTGTCCGCCCGCTCGCTGAGATGGTTGACCAGCGCGGCGGCCTCCTCGATCTCACCGTGCCAGAGGAGGTACTGGATGGGGCCGGCGGCCTGCTGGCTGCCGAGGTGCCCGGCGCGGATGGCGCTGACGACGCCGATGAGGTGGGGGAGCGCGGCCTGCGGGTCGAGCCGCCACTCGGCGCGGGCCAGCGCGGAACGGATCCGGGCCCGCAGGCACTCGCCGGCGCAGCCCCGGTGCGCACGGCGCAGGTACCGCAGGGCGATCTCCACCTCGCCGTCGAGCAGCGCCTGCTCGCCGGCGTCCAGCAGGGTCTGCGCCATCCAGGGCTCGGCCAACTCGTCGATCCCGACCAGGTGCGGCGCGACCCGGGCCGGCGCCGCGCCGTCGTCGTGCAGCAGGCAGGCCGCCTCCAGGTGCAGCCGTGCGCGTTCCTCGGCGGTCGTTCCGTCGATCACCGCCTGGCTCACCGCCGGGTGGCGCAACCCCTGCTCGGTGATCAGCCCCGCACTGGTCGAGTCGTCGATCGCGCCCAGCGCGGCCCGCGACCGGGCGTCGACGAGTTGCGGCAGCAGGTTGCCGTGCAGCGGCTCGCCGGTCACGGCGAGCACCCGGGCGGCGTTGAGCACCAGGTGGTCGCAGCGGTACAGGCAGCTCAGCACCGCCTCCCGGAACGACTCCCCGACGGCGGGGTGGTCGGCGGGGCCGGGTGCCACGGCCTGGTCCTCGGCGAGCGCCTGGAGCAGCAGGGGATTGCCCCCGCTGATCCGGTGGCTCTCCGCGGCGATGGTCCGGGCGACCGGGACACCGAGCCGCTGGGCGAGCAGATGGAACGTGCCGTCGGGGCTGAGCAGCGGCAGCCGGATGCGGTGCAGCCTCGCGGGTTGCAGCAGTTCGGCGTGCACTTCCGGCCGCCACGGCCTGGTGCGCGGGGTCTCGGTCAGGACGATCAGCACGGGCAGGCCGGAGATCCTCCGGGCCAGGTAGTCGAGGCAGCGCAGCGACGGCACGTCGGCGTGGTGGACGTCGTCGACGGCGATGACCAGCGGTTCCCGCGTGGTCATCTCGAGCAGGGCGCCACCGATCGCGGCGGTGGTCAGGGCCGTGCCCTCGTCGTCGGTGTCGTCGGCGTCCGCCCAGGCGAGGGCACCCTCGTCCAGCAGCCGCTCCAGCCGGGCCAGGGTGTCCGGGGTGCCGGCTCCGCTCAACGGCGCCGCCCGGACGAGCTGTCGGACGACTTCCAGCGGCACGGTGCGTTCGGCGCGGGACGCACTCGCGCCGAGGACGCGTGCTCCGGAGTCACAGGCCCGCCGGGCGAAGGTCTGCAACAGCGTGGTCTTACCGACGCCGACCGGACCGGTCAGCACGACCACCGTCCGGTTCGTCGACGTGCTCCCACCCCGGAACAGGTCCGCGAGCCGGCCCTCCAGCAGGCTCAGCTGGCACGACCGCTCGGTCAGCTCCATCGACGTGGCCTCCGAGGGAGCGCGCGGTCCGCGGTCACCGAACGGGCCGCCCGAGCTGCGCGGCCCGGGAGCTCGACGAAATCGGAGACCGGCAATTCTTGACCCATTCCATTATTAGCAAATATAGACGACCATCGAATATGGCTGGTGAACATCGACCGACTTGACCGGCCGAGGACTTCGAGTCGCGCCCTTGTCGGTCCCGGCGATAATTCCCCAGCCTCTCCGGGTCGGTCTCCCCTATCGACCACCGTGATGGTGGGAGTATGGCAGTTCGGCAATTGGGCGGCAAGCCGAGGTTTGTAAAGGATGAGCAAACATCGGTTGCGGGCCGCCGCCGGCCTGAGCGTGCCCTCGACGTCGGTTGACAACGGAAAGTCGCCGGGCGGCGTCGCAACGTGACAGAGCGCTCTCGTGACCCCATTGGTTGCGCCTTTCTGGCCCGCCCGGCGATTGGCGGACGCGGTTTCGCGTGCTAGGTGTCTCCGGTTTGCGGCGTCGCCCGCCGTCCCGGCGCGGCCCCGAGCCGTCCGTCCCTCGACATCCGAATCGCGCAGCGTCGATGAGGTCTGCGAGCCCGGTCCCGGTCCCTGGGACGCAACTGTCGAGGCCAGCGCGTAGGCGCTGCTCAACTCAGGGTCAGCGCGGCCGGCACCCGGGGTGCCCACCTGGCCCGGGGCGGGTGCGTCGCGCGTCCGGGCGGATGCGGCGGCGTGTCGGCTCCGCCGGCCCGGCCCGCCGCCGGGATGCTCCCGCCGGGGCCTGGCGGCCGGAAATTGGCGAGGATTCCCGAAATCGTTGCGGAGTAAAGCATCGGGTGCCGCGAAGTGCGACCGCGGACTGCCGGGGGGTGGGGTGGCGGATCGGGCGTGCCGCGAGTCGCGGGGGCGATCGCCGATTCGGACGTTTGGGAAATTCAACGATTATGTTGTTAAAAAAGAATTATGCGGCCCGAGGTCCCGGGTGGACGGCTGCAGTGCGGGCTGGCCGATGGGAAATGCTTGAGTAAGAGTGACCTGCGTCAATGCATTGACATCCTCGAAATATCGCTAGACGAGGTCGCAACCAATTCGGTGGCTGAATGTCCGCAGATGCTGCGACACCGTTGTCCGTCCATAGTGGCGAGGGCCGGAAAGGGCGGCCGCTCCGGCCGTCCCCGGAGTCGGGGCGAAATCCTGTCCTACCTGGGCTGTCGGCCCCGGCAGGGGACCGGGGCGCGGTGGCTAGGGGTTGTGCCGGACGATTGCCCGGCCTAATTTCGGGGCACCCGTTTCCAACATCGGGATAGCCGGATATGGGGCCGTGCCGGTCCCATGACCTGAAGGGCTCTGTGGCCGTCGTGATGTCCCAGCCGCTGCCGCGACTCGTTGACGCCCTCCGCAGGGGATAGCGGAGATGACACTGCTGCCGGCGCTGCGGGGATTCGGCGCGGATCGGGCCGACGCGGTGCGGGTGGCCGACCGTACGCTCTCCAGCGAGGCCCTGCTCGGCTGCGTCAACGCCGTCGCCGACCGGATCCGGGGCGCGGGCGCCGTCGCGGTCGACGGCACGCCGACCCTGGAGACGGTGGTCGGCATGCTCGGCGCCCTCCACGCGGGCGTCCCGCTCGTGCCGCTGCCGCCCGACGCCGACGAGCGCGAGCGGCGCCGCATCCTCCGGCAGTCCGGGGCGACGCTGTTCCTCGGCCGGGACCTGCCCGACACCCACCGGCTGCCCACGGTCCCGGTCGACCTGCGCCAGCGCTCGTCGACGCGGCACCCCGAGCCGTCGCCCGGCGCCGACGCGGTCATCCTCTACACCGGCGGCGCCAGCGGGCCGCCGCGCGGCGTACGCATCTCGCGCCGCGCCATCGCCGCCGACCTCGACCTGCTGACCCAGGCGTGGCGGTGGTGCGAGGACGACGTGGTGGTCCAGGGCGCGCCGCTGTTCCGGGCGTACGGGCTGGTCGTCGGCCTGCTCGGCGCGCTGCGGGTCGGCAGCCGCTTCGTCCACCTCGACCGCCACGCCGCCGCGGGACCGGTCGGCACCATGTACCTGGCGATGCCCGAACAGTGGGCGAGGATCGCGCTGAACAGCCGGTGGGCCCGGTCGCTGGCCGCGGCGCGCGTCCTGATCTCCGCCGACGCCCCCCTGCCCGCCGCCGTGGCCGAGCGCCTCCGGCTGCTGACCTCGCACTCACCGGTGCAGGCGTACGGCACCACGGAGACGCTCATCGCCCTGACCGGGCGGGCCGACGACCGCACCGCCGCCGGTGCCGTCGGCACCCCCCTGCCCGGCGTGCAGACCCGGGTGCTGGACCGCGATGCCCGGCCGGTGCCGGCCGACGGCGAGTCGGTCGGCGAGCTGAGCGTCTGCGGCCCGACGCTGTTCAGCGGCTACGTCGGTGCCGGCCAGGGCTTTCCGGCCGGGCGCTGGCACGCCACCGGCGACCTGGCCAGCGTGGCCGCCGACGGCTCGTACCGGATCATCGGGCGGTGCGGGCTCGACGTGGTGCACAGCCGGGGCCGGCGGATGCACGCCGGGCAGATCGAGGAGGCGCTGCTGAGCCATCCCGGGGTCCGGGAGGCGGCCGTCGTCGGCACGCCGCACCACGCGCTCGGCGAGCAGGTCACCGCGTACGTCGTCGCGGAGGGGCTGACCGCGCAGGTGCTCATCGACCACGTCGGCCGGTACCTCTCGGCCTGTCAACGACCCCGGCGGGTGCACTTCGTCGACGAGCTGCCGCGCAGCGCGCACGGCCGGATCAGGAAGTCCCTGCTGATCGCCGCCGGCTGAGCTGAGCGCGGCAGGCGGGCATCCACCCCGTCGGCCGCCGCGGTCAGCCCTCCACCCAGCCGTGCCGCCGGGCGAGGTCCAGCATGCGGGCGCGTACCGCCACGATCTGCGCCCCGGTCAGATCCGACACGGACGTCACCAGCGCCTCGGTGGTCTCGGCGTAGAAGGCCCGCTCGGAGAGCACGTCGCAGAGGCCCTCGTCGTCCTCGGCCCCGCCGGCGGCGTGTCCGCTGTCCCTGCCGCGCGCGCCGGTGACCGCCACGCCGGCCCGGGAGGGCGCCACCGCGCCGGCCGTCCCGTTCCGCTCCGCGCCGACCACCCGCACCAGCACGGCCTTGGGGCCGCGGTCGGTCCCCACCGCCTCATACTCCACCGGGACGCCGGGCGTCAACGCCCACTTGTCGCCGTCCAGCATGTTCGCGTGCACGAACACGTCGTCGCTGCCGTCGTCCGGGGCGATGAACCCGTAGCCCCGCACCTCGTCGAACCGCACCACCTTGCCAGTGAGCATCGCTTTCCCGCATCCATCCGACCCAAAATCCGCGTGCCCCGCCCGTGGGACCGGGGCCGCCCCAGACTGGCAGCCACCTGCGCGGGCCGGCACCCGTACCCGACCCCTATGGTGCACCGTACCGCCGACGCCGGGGCGGCGCGGGTCGCCGCACCGCCTAGCATCGGCGGACGTGATCGAGCAGATCCTGCCTCCCGCCGTGGCGGTGGCCGAAGCCTTCACGGATCCCACCGGCCTGACCCTGTTCCCCGAGGAGGAGGCGCTGGTGGCCCGGTCGGTGGAGAAGCGCCGCCGGGAGTTCACCACCGTGCGGCACTGCGCCCGGCTGGCCCTCGGTGAGCTGGGGCTCGACCCGGTGCCGATCGTCTCCGGCGCCCGGGGCGCCCCGGTCTGGCCGGGCGGGGTGGTGGGCAGCATGACGCACTGCGACGGCTACCGGGCGGCGGTCCTCGGCCGCACGACGGCGTTCGCCACCCTCGGCGTGGACGCCGAGCCGCACGCGCCGCTGCCCGAGGGGGTGCTCGACGCGATCGCCCTGCCGGTGGAGCGGACGCGCACCGCCGCGCTGTCGGCGGCCCGCCCCACCGTCTGCTGGGACCGCCTGCTGTTCAGCGCGAAGGAGGCGGTGTACAAGGCGTGGTTCCCGCTCACCGGCCGGTGGCTGGACTTCTCCGAGGCGGACATCGTGATCGATCCGGCCGGCACGTTCGAGGCCCGGCTGCTGGTGCCCGGCCCCGTGCTCGGCGGGACCCCGGTGACGGCCTTCGCCGGCAGGTTCCTCGTCGAGCGGGGACTGCTCGCCACCGCGATCAGCATCCCGGCCGCGCGCCCCTAGTCCGCCGTCAGCCTGCTCTTCTGCACCTTGCCGAGGGCGTTGCGGGGCAGCGCGTCGACCAGGCGTACCTCGCGTGGCCGCTTGTGCGCCGACAGGTGCCGGGCGACGAAGTCGATCAGCTCGGCGCCGTCCACCCCGTCGCCCACCACGTACGCGGTGACCTGCTGGCCGAGATCGGGGTGCGGGACGCCCACCACGGCGGCCTCGCGGACACCGGGGTGCGCCAGGAGGGCGTCCTCCACCTCGCCGGCGCCGATCCGGTAGCCGCCGCTCTTGATCAGGTCGGTGGACGCCCGGCCGACGATCCGGTGCCAGCCGTCCGGGTCGACGGTGGCGACGTCGCCGGTGCGGAACCAGCCGTCCGGGGTGCGGCTGGCCGCGTCGGCGTCCGGGCGGTTGAGGTAGCCGTCGAACAGGGTGGGGCCGGCGACCTGGAGTTCGCCCATCGCCGCCCCGTCGGCGGGCAGGACGGCGCCGTCGTCGTCGACGAGCCGCGTACGCACCCCCGGCAGCGGCAGCCCGACGGTGCCCGGCCGGCGCGGGCCGTCCGCCCGGGCGCTCACCGTGATCAGGGTCTCGGTCATCCCGTACCGCTCGACGACCCGGTGGCCGGTGAGGGCGGCGAGGTCCGCGAAGACGGCGGCCGGCAGCGCCGCGCTGCCCGAGACGAGCAGCCGCGCCGGGCGCAGCGCCCGTGCCGCGTCCGGGTCGGCGGCGATGCGGGACCAGACGGTCGGCACGCCGAAGTACATCGAGCCGGTGGCGGCGGCGTACCGCTCGGGACGGGGGCGGCCCACGTGGTGCAGCCCGCTGCCCAGCCGCAGCGGCCCGAGCACGCCGAGCACCAGCCCGTGCACGTGGAACAGCGGCAGGCCGTGCACCAGCAGGTCGTCCGGCGTCCACGCCCAGGCGTCGGCCAGCCCGTCCAGGCAGGCGGCGACCGCGCGGCGGGAGATCACGGCGCCCTTCGGGGCGCCGGTGGTGCCGCTGGTGTAGAGGATCACCGCGGTGCGGGCCGGGTCCGGTTCCGGGTGGACGGTGTCCGACCGGCGGGTCAGGTCGACGGGCACGACCGCGCGGCCCGCGGCCTCGGCGCCGCGCGCCGCGCCGGCCGGGACCAGCAGCGCCGTCGACCCCGAGTCGCGCAGGATGTGGTCGCGCTCCATCGGACCGGCGTCCGGCGGGACCGGTACGACCGCCGCTCCGGCGGTGAGCGCGCCGACCACTCCGACCACGGTCTCCAGGGTCGCGGTGGCCTCGATGGCGACCCGGTCGACGCCGTGCAGCTCGTCGGCCACCGCGGCGGCCAGGCGGCGCAGCTCCACCCAGGACACCGCGTGGTCGTCGACCCGGACGGCGTCCGGGCGTTCGTCGGTGCCCTTCGTCAGCCAGCTCAGCAGCGGCATGGTGCGATCCCTCTCCAGCGGCTCGGACCCGACCGGGCCCGGCCTGGCGCGCCGGCACCGGACGAACGGACGCCCCGGACGCCGGTAGGGTCGGTGCGACGCCGGCGGATCCGGGCGCGTACGCCGCGCCGGCGGGCCCGGGACGACGTCCTGACCGTAGTCGGGGCTCCCCGGGGCCTGCCACCCCTACGGGCGGCGTCGGACGGGAGGTGGCACCGGTGACCGTGGACGCGACACCGTGGGCGGCGGCACCCGGCGGTGTCCGGGCCGTGGTGCTCGACCTCGACGGGGTGCTGGTCGACAGCCTCGCCGTGGCCCGGGAGGCGTTCGCCCTCGCGTACGCCGAGGTGGTCGGCGACGGCGTGGCCCCGGTCGAGGAGTACTGCCGCCACCCCGGCCGGTACCTGCCGGAGGTGCTGGAGCTGATGGGCCTGCCGGCGGCGCTGGCCGGGCCGTTCGTGCGGGAGAGCAACCGACTCGCGCACCGCGTCACCCCGGTCGACGGGGTGCCGGAGCTGCTCGGCACGCTGCGCCGGCGGGGGATCGGGCTGGCCGTGGCCACGGGCCGCAGCGGAGTCCGCGCCCGGGACCTGCTCGGCCGGCTCGACCTGCTGCCGCTCGTCGACCACGTGGTGGGCTCGGACGAGGTGCCCCGGCCGAAGCCCGCGCCCGACATCGTGTGGCGGGCGCTGCGCCTGCTCGGGGCCCGGCCGGGTGAGGCGCTGATGGTCGGCGACGCGCCCAGCGACCTGGCCAGTGCGCGGGCGGCCGGCGTGGTGGCGGTCGCCGCGCTGTGGGGCGAGTCCGACGAGGAGACCCTGCGCGCCGCCGGCCCGGACGTCGTGCTGACCCGGCTCGACGAGCTGCTGCCGATCTGCCCGGCCCGGCGGTGACGGCCCGCGCCGACCGGGTCGGGACGATCGCGTCGGCTCGGCGGTGACGGGGCCGCGCCGACCGGACACCTGCGGTGACCGGTCGGCACCCCTGCCTCCGGGGCGAGTGCGCGGCCGGTACCCCTGTCCCGTGCCGGTTCCCGGTCGGACACCCCCGATTTGTCAACTGATCAGTTGATTGGCGCATCGGTTGGCCGGATGATGTCGGGCGTCGGTCGGCCTGGCGCCGCCCGGCACCGGCCCGTTCCCGCAAGCCGACGCCGCGATCAGCCGAGGGGTCCCGCCCTTCTCGACGGCAACCCGCACGTGAAGGAGGACCACGCCCCATGCCGGTCATCGAAGTCGATCATCTGCAGAAACGGTACGGCGAGAAGATCGCGGTCGACGACGTCTCCTTCACGGTGGAACAGGGCGAGATCTTCGGCGTGCTCGGCCCGAACGGGGCCGGCAAGACGACCACGGTCGAGTGCGTGCAGGGCCTGCGCCGCGCCGACGGCGGCACCATCCGGGTGCTCGGGCTCGACCCGATCCGCGACCGCACCGAGGTGCGGCAGCGCGTCGGCGCCCAGCTCCAGGAGAGCCAGCTGCCCGACAAGGTGCGGGTGTGGGAGGCGCTGGACCTGTACCGGTCCTTCTACCGCAACCGGGCCGACATCGACGAGCTGCTGACGGACCTCGGCCTGGCCGAGCAGCGCAACACGTACTTCCAGAAGCTCTCGGGCGGGCAGAAGCAGCGCCTGTCGGTGGCCCTGGCGCTGGTCGGCCGGCCGGAAGTCGCCATCCTCGACGAGCTGACCACCGGCCTGGACCCGCAGGGCCGCCGGGACACCTGGGACCTGGTCGAGCGGATCCGCGACCGGGGCGTCACCGTCGTGCTGGTCACCCACTTCATGGAGGAGGCGCAACGCCTCTGCGACCGGCTCGCGATCATCGACAAGGGGCGGGTGGTGGCCATCGACAGCCCCGCCGGCCTGCTCACCCGGGTCGGCTCCGAGCACCGGGTGCACTTCCGTCCCGCCGAGCCCGTCGAGGACGCCCTGCTGCTCGCGTCGCCCGACGTGACGGGGGTGTCGCGCTACCGCGACGAGGTGACGGTGACCGGCACCAAGGACGTGCTCCAAGCGGTCATGTCCGTGCTCAACGGGCGCGGGATCGGCTACGACGCGCTGCGGGTCGAGCAACCCACCCTCGACGACGCGTTCGTCTCCCTCACCGGCCGCTCGGGCCGGACCGCCGCGCAGTCCCCGACCGACGGGAGGTCGTCGTGAGCGCCCTGTCCAAGCTGATCGCCGTCGAGACGAAGCTGTTCCTGCGGGAACCGGTGTCGTTGTTCTTCGTCTTCGCCCTGCCGATCGGCCTGATGCTCGTCTTCGGGCTGCCGCAGCGCGCCGGTACGGCCGCCGACACCGGGCAGCACGCCGAGCAGACCTTCCTGCCGTCGCTCGCGTTGGCCCTCACCATCGGCATGCTCGCGCTCTTCACCCTGCCGATGGCGCTCGGCATCTACCGGGAGCGCCGGGTGCTGCGCCGCCTGGCGACCACCCCGGTGCAGCCCAGCCTCCTGCTGGTGGCCCAGGTGGTGGTCAACCTGGTGATGGGCGTCCTCGGCGCGGTGGTCACCGCGATCGCCGTACGGTTCCTGCTGGACCAGCCGGCACCGGCCAACCTGCCCGGGTTCGTGCTGGCCTTCCTGCTCGGGGTGGCGTGCCTCTTCGCCGTCGGCCTGCTGATCGCGGCGCTCGCGCCGTCGGCCAGGGCGGCGCAGTCCATCGGCCCGGCGCTGTTCTTCCCGCTGCTCTTCCTGGCCGGCGCCTGGCTGCCGCGCGACCGGATGCCGGCCACCCTGGCCGCCATCGCCGACTACTCGCCGCTGGGCGCCACGGTGGACACCCTCGGCGCGGCGTGGGCGGGCGCGAACCCGGAGCTGCCGCAGCTGATCGCCCTGGCGGTGACGGCCGTGGTCGGCTCCGTAGCGGCCACCCGGTTCTTCCGCTGGGAGTGATCCCCCACACCGTCGTGGTCGCTACGGGGGCATCGTCGCTGCCCAGGGCCGTTCCTAGGGGTGACCTAAGGGTGTCGGGCGAATGTGATCTGGATTACGTTCGGAGCAGAACGGGCGGCCGGTCACCGGACAAGGACGTTCGACCGTGAAGCGTCCGTTCACCCGGCAACGGGTGTCGTCAGACCTGTGTGGACGCCGCCGCACCACGCGGCGGCCCGTCCAAGGTGTGCGGAATGCGACGGAGGTCGTGCCATGAAGGACGTTTCGCAAGCTGATCCGGTCACCCGGGACGCCGCCGGCGTCATCGACGTCGTCCTGGAGGGCGGCCCCGTCGACCTGCCGGCGGACCTGCGCAGCCGCCGCGTGGCCAGGGCGGAGGAGAAGATCAAGGTCCTGCACTACGGCGGGTACGAGCACTTCGAGCGGGGCGCCGCCCCGGGGGCGCTCGACCTTCCGGTGGTCTTCCGCTGGACCGGCCGGACCCGGATCGCCGAGTAGGGAAGGGCGCAGCAGTCTCATGAGGGCACAGGAC
Organism: Micromonospora sp. CNZ309; assembly: GCF_002846525.1. Classification (NCBI taxonomy): domain Bacteria; kingdom Bacillati; phylum Actinomycetota; class Actinomycetes; order Micromonosporales; family Micromonosporaceae; genus Micromonospora; species Micromonospora sp. CNZ309. The sequence goes on from NZ_PJNG01000001.1 coordinate 875,363, forward strand.
CACCGGCCGGGGCCACACCTGACGGTCAGCGACACGAACGAAGCCATCGCCTTCTACACGGACGTCTTCGACGCCGTCGCGATCCAACGGGAGTGTCTGCTCGACGGGCGTGTCCTGCACGCGGAGCTGGCCGTCGGCGGCCACCGGCTGACCGTCAGCGAGTGGTACGAGGCGGGCACGGCGTCGGCGGTCGAGAGCCGCGACGACGTGCTGACCATCGAGCGGACGGACCCCGAGTCGGTGCTGCGGCGGGCGGTGGCCGCCGGTGCCCGCGTCGAGACGCCGGCGGACCCGTCGCGCCAGGTGACGCTTCGCGATCCCGCCGGCCTGTGCTGGGCCGTCGTGGGTCCGCAGCGGGCGGCGTAGGCGAAGCTTCCACGCCCGCCGCGGTGGGCCGAGACCGTGACAGGGCCCGCGCACCGAGCGCGGGCCCTGCTCGCTGTCGCCGTCGCCGGCGTCATCCCCGTGCCCGCGCCCGGTGGGCGTTGCGGGTGCGTACGGCGAAGAAGAGCGCCGCGGCCCGGCGGACGTCCCCCGGCCGGCGCGGGTCCGTGGCGATCCCGTGCAGCAGGTCCCGGTCGGCCCGCTCCGCCGCCAGCGTCGTCAACAACGAGAAGCACTCCCGCGCGCCGTCGCGGCCGGCGGGACCGTCCGGGCCGGCGGACCAGTGGGCGAGCAGCGCCGCCAGCACGTCCGCCCGGAACGACGGCGTGCCGGCCCCGGCGGTGCCCCGGCCGGCGAGCAGGTGCCCCGCGGCGATCGCCCCGTCGGGTCGCGTCAACCGGGCGCGCAGGAACGCCGGGGCGACGGCCGCCCGGCTGATCGCCTGCAACGCCACGAACCGCGTTGAGCCCGTGTTCATCAGCGTCACCCACTCGTCCGGCCGCCAGTCGCGGGCGAGCGGCCCGGCCGCCAGGTACTCCACCAGGCTGGGCCAGACCGAGGTCAGGGTGTGCCGGTCGGCCCGGAAGAGGTCGGTGGCGAGCAGGATCTGGCGTACCCGCGCGGGCCAGTCGGGCAGCACCGTCGCGGGGGGAGCCGGGGCGTGCGCCGCCGACCAGTCGACGACCGCCGACACCGGGTCGCCTCCGGCGACGGCGGCGGTGGCCGCCACCTCGACCAGATCCGTGTGCCGGGTGTCCAGCCAGGCGGCGACCGCCTCGCCCCCGGCCGGATGGCGGCGCAGCGCCTCGCGGGCGGCGTCGAGGCTGTCCCGGCCACCGCGCAGCAGGGCACGCACGAACTCGTCGAGCAGGGCGGCCGGGCCGGGCTGCGTGGCCGCCTCCGCCTGCCCGCCCTCCCAGACCAGCACCGCGACGGTGGCGGTGAGCGGATTGCGCACCGGGTCGGTGATGCGCTGCGCGTGCGTCCAGTCCAGGAACCTGCGGGCGGTGCCGCCGTCGGGGAACCAGCGGGCCGCCAGCAACGCCACGTCGGCGTCGGTGAAGTGCGCCAGATGGTACGCCGGGTAGCCGTCGCCCAGCACGGCCAGCTCGTCCTCGGCCAGGTGCCGCGTGGTCACCAGGAGCCGCCAGGGCCGCGGCGCACCGGCCGGGCCGGGGGAGCGGGCCAGCTCCGCGAGGCGGTTGAGGACGACGGCCCGCTCGTCCGGGTCGGCGACGGCGTCCAACGCGTCGACGCAGACCAGCCACCGCCGGCCGGGGACGGGGGGCCGCTCGACGTCGAGCGGCGCGCCCTCCCGGGGGTACGCCTCGGCGAGCGCGGCGGGTAGCGGCTGGTGCACCAGGGCGGACGCCGGCAGGCTCACCAGCACCGGCCCGGGCGGACAGCGCCGCCGCCGGCCGCGCCCGGCCAGCCACCGCCGCGCCGAACGGGCGCTCTCGTAGCGTACGAGCGCCGTCTTGCCACTGCCCGGCTCCCCGATCAGCAGCACGTCGCCGTCGCCGGTGAGCAGGTCCGCGACGTCCACGCCGTCGCCGGACGGCGCGAGCCGCGGCACCGCCCGGCGCGGCACGTACACCTCGGACAACGGCTTGACGTAGCCCCCGAAGCGGTGCGGGTGGACGATGCCGGCGTCCGCCTCGCCGCGCCAGACCGGGCGCAGCGAGGCCCACCAGCCGTGCCGGCCCCGGGCGTGACGGTGCAGGGCGACGCCCGCGGTGGCGAGCGCGGTGGCGAGCGCCACGGTGCCGCTGACGACGCTGGCGACCTTGTCGGAGACGTCCAGGTCCATCGGCGGTCAGGACCGGCCGGCGCCGGGCCGGTCGGCCGACAGGTGGTGCGCGCCGCACCCCTCGCAGTACGCGCCGGTCTGCTCCTCGTCGCAGTGCCGCCACGGGGCGGGCGGGCCGGTCGGCGCGGCCCGCTGCGCCGGCGGCTCCTGCGGCCCCCACCGTGACGTCCGGTGGGCCACGACCAGGGAGGACTGCGTGAGGCGGACGTCGACGTCGGGCTTGAGCCGGACCCGGCCTCCGGCGGCGTCCAGGACGTCCACGACGCGGGCGAGCAGGGCGACGTCGTCGTCGCGGCCCGTGGCGTGGGCGAGCGCCACCGCGCGCCCGAGGTGCTCCTCGGCCTCCGGCACCCGACCCGCCCGGGCGGCCGACAGCCCCCGCTGGACCGCCGCCGCGTAGTCCTGCTGGCGGGTGTAGTACGCCACGCTCTCGTTGATCTCCGAGTACCGCAGGGCGTCCTCGGTCCACTCCACGGTGAGCGGCACCTCGACGGGCGCGGCGTCGGCACCGGCGTGCACGCTCAACCAGCCGACGCGCCGACGCGCCCCGGGCGCCATCGCGTCGACCTCCAGCGCGACGTGGTAGTCACGCTGGTCGTGCGGGCTCCACGCGCCGACGGGGTAGTCGGTGGACAGCTCGCCGGCCGGCTCGCCGCGCCCGCTCAGGTCGGCGAGCGCCGGGTGCACCTGCTTGACGAAGCGGACCCGGGCCAGCCCGGTGGTGCGTACGCGCAGCCGCACGTCGGGGACCCGCCGGGACATCGCCCGGCCCAGCACCGCCCGGAAGTCGTCGGCGAGCCCGGTGAGGTCCTCCACCGGCACGACGGGGTTGGCGCCGAGCGCCTCCGCGATGCCCAGCAGCTCCGCCGCGTCCCAGTCGTGTACGCCGTCGGCGGAGCCGATGGCGCGGCAGTCGACGGTGAACCGGCCCACGCAGTCGTCCACCGCCGCCCGCAGGTCGGCGGGGCGCTGGGACTCGTTGCGCCCGTCGGTGAGCAGGATGACGTGCCCGATCGCGTCCGGTCGCGTCGCCAGCAGCTGGCGGGCCAGCAGAAGCCACGTGCCGATGGCCGTGCCGCCGTGCGGGGTGACGTGCCGCAGCGCCCGGCGGGCGGCGGCGCGGGTGCCCTCGTCGGCGACCGCCAGCCGCCGGTCGCCCGGGTAGACCATGGTGGCGTGCGCGGTGCCGGAAACCACCGCGAACGCCACCCCGTCGGGCAGGGCGTCGACGGCCGCCACCGTGGCCTGCCGGGCGGCGCGCATCTTGGCCTGCGGCGCCCCCATCGAGCCCGACGAGTCGAGCAGGATCACCTCGGCCAGGTCGTCGTGCCGGACGTCCGGGTGGGCCGGTTCCTCGCCCCGGACGGTGGCGACGACGTCGAGCACCGCCCCGTCGGCGGGGACGCACTCGGTGTGGTGCACGCGCAGCCGCAGCGGCAGGTCGTTCACGGGGACCTCTTCTCCGTCGGGGCCGGCGGCCGGGGTCACCACCACGTCACCGGCCGGTACGCGTTGGCCAGCTCGACGAGAGCGATCCGCTCCCGCCGGTCGGCGGTGCGTCGGGCGCGGGAGCGGCACCGGCGCTCGAACGCGCGGCGCAGGGCGTCCTCGTCGAGCCGGTGGCCGAACAGCCGCCGGTCGTCGTGGCGCCCCTCGGTCAGGTCGCAGTCCAGCGCGATCCGCAGGATGTGCGCCTCCACCTCCTCGCGTTCGCCGAACGGGGGCAGCTTGTCGACGATCGCGGCGGCGTCGAGCGCGGCGTCGAGCCGGCGCCCGTCGTCCGGCGCGTCGAGCAGGATCCGCACCGCGCAGGTCACCGCCACCGTCGAGGCGCGGGAGGACTCCGGCACCCGCAGCAGGGCGTCCGCCGCGCTGCGCGCGTCGGCCGTCGCCAGCAGGCAACGGGCCAGCCCGAACGCCGCGCCCACCACGCCCGGGTCGGCGTCCCACACCCCCCGGTAGTGGTCGGCGGCCGTCCGCGGGTCGCCGTCGAGTTCGCAGGCCACCGCGTACGCGAGCCGGGTCGACACCTCGCCGGGCAGCCAGCCGTAGACCTGCTCGAAGTGGCGTCGGGCGGTGGCGGTGTCCCGCCCCACCAGGGCCACCAGGCTGCGGTGCCACCACAGCGCCCAGTCCCGCAGGTCCTCGGGGAAGTCGGCGAGCAGCGGGCCCGCCTCGGCCACCCGTCCGGCGGCGAGGTGGGCCCGTACGGCGCGGTAGGTGACCTGTGCGGTCCGCTGCGGCGCGGTCTTCAGCAGCTCGATGAGTTCGGCCGGGTCGGCGGCGCCGAGCGAGGCGAGGAACCCGGCGGCGGGGTCGGTGCCGTCGACCAGGGGCACGGGCAGGCCGAGCATGATCTCCACGACGTCGAGGGCGGCGCGGTCGGTGTGCAGCGCGAACGCGCACGTGGACGGGCTGAACAGGGTGGAGCGGGTCGGCCTGGGCACGCCGTCGGTGGCGGAGCCGACCTGCCGGCGTACGCCCCGGACCTGCTCGCGCATCTCGGCCGCCGAGGCGAACCTGTCCTCCGGCTCGGCGGCGGTGGCGCGCGCGAGCAGCCGCAGGAACGGGTCGAGCCGCGCGGGCACGGGCAGCCGCAGCAGGTCCGCACCCGGCGGGATCCGGGTCACCTCGGTGGAGCGGGGCGCCAGGGTCAGCGCGGCGAGGGTACGCCCGACGGTGTAGAGGTCCGACCGCACGCTGGGACCGGCCGGCCCGAGCCGCTCCACCTCCGGCGCCGTGTAGCCCACCGTGCCCCACGCCGGGCCGACCGTGTTGTCGATGCGGCGGGCCGCGCCGAAGTCGACCAGCTTGATCGGGTCGTTGGTGCCCTGGCCGCCGACGCGCATCACGTTCTCGGGCTTCAGGTCGCAGTACAGCCAGCCCTGGTCGTGCAGGTACTCGAAGGCGTCGAGGATCTGCACGGCGTACCCCAGCGCCTGCGCCACGTCCACGGCGCAGGACCCGCCGCCCGGTCCGGCCGTGCTGCGCGCCTCCTCCAGGGTGCCGCCGTTGACGTACTCCATCACCAGGTAGCCGCCGTCGCGGTCGGACTCGGGCCGCAGCGCGTGGGTGATGGTGACGATCCTCGGGTGGTTCAGCGCGATCAGCGCCTGCCGCTCGGCGACGAACGCCGCGACGGCCTCCCGGTCCTCCGGGTTGCGCTGTCCCTTCAGCACCCGCCAGGCGCCGTCCATGTCCTCGTCCCGGGCGAGGAACACCCAGCCGACGCCGCCGTTGCCCAGGCAGCCCTCGATCCGGTAGCGCCCGGCGCGCAGGTCACCGTCGGCCAGCGGCGGGGTGAAGGAGTAGCGGGTGCCGCAGTCGGGGCAGAACCCGACGACCCGGGGCAGCCGGGGGCCCCGGTGCCGGTGGCACCTCGTGTTGCCGCAGTAGCGGGAGTGCTCGGGCACCACCGCCTGCGACACCACCGCCGTCAGGGGATCGTGGGGCCGCGCGGTCGGCAGCACGGCCGGTCGCTCCCACGGCCGCGACGTCGTCCGGGGCGGTCGCGGATCGGCCTCGGGCGGCCGGACCGCCGCGCCACCCTCGTGGGCCCCGCCCGCGCCGAGGCACTCGTGGCCCCACAGCCGGCAGAACCCGTCCTCGTCGACGGCGCCGGGGCAGTTGCGTTGCGCGCAGTCGCGGTCCACCGTCATCGCGTACCCCCGTTCACGGCCCGCTGGTAGGCCCGCACCGCCCGGCTCGCGTCGGTCAGCGCGAAGGCGTCGGGTCGCAGCGCGGCCAGCGCCTCCCGGTAGGCCCGCTCGACCTGCGGGTGCTCGGCCCGGCCCTCGTCGGCGGCCTTCTGCCGGTACGCCTCCAGCCGCCCGGTCAGCTCCGCGTGGCAGCCGCGGCGCAGCCGGCGCCGCGCGGTGTCGGTCCGCTCGACCGCCCGGTCGACGGCGGCCCCCAGCGACCCGTCGTCGCGTTCCGGCTGGACGTCGCCGCGCCACCACTGGCCCCGACCCGCCGCCTCGGCGGCGCCGAGCCGGTCGAGCAGCGCGTCGACCGCGAGCGCCGCCACCGGGTCCGTCCCGTCGCCCAGCCCCTCCGCGGCGGCCTCCGCCGCGAGCCGCCGCAGCCGCTCGACCGAGGAGCGCAGCCGCTGCGCCCGCACCGTCAGCCGGTCCCGGCCGTACGCGTCGACGATCCGGCGGATCCGGGCCACGTGCTCGCGGGCCGCGACCAGGATCTCCTGGACGCTCATCGCCTCCACGGTCACCGGCTCGCCGGTGGCCGCGGTGAACCGGACCTGGCACGGGTCGGCCAGCAGCCGGGCCAGCGCCTGCGCGCCCGCGCCCGTCGGCTCCTCGACGCCGTCGAGGTCGTCCACGAGCCGGTCGAGCGCCAGCGACAGGCAGCCGAGCCGGTGCAGCAGGCTCCGGGCCTCCTGCGCGGGCGCGGCGGCCGGGCCGTCGGGCTGCCGGAAGGCGTCCGTGATCAACTGCTGCACGTCGAGCAGGTGCTCGCAGACCCAGGCGTGCGCGGCCAGGGCGGCGTCGAGGCGTTCGCGCACGGCCATTCCCCCACCGCCCATCAGTCGGCCGGCGCGGGGTCGGGCGGCGGCCAGGCCGTGGTGGCCGGCCCGGGCGAGGGCATGCCCCGGTCCCGGTGGCCGGCGAGCCACCGGTCGTGGGCCTGCTGCCACACGGTCGCCGTACGCGGCTGCGCCAGCACGTGGTTGACGAACGCGACCAGGTCCCGGCCGTCGGTCAGGCGGAACGCGAAGGCGTGCGGCTCGTCGGTGAACCAGGTGCAGTCCTCGTCCCGGTGGTGCTCGCAGGAGCGCCGATCCTCCCGGGGTGCCTCGGTCACCAGGGTCGTGTCCGGGGCCATCCGGGCGAAGCCCAGCAGGATGTTGTCGTCGGTGCTGACGCCGTCGACCTGGCCCTGACGCAGCATGACCAGGCAGTCGACCGGGTGCGGGGCGTGCACCGGGACCGGCCGCAGGCCCCCCGTGGTGCGGTAGCCGGCGATCATCGCCAGCGAGGTGGTGTTCGCGGCGGCGCAGACCCGCCGGCCGCCGAGCTGTTCCATGCCCGCGAACTCGGGCGTGCCGTCGGGGCGCTTGCGGACCAGCACCGTCTGCCCGGAGTCGAGGTAGTCGTTGGAGAACAGCACCAGCCGGGCCCGCTCGCAGGAGGCCGTGAGCGACGTGGCGACGACGTCGATCTCACCCTTGTCCAGCATGGTGAAGGCGCCCTGGCCGGGCGGCACCGCCTTGAAGGTGAGCCGGCTGCGCGGATCGTCGGCCGGCCAGAGGGCGCGGGCCACCGCCAGCATCAGCTCGATGTTGAAGCCCTCGAACCGCTGGCTGCTGGCGTCCCAGTGGCTCATGGTGGCGTCGGACGGGTCCACGCCCGCGACCAGTTCGCCCCGCTCGAGGATCCGGCGCGGGGGCGTCGGGTCGGGCGGGAAGCTGCGGCGTACGGGGCAGACCCCGCCGGTCGCGTCGGTGGTCGGCGCGGTCGCCACCCCCGGTGGCCGGGCGGGGGGCGCGGGAGCCGGCGTCGCGGGGGCGGCGCACCCGGCCAGCGTCGCCAGGAGCGCGAGGAACGCGGCCCGGCGTCGGGTCCGCGTGGCGGTCCGCCGGGGTGCGGTCACTGGTACTCCCGGTGGCGCTGGCGCAGCCCGGCGACCACACCGGCGGCGGCGAGCAGGGTCACCCAGGCGGCCGCGCCGCCCAGGTGACGGCGCGCCTCGGGCAGGTCGTCGACCATCCGGGAGACCTCCTCGTTGCGGGTGGTCAGTTCGGTCAGCAGGTGCCCCTCGGCGGCGACGAACGCCCGGCCCGCCGATCCCTCGGCGAGCACGGTGTCGACCGCCGCGCGGAACGCGTCGGGGGTCTTGATCTGCCGGGCCGGCCAGACGTCCTCCTCCAGGTCGGTGCAGTCGATCCGGTCCGGTGTCTCCCGCCCGGCGGCGGGGGCGAGGCAGAGGTCCCGGCTGTCGAAGTCCGCCTTGTGCCCGGCCGGGTCGACGCTCGCGCCGAGCCCCAGGTAGACGTCGGCCCGGCCGGCGAGCAGGGCGCCGAGCCGCTGCTGGGTGGCGCTCTGCGCGTCGATCGCCCGTTCCAGCTCCGGGAACCCCCGGTCGGCGTCCGGCCAGTGCCACCACGAGGAGACCAGCATGGCCAGGACGGCGGCGGTGCCCACCGAGGCCAGCAGCAGGCCCGCGTTCAGCCGGCGCCGGGTCCGCCGGCGCAGCCACACCTGGACCGCCACCAGCGCGGCGAGCGCGGCCAGCGGGACCAGGATCGAAGCGGCCAGCCACGGGCGGGCGTCGGCGCGGGCGTCGAGCAGCAGCCTGGTGTCGTAGTTCCACAGGCCCTGGGCGGCGGTGAGCAGCTCGGTGGACATGTAGTGCGACGCCTGGCGCGCGTACGCGGAGGCGAGCACCGCGCGGGCCGCCGGGCTGCCCGTCCCGGCCTGTTCCGTCGTGGCCGGCGGGCAGGGACGCCGGTTTCCCGTGGCCGTCGCGGACAGCGGACCGGCCACCCGCAGGGCGGCGCACACCACGTCGCGGTAGACCTTCAGCCGGGCGGCGATCGTCGCCAGTCGGGTCAGGCGGGCCGGGTCGCCCACGGCGTTGCCCATCGAGTCGGTCAGCGTGCGCTCGACCTCGTGCACGGACGCGTCGTAGGCGGCCACCAACGAGGCCCGTCGGTCCTCGGTCGGTGGGAGCAGGAATACGGCGCTGGCGGCGACGTCCGCGTCGGCGAGGCCCTGGTAGATCTCCCGGGCGGTCGTGCTGGTGCCCACGGCGGTCGCGGCGGAGCGTTCGCCCAGCGTGGTGGCCGACGGGCGGGACTGCACGGCGACGACGGCGGTGGCGGCCAGCGCGGCGAGCAGCACGGCGCCGCTCAGCACGATCAGCGCCGGGGTCGTCCGGAGGACGTCGCGGAGCCGGCCGCTGCCGGCCGGGCGCGCCGGCCCGGCGGACCGGTCGGCCCCGGTCTGGTCCCCCGTGTGCGACGCCATGCCCGTCCTCCCGCTCGCGAGGGCCCCGTCCGGCGCCCTCCTGGCGGAAGGCGTCGCGGCACCGGTGGCGGCCCCGTGCACCCCGCCGGCGGACCCGTCGGCGCGGGGGCCGGCAACCGGTCGGGTGATCACGGGCGGGGGAGGACCAGGGTGGCATTTCCGCTGCCCGGGCGGCACGCGTGTGTCCGGTATCTGACCTGAGCGTGACCGAGCGAACACGCGCGGAGAGGGTCAGGGTGCCGGGTCGTCGGCCTCTCCGCGCGGCGGGAAGGCCAGGGCCAGCGTGAGGTCGAGGACCGTCGTCGGGTCGGTCAGGCGCTCGCCGTACAGCTCGCGCAGCTTGCCCATCCGGTAGCGCACGGTCTGCGCGTGCACGAACAGGTCGGCGGCCACGTCGTCGCGCCGGCCCTGGTGCAGCAGCCAGGAGCGCAGGGTCTCGGTGAGCCGGTCGGCGGTGCCGGGCGGCAGCGACGCGAGCGGCGCGAGGACCCGGGCGCGCAGGTCGGCGAGCCCTTCCGGGTCGGTGCTGAGCACCAGCTCCGCGAGGTGCTCCTCGGTGTCCAGCGCCGGCCCGTCGTCGGCCGGGCGCAGGCCGAGCGACAGGGCCCGGACCGCCCGCTGGTAGGACGAGGCGACCAGGGCCCAGGGCCGGGCGGGGCCGAGCACGGCGCGGCGGCCGTGCAGCACCCGGGCGAGCTGCCGCCGCCGGTCGCCGTGTGTGTCGGGCACCAGCAGCACCGCCAGGTCCTCGCCCGCCCCGCCTGCCGCAAGGTCGTCGCCGCTCTCCAGGGTGCGCGGGTGCAGCCGCGCGAGCGCCGCGCGGAGGTTGGCCCGGGGCAGCAGGACGACGGTGAGGGTCTGCGGCGGCGGCCAGTCGGCCCGCTCGGCGCTGCGCAGCAGGGCGTCCTCGGGCTCCCCGGCCAGCAGCCGCTGGGTGAGCCGTTCCAGGTTGCGCCGCCGGGCCCGTCCGGCGCTGGCCAGCTCGTCGGCGTGCCCGGCCACGCTCGCGGCGGAGAGCTCGTCGATGTACGCGAACATCAGCTCGGCGAACTCGGCGACGGTCGCGGCCGACGACCCGCCCTGCACGGTGGTGGTGGACATCTCCCGCCAGGAGACCCGGGCGCCGACGCGGTACGCGGCGAGCAGGGCGTCCATGCTCCGGCCCGAACGCGCCTCACCGCTGCCGAGGGCGTACGCGGCCTCCAGGGCACCGCCGAGCGGGATGCTCGGGTCGCCGCCGTGGGAGCGCCCGATGAGCTGGAGGAACGTGCCGAGGGCGAGCTGCACCGCCGTCTCGATCTTCTCGCGCATCTGGCCGGTAAGGGTGCCGGAGTAGCTCGGTACCTCGGCGGTGATGGCGGTGATGGTGCGCTCGGCGAGCAGGGGGAGCCGCTCGTGCAGCTCGCCGGCCACCCGGGCGTCCAATTCGAGCCGGGCCGCGCGCCGTGTGGCCTCCGAGCGTTCGGACACGTTGTTCCCTCCGCACAAAAAGCCTCGTCCGGTTCACCTTCGCCGGTCAAGATTTTATGCCATTCGGCGGGCGACCATCGAATCATGACCACCACCGTCCCGAACCCCTCCGGGAAGGCGGCCCTGCGGGGCCGGATCCTCCGGCTGGCCGCGTCGGTCACCACCCCGCTGCTGCCCGACGACTACCTCGACATGGTCGCCCCGCTGCGCTCCGGCGCCGACCTGCGCGGCCGGATCCTCGCCGTACGCCCCGAGACCGCCGACGCGGCGACGCTGGTGATCCGGCCCGGCCGCGACTGGCGTGGGCACACCCCCGGACAGTACGTCCGCCTCGGTGTCGACGTCGACGGCGTACGCCAGTGGCGGGCCTACTCGGTGACCTCCGCGCCGCAGCGCCGGGGCGGACCGATCTCAGTGACCGTCAAGGCCATCCCCGACGGGGTCGTCAGCAACCACCTCGTCCGCCGGACCCGGCCCGGGACGCTGGTGCAGCTCGACCAGGCCCAGGGCGACTTCGTGCTGCCGGGCCGGCCGCCGGCCCGGGTGCTCTTCGTGACGGCGGGCAGCGGCGTCACCCCTGTCATGGGGATGCTGCGCGCCGACGTGCTGGGCGGCGCCGACGTCGTCGTGGTGCACTCGGCGCCCACCCCGGACGACGTGATCTTCGGCGCTGAGCTGCGGGACCTCGCGACGCGGGGCGCGATCCGGCTGGTGGAGCGGCACACCGACAGCGACGGGCTGCTCACCATGGCCGACCTCGGGCGCCTCGTGCCCGACCACCTCGACCGGGAGACCTGGGCCTGCGGCCCGGTCGGCCTGCTCGACGCCCTCGAGGAGCACTGGACGACCGCGGGGCACGGCGAGCGGCTGCACACGGAGCGGTTCCGCCCCACCGTCATCTCGGCCGGCGAGGGCGGCGCCGTCACCTTCGTCCGCTCGGGCGTGACCGTCGCCGCCGACGGCGCGACCCCGCTGCTCGACGCCGGCGAGAACGCCGGGGTGCTGATGCCCTCGGGTTGCCGGATGGGCATCTGCTTCGGCTGCGTCCTGCCGCTGCGCCAGGGCGCGGTTCGGGACCTGCGCAACGGGGAACTGACCACGGCGGTGCCCGGCGACGGCGTCCGCATCCAGACCTGCGTGTCGGCGGCGGCCGGCCCCTGCGACATCGACCACTGACCGGAGTACCTGACGTGACCGTGATCCAGAACAAGCCCGTCAATCCGATCGCCCACCTCACCGCCGAGGACATCGAGACCATCGGCAGGGAACTCGACGCGATCCGCGAGCGGGTGGTCGCCGACCGGGGCGAGCGCGACGCCGCCTACATCCGCCGGGTGATCTCCACGCAGCGCAAGCTGGAGATCGGCAGCCGGGTCGTGCTGCTGTTCTCCCTCTTCCCGCCCGCCTGGATCGTGGGCACCGCCGGCCTGACCGTGGCCAAGATCCTGGAGAACATGGAGGTCGGCCACAACGTCCTGCACGGCCAGTGGGACTGGATGCGCGATCCGAAGATCCACTCCACCACCTGGGAGTGGGACCACGTCTCGCCCGCCGACCAGTGGAAGCACTCGCACAACGAGCTGCACCACACGTACACGAACGTCCTCGGCAAGGACAACGACCTCGGCTACGGCATCATGCGCGTCGACGAGGACCAGCGGTGGCACCCGTTCCACCTGGGGCAGCCGCTGTGGAACTTCATCAACGCCTGCTTCTTCGAGTACGGCATCGCCGCGTACGACCTGGAGCTGGGGCGCAACCTGCGCAAGGGCCGGCACAAGAAGCCGGAGTTCCGGGCCCGGGCGCGCGCCGTGGGCCGCAAGATCCGCCGGCAGGTGCTCAAGGACTACGTCGTGCACCCGCTGCTGTCCGGGCCCTCGTTCCTGCACACGCTGGCCGCCACCTTCACCGCCAACCTCCTGCGCAACCTGTGGAGCCACTCGGTGATCATGTGCGGGCACTTCCCGGAGGGCGTGGAGACCTTCTCCCGGCGCTCGATCGAGGGCGAGACCCGCGGCGAGTGGTACCTGCGGCAGATGCTCGGCTCGGCCAACATCAGCGGCAGCCGGCTGATGCACATCATGACGGGCAACCTGTCGTACCAGATCGAGCACCACCTCTTCCCGGACCTGCCCAGCAACCGGTACCAGGAGATCGCCCCCGAGGTGCGGGCCCTGTTCGACCGGTACGGGCTGAAGTACACCACCGGCTCGCTGCCCCGGCAGGTCTTCTCGGCGTGGCGGAAGGTCGTCCGGCTCTCGCTGCCGAACCGCAAGACCCCCCGCCGCGTCGACGAGCGCCCCGCCCCGGCCCTCGCCACCTCCGGCGTCTGAGCCTCCTCCGGCGTCTGAGCCTCCTCCGGCGCCGCCGCCCGCCGCGAAACGCGCTGGGCGGCGGCGCCGCGTCCGCGTACAGTCGGGGCATGGAGATCAGGCGCTTCTTCGCCGCCGCGGCCGCGCGAGCTTCGCGCTCGTCGGTCGCCGCCGCCTGACCTCACCATCTCCCGCCGGCGACCGGAAACGGTCCGCCGGCTTCTCGTCTCCGTCGGCCCGCCGGTCCCCGGCGGTCGGACCCTTTCCGGTCGTCCGAACCCGGAAGGGCCACCGCCATGACGTACGACCCGATCAGCCGCACCTTCCTCGACTTCTTCCGCGAGCGCGGCCACGAACCCGTGCCCGACGGCTCCCTGATCCCGCCGCCGGGCGACCCGGTGCTCTTCACCACCTCCGGCATGCACCCGTTGACCCCCTACCTGGAGGGTCGACCCCACCCGCTGGGCCGGCGGCTGGTCAACGTGCAGCGCTGCCTGCGCACCACCGACCTGGACGAGGTGGGCGACCGCACCCACCTGACCCTGTTCCGGATGCTCGGCTCCTGGTCGCTCGGCGACTACGACCTGCCCCGCAGCCTGCGGTGGGGCTACGAACTGCTGCGTGACGGTTTCGGCGTGCCGCACGACCGGATGCACGTGACGGTCTTCGGCGGCGACGACCGGGTGGGCCCGGACGAACCCTCGCTGCGTACGTGGGGCGAGCTGGGCCTGCCGGTGGAGCTGACCGGGGAGGAGAACTGGTGGTCCAACGGCCCGACCGGGCCCTGCGGGCCCGACACCGAGATCTTCGTCTGGACCGGCGACGGCCCGCCCCACGGCACCCCGGGCACCGACGAGCGGTGGATGGAGGTCTGGAACCACGTGGGGATGCGCTACCACCGCCACGGCGACGGCCGACTGACGCCGCTGCGGCAGCCCAACGTGGACACCGGGATGGGCCTCGAACGGCTGGAGATGGTGCTGCGCGGGCACCGCTCGGTCCACGAGGGCGAGAATCTCGTGCCGTGGGTGCGCGGCGCCTCCGACGTGTGGGGCCTGCGGGACGCGTCGCTGCGCGTGGTCGGCGACCACCTGCGCACGGGCGTGGTGGTGGTCGGCGACGGCGTACGGCCCTCGAACACCGGCCGCGGCTACGTGCTGCGCCGGCTGTTGCGCCGGGCCCTCACCACGCTGTGGCGCGACGAGGCGTCCAGGACCCTGTCGGACCTGCCGACCGCGCCGGTGCGACACACCCTCGACAGCTTCCGCCAGCCCGTGACCGTCGACGAGGTGCGCGAGGTGTTCACCGGCGAGGAACGGCGGTTCCGGGAACTGCTGCGTCGCGGCCGGCCGGTGGTCCTGCGGCGCCGGTCCCGGGGCCCGCTGACGGACGCGGACTACCGGGACCTGCACGACACCCACGGGTTGCCCCGCGACCTCGTCGACGGCCTGCTCGCCGAGGCGGGCTGACGCCGCCGCGCGCCGCCCGTCGTGGTGACCGCCGCTTCCGGGCGATCCGCGACGGCCGGGCGTCGATGCGAAGGCCGCCGTCCGGCCGGCACGGGACACCCCGGTCCCGGCCGGACGGCGGGCCGCGCCGCTACCGGGCGTAGGTCTCGAACTCGGCGACCTTCGGGCTGCCGCCCGAACTGGTGATCCTGAAGGTGATCTTGGTCAGTGACGTGGCGGGGAAGGTGATCGCGCCCGCCCCGCTGCCGGAGGCCAGGACGGCGCCGCTGCCGTGGTTGACGAGCTGCCAGGACCCGACGCTGCCCTGGGTGCCCGAGGGCTCACGGATGACCACCCTGGACACCGTGGTGGCGGAACCCCACTTGATGGAGATGTCCCCGGTCGCGCCGACCGGCGACCAGTAGGTGCTCAGGCTGCCGTCGCGCACGTTGCCGTAGCTCGTGCCGTCGGCCTTGCTGGAACCGTCGGAGCCGGCCCCGATGCTGAGGTTCGGCCCGGCGGGCTGGGTCGGCGTCGGCGTGGGGCTGGTCGGCGCCGGGGTCGGGCTGGTCGGCCCGGGCGCCGGGGTGGTCGGGGCCGGCGTCTGCGGCGAGCAGCTGCCGTTCGACTCCCGCAGGCCCGTGTTGGCGCCCGCCGTCTGGCGCACGACGTCCGGCACGCAGCTGGCCGCGTCGAGGCTGTAGGCGTACGGGATGCTGACGGTGGTGTTGGACTGCGGGTTGGGGCCGGCCGGGTTGTTGTCGCTGCCGGGGCTGGACCAGGTCACGTTGTCGAAGATGTTGCCGGCGACCTGCCAGTAGCCGGCCTCGCTGGTGTAGAAGGTGCCCAGGACGTCCTTGGAGTTGCGGAAGTAGTTGTTCTCCACCTTGGCCCTGGCGCCGGCGCGGGAGTTGATGCCGGACTCGTGCAGGCTCACGTAGTGGTTGTTGTAGATGTGCGCGATGCCGCCGCGCAGCAGGGGCGTACGGGAGTCGATGTTCTCGTACAGGTTGTGGTGGAACGTGACGAAGCCGTTCGAGCGGTCGCTCTCGCTGGAGCCGATGAGGCCGCCCCGGCCGGAGTTGCGCAGGATGCTGTAGGACAGGGTCACGTACCGGGTGTCGTCCTTCATGTCGAACAGGCCGTCGTAGCCCTCCGACTCGCCGCCGGAGGCCTCCAGGGTGGCGTGGTCGACCCAGACGTTGCGGACGCCGCTCTCCATGCCGATGGCGTCGCCGCCGTTGGACGTGGGTGAGCCGGACTTCTTGACGTTCCGGACGGTCACGTTCCGGATGATGATGTTGCGGGACTCGCGGATGTGGATGCCCAACTGGTCGAAGACCGCCCCGGTGCCGACCCCGATGATCGTGACGTTGCTGATCTGCTTGAGCTCGATCACGCCGGCGGCGGTGCTGCAACTGTTGCCGGACACCTTGGCGGTGTTGCCGTGGTTGATCGTCCCCTGGACCTCGATGATGATCGGGGTGCTGCTGCTGGGCCGGGTACACAGGGCCGTGTGGATCCCGGTCCCCGTGCTGACCCGCACCGTCTGCCCGCCCGCCCCGCCGGTGGTGCCGCCGTTCTGGGTCGCGTAGCCGGTGGCGGCGCCCGCGGCCGCCGACGCCTCGTCCATCGGCAGGACCGCGACGCCGATCGCGGCCCCGACGGCCGTCGTGGCCAGTGCCACCTGGAGTCGCAGTGCGACTGGTCGTCTCATCTTCGCCTCGTCTCTCGTTTCGAATGCCCGTGTTGCTGCGTGTCTGTCGTGTCGGGCGGTCCACCGGGGCCGTCCGTCGCCGGCCGGTCGTCGGTGGACATCCGCGTGGAACTCGCCCCGCTGTCGATCGCTCGGCGGTCGCGCCGCCGACCCCCGACCGCCGAGGTCGTCGGTGCCGGCGTGGGGCACCGTGAGCGCGCTCCCGCCCGCTCCGCCCGTGGTGCCGCCCGTCGTCGCCCTGCCCGGAAAGCGCTTTCCAGCGAGAATAGGGAGATGTCTATGTCCATGGCAAGGGCATGCCCGGATTACGGGGTGATGGGCGGAGACGTCCGGCGATCCGGCGCGTCCGGTGGGCGCGGCGGGGTGGTGCGCCGGCGGGCCGGATCAGTCAGGATGACCTGCGCGAGGGCATCGCCCGGCCGCGCCGCGGCCGACGGCGCGCCCGACGACGGAAGGAGACCCGTGTCGTCCACCCTGCTCTCCCGTCGCGACCTGCGCTTCCTGCTGCACGACTGGCTGGAGGTGACCCGGCTGACCGAGCGGCACCGCTACGCCGAACACTCCCGGGAGACCTTCGACGCCGTGCTGGAGCTCGCCGAGCGGGTGGCCACCGAGCGGTTCGCCCCGCACAACCGGGCCGCCGATCTCGCCGAGCCCACCTTCGACGGCCGTCGGGTGCACACCATCCCGCAGGTCAAGCAGGCCCTCGACGTCTTCGCCGAGACGGGGCTGCTCGGCGCCGGCATGGATGCGGCGGTCGGCGGCATGCAACTGCCGCACGTCGTACAGGCCGCCTGCTTTGCCTGGCTCCAGGCCGCCAACGTCGGCACCTCGGCGTACCCGCTGCTGACCCTCGGCAACGCCAACCTGCTGCTGGCGCACGGCAGCCCCGAGCAGATCGACACCTGGGTCCGGCCGATGGTGCAGGGACGCTTCTTCGGCACCATGTGCCTCTCCGAGCCGCACGCCGGCAGCTCGCTGGCCGACATCACCACCCGCGCCGAGCCGCAGGACGACGGGACGTACCGGCTGCACGGCACCAAGATGTGGATCTCGGGCGGCGACCACGAGCTGTCGGAGAACATCGTCCACCTCGTCCTCGCCCGGATCCCCGGTGCTCCGCCCGGGGTGAAGGGCATCTCGCTGTTCATCGTCCCGAAGGTGCTGCTGGCCGACGACGGCACGCCCGGCGCCCGCAACGACGTCGTCCTGGTCGGCCTCAACCACAAGATGGGCTACCGCGGCACCACCAACACGCTGCTCAACTTCGGCGAGGGCGTGCACCGGCCCGGCGGGCGCCCGGGGGCGGTCGGCCACCTGGTCGGCGAGCCGCACCAGGGCCTGGCGCAGATGTTCCACATGATGAACGAGGCGCGGGTCGGCGTGGGCGCCAGCGCCACCGCCCTGGGCTATACCGGCTACCTGAAGTCCCTCGCGTACGCCCGCCAGCGGCCGCAGGGCCGCCCGCTGGCCGCCAAGGACCCGGCGACGCCGCAGGTGCCCATCGTCGCCCACCCGGACGTGCGGCGGATGCTGCTGGCGCAGAAGAGCTACGTGGAGGGCGCCCTGGCGCTGGTCCTCTACTGCGGCCGGCTGCTCGACGAGGAGAAGACCGCGCCGGAGGCGGCCGACCGGGAGCGGGCCCGCCTGCTGCTGGACGTGCTCACCCCGATCGCGAAGAGCTGGCCCTCGCAGTGGTGCCTGGCCGCCAACGACCTGGCCATCCAGGTGCACGGCGGCGCCGGCTACACGCGGGACTACGACGTCGAGCAGCACTGGCGCGACAACCGGCTCAACCCGATCCACGAGGGCACCCACGGCATCCAGGCGCTGGACCTGCTCGGCCGCAAGGTCACCATGCGCGGCGGGGCCGGGCTGGCGCTGCTGGTGGAGACGGTCCGGGCCACGACCACCCGCGCGTGGAAGGCCGGCGGCGAGGCCGCCGAGCTGGCCGCCGCGCTCGGCGCAGCCCTCGACCGGGTCTCCCTGGTCACCCGGCGGCTGTGGGGCACCGGCGATCCGGAGGTGGCGCTGGCCAACGCGAGCGTCTACCTGGAGGCGGTGGGCCACGTGGTGATCGCCTGGATGTGGTTGGAGCAACTCCTCGTGGTCGAGGCGGCCGGCGGTCCCGGCGACGGCCCGGACGCCGACCTGCACGCCGGCAAGCGGCAGGCGGCCCGGTTCTTCTTCCGGCACGAGTTGCCCCGCACGGCGGCGCAGTTCGACCTGCTGGACAGCCTCGACCGGACCACGCTGGAGATGCGCGACGACTGGTTCTGACGACGTGCGCCGCCTGCCTATCCTTGCCAGTCATGAACCCCGGTGACGTGTCCGTCCCGCCGTCCGCCGACGGTGCCGAGGAGCGACTGGAGATCCTGCGCCGCTGGTGGCGACTGCCGGCGCCCGCCCGGCGCGAGGTCCGGCTGCTCGGTCGCTCCGGACGCCACCACCCGGACCGGGAGGTGGCCTGGGTGGCCTGGCGCTGGGCGCAGGTCGTCCTGCCGCCGGGGGCGCCGGAGCCGGGCCGCGCCCGCAACCTGCTCAGCGCGGCCGGCTTCTGGGTGCAGGTCCTGCTGGAGCTCGGTCTCGGCGGCGATCCGACGGACCCGCCCGAGCCCCGCTGGCTCGACCGCCGCCGGGCCCGGCGCATCCTGCGGGCCGGCCCGCCCGTCGCCTGAGGGAGGCGGCGGGCCGCCGCCCCCGAGCGAGGGTCGGTGACCCGTGCCGGTCGAGCGGGGTCCCGCCGGTCGGCGCCGGTCGAGCTGGGGTCCCGCCGGCCGGCGCCGGTCGAGCTGGGGTCCCGCCGGCCGGTTCGCTCGCCCCGCCGCGCGAGCGGGGCGGTCTCAGCCGTCGGCGAGCAGCCGGTCGCGGACCTCGCGGCGCAGGATCTTGCCGATCTGGGAGCGGGGCAGGTCCTCGACGACGATCACGCGGCGGGGGACCTTGTACCCGGCCAGGTGCTGCCGGCACGCGGCCCGGACGCCCGCCTCGTCGGGCTCGGCGCCCTCGTCGGCGACGACCGCCGCCACCACCTCCTCGCCGTGCGCGCCCGGCAGGCCGACCACCGCGGCGTCGCGGATGCCGGGTACGCGGCGCAGCGCGTCCTCCACCTCCGACGGGTAGACGTTGAACCCGCCGGTGATGATCAGCTCCTTGATCCGGTCGACCACGCTGACGAAGCCGTCGGCGTCGGCCACCACGACGTCCCCCGTGCGCAGCCAGCCGTCGGGCAGCAGCGTCGCCGCCGTCTCCGCCGGGCGGTTCCAGTAGCCGGCGAACACCTGCGGCCCCCGGATCAGCAGCTCGCCCGCCTCGCCCGGGGCGCGCTCGCGCGACGGGTCCTCCGGGTCGACGATGCGGATGTCGGTGGACGGGAACGGCACGCCGACGGTGCCCGGCCGGCGGGCGGGGGAGACCGGGTTGCCGAGCGCGACCGGTGAGGTCTCGGTCATGCCGTAGCCCTCGACGAGCAGCCCGCCGGTGACCGACTCCCACAGCTCGACCGTCGCCGGGGGCAGTGCCATGGCGCCGGAGATGGCGTACCGGGCCGAGGAGAGGTCGACACCGCGTTCCCGGGCGGTCGTGGCCAGCTTCTCGTAGATCGGCGGGACGGCGGGCAGGAAGGTCGGCGGGCGGCGGCGCACCGCGTCCAGCGTCTGGTCGAGGTCGAAGCGGGGGAAGAGCACCAGCGTGGCGCCGATGCCCACCGAGAAGGTGAGGCAGAGCGTCAGCCCGTACGCGTGGAACAGCGGCAGGACCGCGTACACCGTCTCCTCGCCGTCGCGCAGGCCGGGCACCCAGGCGCGGCCCTGCGCCGCGTTGGTCCGCAGGTTGCGGTGGGTCAGGATCGCGCCCTTCGGGGTGCCGGTGGTGCCGCCCGTGTACTGCAACAGCGCCGTGTCGTCCGGCCCGGGAGCGGGGTGCGCGGCGGCCAGCGGGCCGGCCTCGGCCACCAGCCCTTCCCAGGACAGCGCTCCGGGGGCGGGCCCGGTCATCGCCGCGCGGGTGGCCCGCGCGCGGGCCAGCGGCAGCCGCAGCGCCCAGCGCTTGCGTCGGGGCAGCGCCCGGGTCAGGTCCACCGCGAGCACCGTCTCGACGGCCGTCGCGCCGACGGCCCCCCGCACCAGGGGAGCGACCTTGTCCCAGACCACCGCGACCCGGGCGCCGTGGTCGGCGAGCTGCTGGGTGAGCTCCTGCGGGGTGTAGAGCGGGTTGTGCTCCACCACCACCGCGCCGAGCCGCAGCACGGCGTAGAACGCGACCACGTGCTGCGGGCAGTTCGGCAGCACCAGCGCCACCCGGTCGCCCCGGCCGACGCCGAGGCGGCGCAGCGCCTCGGCCGCCCGGCTGACCTGGTCGCCCAGGTCGGCGTACGTGGTGGTGGCGCCGAAGAAGTCCAGCGCGACCCGGGGGCCGAACCGTCGGGCGGCGTCGCGCAGCAGGTCGACCAGCGACTCGTCGGACGGCGTGACGGTGGCCGGCACGCCCGGGGCGTAGCTGCGCAGCCAGGGTCGCTCCGCGCTCAGGTCCATCTCACTCCTCCGCCGTACGTCCATTGTCCTACCACACGGTAACCTACGGTCACGTAGGTAGCAGTCGAGGTACCCCCGGCCGGCCGTGCCGGCCGCTGGCGGCGATGCTGCTGATCGGCGCCGACGGTGTCGCCCGGCGGGTGGCCGGGGCGGCCCTGCTGGTGACCATGGTGGTGTCGCTGGGGGTGGCGCTCAGGCCGGTCCCGCCCACCTCCGGGACGCAGTTCCTGCTCGAGAACGCCCGCGCGCTCGGCGTCGGCGCGCTCTGCCCCGCCGGCTTCGGCGGGGCCGCGCTGGCCGTGGCCGGCGCGGACCGGCGGGCGCCGGCGGCCCGCGGCTGGCTGCGGCTGGGCACCACCGCCGCGCTGGCCGTCGCGTTCCTCGCCGTGCAGCCGCTGCCGGCCGGCGCCGATCCGACATTCAAGGCGTACGCGCTCTCCGACGCGGGCAATCCGCGCCACTTCTTCGTCTGCCGGGGCGCGCTGGAGTGCGCCGCGTACGGCACGGATGCTCCCGTGACGTTCGGCGTCCGCAGGCAGCGCACCAAGGTCCGGGTCAACGGGGTCGTCTCGCTGGCGGTGGCCCGGCTCGAGTACCACTGCGCCCCCGGCGGCGCGCCCCGCGTCATCCCGCTGCTGGCGCCGCACCCGGGACCCCGGACGTTCTCGTTCCAGTCGGCGACCATGGCCCACGGCCGGCTCGTCGCCTACGCCGCCGACGGACGACCGATCGCCACCTACGACGAGGAACTGGCCGCCGCGTTCGACGTCAGCGCTGCCCGGCGGAATGGCGGATCGCCTGCCGGCCCTTGATGACCGCCAGCACGATGACCACGGCCAGCGCCACCGCACCGATGATCACCAGCCAGCGGACCGCCTCCAGCAGCAGCCCGAGCAGGACGAGCGCGCCCGCGACGACGCCGACGACCCAGAGCAACGTCCGCATGTCCACCTCCCGTGACTCCCGCCGCGAGGTCGCGGCCCACCCGCCCGCCTTCCCGGCCCGCACCCGGCCATGCCGCCGGGGCCGGCGAATTCCTCGGCGCGCCACACCGGTGGCAGCGCGGCCTCCCGCCCGGCTCCCTGCGATGCCACCGAGTGCCGGCCCGGCCAGCCCGCGTCAGCGCTGGGCGACGTAGACGGTGTTGGCCGAGCGTCCGCCGGTCAGCGGGTTGGCGAACGGGACGACGTGCGCCCGCGCGGTGCGGAACACCTCGCTCAGCGCCACCTCGAAGTCGGAGTCGGGTGGGTCGTCCGACCAGAGGGCGAACACCCCGTCCGGGTGCAGGTGGGCGGCGAGCCGGCGCAGTCCGTCGGGGGTGTAGAAGCTGGCGTGGCTCGGGTGCAGCACGTTGCGCGGCGAGTGGTCGACGTCGAGCAGCACGGCGTGGAACCGCCGTCCCGGCTCCCGTGGGTCGAACCCGCTGCCGTCGGCGACCGCGGCGAAGAAGTCGGCCCGCACGAACCGGGTACGCGGGTCGGCGGCCAGCCCGGCGGCGAAGGGGAGCAGTTCGCGCCGGTGCCAGTCGATGACGTCCTCGATCGCCTCCACCACCAGCAGCGAGCCGACCCGCTCGTCGGAGAGCGCGGTGCGGGCGGTGTAGCCGAGGCCGAGGCCGCCGACGACCACGTCGAGGCCCTGCCCGGACAGGGGGGCCAGGCCCAGCCGGGCCAGCTCGATCTCCGCCACGGGGAAGAGGCTCGACATCAGGAACTCGTCGTCGAGCTTGACCTCGTACACCTGGACGTCGAGCTGCGGGTCGCGACGCCGACGCAGGCTGATGAGGCCGATCGGGGTCTCCCGCCAGGCCAGTTCCTCGAATCGCACGCCCACGGGCCCGGATGCTACCCGCCGGCACCTCGGGTCCCGTCGGTCGGCACGCGCATTCCTGCCGCGCGGGCGGGTATGCGTGCCCGTCGAGGGCCGCCGACGGGGGCCGGACAGGGAGGGCGCGGTGGCGGACATGCTGGCCGGACGGCTGCACCTGGCGGAGCGGGCGTTGCGGATGGAGTCGGTGCCGGTGCCCGAACCGCGGGACGGGCAGGTGCGGATCAGGGTCGAGGCGGCCGGGGTCTGCCTCTCGGACGTGCACCTGATCGACGGCACCCTCACGCCGCTGTACCTGCCCGGCGACGTGGTGACCCTCGGGCACGAGGTGGCCGGGGTCGTCGACGCGTTCGGCGACGACGTCGAGGGCTGGGCGCCCGGTCAGCGGGTGCTGCTCCAGGCGGGGGAGCGGGACCGGCGCGGCACCGTGCTGACCCGGGGCGTGGACTACGACGGCGGCTGGGCCGAGTACGCCGTGGCGAGCGAGAGCACGGTGGTGCCGATCCCGGACGACCTCCCCTTCGAGCAGGCCTGCGTCATACCCGACGCGGTCTCCACCCCCTGGGCGGCGGTGACGGACACCGCGCGCACCCGCCCCGGCGAGGCGGTCGGGGTGTGGGGCGTGGGTGGGCTGGGCGCGCACGCCGTGCAGTTGCTCCGCCTGGTCGGCGCGGCCCCGGTGATCGCCGTGGAGCCACTGGCGGCGGCGCGCGAGCGGGCGGTGGCCCTGGGGGCCGACGCGGTGCTCGACCCGGCCGACCCCGCCCTCCGCGACGCCGTGCTGGAGCTGACGGGCGGGCGGGGGCTGGACGTGGCGTTCGACTTCGCCGGCGTCACCGCCGTGCGCGAGCAGGCGCTGACCGTGTTGGGCCGCCGGGGCCGGCTGGTGCTCGCGGGCATCGCCAACAAGCCGGTGACGATCGCGTCGGACAGCCCGTTCACCTACTTCCAGCAGGCGGTGCTCGGCCACTACGGCTCGGAGGGCGAGCACGTCGAGCAGTTGGTGTCGCTGGCCCGGCAGGGACGACTCGACCTGGCGGCGTCGATCAGCGACGTGCTGCCGCTGGCCGACGCGCAGGAGGCGGTGCGTCGGGTGCAGACCAAGCAGGGCAACCCGATCCGGCTGATCCTGCGCCCCTGAGCGGCCGGGACCGTCGGCGTACCGCTGCTCCTCGCGCGGGGGCGGGCGGGGGCGCTCACGGCCGGACGGCCGTCGGGTCGGGCCGGCCGGTACGTCGACGCCGGCGGCGTACCCCGACGATCGCGACCGCCGTCGCCGCGACCGCCGCGCCGAGCGTCCACAGCAGGGGATCCGTCCGCAGGTGTGCGGGCAGTTGCCCGGCCAGGACGAACACGCCCATCGCCGCCACGAACCAGCCGAACGCCCGGCGCAGCACGTCCTCGCGGACGCGCCCGGCCAGCCGGCCGCCGGCGAGGCTGCCGAGCACGGCCGCGGCGGTGACGGCGGTGGCCAGGCCCGGGTCGATGTCGACGGTGGACAGGTAGCCGGCGAGCCCGGCAAACGACTTCATGGCGATGACCACTAGCGAGGTGCCGACCGCGACCGGCATCGGCAGGCCGCCCAGCAGCGCGAGGGCCGGCACCACCAGGAACCCGCCGCCCGCGCCGACCAGCCCGGTGACCAGCCCGACCACGACGCCGTCGAGGAGCACCCGCGCCACGGGCAGCTCACGCCGCTGCCGCCCCGGGCCGTCGCGCCGGCCCCGCAGCATGGCCGTCGCGGTGGCGAGCATCATGACGGCGAAGCCGGCGAGCAGGACGGCGGGCGGGACGAACGCGGCGAGGCGTCCGCCGCCGTACGCGCCGGCCATGCCCGCGGCCCCGAACAGCAGGCCGGTGCGCCATCGGACCCGGCCGGCCCGGGCGTGCGGCAGCGCGCCGACGGCGCTGGTCACCCCGACGACGAGCAGCGAGGTGGCCATCGCCTCCCGGGCCGGCAGGTCGGCCACGTAGACCAGCAGCGGCACGGCGAGGATGGACCCGCCGCCGCCGAGCAGGCCGAGGCTCACCCCGATGAGGACGGCCAGCGCGACGGTCAGCGCGAGGCTGCCGGTCATGGCAGGGGCCGGGGCGTCGGGTGGTCTCCGAGCCGACCGACGAGGGTGGTGGGCAGGGCGTTCGGTGAAGTGGTCATTTCTCCTCGGTCGGTCAGGCGTGGCCGGGGCTCATGGCGACCCCGGCGGCCTCGGCCCGGCCGAACTTGTCGTCGATCACGACGACCTCGCGGCCCGCGTTGGCCAGCAGCGACGCGGCGGCCGTGGCCCGGTACCCGGAGCCGCAGTGCACCCAGACGGTGCCGGCGGGCACCTCGGCGAGGCGCCCGGGCAGGTCGGGCAGGGGGATGTGCACGGCGCCCTCGACGTGACCGGCGGTCCACTCGTTGGTCATCCGGACGTCGAGCACCACGTCCGGGGCGGGCAGCCCCGCCGGGGTGTCGCCGGCCCGGGCGGCGGCCAGCGCGGGAAAGTCGGCCATGCGCAGCTCGCGGAGCTGCCCCGGCTCGGTGGACCACCGGTCGGGGTCGCCGGTGGCCTGGGCGGCCGGCCGGTCGATGCCGATGCGGACCAGTTCGCGCTGGGCGTCGGCGACCTGCTCCTCGGTCTCCGCCAGCAGGGTGAGCGGTGCGCCCCAGTCGATGAGCCAGCCGAGCCAGGTCGACATCGGGCCGTCGAGTCCGAGGGCGACGGTGCCCGCCAGGTGCGACGTGGCGTACGCCTTGCGGTGGCGCAGGTCGACGACCCACTGGCCGGCGGCGATCCGCTCCCGCAGCTCGGCGGCGTCGGCCCGGGCGACCGGGGTGAGGTCCACCGGCGCCGGGCCGGCGAGGTTCGCCACGCCCATGTGGGCGTAGTACGCCGGGTAGGCGTCGAGCCCCGTGAGGGTCTCGGTGACGAAGTCGTCGGCGGCCAGCCGCAGCACGGGGTTCGCCCGCTTCTCCCGGCCGATGGTCGACTCGGGCGCGTCGGACTGGCTGGCGGAGCAGAAGCTGCCGAAGCCGTGGGTGGGCCACACCTCGGCGCCATCGGGCAGCAGGTCGGCCAGGCGCCGGGCCGAGCTGTGCTGGTGGTGGGCGAGTTCGTGGGCGTGCTGCTCGCCGAGCAGGTCGGTGCGCCCGGTGGTGCCGAAGAGCAGCGAGCCGCCGGTGAAGACGCCGACCGGGCGCCAGCCGGAGTCGTCGGCCTCGTCGAGCACGTACGACAGGTGGTGGAACGTGTGCCCCGGGGTGGCGAGCACCCGCAGCCGTAGCGCGCCGGAGACGGGCACGGTGTCGCCGTCGGCGACCGGCGTCCGGTCGAAGTCGACCTCGTCGTCCGCGGCGACGAGGTAGCGGGCACCGGTCAGCCGGGCCAGCTCCAGGCCGCCGGAGACGTAGTCGTTGTGGATGTGGGTCTCCACCACGTGGGTGACACATACACCCTTCTCGCCGGCCAGGTACAGAATTCGGTCGATGTCGCGCTGGGGGTCGACCACGATCGCCACCGTGCCGTCGGAGGCCAGGTAGCTGCGGTCGCCGAGCGAGGACGTCGCGATGACGGACACCTCAACTGCCATTGCCGTACTCCTTGTGGGATCAAATACCCCTGGGGGTATGTGACGGACGAACGTCGGGTGTGCTGACGTGTGCACTCTGTCTACCCGCACACGTCGCTGTCACGCAACGTGTGCGGTGCGTTTCTTTCGGTGGCGGCCAGGCGAGGGTGAGGAAGAGCTTCCCCAGCTCCTCCCCGGTCATCTCCGGGGAGTCGCCCCGCTAGCGGGCGCCGCCGCCACGCAGGGTCCTCGGGGCATCGACGCAACGCTTATCCTGTGCCCCGACCGCCCCACCGGAAGGGATGCGATGCCGTCGCGGCAGGACCAGCTGCACTCGTACCAGTTCACCGTCCAGCGGGCCGTCGCCGCGCTGGTGATGCGGGAGACCGACCCGGCGCAGTCACCGTTCCGGCGGCTCGCCGGCGCCGGTCTGGCCAGCGTGCTGGTCGCGGCCATCGGCCTGGGCGGGTTCGCCCTCTACGGCCTCTTCACGGGGGGCGGCAGCAGCTGGCGCGACCCGGGCGCGGTGATCGTGGAGAAGGAGTCCGGCGCCCGGTTCGTCTACCGGGAGGAGAAGCTGCACCCGGTGCTCAACTACGCCTCGGCCCTGCTGATCATCGGTGCCGAGCGGCCGAAGACGGTGCTCGTCTCCCGTCGCGCCATCGACGGGGTGCCGCGCGGCCTGCCGCTGGGCATCGCCGACGCCCCGGACTCCCTGCCCGCCAAGGGCCGGCTGTCCACCGCGCCGTGGACGGTCTGCTCCGTCCCCGCCGAGGCCGATCGGACGGCGCCCCGCTCGGCGCTGCTGATCGGCGTGCCGGTCGGCGCGGGCCGGGAGCTGGGCGAGGACGCACTCCTGCTGCGCGATCCCGACGGGGGGCTGCACCTCGTCTGGCACCAGCGCCGTTACCTGGTGCGTGACCCCAACCGGGTGCTGGCCGCCCTGGCCGCGACCCGGGCCCGAGCGGTCCCGGTGGCCCCGGCCCTGCTCAACAGCCTGCCCGCCGGCGCCGACCTCGCCCCGCTGACCCTGCCCGACGAGGGGGAGCGCTCCGCGCGGGTGTCCGGGGCGCGGATCGGCGACGTCTACCTGGTGCGCAACTCCGGCGGCGGCCGGCAGTACGCCGTCGCGCTGCGCGACGGCCTCGCCGGCATCACCGAGTTGCAGGCCGGCCTGCTGCTCGCCCGCACGGGCCAGGGCGAGCCGGAGCCGATCACGCTCGGGCGGTTCGCGGCGCTGCCCAAGCTGGCCGACCTCGCCCCGACAGGACCGACCGCCCCGCCGACCGCACCGCCCCGGCTCGCCACCGCCGACGGGGCGGCGCTCTGTGCCCGGGTGGGCGACGACGGCGGCGTCACCGAGGTCCGGCTCGGCGTACGACTGCCGGACCTCGCGGCCGCGCCGCGCACCGCCCCGGCGGCGGGTGGTGGGGTGCGCGCCGACCACGTCGTGGTGGAGCCGGGCCGGGGCGCGGTGGTCGAGGCGGTCGCGGCGCCCGGCGCGACCGGCGGCGCGATCTCCGTGGTCACCGACCTGGGCCGGCGCTACGTCCTCGCCGGCGGCGACGTGCTCGGCGCGCTCGGCTACCGCGACGTGCGTCCGGTGCGGCTGCCGGCCGGCCTGGTGGCGATGGTGCCCGCCGGCGCCACGCTCGACCCGGCCGCCGCGCGGGTCGTCGCCGCCCCGGCCTGAGCGCGCCCGTCCACCGGCGGGCACCCACCGGCGGGCACCCACCGGCGGGCACCCACCGGCCTCGGCGCGGCCTCGCGTCGACGGCGAACGGCCGCGCCGGCCGGTCGCGGCCCCCGTCCAGGGTCAGGCGGCGGGGCGGCGCAGCACCGTGACGGCGAAGTCGGCGTCGTCGCGCCACGGGCGTAGGTCCCACGTGGCGAAGCGGTGCTCCAGCCGCAGGCCGGCGGCGACCGCGTCGGCGTCGAAGCCGGTCAGCGGGTAGCCCCGGTCGGTGCCGAAGCCGACCGCCAGCACGCCGTCGGGGCGCAGGTGGGCGGCGACGCGGCGCAGCACCTCCCGCTCGGTGCCGGGGGCGACGAAGGCCAGCACGTTGCCGGCCAGCACCGCCGCGTCGAACGGCTCCGGCTCGCCGGCCGCCGCCAGGTCGAGTTCGGTCAGGTCGGCGACCAGCCAGCGCGGGCCGGGGTGATCGGCGCGGGCGGCCTCGACCAGGGCCGGGTCGGCGTCCACCCCGACCACGGCGTGCCCCCGGGCGGCCAGCGCCGCGCCCACCCGGCCGGTGCCGCAGCCGGCGTCGAGGATCCGGGATCCGGGCGCGACCATCGCGTCCAGCAGCCGGGCCTCGCCGGCCAGGTCGGCCCCGTCGGCGGCCAGCCGGCGGAACCGGTCGATGTACCACTGCGAGTGCTCCGGACCGGTCTCGGTCTCCCAACGGGTCGGGTTTCCCATGCCGCCACCGTAGCCGGGCCCCCGATGCTCCGGTGGCGGCGGGGCGGACGGGGACCTCCGTCGGCGACGCGGTGTCCGCCTGCCCGGCGGGCCGCCGCCGACGGCGGTGCAGTCCGCTCGCCCGATACCACACAGGCATTCTTATACCGCACAGGTATCAGCTGTTCCGACAGCGCTGGTTCATCAGCTTGGCGTGCCTCCCAGGTCTTCCGCCTGCCGGAACGCCGCCACGACAGCGACGCCTAGCCGTCGACGCGGGCCGACGAATCGAGCACCCAGTGGTTGGTGCGGAAGAGGCGGCCGGCGAACTCCGTCTGCTCCTCGCCCACGAGGGCGAAGCCGCCCGAGCGGCAGATCGCGTTCGACGCGGCGTTCGTCGTGGCGGGAAAGGCGTGGATGAGGCCCCAGCGGCCATCCGCCCGGGCCAGGTCGAGCACGGCGCGGACGGCCCTGCCGGCCAGGCCCCTGCCCTGGAACTCCGGCGCGACCATCCAGCCGATCTCGGAGACGCCGTCGTGGGCGTACACCGTCACCGTCCCGGCCACCTCGGTGCCGCCGTCCGGGACGATCATCTTGATCCAGGCGCTGCCGTCCCGCACGGTCTCGAGGTCGCGCCGGAGCTGGGCGGACACCCGCTCGCGCGGCTGCGGGCCGCCGAGTTCCGCCATCACAGCGGGATCGCAGCGCAGGCGTACGTAGGCGTCGAGGTCGCCCGGCTGCACGTCGCGCAGCCGCACCCCGGCAGCGGGCGGGGCAGCCGCGGGCGGGGTGCCCGGGACAGCGTCGGGGGAGGCATCCACCCGGCACATCCTCCGTCGACGCCCACCGCGCGGCAACCCCGCCCGCCGGCTCAGCCCTTCTCCGCGCCGCTGGTTAGCCCCTCGGTGAGCAGGCGTTCGCTGGCGAAGAAGAGGATCACGATGGGCAGGGTGAGGATCACCGAGCCGGCCATCAGCACCGTCTTGGGCACCTCGACGCCGTCGGAGAGCTGCGCCAGCCCCAGCGACACCGTCCACCGGTTCGGTTTGTCGACCAGGAACAGCAGGGCGAAGAGGAACTCGTTCCAGGCGATCATGAAGTCGTACAGGGCGACGGCCATGATGGACGGCGCCGCCAGGGGGAGGCTGACCCGGCGGATGATGCCGAGCCGCCCGGCGCCGTCGATGGCCGCCGACTCCTCCAGGCTCACCGGGATGGTCTCGAAGTAGTTGCGCAGCATGTAGACCGACACCGGCAGCGTCTGCGAGATGTAGACGAGCACCAGGCCGAACAGGGAGCCGCGCAGCCCGGCCCGCGTGAAGACCACGAAGAGCGGGATGGCGATGACGATCGACGGGAACAGGTAGACCGCCAGGAACAGGAAGTCGACCTGCCGGCGACCGAAGAACCGCAGCCGGGCGACCGCGTACGCGCCGGGGATCGCCACGGCCAGCGTCAGCAGCGTCGCCGCGACCGCGACCAGCCCGCTGTTGCGCATGAAGGTGAGGAAACCCTGGCCGCCGTCGTCGACGGCCTTCACCACCTCGGCGTACGTGTCGAACGTCAGCTCGCCGAGGCCCACGACCAGGGAGCCTGGGTCGAGCAGCAGCCGCTCGATGGGGCGCACCGAGAGCACCAGCATGTAGTAGAAGGGGAAGACGGTGACCAGCAGGAACGCGGCGATCACCAGCCGGCGCAGCCAGCGCAGGCCCACCGTCTCGATCCGGTCCCGGTCCATCAGCCGTCCCTCCGTCCGCCGAAGAAGCGCAGATACACCACCACGAACACGATGAGCACCACGGCGAGCACGACCGCCTGCGCCGCCGCCGCGCCGATGTCCGTACGCGCGGTCAGGAACTCGTAGACCCGGACGCTGACCACCTCGGTGCCGGCGGCCCCGCCGGTGAGCAGGTAGACGTCGTCGAACTTGTTGAACGTCATGATGAACCGCAGCACGCCCAGCAGGCCGATCACCGGCAGCAACTGCGGCAGCAGGATGTGCCGGAACCGCTGGGAGGGGGTGGCGCCGTCGACCCGGGCGGCCTCCTCCAGCTCGCCGGGCACCGCCTGGAGCCGGGCGAGCAGGAACAGGAAGGCGAAGGGGAAGTAGCGCCACGCCTCGAAGGCGACGACCGTGGCCAGGGCGGTCGACTCCTGCGACAGGAACGGCACCGGGGTGTCCCAGCCGAGGAACCGCCGGCCCCAGTCGTTGACGATGCCGAGCTGCGGGTCGAGCATCACCTGCCAGACGAAGGTGACCGCGACCACCGGCGCCACGTACGGCAGCAGCATCGACGCGCGCACCAGGGTGCGGCCCCGGAACGGCCGGCGGACGACCAGCGCCGCCACCAGGCCGAGCACGATGGAGCCGACGGTGCTGGCCACGGCGTAGACGAGCGTGGTCCACAACGTGTCGGCGAAGCCGGGGGTGTTCAGCACCCGCTCGACGTTGTCCAACGTGAACTCGCCGAACAGCCCGGTGCGGCGCAGCGTGGCCAGGCGTACCCGCTGGAAGGCCAGCACGACGGTCCAGACGATGGGTATGCCGATGACGGCGACCACGACGAGCAGCGTCGGGGCGACCAGCGCGAGCCCGGCGCGGGACTCGCGGCGGCGCAGGGTCAGCGGTCGGCGGCGGGCCGGGGCCGGCCGCTCCCGGGCGGGGGAGCGGCCGGTGCCCGGTGGGGCGGTGGTCAATTGACGCCCGCCTTGATCGCCTCCACGTCCTTCTTCGCCCGTCCGGCGGCCGCGGCGGCGTCGGTCTTGCCGGCGACCACGTCGTTCAGGGCCTTGGGCACCGGCAGCTCGCCGAGGATCGCGCCGACGAGCTTGCCCTGGCCCTGGGTCAGGCCCCACCGCTGGAAGGTGTCGGGGCTGCGGCGCAGGCTCGCGAGCACCTCGTCGCCGTAGACCTCGGCGAGCGGCTTCTTCGTGTCGACCCCGGCCTGGCTGGTGTTCCAGGCGGTGAGGAACTTCTCCGGCTCGGCCGCGGTGCCCTTGCGGACGGGGAAGCGCCCCTCGGGGGACATGCCGAACCAGCGCGGGTAGCCGTCGCCGAGCATGTGCTCCACGAAGGACCCGGCCGGGTCGGCGGCGGCGCCGTCGAGCACCGCCCAGGAGCTGATCTCGCCGTACTGGGCGGGTTCGGTGCCGTTCGGTCCCTTGATCGCGGTGACGAAGCCGCTGTTGCGCGCGAGGAACGTCGGGTCGGCCTGGCACTGCGGGCAGGTCGGCTTGGCGTCGTTTCGCAGGCCGGCCAGCTCGTCGAGGATGAACGGCGACCAGACGAGCATGGCCGCCTTGCCGGCGAAGTAGGTGGCCCGGGTGGTGTCGACGTCCTGCGCGCCCTTGACCGAGCTGGTGCGCATCAGCTCGCCGTAGAACCGGAACGCCTCGACGCACTCGGGCGAGTCCAGCTTCACGGCCCCGGAGTCGTCGGTGAGCTGGCAGTTGTTGGCCAACGCCAGGTGCTCGAAGGTCTGCTGGGTGAACACGTCGCCGGGGGCGGTGGCGGCCGTGATGCCCGCGACGCCCCCGGTGTTGAGTCTCGTCGCGGCGGTGGCGATCCTCTCGTACGTGTCGGGGGCGGGCAGCCCGACGGCGGCGAACAGGTCCTTGCGGTAGACGAGCAGCTGGCCCCAGCCGTCGCTCGGCACGGCGAGCTGCTTCCCGTCGTCCGCCGTCAGCTCCAGGGCGCGCGGCGAGAAGGTCTGCCGGCCGAGGTTCTCGACGACCTCCGCGTTCGCCGAGGCGTGCAGCAGCTCGTTGCCGGCGAGGGTGCGGACGCCGGCGAGCGACACCGAGCCGACGACGTCGGGCAGTTCTCCGGCGGCGGCGCTGGAGGCGATCAGGGACGGGAACTGGTCCTCGTTGACGGTGACCAGGTCGACGGCGATGCCGGTGCTGGCGGTGAAGTCCGCGATGATCGCCTTGGTGGCGGTGACCCGGTCGGCCACGTCCTCCAGGCTCCACACGGTGATCTGCCTGCTGTCGCTGCCGGATTCCTCGTCGCCGCAGGCCAGCAGGCCGGCCCCGGTGACTGCCATGATCAGGGTCGCGGCGAGTATCCGCATCGGAGGTGCTGACATCGGTGGCACTCCTCTCGAAGGGTATGGAACGGATTCAACCCCTTCGATTGATCAATTACAAGACATATGCCGATTTATTGCCTACGATGGAGCCCAGTGCTACCGGGATGTGACTCATGGTCAACTGGGTTGTCTCACTCGCCGGGCCCCGACGGATCAGCCTCGAGCCCTGCCCCCCGGATCCGCTCGGCCCCGGCCAGGTCCGGGTCCGCACCCGCTACTCCGGCATCTCGGCCGGCACGGAGCTCACCCTCTACCGGGGCAGCAATCCCCGACTGAGCAAGGACTGGGACGACGTCAGCCGGATGTTCGTGCCCCGGCAGAGCACCGTGCCGTACCCGCTGGTGGGCTTCGGCTACGAGGAGGTCGGCGAGGTCGTCGAGGTCGCGCCCGACGTGCCCGACCGGCGGGCCGGGCAGGTCGTCTGGGGCATCTGGGGGCACCGCGCCGAGGCCGTCGTGCCCGCCGGCGCCGTGCACCCGCTACCCCCGGACCTGGATCCCCTCGCGGCGGTCTTCGCCCGCCCCGGGGCGATCGCCCTCACCGCCGTGCTCGCCGGCGACCTGCACCTGGGCGACTGGGTGGCGGTCTTCGGGCAGGGCGTCATCGGGCTACTCGCCACCCGGCTCGCCGTCCTCTCCGGCGCGCGGGTGGTCGCCGTCGACCGGGTGCCCGCCCGCCTGGCGCACGCCACCCGGCTCGGGGCCCGGATCGCCGTCGACGCGGGCGTCGAGTCGGCCGCGGCCGTGCTGCGCCGGGCCACCGGCGGCCGGGGCGCCGACGTCTGCCTGGAGCTGTCCGGGGCGTACCCGGCGCTGCACGAGGCGATCCGCTCCACCGCCCATGCCGGCCGCGTCGTGGCCGCCGGCTTCTACCAGGGACAGGCCGACGGGCTCGGCCTGGGTGAGGAGTTCCACCACAACCGGATCCAGCTGGTGGCGGCCCAGGTCTCCGGGCCGACCCCGGCGCCCGGCATGGCCGGCCGGTGGACCGGGGCCCGCGTCGCACACACCTTCATGGACCTGGTGGCCGAGGGCAGCGTCGATCCGCTGCCGCTGGTGAGCCACGTCGTCGACGCGAGCGCGGTGGCCGACGCGCTGGCGCTGCTCGACCGCGGTGACGCTGACGCCCTCCAAGTCGTGCTGAGGTTCCCATGACGATTCCCCTGGCCTGTCAGGAGCAGCTCCTGCCGGGCACCGACCTGATTCAGAAGTACGCGCTCGCCACCGCGCTCGGCTACGACGCCATCGAGCTGCGCGGCGCCGGCGACCTCGGCCTCGCCCGCCGGCTGCCCGAGCTGCGCCGGGCCCGCGCCGCCGGGGTGGTCATGCCCACCGTCTGCGTGGAGATGGACCACTTCATCGGCGACTTCGACCCCGAGCGCTCCCGCGACGCCGTACGCAACCTGCGCTCCCAGCTCTCGGTGATGGCCGAGCTGGGCGGCGTCGGCGCGCTGACCCCGGCCGCGTGGGGGATGTTCTCCCGGCGGCTGCCGCCGTTCGAGCCGCCCCGCCCACCCGCCGGCGACCGGCAGGTGCTCGTCGACGCCCTGGGCGAGCTGGGGGAGCACGCCCGCGCCGAGGGGGTCACCCTCTTCCTGGAACCGCTCAACCGGTACGAGGACCACATGGTCAACCGGCTCGACGACGCCGTCGCCCTCTGCGCGATGGTCGGGCTGCCCTCGGTGCGGGTGGTGGCGGACACCTTCCACATGAACATCGAGGAGGACGACGTGCACCGGGCGCTGCGCGCCGCCGCGCCGTACCTCGGGCACGTGCAGGTCAGCGACTCCAACCGGTTCCAGCCCGGCGCCGGGCACCTCGACTGGCCGGCGCTGGTGCGCACCCTGCTGGAGATCGACTACCGGGGCTGGCTGGCGCTGGAGTGCCGGCTGCGCGGCGACCCAGTACGCGCCCTGCACCAGGCCGCCGCCGTGCTGCGCCACGCCCAGCCCCGGCAGGCGGCGGCGTGAGCACCGGGACAGCCGGCGGCGCGTACACCGCCGACGCCGGGGCCCGCGACGTCGGGGCACTGCGCCGCCTCGCCGTCGCCACCCTCGACGCCAACTGGGAACACGACCACACGGTGCCCTCGCGCACCCTCTACCCGCACCAGTGGAGCTGGGACTCGGCGTTCATCGCGATCGGCTGGTCCCACGTGCGCCCCGAGCGCGCCTGGCGGGAGCTGACCAGCCTGTTCCGGGCCCAGTGGGTCGACGGGCGGGTGCCGCACATCGTGTTCAACCCGGCGCTGCCCGTCGGCTCGTACTTTCCGGGCCCGGAGTTCTGGGCGTCGGGGCTCGCCGAGGGCGCCCCGGCCGTCGCCACCTCCGGGCTGATCCAGCCACCCGTGCACGCGTCCGCCGCCTGGCTGGCGTACCGGCGGTCCCCCGGCGAGGCCGGACGGGCGGCGCTGCGCCGGCTCTACCCCCGGCTGGTGGCCCAGCAGCGCTACCTCGCCACCCGCCGGGACGTCGGCGGGGGCGGGCTGGCCTGCGTCGTGCACCCGTGGGAGTCCGGGCTGGACAACAGCCCCGCCTGGGACGCCCCGTTGGCGGCGGTGCCCGCCGACGCGGCCGTCATGCGCGCGTACCGCCGGCACGACACCGCGCACGCCGACGCCGCGCACCGCCCCACCGACCTCGACTACGCGCGCTACGTCGCGATCGTGGCGTCCTACCGCGAGCGCCGCTACCGCGACGACGACCTCGCCGCCCGGCACCCGTTCCTGGTGGAGTGCCCGCTGGTCAACGCCGCGATGGGCGCCGCCGAGCACGCCCTCGCCCGGATCGCGCCGCTGGCCGGCGCCGACCCCGGCCCGCACCGGGAGCGCGCGGCGCGGATCACCGAGGCCCTGGTGCGCCGGCTGTACGACCCGACGACGGGCACCTTCCAGCCCCGGGACCTGCGCGCCGACCGGCTCGTGCCGGCCCGGACGGTGCTCGGCCTGGCCCCGCTGGTCCTGCCCGACCTGCCCGCGCGGCAGGTGTCGGCGCTGGTCGCCGAGGCCTGCTCGGCCCGCTTCGGGCTGGCCGCCCGGATGGACCGGCCGCTGCCGAGCCACGACCGCACGGCCCCGGACTTCGAGCCGCTGCGCTACTGGCGCGGGCCGAGCTGGATGAACGTCAACTGGCTGGTACGCCGGGGACTGCTGTGCCACGGCCGCCCCGACCTGGCCGCGGGCCTGCGCGACTCGATGATCGAGCTGGTGGCCGGCGCCGGCTGCCACGAGTACTTCCACCCCGACACCGGGGCCGGGCTGGGCTCGCCGGCCTTCGGCTGGACGGCCGCGCTGCTGCTCGACGTCCTCGCCGACGATCCGGCCGGCTGAGCCGACCCGTCCCCGTCAGCTCAACCCGACCCGTCCCCGGTCGGCCGAGCCCATCCGCCCCGGTCAGCCGGCGGGCACCAGCTCCCGCAGCAGCCGCTGCACCCGCGCCCGGATCTCGTCGCGGATCGGCCGGACCGCCTCGACGCCCTTGCCGGCGGGGTCTTCGAGCTGCCAGTCCTCGTAGCGCTTGCCGGGGAAGACCGGGCAGGCGTCGCCGCAGCCCATGGTGACGATGACGTCGGAGGACTCGGCGGTGGCGTACTCCAGCAGGGTCGGCGTCTGCGTGCTGATGTCGATGCCGACCTCCCGCATCGCCTCGACGGCGGCCGGGTTGACGGTCCCGGCCGGCGCCGAGCCGGCGGAGCGCACCTCGACGGCGTCGCCCGCGAGGTGCCGCAGCCAGCCGGCGGCCATCTGCGAGCGGCCGGCGTTGTGCACGCAGACGAACAGGACACTGGGCTTGTCGCTCACGGCGGTGTTTCCTTTCAGCGCGAAGCGGAGACGGTCGGCTGGCCCGGGGCCGGTGACGGGAAGAACCGGCGGCGTGCCCACAGCGAGACGTAGACGAGGGCGACCAGGACGGGCACCTCGATCAGCGGCCCGACCACGCCCGCCAGGGCCTGCCCGGACGTGACGCCGAAGGTGCCGATCGCGACGGCGATGGCGAGCTCGAAGTTGTTGCCGGCGGCGGTGAAGGCCAGCGTCGTGGTGCGCGCGTAGCCGAGGCCGACCGCCCGGCCGAGGGCGTACGAGCCGGCCCACATCACCGCGAAGTAGGCCAGCAGCGGCAGGGCGATGCGGGCGACGTCCAGCGGCCGGTCGGCGATCGCCTCGCCCTGGAGGGCGAACAGGACGACGATGGTGAAGAGCAGCCCGTACAGCGCCGCGGGGCCGATCCTCGGCAGGAACCGGTCCTCGTACCAGTCGCGGCCCCGGGCCCGCTCGCCGAGGCGACGGGTGAGGTAGCCGGCCACCAGCGGGATGCCCAGGAAGATCAGCACGTTGCCGGCGATGTCCCAGCCCGACACGGCCAGTTCGGCGCCCTCCAGGCCCAGCCAACCCGGTAGGACCGCGAGGTAGAACCAGCCGAGCACGCCGAACGCGAGCACCTGGAACACCGAGTTGAGCGCGACCAGCACCGCGGCGGCCTCCCGGTCGCCGCAGGCCAGGTCGTTCCAGATGATCACCATGGCGATGCACCGGGCCAGGCCGACGATGACCAGGCCGGTGCGGTACTCCGGCTGGTCGGCCAGGAAGATCCAGGCCAGGGCGAACATCAGCGCCGGCCCGACGACCCAGTTCAGCACCAGCGAGGAGACCAGCAGCCGCCGGTCGCCGGTGACGGAGTCGAGCCGGTCGTAGCGGACCTTGGCCAGCACCGGGTACATCATGATCAGCAGGCCGAGGGCGATGGGCAGCGAGACGCCGCCGATCTGCACCGCGTCGAGCGCGCTGTCCAGGCCGGGCACCAGCCGGCCGAGCAGGAGGCCGGCCGCCATGGCGAGGCCGATCCAGACCGGCAGGAACCGGTCGAGGCGGGACAGGCGTCCGACCACGGCCGTCTCGGCCGGATCGTCGTGCGTGGTGGTGCTCACGGGGCTCCCGTTCGGGTCGTCGGTGGGGGCGTGTCAGCGGCCGGACCCGCCGCGTCGCCCCCGGTGGGACGCGGCGATGGTTCGTGCGGGCAGGTCACAGGCGGGTGGTTGGCACGCCGAGCTGGTCGAGCAGCCGGCGGACCCGCCGCTCGATCTCGTCGCGGACAGGCCGTACGCCGGCCAGGTCCAGGCCGGCGGGGTCGTCGAGCTCCCAGTTCTCGTAGCGGGTGCCGGGGAAGACGGGGCACGCGTCGCCGCAGCCCATGGTGACCACCACGTCGGCGGCGCGGACCACCTCGTCGGTCCACGGTTTGGGGAACTCGTCGGCGATGTCGATGCCGCGTTCGGCCATCGCCGCCACGGCGGCCGGGTTGACCTCGGTGCTGGGCTCGCTGCCGCCCGACCAGGCCACGGCGGCGTCGCCGGCCAGGCGGGCGAAGAAGCCCAGCGCCATCTGCGAGCGACCGGCGTTGTGCGTGCAGAGGAAGAGGACCACCGGGCGGCCGTCGCGGTGGTGCCCCTCGACCCGGGCGAGCGCGCGCAGGCGCTGTCGGGCGAAGCGCTCGGCCAGGAGGGGCAGGAAGTGGGGGACGCTGCCGAGAGTGGCGAACTGTTCGTAGCTGGCGTGCAGGAACCGCTCCACGGTCTCCGTGCCGTAGGTGCCGTCGAACTCGGCGGCCAGCCGGGTCGCCGCGGTGCGCAGGGCGACCTGCTGGTCGACGGCGAGATTCGGGTGGGTACGGGTGTCGGTCATCGCGATGCTCCTGGGGTGACGGCGGGGGCGAGTCGCTCGACCCGGGCCTCGATCTCGGCGTACGCCGCCTCGAACGCCTCGTCGGTGTCGACGCGGACGGGGTCGGGCACCGACCAGTGCAGGCGGGGGCGGGCCGCACCGGTGAAGCCCTCGTGCGCGTTGTCGCAGACGGCGACGACCAGATCCTCGGCGCGTACGACGTCGTCGACGTGGGCGGTGCCGACCGGGTCGAGACGCAGCCCGTGGCGGCGGGCCACCGCCACGGCGCGGGGGTGCACCCGGCGGGCCGGGCGGGTGCCCGCCGACGCGGCCGGGGCGTGCGTGCGCCGCGTCCAGAGGGCGGCGGCGAGCTGGGAGCGGGCCGAGTTGTGGGTGCAGACGAAGACCACCCGGCCCACGTCGGCCAGCGGCGGCGGGGTCAGCGTCGACAGCACCGCCGGTCGCAGCCGCAGGTAGGCGCGGCGCCGGTCGCCCTCGGAGCGCGTGCGGGTGACCAGGCCGGCGTCGGTGAGCACCTTGACGTGGTGGGCCACCAGGTTGGTGGGCAGGTCGAGGGCGTGGGCGATCTCGCCGGGGGAGGAGTCACCCAGCAGCAGCGCGTCCACGATCGCCAGGCGCGCCGGGTCGCCGAGGGCGGCGTGGACCCGGGCGCGGGCGGTGAGCGAAGCATCAGCGTCCATTGACTCAATACTTGCTGAGTTATCGCGCCGGTGTCAAGCGAGGGTGGCGCGCTGCACCCGGACGCCCGGCCCACGGCGGGGCCGTTTGCCGGCACCGGGGGCGGGTATCCGTCGGGCCGGTGACGACAGGAGGCTGCCGTGCGGTTCCCCCTATTCGTCGACGCGGTGTCCCGCCGTGCGGGACTGCCCACCGCGCAGGCCGCCACGATCGCCCGTGCCGTGTTGCAGACGATGGTGGAACGGATGAGCGGCGCCGCCGCCGGCCGCCTCCCCGACGACCTGGACGGTTATCTCGGCGAGCCCGGTCCCGACGAGACCCCGGGGGGTGCGGCCGGACCGGCGGACTTCGTACGCCGGGTGGGGGAGCGGGCCGGGGTGGACGAGGCCACCGCCCGGGCCGGCACCGGCGCCGTCTTCGCCACCCTGCGGGAGGCGGTCACCGTCGACGAGTTCCGTGACATGGTGGCCCGGCTGCCCCGGGACTTCGACGGCATGACCCAACCGATCCCCCGACCGGACGCCTGACCAGCCACCCCGTCACCCGCCCGGCACGCGGATCATCGCGGTCGGGCAGCGCGCCTTATGCTGCTTCCGACGTGACGGTATAGGCAGATCATGAGGCCCCCGGGGAGCATGGCGAGCGGCCCGGTCGCAGTCCGCCCGCCCGTGCCCCGCAGGGCGCCGCGCCCCGGGTCGGTCCGGCGCGCCGCACCGGACGTCACCGTTCCGGCGACAGCGCCACCGGGACGGCCCCTTCGACGAAAGGCGCGCGGTGACCTGGTTCCTCTCCGCCAGCGACTGGCGCTCGGCGCCGGTCCAACTGTTCTGCCTGCCCTACGCGGGTGGGGGCGCCAGCGTCTTCCGGCGCTGGCAGGACGGGCTCGCCCCCGACGTCGAGGTGCTGCCGGTGCAACTGCCCGGCCGCGAGAACCGGATCAGCGAGAACCCCGTGTTCCGGGCCGCCGACGTCGCGTACGCCATCGCCGAGCGCATCCGCGGCCCGTACGCCATCTACGGCCACTCGATGGGGGGCCGGGTCGGCTTCGAGGTGGTCCGCGAACTGCGCCGCGCCGGGCGTCCGCTGCCGCTGCGGCTCTACGTCGGCGGCGCCCGCGCCCCGCACGTCAGCGCCCCCAGCCACTTCGACGGGTTGTCCCGGGTGGCCGACGACGAGCTGCTGCGCCGCCTGGAGGCCGGCGGCGGGCTGCCGGCCGGGCTGCTGGAGTACCCCGAGCTGGTCGAGCTGCTGCTACCCCTGCTGCGCGCCGACTTCGCGCAGGTCGACGACTACCGCTACAGCCCCGAGGCGCCGCTGCCGATGCCGATCGTGGCGTTCGCCGGCCGCGACGACGACACCGTCAGCCGGGAGCACAGCGACGGATGGCGGGAGCACAGCGCCGCCGGCTTCACCCTGCACGAGATCGACGGCGGGCACTTCTTCCTCAACGAGCGGCTGCCCGAGCTGCTCGCCGCGATCCGGGCGGACCTCGCCGCCGCCCACGCCGACATGCCCACCCGCCGCCTCGGGTGAGCCGCCCGCCTCGGCCGTCAGGGCCACGATCCCGCCGACGGGCGACGAGCCGTCAGGACCACCGTCCCGCCGCCGCCGTCGGCGACGTCGGCGGGCGACGACAGGAGCGAGAGCATGAGTGACCCGAGCGCCACGCTGCCGGTGGTCGTCGAGAACGACGGGCGCGAGCTGACCGAGCTGATCGCCACCCGCCGCGCGGAGCTGCGCGCGAGCCTCGTGGCGCACGGCGCCCTGTTGTTCCGCGGGTTCGACGTGGGCGGCGTCGAGGGCTTCGACCGGGCAGTACGGGCGCTTTCCGGTGAGCCGCTGCCCTACACCGAGCGTTCGTCGCCCCGGCACGCCATCGCCGGGCGGGTCTACACCTCGACCGACTACCCGCCGGACGAGGAGATCTTCCTGCACAACGAGAACTCGTACCAGGCCCGCTGGCCGCTGACGCTGTTCTTCCACTGCCTCACCCCGCCGCACACGCAGGGCGCCACCCCGCTGGCCGACGTCCGCCGGGTCCACGACGAGATCGACCCGACCGTACGCGAGGAGTTCGTCCGCCGCCGCTGGATGCTGGTACGCAACTTCCACGGCGACTTCGGCACCCCGTGGCAGCACGTCTTCGGCACCGAGGACCGCGCCGAGGTCGAGGCGTACGCGGCGGCGAACCGCATCGAGGTGCAGTGGCGGGGCGCCGACGGGCTGCGTACCCGCGCGGTGCGCGACGTGGTGCACCACCGGCCCGGCTCGGACACCCCGCGCTGGTTCAACCACGCCACGTTCTTCCACGTGAGCACCCTGTCCAGGGACCTCCAGGAGGGGCTGCTCGCCATGTTCGGCACCGAGGGACTGCCGGCCAACACCTACTACGGCGACGGCGGCGAGATCCCCGCCGACGTCATGGAGCACCTGCGGTCGGCGTACCGGGCGGCGAGCGTCCGCTTCGACTACCGGCGCGACGACGTGCTCGTCGTGGACAACATGACCGCCGCGCACGGGCGGGAGCCGTTCACCGGCCCCCGCAGGATCGCCGTCGCGATGGCCGAGCCGCACACCCCCTGACGCCCGCCTCAGGCGTCCCCGTAGCGGTCGGCGACGTCGGCCTCCGGCAGCTCCTCCGGATCGGCCACCCAGGCGGAGAAGACCGGCACCCCGTGCCACGGGCCGGGCGCCGCGCCGCCGGCCCGGTCGTCGGTGGCGACGGCCACCACGGCGTACGGGTGGCCGAAGCGCAGCTCCGCGACCCGGGCCACCCCCTCCGGCGGCAGGCTGAGCGTCGCGGCGAACCCGGTGACGGCCGCCGCCTCGAAGCCGTACCGGCCGTAGCGGGCCATCGCCGCCTGGGCCGCCTCGAATTCCAGGCCCGGCTCGTCCAGCAGTTCCCCGAACACCCGCGCGACGGCCGGGAAGCCCAGGCCGGGCGCGCTCAGCCCGTGCCGGCTGCGGGCCGACCAGCAGGGCAGCACCGCCGTCGCCCGCTCCTCCCGGCCGTCCGGCGCGTTGGTGCGGGTCGGCTCCTCGCGCAGCGCCCACAGCGGGCCCTCGCCCAGCGGCACGTCGAACAGGGAACGCCGTGCCGGCAGGTGCCCCTCCGGCGTGTCGGCGGCGACCGCCGCCAGCTCGTGGGCCGCCGCGAGGACGTCCCCGGCCGGCACGTCGGGCGCCGCGACGACGGAGACCACCAGCAGCCCGGCCGCGCCGTCGGCGGTCCGCGCCGGCCGGGCGGGGGCGGCGTGCACGGCGACGGTGCCGGCCCGCGTGGTGTCGGCGATCCAGCAGCGGTGGCCGTGCTCCGGGCTGCGCAGCGCCCGGCGCAGCCCACCGGCCCAGGCGCTGCCGGACCCGAGCGCGTCGGCCGGTGCCACCTCGAACGGGGTCGCCCACGAGACCCGGGTGGCCAGCGCGCTGGCCAGCACCAGCAGCACCTGCGGCGTGACCGTCAGCGGGAACGCCTCGACGAGCCCGAGCGTGTGCTCGCGGGCCCACGCGTCGAGCCCGGCCTGCTCCGGCAGCACCCCGGTCGCGGTCGACGCGGGCAGGGTCCCCCGCCACCCGTCGAGCCCGGCGCTCGCGCGTCCCGACCGGTGCCAGAACGCGGTCGCCGAGGGCACCAGCGGATGCGGCGCCGCCAGCAGGGCGTGGGCGGCCGTGGCGGCGGTCTCGGCGTCGGTGCCGAGCGCCTCCTCGAGCGCCGCACGGGTCGCGCCGGTGGCGGCCGGCGCGGCGAGCGCCAGCAGCAGCCACGCGCCGAGCGGGGAGGCGACGTGGTGCCCGTCGCCGGTCACGGCGCGCAGACGGTCGGCGTAGCGGGCCAGGGGCGTACGGATGTCGGTCGTCACCGCCCCACTGTGCCCGCTCGACCGGCCGCCGTCACCACCACCGTCGCGAGCCGCCCCGGGTTTTGTCACAGCACTGTCATGAGACCGCAGGGTCTCCTCCACCATCGAAGCCGAGAGTGATCGCCGGTCGTCGCCGGCGTCCCCGGCAGTCGGACTCCGGCCGGCTCCCCGAGCCGCCCGTGGACGTCGGCGCGCTCAGCGACACCTGTCCGAGTTCCCGGGCGCCCAGACGGGGCGCGGGACAACCCGAGATGCGGGCCGACCGGCGCGCGGCGCCGGCAACGCGCCCTGCGTGTCTGGACGCCCACGGAGGTCCACAAAACATGACCGTGTCCGCCACAGGCCCGGCAACCGACGACACCCCGCCGGACGGCGCACCCCCCGGACCGGGCAACCCCCGGCAGGGCATCGACCGGACGGTGCTGGGCGTCGCCGCCGTGGTGTCCGTCCTCTTCGTCGCGTGGGGCATCGTCGCCACCGACAACCTGGCCTCGGTCAGCGGCACCGCGCTCGACTGGGTGGTCCGCTCGTTCGGCTGGGTCTTCGTGCTGGCCAGCACCGGCTTCGTGGTGCTCTCGATCTGGCTGGCGTGCAGCCGGTACGGCCGGATCAAGCTCGGCCGCGACGACGACGAGCCCGAGTTCTCCACCGTCTCGTGGGTGGCGATGATGTTCAGCGCCGGCATGGGCATCGGCCTGATGTTCTGGGGCGCCGCCGAGCCGCTGTCGCACCTGGCGACCCCGCCGCGCGGCCTCAACGAACCGAACACCCCGCAGGCCGCCCGGGTGGCCATGGAGTACTCCCTGTTCCACTGGGCACTGCACCCGTGGGCGATCTACGCCGTCGTGGGCCTGGCGCTGGCGTACTTCACCTTCCGCAAGGGTCGGCGTGGCCTGATCAGCAGCGCCTTCTTCCCCCTCATCGGCCAGCGCGCCGACCGTG
Organism: Micromonospora sp. CNZ309; assembly: GCF_002846525.1. Classification (NCBI taxonomy): domain Bacteria; kingdom Bacillati; phylum Actinomycetota; class Actinomycetes; order Micromonosporales; family Micromonosporaceae; genus Micromonospora; species Micromonospora sp. CNZ309. Next base: position 919,046 of record NZ_PJNG01000001.1, read on the forward strand.
GGCCCGGCCGGGCCATCGACGTCTTCGCGATCCTCGCGACGCTCTTCGGGTCGGCCGTCTCCCTCGGCCTCGGCGCCCTCCAGATCAACAGCGGGCTCACCAACCTCTGGGACGTGCCGAAGTCCACCCCGCTGGCGATCGGCATCATCGCGGCGCTCACCGTGGCGTTCGTGGTCTCCGCCGTCACGGGCGTCAAGCGGGGCATCCAGTTCCTGTCGAACACCAACATGGTGCTCGCGGTGGCGTTGATGTTCTTCCTGCTCGTGGTGGGCCCGACGGTCTTCGTCCTCAACACGCTCACCGCGTCGACCGGCGGCTACCTGTTCAACCTCGTCCCGATGAGCTTCCGCACCGGCGCCTTCGGTGGCGAGCAGTGGATGGCCGGCTGGACCATCTTCTACTGGGCCTGGTGGATCTCCTGGACCCCGTTCGTCGGGGCCTTCGTCGCCCGCATCTCCAAGGGCCGCACCATCCGTCAGTTCATCCTCGGTGTGGTGGCCGTCCCAAGCCTCGTCAGCGTCGTCTGGTTCTCGGTGTTCGGCGGCACCGCCGTCGACCTGCAACTCGGCGGCACCGACCTGTCGTCCGCGGTGAAGGAGAGCCCCGAGGCGGCGCTCTTCGCGGTGCTGCGGGAGTTCCCGTTCTTCACCGTGACCGCGATCCTGGTCATGGTGCTGGTGGCGCTCTTCTTCGTCAGTGGCGCCGACGCCGCCTCGGTGGTGATGGGCACGCTCTCCTCGCGCGGCAACCTGGAGCCGAAGGCCTGGCTCGTCTCGATGTGGGGCGTCCTGACCGGCCTGGTGGCCGCGGTGCTGCTGCTCGCCGGTGGGCTGTCCGCCCTCCAGTCGCTGACGATCCTGGCCGCCCTGCCGTTCCTGTTCGTGATGGTCGGGATGGTGGTCGGGCTGCTCCGCGAGCTGCGGCGCGAACCGGACAGCGCCACGATGGCCCCGCAACTGCGCGCCCTCGTGTCGGCCACCGCACGACCGGCGCCCACCGATCCCGACGCTTCCTGACCGCCACCCGTGACGCGGGCCGCCCCGGACCGGGGCGGCCCGCGTCGCGTCGTCCGCCCGTACGATCGTGGGCGTCCGTACGGGCTCCGCCGGGCCGAGCGAGGAGGCACACCGTGACGCAGGCTCCGCCGGCCGCCGCGTCGGCGCCGCGCCTGATCGTGCTCAACGGGCCACCCGGCTGCGGCAAGTCGACGTTGGCCCGCCGCTACGTCGAGGATCACCCGCTCGCGCTCGACCTCGACATCGACCGGATCCGCGATCTCGTCGGCCGGTGGCGTGACCACGCCGGTCCCGCCGGCCTGCTCGCCCGTACCGTCGCCCTGGCGGCGGCCCGGGCGCACCTGGCCGGCCGCCACGACGTGATCGTCCCGCAGTTCCTCGGGCGCATCGAGTTCATCGAGCAGGCCGAGCGCGTCGCGCACGACACCGGCGCGGACTTCCACGAGATCGTGCTGCTCGACGACAAGGAGAACGCGCTGCGGCGCTTCGCCGAGCGCAGCCGTACCTCCAGCGACCCAACGCATCTCGACGCCCAGCGCCTGCTCGACCGCCACGGCGGGGCCACGGAGCTGGCGGCCATGTACGACCGGCTGCTCACGGTCGTGGCCGCCCGGCCCGGCACGCGGGTGGTGCGCAGCGAGCACGGCAGGGAGGACGAGGCCTACCGGGACCTGCTCGCCTGCCTCGCCTAGGACGCGGTCCCCCGGCCCCGTCGGGTCGGCAGTGGACGTGTCGGGGCCGCCTCCCGCTCCGACGGCTCCGGGCGCTCCACGCGGGTGGGGTCGCCACGGACGAGTTCGTCGTGGATGCGCCAGCGTGCGGCGACGACGGCCCGCCCCGCGGCCTCGTCGCCGCGCGCGATGCGCTGCCGCAGCAGTTGGAGGGCGAGGCGGCGGTTCAGGCTGAACTGCCGTTCCGTGTCGACCACGACCACGAGGCCCGAGGGCCGGTGGGTCGCGCGCACCGCCGTGCTGGCCTTGTTCCGGTGCTGGCCGCCCGGCCCGCCGGTGCGGCAGGCCACGATGTCGACGTCCGCCTCCGCGAACGTCGTGACCGGGCTGTCGAGCCGGCACGGTCGGGCGACGACGTACCAGTTCTTCCGGCCGGTGCCCGCCCGGTAGGGGCTGGGGGCCTGCCAGCACAGGGTGCCGGTCCACGAGGCGGTGAACGCCTGGGCGTCGTCCCCGTCGATCCGGATCAGGGCCGACCGGAAGGTGCCGGGCCGGTCGCCGGGCACCGTCTCGACCCGCTGGGTCGTCAGGCCCCGCCGGGCGGCGTCGGCCTCGAGACGGCGCAGCAGCCGGGCCAGCGCCCAGGCGCACTCCTGCGGGCCGCGCCCGGCGGACATCAGCAGGTGCGGGCTCATGGCCGGCCCCGCCTGCGGCGGTCGTCCCGACGGTCCGGCCGGGCGGCGGACCCGACGTCCGGCGTCTTGTAGGTGACCAGGGGGACGGTGGTGGCCACCGGGGTGGCCAGACCGTGCTCGACGAGGTCGTCGACCACGCGCTCGATCCGTTTGTAGGCCGTGGGCGCCTCCTCGAAGAGCAACTGGCGGTCGCCGCACACCACCAGCGAACCCACGGGGGTGCGGCGCAGCTCCTCGACGGTGTGCTTGGCCCGGCTGCGCCGCAGGGCGTCCGCGCGGGACATCTTGCGACCCGCGCCGTGCGCCACCGAGTGGTTGGCCTCCGGGCCGGCATGGGCGGCCACCAGGTAGGAGGGGGTGCCCCGGGTGCCGGCGACGAGCACGTCGCGGTCGTCGCCCGGTGCGGCACCCTTGCGGTGCAGGTAGACCCCGTCGCGGACCTCCACCAGGTTGTGGCACTGGTCGACGACGGGCGCGGTGGGCTCGGCCCCCAGGGCGTGGGCGACCCGGGCGGCCAGCAGCCGGCGGTTGAGTGAGCCCCACCGTACGGCGTCGTCGTGCGCCGCCAGGTAGGCCGCCGGGTCAGGGGCGGGGCCGGCGCCGTGGGTCTCGGTGTGCGCCCGCAGGATGCGCTCGCCCAGCCCCCGGGAGCCGGAGTGTACGACGAGCACGAGGTCGCCGGCGTCGAGCCCGAGGCGGCCCGCGTGGCCCGGCTCGAAGACCGTCCCGACGCGCGCCAGTTCGACGAAGTGGTTGCCCCGGCCGACCGTGGCGAGTCCTTCGGTGTGCCCGGCGGGGATGTCGCCGTGCAGGACGGCCCAGGCGGGGTCGTCGGCGTCCCGCTCGGGGTCGAGCGGGCGGTCGAGGTCGGGGAAGCGGGCGGCGAGCCGCTCCGGCACGGCACGCTTGAGCCTGATCGGGAACACGGCGATGCCGCAGCCGATGTCGGAGCCCACCAGGAACGGGTACAGCACGGTCGAGGCCATGGCGGCGCCGATGGGGGCGCCCTTGCCCGGGTGCAGGTCCGGCATGGCGGCGACGTGGACCATGCCGTCGAGGGCGGCCACCTGCCGGCACTGCGCCAGGGCGTCGGACTCGATCCAGCTCGTGGGGGAGGCGAACACGGCGACCGTGGCCGGGGCGGACTGCGGCAGGAACTGGTGCGGAGACAAGGACGCTCGCTTCTCGCGTAAACGGGAATGGACGGACGGCACCACGACACCGGTCGGTGCCGCGCGCCTCGGCGATGGGGGTTCTGCCCGTCAGAACGTCATGGCCGACACGATTCCGGATGCCGGCCGCGCGCGGCAACCGGTTATCGGCCGTGTCCGTGGACCGCCCGGTGGCGGGTCGAGGTCAGGGGGTGGGCAGGGCGCCGAGGCGGTGCAGCAGCTGCCGGCCCAGCGGCAGGCGCTTGTCGGCGTCGCCGTCCGCGCGGACGTCCACGTTCAGCGCGAAGCAGTACAGCCGGTCGCCGCGTTCGACCCAGCCGACCCACCATCCCGTGCCCGGGTCGGTGGCGTCCGTCCAGCCGGTCTTGCCGTACAGGGCGTACCCGCCGGTGCGCTCCAGGCGCAGGATGTCCCGGACGGTGGCCTGGTGCCCCCGGTCGGCCGGCAGCTCGCCCCGGGCCAGCCGGGCCAGCCACCGCGCCTGCTCGTCGGCCGAGATCTCCAGCGGCCCGCTCAACCAGAACCGGTCGACGACCGACCCGACCTCGCCGTTGCCGTAGCCGAGCCGGCGCAGCCACTCCCGCTCCCGCTCCGGCCCGATGCGGCGGGCCAGCTCCTGGAACACCGGCACGTTGGAGACCCGGACCGCGTCGCGCAGCCCCATGTCCCGCTCCCAGGCGGCGACGCGCTGCGGCCCGCCGCCGTACGGCACCTTCTGCCGCTCGTCGCGCACCACGCCGGTCTCCAGCGCGATCAGGCTGTGCGCGATCTTGAACGTCGAGGCGGGGACGAGGCGCCGTTGCGCCCGTTCCCGGTCGACCATGACGACGCGTCCGGCCGTCACGTCGTACATCACGAAGGTGCCCCGCAGGCCGGCCTGCCGGAACACGCCCGCCAGGTCGTCGCGGACCTCGACGGCCGGCGTCGGGGACGGGTCGGTGGCGGCCGTGGCGGACGCGACGCCGGCCGGCGGGGGTTCCGGACGCCCGCTGCCGGTGCAGCCGGTGGCACCGGCCAGCAGGACCAGGGCGACGGTCGCCGCGCCTGCGGCCCGCCGCCGGGAGCGGGTGCGCGCCCCGACGGCGGTCGGCTGCGTGACCAGGCTCCGCGTCCGTACCGGGAAGACCATCCGCCACCGCCTCCTCCGTGCCCGCACCGACACCCCAGTCAAGCACGCGCAAGGGGTACGGCGCGGCTCACGGACGCGCCGTCGCGCCGATCACGGCGGCCACCTCGGGCGGCAGCGGATACGGGCGCTCCGGCGGCAGCAGCGCCTCGGCGGCGGTGTCGTCGCCCGCGTCGAGCGCCGCGCGCACCGCATGGGCGGTCGGGGTCACGTCGGTGAGACCGACGAGCCACTCGTCGACGTAACGCCGCACCGCCTCGCCGCCGAGCCCGACCTGGAGGGACCGGTGCGGCAGCGGGGCCAGGCGCAGCGACCGTTCCGGGTCCCACTGCACCCGCACGGGGCTGGCCCGCAGCCGCCGCGACCAGGTCTCCCGGTCGGGGTGCAGGTCGCGGTCGTAGCTGCTCGGGCACGAGTTGGCCAGCGCCCACTCGAAGCCGGCGCGGGTGATCTCGACGGCCAGCACCCGCTCCTGCCCGGGTTTCGCGCCCCACCCGCAGCGGTACATCATCCAGCGGAACGACGGCTTGATCCACGTCATCCGTTCCCGCTTGAACGGCGGCACGAAGCGGCCGGCGGCCAGCGCCGGACCCGCGATCTCCGGCGGGTACGCCTGGTACACGGTGACGGTGTCGGCGGTGTGACGGGCGCGGACCTGATGCGGGGGAACCGGCATGGCGCCGATCCTGACGGCTCGCCCCGGGCCCGGTCCACCGGATTGTCCCCACCGGGCCGCCGGTCCCGGCGGGGGATAGGCTGCCGGTCGTGGCAGGACTTCTCAGGAGTGTGGCGGCCCGCATCGGCGGGGTCATCCCGTCGCCGCGTCGGCCCCGGCCGGGCCCGGCGCAGGTCGCCCGTCCCCGCCAGGTGGCCGCGTTGCAGCGCCGGCAACTGGCGTACGCCCCGGAGCGCGACGGGCACGCCGATCCGGGGGAGATCGTCTGGACCTGGGTGCCGTACGAGGACGACCCGCGCCAGGGCAAGGACCGCCCGGTGCTGGTGGTGGGCAGGCACAGCCGGACGCTGTTCGGGCTGATGCTGTCCAGCCAGAGCGAGCGCGACGGGCAGCGGCACTGGCTCGCGCTCGGTCCGGGCGAGTGGGACCGGGACAACCGGCCGAGCTGGGTGCGGCTGGACCGCGTACTGACCATGCGCGAGGACGGCATCCGCCGCGAGGGCGCGGTGCTGGACCGGGCCCGGTTCGACCGGGTGGGGCAGGCCCTACGGGCCGGCTACGGCTGGCGCTGAGCGTCAGGCCGGCTCGCGGCTCGGGCCGACCGCGGCGTCGCGGGCGTCCGGCGGCGGGTACGGCTGCTCGGCCAGGAGCCGGGCCAGGTGCGCGCTGTTGAGCGCCAGCGCCTTCGTGGTGCGTCCCGTGGTGTCGGGCTTGGGGCGGGCGTCGATGTAGTCCACCTTGTGCAGCGCCTCGCCGACCCAGTAGGTGGCGCCCGCCGCGGGGCAGGTGAAGCCGACCTCGTTGAGGGCCTGCTGCACCTCGCCGATGGTGTGGTGCGCGCCGTCCTCGTTGCCGACGACCGCGACCCCGGCGACCTTGCCGTAGGTGAGCAGCCGGCCCTCGGCGTCGGTCTCGGACAGCTCGGCGTCGAGCCGCTCGAGGACCATCTTGCACACCGCGGACGGCTGGCCGAGCCAGATCGGTGTGGCGATGACGAGGATCTGCGCGGCCATCAGCTTGGACCGGATGGCCGGCCAGCCGTCGCCGTCGCCCTCGTCGGTGGAGACCCCGAACCGCACGTCGTGGTCGACGACCCGGACCAGGTCGCCCGCCACCCCCTGCCCGGCGAGGGCGTCGAGCACCTCGCGCCCGAGCACCTCGGCGCTCGACGGGGCGGGGGACCGCTTGAGGGTGCAGTTCAGGACCACAGCGCGGATGCTCGCCACGGTGGTTCCCCTTCCGGCCGTTGTGGCGCTGACCCCGCTGGCATACCCGCCGGCCGTCGCGGGACACGTCGAAACGCGTCGCGCCCGGTCGGCGGTCCGTCGGGGCGGGCCGGCCCGCTCAGCACTCCGCCAGGTGGGCGGTGTCGACGAGCTGGCGGGGCGGGCGGGCCACACCGAGGCTCTTGGCCCGGTACATCGCGGCGTCGGCCCGGTCGAGCGCCTCGGTGAGCTGCGCCGGCCCGGTGACGGGGGCGAGCCCGACGGAGGCGGTCACCCGGACGCTGAGCCCGCCCAGCGGGATCGGGGCGGCGAGGCTGTCGCAGAGCCGCCGCGTGGCGTGCTCGATCCACCGCCGGTCGATCGTGGGGCTGGTGAGCAACCCGGCGAACTCGTCGCCGCCGAGCCGGGCGACCAGGTTGTCCCCGGCGAAGGCGGCGAGCCGCTGGGCGACGCTGACCAGCACCTGGTCGCCGGCGGCGTGCCCGTAACGGTCGTTGATCTGCTTGAAGTCGTCGAGGTCGAGCACCACGGCGATGAGCGGCTGGCCGGCCGCGTCGGTGAGCAGGGTGGCGGCCAGGCGGTAGAAGGCTCGGCGGTTGGGCAGGCCGGTGAGGGGGTCGTGGCTGGCGGCGTGCCGCTCGGCGGCCAGCTCGGCCTGGAGGTGCCTGATCTCGGCCTCGGCCTCGATCGCGCGGCGCCGCAGCTGCCAGGAGGTGACGAGTGCCCCGGCGGCACAGATGCCGGACGCGATGGTCAACGGATCCGGCACGAGACCTCCCATCACCACGATGACTCCCGGCCCCGGCACGCGGCGGTCCACGCCCGCGCCAGGCCCTCTCCGCCCTGGTGACAGCCCAGGTTCGGTAACTCTCAGTGAACAGATGGGTACCGTTCACGTGCGTTATCATGCTCGCTGTCCGATGCAGATGCAATAGCAGATGCACGTGCAGGAAGCCCATCGTCGATGCCGTGCGCCCCTCACCGAGCCACCGCGGCCGGCGTCGCGGGGCTCGCGAGAGAAAGACGCCCATGCAACAGCCTCCGAACGGCGTTCCCACGACCCAGCTGCCCCCGCTGCGCTGGCAGAAGAGTCGCCGGAGCAACCCCAGCGGCAACTGCGTCGAGCTGGCCGAACTGCCGGGCGGCGCCGGCATCGCCATGCGCAACTCCCGGCACCCCGAGGGGCCGGCGCTGATCTACACGGTCGACGAGATCGCCGCCTTCGTGCTCGGTGCCCGCGACGGCGACTTCGACGATCTGATCGCCTGACCGCGTCCCGTCGGCGGGACGGATTGTCCGCACCGAGGAAGTTCACCTCACTCACGGTTCATGGCATGCTTACACGTCGGCCGCGCGGGGGCACCTGGCCGACCCGAACGGCGTGTGGAGGTCGGCTGTGGCGATGGGTCCCGCCGAGGGCGGTCCGGGGACCGGCCCGACCGTGCTGCGCATGTTGCTCGGCGCCCAGTTGCGTCGGCTGCGCGAGTCCAGCGGGGTGACCCGGGAGGGCGCCGGCTGGGAGATCCGCGCGTCCGAGTCGAAGATCAGCCGGATGGAGCTGGGCCGGGTCGGCTTCAAGGAGCGCGACGTCGCGGACCTGCTCACCCTCTACGGCGTCACCGCGTCCGAGGAGCGGGAGGCGCTGCTCAAGCTCGCCCGCGACGCCAACAGCCCGGGCTGGTGGCACCGCTACGGCGACGTGCTGCCGAGCTGGTTCCAGTCGTACCTGGGGCTGGAGGCGGCCGCGGTGCTCATCCGCAGCTACGAGGTCCAGTTCGTCCCGGGCCTGCTCCAGACCCGCGAGTACGCCCGCGCGGTGGTGCTGCTCGGGCACGGGCGGGCCGCGCCGGCGGAGATCGAGCGACGGGTCGCCCTGCGCATGCAGCGCCAGCGGTTGCTGCACCGCGAGCGCCCGCCGCAGCTGTGGGCGGTGGTGGACGAGGCCGCCCTGCGCCGGCCGATCGGCGGCCCCCGGGTGATGCGTGACCAGGTGGCGGCACTGATCGAGGCGACCAAGTCGCCGAACATCCGGCTCCAGGTCATCCCGTTCGCCGCCGGGGGGCACGCCGCCGCCGGTGGGGCCTTCACCATCCTGCGCTTCGGCGACCAGGAACTGCCCGACGTCGTCTACATCGAACAGCTCACCAGCGCGCTCTACCTCGACAAGCGCGACGACCTCGACTACTACGCGGTGGCGATGGAGCGCCTCTGCGTGGAGGCAGAGCCACCGGAGCGTACGCCCGAGATCCTCGGCGGGATCCTGGACGACCTCTATCCGGGGTGAGCACTGCGGGGCGTCGTCCGGCCGGGGCTGCGGCTAACATGGTCGCCGACCGGCGACAGTGGACGGACGCCCCCGCTCGCGGCGGCGCAGAGTCGTGGAGGCTGCCTTGACCACCGATGCCCCGGGCACGACGTCCGGCCCCGCCAGCCCCAGCGACCGCATCGACACCTCGGTGGCCCACCCCGCGCGCCGGTACAACTACTGGCTCGGCGGCAAGGACAACTTCCAGGCCGACCGGGACTCCGGCGACATGGTGGCGGCGGCCTTCCCGACGATCCGCACCGCCGCCCTGGAGAACCGGCGTTTCCTCCAGCGGGCGGTGCGGCACCTCGCCCGGGAGGAGGGCATCCGCCAGTTCCTCGACATCGGCACCGGCATCCCGACCGCCGACAACACGCACGAGGTCGCCCAGGCGGTCGCCCCCGAGTCGCGGGTGGTCTACGTCGACAACGACCCGATCGTGCTCGCGCACGCTCGGGCGCTGCTGACCAGCTCGCCCGAGGGCGCCACCGCCTACATCGACGCCGACCTGCGCGACCCGGAGCGCATCCTGCGCCACCCGGACCTGCTGCGCACCATCGACCCGTCCCGGCCGGTGGCCCTGATGCTGGTCGCGATCCTGCACTTCGTGGGCGACGACGACGACCCGTACGCCGTGGTCACGCGGCTGCTCGACGCGCTGCCGCCGGGCAGCTTCCTGGCTGCCTCGCACGCCACCCACGACTACCTGCCGCCGCAGGTGGCGCAGGAGGCGAAGGCGGCGGCCCGGGGTGACGGGCCGCACGGCCTGATCAACCTGCGCACCCGGGCCGAGTTCACCCGCTTCTTCGCGGGGCTGGAGCTGGTCGAGCCCGGCATCACCTCCGTCGCCGAGTGGCGTGCCGAGGACGCCCCGCAGCCGCGTCCGACGGCGGCCGAGGTCAGCATGTACGGGGCGGTGGCCCGCAAGCCCTGACCCGCGCCCGCGTCCGGGACGACGGCGCTGGCGGCCTCGTGCGTGCGCCTCGTCGATCAGCTCGCCCGGCCGACGGGCACCGCGCTGGTGGCCACCCCCGCCGGCAGGGCAGACTGGAGGGCTATGTCGCCGTTCTCGCCCGCTCTGCGGTTGCACGACCGCTACGTCCTGCGCGAGCGCATCGGCCTCGGCGGAATGTCCGAGGTGTGGCGCGCCGACGACGAGGTGCTGCACCGGCCCGTCGCGGTCAAGGCCCTCACCCGTCAGTTCGCCACCGACCCGCAGCTGCGGGCCACCATCCAGCGCGAGGCCCGCGCCGCCGCGCGGCTCACCCACCCGCACGTCACCCAGGTGTACGACTACGGCGAGGCGACCCTCGACGGCGGCGTGGTCGTGCCGTACCTGGTGATGGAGCTGGTGCAGGGGCACAACCTCGCCGACCGGCTCGCCTCCGGCCCGCTGCCCTGGCCGGAGGCGGTGCGGATGGCCGCCCAGGTCGCCGGCGCGCTCGCCGCCGCCCACCGCATCGGCGTCGTGCACCGCGACGTCAAGCCCGGCAACGTCATGCTCACCGAGACCGGCGCCAAGGTCCTCGACTTCGGCATCGCCGCGCTCGCCGGGCCGCACCATCCGCGCGCCGGTCAGACCGGCGAGCTGCTGATGGGCACCCCCGCCTACTTCGCCCCGGAGCGGATGCGACCCGGGCCGCCGAACCCGGCCAGCGACGTCTACGCCCTGGGGGCGCTGCTCTACCGCACCCTCACCGGCCGGGCCCCGCTGCCCGTGCAGACCTGGGAGGACGCGCTGGAGGTGCACGCCGGGCACCGGTCGGTGCCGTCCCCGCGGGTGCCGGGGCTGCCGGCCGACGTCGCCGAGCTGACCCTGGCCTGCCTCGCCACCGACCCGGCGCGCCGGCCGGGCGCCGCCGAGCTGTCCGCCCGTCTCGGCGCGTCGACGTCGGCCAACCCGCCGGCGGTCGTCCTGCCGACCCTGCCGGGGAGCCCCGCGCACCCGCCGACCCTGGTCGACCGCGCGCTGCCAGGACCCGACCGCGCGCTGCCCGGGCCGGCGTCCGGGCGCGCGGGGGTGCCGTACCCCGCACCGGCCGGCGGGCACCGACCCGTGGCCGCCCGTACCGGCCGGGGCGTCCCGGCCACCGACGCGCGGGCGACGCGGGACAGGCCCGTCACCGCGCTGGTCGCCGTCGGCGTGGCGCTGCTCGTCGGGCTCGTCGGGGCGCTCGTGCTCACCGACGGGGCGAGCCCACCACCGGCGGCGGCCCCCACCACCGGCACACCGGGCGGCGAGCCGACGTCGGCCAGACCGACGCGACCGCCGGCCACGACCGCCGCCCCGCCGCCGGTGACCGCGCGGCCCGAACCGGTCGGCCTGCCGCAGTTCATCGCGGAGTTCGCCGCGGTGCTCGCCTGGGCGCAGGCGCGCGGCGAGATCGACCGCAAGACGGTCGAGGGGCTGCGGGACAAGCTCGCCGACCTGAGCCGGGGCAAGCAGAAGGACCGGGCCAAGAGGGTCGAGCAGCTGCGGGAGCGCCTCGCAAAGGCCGCCGAGGAGGGGCAGATCCCGCCGGACACGGCGGCGCGACTCGACGCCCTGCTCGACCGGGTCGACACGGGGCTGCGGAACGACGACGAGGACGACGACTGAGCCGGCTCAGCCGACCTCGACCGTCGAGCCCTGCGCCACCCGACCGCTTCGGACCACCTGCGCGTACGCCCCCACGCACGGCTGTGGGCCCAGCTGCGGCAGCGGCGCCACCCGGTTGAGCCGGGCCGGTACGCGCAGCGCCGCGCCCTGCCGGGGGAGCGGCCCGTGCGCCAGGGTCGGCACCGCGCACCGTGGGGTCGGGGCGAGCACCCGCAGCACCAACTCCGGGCCGATCCGCAGCTCGCGGCCGACCCAGTCGTTCTCGGCGAAGCCGTCCACGTCGACGTCGAGCACGAGGTTGGGCCGGTAGCGGACCGCCTCGACGGTGCCGGCCGGAAGCTCGGCGGCCACCCGGGCCAGCGTGGCCGTGGTGACCAGGTGCACCGGGGCGAAGTCGAAGAAGGTGCCCGGCGCCGCCGCCCCGAGCGGACTGGCGTCGACCGGAACCTCGGCGGTGAGGCCGGCGGCCAGCACCGCGTCCGGGTCGGCCCGGTCCAGCACCGCCCCGGCGGGGGGCCGGTCGATCAGCGTGACCGGGGCGTCGAGCACCCGCGACAGCACGTCGTCGACGTCGGGGTCGACGCTGGACACGGCCCGCCCGTCGGGCAGCGTGATGCGTACGGGCCCGGGTGCGGCGCCGGTCGCGTGGAGCGCGAGCAGGCCACGCCAGAGCCGGGGGTGTTTCGCGCTGGCCACCCGCCCGGTGCCCCGGTGCCGCAGGGCCAGCCGCCGGTCGCCCGCCACGCCCGCCGGGCCGACGTCGGCGGCGGGCAGCCGCTCGCCCAGCATCGACTTCACCGGATAGCGCCACAGCTGCGCCAGCCGGCCGGTCACCGCGCCGCCGTCCCGGCGGCGGGCAGCGCGCCGACCGGGGCAGCGCCAGCGCTCGTGGTGCGCGTCGTCACAAGGCCACCCTAGTGCGGTTGCCGCCACCGGACCGCCCCGGCGCGGCGCGACGGTCCCCCGACCGGATCCGACCCCTGGCGCCGGTCCGGGGCGGGCGGGCACCGCGGCCGGGGGCGTCGCCCGGCGCTACCGGGCCAGCAGGGCGCGCAGGGCGGCGACGACCTCGGTGGGCGCCTCCTCGGCCATGAAGTGCCCGCAGGTGACCGTCCGGTGCTCCAGGTCGGGTGCCCAGGCCCGCCACAGCGCGGCCGCGTCGTAGCCGAGGGCGGCACCCCAGTCCTGTTGCAGCACGCTCACCGGCATCCGCAGCGTCGCGCCGGCGGCCCGGTCGGCGCGGTCGTGCGCGACGTCGATCCCGGCGGAGGCCCGGTAGTCGGCGACGATGGAGGGCACCGCCTCCCGGGACGCCCGCAGGTACGCCGCCCGCACCTGGGCGGGGATGGCGTCCGGGTCGCGGGTCCAGGCGTCGAGGAAGTGGCCGAAGAAGGCGTCCGGGCTCGCCCCGATCAGCCGCTCGGGCAGACCCGGGGGCTGGGCCATCAGGTAGAGGTGGAAGCCGACGGCGGCGGAGACGCCGCGCATGACGTCCCACATGTCGAGGGTGGGCAGCACGTCCAGCGCGGCCAGGTGGGTGACCGTCCCGGGGTGGTCCAGGCCGGCGCGGACGGCGACCAGGGCGCCACGGTCGTGCCCGGCGAGGGCGAACCGCTCGTGGCCCAGCGCCCGGGCGAGCGCGACCACGTCAGCGGCCATGGTCCGCTTCGAGTACGCGGTCCCGTCCGTGTCGGCCGGCTTGTCGCTGTCGCCGTAGCCGCGCAGGTCGGGGCAGATCACGGTGTGGTCGGCGGCGAGATCGGCGGCGACGTGCCGCCACATGAGGTGGGTCTGCGGGAAGCCGTGCAGCAGCACGACCGGGCTGCCGGAACCGGCGACGGCCGCGCTGAGCGTCACGCCGTCGGCGACGGTGACGCGTCGGTGCTCGAATCCGCTGATCGTCGGGTGCATGGTGGGCCTTCCTGTGGTGCCGCCCTCGCGGCGGGTGCGGTGGTCCGGGGACCACGTCGTCCGGCACCGAGCGTGCGCTGGGATGATCAGCGACCGGTCAGCAACGGATGAGTGCCGCGCGGCGCCGGCCCCGGGCACCCGACCGGCGGGGCCTGCCTAGATTGGTGCCATGACCAGGCACCCGGCGACGGACGCGGTGGCCTTCGGCGTGCTGGGACCGGTGCGCGCGGTACGCGACGCCGAACCCGTCGCGCTGAAGGGCCCCCGCCACCGCGCCGTGCTGGCCCGCCTGCTCGTCGCCCGGGGCCGGGTCGTACCGGTCGAGCGGCTCGTCGGGGACCTGTGGGAGACGGCCTCGGACGGCGCGGTGGGGGCGATCCGTACGTTCGTCGCCGACCTGCGCCGCGCCCTGGAACCGGGCCGGGCGGCCCGGCAACCCGCCCGCCTGCTGGTGACCGCCCCGCCCGGCTACGCGCTGCGCGCGGCCCCGGACGCCGTGGACGCCTGGCGGTTCGAGGCGGCGGCCGGGGAGGCCGGCGAGCTGCTGACGGCCGGCGACGCCGTACCCGCGCTGCGTCGCCTCGACGAGGCACTCGGCCTGTGGCGCGGTCCGGCGTACGCGGAGTTCGCGGACCAGCCCTGGGCCCGCGCGGACATCGACCGGCTCGACGAGTTGCGGATGCTGGTCCTCGAACGGCGGGCGGAGGCGCTGCTGGCGCTCGACCGGGCCGCCGAGGCCGCCGCCGGACTGCGGGCCCACACGGCCGGCCGCCCGCTGCGGGAGGACGCCTGGCGGCTGCTGGCCACCGCCCTGTACCGGTCGGGCCGCCAGGGCGAGGCGCTCGCCGCGCTGCGGCAGGCGCGCGACACCCTGGTCACGGAGCTCGGCGTGGACCCGGGCCCGCGGCTGCGCCGGCTGGAGGCGGACATCCTCGCCCAGGCGCCGGAACTGATCCCGCCTGTGGTGGCCGCGCCCGTGGTCGGTGCCGGGGCGGCCACGCCCGTGACGGGTGCCGGGCCGGCGACGCCCGCGACGGGCGCCGGAGCGGCCACGTCCGCGCCCGTCCCGCCTGACGAGCGCCCGTTCGTCGGGCGGGACGAGGAGTCGAATGCCCTGCGGCAGGCCGCCGCCCGCGTCGCCGGGCACGGCAGCCCCGCGCTCGCCCTCGTCTCGGGCGAGCCGGGCGCGGGCAAGACGGCGCTCGCCGACGCCCTCGCCCGGGACCTGGCCGCCGCCGGCTGGACGACCGCGTGGGGCCGCAGCCCGGAGTACGAGGGCGCCCCGGTTGCCTGGCCCTGGGCCCGGATCACCGCCGCGCTCACCGCGTCCGCCCCCGGTGCCGCACAGCCGGGCCCGGAGGCGGACGAGGCGGGCCCGGGGGCGGACGCGGTGGACCCTGCGGTGGCCCGGTTCCGGCGCCGTCGCGCCGCCGCCTCGCTGGTCTCGGCGGCCGCCGGGCGGGGACCGGTGCTGCTCGTCGTCGACGACCTGCACCGCGCCGACGCCGACACCCTGGACCTGCTGACCGCCCTGGTCGGCGAGCCGGAGCCGGTGACCGGACCGGTGCTGATCGTCGGCACGTACCGCACCGCCGAGATCACCCCCGAGTTGACCGCCGCGCTGGCCCGCTTCGCCCGCGTCGAACCGGTCCGGGTGCACCTGGGCGGCCTGGCCGAGCCCGCGACCGGGGACCTGGCCCGGGCGGTCGCCCGGCAGGAGCTGGACCCGTCCGTGGTGCGCCTGATCCACCGCCGCAGCGGCGGGAACCCGTTCTTCGTACGGGAGTTGGCCCGGCTGCTCGCCACCGGGGGCGGCGCGGCCCTGCACGAGGTGCCGACGGGCGTACGCGACGTCATCCGCCACCGGCTGACCCGGCTGCCGGACGAGGTCCGTACGCTGCTGCGGCAGGCTGCCGTGCTTGGCCGGGACCTCGACCCGGACCTGCTGGCCGCCGTCGCCGGCGACACCCCGTCGGTCCTCGACGGTCTCGACCTCGCCCTGGCCGCCGGATTCCTCACCGAGCACGGCGCCGACGGGCGGCTGCGGTTCACCCACATCCTGGTGCGCGACACCCTCTACGGCGACCTGTCCGCGCCGCGCCGGGCCCGCTGGCACGCCGCTGCCGGCGAGGCGATCGAGCGGCTGGACCCGCACGACGTCACCGCCCTCGCCCACCACTTCGCCCGCGCGGCGACCCGCGCCACCGCACCCCGCGCCGCGCGCTACGCCCGGGCGGCTGCCGAGCGTGCCGAACGGCGCTTCCAGCCGCACGAGGCGGCCCGGCTGTGGCGTCAGGCGCTGTCCGCCCACGACCGGGCGGGCGACGGCGACGTACGGGGGCGGCTGGACGCGGTCATGGGGCTGGGCCGCGCGCTCGCCGTCACCGGCCACCTCGACGAGGCGCGGCGACTGCGCTCCACGGCGCTCGCCACCGCCGTCGAACTCGACGACGCCACCCTGACCGGCGATGTCCTCGCGGCCTTCGACGTCCCGGCCGTCTGGACCCGCAACGACGACGAACACCTCTCCCGCCAGGTCGCCCGGGCCGCCGAGCGGGCGCTGGCCGCGCTCGGCGACGGCGATCCGCAACGCCGCAGCCGGCTGCTGAGCACCCTGGCCCTCGAACTGCGCGGCACCACCACCGACGACGGTCACCGGGCCGCGCGCGAGGCGGAGGCGATCGCCCGGCGGCTGTCGCGTCCGGCGCTGCTCGCCCACGCGCTCAACGCCCGCTTCCTGCACACGTTCGGCCGGGCCGGCCTCGCCGGCGAGCGCGCCCGCATCGGCGCCGAACTGGTCGAGCTGGCCGGTCGGCACGGGCTGGTGAGCTTCGAGGTGCTCGGCCACCTCGTCCTGCTCCAGGCGCGCTGCGCGCTGGCCGACCTCGGGGCCGCGGACGCGCACGCCCGCGCCGCCGAACGCCTCGCGCAACGCTACGACCTGCCGCTGGTCGGCGTCTTCACCAGCTGGTACGCCGCCCTGCGACTGGCGATCGCCGGGCAGCCCGACGAGGCGGAGGCCGCCTACCGGGCGGCGCAGGCCCGGCTCACCGGCGGCGGGATGCCCGGCATGGAGCAGGGGCTGCTCGCGTTGGCGCTGCTGTGTTTGCGGCCGACCGCGCCGCAGCCGGAGGGCGCCGCCGGGGGCGCGGCCGACTTCGGGCCGTACGAACCCTGGGCGCGCCCCCTGGTCCTGCTCGCCGCCGGTCGGCGCGGCGAGGCCGCCGCCGCGCTGCGCGCCGTCCCGGACTCGCCGCACGACCTGCTGCGCGAGGCCCGGATCTGCCTCGCCGCCCGCGCCGCCCTCGCCCTCGACGACCACGCCACGATGCGGCAGGCGTACGCGGCGCTCGTCCCGGCCGCCGACGAACTGGCCGGCGCCGGCAGCGGCGTGCTGACCCTCGGCCCGGTGGCCCGGCACCTCGCGGATCTCGCCGCCGCGTTGGGCCGCGCCGACGAGGCAGCCGCGCATCGCCGGACCGCCCGTGCGGTCGCCGCCCGGGCCGCCCGCCAGGTGCCTCCCGGCCTCCCGCGCCCCGCCGTCACGGGCCTCGCCGCCCGGGGAGGGCCGGCCCCGTGGCGGACTCTCAGGAACGGTTCGTAGCGTGGGGGCCATGATTCGTACCGCGCACGCCCTGCTCGCCTCCGGCACCGACACGGCGGAGGCCGCGCCACCCGAGGACGGACTGATCGGCTTCGTCATCGGTCTGGTCGAGCGGCTCGGCGGTCCCGGCGCGGGTCTGGCCGTGGCCCTGGAGAACCTCTTCCCGCCGATCCCCAGCGAGGTGATTCTCCCGCTGGCCGGATTCGTCGCGGGTCAGGGCCGGATGAGCGTGGTCAGCGCGATCTTCTGGACCACCCTCGGCTCGCTGCTCGGGGCCCTGGCCCTCTACTGGATCGGCGCCGTGCTCGGCCGGGAACGGGTCCGGGCGATCGCGCAGCGGCTACCGCTGGTCAAGCTCAGCGACGTGGACCGCACCGAGGAGTGGTTCCTGCGGCACGGGGTGAAGGCCGTCTTCTTCGGCCGGATGATTCCGATCTTCCGTAGCCTGATCTCCATCCCGGCCGGCGTGGAGCGGATGCCGGTGTTGACGTTCGCGGTCTACACGACGCTCGGCAGTCTCATCTGGAACACCACCTTCGTGATGGCCGGCTACCTGCTCGGCGACAACTGGCACCTGGTCGAGGGCTACGCCGGCGTGCTGCAGAAGGTGGTCATCGTGGCCTGCGTGGCGGCCGCCGGCTGGTTCGTGGTCTCCCGGATCATCCGGGCCCGGCGCGGCGCCGCGCCCGTCGACCTTGCCCCGCCCGTCGACCCCGCCGCGCCCGTCGACCTTGCCCCGCCCGTCGATCTTGCCCCGCCCGTCGAGCCCGCTCCGCTGCCGTACGCGCCGGACCCGACGGGGCGGGGCACGATCTACCGCAGCGTCTACTCCGACGCGCAGGCCCCGGACCGCGACCTGTCCCGCTGAGCCCCGGCCGCGTGCCGCGTGCCGCGTCCGGGTGCGCGTTCGGGTTCGGGTTCGGGTTCGGCGAGATCTTGGTAGGAAAAGTGCCTCTCCAGGGGCGCGAAACTACCAAGATCCCCGCCGATCACGATTCATGCTCATCCGCTACGCGTGTCCGGTTTCGGTGGTGGCGTGCGGGGAGTGCGGCTGGGCTGTGCGCGGGCGGCTCCGGGGTGGGTGGAGGTGTCCGGTTTGGGGGTGTGGCCGGGGGCATCGTGGGGGCGGAATCGTGGCGGGGGTGGGGGCGTTACACCATGCGTACGACCGAGCAGGGCGCGCCGCCCCACCGGGCCCCGGGCCGCTGGGGAATGGTGGTGGGCCGGTCGTGGTTACACATGGTCGCGGTCGACGTGAGGGCGTCCCCCCGCCTCGCGGTACAGCCCCGGTCCTTGCGCCTGCACGGCCCGGTAGTCGGCCGGTGTGGCCGATCTGATCTTTCCTCCGGTTGCTTTCGTGGTCGCCGGAGATGACAGCAGTCTCCGCTGAGTTCCTTGGGCGCCGGACGGTGCTTGCACCCGCGTGAAAGCCGATCCCCCTCGGTGCGTGGGTGCCGACCCCCGAATGGAGCATCTGTGATGAACACGATTCTGCGTAAGAGCGTTCTCGGTGTTGCGGGTCTGGCGTTTGCCGGTGGTGTGTTCGCTGGTCCGGCTGCCGCGCATGCCGCCCCGTCGGTGGAGTCGGTGCCGGTGGCGGTGGCGGTGCAGGCCGACAAGCCGTCGGTGGACAAGGGCAAGCTGGTGCCGCACGGTGTGCAGGGCGCGCAGTCGCGCATCGACCTGTCCGATGAGCAGGTGGGCAACGTGAAGGCGATCATCGCGGCGACGAAGAAGGCCGGCATGGACGAGCGTGCCGCGGTCGTGTCGATCGCGACGGCGTTGCAGGAGTCGAAGCTGGAGAACCTGGGTCACCTGGGTGACCGCAACGACCACGACTCGCAGGGTCTGTTCCAGCAGCGTCCGTCCAGTGGTTGGGGCACGGTCGAGCAGATCACCGACCCCGAGTACTCGACGATGGCGTTCCTGAAGGGCCTCAAGCAGGTCGACGGGTGGCAGGACATGCCCCTGACGAAGGCCGCGCAGACCGTGCAGGTGTCGGCGTACCCGGACCACTACGCGCAGTGGGAGCAGATGGCCGCCGACCTGGTCGCCGAGCACTGGAACAGCTGACCTGAGCAGTGTGAACGACTGCCGCTGGCCGGCACCCCACCCGGGGTGCCGGCCAGACGCATGCCCGGCGGCCGGCAGTAGCCGGGAGCCCCGCAGATGCCGGGTGTCGGCGGATGCCGGGGTTGCCCGCCAGTGCCGGGGTCGCCCGCCAGCGGTGGGCGAGCGGCGGCTCGGTGTCGTGGCCGGGCGTACAGTCGGGCGGTGGAGCGCACCGAGAAGATGCCCGCGGAGACCCGGCCACCTGGTGTGGCCACGGCCGATCCCGGCAGCGTCCTGCTGCCGGGGCACGACGTGCCGCTGGGCCGCTACACCACCGTTCGCCGGCTGCTCCCGCAGCGGCAGCGGCGGATGGTCGGGGCCTGGTGCTTCGTGGACCACTTCGGCCCGGACGACGTGGCCGAGCGGCCCGGCATGGAGGTGCCGCCGCACCCGCACACCGGCCTGCAGACCGTGACCTGGCTGCTCGACGGGGAGATCCTGCACCGCGACAGCCTGGGCAACGTCCAGCCCATCCGCCCCGGCCAGCTCAACGTGATGACCTCGGGGCACGGCATCGCCCACTCGGAGCGGTCGCCCGAGCGGCATCCGCCGCTGATGCACGGCGTACAGCTCTGGGTGGCGCTGCCGGACCCGGCCCGCGCCGGTGTCGCCGACTTCGCCCACCACGCCGACCTGCCGCGCTGGCGCGACGGCGAGCTGGACGTGACCCTGCTGGTCGGTGAGCTGGCGGGCGAGCGGTCCCCGGCGCGGACGTACACCCCGCTGCTCGGCGCCCAGGTGGAGCTGCGCGGGCCCGCGCCGGCCACGTTGCCGCTGCGCCCCGACTTCGAGTACGGGCTGCTGGCCATGTCCGGCGCCGCCGAGGTCGACGGGGTGCGCTTCGCGCCCGGGGCGCTGCTCTACCTGGGCACCGGTCGGGAGCGGCTCACCCTGACGGGCGAGCCGGGGAGCCGCCTGCTGCTGCTCGGCGGGGCCCCGTTCGAGGAGCCGCTGGTGATGTGGTGGAACTTCGTGGGCCGTTCGCACGAGGAGGTGGCAGCCGCCCGGGAGGACTGGATGGCCGGGCGGCGCTTCGGCGCCGTCGCCGACGATCCCGCCCCACCGTTGCCCGCCCCGGCGTTGCCCACCACCCGGCTCAAGGCGCGCGACCGCAGCGGCGGCCTGCGCGGCTGAGCCGGGCAGGCGTGGCCCGGCGCGGTGCGGGTAGTCGCCGGCATGCCGACCACAGCCACCTCCCACGTCGAGGACAGGAAACGTCTGGTGCGCCGGCTCGCCGGCAGCGGGCGCGGCTTCGCCGAGCAGTACGGCTTCCGGGTGATCAACAACCCGTCGAGCCTGTTCCAGGTGCTCTGCCTCGCCGTGCTGCTGGCCCGCCGGGGCGACTTCCGGCGCGCCGTGGACAGCGCGCACGCCCTGCCCGCCGAGGGCTGGGACAGCGCCGCCCGGCTGGCCCGTTCCCTGCACGCCGACCGGGTACGCGTGCTGCGCGACAGCGGCCAACGCGGCGACGTCGACGCGCTCGCCGACACCCTGGGCGATCTGGCCCGGGCCGTCGTGGAGCGCTACCGGGGCGACCTGCGCCGGCTGCGCGCGGTGGCCCACCACGACCCGGCCCGGGAGCGGGAACTGCTCACCGAGCTGCCCGGGGTCGACGCCACGGTGGCCGACCTCTTCCTGCGTGAGGCCCAGGCGCTGTGGCGGGAGGTCGCGCCGGTGGCCGACCGCAGGGCGCTGGTCGCGGCCCGCCGGCTGGGGCTGGGCCGCTCCGCCGACGACCTGGCGAGCCTCGCGGGCAGCGGCGAGTCCGAGCGCCTGGCCTGGCTGGTGGGGGCGTTGGCCCGGGTCGACCTGGAGAAGCGGTACGCGGAGTTGGCCGCCTGACGCGCGGGTGGGCTGGCCCACACTTGCCCCGTAATCAGCCGAACGGATGATGTTTCATCGTATGATGGTCGCGGCACTGATGCCCGCCCGGTTCGGGCGTACATCGACCGCCTGGTGGTCGCGGCCCGGTTCGGGCCCGACCGGCCACCGGACAGGTTCTGTGTGGCGCCCCGGTCGCGGTTCGCGACGGGGGCGCCCGCCTGTCCGGCACCTTCGCGTCCCGCCGGCTGCCGACCGCGCCGCCGGGGCACCGGCTCACCTCGCGAGGCCGGCCAGCAGGTTCACCGTGACCGCGATGATGAACGCCCCGAACAGGTACGACACCATCGAGTGTCGCAGCGCCGTGCGGCGCATCTCGTTGCTGGTCAGCGCCGTGTCGGAGACCTGGAAGGTCGCGCCGACGGTGAACGCCAGGTAGGCGAAGTCCGAGTAGCGGGGCGGCTCGGCCTGGTTGAAGTCGATCCCGCCGTCCGGGCCCGTGTAGTAGATCCTCGCGTACCGGGCGGCGAAGACGGTGTGCACCACCAGCCAGGACAGCAGCACGCTCAGCACGGTCAGCCCGCCGTAGACGTGGCGGGCGGGTGTGGCGGGCGCCCCGTGCGTGCGGGTCACCACGACGCCGACGGCCAGCAGGCTGGCCAGGCAGGCGGCGAGCAACAGCGCGTCACGCGCCGCCCGGTTCGGGTCCTCGTGCACCGCCACCTGGGCCGTGCGCCGCGCGTCCATCGGCCACAGCTTGTGCCAGACCAGCACCAGCCAGCTCAGCGCGGCGGCGTCCCAGCCGGCCAGCGGCGCCAGCACCGGCGTGGCGGCCAACGCGGCGAGCCCGCCGACCACCAGGCCGACCACGCCCATCACGGTGAGCTGGACCGCGGCCGGGGTGTGCCCGACCGGCCGACGCGCCGTCATCCGGCACCGGTGCGGACCCGCCGCGCCGGCTCCCGTACGCGCCGCGGCGGTGACCAGCCGCGCTCGGGCCGCCCGGACGGTCGCGGTGGTGACCAGCCGCGCTCCGGCCCGGGCGAGGGCGCGCTGGACCGTGTCGGGGACGCGCTCGCCGCGGGCGACCGCCCTGACGAGCCGCTGGCCCGCGACAGCAAGGCTCAGATGCCGCGCAGGTGCTGCGACACGCGCTGGTGCCGCTTGTCCCGGGCCTGCGCCGCCCGTTGAGCGGGGCCGACCTCGGGGGCCGCCTCGATGCCCGCCGAGCGGGCCACCTCGTTGCCGTTGGCGTAGTCGACCGGCGGCAGGGCCCGCAACGCGCGCAGCACGTCCGGCGGGGCACCCTCCCGTTCAGCCTCGCGTACCACGTCGTCCTTCTCGGCCGGGTAGTCCAGGCCCGACAGGTACTGCAGCACGTCGGCGTAACTCGCCATGGTGTCGGCTCCTCCGGGGCATCGTTCGGGTCACGACCGGCGGCGGTTACCCGCCCGGGCGACCGTCACGCGCCGCCCGGCGCGGAAATCCCCGCCGTTTCCCCGCCCCGGCGGCGGGTACGCGCAGGCCCCGACCAGCCCGAAGGAGCCCGGATGAACTACGACACCTTCGTCGACCAGGTCGCCCAGCGCACCCGTACCTCCTCGGAGCAGGCGGTGGCGCTGACCCGGGCGACGCTGGAGACCCTCGCCGAGCGGTTGACCGGCGGGGAGGTGCTGGACCTGGCCGCCCAGTTGCCCAAGCCGTTGCAACTCGTGTTGAAGCCGAGCCCACGCACCGAGTCGGCGGAGCGGTTCGGCGCGGCCGAGTTCGTCGCCCGCGTCGCCGTGCGGGCCGACGTGACCGAGCCCGCCGCCCGCGACGCCGCCCGGGCGGTCTTCGTGACCCTGCGCGAGGCGATCAGCGGCGGCGAGTTCGACGACGTGGTGGTCCAGCTGCCACGCGACTTCCGGGACATGGTCGAGCCCGCCATGGCGCCGGGCGCCACCCTGCGCCGTTCCTGACGCCGCCGGTGCCCCGCGTCCGTCGCGGATTCGTGGCGGGCCCGACCGAGGCGTCGCCACGCCCGCCCCGGGAACCCGGTCGTGGCGGCGCCGTCCCGGCGGTGCGGGGCGGTCAGGCGACGGCGCCGGCGGCGCGCAGGGCGGCCACCCGCCCCGCGTCGAAGCCCGCCTCGGCCAGCACCTCGTCGGTGTGTTCGCCCGGCTGCGGCGGCGGGCGGCGCAGCGCGGTGGGGGTGCCCGAGAAGCGGGGCGCCGGGGCCGGCTGGGTGACCCCGTCCCGCTGGACGAAGGTGCCCCGCGCCGCCAGGTGCGGGTGCTCCGGTGCCTCCCGCCAGTCGAGCACCGGCGCCACGCAAGCGTCCGAGGAGCCCAGCAGCGCCGTCCACTCGTCCCTGGTCCGGGTGCGGAACAGCCGTGCCCACGACCGGCGCAGCGCCGGCCAGTTCGCCGGGTCGCGGTCCAGCGCCTCGTCCGGGGGCAGCGGGAAGCCGGTACGCCGGACGAGCTCGTCGTAGAAGCGCGGCTCCAGGGCGCCGACGGCCAGGTGGCGGCCGTCGGCGCACTCGTACGTGTCGTAGAACGGGGCGCCGCCGTCGAGCAGGTTCACGCCGCGCTCGTCCCGCCACATGCCGAGCCGGCGCAGCGCGTGGATCTGGGTGCTGAGCACCGCCACGCCGTCGACGATGGCCGCGTCGACCACCTGTCCCCGGGCGCCGCCGCGCACCGCGTACAGGGCGGAGACCAGGCCGAGGGCGAGCATCATCCCGCCCCCGCCGAAGTCGCCGAGCAGGTTCATGGGCGGCACCGGGCGTTCGCCGGCCCGCCCGATGCCGTGCAGCGCGCCCGTCAGCGCGACGTAGCCGATGTCGTGCCCCGCGTACGGTGCGGCCGGGCCGTCCTGACCCCAGCCCGTCATCCGGCCGTAGACCAGCCGGGGGTTCACCGCGAGGCAGTCCGCCGGGCCGACGCCGAGCCGCTCGGTGACCCCCGGACGGAACCCCTCGATCAGCGCGTCGGCGCCGGCGACCAGGGCCAGCACCACCTCCCGGCCGCCGGGGGACTTCAGGTCCACCCCGACCGAGCGGCGTCCCCGGTTGAGCAGGTCCGGGTGCGCGGTGCCGAACGCCGCCGGGTCCACGTCCGTGGACCGGTCCAACCGGACCACGTCCGCGCCCAGGTCGGCCAGCATCATCGCGGCGAACGGACCGGGCCCGATGCCGGCCAGCTCGATCACCCGCACGCCGGCCAGCGGGCCGGCCGGGAGGTCCTCGGTCATCGGCACACCATAGGCGAGGCGCGTTTGCCCCGTAAGGGGCCGGGAACCCGCCCGCCGAGACGTGGGAGGTGGCGTGGTCGACGACCGGATCAGGGTGGCCATGCTGCACGGTCCCGGTCGCCCCGACGCCGACGGCGTCAGCGACTACGTGACGCACCTGGTCGAGGCGCTCGACGGCGTCGGCGTCGAGGTGACCCCGGTGCCGGTGCGCCCCGACGGCGACCGGGGACGCTGGCGGGCCGCCACCGGCCGGGCCGCCCGCCGGGTGCGAGAGCTGACCCCCGACGTGGTGCACGTGCAGTTCGCCCCGTCGGCGTACCGGTTCTCGGGGCAGCCCGGGCTGCTGCCGTGGCGGCTGCCCCGGCGGGTGCCGCTCGTCACCACCCTGCACGAGTACGGCTGGTGGGCCTGCCCCGGCTGGCTGCCGGGACGGCTCTGGTCGGCGGTGGAGCGGACCCGCTGCTGGGACCGGGAGTCCGGCCGGCTGGTGCCCGCCAGCGCGGCCGTGATCGTCACGAACCCCGGCCACCGGGCCGTGGTGCGCGCCCGTACCGGCCGGGCGGCCACCCACATCCCGATCGCCCCGAACGTCGTCGACCACGTGGGGGCGGCGACGGCGGGGACCCGCCTGCGGGCGGAGCTGGGCCTGCCCGAGGGGGCGCCGCTGCTGGCCTTCTTCGGCTTCGTGCACCCCGTGAAGGGACTGCGGTACCTCATCGAGGCCCTGCCCGAGCTGCGGCGCGACCACCCCGACCTGCGGCTGCTGGTGGTCGGCGGGTTCACCTCCCAGGCGCTGCCCGAGCGGGAGGCGCAGGCGTTCCGCGCCGAGCTGACCGGGCTGGCCGACCGCTGCGGGGTGGCCGACGCGGTGACGTTCACCGGGCACGTGCCCGCCGAGCGGGTCTCCGCCGCGCTGCACGCCGCCGACGTCGCGGTGCTGCCGTTCACCACGGGGGTGAGCACGAAGAGCGGCGCCCTGCTCGCCGCGCTCGCGCATGGCGTACCGACCGCCGTGACGGGGTCCGACGCCGACGCCGACGGGCCGCACCGCAGCGGGGCGGTCGCGGTGATCGGGGCCCGCCGGGACAGCGCCGCGATCGTGCGTACCGTCGGCAGGCTGCTCGCCGATCCGGTGCTGCGCCGCCGGCTCGCCGAGCGCGGGCGGGCCTTCGCCGCCGCGTACTCCTGGCCGAGGGTGGCCGCCGCGCACCGCGACCTCTACGCCCGGACCCTGGGCCGCGCGGATGCCTGAGCGGTACGCGGACATCCTGGTGGTCGACCTGCTCGGCGGGATCGGCGACCTGCTGATGCTGCTGCCGGCGGTGCACGGGCTGGCCCGCCGCAACCCGGGCGCGCGGCTGCGGCTGCTCACCCACGACCCCGGGGCGGACCTGGTGCGCGCCGACCCGGCGGTCGCCGAGGTGCGCACACCCCTGCACGGCCGGCCCGGCGCCGAGCGGGAGGCGGTCGTCGCGGCCCTCGCGGCCACCCGACCCGACCTCGCGGTCAGCACCACCCGCTACGACGGCATCCCCGACCTGCTCGGGGCCGGGGCCGGGCGGGCCGTGACGAACCTGTGGCGCGACCCGCCGCCGCAGCAGCCGGTCGGCGACCGCTACCTGGAGGTCCTCTGCGCCGAGGGGCTGCTCGGCGCGGCCGACCGGAGCGCGCGGCCCCGGGTGTACCTGGACGGTGCGGCCCGGCGGGCGGGGGAGCGCGCCGTGGCCCGGCTGGTGGGGGAGCCGCTGGCGTCGCCGGTGGTGCTCGTCACCGATGCCGGAATGGCGGTCAAGCGCTGGCCGCGGGGGCACTGGCGGGGGCTGGCCCGCGCCCTGACCCGGGGTGGGCACCCGGTGCTCACCGTCGGGCCGGTCGATCCCGCCGCGCCGCTCGGGGTGCCGCTTCCCCGGGCCGACCTGCCGACCCTCGCCGGGCAGTTCGCCGCGGTGGGGCGGCGCGGCGGGGTGGTGGTCGGGCCGGACACCGGGCCCGTGCGCCTGGCCGCCGCAGCCGGCGCCGCGACGGTGGCGCTGTTCGGCCCCACCGATGCCCGGCGGTACGGCATGGGCGGCACCGACCTGCAGGGCCTGCCCGGGTGCGCGTACCGGCGTCCCACCGCCATCACCGAGCAGCCCTGCTGGTGGGAGGCGCGCTGCCCGCTCGACGCGGCCGGCCCCGCGTGCATGGCCGACCTCGACGTGGCGGCCGTGCTCGCCGCCGTAACTGCCCGCTGAGCTGGGACGCAAGCCCGCGCCACAGGTCGCGGGTGTGATCTGGCGTGCCCCGTTTGCCGAGCCCACGGGCCTGCCCTAACCTTGTCGCGACGAGGGGAGTACTTCCCACGAGCCATCCCGGTCAGTACGGCGTGCCCGGAGCACGCCTCGGGTGGCTGCCCACGAAAAGTGGGTGAAGGAGACCTCGAACATGACAGGGTGTTCGAGGAGGCTCCATGTCCGATTTGCCGTATCTTGCCGCCACCGGTCTCCAGTCGGTGGGTACTCCCACGCTGTGGGGCGTCACCATCGCTGCCGTGATCGCCCTGCTCGTGCTGGACTTCCTGGTCACCCGTAAACCACACGAGGTGTCGATGCGGGAGGCGCTGGGCTGGTCCGCCTTCTACATCGCCCTGCCGCTGGCCTTCGGCGCCTGGATCTGGGCCCGTTTCGGCTCCAACCAGGGCGTGGAGTACCTCACCGGTTACCTGGTGGAGAAGTCCCTCTCGGTCGACAACCTCTTCGTCTTCATGCTGCTGCTGGCGGCGTTCGCGGTGCCGGCCGAGCTGGCCCAGCGGGCCCTGCTCTACGGCATCACCGGCGCGCTCCTGCTGCGCGCGGTGTTCATCGCCATCGGCGCGGCGGCCCTGCAGACCTTGGACTTCGCCTTCCTGCTCTTCGCGATCATCCTGCTGCTCACGGCGGCGAAGCTGCTGCGCGACGCCGTCACCGGGCACGAGCAGGAAGTCGACATCAGCAAGATGCGTTCGGTGCGGCTGCTGCGCAAGTTCATGCCGGTCACCGAGGACTACCACGGTCCGAGGATGGTCGTGCGGATCGCCGGCCGGCGTACGCTCACCCCGTTCGCCCTCGTGGTGACGGCGCTGCTCGCCACGGACATCGTCTTCGCCGTCGACTCGGTGCCCGCCGTCTACGGCATCACCGAGGACCCGTACCTGGTCTTCGCCACCAACGCGTTCGCCCTGCTGGGGCTGCGGGCGCTGTACTTCGTGCTGCACGCCGCGCTCAGCCGGCTGGTGCACCTCAGCTACGGCCTGGCGATCATCCTGGCGTTCATCGGCGTCAAGCTCGGCCTGCACTGGGCGCACGGCATCTGGCCGGGCGTGCCGGAGATCCCGACCCTCGCCTCCCTGGGCGTCATCATCGGCGTACTGGTGATCGTCACCCTCACCAGCCTGCGGGCCACCAGCAAGGCCGGCGGGGGCGAGAAGGAGATCGTGGTCGAGCGGCGCTGAGGCGTCACCCGTCGCGGTGCGGATCCGTCCGACCGCGCCGTGCCACCCACCCCGGGTGGTACGACTGACGGGTGGGAATCGTGTCACCGGGCTTCCAGGGCCGGCCCCGCTCAGCGGAGCCGGCCCTGCCGCCGGGGCAGTACCTGACGCAGGACTTCCCGGTGCTCTCCGCCGGCCCGACGCCGAGGGTGCCGCTGGAGACGTGGGAGTTCGTCATCTCCACCGAGTCCGGCGTCGAGTTCCGCTGGAGCTGGGACGAGCTGATGGCGCTGCCCCAGGAGACCGCGACGGTCGACATCCACTGCGTGACCCGCTGGTCGAAGCGGAACACCGACTGGCAGGGGGTCTCCCTGGACACGCTGCTGGAGGGCGTCGACACCGGCGCCCGGTACGCGCAGGCCCACTCGTACGGCGGCTACACCACGAACCTGCCGCTGGCCGACCTGCGCGGCGGGCGGGCCTGGATCGCGCACCGCTACGACGGCGGACCGCTGCCGGCCGAGCACGGCGGCCCGGCCCGGCTGCTCGTGCCGCACCTCTACTTCTGGAAGTCCGCCAAGTGGGTGCGCGGCATCCGCCTCACCACGCAGGACCAGCCCGGATTCTGGGAGACCGCCGGCTACCACGACTACGGGGACCCGTGGCGTGAGCAGCGGTACCAGGGCGATTGACCGCCCCCCTGCGCTGGCGGGTGGCCCGGCTGCGCGAGCGCCGGGCGCAGACGCCGACCGCGCACACCCTGGTGCTGGAGGCGCCCGGCTGGCCGGGGCACCTGCCCGGGCAGCACGTCGACGTGCGGCTGACCGCCCCCGACGGCTACCAGGCGGCCCGGTCGTACTCGTTGGCCGGCCCGGCCGAGGCCGACCGGATCGCGCTGACCGTGCAGCGGGTGCCCGACGGCGAGGTGTCGCCGTACCTGGTCGACGTCTACGCCGAGGGCGACCCGGTGGAGGTGCGCGGCCCGGTCGGCGGCTGGTTCGTCTGGCATCCGGAGGAGACCGCACCGGTGCTGCTTGTCGCCGGCGGCTCGGGCGTGGTGCCGCTGATGGCGATGGTCCGCGCCCGCCACGTCGCCGGCAGCCGGGTGCCGTTCCGGCTGCTCTACTCGGTGCGCACCCCGGCCGACGTGATCTACGCCGACGAGCTGCGCCGCCGGGTCCGCGACGACCGGGGCCTCGACGTCGCCTACGTGTACACCCGCGAGGCCCCGCCGGGCTGGCGGGGCGAGCCGCACCGGATCGGGCTGGCCGACGTCGACAGCCACGGCTGGCCGCCGGAGCTGGAACCCCTCTGCTACGTCTGCGGCCCGACCGGGTTCGTGGAGACGGCGGCGGACCTGCTCGTCGGGCTGGGCCACCAGAGCCGCCGGGTGAGGACCGAACGGTTCGGCCCCACCGGCTGAGCGTCGAGGAGGAACGCCCGATGACCGACACGTCGTACCTGGACGGCAACATGCTCGACGGCCCGCTACGGGAGCTGTTCGCCGTCGACCTGAGCACCGCCGCCGGGCGGTGCGCGCACTGCGGCATGACGGGCCCGCTGGCCGGCCTGCGGGTTTACCCGCACGCGCCCGGCCTCGTCGCCCGCTGTCCGAACTGCGCCGAGGTGATGCTGCGGCTGGTCCGCTCGCCCGAGTACGCCTGGCTGGACCTGCGCGGGGCCACCTTCCTGCGGGTGCCGATGCCGGCCGAGCAGCCGTACCCGGGCCCGCTGTGAGGGCGGGGGACGGGGACGTGACACCGACTCTCGGACCGGATGGAGGCGACGTGACGGACGAGGCCCTGCGGTCGCGGTCGGCGCGGGAGGTGTTCGAGGACCACCTGCGGCTGGCCGGCGAGCACCGGTTCGCGGAGGACGTGGCGCGCAACGTGTCGCCGTCGTGCGTGGTCCTGGAACGCCGGGGCGTGTTCCGCGGGCACGAGGGGGTGCGCGAGCTGGCCCGGTGGCTGGAGGACGAGCTGCCCGGCGCCCGGTACGTGTACACGAACCGGATGGTCGAGGGCCGGATGGCGTTCCTGGAGTGGACGGCGCGGATCGAGGGCGTACGGGTCTGCGACGGGGCGGACTTGTTCCTCATCGAGCAGGGCTGGATCGTCGCCCAGACCATCCACTACACGCTGGAGCCGGTCGACGGCGAGGCGGACCGGCCCGCGGGACAGTGAGTGCCGGGTCGCGCCCGCAACGCGCTGGACAACGGCGGTGCCCGCCGCGACAGTGGTTCGCCGTGAGATATCTGCGTACGGCGGGGCCGGTCGGCATCCGCCCGCCCCGCCCGGGCGACGAGGCCGAGTTCGTCGCGGCGGCTCGGCGCAGCCGCGACCTGCACCACCCCTGGCTGGCCGCGCCCGACGACCCGGCGCGGTACGCCGCGTACCTGCGCAAGATCCGCCGCCGGGACCATGCCGGATACCTGATCTGCGACCGGGACTCGGGCGCGTTGGCCGGCTACGTGAACATCAGCGGGATCCTGATGGGCGCGCTGCGCGGCGGGTACCTCGGCTACGCCGCCTTCCTGCCCTTCAACGGCACCGGGCACGCCTCCGCCGGCATCGGCCTGGTGGTCCGGCACGCCTTCGACGCGCTCGGCCTGCACCGGCTGGAGGCGAACATCCAGCCGGGCAACGAGCCGTCGCGCCGGGTGGCGCGCAAGCTCGGATTCCGGCTGGAGGGCTACTCGCCGGACTACCTGTTCGTCGACGGGGCGTGGCGCGACCACGAACGGTGGGCGATCACCGCCCCGGCGCCCGCCGGTGGCGGCCCGTCGTGACCGCCACCGACCGCCGGGGCGGGTGGGTCGGACCCACCCGCCCCGGGTGAGGCGCCCGCCGCGGCCGGTCGGCGTGGCCGCCTCAGACGCGGGAGGTGAAGGTGGCCAGGAACCGGTGCGGGGTGGTCACCCCGGCGTTGTCGAAGCAGAGCACGTCCACCTCCACGTCGAGGCCGGTGGACCAGGGCTGGGTCAGATGACAGTAGTTCGACCCGGCACCCTGCGCCACGACCTGCGCGTGCGTCTGGCTGACCCCGAGCTGCGGGAACTTCGCCAGGTAGCGGCCGGCGGGGGCGATCGCGGCCACCGTGTTGGCGCCGACGCCGAGCACCGAGTTGTCGTTGGTCGGCCCGCCGACCGCGGTGCCCAGGTAGCCGAAGCGCGACGGCGGGGCGAGCGAGCCGACCACCGCCCGCCGACGGTGGTAGGACAGGACGAAGTCGGTGGCCGCAGGCGCGCCCGCCTGGTCGAAGCAGGCCACGTTCGCGGCCACGTCGGTCCCGGCGGCGGACCAGCTGTCGATCTTGCAACGGCGCGGCGCCGCGTTCGGCTGCACGGCGGTGACCTGCACGTCGCCGGCCAGCGCGCCGGCGAGCCCGACGCCCGGGAGCTTCACCGCCCACTGCCCGACCCCCAGCGGACCGAGGCCGTTGGCCGCCCCCGTCGAGTTGTACGACTGGACCAGCGCCCCACCGGCCTGCTGCACGTATGCGTGGGAGGTGCCCGCCGGCAGCACCCCGCTGCTGGTGGTCCACAGGACGGTGAACGGGGTGTCGTCGCGGTCCCCGCCCGGCTTGTGGCACTGCACGTCGACGATCTGGTCGGCGCCGGAGGAGAACCAGCGGACGACCTCGCAGTAGTGGCCGGTGCGGTTGACCGGCGTCACGTGCGGCACCCCCCGCGCTCCGGCGCCGATCTGCGGGAAGCGCACCTGGAACCGGCCCGGGGCGAGCTTGCCGCCCTGCGCCCAGGCGGCGGGAAAGGCGGTCTTCCAGCTGCCCCACTGGCGGGTCGTGTCGAGCACCGTCCAGGCCGGCACGGTCGGGTCCTTGACGTAGGCGAAGCCCCACCGGTCGGCGGTGGCCGCCGCGGCCGGGCCGGCCGCGGCGAGTGCGCCGGCGGCCAGCACGGCGGTCAGCGCGGCGGCGGCGAGCGAACGGAGTCGCATCTTTCCTCCTGGTGACGAGGGTCGGGTCGGCAAGCAGCGTGCGCCGCCGCCGGGGGCGTCACTGTCGGCAACCGCACAGCCGCGTGTCGCAAGTCCGCCGCTGTCGGCTCTCGGCCCGGACTCCATCGCCGTGCTCAGCAGCCCGACCTTCATGTACTCCGACCCCTGTGGGGACGTGCCCCCTCGGCAGCATCGGCGGCCCTGGTGCACCTGGACACCCGGCTGCGGTACGTCGGCGACGGGGGCGAAGACCTCCAACATGGGCCACCTGCTGTGGAGCGGCATCGTGCCGCCGGAGCGCGCCGGTACGGTGGTGCGGCAGCTGATGGCCGACGACATGTTCACCGGCTGGGGGATCCGCACCCTCTCCTGCGGCCCTGGCCCGGGCGATGCTCGGCGTGAACCCGGTGGCCGGTCGGCTGGTCCTCGACCCCGACATCCCACCCGAGATCGGGGCGGATCGCGGCCGAGCGGGTGCGGGCCTTCGGGCGCTGCTGGGAGGTCGAGGCCGTCGGGCGGAGCGGGCATGTCCGACTGGCCGAGTGTTGATTCGTCCGTGTCGCCACGTTTGTCCCGCTGCCGGGTGGGAACGGGGCCGCAATGACGAAACCTCGTGTGGTGATCGTGGGGGCCGGGTTCGCCGGTTACCACGCGGCGAAGACGTTGAGCCGGCTGGCCCGGGGCCGGGCCGAGATCGTGGTGCTGAACTCCACCGACTACTTCCTCTACCTGCCGCTGCTGCCCGAGGTGGCCGCCGGCGTGGTGGAGCCCCGGCGGATCTCCGTGCCGCTGACCGGGACGCTCGACGGGGTGCGGGTGCTGATCGGCGAGGCCGACCACGTCGACCTGCAGAACCGCTGGGTCGGCTTCACGCAGCCGGAGGGCGACCGCAACCGGATCGCGTACGACCGGCTGGTGCTGGCCGTCGGCAGCGTCAACAAGCTGCTGCCGATCCCCGGCGTCACCGAGTACGCCCACGGCTTCCGTGGCCTGCCCGAGGCACTCTACCTGCACGACCACGTCATCCGTCAGATCGAGCTGGCCGAGCAGACCGAGGACCCGGCCGAGCAGCAGGCGCGCGCCACCTTCGTGGTCGTCGGCGCCGGCTACACCGGGACCGAGGTGGCCGCGCACGGGCAGCTCTTCACCGACGAACTGGTCTCCCAACGCCCCCGACTCAAGATCCGTCCGAAGTGGATGCTGCTCGACGTCGCGCCCCGGGTGCTGCCCGAGCTGGACAAGCGGATGTCGGACACCGCCGACCGGGTGCTGCGCCGCCGGGGCGTGGACGTGCGGATGGGCACCTCGGTCGCCGTGGCCACCGCCGACGGGGTCACGCTCACCGACGGCGACTACGTGCCCACCTGCACCCTGGTCTGGTGCGTCGGCGTGCGTCCCGACCCGTTCGTCGCCGAGCTGGGACTGCGCACCGAGCGGGGCCGCCTCGTCGTCGACGAGTACCTCAACGTCCCCGGCTTCCCCGAGGTGTACGCGTGCGGCGACGCCGCCGCCGTGCCGGACCTGGCCCGGCCCGGGCAGATCTGCACCATGACGGCGCAGCACGCGCAGCGGCAGGGCAAGCTGGCCGCGCACAACATCGCCGCTTCCTACGGGCAGGGGCGGCGCAGGCCGTACAAGCACCACGACCTGGGCTGGGTGGTCGACCTGGGCGGCAAGGACGCCGCGGCGAACCCGCTGAAGGTGTCGCTGTCCGGGCTGCCCGCCAAGGCGGTCACCCGCGGCTACCACCTGCTGGCGATGCCGGGCAACCGTGTCCGGGTGGGCGCGGACTGGATGCTCGACGCCGCCCTGCCGCGCCCGGCCGTGCAGCTCGGCCTGGTGCCGGCCAACGCCGTACCGCTGGAGAGCTCCTCGCCGGAGGTGGCCGTCCGGGCGCGCTGACCCGCACCGGCCGGGGTCGCCCGGCCAGGCCGTGCCGCTCGTCGCGCCGCCGACTGCGGTGCGGGCAGCGCACGGGCGGGCGGCGGGACCGTCGCGCACGCCGGGACTGACGCTCCCGCCGGACAGGGCGGCCGGGCCGGGGGCTTCAGCGCGACGAGGGCGGTGGGCCGGGGGGCTTCAGCGCGCGGCGAGGGCGGCGTCGGTGGCGGGACGGGCGCCCGCGACGAACGCGTCCAGGGTCGCCCCGTGCAGCACCCCGCCGGGCACCGGATCCCGGGCGACCCGGGCGGACAGCCGGGCCACCGGCAGCCGCCCGGGGAGCGCCGCCGCGGCGAGGACCAGGTTGCCGTAGCGTCGCCCGCGCAGCATCCGGCGGTCGGCGACCAGGCAGACGTCGGCGAGCACGGCCCGCAGGGTGGCCGCGTGGACCCGGGCGAGGACCAGCGGCGGCAGGTCGGTCACGTTGACCACCAGCACGCCGTCGGGACGCAGCGTCCGCGCCACCTCGGTGACGAACTCGACGCTGCGTACGTGGGCGGGCATCCGCGCCGCCCGGTAGATGTCGGCCAGCACCAGGTCGTAGCCGGCCGCGGGCGCCCCCCGCAGGGCGTCCCGGGCGTCGGCCACCCGTACGTCGACGCCGGCGGGCGACGCCGGCAGCTCCCGCGCCACCAGGTCGACCACGGCCGGATCGCGTTCCACGACCAGTTGCGCCGAGCCGGGCCGGGTGGCGGCCACGTAGCGGGGCAGGGTCAGCGCGCCGCCACCGAGGTGCAGCACGTCCAATGGACGGCCGGGCGGGGCCGCCAGGTCGACCACGGCGGCCATCCGCCGTACGTACTCGAAGTGCAGGTGGCGGGGGTCGGACACGTCGACGTAGGACTGCTCGACGCCGGCGGCGAGGAGCGTACGCCCGGTGGGGCGCGCCGGGTCGACGACCAGCTCCAGTCGGGGCGCGTCGGAGGGCTCCATCCCGGCAGGCTAGCCGAGCCGGGCGGGCCGGCGGGTTGTCGTCCGCCGGCCCGCGCCCCGGTCAGCCGGACGCCATGCCGGCGCCCGCCTCGTCGATCGCGTCGTCCACGGCGTGGGCGAGGTCGACGTCCATCGCGGTCACGGCGTCGGCCTGCCGGGACCGTACGGTCAGCACGGCGGTGCCCGGGTCCGGGCGGCCGATCCGCGGGCCGCGACCGGTCTCCTGCCGCAGCCGGTCGATCCGGTCCAGCACCCGGTCCAGGTTGTCCGCCGGCAGCTCCACCGTCCGGGTCAGCGCGTCGCCGTCGCCGGACCAGTACGGCAGCCCGTCGAGCGCCTCGCGCAGCTCCGCCTCGCTCAGCGGGGGCGTCGCACCGACCGCGCCGACCACCCCGCCGCCGACGGACGGCGGCTCCAGCAGGTCACGCAGGCCGTCGGGCACGTGCAGCGACTCGATCAGGTCGCCGTCGTGGTCGGCCAGCGCCGCCACGGTCGCCTCGGCGTGGTAGCGGGCCTGTTCCGGCGTACGGCCGCTGATCCGGCCCACCTCGGCCAGGAAGCCGGCCAGGTCCTGCCGGCGCCGGATGCCGTCCACCGGTACGACGTCGTGCAGCTTGCTCGGCACGGCCGCCAGCAGCCGCTGCCGCTCCGCCTCGCCGAGGGCGAACGCGAGGACCAGCACGGTCGACTCGACGCCCACCTTGGCGGTGCGGAAGTCGGCCCCGGTACGGCGGACGACGTCGTCGACCAGCGCGTGGTAGCCCAGCGCGGTGCCGTCCGGCGGGCCCGGCCCCCGCTCGGGCAGCGGGCGGGGGGACTCCGGCATGCCCGCCGGTGGCGGGGCCGGCCCGCCCCGCGTGCTGTCCGGCTTGTGGCGGCTGCCGGCCGGCGGCGGGCCGGCACGCTTGCCCTGCTCCAGGTGGGTCAACTGCTTGGAGGCGCTCAGGCTGGCGCCGGTCTCGCTGGCCTGCATGCCGCGCTCGCGGGCCTGGCGGGCCAGCGCGCGGCGGCGCTGGTTGTCGCCCTCCATCTGCTTGCGCATGGTGACACCTCGCTTCCGCTGGTGTTCCCTCGCTTCCGCCCGACGCCTTCCCGTCGTCGCCGGCACCGAAACGGACGCCGCCCCTCGGCCCGGGGAGGCCCTGACGGAGGTTCATCCGGCGGGGGTGAGGGGTGCTCACCCGACGGGATCCGACGATCGCAGCGGACCGGAGAACTTCCGAGAACGCGGAAGGACAGGTCGTGATGAAGAGGATCGTCGAGATCGTTCCCGCCCGACCCGGCTGGTACGCCCGCTGGCGCCTCTCGCCCGAGGACACCCGCTGCTACCCGGTGAGCCTGTGGGCGCTGTTGGAGGAGGGCGACGGCTCGGGCCGCGAGGTGGTCGGGGTGGACTGCATCGGGCAGTGGCCCGGAGCGGACGACAACGAGGCGGGTGGGGTGTTCGTCCGCTATCTCTTCCAGACTCCCGACTCCGGCCCACCGGAGGACGCCGAGCCGCCGTCGACGCGACCGCTGCGGACGACCGGGCCCCGGCTGCAACCGCTCACCACGCCCTGATCCTCACTCCGGCCCCCGGCCCCTGGTCCCAGGGTCGGGGGCCACCCCTCGGCGGGAGGCCCGGCCTCAGCCCGCCCGGCGGACGTCGCCGTCGGCGGCGCCTTCCACGGCGAGCAGTTCGGTCAGGCCGGTGCGGTCGAGCAGCTGCTGGAGCTGGGGACCGACCCCGTGGAGCCGGATGGCGCCCGTGCCGCCACGGTGGGCGGTCAGGAACGCGCTGAGCCCGGACGAGTCGCACAGGCTGACCGCGCTCAGGTCGAACAGAAGCTCCTGGTAGCCGTCGCGGCGCAGGTCCGCGGCGGCGGCGACGAGTTCCGGGGCGGTGTCGAAGTCCAGCTCGCCGGACAGCCGGAGCCGGGCACGCCCGGCGTCGAGCCGGGTCACCTCGATGGTCAACAGCTGGGCGGGCATGTCCCCATGGTCTCAGCCGAGGGCCCGCGCGCAAAGCCGGGGGCCGGTGGGTCGCGTCAGGCGGTGCCGGCGGCACCCTCCGCCGGGGCTGTCAGGCCCTCGCCGAGCGGCCGGTCGAGCAGGCCCGTGACGCCGGTCATGTCCAGGATCGTCCCCAGGAAGCGGGGCACGGCGTGCAGCCGCAGGGCGGTGCCGCACTGCTGCCCCTCGCGCCACGCGTGCACGATCACCCCGAGGCCGGTGCTGTCGATGAAGAGCAGGTCGGAGAAGTCGAGGACGAGGGTCGCCGGAGCGTCCGCGAGCACCCGGTCGACCTCGGCGCGCAGCGGCCCGGCGGTGGTGTAGGCGAGGTCGCCCCCGACCCGGATATGTGTGGTGGCCGGATCCGACCGGTCGACGGTCATGCTCAACGGAGTCGCCTCGGTCTGGCTCCGACGGGACAGCACGATCACGCCTTTCCGCAGGCTGCGAGGGGCAGAGGGTGAGGGGATCGTAACAACCCCCGGCAGGTCCCGCCCGGCACGCGCACGCCGCCCACGCGACGGGCGTCGGGTGGCGCTCGCGGCCCACGGGCGTAGGGTGGGTGCAGAGATTTGACCACATGCGCCGCCTCACGGTGGACGGGTGTCGACGAGGAGTGGGGCTCAGCTGGTGACTGCTGCCGACGTCCGGGACTCAGATCCCGGCGACGGACGGATCTCCGCACCGGGTGCCGCACGGGCCACGGCGTGGAGAGCCGGCGCCCCGGCACGCCCGGCATCCGCCCTGCCCACGCTCGCGGCCGACCGGGAGCACGCGGCACCCGACTGGTCCGAGATCGTCGAACACTTCCGCGAGGGCCTCGTCGTCTGTGACGCACAGGGCGTCGTCCGGCACGTCAGCCCGGTGGCCGAGCGGCTGCTGCCCGAGGTCGCCTCCGGTGAGCTGCTCGCGGCGGCCGGCATCGCGGGGCTGGCCGACGACGCCGAGTTCACCCACCACGGCCGTCGGCTGCGCGCGCGCCAGGTGCCGCTGTCGGCCGCCCGCTGCTGCTGGTACGTCGAGGACGTCACCGAGAGCGTCACCCGCGCCGACGCGCTGCTCGCCGAGCGGGCCCGCTCGGCCTTCCTGGCGGTCGTCGGCGAGAAGCTCGGCAACCCGCTGCACCCGGACCGGGCGGCCGCGGCGGTCGTCCGGCTGGCCGTGCCGACGCTGGCGGAGGTGGCGGTGCTGGTGCTGGCACCCCGTTCCGGGCGGGCACGCTGGTGGCGGGCCGCCCGCACCGACGACGACGCCCCGATGGTCGACAGCGGTGTCCTGCCCGCCGTCGACCTGCCGGCAGCGATCACCGAGGGCCTGGACGGCGCGGAACCGCACACCCTCGACTGGCTGGTGGAGCAGGCCGTGGAGGCCGGCTGGCTGCCGGGGCTGACCGCGGCGCAGTCCTGCGCGCGGGTGGTGCCGCTGCCCGGTCGCGACGCCCCGGCTGGTGTGCTGCTGGTCGCGCGGCGCCTCGACCGCTGGTACGACGAGGCCGACGTGGACCTGGTCCGCGCCTTCGCGGCCCGGGCCGGGGCGGCGCTGACCACGGCGCTGCTCTACCGCGACCAGGCCGAGGTCGCCGACACGCTCCAGGCGAGCCTGGTGCCCGTGGAGCCGGCGGAGGCGACCGGGGTGCAGTGGGGCACCGCCTACCGGCCGGCCCAGGCGGGCCTGCGCATCGGCGGCGACTTCTACGGCTCGCACCGGCTGGCCGACGGCGGCTCGGTGTTCTTCCTCGGCGACGTTTCGGGCAAGGGCGTCGAGGCGGCGGTCTTCACCGGCCAGCTCCGGCAGTGCCTCCAGGCGTTGCACCGGGTCGAGTCGCAGCCGGGGCGGCTGCTCAAGCTGCTCAACGACGCGCTGCTGGAGACCAGCCAGGCGCAGGGCCAGGGGCGGTTCGCGACGATGGTGCTGGGCGTGGTCCGCCCGCACCGCGAGGGTGGGCTCACCCTGACCATGGCCGGCGGCGGGCACCTGCCGCCGCTGGTGCTGCGCGGCTCCGGCGAGGTCGAGCCGGTCCCGCTGTCGGGCATGCTGGTCGGCGTGGTCCCCGATCCCCGCATCGGCGAGGTCACCGTCCGGCTGGAGCCGGGGGAGACCTGCCTGCTCTACAGCGACGGGGTGACCGAGGCGCGCGGTGGTCGCCGTGGCCACGAGCAGTTCGGCACGGAACGGCTGATCCACGCGGTGGGCGGCTGCCAGCGGATGCCCGCCCCCGCCCTGGCCGAACGCGTCGAGCAGGTGACCTGCGACTGGCTGGCCCACGGCGACCACGACGACATCGCCGTGCTGGCGCTGCGCGCGACCGGCCCGGGTGAGCGTACGCCCCGGCACCTGCACGCGGTGCCCGACGCGAGCGGAACCGCCGAGCTGAGGGGGACCCACCCGTGACCGCCGCCCCGACCGCCGGGATCCTCCCGGCCGGCGTCTGGCCGGCATACCTGGACTGCCTCCAGGAGGCCGACGAGTACGCCGCCATCGAGGTGGCCGTCGGTCTGCTCGAGGCGGGCGTGCCCGCCGAGCGGGTCCTGCTGGACCTGGTCGCGCCGGCACAGGCCGAGGTGGGGGAGCGGTGGGCCCGCAACGAGTGGAGCGTCGCCCAGGAACACGCCGCGACGCACATCAGCGAGCGGGTGGTGGCGGCGGTCGCGGCGTACGCGAACCCGCGCCCGACGCGCGGGCGGGTCGTGGTGGCCTGCATGGACGGCGAGTGGCACGCCCTGCCGCCCCGGCTGGTCGCCGAGGTGCTGCGCCTGCGGGGCTGGCAGGTCACCTTCCTGGGCGCGAGCGTTCCCGCCCCGCACCTGGTGTCCTACCTGCACCGGCACGACGCTCACGCGGTCGCGCTCGCCTGCGCGCTGCCGATGCGCCTGCCGCACGCGCACCGCATGATCGAGGCGTGCCGTCGCGTGGACGTCCCCGTGGTGGTGGGGGGCCGGGGTTTCGGCGCGGACGGGCGCTGGGCCCGCAAGCTCGGCGTCGCCTGGGCACCCGGTGCCCCGAGCGCGGCCGACCTGATCGCCGACGAGCGCACGCTGCGCCGCGTCCCGCCGGCGGAGCTGAGCCACCTGGCCGACGACGAGTACACCAGCCTGCTCAAGCGGCGCGGCGAGCTGATCGACGGGGCGCTGGCGGAACTGCGGGAACGCGACCCGGGGGCGCGCGACTACACGCCCAGCCAGATGGACTCGACGGTCAGCGACCTCGGCTACATCGTGGACTTCCTGGCCGCCGCGCTCTACGTCGACGACGCCACGTTGTTCACCGAGTTCGTCGACTGGCTGGTGGAGATCCTCACCAGCCGCGGTGTGCCGGCTCCCACGCTGGGGTCGACTCTGGAACACTACGGCCGGGTCCTGCGCGACTTCCCCCGGGCCGCGCGCTTCCTCGGGGCGGCCGGGTCGTCCCTGGCCAGGCTCGGCGGCGCCGGGGTGCGCTGAGCGCCGGTGCGGTCGCCGCCGGCACCCCTGCTTATACTTGCCTCACTGCAAGCATCCGCCTGCGGTGGAGCGAGGGGGACCAGGGGTGACGTTCACCGTCACGTGCGCCGACCGCGACGGCGGGGCGACATGCCTGCGGCTGGCCGGCGAGCTCGACCTGAGCACCGCGCCCGAGCTCAACGCCGCCATCGACCGGCTGATCGACGCCGGCGAGCGGCGCCTGCTGGTGGACCTCGCCGAGCTGACCTTCTGCGACTCCACCGGCATCGCCGCCTTCGTCCGGGGCGACAACCGGGTCGCCGCCGACGGCGGGTGGCTGCGGCTTACGGGCGCCACCGGCCGGGTCGACCGCGTGCTCCAGGTGACCGGGCTGGCGGAGGTGCTCCGGTACGACCCCGGCAGGGCGGACCCGACGACGCGCTCCGCCGGCTGATGGGCTAGATTTCCGCCGGCGCAGAGCGCCCCGCGGTTCTCCGTTCCACCGACCCGAAGCAGGTAGTGATGGGTGTAGACGCCCCGAGTCCGGTTCGCATCCTGGTGGTGGACGACGACCCGGGTGACGTTCTGATGATCGAGGAGGCACTCGCGGACTCCGACGTCGACAAGGTCATCGACGTCGTCAGCGACGGCCAGGAGGCGATGGAGTTCCTGCGCCGCGAGGGACGGCACACCGACGCCCGGCGGCCGGACGTCATCCTGCTCGACCTGAACATGCCGCGGATGGACGGGCGGCAGGTGCTCGGCGAGGTCAAGGGCGACGAGGACCTGCGTACGATCCCGATCGTCGTGCTGACCACCTCCAACGCCGACACGGACATCGTGGGCAGCTACACGCTCCAGGCCAACGCCTACGTGACCAAGCCGATCGACCTGGACGACTTCAACGACGTGGTGCGCCGGATCGACGAGTTCTTCGGCCGGGTGGTCGTGCTTCCGAAGCGCTCCTGAGGCGCCCGAGCGTTCCCGAGCCGCCTCGGTGAAACCCGGGCGGCCGTTCCCGCCGGCCCTTGCACGGCTCGCCCGGTCCCTCGGCGTGTCCGCATGGTGAACAATTTTCCCGATCCCCCTCCGGCGCCGCCCCCAGCGCCGAGGATCCAGGGTGGGGAAGGAAACACCAGCTGCCTGGGGGGCGACAGCATGAGGTTCTCCGTCGTTGAGAACGGCTACGACCAGCGGCAGGTCGACTCCTGCCTCGACGAGATCGGCATCCGGCTGGCCCGGCTCGCCGCCCGCGCGGAGGGCGCCGCGAGGGCGGGGCGGGAGTGGGACGAGATCCGTGACGAGGCGACGGCGCTGAGCGGGCTGCTCCAGCGACTGGACCTGGGCGGCGCCGACCGGGCCCCGCGCGGCGCGTACGACGCCGATCGCGAGGCGGTGGACCTGCTGGCGCGGGCGCGGGTCGAGCTCGACGCGGCCCGGGAGGAGGCCCGCCAGTTGCGCGAGCGCGTCTACGCCGAGGCGGTGCAGGCCCGCCGGGAGTTCGAGGAGGCGCTGCTCGCCCGGCGCCGGCGCGAGGCCCGGGTCGACCGGATCCTCGACGGGCTGACCGTCGAACCGGTCCCCGCCGAGACGCCGACCGCCGCGGCCGGTGTCCCGGCGACCCGGATCGCGGACCGTAACGGCGCGGACGCCCCCAGCGAGCCGCCGGGCGGCCGCGCCGGGATCCGCTGACCCTCCGCGCCCGTCCGGCCCGCGTGGGGTTCGCGGAGCCGTCAGGTCAGCGCCGCGACCACCGTGGTGGCCAGTTCCTCGTGCTGGGCGTACGCGTCGGGGAAGGCCGAGACCTGCACGGCCTGGGCGGCACCGGCAACGCTCATCTGCTGCCAGCCCGGCACCTTCCGCAGCGCCTCGTAGAAGGCCTGCGCGGCGTACGTCGGACGCATCAGCTCGCGTACCGTGCCCCAGCCGCTGCTCGGGCGCTGCTGGAACAGGCCCACCGAGTCGTGGTCGGCGCCGCTGCCCTGGTGCGGGTACCGGCTGGACTCCGGGAGCACGTCGCTGGCGAGGTTGTAGAGCCGGCTCTCCTGCATCGCGGTCGCCACGGCGACGACCAGCGCGCGGCGGGGCATCTTCAGCTCGACGCCCACGTCGACGATGGTCTTGGCGTTGTCCATCTGCGCCTGGGTGAGCCCGGCGACCGGGCGCGGCCGGGGCGGCGGGGCCGGCTTACGCGGGGCCTTGCGGGTGGCCGAGGGGGTCGGCTTCGGGGTCGGACTGGGGCTGAGCGTGGGCGAGGGGGAGACGGCCCGGTCCAGGGACCGCGAGGCGCGATCGTCGTCGACGGCCCGTTCGGCCAGGGCCTCGGCCACAGGTTCCCGGGCGGCGTCGGCGTCCTCG
This sequence comes from Micromonospora sp. CNZ309, assembly GCF_002846525.1. Lineage (NCBI taxonomy): Bacteria > Bacillati > Actinomycetota > Actinomycetes > Micromonosporales > Micromonosporaceae > Micromonospora > Micromonospora sp. CNZ309. Next base: position 961,264 of record NZ_PJNG01000001.1, read on the forward strand.
CGCGTGCCGGCGAACGCGGCCACGCCGAGGCAGCAGGTCACGCCGGTGGCGAGGGCGACCCGCACGGGGGTCGAGGCGAGCAGGGCACGGCCACCGCGCCGCTGCCGCTGCGCGGCGCGATGCCGGCCGATCGTCCGTTCGGTCGAGGCGGGATCGTCCGTACGGGCGGACGGTCCATCCTGGGTCGGCGTCTTGTCGATGGGGGCGTCGGGGTGCACCCGCCGAGGCTAGAAAGGCGAGCGCGTCTTGCCATCGGCCTGCTTGGTGGCATGCGCCACAATTTGCGCCGATCTGCGAGGCGATTACGCCCGACAGAGCAGCAACGCCGCCATCCACCCTTGTCTGATCCTCCGTACATATCCGTTAAGGAGTGCCTAATCACGTCATGAGTCGATCATGGTCGGGAAAGCGCGGGCGCGGTCGGACCTCCACCGAACGGTGGAGGTCGCCTCAGGCCGCCCGGACGACCACCGGTCGTCCCCGTGGCGACCCTGCGACCCCGCGCGCCCTCGGACGACCCCGCGCGGCCCCACGCGGACCCCGTGACCTCGCGCGACCGCGCACGACGGGAGGCAGCTGCCGTCCGGGCCGGCGCCGTGCCCTCCGGCGTCGTCCCGCCGCGCGCGCCGGTCAGTGCCGGCCGTTCTCCGCCGGGGTCACCGTCAACCGGTGCCGGCTGCCGTCGCCGCTGGAGAAGGGCCACAGGCGGTCGGCGTGCTCCACCAGCTCGGCGAGCTGCTGCCGGCTCAGTCCCGCCGAGGAGATGGAGGCGTGCACGTCGGCCCGGTACCGGCCGTCGTCGTCGCGTCCGAGCTTCGCCTCCGCGCGTACCTGCACGGTGTGCGCCTCGTCGGTGATCTCGCCCGCCGCCTCCACCGCCGCGTGGTGCAGGCAGGACGCGAAGGCGGCGGCGAGCAGCTGCTCCGGGGTCAGCCCCGAGCAGTGTGGCGCCAGCGGGGACGCCAGGGCCGTGGAGAGGCTCCCGTCGTCGGTGCGTACGTGGCCGCCCTCGGCGGTCGCGGTGGCCGTCTCGTTCAGCCAGGAGCTCGATTCCGGCATCGCGTTCCTCCCGTCGCTCAGCCGCCCGGCTACCCGGCCCCCGGGCCGTGAAACCGCAGGCGCCCGGCGGGAAGGCCGGGGAGGCTCAGCCGGCCTGGGTGGACCAGTCGGGCAGGGGGGCCGCCTCGGTCACCTCGGCCGCCGCCCGCTCCGTCCACGGCGACATCGTCCCGACACGCTGGCGCGGTACGGCCGACTGGAGCAGCGGCACGTACACCCGGGCGTCCACCGCCTCGGCCAGCAGCAGCGCCGCCATCAGGCTCGACGGTCGCTGCGCCGGGTCGTCGGCCAGGCAGGACGCGCACAGGTCGGCCACCTCCGGCGGCAACCCCTCGATCTCCGGCAGCGGCTGCGGCGGTTGCCGCCGCCGGGCGCCGAGCAGCTGGGTCGTGGTGCCCGCCTGGTACGGCAGCCGACCGGTCAGGCAGTAGTAGAGCAGGACGCCGAGGGCGTACATGTCGGCGGCGGGTGTGGCGGGCGCCCGTTCCAGCTGCTCCGGGGCGAGGTAGGCCGGCGTCCCGACCACCATCCCCTCCGGGGACCGGTCGGGGGTGCCGGAGGGGGTGGCGATGCCGAAGTCGAGCACCTTCACGCCGGCCGGGGTCAGGATCACGTTGGCCGGCTTGACGTCGCGGTGCACGATGCCGTGCGCGTGCGCGGCGGCCAGCGCGGCGCTCACCTCCGCGCAGACCCGTACGGCGATGCGCCAGTCCAGCGGCCCGGCCCGCAGGTGCGCCGCCAGCGTCTCGCCCTCGGCCAGTTCCATGACGATGTAGGGCACCTGGCCGTCGGGGCCGGTCCCGCAGGTGCCGAAGTCGTGCACGGACGCCACGTTCGGGTGCACCAGCCGGGCGGCGGAGCGGGCCTCCGCGCGGATGCGCTCCACCGAGGTGTCCTGGCCCTCCTGCCCGGGGGACATGACCTTCACCGCGACCGGCCGGTCCAGCACCGCGTCGTGGGCCCGCCAGACCTCCGACATGCCGCCGATGCCGATGCGCTGTTCGAGCCGGTATCGCCCGTCCAGCGTTCTCATCGACTGCTCCCTGTGCCTCGTGGCCCGTCCCGCGACGGCGCGCCAACGCTGCGGTACCCGGGCTCCGATCAGGGCAAACCGCTGCCGGTTCGGGGCGGGCCGCCTCCCGCTGCGGTAGCTTGCGAGCCAGGGCCGGATGTCGGGCGGTACGCGGGAGGGCGGGCGCGCGGATGAGCGAGGTGACCGTACGCTTCGTCGGTGGCCCGGCCCACGACCTGGTGCGGCCGGTGCCCGCCGAGCCCGACGGCGCCCCGCCGGCGCACTGGATCCTGCGTCACCCCGACGGCGCGGGTCCGGCCCCGGCCGGCGGGCCGGACCACCTCTACCGGCGCGAGCATCCCGCTGCCGACGGCACCTGGACTATGCGTTTCGTGCACACCTACCCGGTCGGCATGACCGAGTGAGTACGCGCGTCGGGCACCTGGCCGCCCGACGGTGAGCGGGTCGGGGCGACGCACAGGTGGGGCACAGGTGGCGCACAAGTCGGGCCCAGCGGGCCGGCGCACGATGGGGGCCATGGTGACGGACGGGCGCACCGGAGCGGGCCGCGTGGAGCTGCGCCGCCCCGGCGGGGAACCGGTGCGGGTGCTGGTGGTCGACGACGAGCCGACCCTGGCCGACCTGCTGTCGATGGCGCTGCGCTACGAGGGTTGGCAGGTGCGCACGGCGGGCGACGGCACGTCGGCGCTGAACGCGGCGCGGCAGTTCCAGCCGGACGCCGTGGTGCTCGACGTGATGCTGCCCGACCTGGACGGCTTCCAGGTGCTGCGCCGGCTGCGCGAGCAGGATCCCACGGTGCCGGTGCTCTTCCTGACCGCCCGGGACGCGGTGGAGGAACGGATCGCCGGGCTGACCGCCGGCGGCGACGACTACGTCACCAAGCCGTTCAGCCTGGAGGAGGTCGTCGCCCGCCTGCGCGCGCTGCTGCGCCGCTCGGGGTTCGCCGTCGCCACCCGCCCGGACGCCGTGCTCACCGTCGGCGACCTCAGCCTCGACGAGGACAGCCACGAGGTGTCCCGCGACGGCTGCCCCATCACGCTCACCGCCACCGAGTTCGAGCTGCTGCGTTACCTCATGCGCAACCCGCGCCGGGTGCTCAGCAAGGCGCAGATCCTCGACCGGGTCTGGCACTACGACTTCGGCGGTCAGGCCAACGTGGTGGAGCTGTACATCTCGTACCTGCGGAAGAAGATCGACGCGGGCCGCAAGCCGATGATCCACACGCTGCGCGGCGCGGGGTATGTCCTTCGACCGGCGGAGTGAGCGCCCCGCCGGCCGGCTGCGCCGCCGGCTGGCCGGGCTGTCGCTGCGGACCCGCCTGGTGCTCATCCTGGTCGCCCTGCTGGCCCTGGTCAGCGTCGCCATCGGCGGGATCACCACGGTCGCGTTGCGACATTTCCTGATCGACCGGGTCGACGAGCAGTTGGCGCCGATGCGCGCCGCCCCCGGGTGGGGCGGGCCAGCGCCCGTCGAGTGGCCGCGCGGCGGCACCGGCGGGCCGGACGCGCGGATCCCCCGGGGCCTGCCGCCGGGGACCGTCGCCGCCGAGGTGGTCGACGGCCGGGTCGTACGGGCCTGGATCCTGGCGGGCAGGGCGGAACAGGCCGTCCCCGCCGAGGACCTGGCCGAGCTCGCGGACCTGCCCACGGACGGCCGGCCCCGCACCCGGGAGCTGGGCGGGCGCGGCGACTACCGGGTGGTGGCACGCCAGCTTCCGGGCGGGACCGTGCGGGTGCTGGGTCTGCCGCTGTCGGGAGTGTCGGAGACCGTGTGGTGGCTGGTCGCCGCGCAGGTCGGCGTGGCCGCCGCGGGGCTGCTGGTCGCCGGTGGGGCGGGTGCCCTGATCGTGCGGGCGACCCTGCGCCCGCTGCGCCGGGTCGCCGCCACCGCCGGCCGGGTCAGCGAGCTGCCCCTGGACCGCGGCGAGGTGGCGCTGTCGGTGCGGGTCCCGCAAGCCGACACCGACCCGCGCACCGAGGTCGGGCAGGTGGGCGCGGCGCTCAACCGGATGCTGGGGCACGTCGGCGCCGCGCTCGCCGCCCGCCAGGCCAGCGAGACCCGGGTACGCCAGTTCGTCGCCGACGCCAGCCACGAGCTGCGCACCCCGCTGGCGGCCATCCGGGGGTACGCCGAGGTCGCCCGGCGGGGCCGGGACGAGGTGCCGCCCGACGTGGCCCACGCGCTGCGCCGGGTCGAGTCCGAGAGCGCCCGGATGACCAGCCTCGTGGACGACCTGCTGCTGCTCGCCCGGCTCGACTCGGGCCGCCCCCTCGCGGTCGAGCCGGTGGACCTGTCCGCCCTGACGGTGGACGCGGTCGACGACGCCCACGTGGCGGGGCCGGAGCACCGCTGGCGCCTCGACCTGCCGGACGTGCTCGTCCGGGTCCCCGGCGACCCGGCCCGGCTGCACCAGGTGCTGGCGAACCTGCTGGCCAACGCCCGCGTGCACACCCCGCCCGGCACCACGGTCACCACCACCCTGCGGGTGACCGCCGCCGCCGCCGTGCTCGCCGTCGCCGACGACGGGCCCGGGGTGCCGCCGGCGCTGCGGGCCGAGGTGTTCGAACGCTTCTCCCGGGGCGACAGCTCCCGGTCCCGGGCGCACGGCAGTACGGGCCTGGGGCTGGCGATCGTGGCCGCCGTGGTGGAGGCCCACCACGGCTCGGTCGGGCTGGACAGCCGGCCGGGGCGTACGGTGTTCACCGTCCGGCTGCCGGGCGCCACCACCGACGCCTGAGCCCGCACGCCCGTCCCCGGGACCGCCGGCGCGCCGCTCGCCCGCGTCCCGGAGTTCCGTGTCGGTCGCGTCCGGGGCGCCGCAGCCGGCCGTCACCGCGGCGACCGACGGGCGCGTTCAGTCGGCCAGCAGTTCGGCGAGGGCCTGCCCGACGCGTTCCGCGTGCCGCCCGTCCGGGTCCTCGTCGGCGTTGAAGTCGGTGACGCTCATCCCGATCAGCCGGCCCGAGCGCACCAGGGGCCGGGCCAGCGCGATCAGGTCGGCCCAGTCCAGTCCGTCGGGCTCCGGGTAGCTGACCGCCGGGAGCACGAGCGGGTCGAGCACGTCGAGGTCGAGATGCAGCCAGGCCGGCGTCGTACCGACCGCGAGGTCCCGGCCCTGCTCCGCCGCGTCGGTGCCCCGCAGCCGGGTGGCCGGCACCAGGTGCACGGCCGGGTCGAGCCGGGAGGCCTCCCGGCCGTCCACGGCCCGGTCGAGCGGCCGGTGGCCGAGCACGTGCACCTGGTCGGGGTCGACCAGCGGTCCCTCCCGGTCGAGGACCCCCGCCGGGCCGTGGTCGGTGACGATCGACAGGTCCATGTCGGCCGCCTCGCCCGTGGGCGAGGTGCGGCCGTCCTCGAAGTCGAGGTGGGCGTCGAGGAACCACAGGTCGAAGCTGGCGGGAAGCCCCTGGAGGATGCCCGGCAGAATCGCGCAGTCGCCGCCGAGCACCAGCGGGTGGCGCCCGGTGCCGACCAGCGTCGTCACCCGTACGGCGATCGCCCGGGCGGCGCGGCGCAGCTGGTCGACGCCGATCACCCCGGTCTCCGGATCCCGTACCGGGTCGGTGATCAGGGCGTCCACCGCGCCGGCGTCGGCCACGCCCAGCCGGCCCAGCAGCCCGGCGGACCGCAGCGCGGCGGGTGCCCGGTGCTCGCCCCGGCCGCGTCCGGAGGAGTCGAGGGGAGCGTCCAGCACCGACCATCGCACACCCGGAGGCTAGCCCGGCCGTGGCAGGCTGGGCGGCATGTACCGGGAACGTCCGGCCGGGTTCGCCGGCGCGGTGCTCTGGACCAGCGCCACGACGGCGGGCGCCGCCCCGACCCGGGTGCTCCCCGACGGCTGCGTCGACCTGCTCTGGTCGAGCCGCGTCGGGCTGCTGGTGGCCGGGCCGGACCGCAGGGCGCACCTCAGCGGCGGCGGTCCGGCGGAGCGCTGGGTGGGGCTGCGGTTCCCGCCGGGCACCGGGCCCGCCGTGCTCGGCGTACCGGCCGTCGAGCTGCGCGACCGCAGGGTCGCCCTGGCCGACCTGTGGGGCGAGCGGGAGGCCGCCCGGCTGGCCCGGCGGGTGGAGGCCGCCCCGGCCGCCGCGCTGACGGAGATCGCCGTACGGCGGCTGGGCGCCGCCGGCGGGCCCGATCCGCTCGGGGCCCGGGTCGCCGCCGCGCTGGCCGCCGGCGCCACCGTGACCGCGACCGCCGCCGCCACCGGCCTCGACCCGCGCGGGCTGCACCGCCGCTGCCGGGACCTGTTCGGGTACGGCCCGAAGACGCTGGCCCGGATCCTGCGGATGGGGCGGGCGCTGGCGCTGGCCCGCGCCGGCACGCCGCTGGCCGAGGTGGCGGCCCGCTGTGGCTATGCCGACCAGGCCCATCTCACCCGGGACGTGCGGGACCTGGCCGGGGTGCCGCCGACCGCCCTGCTGCCTCGCTGAGCGGGGTCGTTTCCTGAACGCCCGGCGATCGTGTCGGAACATCTCGACCGGTGGCCACGGCACAGCGTCGCCGTCCCGGCTCCCGAGCGGCGCCGAATCGTGCATCGATACGAGCATGTGGAGGGCTATCGCCAACAGGTTTGTTATGGAAACCTGTTGGCATGACTTCAGGGGCGATTCCCGTCGTCGGCGATCCCGCTGGCACCTGGTGGGCGGACGCGGCTTCGCGCCGGTCGCCGACCACGACGACGAGGTGCACCAAGGGCCGCCTCTGAAGGCCCTCATCGCGCGAGTCGAGGACACCGACACCCCGGAGGAACGATGACCACCGCACTGACCCGCCGACAGCTGCTCGCAGCCACGCTCGCCACCGGTGCGGCCGTCCCGTTCGCCGGCACCGGCCGAGGGTGGGCCGCCCCGGCAGGCGCAACGCCCGGCCAGCCGCGGCTCACGCTGCCCCGACCCACCGGGCCGCACGCGGTGGGCACCGTGGCGCTGCACCTCGTGGACAGGTCCCGCCCGGACCCGGTCGCCGGCCCGGGGCGCCACCGCGAACTGATGGCCGGTGTCTGGTACCCCGCCACCGGGGACGCCCGGCGTCACCCCCTGGCGCAGTGGCTGCCTGACGCGCCGACGCGCGCGCTGCTCGTGTCCAGCGACTTCGACGCCGACGTCGCGGCGGCGCCCCTCACGGTCGGTCACGAGGGAGCTCCGGCACTGCGGGCACCCGGCCGGCTGCCCGTGGTCGTGTTCTCCCACGGCAACAATGGTCACCGATCGGAGACCACCATCGTGGTCCAGGAACTCGCCAGCCACGGCTACGCCGTCGTCACGGTGGATCACACGTACGACTCGTACGGCGAGTTCCCCGATGGCCGACTCACCGTCCCCGACAACGACATGTCGTTCACGCCATGGGACTCCGCCCACGACGTCCGGTTCGTCATCGACCGCATCGAGGACCTCGCCGCCGGCCGTAACCCCGACGCCGAGTGCCGTCCACTGCCGGCCGGCCTGGGTGCCGCGCTCGACCTACGGCGCATCGGCATGTTCGGCTGGTCGAAGGGCGCGACCGCGACCGCCCTCGTCATGAACGCCGACCAGCGTGTGCGGGCCGGGCTCAGCCTCGACGGCCCGATGGAATCGGCCCCGCCGGTCACCGACCTCGACCGCCGTTCATGCTGATGACCGCCGACTTCAGCCGGGCCACCGAGCCGAGCGTCGAGGAGTTCTGGTCGCACCTGCGTGGGTGGCGCCTCAACGTGCACGCCGAAGGCGCGGCCCACGGGTCGTACTGCGACCACCAGTGGCTGATCCCGCAACTGGCGACGATCATCGGGATGAGCGAGGAGCGGCTGCGGGGCTGGATCGGCACCCTCGACCCGACCCGGGCGGTACGCATCCAGCAGGCGTACCCACTCGCCTTCTTCGACCTGCACCTGCGCCGTCGTCGGCAGCGCCTGCTCGCCAACCCGGATCCGGCCTTCCCGGAGGTGCGGTTCATCGCCTGACCGACGTTGCTCCGGCGACTGCGATGTCCGACGACGCCGGCGCGTGTTCAGCTCCGGGGGAGCGGGGCGAACAGGTCCACGCCGTTGCCGTCGGGGTCACGCACCACCGCGTACCGCTGGCCCCAGTAGGCGTCCCACGGGGGCAGGTGACCCTCGTGGCCCTCGGCGACCAGGTCCGCGTAGAGCCGGTCGACCTCCGCCGGGTCGGCGCAGCGGAAGGCGAGGCTGGCCCCGCCGCCGCTTCTAGGCGTGAAGTCCGGGTCGAACGCGCGGATGGTCTCGACGGTGTCCCATGCCAGCCGCAGGCCGCCGGGCAGGGCGACCTCCACGTGCGGCGCGGCGCCAGCGTCGGCCGGGACGTCGAGGCCCAGCCGCCGGTAGAAGGCGAGCGAGCGGGGCAGGTCGGTGCTGACCAGGCCGATGAGATCGAGCGTCGGTGTCATGGCCCCCACGGTAGGGCCGTCGGCGGCGGTGGTCTTGAACGAAACGGACACTGGGCCGGAGTGCCGGGGTGTGGCCGCACGAGCCGGACGATCGGCGTAGCGTGTCAGACAACTCCGGCTTTCCGGGCAAATCCCCCAAGGGGGTCCTGTCCGCGTACGCCGATCTCGAGACGCGAGGGAAGGAGCGGTCGGTGGAACACCTGGCCTACCTGGACGCGGGGTCCGGCAGCCTGATCGTGCAGGCGGTGGTCGGCGGGGTGGCCGGCGCCGCGGTGGCGGCCAAGCTCTACTGGCGGCGACTGGTCGACCGGTTCCGCCGTCAGCCCACCGACCAGCGCTGACCCCGGCCCATGGCGAACTCCCGCACCGGCCTGCGCGCCGAGCCAGGTTCCTTCCGCGACCCCGCCAACCGGGTCTTCCACCTCGATGGCGACGTGCTGCGCGGGCTCGACGAGCAGGCCGCCGGCGAGTGGCGCGCGCTGAGCGCCAGCGCGTTCTTCCCGCCGCTGCTCGCCGCCGGCAAGGTGTGCGGCACCGAGGCGGTCGAGTCGCCGGCCGTGCCGTCGGTCGACCGGTGGGCCGCCGTCCTGCGCCACGAGCGCATCCCGTTCGTCTCCCACCCGTACGAGTGGTCCTTCGCCATGCTGCGCGACGCCGCGCTGCTGCACCTGGAGATCCTGCGCGCCGCCCTGCCGGCCGGCTTCACGACGAAGGACGGCTCGGCCTACAACCTCCAGTGGCGGGGCGCCGAACCGGTGTTCATCGACGTCGGCTCGTTCACCCCGGCGCGCGAGGGCGAGCCCTGGGCCGGGTACCGGCAGTTCTGCCAGACGCTGCTCTACCCGCTGCTGCTCGGCGCCCACCTCGGGCTGGACTTCCAGCCGTGGCTGCGCGCCCGGGTCGACGGCATCGAGCCCGACCAGATGCGCCGGCTGTTCGGCGGCGCCCGGCGGCTGCTGCCCGGCGTGCCCACCCACGTGCACCTGCACGACGCGATGCAGCGGCGCAACGCCCGGGCCAGCACCACCGACGTCCGCTCCCAGCTACGGGCGGCCGGCTACTCCCGTGAGCTGGCGCTGGCCACCGTACGGGGGATCGAGAAGCTCGTCCGGCGGCTGGAGCCCCGCCAGGCGGCCAGCCACTGGGTGGACTACCAGCGCACCTGCGCGTACACGGCCGACGACCGGGCCGCGAAGGAACGCTTCGTCACCGGGGCGCTGGCCGACGGGCCCCGGCCCCGACTGGCGCTGGACCTGGGCGCCAACGACGGCCGGTACGCCCGCCTCGCCGCCCGGCACGCCGACTACGTCGTCGCCGTCGAGCAGGACCCGGGCGTGGTGGACGGGCTCTACCGGGACCTGCGCGCGGCGGGGGAGCGGCGGATCCTGCCCCTGGTGATGGACCTCGCCGACCCGTCGCCCGGCGGCGGCTGGCGCGGCGTCGAACGGGCCTCGTTCGCCGACCGGGCCGACGCCGACGCGATCCTCGCCCTGGCCGTCGTGCACCACCTGGCGATCGGGCGCAACGTGCCGCTGCCCGAGGTGCTGGACTGGCTGGTCGGGCTCGCCGCCCCCGGCGCCCGCCTGGTGGTGGAGTTCGTCCACCCCGGGGACCCGATGGCCCGGCGGCTGCTGGCCAACAAGCCCGAGGGGCTCTTCCCCGACTACCGGCCGGCCGAGTTCGAGCGGCTGCTCGCCGCGCGCTGCCGGATCACGCGGCGACTCGACCTGCCCTCCGGCACCCGGACGCTCTACGCGGCGGTCGTGGGTGGCTGAGCCGATCCCCGACCCGCCCGCTTCGCCGCCGACACCCGGCCCGGCACGCCAGCCCGGTCCCGCCGCCCCGGCCGGCCAGTGCGATCCCGGCGACCGGGCAGGCGAGCCCGGTCCCGCCGCCCCGGCCGGCCACAGTGGCCGCAGCGACCCGGCTGCGCGGGCCGGCCGAGCCAGCCGGGTCGGGTGGCGGGCTGAGCTGGGCCGGCTGGCCGAGGTGGCGGGGCTGGTCGGGCTCGTGGTCACCCAGCCGCTGCTGGACGTCCTCGGGCGCAGCCCCGACTTCTTCCTGTTCCACCGCGCCGGGCGCCGGGAGATCCTCCTGCTGGTGGCACTGGTCGCGCTGGTGCCCACCGCCGCCCTGGCGCTGCTCGGCGCGCTGTCCCGGCTGGCCGGGCACGCCGCCCGCTCGGCGACCCACACCCTGCTGGTCGGCCTGCTGCTCGCCGCGCTGGCCGTGCAGGTCGGCCGGCACGGCACGCCGCTGCGGGGCGTACCGCTGCTGTTGCTCGCCGCGGTCGCGGGCGCCGCCGGGGCCGCCGCGCACCGGCGGTGGCGCGCGCCCGGCCGGGCGCTGCGGCTGGCCGCGGCCGGGCCGCTGCTGTTCGTGGGGCTGTTCGTGTTCGTCTCGCCCACCTCCACCGTGGTGCTGCCCCGGAGCGAGGGTGGCGCCGCCGGGGTGGCCGGGCCCGGCAACCACCCGCCGGTGGTCGTGCTGGTCCTCGACGAGCTGCCCCTGGTGTCCCTGCTCGGTCCCGACGGGCGGATCGACGCCGCCCGGTTCCCGCACTTCGCGGAGCTGGCCGGCGGCTCCACCTGGTACCGCAACGCCACCGGCGTCAGCGGCTGGACGCCCTACGCGCTGCCGGCGATGCTCACCGGCCGCTACCCGCAGCGCGCGGTGGCGCCGCACTACTCGCAGCACCCGGACAACCTCTTCACCGCCTTCGGCGGCCTGTACGACGTGCGCGCCGAGGAGAGCATCACCCGGCTCTGCCCGCCCAGCCGCTGCGAGCAGCCGGTCGCCCCGGAACAGGGCATGGGCGTGCTCGTCCGGCAGGCCGGCGGGCTGCTGCGCCAGCTCACCGCGCCGGTCGACAGCCGCGTCGACCCGGAGGACTCGTACCGCGAACCCACCGCCGAGGAGGCGGGCATCGACGCCGCCGAGCCGGTGCCGGCGGATCCGAAGTTCCGCTGGGACAGCCTGGACGACAACCAGCCGGCCCGCTTCACCAGCTTCCTCGCCGGGCTGCGGCCGGCGGCCCGGCCCACCCTGCACTTCCTGCACCTGCTGATGCCGCACTCGCCGTGGGCGTACCTGCCGTCGGGGGCGCGCTACGACGCCCCGGAGGACCTGCCGAACGACGGCGCCGGCTGGGTGGAGCTGGCCCGTGGGCGGCACCTGGCGCAGCTCGGCTACACCGACCGGTTGATCGGCCAGACCCTGCGTACCCTGCGCTCCACCGGCCTCTACGACCAGGCCCTGCTGGTGGTGACCGCGGATCACGGCGTCAGCTTCACCCCGGGCGCCCAGGGCCGGGGCATGGACGCCATCCGCACCGCCCCCGCCGAGGTCGCCTGGGTGCCGACCTTCGTCAAGACCCCCGGCCAGCGTGCCGGGCGCGTCGACGACCGGAACTGGCAGCACGTCGACCTGCTGCCCACCATCGCCGACGAGGCGGCCATCCGGCTCCCGTGGCCGGTCGACGGCCGCTCCGCCCGGCAGGCCCCGCGTACGGAGGCGGGCAAGGTCTTCTACGACCGTCCCGGCCAGCCGACCCCCGTCGCCGGCGGCGTACCGGCCCCGCTCCCGCCACCCGCGCCCCACCCGCTGGTGGGCACCGCCGTCGGCGACCGCCCGGCGGGCGGCACCGCTGAGGTCGCCGACCTGGCCGCGTACGACGCGGTGGACCCGGACACGGGGCGGCTGCCGGCCGCCGTCTGGGGCGACGTGCCGGACGAGGTACCCGACGGCACGCTCCTGGCGATCGCCGTCAACGGCCGGATCGGCGCGGTCGTCCCCGTGGTCCCCCGCGACGCCGGCGGACGCCGGTTCGCCGCCCTGCTCGCCGACGACCGCCTCTTCCACGCGGGCGCCAACCGCCTCGCCGTCTACCGCGTCACCGGCGACAACACCCTCCTCCGCCTGACCCTCACCTGACTCCACCCACCCCCACCCACCCACCCCGCCCCACCTGCCCCACCCGGCCCGCGCCCGGGCGCTGCCCGACCCGGCCCGCGCCCCCGCGCCCCCGCGCTGCCGCGCCCCGCGCTGCCGCGCCCCGCGCTGCCGCGCCCCGCGCCCCGCGCTCCGGCGCCCCCGCGCAGTCCTCCCGCACCCTCCCCAGGGTCGATCATGAGGTTACTGCCCTGGAATGCGCTTTCCGCAGCCGCAAACCTCATGATCGACGTGCGCGGCGACGTGCGCGGCGCTGGGCGGCGCTGGGCGGCGCGGTGTGGCGCGGGGCAGCGGGGTGCGGTGGGGTGGGGCTGATTGGCGGTTGCGCGTCCGGATTGCGCGGGTTTCTCGGCTCGCTGGTCGGGAAACGGGTGACGCATGCCTCACCGCCGAACCACGACGGGCGGTGTCACCTCGACCGTGATTACGGTAAAAGCGAAGGCAATTCAACGCAGATCTGCCGGCGAAGCGAGGGAAACATGACGGAAGTCAAGCTCGATCACCCCGGTGGGCAGCTTTCGATGCCGGTGCAATCCGCGGTCGAGGGCCCCGCCGGCATCGGGGTGGGCAAGCTGCTGAAGGAAACCGGGATGACGACGTACGACCCCGGTTTCGTCAACACCGCGGCCTGCTCGTCCGCCATCACCTACATCGACGGTGACGCGGGGATCCTGCGGTACCGGGGTTACCCGATCGAGCAGCTCGCGGAGAAGTCCTCCTTCCTGGAGGTCTCCTACCTGCTGATCTACGGTGACCTGCCGACCCAGCAGCAGCTGACCGACTTCACCGAGCGCATCCGCCGGCACTCGCTGCTGCACGAGGAGATGCGCCGCTTCTTCGACGGCTTCCCGCGCGACGCGCACCCGATGGCCGTGCTCTCCTCGGCCGTCAGCGCCATCTCCACCTTCTACCAGGACAGCCTGGACCCCTTCGACTCCTCGCACGTCGAGATGTCCACGGTGCGGCTGATGGCGAAGGTGCCCACCATCGCCTCGTACGCCTACAAGAAGTCGATCGGGCAGCCGCTGCTGTACCCGGACAACTCGCTGGGCTACGTGGAGAACTTCCTGCGGATGACCTTCGGCGTGCCGGCGGAGCCGTACGAGGTCGACCCGGTGATGGCCAAGGTGCTGGACATGCTGTTCATCCTGCACGCCGACCACGAGCAGAACTGCTCCACCTCGACCGTGCGGCTGGTCGGCTCCAGCAACGCCAACCTCTTCGCCTCGGTCTCGGCCGGCGTGAACGCGCTCTTCGGCCCGCTGCACGGCGGCGCCAACCAGGCCGTGCTGGAGATGCTGGAGAAGATCCAGGCCGACGGCGGCGACGTCGCGTCCTTCGTCCGCAAGGTCAAGGACAAGCAGGACGGCGTGAAGCTGATGGGCTTCGGCCACCGGGTCTACAAGAACTACGACCCGCGCGCGGCCATCGTGAAGAAGGCGGCCCAGGACGTGCTCGGCCGGATGGCGAAGCCGGACCCGCTGCTGGACATCGCCATGCAGCTGGAGGAGATCGCCCTCGCCGACGAGTTCTTCGTCTCCCGCAAGCTCTACCCGAACGTGGACTTCTACACCGGCCTGATCTACAAGGCCATGGGCTTCCCGACCAAGATGTTCACGGTGCTCTTCGCGCTGGGCCGGCTCCCCGGCTGGATCGCGCAGTGGCGCGAGATGATCAACGACCCGGAGACCAAGATCGGCCGCCCGCGGCAGATCTACACCGGCGCCCCCGAGCGGGCGTACGCCCCGTTCTCGGAGCGCTGAGCCCCGACCGTACCGACGACGAAGGCCGCCGAACCCGTACGGGTTCGGCGGCCTTCGTCGTGTTGTCGGCCCCGGCGGCGCGGACCCCCGGATCGACAGGGCCCGCGTCGGTCGTCAGCGCAGGCCGGCGGCGGCCAGCAGGTTGCCCTCGGCGACCGACGGCACGGCGCGGCCACGGGTGACCCGCTCGGCGGCGAACGACCCGCAGGTGGCGATCGCCGCCGCGTAGGCCGCGGCCGTGCGCTGCGCGATGGCCGACCAGCCGTAGCGCTCGTGCACCATGACGCGGGCCCGGCGGGCGAGCTGGCGGGCCCGGTCCCGGTCCGACAGCAGCGCGTCGACGGCGTCGGTCAGCCCGTCCGGGTCGTGCGGCTTGAAGGTCATTCCGGTCACCCCGGGCTCGACGATCTCGGCGAGCCCACCGGTCGCGGCGACGGCCAGGGGCGCGCCGGCGGCGGCGCCCTCGAGGGCCACCATGCCGAACGGCTCGTAGATGCTCGGCACGGCGAAGCAGTCCGACGCGGCCATCACGGCGGGCAGGTCGGTGCCGCCGAGGAAGCCGGGGAGGCTGACCGTGCCACCGAGGCCCAGGCGGTGCACCTCGGCTTCCAGTTCCCCACGGTACGGCCCGTCGCCGACGATGACCGCGCGCAGCCCGGGGTGCCGCTCGCGTAGCCGGGGCAGCCCGGCGATCAGGTGCTGCACGCCCTTCTCGTAGACCAGCCGGCCGGCGAAGGTGACCAGCGGCCCGTCCCCGGCGAAGCGGGCGCGGGCGCTCGCCACGGCGGCGGCGGGGACGCGCCAGCGGTGCGGCTCCACGCCGTTGGGCACCACGTCGACCCGGCCGGCCGGTACGCCGAACAGCCCGGTGACCTCGTCGCGCATGTAGCCGGAGCAGACGATGACCCGACCCGACTCGCCGGCCAGCCAGTGCTCGACGCCGTGGATGGTGCGGTTCATCTCCTCCGGCAGCCAGCCCTGGTGCCGGCCGGCCTCGGTGGCGTGGATCGTGCTGACCAGCGGAATGTCCAGGTGCTCGCGCAGGGTCATCGCGGTGTGCGCGACGAGCCAGTCGTGGGCGTGGATGACGTCGTAGGAGCCGGCCTCGGTGGCGCGCAGGGCGGCGCGGGTGAGGGTGTGGTTGAACGCCATGGTCCAGGCCAGCAGGGAGGAGGTGGCCAGCGGGAAGGTGACCGGGTCCTCGGCGGCACGGACGATGCGTACGCCGTCGGCGTACTCCTCCAGGGGTGCGCCCTCGGTGTGGCGGGTGACGACGGTGACCTCGTGGCCGGCGGCGGCCAGGGCGACCGACAGGGCGTGCACGTGCCGGCCGAGGCCGCCGACCAGGACCGGCGGGTACTCCCAGGAGAGCATGAGGATGCGGCGCGTCTGCGGGGGCGTGCCCGGTCCGGCCGCCGTCGGGAGTTGGGGCCGGGAGGTGAGGGTGGGTCGGTGGACCCGACCCGGGGTGGTGGTGGACTGCTCGACCCGCAGGGTCGTCACATCAATCTCCGTCCATGCATGGTGGAACGCGCCGACGGCGGTGGCGGCGAAAGAGTGGTGGGGATGGCCGAAGGGCCGACTGGAGACGCGCGGGCGCGCCCCGCGACAAGCAAAAGGCATCCGGGCCGATCCCGCATCTCGAAAGGGGCCAAGGTGACGGAGGACACCTGAAAGTCCCGGGTCGTGTCAGTCGGGTGGATTCCGGTCATCGGCCGATCGGGTGGATTGGCGGCGGAACGCGCGGGGCAATACCCGCGCACGCGCGCCGCCGGCCCCCGCCGTGTGGTGCGCTCATGGTGCGGTGCGCGCTCATGATCTCGCGAAGGAGCGACATGCAGGTCTGGCCGGGTGAGCGGTACCCCCTCGGGGCCACCTACGACGGGATGGGCACCAACTTCGCCATCTTCTCCGAGGTGGCCGAGCGGGTCGAGCTGTGCCTGTTCGACGAGTGGGACACCGGGGCGGAGCGGCGCGTCGAGCTGCGCGAGGTCGACGCCTACGTCTGGCACGCGTACATCCCCGGCATCGAGCCGGGGCAGCGCTACGGCTACCGGGTGCACGGGCCGTACGACCCGGCGAACGGGCTGCGCTGCAACCCGGCCAAGCTGCTGCTCGACCCGTACGCCAAGGCGGTCGACGGCGACGTGCGGTGGGACCCGGCCGTCTACGACTACGAGCACGGCGACCCGGAGCGGATGAACACGACCGACTCGGCGCCGTTCATGCCGAAGTCGGTGGTGGTGAACCCCTACTTCGACTGGGGCAACGACTCGCCGCCGCGCATCCCCTACCACCACTCGGTGATCTACGAGGCGCACGTGCGCGGCCTGACGATGCGCCACCCGGACATCCCCGACGAGCTGCGCGGCACGTACGCGGGCCTCGCCTCGCCGCCGATGATCGAATACCTGACGCAGCTCGGCGTGACCGCCGTCGAGCTGATGCCGGTGCACCAGTTCGTGCACGACCACCGGCTGGTCGACATGGGGCTGCGCAACTACTGGGGCTACAACACCATCGGTTTCTTCGCCCCGCACCACGGCTACTCGGCGCTCGGGCACCTCGGCCAGCAGGTGCAGGAGTTCCGGGGCATGGTCAAGGCGCTGCACGCCGCCGGCATCGAGGTCATCCTCGACGTGGTCTACAACCACACCGCCGAGGGCAACCACCTCGGCCCGACGCTGAGCTTCAAGGGCGTCGACAACGCCAGCTACTACCGGCTCAGCGAGGACGACCGCCGCTACTACGTCGACTACACCGGCACCGGCAACAGCCTCAACGTGCGCAGCCCCCACTCGCTCCAGCTGATCATGGATTCGCTGCGCTACTGGGTGACCGAGATGCACGTCGACGGGTTCCGCTTCGACCTCGCCGCCACCCTCGCCCGCGAGTTCTACGAGGTCGACCGCCTCTCCACCTTCTTCGAGGTGGTGCAGCAGGACCCGGTGGTCAGTCAGGTCAAGCTGATCGCCGAGCCGTGGGACGTCGGGCCGGGCGGCTACCAGGTGGGCAACTTCCCGCCGGTGTGGACCGAGTGGAACGGCAAGTACCGCGACACCGTGCGCGACTTCTGGCGCGGGGAGCCGGCCACCCTCGCCGAGTTCGCCTCCCGCATCTCCGGCTCCGCCGACCTCTACCAGGACGACGGGCGCCGCCCCTTCCACAGCATCAACTTCGTCACCTGCCACGACGGGTTCACGCTGCGCGACCTGGTGTCGTACAACGACAAGCACAACGAGGCCAACGGCGAGGACAACCGCGACGGCGAGAGCCACAACCGGTCCTGGAACTGCGGCGTCGAGGGCGACAGCGACGACGAGGCCGTACGCGCCCTGCGGGCCCGGCAGCGGCGCAACTTCCTGGCCACCCTGGTGCTGTCGCAGGGCGTGCCGATGATCGGCCACGGCGACGAACTGGGCCGCACCCAGCGCGGCAACAACAACGCCTACTGCCAGGACAGCGAGCTGGCCTGGATCGACTGGGACGACGCCGACACCGAGCTGCTGGAGTTCGCCCGCAAGCTGGTCGACTTCCGCCGCCGCCACCAGGTGTTCCGCCGGCGGCGCTTCTTCACCGGCCTGCCGGTGCGCTCCCGGCTGGTCGACGAGCCCCTGCCGGACCTGGCCTGGTACACCCCCGACGGGCGGGAGATGACCGGCGAGGACTGGGGCAACGACTTCGGCCGCTCCGTCGCGCTCTTCGTCAACGGCGAGGGCATCCGCGAGCGCGGCCCGTACGGCCAGCGGCACGTGGACGCCTCCTTCCTGCTCTGCTTCAACGCCCACGACGCGCCGCTGGACTTCACCGTCCCCGGCCCCGAGTTCGGGCAGCGCTGGGAGGTGGTGATCAGCACCGCGGAACCGGAACCGGAGAAGACCACGGTGGTCGAGGCGGGGGGCAACCTCTGCGTACCCGACCGGTGCGTCGTGGTGCTGGAGAGGAATGCCTGACATGTCGACCACCCCTCGACCCGACGCGCCCCAGGCGGGCGCCACCTACCGGGTGCAGGTGCGCCCCGGCTTCGACCTGGACGCCACCGCCGAGCTGGCCGACTACCTGGCCGGCCTCGGCGTCACCCACCTCTACAGCGCGCCCCTGCTCACCGCCACCCCCGGCTCCGCACACGGCTACGACGTGGTCGACCACCGCGCCGTCAACCCGGAACTGGGCGGCGAGGCGGCCCGGCAGCGGCTGCTGCGCGCGCTGCGCGCCGCCGGTCTCGGCCTGGTCGTCGACATCGTGCCCAACCACGCGGGGGTGGCCGTGCCGGCCGCCAACCCCTCCTGGTGGGACGTGCTGCGCCGGGGCCGCGACTCGGCGTACGCGGGCTGGTTCGACATCGACTGGGACCGGGGCCGGCTGCTGCTGCCGGTGCTCGCCGACTCCCCGGACGCCCTCGACGACCTCAAGCTCGCCGACGGGGAACTGCGCTACCACGAGCACCGCTTCCCGATCGCCGCCGGCACCGGCGACGGCGATCCCCGGCAGGTGCACGACCGGCAGCACTACGAGCTGGTCTCCTGGCGGCGCGGCGACGCCGAGCTGACGTACCGCCGGTTCTTCGCCGTCTCGGACCTGGCCGGGCTGCGGGTGGAGGACCCGGAGGTCTTCGCCGCCACCCACGAGCTGGTCCTGCGCTGGGCGGCGGCCGGCGAGGTCGACGGCATCCGCGTCGACCACCCGGACGGGCTGCGCGACCCCTCGGCCTACCTGGCGCGGCTGCGCGCCGCCGCGCCGGACGCGTGGCTGGTGGTGGAGAAGATCCTGGAGTACGGGGAGGAACTGCCGGACTGGCCGGTCGACGGCACCACCGGCTACGACGCCCTCGCCGCCGTCTGCGGGCTGTTCGTCGACCCCGACGCCCAGGGCGACTTCACCGCCCTCGACACCCACCTCGTCGGGCGGCACACCTCCTGGCAGGACCTCACCCACGACACCAAGCTCGCCGCGGCCACCCGGCTGCTGGCGACCGAGCTGAACCGCCTCGCCGCGCTCGCCGGCGACGTCGAGCGCGACGCGGCCCGGGCGGGGCTGGCCGAGCTGGCCGCCGCGTTCCCGGTCTACCGGGGCTACCCGCCGCACGGGGCACGCCACCTGGCCGCCGCCCGCGCCGAGGCCGGCCGCCGCCGCCCCGACCTGACCGCCGCGCTGGACGCGCTCACCCGCCGGCTGCGCGACCCCGACGACGAACTGGCGAAGCGCTTCCCGCAGTTCACCGGCGCGGTCATGGCCAAGGGGGTGGAGGACACCGCCTTCTACCGGTGGAGCCGCTTCGTCGCGCTCAACGAGGTCGGCGGCAGCCCCGCGCACTTCGGCGTGCCGCCGGCCGAGTTCCACCGCTTCGCCGCCGCCCGGCAGGTGCGCTGGCCGGCGAGCATGACCACCCTCTCCACCCACGACACCAAGCGCTCCGAGGACGTCCGGGCCCGCCTCGCCGTACTCAGCGAGCTGCCCGGGCGCTGGGCCGACCTCGTCGGCCGGTGGACGGCCCGCGCGCCGCTGCCCGACCCCGCCTTCGCGCACCTGCTCTGGCAGACCGCCGTGGGCGCCTGGCCGATCGAGCGGGAGCGGCTGCACGCGTACGTCGAGAAGGCCGCCCGCGAGGCGTCGGCCGCCACGAGCTGGGCCGACCCCGACCCGGTCTTCGAGCGGGCCATGCACGACGTGGTCGACGCGATGTACGACGATGCGCAGCTGCACGCCGAGCTGACCGCCTTCGCCGACGAGATCGCCCCCGCCGGCTGGTCCAACTCGCTCGGGCAGAAGCTCGTGCAGCTCGCCATGCCCGGGGTGCCCGACACCTACCAGGGCACCGAGCTGTGGGACAACTCGCTGGTCGACCCCGACAACCGCCGCCCGGTCGACTTCGCCGTACGCCGGGAGCTGCTGGCCCGCCTCGACGCCGGCCCGCCCCCGCCGGTGGACGCCGGCGGCGCGGCGAAGCTGCTCGTGGTGTCGCGCGCCCTGCGGCTGCGTCGCGACCGCCCGGAGCTGTTCACCGGCTACCGGCCGGTGCCGGCCCAAGGGCGTGCCGGGCGGCACGCGCTGGCCTTCGACCGGGGCGGCGCGGTCGCCGTCGCCACCCGGCTGCCGCTCGGGCTGGCCCGCACCGGCGGCTGGGGCGACACCACCCTGTCACTTCCCGTTCACGAGGTGACCGACCTGTTCACGGGCCGGTCCTACAGTGGCGGGCAGACCCTGCTGGCCGACCTGCTGGCCACCTACCCCGTCGCGCTGCTGGCTCCCACCACCGAGTCCGTGGAGGCTTCATGACCGAGTTCACGGTGTGGGCGCCGCAGGCCGCCCGCGTCCGGCTGCGCCTGCCGGGCGTCGCCGACCACGAGATGCGCTCCGGCCCCGACGGCTGGTGGCGGGTCGAGGTGCCCGCCGCCGGCCCCGGCACCGACTACGCCTTCCTGCTCGACGACGACGAGCGGGCGCTGCCCGACCCCCGCTCGCCCTGGCAGCCGCACGGCGTGCACGGGCCCAGCCGGCGCTACGACCACGCGGCGTTCGAGTGGACCGACCAGGCCTGGACCGGCCGGCAGCTGCCCGGCGCCGTCCTCTACGAGCTGCACGTCGGCACCTTCACCCCCGAGGGCACCTTCGACGCCGCCATCGGCCGCCTCGACCACCTCGTCGACCTCGGCGTCGACATGATCGAGCTGCTGCCCGTCAACGCCTTCAACGGCGAGCACAACTGGGGCTACGACGGGGTCTGCTGGTATGCCCCGCACCAGCCCTACGGCGGGCCGGACGGCCTGAAACGACTGGTCGACGCCGCCCACGCCAAGGGCCTGGGGGTGATCCTCGACGTCGTCTACAACCATTTCGGGCCCTCCGGGGCCTACGCGCCGATGTTCGCGCCGTACCTCACCGAGCAGAGCAACACCTGGGGTCGCACCGTCAACCTCGACGGCCCGCACTCCGACGGCGTGCGCCGCTACATCGTCGACAGCATCCTGATGTGGCTGCGCGACTACCACGTCGACGGCCTGCGGCTCGACGCCGTGCACGCCATGCCCGACTCCCGCGCCACGCCCTGGCTCGAGGAGGTGGCGATCGAGGTGGAGGCGCTCGCCACCCACCTCGGCCGGCCGCTGTCGCTGATCGCCGAGTCCGACCTCAACGACCCCACCCTGATCACGCCGCGCGAGGCCGGCGGCTTCGGCCTGCACGCCCAGTGGAACGACGACGCCCACCACGCCCTGCACACCCTGCTCACCGGCGAGCGGCAGGGCTACTACGGCGACTTCGGCTCGCTGGAATGCCTCACCGACGTGCTGACCGGCGGGTTCTTCCACGCCGGCACCTGGTCCAGCTTCCGCAACCGCCACCACGGCCGGCCCGTCGACCGGCAGCGCACCCCGGGCCACCGGTTCGTCGCGTACCTCCAGAACCACGACCAGATCGGCAACCGGGCCACCGGCGACCGGATCTCCGCCACCCTCTCCCCGGGGCTGCTGCGCGTCGGCGCGACGCTGCTGTTCACCGCCCCGTTCACCCCGATGCTCTTCATGGGGGAGGAGTGGGCCGCCAGCACCCCGTGGCAGTTCTTCACCAGCCACCCCGAGCCGGAGCTGGCGACCGCCGTCGCCACCGGCCGCAAGCGGGAGTTCGCCGCCCACGGCTGGCCGGAGGGCGACGTGCCGGACCCGCAGGACCCGCAGACCTTCGTCCGCTCCCGGCTCGACTGGGCCGAGCTGGACAAACCCGAACACCGCGAGATGTACGAGTTCCACAAGCGGCTCATCGCGCTGCGCAAGAGCCGGGCCGACCTGACCGATCCTCGGCTGGACCGGGTCGACGTCCGGCACGGCGACCAGTTCCTGGTGATGCGCCGGGGCGAGACGCTGGTGGCGGCGAACCTGGCCGCCAAGCCGCAGCGGGTCACCCTGCCGGGGGTGGCGCGCCGGGTGCTGCTCGCGACGGGGGAGGGGGTCACGGTGATGCGTGACCGCATCGAGTTGCCGGCGGAGACGGCGGCGATCGTGGCCCTCTGAGCGGCGCTCGACGCCGCTTCGCCGTCGGCAGTGGTGTTGCGGCTGCCGACGGCGATCGGCCCGCCCTCGCCGCCGGCGGTCAGCCGGCGTCCAGCACCTCGCGCAGCTTGGCCGCGAACTCGGCGGGCTTGCCCGCGTAGCCGAACTCGCCGTCCATGAAGCCGCCGTGGTGACTCGGGAACACCACGGCCTCCTGGCCGAGCAGCTTCGCCGTGGCGACGGCCGTACGCGCCGTGTAGGTCCCTTCCGTCTCCTCGCCGACCGCGATCACGATCCGGGTCGGCGCCGCCGTGAGCGCCGCCGCGTCGGGCCGGAAGTCGGTGACCGTCCCCGAGGCCTTCGACAGCAGCGGGTCGTCGCGGGAGCCGTCGTCCTCGGTCGGCAGGCCGAACGCCGCCGGGTCGGGCGCGGGCTGGGCGAAGTAGGCGTCGGTGAACTCGCCCTGCCAGGAGACCAACGCCATGAAGGCGGCCATGCCCGCGCCCATGCCCTTCGCCTGGTATGCCTCGTGGACGGCGGCCTGGGCGCGCTCGGCCGCCGCCGCGTCGGGAAGCACGGAGTTGATCGGCGGCTCGTGTGCCACCAGCGTGGCCACGTCACCGGGGTGGGACGCGACCAGCTCCAGCGCGGTCACCGCCCCGCCGCTGCTGGCGAACACGTCGACCGGGCCGGAGCCGAGCGTCTCGATCAGCAGGTGCAGGTCGGCCGCCTGCTGCTGCGGCGTGTGGTCCGACCGCCCGTCGCTGCGGACGCTGCGGCCGAGCCCGCGCGGGTCGTAGGTGACGACCGTCCGGTCGGTGAAGTGGGGCGCCAGCGCGTTGAAGCCCTCCGCCGTCATCGGCTGACCGATCATGAGCAGCGTGCGGTGCCCGTCGGAGGCCGACAGTGGACTGCGCACGTCGTAGACAAGGTCGACGCCGGGCGCGGCGAGGGTGTGGGTCTCCATCGTCGTCATGACGGGGAGCGTACGACCGACGGGTGACAGAACGGACGCCACACGCGGGAAGCGGTACCCACCCGCCGCGGTTCCCGGCACCGGCGTCAGGATCCGCGGTATGGAGTACTTCTGCTACCACCGCGACCGGCGCGACTCCCTAACTCTGCGCGAGGAGCTGCGCGAGGAGCACTGGTCCTACATGGACCGGTACGCGGAGCGGATGATCGCCCGTGGGCCGACGTTCGCCACCGACGGGAGGACGCCGATCGGCAGCGTGCACATCGTCGACCTGCCCGATCCCGCCGCCGCCCGGGCGTTCGCCTTCGACGAGCCCAACTACCAGGCCGGCGCGTACCGGGACGTGCTGCTGCGCCGGTGGCACAACACGCTGGGGCGCACCATGTGGGACTTCCCGGGCGGCCCGACGGGTGGTGACCGGTACCTGGTGCTCGGCCTCGGGGCGGGGGAGGCCGCCGACCTGGACGTGAGCGGGAACCGGGACGAGCTGATCGCGTACGGGCCGCTGCTGTCGGACGACGGTGTCATGTGGCTGGGCACGGCGGCGCTGGTCCGGGCGGAGGACCCGGACGAGGCGCGTTCCCTGCTGACCCCGGACCGGTACGCCGACATCGAGGTCCACGCGTGGGCGTTCGGCGGACGACCGTCCTGACCCAGGAGGCCGACGAAAAGGGCTGGCTCATTGACGCGCCACCGGGTGACCGCACCAGGGTGATTTCCCAGTGTGGTCGCAGCACGACCTACTGTCATAATGAAGGTCGTTCCGGTCTGCGAAGGACGGTGGTGCTCGTGTCCGGGGTCGAACTGATCGTGGCCGCGTTGGCTGCGGGAGCGGGTGCGGGAGTCAGCAACACCGCCAGTGCCGCCATCCAGGATTCGTACACCCAACTGAAGGCGGTGCTGGTTGGCCGGCTGCAGGACCGCCGGCAGGCCCGGGACGCGCTGGACCAGGATCTGACCGAGCCGACGGCGTGGGAGGCCGTCCTCGGCAGGGACCTGCGCGCTGCCGGCGCCGCCGATGACGAACAGGCGATCGCGCTGGCCCGACGGATCCTCGAGCTTATCGATCGACAAGGGTCCCGGATCGACCTGCGGCACAGCCGCGGGGTGCAGGTCGGGAACGACAACGTCCAGACCAACACCTTCCACTAGCCGACCGGCACGGATGCGTGGTGGCAGACCAACGCGATCAGCAGGACTCCCGCCGGTTCAATCTCCCGAAGGCCCGCGGAGGAATGGCCGGTGACCACAACATCCAGGTCAATCTCTTCAGCGCGCCGCCGGAGCGGTCGGTATCCGACGGTACGCTGGCCCCTTCCTCGCCAGGGGCGCTCGAGGTGTTGCGCGCGAGCGTCAACAAGGCGGTCTCCGAGCAGGTCAGGCTGCTCACGAACCGTGGCTTCCTCGTCGTGCCGTGGTCGCTGCAGACCAGCGGGGCGGACGGGCTCGAACCGGCTGCTGACATGTCGCCCATGGGCGACGACCGCCTCGGTGACCTGGTGGCCGGTGGCGGTCAGTTGATCGTCGTCGGGGAATCTCAGTCCGGCAAGACCACCCTTGCCACCCGGATGGTCAAGCTCATCGCGGACCGCACGGACAAACAGCCCGTCGTCTTCACGCTTGCCACCTGGAATCCCCGCACAACCCGCCTAAAGGCATGGATGCTCGACGTACTCCGCTCGACTTCTCGACAGAACGGCACCAGCCAGGTCGCCGCCCTCGCGGCGGCGCTGGAGGCAGGCGAGATCATCCCGGTGTTCGATGGCTTCGACGAAATCGACGCGGCGTTCTGCGGCAAGGCGTCCCAGGCGATCAACCTCTTCGTCGACGACCGGCCCGCAGTGCTCACCGGCATCCCACGGCCGTCGCATTCCCGGGCACTCTACGCCGCCCTTCCCGGAGCCGAGATCATCGAACTGGCTCCTGTCGAGGCGAGCGAAGTGGCGCGCTACCTCCTGAACGTGCCCAAGCCCGAGCGAACACGGTGGCGCGCCATCTCGGCGCAGGTCGAGGCCGAACCCAGATCGTCCGTAGCCGCAGCCCTGTCGTCCCCGCTGATCGCCTGGCTGACCAAGAGCGTCTACGCGACCGGCCCCGAGCCGGCTGCCCTCGCCACGGCACGCGACGCAACCGAACTGCTGGACGAGGACAGGTTCCCGACCCCGGCTGCCATCGAGAACCACCTGCTCGGCAGCCTCGTCACCGCGGTCTTCGGCCTTCGCGTCGCAAGTCCCGACGGGGACCTCGCCCCGGTCAACGAATTTCCTCCGCAGGATGCAAAGCGGTGGTTGAGTTTTCTCAGCGAGCACGCGGTCAGACGGATCATCGCCTTCTGGGAGATCAGATACTACGCGCCGCTGTACCGGCTGGCCCTTGCGGCGGCGGCTCTCGCGGGTGTCACAGTCGGTCTCCTCAACCACCTTGTCCCCAGGTTCGCCGGCACCGCGATTCTGCTGTCGCTCGCCGGCCTGTGCTTCGGCTTCGGATGGGCCCGGGGCTACGCGGCCGGGCGGGCCCGTGGGCCGGCGGATCCTGCCCGGGCCGGATATGCCCGGGGAGGCGTCAACCAGGACGGCGACATGCGCTCCCACGCGCTTCGTCTGGCGCAGGGTCTATTGATGATCACTCTCGGCTATGCGGTGTGCCGGATCACCATGCTCGGGCTCGATGAGCCGGCCGGCTGGCTGCTCGGCCTGTCACCTGCCCAGGCCCTGCTGGGCGCAGCCCTGGCGACCCCGGTGGGCGTCGGTGTCGGCATCCTCGGCGGCCGGATCGCGGCCGCCGTGCTGCGGGCCGCGCCGTGGCTGGACGCGAAGACGGGGGCCCGGACGGCTGACCCGCTCGTGGTCATCCACAACGACCGGCGATCCGGGATCGGCCTCTTCCTCCTCGCGTGTGTCATCCTGGCAGTCGGATACCTGGTCTACTACGTTGCAGTCATGCCACTCGGTTTCCCCAACGGGATATACCTGGTGCCCGTGGGGGCGAGCGTCGCCATGTTCTTCTGGAACGAGTGGGCATGCTACAAAGTCGCTCACCTTTGGCTTTTGTCCCACCACCTGCTGCCCTGGCGCTTCGAGCAGTTCCTGCAGACCTGCCATGACGGCGGGATCCTCCGCAAGAACGGGAACCACTTCGAATTCCGTCACCAACGTCTGCAGGACTGCCTGGCGGAGTCGTACCCCGGCCGCGGCCGCACTCGACGAAAAGCGTTCGGACACCGTGTTTGACATCGCGCCGGGCACCACCGGCCTGACCATCAAGGACATCGCCCACATCCTGATCCCCGGGCGGGGTCGCAGCGTCGACGGAATCGGGCTCAGCCCGGACGGCCTGTTGCGCGTGCAGGTGGCGCGTGAGCTGTACGAGCAGGTGACCAGGCCGCGGCAGGGCCGGATCGTGTGCTCCGGGTACAAGTCGCCCGCCGACTCGAAGGGCCTGCTGTGGACACCGCCGGACTCGCCAGGAGAGCGGTTCTGTGGCATGCCCGAGGCGGACATCATGAAGGCCGAGCTGCTGGCCCGGAACGTACCCGAGGACGTGATCCAGGTCGAGCGGCACTCCATCGACACGGTGACGAACTTTCTCCGTTCCGAAACGGAAGGGCACTTCGGCGACGGCCGGCCGGTGGCGATCGTCGCCCAGGCCGACCACCTGCACCGGATGCTGTCCGTCATCGCGCCCCGGACGCTGCGCCGCCCGTACCTGGGTGTGGTCGCGCCCGGGACCGAGACAAAGCGCGAGGGCGGGCTGGTCGGCCTGGCCAGCAGGGCGATCGTGACGGCTCTTCCGAACGACGCCGATCGGGCGGTGGCGGTCGCCACGAGGCGCGCCAGCGGCGTGTGGCGTACTGTCCGCGCGTTGGGCATGCGCGAATACCACTGAGCCTTACCTGGGGCCTCTCCCTCATCGATTCCGCGCACGCCGCACCCACACCCAACGGCAAGATCGGATCGGCACAAGATCAGTGTGGGGTGGCGGCGTCGGCAAGGTAGACGGGGGTTAGCCGTTGGTGAAGAGCTCGCGGATCGCGACGAGGCTGGCGCCGTCACCGACGGCCACCAGCGAGTCTCCGGACTGGAGGGTGAAGTCGGGACCCGGCGACGGGATCACGCGACCGTCGCGGACCACCGCGACGATCGACGCGCCGGTGCGGGTCCGCGCACGCGTGTCACCGAGGTTGCGCCCCAGATAGGGCGACCGGGCGGGGATCGGCATGCGTACGGTCTCGACGCCCTCCAGGGGCGGGACCAGCTCCGTCAGGTTGTCCATGACCAGCGGAAGGCCGAGCAGGTCGGCGATCGTCCGCGCCTCCGTGCTCTCCAGCGTCAACGTGTGCTGGACGGTCTCCGGGTCAGCGGGGTCGTAGAGCACGATGTCGCGTCGGCCGTCGAAGTGCACGATGACGGCGCCTCGCTGACCCGTCCCCGTGGCGAACGAGTACGACTCTCCGACGCCGAACAGCCGGGTCCTCTCCAGGTCCACGTTTCCACCTTCCGAGGCCGACCGCCCTAGTCGAGCGCCTTGACGCCCAGCCTAGTACTCCGGCCGGGCTCGCGACGATGACGGTGCTGGCCAGCCGGGTCTGGTGGCTGCTCACTGCTTGGCTGTGCCGCCGGCGCCGGCCGCGTAGTCGGCGAAGATCCCGCTGAGGACGCGCAGCGCGTCCGCCGCCTGCGTGTCGGCGTCGCCCAGGGCGTGGGCACAGGTGACGAGGGTCTTCCAGAGGGCCCAGCCGCGCCCCCGCGCCCAGGTCGCCTCGTCGACCGACAGCCGCTCCCGGAACGCCTGCCGACCGTCGGCGGTCAGCAGTGTCCACGCGACGGCCAGGTCGCAGGCGGGGTCGCCGACGCCACAGGTGCCGAAGTCGATGACAGCCGCCAGCCTCCCGTCGATGAGCAGGAGGTTTCCCTGGGCGACGTCACCGTGGAACCAGCTGTCCACACCGTCCCAACGGGCGTCGCACGCGTTCTGCCAGATCTCGCGAGCCAGCTCGACGTCGACGTGGCCGTCGAGTGCCGTGAGCGCGCGCCGGGCTTCCCCCTCGTAGGTGCGCAGTGTGCCGCCCCGGAACCAGTTGTGCTTGCCGGGGCGGGGACCGTCGGTGGTGTCGACGCTCTGTAGGGCCGCCAGGAACCCGGCCAGGTCGAGCGCGAACCGGACCGGGTCCGCGATGCTGTCCGCGCTCGCCGGCTCGCCGTCGAGCCACGGGTACACCGACCACGGGTAGGGGTAGCCCACGCCGGGTCCGCCTCTTGCCAGCGGGGTGGGGATGGGCAGCGGGAGCCGGGGGGCGAGCCTCGGAAGCCACCGGTGTTCCTTGTCGACCGCCAGGGCGTACTCGGCTGCGCTGGGCAGACGCACCGACATCCGCGTGCCGAGGTGGAAGGTCCAGTTGTCCCAGCCGCCGTTGGCGACGGGCCGGACCGGGAGGCCGGCCCACTGGGGGAACTGGTCAGCGACGAGCCGACGCACCTGATCCGCGTCGACGGTGCGGCGTTGGGGTGCGGGACCGAGGTGCGGGGTGTTGCTCACCGGGACATCCTTCGCTGGTCCGACAGCTGACGGTGCGCTTGGCGCCACCACCGTAGTCGCCTGAGGCTGACGGTAGGCAATCGCAATTCCCATCCGTCGACAGTAGGAAACGCCCTCAAATTGAGAGCGCGGATTGGCGGCAATGGGATTTGCGAGGTCAATTTCGAGGGTTCTGTTCGGGGTGGGCCCGCTTTGTTTGTCGCCGGCGATGGGCATTTCCGGTCGTCGGGGAGCCAGTGTCAATTACCTGTCATTCCATTACGTTGTGATCAAAGCAATTCGATCGATAGGTTTCGCTGGTCCGAGTTGGAGTACCCGGAAAAGGGGGCACCCTGTTGAGATCAACCCTACGCTGGTCCGCATCGGCCAGCCTGGCGCTCGCGCTGGTACTGACCGCCCCGGCGGTCGCCCAGGCGAAGCCCACCGCGGTCGAGAAGAACGGCAACACCACCACCCTCGCCCGCACCAGTGACGGCCGTGCGATCACCAACAAGGCGATCGCCGAGGAGGTCGCCGCGTACTGGACGCCGCAGCGGATGGCGAGCGCCGTCGACCTGGACATCGCGAAGTCCACGAACGCCACCGAGTCGCTGAGCCGGGCGCCGAAGCCCGACGGGCCGGCGGGCTCGGTCGCGCCGGTGCGACCGAGCGTCGCCAGCGGTGCCGACGTCGGCATCCAGCTCAACGAGTCGGCGGTCGTCGGCAAGGTCTACTTCACCACCCCCAACGGCGGCGGCGCCTCCTGCTCGGCGAGCGCGGTCGCCAGCGGCAAGGCGCGACTGGTCATGACCGCCGGGCACTGCGTGCACCAGGGCGCCGGCGGCCAGTGGTACAGCAACTGGCAGTTCGTGCCGCGCTACCGTGACGGCGCGCGGCCGTTCGGCACCTTCGTGGCCTACCAGCTCACCGCCCGCACCGCGTGGATCAACGGCAGCAGCTACGACGAGGACATGGCCATCGCCATCATGCACAACGGCGGTAACTGGGGCCTGAAGGTCGTCGAGACGGTCGGCGGCCACGGCATGCGCTGGAACTGGGGCTACAACATCTCGCTGATGACGGCGCTGGGCTATCCGTCCAACCTCGGCGGCGGCGAGAGCCAGTACTACTGCCAGAGCGGCACCTGGCACGCCGGCGGCCAGCAGATCCGGATGTGGTGCAACATGACCTACGGCTCCAGCGGCGGTCCCTGGCTTCAGGAATACAACGACCAGAATGGTCTCGGATTCATCAACAGCGTCGTGAGCCACGGCGACAACCCGGGCAACGGCCAATTCGACGGGCCGTACTTCGACGACGACATCAAGAGCCTCTACGACTTCGCGGAGGGTCTCTCCCCGGCGTAAGGGCACGTGATCGGCAGAGCCCCGGCCGTGCGGCCGGGGCTCTGCGCGCGGGTGCTGCGTCCTCGGCGCGCGGTGTGACCGGCGATCCGAGGCGGCGGGTCACTTGAAGCGGATGAACTTCGAGAACTGGTTGTTGGCGGTTCCCACCGACACCGTCCGATGGCTGTACCTGTCGGCGGATACGTAGTTGTACTCGTCGATCTCGAAGGTGCCGTTCGCGTTCACCCTGGTCACGAAGGCGACGTGACCGTAGGTGCCGCCCAGGCGCACCGCGACGTCACCGGCCTTCGGGCTGTTGTGCACCGGTACGCCGGCGCGTCCGGCGGCAGCCACCCACTCCTTGGCGTTGCCCCACCGCGCCTGGCCCTTGTACTGGTTGTGGAAGGCGACGCCGACGCGGCTGCGCAGCGCCCAGGCCACGAAGCTGGTGCACTGCCCCTTGTAGAAGTTCCACGGGTCGATGCCCGACGTCTGCCCCTTGTACGGGTAGTCGTCCCTGGCCGGGTAGCTGGCCCCGGCGGAGATCAGCTGGTGGGAGGCGTTGTTGTTCTTCAGCGTGGAGTTGAGGTTCTTCTTCGCCCCGGCCGCGAAGTCCTGGTACGCGTGCGAGCCGTTGTAGCCGGTGTTGTAGTAGACGCGCACGGTCTTGCCGGTGCGGTTCCACGCCGAGGCGGCGTTGTTCTTGATGCACTGGCCCTTGCCGCTGCCGGCGCCCTTGAACTCGTAGCAGCCCGGCTGCGTCGAGCCATAGTCGGCCAGCGAGCCGGCGTGGTCGGAGACCGAGCCCGCGTGGTCGCTGTTGAAGTAGTAACAGAACTCGCCGGCGTTGCACGTGCCGTCGCGGGACGCGGCCTGGGCCGGCGCGGCGACCGCCAGGACGCCGAGAGTCGCGCCGAGCACGCTCGCACTGAGGGCGCCGAGGACGCGAGCGGTGACCGTGGGCATGATCACTTCCCTCCTAGGGATGAGGAGGGACCCACGCTACAAGCCATCGATCGACCGCCATACCCCTCAATCGGGGCGCGGCCCGAGCGGGCGCGGGCCGGTAGGCGGGAGCGGGGCGGCCCAGGGGGGTGGGTTGTGTGCCGATTCGGGGTTCGTGGGGCGATTCCCGGGCATAGCGTCAGGCGTGGCGGCTTCCCGCCGCCGGGCCCACCCCGGGGGCGGGTCAGGACGATCTGACGGTGGTGCGACGTGGACGAGACCGATCCGATGATGCTGGACCAGCGGAACCGACGTGTCCGGGGTACGGGGCTGCCCCGGGTGCTGGGCGTGGTCAGCCTCGCCCTCGGCGCGGGCGGGCTGCTGGCCCCGCGCGCGGTGGCCCGGCTGACCGGCGTGGACGACTCACCCATGGCGCGTACGGTCATCCCGGCCGTGGGCGCCCGCGAGTTGGCCCACGCGGCCGGCCTGCTCGCCGGCCGCCGGCCGACCGGCTGGACGTGGACCCGGGTGGCCGGCGACGCCATGGACCTCACCCTGCTCGGCCGGGCCTGGGCGGACCGGTGCGGCGAGCGCCGCCGGCGGGTCGCCCTCACCACCGTCGCCATCGCCGGCATCGCCGCCGTGGACCTGTTCGCCGCCGTACGCGCCGGGCGGGCCCAGGCCGCACGGCGGCGGGTGATCGACATGGAGGTCGCGGTCACCGTCAACCGCTCCCCGGCCGAGGCGTACCGGTTCTGGCGGGACCTGGAGAACCTGCCCCGGTTCATGACCCACCTGGAATCCGTACGCGCCGAGGACCTGCGCCGCTCGCACTGGACCGCGCGCGGACCGGCCGGCCGCCGCGTCGAGTGGGACGCGGAGATCGTCGACGACCAGCCCAACCGGTCGATCGCCTGGCGCTCGCTGCCCGGCACCCGGGTGCCCAACGCCGGCCGGGTGCGGTTCGTGCCCGCCCCGGGCGACCGCGGGACCGAGGTCCGGGTGCGACTGCGCTACGCCCCGCCCGCCGGCGCGCTCGGCCGGGCGGTGGCGAAGCTCTTCGGCGAGGAGCCCGAGCAGCAGGTCCGCGACGACCTGCGCCGGTTCAAGCAGGTGGTGGAGACCGGCGAGGTGGTCCGCTCCGAGGGCAGCCCCGACGGCATCTCCGTACGCCAGCAGGTCATGCAACGCCCCGCCCAGCCGCTGCCCATCGCCCGCCGCTGACCGCCCGTGACCCGAGAGGACGAACGATGAAGGCCACCGCCTGGATGGGCAAGGACAGCGTCAAGGTCGTCGACGTGCCCGACCCGACCATCATGAACGCCCGCGACGCGATCGTACGGATCACTTCGACCGCGATCTGCGGCTCCGACCTGCACCTCTACCACGGCTACATCCCCGCCATGCGCAAGGGCGACATCCTCGGCCACGAGTTCATGGGGGAGATCGTGGAGGTCGGCCCGCAGGTGCGCAACCTGCGCCCCGGCGACCGGGTGGTCGTGCCGTTCCCCATCGCCTGCGGCCACTGTTCCTCCTGCCAGCGCGGCCTCTTCTCGGTCTGCGAGAACTCCAACCCCAACGCCGGGGTGGCCGAGAAGATCATGGGTCACTCGCCGGCCGGCATCTTCGGCTACTCCCACCTGCTCGGCGGCTACGCGGGCGGCCAGGCCGAGTACGCCCGGGTGCCGTTCGCCGACGTCGGCCCGATCAAGGTGCCCGACGAGGTGCCCGACGACCAGGCGGTGATGCTCGCCGACGTCCTGCCCACGGGCTACATGGGCGCGGAGATGTGCGACATCAAGCCGGGCGACGTGATCGCAGTGTGGGGTGCCGGCCCGGTGGGGCTGCTCGCCGCGGCCAGCGCCCGGATGCTCGGTGCGGAGCGGGTGATCGTCATCGACCGGTACCCCTACCGGCTGCGGCTGGCCGAGGAGCACGCCGGCGCGGAGACCATCAACTACGACGACACCGACGTGCTCGACGCGCTCAACGAGATGACCGCCGGCCGGGGGCCCGACGCCTGCATCGACGCCGTCGGTCTGGAGGGGCACCACGGCAACACCGCCGTCTACGCGTACGACCGGGCCAAGCAGGCCGCCCGGGTCGAGACGGAGCGGCCGTTCGCGTTGCGGCAGGCGATCCTCGCGTGCCGCAGCGGCGGCGTCGTCTCGGTGATCGGCGCGTACGGGGGCTTCGTCGACAAGTTCCCGATGGGTGCGTTCATGAACCGGTCGCTGATCATGCGTACGGGTCAGTGTCACGTCCAGCGCTACACGCGTCCGCTGCTCGAGCGCATCCAGCGTGGGGACATCGATCCCAGCTTCATCATCAGCCACCGGATGTCGCTGAAGGACGCCGCCAAGGGATACAAGATCTTCCAGAAGAAGCAGGACGAATGCAGCAAGGTCGTCCTGAAGGTCTGAGCGGGAGGGCGGGCGGCGCCGGGACCTGACCCCCGGGGACGGCGGGCGGCGCCGTCCCCGGGACCCGTCAGCCTCGGCTCAGGCCCAGGGGGCCGTCGGATACCAGGGGATGATCTCGCGGCGGGCGAGCAGCCGCACGTCCCAGTAGAGGAACGTGAACGCGCCGGCGACGATGAACGCGACCGCGGTCAGCACCGCCAGGCGGCTCGGCCGGGCGCTGAACCAGCGTTGCAGGCGGGAGCCGGCGAGCCAGGCCAGCAGCAGGAACAGCACCGCCATGATGACGATGTTGCCGAGGGACTGCAGCGTGAACGCCGCCGCCCCGTAGAGCGGGTTGCCGCTCTCGGCGGCGTCGCGGAACATCTGCCGGAACAACGCGAAGGGCCGGCCGATCAGGAAGCCGGCGATCAGCGCGCCCATGAAGACCATCGGGGCGTTGGGGAACCGTCGGGCGATCCGGGCGAACGGATCCGGCACGACGCCCAGCGCGGCCAGACCGAGGTAGATCATGATGAGCCCGATCGCGCCGAAGACCACCATGGACTGGATGCTCCTCGGCGACAGTCCGCCGGGGGCGTTGGGCGCGGTGGAGAACTGCGGCATCGAGGTGCCGACCAGGCCGACGAGCGCGCCGTAGGCGGCCGACACGGCGACCATGCCCACCGACATCCAGCCCAGCGGCTTCAGCGGCGCGACGATCCGACTGAACCGACTGCCCGTCGTGCCGGTCAGCGGGGCCAGCGCGCCGAAGGCGGCGATGTTGCAGGCGGTGAACGTGCCCGCGATGCCCGAGACGAAGGCGAACAGGACGCCGGCCGCGATGCCCTGGATGGGCGTCTCCTTGGCGTCGTGGCCGAGCAGCGTGTTGGCGACGTTGTCGCCGATGGTGCGGTCCACGAACTCCGCCGACCAGATGACGGTCAGCAGGAATCCGCCGAGGACGCTGAGGAGGATGATCAGCCCTCGCCGCCGGGGAAAGTGCCCGTTGACGAACGCGGACGTCCCGCTCCGCGTGGCGTCGGGGCCGAGCGGCGTGGTGCCGGGCCCGCGCCGGGCGGGCGCGTCGGGCCGCGCGGAGGACCTCTGGGTCTGCGTCACGTGCGCTCCTCGTGTGGTGGGGGAGGGAGGGACCGGTGCAGGACGACCCGGACGCCGCGCCGACGCCCCTGCGGCCGCGCCGGCGACCATCGATCGACGCGTACGCGCCAGCGCGGCCCTCCGGGCCCGATTGGCGCCGGTCGATGTCCGCGTTTCATCATGGGGTGGCCGCCGTCGGCCCGGTTCTTCCATCGTGCGCAATCTGCCCGGCCGTCCGGCCCGGTCAGGGCGCCGTCAACTCCGGAACAGTCCCAGCTGCCGCGCTCCAGCCGGCTCGGCCTGGCTCGGCCCGGGGTGGGAGGGGGCGTGCAGGCCACCACGCCGGCTGCGGATCAGGGGATGGGCCACTCGTGGACCGGCCGGTTGCTGTGCATCAGCGCCACGTAGTGGCGCACCACCTCGCGCAGCGCCTCCGGCCGGTCGAGGTGGTCGGCGGACTCCAGCCGGTGCAGGGTCTCCACCTGCCAGCTCGCGCCGTTGCGGCCCGTCAGGCAGCGCTGCTCGATGATGCCGAGCAGCCGGTCCCGCTCGTCCGGGTCCAGGCCCCACCGGTCCAGCCCGTGGTGGGCCAGCGGCAGCAGCCGGCGCAGCACCAGCTCGGTGACCGGGAGATAGCCCAGGCCGGGCCAGAAGACCTGGGCGTCGATGCCGTGCCGGGCGCAGGCGGTGAAGTTCTCCTCGGCCGCGCTGAACGACATCTGCGACCACAACGGCCGGTCGGCCTCCGCGAGGGCCCGGACGAGGCCGAAGTAGAAGGCACCGTTGGCCACGGTGTCGAGCACCGTCGGCCCGGCCGGCAGCACCCGGTTCTCCACCCGCAGGTGCGGGCGGCCCTTCAGCACGTCGTACACGGGGCGGTTCCAGCGGTAGACGGTGCCGTTGTGCAGTCGCAGCTCGGCGAGCTTCGGCACGTCGCCCCGGGCGAGGGCCTCGGCCGGGTCCTCCGCGTCGCAGACCGGCAGCAGCGCCGGGAAGTAGCGGACGTTCTCCTCGAACAGGTCGAACACCGTGGTGATCCAGCGCTCGCCGAACCACACCCTCGGGCGTACGCCCTGGGCCTTGATCTCCTCCGGCCGGGTGTCGGTGGCCTGCTGGAACAGCGGGATGCGGGTCTCCCGCCACAGTTCCCGGCCGAAGAGCAGCGGCGAGTTCGCGCCCAGGGCCACCTGGATGCCGGCGACCACCTGCGCGGCGTTCCAGTAGTCGGCGAACTGGGCGGGACTGACCTGGAGGTGGAACTGGGTGCTCGTGCAGGCCGCCTCGGGCGTGATGGTGTCGGCGGTGACCGTCAGCCGTTCCACGCCGTTGATCGCGATCCGCAGGTCCTCGCCGCGGGCGGCGAAGATCTGCTCGTTGAGCAGCGCGTAGCGCGGGTTGGCCGACAGCGTCTCGGCGGTCAGGTGCTCCGGGCGCAGCGTCGGCAGGATGCCGATCATCACCATGTGCGCCCCGACGCCCCGCGCCTTGGTCTCGGCCGCGTTGAGGCTGGCCCGTACGCTCTCCTCGAACTCGTGCGTGCCGGTGCCGGCCAGCCGGCGCGGCGCGACGTTGATCTCGACGTTGAACTGGCCCAGCTCCGTCTGGAAGCTCGGGTCGGCGACGGCGGCCAGCACGTCGGCGTTGCGCATGGTCGGCATCGAGTCGTCGTCGACGAGATTGAGCTCGATCTCCAGCCCGGTCATCGGCCGTTCGACGTCGAACCGGGACTCCCGGAGCATCTCGGCGAAGACGTCCAGGCACCGCCGTACCTTCTCCCGATAGCGGGCCCGGTCCTCACGACTGAAGGTCCGCACCCCGACGTCCTCGCCCATGGTCACCGCCCTGTCACCGTTGGTTCCCCTAACCTCGCACGCCCGGGGCGGGCCGGGGAAGACCCGAAGCTTCTTGTACGTACCCGGCTCGGGCCCGCGTGATCCCTGTCGCCTCCGCCCATCGTGCCGTCGGCGCGCCCGGCCGGGTGGTTAGCATGTGCGGCAACCGGTGGGGGAGTGACGATGCGCGAGAAGATCACCAGGCTCTTCGTGGCGGCGGCGATCGCCGAGGCCTGCTCCTGGCTGGCCCTGCTCGTCGGCATGGCCGTCAAGTACGGCCCACCGGGCAACGAGATCGGCGTGCAGATCTTCGGTCCGATCCACGGCGCGCTCTTCGTCGCGTACGGCCTGCTGGTCCTCGCGATGGCCCGGCTGCACCGCTGGCGGCCCTGGCCCACCCTCGTGGCGCTGGCCTGCGCCGTGCCGCCGTTCGCCACCCTGGTCTTCGAGCGCTGGGCCGCCCGGCGCGGCATGCTGCGCACCGCGGGCGAGCCGGACCGCCCGCTGACCCCGGTCGGCTGACCCGGTCGCTGGCCTCGCCGTCGCGCAGGGGTGGCCAGACCGGCGAGTCGGCCGGCGGCCAGCCGGTGAGTCGAGGACCGTCAGCCGACGAGGAAGCCGGCGAGCGCGGCGGCGAGCTGCTCCGGGGCCTCCTCGGCCATGTGGTGCCCCGAGTCGATGGCGGCCACCCGCACGTCGTCGGCCCAGTCCCGCCAGATCGCCGCGGGGTCGCCGTACAGGTCGACCATGTCGTCGCGCTCCGACCAGCAGAACAGCACCGGGCAGGCGATCCGCCGCCCGGCGGCCCGGTCGGCGTCGTCGGCCGCCCGGTCCGGGCCGAGCCCGGCCCGGTAGTCCTCACACATCGCGTGCACCGTCGCCGGGTCGTGGATGGCCCGGCGGTAGTCGGCGTACGCCTCCTCACCCATGGTGGTCGGCGACCCGCCGTACCAGGCGTCCGGGTCGGCGGTGATCACCCGCTCCGCCGGCTTGTCGGACTGGCCCAGGAAGAACCAGTGCCACCAGCGGGCCGCGAACCTCGCGTCGGCGCGGGCGAGGGCCTCCCCGATCGGCACCCCGTCGAGCACGCCCAGCCGGCTGACCCGCCGAGGGTGGTCCAGGGCCGTGCGCATCGCCACGTAGCAGCCCCGGTCGTGCCCCACCACGGCCGCGCGGTCGTGCCCGAGCGCGTCGAGCAGGCCGACCACGTCGCGGGCCATCGCCCGCTTGGCGTATGCGGTGTGCCCGGGGTCGCTCGGCGGCTTCGACGAGCCGCCGTAGCCGCGCAGGTCCGGGCAGATGACGGTGTGCTCCCGGGCGAGCAGCGGCGCGACGCGGTGCCACGTCGCGTGGGTACGCGGATGCCCGTGCAGTAGCACCACGGGCGGGCCCGAGCCGCCATGGCGTACCCGCAGCCGGACCTCGCCGACGTCGACGTGCTCCAGCGTGAACCCCTCGAACATGGTCCCCACCGTGCCCGCCGCCGCGACGCCGGAAACCGCGCCGGCCGTCAGGTCAGCGTGGACCAGGTCAGCAGCACGGCGACCAGCAGCGTGCCCAGCATCGCCTGGAGCAGCAGCGGCGGCCCGAGGTGCGACCACAGGGTGGCGGTACGCGGGGTGAGCAGCTGACCCGTCGTGAGGTTGACGATCCGCTCGATCTTCGGCGGCAGGTCCGGGTCGCCCTGGCGGCGCAGCGTCAACTGCACGTGGTCGGCCGGGTGCAGGGCGCTCTGCGGCAGGTGCCCGTGCAG
Source organism: Micromonospora sp. CNZ309 (assembly GCF_002846525.1). NCBI lineage: Bacteria > Bacillati > Actinomycetota > Actinomycetes > Micromonosporales > Micromonosporaceae > Micromonospora > Micromonospora sp. CNZ309. The sequence continues at coordinate 999,305 of NZ_PJNG01000001.1, forward strand.
CTCGACCTCGCAGAGCTGCCCGGCGGCGTCGCGCAGCCGTACGGGGGTGACCAGGTATTCCGGGCCCTTCTTCAGGTCCTTGAAGCGCCGGCGGGCCCCGCCGGCGCCGGCCGAGAAGAGGGAGCGGACGAGTGCTGTCAGCAGGCCGGCGACGCCGGCCGCCGCGAGCACCGCGACCAGCACCGGCTGGCCGATGCGTACCTCGCGCGGATAGCCCTCCATCAGCCGCACGATCCGCCCCGTCACGATGCGGTCGCTCGGGTGGACGATGCGCCGGATGTGCAGGTCGCTGTCCATTTCCACCACCCAGAGTCCGGTTGCGTGCACTGATGGTATCGGTCATCCGGGTTGAACGACATGAATGAACACCGGTCACGTGCCGCCCGGCGGCCAGGTGACAACCGGGGTGGCGCGGGTAAGCGGGGGGCCGAGCTGGAAAGGGGTCGAGCATGCAGCTGTCCTTCCTGCGCCCGCTCTACGACCGGCCGGGGCCGTGGGTCTCGGTGTACCTGGACGCCTCCGCCAACACCGAGGACGCCCACCCGGCGCTCGATCTGCGCTGGCGGGCCCTGCGCCAAGAACTTCAACAGCAGCGCGCCGACGTGGAGACCATCGACGCCGTCGAACGGGTCGTGCGGGGGCACGACCCGATGCCGGGCGACTACGGGCTGGCGATCTTCGGCGCCCGGGGCCGGGTGGTACTGTCGGAGTACCTCTCCGCCCCGCCGCTGCGGGACCTCGCCGCGTACACCTCGCTGCCGCACGTGATGCCCATGCTGGCGCAGCGCGGCGAGCAGGTGGGCTGGGTGCGGGTGCTGGCCGACCGCACCGGCGCCGACGCCATGGCGATCAGCGCCGGCGGCGTGCCGCGCCGAGCCCACGTGAGCGGCCGGGAGCACTTCCCGCTGCGTCGGGTGCAGCCCGGCGGCTGGTCGCAGTCCCGGTACCAGCGCGCCGCCATGGAGGCCTGGCACCACAATGCGGGCGACGTCACCGCCGCGACGGTGGAGCTGGCCGAGAAGGTCGGCGCCGAGGTGGTGGTGGTCGCGGGCGACGTACGCGCCACGGGGGTGATCGCCGCCCAGATGCCGTCGCGCTGGCAGGACGTGGTGGTGCGCACGGACGCCGGGTCCCGAGCCGGCGGCGCCGACCAGAGCCTGCTCGACGACCTCACCGTGCAGACCATCGCCGAGGTGGCCGACCAGCGGATCACCGCCGTGCTGGACCGCTTCGGCATGCAGGAGGACGTCGGCGCCGGGCTGGACGCCGTGGTGTCGGCCCTGCAACGCAACCAGGTCGAGACGATGCTCATCGTCGACGACCCTTCCGCGAACGGGGAACTCTGGATCGGGCCGGACCCGACGGAGATCGCCACCGAGCCGGGGCAGCTCGCCGCCATGTCCGTACGCGACCCGGAGAAGGTCCGCGCCGACGCCGCGCTGGTGCGCGCGCTGGTCGGCATCGACGCCGAGCTGACCGTGCTGGGTCCCGACGAGGCGCCGGAGCTGACCGACGGCGTCGGGGCGGTGCTGCGCTACGTCGACGCCGGCACGCCGGGGCGTGGTGATGGCTGAGCGCAGGGTGGCCGACCTCGTGGTCGAGCGACTGCGCGCCTGGCGGGTGCCGCGGGTCTTCGGCTACCCGGGGGAGGCCATCGCCCCGGTGGTCCAGGCGTTGGACGCCTCGGGCGGGGATCCGGCGTTCATCCCGGCCCGGCACGAGGAGACCGCCTCGTACATGGCCACCGGGCACGCCAGGTTCACGGGCGGGATCGGTGTCTGCCTGGCCACCCAGGGGCCGAGCGCCGTGCAACTGCTCAACGGCCTCTACGACGCCAAGCTGGACAGCAAGCCGGTGGTGGCGATCGTCGGCGAGGACGTGTCGGGTCCGCTCGGCGCCGCCCACCAGGAGATCGGGCTGAGCCGGCTGTTCGCCGACGCCTGCAACCAGTTCGTCCGCTACGGCCGCGTCCCCGACGGGGTGCCGGCCCTGCTCGACCAGGCGTTCCGCACCGCCGCCGCCACCCGCAGCCCGGTCTGCGTGGTGCTGCCGCGGCAGTTGCAGGAGGCCGCCGTGCCCGACCTCCAGCCGTACGCGGCCGGGGTGCTGTCGGCGACGCCGGGGGAGCCGCTGGCCCGGGTCCTGCCGCACGACGTCGACCTGGACGCGGCCGCCCAGCTGTTCGCCAACGGCCAGCGGACCGCGATCCTGGTCGGCCAGGGCGGGCGGGGCGCGGGCGCCGAGATCGTCGCCCTCGCCGACCGGCTCGGCGCGGGGGTCGCGGCGTCGCTGCTGGGCAAGCCGGTGCTCGACGAGCGGCTGCCCTTCCACGCCGGCGTGCTCGGCGAGGTCGGCACGCCGGCCGCCGCCGAGCTGATGGGTGGCTGCGACACGCTGCTGCTGATCGGCACGAACGACCCGTGGACCGACTACTTCCCGATGCCGGGACAGACCCGGACGGTGCAGATCGACATCGACGGGCGCCGCATCGGCACCCGCTACCCGGTGGACGTTCCGCTCGTCGGCGACGCCCAGGAGACGCTGCGGGCGTTGCTGGCCCGGGTGCCCGACCGGCCGAACGCCCGGTGGCGGGAGACCGTGGAGGGCTCCGTCGGCCGCTGGCGGGCCGAGCGGGCCGAGCGGGCCGCCGCCCCCGCCGAGCCGGTGAATCCGCAGCTCGTGCTGCACGAGCTCTCCACCCGGCTTCCCCGCCGCGGGGCGGTCGCCGTGGACGTCGGGTCGGTCCTCTACTGGTACGCCCGGCACCTCGAACTGCCCCCGGGCGTCAACGCGCAGCTCTGCGGCACGCTCGGCTCGATGGGCTGTGCCCTGCCGTACGCGGTGTCGGCCAAGCTCGCCGCACCGGACCAGCCGGTGATCGCGCTGCTCGGCGACGGCGCCATGCAGCTCAACGGGCTGGCCGAGCTGGTCACCGTGGCGCACCACTGGCGGGAGTGGCGCGATCCCCGTCTGGTGGTGCTGGTGCTCAACAACCGGGACCAGTCGGGCATGGGTGGCGGCCGTACGCCCACCGACCCGACGCGCCGCCGGCCCGACGTGCCGTACGCCGGCTGGGCACGCCTGCTCGGCCTGCACGGGGTGCGGGTCGACCGGCCGGAGCTGGTGGGGGCGGCCTGGGACGAGGCGCTGGCGGCCGACCGGCCCTGCGTGCTGGAGACCGTCGTCGACCCGGCGGTACGGCTGGCGCCGCCCGAGCCCGCGTTCGCCGACCTGCGCGAGGTGTTCGCCGGGGGCGACGCCGCCCGGCGGGTGCGCGACCGGATGCTCGCCGCCGGGGTGGCCGTCGAGGTCGACGACCTCGTTTAACGACCCGGGCGACGGGCACTGAGGACGCGCAGTACGACGCTGGAGGTCACCTTGTCAGAGTCCCCGGATCGCCGGTACGGACCCGCGCCCCTGCCGCAGCCCCGTGGACCGGTGTCGGCGGCGCTGCTGGACGCGCTGCGGCGTACGCCGCACGACCTTCCGGCGGGGCTCGGCGCCGGGCTCGACCCGGCCGACCCGCTCACCGACGAGGACCTCCAGCTCACGCTCTTCTGCTGCTACGAGCTGCACTACCGCGGCTGGCGGGGCGTCGACGAGGGCTGGGAGTGGCAGCCGTCGCTGCTCGCGCTGCGCGCGTACGCCGAACGCCACTTCGAGGCGGCGGTGCGGACGCTGGCCGGGCCGCTGCCGGCGGCGCTGCCCGGCGGGGTGCCGGCGGCCCTGGCCGACGTGGTCGCCGCCGACGACGGGCCGTCGCTCGCCGGGTACCTGCAACGCCGCGCGTCGCTGGCCCAGTTCCGCGAGTTCGTCACGCACCGCTCGATCTACCACCTGCGCGAGGCCGACCCGCACAGCTGGGCCCTGCCGCGCCTCGGCGGGCCGGCGAAGGCCGCCCTGGTCGAGATCCAGATGGACGAGTACGGCAACGGGCGCCTCGACCGGATGCACGCCGAGCTGTTCCGGGTCACCCTCGGCCGGCTGGGGCTCGACACCGGCTACGCCGCCCACCTGGACGCCGTACCGGCGATCACCCTGGCCACCAACAACCTCATGTCGCTGTTCGGGCTGCACCGGCGGCTGCGCGGGGCGCTGCTGGGGCACCTCGCCGCGTACGAGATGACCTCCTCGCTGCCGAACCGCCGCTACGGCAACGGGCTGCGCCGCCTGGGCCTGGACGAGGTGGCCACGCGCTTCTACGACGAACACGTCGAGGCCGACGCGGTGCACGAGCAGATCGCCGCGCACGACATGTGCGGGGGACTGGTCCGCCTGGAGCCGGGGCTCGCCCCCGACGTGCTCTTCGGTGCCGCCGCCGCGCTGGCGGTGGACCGGCTCTTCGCCGCACACCTGCTGGACGCCTGGACCGCCGGCCGCACCTCCCTGCGTACCACCGCCCCGATCCGCATCGCCCTCCGCGACCGCCCCCGCCCCGGCGAGCTCCCCGCCGCCGTCGCCTGACCCGGGGCGCGGACCAGGTCGGTCGATCACGCGGGGCGCGGTGCGTCAGGGGGCGGGGCGGGTGGTGCCGGCGCGGAAGCCGACGGCCTTGTGGGTGCCGTCGCAGAACGGCTTGAGCGCCGACTTGCCGCAGCGGCACAGCGCCACCGTGCCCCGCCTCGCGTCGATGGTCTCCCCGTCGGGGGTGACCAGGGCGAAGTCGCCCCGGACCAGCAGCGGCCCGTCCTGGTAGGGCGTGATGGTGGCCGCTGCCGCGGGGGCCTCGTCGTCGCTGCGCATGGGCGCAGATGTGCCCCTTACCGCGCCGACGAAACCCTGCTCACCGGCGTACCGGGGCGGCGGTGAACGCCGTCGTGGTCCCGTTCGCCGGGCCGGCGCCGCCCCGCCCGGGATCTTCTGATTGCTCCCACCCGGTGGGGGATGCCCTGTTTGAACCCCATCGGGACGGGAAGCCGGGCCGCGTGGTGAGCGAACGAGGCAAGGTGGGGCCGGTGCACAAGGTGCGCGAGGGGCTCACGGCCGACGGTGCCGGGCTGGCGGGCGACCGGGTCGTGGCGGCGGGCAGCGCGGCGCGGGTCCTGGTGGCCGCCACCGCGCGGGCGCTGCGCGGCACCGACTGCGCCGACCTGGGACACCCGGGGCACCCGGGGCCGCTGTCGCGGTTCACCGGCGCGCCCGAGCCGGTACGTCGGGCGGCGGTGATCCGGGCGGCGGGCCGCGTGGCACTCACCCCCGGGCAGACGGCCGAGGTCGACGCCGGCCGGATCGCCCGCTGGTTCGCCGACCAGTATCCGCGCCGACGGTACCCGGGGGCCCTGATCGGCTCCCCGCACGGCGCCGCCGCGCACCTGGCGACGGCGCTGGGGGTGCCGTGGCTGCCGGCGGGCTTCGAGATGACCGTGCACTGGGCGCAGGGGGCCGTCGACCGGCCGCAGGCCGCCCTGGACCACGGTGCCGCGCTCACCGCCCGCCTCCTCGGCGGCAACGCCGACCTGCACGTACGCCAGGTGCACTGTCCCGCGAGCCGGGGCGCGCTGGCCGGCGCCACGGTGTCCCTGGCGGCCCGGTGGCGGTCCCTGCCGGCCGCGTACGCGCGGTTCCTGGCCGACCGGCTGGAGCCCGGCGCCCCGGTGCTGCTGCTGCGCGACGCGCGCACCTGGCCCGTCTTCGACTCCGCCCCCGGGCACAGCTTCCAGGTCGGCTGCCCCGGCAGCGGCCTCGACCCGGTCGACTTCCACCCGGACAGCCACGCCCTGCGCCAGGTGCTCCGCTCGGCCGGCGGCGACGGCGCGCACTGGCAGCCGCCGGAGGTCACCTCGCCGCCCGAGCCGGCGGAACACGGCGTGGAGTCCGGTTTCGAGGCCGCCGTGCGGGACTGGACCGGCCGGCACGGGCATCCGCTGCACCGGGTCCTCGTGCCACGGCCGGAGGCGCTCAGCGCCGCGACCGCCGACCTGTACCGGCGCTGGCTGCGCGCGGCCGGCAAGACCGGCGACCGGCTGGTGGTGGAGTGCGGCCGGCTGCTGGACCCGTGGCAGGTGGTGCGGGCCGGGATGGTGCCGTACTGGTGCGAGAACGCCACCCGGCGCAGCGTGGAGGGGGTGGAGTGGTGGCTCGCCGGCAGCGAGCCGTTCAGCTCGGTGGACGTGCTGCCCGAACCGCCCGGCCTGCGCTCGCCGGCACTGGCCGGGCTGCCCCAGTGGCTGGCCGTCGCCGGCTTCGGCCGCCGCCGGCGGGCTCTGGACCGCACCTCGGCGCGCGGCTACCCGGTCACCTCGGTGCCCACCCGCCGGGCCACGGAGGTGCTGCGGGCGCAGCCGTACGACCTGCCGACGCCGCCGCCGATGACCGTGGACGACGCCCTCGCGGCGCTGCGCGACGGCGGCGCCGGCCAGGGGTTGCTGGTCTGTTGAGCCGGCCCTTTCGAAACATCCTCGCGAACCCCGGGTCCCGTGATTGAGTACCTACGGAGCGGGAACACCGCTGGCTGCGACGGCCTGATCACGCCGTCCGGCGTGGCGTCGTCGCCCGCTGACATCCCAGTCATGTGACCCACTTTCCGGCCCGGGCGTGGTGCGACCACGCGCGCGCACGACCGGTTTCCTGAATCCGGGCGGGGGACCTTCCTGAGGGAGGCGCGGATGTTCGGACAGACCACCACGACCACACCACCGCCGACCGAGCGGGGCCTGGAGGACCTCGACGCGGCCGCACTGGCGTACGCGGCCCGCATCGAGGGCCTACCGCCCGAACGGCGCCAGGAGGCGCGGGACGACCTGGTCCGCTTCGCCCTGCCGTTCGCGGGCCGGCTGGCCCGCCGCTACCGGGGGCGCGGTGAGCCGCTGGAGGACCTGGAACAGGTGGCCCGCCTCGGCCTGGTCAACGCCGTCGACCGGTACGACCCCGAGCGGGGCTCGTTCACCGCGTACGCGGCCATCACGATCGTCGGGGAGATCAAGCGGCACTTCCGCGACCGCACCTGGGGCGTGCACGTGCCGCGCCGGCTGCGCGACCTGATCCTGGAGGTGGGACAGGCGACGTCGGCCCTCACCAGCGAGCTGTCCCGGGCCCCGACGGTCGCCGAGCTGGCGGAGCGGCTGGAGACGCCGCAGGAGGAGATCCTCGCCGCGCTGGAGTCGGCCGCCGGCTACAGCCCGGCCTCGCTGAACGCCCCCGTCGGCGGGGAGAGTTCGGCCGAGTTCGGCGACCTGGTCGGCGAGTCCGACAACGCGCTGGAATCGGTCGACGACCGGGTGACGGTCAGTGGGCTGCTGCACCGGCTGCCCTGGCGGGAGCGGCGCATCCTGGCCATGCGCTTCTACGGCAACCAGACCCAGGCGGAGATCGCCGCCCGCTTCGGCATCTCCCAGATGCACGTCTCCCGGCTGCTGTCGCGGGCGCTGACCTGGCTGCGCCAGGCGATGCTCGCCGACGCCCCGCCGCCGTGGCAGAACGGCGCCGCCGAGTCGGAGCCGGCGAAGACCAGGATCTCGGTGCGGCACAACGGCGACCGGGTGGTCGTGGAGGTCGGCGGGGAGGTCGACCGCGACGGCGCGGACCAGCTGCGCCGGGCGATGCTGGAGGCGGTGACCGGGCAGCCCGCCGAGGTGGTGGTGGACCTCGACGGCGCGGGCGGCTTCGACGCCGGCGGCATCGCCGCGCTGATGGCCGGCCGCGAGGCCGCGGCCCGCACGGGGGTGCCGCTGCGGCTGACCCGGGTGCAGCCGGCGGTGCGTCGCTCGCTCACCGCGGCGGGACTCGCGGCGGCCCGCGAGGGCTGAGCACGTCGGAAAGGGCCGGCACCAGGCGGTGCCGGCCCTTTCGCGTACGGACGCTCAGTGGTCGGGCGAGTCGCCGGGCCCGCGCGGGTGCCGCCAGCGGTCGTTCTCCTGCTGCTCCCGCTGGGCGCCGAGGTTGGTCTCCTCCGGCTCGTCGGTCTGCTCGAAGCTGGGCCGGCGGATGTCGCCCGGCTCGGGTACGTCCACCGGCCTGGCTCCGGACTGCGGGGCCGGCTGGTACTCGGTGGCCTCCCGCGCGCCGTGTGCCCCCTCGCGCGACGGCGACTCGGGCACGTGCTTCTCGCGGTGCAACTCGTCGCGGAACTCCTGCGGCGGCTTGGTGGTGCGCTGCGGCAGGTCCCGGCCGAGGTCGGCGACGAGCGGGCCGTACTTGGCGTCGAAGGCGGGCCGCTCGGAGCGGATGCGGGGCATCCGGTCGAAGTTGCGCAGCGGCGGCGGGCAGGTGGTGGCCCACTCCAGCGAGTTGCCGAAGCCCCACGGGTCGTCGACGGTCACCTGCGCCCCGAAGCGCCAGGACTTCCAGGCGTTCCAGATGAAGAACAGGGTGGAGGCGCCGAGCACGAAGGCGAAGATGCTGGAGATCGTGTTCAGCGCGGTGAACCCGTCGCTGGGCAGGTAGTCGGCGTAGCGGCGGGGCATTCCCTCGTTGCCCAGCCAGTGCTGCACCAGGAAGGTGCCGTGGAACCCGATGAACATCGTCCAGAAGTGGGCCTTGCCGAGGCGCTCGTCGAGCAGCCGCCCGGTCATCTTCGGCCACCAGAAGTAGAAGCCGCCGAAGAGCGCGAAGACCACGGTGCCGAACAGCACGTAGTGGAAGTGCCCGACGACGAAGTAGGTGTCGTGGGTGTGCCAGTCCGCCGGCGGGCTGGCCAGCAGCACCCCGGTCAGGCCGCCGAAGAGGAAGGTGACCAGGAAACCGATCGCGAAGAGCATCGGCGTCTCGAAGGTGAGCTGCCCCTTCCACATGGTGCCGATCCAGTTGAAGAACTTGACCCCGGTCGGAACGGCGATCAGGTAGCTCAGGATGCTGAAGAACGGCAGCAGCACCTGGCCGGTGGCGAACATGTGGTGCGCCCACACGGTCATCGACAGCACCGTGATCGCGGCGGTGGCCAGCACCAGCCCCGTGTAGCCGAAGATCGGCTTGCGGGAGAAGACCGGGATGATCTCGGTGATGATGCCGAAGAACGGGATCGCGATGATGTAGACCTCTGGATGGCCGAAGAACCAGAACAGGTGCTGCCAGAGCATCGGCCCGGCGGTTGTCGGGTCGTACACGTGGGCGTTGAGCAGCCGGTCCGCGGCGAGCGCCATCAGGGCCGCGGCCAGCAGCGGGAACACCAGGATCACCAGCACGCTGGTGAAGAGCATGTTCCAGGTGAAGATCGGCATCCGGAACATCGTCATGCCGGGCGCGCGCAGGGTGAGGATCGTGGTGATCAGGTTGACCGCGCCGAGGATGGTGCCCAGCCCCGAGATCACCAGGCCGATCACCCACATGTTGGCGCCGACGCCGGGGGAGTGCTCCTGGCTGCTCAGCGGCAGGTAGGCGGTCCAGCCGAAGTCGGCGGAGCCGCCCGGGGTGAGGAAGCCGCCGAGCACCATCAGGCCGCCGAAGAGGTAGAGCCAGTACGCGAGGGCGTTGAGCCGGGGGAACGACACGTCCGGCGCGCCGATCTGGATCGGCACGATGTAGTTGGCGAACCCGAACGCCGCCGGCGTGGCGAACAGCAGCAGCATGACCGCGCCGTGCGAGGTGAAGAGCTGGTTGTACTGCTCGGCCGAGAGGAACTGCATGCCCGGCCGGGCCAGCTCGGCCCGCATCAGCATCGCCTGGAGCCCGGCGACCAGGAAGAACCCGAACGAGGTCAGCAGGTAGAGCAGCCCGATCTGCTTGTGGTCGGTGGTGGCCAGGAACCGGGTGAGCTTCCCACCGGGCAGCGCCTTGCGCAGCGGCCCGGGATAGCCGCCGAAGCGTGCCGGCGCCAGGATCGCCGGCCCCCGGTCGCGTGGTTCCGTGGTTACCCGCTCGGGCATGTGACTCTCACCCCGCCATGACGACAGATAGGACGGCGCGGCTACCCGCCCCACAGCCCATGAAACCAGGCGACAGCGGTTATTCAGGCGAGAGTGGTAAATCTGGTCAATTCGCGGGCAGTATGGCCCAGACGACCTTCCCGTCGCCGGCTGGCGAGCTGCCCCACACCTGAGCCAGCTCGCGCACCAGCATCAGCCCCCGGCCGCCCTCGGCCCGCCCGTCGGGGCAGCCGGCCCGGACCAGGGTCCGGTCGCCGTCGGTCACCGCCACGTGCAGGTACGGCCGGCGCAGGGTGAGCGTCACCCGCATCGGCGTGCCGGCGTGCCGGACCACGTTGCCGACCAGCTCGCTGAGCACCAGCGACGCCGGGCCGACGGCCTCCGGCAGGTTCCACCGCCCGCAGGCGTCGGTGACCAGCTCCCGCGCCCGCCGGCAGGCCTCCGCGACCGGTTCGAGCCGGGCGCGCAGCCGGGGCGCCGCCGCCGCGTTCGCCGCCCGGGTCGCCTCGTCGCAGTCGCGGCGCACGGGCACCACCCGGCAGGCGGTCGACTGCGCCAGCCAGGTCGCCGCTTCGGGCGGCGGGGCGCACAGCACGACGGGCACCGCCGGCCAGCCGGCCGCCCGGCGGGCGGTGGCGGCGAAGACCGAGAGGGCCAGCGGGTCACGGACGGTGACGTCGGTGAGGTCCACCACGAGCGCGTCGGGCTGGCTGGCGAGGCAGTCGTCCAGCGCGGTGTGCACCGTGCGCATGGTGCCGAGGTCGAGGCCGCCATGCAGGCGTACGACGGTCACCGGCGACCTGTCTTGCACCTCGCAGGTGATCCGCCGCGGCATGTGCGTCCTCGTTTCGCGTCGTCGGGGATCTGCGAAGTACCCGGACGCGGGCGGGCGAAACCGGCCCGGCCGGAGCGGCGTGGCCCCGGCCGTTCACGCTGCGTCACCGGGTGGCGCGGCCCCGGGTGGTCAGGACGCCCAGCGCGATCATGCCCAGGCCGAGGAAGAGGTGCAGCCAGTTGTCGGCGTTGTTGACCGGGATGAAGTTGGCCCCGCTGTCGTGGTCGATCACCAGGCCGTAGAGCCAGAGCACCAGGTAGATCGCGCCGCCGCCGACCAGGTAGGTCCGCGCGCCCGCGACGGTGCGGGCCAGCACCAGCCCGGCCACCCCGAAGAGCAGGTGGACGAAGTTGTGCAGCACGGAGACCTGGAACAGGCCGAGCAGCCTGGCGTCGGAGTCGTGCCCGGCGAAGCGCAGGTCGCCGAAGTCGCTGGTGATGCCCGGTACGAAGCCGAGGATGCCGACCAGGAGGAAGACCACCGCCACGGCGGCGGCGGCCCGCCGGACGGGGGCCTTGCCGTCGGCCGGGTTGTGCCGGGCGCGCGAGCGCGCCATGGGACCGGTCACCGCCGTCTCCTCACTGTGCGGGAACGCTGAGCGGACCGCGCCTTCCCGCCGCGCGCGCCGCCAAACCTTCCGCCCCGGCACGGGCGGCATCCGGACGCCGTCGCGGGCGTCGCCCAGTGTGCCGGGGACCGCCCACGCCGGGCGGCACGGCGGTCCCGGGCGTGGGCGCGTACGCCGACGGGCCGGCCCACCGTGACGGCGGCCCGGCCCCGGGGCGCGGACGGACGATCAGGCCGGCAGCAGGCGCCCGGCGGCGGCGGACTGGCGGAGGAGTTCGTAGAGGCCGACGTACTTCTCGGCCATCACGGCGGGGGTGAAGCGGACGGCGGCCTCGCGCCGGCACTCGTCCGGGTCGAGCAGGCTGGCGGCCAGCAGCAGGTCGCCCAGTTCCTCCTCGTCGGTGGTGAGCAGGCCGGTGCGGCCGTGCTCGATCAGCTCGGGCAGGCAGCCCCGGGCGGTGGCGACCACGGGCGTGCCCAGGGCCAGGGACTCGACCACCGCCGTGCCGCCCGGCTCCTCCCAGCGCAGCGGGAACAGCGAGGCCCGGGCGCCGGCCAGCAGGTCGTCGCGCTCCTGCCCGGCCACCGTGCCCACCCAGCGGACCAGGTCGCCGTCGACGTGCGGCGCCACCTCGTCGTAGAAGAACCGGACGTCCGGGTTCTGCCGGGCCTCGTCCCCGGCCGCAGCCAGGTCCTCCGGCCGGTGGTACGGGCCGACGGGCCCGGCGAGCACCAGCGGCACCCCCACCTGCCGGGCGAGACGCGCGCCCACGTCCTGGCCCTTGCCCGGGTTGATCCGGCCCAGGATGATCAGATAGTCGCCCTTGTCGGCCCGGGGCCGACGGTCCGCGTCGACGGCGAGCGGGGTGGACAGGTGCACGTGGCCCACCGAGTGCTCCTGCAACGCCCGGGGCGCGCGGGCCAGCTGCGAGGCGGAGACCCCGTTGACCCGGACCCGGTCGCCGCCGTCGAGGTTGCCGTAGAGCGCCGGGTGCTTGGCCAGGTCCCAGTGCAGGGTGTGCAGCACCGGCGGGGCGTCCGGGCCCATCGCGGCGAGCGTGGCCAGGCCGACCGCCTCCACGTGGTCGTGCACCAGGTCGATGTCGTCACGCGAGTGCAACGCGCGCACCACCCCGTTCAGGTGCGCCTGCGAGATGCCGCAGACCTGGTTGTACGGCCGTTGCAGGGCGGGGAACTGCCCGTCGGCGAAGACGGAGAACTTCTCGTCGACCGGCAGCGTGCTGCTGTCGACCGACGCGAGCACCACCCGTACGCCGAGGCGGCGCAGCTCCGGCACCAGCGTCGCGATGACGTTCTCGATGCCGCCGTAGCCGGGCGGCGGCACGGACAGCCACGGACCGGCGTTCATCAGGACGGTGAGGCTCATGCGGGATTCCTTCCCTCGGCGGGGCCCTCGGCCGTCCGCGCCCGGTCGTTCGGGGTCACAAGAGGTCGCGTGCTCACGCCGCGGCGACCCGTCGGCGGGGGATGCGGTGCCGTAGCTCGGCCAGGGGCGGCCGTTCCTCGACGGAGACGTCGCTGACGACGATCTCCCGGTCCAGGTTCGGCAGGGCGTCGGAGCCGCCGCGCCGGAACTGGGTCAGCAGGGCGGCGGGCATCGCCCCGGGCGCCGCCCAGCCGCGCCGCTGCAGCCGCGACCAGGCGGTGAGCATGATCTGGGCCGACATCCGGCCCAGCGCGGCGGTGTCCTGGTGGCGGTGCTTGCGCTCGCCCAGGTCCACCTGGGCCAGCGCGTCCAACCCGACCAGCTCGAGCAGGTCGATGAGCATCGCCGTCTCGACCCCGTAGCCGGAGACGAACGGCACCCGCTCCAGGACCTCCCGGCGGCCCGCGTACTCACCGGCGAGGGGCTGCACGAAGCCCGCCAGCTCGGGCCAGAACAGGTTCAGCATCGGCCGGGCCATCAGCTCCGTCACCCGCCCGCCGCCGTCGGCCTCCACGCTCGACGCCCCGACCAGGGGGCGGTGGTAGAAGCCCTTCACGAAGTCGACCGAGGGATCGGTCAGCAGGGGACCGATCAGCCCCGTCACGAAGTGCGGCCGGAACTCACGCAGGTCGGCGTCGATGAACGCCACCACGTCGCCCTCGGCCGCCGCCAGCCCCGCCCAGAGCGCGTCCCCCTTGCCGGTGAGCCGCGGCAGGCCCCGGGTCATCGCGTCCTGGCTGACCACCTCCGCGCCGGCGGCACGCGCCACCTTGGCGGTGCGGTCGGTCGACCGGGAGTCCACCACGATCAGCTCGTCGATCAGGGCCACCCGCTCCATCAGGTGCTCCCGGATGGTCGACACGATCGCGCCGACCGTCGCCTCCTCGTTGCGGGCCGGCAGCACCACGCTGACCCGGCTGTCGCCCTTGGCGCGCACCAGGCGCCGCGCCGGCCAGTCCCCCGCCGACGTCGTGCGGTAGGTGGCCCAGGCCTCCACCACCGGCGACACCATAGTTTCCGTATTCCGCACAGGCACCCCCAGATCGTGGCGGAAAAACCTTCCCTGTTTTTCCCACTACCGCACTCGCGCTAACCCGCAGCATGCCTAACAGCTTGATCACGACGGTGACGTGACCGGGTTCCGCCCTGGTGAACGTTTGGTTGCGCGCACGCGGGGGGAGTGCAGTCGTCGAACGCGAAACTGTGGCGAAGGGGCTTTACATGCGCACGTGCCGGGTGGGACTGGTCGGGGCCGGCGGGGTGGCGCAACGCCACGCCAGGGTGTTGGGCGGCTTCGCCGACGTGGAGCTGATCGGGGTGACCGACGTGGTGCCGCAGGCGGCGGCGGAGCTGGCGCGGGCGCACGACGCCCGCACCTTCGGCGACGTCGACGAGCTGCTGGCCGCCGGCCCGGACGCGGTCTACGTCTGCGTGCCGCCGTTCGCCCACGGGCCGGCCGAGGAGGCGGTCGTCGCGGCCGGGGTGCCGATGTTCGTGGAGAAGCCGGTCGCCGTCGACCTGGCCACCGCCGAGCGCGTCGCCGACCTGGTGGCCCGGCGCGGGCTGCTCACCGGCGTGGGGCACCACTGGCGCTACCTGCCGGTGGTGCAGCAGGCCCGGGAGCTGCTCGGCGACCGTCCGGTGCGGATGGTCGCCGGCGCGTGGTGGGACAAGGTGCCCCCGGTGGCCTGGTGGTCGTCGCGCGAGCGTTCCGGCGGCCCGGTGGTCGAGCAGGCCGCCCACGTGCTGGACCTCATCCGGTGCCTGGTCGGCGAGGCCACCGAGGTCACCGCGTACGGCGACGGCACCCCGCCGCCGGTCGACGGCGCCGACATCGACTCGGTGACCACCGCGACGCTGCGCTTCGCCGGCGGCGCGGTCGGCACGCTCACCGCCGCCTGCGTGCTCGGCTGGAAGCACCGCGCCGGGCTGGAGATCCTCGCCGACGGGCTGGCCCTGTCGCTGAGCGAGGACGGGCTGGTCGTGCGCGACGCCGATGGGGAACGCCGCTTCGACGCCGACCCGGAGGCCGCCCGGGTGGCCGTGGACCGGGCCTTCGTCGACGCCGTCCGGGGCGTCGGCGACGACGTGCGCGTCCCGTACGCCGAGGCCCTCGGCACCCAGCGGCTCGCCCTCGCGGTCGCCGACTCCGCCCGCACCGGCCGGCCCGTACGCCTGGACACGCCCGCCGCCGCGCCGCTGGCCACGGGGGTGACCGTCGATGCGTGACCGCGTGGTGGTGGTCAGCGGCCCGGGCCGGGTCGAGCTGGTCGAGCAGGACGCCGCCGAGCTGACCGACGGCACGTTCCGGGTCGAGACGCTGTTCAGCGGCGTGTCGGCCGGCACCGAACTGAGCTACGTCAAGGGCACCAACCCCTACCTGAACGTCACCTGGAACGCCGACCTCGGGCTCTTCCAGCCGGGTGCCGCCAGCACGCCGTACCCGGTGACCCGGCTGGGCTACATGCAGGTCGGCCGGGTGGTGGAGAGCCGCACGCCGGCCGTCGCCGTGGGCACCGTCGGCGCGATGACGTACGGCCACCGCACCGGCTGGGTCGCCGACGCGGTCGCCGAGCGGTTCGTGCCGCTGCCCGAGGACCTCGACCCGCTGCTCGGCGTCTACGTCGCGCACATGGGGCCGATCTGCGCCAACGGCGTGCTGCACGCCGCCGCCGACCTGCACGGCGCGGACGTGCGCTCGCTGGGCGACGGGGTACGGGGCCGGCGGGTCGCGGTCGTCGGCAGCGGGGTGGTGGCCCTGCTCACCGCCCTGTTCGCCAAGCGGCACGGGGCCGCCTCGGTGGTGGTGCTCGACCCGACCCCGCAGCGGCGGGCCGTCGCCGAGGCGCTGGGCCTGCAGACCCTCGACCCGGAGGCGGACGACCCGGCGGTGGTGCTCAAGACCCGCTGGGCGCACGGGCCCGGCGACCGGGGCGCCGACGTGGTGTTCCAGTGCCGGGGCCAGGCCTGGGCGTTGCAGCTCGCGCTGCGCCTGCTGCGTCCCCAGGGCACGGTGGTCGACCTGGCCTTCTACCAGGCCGGCGCGGACGCGGTCCGCTTCGGTGAGGAGTTCCACCACAACGGACTGTCGCTGCGCTGCGCACAGATCGGCCGGGTGCCGCGCGGGCTCACCCCGACCTGGGACCGGGAGCGCCTCTCCGCCGAGACGATCGACCTGCTGCGCGCCTACGGGGACGTGATCCGCAAGCACCTGGTCTCGGCGGTGGTGCCGTTCGAGGAGGCACCGACGCTGCTGACCGACCTCGCCGAGCGGCGCCGCCAGGAGCTCCAGGTGGTGCTGACCGCCTGAGGCGCGCGTACGGTCCGGGCGGGTGGCGCGGGCGGATACCGTTCCAGCCATGACCGCCGACGCCGCCGTCCTGACCGCCGACGACTCCGTCCCGGCCGCCCCCGGTCCCGGCGGGGGCGGGGCCGACCGGCGGGTCGGTCTCGCCGCCCTCCTGCCCTACCTGCGCGCCCACCGCGGCACCCTGGCCGTGGTGGGCGCGCTGTCGCTGGCCGGCGCGGCCGCGTCGCTGGCCCAGCCGCTGCTCACCCGCTCGGTGCTCGACGGGCTCTCCGCCAGCCGGCCCGTCGCCGGGCTGGTCGCGGCGCTGGTCGCCCTCGTGCTGGTGGGCGCGGCGCTCGGCGGCGTGCGGGACTACCTGCTGCAACGCACCGCCGAGGGGGTCGTGCTCGGCACCCGGCGGCGGCTGGCGGGGCACCTGCTGCGACTGCCGATCGCCGAGTACGACCGCCGCCGCACGGGCGACCTGCTCTCCCGGGTCGGCTCGGACACCACCCTGCTGCGCGCCGTGGTCACCTCCGGGCTGTTCGAGGTGGTCACCGGCGCCGTGATGGTGCTCGGCGCGGCCGGCGCGATGGTCCTGCTCGACCCGGTGCTGTTCGGGGTGACCCTGCTCGGGGTGGCCGCCGGCATCGCCATCGCCGTCGCCTTCGCCCACCGGGTGCGCGGGCTGGCCCGGGCCGCCCAGGAACGCATCGGCGAGATGACCTCGGCGGTGGAGCGGGCCATCTCCGCCGCCCGCACGATCCGCGCGGCCCGGGCCGAGCGGCGCGAGGCCGACGCGATCGGCGTGAGCGCCGCCCAGGCGTACGCGGCGGGGCTGCGGGTGGCCCGCGTGCAGGCGTTCGTCGGCCCGGCCAGCGGCGTCACCATCCAGGGGGCGTTCCTGCTGGTCCTCGGGGTGGGCGGGGCGCGGGTGGCAGCGGGCGCCATCACCGTCGGCGACCTCGTCGCCTTCATCATGTTCCTGTTCTTCCTGGTCCTCCCGCTCGGGCAGGCGGTGCACGCCTACACCCAGTTGCAGACCGGCCTCGGCGCGCTCCAGCGGATCGAGGAGGTGCTCGCCGTGCCCGTGGAGGGGGCGGCCGACCGGCCGGCGCGCGCTCCGGCCACGGCGGCGCCCGGCGGGGCCCCGGCGTCCGTCGAGTTCGACCGGGTGGGCTTCGGTTACCCCGGCGGCCCGCCGGTGCTGCGCGAGGTGAGCTTCACCGTGCCGGCCGGCACCCGCACCGCCCTCGTCGGCCCGTCGGGTGCCGGGAAGTCGACGCTGCTGGCGCTGGTCGAGCGCTTCTACGAGGTCACCGAGGGCGCGCTGCGCCTCGACGGCGTCGACGTGCGGGACCTGCCCCGCGACGCGCTGCGCGCCCGGATCGGCTACGTCGAGCAGTCCGCGCCCGTGCTGGCCGGCACGCTGCGGGAGAACCTCCTGATCAGCGCGCCGGAGGCCACCGGGGAGCGGCTGCGCGCGGTGCTCGACGAGGTCAACCTCGGCCACGTCGCCGAGCGCGCCCCCGAGGGGCTGGACGTGCAGGTGGGCGAGGGCGGGGTGCTGCTCTCGGGCGGCGAGCGGCAGCGGCTGGCGATCGCCCGCGCCCTGCTGGCCGGGCCGCCGGTGCTGCTGCTCGACGAGCCGACCAGCAACCTCGACGCCCGCAACGAGGCCGCGCTGCGCCGGGCCATCGATGCGGTGGCCGCCCGGCGCACCCTGCTGATCGTGGCGCACCGCCTCTCCACCGTCGTCGACGCCGACCAGATCGTGGTGCTCGACGGCGGTCGGGTGGCGGCCACCGGCACGCACGACGAGCTGACCGGGACCAGCCCGCTCTACCGTGAGCTGGCCACCCACCAGCTCCTCGTGAGCTGAGCCGTCCACCGCCCGCGATCCGCCCGCCGACGACACCCGCGCGGCGGCGCGCCGGGCGGGCCGCCAACACCGGCTCCGGTCGCGTACCGTTGCCGCTCATGGGTGTGTCGCAACGCTTGAAGACCAGGTTCCGCCGGTTCCTCCAGCGCCCGGGGACGACAGTCGACCTGGGGCCGTTGGAGAAGCTGCTGCCGGCCGTCGAGGCGCGCGAGGACGAGCTGTCGGCGCTCGACGACGCCGAGCTGACCGAGGCCGCCGGCAAGGCCACGGGCTACGAGGAGATCTGCGCGATCGGCCGCGAGGCCGCCCGCCGGGGCCTCGACCAGCGGCCGTACGACGTGCAGCTGCTGGGCGCGATGGCGCTGCTCTCCGGCAAGGTCGCCGAGATGGCCACCGGTGAGGGCAAGACGCTCACCGCGACCATCGCCGCGTACGGGCACGTCCGGCTGGGCAACGGCCCGGTGCACGTGCTCACCGTCAACGACTACCTGGCCCGGCGTGACGCCCTCTGGATGGAGCCGGTCTACACCCTGCTCGGCCTGACGGTCGGCTGGGTCAACGAGGCCTCCACCCCGCAGGAGCGGCGCGACGCGTACGCCTGCGACGTCACGTACGTCTCGGTCAGCGAGGCCGGTTTCGACTACCTGCGCGACCAGCTCGTCACCGACGTGGAGGACCGGGTGCAGCCGCCGCTGCGCACCGCGATCGTCGACGAGGCCGACTCGATCCTCATCGACGAGGCCCGGGTGCCGATGGTCCTCGCCGGCTCGGTCGCCGGCGAGCAGGACCCGGTGCACGCCGCCGCCGCCCAGGTGCGCGGCCTGCGCAAGGGCAAGCACTACACGGTGGCCGAGGACGGCCGCAGCGTCGCCTTCACCGCCGCCGGCCTGGCCGCCGTCGAGGCCAAGCTCGGCATCGACCTGTACGACGAGGAGCACGTCGCGCAGCTCTCGGCCGTGAACGTGGCGCTGCACGCGCACGCCCTGCTGCACCGCGACGTCGACTACATCGTCCGCGACGGCTCCGTCGAGCTGATCGACGAGATGCGCGGCCGGGTCGCCCAGCGTCGCCGCTGGCCGGACGGGCTACAGGCGGCCGTGGAGGCCAAGGAGGGCCTCGACGCCACCGCCGAGGGCGAGGTGCTCGGCACCATCGCCGTGCAGGCGTACATCGCGCTCTACCCGAAGGTGTGCGGCATGACGGCGACGGCGGTGCTGGTCGGCGACCAGCTCCGCGAGTTCTTCGGCCTCGAGGTGGCGGTTATCCCGCCGAACACCCCGTGCGTGCGCGAGGACGAGTCGGACCGCATCTACGCCACCCGGGCGGAGAAGGACGAGGCGCTGGTCGACGAGATCAAGCGCAACCACGAACGGGGGCGGCCGGTGCTCGTCGGCACCCTGGACGTGAAGGAGTCCGAGGGGCTGGCCGCCGGCCTGAACGCCGCCGGGGTGCCGTGCGTGGTGCTCAACGCGAAGAACGACGACGAGGAGGCGGCGATCATCGCCGAGGCCGGCGCGTACGGCGCGGTGACCGTCTCCACCCAGATGGCCGGCCGGGGCGTCGACATCCGGCTCGGCGGCAGCGACCAGGCCGACCGGGACCGGGTCGCCGAGCTGGGCGGCCTCTACGTTATCGGCAGCGGCCGGCACGACAGCCGGCGCGTCGACGACCAGCTGCGCGGCCGGGCCGGGCGGCAGGGCGACCCGGGCGGCTCGGTCTTCTTCGTCAGCCTGGAGGACGACCTGGTCGTCCGGCACGCCGGCGACGCCGTGCCCGCCTCGCCCCGGATGAACGCCGACGGCCTGGTCACCGACGACCAGGTCGAGTACGCCGTCGAGCACGCCCAGCGGGTCGCCGAGGGCGTCAACCACGAGATCCACCGCAACACCTGGCGCTACAGCGTCGTGATCGAGCAGCAGCGCAAGGCGCTCGCGGAACGCCGGGAACGCCTGCTGACCAGCGACGTGGCGGCGCTGATGCTGCTGGACCGGGTGCCCGAGAAGGCCGGCGAGATGGACGAGGACCTGCTCGCCCGCGCCGCCCGCTCGATCGCCCTCTACCACCTCGACCGGCTCTGGGCGGAGCACCTCGCGGAGCTCTCCGAGGTACGCGAGGGCGTGCACCTGCGTGCCCTGGGCCGGCTCGACCCGCTGGACGAGTTCCACCGGGCGGCCGTGCCGGCGTTCAACAACCTCATCCCGGAGATCGAGCGGCGCACCATCGAGACCTTCGAGGAGACGGAGTTCGGCGACGACTGGGAGCCGGACGAGGCGAAGCTGGTGCGGCCGTCCGCGACCTGGACGTACCTGGTGCACGACAACCCGTTCGGCTCGGAGCTGGACCGGTTGATCGCCTCGGTGGGGCGGCGACTGAGCTCCGCGTCGCGCTGACGCGTGGGGCCCCTTCCCGCGCCTCCGGGCGCCGGGAAGGGGCCCCCTTTGCGCCGTTTCGACCCCGGTTTGCGAGGGTAGTAGGCCGGGTCCGAGGAGTCAGGAGAGACCACGACGATGGAACAGGTGACGGCGCCGGTCGGGCGTGCGGCAGCACGCGCCGGGACGGTGGGGGCGGCGCGGCGGTGAACCTGGAGACGCGGGACCTGGCGGTGGAGCGGCTCGGTGTCCTGGAGACCGCTGCCCTGCTGCGCGAGCTGACGGCCGGGCTGATCGCCGTCGACGACTTCGACGAGGCGCTGGACGCGCTGGTGCGTACGGCCCGCGACGCCGTGGCCGGCGTGAGCTGGTGCGGCTTCACGGCGCTGCGCGCCGGCGAACCGGCCGGGGTGGCGGCCTCCGACGCGCGCCTGGCGGGCCTGGACGACCTGCGGCACGGCCCGGACTCGCCGGCGATGGACGCCATCCGGCGGCGGGAGCTGGTCCTCTCCGACCGGTTGGACCGCGAGGAGCGCTGGCCGGCCTGGACGCCACGGGCCCGGGAGTTGGGCGTGCAGTCGGTGATCTCCGCCCCGGTCGACGTCGACGAGCAGGTCATCGGGTCGATCAACCTCTACGCCAATGCCGCCGACCTGCTCACCCCCGGGCACCAGCTCACCGCGATGCTGCTCGCCGAACACGCCGGGCTGCTCCTGGCGGCCGTCCGCGACCGGGCGCGCCGGGCCGCCCAGGCGGGTGAGCTGGACGCCTCGCTGCTCGGCGACGGGGTGATCGGGCAGGCCATCGGCGTGATCATGACGCAGCGCGGCTGCCCGGCCCAGGAGGCGCTCGACGTGCTGCGCAGCGCGGCGTCCTCGCTGGACATCCCGCTGCGGGACGTCGCCGACCGGCTCGTCGCCACCGTGTCGCGCCCCCGGGACAACTGAGCCCCGCCCGCCGGCGCTCCGGCCGCCACGCGACACCTCCTCGACGCGGGGCGCCAGTCGGCTGCCCACGTATCGCTGGCGCCCCGGGGGCAGCCGTCGCCGGGGCAGGGACCCAGGTGACCGGTGGGATGAGCGGGGCCGGTGGGCCGCGTGTCGTTTCGGCGTACCGGCGCCCGGGTAGCACCCTGGACTGGTGACGCGTGCCGACCTGGGGAGGAACCATGCAGAGCCGGCTGCGGGTGCAGGGACACCCGATCCAACCGATGCTGGTGACGTTCCCGTTCGGGCTCTTCGTGAGCGCGACCGTGTTCGACCTGACCGACGTGCTCGGCGGGCCGGCATTCCTCGGTGAGGTGGGCTACTGGACGTCCGTGGCGGCCCTGGTCGCCGCCGCGCTGGCCGCCGTGGCCGGCATGATCGACCTGTGGGACGTGCCGGTCGACCGCACCCGGCGTACGGCGATCACCTTCAACCTCGTGAACGTGGCGATGGCCGCGCTGTTCCTTCTCGCCTGCCTCGTCCGCGCGGACGCGCCGCAGCGGGGCGCCTCCGTCGTGCTGCTGCTCACCGAGCTGGTGGCCCTGGGCGTCGGCGCGGTCGGCGTCTGGCTGGGCGCCCGCCTGGTGCGCCGCTTCGACGCCGGCCGCCGGTCCGAGGCCACCACCTTCGACGCGCTGAGCGGCGCCGCCGACGCCACCGTGGACCTGGCCCACCACCGCCCCTGACCGTCACGGGGCGGGATGGGCCTCGGCGTGGTGGGTGGCGAGGACGTCGGTGCCGAAGTCGCTGGCCGGGCGGCGCAGGACCGTGTGGGCGTGGTTGCCGTCGTCGGTCGTGTTGTCGTACTCGATGAGCAGGTCGTCGCCCTGCACCCGGTAGTAGTGGCGCCGGCCGGGCACGGTGGGGCCGGCCCAGGCGAAGTGCAGCCGCCCCGGATCCAGCCGGCGCGCCTCCCGGACCGCCAGCTCCGGCGGGAGCCGGTCCAGGTAGAGCGCCACGAGCTGGTCCAGCAGGGCCCGGCCGGTGGGCCCGAGCCGGTCGGCGGGCACCCCGAGCGGCTCCAGCGGGCCGTCGACGCGGGGGCGGGTGGCGCTGATG
Source organism: Micromonospora sp. CNZ309 (assembly GCF_002846525.1). NCBI lineage: Bacteria > Bacillati > Actinomycetota > Actinomycetes > Micromonosporales > Micromonosporaceae > Micromonospora > Micromonospora sp. CNZ309. Next base: position 1,021,539 of record NZ_PJNG01000001.1, read on the forward strand.
ATGTCCCCGGGCGCCTCGTCGGCGACGATCGCCGCCGCCCGGCCGGCCGGGCCCATCGCGTCGAGCAGGGCGCGGGCCAGGTCCTCCTCCACGCCCAGCGGGCGGGAGACGGGGCGGCCGGCGTACCGGACCGTGGCCGGGTTGGCGCCGAGGAAGATCGGCGCGGGGGAGACCTGGTCGGCCACCACGGTCATGTTCACCGAGAGGTGGTGCCCCTCCAGGCGCCACGCCCAGGCGTCGTCGCGGGCCGGGTCGCCGAAGACGGCCACCCAGTAGTCGCCGCTGTGCCGGCCCCGGCGCCATCCCTCCGCCCGGTCGAGCACCTCCTCCAGCGCGACGATCGCCATCGCCTGGGCGTACGCCGGTGGGCTCAGCGCGGTGGCCAGCAGCCGGTGCGCGGCCTTGCGCCCGGCGCGGTCCAGGTCGGCCAGGCAGACCCCGGGCCGGGGTCGTGGCCGGTACTCGATCCAGCGGCGGGCCGCCTCGTCGTCGAACCGGTGGGTGGCCCGGTCGCGGGCGGGTTCGTCCAGCGCGGCCAGCAGCGCCGTGGCGGCGGTGCGCATCTGTTCGGGCAGCGGATCCTCCACCGACCCTGTATACCGGTCGCGCGCCGGACCCGCCGGGCGTCGCGGCCGTTTCCGCCCCGGCGCCGGGCGTCGCGGGCGGCCCGTGCCGTCAGCCGGTCGGCGCCGTCAGCAGCGTGAGCATGTCGGGCAGGTCGAAGAAGCGGGCCGTCTCCACCGCCGACGGGTTGCCGTGGTGCGGGTCGGCCCCGGCGGCGAGCAGTGCCCGGACGGCCCCGGTGCTGCTGCGGAAGGTGGCGGCGGCCAGCGCCGTCTGGCCCCGGTCGTTGGTCCGCGAGTGGTCGGCGCCGCGGGCGAGCAGCGCGGCGACGGTCTCGGGGTGGGCGTGGTACGCCGCCAGGATCAGCAGGGTGTCGCCCTTGTCGTTGGTCATGTCGACCGGCAGCCCGGCGTCGACGTAGTCGGCCAGTTCGGCGGTGACGCCGTCGCGCGCCAGGTCGAACATCCGGTGCGCGAACGCCAGCGTCTCGGCGTCGAGTTCCTCACTCACCGGTCCAGGTTAGTCGGACACCGGCCCGGCGCGTCGCTCGGCCGGGGTGCTGGGGGAGGGGCGCGGCGACGGATGGCCAGCTACCGGCTCACCGACGGCCGGCGGTGCCTCGCCGCGCCGACGTGACGCGCACCCGCCCGCCCCGGCGCCACCCGCGTCGAGCACCATGAACCGGGCGGGCACCCCCCTATCGGGTCAACCCGGCGGCTCTGCTGTAATCATCAGGCTTCGTACGCAGAGCGAGCATCCGGCTCCGATGCGTTCGTCAATTGTCACATTCATGCAACGCAGCCGCCCCTTGACCCTCGCCCGGGCGCCGGGAAGCATCGATGGAGCGGCGTCCCGGGCCGTGGGGAGATACCCGGACCAGCCAAGGAGGACCATGTCGGTCAGCCCCGCCTCGTCGCGCGCCGGATGGCATACGTCCCAGCCTGCTGTTCCCGGTCGCCCCCCGGGCGGCCAGCGTCGCCCCGCCAACACCGCCGCCCCGATGCTCACGGTGACCCTGAACATTCCGCTGGCGTCCGAGGAGTCGCTGACCCCGCCGGCCCGGCGGCTGCTGGAGGCCGCCCGGGAGATGCTGGAACGCGGCGAGGGCACCATCATCACGGCCACCGTCGAACGCCGCCCCGACCCGGTGCCCGCCGGCCGCGCGCCGTCGCGCGCCGTCGCCGCCACGATCCCCACCCTGCACATCCTCGCCTCGTCGCGGTCGGTGCTGCGCGACGGCGAGCCGTTGCCGTTGACCCGGCTGGAGTTCGACCTGCTGCTGCACCTCGTCGCCCACCCCCGCCGGGTGTTCACCCGGTTGCAGCTGCTCAACGCGGTCTGGGGCTACGAGCACGCCGGCGTGCGCACCGTCGACGTGCACGTCCGCCGGCTGCGCGGCAAGGTCGGTGTCGACGTCCCGCTGGTCACGACCGTCTACGGCGTCGGCTACCGCCTCGCCGACGACGCCCGCGTGACCATCGACCGCAACGGCTGACCGCCGCCCCGCCGCGCGACCGTCTCCCACCCTGCCCGCCCGTCCGGCGGGGCACCATGGTCGGATGCGCATCCGCCCCATCACCCCGCAGCGGCTCGTCACCGAGCTGACCGAGCGCCTCGCCGGCACCGACGTCCCCGGCCGGCTGCGGGTGGCCGTGGACGGCGCCCCGGCGGCCCGCCCGGACGACCTCGCCGCCGCGTTGGTCGACCCGCTGCGCGCGCTCGGCCGGCCGGCGCTGCACGTGCGCGCCGCCGACTTCCTCCGCCCCGCCTCGGTGCGGCTGGAGTACGGCCGTACCAACCCCGACGCGTTCTACGAGGGGTGGGTCGACGAGCAGGGGCTGCGCCGGGAGGTGCTCGACCCGGCCGGGCCCGAGGGCTCGGGGAGGGTGCTGCCCGCGCTGTGGGACGCCGCCGCCGACCGGTCGAGCCGCGCCGCGTACGTCGAGCTGCCGCCCGGGGGCGTCGTGCTGGTCAGCGGGGCGCTGCTGCTCGGCGGCGGCCTGCCCTTCGACGTCACGGTCCACCTGGTGCTCTCCCCGGCGGCCCTGGCCCGGCGCACCGACCCCGCGCAGCGGTGGACGCTGCCCGCCTTCGCCCGGTACGCCGACGAGGTCGCCCCGGCCACGTTCGCCGACGTGGTGGTCCGCGCCGACGATCCACGGCACCCGGCGCTGGTGGAGTCCCCGGTGTCGCCCTGACGCCGTGCCCCACCGAAAAATCGTCGGTTTGACCGTCGGCCCGCCGGGGTATTCGCCCGGCTCACAGAGCGCGGGTGATCCGCCCGCGCGCAGACCACCACGGCGCTGGGCGCACGAACCGGTGCCCCGGCGGAATTTCAGGCCAGAAAGGCAGGCAGCGATGCTCGTCCACGACACGATCGGTACGGGCCGGTCCCAGGCGGAGATCGACCAGATCCGGCGCTCCCTGCAGGCCCGCTACGACGAGCTGTCCGCGGAGTACGAGCAGGCGGTGCTCCAGAGCCAGGTGCTGCGGCTGGTGGAGGTCGGCGACACCGCCGGCGACGACCAGGCCGACAGCGGCACCAAGACGGCCGAGCGGGACACCGCGCAGTCCCTGCTGCGCACCATCCTCGACCGCCGCGCCCAGTACGAGCACGCCCTCACCCGGCTGGAGGAGGGCACCTACGGCTTCTGCGAGGGCTGCACCTCGGCCATCCCGGTCGAGCGGCTGGAGATCTTCCCCTCCGCCACCACCTGCGTGCAGTGCAAGCAGAACCGGGAGCGCCGGGCGGCCTGACACTGCCCACGGCCGACGGTCGGTCCGGAAGCGCGGTGAGATCGAGCCATGGGTGCGATCAAGGTGGGCACCGCCTCCTGGACCGACCGGACCCTGCTGGACTCCGGCTGGTACCCGCAGGCGGCCGACGACCCCGAGAAGCGGCTGGCCTACTACGCCCGGCAGTTCCCGCTGGTCGAGGTGGACGCTACCTACTACTCGCCGCCCGCCGAACGCACGGCGAGACTGTGGGCCGAGCGCACCCCGGCCGGCTTCACCTTCAACGTCAAGGCGTTCAGCCTGCTCACCGGGCACCCCACCCGACCCGGCGCGCTCTACAAGGACCTGCGACCGGAGACGGACAAGAAGAACCTGTACCCGGACGACCTCGCCCCGCAGGCGTACGAGGAGGTCTGGACGCGCTTCCTGGCCGCCCTGGACCCGCTCGTGGCGGCGGGCAAGCTCGGCGCGCTGCTGTTCCAGTTCCCGCCCTGGTTCACCATCAGGCGGGACAACAAGCAGTACCTGCTGGAGGTGGCGAAGCGGTGTGCCCCGCTGCGCCCCGTCTACGAGTTCCGGCACGCCTCCTGGTTCGACGGCGACAACGCCGACGAGACCCTCGCCTTCCTGCGCGAGCACCGGCTCGCGTACGTCTGCGTGGACATGCCGCAGGGGCACCGCTCGTCGGTGCCCCCGGTGCTGGCCGCCACCGCGGACCTGGCGGTGGTGCGCTTCCACGGGCACAGCGACAAGTGGACGAGCCGGGACATCCACGAGAAGTTCGGCTACCGCTACTCCGACCGGGAGCTGCGCGACTGGGCGCCGAAGCTGCGCGAGCTGGCCGACTCCACCGGCGAGACCCACGTGCTCATGAACAACTGCTACCGCGACTTCGCGCAGACCAACGCCGCGACTCTCGCCGGGCTCCTCGACGCGGACTGAGGGGCGGCGGCGCGCACCGGCCGGCGTTTCACCCCGCCCGGGTGAGGGCCGCTCACCCCGTCGCCGCGCAGCATGGACGGTGCGTGCGGTCCACCGTGGCCGCGAGAAGGCGACACCGGGGAGGTGGCTGGAGATGACGGTTCGGGTGGTACCGGGTCGACGGCCCGGCGCCGTGCTGCACGTCGTCGGCGGGTCCGCCGGCACCCGGTGGGCACCGCGTCCCGGCCGGGGCGGCCCGACCCGGCAGCCGCGTGGCCCGGCGGGACCGCCGCGACGCGACGACGACCGACGCTGGGAGACCGACGTACGGGGGTGGACAGATGGCTGAGCAGCTTCATTCCGCGTTCGAGTCCTCGATGGACAAGACCAACCTGATCCTCAAGGACATCGAGCAGGCCTACGGCTGGCCCAAGGAGCAACGCAACCAGTCCTACTGCGCGCTGCGCACCGTGCTGCACCTGCTGCGCGACCGGATGCCGGTGCAGGAGAGCGTGGAGTTCGCCGCGCAGCTGCCGGTGCTGGTGCGCGGCATCTACTTCGACGGTTGGAAGCCGTCGGACGTGCCGATCAAGCTCAACCGGGACGACTTCCTGCTGGAGGTCCGGCAGGGCTTCCCGTACGACGTGGAGGGCGGCCCGGAGCGCGTGGTGCAGGTGGTGCTGGACACCCTGCGCCGGCACGTCACCCAGGGCGAGTGGGACGACGTGAAGGCCACGATGCCCCGGGACCTGGCGAAGATCATTCCCTGACCCGCCGCTCGTCCGCGACGGCCCGCGCCACCCTGCGGTGGGGCGGGCCGCGTGCCGTTCAGGCCGGCGTCGTCAAAGGAGACGCTGGCTGCCGTGTAGCCACCGGCGAGGTGCCGGGCAGGATCATCCGCCGCCCCTACGCGTCGACGTGGAAGACCTCGAAGGCCGCCCCGTGGCGCACGCCCAGCCGGGTGCCGACCGGGCGGCTCAGCCCTTCGAGGAACTCCTCGGCGTCGAAGCTGCCGTCGCCCAGCCCGGTCAGGTACGCGTCGTGCGCCCGCAGCGAGGCCACGCCCCGCTCGAAGGTGTCGGTGACGTCCACCCCGTGCGCGGCCAGGGGCGAGGAGGCGGCCCAGACCTGGCGCACCCCGTTCCACGGCTCGACGCCGTCGCCGAGCTGTTCCGGGAAGACCCACCGGTTGCCGGCGTCGCGGACGGCGTCCAGCGTCGCCCGGCCGGTGGCGATGTGGTCGGCCTGGTTCAGCGCGTACGCGCCGTCCCAGGTGTCGCGGAAGTTGTTGGTGATCACGATCTCGGGGCGGTGCCGGCGGACCGCCCCGGCCAGGGCGCGACGCAGCGGCACACCGTACTCGAGGACACCGTCGGGCAGGCCGAGGAACTCCACGGTCCGTACGCCGACCAGGGCGGCGGACTCGCGCTGCTCGCGCTCCCGCACCTGCCTGGCCCGCGGCGGCGGCATCGCGTCGATGCCGGCCTCGCCGCTGGTGACGAGGCAGTAGACGACCTGCTTGCCCTGCCCCGTCCAGCGGGCCACCGCCGCGGCGGCGCCGAACTCCAGGTCGTCGGGGTGCGCCACGACAGCCAGCGCGCGCCGCCACTGCTCCGTCACCGGTTCCAGCGGGCCCGGCCCGGTCTCGTCGGTCATCGTCACCTCCCGGTCGAGGACCATCCTTTCACCGTCCGCGCCGGCGCGCGGCGCGGCGGCGTCCCGGCGGGGATGCCGGGCGCCGACGGCTCCCCGACGCGCCGGCGCGCCACCGTCGCCGCGCCTTCCGGCGGCCCGGGCCGGGCGCGGCGAACCGCCGGTGTGAACCGGAACGGGCGTCTACGGTGGGTTAGAAAAGATCGCGTGTGGGGTACCACCCGCTGCACGACGGACCCCGGCGTAACGGCGGGGCGGCACATCCCTAGGGAGCACCGATGGCACTCAACGACGACGACATGCAGACCACCAGCGGCGGCGGCCTCGAGGGCCCGGCGGACGGTGGCGCGACCCCGGGCCAGCAGGACGGTGGCGCCGACGGTGGCGCGGAGGGCCCCGCCGACGGCGGTGCGACCCCGGGCCAGCAGGACGGTGGCGCCGACGGTGGCGCGGAGGGCCCCGCCGACGGTGGCGCGACCCCGGGCCAGCAGGACGGTGGCGCCGACGGTGGCGCGGAGGGCCCCGCCGACGGCGGCGCGACCCCGGGCCAGCACGACGGTGGCGCCGACGGCAGCGCCTGACGGATCGCCATGACCGACCTCGACCCGCCGGGCGGCGACCGCCGCCCGGCGGTTCCGTCCGCGGCCGCCGCCGCGCTCGCCCGCTGCGTGTCGGTCGAGCCGGCGAAGTTCGCCGCCGCCCACTGGGGACGCACGCCGCTGCTCTCGCGCGCCGACGAGCTGCCCAACCGGGCCGGCTTCACCGACCTGCTCAGCCCCGCCGACGCCGACGAGCTGCTCAGCCGCCGCGGCCTGCGTACCCCGTTCCTGCGGATCGCCAAGGACGGCCAGCTCGTGCCGGCGGCCCGCTTCACCGGCGGCGGCGGTGCCGGTGCCGAGATCGGCGACCAGGTGCTCGACGAGCGGGTGCTGGAGCTGTATGCCGGTGGCGCCACCCTCGTCCTACAGGGCCTGCACCGCACCTGGCCGGCCCTGGTCGACTTCGCCCGCGAACTCGGCACCGCCGTCGGGCAGCCGTTGCAGGTCAACGCCTACCTGACCCCCGCCGGCAGCCAGGGCTTCGCCACCCACTACGACACCCACGACGTCTTCGTCCTCCAGGTCGACGGCCGCAAGCACTGGCGGATCCACCCGCCGGTGCTGCCCGACCCGCTGGAGAAACAGCCGTGGGGTGGCCGGGCCGACGAGGTGGCCGCCACCGCCGACGGGCCCGCCGCGCTGGACGTGGTGCTCGCCCCCGGCGACGCGCTCTACCTGCCGCGCGGCTGGCTGCACAGCGCACAGGCACAGGAGTCCAGCTCGCTGCACCTGACCATCGGCGTCCGGGCGCTGACCCGCTACGCCATGGTGGAGGAGTTGCTCGCTCTCGCCGCCGAGGACCAGCGGCTGCGCGGCACACTGCCGTTCGGCACCGACGTCGCCGACCCCGACGCGATCGAACCGGAGCTGACCGAGACGGTGGAGGCGCTGCGGGACTGGCTGCTGCGGGCCGATCCGGCGGCGGTCGCCGCCCGGCTGCGGCAGCGGGCCTGGCCGGCCGCCCGGCCCGCGCCCATCCGGCCCCTGGCCCAGGCCGCCGCGCTCGCGGCGCTGGACGCCGACGCCCGGCTCGCCCTGCGACCCGGCCTGCGGTGGCAGCTCACGCCGCGTGGTGACCGGGTCGCGCTGGTGCTGCCCGACCGCACGATCACCCTGCCCGCGTCGTGCGCGCCGGCCGTGCGCGCCCTGCTCGACGGCACCGTGCGCGTCGGCGACCTGCCGGGTCTCGACGACGACGCCGACCGGCTCACCCTGGCCCGCCGCCTCCTGCGCGAGGCGGTGCTGGTCCCCGCCTGAGCACACGAACCGGGCCGGGCCGTCCGCGGCCCGGCCCGGCGGCGTGCCGCGGAAGGGCGCCTCAGGCGGGGTTGACCTCCGTGACCGGGCGGACCTCGATCGGCAGGGTGGTCGCCCGGGACAGCTTCTCCGCCCAGCCCAGCGCCGCGTCCAGGTCGGGCGCGGCGATCACGGTGAAGCCGCCGGGATGCTCCTTGCCCTCGGCGTACGGGCCGTCCGTCAGCGACGTGCCGTCGTCGTCGACCCGGACCACCCGGGCGGTGTGCGCCAGGTCCAGCTCGGCGCGGAAGACCCAGGCACCCGCGCTGCGCATCTCCTCGTTGACGGCCTTGACGTCGCGCAGGATCGGTTCGAGGAACTCGGGCGGCGGCGGGCTGTCCCTGTCGGGCTGGATCACGTTGAGCACGAAGTTGGGCATCGTACGCTCCCTGTCGTCGGGTGGGGCCGTCGTCGTCCGGCCTCCACATCTACACGACCGGTCGGCGGGCGCACCGACAACGCGCTGCGGCAACCCCGCCCGGATCCTCGACCTGACCCGCGCCGCACCGCCACCTTCGCCCGGACGCCGCCGCGACGGCGGATCAGCGGCCGGCGACCAGCAACGCGACGGTGGTCACCAGCCCGGCGACGAGCACGACGGTCATCGGCCGTGGGCCGAGCACGGCGTGCCGGCGGTCGGCCAGGACCTTCGCCGGCACCAGACCGACCAGCGGGCCCAGCAGCGTCACCACCAGGGCCAGCACCGGCAGCCCGACCCCCAGCTCCCCGCCGTACCGCTCGCCCGCCGCCCGGGCCGCCCCGCCGAGGGCGTACGCGAGCACCGCGCCGGCCACCCCGCACAACGCCAGCAGGGGGTTGACCGAACCGGGCAGGTCACCCGGCTGGCGGGTGCGGACGAGCAGGTCGCGCACCCCGGCCAGCAGCGGAGCCGGGTCGCCCGTCGCGCCGGGCACCGGCGCCGGTGGCCCGCCCGCCCGGCGGCCCGAACCCCCGAGCCGACCGCGCAGCGCCTGCCACAGGTCGGCGACCTCGGCGTCCACCCGTTCCTGCTCCTCCCGGGCGTCCACCAGCTCCTGCTCCGCGCGCCGGAGCGCGGCTTGCGCCTCGGCGACGGCCCGCTCGGCGGCGGCACACTGCTGGGCGTGCCAGGTGTGCGCCTCGTCCCGCTGGGCGCGCACCCGGGCGCTCAGCTCCGCCAGCCGACGGATCTGGGCGGCGTACGACTCGCTGGTCACCGGTTCGTTCATCGCGCCGGCCCGTAGGGAATGATCACCTGACCGGTACGGTGCACCGCCCGGTCGAAGAACAGCCCCCGCCAGGGGCGGGGATACCAGTCCGGGCCGCCGGTGCCCGGGTACAGCGAGGAGCCCAGCTCGCCGCCGTGGGCGTCCAGCGCCACCCAGGCGCCGATCTGGTCCGTCCGGGCCGCCGGCCCGCCGAGGTCGACCCGCATCCGGGCGACGCCGCGCCACCAGGCCAGCACGTGGGTGCGCCGCTCCGGCCCGTCGTGCAGGATCCGGCGCAGCTCCTCCAGCCCCGTACGCCGGCCGATCCGCGTGGCCAACGCCCCGGCCGCCGCGTCGACGGCGAACAGCAGCAGGTAGTGCGGCATGCCCGGCGCCCCGAGCCCCTCGGCGGTCTCGGCCATCAGCTCGCCCACCGTCTCCTCGTCGTACCAGGCCGCGTCGTCGGCGAGATCCTCGTAGAGGGACCGGGCGGCCGGGTCGGCGTCCGGATCGAGGCAGGCGATCGAGAACCGGGCCGTGCCGGGGCGGTGCTGGCGGGCCAGGGAGCGGGCCGCCGCGTCGAGCACCGCGCACGCCTCGTCCACCCGGGTGCCGAGCACCGCCAGGTTGCGGCCGGGCGCCCGGGGCAGCCGCAACGCCGCCGAGCGGGACTGCACGTCGATGATCTCCCCGAGCAGCGCCACCGGCGTACGGGGGTGCCCCGTCTCCGGCGCGGTCAACGCCCGGAAGTCCGGCGCGTCGGCGAGCCGGGGGATCGCGTCGCCGTCGAAGAGCCGGGCCGGCGCGGCGTCCTGCGGGCGCATCCGCCACAGCCGGTGCTGCAACTCGCTCCACGTCTCCCAGTCGCTGGCCGACGGGATGCGGGCCACCTGGTTGCCCTCCGCCATGCCCGACTCCGCGTTGACCACCGCGTGGTGGCGCGGCAGGGACTGGGCGGCGTCGTTGCGCTCGGCGAGGATCCGCAGGGCCTTCGGCAGGGCGATGCGCAACGTGAACTGCGCGACCAGCGCGGGACGACCCCACAGCGCCTCGATGCCGCGTACGTCCTGCGAGGCGAGCACCAGGTGGATGCCCTGCGACCGGCCGCGCCGGGCCAGGTCCTCCAGCAGGTCGGCGGCCTCCCGGGCGACCACGTCCCGCCCGGCCAGCAGCATCTGGAACTCGTCGACCACCGCGACGATGCGCGGCCAGTGCCCCGTCGGGTCGACGGCGCGCAGCTCCGCGAGCTTGGTGACCTCGTGCTTCTTCGCGGCGTCGGCGCGTCGGCGCAGCTCCTCGGCGAGGAAGCGCAGCAACGCCAGGCCGAACTCCCGGTCGGTGTTGACGTTGATCCCGACGAGGCGCATGTGCGGCAGCCAGCTCGGGTCCCGCCGGCCCTTGGCGAACCGGGCGAAGGACACCCCCTCCTTGAAGTCCAGCAGGTAGAACTCCAGCTCGGCGGGGGAGTAGCGGGCGGCCAGCGCGCCGATCCAGGCGAAGATCAGGTTCGTCTTGCCGGTGCCGGACGGACCGCCGATCAGCGCGTGCGGTGGATAGTCGCCCAGGGTGAGCAGCACCGGCCGTCCGTGCGGCCCCTCACCGATCGGGGCGGTCAGCCCGGTCGCGGAGTCCTCCCGCCACATCTGCTCGGGCGGCGGCAGCAGGTCGGTGAACGGGGTGGGCGCCGGCCCGGCGTTGACCCGTGCCGCCACCTCCCGGCAGGTCTCGGTGACCAGCACCGGCGGGGGCGGCGGGTCGAGGCGTACGGGCAGGCCGCCCGGCCCGCCGATGCGGGCGCCGTCGGTGTGCGCGCCGACCCGGGTCACGGTGGGGTCCTCGGGCAGCGACACGCCCCGCACCACCAGGTGCACGCCGCAGGCCGCCCCGGTGCGGACCACCCGGTCGAGCTGGCCGCGTTCGTGCCGGGACAGCTCGTCGCCGCCCAGCAGCACCGCCACCCGCCACGGTTCGGGCCGGCGTCCGGTGGCGGCGGCCAGCTCGCGCAGCGAGACGTACTCCCCGGCCAGCACCGTCTCGTTGATCCGGCGGATCTGCTCGACCAGGTCGTCGAGCAGCCGGGCCAGCCCGCCCGGGCCGACGAAGGTGAGCAGCCCGGCGGTGCCGAGGGGGGCGAACCCGGCCAGGCCGCCGCCCAGGTGCTCGGGGTCGTAGCCGACCAGCCGGACGGCGCCCGGGTCGGCCCGCCCGACGCCGCGCAGCAGCAGCGCCGACACCACCGCGTCGCAGCCCACCCGGTCGTCCCCGGTCAGCTCGACGTGGCCGGCGTCGAGCAGCGGCACCAGCGCCGGCACCGGTTCGGCGCCGGGGATGCGTACCGTGCCGACGCGCAGCGCGCCCGGCGGTTCGGCCCGCCGGCTCGGGGTGGGGCGCCACCGGGCCCAGTCCGCGGAGGCCGCCCCGGGGGCCTCCCGCTGCGCCGCGTCCGCCGCTCGCCGGGCCAGCTCCGCGATGCGTTCGGCGTGCCGCTCGTCGATCTCGGCCAACCGTCGGTCGCGCTGGGCACCGACCCGCTCGGGCACGACCGCCGCGGCGCGGCGGACCTTCGCCAGCCGCTCCCGGGCCGTGGTCAGCTCGGTCTGCGCGGTGGACAGCCGGGTCCGGGTCGCGCCGAGGGCCTCGCCCAACATGCCCCGGACCCGGATGACCAGCTGGCTGCGCCGGTCAGCCATCGACGCCCCGCCCGCGCGGGTCCGTCCCGGCGCCCCGGGCCGGCCGGCCCGTTGGCGGGCTCGACCAGACGCCGCCGGGCCGTCGCGCGCCCGTCGCGCCGTCGACCGCTGTGCCCTGTCGCGGCGCCGCGCCGCCCGTCGATCCACCGGGCCGGGCACTCGCCGCCCGGTCGTTCGTCGGGGCGGGACGCTCGTGCGTCGCCGCCCGGTCCCGCGCCGGCCCGGCCCGCTCGGGGGTCCCGGCCCGCTCGGCCGAGTCGGCCCGGCCGGTTCGTGCCGCCCGCTCGGCCGCGTCGGTTCGCGCTGCCCGCTCGGCCGCGTCGGTTCGCGCTGCCCGCTCGGCCGCGTCGGTTCGCGCTGCCCGCTCGGCCGCGTCGGTTCGCGCCGCCCGCTCCCGGGCCGCGCTGGCCTGGTCGTGGGCGGACGACGCGCGCTGCTGGGCCGCCGCGACCCGCTCGCGTGCGGCGGCCACCCGGCCCTTCGCGGCGGCGGCGCGACGCTGCCACTCGGCGTCGTCGGCCCGGTTCCGGGCGGCCTCGGCCTGCCGCTCCCGCTCGTCGGCGGCAGGCCGCTCGCGGGCGGCCCCGGCCTGCCGGGCCCGCTCGTCGTCGGTGGGCAGGTCCCGGCCGAGCCGGGCCAGCAGCACCCCGGTGACGACCCCCGCGGTGACCGCCGGATCGGCGGCGTGCGGCTGCTCGGCCTCGCCGCGACGCGGCGGCGGCATCCGGCAGATCCGGGTCAGCAGGGTGTCCAGCACCGCCGGGGGCAGGCCGGGCAGCAGGTCCCGGACCCGGCCGTCCAGCTCGCGGTGCAGCCGGCCCAGGTCGTCGGCGCGCGGCGGGTGCCCGAGCAGCTCCCCGGCCAGCTCGCGCAGCAGCGGCGGGGCCACGGCGGCCATCCCGAGACCGACGTCGGCGTGCGCGCGACGCAGCTCGGCGTGCAGCCGGTCGCGGTCACCGGCCCGGACCCCGCCGACGACCCGGCGCAGCAGCTCCCGGGCGTCGTCGACCTTCTCGTCGGGCTGCTCCGGCGGACCCTCCCGGCCGCCGGTCAGCTCCGCCACCCGCACCGACCACCAGCGGCGGGGCGTCACGTCGGCGGCCGGTTCCGGGGCCGCCGCGCCCGGGATGGCCTCGCGCGGTGCGTCGTGCACCGGCCGGCGCTGCTGCTCCGGCGGCCTCGGGGGCGGGGAGCCGTCGGCGGCCAGCCCGATCGCGGCGAGGTACGCCGACAGTTGCTCCTGCGCGACGCGCAGCGCGTAGCCGGCGGTCTCGGCGTGCTCGGTGGCGGCGGAGAGCTCCGGCACCCCCATCGGGTCGGCCGACTCCTGGCGCACCCAGCGCAGCCGCTCGGCGGCCAGCCCGAACTTCTCCAGCGCCAGGGCCAGCTGGGCCAGCGGCAGGTCATCGGCGGCGGCGCGGACCTGTGCGCCGACGTCCTCGACGATGGACACGGCCGGACCTCAGAGCGTCGCGACGTAGAGTTGCGCCTGCTCGACGGCGACGAGTGTCGCGGCGAGGCACTCCTCCAGCTCCTGGCTGGCCTGGGTCAGCGACGACTGGGCCGCCTCGACCGTCTCGTGCCCGCTGCCCTCCAGCGCGCCGGCCAGGGTCTGCTGCGCCTCGGCCAGCTTCTCGCCGGCCGCCTGCACGGCGCTCTGGCCGTCGCCGATCTGTTGCAGCGCGACATCGATGGCTGCCTTGAGCTCGGCGACGCTCGCCACGGCGAAACCTCCTGGGGGCGGGGAGGCCTCCATTAGAGCCTATCCCTCACGGTGAGAGAACATCCGCCCTGTCAGTGTTCCTGCCCCGCTGACCGGTTGTCGACCGGAAGCGCCGACAGTCCGATCAGCGGGACCCGCCGGACAGGGTGGTGCCGTCGCGCAGCCAGCGTGGCCCGTACACCTCGGCGCCCTGCGCGGTGACGCGTTCGCGCAGCTCACGGTCGGCGGTGACGACCAGCCGCCGGCGCTGCGGCGCGGCGGCGACCAGGTCGACGACGGCGTCGTCGCCGGAGCCGGGCGCGGCGACCACCCGGACCCCGGCGGTGCCCGGCACGTCCCGCGCCCGGCCCTCCACCACCAGCACCACCTCCACCGGGGGCGGCAGCTGCGGGGGCAGGCCGGCGTCGGCGACCGGGGCCAGCGAGTCGCGCAGCCGGGCGGTCGCGCCCGCGCGGTCGCGCCACCAGCCGTCCGGGCGGGATCCCACCACGTTGGCGGCGTCCACGATCAGCAGCGGCGTCGTCGCGTCCATGCCGTCAGCCTGCCACCCGCCCGCCCCGCGACCGCGCAAGGTGCCCCTGACCTGCCGCGAGCGTCGGCGGGGCGCCCCGGTCCGCCCGCACGGCGGCGGCGTTTGTCGCGACGGACGCCGGGTAGCCCCTGGCGACCGTCGCGCCCGACTGCGGAGGACAGACATGATGGGACCCGGTGACTTCGGCTCCGACCCCTGGGACGAGTTCCTGGCCCGGTACTTCGGCCGGGGCGAGGGGGGACGCCGACCCGCGCACCGGGTCGACATCACCCGGCTGATGACCGCCGACGCCCGGGAGATGCTGGCCGACGCGGCCCGGCGGGCCGCGCAGCGGCAGAGCACCGACCTCGACACCGACCACCTGCTCTGGGCCGCGCTGCAACGCGAACCGCTGCGCGACCTCGTCCGCCGCGCCGGCGCCGACCCGGACACGCTGCTCAACGCCCTCGGCGGGCGCGGCGACGGCGCGCCCAAGGGCGAGGTGCCGCCCAACCTGTCGCTCACCCCGGCGGCCAAGCGGGCGTTGCTCGACGCCCACCAGCTGTCCCGGGCGATGGGCGCCAACTACATCGGCCCCGAGCACATCCTGATGGCGCTGCCGCTCAACCCCGAGTCCCCGGCGGGCCGGATGCTCGCCGCCGGGCGGATCCAGCCCGAGTCGTTGCAGGCCGCCAGCGCCGAGCGCGGCCCGGCGAACGGGCCCCGGCCCGACCGTGGCACCCCCACCCTGGACCAGTACGGCCAGGACCTCACCGACCTGGCCCGCAACGACCAGATCGACCCGGTGATCGGCCGGGCCGAGGAGATCGAGCAGGCCGTCGAGATCCTGTCGAGGCGGACCAAGAACAACCCGGTGCTGATCGGCGAGGCCGGCGTCGGCAAGACGGCGATCGTGGAGGGCCTGGCGGAGCGGATCTGCGACGGCGACGTACCGCAGACGCTGCTCGGCAAGCGGGTGATCCAACTCGACCTGGCCGGGTTGGTGGCCGGAACCCGGTACCGGGGTGACTTCGAGGAGCGGCTGAAGAAGGTCATCGACGAGATCCGGGCGCACCGCGAGGAGCTGATCGTCTTCCTGGACGAGATCCACACCCTGGTCGGCGCGGGCGGGGCGGGCAGCGAGGGCGGCATGGACGCCTCGAACATGCTCAAGCCGGCGCTCGCCCGCGGCGAGCTGCGGGTGATCGGCGCGACCACGCTGGACGAGTACCGCAAGAGCATCGAGAAGGACGCGGCGCTGGCCCGCCGGTTCCAGCCGGTGTTCGTGCCAGAGCCCACCGTCGACGACACCGTGGCCATCCTGCGCGGGCTGCGCGACCGCTACGAGGCCCACCACCAGGTGCGCTTCACCGACGAGGCGCTGATCGCCGCGGCCGAGCTGTCCGACCGGTACGTCACCGACCGGTTCCTGCCCGACAAGGCGATCGACCTGATCGACCAGGCCGGCGCGCGGGTGCGGCTGCGCACCCGTACCCCCGCCTCCGACGTGCGGGAGCTGGAGACGCAGCTCGACGAGGTACGCCGCGACAAGGAGCAGGCCGTCGCCGACGAGCAGTACGAGAAGGCGTCCGCGCTGCGCGACCGGCTCGCCGAGCTGGAGGAGCAGATCCGCCTGGCCCGTGGCGACGAGGGCGGTTCGTCGCAGGTGCCGGCCGTCGGGCCGCAGGAGATCGCCGAGGTGGTCTCCCGGGCCACCGGCATCCCGATCAGCCAGCTCACCGAGGAGGAACGCGACCGGTTGCTGCGCCTGGAGGGCCACCTGCACGAGAAGGTCGTCGGCCAGGAGGACGCGGTCACCGCGGTCGCCGAGGCGGTGCGCCGCTCGCGTACCGGGCTGGCCGACCCGAACCGCCCGATGGGCAGCTTCCTCTTCCTCGGGCCCACGGGCGTCGGCAAGACCGAGTTGGCGCGGGCCCTGGCGGAGGCGCTGTTCGGCGAGGCCGACCGGATGGTCCGGGTGGACATGAGCGAGTTCCAGGAGCGGCACACGGTCAGCCGGCTCGTCGGCGCCCCGCCCGGGTACGTCGGCTACGAGGAGGCCGGCCAGCTCACCGAGGCCGTCCGTCGCCGCCCGTACGCGGTGGTGCTGCTCGACGAGATCGAGAAGGCCCACGCCGACGTGTTCAACATCCTGCTCCAGGTGCTCGACGAGGGGCGGCTCACCGACAGCCAGGGCCGCACGGTCAACTTCAAGAACACCGTGCTGATCATGACGAGCAACCTGGGTTCGGAGCTGATCACCGGCGCCCAGCGCGCCGTCGGGTTCGGCACCGGCGCCGAGGGCGGCGACCAGGAGCGCGACGAGCTGCGCGAGCGGCTGATGCGCCGGCTCCAGGAGAACTTCCGGCCGGAGTTCCTCAACCGCATCGACGAGGTGATCATCTTCCGTCGGCTGGAGGCCGAGCAGCTGCGCCAGATCACCGGCCTGCTGCTGGAGGAGACCCGCCGCCGGCTGCACGCGCAGGACATCCAGGTCCACTTCACCACCCCCGCCATCGACTGGATCGCCGAGCACGGCTACCAGCCGGAGTTCGGTGCCCGGCCGCTGCGCCGGGTCATCCAGCGGGAGGTGGACAACCAGCTCTCCCGGATGCTGCTGGAGTCGGCCGTCTCACCGAGCCAGAAGGTCACCGTGGACGCCCGTGACGGGCGGCTCGCCTTCGACGTGGCGGCCGGCGAGCGCGGCTACACCCCGGCCACGACGTCCCATCCCCGCTGACCGGAGGACGGACATGACCGAACCCGAGGAGACCCGGGACGAGAGCGAGCGCACCGATCCGATCCTGGCCCCGCCGACCGCGAACCCCGCCCGGGTGCGGGTACCGCCGGAGGGCGTGGGCCAGCAGGGCGACGACCCGGAGCCGGCGGAGTCCGACCGCCGCCGTCGAGAGGAGGGCTGATGGTACGCGAGCAGCGGCTCGAACCCGAGGTGGAGGTGCTCTGGGACGACTTCCACGCCCAGGTGAACGTCCCGTCGGAACAGTTGCGGCAGTGGCTGCTGACCCGCGGCTCCGGGGAGGAGTCGTTCGGGCCCGACCCGGACCTCGACCTGCCCGGGCTGGGCCGGCGGATCCTGCGGGTGCTGAGCAAACGCAAGGTCGACCTCACCCCGGAGGACATCCGGGTGATGCGGGACGCGATCGACGAGATCCAGTCCCTGCTGGACGAGAAGCCGCCACGCGGCAACGCCGACGACGAGTGGCGCCACGCCCTGCTCGACCTGGGCCACGACGTCCTCGTCGAGCGCTGACCGGGGCGCACGACGCTCCTCGGGCAACGGCGACGGGGGCGTACGGCGCCTCGCCGAACGCCGGGCCGGCGACACCGGGGTGTCGCCGGCCCGGCGTGGTCAACCCTGGTCGCTCTCCAGGCTTCCGATCGTCAGGCCTGCGGCGTCCGCCGCCGCCTCGCGGTCGGCGCGCGTCTGCTGCTCGCGGGTCAGCAGGTTGGCGTACTCCGTGACGTCCGCCGGGTCGGGCACCTCCGGCAGGCGACGCAGGAACGCCTCCACGTCGCGGGCGGCGGCGGTGTGCGCGGCGGCGGCCTGCCGGAGGATCTCCCGGTCGTCGGCGGCGGGGTAGAGATCGGTCATGCCCGCCTGATACCCGGCGTCACGCCGTTCGCACCCCGTCGGCCCCGGCAGCCGTCAGCCCCCGTGCCCCGTACGCGGGGTTGCGCATCAGCCAGGCCAGGTACTCCGGGTGGGCCGCCAGGGAATCGGTGTACGCGGCCAGCGCGTGCTCCAGCACCAGCTCGGCGTCGCGGGCGGCGGGGGAGTCCGGGTGCCAGCCCAGCATCAGCCGCCAGCGCAGCGGCGTCCCGGCCAGCATCCGGGTCACCAGCCCGGCGACCGGGCGGAAGGTGGCCTGGCAGAGCGCGATGGCCTCGCCCGAGTCCACCATGTCGATGCAGCAGCGCACGTCGGTCTCGTACACCTTGCGCGGGGTGAAGCCGGCGCGGGCGCAGGCGGCGGCGAAGCAGTCGCCGAAGCAGCCGTCGCCGGGCGCGGCGACCCACTGCTCGCGGCTCAGGTCGACCAGGTTCACCTCCGCCCGCCCTGCCAGCGGGTGCTGCTCGGGCAGCAGCACCAGCACCGGGTCGACCGCCACCTCGCGCCAGCTCAACCCGAACTCGGCCGGCGGGGCGGCGTCGCCGCACACCCCGATCAGCGCGAAGTCCAGCCGACCGCCGGCGACCAGCTGGGCCAGCTCCTCGGCCGACCAGGAGGCGTGGGTGGTGATCTGCGCGGGCGGGGGCTCGGCGGCGAGCCGGTGCACCAGGCGGCCGAGGATGGGGCTGTTCACCCCGCCGAAGCGGTACCGGCGCGGGGCGTCCCCCGCGCCGGCCAGCCGCGCCGCCTCGTCCTGCAGGCCCTTCATCGCCGGCAGCAGCACCCGGGCCCGGGCGAGCACCAGCTCGCCGAGGGCGGTCGGTCGGGCGCCGCGGCGGTCCCGCTCGAACAGCGGCCCGCCCAGGGTCCGCTCGATGCGCTGGAGCTGGGCGGTGAGTGCCGGCTGGGCCAGGCCGAGCGTCGATGCCGCCTTGGTCACGCTCCCCGTCTCCGCGATCGCGCAGATCACCCTCAGGTGTCGCAGCTCCAGATTCATACCGTGACGGTATGACCCCGTAGCGGCCGACGGAAGGGCCTGGACAGATCAACGGTCTCCGATCTGTCCGACGCGGCCCCGCCGGCTCAGGCCGGCGGTGGCCCGGTCAGGTCGGCCAGGTAGGTGGGCCGGCCGGTGACGGCGTCGCGGACCTTGTCGACGACCCCCACCGCGGGCTCGACGACCCGGTTCCACGGCGGGGTCGCCGGCGTGCCCGGGTGCGGGCGGGTGGGGGCCGCCTCCTCGGCGATCTCCAGCCGGTTGCCCAGCCGGATCAGCTCCTCGGCGCTGGCCACCTCGCGCAGCGCCGCGACCAGCGCGCCCGCCTCCTCGACGTGGCGGTGCACCCGTGCGGCGACGTCGCCGAGCCCGTCGTCGGCGAGCCCCCGCAGGGCGGTCAGCAGGGCGCGGTCGTCGGCGATGGCCCGGTCGATGCGGCCGGCCGCATCGGGCAGGGCGGCGCGCACGGCGGGCAGCAGGTACTGCTCCTCGGCTGAGAGGTGCCGGGACAGCGCCGCGGTGAGCACCTCCAGGCCGCGCCCCGGGGCGGGCTCCGGGCCTTCGGCGGTGAGCCGCCGCAGCAACTCCCGCAGCTGGCGGTGTTCGGCGTCGAGGATGTCGGCGATGCTGCGCCCGCCCGGACGGAAGTCCTTGTCCTCTCCGGTCGGCGGCAGCGGTGGCAGGGGAACGGTCATGGTGCCCTCCTCTGGTGGCGGGCGAAGCATGTGGTGGGGAGCGGTCGCGAGCGGCGGTACCCGGCCCCGCCGGCGGCGAAACCGCGCCCGGTCACCGACGGCTTCCGCACCCCGGCGGGTACGCGGCCGGCCCGGCCCACCCGGTGCCGAGGCGGGCGGCGCCGGCGGGGCGGGACGACCGCACCGGGCCGGCGGGCTGGTATGAAGAAGCGATGACGAGCGACGCCGCCTCCGCCCGACCCGACCCCACCGACGAGGTCGTCGACCTCTGCCGCGACCTCCTGCGGATCGACACCACCAACACCGGGGACAACGACACCAGCGCCGGGGAACGCCTCGCCGCCGAGTACGTGGCGGAGAAGCTCGCCGAGGTGGGCGTCGAGCCCGTCATCCACGAGTCGGCGCCCGGCCGGGCCAACCTCGTCGCCCGCATCCCGGGCACCGATCCGAGCCGCGGGGCGCTGCTCGTGCACGGCCACCTCGACGTCGTGCCCGCCGACGCCGACGAGTGGTCGGTGCACCCGTTCTCGGGCGAGCTGCGCGACGGCTACCTGTGGGGCAGGGGCGCCATCGACATGAAGGACTTCGACGCGATGGTGCTGGCCGTGGTGCGGCACTGGCAGCGCACCGGGGTCCGCCCGCCCCGCGACATCGTCCTCGCGTACACGGCCGACGAGGAGGCGGGCAGCGACTACGGGGCGCACTTCCTCGTCGAGCGCCACCGGGATCTGCTCGACGGCTGCACCGAGGCCATCGGCGAGGTCGGCGGTTTCTCGTACTCGGTGAACGACAGCCAGCGGCTCTACCTGATCGAGACCGCCGAGAAGGGCATCGACTGGCTGCGCCTGCACGCGAAGGGCCGGCCCGGGCACGGCTCGATGGTCCACGACGACAACGCGGTCACCGCGCTCGCCGAGGCGGTGGCCCGCGTCGGCCGGCACCGGTTCCCGGTGGTGGTCACCGACACCGTGCGGGCGTTCCTGGAGGAGGTCTCCGACCTGCTCGGCATCGAGCTGGACCCGGAGGACCCGGAGACCGCGATCGCCAAGCTCGGGCCGATCGCCAACATCATCGGCGCGACGATCCGCAACACCGCCAACCCGACGCGGCTCGCCGCCGGGTACAAGGACAACGTCATTCCCGGCCGGGCCACCGCCACCATCGACTGCCGCAGCCTGCCGGGGCAGTCGGAGCTGCTGGAGCGGCAGCTGCGCGAGCTGGTCGGTCCGGACATCGTCATCGAGTACGTGCAGCGCCAGCCGGCGCTCGAGACGACGTTCGACGGCGACCTGGTCGACGCGATGTCGGCCGCGCTGCGCGCGGAGGACCCGGGGGCGCGGCCGGTGCCGTACATGCTCTCCGGCGGCACCGACGCCAAGGCGTTCTCGCAGCTCGGCATCCGCTGCTTCGGCTTCGCACCGCTGCGGCTGCCCGCCGACCTGAACTTCTCCGCGTTGTTCCACGGCATCGACGAGCGGGTTCCGGTGGACGGACTACAGTTCGGCGTGCGGGTTCTCGACCGGTTCCTCCGCACCTGCTAGCCCCCGCCAGGAACCCGGTGTTCCGGCGGGAACCTCTGATCGTGAAGGGACTGACCCACATGACCGACCAGCACGGTGAGCTGGACGCCGCCCTCGAGCGCGTGATCGATGCGGCCCGCCACCACCTGGCCGCCGTCCGTGCCGCGCAGGGCCGCATCGACGACGACGACGTCTGGCAGGCGTACGTCGCGCTGAACAACGCGTCCTTCGCGTACGACGAGCAACTCCTGGACGCCTTCGGCGAGGTCACCCCGTGGGACGTCGAGTCGATCGACCCGGAGGAGGCCGACCAGCGCTTCGGCGACGTGGAGGGCGTGGAGCCCACCGACCCGCATCCGCGGGTCATCTCGGTGCGCCAGCGGCGCGACTACCGGGTGCCGAGCGTCTCGGCGCTGATCCGCGTCGCCGAGGCGGCCCGGCGGGAGGGCACCCCGGCCGAGGACGAGCCGGAGCCCGTGGAGGGCGTCGGCGAGGCGGTGCTGGAGCTGCTGCAGAGCGGCGACGGCTCGCTCGGCGCGCTGGACGTGCCGGAGCTGGAGCCGCTCGACGGCGTGGTCATGGTCAGCGAGGTCGGCACCCCGGTCGACCTGGAGTCCTTCGACGACGACGACCCGGCTGGCCCGTTCCAGCCGGCCGCCGACGACCGGCTGGTCGGCCGGCTCGACGAGCACCCGTTCATGGAGCTCGACGAGGAGCACGACCACGCCCACTAGGCGCTGACGGCCCGCCGACGCGGCGGTGAAGGCCCGGGGCCGACCGATCGGTCGGCCCCGGGCCTTGCGCGTGCCGGGCTCAGTACGACAGCCCCGGCTGCGGCTGGTTGACCCGGCGGCGGCGCAGCACCACCTGTCGCGTGCCGTCGCGGTAGAGCCGCACCCGCGCCAGCTCCCATCCGGAGAACTCCGCCTGGATCGCCAACTGCGCCGCGGCGGTCAACCGGTCGACGTTCGGCGGCAGCCGCAGCGGCGCGTACTCGTAGTCCATGAGCCCTATGCTGCCCAGCCCGCCGGCCGTTTGCCACCCCCTCGCCGGTGACCCGCACCGCCGTCGCCGGGCGCGGTGCGCGCCGGCGGCCCGACCGGTCGCGCCCCGGCGCGGCGGGCGTACGGCGAACCGATTGACTTTCGATAGGTTGCAAGTGATAGTCGATGTATGTTGAACGAGCATCGAGCGGTAGCGCCGCTCCGAGTCTTCCTCGTGGTGCTGTTCGGGATCCTGGTCATGCTCCAGACCTTCTCGCTGCCCGGGCAGTTCGCACACATGGCGCAGGAGTCCCCGGACCTCGCCTACCTCAGGTGGCCGATGACCGCCGTCGCGGTGTTCTGGGTGCTGTGCGTGCAGGTGGTGGTCGTCTGCACCTGGAAGCTGCTCACCCTGGTCAAGCACGACCGCATCTTCAGCGACGCCGCGCTGGCGTGGGTGGACGCGATCGTGTGGGCGATCGTCGCCGCCTGGGTCGTGCTGCTGGGCGTCTTCCTCTACGTCGGCTTCAACGCCACGGACCCGGGGCTGCCGCTGCTGCTGTTCCTGCTGCTGGTGGGCGTCGCCGTGCTGGGTCTGCTGATGGTGGTGATGCGCGCGCTGCTGCGGCAGGCCACGACGCTGCGGACCGACATGGAGGCGGTGATCTGATGCCCATCGTCGTACGCATCGACGTCGAGCTGGCCAAACGCAAGATGAGCGTCGGCGAGTTCGCCGAGCGCGTCGGGCTCACGCCCGCGAACGTGGCGGTGCTCAAGAACGGCCGGGCCAAGGCCGTCCGGTTCAGCACCCTGGAGGCCATGTGCCGGGTGCTCGACTGCCAGCCCGGCGACCTCCTCGAATGGGTCGAGGAGTGAGCCCGCACGGCGCGCCGCGCGCCAACGACCACGAACCGCCCGCCGGCAGCTCCGCGACCGGCCCGGCCGCCACCAGGGGGACGTCATGAAGTACCTGAAGTACCTGCTCGTCCTCGTCGCCGTCGCGCTCGGCGTCGCCGGCGTCGTGCTCGGGGAGGCCGACGACTCGCCGGGCCTCCAGCTCCTGGGCGTCGTGCTCGTCGTCGGCGCGATCGCGTTCGGCGTACGGACCGTGCGGCGCGGCAGGTAGCGCGCGGCGACGGTCAGCCGGTGGGCGGGTTCGCCGCCAGCAGGGCGGCCAGCGACGCCGCGCCGAGGGCGAGGGCGCGCGGGGTGCCCGCGTCCACCACCAGCCCCCACGTCGGGTCGGGCCAGTCCGCGAGCAGGTCCGCGCAGGGCACGGCGACGAACGGCACGCCCTCCCCGGCGAACGCGGTCAGCGCGTCGGGGGAGGTGAAGACGGGCAGCAGCGGCGCGCCGGTCGGGTCGGTGACGATCGTCCACGGCACGTCGCGGTCCGGCCCCGGCTCCGCCGCCAGCGGTACGCAGACCGCCGCGGCGGCGAGGATGCCGAGGTAGCCGGGCAGGTCCCGCCGCGCGCCGGCGTCGCTGAGCAGGTCGAGCACGGACACCCCACCGGCGGGCGGCTCACCGGCGGGCGGCTCACCGGCGGGCGGTTGCCCAGCGGTCCGCTCCTCGGCGGCCAGCGGGTCGGCGGGCGGTTCCCCGGCGGCCCGGACGCGGGGCACCGGCGGGACGGTCGGCTCCGGCCGCACCCGGGGGCCGGTGGGCGGGAGGATCTGGCAGGACAGGGCGCCGGGCTCGGTGGTGAGCACCGTGGCGGCGGTCCGCGCGGCGAACCCGCTCCACCAGCGCAGTCCCTCGGCGGTACGCGGCGTCTCGTACCACCAGCCGCCGGCCCCGCGCGGCGCCTGCCAGCCGAGTTCGGCCAGGCGTGGCTCGTCGTAGGGCGGGCATACCCCGCGCACGGTGTTCCGGCGCACCATCAGGTGCAGCCGGCGGGGGCCGGCGGCGAGTTCCAGGTCGGTGTCGCGGTCGCAGCCCGACAGCGTGTCGTGGAGCCGGGCGACGATGTCGGGCCAGCCCGGCGACGTCATGCCGGCGGCCCCGCGAGCCGCCCGTCGAGGCGCCCGAGGCGTCCCATGGCCTCCTCCAGGCGACCCAGCGAGGCGAAGTCGCCGGGCGTGCCGAAGATGCCGTTCAGCCCGGCGCCGAGCGTCGCGTCGAGACCCTCGGTGCGCTCGTTGAGCTGCTCCGTCGCCGCCGCCCGGGCCTGCCGGTACGCCTGGAGCACCATGGCGGCGAGATCCTCCGTGCCCACCCGCAGCGCGGTCGGGGCGAAGCTCAGGTCGGTGAGCTCGCCGGTGGCGTCGACGGTCGCGGAGACCAGGCCGCTGTCGTCCGTGGCGGTGCCGCTCAGCTCGTCGAGGTCGTCGGTGAGCCCGGCGAAGCGCCGCTCGATGTCGGCGAGCCGTCCGGCGAGGGCGTCGAACGCGGACAGCGGGTCAGACATGGGAACCTCCCGTACGCGGTGTCGCCCGGGGTGGCGGCGGGCGGCGGCATGATCGTATCGTCGTCCCGCCGGTGCGAGTGGGGGAGGAACGGCGTGCCTGACATCGACGTCGACGTGCAGGCGGTACGTCGGCTGGAGGCGACGGCGAAGCGGGTGGCCACCTCGCTGAGCGCGCTGGAGAGCCGGCTCACGTCCGCCGGGGACATCCCGGACGGGGCCTTCGGGCACCTGCCGTTCGTCAGCGACATGCTCCGCGACAAGTACGCCGAGCAGGTCACCGGCGGTATGGAGCTGTTCCGCTCCGGCCACGACGCGTTCGAGCGGGTCGGCGGCGCGCTGGGCGCGACGGCCGAGTCCTACGAGCGCAACGAGCAGGACATCGACGCCTCGTTCCGCGCCATCGGCGCCGGGATGCCCCGGTGAGCGGGCCCGCGGGCACCGCCGTCGAGCTCTGGAACGGCATCGACAACGCCCTGTCCGGCGTGGACAAGGTGGTCGACAGCGTCTGCCGCACCCTCGCCTGGCCGCTGATCCAGCTCGTCGACCTCGTCGACGGCGAGCCGGCCGCGCTGCGCGCCAAGGCCACCGAGTGGGACGCGCTGGCCACGCAGGTGCGGGAGCTGGCGATGGGCCACCGCAGCGTACGCCTGGCCGAACAGGCCGGCTGGCGCTCGCCGTCCGGCGAGGCGTACGGGCGGCGGATGGCCGACGTCGAGCAGCAGCTGCTGGACGTCGCCGAGCAGTTCGCCGCCACGGCCGAATACCTGCGTGGCGTCGCCGACGCGTTGCAGACCGTGCACGACGTGCTGGTCGACATCTGCGTCGAGTTCGTGAACTTCCTGCTGGTGACGCTGGTCACCGCGCTGCTGATGGCCCCGTTCACCGCCGGTGCGTCCTGGGCGGCCGGCGTGGCGCTGGGCGTCACCCGGGGCATGATCGCGCTGGCCCGGATGCTGAAGATCATCCGACCGTTGGCGACGCACCTGCAGAAGGTCATCCGGCTGCTGCAACGGGTCCTGCTCCACCTGCGCAAGCTGCGCAACCACCTGGACAAGCTGGTCGACAAGCAGAAGGCGCTGCGCGCCGGCCAGAAGTACGCCGACAGGCGCCGCGCCGCCGGCGACGCCGACAAGTGGCACCACAGGTTCACGGACCCGGCGAAGGGCACCTGGAAGCTCGGCAAGTCCGGCACGCCGTTCGACATGAGCACGTTCGAGCGCCTCGGCGCACTGCGGGCGCACGGCATGGCCGACGGGGCACGGATGATCGGCCGGGACTGGGCCACCAACCTGCCGTGGAACATCCCGAACTCCGTCGTGCACGGCGTCACCTGGGGCACCGTGGCGATGGTCTCCGGGCTGTCCGTGCCCGGCATGGACCAGGTCGGCGACAAGGTCGACGCGGCGGTGCAGGGCGGCGCCGAGTGGATCGACCAGAATGTCTTCGGGCAGCCGCCGGCGGGGCAACCGGCCGGCAGGTGACGGCCGACCGAGGGGGTATGAGGTGTCCGAGGGGCGCAGCCGGCTGGGCCGGCTGACCGACGCGGTGCTGGGCGGCGCGCGTGCCGCCCGGGAGAAGGCCCGGGAGCTGCGCGACGAGTTCCGTACCACCGACGAGCCCGAGCGTGCCCTCGTCGCGCCCCTGCTGCCGGGAGAGGAGATCCGCTACGTCGGCCTGGCGCCGGTGCGGGCTCCGGAGAACCACCGGGCCGGCAGCCAGCTCGCCGACCGGGTCAACGCGGAACTGGCCGAGGCGCTCGACCCCCGCGCGCTGTTCGGGCTGCTCAACATCGTCAACCCGGTCGCCTGGGTGGACGCCGTGCTGACACCCGTACGCGTCGCCGCCGGCGTCCTGCTGCTGCCGGGCAAGGCCGCCGTGCTCGCCGCGGGCACCCCGGAGGCGGCCGAGCCCGAACCCGCGCCGGGCGCCGCGTCCCGGGAGCCGCTGCCGCTCACCGACGAGCAGGAGGCGTTCCGGGCGCTGTTCCGGCTCAGCCGCTACCGGCCGCTGGCCGACCAGCTCGCCGAGATCGCCTACCGGCGGCGGTACGTCTTCAGCGGCGACCTGGCGACGCTCGCCGGCAGCCTGCTGCTGTTCCTCGAGCGCTACACCGGCACCCCGCTGGCGGTCACCGACACCCACCTGCACCTGCTGCGGATGGGCCGCCGCCCCGACCCCGACCGCGAGGACCGCCGGCGCCCGCAGGTGCTGTGGAGCGTGCCGCGGCAGCGCGTCGCCCGCATCGAATCCGAGCACGGGGCCCGCCTGATGCAGTTCCCGTCCACCATCGTCTTCGACGACGGGTCCTGGATCAGGATCGTCAACCCCGCCACCCGCGACGACCAGGCCCGCTTCCTGGCCGCCGTACGCGAGCTGCCCGGCGCTCGCCCGGCGGCCTGACCGCGCGCTCGCCCCGCGCGACGCGGGGTCAGCCGTCGCGCTCGGGATAGCCCACCGGCACCGCCGACACGTCGTCCAGCGCGGTGACGATCTCGTCCGGCAGGGTCACCCGCTCCACCTGGAGCGCGCCGAGCAGCTGCCCGACCGTCCGCGCGCCGAGGATCGGGGCCACCACCCCGGGCCGGTCGCGGATCCACGCCAGCGCCACCTCCGTCGGGGAGACACCCAGCCCGCCGGCCGCGATGGCGACCGCCTCCACGATGCTGGAGCAGCGGGGCTCCAGGTAGGTGGCGACGAAGCGCTCGAAGTGCGGCGAGGCCGCCCGCGAGTCGGCGGGCCGGCCGTGGCGGTACTTGCCGGTGAGCACCCCGCGACCCAGCGGCGACCAGGGCAGCACCCCCAGCCCGAGGGCCTCGCACGCGGGCAGCACCTCCCGCTCCACGCCCCGCTCCAGCAGCGAGTACTCGACCTGCGCGGCCACCACCGGGGCGCGCCCCGGCCAGGCGGTCTGCCAGGCCGCCGCCCGCGCGGTCTGCCAGCCGGCGAAGTTCGACACCCCGACGTAGCGGACCCGGCCGCTGGCCACCGCGTGGTCGAGCGCCGCGAGCGTCTCCTCCAGCGGGGTGTCCGGGTCGTAGCCGTGCAGCTGGAACAGGTCGACGTGGTCCGTGCCGAGCCGGCGCAGCGAGGCGTCCAGCGTACGCAGCAGGTGGCCCCGGGAACCGTCGCGGCGCCGGCCGCTGCCCGGGCGCAGCCCCGCCTTCGTGGCGATCAGCAGCTCGTCGCGGGGTACCAGGGAACCCAGCAGCGACCCGATGACGGCCTCGGCGTCGCCGTCGCCGTAGACGTCGGCGGTGTCGATGAGGTTGCCGCCCGCGTCGAGGAAACTCTTCAGCTGGGCGGCCGCATCGTCGGCGTCGGTGTCCCGGCCCCAGGTCATGGTGCCGAGCGCGAGCCGCGAAACCGCCAGCCCGCTTCGGCCGAGCGGTCGCTGTTGCATGGGTGAACCTTATTTCGAACCAGGGCCCGCCGATATCCTCGCCGCCGTCAAGTGTGTCGGGCGCGTCGCCTTTCCGACCGTCCGGGCGACGCCCCGGTGGGGGCGACCGGTGGTCGGGCCGTCTTCCGGCATTGCGTAACCTGATGCGACCTGTGGTGCGGATGGGGGAGGACCTAGTGCGACTCGGGCTCAGCCTCGGATACCAGACGGCGTGGAGCACACCAGCCGATCACCTTGCGTTCGCCCAGGAGGCGGACCGGCTCGGCTACTCGGTGGTGTGGGCGGCGGAGGCCTACGGCTCCGACTCGCCGAGCATGCTCGCCTGGATGGCCGGGCAGACGGAACGGATCGACCTGGGCAGCGCGGTGATGCAGATCCCCGCCCGTACCCCGGCGATGACCGCGATGACCGCGGCGACCATCGACGCGCTCTCCGGCGGCCGGTTCCGGCTGGGCCTGGGCGTGTCGGGCCCGCAGGTCTCCGAGGGCTGGCACGGCGTGCGGTTCGGCAAGCCGCTGGCGCGGACCCGCGAGTTCGTGGACATCGTGAAGCTGGCCGTGGCGCGCAAGTCGGTCGCGTACGACGGCGAGTTCTACACGCTGCCGCTGCCGGACGGGCCGGGCAAGGCGCTGAAGCTGGGCTTCCACCCGCCGCGCGAGCACATCCCGATCTACCTCGCGGCCGTGGGCCCGAAGAACCTGGAGCTGGCCGGCGAGATCGCCGACGGCTGGCTGGCCGTCTTCTACGCCCCGGAGTTCGCCGAGGAGCAGCTCGCGTCGGTGCGCGCCGGGCGGGCGAAGGTCGGCAAGGAGCTGGCCGGCTTCGACGTGGTCCCGTCGGTGCCCGTGGTGGTCGGCGACGACATCGCCACCTGCGCGGAACTGGTCCGTTGGTACGCGGCCCTCTACGTCGGCGGCATGGGCAGCCGCCAGCAGAACTTCTACAACCAGCTCGCCACCCGGATGGGCTACGGCGACGCCGCCCGCGAGGTGCAGGACCTCTACCTGGCCAAGCGGCAGCGTGACGCCGCCGCCGCGGTGCCGATGGAGTTCATCGACCGCACCTCGCTGCTGGGCCCGAAGGAGCGCATCGCCGAGCGGATGCGGGAGTACGCGGCGGCCGGCGTCACCACCCTGTCGGTGAGCCTGTTCGCCGCCGACCGGGACAGCGGCCTGCACACCCTGCGTACCGTCGCCGAGGCGCTGGACCTCTCGGGAGTCGGGGAGTGACCTGGATCGAGGCCATCGTCCTGGGCATCGTCCAGGGACTGACCGAGTTCCTCCCGGTCAGCTCGTCCGGTCACCTGCGGATCACCTCGGCGATCTTCTTCGACCAGGACGCCGGGGCGTCGTTCACCGCGGTCACCCAGTTGGGCACCGAGGCGGCGGTGCTGATCTACTTCGCGAAGGACATCTGGCGCATCACCCGTACGTGGCTGGTCGGCATCCGGGACAAGTCGGTGCGCTCCAGCCTCGACTACCGGATGGGCTGGTACGTCATCGTCGGCTCGATCCCGATCGGGCTGTTCGGCCTCCTGTTCAAGGAGCAGATCCGCACCGCCGGCCGCAACCTCTGGCTGGTGGCCACCACGCTCATCGTGTTCGCGTTCGTGCTGGCGTTCGCCGAGTACTGGGGGCGGCAGACCCGCACCCTGGCGAACTTCCGGATGCGCGACGGTGTGGTGATGGGTTTCGCCCAGGCGATGGCGCTCATCCCGGGGGTGTCGCGCTCGGGCGGCACGCTCACCGCCGGGCTGCTGCTCAACCTCACCCGGGAGGCGGCGGCGCGTTACTCGTTCCTGCTGGCCATCCCGGCGGTGGTGATGTCCGGGATCTTCAGTCTCGAGGATGTCTTCGAGCCGGCGGCCCCCGGCACCTCGGTGCCGAGCGTGGCCCAGATGGTCGTCGCCACGATCATCGCCTTCGGCGTGGGGTACGCGGCCATCGCCTGGCTGCTGCGCTACGTCGCCCACCACACCCTCTATGTCTTCGTGCTGTACCGGGTCGCGCTGGGCACCCTGGTGCTCGCCCTGCTGATGACGGGCACCATCAGCGCCACCTGATCCGCCACCCACCTCCACACCGGCCCTCGTTCCGCAGCAGCGGACGGGGGCCGGTCCGTGTCCGGCCCACCGCCGGCCGTGACTGCCTGCCTGGCGCCTTGGCGTCTGGCGCCGCACTCTCTCGCCGGATCGCGTCAGCCGTGCTCGCCGTCCTCACGTCGAGATCTTGGACGGTTGTCGTTGGGTGAGCGGTAACTGTCCAAGATCTGGTGGCGGAGACGCCAGCGGCCGGCGCCCCTGTCGGGGTGCCGGCCGTGGGGTGGTGGGGTGTCGTGGTGGATGTGCCGCTGGCCGGCACCCCGGGTTCGGGTGCCGGCCAGCGATCCCCTTGTGGTGGAAAGTCTGTGTCCGTGGTTGCGGGTCAGCTGTTCCAGTGCTCGGCGACCAGGTCGGCGGCCATCTGCTCCCACTGGGCGTAGTGGTCCGGGTACGCCGACACCTGCACGGTCTGCGCGGCCTTGGTCAGGGGCATGTCCTGCCACCCGTCGACCTGCTTGAGACCCTTGAGGAACGCGGTGGTCGAGTACTCGGGGTCGGTGATCTGCTCGACCGTGCCCCAACCACTGGACGGACGCTGCTGGAACAGGCCCTGCGAGTCGTGGTCGTTGCGGTCACCCAGATGACCCAGGTTCTCCAGCTTCGACTCCTGCAGGGCGGTCGCGATCGACACGACGGCGGCACGCTCGTCCATGCCGGCCTTCTTCGTCGCCGCGATGATCGCCTTCACGTTCTCCACCTGCTCGTCGGACAGGTCGATGCGCGACTGGGCGCCCTGCACACCGTGCGGCACCAGCTTGCCCTTGTCCACGGCCGGCTTGTCAGCCTGCATGGCCACAGCCGCCACGGGCGTGGTGTCGACAGTCGTCGGGGTGCTGTCGGTCATCGGGCCGGCGGCCACACCACCGGCGAACGCCAGACCGGCGATACCGAGAACGCTGTTACGAATGAACGTGTTCATGGGGGACGCTCCATTCGGGGGTTGGCACCACACACCGAAGGGGGATCGACTCGGTGTGCGGGTGCAAGCACCGTCCGGCGCTCGATGAACAACGGGGAGCCTCCGGCGGCCTGCCGGAGGAAAGATCAGAGTCGGCCGCGTGGGGCGGAGGGGGATGCCCTGCACGTGGGCCGGGACCATGTGTAACGACCGGCCGACCGCCATCATTCCGGGGCCCGGGCTCTGGCCACCTGCCCGGGAGGCGGGCGTGCCCTGCTCGGTCGTACGCATGGTGTAACGACCCGGGGCCGGCCACGATTCCGCCCCCACGATGGTCCCGGTCACACCTCGAAACCGGACATGCGTCTCGTTGTCGACTCGTTTCGGACGGGTCTGATGCGGGTTGTGGTGGGGCGTTCCGGATCGCTGTCGGTCGGGGTGGAGGGGTGGCGAAGCGCGTGTCAGGGGATGAACCCGACACGTGGGTGTCGGGTGATGTCCGTTGGTGGCTTCCGGGCTCGGTCAATGGTCAGCCGAGCCGGTCGGGCCGGCCCCGGTTGCGAGATCTTGGCGAGGGCCGGCCCCCGGAGGGGCACACTCGTTCCAAGATCTGCCGACGCCGACGCCGACGCCGACGCCGACGCCGACGCCGACGCCGACGCCGACGCCGACGCCGACGCCGACGCCGACGCCGACGCCGACGCCGACGCGGGCCATACCGCGCACCGGGGAGGCACCCGTGGCCGGACGCAGGTCATAGGGTGGTCCCGTGGCGACCCTTCTGCTTCTGCGACACGGCCGGACGACCGCGAACGCCGACGGCGGGCTGGCCGGCCGTCAGCCCGTGGAACTGGATGAGACGGGCCGGGCCCAGGCGAGCGCCGTCGGCGAGCGGCTGCGGGCCGTGCCGCTCGCGGCGGTGGTGACCAGCCCGCTGATCCGGTGCCGACAGACCCTGGAGCTGGCGTTGCCCGGGGTCGCCCCGGTGGTGGAGGAGGGGCTGATCGAGTGCGGCTACGGCGCCTGGGAGGGGCAGCCGCTGAAGAAGCTCGCCAAGGAGCCGCTCTGGCCGGTGGTCCAGCAGCATCCGAGTGCGGCGGTCTTCCCGGAGGGGGAGGCGATGGCGGCGATGGCGGCGCGGGCGGTCACCGCGGTGCGTACGTGGGACGCCCGGATCACGGCGGAGCACGGCCCCGAGGCGGTCTGGCTGGCGTGCAGCCACGGCGACGTGATCAAGGCGATCGTCGCCGACGCGCTCGGCGTACACCTGGACATGTTCCAGCGGATCGTGGCCGACCCGGCCTCGGTGACGGCGATCCGCTACACCCCGCTGCGGCCGTTCCTGATGCGACTCAACGACACCGGCGGCGACCTGGCCGGGCTGGTGCCGCCGCCGCGCAAGCGGCGCCGACGGGCGACGCGGGCGGCCGGGGCGGCCGACTCCGACGCGCCGGTCGGCGGCGGCGCGGGGGCGGGCCGGTGACGGGCCGGCGGCGACCCGACCCACGGCCTCGCCGCAGGGCGGGGCGGTACCCGGGCGTGGCGGCCGTCCTGCCCGCGACGCTCGCCCCGGCCGACGAGGAGTCCGCGCGCCGGTGCGGGCCGGGAGTCCCGTCCGCGACGCTGCGGCGCGGGACCGGCGTCTGGCCGGCCGCCACGCCCGGGTGCGGCGCACGGTGTGCCGGGCGCGGCGGGCGCGCGGCGATTCACGTCGGTGGGGTGCGCGGCGCTGTGGCGCGCCGGATAGGGTCGTGGGTATGACCCACCAGGTGCACGCCTTCGAGCCGCCGGAGCGGTTCGTCGCCGGGACGGTCGGGCCGCCGGGGGAGCGCACGTTCTTCCTCCAGGCGCGCGGCGGTGGCCGGCTGGTCAGCGTCGCGCTGGAGAAGGTCCAGGTGTCGTTGCTCGCCGAGAAGCTCGAGGAACTGCTCTCCGAGGCGCAGCGCCGCTTCGGCGTGGAGCTGCCCGAGCCGGTGGCCGTCGTCGGCGACAACGACCCGCTGGACACGCCCGTCGACGAGGAGTTCCGGGTCGGCACGCTCGGGCTGGCGTTCGACGTCGACACCGCGACCGTGGTGATCGAGGCCATCGCCGTGGGCGAGGCGGAGGCCGAGGTCGACCTCGGCGAGCCCGACGACGACGAGGACGCCGACGACGAGGACGAGGAACCGGACGAGGACCTCGACCGGCTCCGGGTGCGGCTGACCCCCGAGACGACCCGCCAGTTCATCGAGCGGGCCCGGCGGGTGGTCAACGCCGGCCGGCCGCCCTGTCCGCTGTGCGGCCAGCCCCTCGATCCCGCCGGTCACCTCTGCCCGCGCCACAACGGTTACCACCGGTGACGTCGTCGGACCTGCAACCCCGACAGGACGGTGAGGCCGCGCTCCGGTTGCTCCGCGACGGCCACCTCGACCTGGAGGGGCGGCTCGTCGACGCCTCCAACACCACCCTGCGCGGCATCCTCACCCTCGACGGGGTGACGGCACGCTGCGTCTACAAGCCGGTGCGCGGTGAGCGCCCGCTGTGGGACTTCCCGGACGGCACGCTGGCCGGCCGGGAGGTCTCGGCGTACGTGGTCTCCCGGGCCACCGGCTGGGACCTGGTCCCGCCGACGGTGTTGCGCGACGGCCCGTTCGGGCCCGGCTCCTGCCAGCTCTGGATCGACGAGCCGGAGGAGGCCGAGCCCCTGGTCGGGTTCGTGCCGGCCGACGCGCTGCCACCCCGCTGGTTCCCGATCGCCGCGGCGCGCGACGACGACGGCACGCCGTACGCGCTGGCCCACGCCGACGATCCGAGGCTGGCCCGGCTCGCGGTGCTCGACGCCGTGATCAACAACGCGGACCGCAAGGGCGGGCACGTGCTAATCGGCGCGGACGACCGGATCTACGGCGTCGACCACGGGGTGAGCTTCCACGTCGAGGAGAAGCTGCGCACGGTGCTCTGGGGCTGGGCCGGCCGGCACCTGCCGGCGGACGCCGTGGAGATGCTCGACGCGCTCGCGGGCCAGCTGCCCGGGGCGCTCGGCGCCGAGCTGGCCGAACACCTGACCGTCCGGGAGGTCGCCGAGGTGGCGGCCCGGGTCGACCGGCTACGGCACACCGGCCTGTTCCCGCAGCCGTCGCAGGACTGGCCGGCGGTGCCCTGGCCCCCCATGTGAGTGCCGGCCGACCGTCGCGCGGCGCTGTCATGTTGATCACTGTGGGCCGGTCCTGCCGCGCGGCGCCGGCTCGTTAGGCTGACGGTCATGGACTCTTGGGCGGGACACGAGGTGCCGCGGCTGCCGGGCAGGGGCCAGCCGCTGTCGTTGTTCGACTCGGCGCGGCAGGGCGCCCACCCCAGCGACCCGAGCGGCACCGCGACCATGTACGTCTGCGGCATCACCCCGTACGACGCCACGCACCTGGGCCACGCCGCCACCATGATCGCGTTCGACCTGGTGCAGCGGGTGTGGCGGGACGCCGGCCTGGACGTGCACTACGTGCAGAACGTCACCGACATCGACGACCCGCTGCTGGAGCGCGCCGAGCGCGACGGCGAGGACTGGAAGGTCCTGGCGATGCGGGAGACCGCGCTGTTCCGGGAGGACATGGAGGCGCTGCGGATGATCCCGCCGGCGCACTACGTCGGCGCGGTCGAGTCGATCCCCGACATCGCCGACAAGGTGCTCCTGCTGCTCAAGGACGGTGCCGCGTACCGCCTCGACGACGGCACCGGCGACGTCTACTTCGACGTCTCCGCCGCGCCCCGCTTCGGCTACGAGTCCAACCTGACCCGCGAGCAGATGATGGAGATCTTCCCCGAGCGCGGCGGCGACCCGGACCGTGCCGGCAAGCGCGACCCGCTCGACCCGCTGCTGTGGCGTGGCGCCCGCGAGGGCGAGCCGTCCTGGCCGGGCGGCGAGCTGGGCGCCGGGCGTCCCGGCTGGCACATCGAGTGCGCGGTCATCGCGCTCAACCTGCTCGGTGACCGGATCGACGTGCAGGGCGGCGGCAACGACCTGATCTTCCCCCACCACGAGTGCTCCGCCGCGCACGCCGAGCGCCTCACCGGCGTCGCGCCGTTCGCCGACCACTACGTGCACGCCGGCATGATCGGCCTCGACGGCGAGAAGATGTCGAAGTCCCGGGGCAACCTGGTCTTCGTCTCCCGGCTGCGTGCCGACCAGGTCGACCCGATGGCGGTGCGGCTGGCCCTGCTCTCGGGGCACTACCGCGCCGACCGCGCCTGGACCGACGAGCTGCTGGCGACCGCGCTGGAGCGGCTGGACCGTTGGCGGCGGGCCGCCGCCGCGCCCGCCGGCCCGTCGGGCGAGCAGTTCCTGGCCGGCGTACGCGCCCGCCTCGCCGACGACCTCGACTCCCCGGGCGCCCTGGCGCTGGCCGACGCGTGGGCCGACGCGACCCTCGCCGGCAACGCCGACGACCCGGCCGCCCCCGCCCTCTTCGCCACCACCCTGGACGCCCTCCTCGGGCTCCACCTCTGATCCACCCCCTCCGCGTCGACGGGGCGGGGGGTCGAGGTTCAGCCCAGGACCAGGCCGGGGTCCGGGGTGGGGTCGGGGGCCGGGGCGGGGATCTTGTATTCCTCGGTCAGCGTGGTGACCGGGCCGGGCCAGGTGGCCTGGGCCACCTCGATGGGCTTGCGCTGGCCGTCGTAGGCGACGTGCAGCAGGTGCAGCACGGGGGTGTCGGGGCGGATCTGGAGGATCTCGGCCTCCTCCCGGCTGGGTTGGCGGGCGCTGATGGTGTCGGTGGCGGAGACGTACCGTCGGCCGGTGGCCTCCTCGGCCTCCTGGTAGAGCGGGCGACCGAAGGCCTCGGCGCGCTCCAGTGAGGTGCCGGCGGTGTCGGCGGGCAGGAACCACGAGGCGCCCACCTCGACGGGGGAGTCCTCGGTGCGTACGAGGTGGCGCCGGCAGAGCAGGTCGGTGCCGTCGGCCACGCCGAACGCGTCGGCCACCTCCGGCGGAGCCGGGGCCCGGCCGACCGAGACGAGCTGCTGCCGGTACCGGGCGGCCAGGTCGGTGTGGTAGCCGCGGAAGCCGCCGTAGCGGCCCCGGGAGAGCCGGTTGAGCCGCCGCCGGGTGCCTCGGACGTACGTCCCGGAGCCGGGCTTGGTGATCAGGATGCCCTCGACCCGCAGTTGGTCGACGGCGCGCTGCACGGTCTGCTTCGCCACGCCGAACATCTCGGCGATGGCCGGGATGGACGGCAGCCGCTCGCCCGGGCCCCAGTCGCCGCGACGGATCTGGGCCTTGAGCTGCGCGGCGATCTGCCGGTGCGGGAACTCGGCCGCCCCCGGATTGATCTGCATGCCCGCCTCCTCGATGACAGCTAGGTTCCTAGGATGCCGTAGAGGTGGTGACGGCGCCACCCCGAACACGCCAAAAGACCGGCCCCGGACGACACGCGCCCGGGGCCGGTGGGAAAGCGGGAGTGCTACCAGGAACCGGCGGTGGGGCCGGCGGAGCCGCCGCGGCGGCGCAGGTACTTCTCGAACTCCTGGGCGATCTCGTCACCGGTCAGCGGGGTGATGCCCGCGTCGCCGACGCGTTCCTCCAGCTCGCGCACGTACTCGCCGAGCTCGGCGTCCTGCTCGGCGGCGCTGCGCACCCGCTGCTCCCACTCGGCGGCCTCCTCGGCCAGGTCGGCCATGGGCACCGGCAGGTCGAGCACCTCCTCGACGCGGTGCAGCAGGGCGAGGGTGGCCTTGGGGCAGGGCGGGTTGTTGGCGTAGTGCGGCACGTGCACCCAGAACGAGACGGCGTCGACCTCGGCCTTGTTGCAGGCGTCGTGCAGGACGCCGACGATCCCGGTCGGCCCGTCGTAGCGGGTGGGGGTGAGCTGGTAGCGCTGGGCGGCCTCCGCGTCGGAGGCGCTGCCGCTGATCGGCAGCGGCCGGGTGTACGGCACGTCGGCCAGCAGCGCGCCGAGCACGACCACCCGCTCTACCTCCAGGCTGTGGCAGATCTCGAGCACCTGCTCGCAGAAGGTGCGCCAGCGCATGCTCGGCTCGATGCCCCGGATCAGCACGACGTCCCGCTCCGTGCCCTCGGGGCTGGCCACCATGAAGCGCGTCGTGGGCCACTCGACCCGGCGGGTCTCGCCCTCGGCCATCGTGATGGTGGGGCGGCTGACCTGGAAGTCGTAGAAGTCCTCCGGGTCCAGTTCGGTGACCTGCCGGGCCTGCCACACCTGCTCCAGGTGCTCGACCGCGGCGGTGGACGCGTCGGCGGCGTCGTTCCAGCCCTCGAACGCGGCGATCGCCACGGGGGACCGCAGCACCGGCAGTCCGTCGAACTCGGTCACGCCGTCACCTCACCCTGCTCGTCGGGGGCGGTACCGGGACCGGACCCGGTCGTCCGCCCGCCGGGCGTGGTGCTGTCGCTGTAGTCCTTCACGTCCGTCAGCCTACGTGTCGGGGCGGGATGCGGC
This sequence comes from Micromonospora sp. CNZ309, assembly GCF_002846525.1. Lineage (NCBI taxonomy): Bacteria > Bacillati > Actinomycetota > Actinomycetes > Micromonosporales > Micromonosporaceae > Micromonospora > Micromonospora sp. CNZ309. Next base: position 1,058,488 of record NZ_PJNG01000001.1, read on the forward strand.
CCGTCGGCCGCGCCGGTCGTGCCCGGGGGCGGTCGGTCATACCACGATGAACCGGATAGCGTGATCCCGCTGACACAATGTGGGAAGGCGCGTACGGGGGGATCGGTCGCGCCGCGTCGGCACTAACCTGATCCCGTGCGGACCTCATTGCTCGACGTACTGGCAGACCGGATTCTCGTCGCCGACGGCGCCATGGGCACGATGCTGCAGGCGGCCGACCTCACCCTGGACGACTTCGAGGGCTACGAGGGCTGCAACGAGGTGCTCAACGTGACCCGGCCGGACGTCGTACGCGGGGTGCACGAGGCGTACCTGGCGGCGGGCGCCGACTGTGTCGAGACCAACACGTTCGGGGCCAACCTGGCCAACCTGGCCGAGTACGACATCCAGCACCGCATCCGGGAGCTCTCCGAGGCCGGGGCCCGCCTCGCCCGGGAGGCCGCCGACGCGTACGCCACGCCGGAGCGGCCCCGCTTCGTGCTGGGCTCGATCGGCCCGGGCACCAAGCTGCCCACCCTCGGGCACGCCGACTACGCGACCCTGCGCGACGCCTACCAGGAGAACGCCGAGGGCCTGATCGAGGGCGGATCGGACGCGTTGATCGTCGAGACGTGCCAGGACCTGCTCCAGGTCAAGGCCGCGGTGGTCGGCTCGAAGCGGGCCATGGCGCGGCTCGGCCGGCCGGTCCCGATCATCTGCCACGTCGCCGTGGAGACCACCGGCACCATGCTGGTCGGCAGCGAGATCGGGGCGGCGCTGGCGGCCATCGAGCCGCTCGGGGTCGACCTGATCGGGCTGAACTGCTCGACCGGGCCGGCCGAGATGGGCGAGCACCTGCGTTACCTCTCCCAGCACTCCCGGATCCCGCTGTCGGTGATGCCGAACGCGGGCCTGCCGGTGCTGACCGCCGACGGGGCGTACTTCCCGCTGACCCCCGTGGAGTTGGCCGACGCCCTGGAGCGGTTCGTCACCGAGTACGGCGTCTCGCTCGTCGGCGGCTGCTGCGGCACCACCCCCGAACACGTGCGGGTCCTGGCCGAGCGCCTGCACGGCACGCGCCCCGCAGCGCGCGAGCCGCGGCACGAGGCGGGCGTGTCGTCGGTCTACCACCCGGTGCCGTTCGCCCAGGACGCCTCCCTGCTGATGGTGGGGGAGCGCACCAACGCCAACGGCTCCAAGGCGTTCCGCGAGGCCATGCTCGCCGGCGACTGGCGGGCCTGCGTCGAGATCGCCCGCAGCCAGGCCCGCGACGGCTCGCACCTGCTGGACCTCTGCGTCGACTACGTCGGCCGCGACGGCACGCGCGACATGCGGGAGCTCGCCGGCCGCTTCGCCACCGCCTCCACCCTGCCGATCATGCTGGACTCGACCGAGCCGGCGGTCGTCGAGGCCGGGCTGGAGATGCTCGGCGGCCGGTGCGTGGTCAACTCGGTCAACTTCGAGGACGGCGACGGTCCGGAGTCCCGCTACGCCCGGGTGATGCCCATCGTCAAGGAGCACGGGGCCGCCGTGGTGGCGCTGCTCATCGACGAGGAGGGGCAGGCGCGCACCGCCGACTGGAAGGTGCGGGTCGCGGGCCGGCTGATCGACGACCTCACCGGGCGGTGGGGGATGGACCGCGCGGACATCCTGATCGACGCGCTGACCTTCCCGATCGCCACCGGCCAGGAGGAGACGCGGCGCGACGGCATCGAGACGATCGAGGCGATCCGGGAGATCGCCCGCCGCTGGCCGGGCGTCAACTTCACCCTCGGCATCTCCAACGTCTCCTTCGGGCTCAACCCGGCGGCCCGGCAGGTGCTCAACTCGGTGTTCCTGCACGAGTGCCGCGAGGCCGGCCTGACCAGCGCCATCGTGCACGCCAGCAAGATCCTGCCATTCAACAAGATCCCCGACGAGCAGCGGGAGGCGGCGCTGGACCTGGTCTACGACCGGCGCCGCGAGGGCTACGACCCGGTGCAGAGGTTCATCGAGATCTTCGAGGGCGTGGACGCCGCGTCGGCGCGGGCCGGGCGGGCGGAGGAGCTGGCCGCCCTGCCGCTGGAGGAGCGGCTCAAGCGGCGGATCATCGACGGGGAGCGCAACGGCCTCGAGGCCGACCTGGACACGGCGATGGCGCAGGGGCGCAGCCCGCTGTCCATCATCAACGACATCCTGCTCGACGGCATGAAGGTCGTCGGCGAGCTGTTCGGCTCGGGGCAGATGCAGTTGCCGTTCGTGCTCCAGTCCGCCGAGGTGATGAAGACCGCGGTGGCGTACCTGGAGCCGCACATGGAGACCGCCGAGGACGGCGGCAAGGGCCGCATCGTGCTGGCCACGGTGCGCGGCGACGTGCACGACATCGGCAAGAACCTGGTCGACATCATCCTGTCCAACAACGGCTACGAGGTCGTCAACATCGGCATCAAGCAGCCGATCAGCGCGATCCTGGAGGCCGCCGAGCAGCACCGGGCCGACGCGATCGGCATGTCGGGCCTGCTCGTCAAGAGCACCGTGATCATGAAGGAGAACCTCGCCGAGATGGCGTCGCGCGGGGTTGCGGAGCGCTGGCCGGTCCTGCTGGGCGGGGCGGCGCTGACCCGGGCGTACGTCGAGGACGACCTGCGGGCGATGTTCCCCGGCCAGGTGCACTACGCCCGCGACGCCTTCGAGGGACTGTCACTGATGGACCGCGTGATGACGGCCAAGCGCGGCGGCGCGCCCGTCATCGACGCGGAGCGGGAGGCGGCGCTGGCGGCCCGCCGGGCGCGCCGCGAGCGGCAACGGGCGATCGTCAGCGAGTCGTTGCCGGAGCTGGACGACGCGTCGGTGCGCTCCGACGTGGCCACCGACGTGGAGGTGCCCGCCCCGCCGTTCCTGGGCACGCGGGTGGTCAAGGGCGTGCCGCTGGCCGACTACGCGGCGCTGCTCGACGAGCGGGCCACGTTCCTCGGGCAGTGGGGCCTGCGGGGCGCCCGCAGCGGGCAGGGGCCGTCCTACGAGGAACTGGTGGAGACCGAGGGCCGGCCCCGGCTGCGCTACTGGCTGGACCGGCTGATTTCCGACCAGGTGCTGGAGGCGGCCGTGGTGTACGGCTACTTCCCGGCGTACGCCGAGGGCAACGACCTGGTGGTGCTGGACGAGAACGGGCACTCCGAGCGGGCGCGGTTCTCCTTCCCGCGGCAGCGGCAGGAGCGGCGGCTCTGCCTGGCCGACTTCTTCCGTCCGCGCGGCGACGAGCTGGACGTGGTGGCGTTGCAGCTGGTCACGGTGGGGCATCCGATCAGCGAGTACACGGCGAAGATGTTCGCCCGCAACGAGTACCGCGACTACCTGGAGGTGCACGGGCTGTCCGTGCAGCTCACCGAGGCACTGGCGGAGTACTGGCACCGGCGGATCCGCGCCGAGCTGACCCTGCCGGGCGGCCGTACGGTGGCCGACGACGATCCGACGGACCTGGCGGGCCTGCTGCGCACCGACTACCGGGGCTGCCGGTACGCGTTCGGCTACCCGGCCTGTCCCGACCTGGAGGACCGGGCGAAGATCGTGGAACTGCTGGACGCGGAGCGGATCGGCGTGCAGCTGTCGGAAGAGTTCCAGCTGATGCCGGAGCAGGCGACCGACGCGATCGTGGTGCACCACCCGGAGGCCAGCTACTTCAACGCCAAGTGACGGGCGTAGGTGCCCTGAGCTGCGGTTCAAGGCGTTCGGAGGGCTGCTGAACCATGATCATGCCGTCTCTGCCACGGATGGACGGCTGGGGCGTCGAGCCGCGCGTGAAGAACGGCCCAGCATTGGCCGGTCGCGGTGCTGAGGCCGTCCGCGATGCGATCGCCGCAACGATCACCCTCCTGCCGGATCGGCTGCGCCGGACACTGACCTGGGACCGCGGGAAAGAACTCGCCCAGCACGCCCAGCTGAGGATCGACACGGGCGTCCGGGTCTACTTCGCCGATCCGCACAGCCCATGGCAGCGCGGCACCAACGAGAACACCAACGGTCTGCTGCGCCAGTACTTCCCGAAGGGCACCGACCTGGCCCGCTGGGGCCGCTACGACCTCGACGCCGTGGCCGCCACCCTCAACAACCGACCACGTAAGACACTCGGCTGGAGAACGCCAGCCGAAGCCATGAACGAACAGTTACTCTCCATCCAAAGCAGCGGTGTTGCGACGACCGGTTGAATCCGCCGTTCGAGCCCCTGTCCGAGTGGTGGATCAGTTGCCCGTCGCGGACGTCACGGGACCAGATGCCGTATTCGAGGGCGCCGAGGATCAGGTCGGTGTCGCAGCGGTCGGAGCACCGCCAGCCCACGATGCGGTTGGAGAAGACATCCCGCACCGCGGCGAGCCAGAACACGCCCTCGCCGCAGGGGATGCGGGTGGCGTCGGCGACCCACAGCCGGTTCGGGAAGGCGGCGGTGAACTGCCGGTTGACCAAATCCGGTGCCGGTGTCGCCCTTGGGTTCGACCGGGTCGAGGGGATGCGCCACTTCTTGCGCAGGAACGCGCCCTGCAGGCCGGCGTCGCGCATCAACCGCTCGACCCGCTTGCGGCCCACCTGGCGGCCTTGGCGGCGCAGCATGGCATGCACCCGCGGACTGCCGTAGGTGGCGCCGGAGACCTCGTGGATCTCGGCGACCTCGACCGCCAGTTCCGCGTCCTCGCGGCGCCGAGCGGACGGATTCACGGCCTGGGTGAGCCAGCCGTAGTAGGTGGAGGCGGCCACGCCGATGACCCGGAGGACGGGCTCGACCCCGAAGCGATCGCGCAGCTCGTTGACGAGCGTCACGACCGTCGCCGGGTCGGGTCGAGTTCCGAGGCAAAAAAGCCGACGCGGCCTTGAGTATCTCGTTGGCGCGCTTCAGCTCGGCGTTCTCCCGCCGCAGCCGACGCAGTTCCTCCAGCTCGGAGGTCGTGGGCCGGTCGTCGCGCTGGCCTCGGTCGGCTTCGTCCTGGCGGATCCAGTTGCGCAACGCCTCGTGATGCACCCCAAGCTGCCGCGCCAGTTGGCGGATCACGGGCTTCGGGTCCGACTCCCGATACAAACGCACCGCACGTTCACGCAGCTCATCGGGGTACTTCTTCGGTGCTGCCACGGATGACTCCCTTCAGCTCCATCAGAGCATGATCGAAAGCCTCCGAGCTACCGGGGGAACCTCAGCGCAACACCCAGCCCACGCCATCCCGTGTCCGGACGGTGGCGAGGCGGGGCCGGCCGGCTGCCGGCGTGTCTAGTCCCACCACATGGCCGACAGTTGACCTAGGGCGTGCCGGCGAACCTTCGAAGTCAGTCTCCGATGAACAGAAGCCGCCGGTGATGAGGACGTCGAGGCGCGACCTCCAAGAGCGAAGCAAGCTGAAGAAGCGCCTGGGCAGCCGCCCGCACTCGGCCATCCTTGGATTGCTCGATGATCGACCGAAGTTCGGCCGTCAGGCTGGCCGTCTGGCGGGGATTGAAGCAGGTGTCGTCGTAGGGATCAATTCCGGATAGCAGTGGGTAGTGGGACGGCTCCGATGCAGCGAAGGCGCAGAGGGACCCGACGCCCGCTGCGTCCGTAAGCCGCTCGACAACAACACCGCTGAATTCCCGGACCTGCACACTCATACCCACGGCCTCATCGTGCCGGATCTCGGCCGTCGCCGGGTAAGCCGGCCCTTGCCGGAAGCGCCGCGATCATGTCAAGCATCTGGTGGGACGCGACTGTCAAGCATGTCCCGTCACGGGACAGGCCGGCTGCCGGCGAAGTGGTTCAAACTTTCTGTACGTCTTCAAGGCGGCCCTGAACGGGCCGCACGCGCCGCCGCCTGGGCGCGAGTCCGTCGCTCCGCTGGCGCTCCGACTCCGGCCACGCAACACGCCCGGCGGCTGGCGCGGAGAGCGGAAAGCCCGGAGGGGCCGCCGTAGACGGGGCGGGGTAGTTGAGTGTGGTGGAGGTTCGTCGCCGGCAGCGCCGGCGGTTGCGTCCACGGAAGTGGTGTACGACTTGCCCGTGATGGGCGTGTTGGGTAGATAGGAGACGGCCACCGCGCGATCCTTCGAGACGGCTAAGCCCAGTGAAGGAGAGTGATGCGCGATGGCCGCATCTGAGAGTGTGAACCCTGTTGAGCTGCTGTGCGAGCAGATCGCGGGCGCGTCGCCGGATCTGTTGCAGGCGATGATCAAGACGTTCGCGCAGGCGGTGATGTCCGCCGAGGCCGACGCGATCTGCGGTGCTGGTTATGGGCAGCGCAGCGACGAGCGGGTCAACTCCCGCAACGGCTACCGGCCGCGGGAGTGGGACACCCGCGCCGGGACGATCGACCTGGCGATCCCGAAGCTGCGGCAGGGCAGTTACTTCCCGGACTGGCTGCTGACTCACCGGCGGCGGGCCGAACAGGCGTTGGTGTCGGTCGTGGCCACTTCCTACCTGCTCGGGGTGTCGACGCGGCGGGTGGAGAAGCTGGTCGAGCAGCTCGGCATCCGGCAGTTGTCGAAGTCGCAGGTCTCGGAGATGGCAGCGCACCTGGACGTCCAGGTTGAGGCGTTCCGCAACCGGCCCCTCGACGCCGCCCACTACACGTTCGTGTGGATGGACGCGCTCACGATGAAGGTCCGAGAGCACGGCCGCACCGTCAACGTCCACGCGCTGATCGCCGTGGGCGTCAACGCCGACGGCCAGCGTGAGGTGTTGGGCCTGGACGTGGCCTCGGATGAGGACGGCGCCGGCTGGCTGGCGTTCCTGCGCAGCCTGACCGCCCGTGGTCTGACCGGGGTGCGTCTGGTCATCTCCGACGCCCACGCCGGCCTCGTGGCCGCCATCGGCGCGGCTCTGCCCGGGGCGTCGTGGCAGCGGTGCCGGACCCACTACCTGCGCAACCTGCTGACGAAGGTGCCCAAATCGGCGCAGCCGTGGATCGCCACCTTGGTGCGCACGATCTTCGACCAGCCCGACGCCGACGCCGTCCGCGCCCAGTTCGACCGGGTCGTGGCCACGATCGAGGCGAAGTTCCCGGCCGCCGCCGAACACCTCGACGCCGCCCGCGACGATCTCCTGGCGTTCACCGGCTTTCCCCGCGAGATCTGGCGCCAGATCTGGTCGAACAACCCGCAGGAACGGCTGAACAAGGAGATCCGCCGCCGCACCGACGTCGTCGGGATCTTCCCCAACCGGCCGTCGATCATCCGCCTCGTCGGCGCCGTCCTGGCCGAGCAGACCGACGAGTGGACCGAAGGCCGCCGCTACATGGGCCTGGAACTCCTCGCCAAAGCCCGCATGGTCACGATCGACACCAGCCAACACGACACCGACCAGACCGACCCCACCCCGATCGCCGCATAGCATCAAACCGGATCCCGCGATGGCCGTCTCCTACACCACCAGCGCGGACGCGACCCAGCCGGCCGCGCCGCGCCCGAGCAGCGCGGCGCAGGGAGGGCGCGTGCCGGGTCCGCGCGGCAAGCCCCAAGCATGGGGGCGGTGTCCGCGCGGCGGCATGCTGGTCGCCCAGGAGCCGGCTCGCAGCCGCTCAGGGTCAGGTCAACCGCTCACCTGGGAGGGGGAGGGGTGGCCGCCGGTGGCCAGCTTCGACGCCGGGAGCCGGGTCCGTGCCGGGCGAGGTTGGGTCAACTGCGCCACTGTGGCGGTGTCCGCCGGGGGTGCGGTCCGTGACACGAGAGCCGACACCGACTCAGGCTGTTCCGGCAGCGTCCGTACGTGCGTCAAGGCCGTCTTGACGTGGCGGACCGGGCGGCGGCCGGCCTCCCAGGAGGGCGGGTCGGCGGCAGACAGGGATGACTAGCGAGCGCAGACGGGGGCGAGTTGGGCAGCGTTCAGGCTAAGTCCTCGGGCTTCACCCTTCCCTTCCCGAGAAGCTTTCTAGCGAGGAGCAGGCGGCCGAGGATGATCGCGTAGACGTTGCCGATCAGAACCAGCGCAGCTGCGCCAAACTCGCCGTGACCGGCCAACATCAGGGCAGGGAGGCCGGCGAACAGCAGCACGGGCAACATGAAGAGCCACAAGGGGAACCGCAGGTAGTAGAGAAGTGTGGGGGTCGAGGGTTTCGGCACGAGGCCATTAGAACGCACGCGGCCAAGGAAGCCCGCCCCTGGACTGAGTGACTAACCGGGTGACGACCGAGGTGAGCGAAGACGACGCCTGCGGACTCTGGCGGACCGTTCGCCGAGGTCACCTCTGTCGGCTGCGCAGCTCATTAGCCAGCGATGGTTCCTTCGGGACGAAGAGGTCAAGCCGTAGGGTCAGCGCCTACGTTCGGGCCGAGCGGCCCATGCCGCAGCGACGGCGCAAAGCATGAGGCAGACGAATAGGCAACTCAGCGCGCCACACAGCAACACGACCCCAGCCCCGATGCCTTCCACGGGCATCAGCGTAGGCGCTCAGCCGCCCGTGCCCGCAGCGTGCCCGATACAGCGGTCAGCGCCGGTCGGGTTCGGCGCACGGGCCGAATAGACACTCTCCGTCTAACGCTGCACGGAGGCATCATTACCCACCGTGCAGATCAACCCGATTCCCAAGCTGACGGTGCCGGCCCCTGTCCGGCGTCAATCCGGGACCAGGTCCAGGCCGTCGGCAGGCCGTCCGAGGTGACTAGCCCTCGTACAATCCGATCATGAAGCTCCCGGTCCTGCTGGTTGTCTGGCAGCCTGGCTCGCCTTGGCCTACGTGCTGATGTCTCAAAGCGGGCTCGCGAGGAGCGTGAGGCAAGCCTCGCGTTACTTCCTGGTCGGTGTGCTGGTCGCCGCCATAGCGGCTATCTCTGTACTCGGCGTTTGGCAGTCGTTCGACGAATTCGGCCCGTCGTTGCGGGCGGCGACGGGACACGGCGTAGAGGGGGCATTCACACCCGAGCGGGTGGATGCTGCCGGGCGAGGTGGCCGTCATCAGGAGTGGCGGGGGACATATGTCAGCACGGATCAGAGGACCATCCGTCGCGATGTGGTCCTTGATACGCCGCCTGATCGGATGCGGATCGGCCTGGCCGTGCCTGCACGCGATACAGGAGCGCGAAGGGTTGTCTACGGTGAGGGGATACCCCTCGCCCCAGTAAAGAGCCTGGCCGTGCTGGTGCTGGTGGCGTTCGGATGGGGGCTGGCGGGTTGGTGGCTGGTGAGAAGGCTGCGCCGGCTGCGACGGTCAGGTGGGCGAGGTGAGGCAGCCAGGAGGCAGCGAAAGCAGCAGCAACGACCAGCGGCAGGCGACACGGGACAGCAAAGCGGCCATGGCCGGCAACACAGAACGGTGTCGAACAGCACCGAACGGTGAGGCCCATCCGCGTTCACACCGAAGCAGTCAGCCCTGTTGCTGTCGACAGCAACGGTGACAGCAACAGGGCCGCACAGTGGGAGCCGAAGCCGGCTTGCGACGGATCAACGCCCGACGTCAGAGACGTGTGCGGACGAGCCCGGACGGAGTGCCCAGAACTTACAAGCGAGAGGTCGGGAGCCCGAGGGATCCCCAAGATCATGCCGTTTCCAGGCCGTCAGAGGTGGACCAGAAGCAACGAACGTTGACCACCGACCACCAACGAACGGGCAGCTCAGCCGGCATCTTGTCCGTGTTGATCCACTACGCCTTCACTCTCGATCAATACAACGCCAAGTGACGCCGTACCCGTCCCGGGCTGCGCGAACGCGGTCCCGGGGCGGTGTCGGGCCGTCCGGGTCCGCAGGTCGGGCCCAGAGGCGGTGTCGATCGCCCGGCGGTCGGGCTACCTCGTGAAGTACGCCGCACTCTCCGCGTCTGCCGGGTAGTAGGACTCGATTGCGATCTCGTCGACCGTGATGTCCGTCGGTGTGCCGAACGTGGTGATGGTCGAGAACAGCCGTAGCTCCCGTCCGCCGACGCGGAGGATCATGGGGATCACGACGTCCGTGTCGATGCCACGGCTCGGCGCTTCGCCGGGTTCGGGCGCCAGCAGCTCTTCGTAGAGTGCGGCGAGTGCGGGGTCGGGAGCCGCGGCGAGCTGGCGGGAGATGCGGCTGCGGAACACCGCGCGTACGTCGGCGAGGTTGACGACGATGCGGGCGAACCCGCGCGGGTGCAGTCCCAGCCGCACCAGGTTGACTGGCGGCCGCAGCAGGTCGGGATCGGCCTGCGCGAAGAACGGGTCGACAGCGCGATTGGTCATCACGATGTTCCACCGGCGATCGAAGACCACTGCCGGGTACGGCTCGTGCGCGCGCAGGACCCTGCGGACGGCGTCGTGGACGGCCGCCAAGGCGCCGTCGTCGAGTGGACGCTCGGCGTACCGGGGTGCGAAGCCGCCGGCGAGCAGGAGGCGGTTGCGATCCCGCAGCGGCACGTGGAGGTGGTCCGCGAGTCGGAGGATCATGTCGGCGCTCGGCTTTGACCTGCCCGTCTCGACCAGGCTGACGTGACGGGCCGAGACGTCCGCCGCGATCGCGAGATCCAGTTGGCTGAGTCCCCGCCGGTGCCGCCACTGCCGCAGGAGCTCCCCGACCGTGTGCACGATCACGAAGCGTACCCGTCGTCGCGGCGGACGCCATGAAGTCCGAGTTCATCGACAATCGAAGCAGTCGCGGAAACACTGCGTCCGTGACCATCGAGAACAAGAGCATCGTCCAACAGGCGCTGACCGGGCTCATCGAGACGGGCGACGTGCACGCGCTCGCACGGTTCCTGAGCGACGACTTCGTCCACCACAGACCGGGTGCGTCGACGTCGACCAGGGAGGAGTGGCTCGCCGCCGTCGGCGCTGCGCTGGCGCCGCTCGCCGGCATGCAGGTCGAGATCCGTCAGATGCTGGCCGACGGTGATCATGTCGTGGTGTACTCGCGGCGCTGGCTTCCCGATGCGGGACCGGAGATCGCGGTCGTCGACATCTGGCGGATCGACGACGGGCTGATCGCCGAGGGGTGGGAGATCATCGAGCCGACGGCGCAGGTGGCGGCCAATCTGGTGTGGTGGGAATCCGCTCAGCGCTGACCCTGCGTGAGCGCCCGTCCGCCCGCCGATGATCGTCTATCAGGACCTGTGTGAGCGCGCCGCTGCCGATGATCGGCCCTCAGGAGCTGGGAGACACGCCGACCGGGAACGGATCCCGATCGGCGCGTCGCGGACCGCGGGCGTTATCGGCCGAGGTGCCGGGCGAAGAACCGTAGCGCGCTGTCCAGCTCGAATGCAGGGATCTCGCCGTGCCTGCCAGGGTTGGCGTGCAGGGTCTTCTCGGTCGAGGCCAAGGCGTCGAACAGTGCCAAGCCCTGGGCCCGCGGCACCCGCTCATCGTCCCACTGCAGCAGGAACTCCACCGGGACGGTGATCCGCGCGGCGGCCTCCGCTGATGCCAGTGCACCGCCCAGGCCCAGCACCGCCGCGCGGACCCGGGGTTCGGCGGCGACGAACGGCACGCCGAGCCCGCAACCCAACGACACACCCCAGTAGCCCACCGGACCAGAACCGACGTAGTCGAGGTCCTGGACCGCGTCCAGAACCGCCCGCCATTCCGGGACGGTCTGGCGGGCCACGAGCGCCTGGAAACCAGCGATCAGCGGAGCCAGCTCCTCTCCGGCGTCCACGCGAGCCTGGTTCTCGGTCGCGATCCGGTCGTACTCCTCATCCTTCGGCCGGTCGCCATGGCCAGGTACGTCCACCGCCGCCACCGCGAAGTCGCACTCGGCCACGAAGCGGCGCGCGCGGGCCACGATGCCGGGGGCTTTCTTGTGCTGGCCGCCGCCGTGTCCCATCAGGATCAGGGGGCGGGTACCGGCGGCACCTTCCGCCGTCCACAGCACGCCGGGAATGTCACCGAGGATGAACATCTGTTCGCGGACGCCGTCGGACGACGTCGCAGAGTTGAAGCGCATAGCGCTCACGCCTTTCGGGATGCCTTTGCGGGCGCTCCCTAGGCCATGCGAGGGAGGGAGCCCCGACCTGTCACAGCGTTGATCGGTCTCACCTCCTCGGTTCGCAGCAGCGCACAGCGACGCCGAAGGTATCACGAAGGTTTGCTCGCGTCCGCGTCCGCATGCGCGGGTCGCGAAGCGGAGGGGCGCATCGGCGGGTGCGGAAACCAGATCCTGTTAGCGCTCACACTCACTGATGACCACGGATTTTCAGGAAGTTGCGGACTGTCAAGCGATAGTTTCGCGATCGTCGATGAAGTGGGTGACGGGAAAGGCCTGAGCCGGAAGCTGGCCGGACCCGATGAGGTGGTGGCCCGGCCGGGAGCCGCCGAGGGCCACCGGGGCCTTTCCCGCCGCGCCCCGGAGGGCCGGATACGAGCGTGCCGCGGTGTCTTCCGGAACGTGGCCGGTTGAGGATGTTATCGATAACCTGCTATCTTTCCGGCGGGAGTGAAGGGCACGCTCCCCGTCACCTCAGTCGATCGGCAGGCGCCCCGAGGGGTGCGCCCGCTCACCGCCTTGCCGGTCGAGGACCAGTCCGGGCCGCTGCGCCGATGCCACGTGACCGCGCGCGGCCGGGCGACTCCGTCCGGTCGTACGCCCAACTTCCCTCGCCCTGTCGCCGGCGGCCCCGGAACCGGCTCGCCGACGGCGACAAGGGGTGGTGCGAGTCGTCTGCGCCCCTCTGCGACGGCGGGAGTGCGGCCGGCGGTCGCCGCGTCGACGTCGCGCAGCGCAACCGGCACAGGATCAATGGCCAGGAGGTCAGGCAATGCTGAGACACCGGCACCTTCTCTCATCCATCGCGGCCGCGGCAGTTCTTCTCGCGGCGACCGCCGGCGCGCTGGGCGGCGGCTTCCGCGCAATGACGGTGGCCGCGACGAATGGCACCCTCGCGACCACCGCGGGCTGCGGCAAGGCACCCACGCTCACCAGCGGGACCCGCACGATTCAGAGCGGCGGACAGAATCGCAGCTACATCCTGCGGATCCCGGACGGGTACGACAGGAACCGTCCCTATCGGCTGATCTTCGGCTTCCACTGGCTGAACGGCTCGGCCAGCAGCGTGGCCTCCGCCGGCTACTACGGGCTCGCGCCGCTGTCGAACAACAGCACGATCTTCGTCGCGCCCCAGGGCATCGACGCCGGCTGGGCCAACACCAACGGTCGGGACCTGGCCCTCTTCGACGACATCTCCCGACAGGTCGAGAACGACCTCTGCGTCGACACGACCCAGCGCTTCGCGCTCGGCTGGAGCTACGGCGGGGCCATGAGCTACGCGGTCGCCTGCGCCCGGCCCACCGTCATCCGGGCAGTCACCGTCCTGTCCGGCGCCAACCTCAGCGGATGCAACGGCGGTACCCAACCCGTCGCGTACTTCGGCATCCACGGCCTCTACGACAGCGTGCTGAACATCTCGATGGGCCGGTCACTTCGCGACACGTTCGTCAGGAACAACGGCTGTACCGCGCAGAACCCGCGCGAGCCGGGCAGAGGCAGCCTCACCCACATCACCACCAGCTACTCCGGCTGCCGACCCGGATACCCCGTGCAGTGGGCCGCGTTCGACGGAGACCACACCCCGAGTCCCGTCGACGGATCGTCCAGCCCCAACGACGCCAGGACCTGGACCTCGGGGGAGATCTGGAGGTTCTTCACCCAGCTCCCATCCACCGCGCCGCCTACCACCGCACCGCCCACCACCGCACCGCCCACCACGCCCCCGCCCACCGGCGGGCCGGGCACCTGCACCGCCACCTACCGCACGGTGAACAGTTGGCCCGGTGGGTTCCAGGGTGAGGTCGTCGTGGCCAACGCCAGCACCACCACGGTCGACGGCTGGACCGTGCGTCTGACCCTGGCCGGCGGCCAGGCCATCAGCAGCCTCTGGAACGGCACCCACACGGCCACCACCGGCGACGTCACCGTCCGCAACGCCGCGTACAACGGCACGCTGGGCGCGAACGCCTCGACCACCTTCGGGTTCACCGCCACCGGCAACGGCGCCACCGCGCCCGGCAACATCACCTGCACCAGCCCCTGAGCGCGGCGAGACCGGGCCCGGAGCCACCCGGCTCCGGGCCCCCAGGGGAGGAAGAATCCTTCGAAGCTCAGATCAGCAGGCGTAGACATCTTTCATCGGGCATCGAGGCTCCACTATATTGCGGGCACTGTCGATCTCTCCCGATGACGAGGTGCACATGTTCGACAACCCGACGCTGCGGCGGCGTACCCTCCTGGCGGCCGTCGCCGGCGCCGCGGCCGTCCCCGTGGTCGCCGGCCCCGCTTGGGCCGCGTTGCCCAAGGTCTACATCGACCCGGGCCACGGCGGCACCGACCCCGGCGCGGTCGGCAACGGGCTGCAGGAGAAGGCCCTGACACTCGACATCTCCCTGCAACTGCGCAACATCCTGCTGGCCAACTGGGCCGTCGACGTCCGCATGTCCCGTACGACCGACATCACCCGCAGCCTGGCGTACCGCACCGACGACGCCAACGCGTGGGGCGCGAACCTGCTCGTGAGCGTGCACATCAACTCCGGCGGCGGCACCGGCTTCGAGAGCTACCGGTACCCGACGGCGAACGCCGCCACCGTCAACCTGCACAACGCCCTGCACCCGAGGGTGCTCGGCAAGATGCGGACGATCGGTGGGGTCACCGACCGGGGGCTGAAGACCGCGAACTTCCACATGCTGCGCGAGTCGGCCATGCCCGCGGTGCTGACCGAGAACCTCTTCATCGACTCCGTCGCCGACTCGAACCTGCTCAAGCGCGCCGACTTCATCACCGCCACCGCCCGTGGCCACGCCGAGGGCATCGCCGCCTACCTCGGCCTGAGCGCGCCCAACCCGCCCACGTTCAGCACCATCGTGGACAACGCCACGGCGGGGCGGTTCACGGCGAGCACCAACTGGGGCACCTCCTCGTACTCCGCCCAGCGCTACGGGGCCGACTACCGCTTCGCCAACCCCACGCCGGCCAGCGACGCCGCCTGGTTCAAGGTGAACATCCCGGCGGCAGGTAACTACCGCGTCGAGGTGCGGCACCCGGCCGACCCCGGCTACAACAGCTCGGCCCCGCACGTCGTCGTCACCGCCTCGGGCAACCGCACGGTCAACGTCGACCAGCGCTCCAGCGGCGGCGTCTGGCGTTCGCTGGGCACCTTCGGGCTGGCCGCCGGCGACCGGAACCTGGTCGCGGTCAGCCGCTGGACCAGCGCCACCGGCTACGTGGTGGCCGACGCCGTCCGGGTCACCCGCGTCTGACAGTGCCGCCGGTCCGTGCCCGGTCGTCGACGACGTGCCGGTGGCACGTCGTGGCGAGGTGACCGACGAGGCGTGGACGGTGATCGCGTCGCCGCTGCCGGAGCCTGGTGCTTCGCGGCGGCGACGCGATCACCGGCGGGTCGACGACGGGACCCGGTGGCGGCCGCGCCGGGAGTTGCCGAACGGCCCGCTCAGCATCCGCCTGCGCAGTCCGTCGTGCGGCTGCTCGTCGCCGGGCCGGGGCCGGGCGTGCAGCAGGCGTCACCGCGCCACGCCTCGCGGCCCTCCTTCACCGCCACCGCAGCGATGACCAGCGCGGCGACGGGGTCGGCCCAGGACCACCCGAACAGGCTGTTCAACCCCAGGCCCACGAGCAGTACGGCGGACAGGTAGGTGCACAGCAGGGTCTGCTTGGAGTCCGCGACCGCCGAGCGGGAGCCGAGTTCCCGGCCGGCGCGGCGCTGCGCGTACGACAGCCCTGGCATGATCGCCAGCGACAGCGCGGCGAGCACCAGGCCGACGCTGGAATGCGCGGCCTCGGCGCCGCCGAGCAGCGCCCGTGTCGACTCCACCGTGACGTACGCCGCGAGCGCGAAGAACGAGACTGCGATGATCCTCAGCGCGACCCTCTCGCGGGACTCCGGGTCACGGCCGGCGAACTGCCATGCCACCGCCGCCGCCGACGACACCTCGATCACCGAGTCCAGCCCGAAGCCGATCAGCGCGGTCGACGACGCGAGCGTGCCGGCGGTGATCGCCACGACCGCCTCGACGACGTTGTAGGCGATGGTGGCGGCGACCAGCAGCCGTACCCGGCGGGCGAGCACCTGACGGCGTGCCGGCGACGGCCTCACCAGTGCCGGGTCGATCAGGGGCAGGCTCATCAGCAGCAGCCCTTCTCGGCGGAGCCCGGGCAGGCGGCGGGATCGACCGTCAGGGCGAGGCCGAGCAGGTCGGTCAGGGCGTGGGCCAGTCGGGCGTCGGCCAACTCGTAGCGGGTGCGCCGCCCCTGGGGCGCGGCGACCACGAGGCCGCAGCCGCGCAGGCACGCCAGGTGGTTCGACAGGTTCTGCCGGGTCGTGCCCAGCAGTTCGGCCAGCTCCGCGGGATAGCCCGGCCCGTCGCGTAGCGCCAGCAGCAACCGCGCCCGGGTCGGATCGGACAGGGCGTGACCGAAGCGCGCCAGCACCGTGCCGTACGTCAACGTCTCCACGCCCCGATAGTACAGTCGACGATGTACCGATCGGAGGCGGCGCGGTCTGCGCTGGCCTCGCGGGCCGGGTGTCGACGGGCGCGGCCCCGCCGGTGGCAGCGGCCCCGCTGGCGCGCTACCGGCGTCCGTAAGCCGCTACCGCAGCGCCGCGCCCCGCCCGCGTGGGTCGTCACCCGGTGATCAGGACCCTGTGGACCGCACCCGGCGGTCTTGACGTCCGACGCGTCCCGATCACCGCTCGTTGCCGGGCGCAGCGTGCCGTGGAGTTCGTCCGGCGGTGCATCGACGCGGGCGTCCGGCGTGCGATCGACAGGCGTCATCCGCCTCGCCGACGACACGCCCGGGACCGACATGTGGGGTGTGACAACGCGGCCAACCCTATATATGGTGTCGGCGCAGCTGGTTCGGCCGCTCATCCGGAGCGGTCGAGGCAAGAGGGAACCCGGTGGGAATCCGGGACTGCCCCGCAGCGGTGAGTGGGAACGACCGCCGTCATCAGCACTGGGCCGCCAACGGCCTGGGAAGCGACGGCCAGTAGGAGACCGGCGAGTCCGGTCGCGCCCGCGAGTCCGAAGACCTGCCAGTGCGCCGTACGCCCGCAGCAGGGTGTGTGGCGGTCCGAGGCCGCGTGGGACGGCCGACGCCATCCCGACGCGTGCTCGCGCGCGTCGTCGTCGGTGTCCGCTCCCCGCGTGCCCAGGAAATCCGTCTGGGATCAAGGCTCGCGAGGAGTGAGTGGTGACAGTCACCGAGGTTGTTCCGGCCGCCGGCACGGCGGCCGACGATGCGGCCGTGGCGGGCCAGCGGCGACCGCAGATGCGGGTCCGTAAGCGCGACGGCGGCGCCGAGGCGGTCGACGTCAACCGGATCGTCCGGGCGGTCGAGCGGTGGGCCGACGACCTCGCCGACGTCGACCCGCTGCGGGTGGCGACCCGGACGATCAGCGGCCTGTACGACGGGGCGACGACGGCCGAACTGGACCGGCTGTCCATCCAGACCGCCGCGGAGATGATCGGCGAGGAGCCGCAGTACTCGCGGCTGGCGGCCCGCCTGCTGGCCGGCTACGTCGACAAGGAGGTCCGCCGGCAGGGCATCGGCTCCTTCAGCGAGGCGATCCGGCGCGGCCACACCGAGGGGCTGATCGGCGACGACACCGCCGCGTTCGTCGCCGCCCACGCCGGCGTCCTCGACGCCGCCGTCGACCCGCGCGGCGACCTGCGCTTCGAGTACTTCGGGTTGCGTACGGTCTACGACCGCTACCTGCTGCGTCACCCGACGAGCCGGCTGGTGCTGGAGACCCCGCAGTACTGGCTGCTGCGCGTGGCCTGCGGCCTGTCGCAGGCGCCGGACGAGGCGGTCGGGTTCTACCGGCTGATGTCGAGCCTGGCGTACCTGCCGAGTTCGCCGACGCTGTTCAACTCCGGCACCCGGCACACCCAGATGTCCTCCTGCTACCTGGTCGACTCCCCGCGCGACGAGCTGGACTCGATCTACCAGCGGTACGCGCAGGTGGCGAACCTGTCGAAGTTCGCCGGCGGCATCGGCATCGCCTTCTCCCGGGTCCGCTCCCGGGGCGCGCTGATCAGGGGCACCAACGGTCAGTCCAACGGGATCGTGCCGTGGCTGCGGACGCTCGACGCCTCGGTGGCGGCGGTCAACCAGGGCGGCCGGCGCAAGGGCGCGGCCTGCGTCTACCTGGAGCCGTGGCACCCGGACGTCGAGGAGTTCCTCCAGCTGCGCGACAACACCGGTGAGGACGCCCGGCGCACCCACAACCTGAACCTGGCCAACTGGATCCCGGACGAGTTCATGCGGCGGGTGGAGGCCGACGGGATGTGGTCGCTGTTCGACCCCGACGTGGTGCCGGAGCTGCCGGACCTGTGGGGCGAGCAGTTCGACGCGGCGTACCGGGCCGCCGAGGAGCAGGGCCGCTACGTGCGGCAGGTCCCGGCGCGCGAGCTGTACGGGCGGATGATGCGTACCCTCGCCCAGACCGGCAACGGGTGGATGACGTTCAAGGACGCCGCGAACCGGCTGTGCAACCAGACCGCCGAGGCGGGCAACGTGGTGCACCTGTCCAACCTGTGCACCGAGATCATCGAGGTGTCCAGCGACGGCGAGACCGCCGTGTGCAACCTCGGCTCGGTCAACCTCGCCGCCCACCTGGGCGCCGACGGCATCGACTGGGAGCGGCTGCGCGCCACCGTCCGCACCGCCGTGACGTTCCTCGACCGGGTCATCGACATCAACTACTACCCGACGCCGCAGGCGGCGGCGAGCAACCCCCGCTGGCGGCCCGTCGGGCTCGGGCTGATGGGCTTGCAGGACGTGTTCTTCGCGCTGCGGCTGCCGTTCGACTCCCCGGCCGCGCGGGAGCTGTCCACCCGGATCAGCGAGGAGCTGTACCTGACCGCCCTGGAGTGCTCCGCCGACCTGGCGGAACGCTCGGGCGCCCACCCGGCGTACGGGCAGACCCGGGCGGCGCGCGGGCAGCTGCAACCCGACCTGTGGGGCGTGACGGTGAGCCAGCCGGCGCGGTGGGCCGCGCTGCGGGAGCGGGTCGCCGCGTACGGGCTGCGCAACTCGCTGCTGGTGGCGATCGCGCCGACCGCCACGATCGCCTCGATCGCCGGCTGCTACGAGTGCATCGAGCCGCAGGTGTCCAACCTGTTCAAGCGCGAGACCCTGTCGGGGGAGTTCCTCCAGGTCAACACCGCCCTCGTCCGCGAGCTGAAGGCGCGTGGCCTGTGGACGGAGCGGATCCGCACGGCCATCAAGCGCGCCGAGGGCTCCGTGCGGGACGTCGCGGAACTGCCGGCCGAGGTGCGGGAGCTGTTCCGTACCGCGTGGGAGCTGCCGCAGCGGGCGTTGATCGACCTGGCTGCGGCCCGCGCCCCGTACATCGACCAGTCGCAGTCGCTGAACCTGTTCCTGGCCGCGCCGACGATCGGCAAGCTCTCCTCGATGTACCTGTACGCCTGGAAGGCCGGGCTGAAGACGACGTACTACCTGCGGTCGCGGCCGGCCACCCGGATCCAGCAGGCCACGGTCGCGCCCGCCGGGCCGGCCCGCGCCGCCGGCCTCGTCGCTGCGGTGGCGACCGTCGACGAGGCGCTGGCCTGCTCCCTGGAGAACCCCGAGTCGTGCGAGGCCTGCCAGTGACCACCCCGACCACCAGCGAACCGAGGACCGCCCACATGCTGCTCGACCCGGGGATGGATCTCACCCTGCGCCCGATGCGTTACCCGCACTTCTTCGACCGCTTCCGCGACGCCATCCGCAACACGTGGACCGTGGAGGAGGTCGACCTGCACGCCGACCTCGCCGACCTCGACCGGCTCTCGCCGGCTGAGCGGCACCTGGTCAGCCGCCTCGTCGCGTTCTTCGCCACCGGCGACACGATCGTCGCCAACAACCTCGTGCTCAACCTGTACCAGCACGTCAACTCCCCGGAGGGCCGGCTCTACCTGTCGCGGCAGCTGTACGAGGAGGCCGTGCACGTCCAGTTCTACCTCAACCTGCTCGACACGTACGTGCCCGACGAGGCCGAACGCTTCGCCGCGTTCGACGCCATCGAGAACATCCCGTCGATCCGGCGCAAGGCCGAGTTCTGCTTCCGCTGGATCGACTCGCTGGGCGAGCTGCGTGAGCTGCGTACCCGACAGGACCGGCGGGCGTTCCTGCTCAACCTGATCTGCTTCGCCGCGTGCATCGAGGGGCTGTTCTTCTACGGCGCCTTCGCCTACGTCTACTTCCTGCGCTCCCGGGGGCTGCTGCACGGCCTGGCGTCCGGCACCAACTGGGTGTTCCGCGACGAGTCCATGCACATGGCCTTCGCCTTCGACGTGGTGGAGACGGTCCGCGGGGAGGAGCCGGACCTGTTCGACGACGAGCTGACCGAGCAGGTGCGGCAGATGCTCACCGAGGCCGTCGAGTGCGAGGTCCAGTTCGCCGAGGACCTGCTCGGCCAGGGCGTACCCGGGCTGTCCCTGGCCGACATGCGCGAGTACCTGCAACACGTCGCCGACCGGCGGCTCGCGCAGCTGGGCATCCCCGCCCACTACGGGTCGACCAACCCGTTCGCGTTCATGGAGTTGCAGGACGTCCAGGAGCTGTCGAACTTCTTCGAGCGGCGCGTGTCGGCGTACCAGGTCGGGGTGAGCGGCACGGTGGCCTTCGACGACGACTTCTGAGCCGGAGGCGCCTCCCCGGCAGCTCGCCCGTGGCGTCCAGTTCGCGGGCGCGGCGGGCGAGCGCCACCATCCGTTCCCGGTGGGTCAGCGCGTCCAGTTCACCGAGCAGCCGGCGGGTCGATCTTCGCACGCCGCTCATTGTGTCGGTCGGGACGCCGCACCGCACACCCGTTCCGCGCGGCCTTGCCGGCGTCTGCCATGCTCGGGCCGGTGACGACCGGCCCCCGCAGCAGCCCCCGCACCCACCGCCGTGTCCGCAGCCGCGGCCTTCGGATCGCGCTCGCCTCCGGCGCGCTCGCGCTGCTCCTCGCCGCCGTCGTGTTCGTCGTCGCGGTGGTCGTCCCGCTGGTGCGACCGGCGGGGCCGCGTCCGCTCTTCCAACTGCCCGTCGCGTGCGGGGAGACGTGGCAGTTGGGCACCTATCCCGGTCACGACGACTACGACGTGGACCTGTTCCCGACCGAGGGCAAGGCGTGGGGGCGACCGGTGCTCGCGTCGTACGCGGGGAAGGTCACGGTGGCGGGCATCAACGGGTCGGTGGGTGGCCGTACGCCCGAGGACCCGGACGGGCCGCGCGGGCGTGGCGGCGGCTACTGGGTGAAGATCGACCACGGCGGGAAGTGGGAGACGCAGTATCTGCACCTGCTGGAGCCGCCGCTGGTCCGGGTCGGTCAGCGGGTCGCCCAGGGCGAGCAGATCGGGCGGGTGGGCAGCACCGGCAACTCCGGCGCCCCGCACCTGCACTACGAGCAGCGGCGGGGCTGGGAGAAGGTCGAGGCGTACTTCGACGGCGCGCCGTCGGGCATCACCCACGACGACACCGAGTACACGGTCAGACGCAAGAGCAACAACTGCCCGCCCGGGTGAGCGTGGCGCCGGTCGCCGTCAGTGGCAGTGGCAGTCGCCGCCGGCCGTGGCCGTGTCGTAGGTGTCGTGCAGGGGGAACTCGTTGACGTAGCGCTGCCGGCCCAGCGGCGTGAGGTCCAGGAAGTTGTAGGTGTTGAGCAGCGTCTCGAGACCCCGGCCGTACACCGAGTAGGTGTGCAGGATCCGTTCGCCGTCGCGGACGAAGACGCTCAGGCCGTGGCCCTCGCCCTTGATGAAGCCGGTGAGGCCCTGCGCGGCCAGGGTCTCGGCGTCCTTGTAGTTGTATTCCACCGGTGCGACGTCCGGGTCGTTGGTGGCGTGGAAGTCGTAGTTGAAGTCGCTGTCGTGCGAGGAGTACCAGGGAAAGCCCCAGCCCATCCGGCTCCGGAAGGACGCGAGGGTCGCGTACGGCGCCCGGGAGACCACGGCGAGGGTCGTGTCGCTGGCGTGCAGGTGCGCGAGGTGGCCGAAGTTGTCGGCCAGCAGTGAGCAGCTCGTGCAGCCCTCGGTCCACTCGGGATCGAACATGAAGTGGTAGACGAGCAGTTGTCGCCGCCCCTCGAACATGTCCGCCAGCCGGACGGAGCCGGAGGGCCCGGTGAGGGAGTAGTCCTTCTCGACGGCGACCGCGGGCAGTTCGCGTCGCAGCGCGTTGACCTCGTCCCGGCGGCGGGTGATCTCCTTCTCGCGATCGAGGAGTTCCTTGCGGGCCTCGACCCACTCGTCCCGGGACACGACCTTGATAGTCATCGACGACACGCCTTTCCGCTGAAGCGCCTGCGCCATTCTTATCGGGCGATACGCGATCACACCAGCCTCCGTCCGGCGCGGTGGGATTCCCATTTCCGTTGTCCGTGGCGGCAATTTCCCCGGCGCAGGCGACAACGGGCAGGTCGGCCTGTCCGGCCGGTTCTCCGGGCCGCCTCTGGCGCGGGGGTCCGCGGGTGACGTACGCCGGGCAAGTGAGCAAGGAAGAATAAATTCGCCGACGCGCCCGTTCCATTCGCGGATCGCGGCGCGCCGTCGCGCGGCGGGACAGCCGGTGGCGTACGGACGGCGGGACGGGCCGCACCGGCCCACCGGCGGTGGGGGCCGGCGACCCGCTCGTCGGGCGGGTCCGACGGGCCGCCCCGCGCATCCCCGCCGGGCGGTCCCGGACGCCGCACTGGTCTTGCGGCGCGGTACGTGACGGAAGGGGCGGGTCCGGTGGGGGAGCGGTCGGTGCGCGAGGCCGCGGCGCTGTTGGCGCAGGCGCGGCGCGTCGTGGTCTTCACCGGCGCGGGCATCTCCGCCGAAAGCGGCGTGCCGACCTTCCGCGACGCCCTCACCGGCCTGTGGCGCAGCTTCGACGCGCGGCGGCTCGCCACGCCGGACGCCTTCCGCGACGATCCCGCCCTGGTCTGGGGCTGGTACGAGTGGCGGCGCGCCACGGCGGGGCGGGCCCGCCCGAACGCCGGTCACGTGGCCGTGGCGGCCATCGAGGCTCGCGTCCCCCACGCGGTCGTCGTGACGCAGAACGTCGACGACCTGCACGAGCGCGCCGGCTCCGTCGCACCCATCCACCTGCACGGAAGCCTGTCCGCGCCGCGCTGCTCGGCCTGCGCCCGCCCCGCGCCGCTGCCCGCCGAGCCGCCGCTGCCCGACGCGACGTCCCTATCCGCCGAGGCACCGCCGCTGTCCGGCGGGGCAACGCTGCGCGCCGAGCCGCCGCTGCCCAGCGGGACGCCCGACGAGCACGGTGACGGTCGCCGCGTGGCGCCGCCCCGGTGCGCGCACTGCGCGGGCCCCGTCCGGCCCGGGGTGGTGTGGTTCGGTGAGGCGTTGCCGAGCGCCGCGTTGGAGGCCGCCGTCGAGGCGGCGTCCGCATGCGACCTGCTGCTGACCGTGGGCACCTCGGGACTGGTGTATCCCGCCGCCGAGATCCCCCGGGTGGCCGCCCGGTTCGGCGCCCCGGTGGTGCAGGTCAACCCGGAGGAGACGCCCCTGGACGCCGTGGCCGACGTGAACCTGCGCGGCCCGGCCGCCCAGGTGCTTCCCGCCCTCGTGCGCGCCGCCTGGGGCGCCGCCGACCCGGCCTGACGGCGCGCGGCGAGGCTCGGGCGGCCGTCGAGGCGGAGGACCTGGCCCCGGGGTGGCCGAGGCCGTCGGGTCAGGAGGGGCGGCGCATGCCGAGCTGGTCCAGCCAGCCGTCCACGTCGAACCCCTGCTCCTCGGCCTGGTCGAGCCACCGGGCGGCGCGGGCCGGGTCGGTGGGCACGCCGGAGCCGAGCAGACACATCACCCCAAGGGTGGCCGCCGCCCGCGCGTTCCCGGCCGTCGCCGCCCGCTCGTACCAGCCGGCGGCGACGGCCTCGTCCCGGGGGAAGCCCCGGCCGCTGGCGTGCCCGGCCGCGACGTTGTACAGGGCGCGGGGGTGCTCCCGCTCGGCGGCGTGCAGCAGCCACTGCCGCGCCACCGCCTCGTCGCGCGGCACCATGTCCCCGGTGTCGTACAGGACGTGCAGCTCGAACATCGCGTCGGCGTTGCCGGCCTCGGCGGCCTGCCGGTGGTACGCGACCGCCGCCTCGCCCTCGCCCAGCAGGTAGTGCACGATGCCGGACCAGTAGCGTGCCTCCCCGGTCGGGTCGTCGGCGCGCAGCGGCTCCAGCAGTGTCAGCGCGTACCGCCCGACCCGGCCCACGGCCTCCCGGCCGACGGCGGCGAACAGGTACGCGCCCTGGCGGTTGCCCTGCCCGGCGGCCTCGGCGAAGCAGCGCAGGGCCGCGTCCAGGACGTCGTTCCCGCTGGTGGCGAACGGGTGCGGCGACGGCCACGCCGGCGGCTGCCCGATCGGCAGGTCGAGCAGCCGACGCCCCAGGGGCACCCACGCGTCGGTCCGGCCGGCCCGCGCGGCGGCCAGGTAGCCCCGGACCAGCACCTCGTACGCCCGGATCGGCAGGATCCCGATCATCACGTCCCCGCGGACGATCCGGCCGTCGATCTCACGGCACAACCCTTCGAGGTGCGCGGCGTCGAGCGGCTCGGCGGCCGTCACCCGCTCGGTCTCGGCGAGCAACGTGTCGCCGGGAGCGGACGAGGCGGTGGCAGGCGTCAAGGTCACGGCGCCACCCTACTGTCGGCGCTCACGCGCCCCGGGCCCGCCCGGGCCGGAGTTGTCACACAACCGTCATCCGCCCGAAGGGTGACCGCGAACCGCGCCCGGCAGGTTGTGGACCGAACGGCAGCGCCCGCGCGTGAACGCGCGGCGGCGACGCCGTACGGATGGGCGGAAGGAAGGGACCGGCACGATGAGCGTCGTCCGGGGTGACGAGCACACGACTCTGATCTGCGACGTCTGCGGCGAGACGGTCGTGGAGGCGGCGGGCGGCCCGAGCGACGTGGTCTGGGAACTCGTGTCCGAGCACGACTGGACCGGCTCGCCGCTCGCCGACGGCCCGCACCGCTGCGCCCACTGCACCCTGCTGGCGGGCTCCGGAGAGGCGAGCGCGGGCGGCCCGGGGCCGGGGCCGGGCGGGATCCTCGGCATCGACCATCGCGGCGACGCGACCGTCATCACCTGCGCCGGAGACATCGACGTCGACGGTGCGGGCACCCTGCGTACGGCCCTGCTGCACGCCACCGACATGGGTGGGCACGTCATCGTCGACCTGACCAACGTCCGGCTGATCGACTCCACCGGGCTGGGCCTGCTCGTCGGCGCCCACCGGGACTGCGCCGCGCGGGGCGCCACGCTCAGCCTGGCCGCGCCGTCGCCGTTCCTGCGGACCGTCCTGCGGACCCTGCGCCTGGACGAGGTGCTCCCGGCGTACGACAGTCTTGGCGAGGCGGTCGCCCGGGTGACCGGCGCCGAATGGACCGGGGCGCCGGGGCGCCGGCTCTGATCCCGGCCACCCATCGGCGTACTTCTATTGACAGGAGGGCACGTCGGTCGGACTCTGAGAGAGCGCTCTCTCAGCTGTCCACCACCCCCTGAGGAGGAGTACGCGTGAAGCTCCGAAGAAGGCTGCTCGCTGTCGTGTCCGCGCTGGTCGCCGCCGTCCCGGTGACCGTCGCGGCGTCCCCCGCCCACGCCGTCGGCCCCGCGCTGCTGCCCGTCACGATCACCAACAGCACCGGTCGGGGCGAGGCCGTCCACCTGTACGTTATCGGCGTGCAGCTCTCCAGCGGCCGCCTCGGCTACGTCAACCAGGGCGGCACCTTCGTCCCGTGGTCGGGCGGGCAGCTCCCGCCGTCGCCCGCCCCGGACGCCTCGATCCCCGGCCCCGGCAACGACGGCAGCACCATCATCCGGTTCCCGCGCGGCTTCTCCGGCCGCGTCTACTTCTCCTTCGGCGAGAAGCTCAGGTTCTTCCTCACCCCGGACGGGTTGGTGCAACCCGCGCCCTGGGCGGCCGGCGACGCCAACCGCGACATCCTGTTCGACTGGAGCGAGTTCACCTACAACGACGCCGGACTGTGGCTCAACAGCTCGCAGGTCGACATGTTCGCGGTGCCGCACGCGGTCACGGTGACCGGCGCCAACGGCGTCACCAAGCGCACCGGTGACGTCGTGGCGGGCGGCCGCAACGCGATCATCGAGGGCATCCGGTCGCAGCCGGGCTGGGCCAACACCGTGCACACCCGCTCCGACGGGACCGTGCTGCGGGTGCTCGCACCCGGCAAGGCAGCCGGCGCCGGGCTGTTCAGCGCCACCTACCTGGACTCCTACATCGCGTGGGCGTGGAACGCGTACACGACCAGGACGCTGACTGTGGTGCCCTTCGCCGATCAGCCGAACACCCGCTACTTCGGGCGGACCTCCGGCAACGTCATGACCTTCACCAACGGCGCCGGGCAGGTGGTCGCCTCCTTCAACCGGCCCTCTTCGGCGAGCGTCTGGGGCTGCGACGGGGATCTGCCGGCACCCAACGATCCGGTCGTCGGCCCGATCTCCCGGACGCTCTGCGCGGCACTGAACCGGGGCACCCTCGGCACCATCGACACCCAGCCCAGCACCAACCCCGCCGAGTTCTACCGCAACACCCCGACCAACCACTACGCCCGCGTCATCCACGCCAACATGGTCGACGGCAGGGCGTACGCCTTCGCCTTCGACGACGTCGGCGCGTTCGAGTCCCTGGTCCACGACGGCGACCCCCGCGCGGCCGGCGTCGTGCTGAGCCCGTTCGGCGCGGGCGGCGGGCCGGGGAACCCCGGCGGCGCGGTACCCGTGGTGAGCACCTGGAACAACAAGTGCATCGACGTGCCGAGCGCGAACTTCGTCGACCGCGCGCAGTTGCAGATGTGGAACTGCAACGGCACCGACGCGCAGAAGTGGACGTTCACCGGCGACGCCCTGCGCAGCCAGAACGACAAGTGCATGGACGTCGACGGCGGCGCCACCGGCAACGGCGCGATCGTGCAGCTCTACGCGTGCAACGGCACGGGAGCACAGCGGTTCACCCTGAACGCGGCGGGCGAGCTGGTCAACCTCCCGTCCGGCAGGTGCGTCGACATCCGGGACTGGAACGGCGCCGACGGCGCGAAGCTCCAGCTCTGGGACTGCGCGGGCACCGCCAACCAGAAGTGGCGTAAGGGCTGACCGGGCCGGCGGGTGGCGGCGCCCCATCGCCACCCGCCGCCGGGGCGGGCGCCGGCCGCCGCGCCCGCTGTGCCATCGTGGTCCTTCCATCGACGCGCCGGACGTCGGCACCCGGCGGGCGCCACGACGCGCCGGGCATGGCGTCGATGGGGAAGGGGCGCGGCGATGGGGGAGCACAGGTCCGGGCCGCTCAGCGGCGTCCTCGTCGCCGACTTCTCGCGCATCCTCGCCGGCCCGTACGCGACCATGCTCCTCGCCGACCTCGGCGCCGAGGTGATCAAGGTGGAGGGGCCCGGCGGGGACGACACCCGGGCCTGGCTGCCGCCCGTACGGGAGGGGACCTCCACCTACTACCTCGGCGTCAACCGGAACAAGCGTTCCATCGCCCTCGACCTCGCCGACCCCGCCGACCTGGACGTCGCCCGGGAACTCGTCCGCCGCGCCGACGTCATGATCCAGAACTTCCGGCCCGGCGGACTGCGGCGCTTCGGCCTCGACTACGACAGCGTCGTGGCCCTCAACGAGCGGATCGTCTACGCCTCGATCAGCGGTTTCGGCGCCGGTGCCGGCGCCGATCTGCCCGGCTACGACCTGGTGGTGCAGGCCGCGTCCGGCCTGATGAGCCTCACCGGCGAGCCGGACGGGCCGCCCTACAAGGCCGGGGTCGCCGTGTTCGACGTGATCGCCGGCCTGCACGCGGCCCTCGGCATCCTCGCCGCCCTGCACCACCGTGACCGCTGCGGCACCGGCCAGCACGTCGAGGTGGACCTGCTCTCCGCCGCGCTGTCCGGCCTGGTCAACCAGAGCAGCGGCCACGTCGCCGGGGGCGCGACGCCGTTCCGGATGGGCAACGGACACCCGAGCCTGTTCCCGTACGAGCCGCTGCCCACCGCCGACGGCGACCTCGTCGTCATCGCCGGCAACGACGGGCAGTTCCGCAAGCTGTGCCACGTGCTCGGCCTGCCCGGCCTGCCCGACGACCCCCGCTTCGCGCGCAACCAGGACCGCACGGTCAACCGGGAGGCGCTGCGGCCCCTCCTGGTCGCGCGCCTGGCCGAGCGCACCCGCGACGAGTGGTTCCGGGAGCTGCGCGCTGCGGGCGTGCCGTGCAGCCCGATCAACACCGTCGCCGACGGCGTCGACCTGGCCCGGCACCTCGGGCTCGACCCGGTGGTCAGCGCCGGCGGCGTGCCCGGCATCCGCAACCCGATCGGCCTGAACGCCACCCCGCCGCGCTACGACCTGCCGCCGCCGGGGCTCGACGAGCACGGCGACGAGATCCGCGGCTGGTTGGCCGGCTGACGCCGTCCCGTCCGGGTGCCGGACCCCGCCCGTGCGCTCCGGTCGGAGGGCGTCGGTGTACGCCGCCGACCGCCGGCTCACCCCCTCCTCCCGGCAGGGGACGGGCCGGCGGTCGGCGCCCCGGGGGCCTGCGGCTCAGCGGCCCTGGAGGGCCCGGACGTTGTCGCCGAACGTCCAGCCCTTCGACCCGTCCCAGTTCAGCGACCAGGTCATCAGGCCCTTCAGGCCGCCCCGGTAGGTGTTCCACGCCTGGGCCACCGTCGCCGGGGCCATGTGGCCGCCCCCGGCGCCGGGCTGCGCCGGCAGGCCGGGGACCTGCTTGTCGTACGGGACGCGGATGGTGGTGCCCTGGACGACCAGCCCCGCGTTGAGGCAGTCGGTCTGGGCGGTGAAGCCCTGCACGGTCCCGGCCGGGTACGAGTCGCCGGAGCAGCCGTACATGCTGCCGTTGTAGTACTGCATGTTCAGCCACCAGAGCCGGCCGTTGTCGGCGTACCGCTTGATGACCGGCAGGTACGCGCCCCAGATCGAGCCGTAGGTGACGCTGCCGCCGGTGACGTACGCCGTCTCCGGCGCCATGGTGAGGCCGAAGCCCGCCGGCATCTGGGCGAGCACCCCGTCGATGATGCGGATGAGGTTGGCCTGTGACGGGGAGAGCTGCGAGATGTTCCCGCTGCCGGTGAGCCCGGTCTCGATGTCGATGTCGATGCCGTCGAAGTTGTACCGCTTGAGGATCGGTACGACGGTCGCGACGAACCGGTCGGCGACGGCCGCCGAGCTGAGGTCGATCCCGGCGGTCGCGCCACCGATGGACAGCAGGATGGTCAGGCCGGCGGCCTTGGCGCGGCACATCTCGGCGGGGGTGGGCACCTTGACCGTGGCGTCCATGCCGTCCTCCCAGAGCACGGTGCCGTCGGCGCGGATGACCGGGAACGCCGCGTTGATCACGTTGTACCCGTGCGCCGGGATCCGGGGGTCGGTGATCGGGATCCAGCCCAGCGGCGGGTGGACGCCGTTGGCCGCGCCGTCCCAGTTCTCCCAGTAGCCGTGGAGCACCTTGCCGGCCGGCTTCGGCTTGCCGGCGCAGGTGTCCGGGCCGGGTGGGGTGGGCGTCGGGGTCGGCGTCGCGGTGGGGGAGGGCCCGGAGGTGGCGGTCGGGGTGGGCGACGGGGTGCCTCCGCCGTCGCAGGCGCCGAGGTCGCTCCAGAGGGCGGGCGTCGCGGCGGGGTGCCAGCCGGCGCCCAGCGGGGGTGTGTGTGCCACCAGCGCCTGGTAGAGCCGTCCCGCGTGACTGACCCGGCTGCCGACGGCGTAGGCGGTGCCCTCGGCCCAGGCCGGCGCGGCGCAGGCCGCGGCGGCGACGCCGGGGACGCCGGGCTGCGCGGCGGCGCGACCGGCCACGGCGGGCACGGCCAGGGCGGCGGTCATCGCCGCGCCGGCCAGGAGCGCGGGCATCGTACGTCGAAGTCGCATGGCATTCCTCCTCGTCGATGGCGGCAGGCTATCAGTTAACTTTGTTAAACGTAAGCTGCGGAGCGCCGGCGGCGGACGATCGGGATGGCGGGCGGGCGGTAAAACTTTTCGCCGACACTGATGGTTCTCATGGAGCTAATCTCCGAGATTCGATAGCCTGCTGTGGACCCACCCGCCGTCCACCGTGGAGGAGATCGAGCATGCGCAGATTGATGTCGGCGATCGGAGCCGGAGCGATGCTGACCGTGGGGCTGCTCGTCGGCGCCAGCCCGGCGCAGGCCGCGAGCTGCACGCTCGTGCAGTCCGAGATCTACAACGGGGCCAACATCATCGCCTGGTCGCAGGGCCTGCAGGGCTGCTCGGGCGACGTCTACTGGGAGATCCAGTCGGGTGACGCCGGCGGTTGGCAGGTCGCGCAGAGCGGCACCACGCACTACGACGACGAGGTGCAGAGCTACTACGGCGACGTCGAGCTGCCGTGCTACCTGCGGGTCTACGCGAAGTTCGGCACCCAGGAGAAGCTGACCCAGCCCGTACGCAACAACAACTGCGCAGGCTGACGACCGGGCCGGACGGGATGTGCGCCCCGTCCGGCCCGGCCCCGCACTCGGCTACCGCGCGGGGTAGCGGGTGACGTAGACGGGCGCGCCGACCCGCGTCGTGTCGGCCGCCTCGCCGACGCCGTTGACCACGTGGTCGATCGTGCCGGCGCTCAGGTTGACGGTCATGACGTGGTGCAGCCGCACACCCGGGGTGACGGGGACCTCGAAGCCGTTCTCGGTGCGGATCGACGGGTTGTTCTGGTTGAACACGTACACCCCGCCGCCGTGCAGGGTGTGGTGGCGCACCCGGTCGCCGACCTTGTAGCCGGCCCATCCCAGGGTCCTGCCGTTCATCCAGTCGGCCTGCGCCGGCGGGTCGTACGGCAGCTCGTTCTGGTAGAGCACCGTCGTGCCGTGCTCGCCGTTCCAGACCGTGTTGTGGCGCTGGAAGTGCTCGACGAAGAGGCCGGTGGCCGTCACGTGGTCGCCGTTGATGACGGCGCCGTAGCGACCGGTGTTCGTACGCCAGCGGTCGGTGTCGCCGTTGACGCCCTCGGTGAAGCCCTCGACGCCGTGGTCGGCGCGCCACACCCAGGTGTGGTCGATGAGGACGTGGTCGGCGTTGACCTCCAGCGCGGTGTGCGTCCTGCCGACGTGCGGCCCGCCGACGCGGAAGTACACGTCGGAGAGCGTGATCGGGTTGCGCGGGGTGCTGGCGTTGCGGCCGTGCCGGTGCCCGACCCGCAGCAGCACCGGCGACTCGGTGCGACCCGCGTCGACGGTGACCCCGGCGACCACCACGCCGGGTACGCCCGCGACGTCCAGCGGGATCGCGCCGTTCACGGCCGTCAGCGTGGCGTGGCCGATGCCGAGGACCACGGTGTCGGGCCGCCTGACCTCGATGCTGCGGGCGATGTCGTACACGCCGGGGGTCAGCAGCAGGTGCCTGCCGCGGGCGAGTTGGGCGTTGATGACGTGCACCGGGTCGGAGGGCCTGGCGACGAAGAAGTCCCGGATGTCGATGGTGCGGCCCGGCGTCATGCCGTCGGCCCAGGAGACGCCCCGGGTGTCGCGCCGGGCGGCGGGGACCCGTACGTGGTACCTGCCGCGGTCGTCGACGAACAGGTACGGCTTCTCCCTGCTCAGCGGCGTCGTGTCCAGCGTGGTGTAGGGCGGGTCGGGGAAGCCGGCGTCGTCCGGAGCGCCCACCGTGCCCGCGAAGACCTGGTTCCACACGGCGTTGGACCAGCTCTCGACCTCGCTGTTGCGGGTCAGCCACTGCTGCTGGGAGCCGTTGGTGGTGGCGGGCAGCCGGGAGTCGGCGATGAACCCGCCGCTGGCGTACTGGGGGCCGGCGGTGCAGTAGTCCATCAGCGACAGTCCGCCGCCGCTGACGTCGAGGCGGCGCATGGACACCGCCTGGGACACCGCCCAGAAGTTGGCCGAGGCCCGGCAGCCGTCCTGGCCGGTTGCGTCGACGGACAGCGACAGGTTCGACAGGGTGCGCCAGAAGTTGACCAGGGCGATGCAGTTGCCGGTGCCGCCGTCGGCGAGGCAGCGGTTGTAGGCCTCGATCTTGCCGGTGACGGTGACGTCGGTGGGGGAGGCGCCCAGGCCGGAGATTTCGGTGTAGTAGCCGACCCTCGCCTGGAGGGGCTGCGCGGGCGTGCCGTAGCTGCCGGGTTTGAAGAGGTACGCGTGCCGTGCGGTGCCCATCTCGGCGTCGACCTGTCGGGCGTGCGCCGCGTCGAGGGTCGCCTGGATCTCGGCGAGCGGTGTGTCGGGATCGAAGATCGTCACGTTGGGCCCGAAGTCCGGGGCCCCGTGGCGGGCCGGACCAGCGGCGGCCGCCGTGCCGGTCGTGCCGGCGACCGCCGCCAGTACCAGACCGAGCGCGAGCGCGCGGCGCAGCCGCCGTCGCTCGTCGGGGGACTGCATTCTCATGGTG
Source organism: Micromonospora sp. CNZ309 (assembly GCF_002846525.1). Taxonomy (NCBI): domain Bacteria; kingdom Bacillati; phylum Actinomycetota; class Actinomycetes; order Micromonosporales; family Micromonosporaceae; genus Micromonospora; species Micromonospora sp. CNZ309. The sequence continues at coordinate 1,090,714 of NZ_PJNG01000001.1, forward strand.
TTCCTCTCCGCCGGCCGGGGCGGGTGCCGGGCGCGGCGACGCGGTGGGGGAAGGCGCTCCGGCGCTGGGTGCGGGTGGGTGCGCCGGTGTCAGGCGGACGGTCGTCGTCGACCTGCCGCCGGGGGCGACGGCGGGGACAGCGCATCCGTGAGAGCGCTCTCTCGCCGCCGCGGGCTTACCTCACGTCGGGATGGAAGGGATGGCATGTTTCTACCCCCTGGGCCCCGCCGGCGCTACTCCTGCGATCAGGAAAGATGGCGTACGCCGTGCGGGTGGAGCCGGGCGTTCAGCCGTCGACGACCAGGCGGACGGTCACCTGGTCGCCCACCGCCAGCCCCTCGGCCCGTCGTACGGCCGCCTTCACCGGCACGAGGTAGCGCCCGTCCTTCGGGAACAGCGAGGTGCGCCAGCCGGTCTGCCCGATCCGCGCCGCGACCGGGTGGGCGACGGACCTACCCGCGCCGTGCGGCGGCACTCGCGTCGTCGGCGTCGATGGGGGAGCATGCACCCGTGCTGTTGCTCGTTCCGGCGGATCCCCTGCGTCCGCGCCACCCGGATGCCCATTTCGCCCCGGAGGCGCACGCCGCCCGGGACGCCGGCGTCGAGGTCGCCGTCGTCGACCACGACGCGTTGGCCCGTGGCGGCGACGTGCCGCGAGCGGTGTCGCGGGTGGCCGGGGAGGGCGTCGCGGTCTACCGGGGCTGGATGCTGCGCAGCGAGCGGTACGCCGCCTTCGCCGACGCGCTGGCCCGTCGGGGTGTCGCCCTGCGGACGACCGGGGAGCAGTACCGGCGCGCCCACGAGTTGCCCGGCTGGTATCCGGGCCTGGCCGAGCTGACGCCGCGCTCGGCGTGGACGGTCGGGACGCGGCGCGCCGACTTCGACCGGGCGCGGCACGCGCTCGGCGGCGGGGCGGCGGTGCTGCGCGACTTCACCAAGTCGATGAAGCACCACTGGCACGAGGCGGCGTTCATCCCGGATCTCGACGACGGCGAGGCCGCCTGGCGGATCGCGAGCCGCTTCGTCGAGCTGCGCGGGGACGATCTCGTGGGCGGCCTGGTGCTGCGCCGGTTCGAGCGGTTCACCGGCGCCGAGGTCCGTACGTGGTGGGTGGACGGCGTCTGCGTCCTGGTCGGCGCCCATCCCGACAGCCCGCACGACACCCCGCCGGAGGCGTTCGATGCGGGGTTGGTCAGCGGGTCGGTGGCGGCGCTGGCACTGCCGTTCGTGACCGTGGACCTGGCCCTGCGTGCCGACGGCGGATGGCGGATCGTCGAGCTCGGCGACGGGCAGGTCAGCGATCGACCGTCCACCATCGAACCGGCCGCCATGGTCGACGTTCTCCGCCGCGGTGTGGACTGATTCCCGAAACTTCCGACGCCCTGGCCGGCTGTGGGAGGGCCATTCGTCCGGGTGAGGCTCCGACGAGGCGGGCGGAGCGGAACGCCAGCGCCGGAAGAATCCGATAATCGGGCGTTGAGGTTCCGGACACCTTCCGATACGGTCCCATGGAAGGGCTTCGATCAACACACGGTGTCGAGGATGCTGACGGCGGCGTGGTCTCCGGGCGACCACTCCATCGGCCCCACCGTGGCGGGCGGTTGTCGAGGTGGCCCTGCCCATCCGTTCGATTCATCGAAAGGCTCTGCCATGGACAACAATCCAACCCCCGCCGGCGGGCGCCCGGTGGCCCGCAGCCGGCCGCGCGTCGCGCTGGCGTCGGTCGTGGTCGGTCTCTCCGTCGCCGCAGCGACGATGGCGGTGGCGTCGGGCGCCAACGCCGGCACGACCCTGGGGGCGTCCGCCGCCGAGAAGGGGCGCTACTTCGGTGCTGCGGTGGCGGCGCACAAGCTCTCCGACAGCACGTACGTGGGGATCCTGAACCGCGAGTTCAACTCGGTGACGCCCGAGAACGAGATGAAGATCGACGCGACCGAGCCGCAGCAGGGGCAGTTCACCTTCGCCAACGCCGACCGGATCGTCAACCACGCCCGCAGCCGGGGGATGAAGGTGCGCGGCCACACCCTGGCCTGGCACTCCCAGCAGCCCGGCTGGATGCAGAACATGTCCGGCAGCGCCCTGCGTTCCGCGATGCTCAACCACGTCACCCAGGTCGCCACCTACTACCGCGGCAAGATCGACTCGTGGGACGTGGTGAACGAGGCGTTCGCCGACGGGTCCAGCGGCGCCCGCCGCGACTCCAACCTCCAGCGCACCGGCAACGACTGGATCGAAGCCGCCTTCCGGGCCGCGCGGGCCGCCGACCCCGGCGCGAAGCTCTGCTACAACGACTACAACACCGACAACTGGACACACGCCAAGACCCAGGCCGTCTACAACATGGTCCGCGACTTCAAGCAGCGTGGCGTGCCGATCGACTGCGTGGGCCTCCAGTCGCACTTCAACAGCGGCTCGCCCTACCCGGGCAACTACCGCACCACCCTGTCCAGCTTCGCCGCCCTCGGCGTCGACGTCCAGATCACCGAACTCGACATCGAAGGCTCCGGCACCACCCAGGCCACCACCTACCGCAACGTCGTCACCGACTGCCTCGCCGTCACCCGCTGCACCGGCATCACCGTCTGGGGCATCCGCGACACCGACTCCTGGCGAGCCAGCGGCACCCCGCTGCTCTTCGACGGCAACGGCAACAAGAAGCCGGCATACGACGCCACCCTCGAAGCCCTCAACGCCGGCACCAGCACGCCGCCTCCCACCACCGCGCCCCCGACGACCCCGCCGCCCAGCTCCCCGCCGCCGTCCGGTGGCTGTGCCGCGTCGGTGTCGCTGAACTCGTGGACCGGCGGCTTCGTCGCCACGGTACGGGTCACCGCCGGAGCCTCGCCGATCGACGGCTGGACGGTCGCCCTCACCCTGCCGGGCGGCGCGACGGTCACCAACACCTGGAGCGCGCGCGGCAGCGGCGCCACCGGCGCCGTGACGTTCCAGAACGTCGACTACAACGGCCGGCTGGCGGCCGGGACCACCACCGAGTTCGGCTTCCAGGGCACCGGAACCGGACCGACCGGCACCCCCACCTGCACCGCGAGCTGACCGCGTACGGCCCGGTGCGGGACGCCTTCCCGCACCGGGCCGCCGACGGCGCAGGCACCTCTCGTTCGGATCGGGGAGGTCAGCCGGTGTGACCGGCCGGCTCGACTGCCGGGACGGACCGACGGTCGATGTCGGGCTCGAGGTAGATCGCCGTAGCGGTGGGCAGCACCCTGCGGATTCTCGCCTCGGCCTCGTCGATCGTGGCGGCGACGTCCGCTCCCCGGTCGACGGTTCCGATGGCGATCTTCGCCGCGACCAGGAGGTCCTCCGGTCCGAGGTGCAGGGTGCGCAGGTGGATGACACCGTCCACGCCCGGGGTGGACACCAGTTCGGTGTGGATCGCGGTGATCTCTTCGGGCAGGGCGGCCTCGCCGATGAGCAGGCTCTTGGTCTCGGCGGCGAGGACGACCGCGATGACGACCAGGAGGACGCCGATGCACAGGGTGGCGATGCCGTCGAAGATGGCGTTGCCGGTGAGCACGCTGAGTCCGACGCCGCCCAGCGCGAAGACCAGGCCGAGCAGGGCGCCCGCGTCCTCGAGCAGGATCACCGGCAGCTCGGGGGCGCGGGCGTGCCGAACGAAGGAGACCCAGCCCCGGCTGCCGCGAACCTTGTTGGCCCCCTTCACGGCGGTGTACAGGGCGTAGCTCTCCAACGCGATCGCGATGACCAGGACGGCGACGGCGATCAGGGGCGAGGTGAGCTCGTGCGGATCGCTGATCTTGTGGTAGCCCTCGTAGAGGGCGTACAGGCCGCCGATGCTGAAGAGCACGATCGCGACGATGAAGGCGTAGATGTAGCGTTCCCGGGCGTACCCGAACGGGTGCAGCGCCGAGGGGGCGCGGCGGGCGCGTTTGCCGCCGATCAGCAGCAGCGCCTGGTTGGTCGAGTCCGCGACCGAGTGCACGCCCTCGGCGAGCATCGACGCCGAGCCGGTTATCGCGGCCGCGACGAACTTGCTCACCGCGATGCCCAGGTTCGCGATCAGGGCCGTCACCACGGCTTTGGTGCTGCCTTCAGCCGCCATCGGTTGGTTCTCCCTCGTCACATGTGTCGATCGGGGCGTCCTACGACACGACACCCGTCCGTCAGGGTCTTCTGCCGGCGTCGCGCCCCGGGTATGCGTCGGCCCGTCCCGCGCGGGACGGGCCGAGGAATCTGTCGTCGGCTGCGGTCTGTGCCCCGCCTCGTGGGCGCCGAAACACCGCCCTCCCGGCCGCGGCGCTCAGCCGGCGCCGAAGCAGACGAAGGCGGCGGCGGTGGCGTGCGCGGCTGCGCCCCCGGCGGCGAACGCGCGCTGGGCGTCGGCGAGCGCCACCGCGGGGGCGGCGCCGGCGCGCATCCGCCGGTGCAGGTCCAGCATCAGCGCGGTGGTCAGGTCGGCCGGGACCGGCAACACGGTCGCGATGAGGGTGCGCGCACCCATGGCAAGCAGCACGGCGGTGAAACCCATGACCTCGTCGCCGGGCCGGACGCCGGAGAGGCCCGAGTCGCAGGCGGAGAGCACCACACAGCCAGGTGGGTGGGTCAGCCGCTCCAACTCGTACGCGGTCAACGGCCCGTCGGCCAGCTCCAGGGTGGAGAAGAGCGGGTTGTCGGCGCGGAAGGTGCCGTGTGCGGCGACGTGCGCCAGCGCGGTGGCGTTCAGCGCGTCGGTGACCGCGTCGGCCGTGGCGTCGCCGCCGGTGAGGTGGCGGGCGCCGGGCAGGGCGGCGCCGAGCTGGCGTACCTCGGTCTCGGCGGCGGGCAGCCGGGGCCCGGCCACCAGCACCGGCGGGCCGGTCGGGACGATCCGAGCGGCGGCGCGCAACCAGACCGTCGCCGAGGGCGCCACCGTCACCGGGCGGCCTGAGCAGGTCGGTAGGCCGGCCCAGGCCACGGCGTGCAGCGCGCCGATCGGAACGATCACCAGTGGCCGGTCGCCCAGGAGCCGGCGTACGGGGTCGAAGAGCTGCCGGTCCAGCGCGGTGGCGGCGAACTCGACGCCGGCCCGGGCGCTGGCCGAGTCGCCGGTGGTGACCAGCCGGCGCAGGCCGAAGCGGTGCCGTCGGGCCCGACCCAGCGCCTCGTCGAGCGGACCGAGGTCGTGCAGGCTGGTCCGCCCGCCGCGGACGAGCACCGCCCGCAGCCGGGGCCCGTGCGTCACCAGTTCCAGCAGCACGGCGTCGCCCAGCGTGGCGGCGAGGGCCCGCACCGAGGGCGGTGCCACCAGGCCGTCGTCGGCGGCGCCCCGCGCGGCGCCGCCCACTCCGCGCGCCAGTTCCCGGATGCGCTGTTCGAGCCGGCCCTGGCTGCGGCGCAGCGTGTGCACCGGGTGGCCGGCGAGCAGCGCGTCCTCCAGGGCGGTGCTGACCATCCGCAGCTCGGCCAGGGCAGCGGCCAGTTCGGGATCCTGCGGCGGCTGCACCGCGCGCATCCGCAGGGCGTTGGCCCGCCAGCGCTCCGCCCAGGCCAGCACCTGTGCGGGCCTGCCGGCGCGCACGGCGAGGTCCAGGCCCTCGGCGGCCAGTTCGTGCCCGTACGTCCCGCTGTGTGCGCGCAGCTCGGTGGCACCCAGGGAGGCCCGGTGCCCGTCGAGCACCGCCAGTCCCCGGCGCAGGGCCCGGGCCGCGCCCCGCAGGTCACCGTCGAGTCGGCGGCGCAGGGCGAGCGCGTACCAGCCCTGGGCGCGGTGGGGCGCGGTGCCCCGGCGGTGCGCCCGGGCCGCCACCGCCAGCAGCCCGGCGGCCCGGGCGGGCCGGCCCAACGCCTCGGCCAGGCGGGCGGCCTCGATCCGGGTGGTCAGCGCCGGCGAGGGCCAGCCGGTGGCGTCGAGCTGCCCGGCGGTGCGCACCATGGCGGTGAGCAGGGCCGCCGAACGGTTGCCCCGGGCGAACTCGGCGCGCAACTCGACGTGCCGGGCGAAGGCGGCCCAGATGCGGCGTCCCTGCCGACGGAAGCGGGCCCGCGCCGAGGCGGCGGCGGTCGCGGCGGTGTCCAGGTCACCGGCGAGCAGGGCCGCGCGGGCCCGGGCCAGCAACGCCTCGGCGAGATCCGAGGCCATGCCCCGTCGGCGCAGCTCCGACACGGCGGTGGTGGCGACCTCGACCGCCTCGTCGACCAGCGGCACCGACAACAGCAGCTCGAACCGGTCCAGCAGCAGTGCCGGCCGGGGCACCGACAGCCGGCGGTACTCCTCGTCGACGATGGCGAAGTCGCGCAGCGCGCCCGCGACGTCGCCGCGCTGCCCGGCGGCGATGCCGATGTTCCAGCGGGCGTCGGCGGCGGCCAGGTCGAGCCCGAGCTGGCTGAAGATGGCCGCGGAGCGGGACAGGTCGTCGTCGGCGTCGCGGCCGGTGCCCCGGTGGGCGTTGAGGAGCCCGCGGTTGTTGCGCGCGCGGGCCTCCAGCAGCAGGTCGCCCTCGCGCCGGGCGACCTCCACCGCGATGCCGTAGTCGCGGACCGCCTCGTCGAACCGCCCCCGGTAGTGCAACACGACGCCCCGCTGCATCCGGGCCCGGCCGGCGTCGGCGCCGGTCAACCGGGGCAGAGCCAGGGTCACCGCGCGCAACGCCGCGCCGGTGCGTCCGGCATTGGCCAGGACGTACCCGAGGCTCATCCGGGCCAGCGCACGCACCCGGGGCGAGTCGGCGGCCCGCACCGCCCGGCGCAGGTGCCGCAGGGCGCCCGGCAGGTCGTTGATCTCCCGCAGGGCCAGCCCGATGGCGCGTTCGGCGGTTGAGCGCTCGTCGGCGTCGGCGTGCCCGGCGGCGAGGACTCGCCGGCCGATGGCGATCGCCTCGCGGGGGTAACGCTGGACGGCGTCGAGCGCGGCCTGGGCCGTGCCGGCACCGGAACCGGCGCTGTCGGCCATGCCGAGAAGAATCCCGCAGTCGCGCTCCTCGGTCAATCGCGCGGACGGTATCGGAAATCCGTCGCCGGAACGACGGTCAATTGACACCCGACTATCATTTGAAATAATCGTCCCGTGCCTCGGAGCGCTTCCGTGGCTGCCCGGCCCGTCGCCGACCACGCATCTCCGACCGCTTGGAGGACCGGTGCCGTCCGACGACTCCTTCGTGCCGCGCCCGCCCGCCGGGTTGTCCCGCCGGCAGGTCGTGGCCTGGTCCACCCTCGCCGTCGCGGCGGCGCCGCTCGGTCTCGTCGGGGCGGGCGCGCCGGCCGCCGCCGGTGAGTCTCCCGACGCCACCTACCAGCGGCTCTTCCTGGAGGCCCTGGCCGCGGACCCCGACGTGCGCCGGTACGCCGTCGCCGGCCGGGAGTTCCTCCACCGGCCACGGCAACTCCTGGTGGCCCGCCCCGACGTGCAGCGGGTCATGGCTCGGCTGCGCGGCTACGGCCACCCGGTCAGTGAGGGCGTCGGCTTCGGCGGGGTCGCCCGGCTCCTCTTCGCCGTCGAGACCGACATCCCGTCGGTGGTGACCAGGCTGCGCGACCCGCAGCAGTGGCCCGGGCAGCCGGTTCCCCTGGTCCAGCCGCACCACGTCCTCGTCGGCTTCGGCAACATCATGGGCAACCCGGGCGGCCCGCCGCGCGTCGCCGCCGCCCTGCCGGCGCCGGATCCGGCGCGCGCCGGTGAGGGCGCGGGGGTGACGGTGGGAATCTGCGACACCGGCATCTGGCGGCAGGCCGGCTCCCGCCATCCGCAGTGGCTGGGCGGCAGCTACCTGCCCGAGGTCGACGACGAGGACGCGGTCTACGTCGGCGCGGACGTGCTGGCGCTTCAGGGCGGCCACGGCACGTTCGTCGCCGGAGTGGTCCGGCAGGCCGCGCCGGGCGTACGTCTCGATCCCGAGGCCGCGCTGGACGCCACCGGCGTCGGCGACGAGGAGATGCTGGTCGCCGCGCTCGGGCGGCTCGGTCCACAGGTGTCGGTCGTCAACCTCTCGCTGGGCTACTTCACCCAGGACGACCAACCTCCGCTGCCACTGGTCGACGCGCTGGCCGGGCTGCCCGGCAGGGCCGTGGTGGCCTCGGCGGGCAACGCCGGCACCAGCCGGCGGACGTGGCCGGCCGCCCTCGACCGGGTGCTGGCGGTCGGCGCGGTGAGCGCCGGGCCGACCGGCCCGGTGCCGGCGCCCTACAGCAGCCACGGGTCGTGGGTGGACGCCTGCGCCCTGGGGGACCGGCACAGCACCTACGTCCGGGGCCGGCTCCCGTTGCCGGGCCATCCCACCCGCTACTTCGACGGATTCGCCGCCTGGGCCGGCACCTCGTTCGCCACCGGCCACGTCGCCGGCCGGCTGGCCGCGCTGATGACCAGCGCCGGGCTCAGCGCGGAGGCGGCCCACGCCGCGCTGATCGCCGGCCCCCGCTGGCATCCCGACTACGGCGTACTCGTCGCGTGAGGCCGGTAGCGGCGCGCCGGGCGGTGGCCGGATGAGCGAGCGCGGCACGGTCGGGCTGGTCGCCGCCGCCTCCTGCGGGGACGAGGGGGCGTGGGGCGAGCTGGTCCGCCGCTACACGCCACTGGTGCTGTCGGTGATCCGGTCCCACGGACTCGACCACGTCGACGCGGCGGACGTGAACCAGACCGTCTGGCTGCGTGCCGTGGAACAGCTGGGCCGGCTGCGGGAGTCCAACGCGCTGCCCGCCTGGCTGATCACCACCACCCGGCGCGAGTGCTACCGGCTGCTGCGCCTCGGCCGGCGGACCCAGCCGTTCGACCCGTACGACGACTCGGTCGGCGGGCACGTCGGCGCGTCCCTGCTGGTGGACCCGGTCACCCCCGACGAGGACCTGCTGCGCGCCGAGCGGCGGCAGGCGCTGCGGGAGGCGTTCGCACAGCTGCCGCCGCGCTGCCGGGAACTGCTCACCCTGCTGATGGCCGAGCCGCCGGTCAGCTACCGCGAGATCGGGGCGCGGCTGGGCATGCCGGTGGGCAGCGTCGGTCCCACCCAGGCCCGGTGCCTGCACAAGCTGCGGAACTGCCCGGCGCTCGCCCCGTTCGTCGGGGCGCACCCGGGCAACGACGGGAGCGGAGGTGACCGGGATGGAGCCGTGGCCGCCAGCCGCTGACGACGCCCTGCTGGCCGAGTTGAGGGCCGCCCTGCGCGAGCCCGGTCCGGTGCCGGAGGAGTTCGTGGCCGGGGCGCTGGCCGCGTACGGGTGGCGGACCGTCGACGCCGAGTTGGCGCTCGCCGAGCTGACCTTCGACTCGTCCTGCGACCCGGAGCCGGCCGGTCTCACCCGGTCCACCGGATCGGCGCGCACGCTGACGTTCCGGGCCGGTGCGGTCGTCGTCGAGATCGAGGTGACCCGGGCCGGCATCGTCGGGCAGCTCTCGCCGGCCCGGGGCGGGCGGGTCACCGCGCGTACGTCGGTCGGTGCGTACGAGGAGGTGCCGGTGGACGCGGTGGGCTTCTTCTCGATGGGCGTGCCGCCCGCCGGCCCGGTCCAGCTCTGTGCCCGCACCGCCGGGTACGCCGTGGCGACCGCCTGGGTCAGCCTGCGCTGACCGGACGCCACCTCGCCGCCGTCGCGCGCGCCCGGCGGCGTTCCGGTCCGCGTCGATCCGCGCCGGGCGGCGTTCCGGTCCGAGCCGGGCGACCGGTGTGCGCCCGGCAGCGTGCCCGGTCCGTGCCGATCCGGGTGGGCGGTGGGCCGCTGCGGGCGGGGCGGGCGGCGTACGTGCGGCTCGTCCTCGCCCCGCAGGTCCGGTGCCGGGCGACGCGGGTCTGGCCGTGGTGCCGGCCGGACGGGTGGAACGGAGGTCGCGGGCCCCGTCCGCGACCTCCGTTCCCGCCCTCGGAGGGCTACCCGGCCCGCTGGCCGACGGTGACGTCGTAGCGGACGCCGCCGAGGTCGGCCCGGGCGGCGCCGGTGGTGTCCGGGCCGACCTGGGTCACGTTGACGGCGGTCTTCTCCCGGGTCGGCACGGTCGCCGTGAAGCTCAGGGAGAAGGCGAGCCGCTCACCGGGGTTGAGCTCCAGGTTGTCCAGGCTGGCCTGGCCGATGTCGACGATCTCGACCTGGTTGCGGCCCACCTCGCGCACGCCCTTGCCGGCCTTGCCCCCCTTGGCCCAGCGCTCGAACAGGGTCGGGCCGAGGTCGGCGACGAGCCGGCCACCGGCGGTCTGGAACGGGGCACCGTTCTGGCTGAAGACCACGCTGCTGCGGGCCGGACGGGTCAGGGTGTTGCCGATGGCGAACGGGCGGATCTGCGCCTGGCCGCCGGCGGTCAGCGCCACCGAGTCGACGTTGCGCCAGGCGATGTTGTTGTTGTGGCGGGTGTTGACGCCGATGTCCGGGCCTTCGAAGGTCATCGGGTCGTTGGGGGAGACCCAGCGGGCCAGCAGGCAGAAGTGACCGGGGCCGGGCACGTCGTCCCACGGGATGGTGACGGAGGTGACCCCCGGGTAGACCGGTACCGCCATCGCCCCGATCTGCGTCCAGGCGCCCGGCCAGGCCGCCCCGCCGCCGGGCGTGGTCCGGTAGACCAAGATCGTGCCCTGCTCCATGACGCTGTCGCCGTACGGGCCGGGGTTACGCAGCTTGATGAAGATGTAGTTGCGTTGGCCGACGATCGGGTTCTGGCTGGTCGCGCACTCGACGGCGGTGTGGCAGACCTTGATGTCCGAGCTCTGCCAGAGAGGATTGAGCGCGTGCGGCTCGATCCCCACGTCGGCGGGAGTGTCCTGCATGTACACGTCGACGGCGGCGGCGGTGGCGCGGCTGTCCGTCGGGCCGGCCAGTGGCGCGGCGCCGGCCGCGGTGACGGACAACAGCGTCGCCAGCGCCGCCCCGGTGAACAGGGCGAGCGTCGAGCGGCGCGCTCTTCCTGCGAGTCTGGTGGACACATTGCCTCCCGGTGGTGGGGAATCGCCGCGCGCCCCGGCATGGCGGCGCGGGCGGTGGACATCCATACGGAGCGCGATCGATGAAAATAAATACGTCTGCCGTTGTCGGCCGATGTCAGATGGCGGGGGTTCGCATCAACCTGGCGAAAGCCGCGCAACGGCCCTCGGCGCGGCCGTCCGTCGGCCTGGCCGCCCCGCCCGCCCCGCCGCTCGTCCGCCCGTCGCCCCGCCCGCCCCGTGCGTCGGCCCGGCCGGCGCGGTCCGATCGGGGCCGACAACCCGGGGCATTGGGCGCAGTCGCTGTCCGATGGTCGACGGGTCACTGACCGCGACGGTCGGCCGGGTGCTACCTCTTCGCCAGCGTTCGGCTGACCGGGCCGGGCCGGCAGCGCGCGAAGGAGCCGCCACATGTTCCCGTTTCCCGACGAAGCGACCAGGAATGCGCTCGATCTCGGCCGGCGTGAGGTGTTCCAGACGTACCGGGTGCTGATGGCCTGCGAGCTGCAACGGTTGCGTCCCCTGGTCGCCGCGCTGCGGGCGGGGCTGCGCCGCGACCGGTCGACCGCGCGACTCGACACGGTGGCCGGCCTGATCGACGGGCCCTGGTTGCAGCAGATCTCGCTACGCGGCGCGACGGTGCACCAGGCGGCCACCCTGTTCAAGGAGGTGCAGGACTCCCTGGACGGGGTCGTGCCCTCCGCCGCCGGCAATCCCTATCTCGGCGCCGCCCTGGACGAGCTGCAGAACAAGATCGTCGACGTCATGAACGACGTCGGGAGCCCCCGGCACACGGCCGTCAACAACGCCTTCGCGCGTCTGTTCGGGTCCACCTCGTCGGTGGCCAAGGCCCGCTTCGCGCAGACGGTCACGGCGCTGCGGGCCATGCTCACGCGCACCGACGGCCAGCGGTCGGGATTCGTGTGCAACCTGACGTTGCCCGACGGGATGGGTGCACTCGCCAGCGGACAGGGCGACACCGCGATCATCAACGTGGGTCGCTCCGCACTCGACGGGACGATGCACGTGTGGGAACTCGCCGCCACGCTCCTGCACGAGGGGACGCACACCCTGGCGGAGAACCCGACGGTCGACATCGTCTACCGCCACCGCAACGCCCCCTACTACCTCCAGGGCCAGATCGCCCTGCGGAACGCCGCCAACTTCGAGCAGACCGTCTACGAGGCGCTGGGCCAGGGCGGGCCGTTCCCCGCCGACGTCCAGGTGGCCGCGATGCGGGGCCGTGCCGCGCCCCGGACGGACTCGCTGCACACCGTTCTCGCGTCGCGCATCACCCGCGCGTGGGTGCGCAGCTACGACTTCGCCTGCCTCGACTTCAGCAGGACCGACCTGCCCAAGTCGGTGGCCTCCGTGCTCACCGACCTGCCGCAGGGCCGGGCGTACGCGCCGTTGACCAAGGCGTACATGGAGGCGCTGCACGCGGCGATGCTGTCGCTGATGCGGGCGGAGGAGCGGCTGGTGGTGCGGGCCGAGCCGAACATGCTCAACCACTCCACGGTGGTCAACGCGGACGGCACCATCCGGTTCACCATCAACTCCGACCTCGCCGCCCGGACGCCCATGGCCCAGCTGCTGCACTGGATGCTCGACGAACTCGTCACCGAGGTGAACTGCCGGATCCCCAAGGACAGCGCGGAACTGTTCGCCCTCATCCTCAGCATCGAGAAGTTCGACCGGGACAACGTGCACGACGCACTGAACGACTTCTACGGCTCCTTCCAGTAGGCGGTGGCTGCCGGGCGCCGCCCGGCGGTACCGGGGCCGCACCTCGGCGGAGCCGGCGAGCCCGTCGGCGGCGCGACGTCCGGGCACGGCGCGGGTGCGGTGCCAGCGCGCCGGGCGGCCCGCGGGCGCGCGCTCTCAGTCGGGCGACGGCGGACGCCAGTCGGCGTAGCGGGCCATCGAGCGCAGCGCCAGCCGGGGCGGGGTGAGGCGCAGGACGGCGTCGCGGGCCGCCACGGCGACGGGGTTCTCCAGTTGCTGACCGAAGCGGCCGACGGCGCGGGACGCCCTCGCCACCCGCTGGCTGCGCGGGCGGCGCTGCCGGTCGTAGGCGAGGGGCCCGTCCGGGCGGCCGGCGACGCAGGCGAGCACGACGGCGTCCTCCAGCGCCTGGTTGGCCCCCTGGCCGAGGTTGGGTGTCATCGCGTGCGCCGCGTCGCCGATCAGGACGACGCGGCCCTTGACGTACGTCGTCAGGGGTTCGTCCAGGCAGGCGAGGTCGTCCCGCAGGACGGTGCCGGTCGCGGCGATGAGGGCGGGGATCGGATCGTGCCAGCGGCCGAACCGCTCGCGCACCCGGGCCAGCTCGTCGCCGGCCGGCGCGCCGGGCGCGGCGTTGACGGAGGCGAACCAGTAGACGCGACCATCGGTGAGCGGCACCATGCCGAACTCGGCGCCCCGGTCCCAGCTGACCGCGACGACGAGCTCGCCGTCCCAGGTCGGGGTGACCCCGCGCCAGGCGGTCACGCCGATGGGGGCGGGGGCGGCGGCCTCCGGCCAGAGCAGCCCGCGCACCGTGCTGTGGATGCCGTCCGCGCCGATCACGAGATCGGCGCTCGTCCGGGCCGCTGCGTCCCGGCACTGGTAGGTCACCTCGCCGTCCGTGGTGACGGCGCGGACCTCGGCGCCGGTCAGCACGACGCCGTCCGGCAGCGCGCCGAGCAGGATCTCGTGCAGGGCGGCGCGGTGGATGCCGACGGCGGGTGTGCCGAGCGCGTGGGCAAGCTCGCCCGGCCCGATGCGGGCCAGCCACCGGCCGTCGGCTCTGCGGGTGCCGCCGGAGACGTCGGCGCGGCCCCGCTGTCGTACGGCCGCGCCGAGGCCCAGCGCGTCCAGGCAGCGCAGCCCGTTCGCTTGCAGGACCAGTCCCGCCCCGACCGGGCGGAAGGCGGCGGCACGTTCGAGCACCGTCACCCGCCAGCCCGCGCGGTGCAGGCCGATGGCCGCGCCCAGCCCGCCGATGCCGGCTCCGACCACCACTGCCGTCCGCGTCATCGCCGCTCCTTCTACAGGTGTAGAAAGAGATACTAGCGCCGTGGAAGGAGGTGGCGACGCCATGCCCACCGACCGGTTCGCGGCCCTGACCGACGCCGCGATCGACGTACTCGCCGAACTCGGCATGCGCGGGCTCACCCACCGCGCCGTCGACGCGCGGGCCGGGCTGCCGCAGGGCACCACGTCCGCGTACTTGCGCACCCGGGGAGCGCTCATCGAAGCGGTGGTGCGCCGACTCGCCGACCTCGACCGGGCCGACCTGGAAGCCGCCGGGGTGCCGGCCGGGGAAGGCCCCCCGGAACTCGCGCCGGACGACGTCGTCGCGGTGGCCGGCGGTATCGCCGCCCTGCTCGACCAGTGGATGAGCACCGCCCGCAACCGCACGCTCGCCCGCTACGCCTGCCTGCTGGAGGCCACGCACCGCCCGGAACTTCGGACGATCCTCGCGTACGGCGACGCGTCGCGCGCGCAGTCGAGGGCGATGCTGGCGGCCGCCGGCGCCCGGCACCCCGCGCAGGCCGGTGACCATCTCGTCGCCTGCATCGACGGTCTGCTCTTCGACCGGCTGGCCGGTGCGGGCGCCCGCACCGCGCCGCCACCCGGTACGGCCGCGAACCGTGCGGACCTCACCGTCGCGGTCACGACCCTGCTGCAGGCGTTCGCCGGTCGGCACCCCGATGCGCGACGTCCCGCCGGCTGACCGCCGCCGTCGCTTCGACCACGGGCCGTTCACCCGTGGAGGACTCGTGGCGTCGGGACCGGGCATCGACCACAATCGGAGTCCGTCATCGTCCATTGTCGAGGGGACACGAGTGAAACGCCGACTCCTGCACGTACTGACGGTCGTGACCGTCGTTCTTTCCGGTTCGGCTGTGGCCGCCGCGCCGGCCTCGGCGAGCGACGCGTGGGGCATCGTCTGCAACCTCCGCCAGAACACCTGGCTGCGCGCCGCGCCGCACAGCCACGTGCTGCTCACCCTGACCGCCGGGCGCGGGTTCCGCTGGCACGGTCAGGTCTGGGCCGTCGACGACGACGTCTGGATCTACGGTCACGGCGCCGAGCACCCGTCCGTGGACGGCTGGGTGCCGGCCGGCAACACCACCTGCTGAGCCGACGGTTCCGCCGGGACGGCGCGGGCGACCGCTGCCGTCCCGGCGCACGTTGCGCCAGACCACCGCTCGCGTCGCGGCTGTCGACCTACCGCCGCGGGCACGCCGCTGCTCGCCCCACTGTCGGCCACCGAACGACAGGCCCTGGTCGCGTTGCTCGGCAAGCTGCTCGATCACCACGGCGGGGCGCCGTCCCCCTTTTCCGGCCGGCACCGCACCATGACGGGGCGTCGACCCCGACGCGGCCCGGGGTGCCGCGCCCCGGCTGGAGAGGACCGCCACCAGCGCCGCAGCGGCGGAAGCGAGGTTCCTCCGGTCGCCGTGTGACCTAGGTCATCACCCTGGGTTCCCACCGGGGTCGCCGCCGGCCCCGCGCCGCCCGCGCCAGCCCGCCGGACCTGCGACTTCCGTGAGCCGCGCCGCCCTCGTGCCGCCGAACCGGCCTCGGCTGCTCGGCCGATGGGTCGCTGTCGTGTCGGTCACTACTGTTAGCGTGCCCTCGTTGTCGATCACGGCCGATTCCTCACGAAATCTGGCTGTTCTGCCACTGCGGAGGGTGTTCCTGATGGCCTGGCTACCGGTGGGGGACTCGTACGAGATCTCTCTCGTGGACGGAAAGGTGGCGGCCCGGTCCACCGGCCCGCGCGCCGGCGGCCGTCCACTGAAGACTCTGCCGAAGGTGCTGCGTGACGCCCCCGAGGTGGACCGGCTGCGCCAGCTCGCCCAGTGGCTGGACCGGCACGGCGCCGAGTGCCTGGCCCGGGTCGACGCCTGGGTGGTGTCCTCGCTGCCGGTGCCGACCGCGTTGCTGGCCCGCGTCTGGCCGGACCCGGCCTGGCAGCACGCGCTGCGCGACCTCGTGGTGCTCGGGGACGACCCGGCCGAGGCGGGCTTCCTGCGCGACGTCACCGACGGCGGCGCCCTGCGCGTGGTCAACCTCGACGGCGACACCGTCCGGCTCTCGCCGGCGACCGCCACGCTGCCCCACCCGGTGCGCCTGCCCGACCTGCCCGACCTGCGCGAGTTCGCCGACGAACTGGACGTGACCCAGCGCATCGAGCAGTTGCACCGGGGCACCTGGGACAGGCCCGACGACCTCAGGGCGCGGGACACCACGGTCGCCGAATTCCGCGGCACCAAGGTCCCCAACCGGCTGGCCGTCCGGGCCGCCACGCTCGGCTTCCGGGTTTCCGGCTCGCAGATCAGGTGCCGCGTCTGGGAGGCCGGCCGCACCGTCGAGGCCGCCCTGGGGTTCGACGAGGACTACTGGGACTCCGAGGCGACCCTGGGCACCCTCTCCTGGGCGGTCGTGGACGGCCCGACGCTGCGGTTGACCGAGGTCGGGCCGGTGGCCTGGTCGGAAGGAATGCGGATGGCGACGGCCCTGTCCGGCGCCGTGACCGGAACGGGGAAGAAGGCGTGAGCGCGATGACCACGACCGCGGGCGAGCACCCGGCCGAGAGCCTGCTGACCGCCGGCGCGGTGCTGCCGACCGACACCGCCGGGGCGGGGGAGCGGGCGGTGCCCCTGACCGCCCGCACCTACCGGCACCCGGCCCTGGACGACCGGCCGGTGGTCCGCCTGGTCGACGCCGCCCTCGGCGAGGGCGAGGACATCGCCCTCGAGTTCCTCGGCCTGGCGCCGGGCGCCGAGCCGGTCGTCGTCGGGCTGGGTCCCCGCCGCCCGTTGGCCTTCCCGGAATGGGTGCTGGTGCACCACCCGGCGGACGGCCGGCACGCGTTGGCGGTGGTGCCGGAGTTGCAGAAGCTGGCCAAGCAGGTGCGCTCGCGTCCCAAGGCCGCCCTGGACGCCCACCAGGGCATCGCCGACCGCTTCGCCCGTACCCTGCCGCACTTCCTGCCGACCTTCTTCGAGCAGGCGGCGCGGGTGTTCCTGGCCGCCGGGCAGGACGCGTACGCCACGCAGTTGTTCAACAAGGCGCGCAAGGCGGAGGCGCAGCACGGTCTGC
Source organism: Micromonospora sp. CNZ309 (assembly GCF_002846525.1). Lineage (NCBI taxonomy): Bacteria > Bacillati > Actinomycetota > Actinomycetes > Micromonosporales > Micromonosporaceae > Micromonospora > Micromonospora sp. CNZ309. The sequence goes on from NZ_PJNG01000001.1 coordinate 1,107,660, forward strand.
CGGTCGACCTGCACCGCCTCGACGAGGTCTATGTGGAGTTCGCGTCGGCCAAGGTGGTGTCCGCGACCGCGCTGGCCGGCTACGCGAAGGAGTTGTCCGCCCAGTTGCCGGCCGACGAGGCGCTGGACCGCTTCTGCCGGCTGGCGCTGCGGGCCGCGGCCGCCGGGGTGGTCCCGTCCACCCAGTCGGCCACCGCGGTGAACCGCCTGGTCCGCACGGCCACCAGAGCCGCCGGCAAGGCCGCTGCCGCCGTCGCCGACCGGGCGGACGCCTACCTGACCGAGCTGCTCCGGCTGCCGGTGGCCGCCGAGGCACCGGCCGGCTGGTGGAAGGCGCACCTGCCGGCCGTGACGGCCCTGGCCGGGCGCGACCCGGCGGTCCGCGGCAGCCTGCTCGACCTGATGCCCGCCGACCGCGACGACCTGGTCACCTGGCTGGCCCTGCTCACCGACACCGGCGCGCTCACCGGCCTGTGCGACCCGGACGTGCCGGAGGCGGCCCGCCCGCGCGACGGCTCCGTCGGCTGGCTGCGCCGCTTCGTGAGCCGGGCCAACTCCGGGCACCACCACCGCCACCGCCGGCTGCCGCAGCTGTACCCGCTCGTTGAGCGGATGGCCGACCGGCTGCGCGTCGAACTGGCCGACAGCGGCGAGAGCCTCGACGTCGACGGCGACGTGGAACTGCTCGACCTGATGCTCGCCCTCGGCCTGCCGGTGACCCCGCCGAAGAAGCGCGACGTGCTCGACCTGGTGAACTGGGTCAAGCGTGGGGGAGAGCGGGACCTGCTCGCCGTGGCCGGCGACGACCGGTTCACCGCCGCCCTGCGCCGGGGCCTCGACCAGCTCGACGACCAGCAACCGGCGCTGCGCCGGATGGTCGACACGCCGGGCGTCCGGCCGCTGCTGACCGACTGGCTGCGGGCGCGGATCCGCGCCCGGTTCACCGCCGGGCTGCCGTACCTGCCGGCGTCGGTGGACTGGCTGGGCAGGATCCCGGTCGAGGCGCTGCGGCTCGTCCCCGACGTCGTCGGCGAGCCCGGCGCGGGCGGCGACCTCGGGCAGGCCCTGGGCGTCGACCTCGCCGAGCACGTCGCCCGCGCCCTGCGCGGCGGCATCGTCGACGAGCTGGGCTGGCCGGACTGGGAGCTGGCGTGGCAGGAGGTGACCGGCGGCGACCGCCGGATCGAGGTCACCCGGCAGGAGGCCTGGCCGTACGTGATCCTGGCCGGGCCGACCACGGTGCGCGTGATCGGCGCCGAGGGCATCGTGCTCCGCCACGACCTGCGCATCCCCGCCAACGACATGTGGGGCCAGCCCGGCTACCACTACGTCGACGGTCACCTGCTGGTCTACTGGCGTTCCCAGGCGCTCGACTACGACCTGCGCGGCTACTGGCACTCGGCGCCCGGTGAACTGCAGCCCCTCCAGGGCCGCCACCACGGCAGCCAGCCACGCGGGAAGGGGATCACCCTGCCGCTGGCGGGCGGCGGACGGACCACCGGCGACGGCGTACTGCACGCCGGGGACACCGCCGTGCCGTCCGAGCTGCCGGTCATCACCGACGGCACCGACCACTGGGTCTACCGGCACAGCGAGGACGACGACACGTACGGCTGGCGCGAGTACGACCCGGTCGGCAACACGCACGGCCGCCGCGGCCTGCCCCGGTTCCTGGCGGACCTCCCGGTCGACGGCAGCCAGCTGCGGGAGCCGGCCAGCTGGCTGCGCCCGGCCCTGTCCGACCGGGCCACCCCGGCCGCGGTCCCGGTGGACGGTCTGCTCGGCTGGCGGGTGGTCACCCTGCCGGACGGCTCGGTACGCGGCGACGACCTCGCCGGCCGTACGGTTACCGTGGCCGTGGGGCAGGAGCCGATCGCGGCGCTGGTACTGCCCGGCGACGACCGGCCGCGGGCCGTACTCAAGGGGTTCGTCCTGCTCGACCCGGACGGGGTGGCGTCGGCTGTCCCCGGACCGCCGGCCAGCCGCGACTACCACCCCGACGCCGTGCCGCTGCCGCCGCAGGCGTTCCTCGGCCACCTGCTGCCCCGAGACCCGGCCGGCTCCACCACCCTGCGCCGGGTGGACCGGGAGACCACCGCCGCACTGCTCAAGGTCGCGGTCGACGAGCGGCGCGCCACCCTGGCGGAAGAGGCCGCGCGGGCCGCGGCCCGCGCGGCGACGCGATCCGGGTCGACCGCCGCCACGCAGGCGATCACCGGTCTGCCCGTCGCCGTCCCGGCGTCCATGGTCGGCGGCGGCGCCGCACCGGCCGCCGACGGGGACGACACCGACGCGCTGGTGGAGCTGGTCCGCTCGACGCTGCCGACGATCGGCCACGACGCCCTGCTCGCCGGGGTGGCCGGGGCGCTGCGGCTGGCCGCCCGGGTGCGTACCGACCTGGACGCGGTGACCGAGCGTCTCACCAGGTCGTTGGCCGCGCCCGTCGCCGTGACACCGCCGGCCGCCGCGGCCGGACCCACCGACAGGCAGCTCAGCGCGGCGCTGGACGGCCTGCGCGGCTCAACCCACGGGGCGGGCACCGCGACCTCGACCTTCACCCAGTTCCAGGCGTTCGCCATCCAGTGCTCCGCCACCGGCGGGGTCGATCCCGCCGTACGGCTGCACCTGGACGGGCCGTCGCTGCCGTCCACCCTGAACTGGTGGTCGCTGCTCGGCGGCGTCGCCGCCGTCGCCTACCGGGCCGTCGCGGCGGTCACCCCCGACGAGCACCGGGAGACGCTGGCCGCCCTGCTCACGGAGCTGGACGGGCTCGACCTGAGCGCGGCGGCCGAGCCGGGGCGGTGGCGCCGGTGCAGGCTGCACCTGCTGGACGACGACCTGAAGAACCCCGACGGCTCGCGCCGCTACCCCCGGCCGGGCATCCTGCCGCTGCCCGACGGGGCGTTCCTCGCCGTGCTCAACTCCAGCGGCACGGCCACCGGCTACTTCTTCGACGCGCTGCACCACGATCCGGCCGGCGTCTTCGCCGTGCCCGAGCCGTACACGGCGCACTCCTCGGAGCCGGTCGGCGACGAACGGCCGGCCGGCTGGCTGGCCGGCTTCCGCACCGAGTGGGCCGCACGCGGCCCGCTGCCCTGGCGGCCGGAGGCGGCCGAGCGGTTCGCCGAGCTGACCGGCGTCACCCCCACCGCCGCGAAGCTCGTGCTGGCCGGCCTGCCGTACGCGGACTCGGCCGGCACCGTCCCGACCGAGCTGCGCAAGGCGCTCGGGATCAGGCAGGTCGGCGAGGTCAAGCTGGCCTTCGGGGTGCTGCGGGAGGCCAGGCCGGCACTGCGGCGGGCCGTGGTCTCGGCGCTGCTGCCGGCCGACCCGGCCCGGCTGTGGACCGACGGGCCGGACGTGGCCGCCGCCGCGGCGGTGTGGAACGCCGCCCTGGGTCGCCGGGTGGTCGTGCCCGAACAGTTGCTCGCCGAGGCGACCCGCGCGATCCGCACCGGCTGGGCGCCCGCGAAGGCGTTGCCGGCGCTGCTCGACCCGGCCCGCTCGGCCGAGCTGAGCACCGACCTGGCCTTCGAGGTCAGGGGCGACCGGGTCCGGCCGGTCGACAACCGGACGGCGGGCTTCACCGGCCACGTGCTGCGCTCCACGGTCGCCCTGGCGGCCTGGGTCGCCCACCACACGCCGGCCGGCGACCCGTGCCGGGCCGCGCTGCCGGCCGCGCTCGCCGCGATCCGGGACCGGCTGGCCAACCCCGACCTCCTGCTCGACCTCGAGCAGTACGTCTCCCTGCCCGGGTTCCGCCAGGTGGCGGGCACCCCGTCCGAGACGGGCCCGGGCTGGGAACGCTACGGCGCCATCGTGCTGTCCACCCACGACAGCCAGCCGTCGCCCGCGCTGCGGCCGAACCTGCTCGACGCCGACGGCACGGACCCGTACCTGCCGGCGCTGCGCGGGGACGCGGCCAAGCCGTACCCGGTGGAGGTGGCGCTGCGGCTGGTGCGCGATCCGCGCTTCGTCGCGCTGCTCGCCGACGCGGGGGAGCCCGACGGTGGCGAGCGGGCGGCGGACGGGACCTGGTGGCCGCAGGACCCGACGCGGTCGGTGCCCGACCTGGTCGCCGAGGTCGCCGGGGAGCACGCCCTGGGCGCCGACGCGGCGGCGGCGTACCTGATGCTGCTGGCCATGCCCGACCCGACCGACCGCCACACGGCGAGGTGGACGGGCTGGAAGCCGGCCCGGCTGAAGGCGGCCCGCGCCGAACTGGCCGGCACTGACCTGGTCGTCGAGGCCAGCCGGTCCAGGGCCGGACGGTCGCTGTTCCTGCCCGGCCCGTGGCTGGAGCGCGGCGCCGGGCAGGTGCCGATCGAGGGCTGGAAGGTGGCCCTGTTCGACCTCGCCCCCGACGGCACGGCCGCGCTCGGGGTGACCGTGCCGTTCGAACCGGCCGCCACGCTCTACCGGCGGGCCTGGCAACGCCTCCGCGACGGCGACCGGCCCCGCTTCGCCGACCTGCCCGGCCGCGGCGCCCCCCGCTGACCCGTACCCGAAAGGGCGGTGGTGTCCGCGACGACCTGCCCGGACGTCGCGGCGCCGCCGACCCCTGTCCCGAAACACCCCCCAAGAGGAAGATCGAGGAACACCCGTGACCGTGACGGAACACGTCCGCCCCTCCGAGGCGCCGGAGACCGCCGCCCAGGTCCTCTCCGCCGAGCAGCGGTACGCCGACGAGCTGGCCTTCCTGGCCGCGTACGACGACGGGGCCCGGCCGCCGGGCTGGGCGCTGACCCCGCGCGCCGTGGTCACCTTCATCCAGGGCAGCGACGGTGAGGCGCTGAAGCTGCCCGCCGAGCGGCGTACCGGCCCCGACGGCACCGAGCTGCCGGCCAGCATGACCATTGCGGCGAAGTTCGTCGGCGAGCGGAGCCTGGTCGAGCGGTGCGTGGTCACCCTGGCCGGCGAGCGGGGCCTGCTGCTGGTCGGCGAGCCCGGCACCGCGAAGTCCATGCTGTCCGAGCTGCTGGCCGCCGCGGTCTGCGGCACCAGCGCGCTGACCGTGCAGGGCACCGCCGGCACCACCGAGGACGCCTTCCGCTACGGCTGGAACTACGCCCTGCTGCTCGCGCAGGGCCCGACCCCGCAGGCGCTGGTCGACTCGCCGGTGCTGACCGCGATGCGTACCGGCCGGGTGGTGCGCATCGAGGAGGTCACCCGCTGCCTGCCCGAGGTGCAGGACGCGCTGGTGTCCATCCTGTCCGACCGGCGGATGAACGTGCCGGAGCTGTCCGGCACCGAGGACGGCCTGATCCGCGCCCTGCCCGGGTTCACCGTGATCGCCACCGCCAACCTGCGCGACCGGGGCGTGTCGGAGATGTCCTCGGCGCTCAAGCGCCGGTTCAACTTCGAGACCATCCACCCGATCGCCGACGCCGACGTCGAGACCGACCTGGTCCGCCAGCAGGCCACCGCCGCCGTGCGGCGCGCCGGTGCGGCCTACACCGTGGACGACGCGGTGCTGGACGCCCTGGTCACCGTGTTCCGCGACCTGCGTTCCGGCCGGTCGGGCGAGGGCTGGGACGTGGAGCGGCCCGGCACGGTCATGTCCACCGCCGAGGCGGTGCAGGTGGCGGTGTCGCTCGGCCTGTCGGCCGCGTACCTGCCCGGCGGGGACGCGCTCGACCTGGTGCCCGGGCACCTGCTCGGCGTGGTGCGCAAGGACGACCAGAACGACCACGCCCGGCTGCTCGGCTACTGGGACGGCCCGGTCCGCCGCCGCGCCGAGGACGGCTCGGCGATGTGGCGCCGGCTCTGGGACCTGCGGGAGAGCCTGCGGTGACGACCCTCTCCCGTACCCCCGGCGCGCCGCCGACCGCCGGACCGGTGGCCGTCGACCCGACGGCGGCCGACCCGCGCGCCGTGGTCGACGCGCTCGCCGGTTCGCTCCGCCCGTACCTCATCGGGGTGCGGCACCACAGCCCGGCGCTGGCGGCGGCGGTCCCGGCGCTGCTGGACGCCGCCGGGGCCGAGGTGGTCTGCGTCGAGCTGCCGGCCGACTTCCAGCGCTGGCTGCCGTACCTGTCCGACCCGGCCGCGCGGGCCCCGCTGGCCCTCGTCGGCAGCCACGGCACGGACGGCCCGATGGGCTTCTACCCGTTCGCCGACTTCTCCCCGGAGCTGGCCGCGCTGCGCTGGGCCCGGCAGCGCGGCGTCGAGGTGCTCTGCTGCGACCTGCCGCTGGCCGACCGCGGCTGGACGGCCGACGGCACCGAGCCGGCCACCGGCGCCGACCCGGGCGCCGGTGGCGGGCCCGAGCCGGACGGCGGTGAGCCGGTGCCCGGCCTGCGTCGCTCCTACGCCGCCGCGCTCAGCGCCAGCGGCACCGGCCGCGACGGCGACGACCTGTGGGACCGGGTGGTCGAGGTGCGCGCCCCGGGCAGCGCGCCCGAAGCGCTGCGCCGGGCCGCGCTCGGCGTCGGCTGGGCGATGCGCACCGACAGCGCCAGCCACGGCGGCGTACCGGCCCGGGACCTGGCCCGCGAGCGGCACATGCGCCGGGTGCTGGCCGAGGCCGGCGCCGACGGCCGGCGGGTCGCCGCCGTCGTCGGCGCCTTCCACGCGCCGGCCCTGCTCGCCGCCGCGCCGGCCGCCGACGCCAGCGTGGCGCCCGGCCGGCCCGGCACCGCCGCGACCGATCCGGTCCGGTCCGTGACGACGCCGCCCGGACCCGCCGCCACCGACGGCGGCGCGACGGCGGTCACCTCGCTGGTGCCGTACGCCTTCGACCTGCTCGACTCCCGGTCCGGCTACCCGGCCGGGATCCGCGACCCGCGCTGGCAGCAGTCCGTCTTCACCGCCGCCGGCGACCCGGAACGGATCCGCGCCGCCGCCGCCCGCGCGGTCACCGACCTGTGCCGGGAACTGCGCGCGGCCGGCCACACCGCCGGCACCGGTGAGGCCACCGAGACGGTACGGCTCGCCGACGACCTGGCCCGGCTGCGGGACCTGCCCGCCCCGGGCCGGGGCGAGGTGCTGGAGGCGGTGACCACCGTGCTCGGCCAGGGCGAACTGCTCGGCCGGGGCCGGGCGCTGGCCCGGGCGCTGGAGACCGTGCTGGTCGGCGCCGAGCGGGGCCGCGTCGCACCCGGTACGCCGCGCTCCGGACTCGGCCCGGCGGTCGAGGCGGAACTCGCCGCACTGCGGCTGCCCAGCCCGGACAACCCCAAGGCCCGCGAGGTGCGGCTGGACCCGCTGCGTACCGAGCTGGACGGGCGGCGGGAGATCCTGCTGCAACGCCTCCAGGTCTGCGGCGTCGGCTACGGCGAGGCGATCGCGGTGGCCGGCACCGGCGACGGTGCCGCCCTGACCACCCGCTGGCAACTGGCCTGGACGCCGTCCGTGGCGGCCCGACTGGACCTGGTGGGCGTACGCGGGGTGACCGCGGCGCTGGCCGCGGCCGGCACCCTGCGGGAACGGTTCCGCCGGGAGGCCGCCGACGGTGGCCCCACCGCCGCGCAGCTGCTCGTGGGCCTGCGCGACGCCGCCCGGTGCGACCTGCCGGACCTCGTCACCGACCGGCTCGACCTGGCGGCCTCCGTGCTGCCGGGCACCGGCACGCTGCCCGAGCTGCTGGCCGCGCTGGACCTGCTGGAGGCGCTGCGCCGCGAACACCTGCCCGGCACCACCGCCGAGGGCCGGGCCCGGGCGGCCGAGCTGGCCGTCGTGCTGCTGGACGCGGCGGTACGCGTATTGCCCGGCCTGGCCGGCAGCGACGCCCCGGCTGACGCCGCCGCGCTGGTCGACCTCGCGGTCCGCGCCGGCGAGGACCGGATCGGCCTGCGCCTGGACGAGGCGCTCGACCACCTGGCCCGCGCCGGCTCGCCGTTGATCCAGGGGGCCGCCCTGGCCGCCCGGGTGCTGCTCGAACTGACCGACCTGGAGACCCTGGGCACCCGGGTGGCCGGCTGGGTCGACGCGGCGACCGGACCGGACACCCGCCGGCACCTGCACCGGCTGCTCGGCGGTCTGCTCACGGCGGCGCACCCGCTGCTGCAGTCCGCCCCGGCCGCGCTGGACCCGCTGCTGGAGCGCGTCGAGCGGCTCCCCGACGCCGACTTCCTGGACCGGCTGCCGGCGCTGCGCGGCGGATTCGACGTGCTGACCCCGGCGGCCCGGGACCGGCTGCTGCACACCGTCACCGACCGGCTCGGCGACCGGCTCGACCTGAGCCTCTCCGCCCCGCCCGAGCTGCTGGCCCGGTGGGCCGCCGCCGACGCGGCCGGCCGGGCCGCCCTGCTCGCCCGCCACATCCCCGTCCCCGGCGCACCGAGCGGCTGCACCGACGCCGAGGTCGGGGCCGCGCCCGGGCCGGACACCCCCGAGGCCGGGCTCACCCCCACCGACCGGTGGCGGCTGCTGCTCGGCCGCCAACCCGACCGGCTGCCGGCCGACGCCCGTCGCTACGCCCGCGCCCTGGACGAGCTGTACGGGGCGGGCCAGGGCGAGGGCGCCACCGACCTCGGGCAGGCGGCCGGCGGCGGCCAGGAGGCGTCCTTCCCGACCGCCCGCGAGTGGGCCGACGAACTCGAGGCGCTGTTCGGCACCGCCGTCCGCGAGGAGGTCATCGCCCGGGCGGCCGAGGACGGCCGTAGCGACGTGCTCACCGAGCTCGACCCCGCCGCCGTACGTCCGTCGATGGAGCTGCTGACCTCGGTGCTGTCGCTGGCCGGCGGGCTGCCCGAGGGGCAGCTGGCCAAGCTGCGTCCGCTGGTGCGGCGGCTGGTCGAGGAGCTGACGAAGCAGTTGGCCACCCAGGTCCGCCCCGCGCTGACGGGGCTGACCAACCCGCGTCCGTCCCGCCGCCCCGGCGGCCGGATCAACCTCGCCCGTACGCTGCGGGCCAACCTCGCGCACACCCAGCGCCTCGGCGACGGCCGGACGGTCGTGGTGCCGCAGCGACCCGTCTTCAACAGTCGCACCCGCAAGGAGGCCGACTGGCGGCTGGTGCTGGTGGTCGACGTGTCCGGCTCGATGGAGGCGTCGGTGGTGTGGTCGGCGTTGACCGCCGCCGTGCTGGCCGGGGTGCCTGCCCTGTCCACCCACTTCCTCGCCTTCTCCACCGAGGTGGTCGACCTGACCGACCGGGTCGACGACCCGCTGTCGCTGCTGCTGGAGGTGCGCGTCGGCGGTGGTACGCACATCGCCGCCGGCCTGGCCGCCGCCCGCTCGCTGGTGACCGTGCCGAGCCGCACCATCGTCGCCGTGGTCAGCGACTTCGAGGAGGGCTACCCGCTGGCCGGGCTGCTCGGCGAGGTCCGCACGCTGGTCAGTTCCGGCGTGCACGTGCTCGGCTGCGCCGCGCTGAACGACCGGGGAGCGCCCTGCTACTCGGTGCCGGTCGCCCAGCAGCTCGTCGCGGCCGGAATGCCGGTCGCCGCCCTCAGTCCGCTCGAACTCGCCCGCTGGGTGGGCGACCGCATCCGCGGAGGATCACGTTGACGCAGCGCACCGCCACCGCCGTGGACACCGACCGGTTGCCGGCGGTGCTGCCGGCCGTCGCCGCCGCGGCGGTGGCGGCCCTGCCGTCCCGGCTGCACAAGCGGCTGGACGCCGCCGTCGAGCGGCTGGCCGGCGCACCGGTCGGCCCCCTCGACGGGGGCGTGTCGGTCGACTGCGGACCGGAGGCGCTGGTCACCCTGACGCCCGGACCGGCAGGCGCGGTCACCGACCCGGACCAGGCACGGTGCAGCTGCCTGCTGTCGCCCCGCTGCCTGCACCGCACCGCCGTCCTGCTGGCCTGCCCGGTCGCCGATCCGGGCAGCCACCCCGGTCCGGCGGCCACCGCCGCCGCGTCCCCGACGCCGGAGCGCGCCGAGGCGGCGTCCGGCCGCACCGGGCGTACCAGGAAACCGGCTGGCGCGGCACCGACGAAGGCGCAACGGGCCGCCGCCGACGCGCTGTGGCGGGCGGGCGCGGCGGTGCTCTCGGCCGGCGTGCCGGCCGCCGGGGCGGTGCCGCAGGCCGAACTGCTTCGGGCCGCCCACGGCGCCCGGCTCGCCGGCCTGCCGCGGGCCGAGAGCGCCGCGCTGCGCACGGTGCGTGGCCTGCGCGCGCAGCGGGAACGACAGAACGGCCATCGGCTGGCCGAACTCGTCGAGGTGCTGCACGACCTGCTGTACGTCGCGGGCCGGCTGGCCGCCGGCGACCCCGACCCGGCACTGGTCGGCGTCCTGCGGCGGGCCTACCAGCCGGACGGCTCGCTGGAGGTGCACGGGGTCTGCCGGGAGCCGGTGATCAGCGCGACCGGGTACGCCGGGGTGGTCACCCACCTGCTCGCCGCCGACGGCCGTCAGCTCTCCTTCGGCGACGTGAAACCGGGCGGGCCGGACCGGGCCCGGGACTGCGCCCGGGCGGTCACCGAGATGGGCGCGGTCTCGGTCAACCACGCGGTGCTGTCCCGCGGTGGCCTGCGGATCACCGGCACCACCGTGTCCCCGGACGGCCGGCTCGGCGCCGGCAAGGGCGTGCGGGCCACCCCGCTCGCCGGCACCGACTGGGCCACCGGGGCGCCGGCGGAACTGTTCGCGCGACCGCTCGCCGAGGTGGTGACCGCCCAGCTCGCCACCGAGGACCCGGAGGACCCCGGCCGGGCGGGCACCGCGCTCGTCGGCGGCGACCTGGTGGTGGTGGGTGCCGTCGGCGACCAGGTGCTGGCCCGTGAGCTGGCCCCCGCCACCGACGCCGCAGCGGAGCGCGCGCCGGTGCCGGACGGGCCGCTGATCCGGCTGGTGCCCGTCGACGCACACCCGGCGCTGGCCCACGTGGCCAACCTGCGGCGGCTCGCCTCCCGGCCCGGCCTGCGGGTCCGGGTGGTCGGCCGGCTGGACCCGGACCGGGCCAGCACGCTGCGACCGCTCGCGGTCGGCCCGGTGCCCGGTGCCGCCGCCACGTTGCGGCTGCCGGCGGACTGGCACGGCCGGGCGGACCTCGGCTACGACGAGATCCAGGGCGGGCACCTGCCGCCGCGCGACCCGGTTGCGACGACCGGGCCGGTGCTCGCCGTCGGCGCCGACGCGGTCGCGGAGTCGCCGCTGTGGCGGGTCCGCCGGCTGGTGGAGCTGGCCGTCGCGGGCGGCCGCCGCGCCGTCGCCGAGGCGGCCCGCGCCGACGGCGCCGGCCCGGCCGGTCCCCTGCGCCGCGCCGGCTTCACCACCGCCGCCGCGCTGGCCGCCGCGCTCGCCGACGAGTCCGACCGGCGCGGCCGGGACGCGTTCGGTCGGCTCACCGATCCGGACCCAAACCGGTACGCCTGGGCCTGGCTCGCGGCGACCGTCCACCTCGCCGCCGCCGAACGGGAGTTGATCCGGTCCTCCTGGACCTCGCCCGCCCTCGGCTGACGCGCCGACGCCGACCACGCCGGCGCCCGCTCGAACCCCTGGGCGGGCGTCGGCGTTCCGCTTTGTCGTCGATGCCTCCGCACGCGTGGGCGCACCCGCCGGCGTGGTCGAGGTCGGCCGGATTGCCGTGCTAATTCGTATTAGCACCTTGACGCGGCGGAGCGGGCGCGCGCAGACTCATCGATCAACGAGCCCGATCGCGACGGGCGTGCACACCGTTCGGCCGCTCGGCGAGGTGGGGTGTCACCCGACCCGTCGCGGCCGCTCCGCTTCCCCTGCCCCCCGTCGGCTCGGCCCACGAACGGAGGGAACGCGATGACGCGTACCCCTGAAGGATCCTTCTCCCGACGCGCGCTGCTGCGTGGCGCGGCGGCCGCCGGGATGGCGACCGCGACCGCCGGCGCCGGTCTCGCCGCGACGCCCACGCCGGCGTTGGCCGGCCCGGCCGGCTTTCCCACCTACCGGTACGTGCGCGACGCGTTCGACCGACCGTTGCGCTACAACCCCACCGGCGAGTTCATCTTCCCGTGCGTGCGCGGCGTCTACGACAAGATCAGCGGCTATCTCGGCCGCTACTACCTCTACTACGCGCCGCACGACGCGCCCGGCGGAATCTGCCTCGCCTACGCCGACCGGCTCGAGGGCCCCTACACCGAGTACGCCGGCAACCCCGTCGTCGACCGGGTGCTGCCGACCACGACGGTGAGCCACGTGTCGTCGCCGCACGTCGTGTGGGACGCGCCGACGCGACAGTTCTACCTGTACTTCCACGGCGAGAACCACACGACCCGGGTCGCCCGTTCGACCGACGGCATCCATTTCACCAACGAGACGCCGATCCTGTCGACGAATCTGGTGCCCAACACGACGGAGACCTCGTACGCGCGGGTCTTCGAGCACCCGGTGGCCGGCAAGGGAAACCGCTACGTGATGGTGTTCATGGGTGCCCACACGGTGCGGCCCGGCACCCGGAAGATCTTCTGGGGTTGGTCGCCGAACGGCTGGAACGGCTGGCAGTTCGCCCCGAACCCGTTGGTGTCACCGTCGGGCGACGGGCTCACCGACATCTCCGCGCCGCACCTGCTGAAGCGCAACGGCACCGCGTACCTCGCCTATCACGGCAGCAGCGGCAACATGTACCTGACCGAGGTCGGCAACAACTTCGACCGCGAGGTCCACCTCGGTGTGTTCCACCGGCCGATCGCCTCGGACAACGGTCGGGTGGCGTCGCCGACGTTCGGCACCGACGGCGGCGTGGAATACCTGCTGTACGAGGCCGGGCCCCGCCTCGACGCCAGGATCTGCGTGGCGCGCGCGGTCTGACCTGCGCCGCCCGGCTGCTCCTGCGCGCCGATCAGGCGCGCGCCCGAAAGCGCGGAAACGACTGCCTTGTCGCCGACATAGGCATGAACTACGATCAATCTTTGTGCCCGGTATCGACGTGGCGGACCCGGCGTCTGGTTTCCCGATCTGCCGATCGCCCCGGGGCCTCGCCGCGTCCGGTGTGCCCGCCCGTCCCGCCGGGGCTCCGCGCGCGTACGCCCGCTCGTCGGGGACACCGGCCGCGCGTCGACCGCCAACCACGTGAAGGATGGAGATCACCGTGATCCTGGGCAGGTCAATCGCAGTCAGCGTACTGTCGGCCGCGGCTCTCGTGGCCACCGTCGGCGCGAGCGCCGCAGCGGCGGCCCCCACCGCCGATTCCTCGTGCTCCTTCGCCCGTACCCTGTGCGCCTGGGACCAGCAGTCGTACCAGGGCACCCGGTTCACGGCCCAGGCCGCCAACCCGACGGTGGGCACCTGCGTGAACCTGGCCGCGCACGGCTGGGGCGACGGGCGGGTGAAGTCGGCACGCAACACCGCCAGCATGCCCGCTCACCTCTACTCCAACCAGGACTGCACCGGCACCTCGTACGCGATCATGCCGGCGGCTTCCTACTCCTCCATCACCTTCGCGTCGCAGAGCGTCTACGTCTACTGACGACACCGACGGGGTGCGGTCCGAGGGGCTCGGGGCCCACCATCGGCTGCCGACCGGCGGGGCCGGCGGGCCGACCATGACGTCACGGGGGCGGGCATGATCGATCAGGACGACGCGGTCGGTCGTTCCGTCTGGACCGAGTTCACGCGGGGCATGCGGGGCCGCTGGCGGCAGCGCCGGGACATGCTGCGGCTGTTGCCGAGCGCCGGCGCGGTCGTCCTCGGGTGCGCGGTGGGGGTGCAGCTCGTCGCCGGGCTGCTGCCGGTGGGCTTCGTGCTGGCCACCTCCTGGGTCATCGCCGACGTGCCGAGCGCCGTCGCGGCCGGCATCGACTCGGCCGAGTGGCGGCGGCTACGCGACCATCTGGTCGCCGCCGCGGCGCTGTTCTTCGCCATCCAGCTCCTGCTGCCGGTCCAGGCCTTCCTCGGCGTGCTGCTGCGGCGGCGCATCGACGACCGGATCCGCGATCGGTTGATGTCGGACTCCTTCCGGGGTTCCGGCATCGCCGCCCTGGAGGATCCGGAGATCCTCGACCAGGCCGCCGACGGCCTCACCATGCTGCGTACCGACAACTGGTCGCCCGGTGCGGCCTGCGCCGGCTTCGTCGCCCTGCTGTCGCGCTACCTGCAGACCGTTGCCGCCGCCGTGGTCATCGGCGTCGTGTACGCGTGGTGGGCCGGCGCCGCCGTCCTGGCCGCGGGCCTGACCATCCGCTTCGGCTACCGACTGGGCCTGTCGGTGTTCGGCCGAATCTTCATGTCGCACCAGCGGGTGCGGCGACGCCGCTTCTACTTCCGCGACCTGCTGTTCACCGCCGGCGCGGCGAAGGAGATCCGCGTCTTCGGGCTGCTCGACTGGATCGGCTCGCGCTACGCGGATGCGTTCATGCAGAGCTCGGTGCCGGTCTGGCGGCAACGGCGACGGATCTTCTACGGCCCGTACGTGCTCTACACCGCCGCCGCCCTGCTGCTGCTCGGCGGCAGCCTCGCCGCGGCCGCCGGGGCGACGGCGAGGGGCACGATCACCCTCGGCAGCTTCATGATCGTCATGCAGGCGGCGCTCTCGTCGATCCGGATCGGGGGGTTCATCGCCGACTCCGACGTGCAAACCGAGTACGGCATGAACGCCGAGACCGCCCTGCGTCGATTCGGGCAGCTCACGGCCGAGGCCGCCGCCGTCGAGCGCGGCGGCGCCGCCGTGCCCGACGACCTGCCGACCCGGGAGATCCGCTTCGAGCAGGTCACCTTCCGGTACGCCCCGGACTCGCCACCCGTGCTGGACCGGCTCGACCTGACCATCCCGGCCGGCGCCTCCCTGGCCGTCGTCGGCCTCAACGGCGCCGGCAAGACCACCCTGGTGAAGCTGCTCGCCCGGCTCTACGAGCCCGAGTCGGGGCGCATCACCGCCGACGGCGTCGACATCCGCACCTTCGACGCCGCAGCCTGGCAGCGCAAGGTCGCCGCGATCTTCCAGGACTTCGTCCACTTCGAGTTGTCCGTCCGCGACAACGTCGGCTTCGGCGCGGCGGGCCGGCCGGACGACGCGGTCGTCGAGGACGCCCTGCGTCGGGCCGGCGCCCTCGACCTCGTCGCCGCGCTGCCCGCCGGCCTCGACACCCGCCTCTCCCGCCAGTACGCCGACGGCACCGAGCTGTCCGGCGGGCAGTGGCAGCGGATCGCGATCGCCCGCGCCCTGATCGCCGTGCACGACCGCGCCCGCGTGCTGGTGCTCGACGAGCCGACCGCGGCCCTCGACGCCCGCGCCGAGGTCGCCTTCTTCGAGCGTTTCCTCGACCTCACCCGGGGCGTCACGAGCCTGGTCATCTCGCACCGGTTCTCGACCGTGCGCCGCGCGGACCGCATCGCCGTACTCGAACACGGCCGGGTCGTCGAGAGCGGCACCCACGCCGAACTGCTGGCCCTGGGCGGCCGGTACGCCCAGCTGTTCACCCTGCAAGCCGCGCGCTTCACCGACGACGCCCCCGAGGAGGAGACCGCGGATGCGTGACCTGTGGCGGGGAGTCACCGGAGTGCTCGCGTCCTCCTGGCGGGTCAGCCCGGGGCGGCTGCTCGTCTCGGCGCTGCTCATGCTGCTGGGCAACGTGAGCGCCCCGCTGATCGCGGTGTTCCTCGCCGTCACGGCAGACGCGGCGCTGCGGGGCGACACCACCCTCGCGGCCCGGACGGCGGCGGCGGTGGCGCTGGCGGCGCTGCTCAGCCTCACCATGGAGCACTTCGCCCACATCTTCTTCTTCGAGCTGGCCGACCTGCACCACCTGCGGGTCGAACGCGAACTCGGTGAGCTCGCCCAGGGCGTACCCGGGCTGGAGCAGCTCGAGCGGCAGGACTACGTCGACCGGATGGAGTTGCTGCGCAAGGAGACCTGGGAGCTGGGCGCCGGGGTGCAGCGGGTGCTCACGGCGATCACCCTCTCCGTCCAGATCGCGCTCACCGCCGTCCTGCTGGCCCGGCTGGAGCCGTGGCTGCTGGTGCTGCCGCTCTTCGCCGTACCCCCGCTGATCGCGGGTCGCCTCGCCGAGGCGCGCCTCGAGCGGGCCGAGCTGGCCACGGCGGAGTCGCGGCGGCTCGGCTGGCATCTGCTGGAGCTGGCGGTCAGCGCGGCGGCGGCCAAGGAGATCCGGCTCTTCGGGCTGCGCCGGGTGCTGCGGGAGCGGCAGGCCGCCACCCGCTCCCACGAGGACGCGGCGCTGCGTCGGGCCGAGGTGTTCGGGCTCGGCCTGCGGCTGCTCGGCCAGCTCGTCTTCGCCGTCGGGTACGTGGCGGCGGTCGTCGTCGTGGTGCGCTCGGCCATCGCGGGGGAGCGTACGGTCGGCGACGTGGTCCTGGTGATCACGCTGGCCGTGCAGATCAACGCGCAGGCGGCTGGGGCGGTGGCGGTGGCGGGCCAGCTACAGCGCAACGCCCGCACGATGGGCTGGGTCCGCTGGCTGCGGCGCGAGTCCACGCGGGCGGCGGACCCGGTCGTCGCCGACCGGCCCGTCCCGCCGACGCTCACCGAGGGCATCCGCTTCGAGCAGGTGGCGTTCCGCTATCCCGGCACGGATCGCGACGTGCTGCGCGACGTGTCCGTGCACCTGCCGGCCGGCTCGACCGTGGCCATCGTCGGCGACAACGGGGCCGGAAAGTCCACGTTGGTGAAGTTGTTGGCCCGGTTCTACCGGCCGACCACCGGCAGGATCACCGTCGACGGGGTGGATCTGCGCCGCCTCGACCCGTCCGCGTGGCGGGGGCGTATCACCGCGGGCTTCCAGGACTTCGTGCGCCTCGAGGCACCCGCGCGCGAGAGCGTCGGCGTCGGTGACCTGACCCGTCTCGACGACCCCGCGGCGGTGCCGGCGGCGGTGGAGCGGGCGGACGCGCAGGCGGTGGTCGACCGACTTCCGGAGGGCCTCGACTCGCACCTCGGCAAGTCGTACGAGAACGGCGAGGAGCTGTCCGGCGGTCAGTGGCAGCGGATCGCGCTGAGCCGGGCGATGATGCGCCGGGAGCCGTTGCTGCTCCTGCTGGACGAGCCGACGGCGGCCCTCGACCCGCTGACCGAGCACGCCCTGTTCGAGCGCTACGCCACCCTGGCCGGCAAGGTGCGCCACCGCACCGGCGGCATCACCGTGCTCGTCTCGCACCGTTTCTCCACGGTACGCATGGCGGACCTGATCCTCGTCGTCGCCGACGGTCGCATCGCCGAGGCCGGCGGCCACCAGGAGCTGATGGCCCGCGGGGGCATCTACGCCGAGATGTTCGGCCTCCAGGCGTCGACCTACCGGTAGGGCTGTCCGGGCCGGCCCGGAAATAGCAGGCCCCATCGATCTTGACGATCTTCCGTAACCTGGAAACAGGTGCGGATTTTCGTCCCTGCGGGACGCGCCGTTGCGGCCCGCAGGAAATGTTGACTCATGTGTGCGGGCGGCCAATCATCGGTGGCGTCAACCGAACGACGTCAATAAGGGTGTTGATGCAATCCTCTGTCGCGGACATGTTCTATTACGAGTTGACCGACCAGCGGATGGTGCGAGGTGAGGGCATATATCTGTACGACGACGCGGGTGGGAGCTACATCGACTGCGCGTCGGCCACCTTCAATCTGAGTCTGGGCTATTCGCACCCGGCGGTCGTCGGGGCGATCCAGAAGCAGGCCGAATCCCTGATCCACCTCACGTCGTCGTTCCGCAACGAGCCGGTGGAGGGTCTCGTCCGCAGGCTCGTGGCCTGTTCCCCGGAGGGTCTCTCCAAGGTCCACCTCAAGGTCGGAGGCGGGTCGGAGGCGAACGAGGGCGCGATCAAGATGGCGCAGGTCGCGACCGGCCGGCGGGAGGTGGTGACGCTGTTCCGCAGCCATCTCGGACAGACCATGATGATGACGTCGATGTCGGGAAACGCATTCCGCAAGGCGCCTTTCCCGCTGCTGTATCCGGGCTCGGTGCAGGTGCCCGACCCGTATTGCTACCGGTGTTTCTACGGCCAGCGGCGCAGCACCTGCGGGCTGATGTGCGTCGACCGGCTGGACGACTTCCTGGAGTACGCGAGCGGCGGCCAGGTGGCGGCGGTGATCCTGGAGCCGATCTCCGGAAACGGCGGCAACATCGTCGCTCCGGACGGCTATCTGCCGAAGCTCAGGGAATTCTGCGATCGGCACGGAATCGTGCTCGTCCTCGACGAGATCCAGACCGGCGTCGGCCGTACCGGCCACATGTTCGCCGCCCAGCACTTCGGCGTCGAGCCGGACGCCATCACCCTCGGCAAGGGTCTCGGCGGCAGCGGCGCGCAGGTCGCGGCGATCCTCACCAACGACCGGCTCGCGGGACTGCCGTCGCACCACCACTCCTTCACGTACGGCGCCAACGTGCTCGCCGCGGCGGCCGCCAACACCACCCTGGAGATCGTCGGCCAGCCGGCGTTCCTGGCGAACGTACGGGCGACCGGGCGGCGCCTGCTCGACCGGCTGGGCGAGATGCAGTCCCGGTACCGCTGCGTCGGCGACGTCCGCGGCGTCGGGCTCATGATCGGCCTGGAGATCGTGGAACCCGACGGCTCCCCGGCCGTGGCCCTCACGGGGGAGATCGCCCGACGCGCGATGGAGCACGGCCTCATCCTGCGCACCTCCCGCTACGGCCACGGCAACGTGGTCAAGATCCGGCCGCCACTGATCCTGACCCCGCAGCAGGCCGACGAGATCGTCGACCGGCTCGACGCCCTGTTCGCGGCGGTGACCCGGTGACGGGCGGGCCGGCGATCCGGGAGCTGGTGCTGGGCTGCGCGCAGGCCGTACGGGCGGCGGTGGCCCGGCACGGCCGACAGGGGCGGCAGCGGCGCGTGCACGGCGACTCCCCGGGCGGGGACGCCCAGTTCGACGTCGACGAGGTGGCCGAACGGGCGGTGTGGGAGCACCTCACCGGCCACGCCCGTGAACCCCTGGCCGTCTACACCGAACACCACGGGCTGCGCCGCACCGGCCCGGACCCCGCCATCCTGCTGGTGGTCGACCCCGTCGACGGCACCCGGCCCACGTCGGCGGGCCTGGAGATGGGCACGGTGTCGATCGCGGTCGCCCCCCTCACCGCAGGGGCGCCCACGCTCGGCGACGTGACGGCCGCGCACGTGCTCGAACTGCGCAGCGGCGCCTGGATGTACGCCGACGACACCCTGCCCGAACCCCTGCGGCACGACGGCTACGACTGGCCGCTGCCACGGCTGAGCGGCACCCGCGACCTGACCCGGATGTTCTGGTCCATCGAGTTCAACGGGCACCCGATGCGACTGATGACCGACGCGTACGAACACCTCGTCGACGCCTCCGCCAACACCGGCGGCGTCTTCGTCTTCAACAGCGCGTCCTTCTCGCTGACGCGGATCGTCACCGGGCAACTCGACGCGTACGTCGACATCGGCAACCGGATCCTGCGGGACCATCCGGGGACCGAGGCGGAGTTCCGGCGCGTCGGTCGGGGCGGCATCCTGCACCTCTTCCCGTACGACATCGCGGCGAGCGCCTATCTCGCCAAGCGGGCCGGGGCGGTGGTCACCGACGCGTACGGCGACTCCCTCGACCCGATGCCCCTGCTGACGATCGATCCCGCCAGCCAGCGCTCCTGCGTCGCCGCGTCGACGCCCGAACTGCACCGCGCCCTGCTCGACACCATCCGCTGGGACCTGCCGGACCCGGCGAGCACAGGAGGTCACCGATGAAGGCCCTGGCACTCGGCCGCGACCGCACCCTCGAACTGGTCGACCGGCCCGACCCCGCGTGCCGCGCCCCCGACGACGTGGTGCTCCGGGTGGAACAGACCGGCTTCTGCGGCACCGACCGCGGGGTGCTGCTGGGCAGGTTCCCCGCCGTACCCGGCGTCGTCATGGGACACGAGGCGGTGGGGGAGGTGTGCGAGGTCGGCGCCGGCGTCAGCACGGTCCGGCCCGGCGACCGGGTCGTGGTCAACCCGACCCTCTACTGCGGTCTCTGCGACCGCTGCCGGCGCGGCCTGCTGAACTTCTGCGTCAACAAGGCGGGCACCGAGCTCGGCATCGACCGCGACGGCGCGTTCGCCGAGTACCTGCGCCTCGAGGAACGCTTCCTGTACGCGATCCCGCCCGACATGCCGTACGACCGGGCCGTCCTCGTGGAGCCGCTGGCCTGCGTGATGAACAACCTGGAGGCGGCCGGGACGCGTCCCGGCGACCGGGTCGCGGTGCTCGGTGCCGGGCCGATCGGCACGGTGGCGGCCCTGCTGGCCGACCGGTACGGCGCCACCGTGCGGCTGCTGGAGCAGGACCCGTTCCGGCGACGCGCCGCGGAGGCGTTCTTCCGCGACCTGCCCTGCCGTGCGGTCTGCGTCGAGGAGCCCGGCGGTGTCCCGCAGGCAGGCGCCGACGTCGTCGTCGACACCGTCGGCTCCCTGCTCGCCGAGGCCTGCGCGATCGCCGCCGACCTGGGCCGGATCGTCGTGATGGGCTTCGACGCACGGGCCACCGCCACGGTCCGCCCGCTCGAACTGCTGCAACGGGGCCTGACGGTCATCGGCGCCGGCGACTACAACAGCCTGCTGTTCGCCCGCGCCGTCGATACGGCGCGGTACCTGCCGCTGGAGGGAATCGTCACCCACCACTTCGGCTTCGACCAGGTCGACGCGGCGCTGGCCGCGCTCGGTATCGGAGCCGGTGCCGGGTACGCCGGGATGAAGGTCGTCCTGACGCCGGGAGGCGGGGCATGAGCGACACCCCCTTCCCGTACGGCATGGACCGGCCCGTGCTGTACGGGGAGTACCCGTACTACCGGGCCCTGCCGGAGCACTGGGACGCCAACCTGGCCGCGCTCGCGTACGCCGGCTTCGACGTCGTCACCTGCTACGTGCCGTGGCGGTTCCACGAGACGCCGGGCGGCTACGACTTCACGGGCGCCACCGGTGCCCAGCGCGACCTGCTGCGCCTGCTGCGGCTGATCGCCGCGCACGGGCTGCGTGCCGTCCTCAAGCCCGGCCCGTTCGTGCACGGCGAGGTGCAACTGGGCGGCCTGCCCGACCGGGTCAGTCCCAGCGTCGACCCCGGCCATCCTCCCGTACGCGACGCGGCCGGCGAGCCGGTCACGTCGCAGGGACGCGCGTTGCCCAGCACCTTCGGCCCCGAATACCGCGCACAGGTGCGGCGCTGGCTGCGCGCGGTCGACCAGCAGGTCCTCACGCCGCACCTCGCCCCACACGGGCCGGTCGTGGCCGTGCAACTGGGCAACGAGGGGATCTACAGCGACGCGGCCCGGCCCGCCGACGCCCACGACTTCGCACCACCGGCCGTACGCGCGTTCGCCGAGCGGCTGCGCGACGGCGACCCGGCGCTCGCCGAGGCCGCACTGCTGCCGCCGCGGCGCTGGCCGGCCGCGGTGCGCCTGGCCTGGGCGGGGCAGGCCGGCGCGGTGCTGCGGGAACAGTACGAGGAGCTGGCCGCCGGGCTCTCCGCGCCCGTCCGGGCGGTCGCGACGGTCAACCTGCCGTTGCCGAGCCTCGACACCCCGGGCAGCGCCGCCTCGTGGTTGCTGCGCACCGCGGAGATCGCCCGGTTGGGGCTGCGCGAGGGCTACACCAGCTGGGTGGGCAACGCCGCCCGGTCGAGGTCGGCCTTCGCGGCGCACTGGTTCGGTGTGCGCGCCCGCCGCTCGAGCAACGTGGAGGACAACTGGGGCTTCACCTGGACGGACGAGTCCTTCGCCCGTCCCGTCACCACCCTGTTCCACGCCCTGCTGGCACTCGGACTGGGCTCCGCGTCGTGCAGCGTCTACACCGCCTGCGGCACCGCCCACTGGGGTCCCGAGATCGACCTCGACCCCGCCGGGCTGCGATCGGAGGGCCTGGACCCGGTCGACTACGGGCCGCCGTACTGTCCCGGCGCGCCGCTGCACGAGGACGGCCGCACCGGGGCCAACCTCGCGGCCCTGCACACCCTGCGGGACCTGCTCCGCCGCCCCGGCACGCCGCACGGCGGCAGGTTCGGCGCCGACGTACGCCTGCTGGTGCCCGGGGTGCTCGCCCGCGCCGCCGCCTGGGAGGAGGCCGATGGGCCGGCCGGCGCGATCCTGCGGGGAGCCGTCGACGCGGCCTTCACCCTCATGACCGACCACCAGTACCGCGTCGACGTCATCACCGAGCAGACCGCCGGCCTGAGCCACCCGACCGACCTGTGGCTGGTGCCGCTCGGCGCGCAGGGGCCCGACGACGAACTGCTCGCCCTGCTGCGCCGGCACCGCGACGACGGCGGCACGGTCGTCGTGCTCGCCGAACGGGCCCGGCCCGGGTGGCCGGAGATCGGCGACGTGCTGGTGCCGATGGCCGTCGCGTACGAGACGCTGCCCCGGCTGCTGCCGGCGCCCCGCTACGCCCACCCGGGCAGCGATCCGGGCGTGGTGTTCGTGCACGAGGACGACGCTGGCGCGCCGGTGGGGATCTTCGCCTTCAACGTCACCGACCGCACCGTGACCGTGCGCCGCACCGTGCGCGGCCGGCCGGTGTCGGTGGAGCTGCCGCGCTCCGGCGCCGCGTACCTGTGCCCTGTCAACGAGACCTTCGAGGTCGTCACCGACACGAGCGAGGTCGACTTCCCGCCCTTCCCCCCGACAAGCGCGGCCATCGCCTTGTCCGTCCTCTCCGAGGAGACGCCATGGACCTGGCCCCGATGAAGGCCCCCGACATCAGGTTCGACCGGCTCGTGCCGCGGGCCCTCGTCGATCGCGGGGACACCACCACCGTCCTGATCACCGACTGGCACGCCGACGGCGACCAGCTGACCGCCGGGGCGGTCTGGTCCCGGCTCGGCGGCTACTACACCCTGCTCGACGACGACATTCACGATCCGCTGCTGGTGTTGGAGACCTTCCGCCAGGCGGCCCTGCTCATCGCGCACGTGGTGGACGACGTCCCGCTCGCCACCATGCAGATCATGCGGTCGGTCGAGTTCAGCACGACACGATCCGGGCTGGCCGTCACCGCGGAACCCACCGAGGTGACCGCGGTGCTGACCACCGAACGGCAGGGCCGCGACCGGCAGAGCATCCTGCAGACCGGCATCAGCCTGCGGCTCTACCGCGGCGGCGCGCTGATCGCGCGCGGCTCGGGACGGGCGGTCGTGCCGCCCGACGACCGGTACCTGCGGGTCCGTGGCCGCGACCCGGGCGAGGTCGTGCCGTCGCGGGCCGGGACGGGGCCGAGCGTGGAACCGAGGAGGGCCGGCCGACTCCTGGAGCGGGACGTGGTGATCTCACCGGGCACCGACGCCGGCCACTTCCACCTGCGCGTCGATCCCGAACACCCCAACTTCTTCGACAATCCGACCGACCACACGCCCGGCATGCTGCTCACGGAGGCGATGCGCCAGGCGGCGGTGGTCGCGTCCGGCGACCCGCACTACACGCCGCTCGCGTTGTCCGTCCAGTTCCTCCGTTTCGTCGAACTCGACGCCCCGGCCGACGTTTCCGTGCGGCCCGGGCCGGACGGTCTGCACACCGAGGTCCGCCAGTTCGACAGGGTGGCCGCCCGGGCGACCTGGTCGACCGTGGGCACGCCATGAACGATCTGATCCGGCTGCCCGCCCGCGAGGTCGTCCGTGCCCTCGGCCGCGGCGAGATCGACCGGTCGAGCGTGCTCGACGCGGTGGCGGACCG
Organism: Micromonospora sp. CNZ309; assembly: GCF_002846525.1. NCBI lineage: Bacteria > Bacillati > Actinomycetota > Actinomycetes > Micromonosporales > Micromonosporaceae > Micromonospora > Micromonospora sp. CNZ309. The sequence continues at coordinate 1,131,146 of NZ_PJNG01000001.1, forward strand.
GCTGCGCCGCGTCGAACCGCTCGTCAACGCCGTGCCCACCGTGGCGGTGCAGCGGGCACGCCGGGACCGGCGGCGACCGTTCGGACCGCTCGCCGCGCTGCCGATCACGGTCAAGGACGTCGTCGACGTCGCCGGGCTGCCCACCACCTACGGCTCGCCGCTTCGCCGCGACGCCGTGGCCCGACACTCGGATCCCCTGGTCCGGCGCCTTGAGGAGCGCGGCGCCGTGGTGGTCGGCAAGACCAACGTGCCGGAGTTCCTCGCCGGCGCCGACACCGTCAACGCCCTGTTCGGGCGCACCCGCAACCCGTGGAACGGGACGCTGTCCTGCGGCGCGTCCAGCGGCGGCGCGGCCGTCTCGGTCGCCACCGGCACCTCCTGGTGCGCCCACGGCGAGGACACCGCCGGCTCGATCAGGATCCCGGCGGCCCTCTGCGGCGTGGTGGGACTGCGCCCGACACCCGGGCTGGTCACCGCCGCCGGGACCGGCGACCCCGTGCCCGGGTTCACCGTGCACGGGCCGATCGCCCGGGACGTCGCCGACGCGGCGCTGTTCCTGCGGGCGATGGTGCCGGACGGGGCGGTGCCGCACGTCGCGCCGGGCCCGCTGCGCCGGGTCGCCTTCACCGTCGACCTCGGCGGGCGCGTCCCCGTCACCCCGGAGATCGCCGCCAGCTGCACCCGTACGGTCGCGGCGCTGGAGGGGCTCGGCTACCGGGTGGAGGCGTACGCGCCGCCGGTCGACGGGGTGCACGAGGCGTGCCTGACGCTGCTGGCCCACCGCGCCGCCGTCCTGCACGGGGCACGGGTCGACCGGCACGGTGACCGGCTGGGGGCGGCCCTGCGCGCCGAGGTGGCGGCCGGACGCGACCGCACACCCCGGCAGGTGGCGGACGCCGGCCGGGCGCGTACCGACTTCGCCGGCCGCGTCCGGGCTTTGTTCGCCCGGTACGACGTGCTGGTCACCGCGACGTTCGGCCGGCCACCGTGGCCGGTCGGGGAGGGCCTCGACCCGCTGCCGGCGGGGGAGGAACTGGCGGCCGTCGCCGGCCAGTGGCCGCTGACGACGCTCGCCACGATGGCCGGCTGCCCGGCGCTGACGGTGCCCTGCGGCCGGACCGCGGCCGGCGACGCGGTGGGCCTGCAACTCATCGGCGCCCCGTACACCGACGTCGCCCTGCTGCGCGCCGGCCGTGACGTCGAGCGGGTGCGCGACGCGGTGCCCGCCCTGCCGGTCCTCCCGGCGGTGCCGGCATGCTGAGGCCGTACCCGGCGCCGCGCACCGAGCCGCTGCGACCGCCCCCGCAGTACGCGAGATGGCGCGCGGAGGGGCCGCTCACCCCCGTCGTGCTGCCCAGCGGCGCGACCGCCTGGCTGGTCACCCGGTACGAGGACGTGCGGCGGCTGCTGCGTGACCCGAGGCTGAGCTCGGACTCCGCCCGCGAGGGCTATCCGCGCTTCGGCGCCGCCGTCGAGACCGAGCCGCTGAACCGTACGTTCATCGGGTTGGACGGCCCGGCGCACGCGCGTCTGCGCCGGATGATCGCCGCCGAGTTCTCGGTCGCCGCCGTGCGCCGCACGCGTCCGACGATCGACGCGATCGCCGATGGGTGCGCCGACCGGATGGGGCGGGGTCCCCGGCCCGCCGACATGGTCGGCGCGTACGCCCTGCCGGTCTCGTCGCGGGTGATCTGCCACGTGCTCGGGGTGCCGTACGACCTGCACGAACAGTTCGAGCACCTGACCGAGGTGCTCACCGACGGCAGGCGGGACGACGAGGAGAAGCGGCGGGCTGGCGTCGCCATCACCGACCTGCTGCGCGACCTGGTCCGCGACCGCGCCACGAACCCGCGCGACGACCTCGTCAGCAGACTGATGGCGGAGCACGTGGCGACCGGCGGGCTGACCGAGCGGGAGGCCGTGGACAACGTCGCCCTGCTGCTCGGCGCCGGGCACGACACCTCGGCGAGCATGCTGGCCCTCGGCGCGCTCAGCCTGCTCGGTGACGAGCGGGAACGGGGCCGGTTGGCGGCCGGCGGCGAGCTGGACCGCACCGCCGTCGACGAGTTGCTGCGCTTCCACAGCATCATCCAGCTCGGGGTGGCCCGGGTGGCGACGGCCGACGTCGCCGTCGGCGGGCAGGTCATCCGCCGCGGCGAGGGGGTGGTGCTCAGCCTGCCGGCCGCCAACCACGACCCCGCCCGGTTCGCCGGGCCGGACGCGCTCGACCTGCGCCGCGACAACGCCCACCAGCACGTCGCCTTCGGCTTCGGCGCGCACCACTGCGTCGGCCACCTCCTGGCACGCGAGACGTTGGCGTCGGCGCTGCCGAGGCTGCTGCGGCGGCTGCCCGGGCTGCGTCCGGCCGTACCCGTGACCGGGCGGCACTTCAAGGAATCGATGGATTTCCACGGGCTCCGGACGTTTCCGGTGACCTGGTGAGCGAAGGGAACGACATGACCGACCCCGTACGCGATCTCGCGAGCCGCAACAGGCAGATCATCCAGGACAGCTACGACTCCTACTTCACCCGGCGGGACCTGACCTTCCTGGCCGAGGTCATCGACGAGGACTTCGTCCAGCACAGCCCGGACGCGCCCTCGGGGCGCGAGGCCTACCTGGAGCACCTGGCGGAGGCGGCGTTCGCCGGCGGAACCTGCTCCGTCAAGCACGTCCTCGCCGACGGCGACCTCGTCGCCGTACACCATCACATGACCCTTCCCGGCGACGACGGCGCGGGCCTCGCGGTGGTGGACCTGTGGCGGCTGAAGGACGGGAGGATCGTCGAGCACTGGGACGTGGAGCAGCCCGTGCCCGACCGGGCGAGGGTCCCCAACGGAATGTTCTGAGATCGCACCCGCGCAGGCGACCGTACCGCCGGTGGGCGGGGGCGACGCCTGCGGCGAGGGGGCCCGATCAGTTCATCAGCTGATGCCGCCCGGCAGGCCGGCGACACCACGAAGGGCGTGCCGGGCGGGCCACATCGATTCTTCGACAACGGGGAGACGAGCGTGACGATCGCCGCCAATTCCAACCGAACCGCCAATGATCGCGCCTTCCTGCTGCTCGACGCGATGGCCGCACTCGGGCCCGGCCCCCACCGGCTGCGGGACCTCGCCGCACAGGCGGGGCTGGAGCCGTCCACGGCACACCGGATCCTCCAGTCCGCCATCCGCGTGGGCACCGTGTCGAAGACGGAGCGCGGTCGGTACCTGCTGACCAGCCGCGCCGGCGGAGCCGACTGCGAGGTGGCGCCGGAGCCGTCGCCCGGCCCGTCGGTGCAGAACGGCACCGGCTCCATGCTCGCCCTCTCCCGGCGTACCCGGCTGCTGCTCGCGGCCCTGCAGAAGGCCACCGGCCAGACGGTGCTGCTGTACGTGCCGCTGATGCTGGACACACCGATGCGGTACTGCCTCGCCTACTTCGCGCCCCGCCGCGACGAGTTGCTCGGCGACGCCGAGCGGCAACTGACCTCCGACATCCTGTTCTGCGCACCGCTGTCGGTGGACGCGCCGGGCCGCGTCATGCTCGCCGGGCTCGCCGACGCGCGCGCCGCTGACCCGGGCATCGCCGCCATCCGCGCCAACGGCTACTCCTTCGGGCCCTCGCCGGTCGCCGGATGGCAGACGGTCACCGCGCCGTTGCGCAGGTACGGCCACCTCGCCGGGGCCGTGTGCGTCACCGGCCCGACGTCCTGGATGGACGGCCACCGCGACGAGGCCCTGCGTGAGCTGCTGCGGAGCACGGCCGAGCTGGCCGAGAAGATCGAACCCCTGTGACTGTCCCACCTGGTCGAGGAGCAGCCATGTACGGCCCCACCCATGCCGTCGTCGTCGGCGGAGGACTGGCGGGCATGCTCGCCGCGACCGTGCTCGCCGGGCATCCGACGGTGGGCACGGTCACCGTCGTCGAACGCGACGAGCTGCCCGACGACGCGACCGAACGCCGTGGCCTGCCCCAGGGCCACCACGCCCACGTGCTGATGTCCAGCGGGGCGCGGATCATCGAGGGCCTGCTGCCCGGTGTCACGCGAGCCTGGCTCGACGCGGGCGCGCACCGTCTCGGCCTGCCCCACGGCTACGTCATGCTGCTGCCCCAGGGCTGGCTGCCGCGCTGGGAGACCGAGGAGTTCGTGGTGAGTTGCAGCCGGGCGCTCCTCGACCACGTGGTGCGCCAGCGGGTCCGCCGCCGGGCGGGCGTGCGCGTCCTGGACCGCAGCCGGGTGACCGGCCTGCTGGGTGACGCCGGCCGGGTCACCGGCGTCCGCGTCCGCCGGGAGGGCGTCGACGAGGAACTGCCCGCCGCCCTGGTCGTCGACGCGTCCGGTCGGGCCTCCCGGTCCCCGCGCTGGCTCGCCGAGCTCGGCGCCGGACCGGTGACGGAGGACCTGGTCGACAGTGGTCTGCGCTACGCCACGCGGATCTTCCGCGCCCCGCAGCCGGCGGCCCGGGGGTTCCCCGTCGTCAACGTCCAGGCGGATCCGACGCGGCGCCGGCCCGGGCAGACCGCCGCCCTCGTGCCGATCGAGGGCGGCCGGTGGCTGGTCACGCTCTCCGGCACCCGTGGCGGCGAACCGCCGGCCGACGAACGACGCTTCGTCGCCTTCGCGCGCGGCATGCGCCATCCGGTCGTGGGCGACCTCATCGCGGACGCGGAGCCGTTGGGACCGGTCCGGGTGACCAACAGCACCGCCAACCGCCGCCGGCGCTTCGACAAGATGGACCGGTGGCCGGCGGGGTTCGTCGTGCTCGGTGACGCCGTGGCCAGCTTCAACCCGGTGTACGGCCACGGCATGTCCGTCGCCGCGAAGGAGGCCGCGATCCTGAGGGCGGAACTCGACCGGCTCGGGCTGGCCCCGGGGCTGGCCGGCTCCGTGCAGCGGGCCGTCGCCGCCGTCGCCGACGAGGGCTGGCAGCACGCGGCGGGTTCCGACATCCGCTTCCCGGACGTCCGGGGAGCCGCGCCGTCGACCATCGACCGCATCCGGTGGCGGTACCAGGACCGCCTGTTCCGCACCGCGCTGGACCGACGGCCGATCGCCGAGGAACTGATCAGGGTCTTCAGCCTCTCGGCGCCGTCGAGCCGGCTGCGCAGCCCGCGGGTGGCGCTGGCGACGCTTCGGGGCCCGCGCGCGGCGCCGCCGTCCGAACCGCCGTTCACGGCTCGGGAACTGGCGGTGGTGCGGCATGACGCGCTCTGAAGCGGGGCGGTCGCACGCGGTGTCAGGGCACGCGTGCGCATTGACAGATGTCGCTGTCAGTGTTACGAACGACCACGAAGCGACAACGGGGGGTTGGTTCGCAGTGCTCATGTCTCACGTCGTCCGCATTCCGGTCGTGGCTGCGGGGCCGCACCGCCCGACGACGGCCTGACGTGGTACGCCTGCGTCCCGTACCCGCCGTCGGTGTCGCGCCGATCAGGGTCACCTTCCTGCTCCACGGCGCGGTGCAGGGGGTCTGGGCCGCCCAGATCCCGGCGGTCCGGGAGAGCCTGCACCTGTCCGCCGGCGACCTGGGCTTCGCGCTGCTGCTCCAGGTCGTCGGAGGACTGGCGGCGTTGGCGTTCGCGGGTCGACTGGTGCGCCGCCACGGCGCTCCGGCGGCCATCCGGGTGGGACTGGTGAGCTACGTCCTGGTGCTGCTCGCCATCGCGCTGACACCCTCGTTCGCCGTCCTGCTCGGGGTGATGGTGCTGTTCGGCGCCACGGGAGCCGTGAGCGACGTGGCGATGAACGCCTACGCCGTCGCGGTCGAACGCGAACTCGACCGGCCCGTCATGTCCGGCCTGCACGGTGCCTGGAGCGCCGGGTCACTCGCCGCGGCCGCGCTCGCGGTGGCCGGCGCGACCGCCGGCCTCGGCCCCTCGCCCCTGCTCGTCGGCGCGGCGGTGCTGCTGCTCGCCGTCGCCGTTCCCGCCCTGGTCGGTGTCGTGGCGCTGGCCGAGGTCCCCGGGCCGCCGACGCGACGGCGACCGCCGCTCGCGCCGCTGCTCGGCCTCGGCGCCCTGGCCGCCCTCGCCATGTACGCAGAGGGCGCCGGAGCGGACTGGAGCGGGGTGTACGTCCACGACGTCACCGGGGTGGCCGCGGGACCGGCCGCCGTGGGCTACGTGGGCTTCGCGGCGGCGATGGTGGCGGGCCGGCTGGTCGGCGACGCCGTCGTACGCGTCGTGGGTCCGGTGACGACCGCCCGGGTCGCGGCGGCCGTGTCCGTCGTGGGGTCGGCGGTCGTGGTGGCCGCCGTGGCCGCCCCGATGGCCGTGGCGGGTTTCGTCCTGCTCGGCGCGGGTCTGTCCGTTCTGGTGCCGCTGATCTTCAGCGCGGCGGGCCGGCACGGCGGCGCCCGCGACTCCGGCTCGGCCATCGCCACCGTGAGCGCGATGGGGCACGCCGGCTGGCTGGTCGCGCCCGTTCTGGTGGGCCAGGTGGCGGAGTTCGCCTCACTGCGGGTGGCGTTCCTGACGGTGGCGCTCGCCGGGGTGGCGCTCGCGCTCGCCGCCGGCGCGACGGCTGCGGGGACGACGCCGAAAGGGGGAGGTGAGGCCGACGACGAATGAGGTCGGCACGCGATGACGGCGTACCGACCCGGCAGCCGACCATCGCACCCACCCGGGCCGTCCAGTCCGACCGCCCGCCGCACCTCCTGGGGAGATACAGATGACCGCCTTCCTCTACCACTTCCACGGCCTCGGTCCGTACGACTTCTCCGCCATGTCCCCCGACGACCTGGCCCCGCTCCAGCAGCTCGCCGCCGAGCGCGACGTGGAGATCGTCCCGACCATCTACCTCCGGCGGGAGAAGCTTCCGGCCCTGCGCGCCCTCGTCGAGCGCTACGGCGTCCTGTCCGCCGAGGGCGCCCTGCCCAACATCGCGGGCTTCGCGATCGAGGGTCCGCTGCTCGGTCCGGACGGCGGCATCCCCAGGAAGGGCAAGTGGCACCCGACGGCGGACGAGTGGCGCCAGCTCGCCGATCTCGGCCCGCACGGGCTGCGGTACGTGGTGATGGCCCCGGACGGCGCCGGGCTGGACGAGCCGCTCGACGCCGGGATGACGTTCGCCGACCTGCTCGACCGCTGCTACGACAACGAGGTGCGTATCGCCGTCGGGCACTTCCACCGCGACGATCCCGACCGCAGCGCCCGGCGCGTCGGCGAGGTGCTCGACTACCTGCACTCCCGCTACGAGTCGTCGCCGTACCTCGTGCTGACCGATCACCTCTACAACGACATGCCCCGCAGGTTCGCCCACGCCTGGCGGACGGAGGTGGCCCTGGCGCGCAAGCCGGAGCAGCTCGCCGCGGTCATCGGCCCGACCTGGACGCGGCAGAACATCGCCGAGCTGCTCGGGCCGGTTCCGGCTGCCGTGCTCACCGCGGCGCTCGACGGCCGGCTCATGCCCTGCCTCAACTTCGACGGGCGCCACGTCGACCTGGCCATCTGCCGCCGCACCGTGGACTTCCTCGGCTGCGACCGGCTCATCGCGCTGACCGACCACACCGAGATCGACACGATGGCCGGCGAGGTGTTGACCCAGGACGCCTACAGCCGGCTGCGGCTGCGCGACGACGGCGCCGTAGCGGCCGGCTCGTCCGGGTACGAACTCCAGCGGGCGAACATGCTCTCCATCGGCCTGGACGCCACCCAGATCGACCAGCTGTTCCGCCGCAACCCGAAGGCCGCGGTGGCGTACCGGCCGAAGCGACAGACCGCCCGGGTGTGAATCCCGCCGAGACGAAGGGTCGTGACGTGCGTCTTGTCTTCCTGCGGCACGGGCAGACGGCGGAGAACACCGTGCGACGGATATCGACCCGACGTCCCGGCCCGCCGCTGGACGCGACCGGTCGCCGGCAGGCCGCGCAGGCCGGCCGGCGACTGGCCGCGCTGCCCGGCGTGGCGGGTGTGCTGACGAGCCCGCTGCGGCGGGCCGTCGAGACCGCCGACATCGTGGCGGCGGCGGTGGGCACGCCGGTACGGGTCGCCGAGGAACTCGCCGAGTGCGACGCCGGCGAGATGGAGGGGCGTCTGCACGACGACATCGCCGCGCAGATCGACGAGACGTGGCACCGCTGGCTGCGCCTCGGTGACCTCGACCATCCCTTCTCGCCGACGGGGGAGTGCGCCCGCGCGGCGGTGAGCCGGGTGCGGCGCCTCGTCGAGCGGCTCGACGGCCCGGGCGGCGCGGAGCAGACCTTCGTCCTCGTCGGTCACGGCACCCTCTTCCGGATCGTCCTGCCGCACCTGTGCGCCAACCTCTCCGCGGAGTTCGTCCTCGCCGACCCCGGCATCGACAACACCGAGCAGGTCGATGCCGTTCGTGTCGACGGTGCCCTGCGCTGCGAGTCCTGGCGCGGATCCCCGCTGCCCGCGCCCGTCCGGGCGAGGCCGCGGTGACGGCGGCGGGGCTGCCCCGGGTGTCCTTCCTGACCGCCGCCCATCCGCGTCGGACGGACTTCCTGCACGAGACGGCGGAGAGCGTCGCCGCCCTGCGGTCGCGCCTGCTGCCGCACGGCATCGGGATCGAGTGGTGCCTGGTCGTCGACGGCCCCGGGGCCGACGGCGCCACGGTCGACAAGGCCGGCCCCGACCGGGTGCTGAGCCTGCCCATCGCGCAGGGCGTGTCGGCGGCGCGCAACCACGCCCTGGCGGCCAGCACCGGCGAGTGGGTCTTCCCGCTGGACGCCGACGACGTGCTCGACGTCGACGGCTTCGAGGAGGTGGTGGCGACTCCGTATCCGGACGGGACCGCCTGGGTGGCGACGAACCGCCGCTGGCTCGACGACCTGTCGCGTACGCCGCGATGGATCGATCAGCCGCGCCGCTGGCGCCGGTACCAGTTGGAGGAGGAGTGGGTCTCGCCGTTTCCCTTCCACCCCAACAACATCATGGTCCGCCGGTCGGTGGCCCTCGCCACCTTCGGCTGGCCCGGCCTCGGAGTCAACGAGGACGTCGGATTCTGCCTCAACGTGGCCGCCGCCGGGCCGGGCCTGACGCTGCCCGCCGTGACCGTGCTCTACCGGCGCTGGCCCGGTCAGACCATCGTCAGGACGGGGTACCACGACGCGAAGGTGCACGCCTTCGCGACGATCGAGGCGGCCGTCAACGCGCGCCGCGGGCGGGTGGGCCTGCCGCCCATCAGCGCACCACGGCCCAGCCCGCACTGAGCCCGTCCCGCCGACCGCTGCTGTCGGCTCAGGACGCCAGGGTGCCCGGGAGGCGATCGCGGCGTACTCGACATCTGTCGACGTCTGTCGATAGTGTTGCTGGGCGTCGTCTGGTCGGCCCGACGCCATCAAACGACGCCGTCGCGGGCGGCGTCCGGCTGGCCGCCTCCCGCGGGCAGGGCGACCGTGACCACGGCAGCCCGTCGTCGATGCCGGCGGTGGCCGTGGCGGTACGGGACGGCGGGGTCGCCCCCGTGTGTGGCCGGGTGTCCGACGTCGGCCCGTCGGCCGGTGGAGCGGTCCGACCACGGACGCAGTCGTGATCGGTGGTGACGGGAGGGGTGGCCCATGGGAACCGAGCGCTACGTCGTCGACGCTCCCGCCGTGGATGTCGACGACGCGAACGCCGTGGAGTGCGCCTACGACGACGCCAGCGCTTCCGGGCCCGCGCCGTTGACCTGGGCGCAACGCTTCATGTGGGACGTCATCGCCGCCGCCGGAGTCGCACCGGAGGCGTTCGACCTGCTTCTCGTCCACGACCTCGCCGTTCCCGTCACCCCTGACGAGGCGCTCGGCGTGGTACGTGACTTCCTGCGCCGCCATCCCGTATTGCGTACGTCGATCTCACGGACCGGGCAGGGGACTCCGGTGCAGAGCGTCCGGGCGTCGGCAAGGGTGCGTGTCCCGTTGGCGCACGGCGTCGAGGCGGACTTCGAGCGCCAGCGTGACCTGGTGCCCGGCACGACGGAGGCGCAGCTGTGCCGCCCGTTGTTCGCACTCGATCGGGACAGGGTCGTCCGGGTCGCCATGCGCATCAGCCACCTCGCCACCGACGCCGGGGGGCTGCGGCTGCTCACCGACGACCTCGCCGCGTCGTTCGTTGGTCGGCAGGGGGTCGACGGGCCCGTGGAAACGCCGTCGCCAGTGGACAGGGCCCGTTTCGAGAACGGTCCCGACGGTGTCGAGGTCCAGCGCAGAGCCGTCGACGTCGCCGCACGGATCTACGCCGAAGCGTCGCCGACCATGTGGCCGCGTCCCCGACGGCGACCCGAGCCCGAGCGCTTCTGGTACGGCCAGTTGCGCTCCTTCGACCTGCTCGCGGCCATGGAGGCCCTGACCCGGCAGCGACGCCTGCGTCGGATCGGCATCCTCACCGGTGCACTCGCCACCGTGTCGGCGACGGTCGCCGGTCTGCCTGCGGCGCTGCTGTTCACCATCTCGAGCAACCGGTTCGACGCGGCCTGGCGCGGCTACCCGGGCCCTCTCTCGCAGGAGGCGATCCTGCACCTGCCCGTACGCGACGACGTGACCGAGACGATGCGCTCGGCCATGGCGCTGACGATGCGTTCCCTGCAGAGTGCGGCTTACGCGCCCGAGGCGATGGAGGCGACCCGCCGAGCCGCGCAGTGGCGTCGAGGGGTCTGCTTCGACGCCGTGGGCTCCGCGATCGTGCTGAACCTCCTGGCCGACGAGCCCGGTGTCCCCGGAGCGACCGTCACGCCCGTTCCGACCACCTTCACCTGGACCGGGACGACCAACGCCGAGAATCTCGGGTTGTACCTCGACGCGCAGCAGACCGCGACCGAGTTCGTCCTGGGCGCGCGGGTGGACACGAGCCTGATGGCGCCCGGTGAGGCGGAGGCGTGGTTGCGGACGATGGAGTGGGCGATCGTGTCCAGCGTGGCTGGCGACGTCGGTGTCGCCGACGTGCGGGCCTACCTGCGCGGCCACGGCGTGCGCTGTGGGACCGACCGTGGCGACAATCTCGAACTGTCGCTGTCCGGCTGTGAACGGGTGGTGGCGGAGGCGACCGGCGCGCGGGCCGTTCGCGTCCGCCGCCACGACCCGGACGGCACCGGGACCCTGTGCTACCTGGCCGGCCCGCGACTGGTCGGCACGCCGCGCGAGGCGCACGTCGCCGTGATGGCGGCCCTGCCGGCCGCGCAGCCGGCCGTCGCGCCGTCGACGTACGTCATCGTGGCGGAGCCGCCGGCCGATCCGTGCGACGACGAGGCGTGGTCACGCCTGCCGGTGCTCTCCCGGGGCGACGGACGTGAGCGGACCGCAGACGCAGGCCAGGAATAGCCGTCCCGCCACGCCGGGCAGGTCACGTCGCGGCTGCCTCGTCCTGCGCACCACTGCGCAGGATTCCCGCCAGCGAGTCGATGCTCGGGGCGGCCAGGAGCACCCCGAGATCGACGGGTACTCCGAACTCCTTCTCGATGTCCGCGCCGAGTTGTAGGAGGTCCAATGAGGTGAGGCCCAGCGCCAGCAGGTCGTCGTCCGCTTCCGCCTGCGGGAACCCGCGGGCCCGCACCAGAGCGACAAGTATGCGTTGATGGTTGTCCTCGGCTCCCTCTGCCGCCCCAGTCATGCGGCCATGCTACCCGTGTGACGGGGCGGGTCGAGGGGCTCGATGTGGAGTCGTCGGCGGCCGGGCGGTCACGACCACCTCACCCGTCGTCGCCCCGGGTGGCGTCCGCTCGCACCTACTCGGTGACCGGCACCGCCGCCGGCTCGGCGGGCAGATCGGGATGCAACGCGCGCAGTTGCGGGCAGTCGACGAGCAACCGCCGGAAGGTCCCCGTGCCCACCACCCGCCCCGCGTCCATCACCACCACGAGGTCGGCCCGCGTCAGCGCGGGGATCCTGTTCGACACGATCAGCAGGGTCCATCCCGCCGCCAGGGCCCTGGCGAACAGCCGGTCCCACAGCACCTTCTCGGTCTGTAGGTCCAACGCGCTGGAGACGTCGTCCACGATCAGCAGGTCTGCTCCGCGAGCGATCACGCGCGCCGCGGCCAGCCGGTGCCGCTGTCCGCCGGAGAGCCGGTGGCCGCGTGGCCCGACCACGGTCTCGAATCCCTCCGGCATGGCCGCCAGGTCCTCGTCGAACGCCGCGACGTACGCGGCATCGCGCTCCACCCGACCGTCGCTCGGTAGGCCGAACAGGATGTTCTCCCGCACCGTGTCGCTGAAGAGCTGCGGGGCCTGCGGCAGGTACGCGCAGCGCGGCGGTACGAGGAAGGCGGCCGGATCGGCGACCGGCTGGTCGTTCCAGCGCACGGTGCCGGCCTCGGGCGGAAGCATCCCCAGCAGACACCGCACGAGCGTGCTCTTGCCCGAACCCACCCGGCCGGTGATCACCGTCGTAGATCCCCGCGCGAGGGTGAGATCGACGTTCCGCAGCGCGAAACCGTCCGTGCCGTACCGGTAGGACAAGCCCCGCACGTCGAGTCGCCGCAGCCGGTCGGCGGCGGCGACGGACGGCGGCGGCGCGTCCGGTGCGGCGGCGGGGGTCCGGGCACGCAGGCGCAGCGGCTGCGGCAGGGCCAGCTCGGTCGTGGGTCGTCCCTGCAACAGTGGCGCCAACCGCTCGGCGGAGACCTTGGCCTGCCGCCACCGCCGCAGGAAGTCGCCGAGCACCGCCACCCCGATGCCGACCTCCTCCAACAGGTAGGTGAACAGGGCGAAGTCGCCCACGGTGAAGTCGCCGCGGCGCATCGCGTCGGCGGCGACGAGCAGGATCAGGCCGGTGCCCAGCGCCAGGACGTAGCGGGACGACGAGTGCAGGATCGCGAAGAAGACGTTGTCGCGGACGGCGGCCTGTCGGCGGATCCTGTTGCGCTCGGCGAGCCGGCCGATCACCCGCTCCTCGGCCCCGCTGAGCTTGATCAGTTGGACGTGGGAGAAGACCTCGTTGAGGAAGGCCGACACGTCGCCGGCCGCCTGCCGGCTGCGGGCGCGGAACCTGGTGACCCGCCGGCCGGCGCCGTAGCTGATCAGGACGACGCTGAGTGCCGGCAGCAGGACCAGGACGGTGATCCGGGCGTCGATGTGCAGCATGACCGCGACCGCCACCGAGGCGAACGAGAGCGACGAGGTGAGGTTCATGAGGCCGCTGCGCTTGCACAGCGCGTCCACGACCTCCCGCACGTCCTCCATGAACCGGCTGAGCGCGTCGCCGACCGGCATGGGCAGCGCCCGCGCGGCGGGCAGCGCCATGATCCGATCGAAGAGGTTGTGCCGCAGCAGCGCGAGCAGGACGCCACGGAGCGCGGTGTCGGCGACCATCCAGCCGATCCCCAGCGTGACGTGCACGATCTTGACCAGCACCAGGGCCGCGATCAGCCAGAAGACGGGGGAGTCGTTGGCGGGGGAGGCAAGGGCGTCGAGGACCCACTTGGTGATGAGGCCGGGCACCATGCCGACGAGGAAGAACGCCGCCCCGATGGCCGCGTCCGCGAGGAACGACAGGCGACGTCGCGACAACAGCACGAGGAGCAACCGATCGGCGCGTCTGCGGGTCAGCATCGCCGGTCGCCCACCTCGTCCGTGTCCAGGTCGTTCACGCCCTGCGCCAGTAGTCGGCTGAACCGTGACCGCGGATCGCCGGCGAGGTCCTCCCGCCGGCCGTACTCGACCATCCGCCCGTCCTCGAGGTAGAGGATCCGGTCCACCGTGCTGAGGGTCGACAGCCGGTGCGCGACCACGAGGCCGGTCCGGCCGGCCAGCAGAATGGTCATGGCGTGCTTGAACAACTGCTCGGTGGCGGCGTCGAGGCGTGACGACGCCTCGTCGAGCACGACCACGCTCGGGTCGGCCAGGACCACCCGGATGAAGCAGACCAGTTGCTCCTCGCCGGCGGAGAGGCCGTGGCCACCGGGACCCAGCACCGTCTCGAGCCCGTCAGGCAGCCGGGCCAGCCACTCGGTCATGCCGAGCGTGTCGAACGCGCGACGCACCTGCTCGTCGGAGCGGTCCGGATCGAAGACCGTGACGTTGTCGCGCAACGTCGCCTTGAACAGCTGCACCTCCTGCGAGATGACCGCCAGCCGCTCGCGGGCGCTGCCGGGACGCACGGCGGTGATGTCCACGCCGTTGACCAGGACGGCGCCCCCGGTGGGCGCGTAGAGACCGGTCAGCAGGCGCACCAGGGTGCTCTTGCCGCTGCCGGTGCGGCCGACGACGCCGACGGTCTCACCGGCCGGCACCACGACGTCGATGTTCCGGAGCACGTCGGGACGCTCCGGCGCGTACCGGAAGCTCGTCCGGCGGAACTCGACGCGCACCGGCCCCGACGGGAACGGGCGCCCACCGGCACCGGGGCCGGGCGCCGGCAGGTCCAGGAGGCCCTGGAGCCGCCCCACGCAGGCCGCGGCGGCCTGGTAGTCCTGGATCTGGAGCGCCATCTGGTCCAGCGGCTGCATCATCTGCTGCGTGTAGACGAAGACCAGGTACACCGTGCCGAGGGTCATCGCGCCGATGGAGTACAGCCAGGCGGACCACGACAACGCCACGGCCGTGCCCAGCCAGGCCGTGAAGGACGCGGCCGACCAGAGCGCGATCATGCCCCAGAGGGCGGCCCCCTGCTCGGTGCGGAAGACGGCCCGGCTGGCCTGGAGCAGCCTCCGCCGCACGTACGGCCCGCCGCCGCTGCCGCTGATGTCCGGCGTGGCGCTCAACGCCTCACCGAGGAGGCCGCTCAGGTCGCTGGACGCCTGGCGCAGGTCGTCGAACGAGGCCTGCCCCCTGCGGGCGAGCCGACGCAGCGCCACCGTGGCGACCACAGCCAGGACGCCGACGCAGAGGCCGATCCGCCAGTCCACCACCAGGAGCGCCGCGATCAGCCCCGCCAGCAGCAGTGACTGCCCCACCACCGTCAGCACGAAGCGGGACAGGAAGTTGGCCAGCAGGCTGACGTCGCCCTCGACCCGCTCGACCAGGTCGCCCGGGCGGGTGGTGCTGTGGAAGTCCATGCCCAGCGCCAGGCAGTGGCGGGTGACGTCGACCCGGACCTGATCCATCACGGTCCAGGCGAGGCGTTCGGCCACCGCGGCCTCGGCGACGCCGACCAACCGGGCCAGCAGGCTCACCACCAGGTAGCCGGCGACCAGCAACGAGGCTGAGGCGATGGCGGCGGTGGAGCGGGTCACCTCCTGTTCGATGTACCAGCGGATCAGCAGCGGCGCCAGCAGGTCGAGCCCGACGCCGCCGATCAGAGTCAGCGCCAGGACCGCGAGGGCGGCCGGGTGCCGGCGGAGCTGCCGCGCGGCGAACCGGGGCGCCGCCCGCCGAGGCGGTGCCGGCGGTGCTGCCGGGTCGGTCACGGGGGGTGGCGCGGGACCCGTCAGGTCCGGCGCGTCGGTGCGGTCAGAGGGTGCCAAGGCACTCGAGATAGTCCGCCACGATCGACCGGATGAAGTCCTCGTCGAACATGTTGGCGTTGTATTCGACCGTCACGGCCGACTCGTCCCCGGCGGCGATGTAGCGGAACTTGAAGTTCTCCCACCAACTGCCCTGCCGTCGGAAGGAACGAGGTGGCTCCTGCGGGGCGACGGCCAGCCGGAGCGGACCGGGACGGCTCGGCTCCTGCCGTACCGCGTCGAAGATGAACAGGCTGTCCACGTCGCCCGGGTCGAGGTGGGACCGGTCCCAGACCCGGGAGACGAAGATCCGCTGGTGTGCGTAGGCGGCGACCAACCGGTCGCGTAGCTGCGGGACGAGCTCGGCCGCCGTGCGCCCGAGGGCACCCTCCACGTGCACCGTGAGCACGTTCGTCAGCGAGCCGACCACGGTGTCGTAGCCGGGCATCGACCGGCCGGTCACCATGGTCAAGGTCGCCACGGTGTCGAGGCCGGTCACGGTCGACAGCAGCTTGAGGTACGCGCTCAGCGTCAGCATCGGGGCGGTCGCGCGCAGGGTGCGGGCCGCCGCACGCAGTTTCTCGTCGACCAGCGGGCCGGTAGGCACACGGATCTCCGCGTGGTCGAACCATCCGACCTGGTCGGTCTTGCGGGTGACCGGCACGGCCAGCGGTCGTACCGGGGCCAGGGTCCGCCCCCAGTGTTCCAGCTGCCCGGCCGCCTCGGCGCCGGCGGCCCAGCGCCGCTCCGCCTCCGACCACTCATGGCACTGCATCGCGGGTGGCAGCTGGTCCGGTTCCCCGGCCAGCTCCGCGGCGAGCAGCTCGACGAACTCCCGCCGGAGGATGTCGACCGCCCACCCGTCGGCGACGATGTGGTGCATCGTCATCGAGACGACCGCGTGGTCGTCCGACATGCGGATCAGGCCGACGCGGACGAGCGGTACGCGTTCCAGGTCGAACCCGGTGCCGCGCTCGCGCCGGACCAGATCCGCGTACCGCCCGGCCCGCTCGTCCCCGGATGCTCGGCGGAGGTCCTCGTGCCAGAAGTACGTGTCCGGCAGGTCCCGGTGCACCCGCTGGTACACCACGCCGTCGCTCACCGCGAAGCTCGTCCGGAGGGCGCCGTGGCGCCGGATCAGCTTGTCCGCCACGTTCCGGCACACCTCGGGGGTGAGGCCGACGGTCAGCGACATCCGGAAGGAGATGATCAGATCCGGGTTGCGGTGGACGCCCTCCCGCCCGTACCAGTCCCGTTGCTGATCCGAGGCGGGAACGGTCACCTCGATCGCGTCGTCCGTCTCGGTCTCGTCGTCGCCCATGGTCGCCTTCCCATCTGTCGGCGTCCGGTCCGACCAGGGCGGACCGGACACGCTCAGCGGAGCCGCCACCCGTCGGGATGCCGCCGCCTCCTGGCGCGCAACGCCGGCTCGGTCGGATCGGGGCGCCTGCGGCGGGCGGTCTGCGGCGCGTCGACCATGCGTGGGGAGCGCGACGCGACCCCCGGTCGGCGCGGTCCGTGTGCGCCGGCGTACGCCACGTCACCCTAACGCCCGGTCGCATCGACGGTCCAGAGGGCTTCTCGACCGTTCCCGAAGCGTCTCGGCGTCCGTCGCAAAGGGACCGTCCATCGTGGTCGACGATCCCGGTGGCCGCCGCCAAGGCCGGACACAGCGGGCGATCGGCCGGCTGCGCGTGGATGCGGTAGGGTGCCCGAGGAGCGGACAATCGGCCCATATCACTTCTAGGAGCGCAGATGCCCGAAGGCTGGCAGTGGGATCAGACCCTGTTCCGCGGTAGTGCCGCCTACTACGACCGGGGCCGGTTGCCCTACGCGCCCGGATACGCGGCGCGGCTCGCCGGTGACCTCGGCCAGCACGGTCAGGGCCGGCTGCTGGACGTCGGGTGTGGGCCGGGCACGGTGACGTTGGCGCTGGCACCCTACTTCGCCGAGGCCGTCGGCGTCGACCCGGATCCGGACATGCTCGCCGAGGCGCGCCGTCGCGCGGAGGGTCTCGGTGTACGGAACGCGAGCTGGACGGAGGCGCGCGCCGAGGACCTTCCGGCCGGCCTCGGGGTCTTCCGGGTGGTGCTCTTCGCCCAGTCGTTCCACTGGACCGACCGCGAGCGCGTCGCCGCCACCGCGTTCGAGATGATCGAGCCGGGTGGCTACTTCGTGCACATGAGCGACCTGAAGGAACCGCCGGCGCACCCGGTTGCGCTGCCGCACCCGGCGCCGCCGTTCGAGGGGATCGCGGCGCTCGTGCGCACGTACCTCGGTGAGGTGCGCCGCGCCGGGCAGGGCGTGCTGCGGCACGGCACGCAGAGCGGGGAACGCGCGATCATCGAGGGGGCCGGGTTCGCGGGCTACCAGCGGCTGGTCGTGCCCTCGGGCGCGGTGGTCGAGCGGAGCGCGGACGACGTCGTGGCGTGGGTGTTCTCCCGGTCGGACTCCGCGCCCCACCTGTACGGCGAGCGCCTCGACGAGTTCGAGCGCGACCTGCGCGCGCTGCTGCGCGAGGTCTCGCCCGACGGCGTGTTCGCCGAGCAGTTGCCGGACACGGAGATCTGGTACTGGCGCAAGCCGCTGGACTGATCGCCCGATCGTCGCCGGTCCTGCCTCCCGGGCGGCGGCGCGGTGACCTGACCGCCGCCCCGGGGCGGCCAGGTCGACGCCGCGGCCGCGGGGCGTCACGTCACGGCGTGGCCGCGCCTTGCGCCTGTCGCATCGCCGCCGCGATCTCGCTGCGGATGAGCCGGGACTCCTCGAACCCGCCGACCTCGACCTCCTCGAGCCCGGGCGTGGTCTGGAACGTGGCCTTGACCCGTTCCCCGGTGAACTCGAACAGCACGACGCCGAGCTGCTCCAGCCCGGCGGGTAGCTTCTCGGTCTCCTCGCGGTGCACGAGGAACGCGGTCGAGGGCCCCCAGAGCTCGAACTGTGCGCCGTGCCAGGTCTTGCGGTAGCGGTGGACGTCGCCGTTGGAGACGCCGAGCAGTCGCGCCGCGCGCAGCGTGTCGAGGACGCGGTCCCGGTCGACCGGGTCGATCGCGCCCTGCCGGCCGTCGCTGCCGCAGTAGCCGGTCCAGAAGGACTTGTGCAGGAACAACACGGCGGCGCGGTCCTCGACCGAGGGCGCGACATCGGCCAACCACCGCCACTGCTGGTCCTCCTCCGGCAGGCCGGTGCCGAAGATCTGGCTGTTGAGCCCGATCAGCGCCACGTCGCCGAACCAGTGCAGCCACGGCGCCGGGCCGAAGTGGCGACGGTACCGGGCCAGGCGCTCGGCCGTGGCGGTCCACCAGGTGCGCTCGTACGGCTCGCCCACGTCGTGGTTGCCGGGGATGAGGAGCATGGGCGCGTCGATCAGGCCGAGCAGTTCCCTGGCCGCGCGGTAGTCCTCCTCGGAGTCCGGGTTGGACAGCACCGAGTCGCCGGCGTGGACGACGAGATCCGGTCGCAGGGTCTCGTTGACGAACCGGGCGAGCGTACGGAAGTTGCGGCGCAACGGGCCGTCCCAGCGGGACAGGTGCGTGTCCGAGATCTGCACCAGACGTAGCGTCGTGGTGCCGTCGGTGGATGTTGTCATAGCGCTCCTCGGACGATCCCGGCGGGCGGCACGGTACGCAACCCTAGGCGTTCCCCATTCGAACTTCAACTGATCATTCTCGATACGTGAGAGCGCTTCCTGTCGATCATTCCTGTCTTTAGGATGTCGCTGTGCCCCTGTGGCGAGGAGTGCTCGCCATGCATTCGTGGCACCTGTCGGTCCTGTGCCCGGTCGCCGCCACCGCACCCGCGGACCACGCGATCACAATGACGCGCTCGGCGGTGTGACGATCCATCCCGCAAAGGAATCCGCATGCGTGACGTCCTCGACGTGGAAATGCTCCGCCGGCGGTACCGTGACGACGGGTTCTGCGTGGCGCCGCCCGTCGTCGCGCAGGACGTCCTCGACGAGGCGACCGTCGCCGCGGAGGCCGTCGCCGCGGGGGAGAGCGACACGGGCCTGGCGCCGAAGCTGCGCGAGCGCGAGCGCGGCGACGGACCGCAGCGGTTGGTCAAGATCGCCGAACCGCACAACTGCAGCCACGTGCTGCGCCGCCTGGTGGCGCATCCCGGGATCTGGCGGCTCGCGGCCGCGGTGACCGGTGCCCGGGCGTTGCAGGTCTGGGCGGTGGACCTGTTCATCAAGCGCCCGACGGACGAGGCGCCGGTGGGCAACATCGGCTGGCACCAGGACGGCCCCTTCGCGCCGTACTGGCACGGCGACATCTTCACGGTCTGGCTGGCGCTCTCCGCCGTCTCGGCCGACGCGTCGCCGCTGCGGTACGTACCCGGCTCGCAGCGGCTCGGCCCGCTCGGTCGCGCGGACCTGTTCCGGACCGATCTGGACCCCGCCCGTACCGGCCTCCCGCTGCCGGACGGCTTCCGCTGGAGCGAGGTGACGGCCGAGGTGGCCGCGGGCGGCCTCGCCCTGCACCAGCGCGACACGCTGCACGCCAGCGGGCCGAACCGGTCCGCGCAGCCCCGGCGGTCGCTGGCGATCCGGGTGCGTACGGAGCGGTGCGTCCTGGCCGGCGAGGCGGCCGCCGCCCGGCGCGAGCACCTTCGAGACGAGGCGCTGGCGCCGGTCGTCCACGGCGACGCGCGGCTTCTCGCAAGGTGAGAAGATCGCTTTTCACTTGGTGGCGATTCCCATGACCATAGACGTTCTTCACTCGACGGTCTTGACAGTCGTCCGCGTCAGCGGGTTTGCTGTTGGTGGAGCCGCCGCCCGAAGAAAGCACCGGCAGGATCACAAACGGGGAGTGAACGAAATTGCGGTCGCGGGCGTGGCGTGCCCTGGGCGCTCCCATTCGAACGTCCGACAGACGCGTTGTGATCGTCGGCGCCGTGTGGCGCTCACGCCGATGGCGGGAAATGCGTCGGGACGCTCTGGTCAGGCCGTAACGAGGACGAATTGTGGCCGGCGCGGTCTCATGGAAGGCCCGGCCCGCGCCACGGCGGTGTTCACAACGACGAGTGCACCGTGCGTGCCCGACCGACGCGGACGGGCGAGGCGAAGACCGACGAGGTGGTGAGCTTTGACGACACCCACGCAGCGCGCGACGACCAAGAAGTCCGTCCTGGTCCTCGCCGGCGAAGGGCCGTACTTCAAGAACAGCTCCTACTACCACGGCACGATGTTCGACCGCGGCGGCACGCACCCGCTGGCGCCCGAGTACCCCCGGCACCCCCTCGGCGGCCTGCGCCTGACCGACCTGCGCTACCGCGACGGCGCGCGCTGGAGCCCGCTGCTGCGGCCCAAGCGCGGCGCGGTGCCACACCTGACGTCGTACACGTTGGAGTCGATCCTGCTCGCCGCGGAGCGGCCGTTCGAGATCCTCGACCTGCTGGACGTCTGGGACCTCAACCGCGAACCGGCCGCGCACCACGACGTCGTGTTCCTGTCGACCACGTTCATCTGCGACCGCCGCACCCTGACCCGGGCGCTCGACTGGATCCGGCAACGCTGCGGCGGCGCCCTGGTGGTGCTCGGCGGGCAGTACAGCAACCTGAAGTACGACCGCATCATGCGGGTGCACCCCGAGGTCGACATCATCGTCCGCGGCGACGGCGAGGAGGCGATCCCGCTGCTGCTCGCGGCGCTCGACGGGCGCGGCGAGCTCGACGAGGTGCCGAACCTGGTGGTGCGCACCGGCCCCGGGACCCACCGGCAGACGTCGTTCCGCTACATCGACCTGGAGGCGTACCCGTCGCCGGGCTTCGGCAGGCTGCAACGCCCGGTCGTGCCCTACGAGTCGATGCGGGGCTGCCCCTTCTCCTGCCGGTTCTGCTCGTTTCCGATGGCGTCCCCACGGTGGCGGTACAAGTCGGCCGAGAAGATCGCCGCCGACTGGGCGCGGTACCACGATCTCAACGGCGCCGGCCACATCCGGGCCATGGACTCCACCTTCACCGTCCCGCCGCGGCGGATGCGGCAACTGCTGGACCTGCTGCCGGCCGTCGACGTGACGTGGGAGGCGTACACCCGGGCGAACGTGATCACCGGGCGCGAGACCGTCGACCGTCTCGCCGAGGCGCACTGCGCCACCCTGTCGATCGGCTTCGAGTCGATGAGCCCCAAGTCGCTGGACCTGATGCACAAGCAGGTACGCGCCGAGCACAACCGGCGGGCGCACGAGGCGCTCTCCGACGGGCCGGTGAAGTACCGGTGCTCGTTCATGGTCGGCTACCCGGGCGAGGCTCCCGAGGACTACGAACTCACGCACGAGTTCCTCGCCGGCGAGTACACCGGCCACTTCATGCTCTCGGTCTTCTCCATGACGGACGAGACGATGCCGGTCTGGCAGGACGCCGAGCGTCTCGGCATCCACGTCGACGACTTCGAGGATCCGGACTCCGGCTGGACCCACGCGGGCATGGACCACACGACCGCCCGCAAGCTGCACCGGCGGACGCTCGACGAGGTGCGTCTGCGCAACGACCGGGCCGTGCTGCTGCTGTGGCAGACGGACTACCACACCCCTCTCGTCCCGGGACTGTCCGTCAAGGAGAACCTCTGGGCCGAGAAGCTCGTGGAGCGCCTCGGGATGCTGCCGGTGGACGTCCCGGACCCGCGGCAGCGCGTCGACGCCGCGGCCCCGCTCCTCGACTCGCTGGAGCTTCTCGGCGTGCGGGCAACCAATCACCCGCCGGACGGACGGTCAGGAGAGATGGCGTGACGAACCCGGCCTATCAGACCAGTTACCTCCGCGTCGGGGAGACCCCTGCCGGCACGGAGCGCGGCGTGCTCTACTGCGACCCGCTCACCTCACTCGTCGCCTACCCCTCCTTCGAGCAGTACCTGATCCAGATGCTGCCGACCCTGGCCGCCGACGAGATGCACATCGCGATCGGCGACGTGGACGGGCTGCGCGAGTACGTGATGGAGCGGCGGGCCGTCGACCCGTACAGCTTCGGACACCTCGCGGGCAACGCCTGCATGCGTACGATCGGCGCACTGACCAGCGAGTGGGCGGCGCTGGAACTCAAGGACGTCGACTTCCACATCTGCGGCACGTTCGGCGGCGACGAGGTCATCGTCGCCGCGGCCGGGCTCAGTCACGACGCGTTCCTCCAGAAGATCCACAGCCTGTGCCACGACCTGAAGGTGTCCTCCCCACGGCCGTGCAGCTTCGCGCTGGCCACCCTGGAGCGCTGCACCCTCGAACCGCAGCACGCCCGCAGCGCCTACCGCATCCTCGTGTCGGCCGTCGACGCGCGGTTGTTCTCCATGAAGGAAGGCGCCCGGCTCGCGGGCGCCCACCTGGAAGGGGCCGTGGCCGACCTGGGGACCGTGTCCCTCGGTGAGGCGCCCGGCCAGAACGGCATCGAACACCCGACCAAGATCGGAGGCGGATGGTGACCAGCATGGCGATGAGCTCCGCGGTGGAACAGCTGCGAGCCCTGTCCGAGGAGTTCGACGTGCCGTTCGTGGACGTCGCGCTGATCGCCGCCAATGCGGAGGGCGCCCGCCCGCTGCGCGACTACCCGCGGGCCCGCATGCAGCTCAGGCCCGTCGGCTCGGACGAGGTCTGGCAGATCATCCTGCCGTTCGACAACGAGCAGTCCCGGTTCGAGGTCCTCGACGGCGCGCTGCTGTTCGAGGGCGAGCCGGTCGCCGACGTCGTCGCGCTCGAGAACGACGACGTGGTGCTGACCTACCTGCGCGCCGGCGGGCGGTCGATCACCCTCAACACCCACTCGCGGTCGCGGTGCACCGGCTGCATGTTCTGCCCCAACGTCATCGAGGACGCCTCGGACGACACGCTGACGTCGGAGAGCCAGCTCACCGAGCTGCTGGAGTGGCTACAGGCCGACAACGGCTGGCCGGACCTCAGCCACGCCGAGGTCATCACCGTGTGCAGCGGGTGCTTCCACTACCCGGGGATGGCCATCGAGCACATGTCGGCGCTGCGCCGGGCCGCCGACCGGTACGGCTTCAAGGGCCGGCTGCACCTGCTCTCGTCGGTGCTGCGCGACCACGACGACCTGGTACGGCTGCGCGAGGAGTGCGGCCCGTTCCACCTGACGCTGACGCTGGAGTGCTTCGAACGGCGGACGCTGTTGCTGAAGGACACCAAGGCGTCGCTGACCCTGGAGCGCTCCGCCGAGATCATGGACGACTGCCGCGACCTCGACATCCTGTGCGACTTCACCTACGTCGCGGGGCTCGACTCCTACGACAGGGCCCTGAGCGGGCTGTCCTACCTCGCGCCGCACGTCGGCACGTTCCCGCGGATCCAGGT
The DNA here is from genome assembly GCF_002846525.1 of Micromonospora sp. CNZ309. Lineage (NCBI taxonomy): Bacteria > Bacillati > Actinomycetota > Actinomycetes > Micromonosporales > Micromonosporaceae > Micromonospora > Micromonospora sp. CNZ309. The sequence goes on from NZ_PJNG01000001.1 coordinate 1,154,743, forward strand.
GTACCAGGCGCACAACGACTACATGCGGCGGGCGCGGCACCGCGAGGCCGAGGACCTGCGCTACTACCTCAGGCTGCGCGGCGAACTGGAGACCGTGTTCGAGCCGACCGGCCTGGCGCCGCGCTCGTGGGAGAACTACCGGCCGCTGTGGTACTCGCGGTTCGCCGGCCGGCCCGTGGCGGGGCCGCGGGTGTGAGCCCCACGCCCGACCTCGTCGCCGCCGACACCGGCCGGGACGCGCCGGACACGCCTGCCGTCCCGGTCGTCAGGGTCGCGCTGCGCGAGCTGGGCCTGCCGGCCCCGGCGCCGCGGGCCCACCACGCCGCGGTGCGCCCGGACGTGCGCACCGACGCGGTACGCGGCTGGCTGGTCGGCGTCAGCGACGGCGACCGTTGGGGCTGGTGGGGGCCGATCGACGACGCGGCCGCCCGGCAGGTGCCCGGCCTGGTGGCGGCGGCGCTGCCCCGGCTGCCCGCCGAGGCGGACCCCGTCGGCTTCGGCAGGCTGCTGCGCCGGGCGACCCGGCACGCGCACACCGGGCTGCTCGCCGTCGCCGTCGGCGCGATCGAGCTGGCGCTGTGGGACCTGGCGGCCAAGCGGGCCGGGCAACCGGTCTGGCGGCTGCTGGCGCCGACGGCCGTCGTCGACCGGGTGCCCGCCTACGCGACGTGCTTCGGGGTACGCGGCGACGCGGCCCGGGTCGCGGCCGTCATGGACGCGGTGGCCGAGACGTACGCCGTGCAGAAGTGGGATCCGGTCGTGCTCGGGCCGGACCTGATCGACGTCACCACCGACTTCGTACGCCGCCACGGCCCCGGGCGCCTCGCGGTCGACTTCCACGGCAGGTGGCGCCCGGAACGGGTCCGCGCCGCCTGCGCGCCCCTGGCCGGCGGCCTCGCCTGGGTGGAGGAGCCGTACCACCCCGACGAGGTGGACCGGGCGCGACCCGGCGAGTTCGGCGTGGCGCACGCCGCGGGCGAGCACTGCTACGGCGCGGCCGACGCGGCGCAGTTGCGGGCCGCCCGGGTGGACGTCTGGCAGCCGGACGCCGTCTTCTGCGGCGGCCTCATGAGCCTGCTCGCGATCGTCCGGGCCGCGGCGCGGGCGGGTGCGCGTTGCGCGCCGCACGGCGGCGGGTTGCTACCGGCCCTGCACCTGGCCGCGATCGGCGTGCCGATCGACGTGATCGAGCTGCACCTGCTGCTCGAACCACGGCGCTGCCACCACCTCGCGCGGGCGCCCGTCCCCGGACCCGCCGGCGCCCTGCCGGTGCCGACCGCCCCGGGATGGGGCGGCGACCTGCGTACGGACCTCGGATTGGACCTGACGGATGTCTGACCGGCAGCCGGTGCTCATCGTGGACGCGGGCGGGACCCTCGTCACCCGGACCCGCCCCGGCCTGGCCGGACGGGTCGTGCGGGCGGTACGCGCCGCCGGCGACGACCGACCCGAGGCCGAGGTGCGGGCCGCGGTGTTGACGGCGCCCGACCCCGACGCGTGCCTGCGGCGTCTCGGCCCGCTCGACCCGCGGGCCCGCGCGGCGGTGCTCGCGGAGCTGACCGACGACCCCGGCGACGCCGTCATCCTGCCCGGCGCCGAGGAACTGCTCGACACGGCCGCCCGGCTGGGCTGGCGGGTGATCGTCGCGACGAACGCCGGCCCGGGCACCCCGCCGCTGCCGGAGCCGCTCGCCCGCCACATCGACACCGTCGTCGAGTCGCGCGGCTACGGCATGGTCAAGGACGACCCGCGCTTCTGGGCCAGGCTGCGGGAGGAGGAGAAGGTCGACGCCCGCGCCGCCCTGGTCGTCGGGGACGACCTCGCGGCCGACCAGCGGGCACCGGAGGCGGCCGGGTTGCAGACCCGACTGGTGGGTGGCGACGGCACGGCGACGGCGGCACTCACCGCCCAGCTCCGCGCCGCCGGTGCCCGGCCGCAGGAGGCCGCGGCGGTGGTCGCCGGCCGGCGCGAGCACTTCGCCGGCCGCGACATGATCGTCGCCCCGCACCTGGCCCCGCTGGTCGTACGGGTCACCCGCGCCCGGGTACGCCTCGCCGCCGGCGCGGCGGGCACCGCCGCCGTGGTCGTACGCCGCCGGGCCCTGCCGCCGGCGGTCGTGGCGGCCTCGGGTGCGCTGCCCGACCTGGCCTGGCTGCACCTGCCCCGGGACCGGCGGCCCTACCAGGCGCCCGCCGAGCTCAGGGCGCTGCTCGACGCGGAGGGACTGAGCCTGGACGTGCTCTCCGCCTCGGATCGCCGACACGCGCTGGCGATGATCCGGGAAGCCCGCTCCAGCACGGCGGTGTCCGAGAGAATGGCCGATTTGGTGCTCTTCCTCAGAGATCGCGGGAAAGGCGGAGTCGGATGAACCGGCACGAGAGCGCGACCTACGACCAGGACCTGTTCGCCGGCACGGCGGCGTACTACGCCAGGTACCGGCCGCCGTACCCGGCGGCGGCCATCGACCACCTGGTGGACGTCTTCCGGCTCGGCGCCGGCTCGCCGGTGCTCGACCTCGGCTGCGGCACCGGGCAGCTGGCCGTACCGCTCGCGGTGGCCGGTTGCCGGGTCTGGGCCGTGGACCCCGACCCGGAGATGGTCGACGAGGGGGCCCGGGGGGTCCCCGGCGACCTCGCCGGCGAGATCCGTTGGCTCGTGGCGCGGGCCGAGGACCTGCGCGCGAGCGACCTGCCGACGATGCGGCTGTGCACGATGGGCGCCTCGTTCCACTGGATGGACCGCGACGGCGTGTTGGCCTTCCTCGACGGGGTCGTGGAGCCCGACGGCGGGGTGGCCCTGGTGTCGGGCTCGGCGAGCATCTGGTCGCGCGACGGCACGTTGCAGGGGCCCTGGGTCGAGGTGACCCGCGAGGTGGTCACGCAGTTCCTCGGGCCGCGCCGCAGGGCCGGCAGCGGCACCTACAGCCATCCGCAACGCACCCACCAGCAGGTACTGGCGGACTCCGCGTTCCACGTCGTCGAGCAGCGTCGCTTCACCACGCACCGGCTGCTGTCGGTCGACGAGGTGATCGGGCAGCAGCTGTCGACGTCGTACGCGTCCCCGGTGCAGCTCGGTGAACGGCTGCCCGAGTTCCGGCGGGAACTCGCGCGGCGGCTGCGGGACATCGTGCCGGACGAGGGGTTCCCCACCGTGGAGCACACCGACGTGATCGTCGCGCGCCGCGGTGGTGGGGGAGGCGGCACGGGGTGACCGCGATCGACGGCGTCGCCGCCGGGCAGGAGCTCCGAGACGTCGACGCGCCCGCCGGCGGCGCGGCGGCCGACTACTGGCGCGCCGCCTGCCTGCTGGCCTTCAGCCACGCCACCGGGCTCAGCTGGCCGCCGCCGGGCGAGCCGCAGCGGTCCCGCGCGGTGGGGCACTGGGGCTGCAACCCCGGCATCGCCTGGGTGACAGCGCACCTGGCCCAGGAGTGCGACGACGACGGGTTCCTCCTCGTCGTCGGCACCGGGCACGCCGGCAGCTTCACGTTCGCGCACCAGGTCCTGCGTCGGGGCGGCACCGCGGCCGAGGTCAGCGCCGCCATCCGGCGCTACGGCGCACCGGGCGGCGACCCGTCGGAGCTGCTGGGCGAGCCGGATGTGCCGTACGTCGGCGGGGAGTTGGGCCCGGCGCTCGGGGTGGCCCAGGGTCTCGCCGCGGCACGGCCGGGGCTGCGCGTCGCGGTCGTGGTCGGCGACGGGGAGTGCGAGACCCCGGCGGCGCTGGCCGCGTTCGCGCACCACGACGTGCTCCGCCCGGCGGACGGGGCCTGCTGGCTGCCGGTCGTCAACGTCAACGGCGCCCGGATGGGCTCGGCCGCCCGGTTCTCGCCGGAGCGTCTGCGCGGGCTGCTCGGGGGCATGGGCTACACCGTGCTCGGCAGCGGCCCGCGCGGCGACGACGCCGCGCGGGCCGCGCGACGTGCCTGGGAACTGGCCGGGACCGGGGAGCCGGTCGTGTGGCTGAGCGTCACGGAGAAGGGCTGGCCGGCCCCCGCCGAACTGGGCGGGAAACCGTTCCGCGGCCACCACGCGCACAAGCCGGCCGGGCTGGACCTCGCCGACGCGGCGCTGCGCGACGACGTGCGCACGTGGCTCGGCGCGCTCAACGACCCGCCGGTGATCGGTGCCGACGGCGGCGTCGCCGCCCACGTCCGGCGCCTGGCGAACCGGATCCGCACCGAGATCGGCACCGACCCCCCGGCCCGCGCCGGGGCCCGTACGCCACCGCCGGCCGGCACCGCGCCGATGCGCGAGGTCGACCGGGTGCTGGCGCGGCGGGCGGTACGGGTGCTGTCACCCGACGAGGGCGCGTCGAACCGCCTCGACCGCTGCCTCGCCGCCGGCCTGGTCACCGAGGTCCTCGCCGAGGAACTCTGCTCCGCCTGGGCGTGGGGGTTCACCGAGGCCGGCACGCCCGCGGCGGTGGTCTCCTACGAGGCGTTCGCGCCGCTGCTGGCCACCCAGCTCGCCCAGTACCTGAAGCTGCTCACGGCCCGGCCGCCCGCCGGCCGCCCGCCGCTCGCCGTGGTGCTGACCAGCCTCGGCTGGGGCAACGCGCCGACGCACCAGAACACCGACCTCGCGGGCGCGCTGCTGGCCCGCGGCGGCGACTGCCCGGTGCGGGTGGTCTTCCCGACCGGCGCGCGGTCCGCCGCGACCCGGCTCGACGACCTGCTCGACGACCGCGACGTCGTCGCCACGGTGGTGTGCTCGAAGCAGCCGCTGCTCGACCCGCCCGACCCGGGCGGCCCGGCGGTCGGGATGCGGCTGCGTGGCGCCGGCGCCGACGACGCGACGATCCTGGCGGTGGGCGACGTGGCCGTGACCGAGGCACTCGCCGCGATGCGGCTGGCCGCGCCGCACGGCGTACGGATCGGCGTGGTGGCGCTGGTGGAACCCGGCCGCCTCGACGGCGCGACGCTGGCCGCGGTGCGGGAGGCCCTCGCACCGCCCAGGCCCGCCGTGTGCGTGTCCTGGGTGGCGGCACACCACCTCGCGGCGGTCTACTGCGCCGTACGCCCGGCGCCCACGGCGTGGCTGGGCTACCGCGAGCGCTGGGGAGCGACGCCGTGGGACACGTTGGCGGCCAACGGGCTCACCCGGTGGTCGCTGCTGAGCGAACTGCGCGCCGCCGGCTGTGCGCTGCCGGCGACGCTGCTGAAGCCGCCGGGGGCCGACCCCGGGCCCCTGCTTCCGACCGACCTGTCCTACGAGGTGAGGCGGCTATGAACACACCGGTACGCCCGTTCCGGTTCGGGGTGCTGACCAAGGGCGCCCCGACCCGCGCGGCGTGGCACGACCTGCTGGCGCGGGTGGTGGACGGCGGCTTCACCGCGCTGCACGTCCCGCTGCACACGACCCCGCAGTTCGCCCCGTTCGTGGCGCTGGCGGACGCGGCGGCGCGTACGTCGCTGACCGTCACGACCCTGGTGCACAACAACGACCTCCAGCACCCGGCGCTCCTCGCCCGCGACGCGACGACGCTCGCGCTGCTGTCGGACGGCCGGTTCGAGCTGGGCGTCGGCGCCGGCTGGATGGAGCGTGACTACCAGCAGCTCGGCATCCCGATGGACCCCGGGCGGCTGCGCGTCGACCGCCTCACCGAGGCGATCGAGATCCTGCGCAGGAGCTGGGCGGCCGAGCCGTTCACGTTTGACGGCAAGCACTACACGGTGCAGGGACTGCGGGGCCTCGACGGTCCCCGGGTGCCGCTGCTGGTGGGCGCGGGCGGCGACCGGATGCTGCGGCTCGCGGCGCGTACGGCCGACATCGTCAGCTTCTCCCGCAGCATGTCGGCCGGCTCCACGCCACGGCAGATCGCCGACGACGCGTCGCTGGAGTCCATCGAGCGCAAGGCCGCCGTCCTGCGCGAGCACCTCGGCGCGCGCGCCGCCGACGTCGAGCTGCACGTCCTCGTCGTACGGGCCGGTACCGGCGCCGAGGCGCAGCGGCAACTGGACGAGCACGTCGGTGCCACCGGGGTGAGCGACACGACCGCCCGGCAGACCCCGGAGCACCTGCTGGGCCGCGACCCGCAGGAGCTGGCGGACCTGCTGTGGGAGCGCCGCGCGCGTACCGGCATCAGCTACCACGTGTTCCGCGACGCGCATCTGGACCTCGTCCGCCCGGTGATCGAACGGCTGGCCGGCAGCTGAGCGCCGGCAACGATCTCACAACGGAGGCTGAACATGACGACGCAGCAGGACCAGACGATCCAGCGCGCCGCCGTCCACGACGTCCCGGCGGTCCTGGACGTGCTGGAGAAGGACGGCGTGGTGCTCGTGCCCGGCTACCTCGACGCCCGGGAGACCGCCGCGGCCGCCCGGGAGTGCCATGAGCTGTTCGAGCGGACCCCGCCCTGGGCGCACCACGAGGAGTACTCCCTCGGCCAGTCCGTCCGCATGGAACGCGCCGACATGGACGCCGCGCAGTTCCCGACGCTCACCGCCGCCTTCGCCCGCCCCGAACTGGAGGCGGTGGTCAGCGGCTTCTTCGGCGAGGGGTACATCTTCAGCCGCACCGTCTACGCGATCCTCGACGTGGTCGGCAGCAGCACCCGGGTGCAGGAACTGCACTACGACAAGATGCGCCACCTCAAGTCGTTCGTCTACCTGACCGACGTGGGGCCGGACAACGGCCCGTTCCACTGCGTGCCCGGCTCGCACCTGTTGACGCGGGAACTCCAGCGCGACAACCGCGAGCGCCACGTCGTGCCGAGCGACGACGACGCGCGGGTGCTGCCCGCCGAGCTGCACGAGCACCGCGTCGCGGTGCTGGGCGACGCCGGGACGCTCATCCTCTTCGACAGCGACATCGCCCACCACGCGGGGATCGTGACCGAGGGGCGGCGCCTCGCCGCGCGCAGCCTCAGCTTCGGCGCCTACCGCGCACAGACCTGGTACCGCGCCGACGGCACCGTGCAGGACCCGGCGTAGCCGGGGCAGTCCCGCCCGCTGTGTGACCCCCTCCACGAAAGGCACAGGTGAAGACGCATGAAGTTGACGCCGCTGTCCGTACCGATCGATCTCGCGGGAAGGGTGGTCCTGGTCACCGGAGGCGCCGGCGACATCGGCAGCGCCGTCGCCGTGCAGGCGGCCCGCTTCGGCGCGACCGTCGTCATCGCCGACAACGGCACGAGCGTCGACGGCGTCGGCCAGGACACGGCCGTCGCCACGGACGTGGCCAAACGGCTCGCGGCCGAGTCCGGCGACCGGGGCAGCATCGAGGGCCGGTTCTGCGACGTCACCGACGCCGAGCAGGTGGAGGAGCTGGTCGACGACCTGTTCGCCACGCACGGCAACGTCGACGCGGTCGTCGCGGCCGCCGGCACGCTGCGTACCAGCCCGGTGTGGGACACCACGATCGACGACTGGCGCAACGTGCTGGAGTCGCACGCCACCCACACGTACCTCGTCGGGGCGGCGGCCTGCCGGCGGTGGCGGGCGAACTGCGCGCAACGGGCCGGTTCCCCCTCCGCGCTGATCACCTTCACCGCCGCCACGGGCCTCGTCGGCCGCCCCGACCTGGGCGTCACCCACGCCGCCGCCAAGGGCGCCATCGCCGGCATGACGCTGGAGCTCGCGCACGAGATGTACCCGTACGGCGTCACCGTCAACGCGGTCAACGCGGCGAACGTGCGGGGCCGGATGGCGCGGCACGTCGGCGCCAGCACCACCGAGTCGCACGACGCGGGCGACGCCAGCTCGCCGAGGCACGCCGCGATGCTGTCGACGTACCTCGCCTCCGCCGACGCCGGCTGGATCACCGGGCAGGTGTTCCGGGTCATGGGCGGGCTGATCGGCCGCTACCGCCCGTGGGACCTGGCGGAGTCGATCGAGAAGCCGGGGTTCTGGACCCTGGAGGAGACCCGCTTCGGTCTGCGCCGGCTGTTCGGCGCCCACCCCGAGTACAAGGCTTTGCAGGGACCGCACCGGGAGTTCTGAGCCCGGGGCCGCCCGACGCCAGAGACGACGACATCGCAGGGGAACGCTATGAGCATTCAGCACGCCGAGGGTACCGGCACGGCGCCACGGTCGGCCGGCACCGACGTTCCGGGCATCAGGGAGGTCACCCGAGCGGAGATCGAACGGTTCTGGGAGGACGGCTGGGTCCGCCTGCCGAGGCTGATCGACCCGGCCCTCGTCGGCTCGCTGCTGCGGCGGGCGCAGCAGCTCATGGGGCCGAACGGGGACGCCAACGAGGAACGCCTCGGCTTCGACTTCGAGACCTCGCCCGCGTCGCAGTCCTTCCGCAGCCCGTCGGAGGTCGACGACCTCTACGAGCGCGTGGTGCTGTCCAGGCAGCTCGGCCGCAATGCCGCCCTGCTGCTCGGCCGCGACCACGCGCAGCGCTTCTTCGACGACATCCTGCTCGTCAAGCTTCCGTTGAGCCAGCGGCAGGACCGGGGCCAGGCGCTGGGCTGGCACCAGGACAAGAATCCCACCGACCGGTCGTGGATCTACTTCTGGATCCCGCTGGACCACGTGTCGCCGGAGCAGGGTGCGGTGCGGTACCTGACCGGCTCGCACAAGCTCGGGCCGCTGTGGCGCGGCGGCGCCTGCGTCGACCTCGACGAGGCCTACCGCCTCGCGCCGCGGCTGCGGTCCTGCCGGATGTCCGAGGAGATGTCGTTCGAGCCCGGTGACGTGATGGCGCACTGCAGCTGGGTGGTGCACGGCACCGACGCCAACGTCGGCACCCAGGCCCGGTGGGTGTACCGGCCGTCCTTCCTCCCCGCCGACGCGGTCTACATGGGCGTGCCGTCGCCGACCATCGCGGAGCGCGGCATCAAGCCGTTCGAGGTTCTCGACCACCCCGACTTCCCGGTCGTCTACGAACCGGCGGCGGGCGGCGGCGCCGGGTGAGCGCCCGGCCTCCGAGCGGCGACATCGCCCGCGGCAACCGGCGTACGTGGGACACGTGGAGCGACGGCTACCAGCAGAAGCACGGCGAACTGCTGCGCTCGGCCGCCGAGGCGTGGGGCCTGTGGCGCCGCCCGGAGGACGAGCTGCGGGTGCTGGATCCCGTCGCGGGTCGAGACGTGCTGGAGCTGGGCTGCGGGGCCGCGCACTGGGCGCGGTCCCTGGCCCGGCGCGGTGCCCGGGTGGTCGCCCTGGACATCTCGCTGGCCCAGCTGCGCCACGCCGGCCGACACGGCCGGGGCGACCCCGTACGCCGGCCGGCCCTCGTGCAGGCCGACGCGCACGGGTTGCCGTTCGCGGCCGCCTCGTTCGACGTGGCCTTCTCCGACTACGGCGGGATGTCGTGGGCCGATCCGTACCGCACCGTGCCGGAGCTCGCCCGGGTCCTGCGTCCCGGCGGGCAGCTCGCCTTCTGCACCAACTCGCCGCTCTTCGCCATGTGCTGGGACCACGAGAGCCGCACCCTCACCGGGCAGCTGCGCCAGGCGTACTTCGGGCTGCACATGCGGCGGGTGGCGCCGGACGCCGTCGACTTCGTCCTCGGCTACGGCGAGTGGGTGCGGCTGTTCGGCGTGCACGGCCTGGTCGTCGAACGGCTCGTCGAGGAGCCCCCGGCGGCGGACGCCCGGACCACGTTCGGCGACCGGCCGGCGGAGTGGACGAGCCGCTGGCCCATCGACGTGATCTGGAGCGTCCGCAAGCGTTCGTGAACGGGCTCACGGCTCCCGCAGCGCCGTCTCGACCGCGCGTGGGTGCACGGCGCCGGCGCGCACGACGGTGGGCTCCGCCGAGCAGTCCACGACCGTCAGGCCGACGCCGAGCGGGCACAGCCCGCCGTCGACGACCAACTCCACCGGTGCGTCGTGGGCCTCGACGAAAGCCAGGACGGCCGCCGGGGCGAGGGCGGGCGCACGCTCGGCCGGCGTGCGTCCGTCGCTGCGGCTGACGACCGTCGTCGCGGGCGGGTTGCGCGTACGGGCCGCGAGGCCGCCCAGCAGCCACGGGTCGCGGGTGACCATCGCGGTGCCGCTGCCCAGCCACGGGTGCCGCTCGGCGTCCTCGGCGCGCCGCCACGGCAGGAGCAGGGCCAGGTCGCCCGGCCAGAGCCGCGTGGCGAGCCGCCCGGCGACGGGGGAGAGCACGAACCGCGCCGCTACCGCCGCGTTCGACGGCATGACCAGCGCCAGCGGCTTGGCCGCCGGACGTCCCTTGGCGACGAACAGGGCGCGGCACGCGGCCTCGTCGCCGGAGTCGGCGCACAGCATGTACCAGCGGCGGGTCGGCAGCGCGACGACACCGCCGGCGTCGACGACCGCGGCGCAGGCGTCGAGGGTCGCGTTCGTGGCGGGCAGGACGCGTACCGGGGCCATCAGCGGCGCCGCCACAGGTCGTCGGGGAATCGGCCGGGCGCGAACCCGGCCGTCGCGGCGAGCGCCGCGGCGTCGGCGAAGCCGCGAGCGACCTGCTCGGGCCGGTGCGCGTCGCTGCCGAAGGTGATCGCCTCGCCGCCCTCGTCGCGCCACCAGCGCAGGATGTCGAGGCTGAGGGGGACGCGGGTGTTCACCTCCAGCGCCTTGCCCTTGGCGGCGAGTACGGCCAGCACGGCACGGTAGCCGTCCTCGAAGTCGGCCACCCGGTGCTCCGCGTGCTCGCGTGGCCAGAACCGCGCGGCGTAGTCGATGTGGGCCAGGACGTGGAAGTCGTCGAAGCGTTCGACGAGCTGCCGCACCTCGCCGAGGTAACGGCGGACGACCTCGCGGGGCGTGCTGACGTCGAGCGCCGCGTCGACCGTACTGGCTCCCGCGCCGGCCGGCAGGGTGTGCACGGAGGCGAGGACGCGTTCGAAGCCGGCGCCGCCGAGCAGGTCGGCGACCGTCCGCGGGTGCCGGTGCGGTTCGCCCAGTTCCACGCCGGACAGGATGCGCAGCTCCGGGAACATCCGCCGGCAGGCCTCGATGCTGCGGACGTAGCGCGGCACGTCCAGCGGCGGGGGAGTGAGCACCCGGTCGGTGATCAGGCCGCGCTTCCACTCGGGCGGCGTGACGGCCGCGGCGATGCGGCGCGGCGTGAAGTCCGCGTGGTCGGTGAACGCGATCGACGGCAGCCCGATGTCGACGGCGCGGCGACAGGCCAGCTCCATCGACGAGTAGGGCGCGTCCCAGGAGCACTCGCTGTGCACGTGGCCGTCCGCCGGGGGCGTCGCCGGGTCGCCGGACACCCCACCCGGTTCCTGTCGTCCCTCCTGCGGCGCCGTCATCCGACGGGCTTCCGGACCAGCATCGAGCCGATGGCCAGGGCGTCCAGGCCGGAGCCGAAGAACGAGCGCAGCGCGTCCTGCGGCGAGTGCACGATCGGCTCGTTGGCGAGGTTGAAGGAGGTGTTCAGGACGATCTCGGGATGCCCCCGGGCGGCCAGGCGGTCCAGCAGGCGACGGTACGGCGCCGGGGCGTCGTCGTCGAGGATCTGGGGGCGGCACGAGCCGTCGACGTGCACGACGGCCGGGATCTCGTCGCGCCTGTCCTCGCGCACCTGGCAGGCGGCCAGCATGAACCGCGAGGGACCCGGATCGACCAGGTACTTCTCGGCGGCGGCGACGGACATGCTGGGTGCCAGGGGCCGCCACTGCTCACGGTTCTTGATCGCGTTGACGCGGTGGTGCATCGGGCGGCGCAGCGGTGAGGCGAGGATGGAGCGCTGCCCGAGCGCCCGGGGCCCGAATTCGGCGCGCCCCTGGAACCAGCCCACCACCTGGCCGTCGGTGATGAGTTCGGCGACGGTGTCGGCGATGTCGTCGACGTCGGTGTAGGGCACGTTCCTGTCGCGCAGCACGGTGCGGATCTCGTCGTCGCCGAACTGCGGTCCGAGGCCGGCGCTGCCCAGCGCCCGGTGGGGGCGTTCACCCGCCGCGGCGGCGACGGCCAGCGCGGCTCCGGCACTGGTGCCGGCGTCCCCGCTGGCCGGGAAGATGGCGAGCTGGTCGACGAGGCCCGACTGCCAGATGACGCCGTTGGCGGTGCAGTTGAGCCCGACGCCGCCGGCCAGTACGACGTTGCGGCAGCCGGTCTCCCGTACCGCGCTGCCGACCAGGTGCAGCAACGCCCGTTCCAGGGCGCGCTGGCCCGACGCGGCCACATGGCGCTGCGATTCGCCCGTCTCGGCCGACACCTCGAGCCGCGCGTTGACGGGGTTGTACGCGTACCGTCGCGGGCGGGGCGGACCGAAGCGCTCGGCCACGCGGGCCGCCCACGCCTGCACCAGCGGCGGGCCGAAGTTCGGCCGGTCCTCGCCGAGCGGGCTCAGGCCGGTGTGGTAGCCGCCGTCGTCGTGCAGGACGAACGGCATCCAGCTCTCGTCGGGTGCGCCGTAGGAGGCGAGGCCCATGACCTTGCCCTCCTGGCCGAAGCGGAAGCCGAGGTAGTTGGTCAGGCCGAGGTAGAACATGCCGAGTGACTCGCTGATCGGCCAGTGGCGTTTCACCTCGATGGCCGTGCCGCGACCGTGGGCCACGAGAGTCGAGATGCGGTCGCCGACGCCGTCGGTGCTGATGATCGTCGCCTCGTCGAACCCGGAGGTGTGGTAGGCGGCGGAGGCGTGCGAGATCGGGTGCGACACCTGCTCCCAGCGGGGGCGCCGGCCGCCGGCGAAGTAGGGGTGCGCGAGCAGGCCGCCCAGCATGTCCAGCTGCACGTCGGCGGAGTCGGTCGCCAGCCAGCTCGTGGCGATGACGTCGACGTCGGCCATGGTGATCCCGGCCGTGGCCAGACAGTAGGCGCTCGCTTCCGCCGGCAGTTGTTCCTGCGCGTGCCGACGGCGGATGAAGCGTTCCTCCTCGGCCAGCGCCACGAGTTGTCCGTCGACCACCAGGGCCGCCGACGCGTCGTGACCCAGGCCGCCAGCGAGACCGAGAACAATCATGGCGTCACCCCGTGATCCGGTTGCCGGGCTTCGGTTCGCCTGCGCCGACGCGCCCGCCTGGCTGCGTCGGCAGACCGGCGTCCGCCTTAGCCTTGCCGAACCTCGGCAGCGTGTCCAGCCCCCGCCGCAGGACGTGCTCATCGAGGAGTGACTATATGTGCAGGACCCTCTGCCGAATGGTGGAACGGAAATGCCGGTTCCTTGACATTCGAAACGGCCATCGAATGCCGTCATAGACGAAAGAGCCGGGCGCGACCGGTGCCGGTGCCGCGTCTGGTGCCGGCGCGGCCCGGGCCGCCGGCGCCGCGAGCTCCTGCCCGCGTGCGCCCCGGCGCGCGGGCCGGGGCCATGCCGGGCCGCCACACCCCCTCCAGGGGCGCCCGCCGGGCGAGCGGCACCCGCTCTGGCCGGGTTGTCGGTGCGGTTCGAGGCGGCTGCCGCTCGGCCCTCACCCGCACGGTCGTGCGTCGACGGCGACGGTTCGATCCGGGCCGTGTCGCTGTGACGGGCCGCGTCCGGATCGGCGATTTTCTGCCATTGAATGTCGCCTGTGCTGCACCATTGTCGCCCGTCGACCGCGCGGGTCGCGGGCGAGCGGAATCCGGGTTACGGAGTCGCGGGGACGGTGATAGTGTGCCGATCAGGTGATTCCCGGGCGTCGATCTTCTCCGCGCGGCGCCCGGAGCCGATGGCACATGTCACCAGCTATTCATCAGCGACATTGCCCAGTCTTAGATCCATTGCATCTGTGGTGCTCGTTCATGCGTACGGGGGGCGTCATGACCAAGCTGGATGCGCGTGCCCGACCGCGCCCACCGACACCTCGGCGTGCCGAGCGGCCGGCCTCGCGGCAGCGGCGACGGCGCAACGGCGAGACGCTGCTCGGCCTGCTCCTCACGGCGCCGGCGGTGCTGCCGCTGCTCGTCTTCTTCGTCGTGCCGAGCCTCTTCGTGGCGGTGATCTCGCTCTACGACTGGAGCCTGCTCGGTGACTCGCCGACCTTCGTCGGGATCGACAACTACCGCGAGCTGGCAGGCGACGAGAAGTTCTGGCAGGCGCTGCGGCAGACCGCCTACTTCGCGCTGCTGACCGTGCCGACGACCACGGTGCTCGGTTTCGTGCTGGGCTGGGCGCTCTACCGGCGCATCCGCACCGGCCACGTCCTGGAGTCGGTGATCTTCTCGCCGTACGTGCTGCCGCCGGTCGCCACGGTGCTCACCTGGTCGTGGATCTTCCACGGCGACTACGGCGTGCTCAACTCGCTGCTCGGCCACCTCGGCATCGGCCCCGTCGACTGGCTCGGCGACCCGCGCTGGATCGTGCCGGCGATGGCCGTCTACGCGGTGTGGCAGGGCACCGGCTTCAGCCTCGTGCTCTACCTGTCGAGTTTCGGCCGCATCCCGCGCGAGGTCTACGAGGCCGCCGCGGTCGACGGCGCGGGCGCCGGGCGCATGCTGCGCAGCATCGCGTTCCCGCTGGTCAGCCCGACCACCTACCTGCTGGTCGTGTTCAACACGTCGGTGGCGCTCAAGGTGTTCGTCGTCAGCTTCATGTTCACCACCGGCACCGGTGGCACGGGGCTGAGCGGGCTGACGGTCAACCTTTACCAGTACCAGCAGGCCTTCGTGAACTTCGACGGTGGCTACGGTGCGGCGGTGGCGACCGCGCTGACGGCCGTCATCATGGCCGTGCTCGCCGTCGGCGCGGCGCTCGGCCAGCGAAGGGTCTTCTACCGGTGACGCCCTGGCTGCGGGGCCCGCGCACCTGGCGCGACCGGGTCGGCAGCGTGCTGCTCTACGGCACCTGCCTGCTCTTCGCCCTGCCCGTCTACTGGATGCTCGTGCTCTCGATGTCCCGGCCGGACCAGGCCGCGGCGGTGTCGCCACCGCTGGTGCCCACCACACCGTGGCGCAACTTCGACGCGGTGCTGACGGCGCAGGACTGGCCCCGCTACTTCACCAACACCATCGTGGTCGCGCTGTCGATCACGCTGCTCGCCACGCTCACGTCCTGCCTGGCCGCCTACGCGCTGGTCAACGTACGCCTGCCGGCGAAGCGGATCCTGTTCGGCATCGTCATCGCGGCGTTCGTCGTGCCGAGCGAGTTGAGCTTCGTGCCCAACTTCGCCGTGCTGCGCACGGCGGGTCTGCTCAACACCTACTGGGCGCTGATCGTGCCGTTCATGGCGAGCCCGCTGGGCATCTTCATCATGCGCCAGCGCTTCCTCTCGCTGCCGCGCGAGCTGTGGGAGGTCGCCTACGTGGAGGGCTGTTCGCACCTGCGGTACCTCTTCACGATCGCCCTGCCCAGCAGCAGGTCGGCGGTCGCGGCGACGGCTCTCATCAGCTTCATCGCCGGCTGGAACCTCTTCGAGTGGCCGCTGATCTTCACCACGGACGAGGCGGTGCGGCCGGTGCAGGTCGCGCTGTCGTACTTCAACAACGTCGACGCCGGCTCGTCGCCGACGATCCTCGCGGCGGCGGGAGTGCTGGTGACCGCGCCGGTGCTCACGGTGTACCTGCTGGCCCGCCGCCAGGTGACGGCGGCGATGACCGGTGACGCGCCGGAGGAGAGGTCCGCTGCCCGATGACGACGATTATGGGAGAGCACGGATGAGACAGTCGTTGCGTGTCAGACGGTTGGTGGCGCTCACCGCCGTAGCGGTGCTGGCGGGGACGTCGGCCTGTGGCGGCGGCGGGGACGAGGCCGCCGACGGGCGCATCACCGTGACGGTGGGCACCGCCAACCAGGGCGCGGTGCTCAAGTCGCTCACGGAGATCGTCGGCTCGTTCAACGCCAGCCAGAGCGAGATCACCGTCAAGTTGCAGCAGTACCCCGACCCGGCGACCCTGTTGCAGAAGACCCTGGTGCAGCTCTCGGCGGGCGAGCCGCCGACGCTGTCACCGTGCCAGCCGTCGTGGGCGGCGGCCTACGCGAAGGCCAACGGCCTCGTGGACGTGAGCACCATGTTCGGCGCGCCCGGCGCGATGACGGCGCAGGACCTCGACGACTTCCACCCGGTGCTGCTGAAGTCCACGAAGATCGACGGCCGGCAGCTCACCCTGCCGTTCGACCGCAACATCTCGTTCCTGTACTACAACAAGGGGCTGCTGCGACAGGCCGGTCTCACCGCGCCGCCGACCACGTGGGCGCAGTTCGCGGAGTACGCCGCGAAGCTGAACACGGCCGACACCTGGGCGGCCGACTTCTTCAACTCGCCGTTCATGGTGTCGGTGTGGAACTCGATGGTCCACGCGTACGGCGGCAAGGTCCTCGACGACGGGCAGACGAAGGCGGCGTTCAACTCCCCGGCGGGGCGCGACGCGCTGAGGTTCTGGGTCGACCTGGCGCAGAAGAAGCACATCCGCGTGTCGTCGGAGCCGTCCGCCGGCCAGCTCAACTTCGGCGCCGGCAAGACCGCGCTGTACGTGTCGGACAGCACCGCGCTGTCCTTCATCCGGCAGAGTGTGGGCGACAAGTTCGAGATGGCGGCCGCGCCGATGCCGGCCGGGCCGGCAGGGACCTTCGCCGAGATGGGCGGGGCCAACATCTGCCTGTTCAACAAGGCGCCGAAGAACGTGCAGGAGGCGGGGTTCCGGTTCATCACCTACCTGCTGAGCACGTCGAAGAACGGCGACTTCGTCAGGGCCTCCAACTACCTGCCGAACCGCCGGAGCACGATCGAGGAGCTCAAGGGCTTCTACGCGCAGAATCCCGTACCCGCCGTCGCGGTCGCGCAGATGGAGCACGCCATCGACCCGCCGACCGTCCAGTCGTGGCCGCAACTGGCCGGGGCCATCCTGGTCCACCTCCTCGCGGCCGTGCGCGGCGAGGAGACCGTCGAAGACGCGCTCACCAAGGCAGAGAAAGAAGTCAATGAGATTCTCGACAAGTGACGGCTCTGGGCAGGAGGACGCAGGCGACATGGTGCGTGAGATCAGGTTGTCGACGGTCGTGATGGCCCATCCCGACCGGCGACACCAGGCCGAGCAGCTCCGGCGCCGCCACCCGGACCTGGACATCCAGATCGTGCTCGACCCGGATCCCGGCGGCCGGCCGGCCACCCTGCGCACGGCGAAGCTGGCCTGGAGCACGGTACGCGAGGACGCCACCCACCACCTCGTGCTCCAGGAGGACGTGCAGCTCTGCGACGGCTTCACCGCGGCGGTCCACCAGGCTCTGCGGGTGGCGCCGGAGGGCGCGGTCGCCCTGCACGGCAACTGGGTGATGGCCACCTCGCAGGCGGTCCGGCTGGCGGCGTTCACCGGCGCCTCCTGGACCCCGGTGATCGACTCGTGGGCGCCGACCCAGGCCCTGGTCATGCCGGCCCCGCTCGCCCGGCAGTTCGCGGGGTACGCCGAGCGTTACGCCGTCGACAAGCCCGACAACCGGGCCATCTTCGAGTTCCTCAGCGAGCACGGCCGCAGGACGTACGTCGCGGTGCCCAACCTGGTCGAGCACCGCCCCTCGGGGAGCCTCCTGCTCAACGACCTGTTCTACGGCGTGCGCAACTCGGCCGTGTTCCCGCTGGGGCACGACCTCGGGGTCGAGCCGTTCACCGGCGCCGTGGCCGAGCCGCCCGCCGTGGCGCACATGGGCCTGGGCGACTTCGAGTCGCTGTGCCACTACGAGCCGCTCGGTCGGCGGGAGCGGTCCACCATGAACATCAACGAGGTCTTGTTCCCTGCCGGGATGACGGCGCCCGAGGTGGAGGAGGCGTTCGCCAGCGACCTCGACTACCACCCCGAGGCGGTCACGACCGGATTCGGGCCGAGCATGCTGTTCCAGTTCTGGCTGACGAGCTTCACGCAGGGCGTCATCGCCCGCGGCATGCTGGAACCGGCCGGCCCGACGACGTTCGACAAGCAGCTCGACGCCGCGCCCTGGGCCCGGCTCGCGCTGGGCACGTTCGCCGCCGGCGCGCTGCGCAAGACGTGTCCGCGCGAGCGGATCCTCGACACGGCCGCGCTGATCACCCCGCTGTGCGTGACGGGGATGCGCGCCGGCTTCGGCGCGATCGAGTCCTGGCCGGGTCTGCGGGCGCTGTGGGACCCCGACGGCAACGCCATGCGGCCACGGTGGAACGACGGCACGGAGAAGGAGGACGAGCCGAAGTGACCGCCAGTGACACCGGGTCCGCCCTGCGCCTCAGCGTCGTCGTCCCCTCCTACGACGCCGGTCCGCAGGTGCGCCGCCTGCTGCGGTGCCTGGCGCTGTGCCAGCTCGACGCCGGCGACTCGCTGGAGGTCATCGTGGTCGACGACGGCTCCACCGACGGCACCGGGGAGCTGCTGGCCGATCTCGAGCTGCCGTACCCGCTGACGTACGTGTTCCTGCCGCGCACCGCGGCCTCCGGCCGGGCGGCCGCCCGCAACGCCGGGATCGGGAAGGCCACCGGCGACGTGGTGGTGCTGGCCGACGCCGACCAGATCGTGGCGCCGGGCTTCGTCGCCGCGCACGCCCGCTACCACCGGCTGCGCGCCGATCTGGTGGTGGCGGGCCCGCGGGGGGACCTGGGTCCGGGCGGGATCGACGACGAGCGCCTGGCCCGGGAGTTCTCGCTGGAGGCGCTGCCGGCGGTCGTCGGCTGGGACGGTCGTGACCGCGTACTGGCGGCGTTCTCGCAGAACTTCAACAACCTGGCCACCTCCTGGCACTACGCGTTCAGTTGCAACCTGTCGGTGCGCCGGGAGCATCTTCTCGCGGTCGGCGGCTTCGACGAGGGGTTCCTCGGGTGGGGCCTGGAGGACTCCGAGCTGGGCTACCGGCTGCACCGCCGGGGGCTGGCGTTCGCGTTCCACCCGGGGGCTCTCGCCTACCAACGCAAGCGCGAGGTCACGCCGGAGATGTTCGGGCAGTGGCGCCGCAACCTGGACCATTTCGTCGACAAGCACGGTGGCGTGGCCGAGGTCGCGGTCCAGCAGGTCATCTGCCGGGCGTTCGACCCGGCCGACCGCAGCCTCGACTGGCTGGACTGCATGATCCGGATGGAGTTCGCGGCGCGCGCGCTGGCGGGCAGGCTGCCGGAGCCGTCCGCGTACGAGCTGGTCGAGGTGGACGACGCCACCGTGTCGGCGACGCTCGCCCGGCTGCCGGAACTGGCGGCCGAGCGGGACCTGGTCGTCATCGACGACACGGCGGGGGCCGTGCTGGCCGGGCCGGTGCAGTGCGTCACGACGCCGCGGGAGCTGCTCTACTTCCACCGCCCGTCGGCCGCCGCCCGGCAGGCGATCCTCGCCCGTCACCGGCTGGCCTGACGCCTTCCGACCCGGCCCGGCGAGGGGCACCCGCGCGGGTGCCCCTCGCCGCGCGGGATCAGGTGCCGGCGAGCCGGGCGACGACGGGGGCCATCGCGTCGATCGCGGTGTCCGGGATCGTCACCCGCGACGCCCCCCACCGCTCACGCCGGGCCAGCAGCGTCTCGGTGACCTGCTCGGGCGTGCCGACGAGCAGGCTGGGGATCTCGGCGATCTGGTCTTCCCGTACGCCGAAGGTGGCGCTGAACTCGGCGATCGTCGCGGCGGGGTCCGATACGACGCGGCACTCGTGGATGGCGAGGTCGATCTCGGGCCGCGCCGGCCGGCCGGCTGCGGCGGCGCGCGCCCAGCGCACCCGGTCGTCGATCTCGGTGTCCCAGTACGTCGACCGGCGGCCGTCGGGTCGCCTGCTCGGCGCGATGCTCACCGTGTCGGCCCGTCTGGCCGCCAGCTCGATCAGCCGTCGCCGTGACCCGCCGATCAGCAGCGGGATCGGCTTCGCCGGCGCCGGCAGGTTCGTCACGTCGGCGACCGAGACGTGGCGCCCCTCATGGCTGACCGGGCCGCCGGCGAGCAGCGCGCAGACGACCTCGACGTACTCGACGAACCGCTCGAAGCGCTCCGGACGGGTGCCGAACGGGATCCCCGTCTGCGTGTAGTCGCTCTGCCGCCAGCCGGCGCCGAGCCCGATCTCGGCGCGTCCACCGCTGAGGACGTCCAGCGTCGCGAACTCCTTCGCCATGATCACCGGGTTGCGCAGGTCCTGGCACAGGACGTAGGTGCCGAGCCGCAGCGTGGTGGTGGCCGCGGCCGCCATGGCCAGCGCCGTGAACGGCGCCATCGGCTGGTGGATGTGATCGGTCATGGTCAGCAGGTCGTACCCCGAGCCCTCGACCTTGCGTGCCAGCTCCCGCCACTCCTCGACGCTCCTGGCACCGCCGGTCGCGACGCAGAAGCGGAACGGCGCGGGCCCGCCCTCACCTGGCGTCGGCATGCGGCATCTCGGCGAGGACGACGCGGTGCCGGCGGAGTACCTCGACCGCCTGCGGGAGGTAGCTGCCGGGGAAGCGGACGCGGTGCATCAGCTCGTGGCGTTCGATGTCACGCTGGAGTTCCTCCGACGGCAGGTTGCGGGTGCGCAGATAGTCCACGCGGGCCAGGAAGTACTCGATGTACCGGTCGAGCTGCCGCTGGTCGTTGCGGGACGCGCTCCAGAAGACGCCGTACTTGCGGCGCGCGGCCGAGCCGTCCTGCGGGGTGCCGCGGTGCATCACCCTGCCGTCGAAGACGATGAGGTCGCCGGCCCTGGAATCGATCGAGACGACGTCGGGGTAGGCGCGCATGAGGTAGTCGTCGTCCGGGACCTCGTCGTCGGCTGCCCACCTGTGCGATCCGGGTCGGACGTCGAGCCCGCCGCCCGCCCCGGGCAGGTTGTCCTGTAGGTACACGACACACTGGACGTGCCTGAACCGCGGGTCGTACACGTGGCTCGCGTCGGAGAGGAACTTCGGGGAGAACCCGTTGTCGACGTGCCATTCCGTGCGGCGGTTCAGCCGGGCCACGTAGTTCGGATAGTAGGCGAGACTGCCGCCGAGCCACGTGGTCAGTGCCGCGATGACGCGTTCGTCGAAGATGAAGTTCATCTCGGGCATCCGCAGCAGCGCCGTGGCCTCGATCTCGTTCTCGGCGTCGGCGTCGGCGAGCAGGTAGCTGTCGCAGCGGGCGCGGGCCCGCTCGACCTGTTCGGCGGAGAGGACGTCGCGGACGAGGAGGTAGCCGTCCCGCTCCAGCAACGGAATTCCGCGTTCCACGCTGTCGAGCGTGATGCTTGGAGTGTTCATCGGTGGCCCTTCGGATCGTCGATCTGTCGCCACGCAAAGGACATTGACCGTCGGCTCCACCGTACACGCCCGGACGTCCCGACAGACCTCCATCTCATAGATGACCGACGATTGCCTATTGCGCTAAGGTCGTCGGCAGTCATCGATTGCTCCTGGAGAGGATCGCGACGTGGACGGTGGAGACGCACGACGGTGGACGGGGGCGTCGCTGCGGGCCGACGGCTCCTATCTCGTCACCGTGAGCCGGGACGAGGTGGCGCACCTGGCCAAGGAGCTTCCCCAGCAGTTCGAGGCCCCCCGCGACGAGGCGGGCGCCGACCGGCACCGACCGGACGCCGCGGCGCTGCTCGGCGCGCTCGCCGCAAGGATCGAGCGCCCCGTCGGCCACGGCTGCGGCATGGCCATCGTCACCGGCGCCGGCCTGGCGGACCTCACCGACGGGCAGTTGCGCTACCTGCTGTACGGGCTGTCGCTGGTGCTCGGCAGGCCGATGGCCCAGAACCCGGCCGGCGAACGGGTCGTCTCGGTGCTCGACGAGCATCCGGGCGACGCCCAGGCGCGCGGCTACCGCACCAACAAGGCGCTCCTGATGCACACCGACGCCGCCGACATCGCCGGGCTGCTCTGCCTGCAACAGGGTTCCAGCGGTGGGAGCAACGCCTTCGCCAGCGCCGAATCGGTCCACGACGTGCTGGTGGACGAGGTGCCCGAGCTGGTGCACGAGTACTACCGGCTGTGGGAGTGGGACGTGCGGGGCCAGCAACGCCCCGGCACCGGCCCGACGCTGTCCTCGCCGGTGTTCAGCTACTACGCGGGCCGGCTGCGCTGCCGCTACGCCTCGGTGCTGCTCCGCCAGGGCGCCGCCCGCGCGGGCGGTCGGTTGACCGCCGAGCAGGTGGCCGCGCTCGACCGGTTCGAAGAAGTGGCCCGCCGACCCGAGCTCCAGTTGACCTACCGCCTGAGCCGCGGCGAGAGCATGTGGCTGAACAACTACACGATCCTGCACGCCCGCGAGGCGTTCGCCGACGAGGCGGTCTCCGGCCAGGTACGCCACCTGCTGCGGACCTGGATCTGGCAGCACGACGGCCCGCCGCTGGCGCGCTGCTTCGCCTCCTCGCGGGAGGTGTACTGACGCCGCACCGCCCCGGTGATGCCGGATTTGAGGGTTCCCCACGGATCTCTCGCCGACATCGCGCAGAACTCTCAACCGCGTTGTTCAACGATACGGTTGAAGTCATGACTCTCGCTGTCCAGGACACCGCCCACGCCGTCGACGCGGCCAACGTCATGAGGCTGCTGCCGACGCGGCCACGGCTGCTCGCCCTGGGCGAGCCCACCCACGGCGAGCACGTCCTGCTCGACCTGCGCAACGAGCTCTTCCGGCAACTCGTCGAGCGGGAGGGCTACCGCACGATCGCGATCGAGAGCGACTGCGTGACGGGCCTGGTCGTGGACGACTTCGTCACCTCGGGCGCCGGAAGCCTCGACGAGGCCATGGCGCGCGGCTTCAGCCACGGGTGGGGCGCCTTCCCGGCCAACCGTGAGCTGGTGCGCTGGATGCGCGCGTACAACGACGGGCGGCCCGCGGCCGAGCGGCTGCGGTTCGCCGGGTTCGACGGTCCGCTGGAGATCACCGGCGCCGCGAGCCCCCGGCGCGCCCTCTCGGCGCTGCACGCCTACCTCGCCGCCCGGGTCGACACCGGCCTGCTTCCCTGCACCGCGGACACGCTCGACCGCCTGCTCGGCGCCGACGACGGATGGACCAGTCCCGCCGCCATGATGGACCCGGCCGAATCCGTGGGGCAGACGCCCGAGGCCAGGCAACTGCGGCTGCTCGCCGACGACCTGGTGGCGCTGCTCGACGCGCAGACGCCGCAGCTGATCGCCGCGTCCTCGCGGGACGACTGGGACCGGGCGCGGCTGTACGGGCGCACCGCCACCGGGCTGCTGCGCTACCACTTCTGGATGGCCGACACCTCGCCGAGCCGCCTGGCGCGGCTGCTCGGCGTGCGGGACTCGATGATGGCCGCCAACCTGCTCGCCGTCGCCCAGCGGGGCCCGGCGCTGGTCAACGCGCACAACGGCCACCTCCAGCGGCACCGCGGCAGGATGCGGATGGGGGGCCTGCCGCTGGAATGGTGGAGCGCCGGCGCGATCGTCGACGCCCACCTGGGGGAGGCGTACGCCTTCCTGGCCACGGCCCTCGGCACGATCCGCCACCACGGCGTGGACGCCCCACCCCCGGACACCGTCGAGGGGATGCTGTACGCGCTCCCGGACGACCGGTACGTCGTCGACGCCCGGCGACTGGTCGCCGTCCTCGGCGACGTGACGCCCCCCGCTCGCGTGTCCCCGTGGTTCGGCTACTCGCCGCTGGACCCGGCCCACCTGGGCAGCGCCGACGGGATCGTGTTCGTCAGGGACGCGCACGCCGGATAGGCGTGCCTACCCGGTGCCGAGGGGGAAGCAGCCGGCGAACGGGTCGTGGTAGGTCCGCCAGGTCTCCTCGCCGTCGGCGAGTTCCGCGTCGGTGAGCAGGCAGCCGGTGAGGGTACGGTGCAACGCGACGGGGTCGGCGTCGAGGCCGATGAAGACCAGGTGCTGGTGCCGGTCGCCGTAGTAGGGGTCCCACTCCAGGGCGGCGGCGAGCCGGCGCTGGTCGCAGACGTGCTCCCACCCGTCCTCGGGCAGGCTGACCAGCCAGTGCCCGAGCGACCCCAGCGCCAGGCCGCCGCCGGCGAACTCCCAGGCGACGACCGCGTCGGGCTGGCTGGCCAGCCAGAGGTGGCCCCGGGAGCGGATCATCTCGGCGTTGACGTCCTCCAGGACGTCGTGCAGGCGCTGCGGATGGAACGGGCGGCGGGCGCGGAACACGGCGGAGACCACGCCGCAGTCGGCCTCCGGTTCGTGCATCCCCAGCGCGAAGCCTGCCAGGCCCCGGGCGAGGACGCCGGGGGTCTCGGGGCGGTGCCGGTGGGTGTGGCGTAGCTGGCGGGTGAGCGCGTCCGCGTCGACGAGATCGTCGTCGACCCGGAAGTGGGTCGCCCAGGGCGCCATCCGCTGGAGCAGGACGGCGATCCTGCTGGTGTCGAACTCCCCGTCCCGCGACCGCCCCCAGAGCAGCAGGGTGTCGGCGTACTCGATCTGCCGGGCCACGACGTCGGCGAGCGCGCGGTGGTCGTCCTCGGCGGCCTGGATGCCGAGCGCGGCGAGGTCGTCGGTGCTGGCCAGGCCGTCGAGCAGGTGCTCGGCGTCGAGGACGGTGACGTACGAGTCGACGCGGATCAGGTCGGTGAGCGGTGCGCCGTCGACGAGGTGGTGGGCGCAGGCGGCGGCGACGGCCTCGGGCTCCACCACCTCGGGCAGCATCAGCACCAGGTCGTGACCGGGGTTGTCCCGGGCGAGCCGGGCGAGGGTGGGCAGCACGTCCTCGCGCAGCGTGCAGGAGGCGCAGCCGTGCGCCAGCGCCACCTGCTCGTCCTCGACGATGCCGGTGCCGGTGCGGACCACCCGACGGATCACGCCGCCGCGGATCCCGGTGAGGTCGTGCCGCACCAGCAGCAGCGACTCGTCGGCGGCGAGCAGCGTACGGGCGACGGCGAAGGTCGCCGCCGGCCAGAACCCGGACAGCACGGTGAGCGACGGGCGGGTGGCGGCGTCGGCTGTCACGACGTGGACCGGGGCCTGCGGGGACGACGACATCACGTTCCTCTCGACGTACTTGAAAACGATTGTCATTCTAAGCAGGCGGAGGCCGAGAGCGCGAGCCGTGGTCGGCGGGCGCCCCCCGGTGCGGACCCGGCCGAACGGCTGATGTAAAAATGAAAACCGTTGTCGTTAGTCTGACGACCGAGCGAGGAGCGATCACTGTGTCCAGACGTTGTGACGTCACCGGCGCGCAGCCGAGTTTCGGCAACGCCGTGTCCCACTCCCACCGACGCACCCGCCGCCGGTGGAACCCGAACCTGCAGAACCACCGCTACTGGCTGCCGTCGGAGCGGCGGTGGGTCAGCCTGACCCTGACGGCGAAGGCGCTGCGGACCGTCGACCGCAGGGGCGTCGAGCGGGTGGTCGCCGAGCTACGCGCCCGAGGGGTGAAGCTCTGATGGCCCGGCAGACCGACCTGCGCCCGATCGTGCGGCTGCGCAGCACCGCCGGCACCGGCTACACGTACGTCACCCGCAAGAACCGCCGCAACGATCCGGACCGCCTCGTGCTGCGCAAGTACGACCCGGTCGTACGCCGGCACGTCGAGTTCCGCGAGGCGCGCTGATGGCCCGTCGGAGCCTCGGCCACCGGCAGGCCCGCCGCGAGATCCTCGTCGCCCGGCACGCCGAGGCCAGGGGCGAGCTGAAGCGGACGGTCAGCCACCCGGACACCGACCCGGACGTACGCGCCGAGGCGGCGCGCCGACTCAGTCGCCTGCCCCGGGACTCCAGCCCCGTACGACTGCGCTCCCGCGACCAGATCGACGGCCGCCCGCGCGGGGTGCTGTCCCGGTTCGGGCTGTCCCGGGTGCGGTTCCGCGAGCTGGCCCTGCGCGGCGAGCTGCCCGGGGTGCGCAAGGCGTCGTGGTGACGTCGCCGCGCCCCGCCCGAACGTAGGCAGCCCCGCCGGCCGGCCGACACCCGGCCGGCGGGGGCCGCGTCAGGAGGTCCAACCTCCGTCGGAGGTGATGGTCGCGCCGTTGACGTTGACCGCCTCCGGCGAGCCCAGCCAGCAGATCAGGGTGGAGACCTCGGCGGGCACGGCCATCCGGGTGGTGCGGCCGAACGACTTCTCCAGCCGCTGGTACGCCCACGGGACCTTCGGCGCGGCGGTGCGGCCGATGTTGGTCTCCACGCCCGCCGGGCAGACGGCGTTGGCGCGGATGCCGTCCTCGGCGTACAGGTTGGCGATGGAGCGGGTCAGGCCGATGAGCCCGTGCTTGGAGGCGACGTAGGCGGTGCCGGCGACCGCACCGGTGAGCCCGCCGATGGACGAGACGTTGACGACCGCGCCCGAGCCCTGGGCCTTCATCAGGGGCAGCACGGCCCGGCACAGCCGCATGGGCCCGGTGAGGTTGACCGCCAGGACGTGCTCCCAGGTGTCGTCGTCGAGCTCGGTGACGGGCAGGAAGTGGTCCATGGTGCCGGCGACGTTGGCCAGCAGGTCGACCCGCCGCTCGGGCAGCGCGTCGATGAGCGCGTCGACGTCGGCCTGCCGGGTGATGTCGGCGGTGACCGTGGTCGCGGTGTACCCGTCCTTCTCGATCAGCTCCACGGTCGAGGCGAGGCCGGCGGCGTCGATGTCGCAGGCGAGCACCGTGGCTCCCTCCGCCGCGAGTTGGCGGGCCACCGCCTGGCCGATACCCGATCCGGCCCCGGTGACCACCGCGACCCGCCCGGCGTAACGCTGCTCGTTCATGGCTCAATCTCCGTCCGACCTCGGAACTCTCCTCTTCATGATCGTCGGCGGGCGCACCGGCGCGCAGAGTCGAAGGTCCCGTGACCTGGCGGAACCCGCCATCGCGGTCCGCCGATGCCGTCGGTTGCCAGGGCGGCGGCGCTCACTCGCCCGGACCGGGGGGTGCGGCGCCGTTGTCGACGAAGTCGAACGTCAGGCCCTCGCCGGCGTCGCCCTCGCCCACCGGTTGGGCGGTGAGCCCCTCCCGGTCCGTCGCGCGCAGGTGGAGCCTGCCCTCGCCGCTGATGGTGTAGGTCGGGCGGCCCTCGCTCTTCTCCTTCGTCTTCTCGATGGTGAACAGTTGACCGGCTCGGCGGGTGTCGCAGGCGGCGGCCACGACCGTCGCCGGGGCGCTGCCGTTGTCGCGCAGACCCATGCAGTCGGGTTCGGCGCCGTTGTGCGCCTTCGCGGTCCGGATCTGGTAACGGTTGCCGTCGGCGGGCAGCAACACGAACAGGCTCTTGTCCGTGTCGCCGTCGGTCAGGTCCAGTCGACCCTTGGCATCGACGGCCAGGATCGACTCGAACGACCCGACCGGCCGCAGCACGATCTGCCGTTCGCCCCGCAGGATGGGGTCCGCGTCGCCGGTCGCGCCGGGCGCGGGCGTCCGTGAGTCGGACGTCGGCGCGGCGCCGGTGGGCGAGGGCGCGGCCCCGCTGGAGGGTGCCGACGTCGACGGCGAGGCGGTGGGCTCGCCGGCCGTGGGTTCGGCGCTGGTGCAGGCTGGCATGGACGCGGCGACACCGACGGCCAGCGCGGCCGCGACGGCGGTGCGGCGGACGGCCGTGGAAGGGGACGACAGGTTCGGCATGGCCAGCTCCTTAAGTCGATCTTCATGAGCCTAATCGGCTGCCGCTCCCCGCGCAGAGGTCGTACCGCCGCAGGGGGATGTGGTGCGGTGCCGCTGCCGCGCGGCGCCGACACAAGGGGCTGGCCCGGACCGTCACGACGGGCTGTCGGCCGGTGCGGCGGCGGAATACTCGGCTGCGGACGGCGCCGGCGTGCCCCTATGCTCCCGATCGACCCGGCCGGGGGTCCACCCTCGGCGGAGGCCGATCGGCGATCGGAGATGGGCAGCCATGACATGTCACCTGTTCGCGATCAGCTTCGCCGCGCACGAACCTTTGCCACTCGCGCGGTTCTGGTCGGGGGTCCTGGGCCGGGACCTGGCCGACGACCCGTACGACGGTGTCGCGCTCCTGCCCGGTGACGACACGGCATTCCGGATCCGCTTCCTGCCGACCCGGGAACCGAAGGTCGGCCAGAACCGGATGCACTTCGACCTGACGAGCGCCTCCCCACGGGAGCAGCAGCAGACGGTGGCCAGGGCGCTGGAGTTCGGCGCACGGCACATCGACGTCGGCCAGCGCCCGGAAGAGGGGCACGTGGTGCTCGCCGACCCCGGGGGCAACGAGTTCTGCGTCATCGAGCCGGGCAACAACTTCCTGGCCGGCTGCGGATTCGTCGGCGCGCTGGCGTGCGACGGCTCGCAGGAGGTCGGCTACTTCTGGAGCGAGGCGCTCGGGTGGCCGCTGGTCTGGGACCAGGACCAGGAGACGGCGATCCAGTCGCCGCTCGGCGGTCCGAAGATCACCTGGGGCGGCCCGCCGCTGATGCCGAGGACCGGCAGGCAACGGCTGCACTTCGACCTCGCGCCGCCCGCCGGCGGCGATCTCCAAACGGAGGTCGACCGCCTGCTCTCCCTCGGGGCGACCCGGGTCGACATCGGCCAGGGCGAGGTCGACTGGGCGGTGCTGGCCGATCCCGACGGCAACGAGTTCTGCGTGTTGCCGCCCCGGTAGCCGGCCGCGCGGAACCTGGCCGATGCCGAGCCGGTGGCCTAGGTGCTCGTCGCGCGCGTCCGGCCTGGCGTCACCGGCTCGTGCGTTCGATGCCGCGCCGGACGAGACCGCGGATGCCCGGCAGCGTGATCGCTCGCATCGTCACGTCGCCCATCCACACGTGGAACCGGCTGGGCGGCGCGTACTGGAGCATTCCCCGGCGGGCGAGCGCCTGTCGCCTGGTGACCTCCGGCCGCAGGCCGGCCTCCCACCCGGCCAGGGCCGCCGGGACGTCGTCGTCGTGCCGGCGCAGGGCTGCGCCGAGCTGGTCGGCGCCGGCGAGGGCGAGGGCCGCGCCGTGTCCGGCGAAGAGGGTGACGCACCAGGCCGCGTCGCCGAGCAGCACGATCCGGCCGGTGCTCCAGCGCGGCATGACCACCTGGCTGACCGCGTCGAAGTAGGCGTCGGACGGGTCCCTGTCGAGCTGGCGGAGCGCGTCCGGCACGCCCGCGCCCAGGTCGCCGAACGTCTCGGCGAGCGCGGCCGCCGGCCCGCGCCGTAGCTGCGCGGGCGGATCCGGGCACCGGTACGTGAAGAACGCCGACGACCGTCGCGGGCCGAGGTTGATGATCGCCGCCGTGCGTCCCGGGCCGATGAACGTCGTGGCGGACGACTCCGGTACGCCCGCCACGGGACCGGCGAGCGGGAACGCGGCCACCACGTACGGCAGGTCGACCCGGAACCCCGGGCCGAACGCCGCCGTACGGGTCGCGGAGTGGACCCCGTCGGCCCCGACGAGCAGGTCGGCGTCCTGCGTGCTGCCGTCGCTCAGCGTGACCCGTACCCGGTCGGCGTCCTGGTCGACGGACGTGACCGTGGTGCCGAAGCGGAACCGGGTGCGCTTGCGCACCGCCTCGTACAGGGCCGTCTCCAGGTCGCCCCGGAACACCGTCATGGTCCGCTCGCCGAGGGCGGCCTCGGCGACGGCCGACGGCACGGTGAACTTGGGCCGCCCGTCGGCCCGGACCAGCACGGTGGTGAACAGACCCAGTTGCCGCGCGGACAGCGCGGGGAGCAGGCCGAGGCGCTCGGCGGCGTCGTAGCCCGGCCCGAGCAGGTTCACCAGGTAGCCGCCGCTGCGGCGGGCCGGGGCGCGCTCCACCACGACCGTGCGCCATCCGTCGCGCTCCAGACGCAGGGCCGTGGCCAGTCCGGCGATGCCGGCGCCGACGATCACCGCGTGCTTCATCCGGGCTCCTCGCGTCGAGAATGAGCATATGCTCAAACCAGTATGAGCGTTTGCTCATACTGGCGCAACGCCGGCCCCGCAGGGCGCCTAGAATTCGGGCATGCCACGCGGAGTCGCCACCCCCGAGCCCCGGCAGCAGCTCTTCGCCGCCGTCGAGCGGGTGATCGCGCAGGACGGGCCCGGGCGCCTCACCGGCCGTGCCGTGACCCGCCAGGCCGGGGTCGCCACCGGGCTGCTGTACGCGCACTTCGCGAACTTCGACGACTTCCTGGTCGGCTACGCGGTCGACCGGACCTTCCAGATCGCCGGCGAGGTGGCGGCCCTGGCGGGGCGCGCGGGGACCGGCACGGTCGCCGGGAACCTCAGCGACGCCGTCCTGGCGGTGCCGGCGGGCGCGCTGCTGGCCCTGACCCGGCTGACGGCCCACCGGCCGGAACTGACGGCGGGCGTCGAAGCGGTGCTGGGCACCGGGAACGCCGGGCTGCGGACGATCGAACGCGCGAGCGCCGACTACCTGGCCGCCGAGCTGCGACTGGGGCGGCTGCCCGCCGGCGTCGACACCGAGGCGCTGGGCCTGGCGGTGGCCGGCGTGCTGCACCACGTCGTGCTCACCTGCGGCACCGGCCCGACGGCGCACGTCCTGATCCGTCGCGCCGTGACCGCGCTGGTCGGTGGCTTCCCGGCCGTCGCGGCGCCCTGACCGGTGGCGTGGCATGCCGGTCGACGTCCACCGAGACGGGCCGTAGCCGCACGATTCCCACTCGTCGCGGCCGCCGGCCTCCGGGAGCGGGTGGCCGGTGGCGCTGCGTGGTCAGGGGCGTTCCCAGAAGTCGGGGCCGATGGGTTCCTGGTAGTCGGAGGTGGCGACGAAGAAGCCCTCGTCGTCGACCTCGATGGGGAGCTGGGGTAGGGGCCGGCTGGCGGGGCCGAAGATGGGTCTGGCGTTGTCGGTGATGAGGAACTGCGACTGGTGGCAGGGGCAGAGCAGGCGGTTGGTCTGCTGTTCGTAGAGGCTGGCGGGGCAGCCGGCGTGGGTGCAGATCTTGGAATAGGCGATGTAGCCGCCCCACATCCAGTCCTGCTTGCCGGCCTGTTCGTTGTTCTCGCGTGCCCGCAGGGCGTCCTGGGCCCGCAGGTGGATGAGCAGGGTGACCGAGTCGGCGTACTGGTTGCTGACACCGTGCGGGATGCCGGGGAAGACGGTGACCTGCCCGCCGGGGAGCAGGTCGGCGGGGCGTACCGGCCGGCCGTCCTCGCGGACCAGCCGCACGCGGGTGACGGCGCCCTGGTCGTCTGCGGGGGCGAAGCCGGTGCGGAACAGCTGGTCGTCCTTGTGGGGGTCGGCGATGAGCCCGCCGACGAGGGGCGCGGCGGCGACCGCGCCGAGGGGCACGAGGCCCGCGAGCAGCGAGACACCCAACAGCGGGCGACGCTTCACACCGATCTCGTCGACCATGTAGAGCATGGTCTGTCCGGTGACGGCGCGGTCGTCGGCGGAGACCGCACCTTCGTGCCGGTCCTGGATGGACACCTCCTTGGGCAACAGCTTCTTGCCCCACACGAGGACCCCGAACCCGATGCCCAGCAGGGCGACGCCCATCGTCGTCCCGAGCAGCGGAGTGTAGTACTCCTCGATCTCGCCGAGGAGCTGGTAGCGCCACGGCCACCAGATGAACACGACCAGGAACGCGGTGGCGGCGAGTCCCGCGACGAGGAAGAGCACCGCGACGGTACGGACCAGTCGGCGCTCGGCCTTGGAGCCGGCGGCGACCTGGGGCTCGTAGTGCACGATCTCGATGTCGTCACGCCGTGCGCCCTCGCGTACGACCGCGAAGCGGGACAACGACCGGTCCGCGACGTCGACCGGCTCCCGGCTCTGCTGGGCGCGGTGCCCGGTCACGACTTGCCCGCGATCCAGAGGCTCGCGAACACCAGCGCGACGATCCCGACCAGGAAGACCGCCAGCCCTTCGGTGGACGGGCCGTAGCGGCCGAGGTTGAACCCGCCGGGATCGTTGTCGGTCTGGATCACCTGCTGGATGTAGGCGATCAGGTCGGCCTTCTGCTCGGGCGTCAGGGTGCTGTCGCCGAAGACCGGCATGTTCTGCGGGCCGCTGAGCATGGCGGCGTAGATGATCCGGTCGCTGGCGGGATAGAGGCTGGGGGCGTACTTGCCGGAGGAGAGCGCCCCGCCACCGCCGCCGAAGGCGTGGCACTGCGAGCAGTTGACCCGGAACAACTCGCCCCCGCGGGCCAGGTTGGCCTCGTCGACCAGGGCGTCGACGTTGTCCGGCACCACGGGCCCCACCCCGAGGGAGTCGATGTAGGCGGCGAGCTGGCGGACCTGTTCGTCGGTGTACAGCGGCGGTTTGCGCTGCGCCTGAGCCTCCTGGCGGGCCAGCGGCATCCGGCCGGTGCCGACCTGGAACTCGACCGACGCGCCACCGACGTTGATCAGGCTGGGTCCGCGTCCCTCGACCCCTCCGGCGCTGCGACCGTGGCAGGTGATGCAGCCGACCTC
The DNA here is from genome assembly GCF_002846525.1 of Micromonospora sp. CNZ309. Lineage (NCBI taxonomy): Bacteria > Bacillati > Actinomycetota > Actinomycetes > Micromonosporales > Micromonosporaceae > Micromonospora > Micromonospora sp. CNZ309. The sequence continues at coordinate 1,186,674 of NZ_PJNG01000001.1, forward strand.
GAACAACGCCTCGCCCTCGGCCGCCGCGGCGCTCGACCGTGGCTCCTCCTGCGCCTGGGCGGCCGGCGCGAACAGCGCGTAGGTACCCCCGGCCAGGACGAGCGCGGTGACCAGCCGCGCGATGCCGGCGGCTCGTCGCCGGGCTCGGCTGCGGCGGGCAGGTACCCCCGGTCGGGTGAACCCGGGGTGTGAGTCGTGCATGGCGTCCTCTGCTCTCCAGAGCCGTTCGGTGCGCGGCTTTTGCACCTATTCAAGGTATATGGCTCTGCGACAGGTGTACCGAAGTTCGTCGCGCAGGTTCGGCAAGGCGGGCACCACGCCGTCGGTGTCCCGCAGGCCGGTCCGCGTACCCCTCGGCTCCTGCGCGCGTGGAGGCGAGCCGTCGGTTCGGCCGCGTGCGAGGCGGGCATCGCGGGTACCGCGCTGAGATGGTGCTGAAGAACCCCGCCGACCTGCTGCGTCTACTCGTCATCGCGGTGATCGTCTATCCGGCGCTGGTGTTGCTCCTGCGGCTGTCCGGCAAGCGGACCCTGTCCAAGCTCAACGCGTTCGACCTCGTGGTCACCGTGGCGTTGGGTTCCACCCTCGCCACGATCCTCCTGTCGCGTGACGTCTCCCTGGTGGAGGGCATCCTCGCGCTGGTGTTGCTGGTGGCGTTGCAGTACGTGGTCGCGCTGCTCGGCGTGCGCTGGCCGCCGTCACAGCGGCTGATCAAGGCGCGACCGACCATGCTGCTGCGTGACGGGCAGATGCGTCACGCCACGATGCGCCGCGTCCGGGTCGCCGAGAGCGAGATCCGGCAGGCCGCTCGCAGCCAGGGCGCCGGTGATCTCCACGGCCTCGCGGCGGTGGTGTTGGAGACCGATGGCAGTCTGAGCGTCATCCCGCGGTCACAGCGGGGCGACGGCAGCAGCCTCGCCGACGTCGTCGACCATGCCGGGTAGCGGGCGGGCCGCTCGGTGGGAGTGCGCCGAGGCCGCCGCTAGGGCGCCACGGCGCAACGCTCCCAGCGCTGCCACCACTGTTCCTCCGTGGGCTCGTCGGCTGCGATCACCAACGAGGTGATGAGCTCGGCGGCCGTCCGCGGACTGGTGGCGACGGCTCGCACCAGGCGCCGGATCTCCTCGGTCCGGTGCCGCATGACATCGCCGACCAGTGTCTTGCCAGCCTCCGTGAGCGTGAGCAGGGCGACCCGCCGGTCCGTGGGCCGGTGGTGCCGGGCCACCAGGTCCCGGCGCACCAGACGGTCGCAGGTCCTCGTCGCCGTGGACGGGTGCACGTGCAGCGCGGCCGCCAGGTCCACCGTGCGCAGCGGGCCTCGGGAGGCCAGGACGACCAGGGTCCGGTACTGCGACAGGGTGACCTCGACATCCAGGGTCGCCAGCGTCCGGGCGGTGATTCCCACCAGGGCGCGACTGAGGGCCGAGAGCCCGTCGATCAGCTCCTCGCCGCCGAGAGTCGACCGGGTATCGCTTTCCGCGTAAAGTCCCACCCGGCAATGATTGCATGTATACACGCAAAACTTCGGGGTGGAACCGGTCATGCAGGCGAGAAACCACACGCGTCCCGCTGATCGGGCGACGAGCTGGGAGCGCCGGACGGCGCTCCCGCTGACAGTCCTGTCGGTGATCTTCCTGGTCGTCTACGCGGCACCGATCCTCCGACCCGACCTGGGGGCGCCCTGGCAGCGGACCTGCGAGGTCGCCACGGTTCTCATCTGGTTGACGTTCTGGGCCGACTTCCTGGTGCGCCTGAGGCTGACCGACCACCGGCGGCGGTTCCTGCGGGGCCACCTGTTCGACCTGGCCGTACTGGTGCTGCCCGTCCTCCGGCCGCTGCGGGCGCTGCGACTGGTCACCGTGGTGCTGACGCTCAGCCGGAGGACGGAGACGTGGGCCCGCGGTCGGCTGGCGATCTATGTCGGCGTGACCACCTTGCTGCTCGTACTGGTTTCCGCGCTGGCCGTGCTCGACGCCGAGCAGTCCGCCACGGACGCCAACATCGTCTCGTTCGACGACGCTCTCTGGTGGGCGGCCGTGACCATCACCACCGTCGGCTACGGGGACCACTATCCGGTCACCGACGCCGGACGGTTCGTGGCTCTGGGGCTCATGGTCGGAGGGATCGGCCTGATCGGTTTCGTCACGGGCTCGCTGGCCACCTGGATCGTGGAGCGGGTCTCCGACAAGGGGCAGGCGGCTGCGGCGACGAGCGAGGACATCGCCGTCCTCCGCGCCGAGATCGCGGCCCTGCGCGAGCAACTCGTCCCGCCGGCGCCACGGGCCGGCGACGAACCGCAGCGGCGGGGCGAGGCGTCCCAACCCTCCCGCTGACCACGTTCGCGCGCGACGCTCGTGCGAGCGGTGCGCCATCGGCTGTCAGTAGCTGCTGCGGGCTGCCGGCGACATCCGGCACACGATCGCCGCCCGGTGCGCGGGAAGCGCGACGGTCGCCAGGTCGCGCAGGACAGCGTCCAGCAGCCGCGCGACGCGCGGCTGCTGACCGGCCACGAGTCGGATGTCGTCGACGACCATGGCCAGTAGGAGGTCGTACCGGACCCCGTCCACCCGGACGCGCACGGTGCTGTCGTCGTCCCGGACGACGTGGACGGGGTCGGGGCGGGTGGCGAGTCGGCGCAGGAGGTCGTGCGCCTCCTGCACGGCGCGCACGGCGGTGGTCACGTCGTTGACGGCCGGGGACAGCGCGCGTTCGGCGATGTCGGCCAACTGTCGGAAGCCGAATCCGACGTCCTGGCCCGGGGTGCGCTCCATGCCGATGGTCACTCCCTGGCCGGCCTCGTCGTTCGGTACCGGGCGACCCGTTGCGCCGACCACCCGGTGGACGCGCACCAGCGGTGCCCCCTCGACGACGAAGTCACCCGGGGCGGGAACGACGGTGATGGCGCAGTCGTACTCGCGTGCCAGGCGAGCGAGCAGGGGGAGGTCGACGTTGCTGACCATCCCGGGGGCCGGGGCCGGCACGGTCTGCGTGACCTCGCCGTGCACCATCGCCTCCGGCTCGTCCGGCGCGGGTAGGCGGGCGATCGATCGCCGTGTCTGGGCGCCGATCGAGGCGATGATGTGCGACACCCTCATCACCGTGGTGATGTGGTGCAGGTAGTAGATGAAGATGCCGGTGCTGGCCAGGACGAGCGACATCGACACCGCGAGCGACAGTTCCGGGAACCGCTCCCCGTCCCGGGCCGGCAGCGCCGCGAGCACCACCATCGCGAACAGGAAGGTGGCGACGAACGTACCGAGCGTCGCCTGGATGATCCGATCCTGGAGGAACGTCCGGAGGACCCGCGGCGTGTACTGACTGCTGGCCAGTTGCAGGGCCACGACCGTGATGGAGAAGACCAGCGCGGTGAAGGAGATCATCGCCGTGATGATCGACGACAGCAGCGATCGGGCACCCGCGGGATTGCTGGGCAGGATCCCCTCGACGGGAAGGTCCAGCTGCAGCTCCAGCATCGAAAGGCCGACGGCCACTGCCACCGCGCCCACGGCGAACATCCCCGGCACCAGCCAGAAGCTCTCCCGCACTTCGGCGAGCCGCGCGGACAGGGTGCGGGGCCGGCTCACGATGACCAGCTCCTCGACGGCACACCCCCATCGTGGCGTACGACGGAACGTGGCGCTCCTCGTCCGTCGACCCGGGGGCACGGGCACGGTGCTTCCGACACGCTGGTCGGCTCGGCGCTGGCCGGCCCGGAACCGGCGGGATCAGTCGCCGGTGCTCCGCCGCTGGGGGCCGTGACCCGTACCTTCCGGGCGAGCAGTGCCGTGCGACCGGGCCCGCCGCCTGCCCGGCCTGCGTCGCTGTCAGACCCGGTTCGACGCGACCGTCCGCGAAGGGTGTGAGGCGGACACGAAGGGGGTAGCGCCGCGGGATGGACCCGCTTCACCTCAGCTACGCCCTGGTCGGCGTCCTGGGTGTGCTGCTGGCCTTCTGGTCCAGCGCCATCCGTCAGGTACCGGTCAGTGAGCCTCTGCTCGCGCTGCTGCTGGGCGTACTGGTAGGTCCGGTCCTCGGGCTGATCGACCTGCCCCACCGCCAGGCGTCCGTACTGACCCTGGAGGCGAGCCGGGTCCTGCTGGCCATCTCGCTGATGGCCGTCGCGCTGCGCTTTCCGCTGTCGGATTACCGCTCGGCGATTCGCCCCATCGGTGTGCTCCTCGCCGTCGCGATGGCGGGTATGGCCGTGGTCGGCGCGGGTCTGGCCTGGCTCGTCCTCGGCCTTCCGGTGGCCCTGGCCGTGCTGCTGGGTGCCTGTCTGACGCCGACCGACCCGGTCCTCGCCTCCAGCATCGTCTCGGGCGGGCCTGCCGAACGGCAGCTGCCGGCTCGGCTACGTCAGGTGATCAGTGGCGAATCGGGTGCCAACGACGGGCTCGCCTTCGTGTTCGTCGTGCTCGCGCTGTCCGCCGTGGGGTCCGGATCTTTCGCCGGGCGGCTCGGCACGGCGGTGTGGGGGGTGGTGGGAGCCGTGGTGGTCGGCCTGGCGGTCGGCTACGCCGCCGGCCGGGCCGTCATGACGGCCGAGGGTCGGGAGGACGTGGACGACGGCTCCCTGCTGATCTTCACGGTCATGCTGGGCATCGCGGCACTGGGAGTCGCCCGCGTGGCGCGCACGGACGGCGTCCTCGCGGTGTTCGCCGCCGGTCTGGCCTACAACGCGGTGATCGGCGACCGGTCGCGTGCATCCGAGCAGAGGCTCGACGACGCGCTCACCCGCTATCTGGTGCTGCCGTTGTTCTTCCTGCTCGGCGTCGAGGTGCCGTGGCGCGACTGGGTCGACCTGGGCTGGCCCCTGGCGGCCTTCGTGGTCGCGGTGCTGGTGTTGCGTCGCCTGCCGGTGGTGCTCGCGCTGAAGCGCGTACTGGGGATGCCCCTGCGAAGCGTGGTGTTCCTGGGCTGGTTCGGGCCGATCGGCGTGTCGGCGCTGTTCTATCTCACCCACAGCCAGGAGGAGGGAGCCCGGGATCCCCGGCTGTGGGCGGCCGGCAGCCTGGTGGTGGTCGCGAGCACTGTGGTGCACGGCGTCACCGCCACGCCGGGCCGTCGCTGGTACGCCCACCGGTCGGCGACCGTCACCGACCGCCATCCGGGGCGGCGCCGGTAGCCGAGGACTGCGGCGGGTGGACGGTGATGTCCTGGGTCACCGACGCCACCCGGATGCCGTTCTCGGCGAACCGGTCCAGCACCCGCCGGGTGACCTGGTCCTTCACCTGTCGTGCGGCGCGCACCGGCACCACGAACCGCGCCGACAGCTCGACCCAGTTGGGGGTGGCGCGGATGAAGACGCGGGGATCGACCTCCGCGTCGGCGACCGGGTAGCGGTGACGCATCTGCTCGATGGCGCCGCGCGCCTCGACCGTCGAGGAGACGTTCTCCGCCTCCTCGCACAGGATGCGCTCCGCCAGGTGCCAGTCCGCCTCGTAGGGGACGGGCAGGGTCAACTCCTCCCACAGATGGTCCAGCACGGTGCTGCTGTTGTAGACCGGTGCGCTGAACACGAAGCGGTTCGACAGGGAGACCACACGTCCCGTGTACTGGCGGCCGCGGATCCAGGATTCCGGGTCGGAGGAGGAGCCGCTTTCCAGGATGCGGATACGCAGCGGGGTGATGTCCAGGACGTCGCCGCGGACCCCGCACATCTGTATCCGGTCACCGACGCGAAACTGCCGGCCGGTGAGGATGCTGACCCACCCGGCGAACGCGCCGATGACCTCCCGCATGGCCAGCGCGAGACCGGCGGCGAGCAGGCCGAAGACCACACCGACCCGGCCGGCGAACGGCCGCCACAGCAGTGCCAGCGCGAACAGCAACGCCACGACGGTCAGGTAGTGCACCGCCTTGCGCAGGTAGTAACGGTTGGTCGTGTCGTGCACCCGGAGGGTGGCCAGGCGGCCGGCCAGGGGGGCGAGCACGATGGCCAGCACGATCAGGACGACGCTGGTCACGAGGCGGCCGCCCACGCTGCTGGTGTCCCAGACAGCCTCCAGGAACCGGTCCATGCTGCTTGCCCATCGTCCTCGGTGGCGAGCGGCGCACGCGCGTCCGTCGCGTCGCCTCCACCATAGGCAGCCGTCGGCGGCGAGATACCGGAATGCGCGTGGTAGGGAAGAGCCGGTGGTCCGCCGGAGTCATGGCGGGCACCTTCGGCGGGATGGTGTGCCGCGAACGTCGGGCTGTCCGCTCGTCAGGCGACGATGACGGCCCACCGGCAGACCGGCGATCGCCGGTCCCCACCGTACTAACGGGAAGGGTGACGGCGACCGGAGAAGGTGGCGACGAGAATGACGGTGAGGCCGGCGCACCCCGCCTGGCCGACGACTCCGGGAAGGCCGACGCTGCGGGCGTCGACGCCGCCCAGCACGGCGAGGACGCTGGCGAGCAGGGCGGCGGTGACGCCCAGGACCAGTGCCAACCATCGCGGTATCGCCTCGCGTGCCGGGGCCGCGAGGCGACCCAGTGCGCCGGCGACGAGACCGACGACGATGGCGCTGACAAGGGCACCGAATGTCATCCTGCTCCTCCGTGGGAATGGCGGTCGGAACCCGGCCCGCGCGGGAGCCCGGGCCGCGTCGGAAGGATCATTGCCAGACCTTCAGATCCTGGGCCACGAGCGCCCGCCCACCTTCGAAGGCCCGGTAGGGTTCCGGGGGTCCGAGGCGGTAGCGGACGGTGAGGTCGCCGTGGGAGAACCGGATGACGGTGCCCCGCACGGTCACGAGCTGCGGCGGAGCCGGCGCCGACGGACCCATCGTCAGCACGAGCAGGGTGCCGCCGGTCAGATCCTCGTCGCGTACGACGAACGCGGTGTCGGTGATGATCCGGTCGACTGCGGCGGTCATGGTGAGCCGGTCGCCCACCTCCGCCCGGGCGACGGTGCCGGCCCGGGTGGTGGGCACCGGCTCGGGACTGGGCTGCGGGGCCGCCGGTGGGCTCGTGCAGCCACCGGCGAGTAGGGCCACCGCCGGAAGGGCCGCCAGCGCCGGACGCACCCGGCCATGCCATCCACCCATCGTGGTCCCTCCTCTCCGTCGTGCCGCATGGACAACAACTTCCCCTGCATGTGGCGGCACGACCGCAGGACGATGACGGTTGCATGACAATCTCCGCCGATGTCCGGAGGACTGCTGAGCAGGGGTTTTCAGCCACGAGCGCCGGGTACCGCCCAGCGTCGACGGAATCAACGGCGCGACCGGAGCGGAATCCCCGCCCGACCGCGTCGACGCCGTACGACGACCGGGGAGACGAACACATGCGACTCCTGCAGCAGCGTTACCGGCTCGACGAACCGGTCGGGCATGGCGGCATGGCGGTGGTCTGGCGCGGGTTCGACCTGCGGCTTCAGCGCACGGTGGCGGTGAAGATGCTCTCCGCGGAGTTGCTGGACGACCCGGCTGCGCGTGGGCGGCTACGCGGTGAGGCGCTCGCTGCGGCAAGCCTCGACCATCCACACGTCGCCGGCGTCTACGACTACGGCGAGCAGCGGCGCCTGGGCAGGGGGCGGGCACCGTTCCTCGTCATGGAGTTCGTCGACGGAGAGACCCTGGCCGCCTGTCTGCGCCGGTCGGGACGGATGCCCTGGCGCGAGGTCGCCCGGGTGGGCGCCGCCGTGGCGGACGCCCTCGCCGCCGCGCACGCCCTCGGACTCGTCCACCGCGACGTCAAACCCGGCAACGTGATGCTCGGTTCCCGGGGGATCAAGGTCGTCGACTTCGGCATCGCCGCAGGTGTCGGCCAGGACTCCGCCGACGAGGGGGAACTCATCTGGGGTACGCCGGCATACCTGGCTCCGGAACAGGCGGCCGGTGCCACGGCGGCGCCAGCCGGCGACATCTTCGCCCTGGGCCTGGTGCTGGCCGAGTGTGTCAGCGGGCAGAGTCCCGCCGAGCTGCGGCGCGGCCGGGGTGCTGCCGAGGTCCCGTCCGTTCCCGGACTGCCGGACGAGGTGGCCGACCTGGTGGGGCGTTGCCTGTCGTCGGAGGCGGGTCGCCGGCCGGAGGCCGCCCAGGTGGCAGCCGCCCTCCGGGACGCCACCGGAGTGGAGGCGGTGTCCGTGCGGCCTGGGAACCTGGTGTCCGACCCGCCGGCGGCCACCGGATCGACCCGTGAGTTCACCGGTGGTCCGAGAACTCCGGCTCGCACCGGGGACACGCGGCCCGGGACAGTGCCGGTACCAGGCCCTGCACGTCTGCGCGGCCTCCGTTCCCGGGCCGCCGTCGGCGTGCCGGCGGTCCTGCTCGCCGCGGTACTCGTCGGCCAGTTGCCGGGCCTCACCGCGCTCGACGATGCCGCGGACAGCGGCAGCGGCAGCGCCGATCCGCAGTCCGGCGGCTGCGCCGCACGGTACACCGCCCACCAGATGGCGGACGGAAGCTTCCGTGCCGACCTGGCCGTCACGAACATCGGGGGGCAGTGGCTGCGTGACTGGTCACTGGCGTTCGCGCTGCCTCCCGGCCACCGGGTGCTCACCACCGGCACGTCCTGGGATCAGGACCGCCGCCGCGTGACCCTCGCCCCGGCGAGACCGCTGGCACCCGGCGCGACCCTGGCAGCGGCGCTGCGGGGGACGGTCGAGGCCGAACGCCTGAAGGCTCCGGTCGCGTTCTCCGTCAACGGCCTGCCGTGTGACCGGGTGGTCAGCCAGATCGCGTCGCCCGTCGTCGGGTCCGCTCCGCCACCCGCCTCCGCCCCTTCGGCAGGAAAGGGTCGGTCGGCCGGTGAGACTGCCTCCACGCCGTCGCCCGCTGCCGCGCCAGGGAAGCCCACGACTCCGCAGGGCAGCGATCCGCTTCCGCTGGAGCCCGACCCGGGAGATGACCCGCAGCCGCCCGCCAGCCCGTCGGCGACCGGGGACCCTGAGGAGCCCACCACGCCTCCACCGCCCGTCGATCCCTCGCCGAGCACGGAGCCCTCGCCGAGTACCGACCCGCCACCGCTCGTCGATCCCCCGCCGAGCACCGACCCGCCACCGCCCGTCGATCCCTCGCCGAGCACCGACCCGCCGCCGAGCAGCGCCTCGGCATCGCCGCCGCCAGGCGACGGGTCCGTCCCGGGCCCCCGACCCGGCGACCCTTCCGGCACGCCGATCTCCGCCGACCCTTCCGTCGCCGGGCCCCCGGCGGGGGCGGGCGGATCCGCGGCCGGGTCACCGCCGATCGCCGTGTGACAGCAACACCGGGGCCTCGGCCGTGACGGATCGGCGGAGTGCCGTGCTCCTGCGCGCGCCGGGGACAGGCAACCGGACCTGCGGCGTCCGCCCGACGGTCGGGGCCGACAGCGGAGCTAGCCGGTCCGGGTCCCGACGGGTAGCGTGACAGCCGCAGGGATTGTTGCATGCATGCAGGTTTCGGTGGGGTCGAAGGTCCGGGCGGTCGGAAGGCGCACGTCCGGTGCGATCGCGGCCGGAGCTGTCTTGCTGCGCTTCCGGCCGTCCCCTCCTGAGCAACAGATCGGACCCCGACCGTGACCCCACACCCCGGTGCCCGTCTGTCGCGCTACCGCGACATGATGCCGACCCTGCGAGGCATCAGGACAGGTGCGTCCCGATTCGTCCGTTCCCGCTGGACCAGGCGGGCCATGACCGTGGCCGCGCTCGTGGCCGTCACCAGCGTCGGCGTCATGGTCGGTGTCCTGCTGGGTGGCAGAGGCGAGAGTGACGTCGGCCCGTTCCGGGTCGCGTTCCACGTGAGCCTCGCCGCGGACGGAGGCACCGAGGTCGCCGTGCCACCCCTGGGATCGCTCTTCCTCGACAGCCACGAGGGGCCCGCTCAGCTGACCGTCCGCCTCGACTCGCTGGACCAACGACGGACCGAGGCGCTGATCAACGATCCCGCAGCTCTCGCCCGTGCCGGGGAGACCGCACCGCAGGACCTCCGTGACGCGCTGGTGCGCCTCGGGCTGCGTACGCTCGGGGTGGCGGTCCTGGCCTCGATGCTGCTCGCCGCCGTGACCTTCCGGTCCGTCCGCCGGGTCGCCTGGTCCGGCGGCCTGGCCCTGCTGATCACCGGCGGCACCCTCGGCACCGCCGCCGCGACGCTGCGACCGCAGGCGCTGGCGGAGCCGCGCTACGAGGGACTGCTGGCCAACGCCCCCGCGTTGATCGGTGACGCCCAGCGGATCGCCGACGACTACGGCCGCTACGCCGAGCAGCTGCAACGGCTGGTGGGCAACGTCGGCAAGCTGTACGCCACCGTGTCCAGCCTGCCGATCTACCAGGCGTCCCCGGACACCACCAGGCTGCTGCACGTCTCGGACCTGCACCTCAATCCGGCCGCCTGGCCGGTGATCAAGACCGTCGTCGACCAGTACGACATCGACGCGGTGATCGACACTGGTGACATCACCGACTGGGGCAGCGAACCCGAGACCACCTACGTCTCCATGATCAGTCAGCTCGACGTGCCCTACGTCTACATCCGCGGCAACCACGACTCACCCCGCACCGCTGCCGCCGTGGCCAGCCAGCCCAACGCGGTCGTGCTCGACAACTCCGTCACGGTCGTCGCGGGGCTGAGGATCGCGGGGATCGCCGATCCCCGTTTCACTCCCGACAAGCGGGAGGAGGCCTCCGGCCCCTGGGACGAGTCGCCGACGACGGTCGAGGGCGCCGGTGAACTCCTGGCCACCACGATCCGGGCCCTGGACGCCCCCGTGGATATCGCACTGGTGCACGACCCGGCGTCCGCCCCCGCGCTCAACGGCCTCGCTCCTGTCGTGCTGGCCGGGCACACCCACCGCCGGGAGGTGACGGTGCTGCCACCGGCTGGTGAGGTGACCACGCGACTGGCGGTGCAGGGGTCCACCGGTGGGGCAGGACTGCGGGGCCTCGAAGGCGACGAGCCGACTCCGATGGCCATGTCGGTTCTCTATCTCGGCCCGGACCGTCAGCTCAAGGCGTACGACGACATCCGGGTCGGCGGCACCGGCACCGCACAGGTCAGCCTCGACCGCAAGGTGATCGAAGCTCCTCCGGTCAGCATTCCCCCGACCTCCGGCGTCCCCACCCCGGTCGTTCGTCCCGCGAACCGGTAGACGCGACACCATGGGCCTCTGCGGCCCGTGGTGGGTGCGCGTGGGTGTCGAGCCGGGCGACGGATTCGCTCATCGGTCCACGTGACTCCTAGCATCATGGCGTGCGTGTGAAGCCACTTGTCGCCCTGCTCGCCCTGACCGTCGCCGGGGCGGGCCTGCCCGCCTGCGGAAACTCCACGACCGGCGGCGACGCGGCGTCGGCCCCGGTGGCCGCGCCGGCGCCGTCCGGCACCGTCGGGGCGACCAGCCCCGCCAGCGCCCCGACAGCCCGCTCCGGCCTCGGCCGTCCCTCCGCGAGCGCGACCCCCAGGCCCGCGAGGAAGCCCGGGACGTTGAAGGCCGGCAACCCGAGGGGCGGCGCGGACGTGCCGGCGGAGGCGCGGACCGTCGACACGTCGAAGCCGACGCGGACGATCGGCGACGGCACCGCCGCCAGCTGCACCTCGGCCGCGGTGGTGAAGGCGGTGGCGGCCGGCGGCGTCATCACCTTCGACTGCGGGCCGGACCCGGTGACGATCACGATGACGGCCACCGCCAAGGTCCGCAACGCCACCGGGCCGAGGGTGGTGCTGGACGGCGGCGGCAAGGTCACCCTCAGCGGGCAGGGGCGACGGCGGATCCTCTACATGAACACCTGCGACGGCGCGCAGGGCTGGACCACCTCGCACTGCCACAACCAGGACCACCCGCGGCTCACCGTGCAGAACCTGACCTTCGCCGACGGCAACTCCAGCGGCGAGCGGACCGAGGGCGGCGGCGGTGGGGCGATCTTCGTCCGGGGCGGCCGGTTCAAGGTGGTCAACTCGCGGTTCGTGCGCAACCGCTGCGACCGTACCGGCCCCGACCTGGGCGGCGCGGCCATCCGGGTGCTCAGCCAGCACGAGAACAGACCCGTGTACGTGGTGGGCAGCACGTTCGACGGCGGCGTCTGCGCCAACGGCGGCGCGTTGAGCAGCATCGGCGTCAGTTGGGTGGTGCTGAACAGCGTCCTGACCGGCAACCGGGCGGTCGGCACCGGCGCCAACCCGGCCAGGGCCGGCACGCCGGGCGGCGGCAGCGGCGGGGCGATCTACTGCGACGGCAACGAGTTCAGCGTCCGGATCGCCGGCACGATCATCGAGGGCAACGAGGCGAACGAGGGCGGCGGGGCCGTCTTCTTCGTCAGCAACGACCGCACCGGCACCATGCGGATCGAGGACTCCACCCTGCGCCGCAACCCGAGCGACGGCTTCGAGACGCGCGGGTACCCCGGCATCTTCTTCCTGGGCGCCCGCAACCCGACGCTGACCGGCTCCACGCTGCGCTGACCCACAGGACCGGCGCCGGGCTCCCGGCCCGTCGCCGCCGCAACCGGTGCGGGCACGGCGAACGCGTACCAGCCGGCCAGCACGACGAGGCTCCGTCGGGCCACCGTCCACCGCATCCCGGGACGGTAACGACAGGGATCCGGCTGCGGTGGCGCACCGGCTGTCCGTCGGGGCGGCGCCGGGGTCGGCGCCGCCCCGGCCGGTTCAGGCGATCGTGCAGGTGACGCCGTTGAGGGTGAACGAGGCGGGTCGCCCCGTGTCGCCGGTGTGGGTGGCCTGGAAGCCCACGCTGACCGACGCGCCGGGCGCGATGGTGGCGTTGTAGGAGACGTTGCGGGCGGTGACCGCGCCGCTGGTGGGGGCGTACGTCGCGTTCCAGCCGTTGGTGATGTTCTGCCCGGCGGGCAGCGGGAAGGCCAGCGACCAGCCGTCGACCGTCGCGGTGCCGGTGTTGGTGACGGTGACGGAGGCGGTCAGCCCGGCGTTCCACGCGTTGACGGTGTAGCCGACCCGGCAGCCGCCCGGCAGCGGCGGGGGAGTGCTGGGCGGGGGAGTGCTAGGCGGCGGGGTCGTCGGGGGCGGCGTCGTGGGAGGCGGAGTCGTGGTGTCGAGGCCGAAGAAGCGGATCGCCTGCGCCGCGTCGACCGGCAGGTTGTGCGACACGCCCTGCATGCTGATCGCCTCGACCGGCGCCCGGTCGCCGCTGCCGCCGTAGCGGGTGCGGGTGTAGCCGGCCTGCGGGCTGTCGGTGTACGTCGGCGTCTGGCTCAGCCCGTGCACGTTGGTCCACTGCTTGATCTGCTCGCCGAAGTTGGGGTAGCGCAGCACCTCGTCGTTCGTCCCGTGCCACGTCTGCATGCGCGGCCGTCGCCCGGTGTATCCCGGGTAGGCGTTGCGGACCAGGTCTCCCCACTGCTGAGGGGTCCGGCTGACCTGGCCGTTGGCACACTCGCTGTTCCACTCGGAGCCGTTGGTGGTGGCGAAGCAGCCGAAGGGTACGCCGGAGAACGCCGCGCCGGCGCTGAACACGTCGGGATAGAGCCCGAGCAGGACGTTGGTCATCATGGCCCCGGACGAGATGCCGGTGGCGAAGATCCGGTCGGGGTCGACGGCGTACCGCTGCCGGACGTGGTCGACCATCGACTTGATGCCCACCGGGTCGCTGCCGCCGTCGCGGCGCAGCGCCTGTGGGGAGGAGACGTCGAAGCACTGGCTGCTGCGGGTGACCGACGGGTAGACGACGATGTAGCCGTACCGGTCGGCCAGGGCCGCGTACTGGGTGCCGGAGTACATGGCGGGGCCGGTGCCGGTGCAGTAGTGCACCGCGACCAGCAGCCCCGGCCGGGGCGCGACGGCGTCCGGCACGTACAGGTACATGCGCAGGTTGCTCGGGTTGGGGCCGAAGTTCGTCACCTCGGTCAGCGTCGCGGCGGACGCCGGCGGGGCGAGCGCCACCGCCGCCAGCGCGGTCAGCGCGGCGGCGGCCAGGGCGGCGCCCAGCAGTCGGAGTCTGGCTCTCATCAACTGTTCCTCTCCTCAGACGGCGGACAGGGCGGGGTTCCGATCGAGGGCTGCCCGGCTACCCGATCACATCCGGCTCAGAAGCATCGACAAGTCTCCATGAGTGTCGAGGGTCCCGCAAGCGCCGGTCGGGTCGTCACGGTGTCAGTCGCTTCTCGAACCAGTGGTGGGCGTAGGGCTCGGCGTTGTACGCCTCGATCTCCCGGTAGCCGGCCGCCCGGTACATCGCGATCGCCTCGGTGAGGTTGCGGTTGGTGTCCAGCCGGACGGCGGTCCAGCCCCGCTCGGCGGCGTGCCGCTCCAGCTCGCCCAGCAGCCGCCGCCCGAGCCCGAGCCCGCGTACGGAGTCCGCCACCCAGACCCGCTTGATCTCGGCGGGGGCGCCAGGGTGCAGCTTCACCGCGCCGCAGCCGACCGGCTCGGCGTTGAGCGTGGCGAGCAGGAACACGCCCGCCGGGGGGACGAGTTCCTCGTCGCGGACCGGGTTGCTGCGGGCCGGGTCGAACCCGCCGTCGAAGCGCCGCGCCACCTCCCGGGCGTAGGCCCGTACGCACGCGCGTGCCCGCGGGTCGCCCGGCGGGCAGGGCCCGACGTGCACCATCGACGCGACGAGCAACCGCTGCACCTCGGCCATCGCCGCGACGAGTCGCTCGCGGTGCCGCCCGGTCAGCGGTGCGAGGATCGACCGGGCGAACTCGTCGGAGCGCGCGTCGAGTTCCGCCCACTCGGCGCGGCCGACGTCGGTGAGCGTGGCGACCCGCACCCGGGCGTCCCCGCCGGCCTGCTCGGCCGGCCCGACGGTGACGAGCCCGTCGCCCTCCAGGGCGCGCAGGAGGCGGCTGAGGTGCCCCGAGTCCAGCCCGAGCCGGGACCGCAGCGCGGCGACCTCGGCGCCGGCGGGGCCGATCTCCCACAGCAGCCGGGCCTGCGCGAGGGGGCGGGCGCGCGCCATGTACTCGTCGTCGAGCGCCCCCACCCGCTGGGTCACCGTCCGGTTGAACCGCCGCACGGCGGCGATGAGCTCGGCTTCCATGAAGCCTGACTTTAGTCAGGTAACCCAGATCCGCGCCAGCGCCCTTCCGGCGCCGGCCGCCCCGGCCCCCGACACCGGCGACGCGCGCGATGGCCGCCCGACGCCCGACGCCCGGGGCCGGAGTCGACCCGCGGTTCCCGGGGCGGCGCGGCGGGCGCCGCCCCGGGACCGTCCGGCGGCCGCGCTCAGGAGGCGGTGCAGGAGTAGACCTGCGGGCGGCTCCAGTTGCCGTTGGCCATCGTGGTGAACCCGAAGACGTTGCCGCTGCCGTTCGAACGCATGGTCATGACGTTTCCGCTGCTGTCCCAGCTCGGCGTGCCGTTCCAGGTGGCGGAGACCTTCTGCGGGGGCGTCACCGCGACGACGACCGTCCAGTTGGTGGCGCCGCTGACCGTCACCTCGCTGTTGAAGCGGTCACCCCACCGGGTGCCGTCGCGCAGGGTGGCGGTGCAGTTTCCGCCGCCCGGCGGCGGGGTGGTCGGGCCGGTCGTCGGCGGCGCCGTGGTCGGCGGGGGAGTGCCGTTGTTGAGGGCGGCGAGGACCGCGTCGTATGCCGGCTTCTTGTTGCCGTTGCCGTCGAAGAGCAGCGGGGTGCCGCTGGCTCGCCAGGAGTCGGTGTCGCGGATGCCCCAGACGGTGATGCCGGTGCAGCGGGTGACGGCGAGGCAGTCGGTGACGACGTTGCGGTAGGTGGTGGCCTGGGTGGTGCCGGAGCCTTCGATGTCGAGTTCGGTGATCTGGACGTCGACGCCGAGGGCGGCGAAGCTGGACAGGGTGGTGCGGTAGTTGCCCGGGTAGGGCGAGCCGCTGTTGAAGTGCGACTGGAGGCCCACGCAGTCGATCGGCACGCCACGCTGCTTGAAGTCGCGGACCATGTTGTAGACGGCCTGAGTCTTGGCGTGTGTCCAGTTGTCGGTGTTGTAGTCGTTGTAGCAGAGCTTCGCGCCGGGGTCGGCGGCCCGCGCGGCCCGGAAGGCGGCTTCGATCCAGTCGTTGCCGGTGCGCTGGAGGTTGGAGTCGCGGCGGGCGCCGCTGGACCCGTCGGCGAACGCCTCGTTCACCACGTCCCACGAGTCGATCTTGCCGCGGTAGTAGGTGGCGACCTGGGTGACGTGGTTGAGCATCGCGGAACGCAGGGCGCTGCCGGACATGTTCTGCATCCAGCCGGGCTGCTGGGAGTGCCAGGCCAGGGTGTGGCCGCGCACCTTCATCCCCCGGCTGCGGGCGTGGTTGACGATCCGGTCGGCGTTGGCGAAGGTGAACTGCCCCTGCTGCGGCTCGGTCGCGTCGATCTTCATCTCGTTCTCGGGCGTCACCGAGTTGAACTCGCGATTGAGGATCGTGACGTAGGTGTTGTCGCTGAGCTTGTTGGCGGCGACGGCGGCGCCGAAGTAGCGGCCGCGCTCCGCCGCCGACGCGCCGAGGGTGGTCCCGGCGCTCGCCGCGCCGGGCAGGACCGTGGCGCCGGCCGCCGCGAGCAGTCCCACTGCGGCGACGGCGAGGGCCGCGTGCAGGCGGGGGCGCGATCTCGGCCGGGTGTCCCGGTGGCACCTCTCGATCATTCCTGCTCCTTCCGGGGCCGGTCCGCACCGTCGTGGGCGGACCGAGGTGGTGGGGGTGTGCCGGACCGGGGCCGCTGGCGGGGCTGCACCGCGAGGGCTGCGCGCCCGTCACCATCGACCCTGGTGGATGTGGAGTATGGCAGCGCATCACATCGGCGAGCAAGAATTTCCGGAAAACTAACGATAGCTAAGGAGGGTCATCATCCGGCAGAGTCGATCCGGATACCAGGTCAGCGCAGCGCGGGAAAACGCGACGGACACCCGCGCCGATCTCCATGCGATCGGTGCGAGTGTCCGTCGACCGGATTTTTCGGGGTGCTTCCGTAACGCTCAGCAGAGTGCCGGGCCGGCGTTGACCGGCGATCAGGCGTCGCGCCTGGCCAGGCCGCCCATCTTCACCGCCGTGAACACCGCCGCGGCCAGCGCGACGTCGGAGAGCAGCATCAAACCGATGGCGTACGACCCCTGCACGCCGTACACCCAGCCCATCACCAGCGGCGGGACGAACCCGCCCAGCCCGCCGGCGGCGCCGACCAGGCCGGTGACCGCGCCCACCTGATCGGCCGGGGCGACCCTGCCGACGAGGGCGAAGACGGCCCCGCTGGACGCGCCGAGCAGCACCGCCATCCCGAGCAGCGCGACGGTCGCCACGGGCAGCAGGGCGGGCTCGAAGGCCTGCACCACCGCGAACGCGGCCACCCCCGCGAAGCACCAGACCAGGACGGGCACCGGGTGCAGCCGGTCGGAGAGCCAGCCGCCCAGCGGGCGGGCGAGGACGGCGAGGACCACGAACCCGGCGGTGCGCAACGCGCCGTCGGCGGCGTCCAGCCCGTAGGCGGTGCTCAGGTAGGCGGGCAGGTACACGCTGAAGGCCACGAACCCGCCGAAGCCGACCGCGTACAGGAAACACAACTGCCAGGTCACGGTCAGCCGACCCACCTTGGCGAGGCGCGCCCACGCCGACCCGGTCGGCCGGACGCGTCCCGGCGCGTCGCGCAGCAGCAGGAACGACAGCACCGCGTAGCCCGCGAGGATCGCGGCCACCAGCAGGAACGGTGCCCGGGAGCCGTAGGCGTCGGCGAGCCGGACGGTGGTGAAGTTGGCGATCGCCGTGCCGCCCATGCCGATGCCGAACACGCCGATCGCGAACCCGCGCCGCGCGGGCGGGTACCAGCCGGAGACCAGCGGCACGCCGACGGCGAAGGCGGTGCCGCCGATGCCCAGGAAGAAACCCGTCACGATCAGCGCCGGATAGGAGGAGACCACGCTGAGGGTCAGCACCGGCACGATCGTGGCGAGCGTGACCAGCGGGAAGACCACCCGGGCGCCGTAGCGGTCGGTGAGGGCACCGACCGGGATGCGGCCCAGCGACCCGACCACCACCGGTACGGCCACCAGCAGGGACTGCGCGGCGAAGCTGAGGTCGAGGCGGTCCTTGATGCCCGGGCCGAGCGGCCCCAGCAGCGCCCACCCCCAGAAGTTCACCAGGAAGCCGAGGGTGGCCAGGACGAGCTGGATGGTGGCGCCCGATCTGCCCGGCGCTGGTCCGCCGCCAGCGCCGGGGGAGGCTGCACCCGGCGTGGAGGTCGCCTGCGTCGGCTGTCCGTCAGGGAGGATGCTCATGGCTGCTCTCCGTCGAATCGTCCTGGTTCGGCCGTCACCGGCCCGAGCGGCTGCGGCCCCCGCGCGAGGTGGGCAGCTTCGGCGGGCCCTCCCAGCCGGGGCGACCCGGCCGCAACCCGGGCCGGTCGTCGCGGCTGCGGTAGACGACGTACGGGCGGGTGGCGTAGCCCACCGGCGCGCTGAACGCGTGCACCAGCCGGGTGAAGGGCCAGAACGCGAAGAGGGCGAACGCCGCCAGGATGTGGATCTGGAAGGCCACCGGTACGCCGGCCATGATCTCCGGGTCCGGGCTCAGGTAGAACAGCGACCGGAACCACGGGGAGATCGTCTCGCGGTAGTTGTAGCCGGGCCCCGACACGTTGGCGCGCACGGTCGCCCAGAGGCCGAGCACGATCACGCCGGCGAGCACCACGTACATGGCCTTGTCGTTGCGGGTGGTGGCGGCGAAGACCGGGCCGGTCAGCCGCCGGCGGGCGATGAGGATGCCCAGGCCGATCAGGGTGCAGAAGCCGGCCACCGTGCCGATGAACACGGCCATCAGGTGGTAGCCGTGCTCGGTGATGCCGACCGCCTCGGTCCACGACTCGGGGATCAGCAGGCCACCGACGTGTCCGATCAGGACCATCAGCACCCCGAAGTGGAACAGCGGGCTGCCCCACCGCAGGATCGTGCTCTCGTAGAGCTGCGAGGAACGGGTGGTCCAGCCGAACTTGTCGTACCGGTGCCGCCAGATCAGCCCACCGACCAGCACCACCAGGGACAGGTACGGGTACACGACCCACAGCAGCGTGTTCATCGGTCTCGTCCTCCGTTCGTGGTGGCGGTGCTTTCGGCGCTCACCGGCGACCGCCCAGAGTCGTGGTGTCGACGAGCCCGAACGGCTCCAGGCCGACCTGCTCCACGGGCGGGCCGGTGCGGGCCAGCCGGGCGGCGGCGGCGAGTTCCGCCGGCCCGGCGGGCGGCAGCATCTCCCGCACCGCGGCCACCGCCTGCCGGTACGCCGACCTCTCCCGGCCCAGCGCCTCCACCAGCAGGTCCAGGCCGACCCGGTTGTCGCGCAGCAGCCGCCACCCGCCGTCGTCCACGGCGGACAGGTCGAGCACCGCGGGCAGGAAGTCGGGCAGCTCGCCGTCGACCACCTCCAGGCCCGCCCGCTTGTACGCGGCGGTGAAGCCGACGAGGGCCTCGCCCCGCTTACGGGTGTCCCCGCAGGTGTAGTACGTCAGGTGCAGGCAGCAGCGGCGACGGAAGTCGAACAGCTCGACGTACGCCGAGCGGAGCTGGCCGGCCCCGGTGCCCTCGCGGTACGCGACCACCTCGCGCAGCGGCCCGGCGACCGCCGCCGGAAGTTCGTCGAGAGCGGCGCGCAGCACCGGCAGCGCCGCCATGACCTCCTCGTCGGGATAGCGCAGCAGCAGCGACGCGGCCCGCGCCGCCACCGCCCGCCAGTCGGGCCCGCTCATCGTCCCTCCCCGTCCTGCTCGGCGTCTCGCGGCCGGGGCGGGAAGAGCCCCCTCGGGGTGCCCTTGCCGTCCCAGTTCAGCAGGTTCACCCGGCGCGGCTCGTCGCCGGGATCGGTGAAACCGTCCGCGGTCTGCCGGTCGCGCAGCATGTGGAAGGTCTCCACCTGCACCGGCACCGGCGTGCCCGACGACTCCCCGAAGGGACCCTGCCCGTACGGGCCGCCGCCGCCCATGCCCGGGCCGCCCTCGTAGTCGAGGCTGCACTCGGTGGCGATCTTCTCCAGCCGGTGCGCGTCCTCGGCGTGCGCCGTCGGGATGACGTAGCGCTGCTCGTACTTGGCGATGGCCAGCAGCCGGTACATCTCGTCCATCTGCTCCCCGGTCATGCCCACGGCGGCGGCGATCGACTCGTCGGGCGCCTCGCCCAGGTTGATCCGGCGCTGGTACGAGCGCATCGCCGCGAGCCGGTTGAGCACGGCGCGCACCGGGGCGGGGTCGCCGGCGCTGAACAGCTCGGCGAGGTACTCCACCGGGATGCGCAGCGCGTCGATCGCGCCGAAGAGGTTGCCCGCGTCCTCCGCGTCGTGACCGGTGTCGCGCAGCACGTCGGCCACCGGCGACAGCGGCGGGATGTACCAGACCATCGGCATGGTCCGGTACTCCGGGTGCAGCGGCAACGCCACCTCGTACTTCATGATCAGGTCCCAGATCGGGGAGCGTCGCGCGGCGTCGATCCAGTCCTCGGGGATGCCGGCGGCCCGCGCGGCCTCGGCCACGGCCGGGTCGTGCGGGTCGAGGAAGACCGAACGCTGCGCGGCGTAGAGGTCGTCCTCGTCCTTGACGGCCGCGGCCTCGGCGACCCGGTCGACGTCGTAGAGCATCAGCCCCAGGTAGCGCAGGCGGCCCACGCAGGTCTCGGAGCAGATGGTCGGCTGGCCGATCTCGATGCGCGGGAAGCAGAACGTGCACTTCTCGGCCTTGCCGGTGCGGTGGTTGAAGTACACCTTCTTGTACGGGCAGCCCGTGACGCACATCCGCCACCCCCGGCACCGGTCCTGGTCGACCAGCACGATGCCGTCCTCGGCGCGCTTGTAGATCGCCCCCGAGGGGCAGGACGCCGCGCAGGACGGGTTGAGGCAGTGCTCGCAGATGCGCGGCAGGAAGAACATGAACGTCTTCTCGAACTCCTGCTTCACCTGGTCGGAGACCTTCGCCAGCACCGGGTCGCCGGCGGCGATCTCGTTGCCGCCGGCGAGCGAGTCGTCCCAGTTGGCGCTCCAGGTGATCTTCGTGTCCTGGCCGGTGAGCAGGGACTTCGGCCGGGCGACGGGGGTGTCGTCCCCCGCCGGCGCGGTGAGCAGGTGCTCGTAGTCGTACGTCCACGGCTCGTAGTAGTCCTGCATGGACGGCAGCTTCGGGTTGGCGAAGATGCCGAACATCTTCTTCAACCGGCCGCCCGAGCGGGGCTTCAGCTTCCCCGAGCGGGTGCGCACCCAGCCGCCCTGCCACCGCTGCTGGTCCTCGTACGTGCGCGGGTAGCCCTGGCCGGGCCGGGTCTCCACGTTGTTGAACCAGACGTACTCGACGCCGGACCGGTTGGTCCACGCCTGCTTGCACGTCACCGAGCAGGTGTGGCAGCCGATGCACTTGTCGAGGTTCATCACCATCGCCATCTGGGCCATCACGCGCATCAGTACTGCACCTCCTGCGAACGGCGGCGGATCACGGTGACCTCGTCGCGCTGGTTGCCGGTGGGCCCGAGGTAGTTGAACGCGAACGACAACTGGGCGTACCCGCCGATGAGGTGCGTGGGCTTTACCAGCAGCCGGGTCAGCGAGTTGTGGATGCCGCCGCGCCGGCCGTTGACCTCGGCCTTCGGCACGTCGATCACCCGTTCCTGGGCGTGGTACATGTAGACCGTCCCCTCGGGCATCTTGTGGCTGACCACGGCCCGGCAGACCACCACGCCGTTGCGGTTGACCGCCTCGATCCACTCGTTGTCCCGTACGCCGATCTTCGCGGCGTCGGCCTCGCTCATCCACATCGTCGGCCCGCCGCGCGACAGCGTCAGCATCAGCAGGTTGTCCTGGTACTCCGAGTGGATCGACCACTTCGAGTGCGGCGTCAGGTACCGGACGGTGATCTCCAGCTCGCCGTTGCGGCCGAGCCTCGGCTCGCCGAAGAGGCGGTGCATGTCCAGCGGCGGGCGGAAGATCGGCAGTGCCTCGCCCGCCTCGTGCATCCAGTCGTGGTCGAGGAAGAAGTGCTGCCGACCGGTCAGCGTGTGCCACGGCTTGAGCCGCTCCGTGTTGATCGTGAACGGCGAGTAGCGGCGACCGCCGTGCTCGCTGCCGGACCACTCCGGGCTCGTGATCACCGGCACCGGGCGGGACTGGGTGTCGGCGAAGGTGATCTGCTTGCCCTCGTGCTCGGCGGCCAGGTCCGCCAGGCGTACGCCCGTGCGCTTCTCCACGTCACGGAAGCCGGCGGTGGCGACGCGGCCGTTGGTGGTGCCGGAGAGGGCGAGGATCGCCTCGCAAGCGTGCACGTCCGTCGCCAGCGACGGCCGCCCGTCGGCCACCCCGCCGCGCACCTCGCCGTTCTTGCGACGCAGGTACGCGACCTCCGGCGTGACGTCGACCGCCACGCCCTTGCCGGACGTGCCGAGGGTGTCCATCAGCGGACCGAGCGCCGCCAGCTTGTCCGCGACCGCGCCGTAGTCGCGTTCCACCACCAGCAGCTTCGGCATCGTCCGGCCGGGCACCGGCGTCTCACCCTCGGCCGCCCAGTCGCGCACCCGGCCGTGCGGGGTCGCCATCGCGTCCGGGGTGTCGTGCAGCAGCGGCGCCGCGACGAGATCCTTGCGTACGCCGAGGTGCCGCTCCGCCAACGTCGAGAACGCGCGGGCGATGCCGTGGAAGGCGTCGAAGTCGGTGCGGGTCTGCCATGGCGGGTTGATCGCCGGGGTGAACGCGTGCACGAAGGGATGCATGTCGGTGCTGCTCAGGTCGTGCTTCTCGTACCAGGTGGCGGCCGGCAGCACGACGTCGGAGAAGAGCGTCGTGGAGGTCATCCGGAAGTCCAGTGACAGCAGCAGGTCGAGCTTGCCCTCCGGCGCCTCCTCCCGCCAGGTCACGTCCTTCGGCCGCAGCTCCTCCGGGGCCTCGTCGGCGCGCAGGTTGGCGTCCGTGCCGAGCAGGTGCCGCAGGAAGTACTCGTTGCCCTTCGCCGACGAGCCGAGCAGGTTGGCCCGCCACACGGTGAGCACGCGCGGCCAGTTCTCCGGCGCGTCCGGGTCGGTGCAGGCGAAGCGCAACCGCCCCTCGCCGAGCTGCTCGGCCACCCAGCCGCCCGGGTCGTCGGGGCGGGCGGCCAGGGCCTCGTCGGCCAGGTCGAGCGGGCTGCGGTCGAACGTCGGCATCGACGGCATCCAGCCCGAGCGCGCCGACTGGGCCAGCAGGTCCATGGTGTGCTTGCCGGCGAAGGCGCCCGTGCCGACGGGGGAGGAGACCACGTCGGCGGAGTACGTGTCGTAGCGCCACTGGTCGGTGTGCACGTACCAGAAGGCGGTGCCGATCATCTGCCGCGGCGGGCGCACCCAGTCCAGGCCGAACGCGAGCTGCGCCCAGCCGGTCGCCGGGCGGCACTTCTCCTGCCCGACGTAATGCGCCCAGCCGCCGCCGTTGACGCCCTGGCATCCGGTGAGGGTCACCAGCGCCAGGATCGCCCGGTAGGTGGCGTCGGAGTGGAACCAGTGGTTGGTGCCGGCGCCGAGCAGGATCATCGAGCGGCCGCCGGAGCGCTCCGCGTTGTCGGCGAACTCCCGCGCGATCCGGGCGACCTGCGCCGCCGGCACCCCGGTGACCGGCTCCTGCCACGCCGGCGTGTACGGCGACGCGACGTCGTCGTAGCCCGCCGGCCACTGCCCGGGCAGCCCGTCGCGGGCCACCCCGTACTGGGCCAGCAGCAGGTCGAACACGCTGGTCACGATGATCTCTGCGCCCGTGCCGGCGGGGCTCCCGGCCGTCCCCCGGATGCGCCGGGTCGGCACGCCCCGGCGCAGCACCTGCGGAGTGTCGGTGTCGAAGCGGGGCAGCTCCACCTCGACCGCGTCGCCAGCGCCCAGGCAGGTCAGTGCCGGCTCCAGGTCGCCCAGGTCGAGGTTCCACTGCCCGTCCCGCTCGCCCCAGCGGTGCCCGAGGCTGCCGCGCGGCACGGCGGGCGCGTCGGTGGCCGAGTCCCAGAGCACCGTCTTGAAGGCCGCCTCCTTCCCGCCCTCGCCGAGGTCCTCGGCCGTCAGGAACTTGCCCGGCCGGTACGCGCCGTCCGCGCCGGGCTCCAGCGTCACCAGGAACGGCAGGTCGGTGAAGCGGCGCACGTAGTCGACGAAGCGCGGGGTGCGCCGGTCGACGAAGAACTCCTTGAGGATCACGTGCCCCATCGCCATCGCCAGCGCGCCGTCGGTGCCCGGCTGGGCGGGCATCCACTCGTCGGCGAACTTCACGTTGTCGGCGAAGTCCGGACTGACCACCACGACCTTCTGGCCCCGGTAGCGCGCCTCGGCCATCCAGTGCGCGTCGGGGGTGCGGGTCACCGGGACGTTGGAACCCCACATGACGAAGTAGGAGGCGTCCCACCAGTCGCCGGACTCGGGCACGTCGGTCTGGTCGCCGAAGACCTGCGGGGAGGCCACCGGCAGGTCGGCGTACCAGTCGTAGAAGGACAGCATCGACCCGCCGAGCAGCGACACGAACCGGGCGCCGACGGCGTGCGACACCATCGACATCGCCGGGATCGGGGAGAAGCCGGCGACCCGGTCGGGGCCGTACTCGCCGATCGTGTGCACATGCGCGGCGGCGACCATCTCCTGCGCCTCGTCCCAGCCGATGCGCACCAGGCCGCCCTTGCCGCGCGCCTTCTGGTAGCGGCGGCGGCGCTCCGGGTCGGCCTGGATGTCCGCCCACGCGGCGACCGGGTCACCGAGGCGGGCCTTGGCCTCGCGGTACATCTGCACCAGCACACCCCGGGCGTACGGGTAGCGCACCCGGGTGGGGGAGTAGGTGTACCAGGAGAAGGCGGCGCCCCGGGGACAACCGCGCGGCTCGTACTCCGGCCGGTCCGGCCCGACGCTGGGGTAGTCGGTCTGCTGCTGCTCCCAGGTGATGATGCCGTCCTTGACGTACACCTTCCAGGAGCACGAGCCGGTGCAGTTGACGCCGTGCGTGGAGCGCACCACCTTGTCGTAGGACCAGCGGTCCCGGTAGAACGCGTCCGCCTCCCGGCCGCCGATCTGGTGCAGCGTCCGGCCGTCGGCGGACACCTCGGCCCGGCGCACCAAGCCGCCGACCGCCAGCAGCGCCCGCCCGGCTCCCTCGGTAGCTCGTGACATGAAACCCATCCCTCCGGTAGATCACCGTGAGCCCCACATTTGCGGCGAATGCGCCGGCGCGCAACCGGAGGCGGGGGCCCAGAGCCATCGTCGCGATCAGCAGCCCCGGGCAACCGGGCCGAAGGTCCCGAGATCATCAGGTGTTCCGGCCGGGTCCCGGTTCTCCGCGCCGTGCCGGTCCGCATCCCGCCGCGCCGGTGTCGGCTTCCGGCGCGACCTACCGCGCGGCGCCGGCCGTCGGGGTGATCCGGTCCCACGCCGGGATGGGCAGCGCGATCACCGCGGCCGGGAAGAGGCCGTGCTCCTCGTTGTCGATGTGCCGGTGCAGCCGGTCCAGGGCGGCCAGCACCGCCGGCCAGTCCGGCGTGCGGCGATCGACGGCGCCGAGCACACCGTGGATGTCCTCGTGCTCGGCGCAGAGCTTCTCCACCGCGTCGGCCAGGCTGCCCTCCGCCCGCAGTTCGACGAAGAGCCCCTCCTCCTCCGTGGCGGTGTGCGGGATCAGCAGGGCCAGCAGGGCGTCGAGCGCCGTCGGCGCGTCCGCGCCCCCCGCCCGTACCGCGTCGCGCAGCCGGCCCGCGGCGTTGGCGATCGCCTCGTGCTCGGCCGAGAGCCGGCCGATCAGGGGGAACTCCCGGCAGCCGCAGTAGTTGCACATGCTGATCATCTCCAGGATCGGGTGGCGCGTCCGGTCCCATCCTCGGCGTGGCCGCGGCACCGTCGGCAGGGCCGACCGGCCCGGTACGCCGGGGCGACGGGCCCGCCCCGCCCGTCGCCCGCCCACCGGCGCCCCGCTGTTGCTGCCGCCCGCCTGCCGCCTGAACGGCGGCCCGTCGGGTGACGGCGTGGCTGGCCGGCAGGTCGCCCGGCTATGGTGGGCGCATGCAGGATCGGCACGGCCTCCGCCGCGCCGGCAGGCGGGTCTCGCTGCCGGCGCTGCTGATGCTGACCGTGCTGGTCATGGTCCTCTCCGCGGCGCGGGCCGTCGGGCTGTGCATCGTGTTCCGGCGTACGCGACGGGCCGTTCCCGGCTGCGTGCCCGCGTGGTCGGCCGACCGCGCTCCGCCCGGGCTGACGTTCGCCGTCTGAAGCCCGTCCGCCTTCCCGCGTCCCACGACGCGGGCCTGTGGCTTGGAGCGCCATGCCCACCCCGCACCACGACCGATCCATCCTGCCCCGCTCCGTCCGCGACGGAGCCCGGGCCACGCCCGCCCCACGACGGGGGTGGTGAGCATGCTGGCCCCCGGCGCGTACGCCCGCTTCGGCCTGCGCCATCCCGTCGCCCTCGACCTGGGCACCTCGACCGTACGGCTGTGGACGCCGACGTGCGGCACGGTCGTCGCCGAACCCGCCGTCGTCGCCTGGAACTCGACCGGCGCCCAGGCCGTCGGGCGGGCCGCCATCGCGCTGCGCGACACCGGTGACGTGAAACTGGCGTGGCCGGTGCGGCACGGCGTGGTGACCGACTTCTTCGCCTGCGTACACCTGCTGCGGTCGGTGGCCGCGGCCAGCGGACGGCCCGGCGACGACGTCTCCCCGGTCGTGGTCGGCGTGCCGGCCACCGCCACGCTGCGGCAGAAGGACCTCCTCGTCGCGGCGGTCCGCCACGCGTTCGGCGGGCGCGTCGCCACGGTGGAGGAACCGCTGGCCGCCGCCCTGGCCTGCCGGGCCGACCTCGACGGCGACGACGTGGTGGCTGTCGACATCGGACTGGGGCGCACCGAGATCGCCCACATCGCCGACCGCGCGGTCGAGGCCGCCGAGCGCGTCGACGTGCCCAACGCCCTCGACCAGGTGCCGCTGATCGCCGCCGCGGTACGACGCCTGGGCGCGCGGCCCGTGTGGCCGGGGCGCCGCCGGCTGCTGATCACCGGCGGCGGGGCGGTGCACCCCGAACTCGGCGCCCGACTGGCGGCCCTGACCGGCCGGGTCGTCACGATGCCCGCCGATCCGCACCTGGCCACGCTCGCCGGCCTGCGCCTGCTGCTCACCGGCTGAGGCGGTGGGGCGGCCGCACGACCTGCGCCCGCCCCACCGCGCCGCCCCACCGCGCCGGGACCGGACCGTCCCGGCCCCTCCCCGCATCCCCTGGAGTTTCCGATGGACGTCGAACTGACCCCGCTGCCCGGCATCGGGACCCGCCGCATGTTCACCACCGCCGCCGGAGTGCGCGTCGGGGTGGTGACCCACCACGCGGGCGGCCGGCGCGAGCTGGTCCACTCCGACGGCGAGGACCCCGATGCCACCCGCAGCATCACGCTGGAACGCGACGAGGCCGTCGTCCTGGCCGGACTGCTGGGTCTGCTCGACGCCCTCGACGTCACCGGCCCCGGAGCCGGAGTTCCGGCGACGACTACCCCGGCCGTCGGCGGGTAAGCCGCGCCGGATGGTCCGCCGGGCCGCCGCCGGACACCGGTGACGCTCAGCCCTGCTGTCGTAGGTAGGGGCCCAGAAGCTCCCGGGTGAGGGCGAGCACCGCGGCTTCCGGGGTGCCGTTCTCGATCATCTGTGAGGACGCGTAGACCACCGCCTGGACCAGCTCCGCCGCCGCCGCCGGATCGCTCGCGCCGTGCTCGGCCAGGGCCGCCACCAGCGGCGTACGCAGCTGGTCGTGCAGGACGCGACTCTCCTCGGCGAGGACGGCGCCCGGCACGCTGGCGGCGAGCCCGCGCATGACCGCGTGCTCCCCCTGGGCGACGAGGCGCAGGTTGGCCTCGACGTAGGCCAGCACCCGCCCGCCCGGGTCGGTGGCCCGGTCCATCTGCTGCGTGACGTACGCCGACCACTCCGGGAACATGTCCGCGATGACGGCGTTGAGCAGGTCCTCCCGCGACTTGAAGTACTGGTAGACGCTGGGGCGTGCCAGGCCCGTGCGCTTGCCCACCTCGGCCAGGCTCGGCGCCCGCGCCCCGCTCTCCGCGAGGATCTCCCGCGCCGCCGCCAGGATCGCCCGCCGCTGCCGGGCACGGTGCTCGGCCACCGTGGGCGCCTGGATCTTCGGCACGGAACCCCCCCATCGTCACGGCACGGGCATCAGTCGCCCGTCGATCATCTCGTACACCTTCGTGCAGTGGCGCAGCACGTCGTGGTCGTGGGTGACCATGACGGTGGCGACGTCGTTCTCCTTGGTCTCGCGGGCCAGCAGCTCCACCACCTCGTGACTGCGGGCACGGTCGAGGGCGGCGGTCGGCTCGTCCACCAAGAGTAGTCGCGGCCGGTTGACCAGGGCACGGGCGATGCCGACACGTTGCCGTTCGCCACCCGAGAGCTGATGCGGGCGGCGGTTCGCCTTGTGGGCCATCCCGACCTCGTCGAGCAGGGCCGTCGCCTCGCGGGCCCGGGAGCCGTGACCGCCGAAGCGGGCCGGCAACCGCAGCTGGTCCACGGCGGTCAGCGCGGGAATGAGGTTGCTGGACTGGAACACGAAGCCGACGAACTCCCGGCGCAGGGCAGCCCGCGCCCGCGCGCTCGGCACGGTCATGTCCCGCCCGGCGAGGGTGACCGAGCCCGAGGTCGGGACGGTCAGCCCGCCGGCCACCGCGAGCAGGCTGGACTTGCCGGCCCCCGAGGGGCCGACGACCGCGACGAACTGCCCGGGGGCGACGGTCAGGTCGACGCCGTCCAGGGCCGGTACGGTGTCGTCGCCGTCGCCGAAGCGCAGGCTCACGCCGCGCATGACCAGTCCGGTGTCGGTCATCGGTTCGCTCCCAGTGCGGTCAGCGGATCCACCGCGGCGATCCGGACGATGGCCACGGCCGCTCCGGCCAGGCCGAGGACGAGCAGGAGGAGGGCGGCCACCGCGATCGCCGGCGCGCTGAGCGCGAACGGGATGCCGCTGCCGACCAGGCTGCCGGCCGTGGTGCCGACCGCGACGCCCGCGCCGACGGCGAGCAGCAGCAAGGCGAAGGCCTGGGCCAGCCCGTCGCGCAGCAGGTATCCCGTCGGAGCGCCCATGGCCCGCAGCACGGCGATCTCCGCGCGGCGTTGGATGGTCCACACGGTGAAGAAGGCGCCGACCACCAGCGCGGAGATGGCGTAGAGGAACCACTCGATCAGCCGCAGGGTCGACGTCTCGGCGGTGTATCCGGGCGAGGCGCCGTACGACTGGGTGCGGGACAGGCTCTCGGTGCCGGCGGCACGGTCACCGGCCGCCAGGTCGACCTCGGCGCCGTCGGCGGCCCGCACCGCCACGGCGGTGATCTCGTCGTAGGTGCCGCCCGGTACGGGTTCGCCGGGGCGGACGCCGGCCTTGATCTCCTGCCAGATCCGCAGCGGCAGGTAGGCCACGTCGACGTGACCGAACGTGTGCTGCTCGGCCATGGCGCCCACCACCGTCAGCCGGGTGCCGATCCGGTCGACGGTGACCGTGTCGCCCACCCGCAGCCCGGCCTCGATCGCGGTCCGGCTCACCACGATGCCGTCGGCGGCGTGCAGCCGGGTGCCCTCGGCCACGGGCGGGGAGAGGAACGAGTCGGTGGGCACGCCGAACAACGCGAGGTCGATCTCCACGCCCGAGTCGCTGCGGGCGTTGATCAGCGCGTTGCCGAACGGCGCCGCGTCGGCGACCCGGGGCTGGGCCTTCCACGAGTCGACCGCGGAGACGTCGACGACGCTGCGGGAGAACGCCGAATCGTGCTGCACCCCGTCGGCGAAGGCGAAGGAGGTCGCCGGGATGCGCTGGAGCCCCGACACGCCGTCGTTCACCAGGCCCGTGGAGAGCCCGGACAGCAGCACCACCAGCACCGCGATGAGCGCGACGACCGCCCCCATCAGGCCGAACCGGGCCTTGGCGAACCGCAGTTCGCGTACCGCTAGGAACATGCCCACCACCGGGGGCGCAATTTTACCGACTGCATGTCGGCATCGTACCAACATGCTGTCGGCATCTTTCCGGCGCCGTCGGCCGGCCGGGGCGGCGCCTGGCTACACCGACCCGACGAACTGGCTGACGTGGTAGGCGGTGCTGCGGTTGTCGGGCGTCCTGGTCCACTTCGAGACCATGAGGTGCAGGTCGTTGGCCCGCCGGCTGGACCACGGGTGGATGAAGCCGCCGTAGAGACCGGGCTCCTGCCAGGAGGTGACCTGGACCTTCTCCGCCGTCCAGACCCGGTCCGGCCCGTCCGCCGTGCGCGTGACGATGCAGCCGGTGGCGCAGTTGAGGTACGACATCACCCAGGTGCCGTCGGCCAGCCGTCGCACCGAGGGCTCGCCGAAGCGGCCGGTCAGGATCGGCGTGCACGGGCGGCCCCAGCCCCAGTTGCTACCGTTCCAGCCCCAGCCCTCGTACGACTCCGGGAAGAACAGCCGGTCCCAGCGCACCCGGCGCAGCATCATCGGCCCGTGCTGGCGGCCGGCGCGCACCGAGAAGACGTACACCCAGTCGCCGTCGCGCTGCATCGTCCACATCTGGAACGGGTCGGTGTTGGCGCCGTCGTTCCACCACTTCAGCGGCGTACGGACGAAGTCGTTGCCGTTGTCGCTGTAGGCCAGCCCGGCGTAGCGCGAGCGCCAGTGCGGCCCGGCCGGGCCGGCGGAGTGCCAGTTCTCGATGCTCATGTACGACACGAGCTGGCGGCCGGTCTCGGGGAAGGCGATGCCGTCGTTGGGGATGACGGTCACCTCCCACAGGCCGTCGATGCCGATCCCGTGGTGGCCGTTGTGCATCAGCTCCGGGGCCCGGCCGTTGCCGGCGACGCGGGCGGCGCTGTCGAAGACGATCCCGCCGGGTGCGCCGGGGTGCACGGCGGAGCGCAGCATCACCGGCGAGCGCCAGTCGTTGGGCACCGGCGGGCCCTCGGGCCACGGCGTGTCGAACGTGTCGCCGAACAGGTAGCCGATCGAGCCGTTCTCCAGCACGTACGGGATGCCGAGGTCCGTGCCCGCGACCCGCCACCGGTGGTTGGTGTCGAGGTCGGCGCCCGTCAGGCGCTTCTTCCAGGAGGCGGCTCGGGCCACGCCGGGGGCGAGGACCGGCGCGACGGCCGTGGCGACGCCGGCGGCGGCGACCGTGCCGAGCAGGGAGCGGCGGGAGATCATGGTGACCATCCTCTTCGTGCGGGGTCCCGGAAGGCCGCGGGCGCGGGAAGCGCACTCTAGTTACCGGTGTCGAT
Source organism: Micromonospora sp. CNZ309 (assembly GCF_002846525.1). NCBI lineage: Bacteria > Bacillati > Actinomycetota > Actinomycetes > Micromonosporales > Micromonosporaceae > Micromonospora > Micromonospora sp. CNZ309. The sequence goes on from NZ_PJNG01000001.1 coordinate 1,217,731, forward strand.
GTAGGGCTGGAACCTACGGCCAGCCACCCGGCGGGGTCAAGGACCTGCCCGCCCCGACCGGCGGCCCGTGGCGTGTCGGCGGGCGGGGTGGATTGGACGGGGCGGGCGCGGGCATGACAGGGTGCTGGTGGTACGCACGGGTAAGGGGTAGGCGTCTGTGGTCGATCCGCGTACACGCTGGTCCTCCGGCGATCCGCAGGCGGTGCTCGACGGGTTCGAGCAGCTGCCCGGATTCGTGTGGATCTTCGAGGGGCCCGAGCTGCGGGTGGTGGCCGCGAACCCGGCCGTACGGGCCGCCGTCGGCGACCGCAGCGGCCTGCTCGGCGAGCCCTTCCGCTCGGCGGTGCCGGAACTCGCCGGCCAGCACATCTTCGAGCTGCTCGACCAGGCCCTGCACGGCGTCCGCTCGCACGGCTACGAGCAGCGCGTCCTGACCGACCGCAACGGCGACGGCAGGCTCACGGAGGCCTTCTACACGTTCGACATGGCGCCCTGGCGCAACCCCGACGGTTCCGTACGCGGGGTGATCGTGCAGGCCGTCGACGCGACCCCCGTGGTGGCCGCCCGACAGGCCGCCGAGGCCGCCGCCGCCACCGCCGAGCGCCGCTACCGGCAGGCCGTCGGACTGGTCCTGGAGCTGCAACGCAGCCTGCTGCCCGACACACTGCCCGTCCTGCCGCACGTCCAGGTCGCCGCGCACTACCTCGTCGCGAGCAGCGACCTCGTCGCCGGCGGGGACTGGTTCGACGCCGTTCCCCTACCCGACGGGCGGCTCGCGCTGACCGTCGGCGACGTCGTCGGGCACGGCGCCGCCGCCGCGGCCGCCATGGGCCAGTTGCGTACGGTCGCCCGGCAGGCGTTGCAGTCGGGCGGAGACCTGCCGCAGGTGCTGACCGTCCTGGACGACTTCGCGGCCCGCGCCCACGCCACCCGGGCGGCCACCACCTGCCTCGCGATCCTCGACCCGGGCACGGGCACCCTCCAGGTGGCCAGCCACGCGCACCCCGCGCCCCTGGTCGTCAGCCCGAGCGGCGACGGCCGGTACCTGTCGCTGACGCCCGCCGGGCCGTTGGGCACCGGAGCCGGTCCCGCCCCGGTGCACACCTGCCGGCTGCGGGCCGACGACGTCCTGCTGCTCTACACCGACGGCCTCATCGAACGACCCCGGCGAAACCTGCACGACGGCGCCCGCATCCTGGCCGACGCCGCGGCGGGGGCCCGACGGGCGATCCTGCACGAGGCCACGACCGTCCCGCAGCGGCTGCCCGACCGGATGTGCACCCTGGTCACGGAACGTCTCGCCCTGGCCGGCGGCGGCTTCGGCGACGACACCACGCTCCTCGCCGCCCACCTCCTGCCGGAGCCCGTGGCGCCCCTGCACGTGACCCTGCCCGCCGAGACGGCGGCGCTGCGCCCGATGCGCCGGCACCTGGGCGACTGGCTGGCCCGGATCGGGGCCAGCGCTCCCGACGCCAGCGACCTCGTGCACGCCGCTGGGGAGGCCGTCACCAACGCCGTAGACCACGCCTATCCGAGCGGTACGCCGGGGACGTTCACGCTGCACGGCACGCTGGACCACCAGGGCGTCGTGCACGTCAGCTGCGCCGACCAGGGACGGTGGCGCCCGCCGGTCGCCGACCCGGGCGCCCGTGGTCGTGGGCTCACGATGATCCGCGGACTCGTCGACCGGGCGGAGGTCCGCCACACCGAGACCGGCACCACCGTCAGCATGCACCGGCACATCGGCCAGGGGACCACGGTGAGCACCGTGGCCGCCGCCCAGGCCGCCGGACCCCACAAGCAGGCCACCGCCGCCGAGGAGTTCGCCGTCGCCGTGGTCGAGACACCGACGGGCCGGGTGCTGCGGGTGCAGGGGCCGGTGGACCTGGCCACCGGCCCCGCGCTGCGCGCCGCGATCATGCAGGCCAGCCGCGGCGGCAGCCTGCCGCTGACCATCGACCTCACCCCCGTCACCCACCTGAGCAGCACCGGCGTGCGGATCCTGCACGAGGTCGACCGGATCATCGCGCACCTGCGCGTCACCGCCACACCGCAGAGCCCGGCCCACGCCGTACTGGAGCTGACCGGGCTGGGCCCCCTCCTGCCGCAGGCCGGCACGGACGCCACCCACGAGGGGACGCGCCCGTGACCGGCGGGGTCGGCTCGCGCGGGATCGTCCCGGGAGCCGGGACCGCGCCGGACCCGGCGCGGAAAGATTCCGGGTGGGGTGTCCAATCGGCCGTGCCCCGTCCGTAGTGATGGCGTACGGCGTCGCCCGGAACGGCAGGGGCGACGCGACACGGAAGGGGAGTGGGATCGTGAAGTACATGTTGCTCATCAACGCGGGGGCGGTCGACGGGGACGGCGGCGCCGCCGGCTGCGAGGTCGGGGACTGGATGGCGTACGACAAGCAGGTGCGCGAGGCGGGGATCCTCGTCTCCGGCGAGTCGCTGGCCGACCTGGTCACCGCCACCACGGTCCGGGTCGGCCCGGACGGCAGGCGGACCGTCACGGACGGGCCGTTCGCCGAGACCCGCGAGATCCTCGGCGGCTTCTACGTGATCGACGTGCCGGACCTCGACGTCGCGCTCGACTGGGCGGCGCGCTGCCCCGGGGCGCGCGCGGGCGGTTCCGTCGTGGTCCGGCCGGTCGCCGACTTCGCGGGCTGAGCGCGGTGGGCGTGACGCCCGCCGGCAACGGGGGGACGGACGAGGCGCCGGCGGCGGTCGTGGAGGCCGTGTTCCGCGAGGAACGCGGCCGGCTGCTGGCGGCCCTCGTCCGCCGCTTCGGCGACCTCGACCTCGCCGAGGAGGTCACCTCCGAGGCGGTCGAGACGGCGTTGGCGCGGTGGCCGGTCGACGGCGTCCCGCCCCGGCCGGGCGCCTGGCTGATGACCACGGCGCGGCGCAGGGCCGTCGACCGGCTGCGGCGGGACCAGGCCCTCGCCGTACGGCTGGCCGTTCTCCAGGCGGAGGCGGACCGCGCGGACCCCGCCCCCGCCGTCGGGACGGGTGACGAGCTGCCGGACGAGCGGCTCCAGCTCTTCTTCACCTGCGCCCATCCCGCGCTCGCCGCCGAGGACCGGGGGGCGCTGACCCTGCGCTACCTGGCCGGCCTGACCACGCCCGAGGTGGCCCGCGCCTTCCTGGTGCCGACGGAGACGATGGCCAAGCGGATCACCCGGGCGAAGAAGAAGATCCACGAGGCGCGGATCCCGTTCCGTGTCCCCGAGGCGGGCGAGCTGCCGCAACGGTTGCCGGGGGTGCTCCAGGCGGTGTACTCGATCTTCACCGAGGGCTACGCGGCCAGCGGGGGCCCTCGCCTGCAACGGCTCGACCTCGCCGAGGAGGCCGTTCGGCTGGCCCGGATCCTGCGCCGGCTGCTGCCCGCCGAGCGGGAGGTCGCCGGGCTGCTCGCGCTCATGCTGCTCGTCCACGCCCGTCGCGACGCCCGCACCGGCCCCGACGACGAACTGGTGCTGCTCGACGAGCAGGACCGTGGCTGCTGGGACCGCCCGATGATCGCCGAGGGCCTCGCCCTGGTGCCCGTCGCGCTGACCGGCGGCCCGCCCGGCCCGTACGGGGTGCAGGCCGCGATCGCCGCCCTGCACGTCGAGGCGGCGGACCTCGCCACCACCGACTGGCCGCAGATCGTCGCGCTCTACGACGTGCTGCTCGCCCTCGCGCCGTCCCCGGTCGTCGCGCTCAACCGGGCCGCCGCCGTGGCCATGCGCGACGGCCCGGAGGCGGGCCTGGCGCTGCTGGACGAGCTGGCCGGCGAGCCGCTGCTGCGGGGCCACCACCCGTACCCGGCGGCACGGGCCGACCTGCTGCACCGCCTCGGCCGGCACGCCGAGGCCGCCGAGGCGTACCGGGAGGCGCTCGCCCTGGCCGGCACCGAGCCGGAGCGTGCCCTGCTGCGCCGCAGGCTGGACGCGATCGCAGGGCCCGGCGCGTCGCCGGCGTGACGGCCGCCCGACCGGTCCCCGCGCCCCGAACGGGACAAGGCGGGCCCGTGAGGACCCGCCTTGCCACTGTTGGTGACCACCAGAGGACTTGAACCCCTCGACCACATCCGCGATCCGCAACCGTGCTGAATGGCAGTCACCGAGAGCGTAGGCCGGTCGGGGCCGGCCGCGCAGTCGCCCAGGCGACAGCTCAGCTGACGTTGCCGGAGTTCCGTACGCCGCTGCCGAGCAGGATCGGCCCGTGCGTCGAGACGTTGTCGGTGACCGACCACAGGTGCTTGCCCGGCGCGATCCACCAGGACGGGTCGCACACGATCCCGGGGTCGCAGTTCTGCGCGAGGTTGTCCCGGATCGTCAGGATCGGCCCGCCGACCCCGGACGCCCAGACGCCGAGGCCCGTGCCGGCGGCCACCGAGATCCGGTTGTCCGAGACGAACACGTGCCGCATGTTGCCGATCTTGATGCCGCGGATCGTGCTCGACGCACGCCACCAGGCCTTGTAGAGGTGGATGTCGTTGCCGGTGACGCGGATGGTGCGGCCCTGGATGGGCGACCCCGAGCGGTACGACACCCCGATGTGCACGCCCTCGGCCACCTGGTCGAAGCGGCAGTCGGAGACCTCGACGTCCCCGACGGCGGTCCCGCCCCCGATCACCACCCCGCAGGCGCCCACCGACGTCTCGGCCGCCGCCGTCAGCGCCTGCCGGTACGCGGCGGCGTAGCGCTCCCCGAAGGCCGGCTCCAGCAGGATGCGGTCGGCGACGGCGCGCAGGTGCCGGGCGGCGGCCGACGGCGTCTGCACCGGGCGGGACGGCGGCGAGGCGGCGACGGCGGCCTCCCACGCGCCCTGGCCCAACGCCGAGTCGAAGCGCAGGCTCGCACCGGGCGCGGGCAGGGCCACCTCGCGGCGGTCGCGGGCGATGTCGTCGGCCCGCCGCACGTCGAGCCCGCCGCCGACCAGGTAGTCGCGCAGCGTCTGGCGGCCCTCGTCGGTGTCGAAGATCCGTCCGGCGCTCTCGCCGAGGCGCCCCTTGAGCGACGTGAGCTGCCGCTTGTAGGTCGGCAGCCGGCCGGGGTCCTGGGTGGCCAGGTCCACCAGGCGCAGCACGTACGCCCCGGCGGCCTCCCCGCCGCGCAGGTCCTCGGCCGTGGGCGGGTGCAACGTGGTCAGCGTCCGCCACTCGCTCTCCGGGACGATGGAGTTCGTCCGCACGCCCCACTGCCCGACCCGCACGACGGTGTTCCACTCGCCGCGCTCCAGCCGGTCGTGCCGGTCGAGGGCGAGCCGGCCCACGAGCTGGCCGGCGAGCTGGCCGCGGAACTTCTCGTCCTTGACCAGCTCGGCGAGGGTGAGCGAGGCCGGCCGGGGCGGGCAGGAGAAGCGGCAGCGGGTGACGATCGCGTGGTCGGGGTTGACCAGCAGCACGCCCTGCTGCCCGTGGCCGACGCGGAAGTCCGAGTCGAGCACCCGGACCCGCCCGGGCGGGGTGTTGTGGTTGTTGCGCACGGTCAGGCAGGTGCTCTGCGGTGACGCGCCGGGCACCCCGGTGAGCTGGACGTGCTCGACGGTGACCTCGGCGCAGTTGACCGCGGTGACCGGGCCGAGGCGGTGCGAGGCGGACGCCGGGCCGGGGGTCTCCACCGCCAGGTGGGCCACCGACACGGTGCCGCAGTCGACGAACATCAGCGCGTACTCGTGGCCCTGGACCCGTACGCGGCTGGCGGGGCCGCTGCCGAGCAGCCGGATGTTGGCCCGCCCGGCGAAGGTGACGGGCGTGGTGCTGGTGTACAGGCCGGGGGCGAAGCAGATCAGCACGTCGCCGGCGGGCAGGGTGGTCAGCGCCTGCACCCAGTCCATGCCCGGCCGGACGGTCACCGTCGCCCAGCCGCCCGTGGAGGCGGCGGCGAGCTGGTCGATGGCGGCCTGCACGGTGGTCGAGCCGGCCAGCGCCGGGTGCCCGGTCGGGTCGTACGACACCCGGTCGGCGCGCGACAGGCTGGCGGTGAAGGTCAGCGGCAGGCCGGTGGGCTGCCCGGCCTCGTCGAGCAGGACGGCGGTGACCTCCTGGGTGGCGGTGGCGGAGTCGAGCTGCCAGGCGCAGCGGGCCCGCCCGTCGGCGCCCGTCTCGACGGTGACGGTGGCGGCGGTGGTGGACCCGGCGGTCACCCGGCCCTGGCCGACGGTGACGCCGAACCTGACCCGGGCCTTGGCGACGGGCCGGCCGCCGACGGCGACGCCGGCGACCAGGTCGTGGCCGAGCGGTACCAGGGTCGCCGGGCTGGCCGGCACCGGCACGGCCTCCTGGCCGTCGCCGCCGAGCAGGCTCAGGGCGAGCTGACCGGTCAGCGGGGCGAAGACCGGCCGGCAGTCGCGCAGGACGCTCCACTGGCTGCCGTCGTACGCGACGACGCCCAGGCGACCGTGGGAGCGGCGCGGCCCGTGCGGGGTCTGCGGCACGGGCGTGGTGCCGACCCGCGGCCACTCCACGTCGTGCACCGCCGCGCGGGCGGGGAACGACCACCAGTCGCCGGTGCGGTAGCCGCCCGAGGCCGCGAAGCGGATCTTGATGCCGAGTTCCAGGTCGAGTTCGGCCCCGCCGGCCGGCACGGTGCCCCGCCCGTCCCAGCGGCGCACCCTCGGCCGGCTCGGGAAGGCGGCCCGGTCGAGGCTGCCGGTGGCGGTGGCGGGGCGGATCACGATCCGGTCGCCCTCGACCCGGTCGACCTGCACCAGGGTGCCGGGCACGCCGTTCTGCTCCCGGCCGTCGTCGGTCAGCTCCACCCAGGAGCCGTTGGCGAAGCCGGCGCTGCCGTCGCGGCCGGGGACCTTCACGGTCAGCACGTCGACGTCGATGCTCTCCCACGTCGCCACCGTCGCGGCGTTGTCGCGCGACCACACGTACGTGGCGGTGCCCGGTGCGCCCCCGGAGAGGATCTCCACCCGGTAGTACTGGTTGTCCAGCCCCGTGTACGGCGAGCCGGTCGGGATGACGCAGTCGCCGCCGGCGGCGCCGCTGGGGTCGGCCCGTACGGCGAGGGTGCCCGTGGAGGCGGCGGTCAGCTCGGCCCAGCCGGGCGGGGTGTCCGCGCAGCCGACCGGCGTGCCCGGCGGCCCGGCCTGCGCCAGCCGCACCTGCCAGACGGTACGCAGCCGGGTGGCCGTGTCCGGCCCGCCGAGGGCGACCTCCCGCAGGGTCGGGTCCTCGATGGCCGTCACGTGCTGCGGCCACACCTGCAACCACGCCACGTACACCCCGGCGGGCACCGGGGTGCCGGCGGGCAGCCAGGTGCCGTCGAGGCGACGCACGAACGGGCCGGCCGCCGGCAGGTCTGGCTGGCCGAAGACGGAGACCTGCGCGTCGTTCTCGCAGAGCACCCCGTCGAGGTAGTAGCGCCCGGCCGACAGGGTGAGGTCGGCCCCGCCGGTGAGCGCGAACGCCCCACCGGCCAGCGGCGCGCCGGCCGCGCCGACCACGTCGGTCAGCGCCGTGGCGCGCAGGTGCGCCTGGATGTCCTGCTGCTCGTTCCAGTCGGCGTCCAGGTCCACCCGGCCCTGCTGCTTGCGTACGCTCGTCGCGTGCCGCCGCTGGTCGAACGTGGCGCGGCTGATGTCGCCCTTCATGGTGTGGTTCCTCCGGTCGGCAGGACGGGCAGGGCAGCGGCCACCCGCCCCAGCGGCAGGTACTCCGCCAGCGCGAGGGCGAGGTTGTTGAGGCGTTGCGGCGTCAGCGCGCGCCGGAACGCCCCCATCTCGGCGCCGGACTCCGCGCCGGTGTGCAGCTCGGCGGCGGCGGTGCCGGCGAGCCGGCCGTAGGTGGCGTCGCCGTAGCGGGTGCTGGCGTACGCCGGCCCGACGCGGGTGGCCACGTCGGGGTCGCCGGGGTGGGCCTGCTGGGCCAGGTCCGGCTGGCAGCGGTAGCGGCGTGGGGTGACCGACCCGGGCCGCAGGTAGCTGAAGCGGACGTGGCCCTGCTGGCGCCGGGCCACGCTGACCGGCTGGTCGAACAGGCAGTCCGTGGCGGTCAGCACCCGCACGTCGGTGGCGCCGAGGACGGTCACCCCGGTCAGGTCGGCCTCGGCGTCCGGGGCGGCGATCCCACCGTGGACGAGCGTGTCGACCACGGTGACGGGACCGTCGCCGGCGGCCAGCGCACCGGTGACGCAGCGGTGCACCGCCACCCGCGTGCGGTCGTTGCCGGCGGCGACGGTGAGGCCGGTCGCCGCCGGCCCGACGGTGCAGTGCCGCAGCTCGACCCGGCCCAGGCCGGTCTCGCCGGCGGCGGGCGCGGCGACGCTCACCGCCCCGGAGACCAACAGGCCGTCGACGAGAAGTTCGCCGGGGCGCTCGCCGGCGCCGGTGCCCGTGACCGACAGGCCGCCGAGCAGGCAGGGCCGGACGCCGACCGGGTCCAGGTCGGCCTGCCGGCGTGGCCGGTCCGGCGGCTGGGGCCACCGGGCGGCGAGGAGGCTCAGCCGGCTGCCCTGCCCGACCCGCACCAGGAGATCCTCCGCGTAGCGGTGGCTGTCGGTGAGCACGATGCGCCCGGCCGTGCCCGGGTGGGTGGCCTGCCAGTCGTGCCAGGCCGTCACGGCCTCGGCGATCGAGGCGACGACCTCGCCGGGGCGCGGCGGCTCGGTCACGCTCACCGCGAGCTGCCAGTCGACCGGCCCGTCGGCCGCGCCCAGGTCGCCCCGGCGGGGGTACGGGCCGGCGCCCACGTCGGCGCCGAAGGCGTACCACCAGGAGACCGCCAGCCGGTGCACGGGCCGCCCGGGCGCGACCGTGATCCGGCCGCGTACCGGGTCGACGCGGACCAGGCTGCCGGTCGGCCGCTCCCACCCGGCCAGGTCGCAGATCCGCAGCCGCTCCAGGGGTACGGGCCGCAGCTCGTCGCCGGGCGCCGGCTGGATCCACACGACGAAGGAGGGGTCGTCCTCGCGGAACCAGCGCAGCTCCTGCGGGGCGGGCGGGGTGGCGGAGGCGAGCGCCGCCAGCTCGTCGCGCAGCGGGCGGCGGCGCAGCGGGCCGGGCACGTTGGCCTCGTCGGCGCGGTGGTCGATGTCCGGCTCGGTGACCGTCGGCCCGGTCAGCTGCCGGTCCACCCCGACCGGGTCGATCCACCACCGCCCGTCCGGCGGGTCGGCGACCGGTGCGGCGGTGGCCCGGTCCAGCCGGTACGACGGCAGCGGCCACACGTACATGCCGATGTTCGGGATGTTGGGGCGGCCCTGGCCGGCGTCCATGGCCCGCACGTCCACCGTCCGGCAGACCGGCTCGAACGGGCCGCCGACCAGTTCGAGGGCCCCGGCGTCGCGGATCGCCGCGGTGGCCGGCGCGGTGCGCACGTGGTTGACGTGCTGGGTGACGACCAGCCGTTCGAAGAACTCGACGGCGGCGGTGCTCCAGCCGGTGTTCGCCCGGGTCAGCTCCTCCAGCGCGGCGGTGGTGCCCTTGCGCCGCCGGAACCGGATGGTGTCGGCCACCCGGGCCCGGTCGGAGAACCCGGTGCCGTCGGCCAGCGGGTGCAGCCGGCCGGCGCCCACCAGCTCACCGAGGTAGGGCACCACCCACTCGGCGCAGGTCTCGACGAACCAGTCGTCGGCGAGCTGGTCGACGTCGGCTCCCAGCGCCTCGGCCTGCTCGGCCATCACCTCCACCAGCGCGCGCAGCACGCCGCCGGCCGCCTCGTCCTGGCTGCGCAGGGCGGCCGGCAGCAGCGCCCAGATCTCCTCGGCCCTCACGATGCCTCCAGCAGGGTGACGTCACCGGCGTCCGCGGTGAGCAGGTCGGCGGGGAGCAGCAGGTCGCCGGTGCGGCGCGCCGGCGCGGCGGCGATGACCTCGGCCCGGCCGGCGGGCTGCCCGGCCTCGTGCAGCAGCTCCAGCACCACCGCCGCGACCCCGGGGACCGCGTGCAGCAGGGCCTGCACCTCGCTGGCGCGTACCGGCTGGGCGTAGTCGCGGGCGTCGAAGCTCAGGCCGGCGACCAGCGCCGCCCGGGCGGCTGCGGCGACGGCGGCGAAGCGGTGCCCGGGCGCGACGAGCAGCCGGGCCGTCACCGCGACCCGACGTCGGCGGTGGCCGAGGATGCGTACGGGCACGGCGGGCTGGCGGGCGGCGTCGAGGGCACGCAGCAGGTCGCCGCGCAGCGGCGCGCTCTCCGGGACCGGCGCGCCGTCGGGACCGGCCACGGTGAGCAGGACGATCTGCCGCTGTCCGTCCCAGACCAGGTCGGCGCGGGCCTTGCCGATGCCGGCGAAGGCGCGGGCGAAGTCGGCGTGGTCGTGCAGGGAGACGACCCGCCCCAGGGTGCGTACGGCCAGCGGGGCGTTGCGGCGCGCCCGGTCCACGCCCTCCGGGTCGTCGGCGCCGGCGGCGGGCACCGGGTTGGTGACCTCCATCAGGCCCAGCGGCCGCGACAGCGGGATGGTCAGCCGTCCCGGCGCCAGGTCGGCCAACCGGCCGATCCCGGACCGGTAGGTGGCCACCACGTTGTCGCGCCCGGTGGGCAGCCGCGCCCCGGTGCGACCGTCGCCGAAGGTGACGGTGACGGTGCCGTCGTCGGCCCGGCGCACCGTGTAGACCCGGGCCGTGGCGGGCTGACCGAGCAGCGCCGGCACCTCCTGCCAGCGCACCCCGTCGACCCAGACCGCCAGGGTGGTGCGCGACCCGCTGGCGGTCGCGGCGGGCACGTGCGTCAGCGGCGCGTGCCGCAGTGTGAACCGTTGGAACGCCTGCCGGGCGTCACCACCGCCGAGCACCTCGGCCCGGCTCTCCCCGTGGGTCGCCGCCGCCACGTTGCCCAGGACGCGGACGCTGTCGCGCCGGTAGGTGTGCGCGACGTTCGCCTCGAGGTCCACCGTGGCGGCGTCGCGGACCCGCTGGACGACGACCACCTCGCAGACCGCCGCGCCCGCCGGGTCGACGCCGGTGAGCACCAGCCGCCGGCCGGGTTCCAGCCCGGGCGCCGGGCGGGCCAGCTCCAGCGTCGCCACCCGGGCCAGGGGCGCGGTGCGCGGCACCGGGGCCAGGGGGAGCAACCGGCTGTCGCCCAGCACCGTCGTCGAGCGGCGGGAGAAGGCGTGCGAGTCGCCGCCGGTCACGGTGACGCGCGTGGTGCGGGCGGCGATGCCGAAGTCCGCCACCGGCAGGTCCGCCACCGCGTCCACGCGGCGCAGCTGCGGCGTCCCGCCGGTCTCCAGCACCAGCCACGAGTTGGCGACGACGGACGGATACGACTGGTCCAGGTGCAGCTCGCGTACGGCCGCCGCGAACGGGGCGTCCACCCAGCTGTCCGCGCGGTTGGCGTACGCGCCGGGCAGCACCTGGTTCGTGCCCGGGTTCAGCTCGCCCACCCGCAGCGCCACGGGCAGCGCCGACCAGGGCTGGGCCTGGTGGCCGAAGAGCGCCGCCCGCTGCGCCAGCAGGTGCACCTGCACCCCGGGCACCTGGTGGCGCAGCTCCGCGCCGAGGGCCCGCGCGCCCACCGGAGCGTCCAGCCCGACGACCGTGTACGCGGGCACCACGTCGCCGCCGTCGAGGGCGGTGGCGGCCTGCGGCAGCACCGCCGTGACGGCCCGCACCCGGCGCACGTCGAACCAGTCGGGGCCGAGCACCAGCAGCGCGTTGCCGGGGACGAGCACCGTACCGGTGCCGGCGAGGTGCAGCGTGTCGTCGCCGGGGCGGGGGTCGCGGGGCTCGGTGACCCGCAGCCCGACGGCGTTCAGCTCGGGGCGGGCGAGCAGCGGCTCGACCGTCTCGAACACCTGGGGCAGCTCGCCGGGGCCCGGGACGCTCTGCGCCTGGCTGCCGGCGGGGATCGGCACGCCGTCCGGCGCTCCGGGGGTGGCCGTGACGGTGAAGGAGAGCCAGGTGGCGGCGGCGACGCCGGGGCGCAGCTCGTAGCCGATGGCGCGGGCCAGCATCAGCACCGAGCCGCGTTCGGTGGCGGTGCCGAGGAAGCCCTCGTTGGCGATCCGCTCCTGGTAGAACGCGAGCACGTCGAGGGCGCCCGCCCAGGCGTGCAGCAGGGCGACGGCCGGGTCGTCGGCCTCGCGGGTGGTCAGCCCCGCCAGCTCCGGCCGGGCGCCGAGGCGGGTCAGCATGTCGGCGGCGAAGTCCGCCTGCCGGCCCAGCCGGTAGTCGATGCCGCCGCGTCCCGGCGGGTTGGGCCCCCGGCCCGCTCGTGTCGTCACAGCCCACCCACCAGGTCGAGGTGCAGCATGCCGTGCTCCGGCACGCTCGGGTCGTTGTCGAGGCGGATCACCTCGGTGTCGCCGGTGCGCAGCACCCGGGCGGCCAGCTCGCCGCCGGGTGCCACGCCCACCGGGTGCAGCTCGGTGACCCGGACGTCGGTGACGCCCGGGACCGGCACGGCGGCGGCCAGCACCTGGCTGACGTAGAGCGGGGTACCGAAGCTGAACCGGTCGGGGTGGAAGAACCCCCGACGCCCGCCGGGCAGGTCCCGGTCGGAGAACAGCTCCAGCAGGGCCCGACGTACGTCGGAGCGGAACGCCCCCGGCGCCACGCACACCCACAGGCGCAGCTCCACCGGCAGGTCCACCGGGTCGCGCAGTTGCAGGTCGTACCCGGCCAACCGGAACCGGTCGAGGCGGCCGGCGAGCCGGCGGGCCAGCCCCGGCTCGCCGGCCAGTCGTTGGCCGCCCAGCAGGTCGAGGGTGAGGAACACCGTCCACCAGGAGCCGGTCCAGCGGATCCGGGCGGTGGCGCCGGCCACCTCCGGCAGCCGCAGCGCCGCGGCCACCCAGTCGCCGGTGGTGACGGCGCGTTCCTGGGTGGCGAAGGCGACGGGCGCGTGCTGGCGCGCGTGCTCGACGTCCTCCGGGTCGGTGCCGCCGACGGCGGGCAGCGGGTTGGTCACGCCGAGGACGCCGGAACGGTCGGTGACCAGCGTCGTCAGCGCGTCGTGGCCGAGGTTGCCGGCGGCCCCGCCACCGCGCCACCAGGTTGCCTCGAACACCGTGCCGGCCGGCGGCCGCCGGCCCGACACGTCGTCGCCGAAGCGCAGCGACACACGGCCGCCGCGTTCGCGCTCTGCCACGAAGCCCTGGTCGAACCGGTCGGCGTTGAGCAGGTCCCGGCGGGGCCGCCAGCTTCCCTCGGTGGTCTCCAACCGGATCAGCGGCAGCGCGGCGCGCGGGTCCTGGCCGAGGGCCTGGGCCGCCGGCGTGTCCGTCGGGAACGGGGCCGCCGCCGCCACCGGCTCGGCGGTGAGCACCGGCCGCCACCGCGCCCCGGCGGCGGGCGGCAGGTGTCCGCGTACGGCGATGGCGTGCTGGACGGCCACCACGTTGCCGCGGGCGACGGCGCAGGTGACGAGCTGGCCGGTGCCCGTGCCGGCGATGGAGGCGGTGACGGTGAGCGGGAACGTCAGCCGGTCGGCGGCGCCCCACTCCACCTCCAGCACCGGCAGCCCCTCCACCGGATCGGTGCCCGGTCGCACCGCGACCAGCCGGACGACCTGCCGGTGCGCCGGGTCCGCGTCGGCGTGCCGCCCGGTGGCGGGGGAGAGCACCTCCTCCAGCAGCAGCAGGTCACCGGCGGCCAGCCCGGTGGCCGGCAGGTCGACCAGGGTGGCCCGGGTCGCGCCGGCCGGCAGGTGGCAGTCGCTGCCGCCCCAGACGTGCAGGGCGATCTCGTTGCGGGCGGAACGGGGGGCGAGCGCGGTCAGCGTCTCGAAGCCGGTGGCGCCGTCGGCCAGCAGCGCCGTCGCGTCGGCGGGCGGCAGGGCCGGGGTGGCCCGGTCGGCGGCCAGCACCGGGGTGCCGGCGGGCACACCCCGAACCTCGGCGTCGGAGCCGGCGGCGACCCGCACGCTCAGCCAGGCGCGGGCGGCGCAGCCGTCGTGCACCGTGTAGTCGAGCAGCCGGGCGTGCCGGCGCACCGAGACCCGGCTGCGGGCGGTGCCGAGGTACGCCTCGGTGCCGGCGGCGTCCTGCCGGTAGGAGAGCCGGTCGGCGACGTGTGCCAGCGCCTCCACCACGGTGATCAGCGGGTCGGCCGGGTTGCGTTCGGCCCAGCCGGGCAGGGCCGCGAGCCGGTCGAGCAGCAGCCGCCGGAAACCGGCGTAGTCCTTGGCCAGGTAGTCGACCGGCGCGGGCGCGGCCGGGGGCGCGGGCGCGCCCGGCGCGGCGGGGGCCGGGTCCAGGTCGCTGGGGCAGTTCGCCTTGAAGGAGAAGGTGGCCGCCGCCAGCACCGGGTCGAAGCCCGGCGGCACCCGCCCGTCCACCGCCGACCGCACCAACCGCAGGGTGTACGGGGAGAAGTCGCCGGCCCGGTCCACCCGTACGGTGAGCACCGCGCCGGAGGCGGCGACGGTGAGCACCCGCACGCCGGTGATCCGTACGCCCCCGTCGACGACCACGTTGCCGGCGACCAGCGCCGCCCCGCCCGGCACGCCGCCCGGCTGGCCGGGCAGCGGGTGCAGGAACCCGACCCGCAGCAGCTTCTGGTCGGCCGCGTCCACCTCGACGAAGTCCACGCCGTTGAACGCGCTGCCCGGGCGGGCGACCTCGGCCCGGCGCTCGTCGTCGCTGCACCGCACGCTCATCCGGTCCCCCTCGAGATCCGTACCTCCGCCGGGCGGCCGGTGGCGCGCAGCCGGTAGCCGACGTGCACCCGTACGGCCGCCTCGGCCAGGTCGACGCGGACCTCGTCGACCTCGATCAGCTCGCCGAGCCACCGTTGCAGCGCGCTGCGGGCCTGCAACTCGGCGGCGCCCACCACCGCCTCGTCGACGGGGGCGAAGAGCAGTTGGCCGAGCCCGGCGCCGAAGTCCGGCCGGTTGACCCGCTCGCCGGGCGCGGTGAACAGCACCGCCTCCACCAGGTCGGCGACGTGCCGCTCGGGGCCGGCCAGCCCCGAGCGGCCCCGGTTGTCGGGGCGCCACGGAAAGGCCGGGTACGTCACGACGCCACCGCCCGGACCTGGAAACCGCTGACCGTGGGCGGGCCCTGCGGTACGCCCTCGGCGCTGACGCCCAGCCCGACGCTGGTGGCGAGCATCGCCGGCTGGCCGTTGACCAGCACCCGGGCGGCCGGGGCGGTCCACTGGATCCGGACGCACGGCTGGGGCTTGGTGCCGGCGCCGACCGGCACCTGGAAGGGGCAGCCGGCGACCGGGTACGCGTCGGCGGCGGTGAGCACCGGCAGCCCGTCGACGAGCACCCGGGAGTTGGCGGTCTGCGCGGTGACCGGCCCGGTGTGCGGGCAGGAGACGACGGCACCGACGTGCAGCGGCGGGCCCGGCATCACGTCACCGTCAGCGCGGTCTGGTTGACGGCCACGGTCGGCCCGATGAGGGTGACCGAGGCGCCCTTGCCGTTGGAGATGACGATCCCGGTGTCGTTGATCGAGATCATCGCCCCGGTCAGCGTCTTGAGCAGGATGCCGCCGGCCGGGCCGGGCGCGTCGGAGATCATCAGGGTGGCCTGACCGGGGGTCTGCAACACGATCGGCGGGGTGGGCGGCGGCGCCGAGGCCACCAGCGCGGGGATCTCCGCCTTCGAGCCGTACCAGCAGCCCGTCCAGATCGGATGGTCGGCGTCGCCCTGCTCGAACTCCACCCACACGCCGGTGCCGGGCAACGGCACCGTGAACACGCCGGCCTGGATCCCGGCGAGCGGGAAGCAGGGCATCGCCCAGGTCGACGGGGGCAGGGTGACGTCGGGGACGGTCACCTGGATGCGGCCCTGCTGCAACGGGTCGATGTGGTTGACCACCGTGCCGCGATACTTGCCGTAGTACCTGGTCGTCATGGCTGGACCCTCCCGGAGATGGAGACGTGGGCGTTGCGGCCGAGGGAGAAGCGCTGCTTGACCTCGCCCGCCTTGACGGTGGTCGTCACGCTCCTCACCACGTACTCGCCGTCGTAGGCGCGGCCGGCGCCGCGCACCCCGACCAGCCGCCGGCACTGCAACAGCCGGCCGTAGCGCAGCACGTCCAGCGAGCCGGAGCCGGTGATCACGTTCGCCGACTGGGCGGCGCGGGCCAGGCCCCGGGCGAGGGTCTGCACCACGTCCATCCGGGCGGTGGCGTCGTCGGTGCCGGCCGGGTTCGACCGGCCGACGTTCATCCGCCGGTACGACAGCGGGACGGGGATCCTGCGGCCCAGCGGCGGGTTCAGCGGGGTGACGTCCGGCACCGGCAGCGGGATCGGCACCCGCACCTGCTCGGGGAAGGCGGTGAGCAGGTGGACGGTCTTCTGCACCCCGTCGAACGAGAACGACAGCGACTCCACGTTGGAGCCGGCGTCGGCGTTCACGGTCAGCGCCGGCTGGGGCTGGCCCGCGCGGACCTCCGGCCCCCAGTAGGCGACGTTCATGCCGGGGGTGGGCCCCGGCTCGACGTAGAAGGTGTAACCCACCTCGTCGGCCAGTTGTGACACGTACGCGAAGGTGGTGCCGCGTACCGCCGGGATCCGTTGGATCGGGTTCGGCGCGAAGACCAGCACGCTGGGCACCAGCATCGGCACCACCCCGTACGCGGCGAACGGGGCGAGCAGGGTCAGCACCCGGGCCTCCGCCGGCATCGGCATCGGCAGGTCCGACAGGTCGATCAGGTCCATCATCTGACTCACGTCGACGCCGGTGAGGGTGAGCGTGGAGGCGCCGGCGTCGTTGCTGCGGGCCACGTCGTGGCGGGTGACGACCCCGTCGGAGAGCACCTGCGGACGGCCGTCGAGGTGCAGCACCAGCAGCACCCGCGTCGGCGGGTCGAGGCCGCCGTCGGCGAGCATCCGTTCGGCCAGCGAGCCCCGCCCGAGGGCGAAGCGGAGCTGGAACCCGGAGCGCTGCCCGGCGTTCTGGGTCACCTGCGCCTCCTGCAACGCCTCCACCAGCTCGTGAGGGGCGGGGCCGAAGGTCAGCGGCCCGATCAACAGTTGCAGGCGTACGCCCCTAGGCATCGCCGCCTCCCGGGAAGCCCTCGGGCAGCGCCACCCGCACCACCCGACCCGGCTGTTCCAGCTCGGCCGGGTCGAAGGCGCCGTTGGCGTCGCAGAGCTGCCAGAACGCCGTCGGGTCGCCGAGGGTACGGGCGGCCAGCAGGTCGACCCGGTCGCCGTCGGCGACCCGCTCCCAGCCGGCCGTGGCCAGCCGCTCGGCGGGCGGCACGAACCGGCGGCGCAGGTGGACCAGCTCCGCACCGGTGTCGGGGTCGACGGTCGTCGTGGTGCCGACGCCCGCGTACCGGCTCTCCGGGGGGACCGCCCCCGGCGACGGCTCGCCGACGCCGCCGGTGCCGGTCGCGGCGAAGAGGGTCTGCGCGACGCGGCTGTGGGCGGCCACCAGGGCCGGGTCGGTGTCGCCGGGCCCGGTCACGGCAGCCGGTCGATTCCGAGGTCGCCCAGCCGGCCGCCGCGGGCCCGGCCGGCGAGCTGTTCGAGCTGCTGGTGGGCGGCCATGGCGAGTCCGCCGGCCCGCCCGGCGGTGCCCACGTCGTTGACGGTCAGCACCCGCAGGCCCAGCCGGACCTTCGCGCGGATCGGGTTCAGCATGGGATCGAACGCCTCCTCCGTGATGGTCAGTTCGGTGATGCGTACGGGCCAGAGCCGGCGCCGCCCGAAGGCCAGCAGCACCAGCGGGGCCGGCGGGGGTACGACCTCCAGGGTCCCGGCGGCCAGCAGCGCCGCGGCGTCCTGCACGGCGGCCAGGCTGGGGTAGGCCAGCGACTCCAGGGCGGCCAGCTGCGCGGTCAGGCCGAGTTCGGCGGTGTCGCGCTCGGCGAGCTGGTCGGCGGCGTCGAGTTCGGCCTCCAGCGTGAGGGTCTGCACGGGCGGGCCGGTGATCCGCAGCGCCTCGCCCTTCGCGCCGCCCTCCGCCCCGCCGGTCTTGAGCTGGAAGCCCCGGGTCAGCGCGTCCGGGTTGTACTGGAGGGTGATCACGCGGCGGGTCCGGCCGCTGTCCGGGTCGAGGACGACCAGGCCGGCGCGGAGCAGGCGGGGGCTGAGCGGACTGGTCACGGGGTGCCTCCTGGAGCGGTACGCCGCCAGCGGACGCGCTCGGCGACGGCGCGGTCGATCCGTCCGGTCAGCAGTTGCGGGCTGAGCCCGTCGAAGGTGAGCCGGGCGTCGGTGAGGTGGGTGATCCGGATCCGGCCGCTGGAGACGCCGACGGAGTCGAAGAGCAGGTTCAGCCGGGCGACGGTGGCGCTCTCCAGCGCGATCGGGCGCAGCGCGCCGGGGCGCCCGGCCCCGCCCGCGGCCCGCCGCAGCCCGCCGCCGACGGTCAGGTGCATCAGCGCGTCGGGGGCGAGCACGATCTCGTTGCCGGTGCCGAGCGGCAGGGTGATCTCGCGGGGGTTGCGCACCGAGAGGTCCACGTCGACGTTGCGGATGGCCAGCCGGCCGGGCGGCTCGGTCGACGGCTCGTCGTCGCCGACGTCGGCGATGGTGTGCAGCAGGTCGTCGCGGGACCCGGGGGTCGGTTGGAGCAGCCGGTTCAGCCGGACCAGGTGCTCGGTGCGGGCCTGCCGCACCTCCCCGCTGGTGAGCTGCCAGCGCAGCACGTCGACGTCGCTGTCCGGCGGCGGCGCCCCCTCCGGGGCCACCGTGGGCACGTGCACCCGGTAGACCAGGGCGTCGCCCTCGACGACGAACCGACCCGGGGTCCACCACGGCAGCGCCCCGGTGAGCCGCCGGTAGTCCACCGCGCCGTCGCGCAGGGACAGCCGGACCTCCCAGACGCGGGTGCCGTAGAGGAAGCCGTCGTGGGCGACGTCGAAGTCGATGTGCCCGTCGAGGCTGTCGATCACCTCGCTGAGGTTGTAGGTGTGCAGGATCCGCAGCAGCCCGTCCCACTGGGCCGCCATGGCGGCCCGCCGCTGGGCGCTGGTGGTGCGGGTCGGCGCGGCCGGGGCGGCGCCGCCGAGGAGGGTGGCGAGGTCCAGGCTGAACGTCGCGTCGCGGATGTCCAGCGAGGGCAGCTCGCCGGAGCCGGTGTCCAGGTCGTGGGTGAGGTCGCCGAGCAGACCCTGCTCGACGAAGATGTGCAGGCCGCGACCGGTGTCGGTGAAGGTGAGGCCGGTGATCTCCCCGCCGCGTGCCGCGATGCGGCGTCCGGGCGCGGGACCGCCGGGGGTGGCCGGGTCCTGGGTGTAGCCGATCGAGGTGAAGCGCAGCCCGTACTCGGGCCGGCCGGCCGGCGCGCCGAGCAGCCGCAGCTCCCGCCGGGAGTCGGCGGTGACCTGCGCGCGGATCGCGGTGAGGGCGGGCTCGCGCAGGCTGACCCGCAGCGCCCCGAGGTCGAGGAAGTCGACGGTGAGTCCGGCGGCGGCGAAGTCGGCGCTGCCGTGCGACAGGAAGGTGCCGATGTCGAAGCCGACCCGGGGCGCGCTGATCGCGCCGATGTCCAGCCCGCCGAGGACGCGCATGCCGGCGGCGGTGCCGGTGGCCTCGACCACGAACCCCTCCTGCCCGGCGCCGGGGCGCAGCCGCAGCTCCCCGAGGACGGCCTCGCGGTCGGCGTCGAGGCGGATGGTGACGCCGTCGCGCAGGTCGACCAGCAGGCCGCTGGCGCGGGTCTCCTGCACCACCACCTCGCGCAGCAGCAGCCGCCGGAACCGGCCGCCCGGGGTGCCGGCGGGGTGCAGGTCGATGCGTGCCCGCGCGGTGATGCCGGTGAAGGTGAGCGCGCCCTCCCCGGGGGCGATGCGCAGGCCGAGCGACTCGCCCTGCCAGTTGAGGGCGTCCACCGCGACCGTCGCCAGGCGCAGCCCGGGGGAGCCGTCCGGGCCGATCTCGATCCGGTCCGGCGCGACGCGGATCAGGCCGGTGTCCAGGCCCTGGATGCCGATGTGCTGCTCGTGCTCGCCGGGGCGCGGACCCACGCCGAGGTGGCCCTCGCCGCCGACGACCCGGGCCTCGACCCGGCCGCCCCGGCCGAAGCCCAGCGTGAGCTGCGCGGCCGACAGCGCGCCGTCGACGTGCAGGGCCGCGTCGATCCGGCCGGCGATCTCGACCCGGGTGGCCCCGGTACGCAGCCGCCCGGCCACCAGCCCGGCCGCCCCGCTCCAGCGCAGCCCGCGCAGGTCCACGTCGAGGATCTCCAGCGGCGGCAGGTCCGGCTCGCCCGCCGGCGCCGGGGTGGCCCGGCCGAGCCCGACGTCGAGCACCCCGCTGCGGTAGCGCAGGTCGCGGCCGGTGACCCGGTCGATGTGCAGCCGCTCGACGAACAGCTCGGCGGTGGCGGGGACGAGGCGCCCTGCGGCGTCGCGGTGTTCGGGGGTGCTGTCCCAGCGGCCGGTGACGGTGAGTCCGTCGAGCACCGTCGGCCCGCGCGAGGTGATCCGCCCGTCGCCCGCCCGCCAGTCGATCGCCGACAACTCGATCCGGGACGGGCCGATGTCCTCGAACCGCAGCCCGCCGCCCTGCTCGGTGACGATGCGCCCGCTCACCCCGGCCCGGCGTACGGTGACCCGGCCGTCGGGCGTACGCAGGGTGGTGTCGGTGAGGGTGAGCCCGTCGAGGCGGGTGGCGACGGCGTCCGTGGGGTCGCTGACCACCCGTCCCGTGGCCGGGTCGACCTGGTGCGCGCCGGCGCGGATGAGGTCGACGGTGACCGCCGCCGCCCCGGGGCCGGTGGGCTGCCCGTCCACCGTGCCGGTGATCGTGGTCGGCGGTCCCTGCAGGGCGCGGGAGACCACGGCGAAGCGCAGCTGGTCGAGCTGGCCGACGGTGAGCCGCCCGGAGTAGGTCGCCTCCGCGCCGGTGAGGTCGACGTCGAGGTCGCGCAGCCGGACGCCGACCAGCGCCCCGCTGACCGCCTCCACCGAGTAGCCGGGCGCCGGCTCGGTGACGTCCATGCCGACCTGCTCGGCGTCGATGCGGTCGATGACCATGCTGCGTACCAGCGCGCCGCGGGTCTGCCGGCCCGAGCCCGTGGCGGCCGTGCGGATCAGCACGTCGAGGCTCATCCGCCCGATCCGGGTGCTGCCGCGCGAGTACAGGCTGCGCCCCGGCGAGCGCAGGGTGACCCCGGTCAGCTCGGTCTGCTCCACCACCAGGTCGGGCAGGCTCAGGTCGTCGCCGCGCGGCACCACCCGGCCGTGGATCGCCTCGCCGGGGCGCCCGTCGGGTCGTGCCGGCGCGGTGAACGCGATCCGGCGGGCCTCCATGCCGGGCCCGCTCGCCCCGGTGACGGCGAGGTCGCCGACGCCGAAGCCGAGGGCGGTCCGCCGGGTGGGCAGGCCCTGCTCGGCGGCCGCGCCGGCCAACTCGGGCGGCAGCAGCCCGCCGCCGTCGGTGTCGAGGTCGGCGCGCAGCCGCAGCCGACGCGCCTCGATCCGCTCCACCGCGTACGCGCCGGCGCGCACGTCGGTGGCGGTGGCCTCGGCGAGCCGCACGCCCACCCCGAGGGTGGCGGGGTCGAGCGAGGCGCCGAACCCGGTGAGGGTGAGCCCGCCGACGGAGACGCCGAAGTACCGGCGGGCCGCCTCGCGCAGCCGTTGCAGCTCCTGCTCCTCGGCGCGGGTGCGGTGCCCCGGCACGTACCGGTCGGCGGCGTCGACCGGCTCGGCGGGACGCGCCTGGAGCTCCCGGATCCGCGCCAGCCCGGTCAGCCAGCGGGTCAGCTCGGCACGCCGCTGCGCGTGGCGGGGCTCGTCGGGCAGCGCGGCCAGCTGCTCGCGTACCTGCTCGGGGGTGGGCAGTTCGGCGGCGGTCAGCCGCAGGGCGGGCGCGCCGTCGGCGCCGGGCAGCAGGCGTACGCCGGCGGCCTCGACCGAGGCGGTGGCGGCGCGGGCCGTGGTGGTGAGGTCCGGCGGGGTCCGCTCGGCGCGGAACCGGTCGATCAGCTCGTCGTCGGGCAGGTGCTGCCCGATGCGGGAGGGCAGCGACGCCTCGGCGTGTACGGGGTCGATCTCCACGCCGGCGGCCTCGACGTGGCCGGTCAGCCCGGTGACCCGGATGCCGCCGATGTCGAGGGTGCCGCCGGCGCTCGACCGCAGCCGGTCCGACAGCTCGATCATGCGGCGGCGTTCGGCCTCGCTGAGCGAGTCGGCGTGCCAGCGGTGCCGGCCCTCCAGGCGTTGCAGCTCCCGCTCCAGCGGTTCCAGCTCGATGACCTGCCGGCGTACGGCGGCGAGCCGTTCCCGCAGCGCGGGCTGCGCGGCGGTGCCGGCGCGGCCGAGCCGCTCCTCGATCGAGCGCTGTTCGGCGCGCAGCCGGGCGGGCAGGCTGGTGCCCACCCCGAGCAGTGTCCGGCCGATCTCGACCCGGCCGATCTGCTGCATGCCGGCGAAGGAGAGTCCCTCGGCGGTGGCGCTGGCGAAGCTGACCTGCAACGAGCGCAGCATGCCGGCGGCGTCCTCGACGCGTTCGCCGACCGTGCGGGGCGGCCGGAAGACGCCGTCGGTGATGAGGCCGATCGTGGCGTTCGCCAGCGGGCTGAAGATCTCCCCGGCGGTGTACGAGGCGACCTGCCGGGCCAGGAACGGCGCACCGGCCGTGTACGGGGCGAGCAACGCGTCGCTGATCTTGGAGAGGAAGGGCAGCCCGCCGTAGAACGAGATGACGTTGTGCAGCAGGTGGATCAGCGGATTGATCAGCGGGATGCCGATCCAGCCGCGCCGCGACGGCTCGTCCAGGTCCTCCGTGCCGGTGGCCCCCGCGCGGAAGAACAGGCGCGACAGCCCGAACCGGGTCAGCCCGAGCATCCCGCCGGGCAGCGACTCGCTGGCGAAGACCACGTCGGCGGCGTCGACGCCGCCCACCCCGGCCTGCGCGCCGACCGGCCGCTCGTAGCCCCGGTCGGAGAAGGACGCCACCACGTCCAGGTCGGTCAGGGTGACCCGGCCGGTACGCAGGGAGCTCCCGGTGAACACCCGGTTCACCCCGCTGAGTTCCAGCCGGGGCAGCCGCACCCGTACGACGCCCTGCCGGGCGTCGACCGACAGCGACAGCTCGTTGGACCGCTCGCCCGGGGCGCGGTCGGCGAGGCGCGCCCCGCCGACGTCGCCGCTGACCCACTGCAACTCGTGCAGGTCGAAGTCGCGGACCGTCACCTGCTCGGTGAACAGGCTCAGGCCGGTCCGGCTGAGGAAGAGCAGCTTCAGACCGACGGCGACCAGCCGGCCCAGCTCGCCGAAGACCCGGGGCAGGCCGCCCGAGTCGAGCTGCTCGGGGACGAACGACGGCCGGTTGCGCTCGTGGTACAGGCGTAGCTGCCCGACGAGGGACGCCAGCGCCGGCACCCGGTCGGCCCGCACCTCCCGCGACCGCAGGAACACCCAGCGGCGGTCGTCCAGCGCGTACAGCTGGATGATCAGCGCGCGCAGCTCGGTGGCCTGCGCGGCGCTCCAGAGCCGGTCGTCGCGCAGCCGGTCGCGCAGCGCGTCGCGGGTCTCCAGCCGGCGCGGCCCGGAGACGGCGGTGGTGGCCAGCGACGCGCGCATCTCGGGGGTCATCGCCGACTGCATCCGGGCCCAGCGGTCCGGGTCCTCGGCGGCGAGCCGGCTCTGCTCGGCGGCCGGCAGGTTGCGCACGAGGTGGAAGGCGAGCCACGCCTCGCGGGGATTGACCCCCCAGTCGAGCAGCCCGATGTCGAGCAGGTGGCGGGCCTGCCGGGCGAGCTGGGCGGGCTCGCGGCGGGCGAACAGGTCCAGCAGCTCCGCGCGCCAGCTCTCGTGGGTGAGGTACGCGTCGGGCAGCGCCTCGACGATCCGGTCGAGGTCGCGCAGCGCGTCGAGCCGGCGTACGACCGAGGTGAGCGTCTCCCGGCCCGGTCCGGCGGGCCGGGCCGGCGCCACGGCGGCGCCCCGGTCCAGCCCGATCAGCCGGCGGACCAGATCCACCGAGGTGTGCCCGTCCACCCCGGCCTGCACCTGCTGGTGGATCTCGGCGACGATCCGGTCCGCGTCGGCCCGGCCGCCACCGCGCCGGGCCGGGTCGAGCGGCTCGGCGAGGCTGCCGAGCCCGGCGTACCGCCCGCCCAGGATGTCCTCGGCCGGGATGTTCTCCTCCAGCCGGGCGAACCAGCGGCCCTGCTCCAGCCGCACCCACCGGTCCTGGGCGGCCAGCGGCAGGCTGCGCAGCAGCAGGTACGCGAAGCGCGCCTCGTGGTCGCGGACCGCCCAGTCGAAGACCCCGTACGACAGCAGCCCCTCGACGCGGGTGAGGTTCTGGTGTTCCTCCCGGGCGGCCAGCACGACGAGCAGCCGCGCGCCGAGGGGCGCGCCCACCCGCTTCTCCTCCCACGGCAGCTGCTCCAGCAGCGCGTCGACGCGCCCGGCCTCGTCGAGCCGGCGGACCACGTGGCGCAACCGGGGACCCGGCTCGGGCGGGCCGGCGGTGGCGCTGCCGGCCGTGCCCCCGGCGGTGGGCGGGGCCGGCGCCAGCCCGGCCAGCAGCGCCAGCACCTGGCTGCCCTGGCGTTGGCCGATCAGCCGCTCGACGCGGCGCAGCCGCTCCCGCAGGCCGGTGTCCTCGTCGAGCCGGCCGGCCTCGGCGTCGGTCCCGCCGAGCGCCGTGATCTGCTCGCGCAGGGCGTCGGCGTCGCCGCCCCGCTCCGGCGCCTGCGTCATCAGTTCCCGGAAGTGCCTGCCGCGGTCGCCGGTGAGCAGTTCCCGCAGGACGCTGGTGCGCAGGGCCCGCAGCACGTCCAGCGCGGTGCGCCGCTCGAGGGGACCGAGCCCCTCGGTGCTCAGCCCGCGCACGTTGCCGGCCTCCAGCAGGCGCAGCAGGTAGGGCGTCTGGCCGCCGAGCGCGGCGAGGGCGGCACCCGGGTAGAGCCGGTGGTGGCCGTCGTCGAGGTTGCGGCCCAGGTCGGTGCGCCGTGGCGCCGGCAGGCTGTGCACCAGGCTCCGGGCGACGAGGAAGGGCAACGTGTCCAGCACCCGCAGGCAGCCGCGCACGTCGTCGCCGGAGACCCACAGGCCGTCGAGCAGGTCGATGATCCGGGCCCGCTCGGCCCGGTACCGGCGCTCGACCAGCTCACTGAGCTGCGCCTCCAGCGCTCCGGTGCCGGTTTCCGCGTCGGGAGCCGGCGCGGGGCGGGCAGCGGTGGCGACGGCTCCGGTGTCGGCGGCGACCGCGTCGGCCGGCAGCCGGGCCGTCGGCGTCCAGAGCGCCCGCCCGGCCGCCGCCGCCTCGGCCAGCACCCGTGCCTCGGCCTCCGGGTCGGTCACGCTCGTCGTCGACGCCGTGCTGGCCGCACCGCGCGCCGAGGGCCTGGCCGGGTACGCGCCCGGTGCGGCGGCGGCCTGCGCGAGGTGGCCGAGTTCGTGGGCGAGCAGGGCCCGCCCGGTCGCGCGCGTCGGGTCGTAGCCGGGGGCCAGGTGCAGCGCGCCGTCGGCGAGGAGCCCCTTCGCGCCGTGGTTGGCGGCCCGCCGGCCGGCCTCGCCGAGGTGCACCCGTACGGCGTCGGGCCGCAGGCCCAGCGCGGGGGCGTACCGCTCGACGAGGGCCCGGGTCAGCCCGGTCAGCTCGGCGTTCCGCCCGCCGGTCGGGGACTGCGGCCGGACGGCCGCCTCGCGCTCGCTCACCGGTCCACCTCCCGGCAGGCGGGCCGGCCCAACTGCGCCCAGATCGCCTCGGCCAGCGCTTGCGGCAGGTCCGTTCCCGGTGGCGCCGGCAGCGGGCCGGGCGGGGGAGAGGCGGACGGCAGGCCGCGCTCGGCGAGCAGCCGGGTCAGCCGTACGCGCACCGCGTCGCCGAGCGCGGCGGGATCAGGCGCCCCGACCCCGGTGAGGACGAGCTCGCGGACGTCGACCTCGACGTTCATGACCACAGCCCCGGGTCGGCGGGCCGGTCGTGCTTGGCGTACTCGGCGGCCACGGCGTCGAGCACGTGCCGCATCCGTACGGGGGTGTGCTCCCCGGCGGCGACGAGCGCGGCCCGCAGGGCGACGGTGTGGATGTCGCCGCCGGTCAGGTCCAGGCCGGCGAGGCGGTGCAGGTCGAGGTCCTCCGTGGCGACCTGCGGCGGGAAGGCGCGTCGCCACAGGTCGGCCCGCTCGGCCGGGCCGGGATGCCCGAAGGGCACCAGCACCCGCAGCCGACGCAGGAACGCCGGGTCGATGGCGGTACGCATGTTGGTGGTCAGCACCGCCACGCCCCGGTACTGCTCCATGCGTTGCAGCAGGTACGACACCTCGATGTTGGCGTACCGGTCGTGGCTGTCCTTCACCTCGGACCGGCGGCCGAACAGCGCGTCGGCCTCGTCGAAGAGCAGCACGGTGCCGCCGCGTTCGGCGGCGTCGAAGATCCGGCGTAGCTGCTTCTCGGTCTCGCCGATCCACTTGCTGACGACGGTGGCCAGGTCGACGCGGTGCAGGTCCAGCCCGAGGGCGCCGGCGAGGACCTCGGCGGCCAGGGTCTTGCCGGTGCCGCTCGGGCCGGCGAAGAGGGCGGTGACCCCGAGCCCCCGCCCGGTCCGCCGCCCGAAGCCGCGCTCGGCGAGCAGCGCGCGGCCGGCCGCGGCGGCGGTGAGCTGCCGCAGCTGGGCCAGGGCCGGCGCGGGCAGCACCAGGTCGTCCCAGCCGGCCCGCACGGCGATGCGTTCGGCGACGCCGTCGAGGTCCCGGCGGATCCGCTCGCGGACCAGGTCCCGGGCGAGCGCCGCCGGGTCGGTGGCGGGGCGGGCGGCGGTGGCGAGGATCTCGTGGTGGCCCAGGTCGAACTCGCGGGCCAGCGCGGCGGCGGGGCGCGCCGGCAGCAGCCCTCGCCACATCGTCCGCTGCTCCTCGCGGGTGGGCCGGTCCACGTCCGGCCCGGCGGCGACCCCGTCGAGCGCGACGGCGCGTGGCGCGGAGACGACGACGTCGCCGATGAGCCGCCCCAGCAGGTGCGCCACGACGCCCGTCAGCTCGGGCGGTTCGTCGCCGGTCAGCTCCACGACCAGCACCGGGTCGGCGAGCACCACCTCGCGGTTCCACAGCCGGGCCAGGGCGTCCCGGTCGGTGACGGCGCCCGGCAGGTCGGCCGCCGCCAGCCGGTGGGCGCGGCGGCCCACCGTCGCCGCCGCGGCGGCGACGACGTCCGTGCGGTCGGCCCGGTCCGGCCCCGTGACCCGCAGGGCCCGGCGGCCGGCCTGCCAGGCGGCGCAGAGGTCCGCCGCGGCCCGCCGCCGACTGCCCGGCAGGCCCGCCGGTGCTCCGGGCAGCTCGGTGACGTACGGCCGCAGCCGCTCGTCGAGCCGCCCGGCGCCGCGCGCCTCGTGCAGGATCCGCTCGTCGACGCGCAGCGGGGCGTGCGGCAGCGGTCCGTCGCCGAGTTCGACCAGGCGGGCGGCGCGCAGCGGACGGTCGGGGGCGAGGGCGTCCCAGTGCCCGCCGGGCAGGGCGTCCAGGCACCAGGCGAAGGTGGGCGGGCGCTCCAGCAGGCCGAGTTCCCCGGCGACGGCGGCGACCAGCACGTCGCGCTCGAAGCCGGTGAGCCCGAACCCGGCCGCGATCCGGTCGAGGTGCCCGCCGTCCGGGCGGCCGACCTGGGCGGGCTCGCCCTTGAGCAGCAGCCGGATCCGTTCCACCTCGGCGGCCAGCCCGTCGTCGGCCCGGTCGGCGACGGCGGGGGCGGGCCAGCGGGCGGCGGCGCGGGCGGCGGGCATCACAGCACCACGGAGGGGCCGGTGTACCGCCCGGTGGGGTCGGTGCTCAGCGGGCTGTCCACCCCGTCCACCCGCAGCCGCGCCAGGTACGCCCCGGCGGGCAGGTCGCGGAAGGCGAAGCGGACCCGGTCGGTGGAGACGTCGCCGTCGGCGACGCCGTTGCCGGGCGGCGCGGGCAGGTTCGTGCCGGCCGTCCCGGTCAGGGAGAGGGTGACCTGCTGAGTCGCCTCCACCTGCGGCTGCACGGTGACCGTGACCGTGCCGGTGCGCAGCACCACCGAGTCCACGGTGCGGCTGGAGTCGACGACCACGTCGGCGGGGACGACGGTGATCGTCGGCCGGTAGGTCACCGGCACGGCGTCGGAGCTGAGCGCCGCCCGGGGCGCGGGCGGGTCGCCCAGGTCGACGGAGTGGGTGACGACCAGTCCCCGCAGGCCGGCGGCGACGGGCCGGTCGAAGGCCGACAGGGGCACCCGCAGCTCGGTGGCCGACGCGGTGGCGGGGCTGGCGGTGGCCGTACCGACGCGGATGCGGGTGTCCGGGCCGGTCAGATTGCGGCCGGTCACGACGAGGGTCGCGGCGGCGGTGACCGGGGTGCCGGTCGGCCCGTCGGCGCGTACGGCGTCGACCTCGGGGCCGCGCACGTCGACCGTGCCGGCCGTGACCGACCGCACCGGCAGGGGCTCGCGGGCTCCCCGCAGCGGGTCGATCAGCACCACCGAGACGTCGAGGAAGACGCTGCTGCGGTAGGGCGCGCTGAACGCCGACCAGAGCCGGAAGCTCTCCTCGCCGCCGGGGCTGTTGGCGACGCTGATCCGCAGCTGCTCGACCTGCTCCGCGAGGCGGGACTCGGCCACCGGCGCGGGCAGGGTCGCGTCCGGTGGGTCGGGCGCGAGGGACCGGCGGATCGCCGCGCGGGTCAGCACCGGCGTCTCGTGCAGCATCGCCAGCAGGTGCCCGAGGAGGATCTCGCCGGTCAGCGGGTCGTGGCCGTAGACGCTGGCCACGTAGTGCAGGTCGACGCCGAGCGGGACGGCGGCGACGTCGTCACCGGCGCCGTTGCGCGGCGGCGGACCGAGGTTGGCCCAGGTCGGGTTGCGGGTGACCCGGCTCAGGAACAGGTTGACCTGGTTGCCCTCCTGGTTGCCCACGCTCACCCGGTCCGGCGGGCCGGCGGTGACCGACACCCCGCCGACGGCCGACGACGCGCCGGTGGCCCGCAGGTACGCCATCAACTGGGCGCGCAGCACGGCGGTGACGGCGGCGAGGGCGTACGCGGTGCTCATCGCGACCGTCCCTCCGCCTCGCGCAGGTAGGCCTCCAGTTCGGGGGCCGGTCCCGGGGCCACGGCGGGCGCCGCCGCGACCGGGGTGACCGGCGCGGGGGCGGCGGGCGCGGTGTGCCGCCCGGGGGCGAGCCGCACGTCGATGCGGCCGATGTGCAGGTGCACGGTGGGGCGTTCGGGCGCCCGGGCGGCGGCGCGGGTCACCGCCACGGCGCGCGCGGGCGGCGACTGCGACGCGCGCGACGCGGGCACCGCGACCGTGGCCACCGCGACCGTGGGCGCCGCGACCGTGGCCGCCGGTACGGCCGCCGGGAGGGCGGGCGACGCGGGAACGACCGGCGCGGCGGGCGACGACGGCGCGGCGGGCGGTGGGACCTGGTGGCGGGGCGCGGGGGGCGGCGGGTTCGGGGCGTTCCGCTCCGCCGCGTGCCGCACCGCGTCCGCCGGTACCGGTGGCCGGGGCGCGGGCGCGCCCGGCCGGTCGGGGCTCGGCGCGACCGGCGCGACCGGCGCGGTCGGCGGCGTGCCCGGCACGGCGGCCGGCGTGGCCGACCGGTCGCCGCCGGGGGCTGTCGGGGCTGCCGAAGCGGTCACCGGCGGGGACGCGGCGGGCGGGCCGGGTGGGGCCGCGCCCGCCACGGCGGGACGCGTCGCCGGCCGGGACGGCGTGGGGGTCGGCCGCTCCACGTCGTACGCCTCGACGTCGACGCCGGCCTGCGGCTGCTCCGGTTCGAACCGGCCGAGGGTGCGGGGCCGCAGCCGGGGCGCGGCGCCGACGGCGAGGGCGGCCAGCGCCGCCAGGTAGCCGGTCACGGGACCAGCTCCAGGTAGGCGGCGCGGCGGTGCGGCCCGAGGCCGAACACCTGCGCCTCCGACCAGCCGTACGCGCGGGCCAGCCGGTGCACCTCCCCGAGCAGTCGCCGGACCCGGGCGTCGGCGGCCTGCCACGCCCAGCCGGGCACGTCGAGCAGCGCCTCGGTCGCGGTGCCGCAGCCCGGGCAGGTCAGGGTGACCGCGACGACCCCGAGCGGGTCGCGCTCGGCCATCGCGGCCGACACCTCCGGCAGGGCGGCGGCGGGATCGTCCAGCGGCGGATCGGCGGCGAGCAGGCACGCCCGCAGCAGCCACCGCTCGGCCGCCGCCGCGTCCCCGGCCCGCGCCGCCGCCGCCAGGTCGGCGGGGGTGGGCAGCCGCAGGGTCAGCCGGTGTCCCCGCCAGTCGAGCGTGAACGCCCCGGCGCCGACGCGCGCCCCGCCGTGCGCGGAGTCGGCGGTCGGGTCCAGCGCGGCGGCCAGCAGGTCGGCCACGGCGAAGCCGACCTCGAGCCGTTGCGGGCAGGCCGGGCAGTCGAGGGTGGCCTCCACCCGGTCGCCGGTCCAGGACCCGGCCGTACGCAGCAGCAGGGCCGCCACCTCGCCCACCGGCAGCCGGTCGGCGTCCTCGCGGCCCAGCAGCAGCAGGGGGCGCCGCGGCGCCGGCTGCCCGAGCGCGCGGTCCCAGGCGGAGACCAGCTCCACCTCGGTCGGCGGCGGCCCGGCGGTCACGGGGCGAGCCGGGGTTCGGCCGGCTCGGTGACCGCCTCGTCGCGTTCCCAGCCCTCGTTCTCCAGCTTGATGTGCTCGATCGCCACCGCGTTGGCGTTGGCGTCCAACTCCGGCAGCGCCTGGTACTCCGACACCCAGCAGCGGAACAGCCGGTACGACTGGGCGACCTGCCCGGCCTCGTTGAGCAGCTCGATGGTGATGTCGCGCCGGAA
The DNA here is from genome assembly GCF_002846525.1 of Micromonospora sp. CNZ309. Taxonomy (NCBI): domain Bacteria; kingdom Bacillati; phylum Actinomycetota; class Actinomycetes; order Micromonosporales; family Micromonosporaceae; genus Micromonospora; species Micromonospora sp. CNZ309. The sequence goes on from NZ_PJNG01000001.1 coordinate 1,248,298, forward strand.
GTCGGCCAGCGACGCCTCCGAGCCGAGGCCGGCGTGCAGCGCCCAGATCCGCCCGGCCCACTGGGCGAACTCGGCGTCGTGGGTCAGGCCGCGCTCCAGGGTGACGGCCTCGAACTCCGTACGCCCGGGGGACTTGCGGCTGGTCGACGGGTCGCCGCCGTCGCGGTGCTTGACCACCTCGGTGGTCCGCTTCAGCGCGCTGACCTTGCTGACCCCGGCCACGTAGCGGCCGTCCCACTTCACCCGGAACTTGAAGTTCTTGTACGGGTCGAAGCGCGTCGGATTGACCGCGAACTGCACCATGACTCACACCTCTCAGGACGGGCTCTGGCCGGCGAGCTGCTGGATCCGCACGATCACGAACTCGGCGGGTTTGAGCGGGGCGAACCCGACGACGACGTTCACCACGCCCCGGTCCCGGTCGTCGCCGGTGGTGGTCTCCGCGTCGCACCGCACCAGGTACGCCTCGCGCGGGGTACGCCCGGCGAACGCGCCCTTGCGGAACAGGTCCTGCATGAACGACGTCAGGTTCAGCCGCAGTTGGGCCCAGAGCGGCTCGTCGTTGGGCTCGAAGACGGCCCACTGGGTGCCCCGGAAGACGCTCTCCTCGATGTAGAGCGCGAGCCGGCGCACCGGCGTGTACTTCCACTGGCTGGCCAGCACGTCCGCGCCGGCGGTGGTGCGGGCCCCCCAGTTGACGGTGCCGACGACCGGGAACGTGCGCAGGCAGTTGAGCCCGAGCGGGTTGAGCACGCCGTTCTCGGCGTCGGTGAGCGGGTGGACCAGGTTGGTCACCCCGCGGAGCTGCGCCTCCGTGCCGGCCGGGGCCTTCCACACACCGCGCTCGGTGTCCTGGCGGGCGTACAGGCCGGCGAGGGTGCCGCCGGGGGCGACCGTACGGGGCCGGAAGCCGTCGGTCGGGTCGGGGATCCGCAGCCGGGGGAAGTGCGCCACGGCGTTGGGTCCCTTGACGCCGAGCTGGTTGATCCAGTCCAGCGCCCGGTCGGGGTCGTCCACCCCGGGCGGCGGGTCGACCAGCAGCATCGCCCGGCGCCGGGCGCACAGCTCGTAGGCGGCGGCCCAGACCGCGTCCGGGTCCACCCCGGTGTCGACGGCGCCCGGGTCGCCGGGCTTGGCGCGGGTCGCGTCGGGGATGCAGAGCAGGTTGAACAGGTCGGTCCGGAGCAGGGCGTAGATGCCGGTGTAGGCGGCCTCGGAGCCGATCAGCGCGGCGGCGCCGGGCAGGGTCGTGCCGTCCGAGCCGGTGACCAGGTCGCCCTGGCCGAGCCGCTTGGCGCCGACGGGGGTGTACCGGCCGACGTTCGTGGTGGCGCCGCCCAGGCCGAGCAGGGCCGCGCCGTCGGCCACGTCGCCGGAGGCGGTCGCGCCCGTGACGGTGAAGGCCGCGTCGACGGCCGCCGGGGCCACCAGCGGGTCCACGTCGCCGAGGACGCGCAGCCCGCCGTCGGCGGTGGGCAGCACCCGCACCCGTAGCCCGGCGGCCCCGTCGGCGGCCCCGAGCGCCGTGTTGATCTTCCGTTGCAGCAGCGCGGCCACGCCGGCGGGCGAGGACGGCAGCCGCTCGCCCTTCTCCAGCGCGGTCACGGTCACGGCGGCGACGGCCGGGACGGTCCTGGTGGGGTCCGCCGGGTCCGGCTTGGTGGGCCGGTCCGGCTGCACGGTGAGCCGGTAGTTCTTCGCCGCGTCGACCGTGGGCGTGCCGATCGCCGCGCCGAGGGTGCCGCTGGGCACCGGCCGGCCCGCGCCGCTCGCCCCGGCCCGGGCCCGCACGAGCGACGAGCCACGGTCGGGGTCGTTGAGCGCGGCGACGGCGTACGCGGCGCTCGCCGGGTCGGACGACAGCCCGGTGAAGCGCTCGCTCGCGCCGGTCGCCGGGTCCTGGACGCTGAGGTTGAACGTCTTCGGGTCGGCCGCGTCGTCGTGGTCGACGTCGATCAGCAGCCCGCTGCCCCAGCTGCCGGTGCTCGCGGCGTCCAGCACCAGCGCCGACTTCGGGCCGGCGCCCACCTTGTCGAGCAGGGTGACCGAGGCGGGGCGGGCGTCGGCGCGGGGCACCCGTACGACGAGCGCGGCGGAGCCGCCGTTGCGGAAGAACTGCTGCACGGCCAGGCTGAGTTCGGAGTCGCGGTCGACGCCGCCGAAGCGGCGCTCGAACTCGCCGAAGCTGTTCACCCGGACGGCGCGGTGCTCCGGGCCGGTCCGGACGTATCCGACGAAGGCGGCCACCCCGGTCGCCACGCCGATGACGGGTCGGACGCCGCTCGGGGCTTCCTCGATGTAGACGCCGGGATAGCTCGGAGTCACGGGCATGACTACCTCGTCTCGGAGTGGAAAGTCGGCTGCCCACACCCTCCGCCCGCAGGTCAGCGCCCTCTAGCGGGGACCCGACCGGGTTGCGACGCGAACCCGACACCCCGCACCGATGCGGTTACCGTCCGTGAACTGATCGGCCGCGGGCCGCCGCCGAACGTCGCGGCCCGCGCGCCGTTCGGCCAGCACGGCGGCCGGTCACCGGGCGGCGAGGGCCAGCACGCCCCGGTCCAGGACGATCCGCCCGGCCCCGTCACCGACGCGGAAGAGCACGCCGTACGGGCGCCGCCAGGCCTGCACCGTCAGGGTGTCGCCGGGGTGCAGCGGCGCGTTGAAGCGGGCCCGGACGTGCCGTACGCGGGTCGGGTCGTCGCCGACGAGGGGCAGCAGGAGCCGGCCGGCGAAGCCGAAGGTGCACAGGCCGTGCAGGATCGGTCGGGGCAGCCCGGCGCGACCGGCGACGACCGGATCGGAGTGCAGCGGGTTGCGGTCGCCGCTGAGCCGGTAGAGCAGCGCCTGGTCCGGGCGGACGGCGGCGACGACCCGGTGCTCGGGCGGGCCGGTCGGCGCGCGCCAGGGGGCGAACCGGGCGCGGCTGCCGCCGAAGCCGCCGGCGCCGATGACGAACATGGACCGGCGTACGACGGCCACCGTCGTGCCTGCCGGGTCGCGCAGCCGGGAGACCTGCTGGACCAGCGCGCCGCTGCCCTGGTCGTGCAGCGCGGTCACGGTGGCGGTGGCGTGCACCTGCCCGGCCGGCGGCAGCGGGCGGAACAGGGTGAGCGCCTCCTCCGCGTGCCGGACTGCGGTGGGGTCGCCCAGGGGTGGCGGGTCGGCGGCGAGGACGCTGGCGAAGGTCGGCAGCACCCGCTGCGGGTGGCCGGTCGAGTTCTCGGTGGTGAAGCGGAGTTCCGTGGCCGGGTCGCGTTGCCCCGCCCCGACCCCGAGGGCGTAGAGGATCGTCTCGGTGGCGGTCCAGGCCCGACGCGACGACGTGCGCAGCCCGACGAGCGCCGGCAGCGGGCCGCCTCCTCCCGGCGCGCTCATCGGCCCGCCGCCCCACCGCCCGCGCGCGCAGCGCGCTTCGTCGCCGGGCGGCGGGGCGATCGTCCGCCGGCGGCACCTCGACCCCCTGCGCCGCACGCGCGACTACGCAGAGTGGTCGACGTCGTCGCCTCTGCGGCCGGCGCCGGCTTGGGGCGGCCATCATCGGCCCGTTTGTCCAGCGTGTTCATCGGGCTCCCGATTTGTGGCTGCGGATTCGATCCGCCGACCGTCGATCCTCGACGGCTACTGTCTGTTGCAGGAAGGTGAGGTCGAATCTCTTGACTGTGCCCACCACCCAGCAGTAGCGTCCCATATTAAGCAACGGTAACCATAATATGAGCCGCTAGGTATCTGGGGTAGCCATGAGAATGCGAGCATTGCGAGCTGCGGTAGCAGCCCTGCTGGTGACCGCCGCCGTTGCGGCATGCGCGGAGAACCAGACCCCGACCGAGTCCGGTGGCGGCGAGGCGACCCCTTCGGTGGCGGTCAACTTCGGCGTGGGCGTCGACCCGGCGTACTCCCCGATCTACCTCGCCGACCAGGAGAAGCTGTTCCAGGCCAACGGCCTGAACGTCACCGTCACCCAGTACCAGGAGGGCACCGGTGGCCTCGATGCGATCCTGGCCAAGCAGGGCCAGGTCACCGCGAGCACCGAGTCGAGCCTGCTCAACCGGGCCACCCGGGGCGACATCAAGGGCCTGGCCGTCTTCTCGCAGTCGCCCAGCTTCATCAAGCTCGTGGCGCGCTCCGGCGTCGCCGACGTGGCGGGCATCAAGAAGTACGGCGTCGTCCCCGGCACGGTCAACGAGTACGCCACCAACAAGGTCCTCGCGGCGCGCGGCATCAGCCGGGAGTCCGTCGAGTTCGTCAACGCCTCGCCCGCCGAGATGCCGGCCCTGCTGCAACGCGGCGACGTGGACGGCTACATCATGTGGGAGCCGTGGCCCTCGCGCGGCGTCGCCAACGGCGGCAAGATCCTGCTGACCAGCGGCGACATCGGCTACGTCTACAACCTGGTGATCGGCGTCGACGGCGCCTGGTACGAGGCCAACAAGGAGACCGCCAAGAAGGTCGTGCAGACCATCGGCCAGGCGTGTGAGCAGCTCACCAAGGACCCCGCCAAGGCGGGCACGGTCACCGAGAAGGCCATCAAGGTGCCGGCGAAGGAGGCCCAGACGCTGCTCGAGGGCGTCCAGTGCCAGGTCCGCGACTTCACCGACGACGACCTCAAGCGCTACGGCGAGATCGCCCAGTTCCAGCAGGACAGCAAGATCGTCACCCAGAAGGCCGACCCGGCGACCGTCATGGTCAAGGGGGTGGCGTGACAGTCGACGGCACCGCCCCCGCCACCTCCGCCGGCGTGCCCGCCAGCCGCGCCGGCTCCCCGATCCGCATCCGCGACGTCGACATCCGCTTCGGCGAGTTCGTGGCCGTCAGCGGCGCGAGCCTCGACATCGCCGCCGGGGAGCTCGTCTGCCTGCTCGGCCCGAGCGGCTGCGGCAAGTCGACGCTGCTCAACGCGGTCGCCGGGTTCGTCCGCCCGGCGGCCGGCGAGGTGACCTGCGGCGGCGAGCCGGTGACCGGGCCGGACGTGTCGCGGGGCGTGGTCTTCCAGAGCGCCGAGGCGCTGTTCCCCTGGCTGACCGTACGCCAGAACGTCGCCTTCGGGCCGCAGATGCGCGGCGTGCCGAAGGCCCGGCGCGACGCGGTCGTCGACCGCTACCTGGCGATGGTCGGCCTCGCGCACAGCGCCGAGCGGTTCCCCGAGCAGCTCTCCGGCGGCATGCGCCAGCGGGCCCAGCTGGCCCGGGTCCTGGCCAACGACCCCTCGGTCGTGCTGATGGACGAGCCGTTCGGCGCGCTGGACGCCCAGACCCGGCTGGTGATGCAGGTCGAACTCGACCGGATCTGGCGCGAGACCGGCGCCACGATCGTCTTCGTCACCCACGACATCGGCGAGGCCATCCTGCTCGGCGACCGGATCGTCACGATGACCGCGGGGCCGTCGGCGGCGATCAAGAAGGACTACCGCTGTGACCTGCCCCGGCCCCGCGACCTGACCGACCCGGCCTGCGCGGCGCTCTTCCGCGAACTGCGCGAGGACATCGGCGCCGAAGTGGCCCGGACGCTGCGCGCCCAGGGGCTCGACGACGGCCACGACGGCCAGCCCGGCGCCGGCGACGACCGGACGGAGCAACGATGACCGTCGAGGCACCCACCGTCCCCGACCGCACCAGGGCGGCGGCCACGACCGGCCCCCGCCGCAACCGCTGGCCCCGGCTGACCCGCGTCGGGCTGTCGGTCCTGTCGGTGCTGCTCGGCGTGCTGATCTGGGACCTGGTCAGCCGCAACTACACCGCCTTCTTCCTGCCCTCGCCACGGCTCACCCTCGACGGCGCGGTCGAACTCGTCCGCGACGGCACCCTGTGGGACTCGGTCAGCGCGTCCTCGACCCGCATCCTCACCGGCTGGCTGCTCGGCGTGCTCGTCGGCGTACCGATGGGTCTGCTGATGGGCTGCATCCCCTGGCTGCGGCTGATGCTCGACCCGTACATCCAGTTCTTCCGCTTCGTGCCGCCGATCGCCTTCGTCACCCTGGCGATCATCTGGCTCGGGCCGGGGGAGGCGTCGAAGGTGGCGCTGATCTTCTACACCACCGTCTTCATCGTCGCCCTCAACACCCTGGCCGGGGTGCTGTCGGTCAACGAGATCCGGATGCGCGCGGCCCGGGCGCTCGGTGCCGGCCCCGTACGCAGTCTGGTCTCGGTCGTGCTGCCCTCGACGGTGCCGCACGTGGTCACCGGGGCCCGGCTGGCGATGGGCAACTCGTTCCTGACGATCGTCTCCGCCGAGATCGTCGCCGCCCAGAGCGGCCTCGGCTCGCTGATCTGGACGGCCCGCAACTACGCCAAGACGGAGTGGGTCTTCGTGGGCATCATCGCCCTGGGCCTGCTCGGCTACCTCTTCGACTGGATCCTGCGGCTGGTCACGGGACGGACCCTGCGCCGCTACGGCGTGACGTTCTAGTCGCCGACGCCATCCACCCCTACCCGAAAGGCTCGCCATGCTCTGCATCGGCGTCGACATCGGTGGCACCTTCACCGACGTCATCGTCTACGAGCCGGCCACCGCCCGGCTCGCCGAGGCCAAGACCCTCTCCACCCCGCGCGACCCCGCGGCGGCGATCTTCGAGGGCCTGGCCAAGCTCGGCGTCAGCCTGGACACCGTCGACCGGTTCGTGCACGGCACCACCCGGGTCACCAACGCGCTGCTCGAAGGCTCCGGCGAGCCGGTGGCCGTACTGGCGACCGAGGGCTTCCGGGACGTGCTGGAGATGGGCCTCGGGCACCGGCCGCGCCTCTACAGCGTCAAGGAGAGCGCCCGGCCGCCGCTCGTCGCGCGCCGGCACCGGCACGTGCTGCGCGAGCGCATCGCCGCCGACGGCAGCGTCGTACGGCCGCTGGACGCCGACGAGCTGGACGAGGCACTCGACCGGGTGGCCGCCGCCGGGCCCCGGGCGGTCGCGGTCTGCCTGCTGCACTCGTACCGGAATCCCGCGCACGAGCGGGCCGCGGCGCGGCGGCTGGCGGAGCGGCACCCCGGCCTGGTCTGCACCGTCTCCTCCGACGTGGTGCCGGAGCAGGGCGAGTACGAGCGCTTCGCCACCACCGTGCTCAACGCCAGCGTGCGGGCGACCGTCGCCGACTACCTGCGCGGGCTCGGCGACGCCCTGGCCGACGGCGGATACGCCCACCCTCTGTCGATCATGACGAGCAGCGGCGGTGTCGTCTCCACCGACGAGGCCGGGCGGCTGCCGATCAACCTGGCCCTCTCCGGGCCCGCCGGTGGGGTCGCCGCCAGCGTGCACGTGGCCTCGCTGGCCGGCTACCCGAACGTGATCACCTGCGACATCGGCGGCACCAGCACGGACGTCTGCCTGATCAAGAACGGCACCCCGTTGATGACCAGCGACGGGAAGATCGCCGGCTACCCGAACCGCACCTTCCAGGTCGAGATCAACACCATCGGCGCCGGCGGCGGCTCGATCGCCTGGCGCGACCGGGGCGGGGAACTGCGCGTCGGCCCGCGCAGCGCCGGCTCCACCCCCGGCCCGGCCGCCTACGGCCGGGGCGGCACCGAGCCGACCACCACCGACGCGCACCTGCTCGTCGGCCACCTCGACCCGGGCGAGAGCCTGGGCGGGGAGGTGCCGCTCGACCCCGACGCCGCCCGCGTCGCCCTGGCCGGGCTGGCCGGCACGTTCGGTCTCGACGAGCTGGAACTGGCGCGCGGCATCCTGACGCTCGCCACGGTCAAGATGACCAGCGCCATCAAGGAGATCTCCGTGGCGTGCGGCCACGACCCGCGCGACTTCGTGCTGATGCCCTTCGGCGGCGCCGGCCCGATGCACGCCACCGACCTCGCCGACGAGCTCGGCATCCGCCGGGTGCTCGTACCGCCGGTGCCGGGCAACTTCTCCGCGCTCGGCTTCGTCACCGCCCAGGCCCGCCACGACTACGTGCGTACCGTCCTGGTGCCGGCCGACGACGACGGCCTGACGGCGGCCCGGGCGGCCCTGGCCGACCTGCGCGACGCCGCCCTGGCCCAGCTCAAGGCCGAGGACGGCGTCGAGCCGGGCCAGGTCAGCTTCGGCCTCTCGGTCGGCATGCGGTTCCGGGGGCAGAGCTTCGACCTCGCCGTCGCCCTGCCCGAGCTGCCGGCCACGGCCGACGAGCTGGTGGCGGCCTTCCACGCCGCCTACGCCGAGCGCTACGCCTACACCCGCTCCGACCACCCCGCCGAGATCGTCAACTGCCGGCTCACCGCGTTCGGGCCCCGCCCGGCCGTACGCTTCGCCGCCCCGGCCGGCGGCCCGGCGCAGCCTGGCACGACCCGCCTCTACCGCACGGGCGGCTGGGTCGAGGCCAGCGTGTGGCACCGCGCCGACCTGGGCCCCGACTCCGTCGTGGCCGGCCCCGCCGTCGTACGCGAGAACGGCAGCACCACCGTCGTCGGCGGCGGCTGGAGCGCCACCGTCGACGACCACGGAAACCTGCTGCTGACCAAGGAGTGAGCCGTGACCCCGCCAGCGCTCGACCTCACCGTGCTGGAGCGCGCCGCCCGGCAGCCGGACCGCGCCCTGTACGTCTTCGACGACCCGGACCGGCCCGTGACGACGGGGGAGTTCGCCGACCTCGCCGGCCGGGCGGCGGCCGTCCTGGCGGCCCAGGGCGTCGGCCGTGGCGACCGGATCGCGGTCTGGGCCGAGAACGGGCTGGCCTGGCTGGTGCTGCTGGCCGCCGCGGCCTGGCGGGGCGCCGCCCTGACCACCCTGCACCCCGGCCTCACCGGGCCCGAGCTGACCTCGGCGCTGGCCCGCGCCCGACCACGGCGGCTCTTCGCCGCCGAGCTGGTCCGCGACCGACCCGGCCCGCCCACCGTCACCCGGGCCCTGGCGGGGCTGCCGCCGGGCGAGCGCCCGGACGGCTGGCACGTCCTCGGCGCGGACCTGGGCGCGGCGGCGCTGGCGGGGCTGCCCGGCTGGGACGACCCGGTCCCGCCGCCCGTCGGCGACCCGGACGCCGCCTGCAACATCCAGTTCACCTCCGGCTCCACCGGCCCGGCCAAGATGGTGTCGCTGAGTGCGGCCAACCTGCTGACCAACGCGGCCTGGACGGCCGAGGCGGCCCGGCTGCGCCCCGACGACCGGATCGCCTCGCCGCTGCCCCTGGCCCACGCGGCGGGGCTCGGCAGCGGGGCGATGCTGGCGCTGGTGACCGGCGCGCTGTGGGTCTCCACCCGCAGGTTCCGCACCGAGCCGGTGCTCGACCAGATCGAGCGGCACGCGTGCACGGTGGTGCAGGCCGTACCCACCATGGCGTCGATGCTCGCCGACCGCGTGGAGCGCGACCCCGGGCGCTGGGACCTGTCGTCGTTGCGGGTCGGCTTCCTCGGCGGCGCCGCCTGCGCCCCGGCGCTGCTCACCCGCACCCGCCGGGTCCTCGGCCTGGACCGGGTGGCGGTCGTCTACGGTCAGACCGAGGCCGGCCCGACGATCAGCCTGGACCCCGGCGACGGGAGCTGCGGGGCGCCCGGGCACACCGTCGGACGCGTCCTGCCGGCGCTGGAGGCCACCGTGGTCGACCCGGCCACCCGTGCCCCGGTGCCCGCCGGGCAGGTCGGTGAGCTGCTCGTACGCGGAGAGTCGGTCACCCGCGGCTACGCCGACGACCCGTTCACCACCGCTGCCGCGATCACCAGCGACGGCTGGCTGCGCACCGGCGACCTGGGGGCGCTGACCGGCGGGAAGGTCCTCACCCTGGCCGGCCGGATCAAGGAACTGATCATCCGTGGCGGCGAGAACGTGCACCCCGCCGAGGTCGAGGCCGTGCTCGCCGACGACCCGGCCGTGGCCCGGGTGTGCGTCCTCGGCGTGCCGTCGCCGCGCTGGGGGGAGGAGGTCGCCGCGCTGGTCGTGACCGTCCCCGGTGGGCGCTGCGACGTCGACCGGCTCACCCGCACCGCCACGGAACGGCTGGCCCGGCACAAGGTGCCGACCCTGATCCGTACGGTCGCCGACCTGCCGCTGCTGCCGTCGGGGAAGGTCGACCGGCGGGCCGCACGGGACCTGCTCGTCGCTTCGGGGGAGGAACGCTGATGCAGCTCGGCTCGTGTTTCCTGGACTCGCTCACCGTCACCAGCTTCTTCGGCAACGCCGAGATGCGCGGGGTCTTCAACGACCGGCAGCTCATGCAGTCCTGGCTCGACGTCGAGGCCGCCCTCGCCCGGGGCCAGGCGAAACTGGGCGTCATCCCGTCCGCCGCCGCGCAGGCGATCACCGAGGCGGCCCGCGTCGAGCGGCTCGACACGGCGGTGCTCGCCGCCGACGCCGCCGACACCGTGCACCCCCTCGTGCCGCTGGTGCGGGCGCTCACCGCCGCCTGCCCGGGCGACGCCGGCCGCTACGTCCACCTCGGCGCCACCACCCAGGACGTCATGGACACCGGCTTCGTCCTGCGGGCCCGCGACGGCCTGGACATCGTGCAGCGGCAGGTCGACGAGCTGGTACGCGCGCTGCGCCGGCTGGCGCTGCGCCACCGCGCCACCCCGATGGCCGCGCGCACCCACGGGCAGCAGGCGCTGCCGACCACCTTCGGCCTGCGCTGCGCGGTGTGGCAGGACGAGCTGCAACGCCACCGCGTCCGGCTGCGGCAACTGCGCCAGCGGTTGCTCGTGACGAGCATGGGCGGCGCGGCCGGCACGATGGCCGGCTACGGCCCGCAGGCGTTCGCGCTGGAGCAGGCCGTCGCCGCCGACCTGGGGCTCGGCGTCGCCGCCACCCCGTGGCACGCCACCCAGGACCGCTTCGCCGAGTGCCTGATGGTCTTCGGCCTCGTCGCGGCCAGCGCCGAGAAGCTGGCCCGGGAGGTCTACTTCCTCGGCCGCACCGAGGTCGGCGAGGCGTACGAGTCGCAGCGGTCCACCCAGGTCGGCAGCAGCACGATGCCCCACAAGCGCAACCCGATCCGCTGCGAGGCGGTGATCGCCGCCGCCGGCACCCTGCGGGCCCAGGTGCCCCTGGCGTTGCAGACCATGGTCGCCCAGGACGACCGGGACATGGGCGTCGGGATGACGCTGTGGAAGCTGCTGCCGGAGTGCTTCATCCTGCTGGGCGGCGCGTTGCAGCGGCTGGTCGACGTCTTCGGCGACCTCGGCGTCAACCCCGACCGGATGCGCGCCAACCTCGACCTCACCGGCGGGCTCGTGCTCTCCGAGGCGGTGATGCTGCGCCTGGCCGGCCCGCTCGGCCGGGAGCAGGCCCACCACCTGGTGATGCGGATCGTGCGCGACAGCCTGGAGCAGGGCCGCCCGTTCGCCGAGGCGCTGCGTGCCGACCCCGAGGTGGCCGCCGCCCTGCCCACGGCGGAACTCGCCGGCCTGCTGGACCCCCTGTCGTACGTCGGACACGCCGCCGCGCTGGTCGATCGCGCCCTACTCAACTCGGAGTCACCATGACCGACGCCCACCGTGCCGAGGAGTCCGTGCTGCTGCACCGCGACGGCCGACTCGCCCGGGTGACGCTCAACCGGCCCGCCCGACGCAACAGCTTCGACCTGGCGATGCTCGCCCGCTTCGAGGACGTGCTGCACGAGCTGTCGCGCGACGACGGCACCGAGGTCGTCCTGCTCACGGGCGCCGGCACCGCGTTCTGCGCCGGCACCGACCTGCACGAGCTGGCTACCCTCGACGCCCGGGCCACGATGTCCGTCCAGCGCCGCACCGCCGAGCTGGTCGAACGCTGGTACCGGCTGGAGCAGAGCACCGTCGCGGCGTTCAACGGCCCGGCCATCGGCTCCGGGGCGGTGCTCGGCCTGGCCAGCGACCTGCGGGTGGCCGCCGACACCTGCTTCGCGACCTTCCCGGAGGTGGGCTTCGGCATCCCGCTGACCTGGAGCGGCATGGCGATCCTCGCCGACCTCGTCGGCGCCGACCTGGCCAAGCGCTGGCTGCTGCTGGGCGACCGGATCCCCGCCGACGAGCTGCGCGACCTGCGGCTGGTGACCGAGGTGGTGGAGCCGGGGCGGCTCGCCGACGCCGCGACCGGGCTCGCCGGGCGGCTGCTGGCCACCTCCGCCGTCGGGCGGTCGATGACCAAGCGGGCGGCCCGCCTGGCCGGGCCCCGCTTCGAGGCCGCCGCCAACGACTCCTACCTCGGCGCGCTGAGCGTCGCGCTGCGCCCCGCCGGCGACTACCTCGCCCGGGATCCCCGGTGAGGGCCGGCGAGGCGATCGCCGACGCCATCGTGGCGCACGGGGTCGACACCGTCTTCGGGCTGCTCGGCGACGCCAACATGTTCCTGGTAGCGGACCTGGTCCAGCGCCACGGCGTCCGCTTCGTGGCGGCCCGCAACGAGAACGCCGCGGTGATGATGGCCGACGGCTGGGCCCGCGCCACCGGCCGGTGCGGCGTCGTCACCGTCACCCAGGGCCCCGGCCTGGCGGTCGCCGGTGCCGCGCTGACCATCGCCCGGCAGGCCGGCACCCCGCTGGTGCTGATCGCCGGCGACACCCCGCCCGGCGACCCGCTGCACGTGCAGAGCTTCCCGCAGCAGCCGTTCGCGCTGGCCACCGCCGGGGCGTTCGTGCCCGTGGTGGCGCCGGCCACCGCCGCCCGCGACGTCGGCCTGGCGTTCCGCGCCGCCGCCGAACGGCCCGGCCCGGTCGTCCTCGACGTCCCCATCGACCTCCAGGACGAGCCGGTGCCCGCCGGGGCCGTGCCCGCGCCGGCCGTCGTCGCGTACCGGCCCGCGTCGCCGGCGCCGACCGACGCGGCGGTCGCCGAGCTGGTCGGCCTGCTGGCCGCCGCCCGCCGCCCGGTGCTGCTGGCCGGGCGGGGCGCCGAGGCGGCGGCCGACGACGTACGCCGGCTCGCCGACTGGTGCGGCGCGGTGCTCGCCACCACCGTGCTGGCCGCCGGGCTCTTCGCCGGCCACCCGTACCACCTGGGGGTGGCCGGGGGACTGGCCCGCCCGCTGACCCGGCGGGTGCTGGCCGAGGCGGACCTGGTGGTAACCCTCGGGGCGGGACTCAACCGGTGGACGGCCGACCACGGCGCGCTCTTTCCCGGGGCGCGGGTGGTCGCGGTCGACGTCGACGCGCGGGCGCTGGGCGCGCGGTGGCCCGTCGACCTGGGGATCGTCGGGGACGCGGCGGTCACCGCGCGGGCCGTGACGGCCCGGCTCGACCCGCGCGAACGCCCGCAGTGGCGCAGTCCCGCCCTGGCCGCGCAGATCGCCGCGGCCGACCCGTTCGACGGCATCGCGTTCGTCGAGGGCGCGGCGGGCATCGACCCCCGGGCGTTCATGCGGATCTGCGCCCGGCGGCTGCCCGCCCGGCGCACCACCGTGGTGGGCGTGGGGCAGTTCGGGGGCTGGCCGAACCTGCTGCTCGACTCGTCCGCCGTGGACCGCGCGTTCATCGCGCCCTGGGAGTTCGGCAGCATCGGCGTCGGCCTGCCGTACGCCGTCGGGGCCGGGGTGGGCCGACCGGACCGGCCGGTGGTGGCCTTCGAGGGCGACGGCAGCCTGCTCACCGGCCTCGGGGAGCTGGACACCCTGGCCCGGGTCGGTGCACCCGTGCTGCTGGTGGTCCTCGACGACGGCGGCTACGGCGCGGAGGTGCGCAAGTTCGCCCCGCGTGGGGTCGACCCGGCGCTGGCCCGGTTCCCGGCCCGGGACCTGGCGGCAGTGGCCCGGTCCCTGGGCGTACCGGCCTGGACGGTCACCGACGAGGCGAGCGCCGAGGCGGCCCTCGACGCGGCGCTGCCGGTGACCGGGCCGGCGGTGCTGCACGTGCGGGTCCTGCCCGAGGTCACCCAGGAGCGGTTCTGAGGGCGTACGCCCCTTCGCGCCGCCGCCGGCACCTGACGCGGTGCCGGCGCGACGGCGGGGGCCCGTGGTGACCGGTTCGTGGGCGGCGCGCTCAGTCGCCCCACCGGTCGCCGAAGCCGTGGCCGAGCTGGCGGGACAGCTCGGCGGCGGTCCGGCAGGCGGCGTCGGCCAGTTCCCGGGTCCGGGTGTCGTCCAGGCGGAAGATCGGCCCGGAGATGCTGATCGCGGCGGTCACCCGTCCGCGCCGGTCGCGTACCGGGGCGGCCACCACCCGAAGCCCGTGCTCGCTCTCCTGGTCGTTGAGGGCCCAGCCCTGCCGCCGCACGGTGGCCATGTGCGCCACGAAGGTGTCCAGGTCGGTGATGGTGTTGCTGGTCAGCCCCGTGAACGGCACGGTGGCGAGCAGGGCGCGCAGGGCGTCGTCGTCGTGGTCGACGAGCAGGGCCTTGCCGGCCGCGCTGCACCACAGGGGGATGCGCCGGCCGAGGCGGGAGACGAGCTGCACGTTGCGGGTGCCCTGCACGACGTAGAGCGAGATGGCGTCGGAGCCCTCCAGGACGGCGAGGTTGACGCTCTCGCCCTCGCGCTCGGCGAGCTGGTGCAGCAGGGGCCGGGCCAGCGCGTGCAGGTCGATCCCGGCGAGGAAGCGGGCGCCCAGCTCGAAGACGGCGACGCCGAGGCGGTAGGTGCCGTTCTCCTCGTTGCGTTGCAGGAAGCCGGCGTCGGCCAGCGCGCGGAACAGCCGGCTGGCCGTGGACTTGTGCAGGCCCAGTTCGCGGCTGACGTCGCTGACCTTGCGCTCGACGGCGTCACCCCGGAAGGCCAGCAGGACGCCCAGGGCGCGGTCCAGCGCCTGGGTGCCCGACTCGCGGGGGGAGACGCCCTCGTCGGGCGTCGGGTCAGTGGCGTACGACATCTTGCTTCCCTGCCTTTCCGGCTGCTAGGTTTCATAATATAACTCTAGGACCACATGATGGTCCAATGCACGGTGGTCCACTCGCCCCGACCAGTCCAGGTCCCCTCCGGCGGAAGACACGGACCGACACCGGAATCAGTGAGGCATCCGCATGACCGTGAATCCGATCGACCTGGAAGTCGTCACCGAGAGTCTCATCTCGATCGTCCGCGAGATGCGGCAGACGATCTTCCGTACCGCGCACTCGCCGGTGATCGCCGACGCCCAGGACTTCTCCTGCGCGCTGTTCGACCCCTCCGGGCAGATGGTCGCTCAGGGCCGCGACATGCCGGGACACGTCATCGCCATGCCCGCCTCGGTGGCCGAGATCTTCGCCGACTTCGCCGCCGAGATGCGCCCCGGCGACCTCTACATCGTCAACGACCCGTACCGGGGCGGCAGCCACCTCAACGACGTCACCCTGATCAGCCCGGTCTTCGTCGACGGGCAGATGTTCCTCTTCCCCTGCGTCCGGATGCACTGGGCCGACATCGGCGGCATGACCCCCGGCAGCGTCTCCGGCCAGGCCACCGAGATCCTCCAGGAGGGGCTGCGGATCCCGCCGATCAGGCTGATCGAGGCGGGCCGCCCCAACCGGGCCGCCTTCGACATCCTCTTCGCCAACGTCCGGATGGCCGAGGAACGCCGCGGCGACCTCGAATCCAGCATCGCCGCCTGCCACACCGCGCAGCGCCGGCTGAAGGAACTCGTCGACCGCTGGGGCACCGCGCTGATCCTCGACTGCGTCGCGGCCAACATGGACCGCACCGAGCAGCGGCTGCGCGACATGATCCGGTCCCTGCCCGACGGCACCTACCGCTACGAGGACTACCTCGACCTCTACACCGACGGCGACTACGACGCCGCGATCGTGCGCTGCCGGCTGACCGTCGACGGCGACGAGATCGAAGCCGACTTCCGGGGCTCCTCCACCCAGGTCGCCGCCGTGGTCAACTCGTCGCGGGCGATGACCGTCGCCGGGGTGTTCATCGCGGTCAAGTCGGCCCTCGATCCCGGCGGCCTGGTCAACCACGGCGCGTTCCGGCCCCTGCGGGTGCTCACCGAACCCGGCACGGTGGTGCACGTCAGCTACCCGGCCCCGGCCAACGCCCACAGCGAGGTCCGCAAGCGGGTCATCTCCGCGGTGATGGCCGCGCTGAGCCAGGTGGCGCCCGACCTCATCGCCGCCGACCAGTTCGGCACCACCTTCCAGAACCTCATCGGCGGCGTCGACGAGCACACCGGTCAGCCCTACCTCTACTACGACTACCCGGCCGGCGGCAACGGCGGGTTCCTCGAATCCGACGGCCCCAGCGCGATGAACCCGGTCGACCTCGGCGACATCTCCACCATCCAGTCCGTCGAACGGCTGGAGACCGAGATCCCGATCCTGGTCGAGGCGTGCGAACTGCGCGCCGGCTCCTGCGGAGACGGTACCCACCGGGGCGGCCTCGGCAGCCGACGGGAGACCCGGCTGCTGGCCAGCGGCGGGTCGTACTCGGTGCAGACCGACCGCACCACCGTCCCCCCGTACGGGCTGCGCCACGGCGGCCCCGGCGCGCCGACGGTCACGTACCTGCGCCGCGCCGACGGCCGACGGGTCGACTTCGACACCCCCGGCAAGATCGCCGGCTTCCCCATGCGGGCCGGGGACGTGCTGGTCATGGAGTCCGCCGGTGGCGGCGGCTGGGGCGACCCGCTGGACCGGGCGCCCGACGCCGTCGCCGAGGACGTCCGCCAGGACTACCTGACCGCCGAGGAGGCCCGCCAGCGCTACGGCGTGGCCCTCGACGACACCGGCGAGGCCGACCGCGCCGCCACCGCCGAGCTGCGCCAGCGGCTGCGCGCCGAGCGGAACTGGCTGCGCCTGGCCACCACCGACCGGCCCGCCTACACCGGGCGGCGCGGCCAGCGCCGGCTCGCGTACGTCGCACCCGGCAGCGGCCTGGCCGAGGAGAGCCTCGTCGAGCTGCACGGCGTACACCCGGCGCCTCTGCGGGCCTGGCTGCGCCACGACGCCGCCCTCGCCGCCGACGAGATAGCCCTCGACGACGACGGGATGCGGATCCTCGGCGCCACCGCCGAGCACCGCGCGTACGTGCGGGTCCTCGCGGGGGAGGGGCGGTCGTGAGCCGCGTCTTCCGGGTGCCGGTGGCAACCACCAACCCCCGCGCCGGTCGCGGCACCGGCGCCGGCAGCGCCCCGGCCCCGCAGGCCGCGCCCGCCCGGGCCGGCATCGTCGCCGGCTGCCTCAGCCCACACCCGCCCCACCTGATCTACGCCGAGAACCCGCCGCAGAACGAACCCCGCTCCACCGGCGGCTGGGAGACGCTGCGCTGGGCCTACGAGCGGCTGCGCAAGCGCATCCAGGAGGTGCACCGCCCCGACGTGCTGATCGTGCACGCGCCGCACTGGATCACGATGGTCGGCCACCACGTCAACTGCGCACCGAACCCGCGCGGCATCTCCGTGGAGCCGATCTTCCCGCACCTCTTCCGTTACCGCTACGACTTCCGCACCGACGTCGAACTCGGCGAGGCCATCGTCGAGGAGGCCAGCGACCTCGGCCTGGTCGCCCGCGCGATGCGCGACCCCCGGGTACGCGTCGACTACGCCACCATCGGCGCCCTGCACCTGGCCAACCCCGCGTGGGACATCCCCGTGGTCTCCCTGTCGGCGAACAACAACCCGTACTTCTACTCCGACGCGTCCCTGGAGGAGATGGAGGTGCTCGGCGAGGCCACCCGCCGCGCCGTCGAGGCCACCGGCCGCCGCGCCGTGCTGCTCGCCTCCAACTCCCTGTCGCACCTGCACTGGCACGAGGAGCCGGCGCTGCCGGAGGACATGGAACGCGAACACCCGTACAACAACCACCAGTACCGGTGGGACATGAAGCTGCTCGAAGCGATCCGCCGGGGACCGACCGCCCCGCTGCGGGAACTCATCACCGAACACATCGAGGCGACCGCGTCGGAGACGAAGGCCGGCAGCCTCACCTGGCTGCTCGCCGCCATGGGCTGGCCCAAGGTCGCCGGAGACGTGCTCGGCTACGGCACGATCATCGGCACCGGAAACGCCGTCGTCGAGTGGCTGCCCGAGGGGAGCCCCCATGGCTGACCGGACCGGAATCGTCGCCGGCGCACTCCTGCCCGGCATGCCCCACCTGCTCGCGAAGGAACCCGCACCGAGCTGGAAGGCGCTGGCCACGGCCGCCCGCGACGTGGGCGAGCGGCTGCGCCGACTGGAGCCCGACGTCGTCCTGCTGCTGTCCACCCAGTGGTTCACCGTCCTCGGCCACCAGTTCCAGTGCGACCCCAACCCGCGCGGCGAACACGTCGACGAGAACTGGTACGCCTACGACTACGGGGAGCTCCGCTACGACCTGCGCTTCGACGTGGAGTTCAGCGAGCGGTGGGCCGACCGGGTGCAGGCCGACGGAAAGCAGGCCCGCCGCACCCGCTACGAGGGCTTCCCCATCGACACCGGCGCCATCGTCACCTCGGCGCTGCTCGACCCGGAGCGCAAGCTGCGCTGGGCGCAGGTCTCCTGCAACCTGTACGCCGACGCCGACACCCTCGCCGACGTCGGCCGGGCCGGCGCCGCCGCCGCCCGCGACGCCGGCGTACGCGCCGCCGTCGTCGTGGTCAGCGGCCTGTCCTCCGGGCTGATCCAGCAGTGGATCGAACCCGGGCAGGACCACATCGGCGCGCCCGCGCACGAGCAGTGGAACACCCGCGTACTCGACCTGCTCACCGCCGGCAAGGTCGACGAGGCGCTCGCCATCCGCGAGGACTACGCCCGGCAGGCCCAGGCGGACAGCCAGTTCCGCGCCCTCGCGTTCGCCGCCGGGACCGGCGCCGCAAGCGGCCCCGCGCAACTGCACGCGTACGGCCCGATCTGGGGCACCGGCGCCGCCGTCCTGTCCTGGAACCTGCCCGAGCGTCCCTGACCGAAGTCGACCCGCAACCAGAGCAAGGAGCAGACATGCGAAACGTGGCCGTGGGCTTCGTCGAAGCCGAGGGTTACACCCCCATCTTCGACGCCGTCGACGCGATGGTGAAGGCCACCGAGGTCGAGGTGACGAAGGTCGTACGCCTCGGCGGCGGCATCGTCGCGGTCGCCGTGCGCGGCGACCTCGCCACCGTCGAGGAGGCGGTGGACATCGGCGAGGAGACCGCCCGGGTGCGCAGCCGCTCGGTGCGCTCGATCGTCTTCGCCAGCCCCTGCGACGCGGTGAGCGCGCTCGCCGCCGAGCCTGACCTCGTCGGCAACTGACAACCGGGTAAGGAGAATCAGCCATGTCCTCCGACATCGCGATCGGAATCGTCGAGACCCGCGGCCTGGTGGCGCTCTCGGCCGGGATCGAAGCCATGATCAAGACCGCCGACGTCCGGTGCGTGGCCGTGGAGCGGGTCACCAGCGGCTACCTCGCGGTCGCCGTCCGGGGCACCCTCGCCGCCGTACGCCAGGCAGTCTCCGCCGGGGAGGCCGCCATCCGCGCCCACGGCGAGCTGCGCAGCTCCCAGGTCTACCCGAAGCCCCATCCGACCACGGCGGCCCTGCTGGACGCGCCCGAACCGGCCCGCATCCGCGAGGTCATCGCCGGCCTGCGGGGAGAAACCGATGGTGCTCGGTGACGTCGTCGGCAAGGTGTGGGCCGACCGCATCCTGCCGGCGTTGCAGGGCAGGCGGCTCGTCCTGGTCCGCCCGCGCGGCGACGGACCCGACCTGGTCGCCGTCGACCCCCTGAACGTCGGCGTCGGCACCACCGTCCTGGTCGTCACCGACGAGGCCGCCGCGGCCGTGACCGGCCAACCCACCGTGGACGCCGCCGTGGTCGCGCTCGTCGCGGAGCCCGGCACCGAGCGGACCGAACCCCGCACCTGAACCGGAAGGGACACCTGACGATGGCCGAGTCATCCTGGCCGGTGAGTCTGCGCGACGGCCACCCTGGCGCCGACCCGCCGACCCTGCGCAACTTTGTGGGCGGTGAGTTCGTCGAGGGTGGGCGGCGGTTCGTCAAGCGCAGTCCGGTGACGGGTGAGCCGGTGTTCGAGGTGGCCGAGGCGGATCGGGCGTGTGTGGACGACGCGGTCGCCGCCGCGCGGGCGGCGTTGCGGGGGCCGTGGGGCCGGATGGGGGAGCGCGAGCGGGCCGAGGTGCTGCGTCGGGTGGCCGACGAGTTGGAGCGCCGTTTCGATGATCTGGTGACTGCCGAGGTGGCGGATACGGGTAAGTCGATTTCGCAGGCGCGGACTCTGGATGTTCCGCGTGGTGCGGCGAATTTCCGGGCGTTTGCGGAGATCGTGGCGACGGCGCCGACGGAGTCGTTCACGACGGTCACGCCGTCGGGTGGGCGGGCGCTGAACTATGCGGTGCGTAAGCCGGTCGGGGTGGTGGCGGTGATCGTGCCGTGGAACCTGCCGCTGCTGTTGCTGACGTGGAAGGTGGCTCCGGCCCTTGCTTGCGGTAATGCGGTGGTGGTGAAGCCGAGTGAGGAGACGCCGGCGTCGGCGACGCTGTTGGCGGAGGTGATGGCCGCCGCCGGAGTGCCCGACGGGGTGTTCAACCTGGTGCACGGGTTCGGTCCGGATTCGGCGGGGGAGTTCTTGACCCGTCATCCGGATGTCGACGCGATCACGTTCACGGGTGAGTCGGCGACGGGTAGCGCGATCATGCGGGCGGCGGCTGATGGGGTGCGGCCGGTGTCGTTCGAGTTGGGTGGCAAGAACGCGGGTCTGGTGTTCGCGGATGCGGATCTGGATGCGGCGGTGGCGGGTTCGGTGCGGTCGAGTTTCACCAACGGCGGTCAGGTGTGTCTGTGTACCGAGCGGATCTATGCGCAGCGGCCGGTGTTCGAGGAGTTCACGGCGCGGCTTGCGCGGGAGGCCGCGGGGTTGCGGTTCGGGTGGCCGGCGGATGAGGCGACGGTGAACATGCCGTTGATTTCGCGTCAGCATCGGGACAAGGTGTTGGGCTATTACGACCTGGCTCGTGGTGAGGGTGCGCAGGTGTTGGCCGGTGGTGGTGTGCCGGCGTTTGGTGATGCGCGTGATGGTGGTGCGTATGTGCAGCCGACGGTGTTGACGGGGCTGGGCGCGGATGCGCGGACCAATCGTGAGGAGATCTTCGGGCCGGTGGTGCATGTGGCGCCGTTCGATGATGAGGATGAGGCGTTCGCGTTGGCGAATGGTACGGAGTATGGGTTGGCGGCGGCGGTGTGGACGCGGGATGTGGGGCGGGCGCACCGGGCGGGGGTGCGGTTGGATGCGGGGATCGTGTGGGTGAACACGTGGTTCCTGCGGGATTTGCGGACGCCGTTTGGTGGGGTGAAGGCGTCGGGTATCGGGCGTGAGGGTGGCGTGCACTCCCTCGATTTCTATTCCGAGCTGACCAACGTCTGCGTGGACCTGACATGAGCGCGATGGAGTCGGCGGCCGACGAACTGTTCCAGGCGCGGGAGAGCGGTAGGCCGTGTCCACCGCTGCGGGGGCGATTGCTGCCCGAGGGCGACGTCGACACGGCGTATCAGGTGCAGCAGCTCCAGGTCCGGCGGTGGCTGGAAGCCGGGCATCGGCGGGTGGGTGCGAAGGTCGGGTTGACGTCGCGGGCGGTGCAGGAGAGCTTCGGTGTGTTCCAGCCGGACTTCGGGGTGCTGCTGGACGACATGGCGGTGCCCGACGGGGCCGAGGTCGACCTCGACCGGCTGTTGCAGCCTCGGGTGGAAGCTGAGGTCGCGTTCGTGCTGGGTGCGGACCTGCCGGACGAGCGGGTCACGAGCGCGGATGTGATTCGGGCGGTGGATCACGTGTTGCCGGCGATCGAGATCGTGGATTCGCGGGTGGCGGGTTGGGACATCTCGATCGTGGACACGGTGGCGGACAACGCCTCCAGTGGCTTGTTCGTGCTGGGTACGGCGCCGCGTCGGCTGGTGGACGTGGACCTGCGGCTGTGCGGGATGGTCCTCGAACAGGCCGGTGAGCCGGTGTCGGTCGGAGCGGGTGCGGCGTGTCTGGGTAATCCGTTGCACGCGGTGCAGTGGTTGGCGCAGACGATGGCCCGCTCCGGTGATCCGTTGCGCGCCGGGGATGTGGTGCTGTCGGGGGCGCTCGGCCCGATGGTGCCGGTGACGCCCGGGGCGGCGTACGAGGCGCGCATCTCGGGGCTGGGCTCGGTGCGTACCTGTTTCTCGGGGGAGGCGCCGTGAGCGCGACGGCGGTCTCAACGGTGGTACGTGCTCGGGGCGGCATGGTGACCGTCACGGTCTTCGGTGAGGGGGAGGCGTCGTGAGCGTTGGGGTTGCGGTGATCGGGTCGGGCAACATCGGCACCGATTTGATGATCAAGGTGTTGCGGTTGTCGGAGTCGTTGCGGATGGTGGCGATGGTGGGCATCGATCCCGAGTCCGACGGGTTGGCGCGGGCGCGCCGGTTGGGTGTGGCGACGACCGCCGAGGGTGTCGACGGCCTCGTCGGGATGCCGGAGTTCGCGGATGTGGAGTTGGTGTTCGATGCCACGTCGGCGGGTGCGCATCGGCGCAATGACGCGGTCCTGGCGGCGCATGGTCGGCTGGTGGTGGATTTGACGCCGGCGGCGGTCGGTCCGTATGTGGTGCCGCCGGTGAATCTGGATGAGCATCTGGGCGAGCGCAACGTGAACATGGTGACCTGTGGTGGGCAGGCGACGGTGCCGATCGTGGCGGCGGTGGGTCGGGTGACGCCGGTGGTGTACGGGGAGATCGTCGCCTCCATCGCTTCCAAGTCGGCGGGGCCGGGTACGCGGGCGAACATCGACGAGTTCACGGAGACCACGGCGCGGGCGATCGAGGTCGTCGGTGGCGCGCAGCGGGGTAAGGCGATCATCGTGTTGAACCCGGCGGACCCGCCGCTGTTGATGCGCGACACGGTGTACTGCCTGTGCGAGGACGCGGACGCGGATCGGGTGGCGATCGCCGGGTCGGTGGCGGCGATGGTGGCGGCGGTGCAGGACTACGTGCCCGGATACCGGCTCAAGCAGGACGTGCAGTTCGACCTTGTCGACACCTACGTGCCGTCGTTGGGTCGGCACCTGCGCGGGTTGCAGGTGTCGGTGTTCCTGGAGGTCTCCGGCGCGGGGCACTACCTGCCGGCGTACGCGGGGAACCTGGACATCATGACCTCGGCGGCGCTGCGCACGGCGGAGCGGCTGGTCGCACTGCGATCGGCAGCGACGCGCCAGGACGACGCTGGTGGCGACGGTGCGGGTCGGGACGTCGTGGAGGTGACCCGGTGACTGATCTGTACATCCAGGACGTGACGTTGCGTGACGGCATGCACGCCGTCGCGCACCGCTACACGGTGGAGCAGGTCCGCACGATCGCGGCGGCGTTGGATGCGGCGGGGGTGGCCGCGATCGAGGTCGCTCACGGCGACGGGCTCGCCGGTTCCAGCGTGAATTACGGTCATGGTGCGGCCAGTGACGCCGATTGGATTTCGGCGGCGGCCGAGGTGATGACGAACGCGAAGCTCACCACGTTGCTGCTGCCGGGGATCGGCACGATCGCCGACTTGAAGGCGGCGAAGGCGCTCGGGGTGACGAGTGTGCGGATCGCGACGCATTGCACGGAGGCCGATATTTCGGCGCAGCACATCGCGTGGGCGCGGGAGAACGGCATGGACGTGTCCGGGTTCCTGATGATGTCGCACATGAACGACCCGGCCGGTCTGGCCGGGCAGGCGAAGTTGATGGAGTCGTACGGGGCGCACTGCGTCTACGTCACCGACTCCGGCGGCCGCCTGCTCATGTCCGACGTCGCGCAGCGGGTGGACGCGTACCGGCAGGTGTTGGCACCAGAGACCCAGATTGGTATCCACGCCCACCACAACCTGTCCCTCGGCGTCGCGAACAGCGTCGTCGCCGTCGAACACGGCCGCATCCTCGGCGATGCTGCGGCCGGGGCGCAGGCGACGCATGGGCGCACGGTGCGGGTGGACGCGTCGCTGGCGGGGCAGGGCGCCGGTGCCGGCAACGCGCCGCTGGAGGTGTTCGTGGCCGTCGCGGAGTTGCACGGTTGGGAGCACGGCTGTGACGTGTTCGCCCTGATGGACGCCGCCGACGACATTGTGCGGCCGTTGCAGGACCGGCCGGTGCAGGTCGACCGGGAGACCCTGTCTCTCGGGTATGCGGGGGTGTATTCGAGTTTCCTGCGCCATGCGGAGCGGGCGTCGGACAAGTACGGGGTGGACGTGCGCTCGATCCTGGTCGAGTTGGGTCGCCGCCGGATGGTCGGCGGGCAGGAAGACATGATCGTGGACGTGGCACTGGACCTCGCCGGCAAGGAGACATCATGATCGGGCCGGACACCGCCGGTATCGCCGAGCGCCTCGGCGTGGCGGCCGACACCGCCACCGCCATTCCGCAGTTGGCCGCCGAGACCGGCTTGGACGTCGATGCGGCGTACGCGGTGCAGACCGCGCTGATCCAGCGTCGCCTCGACCGGGGCGAGCGTGTGGTCGGGTTGAAGATGGGCCTGACCAGCAAGGCGAAGATGGCGCAGGTCGGCGTGGACGAGGTCATCTGGGGCCGCCTGACCGACACCATGCGCATCCCCGACGGCGGCACCCTCGACCCCACCGCGTTCATCCACCCCCGCGTGGAGCCGGAGGTGGCGTTCCTGCTCGACCGCCTGCCCGAGCCCGGCGAACCCGTCGGCGACTTCACCGACGCCGTGCGCGCCGTCGCACCCGCCATCGAGGTCATCGACTCCCGCTACGCGAACTTCACGTTCTCCCTGCCCGACGTCATCGCCGACAACACCTCCGCCGCCGCGTTCGTCATCGGCGCCTGGTCGCCGGTCCCCGACGGCCTCGACAACCTGGGTGTGCTGCTGGAGATCGACGGGCGTGTCGCGCAGGTCGGCTCGACCGCGGCGATCCTCGGCGACCCCCGCCGCGCGTTGGACGAGGGCATCCGCCTCGCCGGGCGTCACGGCGTGCGGCTGCGTGAGGGCTGGGTGTTCCTCGCCGGCGCCGCCACCGCCGCCGTCCCATTGCGTCCCGGCACCCACGTGCGCGCCGTGGTCGAGAAGCTCGGCACCGCCTCCCTGCGAGCCACGGCATGACCACGAACCACGGCACGACCGCCCGCCACCACACGAGCGCTCAGGCGCGCGTCGTCGAAGGCAAGGCCGTGCCTCGCGGGGCGTTTCCGCACGTCAAGGTCGCCGGCGTCTTCGTCTTCGTCTCCGGCACCTCCAGCCGCCGGCCGGACAACACCTTCGCCGGCGTCGAGGTCGACGAGTTCGGCACCACCAACCTCGACATCCGCGCCCAAACCAGAGCCGTCATCGACAACATCCGAGACCTGCTGCGGACGGTCGGCGCCAACCTGAACGACCTCGTGCAGGTCACCACCTACCTCGTCAACATGAACGACTTTGGCGGCTACAACCAGGTCTGGGCCGAATACTTCGACGCCACCGGCCCCACCCGCACCACCGTCGCCGTGCACCAACTACCCCACCCGCACCTGCTCATCGAAATCCAGGCCGTGGCAGTACTGCCCTGATCTGGCGGCACGTCATCGTCCAGGCTCCGCCTCTCGGTCGAGCCGGGCGAGCAGGGCACTCACCTCGGTGTGCAGGCGGCGCAGCTCGGCGGCCGTCGGCGCCAACTCGTAGCAGTGATGGTGGGCGGCGGCCGACAGGGTCGCCCAGGCGAACGCGACGCGGCGGGCGACGACGACGCCGGGACCGAGCCGGCCGCGCAGCATCAGCTGCTTCGCCCGGCCCTGCCGGCACCCGGCCACCGCCGGCCGGATCCGCCGCCAGTAGGCGTCGATGCCACCCTCGAGGGCGAGCCGGATCAGGCAGGCGCACGCCCGAGGCCACCAGCCGCCGGCGACGGCGGCCCCGCCGAACGTGCCGGCACCGCGCAGCAACTCCTCGGCCGCCGCCAGGCAGCGCTGCGGTTCCGGCGCGGCCACCGCAGCAGCTCCATCCGTGCGGCGCTGCGGCGTCGGCGCGGTCACCGCAGCGCCTCCGCCAGCAGGCGGGCGTCCGCGATCAGGCCCGGCAGGTCCGCCAGGTACGACCCGTGCACGCCCTCCCGGCACGCCTTGTACGCGGCCACCGCCCGTGCCCCATACCGGCGACCAAGGCAGCCGAGCACGTCACCGCCCCGGTCGGCGTCGTCGAACAGGGCCAACGCGAGCGTGGTGGTCAGCCGCCGGGAGGCGTCCACGATGGCCGCCTCGATGTCGTCGTGCGGAACACCGCGCGCCACCCGCTGCCGCCACACCATGCGGTGGCAGGCCGCCTCCACCGCCGAGCGGCACAGCTCCGCCACCACCGGCCCGCGCACCTCGGCGGCGATCTCCTCGTTGCGCGCCAGCGCGTACGCGTCGTCGAGGTAGCGCGTGACCGGATCGGAGGCCGGCCGCAGGGTCACGACCGACCGCTCCGCGCGGGTCACCTCGACGATCCGGGCCCTGCCCACCTCCAGGCGGCGCACCGCGTCCGGCAGCCGGGTGTCGTGGGTGAAGACCACCACCTGCCGCTGCTCGGCCAGCGCGGCGAGCACCCGGGCCAGGCCGTCCACCTTGGCCGGGTCCATGCTTTGCACCGGATCGTCGACGACGATGAACCGGAACGGGCTCTCCGGCGCGCACCCGCGCGGCAGGAACGTCGCCAACCCGAGCGCGTGCATCTCACCCTGGCTCATCACCCCCAGCGCGGTGCCGTTGTCGGCGCCGTCCACGCTGACTGGGAACGCCACCCGCCGCCGCGTGTTCGTCCCCTCCAGGGTCATCGCGCCCAGCTCGACGTTGCTCTCCTGCCGCAGCTGCGCCCAGATCCGCTGCGAGTGCTCCGCGAACGGCGCCACCCGCTCGTTGCGCAGCCGCGCGGCCGTGGACTTCAGCCAGGTCCGCGCCGCCTTGACCCGGGCCAGCGTCGCCTCCCGCTCGGGCAGGCGGGATGCGGCGTCGACCCAGCCGCGCAGCTCGGCCGCCACCCGCCGCCACCCGGTGTCGCGCTGCCGCAGGACCCCTTCGGCGTACGCGCGGGCCGCCTCCGCCGCGGCCACGACGGCCGGATACCGCGCGTCCAGGTGCGCCGCCAGTTCCGCCGGTTCTGCGGGTACGCGCCGCAGCGCCGCCACCGCCCCGCGCAGCCCGTCCAACGGCACCCCCGCCGCGTCTCGCGGCTCGTCCGGCGCCACCTGCGTCGCACCGTGCGGCTCGTCCCGTGGCGCCTCCGTCGCGTCACGCGGTCCGTCCAGCGGCGTTTCCGTCGTGTCGCCCTCCGGCACGGTGAGGTTGTCGACCAGGTGGTGCGCCTGCCGCAGCAGAGCGGCCAGCCGGGCCGCCGCCGACTGGGCGGCGAGACTGCGGTCGCGCAGCTGCGCCAACGACGCGCTGGCGGTGCTGCGCCAGTCCCCGTCGAGGGTGCCGGTGTCGCAGACCGGGCACGGGCCGTCGCCGATGTCCTCGTGGTGCTCGATGGCGAGGCGGAGCAGCTCCGCGCTGCGCAGCGCCGCCAGGTTCCGCCCGCCGTCGTGCCGGTGCGCCTCGGCGGATGCCTCGCGCAGCTGTTCCGCCAGCCGCGTCACCTCCGCCACCGCCGGCACGCGCAGCTCGACCAGTCGCCGACACGACAGCAGCGGCCCGTCGGCGGCGACGTCCTCCGCTTCGTCGAGGATCGCGCCCAGCGCCGCCAGGTCGACGGTGCCGCGCCCCTTCAGCAGTACGGCCGCCCGTCGGGCCCGGTCGTCGGCGACGCCGGTCAGCTCCTCGGCGAGCGCGGCGTGCCGGGTGCGCACCTCCTTGATGGCCGCGTCGACGGGCCGGGCGGCGGCCATCAACCGCTGGTCGGCGTTGGTGATCGCCTCCAGGCCGAGGATCGCGGAGATCGCGTCGAAGAGCTGGCTCTGCGTCCCGGCGGTGAGCCGGCCCAGCTCGGCGGCGGTGAGGAATGGCCGGTACAGCTCCAGCGGGCGGGCCAGCCCCAGCTCCGCCAGGCTCGCGTGCCGACCGTGCTCGCTGGTGACGGTGACCTCCGCGTCGGCGAGTGCCGCGCCGAGCGGCCACGACCGGGTCACCGTCACCGGCTTCGCCGTCCCGTCGACGTGCAGCTGCGCCACGATCCAGCACGGGTCGGGGGAGTGCAGGTTGCGCCAGCCCGTACGCCAGACGCTGTTGCGCTCCGCCCAGCGGGCGCTGTCGCCCGTGAGCGCCAGCTCGACGGCCTCGGCGAAGCTCGACTTGCCGGAGCCGTTGCGCCCGACCACCAGGGTGAGGCCGGGGCCGGGCTCGATCTGGAGGGTGCGTTCCGGGCCGACGCCCCGGAACCCGGCGACGGTGACCGAGGAGAGCCAGATCCGCCCCGCCGGCGCCTCGTCGGTCGGCACGGCCAGGTCCAGGTTGGTCTTCCCGCCGTCGAGCGCGGCGGTCAGGTCGTCCTGGCCGCTCAGCGCGGCGAGCACCAGCTCGGCGGTGTGGTCGGGCACGTCGTCGGCTGCGAGCCGCTCGAAGATCAGCTCGACCAGCGGCTCGGTACGGCGGGCGGGCAGGGCCGGCGTCGTGGGGAAGGGCTGACGGGGGATGGGCATGGTCGTCTCCAGGCGCGTGCTCCCTGGGGGCCGGCGCGGGTGCCGGCCCGCTGCGGGGGAGCGGGGGAGGTGGTTCCGGATGGTGTGGAGCTGATCCGGTGGACGGATCGCAGTGCTGAGCGTCGCTGTCGAGCTGCTTGGTGTAGCTGTGTCAGCAGGCCGGACGGGTGGCGGCGTGGTCCGTCAGGCGGTAGGTCACCGGCACGCCGGTCTGCCGGAGGATCAGGCCGGGGCCGACCCAGGACGGGAACGACACCGTGGACGGAACGGCGATGTGCTGGGCAGCGAGAACCACGATCATCTCCCAAGGTGAGAAGTCAGCGGTGTGGTCAGCTGGCGACGGTGGTGTGCCAGTCGCGGAGGAACGCGTCGACCAGCGCGTGCGCGCGGGGGCGTACGTCGAAGGGCTCGCCGAGCCGGCGGCGGGCCATGTGGGACAGGCCGTCGGCGGCCTCGTTGAGGGCGTGACCGCTGTGCCCCTTGACGTGCGCGAAGGACAGATCCGGTCGCCGGCCGACCAGCTCGGCGAGCCGGACCAGGGTCGGCTCGGCCGACGAACTGCGCGGGCGAAGGCTGTAGCCGGCCGGCATGGCGTCGGCCTCGCCGGCCTGCCAGCGGTGCAGGTACCGCAGGGCGGCCAGGCTGTCCAGCAGCACGGTCATGCCGGCCGGCGCCTCGTCGTACGCGGACAGCAGGAAGTCGACCGCCCGCAGCTCGTTGATCAGCACACGCGACGGACCCGTCGGGTCCAGCCGGCTGGTGCCCCGGCTGCGCAGGCCCCAGTGGCCGTCGCTGACGACGTACGCGATGCCGCCGGCGCGACCCTTCCAGCTCGCGTCGGTCGCGGCGACGAGCGGCGCGGACGTCCCCGCCCAGCGACCGACCCGGCCGCGACCGTGCTGCTGGTCCGGCTGCGACCGGCAGGTCGACCCGTGCCGGGCGGCCTCCTGCTCCGCCGTGTCGAGCAGTTGCCGGGCGGAGGCGATCTCGTCGTAGTGCGCGGCGGTGAGGGCCAGCCGCACGGCGTCGCCGATGCGCTGGCAGTCCTCGCAGCGTGTGACGCGGGCGTAGGCGCGTAGCGCGACGGCGCGCTCGTGCAGGGGAGTGGGGAGCAGGTCCAGGGCGCGCAGGAACTCATCGGGACGCACGGACGCCTCCTGACTCTCGTGGGTGGGAGATGACTCAGAGGACCTTGATCGAGTCGACCTGGAGCAGCGGCACCGTCGTCTCGCCGCCGATCTGGGTGTCGTAGCTGAAGGCACTGAGCACGGTGACGTTGGCGCGGAAGATGTCGTCCTCCACCAGGTTGTCGAGGTCTGCCGCCGACCCGGTGAGGAGCGTGTTCGTCTCGTAGTCGTACTCGTCGGCCATCCGCCGGTGCGCGACGTTCGCCCGGAAGGTGTCGACACCCGTCGCGGCGTCGAACTGGGTGACCCGGCCGAACACCACGTAGGTCCTGCCGACGTACGCGTCGGGGTTCTTGGCGATGAGCTTCCACTGCCGCTCGCTCAACGTCTTGTAGGAAGGCGGCTTGGGCTTGGGCGGGGGAGTGGTCTTCGTCGGCGCCGCGCTGGTCGGCGCGGTAGTCGTGGGAGCAGCGCTGCTCGGCGCGGCCGTGGTCGGGGCGGCGCTGCTCGCGGCGGGCGACGTGGAACTGTTCAGGCGGGCGGCCGAGTCGTTGCCGTCGCCGGCGGTCGCGCCGATGACGACGCCGGCGGCGAGGGCGATGACGAGGGCGAGGCCACCGACGGCCCAGGTCCGGACGTGGGACCGCCGCGGCGCGGCGGGGGCCCCGAGCGCGGTGTCGGCCTGCGGGACGGTGCCTTCCGGGATCGGTACGGCGGCGACGGCCGGCGAGTCCTGCAGCGGCGGGTACGGCTCCCGCGCCGGCTGGTCGGTCGGCTCTTCGGACGGCCTCGGGGTGGTCGGATCGGTCACGACGGTTCTCTCCTGTGAACTGCGGCGGATGGGAGCGGGACGCCGGGAGACGAGGGGCGGGCGGAACACCCGCCCCTCGCCGAGGCGGCGGGAGGTCAGCTCAGGGCGACGTCGACGCCACCCGAGAAGGCCGAGTCGTGCAGCTCGAGCTTGGTGAGCTTGACGTTCTTCGGGATGTCGAAGACGACGACGCCGGTGACCTGGTTGCCGGGGTTGATGTCGTTGAGGAACGTCTCGGCGTTCTTGTTGGCGTAGATGGCGGCGCCGGTGTCGGAGGAGTACTCGGTGCCGTCGGCCGCGTACGCCTTCTGGCTGCTGCCGTCGAACATCTGCGCTTCCTTGCCGATGTTCTTGACGTTGATCGTGACCAGGCAGAACTGGCCCTGCGCCTTCTCGCCGAGCACGCTGTCGCCGACCTTGGTGACGCCGCACTTGGACGACTTCACCGTGAACTCGAACTTCCCGTCGCGGGCCGGCTGGCCGATCGTCGCGGTCTTCGCCGCCTTCTCCTCGCCCTTGGCGGCGCTGTCGCCACCCGAGCTGCTGGTCTCGTCGGTGGAACCGGCGCCGCAGCCGAGCGCGACGAGGGCGGTGGCGGCCAGGGCGAGGGTCGTGGTCTTGCGCATCGAGGTCCTCCTGATGTGTGAACGGTGGCGGCGTCAATGAGAGCATCATCTGTGAACCGTGTCAACGGACATGATGCTTGACGGGTGTGGCACACTTCGGAGGTGCAGGTGAACCCGACCATTACGGCGGCGGAGATCGCCCGGCTCGCCGGGG
This sequence comes from Micromonospora sp. CNZ309, assembly GCF_002846525.1. Taxonomy (NCBI): domain Bacteria; kingdom Bacillati; phylum Actinomycetota; class Actinomycetes; order Micromonosporales; family Micromonosporaceae; genus Micromonospora; species Micromonospora sp. CNZ309. Next base: position 1,279,324 of record NZ_PJNG01000001.1, read on the forward strand.
TGGGTCGCGCCGCCGTCAGCAACTGGCGGAAACGCCATCCCGACTTCCCGACTCCGGTGGGTGGCACCTCGGCCAGCCCCGAGTTCGACCTCACCAAGGTCGAGCAGTGGCTGCGGCGGCAGGGCAAGCTCCCCGAGCTGTCCCGGGTCGACCGGCTCTGGCGCCACCTCGCCGCCGCCGGGGAGACCCCCTCGACCGGCCTGGCCGCCGTCGGCGCACTGCTGCTCGCCCGGCAGCGCGGCGGACGACCGCGCCGTGGCCACACCGACACGCCCGTCGTCGCCGACCTGCGACCGGAAATCGAGGCGCTCGCCGACGAACTGGGGCCACAGGTCGCCTTCGACGAGCTGTGGCAACGCTTCTCCGCGCCCGGCCCGGGTCGCCCGTGGGCCACCCCCGACGAGCTGGCCGACCTGATGGTCGGGCTGTCGGGCGTCGGCGGCGGCTCCGTCCTCGACCCTGCCGCCGGGTCCGGTGCCACGCTGCGGGCCGCCGTCCGGGCCGGTTGTGTCGCGGCGTACGGGCAGGAGCTCGACGACGACCTTGCCCGGTTGGCCGGGCTGTGGCTCGCCCTGCGTGAGGTGCCCGGCGAGGTGTGCCCCGGCGACTCACTGCGCGCCGACGCCTTCGCCGACCGCACCGTCGACGCCGTCATCTGCCACCCACCGTTCGGCATCACGAACTGGGGCAACGAGGAACTCGGTTACGACCCCCGCTGGGAGTACGGCATCCCGCCGCGTACCGAGCCGGAGCTGGCCTGGGTACAGCACGCCCTGTCCCACCTGCGCCCCGGCGGGCACGCCGTGATCCTGATGCCGCCGGCGGCTGCCGGGCGTCGTGCGGGCCGGCGGATCCGCGCCGAGCTGCTGCGCCGCGGTGCGCTGCGCGCCGTCATCGCACTCCCGAGTGGGGTGGCCGCGCCGCACGGCGTACCGCTGCATCTTTGGGTGTTGCGACGGCCCACGGCCGACGCGCCTGCACCGGCGCGGGCGCTGCTGGTCGACGCCGCGGCGGGCGACCTTCCCGACCTCTCGGCGCGGGTCCTGGCCGCCTGGCGGGCTTTCACCGCCGCACCCGACGCCGAGGTCGAGGAGGCCGGCTTCGCCCGCGCGGTGCCGGTCATCGAGCTGCTCGATGAGGAGGTCGACCTCACCCCCGCCCGCCGGCAACCCGCCGTCGGCGGCGAGCAGAGCGGCGAGCATCTGGTACGCACCAGAGAGCGGCTGGCCGCCATCGTCGGCGACCTGCCGGCGCTGATGCCGCAGGTAGCGCCCGCGCCCGACGGGGCGGCACCGCTCGTCGTCACGGTCGCCGAGTTGGCCCGCAGCGGCGCGTTGCAGCTGATCGGCCCCATCCGGGCCAACTCGTCCTCAGACGTCGTCGGATTGACCGGCGGGCCGCCGATGCTCACCGTGCAGGACGTGCTGGCCGGCGTCGACGCCTCCGGCCAGGCCGACGACCGCCTGGGCCAGGAGATCCCCCTGGCGGAGGGCGATGTCGTGGTGCCGATGATCGCCCGCACGCTCACGCCTCGGGTGATCACCGCCGAGGGTGCCCTGCTCGGTCGTAACCTCTACCTGCTGCGTCCCAACCCGGCCGCGCTCGACCCCTGGTTCCTCGCCGGGCAATTGCGCACCTCGGCCAACGAGAAGCAGGCGTCGAGCCTCTCCGGGACCCTGCGTTTCGACATTCGGCGGGCCCAGGTGCGCCGCCTGCCGCTCGACGAGCAACGGGCGCACGGGGAGGCGTTCCGGCGCCTCCACGCCTTCGAGTCGGCAATCCGACAGGCGGCGTCGCTGGGGGCCGAACTGGTCCAACTCACCGCGGACGGCCTCGCGCGTGGATCACTCCAGGCTGAGCAGCGGTCGAGCGGTAATCGACCGAGCCGGTAAGGGACCAATCGCCGTCCCTGCTGACGAAACGGGCTCCTCATCCGCACCGGGTGGGGGACTGCACCGCTTCAGGGCAGCGGCCATACTCCTCCACTTAAGGCAATCGAAAGGAACCTGGTGAGTACCAAGCACCAAGAGCTCGCGAACTTCATCTGGTCGGTGGCCGATCTGCTGCGCGGCGACTACAAGCAGTCCGAGTACGGCCGGGTCGTCCTGCCGCTGACCGTGCTGCGGCGACTCGACTGCGTGTTGGAGCCGACGAAGGACGCGGTGCTTGCCAAGCACGCCCAGCTCAAGCAGCTCGGCGTGCAGAACATGGACCCGGTGCTCCGCAAGGCCGCCGGGCTGTCGTTCTACAACACCAGTGAGATGTCGTTCCGCAAGCTGCTCGGCGACCAGGACCACGTCGCGCTGAACCTGCGCGCCTACATCGGCGGCTTCTCGCCGGGCGCGGTCGACGTGCTGGAGAAGTACGGCTTCGACACCCAGATCAGCCGGCTCGCGGAGGCGGGGCTGCTCTACCAGGTGGTTGCCAAGTTCGCCGACATCGACCTGCACCCCGACGTGGTGTCCAACCACCAGATGGGTTACGTCTTCGAGGAGCTGATCCGCCGCTTCTCCGAAATCAGCAACGAGACCGCCGGCGAGCACTTCACCCCGCGCGAGGTCATCAAGCTGATGGTCAACCTGCTGCTCGCCCCCGACGAGGACGACCTTGTCACGCCCGGCATCGTCCGCAAGATCTACGACCCGGCCTGCGGCACCGGCGGCATGCTCAGCGAGGCCCAGGACCACATCCAGGCGCACAACCCGCACGCCACCGTCGAGGTGTACGGGCAGGAGCTCAACGGCGAGACGTACGCGATCTGCCGCTCGGACATGATGCTCAAGGGTGGCGACCCGACCAAGATCGCCTACGGCAACTCGTTCAGCCAGGACGGCCACGAGAGCGAGCGCTTCGACTACATGCTCGCCAACCCGCCGTTCGGGGTGGAGTGGAAGAAGGTCGAGAACTACATCAAGGCGGAGGCCGCGCGCGGCCACGCCGGCCGCTTCGGTGCCGGCCTGCCCCGGATCAACGACGGCTCGCTGCTCTTCCTTCAGCACATGATCTCGAAGATGAAGCGCCCCGAGGACGGCGGCAGCCGCCTGGCGATCGTCTTCAACGGCTCACCGCTGTTCACCGGCGCGGCCGGGTCGGGGGAGTCGGAGATCCGCCGCTGGATCCTGGAGAACGACCTTCTCGAAGGCATCGTCGCGCTGCCGGACCAGCTCTTCTACAACACCGGCATCTCCACGTACTTTTGGATTCTCAGCAACCGCAAGGACCTGGCCCGCGCACGCAAGGTCGTGCTGCTTGACGGCCGTGACTACTGGACCAAGATGCGCAAGAGCCTCGGCGACAAGCGCAAGATGCTCACCGACGAGCACATCGCCGAGCTGACCCGAACGTACGTGGACGCGCTGTCCATCGCGGACGACCTGGAGCACCCGCAACACGCCAAGGTGAAGGTCTTCAGGACCACCGACTTCGGCTACCAACGGATCACCGTCGAGCGCCCGCTGCGGCTGCGCTTCGATGTTACCGAGGAGACGGTCGCCCTGCTGGCGGAGGCGAAGGCGATCCTCAAGTACGCAGAGCGGGAGTTGCTGCTGGCAGGGGCAAAGTCGCTGATCGGTACGTCGTCCGCGACGCGCGCCGAGTTCGCGATGAAGCTGAACGGGCTGGGGAAGTTGCCGGCGGCGGTGGAGAAGGCAGTGTGGGAGGCGTTCTCGGTCAGCGACCCGGAGGGGGAGGTGCAGACCGACCGCAAGGGCAAGCCGCTGCCGGACACCGACCTGCGCGACAACGAGCACGTGCCGCTGGACGAGGACATCCACGACTATCTCAAGCGGGAGGTGCTGCCCCACGTGCCGGACGCTTGGCCCGATGAGGCCAAGACTAAGATTGGGTACGAGATTCCCTTCACCCGACACTTTCACGTCTATACACCTCCCCGTCCGCTCGCCGAGATCGACGCGGAAATTGGGGTACTTGAGGGAGAGATCCAAGCACTGCTCGCCGAGGTGACGGAGTGAGCGCTGCCCTTGCCTCTGGTATTCCTTGGCTGGAGAAAATGTCTAACCGTTGGCCAATCGTTCCGCTGCGTCTCGTGGCTCGGATGGGGACTGGCCACACTCCGGACCGCAACAAACCCGAATATTGGGAAGACTGCCACATCCCATGGGTAACTACGCCGGACGTCACAAGCCGGCCGGACGCCACCGCCCCATTGATGGACACCGAACAGAAGATTAGCAATCTTGGTCTAGCGAATAGTGCCGCTGTCCTGCATCCGGCCGGCACTGTGATGTTGAGTCGCACCGCATCCGTGGGTTACTCTGCCCTTATTGGACGCCCGATGGCAACCACTCAGGCCTTTGTCACGTGGACTCCCCGCCCCTCGCTTGAGCCGCGGTACCTGCTCCTTGTGCTCAGGGCCATGGCTCAGGAGTGGGACCGCTTAGCGTACGGCTCAACCCACAAAACGATCTACATGCCGGATCTTGAGTCTCTGCGCATACCGTTGCCTCCGATGCAGGAACAAAGACGCATCGCGGACTTCCTGGAAGGCGAGATTCGGCGGCTGGAACGTGCTGCTGCCTTGAAAGCCTCCCTGAGGTCGCTACTTCGTGAGCGTATTGATGCTGTTCGAGACATCGGCCTCGACGAGTTCCGTGCAAAATATGGGGAGGCCCCGCTTAGGCGCGTAATTCGCGGGATCGAACAAGGTGCGAGCCCCGTCTGTGACTCGACACCCGCCGCAGCCAGTGAGTGGGGTGTCCTCAAGTTGAGCAGTGTTAAGCGAGGGCAGTTTTACCCACACGAAAATAAGAAGCTAGTCGGCGGCGCAGCCTTCGCAAGGTTTGAAGTCCGCGACGGCGATCTCCTGGTGACACGAGCTAACACTCCAGACCTTGTCGGCGATGTTGCAGTCGTCCGTGGGAACGTTGCAAAGAGGCTGCTTCCTGATTTGGTTTACCGAGTGCGACTGTCGGGCATTGTCGAAGCTGATTTCGTGGCTGAGGTGCTACTTGGCGGGCGTGTCCGTAGCCTTATTGAGGCGACCGCTCGCGGCTCCTCTCAATCAATGGTCAAGCTGCGGGGTGAAGATATCAAAAGCTGGCCAATTCCAAATGCGGAAGCCAGGGCTCAGAACGAGTTCGTCCGCCGGATGCGGATAGAGGCTGAGCGGGTCAAAGCGCTTGATGAAGCAATTTTGCGTCAGCAGGAACTCATCACCGAGCGGCGGCAGGCGCTGATTACCGCAGCGGTCACGGGACATATGGACGTTACGACGGCGCGGCGGGTGAACGCATGAGTCAGGTCGGACAGGAGCGGTCCTTTGAGGGGAGGATTGAGGGCTCGCTTCTGGATATGGGGTGGCTGCCCGCGGCGGCCAGCAACTATGACCCACAGGTGGGCGTGGATGTAGCCGAGCTGTTTGCATTCATCGGCGCGACCCAGCCGGACCCGTGGGAAAAGCTGCTGGCGTACCACGGCAACGACCCGGACGTAGCGCAGCGACACTTCGCCCAGTACCTCGCCCGGCAGATTGACGAGCGGGGCCCTCTCGACGTCCTCCGTCGCGGCGTCAAGGACAAGGGCGTCCTGATCCGCCTCGCCTACTTCAAGCCCGCCCATGCCATCACCGACGACGCGCTCAAGCTCTACCGCGCCAACCGCCTCACCGTCACCCGCCAACTCGCCTACTCGACCAGTAACAACAACACTCTCGACCTGGTCCTCTTCGTCAACGGCATCCCGCTCGCCACGGCCGAGCTGAAGAACCCGCTGACCGGCCAAACCGTCGAGGACGCCAAGGAGCAGTACCGCAAGACCCGCGACCCGAAGGAACTGCTCTTCGCCCGGCGTACCCTCGTGCACTTCGCCGTGGATCCCGACCTGGTCTTCGTGACGACGAAGCTGGCGGGGGAGAAGACCCGGTTTTTGCCCTTCAACACCGGCTCGGACGGGCCGGGTGTCTCTGGCGGCGCCGGCAACCCGCCGGCCGGCGACAAGGGTTACCGCAGCTCCTACCTGTGGGAGCAGATCTGGCACCCGGACACCTGGATGGACCTGGTGCGGCGGTTCCTGCACACCGACAAGGAGTCGCGGAGCCTGATCTTCCCGCGCTACCACCAGTGGCACGCGGTCACCCAGCTCACCGACCACGCGGCCCGCCACGGTTCCGGCCACAACTACCTGGTCATGCACTCGGCCGGGTCGGGCAAGTCGAACACCATCGCCTGGCTGGCGCACCGACTGTCCAGCCTGCACACCGCGCCGGTGGTCGACGACGAGCGGCTGCGTCCCAACGAGCCGGTCTTCGACAAGGTCATCATCATCACCGACCGGGTGGTGCTGGACCGGCAGTTGCAGGACACCGTCTTCCAGTTCGAGCACGTGCCCGGCGTCGTGCAGCGGATCGACAAGGACTCTGCCCAGCTCGCCGCCGCGCTCCAGGGCGAGACCGCCAAGGTGGTCATCACCACCATGCAGAAGTTCCCCTACATCCTCGACAAGGTGCAGGGGCTCCGCGGTAAGCGGTTCGCCGTGATCGTCGATGAGGCGCACTCGTCGCAGTCCGGCGACTCGGCCGCCGCGCTGAAGAAAGTGCTGCTCAAGCTCGGCAGCGACGACGTCGACGAGTCCGGTGACCTGCTCACCGCCTCCGCGCTGGCCCGGGGCCGGCACGAGACGCTGTCGTACTTCGCGTTCACCGCCACGCCGAAGCCGAAGACCCTCGAACTGTTCGGCACGCCGCACCCGGTCACCGGGAACCCGCAGCCGTTCCACACGTACTCGATGCGGCAGGCCATCGAGGAGGGCTTCATCCTCGACGTGCTGCGCAACTACGTGACCTACAAGTCGTACTGGAAGCTGGCCAACGCCAACCCCGACGACCCGGACGTCGACCCGAAGAAGGCCGGCGCACAGCTCGCCCGCTTCGCCAGCCTGCACCCCACGATGCAGGCACAGAAGGCGGAGATCATCGTCGAGCACTTCCGCAAGCACACCGCGCCGCGCCTCGGCGGTCGCGCCAAGGCCATGGTGGTCACCGGCTCCCGCGAGGCCGCCGTCCGCCTGCACATCGCCATCAAGAAGTACGTCGACATGCAGGGCTACGTCGGCTGCGACTCGCTTGTCGCGTTCTCCGGTGAGCTGGAGGTCGACGGCGTCGAGCACACCGAGGCGCGGGTCAACGGGTTCAGCGAGGGCGAGCTGCCCGAGAAGTTCGGCTACACCGCCGCCGACGACAAGCACGCCGGCACGCCGAGGGCCAAGCAGGACACCGAGTACCGGATCCTGGTCGTCGCCGAGAAGTACCAGACCGGCTTCGACCAGCCTTTGCTGACCACGATGTACGTCGACAAGCTGCTCAAGAGCGTCGCCGCCGTGCAGACCCTGTCCCGGCTCAACCGGACCCACCCGCTCAAGGCCCAGGGCGACATCTTCGTCCTCGACTTCGTCAACGAGGCCGGCGACATCGCCGAGCAGTTCAAGCCGTACTTCGAAACCGCCGCCACCACCCCCACCGACCCGAACCTGCTCTACACCGCGCAGAACGCGGTCATCGGTTATCCGGTGCTGGTCGACTCGGAGATGCAGGCGTACGCCGAGGCGCTGCTCGCTGCGGAGCGCAAGGCGACCAGCGACACCGGCCTCCAGCGGGCGCACGCCGCTCTCTACCGCTTCACCGAGCCGGCCGTCGACCGCTACAAGGCCCTCGCCGCCGACGATCCCGAGGCCGCCGACGGCTTCCGGTCCGCGCTGCGCGACTACACCCGGATGTACGCGTTCCTCAGCCAGGTCGTTCCCTACCACGACGAGGACCTGGAACGCCTCTACCTGTACGGGCGGGCGCTGCTCAACCGGCTGCCCCGGCGGCAGGACCCGTCCGTCGACATCGGCGAGGTGCAGCTCACCCACCTGCGGGTCAGCAAGACCGGCGAGCACGACGCGTCGCTCACGCCCGAGGGCGAGCAGATGCTTCCCGGCTTCGTCGGCGGCGCGGCGGGCCGGCAGCACGACCCGGAGAAGGTCGCCCTGTCCGAGCTGATCGACGCGTTCAACGACAAGTTCGGCATCGGGCTGGGCGAGTCGGACAAGGTCTGGGTTGAGCAGCAGATCGTCGCCCTCGCCGAGGACGGCACCCTCGAAGCCGCCGCGATGGTCAACGACGAGAGCAACTTCGGCGTCGTCTGCGACAAGCGGATCGAGGACGTGATCCTGTCCCGGCACGACGACAACGGCAAGCTCATGCAGCGCTACCTCGATGACGACAGCCTGCGGTCGCAGCTCAACCAGTTCGCGCGCCGGCAGGCGTACCAGATGATCCGCCGCCGCAAGGGCATCGCCTGAGCGGTCATCCGCGCCGGACAAGCGGTGAGTCGAACCCCTCTGAGAAAGGCAACGTCTCGTGACGTCGTCGGAGAACTACGTCCACCTGTGGATCGCCAGTGACGCGAAGACCACAGCGGTCGCGTTGACCGAGGTGGGGGTCAGCGGGCGGGCACGGGTGCACGAGTGGGGCAGCGTCACCGACGTCAGCCCCGACGCCCCCATGAGCCGGGAGGCAGCGAACCGGCGGGCGTCCCAGCAGATGATCCTGATCGCCGTCGTCTCGGGCGGCATCTGCCTGGCGGGTGGAGCGCCGTACGCCGGGGTGATCTTCGCGGTCGCCTTCGTCCTTGGCGCCTTGGTCATCGCCGGCGCGATCAGGGCCGAGCAGCAGGGCATAATCCGCACGCCGGACTTGCGCAGTTTCCCCGACATCCACCGACTGCTGACCACGCCGCAGGAACAGCGCTCCTTCCGGGCGCTGGTCACGCTCGCCGAGCGGGTGGGCCGGACGCTCCCCGCACTCGACGAACTGGTGGAGCCCAGCGAGGCCGGTGAGCTCCTGGCGCAGGCGCTCTGGGACGGTGCCAAGAACCTGGCGCGCAAGCAGGACATCCGGGCGGTCCGCGACGACCTGCGGCGGCACGAGAAGGACACCACGGACGAGTCGAGCCGCGCGTACCGGGACTTGAAACACCAGCGGCAGCAGGCCGACGCACTGTGGAAGGAAGTCAACGGCGAACTGGCGACGCTCGTCGGGCAACTGACCGCCGCCGCTGAGGCCGGAGAGCGGTTCATCCGTGACCGTGAGCTGGACGAGACGCTTCAGCGGACCGAGAAGGCGCTCGCTGAGCTTGTGGTCGACCCGATGTCGGGACCGTCGGGTGCGAGCGAACAGCTCGCGGACGAGACGACGGCTGTGCTCGACGCCTACCGCGAACTCAACGACTTGTACGGCGGCAAGCACTGACGGTATCGACGACGAGGCCAGTAGACCGATTGACCTGGGGGTTTGATGCGGGCGCAGGACCGCGTGGCCGACCGCTACGAACTCACGTACGCGGTCGGTCGCGGTGGCATGGGGGAGGTGTGGGCCGGCTTCGACGAGAAGCTTGACCGGCCCGTCGCGATCAAGTTCCTCCGCAAGCTCTCCATTCCGGACGGCGAGCGGGAGAACGCGGTCGAGCGGTTCATGCGGGAGGCACGGGTCACCGCCCGGCTCGACCATCCCGGGGTGCCCAGCGTGCACGACGTCGGCGTTCAGGGCGACGACATCTACATCGTCATGCAGCTCGTGCCGGGCATGCTCCTCTCCGACCTGGTTGCGGAACGCGGCTGGCTCTCCGTGCCGTGGGCCGCAGCGATCGGGGCGCAGATCTGCTCCGTCCTGGCGACGGCGCACGCCGCCTCGCTGGTGCATCGCGACCTCAAGCCGCAGAACCTGATGGTGACACCCACCGGCTCGGTCAAGGTTCTCGACTTCGGGGTGGCTGCGCTGCTCGGCCCGGCAGACGTACCCCGACTGACCGCCACCGGCCACACCCTCGGCACGCCCACCTACATGGCGCCCGAGCAGGCGTTGAACAGCACGGTGGGCCCGAGGGCGGACCTGTATGCGCTCGGCTGCGTGCTGTTCGAGCTGCTGACCGGCAACCCGCCCTACCGGGCGGACAACCCGCTCGGCATGCTGCACCGGCACATGAACGACCCCGTCCCCTCTGTGACGGACCACCGCGCCGGCGTACCGGACGTGCTGGCGCAGCTCGTGGTGCGGATGCTCGCCAAGGACCCGCAGCACCGTCCCGGCTCCGCCGCCGAGGTGTACGAGATCCTGATGCCGCTCGGTGCCGTCGAGCCGGACCTTGCCGCCGACCGGGCAACGACGGTCGCGGACGGCCAGCGGGTCGATCCGACGATGCCCTACCGGTACCCCTTCGGTCCGCTGCCACCCCGGGCGCCCTTAGCCCCCACGAAGATCGACGTGGTGCGGCCCCGCAACGCTCCGGAGGTCATCCACGTCCCCTCTCCCGACGAGTTGGCGGAGGTCGAGGAACGGGCCTGGGAACTTGCCGAGGAAGAGCGGTTCACCCAGGCGGCCGAGCTGCTGGAGACGGCGCTGCGGCCGATCCGCAAGGCACACGGCGCAGCCAAGCAGCCGAGGATCCTTGAGCTGCGCGTCAACCTGGCCAACTTGTACGTGCTCGCCGGCGCGTTCCGGCAGGCACTGCCCGAGTTCCAGCGGCTGATCCCCGACCTGGCCGCGCGACCGGTGCCCGACCAGGAGCTGATCTGGCACTGCCGGCAGCAGGCGGCTGTCTGCCAGGCGGAACTGGGCGAGGCTGCCGCCGCGTTGGCTGAGCTGCGCTCCCTGCTCGCCGAGGAACAACGGGGGATGCCCCCGGATGCCGCAGAGTTGTTCCCGTTGCGGCAGCAGATCGCCATGCTCGCCGCCGGGCTCGGTGACGTGACAGATGCTCGGCATCAGCTGACTGACCTGCTGCGAGACGTCACTGATTGGTACGGGCCCGAGTCGTCCGCTGCGGAGGAGATCGCGGTGCTGCTCAGGCACCTTCTCCGGCTGGGCGAGAACCTGCTCGATGGCACGAACGGACGGAGTGAGGGGCGATGAGCACGGTCGAGCTGGAGGACGCCCTCAAGCAGTGCGTCGAGCGGGTGGCGCGCTTCCGCCGTCAACACCAGCGCATCGGTGAACAGAACACCAAGGCGGGGCTCATCGAACCCGTCATCGGAGCGCTCGGGTGGGACCTGTTCGACCCGGACGAGGTGCACCGGGAATACCGGCGACGCGGCCCGGACAACCCCGTCGACTACGCCCTGCTCCTTCTTCGTACGCCACGGCTGTTCGTCGAGGCCAAGGGCCTCGGGGAGAATCTCGACGATCCACGATGGGCTAATCAGACCATCAGCTACGCCGCGGTGGCCGGTGTCGAATGGGTGGCGTTGACCGATGGCGCGGAGTGGCGGATCTACAACGCCCATGCGCCCGTACCCATCGAGCACAAGTTGTTCCGCGCCGTCCGATTGGAGGACAGCCTCGACGACACCGCGCAGTTGCTGTCGTTGCTGAGCAAGGAAAACATGCGGGACAACCGCATCGAAGAGCTTTGGAAGGGCTACTTCGTCGACCGACAGGTCCATGGTGAGCTGCTCGAATTGTTCGGGGATGGAGAGCCGGCGGCGGAGCTGGTGGCGATGTTGGACCGTCGCCTTTCGAGACTTACTCGGGACGAGATTCGTGCCAGCCTCATCCGTGTTCGTGCCACCTTCGACTTTCCGTCGTCGGCGGCCTCCACCGGCGTTGCGTCTGTCAGCCCTCTTGGTGCTGTGGAACACGTCGAGGCGGTGCCCGTCGTGCCTCCGACGGTGGCCCCCGCGTTGCCTCAGCAGCAAACTCCGGTCCGCCCTGCCAAGAGCCGTTCGCACAAGCGGCCGGTGTCGGAGGGGGAACGCGCGCTGAAGGTGATCGACTTGATCCGGGCCGGCCGGCTGCGCCCGGGCAGCAGACTTTACGGGAAGTACCTCGGCAAGCAGTACGTTGCCGAGATGCTGGCGGATGGCTGCATCCGCTACGGCGGGCGGACCCTCGGCTCCCCGAGTGCGGCCGGCGAGGCAGTGAAGATCGAGGTGCACGGCCCTTCGATCACAGCTACCCGCCGAGCCACCGACGGGCTCGACTTCTGGTCTGCGGAGGATGCCCGCGCCGGTGACGTGGTGTCGCTCAAGGAGATCCGGCGACGCCTCGCGACTGAGGGGGAGGCATGAAACAGCCGCTGACCCTCGCGGAGATCCTCGCGGTCCTGAGCGATCCGCAGTCCGTCACCGACCTGAAGCGGTACTTCGGGCACGCAGGCGAATCGGCTTTCACTGGTGGACAGTTCGAACGACTCGGAGGCGGTGGCGACCGGCCGGAGACCTACAACCTCGTCACGGCGGAGGACCTGATCGCGGTCGAGCTGCTCAGTGTCCGGGTGCCGCCGCGCACCGCCTTGGACCTGTTGCAGGGCGCGCTCGGAGAGGCGGTGTCGGCGGAACTGGGCGAGATACCGACGACCGTTGCGCTGGGCCACCCCGGCGCCTTGCCTCTCGTCGAGAAGGGGCAACCCGCCTACAGGGCGTGGCGGTTGCTGCGGAAGGCCGACGGGATCGGCTGGGTGGTGGCAGGGAAGCTGCTCGCCCGCAAGCGGCCTCACCTCGTACCGGTCTACGACGAGGTTGTCGCCTGCGCCTTCCGTACGAGGAAGGACTTCTGGCGCTGGCTGCACGGCCGTCTGGGGGAGCGGGACGGGATCCTCGCCGAACGGCTCGCCGATCTCCGGCGGCAAGCCGAACTGCCGGACACCATCTCCCTGCTCCGGATCCTCGACGTGGTCATGTGGATGCGTCACCGCGACGAGCACACCGGCTACCGATGCCCGGGCGTGCGGCTTCCTACGAGCGGCCGTTAGCGTTGCGCCCCTGGGGCTGTCGGGGGTCGTAGCGGCCCTCCAGATACGCGATGAAGCGTTCTGGATGTTGAATGTAGGTGCTGATCGTGGACGGCCTGTGGTTGCCGGCGGCGAGGAGTGCTTGGTGATACTTGGCCAGTTCCTGCCGAAGTTCGTCGGTCGTCCAACTCCGCGGTGTCATAGCGCCATCATGTAGCTTGCGGTGGCATTCGGACAGCAGTGATTCGGTGGGCGTTGGTTCAGGACGTCAGGTGCCCGCCCTTCACTCTGCTGACGAAGGTCTCCCAGGCATCCGGAGCGAAGGTCAATGCTGGCCCCGAGCTGTTCTTCGAGTCGCGGACGGCGACGATGCCAGGGAGGTTGGTGGCGACCTCGACGCAGTCGCCGCCGTTGTCGCCGCTGCGGGTGCTCTTGCGCCAGACGGCGCCGGTCAGGTCAGTCATGTCGCATCTCCCCGATGAGCCGCTTGATCATGTCTCTCGATTCTGCCTCGCCGAGGGCGAGTGCATCCAGGCCCCTCCAGACGCGGTCGTAGGCGGCCATCTCGTCGGGCTTGTCGAGGTAGAGCGCTCCTGTCAGGGACTCGCTGTAGACGACGGATGGTTCTGGGGCGGCGCGACCACCCTTGGTCGGTGGAAAGTCGAGGATGACGAAGGACCCGGCTACCGCGCCGGGCTGAGGCCCCGCTGCCAGCGGCAGCACCCTGACCGACACGTTTGGGAGGCCCGAGAGTTTGATGAGCTGGTCGAGTTGGCGGCTCATCACCTCGGGACCGCCGAGAACCCGCCGGAGCACCGCCTCCGACAGCACGGCATCAAGTCGGGGTGCCGCCGGTAGCCGTCGGACGAGAAGTGCCTGTCGCTGAAGCCGAACCTGCACCGCCCGTTCGCGTTCTTCGTCGCTCAACCGCCCGCCAAGACGGTAGAGGGCGTGGGCGTACTCCTTGGTCTGAAGGATTCCGGGGATCAGCGACTCGTCGTACCGGCGGAGGTGCGCGGCGGCGGATTCCAGGCCGACGTACAGCTCGAACCAGCTCGGGACCGCGTCGCCGTACGCGTGCCACCAGCCCTTGGACTTCGTCTCCGTGGCGAGCCCGCGCATGGCCTCGGTCATCTCGGCGGACACCCCATACAGCTCGCACATCGCCTTGACGTCGAGCACCCGGACCGGGCCCATGCCGCATTCGATCCGCCAGATCTTCTGCCGGCTGTATTCGAGGGCTTCGGCGGCGGCGTCGAGGGTCACGCCCGCCTCGGTGCGGTACTGGCGTAGCAGCCGGCCGAGTTGCCGGCGCGGCACGGTCGATCCGACATCCTCGGTCACCCAACACTCCCTGATTCCATCGCGCAACACTGCGTCACTCGGTCATGTAACAGCTATCGGTGGCAGGAAAGAAAGTCAATACCTCAGGGAAGAATTCTGGTGCGGAACGTTGCCTTGATGCTGCGCATCGTCACAGGATGACCACAGGCCCTGGTGTCGTACCGCTGATCGAAGCTGCGGCGGCAGGGCGGGGTGGCCCGTGCGCGCGGGGAGGGCGGACGGGCCACCCCTTCCAGTCCACGAGGGAGAGGCAGGCAGCAGATGAGCGTCCGCAACCAGCGACCGGGAGCGACCTACCGCTCCTCGGCGTACACCAGTCTGCTGCCGTGGCAGGTGCGCGAGCGTCGCTTCAAGTCTGTCGGGCTCGGACGCCGCGGCCTGGAACCGGCCGACGTCTACGACTTCCTCGACCGCGTCGCCGGCGACATGGCCAACGTCTACGCCGCCCTGGCCGCCAGCCGCCGGGAGACCGCCGTCATCAAGGACGCGCTGCGCCGCTGGCAGTCCGAGCAGGCCCGCGCCCGCGCCGACCGGGCAAATCAGGCATGACCCAGCGGTACGTCGTCCACCTGCCCGTCGCCGCCGCCGACCTGCCGGCCGCGCAGCGGCTGGCCCGGGTGATCAGCCGTTGGCTGCTGGTGCTGCCGCAGACCGACCCGGGGGAGATCACCGTTTCGGAAGAGGACAACCAGCACGTACGTCACCGGGTCTTCTGTGACCTTCGGATGCCCGGCGGTCGGCGTTGCCTGCTCCGTGCCGACCACGACGGCGCCTGCTCCCGCCGCCTGCCCCGGTGAGGGCGAGCGAGCAGGCTCACCGCAACAGCGACGCAGATCTGCGCATTCGTTGTGTTTCACCGGCACTCGTACCTACGCTGCCAGTCCTGCGTGGACTCGAAGCCTGGAGGGTGACGCGATGTCGCTGACCGACGGCATTGGTGCTGACATAGAGGCGATGGCGGCCGGCGTGGACCGGACGCAGCAGGAGGCCGGCGCTGTCGACCACACGGTCGAGCAGATCACCGCTCGGGCGGTGGCCTCCGGCTTCGCCGGCATCGCTGTGGGGTTGGCTCGCGCCCGCCAAGCGCTCCAGCAGGCTCGGTCCAGGCTGGCTCAGGCCGGCGGAATCCTGGGTGAGGCATCGCGGTCGCTGAGCGCCGTGCCGCAGCAGCCGTCGCCGCAAGAGACGATCGCCGCGCTCACACCGGTCGTGGCCGCGCTGACCGCAGTCGACGGCCATGTCGCTGCGGCCGGATCCGCGGTCGACGATACGCGACGGCTGGTCACGGCGACGTTGCAGGGAGGGCAGCCTAATCCCACGCTGACCCGGTTGCATCAGGTCCTGCAGGTCCTGGCGACCGTTCGGGCCCGCGGGATCGAAGCACGACAACAGGTCGACACGGCGCTGGCCCAGGCTCGGCAGGTCGGTGAGCTGGGAAATTGATCATGGGCGGTGGCAGCGACATCAGCCGACCGCCCGTCACGCACGACACCTCTGCGAGTGCAACGGAAGCGCCGGCCCCACCCGAGCCGCTGCCCGATTGGGTGACCGATGCCGCTCGGGACCTGCCTCGACGGCAAGCGAAGGATCCCACCTCCGGTGTGGCGTTGATCGGTGGCGAGCGGATACCGATGAGGTCCGGCCGTGACCCGGCCGCCGCCGATGATCTCAAGCCGGCCTACAAGCTCATCGCCACCACGACCGACCATCTGGAGGCCAAGCTTGCCGCCCGGATGCGCCGCGACCACATCAACCGGGCGGCCGTGGTGACGAACAATCCCCCCTGCGACTACACCCCCTACGGCTGCGAGAAGATCCTTTCCCGGCTGCTGCCGGCCGGCGCGCAGCTGGCCGTCTACGTACGCGACGATGACGGTCAGATACGCCATTGGCGTACCTACACCGGAAACGGAAAGGCGATCGCATGAAGGTGACCTGGACCTACGACCGAGGCGACCAGCGCGACAATCACGAGGTCGAACTGAC
The DNA here is from genome assembly GCF_002846525.1 of Micromonospora sp. CNZ309. Classification (NCBI taxonomy): domain Bacteria; kingdom Bacillati; phylum Actinomycetota; class Actinomycetes; order Micromonosporales; family Micromonosporaceae; genus Micromonospora; species Micromonospora sp. CNZ309. The sequence continues at coordinate 1,295,376 of NZ_PJNG01000001.1, forward strand.
CGACCCCGACGCCCTGGAGGCACTGCTCCGCGAAATCCACCAGGCCGGCGAGCCCGTCGTGCTGACCATCTTCAGCGACGCCAGCGACCCTGACGACCTGCCACCCGGCATTCAGATCGGTCTCGGTCACCCCACCCATGCCTTCGCGGTGCACATCGCTGACGACGGTGGCTACCTCAACGACCCCACAGTGGAAACCCCGACCGAGGGACTCACGTTCGATTTCGGCGGTGTGCCTACCGACTACCCGGCGGAGCACGTACAACTTCGGCCTGAAACGGCCATGCAGCTCGCTGTCACTTATCTCAGAACCGGCGGCGAGCCGCCGCGCCTGACAACTGTCGCCAAGTGAGTTTGCAGGAACAGGGGCTAATGGTATCCGAGGATGCGCATCGCCTCTTTGCTGGCGGTGCGCAGCTCCTCGATCTGAAGGGCGGGGACTCGATAGTTGTTGGCTCGCACGGAGGCTAGGAAATTCTCGGGAAGGCACACGTGGTAAATGGCCACGTAGAACCGCAGGTCCTCGCGCCAGAGCCAGGTCCCGTCGGTCATCACTGACGCCCCGCCGATGATGAGCCTCTCACTGCCCAGAACGTCTGACTCGGCCCCCATCACGTCGATAAGGTCGTGGCCGTCGCGTAGGTACTGGATCACCAGAGCGGCGTCCGGCAGCGGGGCGTGGCCCAAGTGGTCTTGAATGCTCTCCGCGTAGACCTCAACCGGGTTCGGTCCGAGTTCGCGGAAGAAGCCAACAGTCTTCATCAGTATCCCTTCGGCTCGAAGGTCACCCAGGCGCCTCCGTCGGCCACGGTGGGGCGCTCCGGTTTCGCCGCCCACCGGTTCGTGCCCACCCTTTCTGTCGGGGCTACAACGCTGACGCCGAGCTCGTCGGCGACCTGTTGAGCGAGCGGCACGGAGCTGAGCGCCTTCGGTTCGATCACCCCGGAGTAGCAGGAAACGAGCCTGACGGGCCCTCCGTTGTAGGCAGGGTTCTCCCTGAGTGCTGCGACGATCTGTGCCGCACTGGTCGGAACTCCGTTCATGTCAGCCCCCTCGGCGGAGACCTTACCGGGGACGAAGAAGCCCTTGTCGGTGCCGTGTACGACGACATCATGGTGGCCTTCAAGGGGGAGGACCTTCTCCATGTTGCGCATCGTTCTCGCGTCGTACCCAATCACCGTGGAATGGTTCGTGTGATACACCGGATCGCCTGCGGGCAGGAGCGAGTCTGGTGGTCGCTGCGGTGCGACCGGTCGGTCCTCTGGGTTCGCCCAGTCCCGGCGTCTTCCCATGCGGTCGGAGGGGCCGATTCCTGCGATTCGATTGAGCGCCTGCTTCAGCTTCTCGATCAGGTCGCCGAGCCGCCTGATCTGCGGCATCAGCCGCCGCAGGCTCGCCAGCAGTGCCCGCAGCAGCCGCGCGATCCGCGCCGTCCACGACGCCACCAACGTCGTCACCTGCTCCACCACCAGCGGCGCGGCGAGCCCGCCGGTGACGACCAGTTCGCCCGCGTACACGATGAGCCGGGAGACGCAGGTGGCGATGGCGTCGCGGACCAGTAGCCGGACGGCGGCGACCAGGCCGGCGGCTCCTTCGGTGATGGCGGCGAGGGTATCGGCGCCCTGGGCCAGCCCACGGATGGCCTGCTGCTGCTCGGCGGCCCAGGCCCGGTAGGCGGGGCCGGCGCCGCCACCCCAACTCGCGACGTCGGTGCGGACGGCGGCGGCCAGGTCGGCGGCTTCCTTGCGCAGCGACGCGGCGACGTTGCGCCAGGTCTGGGCGTGGGCGGTGATCTGCGCCGGGTCGCCCGCGAGCCAGTCCAGCGCTTCGCTGAGGGGCTTGACGTGCTCGATCAGCCAGGCGATGCCGTACTGGAGCAGCGCGCCGACCGGGTCGGAGACGAAGGCGAGGGCGTCCAGGCCGGCGCTGACGACGCCGAGGGTGCCGTCGATCCAACTGCCGTTGCGGACACCCTGGGCGATGAGCTCGATGTCCTCGCAGATCCAGATGCCGGCCCAGGCGCTGGGCGGGGTGTCGGCGGCCGTGGCGACGAGCGGGTTGGTGGTCACTCCTTGTGCCGTATCCGCTGTAGCGACTGCTCGGCCCGCGCGTCGGAGGCCCGGTAGCGGTCGGCGCTCGTCCTCAGCCGGTCGGCCGTGTCGCGTACCGAGCCGGCCGCGGTGCCGATGCCCTGGACCAGGGTCTGCTGGAGGCCGTCGAGCAGCATCGGCATGACCACACAGAGCCGTCCGTACGCCTCGGCGCCCAGCCGGACGTGCTGGCCGGCCTGGCGGGCGGTGTCGAGACTGTCGGCGCGGCGGTCGAGGCGTGCGGCGTGGCGGGTCAGGCCGTCGGGGTCGACCTGGATGCCGTCATCGCCGGGCATCCGGTGTGCCCCGGTCGGGATCCAGCCGGCGGCGGTACGACTCGACCAGCGCCGCCGCTGTCGGATCCTCGGCACCGAGGATGCCTCTGGTCGCCTCGGTGATCCTGCTCAGAAGGTCGGCGTGCGCGGCCCGGGTGGTCTCCAGGATCTGCCGGGCGGTGTGCGCCGCGGAGTGTTGTCGGGTGCGCTCGTCGAGCCGCAGGTCGACCAGCAGGCCCGACGAGTCGACGGTGACCTGGATGGTGCGATCGGGGCTGGTCGCCGTGCCGCGCATCGCCTGCACCTGCGAAGCCAGGTCCTTGGCCCGGGCCGCCCGGTCCGCGATGGACGCCTCCCAGGCGTCGAGCCGGCGCGTTGCCTCGTCCAGCGCGGCTTCGTCCGCCCACATGCCTGACCCTCCCCAGGGCATCGACGCCGACCGGTCGGTGTCGCCGTCACGTTATCAACCGGTGGCGCTGCGTGGTGTTCCGCTGGTGTTGCCCCGCTGCGGCATCTGCCGCGGCGCTCGACGGTCCTGCGGTGGCCGGGTCCTGCCCGAGACGACCAGAATGGCTGCGTGACGGGAACGCGCTGAACTTCGGCGATCGCGCTGGCGACCCTGGCTCTTGCCACGGGCTGCACCGGGGCAGGGCCGGCGGAGTTGCCCGCCCGGGTGGCGCCGGTGCCGGCCGAGGTACGCGGGCTCGGCCCGGCGGTGCTCGCTGTTCCCGTGCCGGACGACCGTCGCGGCGACCTGACCGGGCTACTCGCCGTGGACCGGTTCGGCGACGACCTCGGCGACCTCACGCCCGCCCGGCGGCACGCCGAGATCGCCTCCGGTGATCCCCGTTTCCCGACCATCGCCAGAGGTCTGGGGGACGACCGCCGTGACGCGCTGCTCGTTGACGGCCGTCTCCGCGATGTCACACTGCCCGATCACGTGTTCGCCCGGCGGGTCACGGGCATCGGCGCCGCACTGTCGATCACGCAATCCCGGTGCGTCACCGTGACCGGTGACGGCACGATCGCGCAACCAGCGGTGGAGGCCTCCTGCACCGTCGCCGACCGCGGCGGCGTGGTGTGGCAGGACCGGCCAAGCGAGCGGTACGGCGGCATCGACCTCGCGACCGGGGCGGCGTGCCCGGCCATCGCGCTGCCGTCGCATCCGATCGCCGCCACCCCGGACGGCCGCTACCTCGCCGCCGTCACCACCCAGCGCCCCCGGCGGCTCGTCATCGGGGACACCACGACCGGCCGATGGCGGCCCGCCGTGACGGTGAGCGGCGCGGACGTGCTCGGCACCTTCACCAGCGGTGGCTTCGCCGTGCTGAACGATTCCGGCGCTGTCCGGACGATCAGCCTGGTGACCCCGGACGGCGGCGTACGCGACCTGCTCGGCCCGGTCGGTGAAGTCGCCTTCGCGCCGAACGGGCAGCGCGCCATCGTGGTGGACACCCGCTCAGGCAGCCGCCGGCTCGCCGTACTCGACCTGCGATCGGGGACGGTGACACCCGTCCTCGACGGCGGCGACCACGGCGGGGAGCGACGCCCGAAGCCGGCGGAGCTGCCGCCGGTGACCGGCTCCGTCACCGCGACGGTTTCCGGCGACGCGGCCCTGGTCGTGGAGCTGCCGCCGGGCGTGGGTGACATCGACCGGACGCCCCGCCCCAGCCGCGTCTGGTCGGTACGGTTGACCACCGCGACCGCGACCGCGTACTCGAAGGTGCCGGAGGCGTCGTCGGTGAGGGTGCTGAAACCCACCGCCGAGGCGGCCGAGGCGGGGGCGGTGTCGGGGATGTCGTTCCAGACGGGCGGGGAGACCATCACCCTCAGCCCGGACGGTACGGTCACCAGCGTTCCTCCGGGAGCCACGCCCCGGGCGACGCTCGGCCAAGGCCTGGTCCTGCACGCTCTGACCGACTCGCGAGGACGCGACCGGGCCGATCGGCTGTTGGTGACCGATGGCTCGGGCGGTCGGGCCGAGGTGGCCACCGGCGCCGGCACCGACCAGCGCGTCGACAGGGTGATCCTTACCCCGGACGGAGCGCACCTGCTGATCACGCTGCGCCCGACCACGCCCTGGCCGCAGCCGGGAGCACTCGACGCCGTGGTGGTGGCTCGGCGGGACGGCTCCGGCAAGCCGATCGTCATCTACCGGGGAGTCGTGTTGACCAGCCTCGGCATCGCCCCCGCGAGCGGCACCTGATCGGTAACGGTGCCACCGTGACATACCGGCAGTCGGTGGCCCCGGCGACGATGTTCGCCGGGGTAAAGAGCTGGTTCGGAGCGCTCTTTGTCGGAGGAATGATGTTGGGCAGGGGCGCCGCCGGCGTGCTGGGGTCTGTGACCACCACCAGGACGGTGCTATTGGTCGCGGTTCTGGCCGGGGTGACGGCGGGGCTGCTGGCCATGCGGGGGCGGGCCGCTACGCGGCGAGCGCACGCCGCATCGGCTGTGCCGCAGGGGAGTCTCAAATGACTGCCCGCGAGCACTACCTCGTAGCTCTCGAAGCGGACCACAGCGGCCGCTGGAACCGGGTGTGCCAACGTTTCGAACTCCGGGTCCGGTGAGCTGACCAGGGCGAGGTGGAGCGCTCCCGTCTCGGCCACCCTCGTGGGACGGCGGAGCCACCAGCTGTGGCGCCTGACCACCGAGCGTGGGTCGTACGCAATCAAGGAGCTCGACCCGGCGGCCACTGGCGGGGACCGCCGATGGTTGCAGGACGCGGCCGAGCTTGAAGCGGCGGCCCACATAGCCGGCGTTCCAGTGGCCCGGCGAGTGTTCACCAGCGATGGCGCGGCCGTGCTGCCGGTGACCCGCGCACCCGGCCGATGACGTGCTCGTCGCGGTCCACCACCACTGGATATTTGACGCCCACCTGCCGACCAGAGTGAGCGGCCGGATGGTCGCGGATCTCGGCGTGGCGCTCGCAAGACTGCACGGACTCCGGATGTCCACCCGGTTTTCCCAGCCCGTCGGGATGTGGGAGATACCCACCGAGGCTGAACTCGACGCGGTCGTCGAGCTTGACTGGGACGTGGCCGGTCCGTGGAGCGCCGCTGAGGAACTGGCCGCGACCGTCGCGGAGTGGACCGAGATCCTTGAGGACCAACCCCGGAAAGAGTTCGCCGCCGACTTGCTGCGCGGCTATGCCGCCGCCGGCGGCACCCTCCCCACCCCGGAGCCCGGGCTGTTCACGACCTGGCTGGTTAAACAGGTCAACTGGACCATGCTGCTGCCCGCCGGTCACTCGACGCCTCCTGTGCCCAGGCGGAACCGCCCAATGACCTCGACCACCTGATGCGCCGCCTCCGCCGGGCGCCGGAGCGGCTCCCGTCCTACTGGACCTGCTCGCCTGTCACGAGCCGGGCAAGCCCGGATGACCTGGACCGACATCTACTTCACCCGCCACGGTGTGGCGGTGTCCACCCGTGCCGGTCGTCTTGTCAGCCGCGGCGACGCGTGCCGGTCCCCTGGTCGCCGACCTGGCTGCCTGGCGACCGCGCGGTCGGGGCCGGCAGTCACGATCGGCGAGAGCGGCCTTCGTGGAAGGCTGTAGAACGAGCATGCGCCGGTGATGGGTCCCTCGGTGGATCGAGGATCAGACGGGTGGGAGATTAGTGCAGGTGATCTGGACGGTGTTGCTGCTCCGGGCACCGCCGGAGTTGCTCACGATCAGGTGGATCGGATAGTTGAAGCCCGGGTTGCACCCCATGAACAGCCACTCGGGCCCACCCACGTAACTGCCGGAGGAGAACCACGCAAATTCGGTGACCATGCCGGACGTCGTGCTGGCACACTGGATAGACGACTGAAAGGATTCGCAAGAAATCCTCGGCATGCCGGGCAGGCTGGGAAACGGTGCGAGCCAAGCGGTATACATGACGTTTGGTGAGTTGGGGCCCGGATCGATGACCTGTCCGCGGGTGGCTCCCGCCATGACGCCCGCTCGTACCTGGGCCGGGGTGGCGGTCAGGTTGCTGGACAGGTACATCGCGGCGAGCGCGGCGATGTGCGGCGCGGCCATCGAGGTGCCGCTGAGCGAACTGGTCGCGGTGGTGCTGGTGTGCCACGCGGAAACCACGCTCACGCCCTGCGAGAAGATGTCGAGACAGCTGCCGTAGTTGGAGAACCAGGCCCGTTGACCATTGCCGTGGGTCGCGCCCACGGTGATGGCGGCGGGAACCCGGGCGGGTGACATGGCGCAGGCGTCGCTGGCGTTGTTACCGGCGGCGACGATATAGGTGATGCCACTTGCGATCGAGTTCTGCACCGCCTGGTCGACGGCGGGGCTGGCGATGCTGCCGAGGCTCATGTTGGCGATCGCCGGGCCGGTGCGGTTGGCGGTCACCCAGTCGACGCCGGCCACCACGCTGGCGGTGGTGCCGTAACCGACGCAGTCCAGGACCTTGACCGCGACCAGTTGGGCGTTGTAGGCACTCCACCGCTCGCTGAATTTGCCGCCGACGATGCCGGCGACGTGGGTCCCGTGCCCGTGGCAGTCGCTGTTGGGGCCGCCGATGGTGTTGGTGCCCCAGATCGGCGCCGGGTCGGCCAGCGAGGTGTGCGTGGTGCGAATGCCGGTGTCGAGGACGTAGGCGGTCACGTTTCGCCCCATCGGTGGCACGGGAAGAGCGGGCCCGTTGGGAGTGACCACGTCCCTCGGCGTCGTGGACCTCTGCGGCGTGGCAGTCGAGGGTTCGGCATATGTGGGGTCGATGGCGCGGAAGCGTCGGTTCTGTTCCACGAATGCCACGTCGGGGTGAGCGGCGAGACGACGGGCCTGCTGCTCGTCCATGGTGGCGGCGAAACCGCGTACGGCGGAGCGGAAGGTGTGGGATGCGCCGGACGGGGCTGAACGGGTCAGGTCGAGGCCCTGCGGGGCTGACGACTTGTAGACGACGAGGTAGCTGCCGTCGATCGCGTCCGGGGCGTCGAGTCCGTGGATGACGCTGATCGGCTCGGCCATTGCCGGTTGCCCGGCCGCGCCGAGGGTCCCGGCCATGAGGGCTGCGGTGAGCAGGGCGGTGAACGTGCGTCTCATGCGGGTTTCCTTCACAGTCTCAACCGGGAGGCCTGGCAGAAATCTGGTAGTCGCTACGGAAGGATCGTTCGACTGCTGCTGAGGTGGGCCTTGGTTACGGTCGCTGTGCTTGCTGCGGACAGCCGATCGCCCGGACCTGCCTGAAAGTGAAGGCCAGAGCTTCCCTCGGACTGCCGAATCGCATGTTGAACTCGGGACTGCTCAACGTCGTCACTGCAACCACTGGCAGGCATCGATGGTACTAAAGACAATGCTCTCTCGGTAGCATCCGATGCCAACCGTTGGTCCACCGGTGCTGCCGCGTCGGGCAACTCGTCATCTACCGGCGTCGTGGTGACCAGCCTCGGCATCGCTCCCGCGAGCGGCGTCTGGCTTCTGCCCGGCGCCGTTACGCCCGGGCGTAGGGAGTCCGCTGCTTGGCACCGGTCGGCAGCCGGCTACCCGCTCCTCCGTGGGCCGTCGTCGCTTCCCTCGTCGAGATCCCTTGCCCCCGCAGTCTGTTGTAGTTTAGCTTCGCACCTGCTGCAACCGATGCAGATATCCTTCAGCGCACCTTCCGGCATGGAGGGCACATGAAAAGACGAGTGCTAGCCGTCCTGACCGCCACCGTCCTCGTGCTGAGCCTGGCGACGGCCGCGAAAGCTGACCCGGAGACGGCGCCGACCCAGCAGTGGCGCAGCTACTGGGTCGACGCGTTCAACGAGGGCATCTACACCCCCGCACAGGTCACCACGCTCGTGCGGGACGCCAAGAAGATCAAGGCCAACGCACTGATCGTCCAGGTCGCCCGGCGCTACGACTGCTTCTGCAACCGGGCGCTCTACCCGCGCACCGACGCCGCGGTCGCACCCCGGCCCTACGACCCGCTGGACGAGGTGATCGCGCAGGGGCACGCGGCGGGCCTGGAGGTGCACGCCTGGGTAAACGTCAACACGATGTGGAACTCGGCCACCCCGCACTCCTCGCCCGAGCACGTCTTCAACAAGCACGGCCTGTCCGCCGCTGGCGCCGACCGCTGGCTCAACAAGCGCCACGACGGCCAGGAGCTCATGGGCGCCAACGCCTACATGGACCCGGCCAACCCGGCCGCGGTCAACTACATCGTCTCGGCGATCCAGAGCCTCGTGCGCGAGTACGACGTCGACGGCGTCAACCTCGATTACGTCCGCTACCCCGACTTCAACTCCACCACCACGCACAGCGACTGGGGCTACAGCGAGACCTCCCTGGCCCGCTTCCGCGCCGCCACCGGCCGCACCGACACGCCGCAGCCTTCCGACCCGCAGTTCTCCGACTGGCGGCGCGCCCAGATGACCAACCTGGTCCGCAAGATCTACCTCGGCATGTGGGAGGTGGATCCGCGGGCGCGCCTGTCGATGGACGGCATCACCTACAGCTACGGGCCCCAGACCATGGGCGGCTGGGAGAAGACCCGGCCCTACACCGAGGTGCTGCAGGACTGGAAGGGCTGGCTGGCCGAGGGAATCATGGACACCGTCGTGGCCATGAACTACAAGCGCAACTGGATGCCCGACCAGAAGCAGATGTACGACGAGTGGACCGAGGTGCTCGCCGACTGGCAGGGCGACCGGCAGGCGGTGGTCGGGCCTGCGCTGTACCTCAACGACATCCCCGACAGCGTCGAGCAGGTGCGCCGAGCGCTCGCCCCCACCGCGGCGGGCAACACCGCCGCCGGTTGGAGCGGTTACTCCTACGCCAACCCGACACGCGCCGGGGTCAACCAGCCGTCGTCCGTCCGCAACGCCGAGCGCGACAGGCTGGCCCAGGCACTGACCATCGGACCCGACGCCCCGTTCGCCGACGACGTGGGTGTGCCGGTCATGCCGTGGAAGGCGACCCCCACCGAGGGACACGTGTCCGGCCGCGTCGCGTTGCGCACCGGCGTGCCGCTGGACCAGGCGACCGTCACCCTGCGACCGCTGACCACCAGCGGTGCGCCGATCACCCGGCCTACCGACGGCGACGGCTGGTTCGGCTTTGTACACCTGCGTCCCGGGGCCTACCTGGTGCAGGTCGACCTGCCGGACCGTGTCGTCGGCCAGCCGATCGCGGTGGTCCACGTCCGCGCCGGTCAGATCTCCAAGGTGGAGCTGAGCCGCCTCATCCGGGTGTAGACGACCTGGTTCCCGCCCAGCCGAGGCCGGCTGGGCGGGAACCACGTCAGAAGGATGTCGAGCGGGGTCGTCGTGCCGCCCCCGGTGGGTCCAGTCCCAGCCACCCCGGCAGACGCCTACGCGGCGATGGGATGACCCGACCGCCCACCGGCCTGTCAGTCGCGCGTCTACCGTCAACGTCGGTCCGCGGCCGGTCGCCGCGGACCAGGCAGAGGCGATGCCGTGCCGCTCGGTCCAGACGATTCGAGAACGTCCCTCACATACGGCCGGAGTGCGAGCGGGACGGCAGCGGTGCGGCTGGGCGGACCGCGGTGAACTGGGAATGCTCGTACCGGGTGGCGGAGAGCAGCAGCAGCCACTCGTCGCAGCCCTGCCACGGGTAGAGGTCGGCGGCGCCGCCGCGTACGGTCAGGGGCCCGTCGCCGGTGCGTGGCCGGGCGTCCGTCGGTGCGTCCGCGAAGCCGGGGATCCACACGTCGGCGCAGATCTCGCCAGCCGAGCCCATCGCCGCCAGGCCGAAGGCGTTCTCCCCGGCGGCCGTGCGCTCCTCGTCGCCGAAATCGTCGAGGATCTGGTCCTCGTCGGGTTTGCCGTCACCGCGGAACGTCAGCGTCGTGGTGCCGGCGCGGGCCGCGTACTCCCACTCGGCTTCGCTGGGCAGTCGGAACGGCAGGTCGTCGAGCAGGTCGTCGAGATCGTCCTCGATGCGGGCCGTGCTGGTGTCCTCGTCGGCGTAGTCGTCCTCGTAGTCGGGCAGCCAGTGCCGGACCTGCGCGACCGTCAGCGGATGCCGGGCGATCAGGAACGGTGCGACCCGCACCTCCCGCACGGGCTGGGCGTCCTTGGCGGCGGCGAAGAAGGGCTCGACCGTGTCCTCGACTTCGCCGCTGCGCTCGATGGCGCGTACGGCCTGCAGTTCCGCGTCGGACAGACCCATGCGGAACGTGCCGCCCGGCACCGCCCGGAACACCACTCCCGACGCGGTGTGCCGCCAGGCCGGACGCCCGGCCACGGTCTCCTCGATCCACATGGCGCCGAACGCTAGCACCCAAGGATCTGGTTATGACGGTCTGATCCACCGAACGGCGTTCCTGGTTCGGGTTTTCCTCAAGTGGCACGCCTTTGATGCCGGAACCCCGCTTCTCGCTTCCCGATCGACGCACCCCTCGATCCGCAAGGCATCCGTCGTCCGAGGCCCGCCTACCAGGTGCCGTCGTCGCGTACGCGGGTCGGCGCCCGGCCGAGCAGCGCGTCTACCAGCATCGTCATGCCGTGGAGTGCGGCATCAATCGGCTTCTGACGAAGACCTACTAGACGACACATAGTACCGACCGTATTATGTGACGCATGATAGCGGCAGCAGGCGGCTCGGAAGTCGCTTCGGAGCGGCAGGCCCAGCTACTGCGCGGCTGCCTGGACATGTGCTTGCTTGCGCTGCTTGCCGGCGAGCCGGCGCACGGCTACGAACTCGTCCGCCGACTCGACACCGCCGGATTCGGAACGGTGAGCTACGGCACCGTCTACCCGTTGATCACCCGGTTGCACCGCTTGGGGCTCATCGCCAACGCGCTGCAGCCCAGTCCCAACGGCCCACCCCGCAAGGTCTACCGACTCACCGATACCGGCCACGATCGGCTGCGTGCTTGGCGCGAGCAGTGGGTTCAGTTCGCTGGCGTCGTGAACGCAACCATCGCCGTCCGTCCACCGAATCCAGGAGACGACCATGAGCACGTCGACGTCGACCGTTGACAACCTCCTCGCCGCCGCAGACCGAGAGTGGCGCGCTCTCGGTATTCACCGTCGTGACCGGGTGACTCTCGCGGCCGACCTACGCGCCGAGCTCGAGGCAGCAGCCGCCGACGGGCTCGATCCCGCAGAGCTTCTCGGCGCTGACCCTGCCGAGTTCGCCGTGCGAATCGCCGAGGAAGCCGGCGTGGAGCGCACCCCGCCGCGGTACGGCCAGGTACTCGGCGTCGCGACCGCGGGCGCGATGCTCTCCCTCGTCGTGGGCTACGTCGCGGTCATTAGCCTGCACCAGGCATTCGTGGCGGCATTCGACCTGCCGCGAAGCGTGCGCGTGCCGGTGTGGCTTGCCGCTGGCGTCTTCTACGGCGCCGTCGCAGCGGTTGCCATCGCCGGCGCCGTCCTCGCCGTACGCATCGCCCTACGAGACGCGCCCCACATCCGACACACTGCGGCCCGGATGGCACTGCTGCTGCCACCCGCGATCGCAGCCGCGATCGCCGCTGCGGTCACCGTCGCCTGGTCGCTCAACTACCCGCTGACCCCACTGGCGATCGCGGCCGAGGTGGCGATAGTCCTCGCTGCCCTCCTTGCGGCAACGGCGCTGGCCCGCCACTGGTCTGTGACGGCAGCGCGGTGATCCAGCCAGCCCAATGGTCATGGTCCGAGCCACTCCTGCGCGTGACCCATCAAGAAGCCAGCAGGGCCTCCGCCACCCCTGCGGTGTTCGGCTGCCCGGTGGCCGGCGCTGCGGGCCCCTCGCCGGCCGCGACGGCGGGCGCTCCCGTCGCCTGCGTCGTTGACGCTCGCTGACTGTCGGAAACCCGCCATTCCGGCGGTGCGGCCCAGCCAGCGGACGGCCGCGTATGGCAGTCGTCGACCGAGATCGCGCTGGTGAGAGTGGGTTGGCGTGGCGCGGCCACTTGATGACCGTCGTTCGATCTGGACGGATCCCAGATCTGGCGGTGGCGAGGTGCCACAACGTAACCTCATCGACCGCGGCCAGGTGGACATTGATCGAACCGCCCATTCCACAGGCGCCTCAATCGACGACGTCGCCGCCAGTGCGGCACCCACCGTTCAATCTGGGGCAAGGTCCGCTCGGCTGGTCGAGTGGAGATCATTTCGGACGTGACGACCCAAGGAGCTCAACGCATGGCGACGGATGCCCACGACGGACCAGTTCCGGAAGCAGCCGTACGTGGGCAGCGGGTCCTCGACCTCTTGGACAAGGCAATCGACCTCCAGGGCCCACTGGTACGCAAGAACATCGCCCGGGCCCGCCAGCGGAACCCAGAGGCGACACCAGCAGAGGTGATCCGCAATCTAGAGCGGATGTACGTGGGCGCCCTGACCGGCACGGGTGCTGCGGTTGGCGGAGCCGCAGCGGCGCCCGGCGTCGGCACGGGCGTCGCGCTGGCGCTGTCGGCCGGCGAGGCTCTTTCATCGCTTCAGCTGAGCGCCCTCTTCGCGCTCTCGATCGCCGAAGTCCACGGAGTGCCCATCGACGAGATCGAGCGCCGTCGAACGATCGTGATGGGCATCATGCTCGGCGGGTCCGGCTCCGCCACCATCACCAAGGTCGCCGAGCGTACGGGGCAACACTGGGGACGTCAGGTGGTCGCCAAGGTGCCCGCCGAAACATTACGTCAGATCAACAAGATCCTGGGGAGACACTTCATCACGAAGTACGGGAGCAAGCAGGGGATCATCGTTCTCGGTCGAGCAGCACCGTTCGGTATCGGCGCGGTGATCGGTGGTGGCGCCAACGCTGCCCTCGCCACTCTGGCTGTACGGGCCGGGCGTCGCGCGTTCGGCCCACCCCCGACGTCGTGGCCATGCTGACACGCGGCACACCGCAGACATCTGAGCGTTCGCTCCCCACGAGCACGCACCCCTAGCCACCCGACGGGGCACCGGTGCGACCGGGCGGACTGTGGCGAAGCCATGTGTCCGTACGCGTCAGCCAAACAGGCGCTGCTCGGTGGAGCGCTATCCGGGCGGTCGATCGGGCTGGATGCGCAGCGTTGTGATGGTCGTGGCGAGCATGACGTAGTGCCCGACCAGCATGCACAGCTCGATGCACTCGCGCTCGTCCAGGTGGGCGCGCAGCGCCGTCCACGCCTCGTCGTCGAGGTCGCGGTGGCGTACCAGCCCGTCGACCGCGACCAGCACCGCGTGCTCGCGGGCGGACCACCCGACGCCGATGTCGTCGCCGCTCACGCGCTCGATCTCCGCGTCGGTGACGCCGGCCCGCCGGGCGAGCCTCAGGTGGTGGTCGTGCTCGTAGCGGCAGGCGCACAGGTGCGCGACCCGCAGGATGACCAGTTCGGTCTCGCGGCGCGGCAGCACGCCGCCCGGCATCAGGCGGCGGGCGAAACGCAGCCAGCCGCGAAACAGCGGGCGGTGGCGGCCGAGGGTGAGGAACAGGTTCGGCGGGCCGGTGCCCGTGACCCGGCCGGCCGCCTGGCTGAACAGCCAGCCGAACGTACCGACGTCCTGCCGGCCGCCCGGGCCTATGCGGGGCGCGGTCACGGTTGGCCATCCGGCTGCGGCGTGGTCAGCGGCGGACGCTCCGCCTGCGCGATGCGCAGCGCGTCGACCAGCCCGCGTTGGAACCTGCGGTCGAGCAGCGGCTGGACCGCCATGCGCAGCGGCAGCACGGGCCGCACCCAGCCGGGCGCGACGATCCGCCGGCTCCGGCGGGCGATGCCGCGCTCCAACGCGGCGACGCCGACCTCCAGCGAGGCGACGCGGTGCAGCCGGCTGCCGTGCAGCAGCGCGGTCGCGGCCCTGGTGCCGAACCCGCGCGAGGTCATGTCGGTGTCCAGTTCGGCGAAGTACGCGACGCCGGCGCGGGCGCCGGAGGGCCGCAGTTCGACCCGCAGGGTGTTGCCCAGGGCCTCGACCGCGGCCTTGGAGGCGCTGTACGCACCGAGCAGCGGCGCGTGCACCGCCGCAGCGAGCGACGCGATCACCAGCGCGTAGCCGCTCGGGTGGCTGATGTGCGGGGCCGCGGCGCGCAGGGTGTAGTAGGTGCCGAGGACGTTGACGGCGTTCGTCCGCTCGAACACGTCCGGGTCGCCGCCGACCAGCGGCAGTTGGGCGGCGACCCCCGCGTTGGCCACGACGACGTCGAGCCCGCCGAGCCGGTCCACCGCCATCTCGACCGCGGCGTCGACCTGGGCTCGGGAACGGACGTCGCAGCTGCTCCACGGAGCGTCGCCGCACGCGGCCGACACGTCGGCCAGCAGCTCGGGCTCCAACCCGACGACGGCGACCCTCGCGCCCCGCTGGTGCAACCGACGAGCCAGCGCGGCACCGATCCCGCGGGCGCCGCCGGTGACGAGGACGCGCCTGCCGGCCAGCGACCGGGAACCACCGCTCATGGCGGGATTATAGATATTTCCCGATGGATGAACGCGCGAGGCCCGGAACCGCCCGGGCGGTGACGTCGGCGTCGGTGCTCGGCACTGGAGGTTCCGTGCCGCTCACCGCTCCGGCTCCGGGGCCTGCCGTACGGGCTCGTCGGCAGTGCGCCCGTGGCTGAGGAAGTACGCCCCGACGGCGCCGGCGAGGGTGCCGAACACCATCACGGAATAGACGGCCAGCACCAGTTCGAGTATCTGCGAGAAGGTGTCGGTGGCGCCGAGCGGCACACCGGTGATGGTGGTGAGCGCGGCAGCGTGCAGGGCCCGCCCGTGGGTCGGGTAGGAGCCGGTGAGCGTCAGCAATTGCCCTGCGGTCACGATGACCGTCACCGTCACGACGGCGAGCCAGGCCAGCCGGTCGGTGAGCAGTCGGCCGGCCGAGCGGGAGCCGCGGACGGCGGCGGCGACCACGCCGGCTCCCCGGGCCGCCCGAAGCGCGATGGCCGCGCGGGCGAACCGCAGGAAGGGTACGGCGAGGAAGATCACCTGCCACCAGTTCTGTCGCCAGAACTGTCGGGCTCGGTGCCGAGCCTGCCAGGCACGCAGGGCGAACTCCGCCACGAACACGGCCCACAGGATCCAACTGGCGATCGTGAGGATGGTGCTGAGCGGCTCGTCGTGGGTGAACGCCTGCACGAGCACCAACAGCAGGAACAGGAGGCCGAGAATCCCCATCGGCTTGTCGAGCCGGTCGGTGAGACCGTCGAGACGGGAACCGTCCTCTCGACGGTTGTGCGCCCGGGCGGCACGTCCGCCCTCACGCTGGGGGCGGTCACCGTCTCCGTCGGAGTGTCCCGCCGACACGCTCACGCACCACCAGGATGGGTCTCGGCAGCGGCGGGAGCGGGCCGGACCGCCCGCGACGCGTCCCGCCGGCAGCGGGCACCGTACCCTTGCCTCCCACTGGTCACGCTCGTCCGCATGATCTGGCTCCTCGGGCCGGTGGTCGCGACGTTGTCGACAACCGACCGTAGGGGCTCGGTCGCGCCCTGACCGCCCGTTTGCGTCAAGTGCCGAACCCGCGCGGCTCCCGCTCCCGCGCCGACGGCACATCACGCCCCAAATGATGTCTATCCCTCGATGCCGTTGGTAGGGTGCTGCGGTGCCTCCCCCTTCCACCGTCAGCGCGCCACCGGGCGAACGCCCCCTGACCTCCGAATCCACGCCCTCCACCGCCCGACAGGTGCGGCGCGCCCGCTTCAGCGAGTCCGGTCTCGCGTGGCTGATGCTGCTTCCCTCGGTGGGGGTCTTCGCCCTGTTCGTGTTCTGGCCGCTCGGGCGGACCCTGTACCTGTCGGTGCACGGCAACGACATCTTCGGCGCCGCGTCCGAGTACGTCGGCGCGGCGCACTACCGGGACATGCTGTCCGCGGAGTTCGGCGGGGTGCTGGCCACGACGGCGCTGTTCACTCTCTTCTCGGTGGTGCCGGCCGTGCTGGGCGCGCTGTTCGTGGTGCTGCTGCTGGAGGCGCGCATCCGGGGCGTACGGGCGCTGCGTACCGCGTTCGCGCTGCCGTTCGCGTTCTCGGTGGCGACCGCGTCGGTCATCTTCGCCGTCATCTACAACCCGGCGATCGGGGTGGCGAACGGCCTGCTCGGCTCCCTCGGCATCGACCGAGTCAACTGGCTCACCGACCCGTCGATCGCGCTGCCGGCCGTCTGCGCCGCGACGGTGTGGATGAACTTCGGCTACAACATCCTCGTGCTGTCCGCCGGGGTCTCGGCGATCTCGCCCGAGGTGGTCGAGGCGGCCCGGCTGGACGGCGCGACCGGCTGGCGGCTGGCGACGCGGATCACCGTGCCGCTGCTCTCCCCGCAGCTGTTCTTCCTCGTCGTGGTCTCCACGATCCACGCCCTGCAGAGCTTCGGGCAGATCCACATCCTGACCAAGGGCGGGCCGGACCAGGCCACGACGACCCTGGTCTACTCGATCTACGAGAAGGCGTTCGCCTTCGGCTCCTCCGACTTCGGCGCGGCCAGCGCGCAGGCCGTCGTGCTGCTGGTCATCATGCTCGGCTGCACGGCCGTCCAATTCGGCGTCCTCGAACGGCGGGTCCACTACCGATGAAAAAGCTCAACCTCGGGCGGATCGCCGTCTACGTCGTGCTCGGCCTGGCGGCGATCCCCGTGCTCTTCCCGGTCTACTACGGCTTCGTCGGCGCCGTGATGGGCCCCGGCGACCTGGCGACCTACCCGCCCGCGCTGGTGCCGAGCGCGCTGCACTGGCAGAACATCACCGACGTGTTCAGCTCGGTGCCGCTCGGCCGGTTCTACGCCAACTCCGCCGTGCAGGCCGGCGTCATCACGGTGGCGCAGGTCGTCACCAGCATCTTCGCCGCGTACGCCTTCGCGTTCCTGCGCCTGCCGGCGAAGGCGGCGACGTTCAGCCTCTTCCTCGCCACCCTCATGGTGCCGTGGGAAGCGATCATCATCCCCAACTACCTGGCCATCTCCGACTGGGGCCTGACCCGCGGCGGGCTGACCTACCTCGGCCTGGTGCTGCCGTTCCTCGCCTCGGCGTTCGGCACGTTCCTGCTGCGGCAGGCGTTCCTTCAGTTCCCGACCGAGCTGCGCGACGCCGCCGTGATCGACGGGTGCGGCCACTGGCGCCTGCTGTGGCGGGTCATCGTGCCGCTGTCCAAGCCCTCCATCGCGGCGGTCGGGGTCTACGTCTTCCTCTCGGCGTGGAACCAGTACTTCTGGCCGCTGATCCTCATCCGCGACACCGAGTTCCAGACGCTGCAGATCGGCATCTCCCAGCTCAACGACGCCGAGGCGGCGCAGCCGGGTCTCGTCCTCGCCGGCGTCGCGTTGTCGCTGCTACCCACCCTGGCCGTCGTGATCTTCGGCCAGCGCTACATCGTCCGCGGGCTGACCGCCGGGGCGCTGCGTTGAACCATCGAGAAGGAGAACCCATGAGAAGACCTCGGCTCCGCCGTAGCGCGGCGGCGTTCGTCGCCGTCGTGGCCGCCGCCGCGCTCACCGCCTGCGGCGACTCCGGCTCCGGCACCGACGGCGGCAGTGGCGCGCTCGACGCGCCCGGCGCCGAGGTGCTGGAGAAGGCCACGGACAAGACCACGATCGAGTTCTGGCACGCCATGAAGGGGGCCAACGCCACCGCCGTCGACCAGCTCGTGGCCGACTTCAACGCCCAGAGCGGCGGCAAGGTCGAGGTCAAGGCGGTCTTCCAGGGCAGCTACGACGAGACGATCGCGAAGTACAAGGCGTCGGTGCAGCAGAAGAGCACGCCGGCCCTGGTGCAGATCTACGACATCGGCAGCCGCTTCATGGTCGACTCGAAGCAGGTCGTGCCGATGCACAAGTTCATCGAGAAGGACGGCTTCAACGCCGGCGACATCGAGCCCAACATCGCCAGCTACTACTCGGTCGACGGCAAGCTCTGGTCGATGCCGTTCAACTCCTCGACGCCCCTGCTGTACATCAACAAGGAGGCGTTCGAGCGGGCCGGCCTCGACCCGACGAAGCCGCCGAAGGACCTCACCGAGATCGGCGAGCTGGCGAAGAAGCTCACCGTCAAGGACGCCAGCGGCAAGACGGTCCAGTACGGCTTCAACGCCGCCATCTACGGCTGGCTGGTGGAGCAGCTGCTCGCCACCGACGGCAAGGAGTACTGCGACAACGGCAACGGGCGCAAGGGCCTGGCCACGAAGGTGCAGTTCGACCAGGAGACGGCCGTACGCGTCGCGCAGTGGTGGACGGACCTGGTGAAGGGCGGCTACGCAACCAACACCGGCCGCAAGACCGACGACGCCCAGGCCGCCTTCAAGTCGGGCACCGTCGCCATGCACCTGGAGTCCACCAGCGTGCTGCGCGGCTACGTCGACGCCGCGAAGGGCAAGTTCACCGTGCTCACCGCCCCGTACCCGAAGGTGAGCGCCGCCTCGACGGGCGGACCGATCATCGGTGGCGCCTCGCTGTGGATCAACGGCGTCGGCCACAGCGACAAGGAGAAGCGGGCCGCCTGGGAGTTCGTGAAGTTCGCCTCCGGGCCCGTCGAGCAGGCCAAGTGGCACACCAGCACCGGGTACGTGCCGATCAACGCCAAGGCGCTCGACGAGCAGATCGACAAGGACTGGATGGCGAAGTTCCCCCAGTTCCGCACCGCCGTCGACCAGCTGCACGCGCTGCCGCCGTCGGTCGCGTCGGCCGGCTGCCTGCTGGGCGTCATGCCGCAGGCCCGCAAGGCCTCCGAGGACGGCCTCGAGGCGGCCATCGTCGGCAGCAAGCCGGCCGAGCAGGCCATGAAGGACGCGGCGGCGAGCGTGCAGGGCGCCATCGACAGCTACAACAAGTCGGTCGGCTGACCACCGCACCACGCTGATCGTCGGGAGGGGCCAGTTCCGCCGGGAGCTGGCCCCTCCCGGTGTCGGCCACCGGCCGCAGTTCGGCACGCGGAGCACGCCGCGTGCCGATTCTCGCCCGGACGGCGCACAGGACGACCCTAGTCGGCTGGACCGACGACGACCCGTCCGTCGAGACTCAACGTGATCCGCGATCCGTTCGGAGTGGTCGCGGTCGACCTGGTCTCCAGCCCCATCACTCGCCGCACCACGACGGCCTCCGCCGTGATGATCGCGGACACCGCCTGCACACTCGTCGGCGCATCGAGGATGACCTGCATGATGCGGCTGCGCGGTCGTAGTCCGACGTCCGGGGCTGAACAGCGCAGGTCCCAGGAGACAGAATGTCGGCCGATTCCACGGACGTCCAGCTCCACCCGGTCCAGGTCCGGGTAGTCAGGACCGTCATACGTGGGCGGCATGACGTCGAGCGCCAGCACGGAGTCGTCGCCGAAATCGATCTGGACTGTCAACGACTCGTAGCGGCGGTTGCTCGGCAGCGCCTCGAGCTCGTAGGGGAACTGCACCAGCAGGAACTGCCGTTCGTGCAGGTCGGCGCGTCGCTCGTTGAGCCCGGTGAGTTCGTCGGCCCGCACCGGGTAGATCATCGGACGGCCGAAGCGCACACCCGCCTGCCGTACGAGCCGCGACCCGGGCGCCGCCAGCACCCGCTCCTCGGTATAGAGATCCACGGACAGAACGACGCCATCGCTTCCGGCCGCCCCGTCCACCTCACCGTCGGACACGCTGTCACGATAGTCGAGCGTGACAGTTACCTCTCCGGCGAGGAGGCCCCAGGTGACAGCTCCGGAACTGATCGAGCTGCTCGGTGGCGACAGTGCGATCGCGTTGACCGAGTGGGCCGACGGCGCAGGGCTGACGATCCGGGTACCTGTGCCGGCATGGCGGGCCGAGGCACCCACCGGCGCGTTGGTAAGCGCCGTACTCGCCGTCCATCCTCGGACGGGCGCCCAGCCCGTCGTCGTCAAGCGGTTGGCATCCGGCGAGAAGGTCGACCTCCACGCGCACGTCACCGCCTACGAGGAGTGTCCGGAAGCCTTCCGGCCCCACCTCGCCCGCCAGGTCCGATCGCCGCTGCGCACGGCGGGCGGGCGTACGCTGCTGCTCCAGTCGCCGGGCTCCGCTGCTGTCGACCTGCGACCGATGGCGCTGCTGTCCCCGACGGCGACCGCTGTTGCCTGCGCCACAGTCATTCGTGCGGTGCTGGCCGACTGGAACGCCGACCGGACCAGCCGTCCGGTGACGGCGTTGGACCTCCTGCGCATGGCGGTGCCCGATGGTGCGGCCGACGGCCGTACGCTGGTCGATCGACGACAGCGTCCCGCCTCGCCGTGGGTGTGCGCGGACGGGCTGTCGATGCCCGATCCGAGGCTGCTGACCCGGGACGACTCCCCGCTCTCCGGTCTCACACTCGACATCGTCGAGGGCCGCGGCCTCGGGGGACTGCACGCCCAGGACGTGCTCCTGAGCACGGCTACAGGCGGTGCCGAGCCGGACCCGTTCCTACTGGTGGACCTGACGGGCTACCAGGCCCGGCAGCCGATCGACCGGGACCTCGTCAGGCTGCTGCTGTCCGTGCTGACGCCGGTGATCGCCAGGTCGGGGGACGACCATGGCCGGTTGCTCCTCGACCTGGTGACCGATCCGGATCGCGTGCCACCGCAGGACGGTATCGCTGCGGAGTCCGCGATCGTCCGCGCGGTGTACGGCACCGCCGCCGGCGTTCTCCGCCGTGAGCCGGACCCCGAGGCGTGGCGCCGGCAGTACCTGCTGTCGCTCGTCACGCACGGATTGACCTTCAGCGCGCACGAAAGTCTCGGTCCGGTCGTCCGCTGGTGGTGCTACCGACTGGCCGGTCGTGCCGCCCTCCTGCTGTGTGACACCGCAGGAGGGGCGCGGGTGCCGAGGACGGCGCCCGTCGTCGGAAACCCGTTCCTGCCGTCCGGCGCGGGGCGCATTCCTGGCCCGGTGCGTGGCCTGCTGGCCAGCAGCACGGTGCGGGGCCTCGACCTGCGGCGCGACCCTCCGCAAGGGAACCGGGTTTCCTACCCTGGGTGGGTGAAGGTCGAGGTCTGTCGGGCGCTCTGCACCGACTGGGAGGACCTGGCCGACTATCTGGAGGTGCCACCGCACGAGCGGGCCGGCTTTCAGCAAGGCCGTGGGGCGTTCGAGACCTGGGATTGGATGGAGGCGCGGTTCCGGCTGGGAGAGCTCGCCCCGGCGTTGCGGGCCCTCGGGCGTCCGGAGTTGGCTGACCTGTTGGACGACAACGAGCGCGGTTAGACCGTGCCGACAGGGATCAGAGGTGCCCAGTGGAAGATCGGCTCGGTGCGTACCTCCGGATGCGACAGGAGCCACCGGGTCGCACGCCGTAGCGCCTCGGGGAGGGGGAACTCGGCCATGTTGGCGAGGACACTCTCGGCGTACCGCGCCGCTGGATGGGAGTCGCCGAGCTCCCCGACAGTCGCCAGGACCTCGTCGGAGCGGGCCGCCAGGGCGAGAGTGGCCAGACAGATCGGATCACTCGGCCGGCCCTCGTCGATCGAACCGGCCTCGCAGACCAGAAGGGCCAGCCGCCGGGGCGTGGACGCCCCGAGGAGATCTGCGGGGACCAACCACCGGGCGTCGTCGAGTTCCAGGTAGTGCCCCATTCCCGGGGCGCGACGCCCGTGACCGACGACCACCATCATCCGTCCGCCGTCGCGCAGCCGCTGCCGCGCGGCGGACGCCGAGGCCAGCCACCTCGGCGTGAGGCGCGACGCATCGAGACGGGTGAGGTGGTCGCCGGACACCAGCGGGCTGCGCCACACGTCGACCGCGTCCCCGTCGGCGGGTGCGGGTGCGGACGCGGCCCGAGCCACCAGTAGCCGCTGCACCGTCAACGAGGGGCAGACCGCGTAGCGGACGAGCTCTCCGAGCACCACGCCATTCGGCAGCGGTAACGCGCTCCACGGAATCATCCACAGCTCGCCGACCGGCACGATGAGCAGCTCCGGATCGGCGTCCGTCAGTAGCGCGTCGACGAGCCCGGGCGGTAGGACCGAGACGATCGGCGCGAGATCGGCGACGTGCAGTTGAACCCGGGCGGCCCGGTCACCGCACAACGTGGTGAGAACGTCCCGGGCCGCGTCGTCGAGGTCCAGGCAACCGACTCGCGGTTCGGCACCGGGTGCCCGCCACAGCCAGTGGACCCGGTGTGCCTCGACCGGGTCGACGAGGAGCTGCACCAGGTGGGCGCGCGGTGACACCGCCGTCAGCAGGGGCGCGCCGTCGCGTTCGGGAGGCAGGTACACCGCAGCCAGCTGGTCGTCCAGCGATGCCTCCGCCTTCTCGGTCAACCCGTGGCGGATTCCGACCGCGCCGAGCAGCCGGATACGTTCCTCCCGACTACCGGTGGGGCCGGACGCCTGCTCGGGCCGGTGTCGTGCCAGCCGCTGGTCCGCGTGCGCCAGCAGGTTCTGCAGCAGCTCGAGCTCCGGACCGGAAGTCGTTCGCGTACCCGCCTCGATCAGGCCGGCCAGGCGACGTCCGGCGAGACAGTCCGCGATCACCGCGAAGGCCGTCGCATCTCCGGCTGCGGTTACGGCGGCCAGCGCGCGGGAGTACGCGAGGCGGAACCGTTCCCGGTACTCGCGCTGTGACCGTTCGTCACGGTGCCCGGCGCGAAACGCCTCGATCGAGTGGACCGCCTCCAAGCGGGTGCGCGCCGCTGCGTCGAGTCGTCGCAGTTCCGCCTGTGCCTCGGCCTTCTTGTCGAGCGCGTGCCAGATCCCACCGATGTCGTCGATGTCGCGGTACGCGGCCAGCGCGCGGTCGAACTTGACGACCGCGTCCGCCCACCGGTGGCGTCCCCGGGCAACCCGGGCGACGTCCTGCAGCGCGTGAGCTCGTGCCCGCGGCAGCCCGGCCCGCTCCGCTTGGCGCAGGCCCTCCTCGTACCACTGCTCGGCGGTGTCGAACTCCTGGACATCCAGGTGCAGGTCCCCGATACCGCTCAGCACGTTCGTCAGACCGACCGGATCACCGACCTCGACGAACCAGGCGTGCGCCTTCCGCAACCACGGGACGGCCTCCGATCGCCGTCGCGCCCGGTGCAGTAGAGCGCCGGTGCGGTGTGCTGCGTTCGCCCTGCCGATCGTCGATCCGACCTCGTCGAAGGCCCGGTAGGCGGCCATCGCGATTTCGACCGCCTCGTCGAGGTTGCCGGAACGTTCGAGGCACTCGGCGAGGCCAAGCCCCACGTTGCCCTGGTACAGCGGATCGGCCAACTCCACGGCGAGGGCCTCCGCGCGGCGGAACTGCGCGCCCGCCGTCACCCCGGACGAGTAGGCGAGGGACAGGTAGCCGAGCGGCACCAGCGCCCTCAGCTGCCCGAACCGGTAGTGGTCGCTGGTGGCGATCGTCAACGCCGTCTCGTAGGCGGTGATCGCCTCATCCACCCTGTCGAACGCCCGGGCGACGTCGCCCTCGCCGATGAGCGCGTGCACCCGTACGACGCGGTGGTCGGCGGTCGTCTCGTGCTCGGCGAGACGGGTGAACGCGTCCCGGGCCGCGTCCAGATCGCCCTCCAGCAGGGCCCGGTCGCCCTCGGTCTCGAGTTCCAGCACCGTCCGCCATTCGGCCAGGGACAGGCCTTCCTGCAGCGGACCTGCCGGTGCCTGTGGATCGCGCAGGTGCCGGTAGCGGCTGCGAAGCGCGATGGGCCCAGGCACCGCGACGCCGACGAGAGCCGCCGCGCGGGCGGCGGCGTCGGGTGCGAGCCACGCCCGGTGCAACGGAAGGAGAGCAACGTGGTCCATGACGGCAACCTCCATACGCGGCTTCGAGATGGTGATCGGCTGTCGGTGCGTCCTCAGCGGGGGTCGAGGAGGAGTTCGTGCTCGGCGCGCGGGAAACGGACCCCCACGCCCAGCCGGGGGGTGTCGGGCGGGAAGGCACCGAGCCGTCCACGCAGAAGCGGGAACAGGCGGTCGCCGTCCACCCCGTGGTAGAAGGCGACCTTCCCGCCGAACGCCCGGTCCAGGTCCGCCTCGCGGCTCACCCTCATGGCGGAAAGCCTGTCCGAGGCGGTCACCCAGGTGATGCGCGCGAGGCCCTTCTTCCTGAGCCGCCGCAGGGCTGCGACGATCACGCCCGGCGCACCGTCATGCCCCACCACACAGACGTGATTGCCGGTGATCAGTTCTGCCAACCGTTCGGCCGTGCGATCCGTCCGGGGGCGGACGTCGTCGCCGTCCTCACGTCCCAGCCCCGGGTGGTCCTCGATCTCGTACACCTGGACAGCGTCGTCGGAGCGCGCCGGGAGGGAACTGTCGGCGAAAGGCCGCAGGAGAGCCGCCTCACTGCCCTCGTCACGCACGGCACGGGCGATGGCGGGCGCCGAATGGGTGGTGAAGACCTGATGCGCGAACTGCCGCCCACGATAGGCGAGCAGAGGTCCCAGGGACCCTAAGCCGGAACCGGTGCGCGTCTCGGGTCCGGACCGGACGAGGCGGCCGACTTCGGCGGCGCTCGTGGGGCGGCCAGAATTCTGGCCCAGCACGAGGCTCACCCTGTCGCCGCGGCCAATGCCCGCGACCAGATCGTTGAGCAGCGCCTCCAGGCCGGGTCGAGGGGCGTCGATGGACCTGAGCAATGTGCTTCCCGGGGCCAGCAGCCGTGGGAGATCCTCCGGTCGGTCGGTCATCAGGAGGCGGTGGGCGACGGCCTGGTTCGCCTGCCATGCCGCGCCTTCTGCCAGCAGTTCTTCGAACTGGTCCGGCGCCCAGCCGAGGTAGCCCGTGAAGAGCCGTATGCCGGCCAGGTACGGACGGATCCGAGCCGGGTCGGCGTGTCGGGTCAGCACGCCGGCCCGGTCGCGCAGAAGGGCGATGCCTGCCGGAAGGCCTTCGTCATCTCGAAGCCGTGCCACGGCGATGAACCCGGGCCGCTCTGCCGGCGTACCCCCCTGGAACACCACCGCCGGCGGCGCGGACAGGCCGGACCATTCCGGTGGCAGGTCTAATTTCTGGCGGGAGGGGTCGTCGAGCCGAACTCCCAGGGTTCCTTCGAGTGGGTGGTGCCGTAGCACCAGCACCACCGCCCCGTACGGGCTTGAATCTGTGGCCTCCGGGGCCACGGAGAATATCCGTCCGACGAGCGGTGAGGTGGGCCTGACCCGGTTACGCGTCAGTGGCGTCAGGCGGCTGTCGTTCGTGTCGGTCAGCAGGAGACGGACGCCCGCAGGAAGTGAGGGCTGGAGCTGCTGGTAGATCGTTTGGGCGTCGAGCAGGGTGCCAGCTCCGGGAATTCCCGACCACAGAAGTCGGGTCAGCTCCCTGGTCAGCGGGAACTCTCCGGCAGCGGGGGAGGGCAGGGCGGGCTGCTGAAGAGCGATGAGGCAGTCGACCGGCTGATCCGTCTTGAACCAGGCGGAACCGCTGATCTGCCCGGTATGGCAGCAATCGAGGATGACCAGTGTCTGTCGGGCCGCGCTGCCGCGCAGGCACCGCTCGACGACCGAGTAGGGCAGTCCGGTATGGCGTGGGAGCAGCAGGTCGGTGTCGGCCGTACCGAGCACGAGGCCTTCCTCCGCCAGGTCGCTGAGCCCGTGTCCCGCGTAGTGGACCAGAAGCAGCCCGTCCGGCCCCACCTCGGCAGCCGCCCGGCGCAGCGCCGCCTCGACCTCCCTGCGGCCTGCGTCGAGCAGCACCTGGCAGTTTCGTCGGTCGATGCCCCAGATTTCCGGCTCCGTCAGGGCCTCCGCGAGGCCCTGGAGCGCCGTGGCGATTCCCGGCAACGATTGTCTGCCCCGCAGATCGCCATTGCCGATCAGGATCACCCGTGATTCGGTCGGGTCCGCCAGTCCATCGGCGAGGGGCCGGTCCATGGGTGCCCGGTGGCTGCCCAGGTTGTCCGAGTCGTCGTGCCGTACCTCGACCTCGACCTCGGGTAGCGCGTCGCGGGCAGCGCGGCGGACGGCCGGATCGGTGTCGGCGCTCGCCGCGCGCAGGGCTTCCAGGGCGTACATCACGGCTGCCGCCAGCAGGCCGGGGAGCCCGAGCAGCGCGACGACGGCCAGCACGTCGGCGACCTGCCGGGGACGATCGGGCCGCCGCAGCTGCTCCGTCGCCGCGCGGAGCAGCCGGGACAACAAACCCTGGTCCCGGCCGGGCACAGATCGGATCTGCCGGCGCATCGCCACGAACCAGGTCGGGGCCAGTTCGTCGCCGCTCGATCCCGGCTCGTGCTGGGCCAGCCAGCGCTCCGCCTCCCTGGGTTGCAGCACGTGCAGGGCGGTCAGCCGTTGGGCGTGTGCCAGCTCAGGCCTGTCCGGCCACGAGGTCCGCAGGTCCGTGTACCGCTCCAGCAGGATGGCCACCCGGCGCAGCCGCTCCATGCCGTGCCGGGCGACCAACGCGGCGAGGAGCACGTCGCGCAGGTCTGGCTTGATCTCGTACAGGCCGTCGCCGAGCTCCTGGAAGAGCGGCGACAGCAGTAGCCGGGCCTCCAGGTCGTACGGCAGGTCCGGCAGGAAGTTCGTCCTGATCAGGTGCAGCAGAGGTGGGTCGACCGCCACCGGCAGACTGGCGTGACAGGCGAGCTCGATGGCGCCCGGTGGTAGCACGCGCTGCACGGCGCGGAGGTCGCCAGCGATTCGTTGCAGCGGGACCGCGGTCACAGCGGCCTCGCCACCGGGGTGAACCGGCCGCGTAGGACGTCCACGGCGGCATACATGCCCGACACGGTCAGCGGGTGCATGGGGACGTGCCGAGCGACGAGCGCCGCAGTCGTCCGTGCCCACCTTCGCGGGTCGACCGGGTTCAACCACGCGGTCGTCCGTCCGGGGCCGCGCAGTGCCTTCAGCATCGCAACGGTGTCGAGCAGCCTGATGATGTCCAGCCGGCCCCTGGCCGCTCCGGCGTCGCTGACGACGCACACGGCCGCCGACCTGCCGACGCTCTCCACCACCGCCGACAAGGTCTCCCCTCGGGTCAGTTCGGGCTCCCGGTAGACGCGACCGCCGGCGAGTGGGGAAATGTCGGCGAGGATCCGATCGAGGTTGGCGTGCCGGGCGTCGGCACCGGCCAGCACGGCCCGGTCGGCGTGCCCCGGCACGTCGTGGAAGTAACGGACCGCCAGGACGTCCAACCGGGCGGCGCGCCGGATCGACAGCTCGACATGCGCAACGAAGTCCTCGTACGGGAGCATCGATCCACCGATGTCGACCAGCAACAACAGCCGGGCGACGTTGCGTCGCGCCGGAACGAGCACGGGTGGGGTGACGACCCCGGTGCGCGCCTGTCGCCGCACCGTCTCCTCGACGTCCAGTTCCACTGCCGGGCCACGACGTGCGGGTTGCCGCATGCGTCGCCACACCTGCGCGACCGCGCGTGGCGTCACCGGATACTGCGGCACCAGGATCAGCGTCGGATCGTCCAGACCGCTGTGCGGAGGCGGTGCCACGCCGACGGATGAGCGTGGTTGCGGCAGGGTGGCGGGTGCCCCGTTTCCGGCGCGTGTCACCGGGCCGGCGCCCGGCGGCACCGATGACGGCGCGTCCGGCGCGTCCGGCGCGTCCCGGCTGCCCGGTCGAAGTGCCTGCGTGACGTTCCAGTCCGGTACGGCGACGGCGGCAAACGCCGCGCGGACGACCTCAACCTCCGATGGGGACTTCGCCCACAGCGACACGCAGAGCTCGCACAGGCCGGCTCGCGACTCCCAGCCGAAGCCGGCGGCGAGCGAGGTTCGCAGCGCTGCGACGTCGTCCACCCCGAGTGGGATGCCACGGCGCCGTAGCAGTGCGACGAGGTCCGGCACGAAGCGTGGCTGCATCTGTTCTCCTCAGTCGCCGGCGAGCCAACGATCGACGCGCAGCTGGTCCGCCTGCTGCTTGATCAGTGCTCCGCTGTGCGGCACGCGGTGGACGGCGTCGGGGTCCACGTCGGCCGACTCCAGGTAGTGCACCCAGTCGAGCAGTTCGCTGAGCCCCGGCTTCTTCAGCAGGTCCAGCTCCCTGAGCCGGAACAGCACGTCGACCGCAGCGTCGCGCAGCGCCGTGTCTCTCACGTCGTGCAGGGACAGGATCGACTCGAGCTCCGCGCGGTCGGTGGGGAAGCGGACGTAGTGGAAGATGCACCGACGGAGGAACGCGTCCGGCAGCGCCTTCTCCTCGTTGTTGGTGACAATGATGATCGGCCGCAGCTCCGGGACGTCCGGCACCGCGTACCGCATGTCGCCGGCCTCGGCGACCTCGAAGGCCAGCCGGTCCAGTTCGCGCAGCAGGTCGTTCGGGAAGTCGATGTCAGCTTTGTCGATCTCGTCGATGAGTACGACGGACCGCCGGGCATGGCCGGCCCGGGCGATGGCCCGGCCGAGCGGCCCCAACCGGACGTACCGAGCCGGATCGCTGCCCCGGTGCTGCGCCCGGGTGGTCCGCGTGGCCTGCCGCGGCGTCGCGGTCTGCACGTCGAAGAGCCGCCGGACCGCGTCGTAGGTGTAGAGCAGATCCTGACCGCGGCTGGTGGACTTGATGTAGGCCTGTTCGAGGGGAAGCCGGAGCGCGTAGGCGACCGCGTGGGCCAACCGGGTCTTTCCCGCGCCCGGGTCACCCTGCAACAGCAGCGGACGTCCCAGGGCGATGGCCAGGTTCGTCGCGTCCTCCAACTCCTGCGAGGCCAGGTACGGCTCACAGGTGACCTTTCGCTTCGGCGGGTCCGCGAGCTGGGACTGGTCGACCTCCGCCACCTCGATCAGCTGCTCGGGTGGCAGTTCGGCCCGGCGGTCGTAGCGGGTGGTGGCGTCGATCCGGTGGCGGCTATCCAAGGCTCATCCTCTTCTCCAGGTCACGTCGGAAGCCCGCCTCGTCGGTGAGCAGGTCATTGATCGACTGTTCCAGCGCCTCGTAGGCCCGGCCGATGTGCAGCATCTCGCCCACGTCGACGGCGTATTCGCTGACGAGCCCGGCCCAGGCGGTGGCGAGGCCGGGCTGCCACCCGCGCTCGGCGACGATGCGTTGCGCCCAGAGGGTCACGTGGCTGCGGCGGAAGCCCGGTTCCGGCAGTCGCGGCAACGTGTCGGGAAGCCGGACACCGGGCGCGGCGGTCACGATGACCACCAGGCACCTCCTGGCTCCATCGAGTGCGGACGCCAGCCGTTCGAAGAACGTGGTGATCGTCTTCGTCGGGGCGTCGACGCCATAGACGTGGCAGGCGACGTCCGAGTGCTCCAACTCGGCGCGGAAGCGCGCCATCCGGGCGACCTGGGCGTCAACCGACGTGACCAAGGGACCGAGCGTGATCTTCGGCTTGCACGCGATGCCGTAGTAGCAGTGCGGCAACCACTCGCAGATCCTGTCGGCCACGGTGGAATCCCGGTGGGTCAGGACGAACGGGGCCAGGCTGGCCTGCGCGTCCCGCGTCGAACGTCGGCGCTGACGCAACTGCTCGGCGTCCTCCATCAGGAGTTGCCGGATCTCCTCCAGGTCGAAGAAGAGGGTGTTCAGATCCTGCTGGGGTACGGGAGGCAGAGCGAGCGTCGGCTGCTCAGCCGCTTCGCGCGACTGTCGGAGCAGGAGGGAGAGTTCAGCACGCCCCAGCTCGTCCAGGAGATCGGGCAGCCGGTCCAGCTGGCCGCGCGCCTCGACCAGTTCCCACAGCGACCGCGCCTCGTCGCCCCGGGTGAACCGCGCCCGGTCGGCAGGGCTGACGTCGAAGAGATCGGCCAGATCGCGCCAGTTGTCCGGCTGCATCCGTTGGCAGAACTTCACCTTCGCCCAACCGGGGAAGGAACTTCCCCCGGCGGGTCGGCCCTGACCACTCATGGTCAGGCTGCCGCCCGCCGGGCAGTGGTCTGTCGGGTCAGATCGTCCTGGAGCATCGTCGAAACCGTCCACTGTCACTGGTACGGATCACGGGTGGATGCAGAATCCCACCACAGCGCGACGGGCGCGGCAATCCCGTCTGCGACGTCACAACCCGTGGGCGGCGTTGACGAGCATGACGACCGCCAGTACGGCGACGAACACGATCGCGGCCAGACGGAGCAGGCGTACGGATTCCCGCAGGCGGCCGTACCGATGGCGGTGCTGCTGGATACCCACCCAGAGCTCCACCTCGGCGGCCCGGCGCACCTCCGGCCGGCTCTGGCTCTCGACCGCTGTCCGGAAGTCGTCGAAGCTCTTGACGTGGGCGACCGTGTCCGTTCCGTTGAAGACGAGACTGCGGGGCAGGTCAGCGCCGCCGGGCAGCATCGCGCGGCTGCGCCGTGGGGTGACCAGCACGTTCGCTGCCTTGACCAGCGATGCCACCACCAGCGCCGCGTCGAGCAGGGCCATGACGGTGAACGCCAGCAACCACCATGCCGTCATCCAGTCCGTCGTGTCGCTGAGCAGTTGAGTCAACAGCAGGGCGTTGCCGGCGGACAGGATCGCCCCGGCGCTCAGCACCACCGAGGCGCGGCTGGCCGTCGACACCCGTAACCTGTCGTAGCGTTCGATGTGCCACTTCAGCAGGTCCAACACCTCGTCGTGGGGCATCTCGCCGTGCGTGGCGTCTGCCGTCGGCCTCTTGCGCCTCCTGCCTGTCTCCGCCCTCATCTGCGGTCCTTTCACGTGGAGATTGCGCGTACGCTCGACGGTCAGTGCCACAGTGGACGCCCCGGCAGAAGGATAGGACCTTGAGCCAAGCCTCCGATGATCGTCTGACCAATCCGGACGCCTGGCGGGCGATCCTGCCCGACGAGGTCCTCGCGGGTCTGGTGCGATGGGCGGAGGCTCAGGCGTCACGGGTGACCCACCGACGGTGGCTCACCGACGGGCGCAGCGGCTCCTACGTCGCCGTCGTCCGCCTGCACCCCGACCGAGGCATGCTCCGTGAGGCGATTGTCAAACTCGTGCCGCCGCAACTCGCGGCTGCGGAGACCGCCGGGGTCGAGCGCGCCCGACAGTTCACGCCCGAGAACTTCTGGCGGCAGCACCTGGTGGACACGGTCAAAGCCGGTGCCCTGCCCGGCACGTACTGGTGGCTGCACCAGCAGCAGGTGGCCCAAGGATCCGTGGGGGAACTGCGCTCACTTGCCACTTTGATCGACGAGCCGGACTTTGGCGATATCTGCGGCATGATCGTGGATCGCATCAGCGCGGACTGGGGGACCGGGCACGACCCCGATCCGGTGCAACGCACGGCCGCCGACCACCTGAACGACTTCCTCGAAGGGCATCGTGACCGCCTTGCCGGCTTCGCCGGGCGGCACGGGCTCTCCCTCACCGACCCGTCCAGCGAGGTGTGGCTACCCGGCCGCGCCGGCCCGTTGCCCAACCCTCTCGGGCTGCTCACCGACAGGCTCGACGCCGGTCGGGAGAAGATCGACGTCTTCGTCGGCAACGGGCACGGCGACCTGCACCTGGGTAACATCCTCGTGCCTACCGGCGAACGGGTGCTCGCGGACGACTTCCGCCTCATCGATCTGGGGCGGTTCTGTCCGACAACTCCCGTGTCGCGGGACCCGGTCAAGCTCGCGCTCTCCGTGGCGGCCGCCTGGCTTCCCGCTCTGGCGCCAGGGACGCCGCTGCGGTCCGCCCTGGCCGAACTCGTCGTCGCACCGGAGCGCCACCCGGCGTCGCCGCCGGTGGCCGGCTACCTGGCCGTCATGCGGCGCATCCACACGGCAGCGGCCTCCTGGGGCCAGCGTCGCGACATGTCCGGAGCCTGGGCCCGCCAGCACCTGCTCCTGCTGATCGGCTCCGCGCTGCGCACCGTCGCCGACGAGGACCTCCCGATCGCCGACCGTTGGTGGTTCTTCGAGGTCGCCGCCCTCGCCACCCGTGCCTACACGGACCCCTCGGAGGCACGATCACAAACTCCAACCACCCCACCGACCCGGTCCGGGCCGAGCGACGCCGCGTCCCCAGCGGCGGTCCCTCCCTCGCTGCCGCCGGCCACCGAACCGCCGCCGGTGGAGACGGTGACCCCACCGACCCCGCCAGCCCAGGTCGCTGTCCCGGACACCGCCGGTCCCGCCCGGCCGGTCAGATACCCGGGCCGGATCAAGGTTCAGTTCGCCCGCCGTCTGGGCCAGAGCTGGGACGAATTGGTCGACGTGCTCGACGTGCCGGTGTACGACCGCGCCAGGTTCGAGCCGGGGCGAAGGGCACAGGCACTCTGGGAATGGCTCGAGGTACGCGACCGGCTGTGGTCACTGCGGGCGGCCCTGATCGAGGTGGGACGTGACGACCTGGTCGTGTTGCTCGACCACCCCCCGCCGCAGGAACGGTGACGCAAGGCGTCGCCCGCCAGGGAGCCCGGTGTACGAGCGGGGCGTGACGCGCCACGGCG
The DNA here is from genome assembly GCF_002846525.1 of Micromonospora sp. CNZ309. Classification (NCBI taxonomy): domain Bacteria; kingdom Bacillati; phylum Actinomycetota; class Actinomycetes; order Micromonosporales; family Micromonosporaceae; genus Micromonospora; species Micromonospora sp. CNZ309. Next base: position 1,327,789 of record NZ_PJNG01000001.1, read on the forward strand.
AAGGCATCGCCGTGGCGCGTCGCCGCGTCAGCGCAGGCGGGCCTCGATGGCCTCGATGACGCGCGGGCGCAGCTCCGCCGCGCGGATGACGGCGTCGACGGAGCCGACCTCGACCGCGCGCTGGATGTTGTGCACCCGGTCGAACTCGGCGGCCACCTCGCCCAGCTTCTCCACGCGTACCGTCGAGCGCAGCTCGTCGAGCTCCGCCGTCAGCGCCGCACGGTCGGTGCCGGAGGCGGCCGCGACGCGGGCCTCCAGCTCCCGCACGCGCGGGTCGGCGGCGGTACGGGCGTTGACGTCGCCGGAGAACACCACCGCTGCGGCGGGGGCGCCGCCGAGCACCGAGGCGAACGAGCCTTCCAGGGCGAGCACGGTCATGTTCGGGTTCAGCGCCTTGGAGAAGACCACGAACGCGCCCCCGTGGTAGCGGGAGATCACGCAGAACACGATGGGCCCGCGGAAGTTGACGATGGCCCGGCCGATCTCCGCGCCGTACTCCAGTTGCAGGTTGCGCATCGACTCCGGCGAGCCGTCGAAGCCGGACAGGTTCGCCAGCACCACCAGCGGCCGGTTGCCGCTGGCCGCGTTGATCGCCCGCGCGGCCTTCTTCGACGAACGCGGGAACAGGGTGCCCGCGGTGTAGGTGTCCGGGCCGTCGGTGGGCGGGAAGCCGCGCCGCGGCACCGCCCGCGACTCGATGCCGATGAGGCACACCGGCATGCCACCGAGGTGTACGTCCTGCACCGCCACGGTCTCCGCGTCGGCCATGCCCGCCCACCGTTCCAGCACCGGGCGGTCCTGGTCGGACAGCGCCCGCATCACGGTCCGGATGTCGAAGGGCTTCTTGCGGTCCGGGTTGGCCCCGGCGGAGAAGATCTCGCCGACGGTGGTGAAGTCGCTGCCCGCCACGATGTGCGGGAAGTCGGAGATGTCGCGGTCGACGGGGTCGCTCGTGCGTGCCCGCCGTGGCCGCTGCTCGCCGGGCACGACGTACGTGTGCTGGTAGTGGGCCATCAGCACGTCGCGCGCGGCGGCCAGGTTCGGCGCCCAGTACTGCGCCTGCCCGTTCGGGCCCATCACCCGGTCGTAGCCGCCGATGCCGAAGTTGTCCTCGGCCGACACCCCGCCGGAGAAGTCGAGCGACTGCTTGCCGGTGAGCACCATCGCCGAGTCCGGCGTCATCACCAGGATGCCCTTGGTGTGCATGAGCATCGTCGCCTCGGCGTTCCAGTACGGCTGCGCGCCGACGGTGATGCCCGCGACCACGATGTTGATCTCGCCGCCGTCCTGGGTGAACTCGACGATCCGCTTGAGCGCCGCGGCCACCCAGTCCATGTTCTCGGTGCCCGACTCCATGGAGATGCGGGCGCCCGCGGACAGCGCGTACCACTCCAGCGGCACCTGCATCCGCTCGGCCAGGTCCAGCGCGGCGATCACGCGGCGGCACTCCGGCTCCGACAGGGCGCCGAGCGCCTTCGTCGGGTCGCCGAGCAGCACGACCCGGGTGACGCCCTGCGGGTGCCGGCGGGTCGGGGTGCTCACCACACCGGCGACGATCGCCGCGCTGTTGCGCCCCTTCGGCCGGTCGACCGGCACCAGCGCGTGGTTCTCGTCGAGGTCGTGCTCGACGAAGGTGCCGAGCAGGTCGGTCAGTTCGTACGGGTACACCGCGTTGCGGCTGCTCGCGCGCAGCACCTTCTGCCGGTAGTCGTCGAGCGGCTCGACCGGCTCCTCCGACGGCTCGCCGACGGTCAGCTTCGTGCCGCCGGTGGCGTCGAACGCGATGCGTACGGCGATCTTCGTCAGCTCGCCGGTCCTGGCGTCGCGCTGCCGCGCGATGAACAGGATCTCCTCCAGCCCGGCGCCCGCGGTCGTCGGCAGCACGCGCTGGGCGATCATCTTCAGCTCGGCGCGGGTGAGGTCGCTCGGCGGCCAGACGTAGACGACGATCCGGTTGGTGCTGAAGCGCTTGCGCGACGGGCGCCGCGACTGCGCGCGGCGGATCGAGTCGAGACAGGTGGCGAGCACGTCCTCGGCCGTCGGCAGCGCCACCAGGCGGCCGTCGTGCTCGCGCAGCTCGGCCAGGTCGCGCACCTGCGCGAACGCGACGAGGCGGTCGTCCGACGGGTTCTCCCGCGCGACGCACTGGTAGAGGTAGACCTCCTCGTCCGACGACGGCAGGCGGGTGAGGTCGAACCTGCTCAGCCGCTCCATCTGCATGCGCTGCGCGATGTACGGGTGCAGGCCGCGGATCAGCCGCTCCTCGCTCATCCCCATGGTCGACGGGCGGAACGTGAAGTGGTGGTGCATCACGGCGCCGCTGCGGCCCGCGACGGTGGTGGTGAGCCGGCGGACCTGGTTCGGCAGCGGGTGCGCGTTGACGACCTCGTGCAGCGCCGCAGCCATCGCGTCGAAGTCCTCCGGCTGCCCCTCCCACGCCAGGTAGATGTCGACGTCGATGGCGTCGTGGCCGCTCGCCAGCTCCGTGAGGCCGCGCAGCGCGCTGCCCAGCGCCTCGAAGCGCACGGCCGAGGAGACCACGCACGAGTCGGCCCGCTCGGCCACCACGAACGTGCAGCCCTCGACCTTGCTGGTGCGTACGCCGGTGAGGCCCTTGTTGCCGTAGTAGCGCCGGGTCAGCACCTCCAGCATGACCGCGTTGTCCAGGTGGTCGCGCACGAGCCGCTGGCCGAGCAGCCGCACCAGCGGCTCGGTGGAGCGCACCATCTCGGCGATGCGCTCCGCCCGGTCCGGCGCGTCGGGGTGCGCGTCCAGGTGGCGCAGGTGCCGGCGGACGTCGGCGTAGACGCGGGCGCGGTTGCGGCGCAGCAGCGGTTGGGCGAACCAGGCGAACACGACGCCGCGCGCGAGGTCGGAGACCACCGGGAAGCGCACCTGCGTCGCGGCCACCAGCCGCTCCAGCGCGAGGCCGGCGGGCTCACGCAGCGACTCGTCCGGCGGCGGCTCCCGCAGCCAGGCGCGCAGCAGCGTCGCGACGACCGTGGCGTCGGCGGACGCGCGCTGCAGGGCGAGGAAGATCCGGAAGACGGCGGCTTCCAGCTCGGGGGAGCGCTCCAGTTCGGTGACGCCGTAGTGCCCGAGGGCCTTGGCGAGCTTGGCCTGGAAGGTCTCCGGCAGGCCGGCCCGCTCGACGTCGAGGTACTGCAGGTAGGTGTGGAAGTACTCGCGGGCGCTGGGCACGTGGCCGCCGCCGTCCTCGCCCGTCGGCCGGTTGCGGCTCAGCTCGGTGAGGTCGGCGAACACCTCGATGAGGTCGAGCTCCTCGGCCAGCGGCCGGTGACCCGCCTCGGTGGCGCCCTGGCGCGCGGCGAGGTAGTCGTCGAGCAGCCGGCGCTCGTCGTGCGGGTCGACGTCGAAGCCCAGCAGCAGGCTGCGCAGGTCCTCCTGCCCGCGCGTGGCGCGCTCCCGTGCCGGGACCGCCCCGTCGGCGACGGGCAGGTCCAGCTCGACGGACTCGGTCGAGGTCTCCGCGGCCTCGGCGTCGTCGCCGAGCGGCTCCAGCCGCAGCAGCGGCGCGCCCGCCTCGACCTGGGTGCCCACCGACACGACGCATTCGCGCAGTCGCGCCCGGAACGGCGCGCGCAGCACCGTCTCCATCTTCATGCTCTCCAGCACCAGCACGGGCGCGCCCGCCTCGACCTCGGCGCCGACCAGCAGCGGCGTCGCGACGACCAGCGCCGGCATCGGCGAGCGCAGCACGCCACCCTCGTCGCGGCTGACCCGGTGCGCCACGCCGTCCACCTCGACCAGGTGGATCGGCCCGTGGGTGCCGATGAGCAGGCGGTAACGGGCGCCGTTGACGACGATCTGCCCGGAGTGTCGGTCGAAGCGGTCCAGTTCGACGTCGGCGGTGCGCACGGCGCCACCGGCCTCGATGCCGACGCGGAAGCGGTGCGCGCCGACCCGCGCGACGCGTACGCGGTAGCCGGCGCCGCGAAGCTTGAGGTCCAGCGGTCGGCCGCTCTCGTGCTGCACCTGCGGGCGCCCGCCGAACGCCGTCGACAGCAGCCGCTGGCGCTCGACGCGTTCCTCCTCCTCGTACGCCTCGATGGCGGCGGCCGCCAGCGCGACGGCGGAGTGCCGGTGCGTGACGAGCCTGCCCTCGCCCCGGACGCGGTCGATCCAGCCGGTGTCCGCGCTGGCGTCGATCACCTCCGGCTGGTCGAGCAGGTCGAGCACGAAGCTCTTGTTCGTCGCGCCGCCCTCGATGATGACCGTGGTCTGCGCCATGGCGCGGCGCAGCCGCCCGAGCGCCTCGTCGCGGTCGCGGCCGTACGCGATGATCTTGGCGATCATCGAGTCGAAGTCGGCGGGGATGGTGTCGCCCTCGCTGACGCCGGTGTCCACGCGGATGCCCGGGCCGGCGGGCAGGTCGAGGCGCGCGATGCGGCCGGGGGAGGGCGCGAAGTCGCGGTCGGGGTCCTCGGCGTTGAGCCGGGCCTCGATGGCGTGCCCGCGCTCCGCCGGCGGCCCGCCTTCGAGCCGCCCGCCCGAGGCCACGTGCAGCTGCGCCTTGACCAGGTCGAAGCCGGTGGTGGACTCGGTGATCGGGTGCTCGACCTGAAGGCGGGTGTTGACCTCCAGGAACGCGAACAGCCGGTCGCCGGGGTGGTAGAGGAACTCCACGGTCGCCGCGCCCCGGTAGGCGACCGCGACGGCCAGCCGCTCGGCCGACGCCTTCAGCTCGGCCGTCTGCTCAGGACCGAGCACCGGCGACGCCGACTCCTCGATGACCTTCTGGTTGCGCCGCTGCACGGAGCAGTCGCGGACGCCGAGCGCCCACGCGGTGCCCTGGCCGTCGGCGATCACCTGGACCTCGACGTGGCGGGCGCCGGTGACCAGGCGCTCCAGGAAGACGACGCCGCTGCCGAACGCCCGGGCGGCCTCCTGGCTGGTGCGCTCGTAGGCGTCGGCGAGCTCGGCCTCGCTGGTGATGACACGGATGCCGCGCCCGCCGCCGCCGGCGGTCGCCTTGAGCATCAGCGGGTAGCCGATCTCGGCGGCCGCGGCCAGGGCGGCGTCGAGGGTCTCGACCGCGCCGCGGCTCCACGGCGCGACCGGCACGCCGACCTCCTCGGCGATCAGCTTCGCGCCGATCTTGTCGCCGAGCTTGCGCATGGCCTCCGGGCTCGGCCCGACGAAGGTGACACCGACCTTCTCGCACAGCTCCGCGAACGCCGGGTCCTCGGCGACGAAGCCCCAGCCGACCCACGCGGCGTCGGCCCCGGTCTCGACCAGCGCGCGCTCCAGCACCTTCAGGTCGAGGTACGGGCGCGCGGACGCGGGACCGAGGTCGTAGGACAGGTCCGCCTCGCGGACGAAGGTGGCCGTACGGTCGACGTCGGTGTGCAGGGCTACGGTCTCGATCCGTGTCCCGGTCTCCGCGGCGATGTCCCGTACGGCGTGGATGAGCCGCATGGCGGCCTCACCGCGGTTGACGATGGCGACACGTTTGAACACTCGACCAAGCCCTCCTGTAGAAACCCATGATGTGCCATGCCGCCACGCCGCGGCACCTTCGGCAGTGTCCACCCTTGCATCCCGGGATCAGAACCCCAGGGGTCCGCCCCCCTCCGCGCGTGGCGCGCGGGCACGGTCCTGACCAGCGAAAACGCAGCCTCCGGTCGGAGCTTCTTCCTGATGCGTGGCGGGATCTTCCATTTGCTGGGACGCCGGGCCGGCGGGCGTCCCCGGAACCCCTACCGCCGCGACGGGGGTCGACGCGGCACTGGGGTCGGTCACCGGGCCGTGTCGCAGCGTGGTCGGGCAGGCTGTGAACTGCGTTACCTCGCCGCCGGACGGGAATGGGATCATCGGATCCGGATTTGCAGCCAGGTGTGACTCCTACACCGCTGACGGGCCGGCCGCGCGACGACCGGCCGGAGACGATCCGTTGACCGCCATCGTCGACACCGGCGAGGCTCCGGCGGCCCGGCCGACGCCGGGCGAGCTGATGAGCCCCCGGCAACGCCTGCGGCTCGTCCTCGTCCTCGGGTCGCTGACCGCGGTGGGCCCGCTGACCATCGACATGTACCTGCCGGCGCTGCCGGCCATCGTCGCCGACTTCCAGACCACGTCGGCGGCGGTCCAACTGACCCTCACCGGCACCCTGGCGGGCCTCGCCATCGGCCAGTTGCTGATCGGCCCGCTGTCCGACGCCGTCGGCCGGCGCGCGCCGCTGATCGCCGGCGTCGCGCTGTACGTCGTGGCGTCACTGCTCTGCGCCGTCGCACCGAGCGTCGGCGTCCTCGGCGGCCTGCGGGTGGTGCAGGGCCTCGGCGTCGCCGCCGCCTCGGTGGTCGCCATGGCCGTGGTCCGCGACCTGTTCGACGGCGCGGCCTTCGCCAAGCTGCTGTCGCGGCTGCTGCTGGTCATGGGGGCGGCGCCGATCCTCGCCCCGACCCTCGGGGGCGGTCTGCTGCGCTGGACGGACTGGCGCGGCGTGTTCGTCGCGCTGGCCGCCTTCGGCGTGGTGCTCGTCGTGGTCGCCGCGCTGGGCCTGCGCGAGACGCTGCCGGCCGAGCGCCGCCGGCGTGGCGGGGCCGTCGCGACGCTGGCCGTGTACGGCGCGCTGCTGCGCGACCGTACGTTCGTGGGCCTGGTCCTGGTCGCCGGGCTGGCCATGGCGGCGCTGTTCGCGTACGTGGCCGGGTCGTCGTTCGTCCTGCAACAGCAGTACGGCCTGGACGAGCAGCAGTTCGGGCTGGCCTTCGGAGCCGGTGCCGTCGGGCTGATCGCGGCCACCCAGTTCAACGTACGGCTGCTGCGCCGGCACTCGCCGCAGCGGATCCTCGTCGTCGCCCTGGGCGCGGGGAGCGTGGCCGGCCTGGCGCTGCTGGCCTTCGCCGTGACCGGGATCGGCGGGCTGCCCAGCCTGCTCGTGTCGCTGTGGGTGGTGCTCGCGGCGGCGGGCCTCGCGATGCCGAACGCGCCGGCCCTGGCCCTGTCCCGCCACGGCGAGGCGGCCGGCACGGCCTCCGCCCTGCTCGGCGCCGTGCAGTTCGGCGTCGGCGCGCTGGCCGCGCCCCTGGTGGGCGTGCTCGGCACCGGCGCGGTCGCCATGGCCGTCGTCGTCGCGGGCGGCATGCTGGCGGCGACGGCGGTCCTGCTCGTCGTGGTGCGCCCGGCCCGCCTCGCCGGCCTCGAACCGGAGGCGGTGGTCCTGGCGGCGCACTGAGCGGGTACGCGCCGCAGCGGTGCGGGTGACGGCCGGCCCACCGAGCGACGCGGCCCGCCGCGCCGGCTCGGCGGGCCGTCCACCGTTGGCACCGGCCCCTGCCGCGCCTGGCTCGGCGGGCCGTCCACCATGGAAGCGTCGCCCGACGCCGGGGCTCGCGCCGGCGATGGCCACGCGACGGGTCAGCGGGGCTGCTCGGCGAGCCCCCGGATGCCCTCGAGGGTGCCGGTCATGGCTTCGCGCAGGGCGGCCAGCCGGCGTTCGATGATCTCCTCCTCGTGCTCCGGGGCCTGGTCGATGACCAGGCTCAGCCCGGTACGGGTGGGGCCGATGCGCACCGAGTGCGACAGCCGGCAACCGTCGCCCTCGGGGGTGAGGCGGTACTGCCAGGTGGCCCCCGGGCGCGTGAGGTCGGCGGGGCCGCCGCCGAAGCGGTTGTCCGGGTCGGTGACCACCCAGCCGAAGACCCGCGGCTGGTCGAACTGCACGACGTGCGAGATGGTGCGCCACTCGCCCAGCGCGGGATGCTGGTTGTGCCCCTCGAACCGGGCTCCGAGGGCCGGCCCCCGGCTGCCGTCCAACCAGCTCACCCGCAGCAGCTCCGAACTGAACCGCGCGGGCAGTTCGATGTCCGTGACCAGCTCCCACACCCGGGCGGGATCGGCTGCCAGGTGGAGGTCGCATTCGACCGCCGGGCCGTCGACGTAGCGCACGGCATCCTCCTTCGTGTCCTTCACGGTGCTCCGACGCTCCGGCCGCACCCGCCGTCGCAGGGCGGGCGGCAGCCGCACCGGACAAGGATGGCCCCTGCGCGCCGATCGCGCTGCCCCGTCGGGTGCCACCTGCGTCGACGCCGGAGCGGCGGTCGGGTCATGGCGGCGACGCGAACGGGTATGCCGTCGCATGGCAACCGAGGTCGTCGTGGTCGGCGCCGGTTTCTCCGGGCTGGCCGCCGCGCTCACGCTCGCCCGCGCGGGCGTACGCACGCGGGTGCTGGAGGCGCGCGACCGGGTGGGCGGGCGGGTGCTCACCCGATGGCTGGCCGACGGCACCCAGCTCGATCTGGGGGCCCAGTGGGTCGGCCCGACCCAGGAGCGGGTCAACGGGCTGCTCGCCCGGTACGGGATCGGCACCTTCGCGTCCGCCGCGTACGGCCCGTCGACCGTGCTGTTCCCCGACGGCCGGCACGCCGGGGCGCCCGAGGCCGCCGGCAGGGTCCTCGACCTGCTCGACGCGTACGCCGAGCGGGTCGACCCGGCCGCGCCGTGGGCGGCGGCGCAGGCTGCCGAGTGGGACCGTACGACGCTGGCCGGCTGGCTGCGCACGGCCGCGCCGGACCCGGCGACCGCCCGCTACCTCGGCCGGCTGCTCGCCGGCGGCCTGCTGGCCGCCGGGCCGGACGAGATATCCCTGCTCCAGATGGCGTTCTACCTGCGCTCCGGCGGCGGCAGCCGGGCGCTGCTCGCGATGGCCGGCGGCGCGCAGCAAGACCGCGTCGTCGGCGGGCCGCCGGTGCTGGCCGAGGCGCTGGCCGCCGCCCTCGGCCCGGACGCCGTGCGGCTGGGTGCCCCGGTGCGGGCGATCGCGCAGGACCGCGCCGGCGTGGTCGTGCACACCGACACCGGCCGCGTCGAGGCGGACGCGGTGGTGGTCGCCGTGCCGCCGACGCTGGCCGGGCGCATCCGGTACGACCCACCCCTGCCGGCCCTGCGCGACGCGCTCACCCAGCGGATGCCGATGGGCTCGGCGTTCAAGGTCCACGCGGTCTACCCGGAGCCGTTCTGGCGCGCGGACGGCCGCTCCGGTGTCGCCGTCTGCCTCGCCGGGCCGGTCACCGAGACGGTGGACAACGGCACCCCGGACTCCGCGCGCGGCGTGCTGACCGGGTTCAGCTACGGCCCGGAGGCGAACGCGCTGCGGCGGATGTCCCCGGGGGAGCGCAGGGCGGGCCTGCTGGACGCCCTGGCCGCCGTCGTCGGTCCGGCGGCCCGGCGGGCCGAGGAGTTCGTCGAGTACGACTGGTCGGCCGACGAGTGGACGCGGGGCTGCTTCTGCGGGGCGCCGACCCCGGGCTCCTGGTGCGGGTACGGGCCGGAGCTGCGTCGGCCGGTGGGGCGGGTGCACTGGGCCGGTACGGAGACCGCCACCCGGTGGGCCGGCTACCTGGACGGGGCGATCGAGGCCGGCGAGCGGGCGGCCGCCGAGATCCTGGCGGGCGCGGGCCGCTGAGCACCCGCGACCCGGCGCCGGCCGACGCTGGCGGCGGGCGCCGGGCCGACCGGTAAGCTCGGGCGGGCCGTGGCGTCGGACGAGCGACCCACGGATGACGGCGCGGGCTGAGCGGGGTGACGTGGTGGTGACAGCCGACTGGCAGGCGGGCGGCGCCGGTGCCGCCGGGCCGGTGCTGGCGCTGGCGGCCATCGCGGGGCGGCAGAGCCTGCGCGAGGAGGTGGCGCACGCGCTGCGCGCCGCGATCGTGGCGGGCCAGATCAGGCCCGGCACCATCTACTCGGCGCCCACGCTGGCGACGCAGTTCGGGGTCTCGCCGACCCCCGTGCGCGAGGCGATCCTCGATCTGGCCAAGGAGGGCCTGATCACGATCGTCAAGAACAAGGGCTTCCGGATCAGGTCCCTGTCGGAGCGGGAACTCGACGAGATCACCCAGATCCGGGAGCTGCTGGAGATCCCGGTGGTGGCCGACCAGGTGGGCCGGCTCTCGGCGGAGCAGCTGCGCGAGCTGCGGGTGCTCGCGCAGGCCATCGTCAAGGCGGCGAGCCGGGGCGACGTGGTGGCGTACATCGAGGCGGACAGCGAGTTCCACCTGACCCTGCTGCGCGCGGGCGGCAACCTGCGGCTGGTGGAGACGGTCGCCGACCTGCGTAACCGCACCCGCCTGTACGGGCTCGACGCGCTCGTCAGGGACGGCCGGCTGGTCGACTCGGCGGACGAGCACGTCCAGCTCATGGACCTGTTCGCGGCGGGGGACCGGGACGGGGTCGTGAACCTGATGCGCGGTCACCTGCGGCACGTGCGCGGCATCTGGGCCGACCGGCCCGAGCGCTAGCCGGGGGCGCCGCGCGCCGGTCCTGCGCGCGTCCAGCCGGCATGCCGGCCACGGTCGCGGGTGCGGTCGTCGGTGCCGGCAAGAGGAGCACCGTTCGGATCTGGTGGACGTCCTGACGACCATGCTACGGTGCCATGTAACATTTTACTGGAGGTGGCGTGGAACAGATTCCGTGGCGGGGCGTCCTGGCGGCCGCCGCCCTGCCGTTCGACCCCCGTGACCTGAGCGTCGACCTCGACGCGTACGCGGCGCACGTCCGGTGGCTCGCCGACAACGGCTGCCGCGGGGTCGTCCCGAACGGCTCGCTGGGGGAGTACCAGGTGCTCAGCGCCGAGGAGCGCGAGGCCGTCGTGCGCACCGCGGTGCAGGCGGCCCCCGCCGGCTTCTCGGTGGTGCCCGGCGTGTCGGCGTACGGCGCGGACGAGGCGCGGCGCTGGGCGGAGCAGGCGGCCGAGGCGGGCTGCCAGGCCGTGATGCTGCTGCCACCCACCGCGTACCGCGCCGACGAGGCGGCCGTGCTGGCCCACTACCGCGAGGTGGCCAGGGCCGGCCTGCCGATCGTGGCCTACAACAACCCGTTCGACACCCGCGTCGACCTCACCCCGGCCCTGCTGCGCCGGCTCTTCGAGGAGGGGCTCGTGGTCGCGGTCAAGGAGTTCAGCGGCGACGTGCGCCGCGCGTACGAGATCGCCGAGCTCGCGCCCGGCCTCGACCTGCTGGCCGGCGCCGACGACGTGGCCCTTGAACTGCTGATGGCCGGGGCGGTCGGCTGGATCGGCGGCTACCAGAACGCCATCCCGGACAGCTGCGCCCGCCTCTACGCGGCCGCCGTCGCCGGGGACCCGACGACCGCCGTGCCGCTGTACCGGACGCTGCACCCGCTGCTGCGCTGGGACTCCCGCTCGGAGTTCGTCCAGGCGATCAAGCTCTCCATGGACGTGGCCGGCCGGCCGGGTGGCCCCACCCGTCAGCCGCGCCAGCCCCTGCCCCCGGCCGTCGCCGCCGAGATCCGCAGGACCACCGAGCGGCTGCTCGCGGCGGGTCACCGCTGATGCGCACCAACCGCGTCATCCACGTGGTCGACTCGCACACGGAGGGGATGCCCACCCGGGTGGTGACCGGCGGGGTCCCGGTGATCCCCGGCGCCACCATGGCGCAGCGCCGCGAACACCTGATGACCCACCTCGACCACCTGCGCACCTTCCTGATGTACGAGCCCCGGGGCCACTCGGCCATGTCGGGGGCGATCCTGCAACCGCCGACCCGGCCCGACGCCGACTTCGGCGTGATCTACATCGAGGTGTCCGGCTGCCTGCCGATGTGCGGGCACGGCACCATCGGCGTGGCGACCGTGCTCGTCGAGACCGGGATGGTCGAGGTCACCGAGCCGGTGACCACCGTACGCCTGGACACCCCCGCCGGACTGGTGGTGGCGTCGGTCGCGGTGGCCGACGGCCGCGCCACCGCCGTCACGATCCGCAACGTGCCGTCCTTCGTCGTCGCGTTGGACGCCGTGGTCGACGTCCCCGGCCTGGGCCGGGTCCGCTACGACCTGGCCTACGGCGGGAACTTCTACGCGGTGGTGGACCTCGCCGAGCTGGGGCTGAGGTTGGACCGGGCCCACAAGCAGCGGCTGCTGGAGGCCGGACTGGCCATCATGGCGGCGGTCGACGCCACCGACCGGCCGGTGCATCCCGAGCAGCCGGAGATCGCCGGCTGCCACCACGTCTACCTGGCCGGCGAGGGCTCGGACGCCCGCCACTCCCGGCACGCCATGGTGATCCACCCGGGCTGGTTCGACCGGTCACCCTGCGGTACGGGCACGTCGGCGCGGATGGCGCAGCTGCACGCCCGGGGCCTGCTGCCGCTCGACCGCGACTTCGTCAACGAGTCCCTGCTCGGCACCCGGTTCGTCGGACGGCTGGTCGACACGACCACCGTCGCGGGCCGCCCGGCGGTGGTGCCGACCGTCACCGGGCGGGCCTGGCTGACCGGCACCGCCCAGTACTTCCTCGACCCCGACGACCCCTTCCCGGCAGGATTCCTGTGGTGACCGAAATGATCCGGAGCCGTTCCCCGCAGTGCCCCGGCGACGTGGTCGCCGAGCGCGCCGCGGTGTCCCCCGACGAGGTGCGCGCACTGGCCGCGCGCTCGCGTACCGCCCAGGCCGGCTGGTGCCGGGAAGGGCCCGCCGGCCGCGCCTCGGCCCTGCGCGCGGCGGCGGACCGGCTGCGCGAGCGGGCCGACGCCCTCGCCGACCTCATCGTCCGCGAGGTCGGCAAGCCGGCGGGGGAGGCCCGCGCCGAGGTGGACCGCGGGGCGGCCATCCTGGACTACTACGCGCAGGCCTGCTACGCCGCGACCGGTGACGTGCTGGCGCCCTCGCTGCCGGCGCACCAGCCCGGCCTGCTCTTCACCGAACGCCGCCCGCGCGGCGTCGCCGGGCTGGTCACGCCGTGGAACTTCCCGCTGGCCATCCCGCTGTGGAAGGCGGCGCCGGCGCTCGCCACCGGCAACGCCGTGCTGCTCAAGCCCTCCCCGGAAGCGCTCGCCTGCGGCGAGGCCGTGGCCGGGCTCTTCGAGGGGCTGCTGCCGAGCGGGCTGCTGCACGTCGTGCCGGGCGGACCGGCGACGGGCCAGGCGGTCGTCGAGGCGAGCGACGTCGTCTCGTTCACCGGGTCCGCGGCGGTCGGCGCGCAGGTCGCGGTCGCGGCCGCCCGCGCCGGGCTGCCGGTCCAGGCGGAGATGGGCGGCCAGAACGCGGCCGTCGTGCTGCCCGACGCGGACCTCGGGCAGACCGCCGCGCTGCTGGCCAACGCCGCGATGGGGTACGCCGGGCAGAAGTGCACCGCGACCCGGCGGATCGTCGTGGTGGGCGACGCCCGGGAGTTCACCGAGGCGCTGGTGGCCGCCGTGACGTCGCTGCGGTTCGGCGATCCGGCCGAGGCGAGCGTGGTCGCCGGCCCGGTGATCGACGCGGCGGCGCGCGAGCGGGTCCTCGACGCCGCCGGGGCCGCGCGGGCCAGCGGGGCGCGGCTGCTCACCGGCGGCACGGGCGGTCCGACCGCCGCCGACGACGGCTACTACGTCGCGCCGGTGCTGATCGACGGGCTCGACCCCGCACACCCCGTGGCCCGGGAGGAGACCTTCGGCCCGCTGGCGGCGATCCTGTCCGTGCCGGACCTGGCCGGCGCCGTCGACCTGGTCAACGACGTGCGGTACGGGCTCGTCACCTCGGTGCACGGCCACGACGTCGGCGCGCTGCTCGACGCCGCCCGGCGGATCGACACCGGCCTGATCCGGGTCAACGCGCCGACGACCGGGGTGGACTTCCACGCCCCGTTCGGCGGCGAGAAGGCCTCCAGCTACGGCCCGCGCGAACAGGGCACCGCCGCCCTGCACTTCTACACCTCGGTCCGCACCGTCACCTTCGCGGCGCCGCCGCGACCCCACTGACCCACGCCACCGACCCCTCCACGTCAAGGAGCCGCTGTGACCCGCGACCTGCGTACCGGCAGCCACGACCTGCCCGTCAGCCCCGCGCTCGAGGAGTTCATGCTGTCCGGCTGGGCGGACACCGAGCAGTACGACCTGCCGGTCGACGAGGTCGCCGGCTGGGCCGTGCGGCGGCGCGCGCGACTGCACGAGCTGTTCGCCGGCCAGCGCCTGGTGGTCCCGGCCGGCGGCTACCAGCAGCGCTCCAACGACCAGAACCACCGCTTCCGGCCCCACTCGGCGTACACGTGGCTGACCGGCGACCAGTCCTCCGACGGCGTCCTGGTGGTCGAACCCGACGGGGACGCCACGCTGTTCCTGCGTCCCCGCTCGGGACGCAAGGACGGCGAGTTCTTCCGGGACCGGGTCTACGGTGAGCTGTGGGCCGGCCGGCGTCCCACCCTCGGCGAGAGCAGCCGCCGGCTGGCCCTGCCGACCCGCCACGTCGCCGAGCTGGCGCCGGCGTTGGCCGGGGCGCACACGCCGACGCGGGTGCTGCGCGGCGTCGACGCAGGTGTCGACGCGCTGCTCGGCGGCGGGGCCACCGCCGGCGATGCCGAGTTCGCCGCCGTGCTGGCCGAGCTGCGCCTGGTGAAGGATCCCTGGGAGATCGCCCAGCTGGAGCAGGCGGTGGCCACCACGACCCGCGGCTTCGAGGACGTGGTGCGGGCGCTGCCGATGGCGATGCGGACGTCCGAGCGGTACCTGGAGGGGGTGTTCTGGCAGCGTGCCCGGCTGGAGGGCAACGACGTCGGCTACCAGTCCATCGTGGCCGCCGGCGCGCACGCGGCGACCCTGCACTGGAACGACAACGACGGGCCGGTCCGTGACGGCGACCTGCTGCTGCTCGACGCCGGGGCGGAGACCCGGTCGCTGTACACCGCCGACATCACCCGGGTGCTGCCGGTCTCCGGCCGGTTCAGCCCGTTGCAGCGCGACCTGTACGAGCTGTGCCGGCGGGCCAACGACGCCGCGCTGGAGTGCCTGCGGCCGGGGGCGCACTTCCGGGCCTTCCACGAGGCCGCGATGACCGTGCTGGTGCACGGGCTGGCGGATCTCGGGGTGCTGCCCTGCACGCCGGAGCAGTCGTTGGCGCAGGACTGCGGCCTGCACCGCCGGTGGACCCTCTGCGGCTCGGGCCACATGCTCGGCCTGGACGTGCACGACTGCGCCGCCGCCCGCTCCGAGACCTACCTGGACGGCCGCCTCGCGGCCGGTCACGTGCTGACCGTGGAGCCGGGACTCTACTTCCAGCCGGACGACGAACTGATCCCCGCCGAGCTGCGCGGGCTGGGCATGCGCATCGAGGAGGACGTGCTGATCACCGACGACGGCTACCGCATGCTCTCCGCCGACCTGCCCCGCCACGCGGACGACGTCGAGGCGTGGATGCACCGCGTCGCCTCATGACCGCCGCCAGCCCGGACGTCGTCGTCATCGGGGCGGGCATGGTCGGCGTCGCCTGCGCCTACTACGCCGCCCGCGCCGGACTTGCCGTGACCGTGGTCGACCGGGGCGGGGTGGCCGCCGGCACCACCGGCGCCGGCGAGGGCAACATCCTCGTCTCCGACAAGCCGCCCGGGCCGGAGCTGGCGCTGGCCCGGCACTCCGTCGCCCTGTGGCGTGAACTCGGAGAGAGTCTCGGCGGGGAACACATCGAGCTGGAACACAAGGGCGGGCTGGTGGTGGCCGCCTCGCCGGCCGAACACGCCGCGTTGCGGGCGTTCGCCGCGAGCCAGCGCGCCGTCGGGGTCGAGGCGTACGAGGTGGCCGCCGAGGCGCTGCCCGAGTTCGAGCCGCACCTGGCCCGGGACCTCGCCGGCGGCGTGCACTATCCGCAGGACATGCAGGTGCAGCCGATGCTGGCCGCCGCCCACCTGCTGCGTGCCGCCGGGGTGCGGCTGCTGACCGGGACCCGGGTCGTCGGGGTGCGCCGCGACGCCACCGGAGCGGTCCGGGCCGTGGTGACCGACCGGGGCACGCTGCACACCGCGACGGTGGTCAACGCCGCCGGCGTCGGGGCCGGCGAGGTCGCCGCCCTGGCCGGGGTCGAGCTGCCGGTCCTGCCCCGGCGCGGCTTCATCCTCGTCACCGAGGCGCTGCCGCCGCTGGTGCGGCACAAGGTGTACGCGGCCGGCTACGTCGCCAACGTCGGCCGCAGCTCCGGCGACCTGGAGGTCTCGCCCGTGGTGGAGGGCACCAGGGCAGGCACGATCCTGATCGGCTCCACCCGGGAACGGGCGGGATTCGACCCGACGATCCCGCTGCCGGCCCTGCGCCGGCTGGCGGCGGGAGCGGTCCGGCTCTTCCCGGTCCTCGGCCGGGTGTCGGCGATCCGCGCCTACCGGGGGTTCCGGCCCTACAGCCCCGACCACCTGCCCATGATCGGCGCCGATCCCCGGGTGCCGGGCCTCTACCACGCCGCCGGCCACGAGGGCGCCGGGATCGGTCTCGCCCCGGCCACCGGGCACGCCGTCGCGGCACTGCTGACCGGGCGCCGCCCGGACGTGGACCTACGACCATTCGCCCCGGAGCGCCATGACGTTCACCTTTGACGGCCGCCCCGTCCCCACCGACGGGCGGCGCACGGTCGCCGCCGCACTGCTCGCCGCCGGCATCCGCTCGTGGCGGCGTACCCGGGTCGGCGACCGGCCCCGGGGGATCTTCTGCGGGATCGGGATCTGCTTCGACTGCCTGGTACGCGTCAACGGGACGCCGTCCCAGCGCGCCTGCCTGGTCGTCGCCCGTCCAGGGGACGTGGTCGAGACCCACGACGACGACGGGCCGCGGCCGTGACCGCGTACGACGTGGTGGTGATCGGCGCCGGGCCGGCCGGGCTGGCCGCGGCGGCCTCGGCGGCGCGGGCCGGCTGCCGGGTGGCGCTGCTGGACGCCGGGTCACGCCCGGGCGGGCAGTTCTGGCGGCACCGCGCCGACACCGACAGCGGCGAGCACCCCGACCGGTCGACGTTCGCCCGGCTGCGCGGGCAGCTCGGCCGGGTCGCGCACCGGGCCGACGCCGCCGTCTGGTTCGTGGAGTCCCCGGCGGGCTGCGCCGACCCGCGGTTCGCCGTGCACACCCGTGCGGGGGTGGTGCGCGGGCGCCGGCTGGTCGTCGCCACCGGCGCCCACGACCGGGTCGTGCCGTTCCCGGGCTGGGACCTGCCCGGGGTGGTCACCGCCGGCGGCGCCCAGGCCATGCTCAAGGGCCAGGGGGTGACGTTCGCGCGGCGGATCGTGGTGGCGGGGACGGGACCGTTCCTGCTGCCGGTCGCGACCGGCCTGGCCGCGGCGGGCGGCACCGTCGTCGGCGTCTACGAGGCGAACGACCCGGCGGGGTACGCCCGCCACCCGCGCGCGGTCGCCGGCGCGGCGGGCAAGCTCACCGAGGCCGGCCGGTACGGCTGGCGGATGCTGCGGCACGCCGTGCCCTACCACCGCCGGACGGCGGTGGTGGCCGCGCACGGCACCGACCACGTGACCGAGGTGACCGTCGCCCGGCTCGGTCCCGACGGCACCGTGCTGCCCGGCACCGGCACCCGGGTGGAGTGCGACGGCCTCGCGGTGGGCTTCGGGTTCACCCCGCAGCTGGAGCTGGCCGTGGCCCTGGGCTGTGCGACCCGGCTGGACCGCGACGGCAGCCTGGTGCTGGCCGTCGACGCGGCCCAGGCGACCTCGGTGCCGGGGGTGTACGCGGCCGGTGAGGTCACCGGCGTCGGCGGTGCCGGCCTGGCGCTGGTGGAGGGGCAGCTCGCCGGGGGCGCCGCCGCGCTCTCCCTCGGCCGTCCGCCGCCCTTCCCGGCCCGCCGGCTCGACCGGCTGCTGCGGGCCCGACGCCGGCTGCGCCGGTTCGCGGCGACGCTGCACGCGGTCCACCCCGTGCCGGCCGGCTGGCCGGACTGGTGCGCCGACGACACGCTCGTCTGCCGGTGCGAGGAGGTGCCCGTCGCGGCGGTCCGGCAGGCGGTGCGGGAGCTGTCCGCCACCGACGCCCGGGGCGCGAAGCTGCTGACCAGGGCCGGCATGGGCTGGTGCCAGGGTCGGGTCTGCGGCTACGCCACCGCCTGCCTGGTGGCCCGGGAGGCGGGCCGGGCGCCGGGCGCGGCCGACCTGGCCGGGTACGCGTCCCGTCCGCTGGCGCAGCCGGTCACGCTCGGCGAACTCGCCGCCGACGACTGAGCGTTGCGGGCCCGGGCCGCCGCCGATCCGCAAGGCCACGCGGGCGCGCCGCCCGCCAGCCGGTGGTGGCCGCCCGCGCGAGCGCTGGCGGCCACCACTGCCGGACGTGGTGCGGGTCGTCAGTACTCCGACTTCACGGTGACCCCGCTGAACGCCTGCCTGGCGTGCAGGCTCACGTAGTGGTAGCCGGGGGCCGGGTTGTCGATCGTGATCGTCTCGCCGTTGCCACTGGTGACCGACCGGTGGGTGTACGAAGTGGTGGTGGCCCAGCCGCTGGGGCTGTAGTACAGGTCCGCGTCGCCGGTGCCACCGGACGAGGTGATCGTCAGGCGGGCGGTGCCGGCGGGCACCTGGAGGTAGAGGTAGGAGAGGTTCCCGGTGGTGGCCTGGAGGTTGCTGCGCTGGCAGTTGCGGCCCAGCGTCCGCACGTCGCCGCCGGTGCACTCGTTCGCGGGCGGGTTGGTGGTGCCGCCGCAGTTGCCGGCCGCGCAGGCGCCCAGCCACGCGTACCAGTCGGTGTCGTAGCGGCTGCCGATGGTGCCGGTCAGCAGCGTACGGGCGGCGTTCCAGTTGCCCGCACGGTAGTGCCCGAGCAGCGTGGTGACGTCACCGCGGTGTGACTGGAGCATGTAGCGCACCGCCAGGTAGCCCCAGCGGTAGACGCGGTTGGTGTCGTGGTTGTACGTCGTGTCGAAGAGCGTACGCAGGGAGTAGGTCTTCTTCCCGGCCTCGGTGATGGCGGCGCCGTAGGTCAGTTCCCGGTACGAGTACGACACGTACTCGGCGAAGCCCTCGATCCACCAGATGGTGGGGGTGGCGATGTTGGCGGTGAAGTCGCCGTACAGGTTGAAGCGACCGTCGAGGTAGTGGGTGTACTCGTGGTTGAGGTTCCAGATCTCGAAGGTGGGTCGCAGCCACTCGGCCTCGTACGCGATGAAGCGCGCCTGGTTGCCGGCGGCCGCCGGGTCGCCTTCGAGGTACATGCCGCCGTTGTTCGTGTCGATGCCGAACATCGGCCCGCCGTACGTCTGGTAGTCGGCGCTGGAGTCGAAGACCACGACCTCGATGGTCGTGTTGCGGTCGTTGGCGACCGGGCCCGTGTCCGCCGCGACGGAGTGGAAGTAGGCGTCCTGGTTGCGCATGCTCGCGCACGCCCAGTCGAGCTGGGCCGAGGTCATCTGCTGGGCGCGGACGCGGATGGTGCTGCCGCAGGTGAAGGTGATCGGCAGGACCTCGGCCGCGAGCCGCCGCTGGAGGTCGCAGGTGCCGTAGTAGGCGCACTCGGCCTTGTCGTAGTGGTCGGTCATCTCGGCGACGCCGACCCAGAGGGCGGCGGTGGGGCCGGTGATCGCGCTCAGGTCGAGCAGGCCCCGGACCAGGGGCCGCGTCTTCGACCGCAGGGCGGTGTGCTGGAGGAAGCGGCCCAGTTCGCGGCCGGCGTTGGAGACGAGGTAGCCCCGGTCGGTGCCGAGCAAGGACCGCCTGCCGGAGGCGAAGGCGTACAGGGTGTCCAGCACGCTCGGGTCGGCGCTGACCGTGCTGACGAACTCGGGCACCTGGTGGCCCCGGAACAGCACCGTGTAGACGTTGTTGACGGCGTTGAGCATCCACCACGACGAGTCGTACGAGCTGTCGTAGCCGGTCAGCAGCCGCTTCACCACGTACAGGTAGCGGGCGTTCTCCTCCGCGCTGTCGATGAGGGTGACCGCCTCGGCCAGCACCTCGCCGTTGGCGTCGCTGACGTTGCCGGAGCGGCCGTTGGCGAAGAACGTGTCCAGCCCGGCGCGGATGGCGGTGCGCAGACCGGGGCCGTACGCGCCCACCGTGGCGGGGTGGTTCCACTGCACGTAGTAGCCGGCCCGCAGGTACAGCACGAGCTGGGCGGTGCCCGTGCGGTTGGTGCCGTCGTAGGTGGCGGCGTCGTCCCGCAGCCCGTACGCCACGCTGGTCATCTGCGCCTCGCGGAAGGCCTGGGCGGCGTCGCTGCCGGCGAGGCTGAACAGGGTGTTCACGCAGTCTGTCGTGGACGCCCTGATCTGCTGCACCAGCGCGCTGCCGGTCCGGCTGGTGAAGTCGCCGACCGCGCACGGCGCGGCGGCCGAGGCGCGCATGGACGGGGCGACGCGGCTTCGGGCGTCGTCGGGCCGGTCGTAGTCGCGGCGCAGCTCCTCCCGGGACGAGGGGAGCGGGGCCCGCTCGCTGACCGGCAGCGGCGACCGCCGCACGTGGGCGTCGGCGGAGCCGGAGCCGGTGCCGGCGTCGGTCGGGGCGGCGCCGGTCGGCCTGGGCGGCGACGCCGCGTTCGCGGTGCCGGCGGAGGCCATCGGGGCCAGCCCCAGGGCCAGTGCGAGTGCGAGCGGGGCGGCGAGCCAGCCGCGCCGGTGTCGTGGTCTCGAAGTTCTCACGGGTCGCCTCCTGGCGTTCGTGGTCCGGCCGGGTGGCCGGCGGGTGGTGGTGGTGTGAGGTGGCTGCGCGCTGACGTCCGTCGATCAAGCGGGGACCGCGCTGCGGGTGGCCAGTACAATGGCACACATCACACATCGTGTAAAGAATCGCTGACGGTCGATATGAGTGACGCTTCGGCGACGGTCCGTGGCCGTTGACACCCGCTCGGCCGGTCGCCTAGGGTCTGCGGGCGACCCACAACTACATAGACGCCGTTCGAACCCGCGCGGGAGAGATCCCGACCGTCCGTCGGGGCGCCGAAGGAGCAAACTCCCAAGAAACTCTCAGGCCCCGTTACCGCTCGGGTGAGGCGAACTCTGGAAAGCAGACGATCCTTCGTCTCACCCACGGTGCAAGCCGCCAACCGGCGGTGAAGCTCTCAGGTCGATGACAGAGCGGGAGGCAACCGACCGTACGACGCGACCGCGTCGGGACGAGGGAGGCCTCCGTGCAGCACAGTCCGACCACCCTGCTCCGCTCACCCCTGCACGCCGTGCGCGCCGAACTCGGCGCCCGGTCAACCGGCTGGTCCGCGCCGCTGCGCCACGGCAGCGAGACCGCCGGGCACCGCGCGGTACGCGAACGCGCCAGCCTCTTCGCTGGAGGTCGGGTCGGGTCGGTCGCGTGACCGACATGGACGTTCCCGCGCGTCTGCGCTACAGCAGGAACCACGAGTGGATCGACGACACGACCGAACCGGCCGCCATGGGCATCACCGCGTTCGCCGCCGCCGCCCTCGGCGACGTCATCTACGCCGAGCTGCCCGAGCCGGGCACCCACCTGAGCGCGGGCGAGGTCTGCGGCGAGGTGGAGTCCACCAAGTCGGTGGCCGAGCTGTACCTGCCGGTGAGCGGCGAGATCGTCGCCACCAACGGGGCGCTCGTCGCCGACCCGGGCCTGATCGGCACCGATCCGTACGGGGCGGGCTGGCTCATGCGGGTGCGCCTGACCGACGCGCCGGCGCTTCCCACCGCCCGGGCCGTCGGGTCCAGCTTGCTGACGGCCGACGAGTACCGCGCCTACCTGGCCGACGCGGCGGCTGCGGGCCCGACGGCCCACCCGTAAACCATCCGCCGGGGCGCGTGCGTGCGCCGCACCCCGGCGGCACCAACCCGCTCGCCGCCGTCCGGCGACGGCGTCGCGACCCGGCTTTCCGAAAGGCGTTCCATGCCGAACAAGCTCCTGCTCCTGGCCGCGGAGAACGAGCGCATGCGCGCACTGGTCTCGCGCTCGTCCCTGACCCGGGGGGTCGTCCGCCGGTTCGTCGCGGGCGGGGAGGACCGTGAGGTGGTCGCGGTCGCGCGCCGGCTCGCCGGGGTGGGCCTCCAGGTCACGATCGACCTCCTCGGCGAGGGGACCACGGCGCTCGCGCAGGCCGAGGCCACCCGTGACACGTACGTCGCCCTGCTGTGGTCGCTGCACGCCGCGGACCTGGCCGCGACCGCCGAGGTCTCACTGAAGGTCTCGGCGCTCGGTGGGTCGCTGCCGGGTGACGGGTACGGGCACGCCCTGCGGCTCGCGCGCGACGTCTGCGCCGCCGCCGCGGCCGTCGGGTCGAGCGTCACCATCGACATGGAGGACCACACGACCGTCGACGCGACCCTCGCCCTGGTCGGCGAGCTGCGGGCGGAGTTCCCGTGCGTCGGAGTCGCCCTCCAGGCGTGCCTGCGGCGTACGGCGGACGACTGCCGGCGGCTCGCCCACGCGGGCAGCCGGGTCCGCCTGGTGAAGGGCGCCTACGCCGAGCCCGCCTCGGTGGCGTACGTCCGGAAGCGCCAGGTCGACGACGAGTTCCGGCGGTGCCTGCGCATCCTCATGGAGGGGCAGGGGTATCCGATGGTCGCCACCCACGACCCGAAGCTCATCGAGCACACCCTGCACCTGGCGCGGCTGGGCGGGCGCAGCGTCGAGGACTTCGAGTTCCAGATGCTGTACGGCATCCGCGAGAACGAGCAGCTGCGGCTGGCGTCGGGCGGGCACCGGGTGCGGGTCTACCTGCCGTACGGCCGCGACTGGTACGCGTACTTCATGCGGCGGCTCGCCGAGAAGCCCGCGAACCTGCTGCTGCTGGCCCGCTCGTTCACGCCCGGTTCCGCCAATTGAGCCGCCGGGTGCGGCCGACGCGACAGGAAGTGCAGCCATGATCAGTGTTTTCGATCTGTTCAGTGTCGGTATCGGGCCGTCCAGTTCCCACACGGTGGGGCCGATGCGGGCGGCTCGTACGTTCGTTGCGGGGTTGAAGGCTGACGGGTTGTTGGCCGGTACGGCTCGGGTGCGGGCGGAGTTGTTCGGGTCGTTGGGTGCGACGGGGCATGGTCACGGTAGTGATCGGGCGGTGTTGCTGGGGTTGGCTGGTGAGGTTCCGGAGTCGGTCGACACGGACGCGGTCGACGCGCGGATCACCCGGATCCGCGCGGAGCGGCGGCTGGGCCTGCTCGACGCGCACGAGGTCGACTTCGATGTGGATCGGGATCTGGTGTTGCACCGGCGTCGGTCGTTGCCGTTTCATCCGAACGGGATGACGTTCGTCGCGTACGACGACGCGGGTGTCGAGGTGCGGGCCCGGACGTACTACTCGGTCGGCGGCGGGTTCGTGGTGGACGAGGCGGCGGCCGGGGCGGACCGGATCAAGCCTGACAGCACGCGGGTGCGGTATCCGTTCCTGACCGGTGCGCAGTTGCTCGGCGTGACCGCGTCGACGGGGCTGTCGATCAGTGGGGTGATGCTCGCCAACGAGCTTTCCTGGCGCGGTGAGGGCGAGGTGCGTGCCGGCCTGTTGGAGATCTGGCGGGTGATGCGCGAGTGCGTCGAGCGGGGTTGCTCGCGTGACGGGGTGCTGCCGGGTGGGTTGCGGGTCCGTCGCCGCGCGGCCGAGTTGCGTCGCAGTCTGGAGACGGAGTCCGACCCGGCCGATGCGTTGCGGGCGATGGACTGGGTGACGCTGTTCGCTCTGGCGGTGAATGAGGAGAACGCGGCCGGCGGGCGGGTGGTGACGGCGCCGACGAACGGGGCGGCGGGGATCATTCCGGCGGTGCTGCACTACTACACCCGGTTTGTGCCGGGTGCCTGCGAGGAGGGGGTGGTGCGGTTCCTGTTGGCGGCGGGTGCGATCGGGGTGTTGTTCAAGGAGAACGCGTCGATCTCGGGTGCGGAGGTGGGCTGTCAGGGTGAGGTGGGTTCGGCCTGTTCGATGGCGGCCGCGGGGTTGGCTGAGGCGTTGGGTGGTACGCCGGAGCAGGTGGAGAACGCCGCGGAGATCGGTATGGAGCACAACCTGGGGTTGACCTGTGATCCGGTTGGTGGTCTGGTGCAGATCCCCTGCATCGAGCGCAACGCGGTGGCTAGCATCAAGGCGATCACGGCTGCCCGGTTGGCGTTGCGTGGTGACGGGGTGCACCACGTCTCGTTGGACAAGGTCATCAAGACGATGCGCGAGACCGGCGCGGACATGAAGGTCAAGTACAAGGAGACGGCGCGCGGCGGACTGGCCGTCAACGTCATCGAGTGCTGATCCGCCCGGTACGCGCAGCGGGCATTCCTCGGGTCCCCGCTCGCGGCCGACGCCTGTGCGACGATCGTCGGACGTCGCGCCGACCGGTCCTCGCGCCGGTCCGCCTCGCGCCGGTCCCGGGCAGGCAGGCGGGAAGGCACACACCTCGTACCCCTTGGAGGGCGTCATGTCCCTGTCCCCGGCCCGGGTCCTCGCCGGACTGAACGCGGTGCGGCCTCCCGACCAGGCATCCCCCGTCGTCGGCAGGGCCGTCGTGGTCGGCGGCAGTGTCGCCGGGCTGCTGGCGGCCCGCGTGCTGGCCGACTACGCGGAGAGCGTCGTGATCATCGATCGCGACGACCCACAGGGGACCGCCGGACGACCGGGCGTGCCACAGGGGACGCAGTTGCACGCGCTGCTGCCCGGCGGCTTCCTCCTGCTCGAGCGCCTGTTCCCCGGATTCCGCGAGCAGGCCCTGGCCCAGGGGGCGGTCGAGGCGCCACCCGCGGCCCGCCGCAGCTACCTCGACGGCCGCCTCAAGGTCGTCGTGCCCGACGACGCCGACAGCCTGGCCGGCACCCGGCCCCTGCTGGAAGGGCTGATCCGCCAGCGGGTGCTGCGACTGCCCAACGTCAAGACGGTCACCGCCCGCGCCACGGGTCTCGTCTGCGAGGGCGGCGCGGCCACCGGGGTCCGCTGCGAGGCCGGCGGGGTGACGGGCGTCGAGTCGGGTGACCTCGTGGTCGACGCCATGGGACGATCGAGCAGGCTCTCCGACTGGTTGGAGCAGGCCGGCTGGCAGCGGCCCGCCCTACGGCGGATGACCGTGAACCTCAACTACGCGACCGCCCTGTTCCGGCGCCCCGAGACCGACCCGCGGGCCACGGTGGTCATGGCGTTGCACACCCCGGGGACGTCGTCGGACGTGGCCGGCGCCGCGTACTTCGCCGTCGAGGACGGGCGCTGGATGGCCATGATGGCCGGCTACGGCGACAACCGCCCAGGGCGCACCGCGGACGACTTCGTACGCCGGCTGCGGGAGCAGTTCCCGCCGGAATTCGGCGAGATGGCCGGGAACGAGATGCTCGGCGACGTCCGGACCTACCGCCACGCCGACAGCCGGCGGCGTGACTTCCACGCGCTGCGGCGGCTCCCGGTCGGGCTCGTCAGCGTCGGTGACGCCGTCGCGTCGTTCAACCCGGTGTACGGGCAGGGGATCACGGCGGCTGCCCTGCACGCGGCGTGCCTGTCGACGTACCTGCGGTCGCGTCCCGGTCCGGGGGTGGCCGCGCGCCGGTTCTTCGCCCTTCAAAAGGTGGTCGTCGACGTGGCGTGGTCGATGTCGACCTCCGCCGACCTGGCGCTGCCACACGTCAACGGGCCCTATCCGCGCGGCTACCGGCTCTCCAGTTGGGTCAGCAGGCAGATCGTCCAGGCGACCGTCACGGACGTGCCGACGGCGCGACGCTTCAACGAGGTGGTCTCCCTTCGCGCCCACCCGAGCACGCTGGCCACGCCCGGCGTGCTCCTGGGCGCGCTGCGGGCCAACCGTCGCGCCCGCTGAGCAGGCCGCCGCGCCCGCCTCCGGAGGGCGCGTCACGCGATGAATCCCGGCGGGATGCGACCTCTTGCAACCGACACGGTCGCGTGCAAGACGCCCGCCGGGAGGCCGCGTCGGCTCCTACCGTGAGGTGCGCGGCGGCCAGCAGGTCGACGCCTCCCTCCCGGACAGGACGGTAGAACGCATGCGCGCAACCCACCCGACCACCCGGAGCCGCTGGCTCGCCTCGCTCAGTGTCGCCGCCGCCACCGTGGCCGTTCTCGCCGTACCCCAGCAGGCGCAGGCCGCCGCCGGCGACGTCAGCTACGTCCTGAACCACACCAACGTCCGCGTCTGCGGATCGGTACGGCAAATCCAGTGCCCGGACGGGCTCGGCGCCAACGGCGTCAAGGGATCGGTCGTGGGCAACCAGTGGGACCAGACCTGGTGCTGGCGCGACGGAGAGTGGGCCGGCGAGCCCTCCACCAACCGCTGGTTCAAGGTCACCGCGAACACCACCGCCGGCTGGAAGACCGGCTGGGTCAGCGCCGCCCAGGTGCCCATCCAGGCGTTCGTCCCGTGGTGCTCGAGCTGGAACTGATCTCCCGTCACCGCCGGACCTCGACTCGGCACTGCTGAGACGGCTGCGGGCCCCGCTCTCCCCGGCAAGGGAGCGGGGCCCGCAGCTTCACGCAACGCCCTTCGCCTCACGGCGCCCCGGCGGGACCGCAGGGGCGCCTGACTCAGAGGGTGGTTTCGCCGTTGAGGCCGAAGTAGTCGTGCCATTTGGTGGCGGGGTTGAAGGTGGTGCCGGTGGAGAGTCCTACGTAGACGTCGTTGGTGGTGTTTTTGGTGAAGACGATGATGTCGTCTTTGCCGTCGCCGTTGGCGTCGGCGAGGTAGGGGAATTCGCCGTTGAGGCAGAAGTGGTCGTGCCATTTGATGGTGGTGCCGGCGAAGGTGGTGCCGGTGGAGGTGGCGGCGTAGACGTCGGCGTTGGTGTCGCAGGTGAAGGTGACGATGTCGTCGCGTCCGTCGCCGTTGATGTCGCCGATGCGGGGTTGTTCGGTGCCGACGGCGAAGAGGTCGTGCCATTTTTGGGGTGGGCCGAAGGTGGTGCCGGTGGAGAGGGCGATGATGACGTCGGCGGCGGTGTGGGGGCCTTGGGTGAAGGTGATGATGTCGTCGCGTCCGTCGCCGTTGACGTCGCCGAGGGCGGGGTGTTCGCCGGGGATGGAGAAGTAGTCGTGCCATTTGATGGCGGTGCCGGCGAAGGATGATCCGGTGGAGAGGGCGACGTAGACGTCGGCGTTGGTGTCGTGGGTGAAGGTGATGATGTCGTCTTTGCCGTCGCCGTTGACGTCGCCGATGGCGGCGATTTCGTTGTGGGGGGCGAACCAGTCGTGCCATTTCTGGCTGGGGTTGAAGCTGGTGCCGGTGGAGGTGGAGACGTAGACGTCGGCGAGGGTGCCGTGGGTGAAGGTGATGATGTCGTCGCGTCCGTCGCCGTTGAAGTCTCCGGTGAGGAGGGTTTCGCCGTTGAGGCCGAAGAAGTCGTGCCATTTGTTGGAGGTGCCGGTGAAGGTGGTGCCGGTGGAGGTGGCGACGTAGACGTCGTTGAGGGTGCCTCGGGTGAAGGCGACGATGTCGTCCTTGCCGTCACCGGTGAAGTCCGTCGGCGAACCCGCCAGATAGCGCCCACCCGACGGCGACGGGCCGCAGTTGTCGCTGACCAGGTACCTCTGGTGGTACTGGCCGGGGTACGGCGCCAGTGACGTCCCGTTGATCACGATCGTCTGCCCGACGCCGTTGTAGAGCTGCTCGTAGTGGATGTGCGCGCCGGACGAGTTGCCGGTGCTGCCCGTGGTGCCGATCTGCTGGCCCTGCTGCACGTACGCCCCGTCGGGCACGGAGTAGGAGCTGAGGTGGAAGTAGTAGGTGGTCCACCCGCCGCCGTGGTCGATGACGATGTAGTTCCCGGCGCCGCTGGGCTGCGAGTACCGGCGGGCGACACCGGCCGCGGAGGCGAGCTGCGGCGTGCCGGCGGTGGATCCTCCGTCGGCCCGTACGAAGTCCAGGGCCAGCCGGACCTCGGCGCTGTGGTGCCCGTACGTCCACCGCTGCCCGCAGGGGAACGGGGCCTTGAAGTTCGGCGCGGCGAGCGCGGGGGACGAGGTGGCCACCGCCCCGGTCAGTACGCCGACCACCAGGGTGAGCAGGGAAACCAGGATGCGACGCACCCTGCTCCTCGAATGCCGTGACATGGGTGACTCCGGTCAGGGAAGAGTCGGACGGGTGGGTCGCGCACCGCCAGGGCCCGGGCGGGGCTCGTCGCGCGCGGGAAGGACCGGCTGCCGGGTCGGAACGCACCGACCCGGCAGCGGTGGGGAAGGCGGAGCCGACGACGCGCCGCCGTGGTACGACGGCGGCGCGTCGTCAGCCGGGGATCAGCCGGCGCGGCGCAGGCGCGCGAGCATCCCGTTGAGGTCTTGGGCGAAGATGTGCTGCCGGAAGACGTGACCGCCGGGCTCCTCGCGCCACTCGTGGGGGATGCCGGCGCGGCCGAGGGCCGCCCGGAACTCGCGCTGGCCGGCGAGAACCTGGCTCTCGTTCACGGTGTCGAACCAGTTGACCGGGTCCGGCGAAGTGCCGGCGACCAGGAAGATGCGCTTGTGGCGGTAGCTCTCGATACGCTGGATCGGGTTGTCGGCGCTGACCCGGGCCTCGTCCCACAACGGCGCGCCGTAGACCGTGCCACCGCCGAGGTCCATGACGGCGGAGGTCGCGTTGGCCCAGTGCACGACGAGCCCGAAGTCCCGGCGCAGGCTGGCCGGGCCGGAGTGGGAGCTTACCGAACAGAAGTGCCCGTAGTACTTGGCGGTGTACTTGAGGGCGCCGAACCCGCCCATCGAGAAGCCAGCCACGGCGCGGCCGTTGTACTCGGCGAACGTGCGGAAGTTCGAGTCGATCCACGGCAGCAGCTGCGCCATGTGGAACGTCTCCCAGTTGCGAGGCCCGGCGTTGCTGCTGACCGGGTTCGAGTACCACCCGGTGGAGGCGTCCGGCATGACGACGATGAGTTCCCTGCCGGCGGTCAGGTTGATGATGTTGCCGTACAGGTGGAACTCCCGGAAGTCGGACCCTCCGCCGTGCAGCAGGTACAGCACCGGGTAGCGCTTGCCGCTGGTGTGGTAGCCGTCGGGGAGCAGGACGTTGACCGCCGGGTCCCACTCGATGGCGTCGGTGACGAACCGGTAGTACTGCAGCCGGCCGTAGTTCTCGTGCCGGAGGATGCGCAGGCCGTGGCCGTCGCCGGCGGCGGCAGCCGGACCCTGGGCGGCGAAGGCGCCGCCCAGGGCGCCGGCCGCGGCGACGCCCGCGGCACCGGTCAGCAGCCGCCGGCGACTGAGTGACTGACGGACGGCAGGGATGTTGTCCATGATTCCTCCATCGGGGGTGGGGCCGCGTCGAAGGGACTATGAAGTCGGCGCGGAGCTTTGCTTGTCTACGTGGGACGTCTCAGAGGGTGGTTTCGCCGTTGAGGCCGAAGTAGTCGTGCCATTTGGTGCTGGGGTTGAAGGTGGTGCCGGTGGAGAGGGCGACGTGGACGTCGTTGGTGGTGTTTTTGGTGAAGACGATGATGTCGTCTTTGCCGTCGCCGTTGGCGTCGGCGAGGTAGGGGAATTCGCCGGTGAGGCAGAAGTGGTCGTGCCATTTGATGGTGGTGCCGGCGAATGAGGTGCCGGTGGAGGTGGCGGCGTAGACGTCGGCGTTGGTGTCGCAGGTGAAGGTGACGATGTCGTCGCGTCCGTCGCCGTTGATGTCGCCGATGCGGGGTTGTTCGGTGCCGACGGCGAAGAGGTCGTGCCATTTTTGGGGTGGGCCGAAGGTGGTGCCGGTGGAGAGGGCGATGATGACGTCGGCGGCGGTGTGGGGGCCTTGGGTGAAGGTGATGATGTCGTCGCGTCCGTCGCCGTTGACGTCGCCGAGGGCGGGGTGTTCGCCGGGGATGGAGAAGTAGTCGTGCCATTTGATGGCGGTGCCGGCGAACGATGTGCCGGTGGAGAGGGCGACGTAGACGTCGGCGTTGGTGTCGTGGGTGAAGGTGATGATGTCGTCTTTGCCGTCGCCGTTGACGTCGCCGATGGCGGCGATTTCGTTGTGGGGGGCGAACCAGTCGTGCCATTTCTGGCTGGGGTTGAAGCTGGTGCCGGTGGAGGTGGCGACGTGGACGTCGGCGAGGGTGCCGTGGGTGAAGGTGATGATGTCGTCGCGGTTGTCGCCGTTGAAGTCTCCGGTGAGGAGTGTTTCGCCGTTGAGGCCGAAGTAGTCGTGCCATTTGTTGGAGGTGCCGGTGAAGGTGGTGCCGGTGGAGGTGGCGACGTAGACGTCGTTGAGGTTGCCTCGGGTGAAGGTGACGATGTCGTCGCGTCCGTCACCGGTGAAGTCCGTCGGCGAACCCGCCAGATAGCGGTCACCGGATCCGCCACCGGCGTTGACCAGCGAGATGTAGTGGTTCCAGTTCCAGTGGGGACCGGGGTCGGTGTGGTCGTTGCCCGGCATCTCGTGGTGGCCCTTGATCGCGGTGCGGTTCTTCGGCAGCCCGTACTTGTCGCACAGGTAGCGGGTCAGCGCCGCCGAGGAGCGGTACATGCTCTCGGTGAACCAGCTCGGGTTGTCGACGTAGCCCTCGTGCTCGATACCCACGGAGTACGGGTTGGCCGAGCGCGCGTGGTACGCGGTGTCGCCCTCGCGCACCATCTGCGTGACCTCGCCGTTGCTCGACTTCACGACGTAGTGCGCGCTCACCCCCGCCGACGGGTTCTGGAACCAGCTGATCGTGCCGGCGTACGAGCCCTGGGTCACATGCACCACGACGGTCGTGATCCGCGAGGAGCGGCCCGCCGCGTAGTTGCCGCCGTACGCCGAGATCCACCGGGCCGGCGCGTACTCGGGCACCGCCGCGGCGAGGGCGGCCGGTGCGGCCGTGCCGGCGGGGGCGACGCGGGCGTACCGGCCGAGCTCCGGCCGCACCCGCCGGGGCGTCACCCGTACGGAGGCGGTGGTGATGCCGTCGCGGAGCAGGTCGTAGACGTGGTCGGCGTACAGCCGGGCCGTGGCGTCGTCGGCGGCGTGCGCGTACCGCGCGACCACCGGATACCAGGCGGCGACGCGGTCGCGGTCGGCGGCCGTGAGGCGCTCGGCGTCGGCGATGTCCCGCAGCAGGGCCGCGCCGCCCCTGATGTTGGCCGGTGTCTGCGACTTCAGGGCGGTCACCGGCTGCCCGGTCAGCTCGGCCGCCCGCTCCAGGCTGCGCTGGCGGGGGTTGCTGACCAGGTGCATGACGCCGTAGCCGTTGGCCTGGCTGGGCTGCCCCTCGTGCCCGTCCAGCCGGGTCTCGCCGTAGCCGACGGCGACCAGCAGGTCCCTCGGTACGTCGAACTCGCCGGCCGCCCGGGTGAAGGCCGCCTCCAGCGGGCTGGCCGGCGCGGCGGTGGCCGGCGCGGCCGGGCTCAGCAGCGTCGCCGCGAGGACGGCGGCGGCGCCCGCGCGCCAGGGGAGTCTGCTGGGTCTCATGGTGGTCTCCCGTCCGCGGGTCACAGGGTGGTCTCGCCGTTGAGGCCGAAGTAGTCGTGCCACTTGGCGCTGGGGCCGAAGGTGGTGCCGGTGGACAGGGCGACGTGGACGTCGTTGGTGGCGCCCTTGGTGAACACGACGATGTCGTCCCTGCCGTCGCCGTCGACGTCGGCCAGGTAGGGGAACTCGCCACCCAGGCAGAAGAAGTCGTGCCACTTGACGGTGGTGCCGGCGAACGACGTGCCGGTGGAGGTGGCGGCGTAGACGTCGGCGTTGGTGTCGCAGGTGAACGTGACGATGTCGTCGCGGCCGTCGCCGTCGACGTCGCCGACGCGGGGCAGTTCGGCGCCCACGGCGAAGAGGTCGTGCCATTTCTGCGGTGGGCCGAATCCGGTGCCGGTGGAGAGGGCGACGATGACGTCCGAGGCGGTGTGGGGGCCCTGGGTGAAGGTGATGATGTCGTCGCGGCCGTCGCCGTTGACGTCGCCGAGGGCCGGGTACTCGCCGGCGATGGCGAAGTACTCGTGCCACTTCACCGCCGTGCCCGCGAACGAGGCTCCGGTGGACAGCGCCACGTAGACGTCGCCGGCGGCGTTGTGGGTGAAGGCGACGATGTCGGCACGGCCGTCGCCGTTGACGTCGCCGACGGCGCCGATCTCCGCGCCGGGGGCGAACCAGTCGTGCCACTTCTGCCCGCCGCCGAAGCTGGTGCCGTTCGACAGCGCCACGTACACGTCGCCGGTGTTGCCGTGCGCGAAGGTGACGACGTCGTCCCTGCCGTCGCCGTCGACGTCGCCGGTCGAGGCCGTCTCGCCGCCGATGGAGAAGAAGTCGTTCCACTTCACCGAGGTCCCGGCGAAGCCGGCGCCCGTGGAGGTGCTCACGTAGACGTCGGCGAGGGCGTTCTGGGTGAAGGCGACGATGTCGTCGCGTCCGTCGCCGTTGACGTCGGTGGCGGAGCCACCGGCGATGGCGTGCGTACGCGCCGCCTCGTTGAGCAGGGTCCGTGCCTTGGTCGCCACCTGGTCGTAGCGGTCGGGGAAGCCGGAGCGCTGCACGCACTGGGCGACCTGGCCGGCGGTGTAGCGGGGGTTGTTCCGGTCGCAGACGATCGCGCGGGTGACGTACTGGGTGCTGGCGTAGACCGGGTCCATGATCTGCTCCGGCGTGCCCCAGCCGTAGTCCCACCGCTGCTGGAACACCCCGAGTGAGGACTTGTCGCCGCACGGCAGGTTGTTCATGTGCGACTCGACCCAGCCGGCCTCGAACGCGGAGAGCATGACCTTGTCGTTGACGTTGTGGGCGCGCGCGACCCGGTAGACAATCACGGTGATCGCGGGGTCGTGGCTGGCGGGGATGGAGGAACAGGCCAGCGTGCCGACCGGAGCGTCGGCCTGGGCCGGCGCGGTCGCCACGACCGACGCCAGCGCGGTGCAGAGGCCGACCAGCAGGGCGAGGGGGGTACGTCTCACGATGCTCCTCTGAGGGGTGTCAGCGGGTGCGGCGAGCGGATCCGCCACGGAGGCGCGCTGCCGCCGGGGCTGACGGGTGCGCCGCCGCGTGGACACCTCCTCGTCGGTGGGAAATCGATTGCCGAGGAGTATCGTCAGGACCCCGACGACTGTCAATGCGTGCTGGAATCTTCCTTCGGCAACTGAGCGGTGCCGGTAAAGTATTGACATCCCGCGATGCCCCCCGGTTAACTGCCGAGCAATCGATTTCCCGCCGCTCCGCCGGTCATCCTGGAGGGACATCCATGAAGCTCCACGTACGCCGCTGGCTGGCGCTGGCCGTGGCGCTGGTGAGCATGATCCCCCCGACGGCGGCGGTGGCCGTCGGGCCCGCGCCGGCCCCGCGCGGCGCCGGGGCGCTCGCCGTGGCCGACGACAAGGGCCCGGTCGGCTGGGACGTGTACCGCCGCCTCGACCGGCTGCCCGAGCTGGCCGCCGGCAGCCGCACCCGGCAGTTCTCCAGCTTCGCCCGCGACGGCTCGAACGACGACGGCTTCGTCGGCACCTACTCGTGCCTGCGCCGGTCCGGCGGCTGCGTCATCGCCGAGGAGCGCGGCGCCGGCGAGGTGCAGTCGATCTGGTTCACCCGCGACGACGGCAACGTCAGCGCCACCGGCTGGATCCGCGTCGAGCTTGACGGCGTGACGGTCGTGGACACCAGCCTCCAGCGCCTGGTCGACGGCGGCCTCGGCCACCCGTTCGTGTGGCCGCTGGTGACCAACGCCGACCAGACCTCCGGCGGGGTCACGGTCAAGGTGCCCATGCCGTACCGCGAGTCCATGCGGATCACCACCCAGTTCAACCCGCTGTTCCACCACGTCACCTACCGCACGTTCGCCGACGCCGTCGGGGTGTCCAGGTTCGACCCCGCCGACCCCGCCACCGACGTGGTCGAGAAGTTGCGCGCCGCCGGCCAGCGTGACCCGAAGCCGAGCCAGCCCGGCGCGAGCACCAGGACCGCCCGCGTCGACGTCCCCGCGGGCGGGCAGGCGACGCTCGCCACCCTCACCGGTCCCGCCGCCGTCACGGCGCTGCGGCTGCGGCTGCCCGACGCCGCCGCCACCGCGTCGACGCTGTCGGGCCTGCGGCTGCGGATCACCTTCGACGGGCGCGCCACCGTCGACAGCCCGGTGGGCGAGTTCTTCGGCGCCGGGCTCGGCGAGCGCTCCGTGCGCTCGCTGATGTTCGCCATGGACTCCGCGCCGGGCGGCTGGTACAGCGCCTGGTGGCCGATGCCGTTCCGCTCCACCGCCACCGTGGCGGTCGCCAACACCACCGGCGCCGCCGTCATCGGCGTCCAGGCGG
Organism: Micromonospora sp. CNZ309; assembly: GCF_002846525.1. NCBI lineage: Bacteria > Bacillati > Actinomycetota > Actinomycetes > Micromonosporales > Micromonosporaceae > Micromonospora > Micromonospora sp. CNZ309. Next base: position 1,361,592 of record NZ_PJNG01000001.1, read on the forward strand.
AGGTGACCAGCGCGCCGGGCGCCGCCTGGGCCTCGGCGCTCGCCGCCGACGGCGTAGCCGGCTACTTCACCACCCGGTCGCGCCGTGCCGAGACCGTGGGGGGCAGCGACTGGATCGTGGCCGACCAGGCCGGCCGGGGACGCTTCGTCGGGGTGTCGCAGACCGCCCGTGGGCACATCACCGGCGGCAACACCCGCAACTACCTGGAGGGCGACGAGCGCATCCACGTCGACGGCTCGCCCACGCCGCAGATCTACGGCACCGGCACCGAGGACTTCTACGAGTCCGGGTGGTACTTCAACCGGGGGGAGTACAGCGGCGTCTTCACCGGCAACACCGCCCACCTGTTGCGCTCCGGCGGCTGCGTCGACGAGTGCGACGCCATGTACCGGCTGATGATCGGCGACGCGGTGCCCTACGCCACGGCGCTGCGCTTCGGCATCGAGCACGGCCCGGCCAACGACATGCCGGCCGACTACGCCTCGACGGCCTTCCTCTACACCCAGCCGACGGTCGCCCTGCGCCGTACCGACACGCTGGTCACCGGCGACGCCGCCAGTCGCGCCGGGCACGCGTACACCGACTCCGGGACCCAGTACCCGCTGACCGCGCCGTACGAGGGCGACGACGACAACGTCCCCGTCACCGGCCAGGTCCGCGCCGGCGGCGGCGCCGTCAGCTTCCGGCTCGCCGTCGACCCCGGCAACCAGGGCGTACGGCTGCGCCGGCACGGCGACCAGGCCGCCGCGTACCAGCAGGTCGCCGTGTCGGTCGACGGCCGGCCGGCCGGGGTGTGGCGGCAGCCGCTGGGCAACGACCGGCAGCGCTGGTCGGCCGACGAGTTCGTCCTCCCGGCCGCGCTGACCGCCGGCCGCCCGACGGTCACGCTCACCCTGACCCCGGCCGCCGGCGCCCCCGTGTGGACGGCGGCCCGCTACGAGGCCGACAGCATGGTCGCCCCCTTCCTCGACACCACCGCGCCGGGCGCGGTCGCCGGCCTCGGCCTGGCGGGCGGGCGGGTGCACGCCATCGGCCTGTCCTGGTCGCCCTCGCCCGACGACGTGGGCGTCGCCGGCTACCGGGTCTACGCCTCGCGCAACCCCGGCGTCGCGATCACCCCGACCAACCTGGTCGGCACGACCCGCGCGACCACCTTCCGGCACGGCCCGCTGCCGGCCGGGCAGACCCGCCACTACCGGGTCGTCGCGGTCGACGGCGCCGGCAACGCCTCCGCGCCGTCGGCCGAGGTGTCGACCACCACCCGTACGCGCAACACCAGCGACGCCAACGGCGACCGCCGCGACGACGCCGTCGCGTTCACCCGGGGCGCCACCGCCGACGTGACGACCTCCCTGTCGGACGGCACCCGGTTCGTGCCGGACAGCCGCGTCTGGAACGACTTCTTCGCCGTCGGCGAGGAGATCCCGCTCACCGGCGACGTCGACGGCGACGGCCGGGCGGACATCGTCACGTTCACCCGGGGCGACAGCGCCGACGTCTACGTGGGGCTGTCCACCGGCACGACGTACGCCGCCGGGGTCAAGTGGCACGACTTCTTCGCCACCGGCACGGAGATCCCCGCGGTCGGCGACGTCAACGGCGACGGGCGCGCGGACATCGTCACCTTCACCCGGGGCGCGGCGGGCGACGTGTACGTGGCGCTGTCGACCGGCAGCGGCTTCGGCCCGGGCGTCAAGTGGCACGACCACTTCGCCCTCGGCGACGAGCTGCCGGCGGTGGGCGACGTCGACGGCGACGGGCGCGACGACATCGTCACCTTCACCCGCGGCGCCAGCGCCGACGCCTTCGTCTCCCTCTCCGACGGGACCCGGTTCGTCGAGGACGGCTGGAAGTGGCACGACTCGGTGGCGCCCGGCGACCAGCTGCCGGCGCTGGGCGACGTCGACGGCGACGGGCGCGACGACGTGGTCACGTTCACCCGGGGCGCCACCGGCGACGTGTTCGTGGCGCTGTCCGACGGGACGCGGTTCGTCCCGCAGGTCGCCAGGTGGCACGACTGGTTCTCGGTGGGCGACGAACTGCCCGGCATCGGCGACTTCGACGGCGACGGAAGGGCGGACCTGGTGACGTACACCCGGGGGACCAGAGCGGACACGTACGTGGCGCTGTCGACCGGCGGCGGCTTCGGTGCCGGGGTCAGGTGGCACGACCAGTTCGCGCCCGGCTTCGACCTGCCCCGCCCGAGCGTGTCGTGATGCGGGCGCCCCGGATGCTCGCGGTGCTCCTGCTCGGCGCCGCGCTGCTGACCGTGCCGGCCGCGCCGGCCGCCGCCGAGGACGTCGTACGGGCCGAGGCGGAGTCACTGACGGTGCTCTCGTCCACCGCCCCGGTCGAGGCGCAGGCGAACTGCTGCGGGGTCGCCTGGTCGGCGGGCCGCCAGCTGTGGCTGCGGGCCGCCCGGGCGGGGGACTCGGTCACCGTGTCGCTGCCGTCGGTGCCGGCCGGGCAGTACGACATCGGCGCGGTGCTCACCCGCGCCGCCGACTACGGCACCCTGCGCTTCGCCGTCGACGGGGTGGCCGTCGGTCAGCTCTTCGACGGCTACGCCCCCACTGTGCGGCGCGTCGAGGCGGTGCCGGTGGGGTCGGCCTCGCTCGCGGCCGGCAGCCACCGGTTGACGGTGACGGTGACCGGCCGCTCCGCCTCCTCGACCGGGTTCTTCGCTGGTCTGGACACGCTCACCCTGCGCCGCGTCGGCCCGCTGGCGGCGGTCACCACGACGGCGTACGAGACGGTGGGCGAGACGCCGGCGCGCGGGCCGCTGACCCGGGTCTACGACCCGGGCGTGGGGGAGCCGACGGCGTGGTACTACAACGACCACACGATCGTGCGCGACCAGCGGACCGGCCTGTGGCACGCCTTCGCCATCGCCCACGCCGAGCCGGGCGCGCCGCAGGACGAGAAGAGCTTCGGCCATGCCACGGCGCCCACGCCCACCGGGCCGTGGACGAAGCAACGACCGGCGCTGACGGCCGACCCGGCGCGGGGCGAACAGTGGATCTGGGCCCCGCACGTCGTCCACGACCAGGGCACCTACTACATGTTCTACGCCGCCGGCAGCCCCGACTACGCGAACTACCGCATGCACCTGGCCACCTCGACCGACCTGTTCACCTGGACCCGCAGCCCCGCCAACCCGCTGTTCACCGACGGCTGGGAGGGCCGCGACCCGATGGTGACCCGCGTCGGTGACCGCTGGGTCATGTACTACACGGCGACCTCGAACCCGCAGGGCGGCAACCACGTCGTCGCGTACCGCACCAGCACCGACCTGCGGACGTGGAGCGGGCGGGGCGTGGCGTACGCGTCGCCGCACACCGGCCGGGCGGCGGGGCAGACGGAGTCGCCGTTCGTGGTGCGCCGGGGGGACTGGTGGTACCTCTTCGTCTGCTGCGACGGCACCGACTACGGCGCGGCGTACCGGCGCACGGCGGTCTACCGCAGCCGGGACCCCCTGCGCTTCGAGGGGGCGGAGAAGGTGACCGTGCTCGACGCGCACGCCGCCGAGGTCGTGGTGGACGGCGACACCTGGTACCTCAGCCACGCCGGCTGGGGCCAGGGCGGGCTGTGGCTCGCCCCGCTGACCTGGTCCACTCAGGTCGTCGCCCGGGGCTACCAGGTGAGCACCGGCTTCCTGCGCGCCGACGTGCGCACCTGGCCGTACACCCGCATCGCGTCGCTGGCGGTCGATCCGGCCGGCGGCGGGGCGTACCGGCCGGCGCTGGACTCGTCGCACCGGGGGACAGGGCCCTACCTGGCGGTCGGGCGCTTCGACGTGACGGACCGGGCGGGCCCGCCGGCGCGGGTGGACGTCTCCGCCGACGGCTCCCGGATCAACCTGGTCGGCATGCGCATGGGCGACGAGCCGGTCACCGCCGACTGGCTGCTGACGGTGGCGCCGCGCTGGACCGGGCCGGCGTTGCAGAGCGACGTCACCTGGTCGGTGACCGGCCCGACGACGGCGCCGGTGTGGGAGGTCGCGTTCAACGTCGACGGCGCCCTGCCGTCGGTGGGCGACCCCGCCGTGGCGGCCCGCCCGACCGGGGACGTGACCGGGATGCCGACGTGGTCGATGACCTCCGGGGCGTACCTGTCCCTCGTGGCCGCGCACCGCTGGGCCTCGGCGTGGCGCGGCGACAACACCTGGTACGACGCCGGTCACGCGATGGCGGCCTGGCAGCCGCTGTGGCGCAACGGGGGCATGGCGTGGCCGCCGGGGGCGTACCCGGGCGGGACGTGGCGGTTCGCCGCCAGCGGGCTGGGGCGGGACACCGCGTTCGCCGAGACCGTGCACGCGGCGGTCAACGCGGTGCCCTGAGGGGGCGTTGACACCACTTCGACGCTCCTCTATGTTGCCAGAAATCGATTTCCGATCTCTCTCCGGAGGCCCGCATGAGCGACCAGGTCGTCGTCGCCATGTCCGGCATCGCGAAGCGCTTCGGCGGCGTGCACGCCCTGCGCGGCGTGGACCTCGTCCTGCGCGCCGGCGAGGTGCACGCCCTGCTGGGGGAGAACGGGGCCGGCAAGTCCACCCTGATCAACATCCTGTCGGGCGTCGTCACCGACTACGACGGGGAGATCTCGATCGGCGGCGACCCCGTACGCTTCGCCGGCCCGGCCGCCGCCCAGGCCGCCGGCATCGCCACCATCCACCAGGAACTCGACCTCGTGCCGGCGCTCTCCGTCGCCGAGAACCTCGTGCTCGGCCGGGAGCCGCGCACCCGGCTGCGGACGCTCGACCGGCGCGCCATGACCCGCACCGCCCGCGACTGGCTGGGCCCCCTCGGTGCCGAGATCGACCCGCGCCGGCCCGTCGGGTCGCTGCGCGTCGGCGAGCAGCAGCTCGTCGAGATCGCCAAGGCGCTCTCCCTCGACGCCCGCGTGCTCATCATGGACGAGCCGACCGCCGCGCTCGCCGACGCCGAGGTGCGGCGGCTGATGTCCACCATCCGCGCGCTGCGCGAGCGCGGCGTGGCCGTCGTCTACATCTCCCACCGGCTCGAGGAGATCGAGCACATCGCCGACCGGGCCACCGTCCTGCGCAACGGCGAGGTGGCCGGCACGCTGCGCCCGGACCGCGCCGACCGGCAGCGGATCATCACGCTCATGGTGGGCCGCCCGGCGCAGGCGCTGTTCGACGTCGGACCCGCCGCCGCCGAGCGCCCCGCCGGGCCCCCGGTGCTCCAGGTCGACGACCTCACCGTACGGCCCCGGGGCACCCGCCCCGGGCGCAGCGAACCCGCCGGCGTCAGCCTGACCGTCCGCGCCGGGGAGATCGTCGGCCTGGCGGGGCTGATGGGGGCGGGCCGCACCGAGCTGCTGGAGACCCTGTACGGCGCCGGTCCGCCCGGTCGCCGCAGCGGCCAGGTCCGGCTGGCCGGCCGCCCGTACGCCCCGCGCGGCCCCCGCGCCGCGCTGCGCGCCGGCGTCGGCTTCGTGCCGGAGGACCGCCGCCGCTCCGCCCTGGTCCTCGAACACCCCGTGGGCCGCAGCATCGTGCTGGCCGCCCTGCGCCGGCTCACCACCGCCGGCTTCGTGCGCGGCGGGCGCGAGCGCGACGCCGTACGCCAGCAGGTCGCCGCCCTGGCGATCAGGACGTCGTCGGCCGCCGCGCCGGTCGGCTCGCTCTCCGGCGGCAACCAGCAGAAGGTCGTCTTCGCCCGGCACCTACTGACCCGTCCCCGCCTGCTGCTGCTCGACGAGCCGACCCGGGGCGTCGACGTCGGCGCCAAGGCGGAGATCTACCGGCTGCTGCGCCGGCTCGCCGACGACGGCATGGGCATCCTGCTCGCCTCGTCGGAGCTGCCCGAGCTGACCGGCGTCTGCGACCGGATCGTGGTCCTTCGGCGCGGGCGGGCCGTCGCCGAACTGCCGGCCGACGGGTGCACCGGCGAGGACATCCTGACCGCGGCGACGGGCGGCGCGTCCGCCGGAGGAGACGACCGATGACCCACCTGGGCGCACCGGAGAAGGGGCCCGGCACGCCGGTGCCGGCCGGCGGCGGCACGGCCGATGGCGGCGACCGGTGGTGGCACCGCCCCGGCGGCCGGGGCGAACTCGTCGAGCGGCTCTTCGCCGTGCAGAGCCTCTTCGCGCTGCTGGTGGTGTTCGTACTGGCCATCGCCGTCTCGCCCCGCCGCGACGGCGAGATCCTGTTCCTGTCCACGGAGAACCTCGGCAACATCGTCCGCGCCGTCTCCGAGATCGGGATCATCGCGGTCGGCATGACGTTCGTCGTCCTGCTCGGCGGCATCGACCTCTCCGTCGGCGCCATCCTCGGCCTGTCCGCCGTCGGCACCGCGACGCTGATGGTCGACTCGGGGCTCGGCATCCTCCCGGCGGTCACCGTCGTCCTGCTGATCGGCGCCCTCTTCGGCGCGTTGCAGGGCTACGCGACGGCCCGGCTCGGCATCCAGTCGTTCATCGTCACCCTCGCCGGACTCCAGGTCGCGCGTGGCCTCGCCCGGATCTGGTCGGGCGGGCTCGGCATCCCGATCGCCTACGGCGACGGCCCGCAGGAGGCGCCCCCCGCGTTCGAGATCCTCAACGGCACGATCAACGGAGTGCTGCCCGTCCCGGCCGTGCTGTTCATCGGCATCGGGGTGGCCGCGATCGTCGTGCTGCGCAAGACCGCGTTCGCCCGCCACGTCTACGCCATCGGCGGCAACGAGAAGGCGGCCCGCCTCTCCGGCGTACCCGTGCTGCGCGTCAAGGTCGCGGTCTTCGCCATCGCGGGCCTGCTCGCCGCCGTCGCCGGCATCGTCCACGCGGGACAGCTCAACCAGGGCAGCCCCAACGACGGCGCCGGTTACGAACTCGACGCCATCGCCGCCGTGGTCATCGGCGGCACCAGCCTCGCCGGGGGCACCGGCTCGATGGGCGGCACCCTCGCCGGGGCGCTGCTGCTCGGCATCCTCAACAACATCCTCGCGCTCAACAACATCGACGCCAACGTGCAGCTACTGATCAAGGGACTGGTGATCGTGGCCGCCGCCGGGCTGCAGAAGCTCCGCCGCAGCATCGTCTGAACCGCCACCGAACAAGGAGCGTCATCATGCGCACCCGTACCGTCCTTCTCGCCCTGCTGTGCGCCGGCGCGCTCGCCGCCTCCAGCGCGTGCAGCGTGGAGAAGCCGTCCGACGGCCGCGACGCCGCCGCCAGGAACTGCGGCACCGGCAAGGACTTCCTGATCGGCATGTCGCAGGCCAACAACGCCGAGCCCTACCGGCAGGTCATGAACAACGACGTGCAGGCGGCGGCGAAGTCCGTCCCCGGGTTCAGCGTGGTGGTCTCCGACGCCGCGCAGGACAACAGCAAACAGGTCGCCGACGTGGAGAACTTCCTCACCCAGAAGATCGACCTGCTGATCATCTCGCCGAACGAGGCCAAGCCGCTGACCGCCGTGGTGCGCAAGGCGTACGACCGGGGGGTCCCGGTCATCGTGCTCGACCGCAAGGTGGAGGGCGAGGCGTACACGGCCTTCATCGGCGGGGACAACGTCGCGATCGGCAGGGCCGCCGGCGAGTTCTACGCCACGACGCTGCTGCCCGACGGCGGCAAGGTCATCGAGATCGCCGGGCTGCCCGGCTCCACGCCGGCGGCCGAACGCGCCCAGGGCTTCCGGGAGGGCATCGCGGCCAACCCGAAGATCGAGGTCGTCGCCTCCCAGCCGGGGGACTGGCTGCGGGAGAAGGGCCAGTCGGTGGCCGACGCGCTGCTCAAGGCCCACCCCGACGCCGCCGCCGTGTACGCCCACAACGACCCGATGGCCGAGGGCGCGTACCTGGCGGCGAAAGCGGCCGGGCTGCACACGAAGGTGAAGTTCACCGGCATCGACGCCCTGCCGGTGCCGTCGGGCGGCATCAAGGCCGTCGAGCAGGGCCGGCTCGCGGCGACCTTCCAGTACGCCACGGGTGGCCGGGAGGCCGTCGACCTGGCCCGCCGGATCCTCGTCGACTGCGCCGAGGACGTCCCGCGTACCACCACCCTCGACACGATGCGCGTCACGAAGGAGAACGCCGCCGAGACGTACGCGAAGCTCGGCGGCGTCGCCTGAGCACCGACCCGTCACGGCCCGACGGGCCGGGACCGGACCTGGAGATTGAGGGATGGCCGGCATGACGGTGGCCGCGGTGCTCGGCGTCGACATCGGCACGTCCAGCAGCAAGGGCGTCCTGGTGGGCCTGTCCGGGCGCGTGCTGCGCTCCGCGGTGCGGGAGCACCGGGTGGACCGGCCGCGACCCGGCTGGGTGGAGATGGACGGCCGCGTCTGGTGGGACGAGTTCGTCGCCCTCACCCGTGAGCTGCTGGCCCCGCGCGACGCCCACGTGGTGTCGGTCGGGGTCAGCGGCATGGGGCCGTGCGTGCTGCTCACCGACGCGGCCGGCACGCCCCTGCGGCCGGCCGTCCTCTACGGCGTGGACACCCGCTGCACGCCGCAGATCGCCCGGCTCACCGAGCGCTTCGGCGCCGACGAGATCCTGCGCCGGTGCGGCTCGGCGCTGTCGACCCAGGCGGCGGGGGCGAAGGTCGCCTGGGTCGCCGACGCCGAGCCGGAGCTGTTCGCCCGGGCCCGGCGGCTGTTCATGCCGAGTTCCTGGCTGGTGCACCAGCTGACCGGCGGCTACCTGCTCGACCAGCACTCGGCCAGCCAGTGCACCCCGCTGTACGACTGCGCGGCCCAGACCTGGTTGCGGCCGTGGGCCGACGAGATCGCCCCGGGGCTGGAGCTGCCCGAGCTGCGGTGGCCCGGCGACGTGGCCGGGACCGTCACCGACGGGGCCGCCGCGGCGACCGGGCTGGCGTCGGGCACCCCGGTCGTGACCGGGACGATCGACGCCTGGGCCGAGGCGCTCAGCGTGGGCGCCCAGGGCGTCGGCGACCTGATGCTCATGTACGGCACCACGATGTTCCTCGTGCACACGGTGCCGCACGGGCTCACCAGCCCGTCGCTGTGGGGCACCGTCGGCGCGCTGCCGGGCACCCGCAACCTGGCCGGCGGCATGGCTACCTCCGGGGCGGTCACCGGATGGCTGCGGGAGCTGTTCGACGCCGCCGACTACCCCGAGCTGCTCCGTTTGGCCGAGCGGTCCGGGCCGGGTGCGCGGGGGCTGCTGATGCTGCCGTACTTCGCCGGGGAGCGGACCCCCATCCTCGACCCCGACGCCCGTGGCGTGATCGCCGGCCTGACGCTCTCGCACGGGCGCGGCGACATCTACCGCGCGGCGCTGGAGGCGACCGGGCTGGCGGTGCGCCACAACATCGAGACCATCGAGGCGGCCGGCGGCGACATCCGGCGCGTCGTGGCGGTGGGCGGCGGCACCCGGGGCGACCTGTGGACGCAGATCGTCTCGGACGTCACCGGCCGGGCGCAGCACGTCCCGTCGATCACCATCGGCGCCAGCTACGGCGCCGCGTACCTCGCCGCCGGGACGGTGCAGCCGGTCGACATCCACCGCTGGAACCCGATCCGGGAGGTCCGCGAGCCGCGAGCCGCGCTCGCCGCCGACTACGACGAGCTGTACGGGCTGTACCGGCAGCTGTACGCCGGCTCGAAGTCCGTGGCCCACGCGTTGGCGGCCCGCCAGGCGCGCCTCGCGACCCCGCCCCAGCCAGGAACCGACGAGCCGATGGAGGAAGTCAACCCGTGAGCAACTACACCATGCCGGTGCTGGTCGAGCCGCCGGCCGCCGCCCCCCGGACGGTCTACACGGTCGCCAGCGGCGACCTGCGGCCCGCCGCGAACGTCACCGGTTGGCCGACCCAGCAACGCCTCGAGTCGGACCTCGCGGCCGCCGTCACCGCCCTGGGCTGGCAGACCCGGCGGACCCACCCGGTCGACGACCGGGCCGGTCACGGCTTCATCGACAGCCAGCGCGCCGGCATCCAGGTCTTCCAGCAGATCCCCCTCGACGCCCCGCTCGTCGTCGTCGAGGCGGTGTGGCAGTACAGCCACCACGTGCTGGCCGGGCTGCGCGCCCACCGGGGCCCGATCCTGCTCGTGGCGAACTGGAGCGGCGAGTTTCCGGGCCTGGTGGGCCTGCTGAACCTCGCCGGCAGCCTCACCAAGGCGGGCGTGCGGTACTCGGCGCTGTGGAGCGAGGACTTCACCGACGAGTGGGCCCGCAACGGGCTCAAGGCCTGGCTGGAGACCGGCGAGGTGGTCCACGACGAGAGCCACGTACGGGACCTGCCGCCGCTGCCGTCCGACCCCGAGGTCGCGCTCGGCGTGGCGCTGGCCCGGCAGCTCCGGCGCCGGCCGGCCGTCATCGGCGTCTTCGACGAGGGCTGCATGGGCATGTACAACGCGATCATCGACGACGAGCTGCTCAACCCGCTCGGCGTCTACAAGGAACGGCTGTCGCAGAGCGCGCTGGTGGCGGAGATGTCGCGGGTGCCGGACGAGGAGGCGCAGGCGGTGCGGGCGTGGCTCGACGCCGCCGGGATGACCTTCCACACCGGCACGGACGAGGCCACCGAACTGACCGACGCCCAACTGCTCAGCCAGTTCAAGATGTACGTCGCCGCGCTGCGCATCGCCGACGACTTCGGCCTGGACGCGGTCGGCATCCAGTACCAGCAGGGGCTCAAGGACACGGTGCCGGCGAGCGACCTGGCCGAGGGGCTGCTCAACGACGTGTTGCGGCCGCCGGTGAGAAGCCGGGACGGCTCGCGCGAGCTGTACGCGGGACGGGCCCTGCCGCACTTCAACGAGGTCGACGAGGGCGTCGCGGTGGATTCGCTGGTCACGAACCGGATCTGGACCGCGATGGGGATGGACCCGGCCACCACCCTGCACGACATCCGCTGGGGCGAGTCGTACGGGCCGGACTTCGTCTGGGTGTTCGAGATCTCCGGCTCGGTGCCCGCCGCGCACAACGGCGGCTACGACCGGTCGTACAGCATGCGGCAGCCGCCGATGTACTTCCCGCTGGGCGGCGGCACCCTGAGCGGTGTCTCCCGACCGGGCGAGATCGTCTGGTCGCGGATCTTCATCATGGACGGCGTGCTGCACGCCGACCTGGGCCGGGGCACCGTGGTGGAGCTGCCGGCCGCCGAGACGCAGCGTCGGCTGCGGGCCACCACCCCGCAGTGGCCGATCATGCACGCCGTCCTGCACGGCGTGGGCCGCGACCAGTTGATGGCCCGGCACAGGGCCAACCACGTCAACGTGGTCTACGCCGACGACGCCGACGCCGCCGACCGCGCCCTGCGGGTCAAGGCCGCGATGCTCGACGCGCTCGGGGTGCGGGTGCACCTGTGCGGTGACGTGTCGCTGTGATCCCGGGCGCCCTGCGGCGCGGGTTCAGCGGGCCTGGGCGGGCAGCCCACTCCGCCCGGCGGTGGGCTGCCCGCCCGGCTCACCCGGCGAGCGGACCGAGCTTTCGCGTACCCGCAGGGTGGTCCGCAGGGTCACGGTCGAGGAGGCCTTCGCGGGGTTGGCGATCCGCTCGGTGAGCAGCGAGGCCGCGGCCCGCCCCAGGTCGTACGTGGGCTGGGCGACCGTGCTCAGCGAGGGGCGCACCAGGTGGGCCCAGGGGATGTCGTCGAACCCCACCACGCCGCACCGGGCGGGCACGGCGACACCTCTGTCGACCAGGCACTGCATCGCGCCCACGGTCATCAGGTTGTTGGTGACGAAGACCGCGTCCGGCGGCTCGGCCGCGCCCAGCAGGGACGCCATGGCCCGGTAGCCGCCGTCCTCGCGGAAGTCGGCGTGGCGGACCATGTCCTCCGGCACGCTCCGGCCAGCCGCGCGCAGGGCCTGCTGGTAGCCGCGCAGCCGCTGCACGGCGGTGGAGATCCGGCGCGGGCCCGTGATGCAGGCGATCCGGCGGTAGCCGCCGTCGACCAGGTGGGCGGTGGCCGTCTCGGCGCCGTGGACGTTGTCGACCAGGACGGTGTCCACGGCCACCCCATGGGGCTGCCGGTCGATGGCCACGACCGGCATCCCGGCCTCGGTGAGCCGGTTGATCAGGGCCGGTCGCCCCGACGGCGAGATGATCACCCCGGCCATGCGTTCGGCCAGGGCCGCCGTCACGTAGCGGGTCTCCTTGTCGGGATCCTCGTCGCCGTTGCAGAGCACCACGGAGAAGCCGGCCTCCTGCGCCACGTCCTCGATGCCGCGCACCAGCGAGGTGAAGAACGGGTTGCCGATGTCGGAGATGATGACCGCCCAGAGGCTGGTGCGCTGCCGGCGCAGGCTGCGGGCCACCGCGTTGGGCCGGTAGTCCAGGTCGAGCATCGCCTGGCGTACCCGCGCCGCCAGGTCCGGATCCACCGACGAGTGCCCGTTGAGCACCCGGGACACCGTCGACGCCGAGACCTCGGCCACCCGAGCCACGTCATAGATGGTCGTCATGTGGCCGCCCCTGTCGGTGTCGTACGCTCGGTCCCGCGTCGGCCCCGGAGGCGGCCACACGCGCGAGCGCCACCGTGCGTCGCGACCCGCCGTCCGAGAGTGTCCGCCTGAGATCCTATAGGGCAGGCAATCGATTTCTCCCCACCGTCCCAGCCCCGCCGGCCGACGGCGGAACCCGGCCCCGTCCGCGGCACCCCGCCGCACGCCGGGGCGGTGGCGCGGACCGTGCAGAGTGGGGATGCCCGCACCGGCCCGGATGTCCGGCAGCGCTCGGGCCGGGTTCCTGTCGGGGGCGCGCGGTGGTGTGGGGAGGAGCGGAACGTGACGTCAGGCGAGGCGAGTGAGCTGTCGCGGGACACCGCCCGGACCATCGGGCTGGCGAGCCGGATCCTGCTGGCCTACTTCGACGACGACATGGTCCAGGTGGCGGCCCTGGTCAACCCCCGACCGCAGGAGGCCGTCGAGGCGCTGATCGTCCTGGCCCAGTCGGCGATGGTGCAGGCCACCGGCGGGCCGGACGAGGCGATGACGAAGCTGCGCGAGTTCGCCGTACGGGCCGAGATCGAGCTGGGCGAGTGCTACCCGGACCGACGCGTCGATCCGGGTAGCACTCCGCTCAGGCGCGGGTGATGCGTACGGCGTCGGCGACCACGTAGCCGCTGCCACTGGTCCAGCGGCTCACCCCGACCTTGTTGGCGTCGCCGGCCGCGAGGGTGAACACGCCGATCGACACCCACCGACCGCCGTTGACGCGCTGGTCGACCGGCACCGTCCGGTTGCCCGAGGCGGTGGCGACGATGTACGGCGTCTGGCCGTTGTACCCGGGGTCGGCCGGGTACCAGACCGAGATCTCGTACGTCCCCGTCTCGGGGATGTTCGCCCGGTACCAGGCGACGTCGCTGGCCGAGGTCGGGTTCGCGAACCGGTAGTCGGTGCCGAAGCGCTGCCCGGAGTACGCCGACGTGCTCCAGTTGGCGCTCGCCGTGAACCGGCCGGACGTGGTGTTGTCGATCGTGGTGGTCCACTGCTGCGGGGGCGGCTGCTGCGACGTGCTGACGTCCAGGTAGTTGCGGTCGATCTTCATCGTCACGCCGCCCCAGGTCTCCGTCACGTCCCCGGCGTACTGGTGCAACCGCTGGTGGTTCGCGTAGTAGGCGTCGGAGCAGTAGCTCCCGGCGTCGGTGTCGGCCACGCCGTTCCACCAGGCGATCCAGATCTGGTCCAGCCTGGTGTAGCTCGCGTTGTTGTACTCCAGGCAGACGTCCCTGATGCCGGAGGATCCGCTGGAGTACATGCCGGCGAGGTAGCCCTTGGTGTGCAACCGCTCGACCCACCCGGACAGGAACGACAGCACCGCGGCGCGGCACGACGCGGACGTCGGGTAGTGCTCGATGTCGTTGTAGATGGTGCTGCCGGCGCCGATGCCCAGCGCCTGCGCGGCGCTGGCGGCGCTGTCGGCGGCGGTGCGGCCCTGCGAGCGCGCGGTGGCGGGGTCGGCGGACATCTTCGGCGCGCGGGTGCCGCAGGGCGCCTGGTAGCCGAGCTCGATGGGGATGAGCCGCCAGCCGTTGGCGGTCTGGTTGGTGACCCAGGTCGCCGTCAGGTTGGGCTGCGCACAGGTGCGGCTGGCTCCGCTGATGTAGATGCCCACCGCGCGGTACGGCGAGCTGGCCCGCCAGGCGTTCATCGCCGACTGCGACGGGGCGGCGCAGGTGTCGAAGCCCTTACCGACGAAGGTGCCGGGCTGCGGACCGACGGCCGACACCGCCACGGACTGCGGCTGCGGCGGTGGGGCCGGCGTCGACTCCGCCGCGGCCGCCGAGCCGAGCGCGGTGGTGAGCGCCGCCGTGGTGGCGAGGCTCATCAGCCAGGTGGTGGTCCTCTTCATCCGGTCTCCCTCGAAGAATTTTTACACGAGGATGAAATCAGTGAAGAACTTTTACACAGCGGATCGACGGTTGGCAATAGTCTCGATCGATGGACGTGCCGGTCACCAGGCGCAGGGCGCGTAGTCCTTCAGGAAGCAGCCGTACAGGTCCTCGCCCTGCTCGCCACGGACGATCGGGTCGTACACCCGGGCCGCGCCGTCGACCAGGTCCAGCGGGGCGTGGAAGCCGGCGTCCGCCAGCCGCATCTTCGTCGGGTGCGGACGCTCGTCGGTGATCCAGCCGGTGTCGACGCTGGTCATCAGGATGCCGTCGGTCAGCATCTCCTGGGCGCTGGTGCGGGTCAGCATGTTCAGCGCCGCCTTGGCCATGTTGGTGTGCGGGTGCCCCGGGCCCTTGTAGCCGCGGCCGAACTGGCCCTCCATCGCCGAGACGTTCACGACGTACTTGCGGCGGGCCGGTGCCGCGGCCATCGCCGCCCGCAGGCGGCTGACCAGCACGAACGGGGCCGTCACGTTGCACAGCTGCACTTCCAGCAGCTCCACCGGGTCGACCTCCTGCACCCGCTGCACCCAGCTGTTGACCGGGTCGAGGTCCGGCACCAGGCCGCCGGCGTCGATGGCGGTGGCCGCCGCGATCCGTTCCGGCGAGGCGGAGCCACTGGTCAGCGCGAGCGCCGTGAGCGCGTGCGGGGTGAGCGGGGTCGACTGCGGCGCGGCGGTCAGGCTGCCCGTCGGGTCGCTCCCGCCGGCCGGCTTGGCGAACGTGACGATCTCCGGCAGGGGGCCGTCCGGCAGGGCCGCAGCCTCCGCGGCGACGAGCTGCGCGTACGCCCCGGGGCTGCGCCGCACGGTCTGCGCCGCATTGTTGATCAGGATGTCGAGCGGGCCCTGGCTGCTGACCGAGTCGGCGAGCGCGATCACCTGGGCGGGATCGCGCAGGTCGATCCCGACGACCCGCAGCCGGTGCAGCCACTCCGCGCTGTCGGGCATCGCCGCGAACCGGCGCACCGCGTCGTGCGGGAACCGGGTGGTGACCGTGGTGTGGGCGCCGTCGCGCAGCAGCCGCAGCGCGATGTACATGCCGATCTTGGCTCGGCCGCCGGTGAGCAGCGCCCGCCGGCCGGTCAGGTCGGTGCGGGCGTCGCGGCGCTCCCGGTTGAGCGCCGCGCAGGTCGGGCAGAGCTGGTGGTAGAAGGCGTCCACCTCGCGGTAGCGCTGCTTGCAGACGTAGCAGCCGCGCGGGTTGTGCAGGAAGCCGGCCGTGGTGCCCTCGGTGGGGGAGGCGAGCGGAATCCCCTGGGTCTCGTCGTCGATCCGGCCCGGGGCGCCGGTGGCGGTGGCGGCCGTCACCGCGCGGTCCGCCGCCGCGATCGCGTCGCGCCGCTCCTCCCGCCGGCGCTGTTTGATCACCTTGTAGAGCCTCGCCGTGGCCCGCTGCACGCGCACCACGTCGGGGTGATCGGGAGGAAGGTCCTCCAACGCCTCGAAGACGCTGAGACAGATCTCCAGCCGGCCCTGGTCGATACCGTCCTGACCGGTTTCCGTAATTTTGTCCGCCGCCATGCCGTCGCTGTCTCGTCCCGTTTCCGCGCCGTGTCTTCCCGGCCCACGCCAAGTCCGACCCGGAACTGTACGTCACCGCACGGATGTCGGCGCATCCCGCGCCCGTCGACCGGCCCGGGAACCGCCTCCCGGCCGTGTCTCAGCGGGGGCCGACGTCGTCGGCCGGCCGACTCGATCCGACCGCGTGCAGGTGCCCCAGCACCTGGGCCCACGAACGCGTCAGGCTGGTCTCGTGGTAGGGGATGGCGTGGTCGGCGCAGAACTGGCGGACCAGTGGCCGGGCGCGACGGAGGTTGGGTCGCGGCATGCTGGGGAAGAGGTGGTGCTCGATCTGGTAGTTCAGGCCGCCGAGCAGGGCGTCGATGAACCAGTTGCCGCGCACGTTGCGGGAGGTGAGCACCTGGCGTCGGAGGTAGTCGAGCCGGTCGTCGGCGGCGAGGATCGGCATGCCCTTGTGGTTGGGCGCGAAGGCGCTGCCGAGGTAGAGCCCGAGCAGGCCCTGGTTGACGAGGACGAACGCGACGGCCTGCGCCGGGCTCAGCACGAGCAGCACGGCCCCGAGATATCCGACGACGTGCAGGGCCAGCAGCGCGGCCTCCGCGGGCCGTCGCCTGAGCCGACCCGGGCCGACGACCGCCTTGACGCTGTTGGCGTGCAGGTGCAGGCCCTCCAGCAGCAGCAGCGGAAAGAACAGGTACGCCTGGTACCGGACCACCACCGCGCCCGGCCCGCGCTGCCCCCGCGCCTGCTCCGGGGTGAACGACAACGGCCGGACGACGATGTCCGGGTCGTGCCCCTCGGTGTTGGGGTGCGCGTGATGGCGGTTGTGCTTGTCGATCCACCAGCCGTAACTGAGGCCGATCAGGAGATTGCCGTGCAGCAGGCCGACCAGGTCGTTGGCGCGCCGGGTACGGAAGATCTGGCGGTGACCGGCGTCGTGACCGATGAACCCGGCCTGCGCGAAGACCACCGCCAGGACGGCTGCGACGCCCAGCTGCCACCACGACTCACCGAGCCACCCGAACAGCGTCCACGCGCCGACGTAGCACCCGCCGAGGGCGCCGATGCGCAGCGCGTAGTAACGACGCCGGCGATCGAGCAGGCCCGCGCGCCGGATCACGCGTGACAGCTCGGCGTACTGGCTGCCACCGTGGCGTTGGGTGTCGAGGGTGGCGTCGCTCATGGTCGACGCTCGTACTGGCGCATCGTCACGACGAGACCAACGGTGGTGGCGACGACCACGACCAGGAGGGGGTGTCGGCGGACGACCGATCCGATCCCGCCCAGCCGGTCGCGAAGCGGACGGGCTGCTCCGTCGTGCCCCGCGCCGCCGGTCGGGGTCATCGCCCCCGTCCCTCCCTGGCCGTCTGCCGCACCGACTCCGCGTCCGCGCACGCTGTGCAGCGTCGACTCCGGCTTGACGGGCATCATCTGCTTCACCTGCTTCTTTCCGGACAGCACGAACAGCCCGGCCGTCGCGAAGAGAGCCACCGCGACGACCAGCGCGGCCACCCACGCCGGCACGAACCCGGGGAGGACCAGGAGGAGCGCGACGACGAGCGTTCCCGTCCCGAACAGCGCCATTGCGCCCGCGCCGCCGACTGTCGCGGCGCCGGCGCCGGCGTGTCCACCTCGACGGTCAACCTCGCCCGGGCGCCGCTGGGCGGGTCACTCATCCGCCGTCACCTCCACGAGCAGTTCGGCACGTCGTGCCGGGGGCGCGTTCGTCCAGGGCCGTCGGGCGGGCGCCGCCTGGTCACGCCGGGCCGGCGCGCTGCCTGCCTGGTCGCGGGGCGGCGCTCCCCGTCCTCATCGTGCTGCGGCTGCCGATGGCACCTTCTGCTTGTCCCGGCCGGCCGCGCCGTCGGGGACCGGCATCCCGACCGTGCTCGCGTCGGCGAACGCGCCGTCGCGCAGGGCAGGAAGATCGCCGCCCATCGTGTCGCCCACGGCGCGACGGCGCCGAGCCCGTACGACGGCCGCCGCCGCCACCACCGCTGCCAGGGACATCGCCGCCGCCTGCATCAGCGGGACCCTCCTGCTACGTCGACGCCTCATGCCGCACTACCCCTCTCGGTTGGAATCCGACCTTGCTCTCATCGTGGGGACCGCGCAGGGGCAGTGGGTGGCGATTCGGCGCATTCGACACGGTCGGGGCATTCGGGCCGGCGACGCGCCGCGGGCCGGGGACGGTCAGCGCGGCATGCCGGCACGGAGCCGGGCGAGGGCCTGCTTCAGCAGCCGTGACACGTGCATCTGCGACAGCCCGCATCGCTCGGCGATCAGCTTCTGGGTCAGTTGACCGTGGAAGCGCAGCGTCAGGATCCGACGCTCCCGCGGGGAGGTCTGCCAGGAGCGACCGCAGTACGAGGTGATCGTCCACCCGGGCGAAGGCGGGGTCGACGGCACCGATGAGCGCGAGCGTCCCGAGGTCGTCGGTGTCGTGACGCGGCGCGTCGAGCGACATCAGCCGGTAGGCCTGCGCCGCGAGGGCGGTGGCCTGGACCTCCTCGACGCGCACCTCAAGGTGGTCGGCAAGTTCCGCGGCACTCGGATGGTGGCCCCGAGACCGCGTCAACTCGGCCGTCACGGCGCGCACGGACGCGGCGAGCCGTACGACGACCTGGCGCAGGTTGCGGCGCTGGCCCTGGTCAGAGCGGTCGACGGGTTCGACGTCGAGCGAGGCCTGTCCTTCTCCGGCTACGCGGTCCCGAGCATTCTCGGTGCCCTGCGTCGGCACTTCCGCGACACCACGTGGCGATGCGGGTACCGCGCCGGGCCCAGGAGCTGAACAGCAGGACCGTACCGGCGGGCCAGCCGGTCGGCCATCGGCAGGCCGCTCTCGATGATCCGGGCTCGTAGCCTCGCGCGAGCGGGATCGTCGCGGTGTCCAACGCGGCGAGGTGGCGCAGCGACCGCTCGCGGCTGCCCGGCACGTCGGGGACCCGGGCGACAGCCTCACCGTATGCGCTGTCCGGGGTCCGCGCACCACGGGACGGAGCCTGGCGGAACCCGACGAGGAGGACGCCGCCGGCGGCTGAGCCGATGCTCAGGCAGGCCGTCGAGTCGGCCGTGCCGGTGGGAGCTGCTCGGAACCGACGACGATCGCCCGCGCCAGATCGGACAGTGGCCGGTTGCGGCTGGCCGGGGCCAAGCCCGCCTCCGGGTTGCCGTGCGGTGGCGGCGCGATCCGTCACACCTCGACGAAGACCGCCCGGGTCGCCGCGACCGTGGGCGCCGGGCCGCCGAGGCTCCCCCGGACCTCGGCGAAGACGGCAGGGGCGAGACGGCGGTAGAAGCGGCCGAAGGCGGCCGGGGCGGCTGCTGCGTGCCGCACACCCCGAGGCACGGCCCTGCCGGTCGGTGCAGCGACGATTTCAGGGGTTATCAGAGCATTGCGACCATGGATATGCAAAAGTCCGATTTACCTATATTTGCACTTGTGTGGCTCTCGGCCTGCTGTCCCGACAGCGCGGGCCGGAGACGCACCATGAGAGGGCCTCATCGTGACAGTCACCCGAATCCGTCATCTCCGGCGCGCGGCAATGCCGGCGCTCGCGGCCGTCGCCGCCGCCAGCGCGGCCGTCGCCGTGCTGATCGTCAGTGGCACCGGCGCCAGCGCCGCCGAGGCACCGGTCGGCCTGGGCACAGCGGCGAACTTCTCCGTACTGGCCGGCTCCACCGTGACCAACACCGGTCCGAGCTTCCTGGCGCAGAGCCTCGGCGTCTACCCCGGCAACACCGCGCCCGGCTTCCCGCCCGGCGTCGTCGGCGGCGAGATCCACCTCGGCGACGCCGTCGCACTGCAAGCCAAGGATGACCTGACCACCGCGTACAACGACGCCGCCGGTCGGACTCCCTTCACCAACCTGCCGGCGGAACTCGGCGGTGCCACGCTCACCCCGGGGGTGTACCGCATCGGGGCCGCGCAACTGACCGGCCAGCTGACGCTCAACAGCCAGGGCGACCCGGCGGCGGTGTTCATCTTCCAGATCGCCTCCACCCTCATCACCGCCTCGAACAGCAGCATCGTGTTCATCAACGGCGCCTCGCCCTGCAACGTCTACTGGCAGGTGGGCAGCTCGGCGACTCTCGGCACCGGTACACGGTTCATGGGCAACATCCTGGCCCAGACCTCGATCAGCATGAACACCGGCGCGACCCTGCAGGGCCGAGCCCTGGCCCGGACCGGTGCCGTCACCCTCGACACCAACACCATCAACGCCCCCGTCTGCCTCCAGCCGACAGGAAGCCCGACCACCACCCCCACGGGCACGCCGACGGGCCAGCCCACCGGTACTCCGACGGGCACGCCGACCGGCACCCCTACCGGCACTCCGACGGGCACGCCGACCGGCACTCCGACGGGCACGCCGACCGGTACCCCCACGGGCACCCCGACCGGCCAGCCCACCGGAAGCCCCACAGGCACTCCGACCGGACAGCCCACGGGCACCCCGACCGGGTTCCCGACCCCGAGCCGCACGCAGCTGCCGGTGACCGGTGGTAGCGGCGGTGGCGCGCTGGTCCCCGTGCTGACGGGCCTCGGCAGCCTCGCCGTCGCCACCGGCGCGAGCCTGCTCTTCCTCTACCGCCGCAGAACCTCCTAGGCCTGACGGGGGTGGGCCCCGGCTGCCGGTCACCGGCAGCCGGGGCCCGCACCGCTAGGGCATGAGTTTCCGTCACCCGACGGCACCTTCCACAAGGGTGCCGTCAGGTGACGGCTTCGTGCGATCGATCGGCTCGGGGTCGATGAGGTCCCCGGCCGGCAGGTCCGCCGGGCGGTGCCGCACCGGCCGGTCGGCGCTCAGCCGGAACGGTGGTCGACCGTCGCCTCGACGAGCGCGTCGAGGGGTACGGTGGCGAAGCCGACCCGGGCGTCGCTGGCCCCGTACAGCAGCCAGAGCAGCCCGTCGTGGAGCAGGCCGCCGCAGGAGTAGACGACGTTCGTCACGTATCCTTCGCGCTCAGTGTCGTCGGGGCCAGCAGCGGCCCGGGCAGTTCCGCGAGGACCCGCTCCGGCCGGTGCAGGTCGAGCAGCAGGGCCCCGATGGCGTAGCGGCGCATCGGACCGACGCCGTGGGTGACAGCCCCGGGCCGCCGGTGAGCAGGCCGACGGCGTGCGGGAAGGGCGTGGCGACGACGGGGACACCGGCGGCCACCGCTTCGGTCAGGACGCCGGAGGTCACCTGTTCGGTCGAGTCGGAGGGCAGCACGACCACGTCGGCGGAGCGGATCAGCGCGCCGAGCGTGGCCAGTCCGTCCATGCCCTGATCCTCGGCATGGCCGCGCGGGCACACCCCGTCCAGCGCGGCGGAGGTGAGCGAATCCAACGTGGCGAAGAGCGTCACGTCCACACCCCGCGCGACGAGGCCTTCGGCCAGGAGGCCGGTCACCTGTTCCCACGGGCCGTAGTGGCGCGGCGGCGTCCGCCAGGCCACCGGGCCCAGCAGGGCCACTCTCACCGTGTCGTCGACCCGTCCAGTTCGGCGGGGTCGAGACGCAGGGTCGCGAGCAGCCCGGCGTGCCGGGTGGTGTCGACCTGCGCCGGCAGTTCCCGTTCGACCCAGTCGGCCCTGGTGTGCTGGCCGCGCCGACGCAGCACGGCGACGATCGTGTGCCGGGAAACTGTCATGCTCTGCTCCTTGGTGGTGATGGTGGGAAGGTCGCCGGTGCGCCGCTGCGGGGGCGCCGTCGGGGCGGGCATCCCGGCCGGTCGGTGCGCCGACTCGCCCGGTCGGATCGTCGGTTGCCCCGCTCGGGGGCGCCCTCGCGGTGCGGTACGGGCGGTGCCGGTCACCGTGGTATCGACCGCGAGCGTCGCGTGGGTTAACGGCACCCTCGGCCGCGGGCAGGTGAGAAGGACTTCCCGGAGATGATGCGTCGTGCCACCGCGAAGGACGCGGTGATCGAGGCGGGCCGAATGACCGTCGGATCGGGGCGGACGTCGCGTGCCCTCGGGCGGAGCCGGCGTGGCGGGCACCCTCAGGAGTGGGATGCCGTCGTTTCCGGGATGCCCCCAGCCTACGCCCTCCCGGCCGGCCGCGCGCCGACCGGCCGGGCACCGCCGAGGGGCACACGTCACGTCCGGCGCGCTGGCACAATGGCCGGGCCGTCGACGGGGATTGGGGCGCACCGATGACCGAGCATCGCATCCAGCCGAACGAGACCACGGTGCCGTTGCTGCACTGTGTGTCGGCGGAGGAGACCCTGGCGTTCTGGCGCGCGCTCGGCTTCGAGGTCACCTACGAGCAGACGAGGCCGTACCTCTACCTGGCGTTCCGCTGGAGCGGGTTCGAGTTGCACTACGGCGGCGCGCCGAGCGGCGTGGACCCGTCGGCCGAGAGCACCGGCGGTTGCCTGGTGATGGTCGACGCGGTCGCGCCCTACCACGCGGCGTTCAGCGAGGCGATGCGCCGCACCCACGGCAAGGTGCTCGCCAAGGGGCGCCCCCGGATGACCCGCTACCGCCCCGGCGCGTCCCGGTTCAGCGTCGTCGACCCGTCGGGGAACACCATCGTCTTCATCCAGCGCGACGAGCCGGCGGAGCTGGAGTATGGCGGCGCGAAGCGGTTGCAGGGCCTGGCCCGGGTACTCGACAACGCGCGGATCCTGCGGGAGTTCAAGAGCGACGACCTGGCCGCCTTCCGGGCGCTCAACTCGGGGCTGCGCCGGCACGGCGACGCCGCGCCGGCGGTGGAGCAGGCGTTGGCGCTGGCCGGGTTGATCGAGCTGTCGCTCGCGCTGGAGAAGCCGGAGCTGGTGCCCGACTGGGGCACCCGGCTCGCGGCGCTGCCGCTGACCGCGCCGGAGCGGACGCAGGTGCGGCAGGCGGTCGCCGAGCCCGCCGTACTCGAGGCGTGGCTGCCGGACGCGACCTGACGTCCCCGGCCGGGGACGGTGGCTCCGAGTCGCACCCCGTCGCGTCGGTCCGCGTTCAACCGGTCGTCTGCTCTGCGAAGGTTGGGGCATGGCCGCGCCGTTTCGCTCGCGTCTGACCGACTGGACCGTGTTCGTCCCGCTGCTGGCGATCCTGGTGCTGATCATGACCTGGGGGCGTGACCTCTCCGGTCCCGTCGTGGTGGTGGTGGCCCTGCTGCTGGCGGGCGCGGTGCTGGCCGCCGTGCACCACGCCGAGGTGGTGGCCCACAGGGTGGGGGAGCCGTACGGCTCGCTCGTGCTCGCCGTGGCCGTCACCGTCATCGAGGTGGCCCTGATCGTCACGCTCATGATCAGCGGCGGCGAGAAGACGCAGTCCCTCGCGCGCGACACCGTCTTCGCCGCCGTGATGATCACCTGCAACGGCATCCTCGGGCTGTCGCTGCTGATCGGGGCGCTGCGCCGACGGGTGGCGGTGTTCAACTCCGAGGGCACCGGCGGGGCGCTGGCCACCGTGACCACCCTCGCCGCGCTGAGCCTCGTGGTGCCGACCTTCACCACCAGCCGGCCGGGACCGCAGTTCACCCCGGCGCAGCTCGCCTTCGCCGCCGTGGTCTCGCTCGCCCTCTACGGCCTGTTCGTCATGGTGCAGACCGGCCGCCACCGCGACTACTTCCTGCCCGTCAACAGCCAGGGGCGGGTGCTCGACACCGAGGGGCACGCCGAGCCGCCGTCCGACCGGGCCGCCCTGCTCAGCCTGGGACTGCTGCTGGTGGCACTGGTCGCCGTGGTGGGCGACGCCAAGTCGGTCTCCCCGGCGATCGAGTCGGCCGTGGCCGGGGCGAACCTGCCCCCGTCCTTCGTGGGGGTGGTCATCGCGCTGCTGGTGCTGCTGCCCGAGACGCTCGCCGCCGCCCGGGCCGCCCGCCGCGACCGGGTGCAGATCAGCCTGAACCTGGCCCTCGGCTCGGCCATGGCCAGCATCGGGCTGACCATCCCGGCGATAGCGATCGCGTCGATCTGGTTGGAGGGCCCGCTGCTGCTCGGCCTCGGCGGCACCCAGGTGACCCTGCTCGCCCTCACCGTCGTCACCAGCGTGCTGACCGTCGTGCCGGGGCGGGCCACCGTGCTCCAGGGCGGCGTGCACCTGGTGCTGCTCGCCGCGTTCGTCTTCCTCGCCGCGAGCCCCTGACCGTCCTCGCAGCCGGTGGACCGGCGCGGCCCCGCCGCCGGGTAGGTCCGTGTCCGGGCATGAGGGACCCACCACGGGGGTACTGCACGCCGCGACGCCGACGCCGGGGAGGGCACTGTGAGGACGCGCGTGGGACGCCGACCGCGAAGCTCGCTGGCCGGCCTGCTGGTGGCCCTCGTCGTGGCGGCCGGGTGCGCGGTCGGCGGAGTGTCCGAACCCGAGGGACAGCAGCCGGCGCCGCCGCGCCCCGGCGGCGGGTCCTCGGCGGGCGCCGAGCGGACCCGGGCCGACGGCACCACCAGCGTCGCGGAGTTCCGGCAGGACGTCGCCGACGCGCAGAGCATCGCCGAGCGGTACTGGGCCGCCCAGTTCCGGGCGTCCGGTCAGCGGTTCCGCCCGATCCGCCGGATCATCCCGTACCAGCGGGCCGGCGAGGTCTCCTGCGGCGGGCAGCCACTACCGCGCAACAACGCCGTCTACTGCTCGGCGGGCGACTTCATCGCCTACGACGTGAACTGGTCGGTGGCCGCGTTCCGCCAGGTCGGCGACGCCTTCGTGTTCTACCTGCTCGGCCACGAGTACGCGCACGGCGTCCAGGCCCGCCTCGGCATCCGCTACTCCTACACCATCCAGCAGGAGTTGCAGGCCGACTGCATGGCGGGGGCCTACCTCGGCGACTCGGTACGCGCGAAGGCGCTGCGGCTCGCCGACGGCGACCTGGAGGAGTTCCGCGAGGGGCTGCTGGCCGTCGGTGACGCCCCCGACCAGCCCTGGTTCGCCGAGGGCGCGCACGGCACCGCCGAGCAGCGCACCGAGTCGTTCTTCCGCGGCTACGAGCGCTCCCTGGCCGCCTGCGACCTCAGCTGAGACGGCCCGGCAGCAGTCAGTTCCACCACTGTCGTACCCACACCGACGCCCCGCCGCCGTTGTCGCCGAGGTTCGGGTCGTTGAAGGAGAAGATGAGCCGCGACGGCGCACCGCCGTTGGAGTAGAGCATGCAGCCGCTGTTGGCGCCGACCGGGAACCACCGGCCGGAGGTGTAGGTCAGCCCGTTGCTCAGCACCAGCATGGACCCCGACGTCACCTTGGCGATCAGCGCGTACCGGGGGGCCTCCGGCGCGGGCCAGCCGCTGCCGGCCAGCGGCAGCTCGCCGGAGATGGACTTCCGGGTGCCCCAGTGGTCGATGCGGATCGTGCCCAGGGCCGACACCCGGAACACGTCCCGGTCGACCATGCCCACCGGCGAGGGCCACGTGGTGTGCACGTTGCCCGGCGCGAACCAGTCCCGTTCATCCTCGTGCTGGGGGGTCTCCAGGTCGTAGCAGCGTTCCAACGGCAGGCTCGCCGCGGCGGCCGGCCCCGCCGGCCAGATCGCGACGGCGGCGGCGAGCAGGACCACGGTGCACCGGGAGACCAGGGATCGGACGCGCATGGCGACCTCCGCGCGAGGGGCCGCCGTGCCGGCGACCGGTTGTCTCCGAGTCTCGCGTGTGGGCGCAACCCGTCGGCCAGGTCACCCCGCGACACCGCAGCGCGCGCCGGTGTCGTGCCGACTGAGAGGATCCCCGGGTAGCCACCCGAGGGAGGACCCGCTGAACAGCCACCACCTGGCCGCCGTGCTCTTCGACATGGACGGCACCCTGGTCGACAGCGAGAAGCTGTGGGACGTCGCGCTGCACGAGCTGGCAGCCGAGTACGGCGGCACCCTCTCCGACCCCGCCCGCAAGGCGATGATCGGCACCGCCATGGCCGCGTCGATGCGCATCCTGCACGACGACCTGGGCCAGCCGGGGCGCGATCCCGAGGCCAGCGCGGCGTGGATCAACGCCCGCATCCTGGAGCTGTTCCGCACCGGGCTGCGCTGGCGCCCCGGCGCGCTGAACCTGCTGCGGGCCGTCCGGGCGGCGGGCATCCCGACCGCGCTGGTGACCTCCAGCGGCCGGCCGCTGGTGGAGGTGGCGCTGGACACCCTCGGGCGAGACAGCTTCGACGCCATCGTCTGCGGCGACGAGGTCGACGCGGCCAAGCCGCACCCCGAGCCGTACCTCACCGCCGCCCGGCTGCTCGGCGTGCCGATCGCCCGCTGCGTGGCGATCGAGGACTCCCCGACGGGGGTGGCGAGCGCGCTCGCCGCCGGCGCGGCGGTGCTGGCCGTGCCGGCGGAGGTGCCGATCGGGCCGCTGGACGGCGTACACCAGTTGGAGAGCCTGACCGGCGCGGACCTGGAGCTGCTGGCGGCCCTGCTCGGCGCGCCGCCACCCGTCGGCTGAGACGACGAGGGCCCCGCCGACCGACGGGGCCCTCGTCGCGCGTCGGGATCAGTCGTGGGCGATGGCGCCCAGCACGTTGATCCGGGCGGCCCGCACCGCCGGCAGCGCCGCCGCGACCACCCCCACGATCGCGGCGAGGCCCAGGAAGATCCCCATCTGCGTCCAGGGCAGCACCAGGTCGGTGATCCCCTCGTCGCGCAGCGCCTCGACCACGGCCGCGCCGAGGCCGGCGCCGACGACCACGCCGAGCAGCGCGCCGAACACCGAGATCACCACCGCCTCCACGGTGATCATCCGCATGGTCTGCGCCCGCCGCAGGCCGATGGCCCGCAGCAGCCCCAGCTCGCGGGTGCGCTCCAGCACCGACAGCGCCAGGGTGTTGATGATGCCGAGCACGGCGATCACGATGGCCAGCGCCAGCAGGATCTGGATCATCGTGAGCAGCCCGTCCAACTGGCCGGCCTGCTGCTCGATGAACGCCTCCCGGTCGGCCACCGACACCTCGGGGGAGTCGGCGAGCAGCGCCTCGATCTGCGGCTGCACGTCGGCCACCCGGGTGCCCGGCGCCAGCTGGATGAAGCCCTGGATCGGCTGCGGGATGGTGAAGTCGCGTGCCGCCTGCGCCGGCAGCACCACCGGGTTCGTCAGTTGGGAGCTGGCGTAGATGCCGGTCACCGTGTAGGTGCGCGCCTCGCCCCGCGAGGTCTGCACCGGCACCTTCGAGCCGACCGAGAGGCCGCGGGCCGTCGCCGTGTCCGAGCTGACCAGCATCGCGTCCGGCGCCAGCCGGTCGATGTCGCCGGCGGTGGGCTCGGCGCCGAAGATCTGCCGCAGCGCGGCGACGTCACTGCTGGCCGCCACCCAGGTGCGTTCGCCGCCGACCATCGCCAGGTCGCCGTACTCGCCGTCGACCAGGCGCACCCCGGGGATCGCGGCGGCCTTCTCCAGCACCGCCGGGTCGAAGCTCGGCGGGCGGGGGCCGCTCTGCGCCCCGGCGATCACCAGTTCCGCCTTCAGGCTGTCCTGGGCGAGCCCGCCGATGCTGCTCTTCGCCGAGTCCAGGATCACCGTCACCCCGGTGACCAGGGCGATGCCGACCATCAGCGCGGCGGCGGTGATGGCGGTGCGGCGCGGGTTGCGCCCCGAGTTGAGCCGTCCCAGCTTGCCCGGCACCGACCAGGCGAAGATCGCGCCGAGCAGGCTCACCACCGGCCGGCTGATCAGCGGCGTCAGCAGGGCCACGCCGATGAAGGCGAACAGCACCCCGCCGAGGATGGTGGCCAGGGTGCTGCCCCCGGCGTTGCCGGTGAGCCCGAGGGCCAGCAGCGCGCCGCCCACGGCCGTGACGATCGCCCCGGCCACGGTGATCTTGGTCAGCGGCCGGTCGGGGGTGGCCACGTCCTGCATCGCCGCGATCGGCGGGATCCGCGACGCCCGCAGCGCCGGCAGCAGCGCCGCCACCACGGTGATCACGAGGCCGACGGCGAACGCGCCGATGACGGCGGAGAGGGGTACGCCGATCCCCGCCAGGGTCAGCCCCCCGGCGAAGGTGCCGAACAGGTACGCCAGCAGCGCGCCGATGCCGATGCCCGCGCCGAGGCCCAGCACCGAGGCGACCAGCCCCACCGCGACGGCCTCCAGCACCACCGAGCCGATGATCTGGCGTCCGCTCGCCCCGACGGCGCGCATCAGCGCCAACTCCCGGGTGCGCTGCGCCACGATGATCGAGAAGGTGTTGAGGATCAGGAAGGTGCCCACCAGCAGCGCCACCGCCGCGAAGCCGAGCAGGATCCGGTTGAAGAAGGACAGCGCCTCCTTCAGGCCGGCCGCCGCGTCCTCCGACAGCTGCGCACCGGTCTTGACCTCGAAGTCGGCGCCCACCGCGGCGGCCACGGCGTCGCGCAGGGCCTCGTTCGACACCCCGTCGGCGGCGGTGACCGAGATGTTGCTGAAGGTGTCGGGCGCGCCGAGCATCAGCTTCTGCGCGACCGGCGTGGTGAACATGATCTCGTTGGCGCCGCCGATGGAGTCCCGGTCGCCGCTGTAGCCGAAGACGCCGACGATGGTGAACTCCTGCTTGGGCTGGAGGGTCAGCACGCCGACCCGGTCGCCGACCTTCACCTTGCCGGCCGTCGCGAGCGCCCGGTTGACGACGATCTCGTCGTCGGCCTGCGGGGCCCGACCCTCGCGCAGTCGCACCAGATCGCTCTCGCCGGTCCAGTTCTCGCCCAGCTGCGGCGGACCGAACGAGGCCACCACCTTGCCGTTGCTGCCGATCAGCCGCGCCCCGTCGACGCCGACCACGCCGGTGGCCTCGGCCACGCCCGGCACCGCCCGCACCCTGTCCAGGGTGGCCGCCGGCACCGGCGCGGCCACCACCGGCATGCCCTCTGCCTCGCTGCCGTCGATCTTCGGCTTGGCGGCGACGTTGACGTCCACCCCCTCGTACGCGTCGGCGAAGACCGCGTCGAAGGAGCGGCCGAGGGTGTCGGTGAGCACGAACGCGCCCGAGACGAACATGACGCCCAGCACCACGGCCAGGCCGGAGAGGATCAGCCGGACCTTGCGGGCCAGCAGGCTCTTGAGGGTCGCGCGGAACATCAGCGCCCCACCTCGGTGGGGGTGTCCAGCTTCTTCATGGTGTCCAGCACCGTCTCGGCGGTCGGCTCGATCAGCTCCGAGACGATCTGCCCGTCGGCGAGGAAGACCACCCGGTCGGCGTACGCGGCGGCGGTCGGGTCGTGGGTGACCATGACGATGGTCTGCCCGTGCTCGCGTACGGAGTTGCGCAGGAAGTTGAGCACCTCCGCGCCGGCCCGCGAGTCCAGGTTGCCCGTCGGCTCGTCGGCGAAGATCACCTCGGGGCGGGCGACCAGCGCGCGGGCGCACGCCACCCGCTGCTGCTGGCCGCCGGACAGCTGCGCCGGCCGGTGGTCCAGGCGGTCCCGCAGCCCGACCGTGGCGATCACGGTGTCGTACCAGGCCGGGTCCGGCCTGCGGCCGGCGATCGACAACGGCAGCAGGATGTTCTCCTTCGCCGTCAACGTCGGCAGCAGGTTGAACTGCTGGAAGATGAAGCCGACCTTGTCGCGGCGCAGCTTCGTCAGGCCCGCGTCGCCCAGCCCGGTGACCTTCGTGTCGCCGATCGACACCGTGCCCCGGGTCACCGAGTCCAGGCCCGCCAGGCAGTGCATCAACGTCGACTTGCCCGAGCCCGACGGCCCCATGATCGCCGTGAACCGGCCGCGCTCGAACTCCGCGCTGACCCCCCGCAGCGCGACGACCTGTGCCTCGCCGCTGCCGTACACCTTCCACACGTCGCTCGCCCGGGCCGCGGCCTGCGCCTGCTGGCCTACCGTCGCGGTCACGTCATCTACCTCTTCCGTCTGTCTTCGATCCGCGCCGCCCCCGTTGGTCCGGCACGGCAGTCCCATCATCTGTGCCCGCCCGCCGCGATCCGTCCGACTCCGGTCGGAGCCGGGGCGGATTTCGCGCTGCGGGTGCCCCCCACCGCCAACTCAGGGTTGCCCCTGAGCCGGCTGCCGGCCGAGGACCCTTCCCGCCGGCCCGGACCGATCCTGCACAGTGACGCCGCGTCAGGGTCAACCACGCGACGACCCCCGCGGTCACGGTAGGTGACGGCGACAACCGCGCCGTCGCGCGCGGCACCCTCGGCGGTACGCCCCACACGCCGTCGGCGACGAGGCGCTACGCGCGCGGGCGCACCAGACCCGACTCGTACGCCAGCACCACGGCCTGCACCCGGTCGCGCAGCCCGAGCTTCGTCAGCACGTGCCCGACGTGGGTCTTGATGGTGGTCTCGCTGACCGACAACGCCCGGGCGATCTCGGCGTTGGACAGCCCCCGGGCCACGTGCACGAGCACCTCCCGCTCGCGCTCGGTCAACGCGCTCAGCGTCCGCGGCGGCGCGGCCGCGGGATCGGGCAGCACGTCGGCGAAGCGGTCCAGCAGACGCCGCAGGATCCGCGGCGCCACCACCGCGTCCCCGGCGGCCACCGTGCGGATCGCGGCCACCAGGTCGTCGGCCGGCACGTCCTTGGCCAGGAAGCCGCTCGCCCCTGCCCGCAGCGCCCCCACCACGTACTCGTCCAGGTCGAAGGTGGTCAGGATCAGCACCCGCACCGGCAGGCGGGCGTCGACGATCGCCCGGGTCGCGGCGACCCCGTCCATCCGCGGCATCCGGATGTCCATCAGCACCACGTCGGGCAGCAGCCGGCGGGACAGCTCCACCGCCTCCAGGCCGTCGGCGGCCTCGGCCACGATGTCCAGGTCGTCCTCCGTGCCCAGCACCATCCGGAAGCCCGTACGCAGCAGCGGCTGGTCGTCGGCGAGCAGGATGCGTACCGGCCGTGCCGGTACCGTCGTGTCGGTCATCCGATTCCCCCGTCCCGATTCCCCGGTCACGCCGCCGCACCCCGCGGCTCCACCGGGATCCGCGCCGACACCCGGAAACCCCCGCCCGGGCGGGCCCCGGTGCGCAGGACACCACCGTAGAGGGCGACCCGCTCCCGCATGCCGACCAGGCCGTGCCCGATGCGGTCGCCGTCCGGCCCGGGGCCGCGCCCGGTGTCGGTGATCTCCACGTCGACCGTGCCCCCGTCGAAGCTCAGCAGCACCTGGGCGGTGGCCGCACCGGCGTGCTTGAGCGTGTTCGTCAGCGCCTCCTGGGTGATCCGGTAGAGGGTCAGCGCCACCCCCTCCTCCAGCACCGCCGGCGTGCCCTCCACCCGCAGGGCCACCGGCAGGCCGGCCTCGCGCACCTGCTCCACCAGCGCCTCGATGCCGGCGAGGCCCGGCTGGGGAGCCAGGTCGGCGGCCGGCTCGGCGTCGGTACGCAGCACGTCGAGCAGCCGGCGCATCTCCCGCAGCGTCTCCCGGCTGGTCTGCTCGATGGTGGCGATCGCCCCGTCGGCCGCCTCCGGGTCCTTCGGCAGTACGCGGCGCGCGCCCGTGGCCAGCACCCCCATCACGCTGACGTGGTGGGCGACGACGTCGTGCAGCTCCCGGGCGATGCGCCGGCGTTCGTCGGCGACGGCCCGCTCGGCCAGGGAGCGCTGGTTCTCCTCGGCCGCCCGGGCCCGCTCCCGCAGCGCCTCCGTCGAGGCCCGGCGGGCGTGCACGGCACGCCCCACCGAGTACGACACGACGCCGACCAGCAGGTTGTTCAGCACCAGGTAGGTGGGACTGACGTTGGCCAGCAACTCGTCTGGCGGCGGGGCGAGGACGCTGGTGACGCAGACCGGCACCCACAGCGCCAGCGCCGCCACGGCCGCCGTACGCGGTGGCCCGACGGTGGCCGCCGTGTAGGTGAGCACCATGAAGGTCATGCCCTGCGTGGCCGGCGCGGGGCCGAGCAGCAGGGGCACCGCCAGCGTCGCCACCGCCAGCGCGACCGCCGCCCACGGGGCCACCCGCCGCCACGCCACCGGCACGGCGCACACCACGCTCCAGCCCAGCGCCGCCAGCAGCCGCCCCGGCCAGAACTCGCGGGGAGTCAGCGCGGTGAGCACCACCTCCGCCACGACGAGCCCCCCGGCGAGGAGCGCGTCGGCGGCGAGGGGGTGCCGGCGCAGCCACGCCCGGGGGGCCGAAGTCATACCGCGACGCTATCCGCCAGCCCGCCCGATTGATCGTCGCCGACGGTGAGGTCGGCCTCCTCCCTCAGGAGGAGGGCCCCTCATCCCCGCCGGGCGCCGGCCGGGTGGGGCCTCGGGGTCACTCGTCGGCGCCCGGGGGCGTGGGGTGCGACCGGGCGTCACGCAGCGGATCCGGCGCCGCCAGGGTCGGAAACGGCGGCGGCGTGCCCCCGTAGGTCGGGCAGAGCGCCTGATGGCTGCACCAGTCGCACAGCCGGCTCGGCCGGGGGCGGAAGTCCTGCTGCGCGGTCGCCTGCTCGATGGCCCGCCACAATGCCACCACCGTGCGCTCGAAGCGCAGCAGCTCGTCGGCGTCGGGGGCGTAGTCGCAGACCTCCGCGTCCTTGAGGTAGAGCAGCCGCAGCACCCGGGGAACCACACCCCGGGTGCGCCAGAGCACCAGCGCGTAGAACTTGAGCTGGAACAACGCCCTGGCCTCGAACGCCTCCCGCGGCGCGCCGCCGGTCTTGTAGTCGACCACCCGCAGCGCCCCGTCGGGCGCCACGTCCAGCCGGTCGACGTAGCCCCGGATCAGCAACTCCTCGTCGACCACCGCCGAGATCAGGCTCTCCCGCTCGGCCGGCTCCAGCCGGCGCGGATCCTCCACCGCGAAGTAGCCCTCCAGCAGCGCGGCGGCGGAGCGGAGGAACTCGGCAGCGGCGGGGGAGTCGCCGTCGGCGAACAGCGCCGCCAGCTCCGGCTGCTCGGTGACCAACCGGTCCCACTGCGGGCCGACCAGGTCACCGGCCGCCGTCGGGGTGCGCCCGGTGGCCGGCAGGTCGAACAGCCGCTCCAGCACCGCGTGCACCAGCGTGCCCCGGGCCTGCTCGACCGTCGGCCGCTCGGGCAGCCGGTCGATGCTGCGGAACCGGTAGAGCAGCGGGCAGGTCTTGAAATCCGCCGCCCGCGACGGCGACAGCGAGGCCCGCACGGTCGCCGGGACGTCGGCCGGGGTCGAGGACTGCTGCGTGGTCACCGGTTGCGCCGTCATGCCCGAAGGTTAGGGCACCGGTGTGACACCACCACCGTCGCCGCACCGGCGCATGATCGCCTCGCCGCGCCGGCGCGTGGCCCCGTCGCCGCGCGGGCGCATGATCTCCGCCGCGTAGCATCGAGCCGATGGAGCAGACGAGGCGACCGCGCCGCCGGCCCGACGCGCGGGGCGGCCTGACCGTGGGCCGGGTGTGCGGGGTGCCGCTGCACCTCAACGGCTCGATGGTGCTGCTCACCCTGCTGGTGACCGTGCTGTACGCCGAGTTCGCCCGCCGCCAGCTCGACCTGTCCCAGCTCGCCGGCTACCTCATCGGCTTCGGCTTCGTGGTCTCCCTGCTCGGCTCCGTGCTCCTGCACGAGCTCGGCCACGCCCTCACCGCCCGCCGCTACGGCATCGGTGTGCGCGGGATCACCCTGGAGCTGCTCGGCGGCTACACCGAGATGGACCGCGACGCCCCGACACCGCGGATCGACCTGCTGGTGTCGCTCGCCGGCCCGGCCGTCTCCGCCGTGCTCGGCGCGCTCGCGGTCGCCGCCACCCTCGCCCTGCCCGACCGCACCCTGGCCAACCAGCTCGCGTTCCAGCTCGCCGTGAGCAACGTCATCGTCGCGCTGTTCAACAGCCTGCCCGGGCTGCCGCTCGACGGCGGCCGGGCGCTGCGGGCCGCGGTCTGGGCGGCGACCGGCGACCGGCACCGCGGCACCGAGGTCGCCGGCTGGGTGGGGCGCGCCGTCGCCGTCGGCACCGCCGCGCTGGTCGTCCTGCTCGCCCTCACCCGTGACCTGGCCCCACTGGCGCTGCCGCTGATGCTGCTCGTCGCGTTCACGCTGTGGCGCGGCGCCGGCCAGTCGATCCGGATGGCCCGGATCAGCCGACGCTTCCCGCTGATCGACCTGTCCCGGCTGGCCCGGCCCGTGTTCGCCGTGCCCACCGGCACGCCGCTGGCCGAGGCGCACCGCCGCCGCGCCGACGGGAACGCTCCCGGGGCCGCCCTCGTCGTCACCGACACCGCCGGACGGCCGATCGCCCTGGTCGACCCGGCCGCGGCGGAGGCCGTGCCCGCCGAACGCCGCCCGTGGCTGGCCGTCGACGCGGTCGCCCGCTCCCTGGCCAACCTGCCGACGATGCCGGTCGGGCTCGACGGGGAGCGTGTCATGGAGACCGTGCAGACCCACCCGGGCGCGCAGTACGTGGTGACCTCAGGCGAAGATGTCGTGGGCGTTCTGCACATCGCGGATCTGGCTCAGCTCCTCGAACCTCAACGGAAGATGAACACGTGACCGCAACTCCCCCCGCCGCCCCGGCCGACCCGGGCGTCCCGGTGCCCGCCGACACCCCGGCGCTGCCCCCCGTGCACCGTGGCCCGTTCCGGCCCGGCGACCGGGTGCAGCTGACCGACCCCAAGGGGCGGATGCACACGGTCACCCTGGAGCCGGGCAAGGCGTTCCACACCCACCGCGGCATCCTGGAGCACGACGCGCTCATCGGTCTGCCCGACGGCAGCGTGGTCACCACCACCGGCGGCGGCACCGCCTTCCTGGCCCTGCGCCCGCTGCTGTCGGACTACGTGCTCTCCATGCCGCGCGGCGCCCAGGTGATCTACCCGAAGGACTCCGCCCAGATCGTCGCCATGGGCGACATCTTCCCCGGGGCCAAGGTCCTGGAGGCCGGCGCCGGCTCCGGCGCGCTGTCCTGCTCGCTGCTGCGCGCGGTCGGCACCGGGGGCGAGCTGCACTCGTTCGAGGTGCGCGACGACTTCGCCCAGATCGCCCGGCGCAACGTCGAGGCGTTCTTCAACGGGCCGCACCCCGCCTGGCACCTGCACGTCGGCGACGTCGCCGGCTGCGCCGAGACCGGCTTCGACCGGATCATCCTCGACATGCTCACGCCGTGGGAGACCCTCGACATGGTCGAGCGGGCCCTCGTGCCCGGCGGCGTGTTCATCGGCTACGTGGCCACCACCCCGCAGCTGTCCGAGCTGGTCGAGGCGCTGCGCGAGCGCGGCGGCTGGACCGAGCCGCGGGCCTGGGAGTCGCTGGTGCGCGACTGGCACGCCGAGGGCCTGGCCGTGCGACCGGACCACCGCATGATCGCGCACACCGCCTTCCTGGTCTCCGCGCGTAAGCTCGCCCCCGGCGTCACCGCGCCGCCGCGGCGCCGCAAGCCCAGCAAGGGCGCCGAGGCGTACGCCGAACGCCGCCAGGCGCTGCGCGAGGCGGAGGCCGCACGGCAGGCCCGGCAGGCGGCGACCGAGGACGCGGAACGACCGTGACGGCGCGGCGGGGCGACGAGGAGTGAACGGACGGATCCCGCCCGTCGGCGCGTGCCGGCGGGCCGGGCACGGGGAGGTGGAATGAGCCAGCCCGGCTTCGGCGGGGGCGACCTGCCGGCGGTGTTCCCGGACTGGTCGCCCTACCAGGACCTCGAATCGGCGGCCCGGGCTTACCTGCGCGATCCCGACGTCGCGCTGGAGGCGCTCGGCGGGGTGCTGCGCGGCGCGTCGGTGCTCGGCTTCACCCTGGAACGCTTCGTCAACGAGGTCAACGGGGTGTGGCAGGAGGTCGTGGTCTGCGACGGCAGCCGGCTCGTCCTCTGGCACGGTGAGGACGTGCCGCCGGGGGAGGGGCCACCGGGGTCGATGACCTCGTCGCTGCGCGTGGTGCCGATCTCCACGGTGACCGAGGTCGGCTGCCGGCGCCGGCTGACCCGCGACGACGACGGCGGGATCCGGGTCGACAGCATCGACGTCTACCTGCTGCTCACCTCGCTCGACGAGGCCCCGCCCAGCGACGAGGCGGTGGGCGGGCCCCGGCACGACGCGCTGCGCTTCGGCAAGACCCTCGACGACGGCGGCGCGGGGCAGATCGCCCGGCTGGAGGAGTTCGCCCGCCTGGTCGCCTCGGTGGTCGGCCGCCCGATGCTCTGAGCCGTACGCCCGCGTCACCCCCCGGGGCGGCCGGGCGGTGCGGTCGTCCCCGAGGCCGGTCGTCCTTCGGTCCGGTCGACTTCCGGCCCGTCCGCGTCCTCCCGTGCCCGGCGGCGCGGGAGGACGCCGCCGTCAGTCCTCCTCGGCCTCCGGGCCGGCCACCTCGACGCCGTCGCTGCCGCGCACCACGTGGATGCACTCGCCCGGGCACTCCTTCGCCGAGTCGATGACCTCGAGGCGCAGGTGCTCCGGCACGTCGACCCGGCTGCCCGGCGCCGTCCGCAGCTCACCGTCGGAGCCCTTGACGTAGGCGAGCCCGTCGACGTCGAACTCGAAGACCTCGGGCGCGTACTGCACGCAGAGCCCGTCGCCCGTGCAGAGATCCTGGTCAACCCAGACCTGCAGCTGATCCGTCACGACCTCCGCCACGGCGCACCCCCCATGTTCTCCCGACCCACGCACCGACGGTACCCGAACGCCCGGACCGGCCCCCGGGGCCACCCTTCGCGATCAAGGTTCGGTGACGAGGGCGTTGCGTGGGACCGAATCGGCCTCATAGCGGCTAGTGTTAGGGCAGAACGTTCAAGCCCCCCGGGGAGGTGGGACGTGGCACGCAGCGACGACGCGGACTCGCGCGCCGCACGGTGGGAGAAGGAGGCCCACGATCTCTCCACGCAGGTCGCGTTCCTTCAAGAGGAACTCGCTCTGGTGCGGCGCAAGTTGACCGAAAGCCCCCGACACGTCCGGCAGCTCGAAGAGCGGCTGGCGGCCACCCAGGCACAGTTGGCGCGGCTGACCGAGAACAACGACCGGCTCGTGAGCACCCTCAAGGAGGCTCGCGCGCAGATCGTGACGCTCAAGGAGGAGATCGACCGCCTCGCGCAACCGCCGAGTGGTTACGGCGTCTTCCTCGCGCGGCACGATGACGGCACGGTGGATGTCTTCACCGGCGGACGCAAGCTCCGCGTCGCCGTCTCACCCTCGCTGGACGTCGCCGAGCTGCGGCGCGGCCAGGAGGTCCTGCTCAACGACGCACTCAACATCGTCGACGCGTTCGGTTTCGAGCGGGTCGGCGAGGTGGCGATGCTCAAGGAGATCCTCGCGGGTCCCGACGGCGCTCCGGGCGACCGGGCCCTGGTGGTCTCGCACTCCGACGAGGAGCGCATCGTGCACCTCGCCGACACCCTGATCGGCTCGCCGATCAGGGCCGGCGACTCGCTCATGATCGAGCCCCGCTCGGCGTACGCGTACGAGCGGATCCCGAAGAGCGAGGTCGAGGAACTGGTCCTGGAGGAGGTGCCCGACGTCGACTACACCGACATCGGTGGCCTCCACTCGCAGATCGAGCAGATCCGCGACGCGGTGGAACTGCCCTTCCTGCACGCCGACCTGTTCCGCGAGCACCAGCTCCGCCCGCCGAAGGGCATCCTGCTCTACGGTCCGCCCGGCTGCGGCAAGACGTTGATCGCCAAGGCGGTGGCCAACTCGCTGGCGAAGAAGATCGCCGAGCGGGAGGGCAAGGAGAAGCACACCAGCTTCTTCCTCAACATCAAGGGCCCGGAGCTGCTCAACAAGTACGTCGGCGAGACCGAGCGGCACATCCGGCTGATCTTCCAGCGGGCCCGCGAGAAGGCCGGCGAGGGCACCCCGGTGATCGTGTTCTTCGACGAGATGGACTCGATCTTCCGGACCCGCGGCTCCGGCGTCTCCTCCGACGTGGAGAACACCATCGTCCCGCAGCTGCTCAGCGAGATCGACGGCGTCGAGGGGCTCGAGAACGTCATCGTCATCGGCGCCTCCAACCGGGAAGACATGATCGACCCGGCGATCCTGCGCCCCGGCCGACTCGACGTGAAGATCAAGATCGAGCGGCCGGACGCCGAGGCGGCCAAGGACATCTTCTCCAAGTACATCCTCTCCGGGCTGCCGCTGCACCCGGACGACCTGGCCGAGCACGGCGGCGACCCCCAGGCCACCGTCGCGGCGATGATCGACGCGGTCGTGCTGCGGATGTATTCGGAGACCGAGGAGAACCGCTTCCTCGAGGTCACCTACGCCAACGGCGACAAGGAAGTCCTCTACTTCAAGGACTTCAACTCCGGCGCGATGATCCAGAACATCGTCGACCGGGGCAAGAAGATGGCCATCAAGGAGTTCCTCACCTCCGGACGCAAGGGCCTACGCCTCCAGCACCTCCTCGACGCCTGCGTCGACGAGTTCCGCGAGAACGAGGACCTGCCCAACACCACCAACCCCGACGACTGGGCCCGCATCTCCGGCAAGAAGGGCGAGCGGATCGTCTACATCCGCACGCTCGTCTCCGGCGGCAAGGGCACCGAGGCCGGGCGGTCCATCGAGACCGCCAGCAACACCGGCCAGTACCTCTGACGGACAACCGGCACGGGGCCCGTGACGCGACGCGTCACGGGCCCCGTGCCGTCCGTGCCCGCCTCAGTGCCCCGTCGCCCCGGTCCGCCGCGCCCCCTTCCGCCGCGCGGCCGACTACGCTCGACGTGACGGGGGACCGGGTCGGGCGAGCGAAGCGGGTAGGTCGATGAGCGTAAGACGGATCATGGGCACCGAGGTCGAGTACGGCATCTCCGTTCCCGGCCAGGCCGGGGCCAACCCCATGGTCACCTCCTCCCAGGTGGTCAACGCCTACGGGGCGCGCCCGGAACTCAACCGGGGCGGCCGCGCCCGCTGGGACTACGAGGAGGAGTCGCCGCTGCGGGACGCGCGCGGCTTCACCTACTCGGGCGCCGCCTACGACCCGGCCGAGGCACTCGCCGACGAGGACCTCGGGCTGGCCAACGTGATACTCACCAACGGGGCGCGGCTCTACGTCGACCACGCCCACCCGGAATACTCCACGCCCGAGGTGACCAACCCGCTGGACGTGGTGCGCTGGGACAAGGCGGGGGAGCGGGTGATGGCCGAGGCGGCCCGCCGCGCCGCCACCATCCCCGGCACCCAGCCGATCCACCTCTACAAGAACAACACCGACAACAAGGGTGCCAGCTACGGCTCGCACGAGAACTACCTGATGCGCCGGCAGACGCCGTTCGCCGACATCGTCGCGTACCTGACGCCGTTCTTCGTGACCCGGCAGATCGTCTGCGGCGCCGGGCGGGTCGGCATCGGCCAGGACGGCGGGCAGACGGGCTTCCAGATCTCCCAGCGTGCGGACTTCTTCGAGGTCGAGGTCGGGCTGGAGACCACCCTCAAGCGGCCGATCATCAACACCCGCGACGAGCCGCACGCCGACGCCGACAAGTACCGCCGGCTGCACGTCATCATCGGCGACGCGAACCTGTCGGAGATCTCCACGTACCTCAAGGTCGGCACCACGGCGCTGATCCTCACGATGATCGAGGAGAAGGCGCTCGGGCCCGACCTGGGCATCGCCGACCCGGTCAGCGAGTTGCGCGCCGTCAGCCACGACCCGTCCCTGACGCACCGGATGCGGCTGCGCGACGGGCGGCGGCTCACCGCCCTGGACGTGCAGTGGGCCTACTACGAGCGGGTCCGGTCCTTCGTGGACGACCGCTACGGCACCGACGCCGACGAGCAGACCCTCGACGTGCTCGCCCGCTGGGAGCGCGTGCTGGACAGGCTGGGCCGCGACGTCATGCTCTGCGCCGACGAGCTGGACTGGGTGGCCAAGCTGCGGCTGCTGGAGGGCTACCGGGAGCGCGAGCAGCTCGGCTGGGGCTCGCACAAGCTCCAGTTGGTCGACCTCCAGTACTCCGACGTCCGCCCGGAGAAGGGCCTCTACCACCGGCTGGTCTCCCGGGGCGCGATGAAGACGCTGCTCGACGACGAGCAGACGCGTACGGCGATGACCGAGCCGCCGGAGGACACCCGGGCCTACTTCCGCGGCCGATGCCTGGCCCAGTACGCCTCGGAGGTCGTCGCGGCGAGCTGGGATTCGGTGATCTTCGACGTCGGCCGGGAGTCGCTCGTGCGGGTGCCGATGATGGAGCCGGAGCGCGGCACCCGCAAGCACGTGGGCGCGCTCTTCGACCGCTGCTCCAGCGCTAAGGACCTGTTGGAGACCCTCACCGGCGGCTGAGGCGTCGTCGCCGATTGCCCGCCGTGTGCCGAAGCCGGCGCGCGGCGGGCTTTTCGTCGCCTGCGCGAGGTAAGTTGATCGCAGGGCGATCGTGGAGGAGGCAGCAATGGCCACTCGTGACAGCGGCGGGCAGTCGCAGTCGGGCA
This sequence comes from Micromonospora sp. CNZ309, assembly GCF_002846525.1. Taxonomy (NCBI): domain Bacteria; kingdom Bacillati; phylum Actinomycetota; class Actinomycetes; order Micromonosporales; family Micromonosporaceae; genus Micromonospora; species Micromonospora sp. CNZ309. The sequence continues at coordinate 1,401,561 of NZ_PJNG01000001.1, forward strand.
AGTCGCGTCAGGGCGAGGAGATCGAGGACGTCACCACCGAGGCGAACCCGGAGGTCGCCGAGCGGCACGCCGAGATCACCGAGGACGTCGACGACCTGCTCGACGAGATCGACTCCGTCCTGGAGGAGAACGCCGAGGAATTCGTGCGCGGTTACGTGCAGAAAGGGGGGGAGTGATGCCATATGTCCGATTCGCCTCGGCTGTCGGACAAGGTATGCCCCCAGTGTGACCGGTTGCTGCCCGCCGTCGAGTTCCATCGCAACCGGCGACGGGCGGACGGGCTCGCCTACTACTGCAAGTCGTGTGCGGCGGCTCGCTCGACGGCGAGCCGCCGCAGGCGTGGCATCGGGCCGCAGAAGCGGTCGGCCACCCCGGTCGGCGAAGGGCTCAAGTGGTGCCCGGACTGCGAGCAGATCAAGCCCGTCGACGAGTTTCACGCACCACCAAGAGCAGTGGCAGGCACAGCTACTGCAAGCCCTGCCACAACGCCAGGACCCGAGAGACCAAGCAGCGCCTGTACGGCGGGAACCGCGAGTACCACCTGCGGCGGCGCTACCGCATCGGCGAGAAGGAATTCCAGGAGCTCCTGGCCGAGCAGGGCGGGGTGCGCGCGATCTGTGGCACACCGGATCCCCAACATCTCGACCACGATCATCGCACCGGGTGGGTGCGCGAGATATTGTGCTTCAACTGCAACGGTGGTCTCGGCCAGTTCCGTGACGATCAGTCGCGGCTGGCGGAGGCGATCACATATCTGAGAGGAACCACGTGGCAGCGGGTTTTGATCCATCCGGGCGTCTACCAGATGTGTTCACCAACGCGGGGACGTCCTCCTTCACCTCGTTCCTGAGCAAGGTGGCCCCCGAGATGCTGCCCGGCCGCCGGCCCCTGCCGCCGGGTATGGCCGCCGACATGGCGCCGCACGCGACGACCATCGTGGCGATCTCGGCGGCCGGCGGCGTCGTGATGGCCGGCGACCGACGGGCCACCATGGGCAACCTGATCGCCCAGCGCGACATCGAGAAGGTGCACCCGGCCGACGCGTACTCCCTGGTCGGCATCGCCGGCACGGCGGGGATCGGCATCGAGCTGATGCGACTGTTCCAGGTGGAGCTGGAGCACTACGAGAAGATCGAGGGCGCGATGCTCTCGCTCGACGGCAAGGCCAACCGCCTCGCCTCGATGATCCGCGGCAACCTGGGCGCCGCGATGCAGGGTCTCGCGGTGATCCCGCTCTTCGCCGGGTTCGACCTGGCCGCGAAGGACCCGGCGCGTGCCGGGCGCATCTTCAGCTTCGACGTCACCGGCGGCCCCTACGAGGAGACCGGCTACGACGCGATCGGCTCCGGCTCGCTGTTCGCCCGGTCGGCGCTGAAGAAGCGCTTCCAGCCGGGGCTCTCCATCGACGAGGCGGTCCGGCTCGCGGTGGAGGCGCTCTACGACGCGGCCGACGACGACACCGCGACCGGCGGCCCGGACCTGATCCGACGGATCTACCCGGTGGTCATGACGGCGACGGCGGAGGGCACCCACCGGCTCACCGACGAGGAGATGTCGGCGATCGCCGAGAGCGTGGTCTCCGGCCGGATGGAGAACCCGGGCGGTTGATCCGCTCCCGCCCGCAGCAGTCAGCAGCCGTCAGCACCGCTCCCTAAGGAGAACCGCCGCCGTGGCCATGCAGTTCTACGCCTCGCCCGAGCAGATCATGCGCGACCGCTCCGAGCTGGCCCGCAAGGGCATCGCCCGGGGCCGCAGCGCAGTGGTCCTGAGCTACGAGGGTGGGGTGCTCTTCGTCGCCGAGAACCTCTCCAGCGCCCTGCACAAGGTCAGTGAGATCTACGACCGGATCGGCTTCGCCGCCGTCGGCCGCTACAACGAGTTCGAGAACCTGCGCCGTGCCGGGGTGCGGATGGCCGACCTGAACGGCCTGAGCTACGACCGGCGTGACGTCACCGGCCGGGCCCTCGCGAACGCGTTCGCGCAGACCCTGGGTGCCATCTTCACCGAGCAGTCGAAGCCGTTCGAGGTGGAGATCTGCGTGGCCGAGGTCGGCACCACCGCCGAGGACGACGAGCTCTACCGGCTCACGTACGACGGCTCCGTCAACGACGAGCCGGGCCGGATGGCCATGGGTGGGCAGGCCGAGGCGATCACCGGCGTGCTGAAGTCGCACCACCGTCCCGACATGTCGTTGGGCGAGGCGGTGAAGGTCGCGATGCAGGCGCTGAGCAGCGTCGGGGGAGAGGGCGGCGCCGCCCGTACCATCGCCGCCAACCAGCTGGAGGTGGCCGTCCTGGACCGGCGCCGGGTGGGGCGGACGTTCCGCCGGATCACCGGGGCCGCGCTGACCGCGCTGCTCGACGGCGACAAGGCCGAGGAGCCGGTGTCGGCCCGTCCGGAGACGCCCACCTCGCCGAGCCAGGAGGGGAAGAAGCCCACCACGTCGGCCGGCTCGGCGGACCTGGAGGGCCAGGAGGCCCCCGAGGCGTAGCGGAGGCACGTGCCGGGCGGGCGGTCGGGGCGTCGACACGCCCGAACGACCGCTCGCCCGGACCCGCGCCCGCCGCCCGACCCGTACTCCGCCTCGCCCGCGTTCCGCCCTCGGGCCGACAAGGAGTCGGCGATCCGGGCCTCACATGGTCCGCGCGGTCCGCCGTCCGCGCCGTCCTGGTGCGGATCTGCGCCCGGCCGGGTCGGCGACTGCCAGCGCCGGGTGTCCAAGGGGGTCTGCGCAGGCCGGTGTACGGGGCCTCCGCCGCCTCGGCGCCCTGCGCCCGGCCGTCCAGGTGCTTTCGGCGGTCAGCGTCCACCTGGGACGCCTGGGCGTACGGGAATCGGGAGCGAGCCCGCGCGATCGGCCGCGCGGCGGGCTCCCCGGGACGGCCGGCGGGCGCCCGGTGTGAGACGGGCGCGGTGTGCGCTGCCCATCTGGGGCCTCGGGCGGCTAATGTCTCATCATGGAGCGGCGAATCTTCGGCCTCGAGACCGAGTACGGCGTCACCTGCACCTACCGTGGGCAGCGGCGGCTGTCCCCCGACGAAGTCGCCCGGTACCTCTTCCGCCGCGTGGTGTCCTGGGGTCGGTCCAGCAACGTCTTCCTGCGCAACGGCGCCCGGCTCTACCTGGACGTCGGCTCGCACCCGGAGTACGCCACCCCCGAGTGCGACTCGGTGGTGGACCTGGTCGCGCACGACCGGGCCGGCGAACGGATCCTGGAGGGTCTGCTCGTCGACGCGGAGAAGCGGCTGCACGACGAGGGCATCGCGGGCGAGATCTACCTGTTCAAGAACAACACCGACTCGGCCGGCAACTCGTACGGCTGCCACGAGAACTACCTGGTGTCGCGGCACGGGGAGTTCGGCCGGCTGGCCGACGTCCTGATCCCGTTCCTGGTCACCCGGCAGCTGATCTGCGGGGCGGGCAAGGTGTTGCAGACGCCGCGCGGGGCGGTCTACTGCCTGTCGCAGCGGGCCGAGCACATCTGGGAGGGCGTCTCGTCGGCGACGACCCGCAGCCGGCCGATCATCAACACCCGCGACGAGCCGCACGCCGACGCGGAGCGCTACCGCCGGCTGCACGTCATCGTCGGCGACTCCAACATGAACGAGGTCACCACGCTGCTCAAGGTCGGTACCGCCGACATCGTGCTGCGGATGATCGAGTCGGGGGTGGTGATGCGTGACCTGACGCTGGAGAACCCGATCCGGGCGATCCGCGAGGTCTCGCACGACATCACGGGCCGGCGCAAGGTGCGGCTCTCCTCCGGCAAGGAGGTCAGCGCGCTGGAGATCCAGCAGGAATACCTGGCCAAGGCGACCGAGTTCGTGGAGCGGCGTGGCGGTGACCAGACCGCCAAGCGGGTGGTGGAGCTGTGGGGCCGGGTGCTGCGCGCGGTGGAGACCGGCGACCTGGAGCCGGTGTCGCGCGAGATCGACTGGGTGACGAAGCTGCGGCTCATCGAGCGCTACCAGCGCAAGCACGACCTGCCGCTGTCGCACCCGCGGGTGGCCCAGCTGGACCTCGCCTACCACGACCTGCGTCGCGGCCGGGGCCTCTACGGGCTGCTGGAGCGGCGCGGGGAGGTGGACCGGGTGGCGACTGACCCGGAGATCTTCGAGGCCAAGGAGACGCCGCCGCAGACGACGCGGGCCCGCCTGCGCGGGGAGTTCATCCGGCACGCCCAGGAGAAGCGGCGCGACTTCACCGTCGACTGGGTGCATCTGAAGCTCAACGACCAGGCGCAGCGCACCGTGCTCTGCAAGGACCCGTTCCGGGCGTACGACGAGCGGGTGGAGCGGCTGATCGCCAGCATGTGACGCCGACGCCGGCCCGGGGTGGTGCTGAGCGCCGTCCGGGCCGGGGCCGGTAGGCTGACCGCGCGATGACGACTTCCGAACCTCCCGAGCGCGGCCGCCAGCGGCAGAACTGGGCCGAGCGCCGCCGCGAGAAGATCCGCGCCGAGATCGAGCGCAACCGGCGCGGCGAGTACACGGTGCCCACCTGGGTGCTGGCGCTCGCGCTGGTGCTGATCGTGGGCGCCTGGCTGGCCCTGATCTTCCTGGTCTGAGCCGCTGCCGGCGCGGCGACGCCGACACCCTGCGGTAGCCGACCGGGCACGGCTGCGGGCCCGTGGTCGTACCGGCGCGGCGACGCCGCAATCTCGAAGTTGTGCGCCCCCGTTGGAACTGCAACCGTGGTGCCGTTCGGCGTTTCCGGTGACCGGCCGCGCACGCCGCGTGGTGGCGACAGGGAGGGTGGCGGCATGGCACACATCGACCTTGGTCTCGACGAGCGGGCACATCCGGGCATCAACGGTCCGATGCGGTTCCGCCCCGAGACGGCCAAGCCGCTCAACGAGCTCGCGGAGACGCTGCTGCGCGCCCCGCACCCGACGCTGACGCCCGGCGAGCGGGAGCTGATCGCGGCGTACGTGTCGGGGCTCAACGAGTGCCGGTTCTGCTGCGCGTCGCACTCGGCGTTCGCGGCGGCGCAGCTCCCCTCGGGCATGCGGCTGGTCGACCAGGTGCGCGCCGATCCGGCGACCGCCGAGGTCAGCGACAAGCTGCGGGCGCTGCTGGAGATCGCCGGCGCGGTGCAGCGCAGCGGCCGTGACGTGACGGCGGAGCTGGTCAAGGCCGCCCGGGTCGCCGGCGCGACGGATCTGGAGATCCACGACACGGTCCTGATCGCGGCGGCGTTCTGCATGTTCAACCGGTACGTCGACGGGCTGGGCACGCTGGCCCCGGAGGACCCGGGGGTCTACGAGCGGACCGCCGAGCACATCGTGCGCTACGGCTACGGCACGAGCTGACCGCAGCGCCGTCGGGCCCGCCCCGGCGCGCCGTCGAGGCCGGTCCGTCGGGCGATCGGCCCGCCGTCGAGCCGCCCGCCCCCGCGCGCGCGTGGAGCAGCGTCGCGGGCGGGGGCGTCGGGCAGCTCAGGTCAGCAGGCGCGCGGCGTGCCGGCCGGCCGCGGCGGCGGCCAGGAAGTAGGCGTGGTCGGCGTCGAGACCCCGGCCCATGGTGGACAGTCCGACGGGCGCGGCCCGCAGCGCGGCGTCGAGCCCGTCGGTCGGCACCCGGACGAGGGTGTGCCGCGCCGCCAGCGGCGCCAGCGCCGCGTCCACCTCGCCGGCCAGCGCCGGGGCCAGGCCGTCGGGCACCACCAGTTCGGCGGGGGCGAGGGCCACCCGGCCGTACGCGGTGAGGCTGTGGTGCGACACGCCCCGGTGCCGGGGCCGGGGGTCGGCGTCGGAGATCCGCAGCGAGCCGACCGGGCGCCCGCCCAGCGTGGCGACGGCGTTGACGGCCTCGCCGACGGCCACCCCCGAGAAGCCCCACCGGGTGCCGGTGCCCAGGTTGCCCGGCCCCTGGGCGACGATCGCGACGTCGGCGCCCAGGACGTGCCGGGCGGCCAGCAACCCGCTGTGCACGGTGCCCGCCTCCAGGTCCCCGCCGAAGGACTGGCCGACGGTGACCGTGCCGACGAGGTGCTCGCGCAGCCCGGCGAGGGTGCGGGAGAACCAGGCCGGCAGGGCGCCGCCGTCGGTCAGCAGGTACGCCACCCGGGCGGCGGGGGCGTCGGCGTGGATGCCGGCCAGGATCGCCGGTAGTGCGGAGTGCAGGTCGGCGGTGACGACGGGCAGGCCGGCCAGGTCGTCGGCGGCGGCCATGACCTCCCGGTGCGGCGAGGCCTCCTCGTCGACGCCGAGCAGGATCGGCTGCAACGGGGTGTAGCGGGCCTTGACCAGGTGGCCGGCGTCGCGACTGTCGAGGGCCTGCGGTGGGTCCGGTGGCAGCCGGTCGGGCAGCGCGACGACCAGGGCGTACCCGCCGGTGCCGAGGCCCATCAGCAGCGCGCCGGCGTTGAGCAGGACCCGGTCGCCGGGCTCGGGCCGGCCGACGAGCGCGGGATAGGCCAGGGCCCGTACGGTGGCGCCGTCGGGCAGGTCGACGTCCAGTTCCACCGCCCCGGTCCACTGCCGCCGCAGCGCCGTCACCGTTCCCGACCGCCATCGCACCATGCCCGGCACGCTAGCGTCGCCGTCCGCCCCGGGCGCGCCCGGGGCGGGTCAGCCGCCGGAGCCGTCCGACTCCCGCTCGTCGCCGGCCCGCCGCCCGGCGCACGGCGGGGCCGGCCGGTCGCGACGCGCCCCACGTCCTGCCCGCGTGGGTGCACGGGCGCGGCGCGTGGGCTGCTAGCGTCTACCGCGTGTCGCGGACCCGCACCGAACGCCTGGTCAACCTGGTTATCTGCCTGCTGTCCACGCGACGGTTCCTGACCGCCGCGCAGATCGCCGCGACCGTGCCCGGCTACGAGCACGATCCGGACGACGCGCGTGACCACGAGGCCTTCCAGCGCAAGTTCGAGCGGGACAAGGCCGAGCTGCGTGAGCTGGGCGTGCCGCTGGAGACCGGGACGGCCAGCGTCTTCGACGCGGAGCCCGGCTACCGGATCGCCCACCGGGAGTACGCGCTGCCCGACATCCCCCTCGAACCGGACGAGGCCGCCGCCGTCGGCATTGCCGCCCGGCTGTGGCAGCACGCCGGCCTGGCCGCCGCCGCCTCCTCGGGGCTGGCGAAGCTGCGGGCCGCCGGCGTCGACGTGGATCCGCAGGCCACGCTGGGCCTGGAGCCAATGGTGACGGTGGACCCGGCGTTCGCGCCGCTCACCGCGGCCGCCAGGGACCGGCGCGAGGTCAGCTTCGACTACCGGGTCCCCGACCGCGACGACCCGACCCGTCGCCGCCTCCAGCCGTGGGGCGTGGTCTGCTGGCGGGGCCGCTGGTACGTGGTCGGGCACGACCTCGACCGCGCGGCGACGCGCTGCTTCCGGCTGTCCCGGGTGGTCGGCACGGTCCGGGCGACCGGCGCCCCGGGGGGCTACGAGCCGCCGGCCGGGGTCGACCTGATCAGCCACGTGGCCCGTTGGTCGGGGCCGGCGGAACGCACCGGGCGGGCCACCGTGCTGGTCGCCGCCGGGCGCGCCGCCGGGCTGCGCCGCTGGGCGGTCGGCGTCACCGCCGGGCCCGACGGCGACCGGCTGGTGCTGCCGTACGCCGACGCGGACGTCCTCGCCGGGCAGCTCGTCGGCTACGGTCCGGACGTGCGGGTGCTCGATCCCCCCGAGGTGCGTGACGCGGTGATCCAGCGACTCAAGGAGATCGCCGCGCGGCACGAGGACCTCGCGGTCGCCGGGGGTGTCCGGTGACCCGCCCGGCCGCCCGGGGCGGCTCCCGCGCTTCGGCCGACCGGCTGGCCCGGCTGCTGAACCTGGTGCCCTACCTGCTGGCCCGGCCCGGCATCGAGCTAGCCGAGGCGGCGGGGGACCTGGGCGTCACCGAGCGGCAGCTGCGCGAGGACCTGGAGTTGCTGTGGGTGTGCGGGTTGCCCGGCTACGGCCCGGGTGACCTGATCGACATGGCCTTCGACGGCGACCGGGTGACGATCACCTACGACGCCGGCATCGACCGGCCGCTGCGGCTCACCCCCGACGAGGCCCTCGCGTTGGTGGTGGCGCTGCGGATGCTCGCCGAGACGCCCGGGGTGACCAACCGGGAGGCCGTCGAGCGGGCCCTCGCGAAGATCGAGCACGCGGCCGGTGACCTGGTGGCGGCACCGGTCGAGGTCCGGCTGCCCGCCGACACCCGGCGGGTGGAGGAGCTGCGGTCGGCCGTCGAGAGCGGCCGGGCGCTGCGCATCACCTACTACACGGCCGCGCGGGACGAGACCACCGAGCGGGTCGTCGATCCGCTGCGCATGCTCATGGTCGGCGGGCGGGCCTACGTGGAGGCGTGGTGCCGCCGGGCGGAGGCGGTGCGGCTGTTCCGGGCCGACCGCATCGACGCGGTCACCGAGCTGGACGAGCGGGCCGTCGTGCCGCCGCAGGCCCGCCCGCACGACCTCACCGAAGGCGTGTTCCGCCCGTCGCCCGACCTGCCGCTGATCACCCTGCGCATCGGCCGGGGCGAGCGGTGGCTCACCGAGTACTACCCGTGCGAGCGGGTCGAGGCCGGTGATGGCGACCACTGGCTGGTGTCGCTGCGGGTCACCGACCTGGGCTGGGCCCGCCGCTTCGTGCTGGGCCTGGGTCCGGACGTGGCGGTGGTCGCGCCGGTCGAGCTGGCCGAGCAGGTCCGGGCCGCGGCGGTCGCGGCCCTCGACGCGTACGCCTCGCCGGCGCCGGCCGCACCGCGCGGGCCGGCGGGCGTCGTGGCCACGGCGCGGGCGGTGTCGCCGGCCGACCCGGCGGTGCCCGCGGGCACCCAGTAGGCTGGCCGCCGTGGTGAAGTGGATCGTGCTCGCGGTGGTGCTGTTCGCGCTCGTCGTGTTCGTCCTGGCCCTGCGGCCGGTGCTGGCGCGGCTGCCCCGACTGCGTCGCGCGGCCGTGGCCCTGCAACGCCGGGCGGGTGAGGCGGAGGCGCTGCGGGCGACCGCCGAGACCCTCCAGGCGCGGGCGGAGGCCCTCCAGGAGCAGCTCGACACCGCCCAGCGGCGGATGGCCGTGATCAAGGCGAAACGCGGCGGCTGATCGGTCGGTGCCCGGTTCCTGCGCGAAGCGGCCCGGTTGCACGCAGGAACGATCCGGCGGCAGGTGGTTGACGGGACGCTCCGTGTTGGTCAAGACTTCACCGGCCGGGACGAACCACCACCACCCGGCGGGTGGCAACGGCCGTCGGCGCACGTACGATGGGCTGCGGTACACCCCTCACGACGACACAGAGCGACTGGAGCTTCCCATGGGTGCCCTCAAGCCGTGGCACATCGCCGTACTCGTGGTCGTGCTGATCCTGCTCTTCGGCGCGAAGCGGCTCCCCGACGCGGCCCGTTCGCTGGGCCGGTCGCTGCGGATCATCAAGGCCGAGACCAAGAGCCTGCACGACGACGACCGCGACCTCGCGGAGAAGGCCGACGCGCAGTCCGGCTACCAGCCGCTCCCGCCGCAGACCGTCCAGGGCCAGCCGTACGCGCCGCCGCCCGCCGGCCAGCAGCCCCACGTCACCCCGCAGCAGCAGCCGTACGCACCCCCGGTCAACGACCCGGCGCAGCGCGTCCGCGACAACTGACCGAAGGGCCCGAGACCCGTGGCCTTCGCCCTCAAGAAGCGCGGCCCGAGCAACTTCGAGCGGGCCGCCGACGGCTCGATGACGCTCATCGAGCACATCCGCGAGCTGCGCACCCGGTTGTTCCGCGCCTCCCTGGCCATCGCGTTCGGGCTGATCATCGGCTTCGTGCTCGCGCAGCCCGCGTTCGACCTGCTCAAGCAGCCATACTGCCGGCTGCCCGGCATGGTCGTCGACGGTGAGTGCCAGAACTTCCTCCAGCTCGCGCCGACCGACGGCTTCGTCCTCAAGCTGAAGCTGGCGCTCTGGATCGGGTTGATCATCGGCGCGCCGGTTTGGCTCTACCAGCTCTGGGCGTTCATCGCGCCCGGCCTGCACCGGCACGAGCGCAAGTGGGCGTACGTCTTCGTGGCGATCGCGGCGCCCCTGTTCGCCGCTGGCGCGGTGCTGGCCTTCCTCGTGGTGGACAAGGGCCTGGCCTTCCTGCTGGAGGCCGGTGTCACCGGCACCGACTCGCAGCTGGAGGTGACCCGCTACATCTCGTTCGTCACGAACATGATCCTGCTCTTCGGGGTGGCGTTCGAGTTCCCCCTCACCCTGCTGATGCTCAACTTCACCGGGGTGGTGAGCGCCCGCCGGCTGCTCAGCTGGTGGCGGGCGGTGGTCTTCATCTGCTTCGCGTTCGCGGCGGTGGCCACGCCCGACCCCGGCCCGTTCGGCATGACCCTGCTGGCGCTCTGCCTGTCGCTGCTCTACTTCGTCGCCGTGGGGGTGGCGTTCATCAACGACAAGCGCAAGGGACGCGGCAAGGAGATCTACGCCGGCATCGACGACGACGAGGTCTCGCCGCTGACGCTCGACCCCGAGCCGGTGGAGGCCGGGCAGCGGGTGGACGCGAGCGCGCCGATCACCGCCCCGGAGCCGGTCGCCGCGCCGGCACCGATCGACCGCCGCTACGACGACATGACCTGACCGCCGGTCGTCCTCGTGCCGCACGGAACAAGCCCTCCCTCGCCGGGGGGCTTGTTCCGTTGGCGCCCTTAACGCATGCCGCGCCAGCCGTCAGCCCGCAGTCGGCAATCCGTCACGAGGCATCCACGAGCTGCAATCGGGTAAGCAGATCTTTACGATGTGTCGACGTGCCTGACGAGGGAGGTCGCTGTCCAGTGCGTCGCCCGACGTTTCGTCGTCCACCCGTGGCCGGGGTCGAGACCACTTCCCGGCCACGGGGGTGCGGCGTGTCCGTCGCCCGGTCCGCCGTGCGCTCGACGAGGACTGACGGCGGGCCGCTGCTCGCCCCTGGCGACCGGTCTCCCGGGGTGAGTGCCCGCCCCGGCTGAGTCCCGGCGGCCCACCCGCGCGGTCGTCCGGCCCCTCCGGCCGCATCCCGGTGCGCCGGGCCGCCCGAACGCCCCTGACCGTCCGATCGCCGTCTGCCGCGCCACTTGATCCAGCCGTTCCCTCCGGCCGGCCTGCCGGGTCCCGTCCACGGGACCGATCGCCGCCCCCGCACCCCAGATCGGAGCTAACGCGTTGATCCGCGTCGTCGTTGTCGAGGAGATGGGACTGCTGCGCACCGCCCTGTGCGCGGCACTGTCGAGCGAGGAGGACATCGAGGTCGCCGCCGAGGTGACCGGGGTGGAGGACCTGCCCGCCCTGGTGCGTCGGCACCGGCCGGACGTGGTGCTGGTGGACCTGGCGCCGGACGCCCCGCACCCGGTCCAGGTCGTCGCCCACATCACCGATGCCATGCCCGACACCGCCGTGCTCGCCATGGGGCGGCGGTGGAGCCAGCAGCTCATCGGGGACCTGCTGGCCGCCGGCGTACGGGGCCTGGTCGGCAAGGACGCCTCGCTGGAGGCGCTGGTCGGCGCCGTACGGGAGCTCGCGGCCGGCGGGAAGGTCATCGACGCGGACGCCGCCGTGACGGCGCTACGGCCCGCGTCGAGCCCGCTGACGCGCCGCGAGGTGGAGGTGCTGCGCGTCGCCGCGGAGGGCCTGCCGCTCAAGGAGATCGCCCGTCGGCTCTACCTGGCGCACGGGACGGTACGCAACCATCTGTCGGCGGTCATGCGCAAGACCGGCGCGCGCAACCGGATGGAGGCGGTGTGGCGCGCCCGACGCGACGGCTGGCTGTAGCGGGCCGCCCCGGCCCGGGCGCCAGCGTCGCCGCGTCCTTCGTCCGGCTTGGACGGTCGCCGCGCTCGCCGAGCGGAGAGCGCCGTGCCGTGTTTGAATTCTGACGGTCCGTGATCTGTCTGACGACGTTTCCGGAGGATCGACGGTGATCCGTACGCTGCTCGCTCTCGACGGTGCCCTGGTCCGTGGCGCACTGTCGCTCGTCCTCGCCGCCGAGGCGGACATCAGCGTGGTGGCCGAACTGGACCGGGGCGACGACCTGCCGCCGGCGGTCCGAACGCAGCGTCCCGACGTCGCGGTCGTGGACCTCGACCTCATCGGCGATGCGGGGGTGGCGGGGAGGTGCCCGCTGCTGGTGCTGGCCGACCGACGCCGGGCACGCAGCCTGCACCGGGTCTTCGTGCCGGGGCGCACCGTCGGGATCCTCGGTAGCGACGTCTCCCCGCACCGGGTGGTGGACGGCATCCGGCGGCTGGCCCGCAGCGAGTCGGTGGTCGACGCCGACCTGGTGATGGCGGCACTGGGCCGCGACAGCCCGCTCACCTCGCGGGAGACCGAGATCCTCGACCTGACCGCGGCCGGGGCGCCGGTCGTGGAGGTCGCCCGGACGCTCGGGCTCGCCCCGGGGACCGTACGCAACCACCTGGGCCGGATCGCCCGCAAGGCGGGCGCGCGCACGAGGGTGGAGGCCGTGCGGGTCGCCCGCGAGGCCGGCTGGATCTGACGACCGCCCCGGCACCCGCGACCGGACCGCCGTCGCAGCCGCGCCTGGATCGACGCCTGGCCCGGGAACGGTGGCGTCGGCGGGTGCTCAGGGCCGGCCGAGCGGCACGCGGGCCGGTGGTGCCACGTCCTCCCAGTGCCCGACCAGCTCACGGTAGACGGGCGAGCGGACCAGCAGCTCGTCGTGGGTGCCGACGAGGGGCCGGTCGCCGTCGAAGACCACCACCCGGCGGGCGCGGGTCGCCGAGCTGATCCGGTGCGCGATCACCACCAGGGTGCCGCCCCGGTGGGCGAAGGCGTGCTCGACGGTCGCCTCCAGGGTCGGGTCCAGGTGACACGTCGCCTCGTCGAGGATCACCAGTGGCGCGGGGGCGAGGTAGGCCCGGACCGCGGCGACGAGTTGACGCTCCCCGGCGGAGAGGGCGGCGGGGTCCAGCTCGGCGTCGAGGCCACCGAGGCGGCTCAGCAGGGGACCGGCGCCGAGGGCGCGTACGGCGGCCAGGACCGTCGCGTCGTCCACCCCGGGGTGCAGGTAGCGCAGGTTGTCGCCGAGGGAACCGGTGCGCACGTACGCCTCCTGCGGCAGGAGGACCCGCAGCCGGGCCAGCTCCTGCGGCGCGGTGCCGGCGGTCGGCACGCCGGCCAGGTGGACCGTGCCGGACTCCGGTGGCACGAGCCCGGCGACCAGCGCGGCCAGGGTGGACTTGCCGGCGCCGCTCGGCCCCACCACGGCCACGTGCTCGCCGGCCGCCATGGTCAGGGTGAGGTCGGTCAGGACGGGGCGGGCGTGCGGGCCGTACCGGAAGGTCAACCCCCGTAGCGCGACCGCCGGCGGCACGCTGCCGGCTTCCCCGGCCGGGCCGGTGCTGGTCGGCGGGCCGGCGGCGAGGGGAGACGACGCGGCGTCGGAGCGGGTCGCCGGGCCGGCGTCGCCGTCGGTGGCCGGGGCGCCGTCGGTCGTCGGGCGGGTGGACGGCAGGGGAGCGGGCCCCGGGGGCGGGCTGGTGCGCAGGATCCGGTCCAGGGTGACGGCGTAGCGCAGACCGCCCCCGCCGACGCCCTGCACCACGGCGTGCAGGGCCGGTTGCAGGCCGGTGGTGACGTAGACCAGCGCGCCCAGCACGGCCCCGGCGCTGAGCCCCTGCCGGACCAGCCACGGCGCGGCCAGCACCAGCACCACGACGGGCAGCCAGCCGCCCACCCCGAGGCTGAGGCTGCGCAGCGCCGCCATCCGGGCCAGCGTCCGCTCCGCGTCGGCCTGCGCCGTGACCCGCCGGTCCACGTCGGACACCACGCGCTCCTGCGCGCCGCAGGCCATGACGTCGCGGTGCCCGGCCAGCGCCGACGCGGCCGAGCGGCCGAGCCGCTCGCCGGCGTTCACCTGCGCCCGCTGGTGCGCCACCATGGCCGGCAGCGACGCGGCGAACACGGTCAGCCCCACCAGCAGCGGGGCGGCCACCGCGCCCGCCAGCGGTGGGGCCAGGGCGAACAGGCCGAGCAGCGCCGCGCCGGCGGTGAACAGGAACCCCCGGACCACCAGCAGCAGCCCGCCGAAGGTGTCCCGGACCACCTCGACCTGATGGGTCAGCCGGGCCACGGCGGCGCTGTCCGCCCGGCCGCCGGCCCGGGTGGCGTCGCGCAGCGCCCCCCACACCACCCGGGCGGCGAGGTCGTCGCGGAACGGCTCGACCACGGCCCCGAGGCTGCGGTACACCCGGCCGCTGGCCGCCGCGCCGACCAGTACCGCCGCGGCGAGCCCGGCCAGCCAGGCCAGCCCCGTGCCGAACTGGCCGGCCAGGAAGCCCCGGTCCACGGCCCGGGCCACGAGCGCGCCGCCGAGCAGCGCCGGCAGGGCTTCGACGGCCGACCAGGCGGCCAGCCGGCCCAGCGCCCGGCGGCGGGCCCGCAGCGCCGCCCAGGTGGTCCGGCGTACGCCGGAGCCGCTCATCGGGCGTCCCCGCCGGGCGCGAAGACCGCCCGGTAGGCCGGGTCGGACCAGAGCCGCCGGTGCGGCGCCACGGCCCGCAGCCGCCCGCCGTCGAGCCACGCCACCAGGTCGGCCGCCGCCGCCGTCGCGGCGCGGTGGGTCACCACGAGCCGGGTACGGCCGCCGGCGCCGGTCGCCACGGCGCGGGCGATGCGATGCTCGGTGGCGGTGTCGAGGCTGGACGTGGCGTCGTCGAGGATGAGCAGCCGCTCGGCGGGGAACGCGCGGGCCAGCCCGAGGCGCTGCGTCTCGCCGCCGGAGAACGGCGCGTCCGCCAGCCGGGTGCGGAAGCCCTCGGGCAGCCGGGCGACGACGTCGGCGACCTGCGCCGCGCGCGCCGCGGCCAGCACCGCCGGGGTGGCCGGGGCGGCGTCGGCGGGCGGTCGTGCCGCCGTGGCGGGCAGGCCGAGCCCGATCGCGTCGTGCACCGTCTCGCCGACCAGGACGGGCCGGTCGAAGGCGTGGCCGACGGCCCGGCGCAGCGCGGGCGGGGCGAGCCGGCGCAGCGGCACCCCGTCCAGCAGCACCTCGCCGCTGTCCGGGTCGTGCAGGCGGCCGGCCACCGCGGCGAGGGTCGACTTGCCGGCGCCGGAGCGGCCGACGACGGCCAGCGTGGCGCCCGCCGGTACGGTCAGGTCGATCCCGTCGAGGACCGTTCGCCCGTCGTCGGCGCGTACGCCCACCCCGCGCAGCCGCAGTTCCCCCCGCCCGGGCGGCAGCGGCTCGGTGCCGTCGGGGCGTACCGGGTGGGCCAGCGGCTCGGCGATCCGGCCGGCCGCCGCGCGGGCGCGGACGAGGCGGTTCAGGGTGGCCAGCACCGCGCCGAGCCCGGCGCCGAGGGCCGCGTACTGCACGGCGGCGACGAGTTGGCCGGGGCTGAGCCAGCCGACGGTCAGCGCGTACCCGCCGACGGCCACGACGGCCACCTGGAGCAGCGGGCCGACAGCGGCGGTGCGGGCGCTCGCCCTGGCCAGCAACCGCCAGCCGAGCAGGCCGTACCCGCGCAGTTCCGGCAGGGCCGCCAGCACCCGGTCGCGTTCCCGGTCGACGGTCGCGGCGGCGGCGATGGTGCGGGCGCCGCCGAGAGCCTCCAGCAGCCGGCCGGCGATGTCCCCCAGCACGCGCTGGTAGCCGGCCACGGCGGCGGAGGCGTCCGTGACGAAGGCCCGCATGAGCAGCGTGAGCAGGGCCAGCCCGCCGAGGAGGGTGAGGCCGAGCAGCGGTTCGAGCAGGGTGAGCGCCACGACGCTGCCGCCCGGAGGGAGCAGCGCGACGACGCCCAACACCACGGCGGTGCCCGCCTGCCCGGCGTCGGCGGCCTGCCCGACGAGCCGACCGACCAGGTCGCCCACCGGATGGCGGCGGACGGTGCGCACGTCGCAGGCGAAGAGGTGACGCAGCAGGCGCCGGCGAAGCCGCGCGGTGGCCCGGGCCGCGCCGTATCCGCTGGCCACGTCGCCGAGGATGTCGGTGAGCATGAGGACGGCGATCAGGCCGCAGGCGGCGGCCGGCCACCAGGCGCCGCCGTCGCCGGCGACGGCGGCGTCGACCGCGAGCCCGAGCGCGGCGGGCAGGGCGAGTTCGGCGGCGGCGCCGGTGAGCGCCACCGCGCCGAGCAGGACCGTCCATCCGCCGCCGTCGCGGACCACCCGCCGCAGCAGCCGGTCTGAGCCGGTCGGCGTCCGCATCGGTCCTCCCGCAGAAGACGTGCGGCCCTGGGCGGACACGTACATCCGCCCAGGGCCTCGCGTGATGACCTGGTCAGTTGCAGGTCGTGACGGACAGCGAGCTGTCGCCGCAGAGCAGCAGGCTCGCGTTGCTGCCGCCGCCGGTGCGGTCGGCGGGGGCCATCTCCATGCCCTGAAGGTCGAGAAGCGCCATGTCGATCATCTCCTTCTGTACTGTTCGGTCGGATGGTCCTGTGCTGGATGTCGCCGCTGAGGGCGTCCGGCTCAGTTGCAGGTCGTGACGGACAGCGAGCTGTCGCCGCAGAGCAGCAGGCTCGCCCGGCTGCCACCGCCCGTGCGGTCGGCGGGGGCCATCTCGAGGCCCTGGAGGTCCAGAAGCGCCATGTCGTGTCACCTCCTTCCGTGCTGATCGGATGGATCGGTCACCCTCGCCGAGGCGAGGGAGTCGGGGGCGCCCGCCAGGGGCGCGAGGAACGGCAGGCTCACCGGGTCGTCGGGCCGCGCGGCGGCCAGCGCCAGCAGCACGCCGGCGGTGCCGGTGCCGAGGTCCATGGACAGCCGCAGCAACTGCTCGCCCGGGAAGGCGGTGCCGTCGCGGTAGGGCAGGGCGTGCCAGGCCAGCCGGGCCACCTGGGCGTCGCGTTCGCGGCAGAGCTCCGGATCGTCGGGGTGCGCCGCCAGGTAGGCGATGATGCCGGCTCGTCCGGCGAAGAGGCCGGACTGCGCGTAGAACGGTGACCGGGCGGCGCGGCGTACGCCGGCGCTGGCCTCTGCGAACCGCTCGTCGGCGCGGTGCCGCAGGTACTCGTCGAGCACCAGCCCGATGCCGACGCTGCCCTGCCCGAGGTAGGGCATGGTGCGCCAGCCCTCGTTGACCTCCAGCGCGCCGTCGGGGCGTACCACGCAGCGGCGCAGGTCCTGGCGCAGGGCCGTGGCGGCGTGGTCCAGCAGGGCCTCGTCGCCGGTCAGCTCGTGCAGCCGTACCAGCAGCAGCGCCGGTCCGGTGCGGCCGCGCAGCAGCCCGGCGTACGGGTTGCGCCCGCCGCTGATGTCCGGCCCCGGGTCGTCGGCGAGCTGGTCGACCACCCGCTCGGCAACCCGCCAGGCCGCGTCGCGCAGGGCCGTCTCGTCGGTGCGTCCGGCCAGCTCGGCCAGGTTGAGCGCGATGCCGGCGAGGCCGCCCGAGAGGCTGTGGTCCAGGCCGTCCAGCGGCTGGCGCAGGCAGATGTCGAGCACGTCGAGGGCGTCCTGCCGGCGGCCGAGCGCCTCCAGCGCGTACGCGACGCCGTGCAGGCCGTCGTAGAAGCCGCACCGGGTGCCGGAGGCGGGTGCCGTGGCGTGGCGGACCAGCCACTGTTCGTGTTCCGGCCACCGTCCGGCGCCGCTGACGTGCAGGGCGTACAGGACGCCGGCGGCGCCGTGGGCGAGGTTGAGCCCGCCGCTGCGGAACTGCTCGATGTCGCCGGGGAAGAGCCGGTCGTCCCGGTCGGGTGTCGCGCTGGCGAGGATCGCCCGGGCGAGCCGGTCCCGGTGGGCCGGCCCGACGTCGACGGTGAGGTCGGGTGCCCCTGCGGCGTCCGCCGGGGCGGTGCCGGTGATCTCCCGTACGGCGTCGTCGAGGAGTTCCCTCGGCACCGGGAAGTGCGCGGCGATCACGTCGGCGAGGTGCGCGGCCTTGTCCGGCCCGAGCCGGACGAGCTGGGTCAGCGGCAGGAACAGCGCCAGCCGCAGGCAGGCCAGGGCGTACCGGTCGACGGCGGGTCCGGTGCGGTCCCGGGGCGCGGCGAAGCCCTGGTTGCGCAGGCCCGGCCGGCGGTGGCCGTCGATCGGCGCGGCGACCTCGAAGTCGACGAGCGCGATCCGGTCGTCCGGGCGGACCATGACGTTGAACAGGTGCAGGTCGCCGTAGACCAGGCCGCGGTCGTGGATCGCCGTGACGACCTCCTCGACCTGCCGGTGCACGTCCAGCGCCCAGCGGGTGTAGTCGGCGCGGTCGGCGTCCGTGGCGTCGGCGTCGATCAGCGGGTACCGGTCGACCAGGACCTTGTTGAGTGGGCGGCCCTCGATGAATTCCAGCGCGAGGAACCGGTGCTCGCCGAGGGCGAACTCGTCGTGCACCCGGGGCACCTGCGGCAGGTCGGCCAGCCGGCGCAGCGCGTCTGCCTCCCGGGCCAGGCGGGCGACCGCGTCGGTGCCGTCGGCGTCGAGACCGGCGTGTGGCCGGGCCTCCTTCAGCACCAGCTGGTCGTCGGTCCGCACGTCCCGGCCGACGTAGAGGCCGCCGCCGTTGGAGAAGTGGATGACCTTCTCGATCCGGTACGGCACCTCGTTCGTGCTGGTGGCGTTGCGGGCGGCCAGGTGCGGGCTGAGGAAGTCGGGCAGCGTCACCCAGGACGGCACGTGGAACACCGGGTCGCGGCGGTCGGGCACCAGCGTGCCCGTGTCGTCCTCGATCGCCGGGACGACCTGGCCGTCGGGGGAGTGGCAGTAGCGCGCGGCGAAGCCGCCGTAGCGTACGTGCACCGGGCCGGCGCCGTGGCGCAGGTCGCTGAGGATGTACGGCCCCGCCTCGCCGGTGAGCAGCTCGTCGAGCTCCTTGCAGACCAGCTCCAGCTCCGCGTCGTCGCGGGGGTACACGGTGACGAACTTGCCGCTGGCCGCCCGGGAGGCGTACTTGGAGTTGCGCAGGAGCAGGGTGCGCGGGCCGCGGAGGAACTTGAAGGACAGGCCCCGCGGTACGCAGTAGTCCCAGATGGTGTCGAGCACCCGCTCGGCGTTGTCCAGCGTCGCCGACACGTGGATCTTCCAGCCCTGCTGGGGCAGCGTGCCGCCGTCGGGGGCGTAGATCAGCCAGTCGTCGAGCGGCTCGGAGCGCCAGCCGTCGGGTACGGCTCGCTGCGCCGCCGCGAACGTGGGCTGCTCGACCGCGCTGCCGAGGGAATCGTAGAAGAGCCGGTCGGCGGCGCAGTAGCTGTCGTAACGCTCGTCCACCGTGACGACTCCCTCCGCTGTTCGGTCGATGCCTCTGTCGTTCGGCCGATGTGCCCGGCCTGCCGACGGATACGAGTCTGTCCGTTCGGGCAATGGCGGTTCCAGTGCGTTCAGTCATGACGACGAATGCGTGCCGCACGGTCGGCCATGACAAAAGTCAGTTGCGTCCGGGGCGTGAGGTGCCCAGCCGACGGGTGACCGGCGGCACGGTGGGCGGTGCCCCCGCCCGGCCGGGGGCGGTACGGTGCTCGCCGTGACCGCAGACGATCACCCCTCCGTCGCCGGCGACGGGCCCGTCGCCGTGCTGGCCAACCCGACCGCGGGCCGGGGCCGGTACCGAGGGTTGCTGCCGCAGGTCCTGCACCGGCTCGCGGCCGCCGGCCGGCCCGTACGCCCGCTGCGCGCCGGCACCGCCGACGAGGCCGAGGCGGCCTGCCGCGCGGCCGTGCGAGACGGCGCGTCGGCCCTGGTCGTGGTGGGCGGCGACGGGACCGTGCACCGCGCGGTGCAGGCGGTCGCCGGCACCGCCGTCCCGTTCGGTCCGGTGCCCGCCGGCACCGGCAACGACTTCGCGGCCGACACCGGCTTCCCGGCCGACCCGCTCGCCGCCGCCGACGTCATCGCCGCGGCCCTGCGCGACGGCCGCACCCGCCCGGTGGACCTGGCCCGGATGACGGGGGCCGACGGCACGCAGCGCTGGTACGGGGCGGTGCTCGCCGCCGGCTTCGACGCGATCGTCAACGAGCGCGCCAACCGGATGCGCTGGCCGAGCGGTCCGCGCCGCTACGACCTGGCGATCCTGGTGGAGCTGGCCCGGCTGCGCCCGCGCCGCTACACCCTGCGCCTCGACGGGGTGGCGCACGAGGTGGACGCCGTGCTGGTGGCGGTGGGCAACTGCGCCAGCTACGGCGGTGGCATGCGGATCTGCCCGAACGCGGACCCGACCGACGGCCTGCTCGACGTGGTGGTGGGCGGCGGCTTCGACCGGCGCACCCTGATGCGGGTGAAGCCGCGCATCTACCGGGGCACCCACGTGGCGCACCCGCTGGTGCGCAGCTACCTCGCCCGTACGGTCGAGTTGAGCGCCGAGGGCATCACCACGTACGCCGACGGCGAGCGCGCCCTGGCCCTCCCGCTGACCGTCACGGCCGCCCCCGCCGCCCTGCGCCTCCTTCGCTGACCCACCGCCGTGGCGGGGGGGGGGGGGGGGGGGGGGGTCAGGGGGTGGATCTGGTCATGCGGTCCAGCCATTCGGCCAGCAGGGTGCGTTCGGCGGTGGTGAGGTCCGTGGTGAGCGTGTCCAGGGCGGCGCGCAGTGCCACCGCGTGCCGGAGCGGACGGTCGACCCGGGAGGTCGCCCGGGCGGCGGCGGAGTCGCTGACCAGTGCGGCGAGCACCGCCTCCCGGGTGCGGGTCGACAGGGCCGGGTCGCGCTGCGGGGGCGGGGTCCGGATCAGGGTGAGGGTCACTCCGCACGCGGTGGCGTGCAGCATCTCGGTCGCCTCGTCGACGCCCGCGCGCAGCCGGCCCGCCTCGGCCACCCGCTGCACGAGCTGGCGCAGGATGTCGGCGGCGACCCGGGTCGCGGTCGGGGTCTCGCCGGGGCGCGGGTCGGCGTACATGAGGGCGTGGAACGCGGGGTTGGTCACCCCGAAGCCGACGTGCAGGTCCCAGCCCCGGCGCAGGTCGTCGACGGGGTCGCCGGCGAGGTCGCCGGCCGCCTGGGCGTGCAGGTACGCGGCGAACCCGTAGCTGGCCGCCGCGTCCAGCAGCCCCCGCATGTCGCCGAACTGGCGGTAGATCGTGGGCGCCTGCACTCCCGCCGCCCGGCCGACCGCCCGGGTGGAGACCGCCTCGCGGCCCCCCTCGGCGAGCAGCGCTGCGGCGGCCCGGACGATCCGGTCCCGGGGCGACGTCTCGGTGATCATGACAGCGACGATAACGTCCTCGCGTTAGCACCGCGTGTTAACGGTGCTGTCGACGTCCTGTTAGCTCTGCTCGCCGACCCCGGCCAGGTCCAGCACGGCACCCAGGCCGTTGGCCCGGCCCGCCTCGGCGGCCGGCAGCACCAGCGCCGCGCACCCGGCCGCCACGGCGCCCGCGTCGGCCGGGGTGTCGCCCACCATGAGCGTCCGCTCCGGGTCGACGCCGAGCATCCCGCAGGCGCGCAGGAAGATGCCCGGGTCCGGCTTGCAGCGTCCCACCTCGTACGACAGCACGAACGCGTCGACCAGCCCGGCCAGCCCCCACGCCTCGAAGTGCGGCCGGATGTCGAAGCCGATGTTGCTGACCACCGCGACCCGTACGCCCCCGGCGCGCAGCGCGGCCAGGGTCGGGGCGGTGTCCGGGTAGGGCACCCAACCCTCGGGCACCAGCACCCGCTCGTAGAGCGCCTCGGCGAAGCCCTCGATGCCCGCGTCCACGGTCTCGGCGAGCCCCGTGTAGGCGCCCCGGTGGGCGTGCGGGTAGAGATCCCGGTCGGCCCAGAGCTCGGTCAGCCGGGGCGGCACCCGGGTCGGCAGCGGCCCGCCCGCCCGGCCGGCGGTCAGCAACCGGTCGGCCAGCGCGGTGGCCCGCATCCGCTCCAGCGTCACCCCGCAGGCGGCCGCGGCGGCGAGGACCCACTCCCGGGGCTCCTCCACCTGGGCCAGGGTGCCGTGGAAGTCGAGCAGGACCGCCTCCACCGGCCGGCGGGACGGATCCGGACGGACGGCGTCGTCGGCGCCGCGCGGGGCGTGGGGCGGTTCGGCATGATCCGGCACGTCGTGCACCCTACCGACCGCCCCCGACCCGGCTGCCGGTTGGCCTTGCCCGGTGACTGTCGGCGCCACGCATTAATCTTGGAGACATGTCGAGCCCCGCCGAGCGGTACGCCGCGGCGCGCCGCCGGGCCGCGCAGGCCTCACAGTTCCCGGCACTCAACGAGTTCGCCCTCGATCTGGGGTTCGATCTCGACGACTTCCAGCGGGAGGCCTGCCAGGCGCTGGAGCGGGGCAGCGGCGTGCTGGTGTGCGCCCCGACCGGCGCCGGCAAGACCGTGGTCGGCGAGTTCGCCGTGCATCTGGCGCTGCGCGGCACCCCGGCGCCCGCCGACGGCGACGCGCCGGCGACCGGTGCCGGGGCGGCCCCGCCCCGTCGGCGTAAGTGCTTCTACACCACCCCGATCAAGGCCCTGTCGAACCAGAAGTACCACGACCTGGTCGACCGCTACGGCGCCGCGCAGGTCGGGCTGCTCACGGGCGACAACGCCATCAACGGCGACGCCCCGGTGGTGGTGATGACCACCGAGGTGCTGCGCAACATGCTCTACGCCGGCTCGACCACCCTCGACGGCCTGGCGTACGTGGTGATGGACGAGGTGCACTACCTCGCCGACCGCTTCCGCGGCGGGGTGTGGGAAGAGGTGATCATCCACCTGCCCGCCTCGGTCACGCTGGTCTCCCTGTCGGCCACCGTGTCCAACGCCGAGGAGTTCGCCGACTGGCTGGTCACCGTGCGCGGCGAGACGGCCGTGGTGGTCAGCGAGCACCGCCCGGTGCCGCTGTGGCAGCACATGCTGGTCGGCAAGCGCATGTTCGACCTGTTCCACGACGCCGACGCCGCCCGCAAGCACGACGTGCACCCCGAGCTGCTGCGCTACACCCGCGACACGATGCGCCGACTGGAGCTCGGCGAGGGCCGCAGCGCCGGCCCCGGCGCCGGGCGGCGCGGGCCCCGCTGGCGTGGCCCGATGCGCCCCGACATCGTCGACCGGCTCGACCGCGAGGGCCTGCTGCCGGCCATCCTGTTCATCTTCAGCCGCGCCGGCTGCGCCGCCGCCGTGCAGCAGTGCCTCGCCGCCGGCCTGCGGCTGACCTCTCCCGACGAGCGGGCGGAGATCCGCCGCGTCGTCGAGTCGCGGGTCACCGCCATTCCCGGCGAGGACCTGACCGTCCTCGGCTACTGGGAGTGGCTCGACGGGTTGGAGCGCGGGCTGGCCGCCCACCACGCCGGCATGCTGCCGGTGTTCAAGGAGGTCGTGGAGGAGCTCTTCGTCCGGGGCCTGGTCAAGGCGGTCTTCGCCACCGAGACGCTCGCCCTGGGCATCAACATGCCGGCCCGCTGCGTCGTGCTGGAGCGCCTGGTGAAATACAACGGCGAGGCGCACGTCGACCTGACGCCGGGGGAATACACGCAGCTCACCGGACGCGCCGGCCGGCGGGGCATCGACGTCGAGGGGCACGCCGTCGTCGTCTGGTCCCCGGAGACCGACCCCCGGCACGTGGCCGGTCTCGCCTCCACCCGCACCTACCCGCTGCGGTCCAGCTTCCGGCCGTCGTACAACATGGCGGTCAACCTGGTCGGCACCGTCGGCGCCGAGCCGGCCCGCGCGCTGCTGGAGTCCTCGTTCGCCCAGTTCCAGGCGGACCGCTCGGTGGTCGGCCTGGCCCGGCAGGTGCAGCGCAACACCGAGACCATCGAGGCGTACGGCGCGGAGGCGGCCTGCCACCACGGCGACTTCGACGAATACTTCGCGCTGCGGGTGGCGATCGGCGACCGGGAGCGGGCCATCGTCCGGCAGGGGCAGAGCCAGCGCAAGGCCGCCGCGGTGGCCTCGCTGGAGCGGCTGCGGGTCGGCGACGTGATCCGTGTGCCGTCGGGTCGGCGGGCCGGCCTGGCCGTCGTGCTCGACCCGGCGACCGGCGGCTTCGGTGAGCCCCGGCCGCTGGTGCTCACCCAGGACCGTTGGGCGGGCCGGGTCAGCCCCGGCGACTTCACGACCCCCGCCGAGGTGCTGGCGCGCATCCGGGTGCCGAAGCACTTCAACCACCGGTCCCCGGCGGCCCGGCGGGACCTGGCCGCCGAGGTCAGCGGCACGGGGCTGGACCGCCACGGCGGCCGGCGGGGAGGCCGCTCCCGGCAGGCGGTCGGCGAGGACCACCGGCTCAGCCAGCTGCGCACCGAGCTGCGCCGGCATCCCTGCCACGCCTGCCCCGACCGCGAGGAGCACGCCCGCTGGGCGGAGCGGCGCCGCCGCCTGGAGAAGGACACCGAGGAGCTGCGGCAGCGGGTGGCCGGTCGGACGGGGTCGCTGGCCCGCACGTTCGATCGGATCGTGGCCCTGCTCACCGCCCGGGGCTACCTGACGCCCGACGGGACGGTGACCGACGCCGGCCGGATGCTCGGCCGGATCTGGACCGAGGCCGACCTGCTGGTCGCCGAGTGCCTACGACGCGGCGTGTGGGACGGGCTCTCCCCGGCCGAACTGGCGGCGGCGGTCTCGGTGGTGGTCTTCGAGGCCCGCCGCGACGTCGACGAGCGGGCGTCGCTGCCGCGCGGCCCGGTGGCCGAGGCGGTCGACGAGACGCTCAAGCTGTGGAGCGAGATCGAGGCCGACGAGGCGGCCCGGGGCCTCACCGGCACCCGGGAGCCCGACCTCGGCTTCGCCTGGCCGGTCTACCGCTGGGCCCGCGGCGAGGCGCTCGCGAAGGTCCTCGGCAGCGGCCACGAGATCGACGGTGAGATGCCGGCCGGCGACTTCGTCCGGTGGGCGCGGCAGGTGGTCGACCTGCTCGGCCAGCTCGCCGACTCAGGCGGCGCCTCGCCGGAACTCAGGTCGACCGCCCGGCAGGCGATCGGGGCCGTGAACCGGGGCGTGCTGGCCTACCACGCCACCGCCTGATCGTCACCGTCGGTGACTGACGCTCGAAAGCGACGCATCGCACAGTCATGACGACGGCACCCCCCGAGTTGTGCGGGGGGTGCCGTCGTGCCTGGTGGGAGCATCCTCGATCATTGCTGCGGCGCGCGGTTACGCGCCGGTAATCGATCCGAGGAAGGCCGCGATGGCGGAGATCAATCACTTTGAGTACGGGTGGATCACCCCCGCTCTCAGCTACGCGCTCTCGGTGCTGGGCTCGGCCCTGGGGTTGATCTGCGCGAGCCGGATCCGCACCGCGGGCAGCGCCGGCCAACGCGCCTGGTGGGGCACTCTGGCGGCCTGGGCCATCGGCGGTACGGCCATCTGGACCATGCACTTCATGGCGATGCTCGGCTTCGCCGTCGAGGGCACCCGGATCCGGTACGACGTGCCGATCACCGTGGCCAGCGCCCTCATCGCGGTGGTCGCGGTCGGCATCGGCCTGGCCATCGTCGGCACCGGGCGGTTCTCCGCCGTACGGCTTGTCGCCGGGGGCCTGTTCACCGGCGCGGGGGTCGCCGCGATGCACTACACCGGCATGGCCGCCATGCGGCTCAACGGCCGGATCGACTACGACACGACGCGCGTCGTGCTCTCCGTCGTGATCGCGGTGGTCGCGGCCACCGTGGCGCTCTGGCTGGCGATGACCGTCCGGCGGGGGCTGGCGATCGTCGGCTCGGCGCTGCTGATGGGCGTCGCGGTTAACGGCATGCACTTCACCGGGATGAGCGCCATGTCGGTGCACCCGCACACCCGGCAGAGCGAGGTGACCGGCGCCGGCGTCAGCACCCTGCTCGTGCCGATCGTCCTCGCGGTGGTGCTCGGCGTGGTGGGGCTGGTCTACGCGCTGCTGGCCGCCCCCACCGCCGAGGACCGGGCCGCCGCGGCGTACGTCGGCAGCCTGCGGGAGAGGGAGCCCGCCGAGGCCACGGCGGTGGCGGCACCGGACCCGGTGGGGCTGCGGGCCCGCTCCACGCTCGGCAGCCCCGGCGCCCCGTTCCCGACGCGCCGGAACGACCCGCCACGCTGAGCGCCGGGCCCCGACCGGGCTCCGGCCCCGTCGGGGCGGACTAGGCCCGCTGTGCGAGGGCGTCGACGAGGCGGCGAGCCGAGCCGGCCAGGTTCCACTCGCCCGCCAACTCCAGCAGCCGGTCGGGGTCGGCCGGGGCGGCCGGCAGCGCGGTGGGCAGCTCGGGCAGCGGCACGTCGAGGGCGACCCGGACCACCTTCGGTGCGACGGCCAGGTAGTCCCGCGCGGCGGCGAGCTTGGTGCGCAGCCCGGGGGCGAAGCCGGAGCCCGGGTCGTCCAGGGCGGCCAGGATGCCCGCCACGTCGCCGTAGCGCTCGACCAGCCGGGCGGCCGTCTTCTCGCCCACGCCCGCCACTCCGGGCAGCCCGTCGCTGGGGTCGCCCCGCAGGGCGGCGAAGTCGGCGTACCGGTTCGCCGGCACCCCGTAGCGGGCGCGCACCGCGGCGTCGTCGCAGTCGTCCAGCTTGGCCACGCCCCGCCCGACGTAGAGCAGCCGCACGGGGCGGGCGTCGTCGACGAGCTGGAACAGGTCCCGGTCGCCGGAGACCACCTCGACCGGCGCCGGCTGCGTCACCGACAAGGTGCCGAGCACGTCGTCGGCCTCGTAGCCGGCCGCGCCGACGTGGGTGATCCCGACGGCGTCGAGCACCTCCAGGATCAGCGGGACCTGCGGGCTGAGCGTGTCGGGCACCACCTCGCCGCCTTCGGGGGCCACCCGGTGCGCCTTGTAGGACGGCAGCAGCGCCACCCGCCAGTCGGGCCGCCAGTCGTGGTCCATCGCGCAGACCATCCGGTCGGGTCGGCGGGTGCGGATCAGGCTCGCCAGCATGTCGAGGAAGCCGCGCACCGCGTTGACGGGGCTGCCGTCGGCGGCGCGGGCCGCCGACTCGGGGATGCCGAAGTAGGCCCGGAAGTAGAGACTGGGCGCGTCGATGAGCAGGATCGGAGGTCGGTGTGCCACGCCCGACAGCCTGGCACACCCCACCGACGATCAGGGGGCACGGCGCGGCGGATCAGGGACGGTCGTCGTCGCGGTACAGCGCCTCGCGGCGGGCCACGTACTGCAGCCCGTAGCTGACCAGCAGCAGCACGATGGCGGCCGCCACCTCGAGCCAGGCCGCCGTGCCGTCGGCGACGGTCAGGCCGACGACCAGCAGCACCAGCCCTGCCACCGCGAGGACGCCCGCCCAGAGCAGCCGGCGACGTCGGGTCGCGGCGCGCTCGGGTTCCGTCGCTGCCACGGCGGTCGCTCCTTCCCGTCGGCGGCCCGTCCGCGCCCAGCCTATCGGCGGGTACGGCCGGCGGCGGCGGAACCGGGCTGCGGGAGCGCCGGCCCCGGGCGCAGACTTGCCGGTGTGACGTTCGTTGCCGGCCTGACGCTGGGCCGTCGGTTCCACGACGAGGTGCTGGCGCCGATCCTGCGTCGCCGCCTTCCCGACCTGCCGTACGCGGCCGGCCTGCTCGACGGCGGCTCGGAACTGCTCGGCCTGGACACCCCGCGCTCCACCGACCACGACTGGGGCCCGCGGGGGCAGCTCTTCGTCGCCGCGAGCGACGCGGCGCGCATCCCGGCCCTGAGCGCGGCGCTGGACGCGGACCTGCCGGCGGAGTTCCTCGGCTGGCCGACCCGGTTCACCGGGCACGGCAGGCTGGGGGTGGCCGACCGGGCGGGCAGCCGCCACGGCGTCACGGTCCACGAGCTGGGCGGTTGGTGGCACGACCGGCTGGGCTTCGACCCGGCCGGCGGCGTCGGCACGGCCGACTGGCTGGCCACCCCGACGCAGCGGCTGGCCGAGGTCACCGGCGGCGCGATCTTCCACGACGGCCTCGACGGCGCGCTGACCGCAGCCCGGGCGGCGCTGGCGTGGTATCCGGACGACGTGTGGCGGCACGTGCTCGCCGCCGCGTGGACCCGCGTCGCGCAGGCCGAGCACCTGCCCGGCCGCTGCGCGGAGAGCGGCGACGAGCTGGGCAGCCGGATGGTCGCCGCCGGGCTGGCCCGGGACCTGATGCGGCTCGGCCTGCTGCTGCACCGCCGCTGGCCCCCGTACGACAAGTGGCTCGGCACGGTGTTCGCCCGGCTGCCGGACGCGGCGCCCGTCGTCGCGGCCCTGGCCGACGCGCTCGGCCCGGCCGACTGGCGGGAGCGGGAGGACGGGCTGGTCCGGGCGCTGGCGGCGGTCGCCGCCTGGACCGACGACACCGGCCTGGCGGCGCCGGTGCGCGCCCGGCCCCGGCCGTTTCACGCCCGACCGTTCCTGGTCCTGGACGCGGGTCGCCTCGCCGCCGCGCTACGCGCCGCCGTCACCGACCCGGCCCTGCGCGCGCGTGCGCCGCTCGGCGCGGTCGACCAGTACGTCGACAGCGTGGACGTGCTGACCCACGCGCACCGGGTCCGTCGGCTCGCCGCCGCGCTGCCGCCGGGGGCGGACGGCGCCGACTGACGGCGGGCGGCCGGGCCGACGGCGGCGGTGACGGGCGGTGACGGGCCCCGTCCCGTCGGTGCGGTGACGGGGCCCCGCGCGCCGCTCAGGCGGGCAGCCGCCAGACCTGGTTGGCGCCGCCGAAGCAGTCCCAGATCTGCAACCGGGTGCCGTCGGCGGAGCTGTTGCCGGTGGCGTCGAGGCACTTGCCGGCCTGCGGGTTGCGTAGCGTGCCGTTGGACTGGGCCTGCCAGACCTGGGCGCCGGTGCCGTTGCATTCCCACAGCTGCACCTTGGCGCCGTTGGCGGTGGAGCCGCTGGCCACGTCGGCGCACTTGCCGAGGGCGCGCAGCGTGCCGTCGGTGCCCACCGTCCAGCTCTGGGCGTTCGTGCCGTTGCAGGCGTAGAGCTGCACGGCGGTGCCGTTGGCGGTGTTCGCGGCGGCCACGTCGACGCACTTGCCGCCGATCCCGGTGATCGGGCCGGTCCGCCCGACGGGCGGCGGGGTCGTGCCCCCGGTGGCCGTGTCGTAGATGGCGCTGACCAGGGAGGTCGCCCCGGTGGTGTCCTGGCTGAGTTCCCAGTTCATCATGCCGCCGGCGTTGGCCATGGCCCACTGGGTCTTGCGCTTGACGGTGGGGATGCCGTTGTAGCACTGCTGGGTCCCGCCGACCCTGGTGCAGTCGCGGTTGGCGTTGGCCGGGTCCATGGCGACCAGTGAGGCGTAGGTGTGGTAGCCGGGCCGGCTGTAGAACGGCACGCCGAGCACCGCCTTGTGGGCGGGCAGGCCCCGGGACTTCCAGTAGTTGACGGCGTTGATCGACCAGTCGTAGTTGGCGTGTGGGCTGCCGCCGTCGTACGCCATGATGTTGAGCCAGTCCACGTGGCCGAACACGGCGGGCTGCACGCCCTCGGCGTACCAGCCCTCGGAGACGACGGCGGCGGTGAGCAGCTTGCCCCGGCTGTGCAGGGCGCCGGCCAGCTGCTGCATCAGGGCCGTGTAGTTGGTGGCCGAGGCGCCCGGGTCGGGATACTCCCAGTCCATGTCGACGCCGTCGAGGCCGTACTGGTTGACGAAGTTGACGACGTTGTTGACGAACGTCGTGCGGGTGCCGGCGTTGGCGGCGAGCGCCTCGAAGGCGGAGTCGTCGCCGTTGTTCCAGCCGCCGACCGCGATCGACACCTTGACGTTGCTGGCGTGGCCTCGGGACACCAGTTGGGAGAGCTTGGCGGGGTTCTCCACCGGGCGCAGCGTGCCGTCGCCGTTGGGCAGCACGAACGCGTAGTTGACGTGGGTCAGCTTGGCGTACTGCACGGCGTTGACGTCGCCGGTCCAGGACGGCAGGTAACCCACGCTGCGGAAGCCGTCGGGCAGCGCGGCGGCCTGCGCGGGGGCGGGGGCCAGGGCGAGGGTGGTGGCGGCGGTGGCCAGGGTGAGCAGGCCGGCGGCGAGGGCCGACCTGAGGCGGGGCAGCGATGAGGGCATCGGGGGCCTTCCCGTGGGCGGGTTGCGGCGGCCGTGCCGCCCGCGTCGGCGACCGGCGCCGGAAGGCGGGCGTACGGGTGGGACGGGCGGACATCCTCGAGGCAGCCAAATCCTAAGGAGTGTTAACTGTGCCGTCAACGACGACGCTCGATGGATCGGAGAGCGCTCCCCGGAGCCGGGCGGGCTGGGGGCACCCCCGAACGACCGTTAAGCTGACCGGGTGGCATCCGACGAGTTGTATCCGCCCCGACGGCTGGCCGACGCCCAGCGCGCCACCGCCGCCGCCGGCCTGGACGCGCTGCTGCTCACCCCCGGCTCCGACCTGCGCTACCTGACCGGCTACGACGCCCACGAGGGGGAGCGGCTCACCTGCCTGGTGCTGCCCGCGCAGGGGGAGCCGACCCTGATCGTGCCCACCCTGGAGCGGCCGGCCGCCGAGGCGTCCCCGGCGCCCGCCACCGGCGTACGCATCGTCGACCACGCCGACGGCAGCGACCCGTACCCGCTGCTCGTCGCCGCCCTCGGCGGACCGGTGGCGGCGGTCGGGCTGGCCGACCGGATGTGGGCCGAGCAGGTCCTGGCCCTGCGCGCGGCGCTGCCCGGCGCCGCCCAGCGGCTGGCCTCCGAGGTGCTGCGCGAGATGCGCCTGCGCAAGTCCCCGGCCGAGATCGCGGCGCTGGCCGAGGCGGGCGCGGCGATCGACGCCGTGCACCGGCGGATGGGGGAGTGGCTGCGGCCGGGACGCACCGAGGCGGAGGTGGGCGCCGACATCGCCGCGGCGATCCGGGCCGCCGGCCACGTGAGCGTGGACTTCGTGATCGTCGCCGCCGGCCCGAACGGCGCCAGCCCGCACCACGGCACCTCCGAGCGTCCGATCGGCGCCGGCGAGCCCGTCGTCGTGGACATCGGCGGGACGATGCCCTCGGGCTACCGCTCCGACTGCACCCGCACCTACGTCGCGGGCGCCCCGGCGCCGGCCGAGTTCGTCGACTACTACGCGGTGCTGCACGCCGCCCAGCGCGCCGCGGTGACCGCGGTCCGCCCCGGCGTGACCGCCGAGGAGGTCGACGCGGCGGCCCGGGAGCCGATCGCCGCCGCCGGCTTCGGCGCGGCCTTCCTGCACCGCACCGGCCACGGCATCGGCCTGGACGGCCACGAGGAGCCCTACGTGGTGGCCGGCAGTGCCCGCCCGCTGGAGCCGGGGATGGCATTCTCCGTCGAGCCGGGCATCTACCTGGCGGGCCGGCACGGCGCCCGCATCGAGGACATCGTCGTCTGCACCACGGACGGCGTGCAACGGCTCAACACCACCCCCACGGAGCTCATCGCGCTATGACTGTCGACCGGATCCTCCCCACCGACGAGGCCCACGACCTGCTCGACCTCGCCACCGAACTCGCCGACCGGGAGCTGGCGCCACGGGCCGCCGGGTTCGAGGAGCGCGCGGAGTTCCCCCGCGAGGTGCTGCGCACCCTCGGGCGGGCCGGCCTGCTCGGCCTGCCGTACGCCGAGGAGCACGGCGGCGCCGCCCAGCCCTACGAGGTGTACCTCCAGGTGCTGGAGATCCTGGCCAGCCGCTGGCTCGCGGTCGCCGAGGCGGTCAGCGTGCACACCCTGTCCTGCTACCCCCTGGCCCAGTTCGGCACCGACGGGCAGCGCAAGCTGCTGCCCGACATGATCGGCGGGGAGCTGCTCGGGGCGTACTGCCTGTCGGAGCCGCAGGGTGGCTCGGACGCCGCCGCGCTGACCACGCGGGCCGTACGCGACGGCGACGCCTACGTGGTCGACGGCACGAAGGCGTGGATCACCCACGCGCAGGTGGCGGACTTCTACAACATCTTCTGCCGCACCGGCGGCCCCGGCCCGAAGGGCATCTCCTGCCTGCTGGCCGACCGCGACACGCCGGGCATCGCGCCGCAGGCGGCCGAGCGCACGATGGGGCTGCGGGCCTCCCCGGTGGCGCAGATCGCCTTCGACTCGGCCCGGGTCCCCGCCGATCGGCTGATCGGCGGGGAGGGGGCGGGCTTCACCATCGCGATGTCCGCGCTCGACTCGGGGCGCCTCGGCATCGCCGCCTGCGCGGTGGGGCTGGCCCAGGCGGCGCTGGACTACGCGGTCGGCTACGCCCGGGAACGCCAGCAGTTCGGCACGGCGATCATCGACTTCCAGGGGCTGGGATTCACCCTCGCCGACCTGGCGACCCAGATCTCGGCGGCCCGGGCGCTGATGCTGGCCGCGGCCCGGCTGCGTGACGCCGGCCGGCCGTACTCGATCGAGGCGGCGAAGGCGAAGCTCTTCGCCACCGACGTGGCGATGCGGGTGACCACCGACGCGGTGCAGGTGCTGGGCGGGGCCGGCTACGTGGCCGACCACCCGGTGGAGCGCTACATGCGCGAGGCCAAGGTGCTCCAGATCGTGGAGGGCACCAACCAGATCCAGCGGCTGGTCATCTCCCGGGCGCTGGCGAAGGGCTGACGGGCGTCGCCCCGCCGGCCGGCGCGTGTGCCGCGTCGCGCCGGCGGGCCGCGTCGTCGCCGTGGCGCGGTTTTCCCGGTAGGTTGCACGCCGTGGAGGAGATCGACCGCGCCATCATCGCCGCGCTGACCGCTGACGGTCGGCTGTCGTACACCGATCTGGCGGAGCGGGTGGGCCTGTCGGTCTCCGCCGTGCACCAGCGGGTGCGCCGCCTGGAGCAGCGCGGCGTCATCAAGGGGTACGCCGCCCGGGTCTCCTTCGAGGCCCTGGAGCTGCCGCTTACCGCGTTCGTGGCGATCCGGCCGTTCGACCCGTCGCAGCCCGACGACGCGCCGGAGCGGCTGGCCCACCTGCCGGAGATCGACTCGTGCTACTCGGTGGCGGGGGAGGACTTCTACCTCCTGCTGGTGCGGGTGGCCAGCCCGGCGGACCTGGAGCGACTGCTCCAGGAGATCCGTACGGCGGCGAACGTCACCACCCGCACGACCGTGGTGCTGTCGACGCCGTACGAGAACCGGCCGCCGAAGATCAGTGCCGAGCCCCACGTTCGGGTGCGTTCCCGGGCGCCGGGGGAACCGGCTGGTTCCACCGCAGGATGACCCGTCGGCCGTGCTCGTGGCCGAGCACGCTGACGGTGGCGGTGTCCAGCCGCAGCAGCCCGCCGGCCGAGGGCGGCAGGCCGACCCAGCGGGCGCCGAGCACGCGCAGGCTGTGGGCGTGCCCGACGAGGGCGACGGTGCCCCGGTCGAGCAGCGGGTGGACCCGGGCGAGCACCCGGTCGAGGCGTTCGCCGACCTGGTTGGGGGACTCCCCGCCGGGGCAGCCGTCGGTCCAGATGGACCAGCTCGGGTGGTCGTCGCTGATGTCGGCGGTGGTGCGCCCCTCGTACTCGCCGTAGTTCCACTCGGCCAGGTCGTCGAGGGTGACGGTGACGGTGAGGCCGGCCAGCCGGGCGGTGTGCAGCGCCCGGGCGCGGGGACTGGTCAGGACCGCGGCGAAGCGCCGGCCGGCGAGGAACCGGCCGAGGGCGCGGGCCTGCCGCTCGCCGTCGGGGGTGAGCTCGAGGTCGGTGTACGAGGTGTGCCGGCGGCTGGCGCTCCAGGTGGTCTCGCCGTGCCGGATCAGCAGTAGCTCTCCCATCCGTCCAGTCAACCAGACGATCCGTTCCCATCTTCACCTAGTGTCCTAGGATGCCTTAGAGGGTGTGCGGGCCGCCGCACAGACGGCAAGGCAGCAAGGTGAGAACGACTCGAAGGCTGGCCAAGGCCGGCGGCAACGAGGAGGGGGTCGCAGCGGACCGGACGCGGCGTGCCGGCGGTCCGTACCGGCCGGGGGAGTGGTGGAGGCCGAGACGCGGTCTGGTGGGGCCGGGGCCCGGAAACGCGTCACCCCCGGGCCGGTGGTCGGCTCCGGGGGTGACGGTGTCGCGGGCTGGTCAGTCGTTGCGGTGTTCGGCCCACCACTGCTGCCCGCTCTCGGGCAGGGTGTCGATCGGGTCGTAGTAGGCGTGGCGCTTGTTGAGCGCCTCGGCGTCGGCGGACTCGATGGAGGTGCGGTAGTTCTTCGTCCAGTACGAGATGCCGCGGTCGCGGTCGTACTCGGTGAGCATGTGCACCCAGCGCTTGCCGACGAAGGGCACGTCGCAGACGATGCGCGGGGTGGCGTAGCCGGGCAGGTAGCCCATGATGTCGTGCTGGAGCTGCTGGGCGTGCCAGACCGGCACCCGCCAGTGCTCGGCGTTGGGGATCATGTCGCACATGTAGAAGTAGTACGGCAGGATGCCCGCCTCGCCCTGGAGGGCGAAGCAGAGGTCGAGCAGGTCGGGGGCGGTGGCGTTGACGCCGCGCATGAGCACGCCCTGGTTGCGTACGTCGCGTACGCCGACGTCGAGGGCGGTCTGGGCGGCCCGGGCGACCAGCGGGGTGAGCGACTGGGCGTGGTTGACGTGGGTGTGGATGGCGAGGTTGACCCCGCGTCGGGCGGCGGTGCGGGCGACGCGTTCGAGGCCCTCGACGACGTCGGGCTGGAGCCAGTGCTGGGGCAGGCCCATGAGGGCCTTGGTGGCGAGCCGGATGTCGCGGATGGTCTCGATCTCCAGCAGCCGCATCAGGTAGGACTCGAGGTTCTTCCACGGCACGTTGGCGACGTCGCCGCCGGAGACCACGACGTCACGGACGCCGGGGTGGGCCTTGAGGTAGCCGATGTGGGCGTCGTAGCGGTCGACGGGCTTGAGGGTCAGCTTGAGCTTGTCGACGGCGGGGGTGGAGTTGCCCACGAGGTCCATGCGGGTGCAGTGCCCGCAGTACTGGGGGCAGGTGGAGAGCAGCTCGGCGAGGACCTTGGTGGGGTAGCGGTGGGTGAGGCCCTCGGCGACCCACATGTCGTGTTCGTGCAGGGAGTCGCGGCTGGCGTACGGGTGGGAGGGCCAGTCGGTGCGCCGGTCGGAGGCGACGGGGATCATGTAGCGCCGGATGGGGTCGGCGAGGAGCGCCTCGGTGGTCATCGGCGCGAACGGCACCATCGTGTTGATCATCTGGGGCGGCACCAGCATGGACATGGTGGCCAGGGCCTTCTGGTCGGCCTCGAGGTCGGCGTAGAAGGTCTCGTCGACCGTGTCGCCGAGGACGGTGCGCAGCTGCTTGATGTTCTTGACGCAGTTGACGCGCTGCCACTGTGCGTTCTCCCACTGCTCGCGGGTGATGTGGCGCCAGCCGGGGAAGCGGGTCCAGTCGGGCTCGACGAGGGGCGCGCGGCGGTATTCGTAGGGCTGTCCGGCGGTGGGTACCGCGACCGGCGCGGGGTGGGGCGGGGGCAGGGTCTCCACCGGTTGGGTCTGGGTCACGGCCCCTCCTCGAAGTGGTGCGGGTTGATCAGCGATCCCGAAGGCTACTGGAAAATATTCGGTGAAGAAATTAGTCTGCCGGAAGTTTTCCCGCTACGCGAGCCCTGGCCGGGGCTTCGAGCGGCGTGACAGGGGGAGGTCGGCGTGACGTCACCGGTGGGTCTGCACCGCGTTGTCGAACCGGCGGGGGTGCTGCCGCAGGCCGCGTGGCGGCTGGACGCGAGTCCGGAGATCGCGCCGAACGAGGTGCGTATCCGGGTGGAGCGGTTGAACCTGGACGCGGCGAGCTTCCGGCAGTTGTGGGAGAAGCACGGCGGGGACGGCGACGCGGTGCGCGCCGAGGTGCTTGAGATCGTGTCCGCGCGGGGCAAGATGCAGAACCCGGTGACGGGGTCGGGCGGGATGCTGATCGGCACGGTGGAGGAGGCGGGGCGGCGGTCCCCGCTGGGTCTGCGGGCGGGGCAGCGGGTGGCGACCCTGGTGTCGCTGACGTTGACGCCGCTGGCGGTCCTCGACGGGTTGGCCCGCTGGGACGGGCGCAGCGAGCAGGTGCCGTGTGACGGGTACGCGATCCTGTTCGCCCGGTCGATCGCGGCGGTGCTGCCGGCGGACCTGGACCCGCAGCTGTCCCTGGCGGTGCTGGACGTGTGCGGGGCACCGGCGTTGACGGCGCGGGTGGTGTCGCGGTACGTGGCGGAGCGGGAGCGTGCGGATGATCCGACGCCGGTGCGGGTGGCGGTGATCGGTGGCGCGGGCAAGAGCGGGTCGCTGTCGCTGGCGGCGGCGCGGCGGGCGGGTGCCGCCCGTACGGTCGGGGTGGTGCCGGTGGTGGCGGAGCGGGACGCGCTGGCGGCGGTGGGGCTGGCGGACGCGGTGGCGTTGGCCGACGCCCGGGATCCGGTGGCGCTGTCGACGGCGGTGACGACGGCG
This sequence comes from Micromonospora sp. CNZ309, assembly GCF_002846525.1. Classification (NCBI taxonomy): domain Bacteria; kingdom Bacillati; phylum Actinomycetota; class Actinomycetes; order Micromonosporales; family Micromonosporaceae; genus Micromonospora; species Micromonospora sp. CNZ309. The sequence goes on from NZ_PJNG01000001.1 coordinate 1,437,517, forward strand.
TTGGGGGCGCCGGCGGACGTGACGGTGGTGTGCGTGGACGTGCCGGGCTGTGAGCACGGCGCGGTGCTGGCGACGGCGGACGGCGGCACGGTGGTGTTCTTCTCGATGGCGACGAGTTTCGCGGCGGCGGCGTTGGGGGCGGAGGGCCTGGCGGCGGACGTGACGATGCTGGTCGGCAACGGTTACGTGCCGGGGCACGCGGAGTTCGCGCTCGGTCTGCTGCGGTCGGAGTCGGGGGTGCGGGCGTTGTTCGAGGCGCGACTCGCGGCAGACTGATGGTCATGACGAACCCCTCGACTCTGTACCGCGGCGGGACGCTGCACTGCCCGGCCGATCCGAGCGCGACGGCTCTGCTGGTGTCCGACGGCAGGATCTCCTGGCTGGGGGTGGACGCGGACGCGCCGTCCGCCGATCGGGTCGTGGATCTGGACGGGGCGTTGGTGACGCCGGCGTTCGTGGACGCGCACGTGCACGCCACGGACACGGGGTTGGCGTTGTCGGGGCTGGACCTGTCGGGGGTGCGTTCGGCGGCGGAGCTGTTGGACGCGGTGGCGGGGTTCGCGGCGGGGTTGCCGTCGGACGCGGTGGTGCTGGGGCACGGCTGGGACGAGTCGAGTTGGCCGGTGTCGGAGCTGCCGGACGCGGCGATGGTGGACCGGGCGGCCGGGGGGCGGCGGGTGTATCTGTCGCAGGCGTCGATCCATTCGGCGTTGGTGTCGGCGGCGTTGCTGGCGGCGTGTCCGCAGGTGGTGTCGGCGGTGGGGTACGACGCGTCGGGGTGGTTGCGGCGCGACGCGCACCACGTGGTGCGGGCGGCGGCGTTCGCGTCGGTGACGCGGGCGCAGCGGGTGGCGGCGCAGCGGGCGGCGTTGGGGCACGCGGCGTCGTTGGGTGTCGCGGCGGTGCACGAGTGTGGTGGTCCGGAGATCTCCGACGAGGAGGACTTCACGGGCCTGTTGGCGTTGTCGGGTGACGGCGTGGCGGAGGTGTACGGGTACTGGGGTGAGTTGGGTGGTGCGGCGCGGGCGCGGGAGTTGGGTGCGGTGGGTGCGGGTGGTGACCTGTTCGCCGATGGGGCGTTGGGGTCGCGTACGGCGCACGTGTCGCGGGACTACCTGGATGGTGACGGTGGGTGTGGTCACGGTTATCTGAGTGCGGAGCAGGTGCGGGAGCATCTGTTGGACTGTGCGGCGCACGGTGTGCAGGGTGGTTTCCACGCGATCGGTGACGCGGCCATCGCGACGGTGTTGGAGGGTTTCGCGGGGGCGGCGCAGCGGCTGGGCACGGATCGGGTGCGGGCGGCGCGGCACCGCATCGAGCATGCGGAGATCATGAGCAAGCGGTTGATCGCGGGGTTCGTGGAGTACGGGATCGTGGCGAGCATGCAGCCGGCGTTCGACCGGTTGTGGGGTGGCGCGGGTCGGATGTACGAGTCGCGGTTGGGCTTGGCGCGGTCGTTGGAGTCGAATCCGATGGGTGCGATGCACGCGGTGGGGGTGGCGTTGGCGTTCGGGTCGGATTCGCCGGTGACGCCGTTGGATCCGTGGGGTTCGGTGCGGGCGGCGGTGTGGCATCACAGTCCGGCGCAGCGGATGAGTGTGCGGGCGGCGTTCGCGGCGCACACCCGTGGTGGGTGGCGGGCGGTGCGGCTGGACAACGAGGGTGTGTTGGCGTTGGGGGCGCCGGCGACGTTCGCGGTGTGGTCGACGCCGGCGGGGGTGGAGCGGGGTTTGCCGGTGTTGTTGGCGGCGGATCCGGAGGCGCGTGGTCCGCAGGATCCGACGCCGTTGCCGGTGTGTCGGCGCACCGTGTTGCGTGGTGACGTGATCTTCGAGGAAGGGTCTTCGTGAGCGAGCGATCCATCGGTACGGCGTGTGGCGCCGTCGCGGGGCAGGGTGGGGTGACGGTGTGACGGGCAAGCTTGGTCTGGATCCGCGGTTGGTGGCGCGGGCGCGGGAGTTGGCGCGCCGTGCGGGTCAGCCGGTGGTGGATCTGGCGCGTAGCCACACGACGGTGTCGGTGGAGCGTGCGGTGTTGCGGCTGGCCGGGGTTTCCGGTGCCGATCCGGACGGGATTCCGTGGGTGAACCGGCTCGTGGACGCGGTGGTCGCGGACGTGGGGTTGGGGCACGGGGTGGCGTTGCCGGTGTTCGACGCGTTGGCCCGGGAGCAGCTCGGTGACGTGACGTTGCTGGCGCAGAAGGCGGCGGCGGGGTCGGTGCGGTTCGAGGTGCCGACGGGTAAGGCGGCCACGGCGGCGCGGAAGGCGGCGCGGCGGGCGGTCGGTGCGGGGATCCGGGCGATCGACCGGCGGCGGGCGGAGCGGGACCGGCTGGTGAAGCGGTTCGGGGATCCGAAGCAGCGGCCGTGGATCTATCTGATCGTGGCGACGGGGGACATCTACGAGGACATTCCGCAGGCGCAGGCGGCGGCGCGGGCGGGTGCGGACGTCATCGCGGTGATCCGGTCGACGGGGCAGTCGTTGTTGGACTACGTGCCGGAGGGTGCGACGCGGGAGGGTTTCGCGGGCACGTACGCGACGCAGGAGAACTTCCGGTTGATGCGGGCGGCGTTGGATGAGTCGTCGCGGGAGTTGGGCCGCTACGTGCGGTTGACGAACTACGCGTCGGGGCTGTGCATGCCGGAGATGGCGACCCTCGCCGGCCTGGAGCGGCTCGACATGATGTTGAACGATTCGATGTACGGGATCCTGTTCCGGGACATCAATCCGATCCGGACGTTCGTGGACCAGCGGTTCTCGCGGCAGGTGCACGCGCGGGCGGGGATCATCATCAACACCGGTGAGGACAACTACCTGACCACGGCGGACGCGGTGGACGAGGCGCACACGGTGACGGTGTCGCAGCTGCTCAACGAGTTCTTCGCGCACGAGGCGGGGTTGCGGGACTGGCAGTTGGGTCTGGGGCACGCGTTCGAGATCAACCCGGATGTGCCGGAGTCTTTCCGGTTGGAGTTGGCGCACGCGTTGTTGGCGCGGGAGTTGTTTCCGGACGCGCCGCTGAAGTGGATGCCGCCGACGAAGCACATGACGGGTGACGTGTTTCGGGGCAATCTGCTGGACGGGTTCTTCAACCTGGTGGGCACGATGACCGGGCAGGGGATCCTGCTGGTGGGGATGATGACCGAGGCGGTGGTGACGCCGTGGTTGTCGGACCGGGACATCGCGTTGCAGAACGTGCGGTACGTGCTGGGTGCGGCGGGTGGGTTGCACGAGGATTTCGTGCCGGCGCCGGGTGGGTTCATCCAGCAGCGGGCCAGCCGGGTGCTCTCGGAGGCGGTCGAGTTGTTGGAGCGTATCGGTGAGCAGTCGTTGTTGACGGCGATCGCCGAGGGCACGTTCGGGATCATGAAGCGGCCGGCGGATCGGGGCAAGGGCCTGTCCGGGGTGGCCGCGCACGAGGCTGGCTACTTCAATCCGGCCACGGAGATCCTGGAAGGGGCGGCCGCGTGAGTGCCGTGGAGGCTGGCGGCGGGGCCGCCGGGAAGAAGATCGTGCGGCCGTACGGGGACACCACGGGCGACGGCATGGTGCAGGTGTCGTTCACGTTGCCGGTGCCGCACGACAAGCGGGCCGAGGGCGCGGCGGTGCAGTTGGCGAACAAGATGGGCATGGACCCGGCGATGTTGGTGCATGCCAAGCCGATGAGCGAGGGCTTCACGTTCTTCGTGGTGTACGGGCGGGTGAACCATCTGGTGGACCTGTCGGCGGTGCAGGTGGTGGAGCGGGACTTTCCGCTGCTGAGCGCCAAGGAGGTCAACGCGGTGGTGAAGCGGCGGTTGCGGCGCAAGTTGTCGGTGGTGGGGGCGTGCATCGGCACGGACGCGCACACGGTGGGCATCGACGCGATCCTCAACGTCAAGGGCATCGCTGGTGAGAAGGGCCTGGAGTACTACCGGGAGTTGAAGGTCACCAACCTGGGGGCGCAGGTGAGTGTGCCGGAGTTGGTGGAGGCGGCCCGGGTGGAGCGGGCGGATGCGGTGCTGGTGTCGCAGGTGGTGACGCAGCGGGACGCGCATCTGCACAACACGCGGGAGATGTCGGCGGCGTTCCGGGAGGCCATGCCGGCGGGGCGTCGGCCGCTGCTGATCGTGGGTGGGCCGCGTTTCGACGAGACGATGGCCGGTGAGTTGGGCGTGGATCGGATCTTCGGCCGGGGGACGACTCCGGGTGAGGTGGCGAGTTTCCTGGTGCACGCGTTGATCGAGAAGAAGGCGAAGGCATGAGTGATTCCCGGGTGGGTCTGACGGTCGTACACCGGCGGTACGTTCCGTATTCGCATGCCCACTACGCGGGCAACCTGGTCGACGGGGCGTACGCGTTGGGGTTGTTCGGGGACGTGGCCACGGAGGTGTGTATCCGCACCGATGGTGACGAGGGGTTGTTCGCGTCGTACTCGGATGTGCAGTTCCGGGCGCCGATGAAGGCGGGCGACGTGTTGGAGGTGACGGCGACGGTGACCCGGGTGGGTACGCGCAGCCGCACGATCGACTTCGTGGCGGCGGTGGTGTGTCGGGGGCGTCCGGATCGGGGTGAGTCGGCGGCGGAGGTGCTCGACGAGCCGGTGGTGGCGGTCACGGCGACCGGCACGGTGGTCGTTCCCCCCGCGGCGTGAGGTACGCGGTCTGCGCCGACGTCGGGTCCACGTACACGAAGGTGGCGGTGGTGGACCTCGACGTCGGCGCGTTGGTGGGTGCGTCGTCGGCGCCGACGACGGTCGGTACGGACGTGCTGCACGGCCTGGACGCGGCGGTGGTGGCGGCGACCGCCGGGTTGGCTGGTGTGCGCGACGCGCCGTGGTACGTGTGTTCGTCGGCCGGTGGTGGGCTGCGGTTGGCGGTCGTCGGCTATGAGCGGCTGGTGACGGCGCAGGCGGGCCGGCGGGTGGGCCTGTCGGCGGGCGCGAACGTGGTGCACGTGGCGGCGGGCCGGCTCGGCGCGGCGGACCTGGCCGGGTTGCGGGCGGCCCGCCCGGACGTGGTGCTGCTGGTGGGTGGCACCGACGGCGGGGACGCCGAGACGTTGACGCACAACGCGACGCGGCTGGCGCGGGCCCGCTGGCGGGTGCCGGTGGTGTTGGCGGGCAACGTCGACGTGCGCGAGGAGTTGCATTCGGTGCTGGCGGCGGCGGGGGTGCCGGTGACGGTGGCCGACAACGTGTTGCCGCGCATCGGGGTGTTGGCGCCGGCGGGGGCGCGGGCGGCCATCCGGGAGGTGTTCCTGCGGCATGTGATCGGTGGCAAGCGGTTGTCGCGGGGGTCGCGGTTCGCGCGGCTGGTGCGCGCGGCCACCCCCGACGCGGTGTTGACCGGGGTGGAGGTGCTGGCCGACGCGCTGGGTGGTGATCTGGTGGTGGTGGACGTGGGGGGCGCCACCACGGACGTGTACTCGGTGTTGACGCCGGACGAGCGGGCGACGGGGCCGGGGCGGGAGGTGGCGGGGTCGCTGTGGCGGGCCCGTACGGTCGAGGGTGATCTGGGTATGCGGTGGAGCGCGCCGGGGGTGGTGCGGGCGGCGGCGGAGGAGCGGTTGCTCACCGACGCGGAGCGTGACGCGCTGGCGGCGGGGGCGGCGGCGCGGGCCGCCGATCCGGGTTTCCTGCCCGCGGGGGAGGCGGAGCGTGCGGTGGATGCCCGGATCGCGGCGTTGGCGGCGACGGTGGCGTTGCGGCGGCACGCGCGGGGTGCCGCGACGGGTGAGCGGGCCGGCCGGGACCTGCGTGACGTGCGGCTGCTGGTGGGCTCGGGTGGGGTGTTGCGGCACGCCGCGCCGGTGGACGCGGCCGGTGTGCTGGGTGCGGTGCTGACCGATCATGCCGGTGGGTGGCCGTTGCCGCGCGCGGCCCGGCCGGTAGTCGACGTCGACTACGTGCTGGCCGCCGGTGGGCTGCTGGCGGCGGAGCATCCGGTGGCGGCGGTGGCGTTGCTGCGGCGGCACCTGGGCACGGATTGAGACTCGCCGACGCGACACGCCGTGGTACATCACACGACAGGCCCGGGTGGGTTGACAGCGGCGGGGGTCTACGCCGTACCGTCTTTGAGTCCTACTACGGGAAGCGGCTGTTGTTCGCTTCGTCCCTTCGTCCGCTGGCCGAGCGACATGTGAGCAGTGCGTCGCGGCGGCCAGGTCCAGCGGGCGGGGGTCGGCGGGGCGGCGCGAACCGGCCGCGGTTACCGGTGTACGGGCAGGGTGAGGTGCACGGCCAGTAGACAACGGCCAGGCGGGGGCAGCCAGTCCGCGTCGGGTCGGTCCGAAGGTCGGCGCAGCTCATTCTCGCCCCACCGGCCGGGAAGGGCCTGGGAGCATCGGGGCGCGGCGCGAGCCGCGCCCCGATTTGTGTCCGGTGTCCGTTGCGGGCGGCAGAGCGGCCGGGTGGGCCGTGGCGGGGCTGTGGCGGTACGGGCGGGTAGCCTTCGGCCCGTGATCGTGGGGAATCGACCGGCGGCGACCGGGGACGACGACCGGCCCGCAGCTCGGGCGGGGGCGCTGCCGTTGCGGGTGGCCGCGCCGATGGCGGTGGCGGCCGGCCTGGCGTTGCTGGCGGCGTTTCCGCCGTACGGGCTGTGGCCGCTGGCGCCGCTGGGGGTGGCGTTGCTGGCGGCGGCGACGCACCGGCGTCGGCTGCGCGCCGGGGCGGGGCTGGGCTTCCTGACCGGGGTGGCGTTGTTCGCGCCGCTGTTGAGCTGGACGAACCTGCACACCGGCTACCTGCCGTGGGTGCTGTTGTCGCTGTTGCAGGCCGGCTACCTGGCGCTGCTGGGCGCGGCGGGCGCCTACGTGTCGCCGCTGGTGGACCGGGTGCGGTGGAGTTGGCCGGCGGTGACCGGCGTGTTGTGGGTGGGGCAGGAGGCGCTGCGCGACCGTACGCCGTTCGGCGGGTTCCCGTGGGGGCGGCTGGCGTTCAGTCAGGGTGACTCGCCGCTGCTGCGGCTGGCCGCGTGGGGTGGGGCGCCGCTGGTGACGTTCGCGGTGGCGTTGACCGGTGGGCTGCTGGTGGCGGCGCTGTGGCGGCCGTGGGGCGGGCGGCGGCGCTGGTGGGTGCCGGTGGCCGCGTTGAGCGCCGGGGCGGTCGCGGTGCCCGTGGTGGGGCTGCTGGTGCCGGTGGCGGCCGTGGGGGGCGGCGACGCGGTGACGGTGGCGATCGTGCAGGGCAACGTGCCGCGTCTCGGCCTGGACTTCAACGCGCAGCGGCAGGCGGTGCTGAACAACCACGTCGACGCCACGATCGAGCTGGCCGGGCAGGTGGCCGCCGGTGTGCGGTCCCGCCCCGACCTGGTGGTGTGGCCGGAGAACTCCAGCGACATCGACCCGCTGCGCGACACCGACGCCGGGGCGCGCATCTCGCAGGCCGCCGACGCGGTCGGTGCCCCGATCCTGGTGGGTGCGGTGCTGCGTGGCCCGGGCGACGGTCAGGTCCGTAACGCGGGCATCCTGTGGCGGCCCGGTAGTGGCCCGGATCTGGCGCAGTTGTACACCAAGCGGCATCCGGTGCCGTTCGCCGAGTACGTGCCGATGCGTGATCTGGCCCGGATGGTCAGCAAGCAGGTCGACCGGGTGCGCGCCGATTTCGTGCCGGGCAGCGAGCCGGGGGTGCTGGACAGCGGGGTGGCGGTGCTCGGTGACGTGATCTGCTTCGAGGTCGCCTACGACGAGGTGGTGCGTGACACGGTGACCGGTGGGGCGCAGCTGCTGGTGGTGCAGACCAACAACGCCACGTTCGACGTGGCCGAGGCGCGCCAGCAGTTGGCCATGGTGCGGTTGCGGGCGGTGGAGCACGGGCGGCCGGCGTTGATGGCCTCGACGGTCGGGGTGTCCGGGTTCGTTGCCCCGGACGGGCGGGTAAGCGACGCCACCGGGTTCAACACCCGAGCGGTCGTGGTGCGGCAGCTGCGGCTGGACGACGGGCGCACCCTGGCCACGCGGGTCGGGCTGTGGCCGGAGGTGGCGTTGGCTGCCCTGGCCGTGGCGGCCCTGGCGGGCGCGGTCGTGCTGCGCCGCCGGCACCACGGCGGCTGACACCAGCCGGTACGCCGGCGGAGGGGAAGCGACGGTGGGCGAGACGACCGGTACCCGGGCGGACACCGGTCAGCCGGGGGTGGGTCGGGTGCTCGTGGTGATCCCGACCTACAACGAGGCCGACAACGTGGCGCGGATCGTGGCGCGGGTGCGGCGTGCCGCGCCTGCGGTGGAGATCCTGGTCGCCGACGACAACAGCCCGGACGGTACCGGCGCGGTAGCCGACGCCCTGGCGGGCGCCGACGGGCGGGTGCACGTGCTGCACCGGGCGGGCAAGCAGGGTCTGGGGGCGGCCTACCTGGCGGGGTTCGCGTGGGCCCGCGAGCGTGGCTTCGACGCGGTGGTGGAGATGGACGCCGACGGTTCGCACGCCCCGGAGGATCTGCCCGCGTTGCTGGCGGCGGCCCGCGACGCCGACGTGGTGATCGGTTCGCGGTGGACCGGGGGAGCGCGGGTGGTGAACTGGCCGCTGCGGCGGCTGCTGTTGTCGCGGTGCGGCAACCTGTACGCGCGGCTGGCGTTGGGCATGCCGTTGTCCGACGCCACGGGCGGCTACCGGGTGTACCGGTTGGCGGCCCTGGACGCCATCGACCTGGAGTCGGTCTGTTCGCAGGGCTACTCGTTCCAGGTGGAGCTGTCGCGGTTGGCGCACCGTTCGGGGGCGCGCATCGTGGAGGTGCCGATCACGTTCGCCGAGCGGGAACGCGGCAGCAGCAAGATGAGTCCGTTGATCGTGGCGGAGGCGCTGTGGCGGATCACGACGTGGGCGGTGCAGGACCGGCGGGTGGCGTTGCGGCGGGGTCTGCACGGCACCCCCACCGGTCAGGTCCGGTGGCCCTGAGCGGGCGCGTGTCATGCTGGACGGGGCGCCGGTGCCCGCGCGGGGTGGCCCGCGTCGGGGCGCCGCGGATGGTGAGTGGGGTGAGATGCGCCGAGGACTGAGGTTTGTGCCGTTGGCCCTGTTGGCGGCGGTGCTGCTGGAGCTGGTGGTGTTCGTCGCGGTGGGACGGGCGATCGGGTTCGGTGCGACGCTGCTGGCGGTGTTCGCGGCGTCGCTGCTCGGGCTGGTGCTGCTGCGGCGCGAGGGGATGCGGGCCTGGCGGGGCTTCAAGGCGTCCGCGCAGGCCGGGCAGCCGCCGGGCCGGCAGGTCACCGACGGTCTCGTCGGGCTGCTCGGCGCGCTGCTGCTGGCGTTGCCGGGCCTGCTCAGTGGCCTGGTGGGAGTGTTGTTGCTGGTGCCGCCGGTGCGCCGGTTGGCGCGCGGCGGGGTGCAGCGTGCGGCGGAGCGGCGGGTGTCGTCGATGGTGGCCGGTGACCTGTTCGGGCCGCGGCGGGTGCGGGTGCGCCGGGGCGCGGCCGCACCGGCGGATGCGCCGGTGGCGGAGCCGACTGTCGTGGTCGACGGGGGTCGGGCCATCGAGGGTGAGATCGTGGAGCCCGGCCGCAACTGAGTCGCACACGACGGCGCCCCGGAAGCCATGGCTTCCGGGGCGCCGTCGTGTGCGGTGTGGCTCAGGCGCGGCCGCGGCGGGTGCGGACCTCCTGCAGCCGCTCGGCGAGGATGTCCTCCAGCTCGGCGATGGAGCGCCGCTCCAGCAGCATGTCCCAGTGGGTGCGCGGCGGCTTGGCCTTCTTCTGCTCCGGCTCGCTGCCGTCGACCAGCCGGGCCACGCTGCCGTCGAACTTGCATTCCCAGGTCGTGGGGACCTCGGCGTCGACGGCGAACGGGACCTCGAACTGGTGGCCCTTGGCGCAGAGGTACTCGCGGGTCTGACGCGGCGCGAGCTCCGTGTTGCGGTCGGATTCGTAGCTGACCGCGCCCAGACGGCTGCCACGCAGCATACGCTCGCCCATGATCGACTTCCCCTCGTTCGTGGTGCTGGTCTACTCGGTGTAACGGTCCGTTCCCGCCGGGCCATTCCCGCCCGGATGCCCGGGCGGGCCTGCACAAGGGTAGCGGGCCATGCCAGCTGCCCGGCGGGATCGTCCCGCGCCGGGTCGGGTCCTGCGGTGTCTCCGCGGTGCCAACGGCGATGGTAGCCGTCCCGCGTCGGCGCAGCTCGCGCTGGCCGGTGACGCGCCGGCCACCACCGGCGCTGGCGACACCAGGTGTGCGGCGGCGGTTCAGCTCGCCGGGGTCGGTGGCAGTGGCAGCGGCAGGCCCGGCAGGCCGTCGATGCTGTGCGCCACGTTGTCCTTGCCGGCGAAGTAGTCGCTCAGCGACGCGTCGTCCTCCCGGGCGAAGCGCCGGCCGTGCAGGTCGCGGTCGGCGTCGTAGGACATGAACGGCACCGCGTAGCCGCAGGTGTCGCGGATCAGTTCGGCGGTCACGACGATGATCGCCCGCAGGCCGTGCACGGTGGGGTCGATGTCGGGGAAGTGGCCCGTCAGCTCCCGCCAGCGGGCGTCGTCGCGGAACACGGGCTCGCCGCGCCCGTGCACCCGCACGATGTTTGGCGGCCCCTCGAAGGCGCACCACATGAGGGTGATCCGGCCGTTCTCCCGCAGGTGCGCGATCGTCTCGGCGTTGCTGCCCGCGAAGTCCAGGTAGGCCACCGTGTGCGCGTCGAGCACCGCCCACGAGCCACGCAGCCCCTTCGGCGACAGGTTGATGGTGCCGTCGGCCGACAGCGGTGCCGTGGCAGTGAAGAACAGCGGCTGCTGCTCGATGAAGGTGCGCAGGCGGCCCTCGATGCGCTCATGTGTCTTTCCCACCCCGGCATCATGACCCGCCGACGTCCGGCCCGGCTGCCCCGGCGGCGCGGTGCTCAACGCGTGGACGCGGCGACGCGCCCGCGCTCACCGTCGGAGAGCAACGACGGCAGCGAGCGACCCTGCCCGGCGACGGCGGCGTCCTCGGCCCGGGAGAAGCGACGAAGCGAAATCAAGAAAATCAAGGTCGACATCTTCAAAGTTAATTTCTTTGGAGGTATAACTTCAGGAATGACAGAGCAGGCGATGGACTGGCAGGAACTGACGAACCTGACCCGAGGCCAGCCGTTCCTCGTCGAGCGGGTGCGCCTGGCAGGCAACGGCGTCGCTATCGAGGGCGAGTTCGAGCTGCCGCAGCTGGCCCAGCTCAACGTCGAGGACCAGGTCTTCGTCACGGCGTTCGTGCGGTGCCACGGCTCCATCAAGGAGATGGAACGGATCTTCGGGGTGAGCTACCCGACGGTCAAGTCACGACTGAACCGGATCACGCAGATGCTCGACTTCGTCGAGACCGATCCGGCGCCGTCGCGGGCCGACGTCATCGACCGGCTGCGCCGCGGCGAGATCACCGCGCAGCAGGCGGTCGTCGAACTAAAGAGCCGCGCGTGATGCCGCGGTCGGTGAGCGTACGGGTGCGACGCCCGACTGGCCGTCCCGTGCGGATCCGGGTCCCGGTGCTTCCCGTCGTGCTCGTGTGCGCACCGCTCGTGGTCCTGGTCGTGCTGGTGGCGGCCGTGACCTGTCTCGCGTACCGCGTCAGCGTGACGCGCGCGCTCGGCACGGCGTGGCGCGTCGTGTCCGCACTGCCCGGCACCCGCATCGACATCGAGCAGGGCCGCACGGCCGTGCTCGTCGCCATCCGATAGGAGAGAGAGCCGATGACCGAACAACGCAGGGACATCCTCGACATGCTGGCCGAGGGCAGGATCACCGCGGCGGAGGCCGAGCAGCTCCTCGCCGCTCTCGAACGCGACCAGCCGCCGGTCGCATCGAGTGTCGACGCCCGGCCCAGGAACAAGGCGAAGTACCTGCGGGTGGTGGTGGACACCGTCGAGGACGGCGAGCCGGGCCGGGTCAACGTACGGGTGCCGCTGCAACTGTTGCGCGCCGGCGTGCGGCTGGCGGCCCTGATCCCGCCGCAGGCGCTGGGTCAGGCCAACGCCGAGCTGCACAGGTCGGGTGTGCCGCTGGACCTGACGCAGCTCAAGCCGGAACAGCTCGAGACGCTCGTGGAGCACCTCGACGAGATGACCGTGGAGGTCGACCAGCCCGACGCCAAGGTGCGGGTCTTCTGCGAGTAGTCGCCGTGCGACGGACCCTCGGCAAGGGTGCGGGAACACCCTCCCGAGGCCGCGTCCGCCACGGCAGAGCACGGTGGAACTGCGAACCTGAATCCTAGCCGGGTCGGCGTCGACACCGGGCAGACCCGTGCCGGTGCGGGGCGTGCGCCTCGCTCACGGCGCCGGCCGGGCGGGGCCGGCGGCGCCGAGGTTGGCCAGGGCGGCGGCGAGGTGGCTGACCTGGTCGGCGAGCTGGGCGGCACGCCGCTGCGCCTCGTCGCGGTCGGTCTCGGCGGCACGCAGCCGTACGGCCAGGTCGGCGGCGCGGCCCTCGGCGGCGCCCGCAACCTCGCGCGCGGCGGCCAGCTCGGCGCGCAGCGTGTCGCGGTGCCCGGCGAGGTCGGCCACCTGCGCGCGGGCCTGCTCGGCGGTCGCCTCGGCGCGCTGCCGGGCGGCCTCGGCGTCGCGGCTGGTCGCCTCGGCGCGCTGCCGGGCCGTGTCGGCCTCGGCGGCGGCCGTACGGGCGACGTCAGCCTCGGCGCGGGCCTGCTCGGCGCGCTCGCGGGCCTGTTCGGCTTCGGCGTGCAGGCGCTGCGCGCGGTCGAGGGCCTCCGTGGCGGCGCGGGTCGCCCGGTCGGCGTCGGCGCGGGCGGCGTCGCGCTCGCCGGTCAGTTCGGTGGCGCGGCGTCGCTCGGCGTCGACGTCGACGCGCAGCGCACGCAGCTCGTGGCGGGCCTGGTCACGGTCGCGTTCGGCCTGGGTGCGCAGGGCCTCCGCGGCGCTGGCCTGCCGGCGGGCGTCGTCGCGGGCGGCCTCGGCCCGGTCGGCGCGGGCGATCGCCGCCGAGGCCCGCTCGGCGGCGGAGCGGGCCTCGGCGTGGGCGGCGTCGCGTTCGGCGGTGGCGGAGCGGGCCTGCTCGCGGGCCAGGACGGCGGCCGCGGCGGCGTCCTCGGCGTCGCGGCGGGCCTCGTCGCGCTCGGTCTGCGCCGCCGCGACCTGCGTGGCCGCGTCGGCGCGGGCCTGGGCGAGCTGGCGTTCCACGCCGACCGGGGACAGCTCGGCGTGCAGGGCGTCGACGAGGGTCTCCGCGACCTGCTCCAGCCGGTCCACCGCCTCCCAGGTGCGGGCCACCTGCCCGGGCAGGCCGGGGGCGTTGCGGTGCCGCATCCGGCTGTTGCGGGAGGCCCGCTGGCAGGCGCCGTCGTTGTCGCGGCAGTAGCGGAACGGCCGGCCGGCGCCGACACGCTGCGGCACCTGGCGTCCGCAGTGGGCGCAGGGGCGGGTCTCAACGGAGGTGGGCTCGGCGTCCATCGAGGGCGCAGTCTACTGCCGGGCCCACTGGGCCCCGCCGCAGCGCCCGACCGGTCCGCCCTCGCCCGTGGCCGACGCACCAGACGGTGGCCGCCGCGTGCGGCGTCGACGCGCTCAGCCGGCCGTGCGGGCCGTACGGTCCAGGGTGTAGCGGCGTTGCAGCAGCAGCGCGACGAGCATCGCCGCCGCGGGCAGCAGCCCGAAGCCCCAGCGGATCGCGTCCAGCGCGCCGTCGGGCTGGGTGACGCCGGCCCCGGCGGTGGAGGCGACGAACCCGCCCGCGGCCAGGCACAGTGAGTACGCCCACGGGCCCAGCGCCGCGCCGGTGGCCTCGGTGGCCGTCCAGACCCCGGTGTAGGTGCCGGCGGCGCCGCCGCTGGCGCGGATGACGTCGGGCACCATCGAGAACGGCAGCAGCTGCATGCCGGCGAAGGCGACGCCGAGCACCGCCACGGCCGCCACCAGCACGGGAAGCCCCGCCGGACGGCCGACGGCGAGCACCAGCGAGCCGGCCGCGAAGGCGCCCTGGGCGCCCAGCAGCGCCCGTTGCTTACCGACCCGGCGGGCCGCCACCAGCCAGGCCGGGGTGACCAGCAGGGCCGGGGCGACGAAGGCGGCCACCAGCACGGTGGTCAGGCCGGGGCGGCCCAGCTCGTACTCGGCGTAGTAGGGCACGCCGGCCAGGACCAGGTGGGTGGTGCTCGACATGGCCAGGTACGCGGCGACCAGCCACCGGAACTGCCGGTCGCGCAGCGCCACGGCGAGGCCCCGCCAGCCGCCGCCGTGCGGTGCGGGCGTCGCGGCGGCGGCCCGGCGCAGCCGACCGATGCCGGCGACCCCGATCAGCATGGTGGCCAGCATGCCGACGGCCAGCAGCACGCCCATGCGCTGGTAGCCGCCCCGGGTGGCGTCCTGCCCGCCGGCGAGCAGCGGCGCCAGCAGCCCGGAGGCGAGGATGCCGAGGGTCAGCACCACCATCCGGAAGGCCATCAGGCGGGTGCGTTCGTGGTAGCCGATGCGCAGGTCGGCGGGGGTGGCCAGGTAGGGGACCTGGTAGGCGGCGAAGAGCAGGTTGCCGGCGACGAAGGCGAGCGCCACCCAGGCGGCGGCCGGCGCGCCGGTGAGTGCGCCGGGCACGGCGAACAGGGCGGCGAAGGCCAGCGGCAGGGCGCAGCCGAGCAGCAGCAGCCGCCGTCGGTCGCCCCGGCGGGTCTGCTCGACGTCGCAGCGGTGCCCGATCCAGGGGTGCAGCAGGACGTCGGCGACCTTCGGCAGCAGCAGCGCCAGGCCGGCGAGCCAGGGGGTGACGGCCAGCACGTCGGTGAGGAAGTAGAGCAGCAGCAGGCCGGGGACCGTCACCCAGACGCCCATGCCGAGGGAACCGGCGGCGAAGCCGAGCAACGGCCCACGGGGCAGGGTGGCGCCGCGCGTGCCGGCCGGCTGCTGGTCGAGCCCGGTCATGACGGCCTCCTCTGCGGGCATGCCGCCCGCAATCCAACGGATGCTGGATTGTAGGGGCAGAATGGCGGCCATGACCATGCCCCGCCGCCGACCCGGGCGGCCCCGCCGCGAGGAGACCCGACCCACCCGGGAGGTGGTGCTCGCCGCCGCGACCGCGCTGTTCGCCCGGCGGGGCTTCGACGCCGTCGGGCTGCGGGAGGTCGCGGCGGCGGCCGGCGTGGACGTCGCCACGGTCTCGCACCACACGGGTACGAAGGCGCAGCTCTACGACGCCTGCTTCGCCCGGGTCTTCGCCGCCGAGCGCGACGTGCTCGAGGCGGCGGCGGGGCGCGCCCGGCAGGCGCTCGACAGCGGGCCGGCCGAGGTCCGGCGGGCGCTGCACGACCTGGTGGACGTGTTCGTGGACTTCCTGGAGGACCGGCCCGAGACCACCGCGCTGTGGCTGCGCCGCTGGCTGGAGCCGCAGCGGCACGCCGAACTCGACGAGCGTTACGCCGCCCCGCTGTACCGGCTCGTCGCGGACCTGCTCACCGCCGCCGCGGCGGCCGGCGCGCTGGCCGAGCCGGCGCCGCACGTGACGGTACGCAGCCTGGTGTGGGCGGTGCACGGGCACGTGGTGGCCCTGGCCGCGGGCGGGGGTTCGCAGGCGCGCCAGCGGCGGGAGTTCCGCGCCTTCGTGCACCGCTTCCTCGACGGGCTGTACGGGCCGGCGACGCCTTGACGTGCCCGGGCGTACCGGGCCATTATCCAACGCACGTTGGATTAACGGGAAGGAGTCGGCGATGGGTGCGCAGCCGTCCGTGGCGGTCATCGGCGCGGGCGCGGCCGGACTGGCCACCCTCAAGGCCCTCGCCGACGCCGGCGTGCCCGCCGTCGGCTTCGAGGCGACCGAGCGGGTCGGCGGCCTCTGGGTGTACGGGGCGTCCGGCTCGCCCGCGTACCGGACCCTGCACCTGAACACCAGCAAGGCGCGCACCGAGTTCGCCGACCACCCGATGCCGGCGCACTGGCCGGACTACCCCGACCACGCCCGCGTCGCCGGCTGGCTCACCGACTACGCCGACCGCTTCGGCCTGCACGACGCGGTGCGGCTGCGGCACACCGTCGAGCGGGTCGAACGCGGCGGCGACGGCCGCTGGAGCGTGCACGCCGCCGGACCCGACGGCCCCGTCGACGTCAGCGTCGACGCCGTCGTCGTCGCCAACGGCCACAACCGGGTGCCGAAACCGCCCACCCCACCCCGCCGGGCACCTGCACCGCCGAGCAGCTGCACAGCCACGCCTACCGGGGGCCCGAACAGCTCGCCGGCCGGCGGGTCCTGGTCGTCGGCGGCGGCAACTCCGCGATGGACATCGCCGTGGACGCCTCGTACGCGGCCCGGCGCACCCTGCTGTCGCTGCGACGCGGCGTCTGGGTGGTGCCGAAACACCTGCTGGGGCGCCCGTCGGACACCCTCAACGGCGCCCTCGCCCGGCGGCTGCCGTGGCGGCTGCGCCAGCGCATCACCCAGCGGCTGCTCACCGCGACCGTCGGCGCGCCCACCCGCTACGGCCTGCCCGCCCCCACCCACGGCTTCCTCCAGGACCACCCGACGCTGTCCGACGGGCTGCTGTCGCGGCTGACCCACGGCGAGATCGAGCCCCGCCCCGGCATCGCCGGCTTCGACGGAGGGCGGGTCACCTTCACCGACGGCCGCGTCGACGAGGTCGACCTGGTGATCTGGTGCACCGGCTACCGGGTGCAGGTCCCCTTCCTCGACCCCGCGCTGCTCGGCGACGGCGCGGACACCCTGCCGCTGTACCGGCACGTGTTCCACCTCGACGCCCCCGGCCTGACCTTCGTCGGGCTGATGCAGTCCACCGGCGCCGCGTTCCCGCTGGTCGAGGCGCAGGCCAAACTGGTCGCCGCGCAGCTGTCCGGCCGCTACGCGCTGCCCGAGCCGCACGCGCAGCGCGCCGCCTGCCGGGCCGAGCTGCGCGCCGCCACCGCCCGCTGGGGGCAGCGCCGACCGGCCATGCGGGTGGACTTCGACGCGTACCTGGCCGAGCTGAGACGGGAACTGGTCACCGGCGCCCGCCGCGCCCGCGCCACCGGAGCCGCGGCATGAGCGCCCTGCGGGACCGCCGGGTGCTGGTGACCGGGGCCAGCGGCACCTTCGGCCGGCACCTGTGCGCCGCGCTCACCGCCGCCGGGGCACGGGTCGTCGGCGTCGACCGTCAGGCCGACACCGTCGACGGCGTACCGGTGCTCGGCTGCGACCTGACCGACCCCGCTGCCGTGGCACCGACCGTCGCCGCCGCCGTGGCGCGCCTCGGCGGGCTGGACCTGCTGGTCAACAACGCCGGCGTCGGCGGACCCGCCCCGGCGGAACTACCGCCGGGCGAGGTGGTGCGCCAACAGCTGGAGGTGAACCTGCTCGCCGCCTGGCGGACCACCGCCGCCGCGCTGCCCGCCCTGGAGGCCGCCCGCGGCCGGGTGGTCTTCGTCGCCAGCCGGATGGCCCTGCTGCCGCTGCCCCTGGCCGCCGCGTACGGGGTCAGCAAGCGGGCCCTGGTCGCCTACGCCGACGCGCTGCGCCACGAGGTGGGCACCCACGTCGGGGTGAGCGTCGTCTACCCGAGCATGGTCGCCTCACCGATCCACGACAGCACCGCCGACGCCGGACTGTCGCTGCGGGGAGTGTCGCGCCCGGAACCCGTAGCGGGCGTCGTCGCGGCGATCCTGCGTGCCGCCACCGCCCGACGCGCACCCCGCGACGTGGCCACCACCCGGCGCGGGCGCCTCGAACTGGCCCTCGCCCGGCACGCGCCGGCGCTGGCCGACCGGCTCGTGCGCCGTACCGTCGCCGCCCGGGTCGCCGCCGGCGACCTGGACGCCGCGCCGCTGGCCGCCGGGATGCTGCGCCGCCACCGCGCGGGCACCGGCTAGCGTGACCGGCGTGGCTCTCTCCCCATACGTCGCCCGACTGCGCACCCACGTCGGACACGACCTGCTCCTGCTGCCCGGCGTCAGCGCGATCGTGCGCGACGACGCCGGGCGGGTGCTGCTGGCCCGGCGCGCCGACAACGGGCTCTGGTCGGTGCCCGCCGGGCTCATCGACCCCGGCGAGCAACCCGCCGACGCCGTCGTGCGGGAGGTGTACGAGGAGACCGGCGTGCACGTGCGCATCGAGCGTCTCGCCGGCCTCGCCACCCATCCCGTCGTCTACCCCAACGGCGACGTCTGCGAATACCTGAACGTGTGGTTCCGGTGCCGGGCGGTCGGCGGCGAGCCGCGCGTCAACGACGACGAGTCCATCGACGTGGCCTGGTTCGACCCGGGCGACCTGCCCGAGATCAACGAGTGGGTGCGGCTGCGCGTCGACACCGCGCTGCGCGAGGATGCCCCCGTCTGGCACGCCGCGCCCGGCGAACGGCATCCGGCGCTCGACCGACCCGACGCGCTCTGAGCGCGGCCCGCCCGTAGGCGGCCGAGCGCACGGGGACCACCCAGCCCTTCCGTCGGCGGCCGGGCCACCAGGTCACCCCGGCCCGGCCACCGCCCTCTTCCCCGGTGCGCCGAAGGCCACCTCGACCGGCGTCGCCGCCACCAGCTCCACGTCCCGCTCGCCGTACGGGCTGCGCACCCGCAGCCGTTGGGCCACGGGGGAGAGCAGGCGGGCCCGCACCCGCCCGGGAGCCCACGACAGCTCCTCGACGCCGACGCGTCCCCGGCAGGCCACGCCGCGCAGCACCCCGGCGCCCAGGCCGGGCAGCGGGGCCGGCAGCAGCCGCAGCAGCCCCGGGCGGGACTGCACCAGCGCCTCGATCAGCACCGCCGGCAGGGCGTGCGCGGCGTCGGCGTTGTACGTCACCAGGCCCGGGTTGTGCGCGCTCATCAGGGACCGGAAGAACATGTCGTTGCCGAGGATCTTGCACAGGTTCGCGGCGGTCAGGACGCCGTCGTGCAGGCGGGCGGCGGCCAGCGCCCGGTGCAGGCTGCCGTGCGCCGACAGGTTCTCGTCGCCGCGCAGGCTCAGCGCCCGGTGCGCGGCCCGCGCCAGCTCGGGGGTGTCGTCCGGGTCGATCTCGTCCAGCGGCCACACCGGGTAGAGGTGGCTGACGTGCCGGTGCTCGTCGTCGCCCTGGTAGCCGGGCCAGGCCCACTCGGCCAGCGCGCCGCGCCCGTCCACCCGGTACGCGGGCAGCCGCCGCCGCAGCCCCGCCCACCGGTCGACGCCGCTCACCTCGGCGGCGGTACGCAGGGCGTGCCGGGCGGCGGCGATGTCCATGGTGGCGTTCACGGCCACGTGCACCGCCCGCCCCCGCTCGTCGTACGGGCCGGTCTCCGCCGAGTACGACGGCACGAGCACCACCGTGCCCGCCTCGTCGGTGACGGTGAGGACGTCGGCGAAGAAGTCCGCCACCTCCACCAGCCAGCCGGCCACCTCGCCGAGGGGCGCGCCGGTGACCAGATGGTGCTCGTAGAGCGGGTGCAGCAGCCAGTGCGCGCCGGGCAACCACGCCGCGAACGGCCAGTCCTCGTGCAGGTGGAACAGGTGCCCGTGCTCGCCGTCGGTACGGCTCGGCGCCAGCAGGCCCCGGGCGCCGTAGATCGCCCGCGCGTTGCGCCGCCAGTCGTCGACCTGGCCGCGCACCAGGTTCGCGTGCGCGGCGACGACCTCCGGCAGGGCGCCGACGTTCGCGCCGGCCAGTTGCAGGTTCAGGTTGGCGTCGGTGGTGAAGTCGCCGGCCCAGGCGGCGTCCCACGAGCCGAGCCACAGTCCGGTCAGCCGGGGCGGCAGCACCCCGCTGGAGCTGAGCAGCAGGTACCGCCCGGCGTGGAACAGCCGCTCCAGCAACGCCGGGCACAGCGTGCCCGGGTCGGCGTTCTGCGCCGCGATCAGCTCACCCACGGGCAGGTCCCGCTGCGCGGCCGGCACCGCCAGGTCCAGGCTCACCCGCCGGTAGGCGCGCCCGTGCAGCGCCACGTGCCGGGCCAGCAGGCTCTCGTAGTCGGCGCCGGCGTGGGCGGCCAACCGCCCCTCCAGCTCGCCGGTGCGCCACGGCGGCGTGTCGGGCCGGTCCAGCACCGTCATCAGCAGCGCCGGGCCGCGCACCACCACCCGGTCGCCGCCGACCGCCACGTCGCCGCGCAGCAGGGTGAGCCCCTCGAAGCCGTACGCGCCGCCCGCGTCGGGATAGCGGCCCCGCACCCGCAGGAACACCAGGTCACCCCGGCGGTACGCGGCGACGGTGTAGCGCACCGACTCCGGCCGGCCGGGCAGCTCGCCGGTGACACCCACCTCGCAGGCGCCCGCGTCGAGGTGGGTGACCACCAGCGCGTCGGCCCGCGAGACGAACGAGCGCCGCCGCCCGCCCGCCCACTCGACGACGACCTCCCCGGTGCCGAACTCGGTACGCCGCCGGTAGCCGTCGACCGGGCCGGGCGCCACGGCGTCGATGGTGAGGGCGAAGCCGGGATGGAACGACTGCGTCCAGCGCAGCACCCCGTCGCCGGCGAGCAGCCGGCTGGCCTGCGCCCGTCGTCCGGCGAGGATCAGCTCGCGGACGCGCGGCAGCAGGGCGGCCAGTTCGGGCGGCCGGGCGTCGCGGGTGCCGTTGGGCAGGACGAAGCGGTGGTGGTTGACGATGATGCGCTCGGCGTGCGGCCGGCCGTACACCATGATGCCGGCCTCGCCGTTGCCGGAGAGGAAGGCGTCCTCCCAGCGGGTGGCGGGGGCGGTGTCGACGATGCGGTGCACGGCGGGCGGCGGCCCGCCCGTCACCGGCCGGTCCTCGCCGCCGGGGCGAAAGCGGCGGTGCTGTCGCGTACGGTCAGCCGGGGCGGCAGCAGGGTGACCTCCGGCACGGCCTCGCCGTCGAGCTTGCCCATCAGCAGCGCCACGGCCCGCGTGCCGATCTCCTCGGCGGGCACCGGCACGGCGGTGAGCATCGGGTGGGCCTGCTCGGCGAAGCGGTCCGGGCAGACGGCCACCACCGACACGTCCCGCGGCACCCGCCGGCCCAGGGCGGGCAGCGTGGCCAGCACCGGATCCACGGCAGCCTCGTTCTGCACGATCAGACCCGATACGTCGGGGTGGCGTTCCAGCAGGTCGGTGAGGCTGCGGCGGACCGCGACCGCGCCTTCCTCGCAGGGCAGCGTCACCGCGTCGACGCCGTGCCCGGCGGCGGCCTCGACCACGCCGGCGCGGGTACGGTGCGCGAAGCCCGTACCCCGGTCGTAGACGGCGGCCGGCGCGCCGAGCAGCGCCACCCGCCGGTGCCCCAGCCCGGCCAGGTGCGCCACGCACGCCCACCCGGCCCGGTGGAAGTCCAGGTCCACACAGGTCAGGCCGCTGGCGTCGGCGGGCAGACCGATCAGGACGCTGGGCCGGGCCAGCTCCCGCAGCAGCGGCACCCGAGGGTCGTCCAGCTCCACGTCCATGACCAGCACGCCGTCGACCAGGGCGGTGGCGGCGACGCGCCGCAGGCCGGCGGGCCCCTCGTCGGAGGTGACCAGCAGCACGTCGTGGTCGAAGCGGCGGGCGGTGGTGACCACGGCCATGGCGAACTGCATCACCACGGGCACCTGCATCCCGGCGCGCAGCGGCAGGACCAGCGCGATCACGTTGGCCCGGCGGCTGGCCAGGGCCCGCGCGCCGGCGTGCGGGTGGTAGCCGAGCAGCCGGATGCTGGCCAGCACCCGGTTGCGGGTGACTGCGGAGATGGCGCGCTTGCCGCTGAGCACGTACGACACGGTGCTCACCGCGACCCCGGCGTGCCGGGCGACGTCGGCGATGGTCGGCTGCTCCGGCGACGGGCGCCCGCGCGAGCCGCTCACCGCGCCCGCCCCGACGCCGGCACGGCCGCCCGGCCGTCGGCCGTCTCGTCGCCGCGTACGGCGAGGGCGCCGACCAGCCGCACGTCGCGCGCGGAACGTCCGACGAGGACGGTGTGGGTGGCGTCCTCCACCACGCGGCGGCCCCGGGCCTCGTCCCACCAGCTCAGCTCGGCGGTACGCAGCCGCAGCCGCACCACCTGCCGCTGCCCGGGGGCGAGGCTGACCCGGGCGAAGTCCCGCAGCTGGCGCAGCGGCTGCTTGACGCGGGAGCGGCGCTGGCGCGTGTAGAGCTGCACGATCTCCTCGCCGGGACGGTCGCCGGCGTTGGTGACCTCGACGCTCACCTCGACCTCCTCGCCTGCGGTGGCCTCGGCGGCGCTCAATCGGAGGCCAGCGTAGTCGAAGCGGGTGTAGCTGAGCCCGTGGCCGAACGGGTACAGCGGGTCGCCCCGGTGGTACAGGTAGGTGGCGTCGGAGCCGATCACGTCGTAGTCGAGCAGGTCGGGCAGTTCGGCGGCGTCGGCGTACCAGGTCTGGGTGAGCCGGCCGCCCGGCTCGGCGTCGCCCACCAGCACGTCGCCCAGCGCGGTGCCGTGCTCCTGGCCGCCGTGCGACGACCACAGCACCGCCGGCAGGTGCGCCTCGGCCCAGCCGACCGCGTACGGGTAGCTGCTGGTCAGCACCAGTACGGTGCGCGGGTTGGCGGCGTGCACGGCCCGCAGCAGGACCTCCTGCCCGGCGGGCAGGGCCAGGTCGACGCGGTCCTCGGTCTCGCGGCCGTTGACCATCGGGTGGTTGCCCAGTGCCACCACCGCCACGTCGGCGTCGGCGGCCAGGGCGGCGGCCTCGGCGGCCCCGTCGGCCAGCAGCTCCACCGTGAACCGGGTCGCGTCGTCCGGCGTCGGGGCGTCGGCGCGCAGCCGTCCGTGCGCGTCGGCGGCGACGTACCGGCCGGAGGCGAGGTGGTGCAGCAGCACGGTGCCGCCGGGGCCCTCGTGGAGGCGGAAGGTCTCCCGGACCACCCAGCCGCCCGGCCCCGGCCGGTCGTTGGCGAGCAGACCGGCCTCGTCGGCCCCGACGTGGCGGCCGTTGCCCACGGCGCGCAGCGCCACCACGTCGCGTCCCCAGTCGAAGACGTCGAACGCGGCGGCGTCGGCGCCGAGGCTCAGCGGGCCGCCGTCGGGGCTGTCCGGACAGCCGACGTACCGCCCGCCGACGCGCAACGCGATCCGGTCGGCGCCGGGGTGGGTGGTGACGGCGGCCAGCCGCCCGACGAGCCCCTGGTAAGCGGTGACCGCGTACGGCGGGGTGCCGCTGTACCAGTCGGTGTGCACGGCGTCGGCCAGCGGGCCGAGCACGGCCACCCGCAGCGCCGGGTCGGTTATCGGGAGCAGCCCGTCGTTGCGCAGCAGCACGATCGACTGGCGGGCCGCCTCCCGGGCCAGGTCGCGGTGCGCGGGGCGGCCGACGGCGTCCGGGGCGACGCCCGCGAAGGGGTCGTCACCCGGCGGGTCCAGGTCGCCGAGGCGGACCCGGACGGTGAGGATCCGCCGGACGGCGCGGTCCACGTCGGACGCGGTGATCAGCCCCCGCTCGAGCGCCTCGGCGAGCCGCGCGACGGTGGGGGCGCTGTCGGCGTCGTCCTCGGTGAAGCTGTCGATGCCGGCGCGCAGGGCGGCGGCGTAGCCGTCGACGTGGTCGGGCAGGTGGCCCTGCACCCCGGCGATGTTGCCCACCGCGCCGGCGTCGCCGACCACCATCAGCTCTTCGGGCGCAACGCGGCGCAGCTCGTCGGCGATGAGCGGGCTCAGGTGTGCCGGCACCCCGTTGACCAGGTTGTAGGAGGCCATCACGGCCACGGCCGCGCCGGCGGCCAGCGGGGCGCGGAAGGCGGGCAGCTCGTACTCGTGCAGCACCCGGGGGGACAGGTCGCTGGAAGTGGTGGCCCGGTCGGTCTCGTTGTTGTAGCCGAGGAAGTGCTTGACCGTCGGAGCCGTGCGCAGCCGCTGCGGGTGCTCGCCGCGCAGCCCCTCGGCGTACGCGGTGGCGAGCCGGCCGGTCAGCCACGGATCCTCGGACCAGCCCTCCTCGTTGCGTCCCCAGCGGGGGTCGCGCAGCGGGTTGACCACCGGCGCCCAGACGTTGAGGCCGACCCGCTCGGGGTCGGCGTGGTGCTTGGCGCGCACCTCGTCGCCGACGGCGGCGCCGACGGCCCGGACCAGCTCGGGGTTCCAGCTGCTGGCGAGGCCGAGCGCCTGCGGGAAGACGGTGGCCTCGCCGAGCCACGCCACCCCGTGCAGCGCCTCGGTGCCGGTGCGGAACGGGGGCAGGCCGAGCCGGGGCACGGCCGCCTGCCACTGGTGCAGCAGGCCGAGCTTCTCCGGCGTGGTGAGCCGGCCCAGCAGGTCGTCGACGAGGGCGTACGGGGCGGGGGCGCGGTGGTGGGTCATGGGTCGGGTCGCCTTCCGTGGGTCCGCCCGACGCCCGTGTCGAAGCGCTTCGACGAAGGGTGGCGCGAGCGGCGTCGCGGTGTGAGGGGGGATGGCGGTCGCCGGCCCGGAAGCGGTGAAGCGCTTCGACGACTGCCCGAGACATGCCGCCCGGGTGCCCGAACCACGAGGCGGCGGTTCGAGGTTGGCACCCCGGGCCGGTGGCGGTCAAGGCCCGGCCGGCCCGGGCATCACGCGGCGGGCAGCCGTCCCGACTCGACGGCGGCGAGCGCGGCGGTGGCGCCACCGAGCGCGGTGGCCGCCGAGTCCAGGGTGGAGGCGTCGAGCAGGCAGCCGCCCGCGGTCGGGGCGTGGGTGCGCGCGGCGAACTCCGCCCGGGCCGCCGGCAGCAGCCAGGGGGCCAGGGTCGCGAAGTGCCCGCCGACCACGACGGCCTGCGGGTTGAGCAGGTTGGCCAGCACGGACGCGACGTGCCCGAGGTGGCAGCCGACGTCGGCCAGCCCGGCCAGGACGGCGGGGTCGTCCTGGCGGGCCAGCGCCTGGATCCGTTCGATCTCGGGCAGGAAGTCGGTGACCGGCCCGTCCTGTCGGGTGTCGGGCAGGAGGCGGCCGACCACCGCCGGCAGCCCGGCGTACGCGACCAGGCAGCCGCGCCGCCCGCAGGCGCAGCCGGGGCCGGCCGGGTCGAGCGTGAGGTGCCCGACCTCGCCGGCGAACCCCCGTGCGCCGCGCAGCAGCCGGCCGTCGGCGACGATCCCCGCGCCGACCGAGGCGCCGCCGGTGAGGTGCACGAGGTGGGAGGTGCCGGCGTACGCGCCGTGGCGGTGCTCGGCCAGGGCGGCGAGGTTGGCGTCGGTGTCGACGTCGACGGCGAGGTCGGGCTCGCGTAGCGCGGCGCGCAGGTCGGCGGCGAGAGCCACGTCCTGCCAGCCCAGCGCGGTGGCCCGGGGCACGGCGCCGTCGGCGTCGACGAGGCCGGGCACGCCCACGCTCAAGCCGAGGACGCGGCGGCCCTGCCCGGTCAGCCGGGTGATCGCCCGGCGGGCCAGGGCCGCCAGCGCGCGTACGGTCTCGGCGGGGGAGGACGACGGCGCGGCGAAGGCCCGTCGCCAGGTGAGCAGGCGGGTGCCGGCCAGGTCGGTGGCGAGCACCACCAGTTCGTCGGCGCCGATCTGCATGCCCAGCGCCGCGTACGGGGCGCCGTCGAGGACGAGCATCGTCGCGGGGCGGCCGACCCGGTTCTCGGTCAGCCCGGTCTCGCGCAGCAGTCGCCGCTCGACCAGCTCACCGACCAGGCTGGACACTGTGGCCTTGTTCAGCCCGGTGTGCGCCGCGATGTCGGCGCGGGAGCAGGGTGCGTGCCGGCGGACGTGGCGCAGCACGACGGCACGGTTGGCCGTCCGGACGTCGCCGAGGTCGCTCGGCCGCGGTTCGTTGTGGCTGCTGATCACGATCTGTCCGCTCCTTGGGCGACGGTGCGAGATCCCGGTGGTGCCGCGCCCCATCATCGCGTACGTCGCGGTGGCCGCTGTCTTGTGGGACGGATCACCGTCGATTAGTTTGTTCGGCTAGAACCCCAACTAATTCTAGCCGCACCCGCGCGGTCCGCGATACCGCCACCGAAGACGAAGGGAGTGCGCCGTGAAGCCGTCCCCGCCGGGCGCATCCACCGACCGCCGGTCCCTGCTGCGCCTGCTCGGCCTCGGCGCCGCCGCGACGATGGGCGGCGCCACCCTGGCCGGTTGCAGCAAGCAGGCCGGCAGCAGGGGCAGCGCCACCAAGGCCGACGCCATCCGCGCGGCGCTGCCCACCCACAAGCCGGCCCAGCTGCTCCCGCCCGACATCCCCGGGCAGGGGCCGATCCCCGACGGCTACCTCAGCTATCCCCGCACCCTCGTCGACGCCGTCACCGAGCAGCCCGGCCGGGGTGGCGCGCCGATCCGCACGATGAGCCCGTGGTGGGGGCCCGCCCCGCCCACGGTGGGCCGCAACTCCTACCTCGCTGCCGTCAACGCCCGGCTGGGCGTCGAGGTGCACCCGAGCCTCCAGGACGGCAGCACGTACGCCGACAAGCTCAACGCGATGCTCGGCGCCCGCGACGTGCCGGACCTGCTCAGCGCGCCCAATTGGGAGGTCGACAAGGTCGCCAGATTCTCCGACGCGGTCAAGGCGCTGTTCGAGGACCTCACCGACCACCTCAAGGGCGACGCCGCCGCGAAGTACCCCTACCTGGCCGCCCTGCCCACCGGCGCCTGGGAGTACTCGGTCTGGGGCGGGCGGCTGTACGCGGTGCCGTTCCCGACCGACGGGCCGTTCGCGTACGCCCTGTTCCACCGCGCCGACCTGCTCGCCCCGGCCGGCCTGGCGGCGCCGACGTCCCCCGAGGAGCTGCACGAGTTCGGCCGCAAGGCCACCGACCCCGCCAAGGGGGTGTGGGCCTTCGGCAGCGTCTTCGAGATGGTGCAGCAGTTCTTCGGCTGCCAGCAGACCTGGCGCAAGAAGCCCGACGGCGGCCTGGAGCACAAGTTCGAGAACCCGGCCTTCGCCGCCGCCCTGGAGTTCACCGCCAAGCTGTTCGCCGACGGGCTCGTGCACCCCGACACCGTGGCCAGCAAGGGCGCCGACGAGAAGCAGCTGTTCAAGGCCGGCAAGATCCTCATGTACCAGGACGGCCTCGGCGCCTGGCAGGGCATGCAGGGCGAGCGGGTCAAGCAGCTGCCGAGCTTCGACATGCAGCCGCTGCCGGTCTTCGGCGTCGCCGGGGCGCAGGCGGTCGTCTGGGGCAGCGAGAAGCCCATCTTCTTCACCTTCGTCAAGAAGGGCCTGGGCCCCGAGCGCGTCGACGAGCTGCTGCGGGTGCTCAACTGGTGTGCCGCACCCTTCGGCAGCCGCGAGTTCGAGCTGCGCGAGTTCGGCGTGGAGGGCAAGCACTTCACCCGCGCGGCCGACGGCAGCCCGGTCCCCACCGAGCTGGGCCGCAAGGAGTTGGGCGCGCAGTACACCCACATCGGCGGCCGGGTCCCGGTCAAGGTGCGCAGCGGCGACACCCCCGACTACGTACGCGACTACCTGGGCTACTACCAGAAGAACATCGCCCTCATGGAGAAGGACCTGTTCGCCGGCATCAAGCTGGAGCTGCCCGCCAACTGGTCGAAGATCATCCAGCCGACCGACGACAAGATCCGTGACATCCTGCGGGGCCGCCGTCCCGTCGGCGACCTGGCGCAGGTCCGCAAGGAGTTCCTCGCCGCCGGTGGCGAGGAGGGGCGCGCGTTCCACGAGAAGGCGCTCGCCGACAACGGCCGATGAGCGCCCCGGTCACCACCGACGCCCCGGCGCCCGGCGGCCAGGCCCCGCCCGCCGGCCGTACGCCCCCGGTGCGGGCCCGGCGCGGCCTGCGCGACCGGCTGCGCCGGGACTGGCCGCTGCTGGCGATGACGGCGCCGGCGGCGGCGCTGCTGCTGGTCTTCCACTACCTGCCGACGCTGGGCAACGTCATCGCCTTCCAGGACTACAACCCGTTCGTCGGCGACGACCCCGTCGAGGCGTTCTGGCACAGCGAGTGGATCGGCTTCGGCAACTTCGAGGCGCTCTTCGGCGACCCGCTGTTCTGGGACGCCGTGCGCAACACCCTGACCATCACCGCGTTCCAGCTCGTCTTCTTCTTCCCGCTGCCGATCCTGCTGGCCATCCTGCTCAACAGCCTGGTCTCCGCGCGGCTGCGCGGCTTCGTGCAGAGCGTGGTCTACCTGCCGCACTTCTTCAGCTGGGTGCTCGTGGTCACGTTCTTCGTGCAGATGCTCGGCGGGGCCGGGCTGCTGGCCCAGGAGATGCGCGAGGCCGGCATGCAGCCGTTCGACGTCATGACCAACCCGGACACCTTCATCGTGCTGGTCACCGCCGAGGCGGTGTGGAAGGACATCGGCTGGGGCGCCATCGTCTTCCTGGCCGCGCTCGCCGCGATCGACCCCAACCTCTACGAGGCGGCGGCGGCCGACGGCGCGGGCCGGTGGCGGCGGCTGTGGCACATCACCCTGCCGGGCCTGCGCCCGGTGATCGTGCTGCTGCTCATCATGCGCCTGGGTGACGCGCTGTCGGTCGGCTTCGAGCAGTTCATCCTGCAACGCGAGGCGGTCGGCCGGGAGGCCGCGGAGGTGCTGGACACGTTCGTCTACCACCAGGCGATCAGCACCCAGCAGTGGGGCCTCGGCGCCGCCGCCGGGCTGTTCAAGGCCGTCATCGGGCTGGTGCTCATCCTCACCGCCAACAAGGTGGCGCACCGGCTCGGCGAGCAGGGGGTGTACGCCAAGTCATGACCGCGCAACTCGGTGGCGCCGCGGTGGCGCCGACCCGCCCGGATCCGCACCCGCGACGACGGTCGCGGCGCCCCGCCTGGGAGGAGCCACCCACGGTGCCGGGCACCGTGGCCAAGGCGGTGGTGCTCACGCTGCTGGTCGCGGCCGTGCTCGTGCCACTGTGGGCGGTGCTGGTGACCAGCCTCGCCTCGCGGGACACGATCGACGCCGCGGGCGGAATGGTGATGGTGCCCCGCGAGATGGACCCGTCGGCGTACGTGACCATCTTCAGCGGCGGCCAGATCAGCCGGGCGGTGTGGATCAGCACCCTCGTCACGGTGCTCGGCACCACGGTGAGTCTGGTGCTCACCGTGCTGGCCGCGTACGGGCTGTCGCGACCCGGGTCCGTGGGGCACCGGGGGCTGCTCTTCTTCTTCCTGCTGACCTTCCTGATCTTCCCCGGCCTGGTGCCCAGCTACCTGGTGGTCACCGGCCTCGGGCTCAAGGACAGCATCTGGTCGCTGATCCTGCCCAGCGCGATCAGCGTGTTCAACCTGGTGGTGATCCGGGCGTTCTTCATGAACGTGCCCGGCGAGCTGCTCGACAGCGCCCGCATCGACGGGGCGGGGGAGTTGCACATCCTGCTGCGCATCGTGCTGCCGCTGTCCAGGGCGGTGATCGCCGTCGTCGGCCTCTTCTACGCGGTCGGCTACTGGAACGCCTACTTCAACGCGGTGCTCTACATCGACGACAACGACAAGTTCCCGATCCAACGGGTGTTGCAGAGCTACATCCTCGCCGGGCAGTCGCCGAACGTGTCCGGGGCGGCGGTCAGCCTGCCCGGCGTCACCGCGTACCCGCCGACGCTGGCGGTGAAGATGGCGGTGGTGGTGGTGACCGTGATCCCCGCGGTGGTCGTCTACCCGTTCGTGCAGCGGCACTTCACCAAGGGCGTCATCACCGGCGCGGTGAAGGGCTGAGTGGTCCCGTGCGGCGCCCGACCCGTGGCGGGTCGGGCGCCGCCGCACCTCAGGTGGGATCGGGCAGCCACGCGTCGAAGGGAGCCGGGGGCACCGGCTCGCCGTTGAGCAGCAGCCGGTCGGGGGTGTCCGCGCCGGCCACGCTGACGCGCGTCACCCGTAGCGGTCCGTCGGTGTCCACGCGCAGGGTGCCGCCGTCGCGTACGGCCGTCACGACGGTGTCGCCGTCGACGTCGTGCAGCACCGCGCGGGCGTCGACGGCGCCCCAGCTCACGATCGTGACGTCGGCGAACGGCCCGTCGCCCACCGTGTCGCCCGGCGCGACCACCGGTACGAGCACGCCGTGGCGGACGTAGAGCGGCAGCCGGTACGCCGGTACGTCCACCCGCAGGTGCCGCCCGCCCGGGTGCCGCTCGCCGGTGGCCGCGTCGATCCAGTCGTCGCCCACCGGCAGGTAGACGTCGCGCCGCCCGGACGGGTCCGTGACGGGCGCGACCAGCAGGTCGGTGCCGAGGCGGTACTGCAGGTCGGTGGTCCAGGCCGTCGGGTCGTCGGGGGTGTCCACCAGCAGCGCGCGCATCATCGGCGCCCCGTCGGCGGCCGCGCGCACCGCCACCGACCACAGGTACGGCATCAGCCGGTAGCGCAGCCGCAGGGCGGCGACCGCGTCGCGTTCGGTCTCGGCGGGGAAGTCCCACGGCAGGCGGCTGGTGGTGCCGTGCAGACGCACCAGCGGCGACAGCGCGCCGAACTGGGTCCAGCGCACGTAGAGCTGCGGCGTCGGGGTGCCGTGGAAGCCGCCCGTGTCGTGGCTCCAGAACGGCACGCCGGACAGTCCGTGCGACAGCCCGCCGCGCAGCGTGCTGGCCAGCCCCGGCCAGGTGGCGTTGACGTCGCCGCTCCACTGGGCGCTGTGCCGCTGACCGCCCAGGTACGACGAGCGGGCCCACACGGTGCGGTGCCCGGCGACCTCCTCGGTGACCCGGGCGACGACGTCGTTGAACAGCAGCGCGTACACGTTGTGCAGCTCGACGCCGGTCATGCCGTTGTGGGCGACGGCGTCGACGGGCACGCCCTCGGCGAAGTCGGTCTTGAACACCGCCACCCCCTGCTCCAGCAGGGGCCGGAGCAGCCCGGCGAACCACTCGACGGCGGCCGGGTTGGTGAAGTCCACGATGGCGCTGGCCGGGTGGCTGCCGTGCCAGACGTCGGCGACGTACGGGCTGCCGTCGGCGTGGCGCAGGAAGTAGCCGGCCTCGGCCGCCTCGGCGTAGAGCGGGCTGTCGGTCATCAGGTACGGGTTCATCCACAGGCAGACCCGGAAGCCCTGCCCCGCGAGGGTGTGCAGCATCGCCGTCGGGTCGGGGAACGCCTCGTCGTCCCACCGCAGGTCCGACCAGCGGCCGGCGACCTGCCAGTAGCAGTCCAGGTGCAGCACGTCGCACGGGATGCCCCGCTCGCGCAGCAGGCGGCCCCGTTCGAGCACCCGTTCCTGCGAGTCGGGGAAGAAGCCGGAGGAGACCCAGGCGCCGAACGCCCACTTCGGCGGCAGGTACGGCCGGCCGGTGAGCCGGTCGAAGCGGTCGAGCACCTCGGCCGGGGTCGGGCCGGCCAGCACGTAGTAGTCGAGCAGGTCGTCGGGCACCAGGAGCTGCACGCTGCTGTGGGTGGACTGGCAGACGTCGAACTGCACCGGCAGCCCGCTGTCGACCAGCACCCCGTAGCCCCGGTCGGACAGGTAGAACGGCACGTTCTTGTGGGAGCGGTCGGACTCGCCGCCGAAGGCGTCGAAGTTCCACATCAGCGCCCGCTGCCCCCGCTTGTCCAGCGGGGTGAACTTCTCGCCGAAGCCGACGAAGCGTTCGTCGCCGGGGGCGACGAAGCTCTCGTGCCAGGCACCGGGGGTGCCGTCGGTGGTGGAGCGGCCGAACGGCAGGGTGCGCCGCCGGCCGCTGATGTCGCGGGTGCCCCGGTCCTGCTCGAGCAGCAACCGTCCGTCCGGGCCGAGGAAACGCAGGTGCCACGGGTCGAGCCGGATCTCGGCGACCACGGCGCCGGCGTCGACGCGGACGTGGGCGTCGTCGACGGTGACGGTGGCGGGGTGGGTGCCGGGGTGCACCAGTGGCAGCGCCCGGGCGCTGCGGCTGCGCGCCTGCGGGTCGTCGGCCAGGCGTACGCGGATGACCCCCTCGCCGGCGGCGTCGACGCGCAGCGCCATGCTCGCGCCGTCGGAGAGCGCGGCCTTGAACGTCACCCCGTGCGGGCCGGTCGCGACGACCTCGGCCCGGCCGACCACGGCGGCCCCGTCCTCGCCGGGACCCCGCACCGGCAGGTCGGGTGGGTCGGCCACGAACGTCTCGTACGGCACCAACGGCGGTCGGTAGGGCATCGGGGTCTCCTCCAGGCTGGTTCCGACGGCCTCGCCAGTTTCTTTGGCTTCCCAACTAACTGTCAACGATGACCTTCGCTGCGCTACCGCCGCCTCGCCGTTGACAGGCGAAAACCAGATCCATATTTTGGATGCCTCTCCAACAAATTGGCGGTGGGCGATGTGGGGTGCCGGTGCGCTGCGCTACGGCGGCGACTACAACCCCGAGCAGTGGCCGGCCGAGATCTGGCGCGAGGACGTCGCCCTCATGCGCCGCGCCCGGGTCAACCTGGTCACCGTCGGAGTGTTCGCCTGGTCGCGGCTCGAGCCGGAGCCCGGCCGGCACACCTTCGACTGGCTCGACCAGGTGCTGGACCTGCTGCACGACGGCGGCATCTCCGTCGCCCTGGCCACCCCGACGGCGTCGCCCCCGCCCTGGTTCTCGCTGGCGCACCCCGACGCGCTGCCGGTGACCGCCGACGGCGTACGCCTGCACCACGGCAGCCGGGACACCTACTGCGCCGCCGCGCCCGCCTACCGGGCCGCCGCCCGGGCAATCGCCGCCGTCCTCGCCGAGCGCTACGCCCACCACCCGGCCCTCGCGCTGTGGCACGTGCACAACGAGTACGGCACCACCTGCCACTGCGCCCACACCGCACGGGCGTTCCGGCGCTGGCTGGCCGAGCGGCACGGCGGCCTCGACGCCCTCAACGCCGCCTGGGCCACCAGCTTCTGGAGCCAGCACTACACCGACTGGTCGCAGGTCGACACCCCACGCGCCACGCAGTACCTGGCCAACCCGGGACACCTGCTGGACTTCCGCCGCTTCTGGTCCGACACGCTGCTCGCCGCGTACGCCGAGCAGCGCGACCTGCTGCGCGCCGCCAACCCGGCGATCCCGATCACCACCAACCACGTCCTCGGCGACTGGGTGCCCGTCGACCACGCCCGCTGGGCCGCCGAGGTGGACATCGTGGCGATCGACCACTACCCGGACGCGGTCGACGGCGGCGCCGAGGAACAGAGCGCCCTCGCCGCCGACCTGGCCCGGGGCTGGGCCCGCCACGGCGCCGGCGGCGACCGGTCGGCGCCGTGGCTGCTGATGGAGAGCGCCCCGAACCAGATCCACACCGGCGGTCGGATGCACGCCAAGGAACCCGGCCGGATGACCCGGCACAGCCTGTCGCACGTCGCGCGTGGCTCGCGGGGGGTCATGTTCTTCCAGTGGCGGGCCCCGGCGGGCGGGGCGGAACGCTTCCACTCCGCCCTGGTGCCGCACGCCGGCCCGGACACCCGCGTGTTCCGGGAGGCCGTCGACCTCGGCGCGACGCTGGAGCGGATCTCGGAGGCGAACGAGGGCACCGTCGACGCCGACGTCGCGATCGCCTGGGACGCCGCCAGCGGCTGGGCCCTGGGTCACCCGGGGATGCCGTCGCCGCACCTCGACCATCGCGACGAGGTGTCCGCCGCGCACCGGGCGCTGTGGCGGGCCGGCTTCGGGTGCGACGTGGTGCTGCCCGGCGACCGGCTCGACGCGTACCGGCTGCTGGTGCTGCCGGCGCTCTACCTGGCCTCCGACGCCACCGCCGACTGGGTGGGCGGGTACGTGCGCGGTGGCGGCCACCTGCTGGTGACGTGGCTCAGCGGGGTCGCCGACGAACACGCCCGCGTGCGCCTCGGGGGGCACCCCGGGGCGCTGCGCGACGTGCTGGGCGTACGGGTCGAGGAGCTGCACCCGCTCGCCGACGCCCAGACGGTGCCCCTGTCGGGCGGCGGGACCGGCCGCCTGTGGGCCGAGACGGTACGCCTCGCCGGCGCGCAGCCGGTGGACACGTACGCCGACGGCGTGCTCGCCGGGCTGCCGGCGGTGACCCGCCACCGCTTCGGCGCCGGCACGGCCTGGTACCTGTCCACCCGACCCGACGACGTCACCTATCGACGGCTGCTGTCGGACGCGGCGCGGGCGGCCGGCGCGTCACCCGTCTGCCCGACCGCCCCGGCCGGGGTGGAGGCGGTCCGCCGACGCGGCGCCGGGGCGAGCTGGCTGTTCCTGCTCAACCACACCGACCGGCCGCAGCGGGTCCCGGCGGCCGGAATCGACCTGCTCACCGGCGCGACGGTCGACGCACAGGTGCACCTGCCCGCCGGGGGCGCCGCCGTGCTCCGGGAGAGCGACGCCGCCGGCCGCCGTGGCGCCCCGGATCGCGCCGACGGCTGACCACCCGGTCGGCGACTACCGACGCCGGTCCCGGCGCACGGGTGTCCGCCGCGCCGTCGGCGGCGGGCCCGGGGCGGGCACAGTCAGGGCAGGGCGACGGCGGCGCGGGAGCGGTCGGCGGCGATGCGCACCGCCAGCCCCGCCAGCACCGTGCCCATCACCAGTCGCTGCACCCGCAGCCAGAGCGGCCGGCGCGCGAAGAACCCGGCGAGCGAGCCGGCGCTGAGCACGATCAACCCGTTCACCGTCAGCGCCACCGCGATCTGGGTCGACCCCAGCAGCAGGCTCTGCGCCGCCACGTGACCGCGGGCCGGGTCGATGAACTGCGGCAGCAGCGACACGTAGAGGATCGCGATCTTGGGGTTCAGCAGGTTGGTGACCAGGTCCATCGTGAACAGCCGCCGCGCCCCGTCCGGCGGCAGCGGCTGCGGGGCGAACGGCGACTGCCCGCCCGGGCGCAGCGCCTGCCAGGCCAGCCACAGCAGGTACGCCGCGCCGGCCAGTTTGACCGCCGTGTAGAGGGCGGGCACCAGCACGAACACCGTGGCGATGCCGGCGACCGCGGCGGCCAGGTAGACGCCGAATCCGGCGGCGACGCCGAGCAGCGACACCAGCCCCGCCCGTCGCCCCTGGGTCACCGACCGCGACACCAGGTAGACCATGTTCGGGCCGGGGGTCAGCACCATCCCCAGCGCCACCAGCGCGATACCCACCAGCGCACCCGTACCGACCATGTCGCCCCCCGTTCCGCCCCGACCCTACGCCGTACGCCGCCGCGCCGAGGACCCGTATCCGCGCGCCCCGGCGTGCGATCGCCCGCCCCCACCGCTCGCGCGGCAACGGGCACACTGGGCCGATGCTGCGCGCGTCGGCCACCGCGACCCTGCCGGAACTGCTGCTGCGACCCTGGTGTGACGACGACGCCGACGCGCTGATCGCCGCGTACCGCGACCCGGTGCTGCGACGCTGGACCCGGGCGCCGGTGACCACCGTCACCGAGGCCCGCCGGTTCCTGGCCGCGGCACGCCGGGACTGGGCCGACGGCCGCCGCTTCAGCTTCGCGGTGCTCGAGCCGCGGCCCGCCGGCGAGACCCTGGTGGCGCAGGTGGTCCTCAAGAGCGTCACGCGGGGTGGCGGGGACGCCGAGGTCGGCTACTGGACGGCCGCGCCCGCCCGGGGTCGGGGCGTCGCCCCGCACGCCCTGACGGCGGTCACCGAGTGGGCGTTCGACCGGTTCGCCGGCCTGCGCCGGCTGGACCTGCTGCACCAGATCGACAACCCGGCGTCCTGCCGCGTCGCGGAGAAGGCCGGCTACCGCTTCCAGGAGGTGCTGCCGGCCCGCCCGCCGTTCCCCCGCGACGGCCACCGGCACGCCCGCTGGGCCCGGGAATGCCCGCCCGGGCCCGGGCGCTGACTCGTCGCGTCGGTCCCGGCGGGGTGGGCCGCGTTACCGTGGAGCGGGGAGGTGTCGGCGGGTGGACAGCTGGGAAGCGACGGTCGAGGCGCGTATCCGCGCGGCGCAGGAGCAGGGCGAGTTCGACAACCTGCCCGGCATGGGCAAGCCGATCCCCGGCCGTGGCCAGCCGTACGACGAGTCGTGGTGGATCAAGAGCTTCCTGGAGCGGGAGAAACTGCCCACCGATCTGCTGCTGCCGACGCCCCTGCAACTGCGCCGCCGCATCGAGCAGGTGCCCGACGAGGTGCGGGACCTGCCGACCGAGGCCTCCGTACGCGCCTTCGTCGCCGACCTCAACGCCCAGATCCTCGCGTGGCTGCGTACGCCCACCGGCCCCCGGGTCGCGGTGCGTCCCGTCGACGCCGACGAGGTGGTCCGCCGCTGGCGGGCCGGGCGGGAGACCGCTGCCGCAACGGCGCCGGCACCGCCGGCCGCGCCGGCCGCACCGCGCCAGCGAGGCTGGCGGCCACCCTGGCGGCGTCGGATCGCCCGCTGACCCTGGCCGGCGTACGCCAGCAGGTCGTGCGCCACGTGCGCGGCGGTGGTCCGGCAGCTCTGCCGGTCACCCTCGGTCGCCCGACCCGGCTCGTCCAACTCCGTACCCGGGACCGAATGGCGCTTGCCGGCCGCCGGCAGCGGCACTAGGGTCGCAATCGTGACTGCCGGGTCGGCCATGGGCCACGAGCGGACAGGGCACCCGGCCGGCAGGTGAGCCGGGGGCGGGCCCGCGGCCCGCCGACGCCCCGCATCCGCCGGTGTCGACGCCACGTCCACCGCGTCGCGTTTCCCTCACACGCCTTTGCGCCGTCCACGCCGGTCGCACGCCGGCGTATCCCACATCCTCGCCGCCACCGGTCGCCGGGCGGGCGATCCACCGTGGCCGCATCTCCTGCCCGAGCAGAGAGCAGAGCATTGCCCAACGACTTCAACCAGCAGATCATCGACGAGTTCCGTGCCAACTCCGGCCGGGTCGGCGGCCCCTTCGAGGGGGCCCGCCTGATCCTGCTCACCACCATCGGGGCCCGCTCCGGCGCCCCGCACACCACCCCGGTCGGCTATCTGCCCGACGGCGAGGAACGCATCCTCGTCATCGCCTCGGCCGGGGGCGGTCCGAGGCACCCGGACTGGTACCACAACCTTGTCGCCGACCCGCACGCCACCGTCGAGGACGGGGTCTTCACCTACCAGGCCCGCGCGGAGGTGCTGACCGGCGCCGAACGCGACGAGATCTTCGCCCGCGCCGTGGAGGCCGATCCGGGGTGGGCGGCATACCAGGCGAAGACCTCGCGCGTGATCCCCGTGGTGGCGTTGCACCAGGTGACGGGCGGCCCACCGGAAGCGGCGTCCTGGGGAGCGGCGCTCAAACTGGTCCACGACGCGTTCCGCCGCGAGTTGGCGCTGGTCCGCGACGAGGTGGCCCGCAGCGGTCCGGGTCTGGGCGCGCAACTGCGGGTCAACTGCCTGACCTTCTGCCACGGCCTGCACCATCATCACCGCAACGAGGACGACGGCATGTTCGCCCGCCTGGACGGGCAGCGCCCCGACCTCGCCCCGACCCTGGCACGGTTGCGCGAGGAGCACCAACGCATCGCGGCGCTGGTCGCACGCCTGCAGCAGGTGGTCGGGGACCCCGACGCCGACCCCGCCGAGGCCCGCCGGGAGGTCGAGCGCCTCACCACCGAGCTGGAGGCCCACCTGACGTACGAGGAGGAGCAGCTGATTCCCGTCCTCGACGGCGCCGGCTGATCGCAGGCGGCTCCGCCCGCGACCGCACCCGGTTCGCGGGCGGAGCCCCACCCGATCCTCGTCGCGGGCTAAGGGCGGGAGCGGGATCCACGCCGTTCGCCGCCCGGTTGCGCCCCGATTTGAGGGTTCACGGCCTCCGGGCACCTCACGACTGACTCGAAGCCTCAACAAGCATCTCAATGAAAAAATTGAGGCATGGACGTTGGGGACATGAAGCGCCACATCCGCGACACCTTCGGCGGGGTGCGCACCCTCGAGGCGAACGGCGACACCTTCTACATCTACGACCCCGGCCGTGACCTGCCCGCCGAGCGACAGCTGCCGTTCGCGACGATCGTGACGGGCGACCACTACGACGACGCCTCCGCGCTGGGCAGACCGGGTGCGTGGCGGCTCAACATCGGGCTGACCCGCTCGGCGTACGCGAGGCTGTTCCCGCACGGCTGCGACGACGGCGTCGACCACACGGTGACGGACACCGTGCTGCCGCATCCCGTCTACGCGCCGCAGCACTGGGTGTGCGTGGTGACCCCCGGCGAGGCGACCCTGGCCACGGTGCGGCAACTGCTCGCCGAGGCGTACGCCTTCGCGGCCCGCAAGCACGCCAACCACCGGTCGCGGCAGACCTCCTCCTGAGATGCGCGCCCGGGCGGCGCGTCCCGCCCGGGCCTGTCGCACCTCGGGGTTAGCTTCGGCGGGTCTGCCGTCGGGCAGGCCCGCCGAGGACGAGGGGACACCGCCGGATGTCACGCAACACGCAGACCGTCGAGACCTACCTGGACGGCTTCCGCAGGAACGACCACGGGCAGATCCTGTCCTGCCTCACCGACGACATCGAGTGGACGGTGTTCGGCGCCTTCCACCTCAAGGGCAAGGAGGCCTACGACGCCGCCATCGAGGGGCCCGGGTTCGTGCCGCCGCCCCACCTGGAGGTCGTACGCATGGTGGAGCAGGGCGACACGGTCATGGCCGAGCTCGTCGGCTCGGTGCGCCGAGACACCGGCGAGGAGATGCGCATGTCGATGGCCGAGGTGTTCGTCATGCGCGACGGCAAGATCGCCGAGCGGCGCGCCTGGGTGATCGAGCTGAAGGAGAACGACCACCGCTGACCGCGACCGTTGCGGGCTAGTACTCCAGCCGGGGATTGTGATCACGGCTCGGTGAGGTCTTGTCGGGTGTAGTGGCTGGTCATGGCTTGGGCTTGGTGGCGTCGTCGGCGGATGGACCAGAGCAGTGGGTCCGCTCGGCGGCGGGTGGGTTCGATGATCAGGACGTGGAACAGGTGGCGTAGTTCGTTGACGGTCAGTCGGATCAGCCCGGCCGGTTGATGGTGGTGGTTGGCGGTCGCGGCGGCGAGGAATGCGTGGGCGAGGATCACCAGGGTGGTCCAGCGGTGCCATGACGTCCAGCGGCGGTGTTGGTGCTGGTCGAGGCCGAGTCCGGTCTTCGCGGCCTGGAACGATTCTTCGATTTTCCAGCGGCGGCCGGCGACCGTGACCAGGCGGTGGAGTGGGACGGGTTGCGGTGACCAGCAGCGGTAGAAGGCCAGTTCACCGGTGCGGCGGTTGCGGCGGGTCAGGAGCCAGTGGTGTCCGCCGTGTGCGTCGGTGGCGTGCGGTAGGGCGGTGTAGGACCAGTCGTACCAGCGGTGGCCTTTCGCGCCTCGGCCGGCGGAGATGCGCTGCCAGGCGGTGGTGGGAAGACCGGTGGCCAGGGCGTCGACGCGGTGGACGCCGAGGCTGGTGGTGACCTGGTGGGAGCGGGCCACGGCCAGGACGTAGCCCAGGCGCAGCTGACGTAGCCGGGCGGCCAGGCGTGGATCGTTGCCGTAGGCCTCGTCGCCGGCCACCCACCCGCACGGCAGCCCGGCGGTGACCGCGGTGGTGATCATCCGGGACGCCAGCTGCGGTTTCGTGGCGAACCGCACCTGCTCGGGGACACCGGCCCGTGTCCGGCGTTCGGGGTCGTCGCACCAGGATTTCGGCAGGTAGAGGGCCGCGTCGAGCATCGCGTGAGCGGTGTCGGTGGCGTAGACGAGGTGCACGGCGAGCTGGCAGTTCTCGATCTTCCCGGCCGTGCCTGAGTACTGCCGCTGGACACCGACGGTGTGCCGGCCCTTCTTCAGGTCCCCCGTCTCGTCGATGACCAGCACCGCCTCGGTATCACCGAGGTGCTGGGCGACGAACTCGCGGACATCGACACGAACGGCGGCGTCGTCCCAGCGCATCCGGGTCAACAGGTCCTGCATCCCGTCCGGGCCGCTGTCACCGGCGTGCTCGGCGATCGTCCAGCAGTTCTTCGACGGTAACGGCGCCAGCAGGCCCCGGACGAAGTCACGCACCCGACGGCGAGGCTCGGGCCTGCGGAAACGTCCCCCGACCGTCAGCATCAGGCCGTCGAACAACACCCGCCACCGCTGAGCGTCTACCCTGTATCCCGCAGCCACCGCCGCGTCATGGTCAGTCCACACAACCGCCCATGATCGACGGTGGCTGCACCCGTTCACACACCACACCAAGCCCCAGCTCAGCCAAGGTCAACATCCCCGGCTGGAGTACTAGGTGTGAGCCTGCGTGAAGGCGTGACAGAAGTCCCGTTCGGTCACCATTCCGTTGCCGCCCCCGCCGACGGAGTAGCCCTGCCGCGACAGGCCCCGGACCGGGTCGAGCACCTCGTTCATGAAGTGCCGGGTCCACTCGCTGACGTCCTGTCCGTCGTGCAGCGAGAGCGGGACCAGAATGGCCAGACTTCCGCCGGGCCACTTCAGCGCGCCCCAGAAGACGCGGTAGAGACCCACCCGACTCATGATCAGGCCGTCGGCTCTGACCTCGTGGTCCTCGGCGAGGCGGGGTGCCGCCGCAACGATGTCGCGGACGATCTCGCCGAGTTCGCCGGGACCCTGCACGGTGATCACGAGACCTGCCGCCTCGACGAGTTTGTGCAGGGTCTCCACAGGCGTGCCTTTGGCCCGGTGCGCCAGCTCGAGTGGGAACATGGGGTGAGCCACCTCCGTGGTCTGGTTGGATCGCGTAACGGTGCCGTCCGGGAACTGGTTGGTCGTCACCGGTCGGCAGGCGGATGTCGGTGCAGCAGCGGGATCAGCGACACCGTCCCCCGGCGTAGGGGAGGTGCCGTCGCCCCGGCGACGGCGATGATCTCCTCGGCGCGCGCCACGACGCCGACCAGGGTGGGTGGCCAGCCGCAGTCGATCCACGGTGGTGCGTCGCAGGGCGCCTCGTCGGCGGCTGACGACGGCGCCCAGGGCGTGAGCGGTCCGGCGGAGAGCGTCATCGACGGTAGTGGTTCGACGAACGGGGCGTCCCGGTCGACCTCTGACGGGTGCGCCGGAGGCGGTCGTGTCGGCGCGGCGCGGCGCAGCGTGCCGGCTATCCGCAACGACTCGAGCAGCTCGACGAACTGACGCGTGCGTCCACTGCGGCGAGCGGACTCCAGAACCTCGTCGTTGGCGTGGTCGAGGGCTGCGCGCCAGCCGGCCCGCTCGCTGACGTGCGAGAGCCGCCACGACATCGACTGCATCGCCGCCCACGCGCCTGCCAGCAGGTCGAATCTGTGGCCGCTGTCGCTCGGATAGGTCAGCCCCTCGTTGAACGAGGCCTGGGCGTAGGCCAGCCACTGCCCCGTCCTGCGGTAGTGCTCCTGCGCCTGCCGAAAGTTCGCCCGGGCCTCGCCCCCGTCGCCCCGGTTGCGGGCGACCGTTCCCAGGCCGAGCCTGGCGTCGGCCGCCTCGTGCTCGTTGCCCACCGCGTGGAAGTGCTCCAGGGCTCGGGAGTACCTGAGCTGCGCCTCCGGCAGGTTGCCCGCGCGGAACGCCACGAGACCCAGGTTGTGGTTGATGCGCGCGGCCCGCTCCGGCGACGGATCGTCGGTCTGCCAGTGCCGCAGGGCGGAGAGCAGATGGGCGCGGGCACGCTCGAAGGACTTCACCCCGGCCAGCGCCAACGCCGTGTTCTGGTCGAGTTCGGCGAGCTTGCCGCCCAGTTCGCCTTCGTCGCACGTCTCCCGGTACAGGTCCCCGGCCTGGTCGAGGTGTTCGAGGGCGGGGCGCGGGCGACCCAGTTCGATCAGCACCGCGCCCAGGTTCACCAGCGTGTCCGCCGCGTGCCGACGAAACCCGTCCCTGAGCAGGGCGTCGGCGGCCTCCCGGTACTGTTGCGCGGCGACATCGAGTTCGCCGCGCTGAAACGACACGTTGCCCAGGTTCTGCCCGACGACGGCCGCCTGCCGATCGAGGTCGAGGTCCCGGTACAGGGCCAGGGCCGTGTGGTACCGGTCGGCAGCCTCCTCCAGGTCGCCCATGAAGTACGCGGCGTTGCCGACGTTGGTCGTGGCGTCGGCGACGCCCTTCAGGTCCTTGCGGGCGGCGAAGGCGGCCAGGGCTACGAGATAGTGCTCGCGCGCCTCGGGCCAGTCTGCGCGGCCGAACGCCGCCACGCCGGCTGCCAACCTGTTCTCCGCCACCTCGGCGGCGTCGTCGCCCGGTTGCCACCGGGGGACGTCGGGACGTGGTGACCCCGGGTCGAGGCGTCGCTGCGTGGAGTGGTCGACCCCTGGGATCGTTCGGACCGCAGCGTCCGGAATCTCGTAGGTCACCAACGCCGACCACACCAACGGGGCGTGCAGGCGGCGTGCGGCGTCGCCACTGGCGGACCGCCAGCAGCTCAGTCGGTCACGCTGCCACTCGCTGATGGCCCCGACGGGATCGCTCGTCTCCAGCACCGCATCGACGGCCAGCGCGAGCGCGGTCGTGGCCGAGCCGATCGGCGCCCCGCCGGCCACGAGGCGCTCCGAGCCGTCGCTCGGCAGGCTCCAACGGGTGGCGATCACGGTGCGCGCACCCGCATTCATCGCCGCGAGGGTGAGACCGATCTGCTCGGTGTACCCGGCGTCGTCGGACTGGCAGGCGACGAAGCCGACCCGGCGTGGGGCGGGCCACCGCGCGGGTTCCCTCAGCCACTGCCCGGCGGTGAGCCGCGCGTCCCCGGTCTCCCCGTCGACGGCCAACTCCAGGCCGGCGGAGGTCGGCATCGCCGGGTCCGTGGCCGAGGCGTGGCCGACGAACACCAGCCGGGACCACGTCTGCGACTGGAGGGCCGCGGCCAGCTCCGAGGGCGAGCAGCCCACCGTCGCACCCGCGCCGAGCAGCGCGTCCGTGTCGCCGCTGCGGCGGCGCCACGCCTCGGGCACCCCGTCGGGGTAGATGCGCCCGCCACCGTTCCGGCTCCCGGCCGCAGTGGGATCGACGACCCGTACGGCCGGACCGTCGCCAGTCCAGGGTGCCGCCGGTCTGGCCAGGTTGACCAGCATGGCCGGGCTGATTCCACCGAGGACGTTCGCGCGTTCGATGAGCCGGACGTCGTGCTCGTCGTCGATGACGAGAAGCTCCCACGGCACGCTCGACAGGCCGGGACCCGGCGCTACGACGAGCGTCGTGTCGTGTGCGTCCGCCGTCCGGATCCGATCGCGAAGCTCCTCCGGAAGCAGGATGCCGCCCAGTTCGCGGAACAGGGCGAGGTTGGCGGCCGGGTCGACCATCGCGCCGGTCCAGGATCGACGGGCGGCACCGTTGAGCACGGCGACCCGTTCGCCGAGGAGTTCTATGCGCCTGGCGATGGCGGAAGCCGTCGACGCGGGGTCGTCGTGCTGGGGACGTGCCTCCGCGATGCGGCGGTCGACGTCGGCGAGTGCTGCCCGTTCCTTCGCGACGAGACCCGGCAGCGAGGCCGAGAGGGCGGCCAGTGGCGTGGCCAGGCGGTCGAGGGCGACCGAGCCCACGGCCAGCGGGCCGGCGCTGTCGAGCAGGCGTACGTCCGCGCTGAGCCACCAGTGGGCGTACTCGGCGGTCTGCCAGAAACCGAGCCACCACACGCGCCCGCGTCCCGGGTAAGCCTCCACGCGATCCTTCCTACGATCATGGTGCGCGGGTCTGCCAGCATGTGTGCATGACGCAACTGTTCGTGCCCCTGGACGACGGTTCCTCCCTGGTGCTGGACGGCGTTGCCGAAGATGAACTGTCGGACGCGGCCCACACTCTTGACGTCACCGACTTCCTCCGTGACGCCGTCCTGGCCGGTGTGACCGGGAACTTCACCTACGACGTGCTGAAGGCCGTGGCGCTTCAGCTGCGCGCACGCGGCTTCCTGGCGAGGCGTTCCTCCTCGACGGCCGCCAGCATCGCCACGGCGATCGCGGGTCACCTCACCTCGGTCGGGTACGCGACGATCGAGGTGTTGGAGGTGGCGCAACTGGTTGACCGGTCATGGTCGGCGGAGGGAACCGCCGATCAGCGCCCGTTCGAGGTGCGCGCCGATCCCGAGGGGCAGGTCATGCAGGTGCGGGTGCGGTAGCGGATCGTCAGCCGTTGCCGCAGTGTGGGCACTTGCGCACCCGATCCGACTTTGGCTGTCCGCAGTAGGCGCATTCCACCGTCTCCGCGATCATGGTGCTCCTATCGACGCTGACTGGTCCGGGGTCACCGCTTCGACACCGTACGTTACGCGCCCGCGGCGCGGCGGCCATCGGCCGAAGGGTGACCCGAGCGTCCACAAAGGCCGGTAGGGACCAGCCGATCGCCGACTTCTCCGCGCCGCTTCGCCGTCGGCCGGGCCCGACGGCTCGCCCGACCAGCGCGGCACCTGACCGTCCGAGGTGTCGCGCCGCCGGCGTTCAACGCAGGGTCAGCGGCGTCTCGGCGCCGAGGCGGGTCAGCTTCTCCGGGTTGCGGACGTAGTACAGGCCCGTGATGCCGGTGGCCTCGACGCGGATCGCCATGACGCCGTCGATCTCGCCGTTCAGGCGTACCAGCAGTGCCGGGCTGCCGTTGACCACGGTCAGGTCGCCGGTGAGGACACCGTCGGTCCTGCCGAGGCCGCCGACGATGAAGCGGGCCACCTTGTCGGCGGTGACGATCGGCCGCAGCGCCGCCTGCCTGATGCCCCCGCCGTCGCCCACCAGGACGACCTGCGGGGCGAGGACGGCCAGCAGGTCGCCCACGTTGCGGGTCTCGAGCGCGCGTCGGAACGCCTCCAGGGCTGCGCGGGCCTCGCTGGGGGAGACCACCGCGCGGGGGCGGCACGCGTCGACGTGCCGGCGGGCGCGGTGCGCGATCTGGCGTACGGCCGCCGGGCTCTTGCCGACGGCGGCCGCGATCTCGTCGTAGCTGACCTCGAAGGCCTCGCGCAGCACGAAGACGGCGCGTTCGGTCGGTGAGAGCCGCTCGAGGACGATCATCAGCGCCATCGACACGCTCTCGGCGAGTTCGACGTCCTCGGCCACGTCGGGCGCGGTGATCAGCGGCTCGGGCAGCCACGGACCGACGTACGCCTCCTTGCGGCGCTTCATCGTGCGCAGCCGGTTGAGCGACTGCCGGGTCG
The DNA here is from genome assembly GCF_002846525.1 of Micromonospora sp. CNZ309. Classification (NCBI taxonomy): domain Bacteria; kingdom Bacillati; phylum Actinomycetota; class Actinomycetes; order Micromonosporales; family Micromonosporaceae; genus Micromonospora; species Micromonospora sp. CNZ309. Next base: position 1,482,041 of record NZ_PJNG01000001.1, read on the forward strand.
TGATCCGGACCAGGTAGGCGCGCTGGTCGTGGATCCGTCCCACGTCGACCCTGCTCCACCGCAGCCACGTCTCCTGGAGCACGTCCTCGGCGTCGGCCGCCGATCCGAGCATCTCGTACGCGACGGTGAAGAGCAGGTTGCGGTAGGCGACGAAAGCCGCGGTCGCCGTATCGGTGGCGTCCTCGCTCATGTCCGGTTCCCTCCTTCCTTCCCGGCCGGCCTGGCCGGGCGCTCCGCCGACGACCGCCCTCGTGCGGCGGCTCCCCCCGTTGTGGATGCGCCGCCGCACGAGCGGGCCGGGCCGGACCACCGATGCCGGCTCAGACCGGCTGGCCTGCGGTGGTCGGCGCCTCGCTCCGCTTGGCTTGGAGCAGTTGCTGGCGCGTGCCGTCGCTGATCCACCAGGCGCGCGCGCCGGGCTTGCGCGCCTCGTACGACAGCTGCCAGACGATGCTCCTGCACACGAGTTCCTTGAGCCTCGCACCCGGCCGGCCGCCGAGGTGGAACCGCACGGCGGTGTCGTTGCGGCGGGCGAACTGGAAGACGGCGGCGCGCCGCCCCAGGCTGATGCACTGGCCGGCGAAGCCCACCGCGACCGGCGCGGGTTGCCGGCCCGCGATCCGGCTGAGCACCGTCTCGGCGGCCTGCGGCCCGAGCTGCATCGCCGACTGGCAGCCCATCCGGAACGGCAGATCCGACGGTGCCGCCGAGTCTCCGGCCGCGACGATGCGCGCGTCGTCCACGCTGGTCAGTGTCTCGTCGGTGCGCAGGCGACCCAGGGCGTCGGTGCTCAGCCCGCTGTGGCCGGCCAGGTCCGGCACGCCGAATCCGACTGTCCAGATGGTGACCGCGCTGGGCAGCTCGCGGCCGGCACCGAGCCGCACGGCGTCGCGGGCCACCGCCGTCACCGTCGCGTCGGGGCCTTTGAGCACGGTGACGCCGAGCTTCGCCAGCCAGCGGGCGACCGCGCGTCGGCCACGAGGATGCAGGTACGGGCCGAGCACCCCGCCGCAGACCAGGGTCACGGCGCGGCCCGTCTCCGCCAGCTCGGCGGCGGTCTCGATGCCCGACGGGCCCGCGCCGACCACGGTGACGGGGGCCGAGTCGGGGGCGGCGTCGAGGACAGGCCGCACCCGCCGCGCGTCCTCCAGGCTCGCGATCGGGTACGCGAACTCGGCGGCTCCGGGTACGTCCGGGTCGGCGCTGCCGCTGCCCACGGCGTAGATCAGGTAGTCGTAGCCGAGCGTGCCGCCGGTCGCTAGCCGCACGTGGCGCTCGGCGGCGTCGATCCGGGTCGCGGTGTCGACGACCAGCCGTACGCGTTCGGCCAGGACGTCGGTGTAGTCGACGACCGCGTCGTCGGACCCGCCCACCAGTTGGTGCAGGCGGACCCGATTGACGAAGGTGGGGCGCGGGTTGATCAGGGTCACGCGCACGTCGGCGCGCTGCGTCAGGCGATTGGCCGCCATGACGCCGGCGTATCCGCCGCCGATCACGACGACTTCGGTGTTCCCGGTCATGGTGTCTCCTCCGCTCGCGGGGCCTTCGACCTCAAGACACCGGACGACCGGGCGTTGTGACACGAGTGAGGCGGGTCACGCAGCAACCGCAGCCGGGCGGGGACGGGGATGAGGACGGTTGCGTACCGTCGCCGGCTCATGCCCGGACGACTGCAGCGAGCACGTGTCGGCGGACGAGTCGCAGCAGCGTCGTCAGGGGCGGCGCAGGCGTAGGGCTACGAAGCTCGGGCGCTCGGTCAGGCGCTCGTAGCGCTCCGGGTTGATGGCGCGCAGCGTCTCGACCGCCCTCGGCTCGACCAGCCGCTCCAGCACGAACCCGGCGTCGAGCACCTCGGTCACCAGAGTCTCAAGGGTCATCCGCTGGAAACGCATGGTGGTCCCGTCGGCGACGGGGAACCCGACCCAGCTCTCGTCGAAGTACGATCCGCCGAAGTACCTCCAGTCCGACGTCGGGTGGGTCGTCGACAGCAGGAACCAGCCGCCCGGCCGCAGCACTCGCCGTACCTCGCCGAGGAATCGGGCCCGGTCGGTGAGGTGGTGCAGCACCAGCGCGCAGACGACCCCGTCGAACGACGCGTCGGCCGCGAACTCCAGCGCAGTGTCCAGGTCGTGCTGCCGGACTTCGGCGCGATCGTCGAGCAGGGTCCGGGCGTGCCGGACGAGCGTCGCGCTGCCGTCCACCGCCACCACCTTGGCTCCCCGGCCGACCAGCTCGGCTGCATGGTGGCCGCCGCCGCAGCCGGCGTCCAGGATCCGGAGACCGGCGACGTCGCCGGCGAGCGTGAGCATGGCCGGTCGGTCCGTATAGGCATTGTGCGGACCGTCGGCGGCGTGCGCCGCGAAGACGTCACCGGCCTGGCCGTGGTACGCGTGGGCTGCGGGCATCCGCGAAGCTTGACCGGACGGTGGCGCGGGCCGCAAGGCGGATCGGGTCACCTGGCGCCTCAACGACGTGGGCCGCCGGTCATCCCGCGCCGGCGTCGGGATCGCGAAGCGGCCACGGTTTCTGCTCGGGGGCCGCAGCGGTCAGCTCTGCTGGTGGTTCACCGCCGCGAAGCCGCAGGGCGCGTGCAGGTGCAGGTAGTAGGCGCCCTCACCGAAGTCCACGTCGGCCCCGCCGACCGGGCCGAGATGGTCCATCGGCTGCCGGCAGGCGGGGCAGTCGACGTGCCCGGCGTCCTGGATCCAGTCGCGATGGCCGCCCAGGGTGGGGCCGCCCTCGTCGGGTGTTGGTAAGAATCGCGACACCAGGGGCCAAAAGATGATCTGGGCGTGAGGGCTGTTGGAGGTGTGTCAGGCGTCGGAATGATTGGGTTTGGCTGCGTGAGGCTTTGGCGCTCAACGCCGAAGACCTCGACGGCGAGGACGAGGATCTGGAACCGCTCGACTGACGGCGGTCACAGTCGATACGGCATCGTCGCGTGCAGCGCGGCCTATCCCAGCGATGGTCAGCTGAGGTTGGCGAACGCTTCGACCTGGCGGGTCTTGCCGGCGACGATGAGGATGTCGCCGGCGTAGACGACGGTGGCGGCGGTGGCGTAGGTGAAACCCTCACCTGGCCGCTTGATCGACACCACGGTGATGCCGTGTTTCGAGCGTAGGGCGGCGTCGGCGAGGGTCTTGTCGAATGTCTCCTCGGGGGCGCGGGTCTTGGCGATGGCGTAGTCGTCCTCGAACTCGATGAAGTTGAGGATGTGCCCGGTGACGAGATGGGCGACGCGTTCGCCCATCTCGTGCTCGGGCAGCACGACATGGTGGGCGCCGACGCGTTCCAGGATGCGGGCGTGCTGGCGGTTGACGGCCTTGGCCCAGATGTTCGGTACGCCGAGGTCGGCCAGCAGGCCGGTGGTGAGGATGCCGGCTTCGAGGTCGGTGCCGATGCCCACCACGGCGTGGGCCATCTCGTGCACGCCGAGCTGCCGCAGCGCGACCTCGTCGGTGGTGTTCGCGACGGCGGTGTGGGTCAGCTGATCGGCGTAGGTCTGCACCACCGTGGGGTCGGCGTCGACGCCGATGACCTCCCAGCCCTGGCGGATCAGCTCGAGTGCCATGGAACCGCCGAAGCGGCCGAGGCCGAGCACGGCGATACGGTTACTGGTGGCGGGTTTCCTAGCCAACGATCGGTCGCTCCTCGGGTAGTTCGTAGCGCCGGGTCCGCTCACGCAGCGCCAGCGCGGTCGCGGCGGTGATCGGCCCCAGGCGGCCGATGAACATCAGCAGCGTCAGGATGACATGCCCGGCGGTGCCGACCTGCGCGGTGATGCCGGTGGACAGTCCGACCGTGGCGAACGCCGAGGTCACCTCGAACAGCACCTGATCGAGCCGGAACGGGGTCAGCGCCAGCAGGGCGACGGTGGACGCGGCGACGGCGGCGACGCTGAGCAGCGCGATGGTCAACGCCTGGCGCTGCACCCCGGTGGGCAGCCGGCGGCCGAGGGCGTGGACGCTGGGCTCGCCGCGGATCTCGGCGAGGATGACGAAGCCCAGCAGCGCGAACGTGGTCACCTTGATGCCGCCGGCGGTGCCGGCGCTGCCCCCGCCGATGAACATCAGCACGTCGTTCACGAGCAGGGTGACGTCGCTGAACTCGGCTACGTTGAGGCTGTTGAACCCGGCCGTGCGCGGCATCACCGCGGCGAAGAAGCCGGCGAGCAGTTTCCCGCCCGGCCCGAGACCACCGAGCGTGCCGGGATTCGACCACTCCGCGACGCTGATCGTCACCCAGCCACCGGCGAGCAGCACGACCGTCATCCCTACGGTAATCTTGGTGTGGATCGACCAGCGGCGCGGCGTGCGCAGCCCCCGACGCAGCTCGAACAGCACCGGAAACCCGAGCCCGCCGAGGATCACCGCGGCGGCGATGGGCAGGCAGATCAGCGGGTCGCCGACGAACTGCATGAGACTGTCCGAGTACAGGCCGAAGCCGGCGTTGTTGAACGCCGAGACCGCGTGGAACACCCCCAGGTAGATCGCCCGGCCCGTGGTGTGGTCGTAGCCCTCGGCGAACCGCCAGGCCAGCATCGCTGCCACGCCCGCCTCCACGATCAGGCTCACCCGCACGACGCCCAGCACGACCCGGCGGACCTCACCCACGCCCAGCGCCTTCGTCTCGGCCTGGGTGCCGAGTTGCAGCCGTATCCTCAGCCGGCGGGCCACCAGCAGGCCGAGCACCGAAGCAAGGGTCATGATCCCGAACCCGCCGATCTGGATCAGGACCAGGATCACCGCCTCGCCGAACCCGGACCAGAAGGTGCCGGTGTCCTCGATCACCAACCCGGTCACGCACACCGCCGACGTCGCGGTGAACACCGCCGTCATCAGCGGGGCGCTGCGGCCGCTCTCGGTGGCGACCGGCAGCAGCAACAACGCTGAACCAGCCAGCACCGCCGCTGCGAAGCCCAGCACCACCAGCCGAGCCGGGTGCCGCACCGCATCGAACAACCACGCGGTCGCCGCCGTCGGCACGCGAACCCGACGGGCCCCGGTCACCGCGAGGGCGGCCAGCCGGCGCACACCGTCGCGCAGGCGCCGCCCCGCCAGCCGCCACCAGCCGTCCGCCTTCGGATCACCGCCGGTCAGAGGAGACCAGGCCAACAGCGCCACGCCCAGCCCCACCGCGACGAAGACCGCCACGACCGCGAGCAGCCCCACCGCCAGCTGCGCCCAGGTCGAATCCATCACGCCATGATCCGCCCCGGCGGGATGCCGCTGCCGCGGGCCAGCCCTGTCACGCGGACGCCGCTCGCTGGACCGCCCGGTACACCGTCGACCGAACCACACCGGACAGCTCCGCCAACTCGGCGCCGCTGTGCTTTCCCCGCGGCGTGCAACGCCACCAGGTGAGCCTCCTGCCTCGGGTTCAACTTAGGTTGCTTGCCCCGCAGGCGGCCCTTGGCCTTGGCCACCTTCATCCCCTCGCGGGTGCGCAACCGCGCCAGGTCCGCCTTGAACTCGGCCACCATCGCCAGCGCCGTGAACAGCAACCTGCCCACCGGGTCGGTCGGGTCATGCACCGGACCGCCGAGGTTGAGTTTCACCTCAGCACGAGTCAGTTCCTGCACGATCGTGTGCGCGTCCACGTAGATCCGGTCCGCGCCCACCCCATCGCGCGCAGCGCGTCCAACTGCGATGTCAGGTCCTGCTCATCCGTCGACCCCCGCGCGCAGCCGATCAACAAACCGCTCACCGCGCGACTGTACCCTTCAACTCCCCCTCACCGGGCACGCCATCGGGCAGGTCCTACGGGACAGCAGACCGGCAGCTCGCCGCACCCCACATCCAGTCAGCACCGGCGCCCGGTGAACGATCCCCTAGCGGGACGCCAGCTCAACGACCGCCGACCGCCCCGGGCGGCCCGTGAAGATCAACTATCTGGCCCCTGGTGTCGCGGTTCTTACCAAACACCCCTACATGGGCAGTCCCGGCGCAGTCGAGGCTCCGTACCACTTCTTGAACTCTCGATCGTCTCACCGGAGCCGCCGACCGGATGGACGAACGCCTTCCACTCGCCCGGCCGGCACCAGACGGCGAGGGAGGGCTGGCTCAGCGCACCCGAACGAGGCGGGCGCCCTCCCGACCTATTATCGGATTACCGGTAACAACAATCCAGTAATTGGCGCGGACGAAAGGGGCGAATCGCCCGTACATCATAATGACTGTTCTTGTGTAACCCCCAAGATGGAGCAGTGTTGTCAGGTGCGCCTCGTGCCGCGAGTACGCCAGCACCGACAACCACAAGAACCGCAGGGCCAGACCGGACCAGGTCCGAGCCGACACCCCGGGGGTCCCTCTACCGGATCAGACCGGAGGAGTACGACGCGCGGCGTCAGGCTCAGGACTACCGGTGCGCCACATCTGCGGGAGACATGAGAGCGAACTGAAGGTCAGGTCCAGGGGCCGGCAACGACGTGACGGGACACCGGACTCCGAACCGTTTCGCCTCGGCGTAGCGGGAATCGAGACCTGCGACGGAAGCGTGATCCGGCGGGACGGGTACGCGCTCGAACACGCCGCCCCCTCGGCGACGCTCAGGTGCGCGCGCCGCCGAGCCCGAGCAGGACGGCGAGGCCCAGGGCGCTGCGCGGGGCGTACGGCACCCGCCACAGTCCGCCGTGCGCGGCGCCGTACGCCTCGTCCTGCCAGGGATGCGCCATCGCCGGGCCGCCCGTACGCAGGTGGTGCACCAGCAGCGCGGCCATCAGCGTGTTGCTGGTCGCCGGGTCGAACACCTCGATGCCGAAGCGGTGTGCTCCGGCGTACGCGGCGGCCAGCGCGCGGTTGCGCAGCACCGAGCGGGTGCGGGTGGGCGGGGCGACGGTGAACGACACGGTCGCCCCCGCGTCCCGGGCCACCGTGGCCCGCCACCGCTGAAGGCGTTTCGCCAGCGCGTAGTTGGGGCCCTGCTGGGGCACGAGGCTGTCGTTGATCCCGGGGTCGGCGCCCGGCGGGTAGTTGCGGTGCAGGAGCCTGCCGCCGGAGGCGACCCGCAGCGACCGGCGGACGACGCCGCGCGCCGCGTAGCCGCGTTCGGCGTGGCGCACGGCGTCGCCGGGGACGGCGAAGACGTCGGTGGGGGTGGCCAGGAACGCGAGCGCCACGTCGTCGCGGCGCTGCTGTAGCCGCAGGGTGAGGGCGTCGAGCGCCGTGGCGAGGCGGACGTTGGTCGCGCCGTCGGCGTAGACGTAGTTGCCCAGCACGAGCCGGCCGTCGAGGCCGAGCAGCCAGTCGGTGACCTGCGGGAGGTGGTGCAGCAGGTCGGCGCCGGCGTGCTCGGTCAGTCTGCCGTCGTCGGGGTCGGTGCCGGCGGGGACGGGCAGGTGGAGTCGGCCGCCGCAGCGGCGCGTCGTGTGCAGCAGGCGCCGCCAGATGTCCGGGCGCGGCAGGTCGACCGCGACGACGTCGCCGCCCCAGCGCAGCAGGGACGGCAGCGGGCCCATCTCGGCGCCGGCGCCGAGCACCACGACGCGCTGGTCGCGCAGGTCGAGCCAGTCCGGGTTGGCCATGACGGCGCGTACCGCTTCGGCGCAGGACGGTTCGATGACGCCGGCGTCCACCCACGCGTCGAGCCGGCGGCGCAGGTCGGCGCCGCGCAGCCGTTGGCCCCGGTACGGCAGGGACAACTCGCGCTCGACCTCACCGGTGCCGGCGACGGTGGCCGTGTGCAGCGGCCCGGTCCCGGTGGGCGTGTCGAACACCTCGCCGAGGCCGGTCTCGGTGCCGTCGGCGTGCACCACGCTCATCCGGCGGTGCAGTGCGGCGAGCCCGTCGCGGGCGATCGTCACCGCGGCGTCGCGGGAGAGCAGCCCGGCTTCGACGAGCCGTCGGAAGTGCCCGAGGTAGCCGTGGCGCCAGTTCGTCTCGTGTTCCGCCGAGCGCGCGCCGACCGGGTCGACGGCACGCAGGGCGTCGGCGACGACCGCCCGGCCGAGCGCGGACGTACTGCGTCCCGCGTCGGTCTTCGGGAACACCACCCCGGTCGGACCCTCCACGCCAACCGCCCTTCCTCGCTCGCCGGCCGTCGGTGTCACTCTGCCGCACCGGGCGGCGCCGTGCAGCGGGGCGGGCACCGCCCGGGCGGTCAGGCCGGGGCCGGCAGGCGCAGCCGGCCGTCGATCATCTCGGCGACCGCGTCGACGCGGTGCAGGTGCTCTCGGTCGTGGGTGACCAGGACGGTGGCGGTGCCGCGCTGGCGGGTGAGGTCGGTGACCAGCTCGACGATCGCCGCGCCGCGCTCGTGGTCCAGCGCGCTGGTGGGTTCGTCGACCAGCAGCACCGCGGGATCGTTCATGAGGGCGCGGGCGATGTTGACCCGCTGGCGCTGCCCGCCGGAGAGCTGGTGCGGGCGACGGTCGGCCTGGCTGGTGAGCCCCACCGCCGCCAGCAGCTCGGCGGCGCGGGCGCGGCCGGCGCGGCGGGAACCGCCGGCGAGGTGGGCGATCACCTGCAACTGTTCGGCGGCGGTCAGCGAGGCGATGAGGTTGGGTTGCTGGAAGACGATTCCGATCTTCTCCCGCCGCAGCGCGGTCGTGCCCGCGCGGCCGAGCCCCGCGGTGTCGGTGCCGGCGACGAGCACCGTTCCCGAGTCGGGGGTGATCAGGGTGGCGGCCACCGCCAGCAGGCTCGACTTGCCGGAGCCGGAGGGGCCGATGACGGCGGTGGTGGTGCCGGCCGGTACACGCAGGCTGACCCGGTCGAGCGCGGTCAGCCGGGCGTCGCCGTCGGGGTAGGTCAGCGTGACGTCGGCGAGTGCGAGGCTCATCGGGCGCTCCCCAGGGCGATCAGTGGGTCGACGGAGGTGATGCGGCGGATGGACAGGGCGGCGCCGGCCGCGCCGAGCGCGATCGTCACGGCGGCCGGGAACAGCACCGATCCGGCGGTGAGCGCGAACGGCACCGTGCCGGCCGCCGCGGCGCCGAGCGCGACCGCGAGCGCGGTGCCGGCGGCGGTGCCGGCGAGCAGCAGCACCAGGGCCTGCCCGAGGGCGTCGCGCAGCAGGTGTCCGGTGGTGGCGCCGAGCGCCTTCAGTACGGCGACGTCGGGGGCACGCTGGATGGTCCACACGGTGAAGAACGCGCCGACGACCAGGGCGGAGATCCCGAACAGCATCCCGCGCATCAGTTGCAGCGACCCGTTCTCGGCGGTGTAGGAGCCGATCGCGGACAGCGCCTGCGTGCGGGTGACCGTACGGGTGTGCAGCTCTCGGTCGGCGGCGGTCAGGTCGGCGTCGCGGGTGGTGCGCAGCGCGACGACCGTCGCGGCGTCGCCGTCGGCGCCGGGCGCCAGGGCCTGCCAGTCGTGCAGTTCGGTCCAGATCACCGGGGTGTGACTGTGGGAGGCGTCGCCGGCCACCGCGGCGACGGTCAGCCGGTGCGCGCCGACGGACACGATCTGTCCGGGGCGGGCGTGCAGCGCGTCGGCCGCGCCGCGCGACAGCACGGCCCGTCCGGTGGCGAGGCTGGCGGGTGCCAGGCCCGAGCCGGGCGGGACGCCGAACACGGACAGCGCGGCGCTGCGTTCGCCCGCGTCGACGCGGGTGGTGGCGATGCCGAGGGGCGCGGCGGCGCTCACCCCCGGCACGTCCTGCCAGCGCCGCCACTGCTCGCGGCTGACGGTGGACTCCGTGAACGAGAGCTTCTGCCCGTCGGCCGGGGCGGAGAACACCAGGTGGTCGGCGGGCAGGTCGGTGATCGCCGAGGTGCTGCCGCGTCCCAGGCCGGCGGTCAGCCCGGACAGCAGGACCACCAGCAGCGTCATCAGCGTCACGACCGTTCCCATGAGGGCGAAGCGGCCCTTGGCGAACCGTAGATCTCTCCACGCGACGAACACGATCGCATCAGCCTTCCGGTAGGTGCCTGAAGCCGCGGTGGCGGCCCGGCACCAACCGTCGTCCGGATGGCGGCCGACGCCATCGCGCCGCCGATCGGGTTCGGGGCGTCGAACTGCGTACGTCGGGATCAACCTTTTGGTTGATGGCGGCGGCCGTCGGCGTCCTAGCCTGGAGGCATCGTGAACCCGGAATCGCTCGCTCGGCCGCTGCGGGTGCTGCGCGTCTGCCTGCACCTGCTGGTCGGGCTCCTGCTCGCGGTGGCCGCCGTGCGGGCCGTCACCGGGCCGGGCCCGCGGCGTGCCGCCGTGCTCGCCGCAGCCGTGGCGCTGGCCGTCGCCTACGCCGTCGGGGTGGCGCTGCCGCTGGTGCGCCGGTCCCGGCCTGCCGCGCTGGCCTGGCTGGCGGTGCTGACCGGCGGGTGGCTGGCGCTGCTGGCCCTGACCCCGGACGGGGTGTGGTTCGCGTTTCCGCTGTTCCTGCTGCACCTGCACCTGCTGCCCGTGCGCGGGGGGATCGTGGCGGTGGCGGCGACGACCGTGGCGGCGGTCGCCGGTGTCGCCGGCCACCAGGGGGCGCTCACGCCGGGCGCGGTGATCGGTCCGGCCATCGGCGCCGCGGTGTCGGTGGGCACGGTCCTCGGCTACCAGGCGTTGTACCGGGAGAGCGAGCGCCGCCGGCGGCTGATCGAGCAGCTGAGGGCCACCCGCGCCGAGCTGGCCGCCGCCGAGCACGCCGCCGGGGTCCTCGCCGAGCGGGAACGCCTGGCCCGCGAGATCCACGACACCCTCGCCCAGGGGTTGTCGAGCATCCAGCTGCTGCTGCGTGCCGCCCAGCGCGGGTTCCCCGACCGGCTCGACGTGGCGGCGGGCCACGTCGAGCAGGCCCGCCGCACGGCGCAGGACAACCTGGTCGAGGCGCGCCGCTTCGTACGCGCCCTGGCCCCGCCGGGCCTCGACGGCGCTTCGCTGCCGGCGGCGCTGCGGCGGCTGTGCGACGCGACCGCCGCCGCGTCCGGGCTGGCCGTACGTCTGCGTGTCGACGGGACGCCGGTGCGCCTGCCGACCAGCCACGAGGTGGCGCTGCTGCGGATCGCGCAGTCCGCGTTGGCCAACACCGTGCGCCATGCCGGGGCGGGGCGCGCCGACGTGACGCTGCGCTACGGCGGGCGCGACGTCGTCCTCGACGTGGTCGACGACGGGTGCGGCTTCGACGTGGGCGCGGCCGTCCACCGGCCGGGCGGCGACGGCGGGTTCGGGCTGGCCGCGATGCGGGCCCGGGCCGAGGAACTGGGCGGCAGTCTGGTCGTGGAGTCGGCGCCCGGGTGCGGCGCCCGGCTGGCCGTCGGCCTCGCGCGTCCGGGCACCGGGGCGGCGGGCTCGTGAGCGCTCGGATCCGCCTGTTGCTGGCCGACGACCATCCGGTCGTGCGGGCCGGGCTGCGCGCCGTCCTGGCCACCGAGCCGGACTTCGAGGTGGTCGCCGAGGCCGCGACCGCACAGCGGGCCGTCGCGCTCGCCGAGGGGGAGCGGGTCGACGTGGTGCTCATGGACCTGCGCTTCGGCGCGGGGATGGACGGTGCGGAGGCGACCGCCGCCATCACCGCCCGCCCCGGCGGCCCTGTCGTGCTGGTGCTGACCACCTACGACACCGATGCCGACATCCTCGCCGCCGTGGAGGCAGGTGCGATCGGTTACCTGCTCAAGGACGCCCCGCCCGAGGAACTCGCCGCGGCCGTGCGCGCCGCCGCCGCCGGCCGTTCCGCCCTCGCCCCTGCCGTCGCCCGTCGCCTGATGGGTCGGGTGCGTGCCCCGGGCACCGCGTTGAGCCGCCGCGAGACGGAGGTGCTGGAACTCGTCGCCGACGGCCTGTCCAACCAGCAGATCAGCCGGCGGCTGCACCTGAGCCAGGCCACGGTCAAGACGCACCTGGTGCACGTCTACGGCAAGCTGGGCGTCGACTCGCGTACCGCCGCCGTCGCCGTCGCCCGGGCCCGTGGGTTGATCCGTCGGTGACCGGGCCCGCGCGGGCGGAAATGACGTGCGGTGCGCGTACGCCGGCTGGCAGGGTGGCCGGCATGACAGCGCAGGCGCTGGCGGGGGCACTCGCCGACGACGTACGGCGACGGGTGTTCGCGGCGATCGTGTTGGGCGGCGCCGACGCCCCGGCGGTGGTCGACCGGACGGGTCTGCCGGCGCGGCAGGTGCTCACCGCGATCCGTCGGCTCGTCCACGCGGGCCTGGTGACCGGCGGCGACGGCGATCTGCGGGTGGACGCCGACCGGCTGCGGGAGGCGGCCCGTACGCCGTCGGCGGCCCGACCGGCCGACGATCCCACGGACCGGGTGCTGCGCACCTTCGTGCGCGGCGACACGCTGACCGGTCTGCCGGCGCAGCGCGGCCGGCGGCGGGTGGTGCTGGCGCACCTGGCGGGGTCCTTCGAGCCGGGGGTGCGCTACCCGGAGCGCGAGGTGGACGAGGTGCTGCGGCGCTGGTGCGAGGGCGGCGGCTCCGACCACGTGACGCTGCGCCGGTACCTGATCGACGAGCAGTTGCTGGCCCGGGAGCGGGGCGTCTACTGGCGCATCGGCGGTTGAGGTGACCGCGACAGACTGGGCGTCGGTGCCGACGCGTCCCGACCGGCCCGAGGCCAGGGCCCTGCTCGAGGCGTACTTCGAGGAGATGGTCCGCCGCTACCACGGCCGTGCGGCCAGGCCGGGCGAGGTCGCCGCGGCGATGGCCGAGGACCCGAGCGACGACCTGGCCGCACCCACGGGGATCCTGCTCGTCGCGTACCGCGACGGCGCTCCCGCCGGCTGCGCCGGGCTGCGGTTCCGGCCGGGCTGGGCGGAGCTGACCCGGGTGTACGTGCGGCCCGCGCACCGCCGTCACGGGGGCGGTGCGGCCCTGCTCGCCGCCGTGGCGTCGCGGGCCCGGGCCACCGGGGCCGACCGGATCCGCCTGGACACCCGGGGTGACCTGGTGGAGGCCCGCGCCCTGTACGCCCGGCACGGCTACCGGGAGATCCCGGCGTACAACGACGGCGTCTACGCCGAGCACTGGTTCGAGAAGGTGCTGAGTTGACGACACGGCCGTGACGCGCTAAATACTGAAGAGGAAGTTGAGTCGACTCGACTCAACTAGACGGACCTTCGGCCAGGAGAACCGAGGAGGCAGGACCATGCTGATGCGTACCGACCCGTTCCGTGAGATCGACCGGATCACCGAGCAGTTCTTCGGCACCGCCGCGCGCCCCGCGGTCATGCCCCTGGACGCCTACCGCGACGGCGACTGGTTCTACGCGGCGTTCGACCTGCCCGGCGTCGACCCGGACAGCATCGACTGCACCGTCGAGCGCAACGTGCTGACCGTACGCGCCGAGCGTCGCCGGACGTCCGGCGAGAACGTCGAGCTCGTCGCCGCCGAACGCCCGATGGGCACCTTCACCCGACGGCTGTTCCTCGGCGACACCCTCGACACCGACAAGCTGGAGGCCGGCTACGACAACGGTGTGCTGACCCTGCGGATCCCCGTCGCGGAGCGGGCGAAGCCCCGCCGAGTGACCGTGACGGCCACGGCCAACGGCAACGGTCGCAAGGAGATCAACGCCTGATCTTGGCGGACAAGGGGCGGGACGGCCGGTGTGGCTGCCCGCCCCCGTCGTGTTTCCGCTGCGGCGGGCGACGAGTGCGCGGCGGCGGTAAACCGATGGCGGGCGTCCGGGGCCCGTGCCAGACTCGACGACGATCCGTGCAGCCGAGCCACCAGGAGCCGACCGACGATGTGATCCCGCAGGACGCGGCAGGGCAGCGCCCCGCCGCCGCCGGCCCCGGCCGTGCGCCCACCCGGGCGTCGACGGCCCCGCCCGTCGTCCCGCGGAGGATCACCCATGTTGAAGGTCGTGTCCGTCAGCAAGCACTACGACACCGAGCCGCTGTTCACCGACGTCGAGCTGGTCCTCAACGCCGGCGACCGGGTCGGTCTCGTGGGCCCGAACGGGGTGGGCAAGTCCACCCTGTTGCGGGTGCTCATCGGCGAGGAGCCGCCGTCCGGCGGGCACGTGGCCCTGGCCCCCGGCCTACGGGTCGGCTACTTCGCCCAGCAGGTGCCGGATCCGGACGCCACCGTCGGGCAGTTCCTCGGCGCCGGTCTCGGCGAGCTGCATCCGCTGGCCGCGCGGCTGCGTGAGCTGGAACGGCGGATGGCCGACGGCGACGACACGGTGCTCGCCGCGTACGGCGACGCGCAGGAGCGGTGGGCGACACTCGACGGCTGGCGGGCGCAGGCCCGGCTGACGGAGGTCCGCCAGCGACTCGACATCGACCACCTGCACGACGACACCCCGCTGCGCCGCATCAGCGGGGGCGAGCAGGCCCGGCTCACCCTCGCCCGGGTGCTGCTGCACGCCCCGGACCTGCTGGTGCTCGACGAGCCGACCAACCACCTCGACGCCGACGGCATCGGCTGGCTCGGCGACTGGCTGGCGGCCTTTCCCGGCGCGGTGCTGCTCGTCAGCCACGACCGGGCGTTGCTGGACCGTACGGTGACCCGAATCGTCGAACTGGACGGCATCCACGAGACGCCGCAGACCTACACCGGCGGCTACACCGACTACCGGGCGGAGAAGACCCGCCGCTGGCAGCGGCTACTGCTGGACTACGAGGCCCAGCAGAAGGACCACCGGCGCTGGCTGGCCGACATCGACCGCACCAAACAACAGGCCCGCGGGGTCGAGGAGTCCGTGCGCAGCGGCCTCGGCGCCGACCAGCAGCGCCGCTACGCCAAGAAGGTGGCGAAGAAGGCCAAGGCCCGCGAGCGGCGGCTGCGCCGGCAGATGGACTCGATCCGCTGGCTCGCCGAGCCCCGCACCCGCCCGCCGCTGACGCTGGCGTTTCCGCAGGAGTCCACCGGCGGGCGCGAGGTGCTGCGCTCGCGGGGCCTCACGCTGCGCGTGGCCGACCGGGTGCTGCTCGACCGCGTCGATGTGAGCGTCCGCGCGGGCGAGCGGATCCTGCTCACCGGCGCGAACGGCACCGGAAAGACCAGCCTGCTGCGGGTCCTCGCGGGCGAGGACCACCCCGCCGGGGGCGAGGTCGTCGCCGCCGGAGCGGTCGCCGTGCTGCCGCAGACCCACGACGCGCTGCGCACCGACGTGAGCGTGCGCGACTTCTTCCGCTCCCGGGTGCCGGTGTACGTCGACGACGCCGAACGGCTGCTCGACGCCCACCTGTTCGGCCCGGAGCAGTGGGACGCGCCGCTGCGGGTGCTCTCCGCCGGTGAGCTGCGTCGACTGCTGCTCGCGGTGCTGGTGAACAGCCCGGCCGAGGTGCTGCTGCTCGACGAGCCGACGAACTACCTCGACTTCGACGCCCTCGACGTCGTGGAGGAGGCGCTGCGGCAGTTCCGGGGCACCCTGGTGATGGTCAGCCACGACGCCTGGTTCGCCGAGGCGGTCGGGGTCGACCGGCGGTGGCGGCTGACCGGCCGGCGCCTCGTCGAGCAACCGGCGGTGGCTACGATCGCGTAGGGCGCGCCTCCTCCCGTTCCCGACCCGAAGCTGAGAACCTTTTTCACATGTTCTCCCCGAACGCTCCGGCGCGGCCAAGCCGGCCCACCCCGCTGGCCCTGCCCGGGGGACCCGTCGACTTCACCGAGGCGTGGCTGCGCAACCGGCGGCTGTCCGAGCACACCCGCGACGCGTACCGGCGCGACGTCGCCGGCTGGCTCGCCTGGTGCGCGGCCCGCGAGCTGGACCCGCTGCACGCGAACTTCCTGCACGTCAACGAGTACGCCCGGGCCCTGGAGGCCACCCTCGCCGCGCGTACCGGCAAGCCGCTGACCCCGGCCACCGTCGCCCGCCGGCTCTCGGCCCTGTCGAGCTGGTACGACTTCCTGGTCAAGCTGCGCGCCGTCGAGGCCAACCCGGTCGCCGGGGCCGACCGCCCCCGCATCGACCGGGACCACTCCGCGACGGTCGGCCTCACCCCCGAGGAGGTCGACGCGCTGCTCGCCGCCGCCGAGGCCGACACCGGGCCGACCGCCGCCCGCAACCGGGCCGCGGTCGCGTTGCTGGCCGACCTCGGGCTGCGGGTCGGCGAGCTGGTCTCGCTCGACCTGGCCGACCTCGGCGCGGAGCGGGGCCACCGCAGCGTGCGGTTCGTCGGCAAGGGCGGCAAGTTGCGCCGGCGCGCCCTGACCCCCGGCACCGCGTACGCCCTCGACGCCTACCTGGCCCAGCGGGCCGCCGCGCAGGGCGTGGCGGTGCACGAGCTGACGGGTCCACTGCTGGTCACCGCCAGCGGAGCCCGGCTGGACCGGCACGCCATGTTCCGGCTGGTGCGCCGGCTGGCCCGCTCGGCCGGCATCGCGGCGTGGGCGAGGCTGTCGCCGCACTCGCTGCGGCACGCGTTCGCCACCACCGCCCGCGCCGAGGGGGTGCCCCTGGAGGACGTGCAGGACGCGATGGGCCACGCCGACCCGCGCACCACCCGCCGCTACGACCGCGACCGGCACAACCTCGACCGCGACCCCGCGTACGCCATCTGGGCGGCCCGGGCCCGCCGCCGCGGCTGAGGCGGCCGGTCCCGCGTCGGTTGCTCGCGGCCTACCGTTCGGCGTGGACCAGCGCGCGGCTCAGCGCGCCGATGCTCGGCTGGGCCCCGGCGACGACCAGGACGTCGCCGTGGACGAGGACGTGCCCGAGCCCCGGAGCGGTGATCGTCCGCCCGTCGCGCACGACGGCGATGACGCTGACCCCGTGGGTACGCGCGACGGCCTCGGCCAGGGTCCGCCCGTCGTAGGGCGACGCGGCCGTGACGGGCAGCTCGGCGACGCTGATCGCCTCCCGGTGCCGCTCCAGGTGGGTGACGTGATCGACGGTGGCGATCGGGTGCAGCAGCTCGGCCACCTCCTGCGCCTCCGCCGGACTCAGCGTCACGGACCGTTCCACGGTGTCCGGGTCGCCGGGCGCGTAGACGACGACGTCGCGTCGGCCGCCACGGTGGCAGACGATCCCCAGCACCTGACCTTCCTCGGTGTGCACGGTGTAGCCGACGCCGATGCCGGGCAGCGGCACTCGTTCTATCTGCATCTCTGTCCTCCTGTGGAGCCCGGGGCTGCTCCGGGCCCCGGGCTCACGTTCATGGTCATCGCCGCCGGGCGGGGTCGACATCGGGGCTGACACTCATTTGCCGTGCTGGCGAACCCCGGCCGGCGGTCCTGCCGGCGGTGGCGCGACGGATAATGGGTGCGAGCACGCATTTACCGCACGCGCCCCGGCCGACATGCTGAGGATGATGAGGGTGATCACCGCCGCGGGGCGGGCCGGTGGGTGGCGTGACGAGGCGCGGGAAACCGCCGACGCCGCTCGGCGTCAGGAACGGGCCGCGAGGAGAGGAGCCGCCGTGTCGCTGTTCTGGCGGATCTTCCTGCTCAACGCCGCCGTGCTCGTCGCCGCCACGTTGCTGCTGCTCGGCCCGGTCACGGTGTCCACCCCCGTCCTGCTCACCGAGGCGGTGGTCCTGACCGTGGGCCTGGCCGCGATGCTGGTGGCCAACGCCGCGCTGCTGCGCGTCGGCCTCGCGCCGCTGCACCGGCTGACCCGGGCCATGACCACGCTCGACCTGCTTCAGCCCGAGCCCCGCCCGGTGCCGGCCGGGCAGGCCGGCATCGCGGACCTGATCCGTGCCTTCAACGCGATGATCGACCGGTTGGAGGCGGAGCGGGCCGCCAGCGCCGCCAGCGCCCTGTCCGCCCAGGAGGCGGAGCGCCGCCGCGTCGCCCAGGAACTGCACGACGAGGTCGGTCAGACGCTGACCGCGGTCCTGCTCGAACTCAAGCAGGTCGCCCGGCACGCGCCCGAGGAGGTCCGCGCCCAGCTCGCCCAGGTGCAGGAGACCACCCGCGACAGCCTCGACGAGATCCGCCGCATCGCGCGCCGGCTACGCCCCGGCGTACTGGAGGAACTCGGCCTGACCAGTGCCCTGAAGGCCCTCGTCACGGAGGTCACCGGCCACACGGACCTGTCCGTGCGCCAGCACCTCGACGCGGACCTGCCGGCCCTCGACGGCGAGGCCGAGCTGGTGATCTACCGGGTGGCGCAGGAGGCCCTGACCAACACCGTGCGCCACGCCCGGGCCACCACCGTCGAGCTGTCGCTGGCCCGTCAGCCGGGCCACGTGCAGCTGCGCATCCGCGACGACGGCCGGGGCGTCGGCGACGCCGCCGAGGGTGCCGGCGTACGGGGCATGCGCGAGCGCGCCCTGCTCATCGGCGCCCTGCTCAGCGTGGCGCCCGGCCCCGACGGCGGCACCGAGGTGCGGCTGCGGGTGCCCCTCGGCGGCCGGGAGCAGCGGTCGTGACCACCCGCATCCTGCTCGCCGACGACCACGCCCTGGTGCGTCGGGGCGTACGCCTCATCCTCGACAGCGAGCCGGACCTGACGGTCGTGGCCGAGGCCGGCGACGGCGCGGAGGCCATCGCCCTGGCCCGCAGCGAGCGGCCCGACCTGGCGATCCTCGACATCGCCATGCCCCGGCTGACCGGTCTGCAGGCCGCCCGGGAGCTGTCGCGGCAGCAGCCGGGCCTGCGCATCCTCATCCTGACGATGTACGACAACGAGCAGTACTTCTTCGAGGCCCTCAAGGTCGGCGCGAACGGCTACGTGCTCAAGTCCGTGGCCGACCGCGACCTGGTGGAGGCGTGCCGCGCCGCCGTACGCGACGAGCCGTTCCTGTATCCCGGTGCGATCAACGCCCTCATCCGCACCTACCTGGAGCGCAGCGCCCGGGGCGAGAGCCTGCCGGCCAGGACCATCACCGAACGCGAGGAGGAGATCCTCAAGCTCGTCGCCGAGGGGCACTCCTCCAAGGAGATCGCCCGCCTGCTGTTCATCAGCGTCAAGACCGTCGAACGGCACCGGGCCAACCTGTTGCAGAAGCTCGGCCTCCGCGACCGGCTGGAGCTGACCCGCTACGCCATCCGGGCCGGGCTCATCGAGGCGTGACCGGGCGGCGAGCGGGCCGACTTTCCTGCGGGCGGGGCCACCGGTTCTCTACGGTCGACGGGTGGGCGCTGAGCAGCCGTGGAACCGGCCGGCCCGGCGGCGTCGCCCGGTGCGTACCGGGTTGGTGTTCGCTGGCGTGACCGTGCTGCTGTGCTGCGTCGGGGTGGCGGGGCTGGGCGCCTGGAACGTGCAGGTGGTCACGCAGGCCAGCGGCCCGGTGCGGGAGACCGCCGACGGGTTCCTGCGGTCGGTGGCGGCGGGCGACACCGACGGCGCGTACGACAGGCTCTGCGCCGACGCGCGCAGCCGGTGGAGCCCGATCGGGTTCACCAGTTGGCTGCGTACGCCGCCGGTGGTCAACGGCTACGAGATCGTCGACGTGTCGGTGGCGACCCGCGGTGGGCGCCCGCGCGGCACGGTGACGGTGCGCCTGACCCGCGACAGCGGTCTCACCGAGCAGCGCAAGCTGTCGGTCGTACGCGAGGACGGCGACTGGCGGGTGTGCGGCGACCCGTACTGAGCGTCAGCGGGGCCCGAGCTCGCCCGCGCGGTAGTGCCGGCGGCAGAGCACCTGGTAGCGCACCTCGGCGCTGTCCACGGTGTCGCCGATGACGACCTGAAGGCCCTCACGGACCACCCGGCCGTCGACCACCCGGGCGTTGAGCAGCCCTTCGCGGCCGCACCAGCAGAGCACCTCGACCTGGATGCGGGCGACCTCGTCGGCGAGCTCGAACAGCCGCTGAGCGGCGGGGAACAGGCACGAGCGGAAGTCGGTGGCCAGCCCGAACGCGTACACGTCGACGTCGTAGCTGTCGACCAGCTCGGCCATCTGCTCGATGTGCTCCAGGTTGTAGAACGACGCCTCGTCGCAGATCAGGTAGTCGACGCGTACGCCCTCGGCCCAGGTGTCGCGCACCAGCGTACGCAGGTCCAGCTCGTCGGTGACCTCGACGGCCTCGTGGGCCAGGCCGATGCGGGTGGTGACCTGCGGGCCGAGCGAGCGGTCGATGCGGGTGGTGACGAGGCCGCGGCGGCCCTGCCGGGAGTGGTTGTGGTTCATCTGCAACGCCATCGTGGACTTGCCGCAGTCCATGGGCCCCCAGAAGAACTTCAACGCCGCGGCGTGCAGCGGGCGCCCGTCCACGCCCCGCGCCGCGGCGCACCCGGCGGGGGAGTCGTCGGGGCCCAGCGGCGGGCGCGCCAGGCAGGTCGGGGCGGCGGCGTGGTCGGTCACGGTCGGGCAGCCTAGCCGATCGACGCCCCCCGATCCGGCCGGCGCGGACGGGCGCGGGCCTCAGAGCACCCGGGGCGGGGTGTTGCCGGCGGCGAGGATCGCCCGGCGCATCGGCACGGCCAGCAGCAGCAGGAACCCGACGACGAAGAAGATCAGCAGGGACACCAGGCCCACCCGGTAGGAGTTGGTGAGCTGGAACACGATGCCGAACGCCAGCGGGCCGAGCCAGCTGGTGCCCTTGTCGCTGATCTCGTAGAAGCCGTAGTACTCGCCCTCCTTGCCGGCGGGGATGAGCTGGCTGAACAGCGACCGGCTCAACGCCTGGCTGCCGCCGAGCACCAGGCCGATGGCGGCACCGAGGATCATGAACGGCAGCGGCGCCTCGGCGGGTAGCTGGAACGCGCCGAGGATTACCCCGGTCCACAGCACCAGGCTGATCAGCACGGTCTTCCAGGCGCCGATGCGCTTGGCGAGGGCGCCGAGCAGCAGCGCGCCGCCGAAGGCGAGGAACTGCACCAGCAGGATGGTGACGATCAGGGTGCTCTGCCCGAGCTTCAGCTCCTCGGTGCCGTACTGGCTGGCCAGGGCGATGACGGTCTGGATGCCGTCGTTGTAGACCAGGAACGCCAGCAGGAAGAACAGCGTCAGCGGGTACGCCTTGATCTCGCGCAGGGTGCGGCCGAGCTGCCGGAACCCGTCGGTGACCGGATTGCCGCCGGCCAGCGCGGCGGCGGTGGGGTGCTCGCGCAGCCAGCGCAGCGGGATCAGGGTGAACACCGCCCACCACAGCCCGGCGGACACGATCGACCATCGGGCCAGGTCGAGGGTGCGCTGGTGGTTGCCCTCCTCGCCGAGCATGCTGACCGCGACGAGGTTGAGCGCCAGCAGCAGGCCGCCGCCCAGGTAGCCCAGCGCCCAGCCGCGGCTGGAGATGCCGTCGCGGTCGTCGGGGCCGCCGAGCTGCGGCAGGAAGGAGTTGTAGACCACCACGCCGGCGCCGAAGGCGATGTTGGCGATCATGAACAGCGCGCCGCCGAGCAGGTACCGGTCGCCGGTGACGAAGAGCATGCCGACGGTCGCCGCGGCTCCGGTGAACGCGGCGGCGGCGAGCAGTCGCTTCTTGTGCGCCGACCGGTCGGCGATCGCGCCGACGACCGGCAGGGCGAACACGGTGAGGAACACCGACAGCGACACCAGGTACGGAAAGTACGAGCCGGCGGCGACCTTGATGCCCAGCGGGTGGACGTAGCCGTTGCAGGTGTCGGCGCCGAGTTCGCAGCCGGCGGCGAGTTTCGTGACGGTGGTCAGGAACGGGCCGAGGAACACGGTGATCACGGTGGTGGAGAAGGCGGACATCGCCCAGTCGTAGAAGTACCAGCCGCTGCGTTCGCGGCGGGTGCTCGTCGGGGCGGGGGTGTCGTCCACCGCGGGGGTGACGGTCTCGGCCATCGGGGTCCTTCGAACGGGTCAGGCGGCCCAGTGGCCGCGGCTGCGGTAGACGTCGCGCAGCACGCCGACGTGATCGGTCATGATGCCATCCACCCCAAGATCAAGTAACTCGTGCATCTCGGCAGGTTCGTCGATCGTCCAGACGTGCACGTGCAGGCCGAGTCGGTGGGCGTGACGCAGGAACCGGCGGTCCACCACGGGCAGGCGCCCGTAGCGCACCGGCACCTGCGCGGCGACCACCGACGGGGGCAGGCGCAGCGGCCGGCCGGTCAGCGACGCCATCCGCAGCCGGGCCACCCCGCGCATGCCGAGGCTGCTGGCGACGCGGCCCTGCGTCAGGGCGCGCAGCCGGGCCAGCCGCGCGTCGCTGAAGGAGGCGAGCAGCACCCGGTCGCCGGCGTTGGCGCGGGCGATGGTGGACACGGTCGACTCCACCCCGCCGTCGGCCTTGACGTCGATGTTGAACCGCACCTGCGGCCAGGCGTCGAGGACCTCGTCGAGGCGGGGGACCACGGCGGCGCCGCCGACGCGTACCGAGGCCAGGTCGGCCCAGCGCAGCTCGGCGATGCGCCCCGCCTCGCCGGTGACCCGGCTCAGCGTGGCGTCGTGGAAGACCACCGCGACGCCGTCGGCGGTGCCGTGCACGTCGGTCTCGACGTAGCGGTAGCCGAGCCCGACCGCCCGGGCGAACGCCGCCGCGGTGTTCTCGTCGCCCTCGGCGGCGCCGCCACGGTGGGCGAACGCCAGCGGTGCGGGCCCGTCCAGGTAGGCGTGGTTCACGCGGGGAGTATGCCCGGACGCGGTGGCCGGCGCGTGACCGGCCGGCGGCCAGACCGGGTCAACTCCAGTCCGTCCGGTGGCCGGGCCGGCGCAGCAGGGCGAGCAGCTCGCCGTCGGAGGGATGGTGGGTGCGGGTGAGCGGAGCACGCAGGTCGTCGGCGGTCACCGGATCCGGACCCTGCACGCTGACGCTGAGCACCTGGTCACCGGCGAAGAGGTACAGCGCGGTGGCGGGGTCGCTGTTGTCGGTGTCCCGGGTCACGACGAGGGTGAGACCGTCGCCGGCGTCGGTGCAGACGTGGATCGTCCGGACGCCGCAGTCGACCCCGTCGGCCAGCGACCCGTCGGCGTTCGGGTGGTGCTGCTGCCACACCACGGGCACCTCACGGCCGTCGCCGGTGCGCAGGCCGTAGGCGATGTCGAGACCGAGCCGGTCCAGCCAGCCGACGGCGCCGGAGCGGGGCAGGTCGTCGGGGACCAGCAGCTTGTCGGCAGGCCAGGGGGAGGAGCGGGTCAGGTCGCTGAGGTCCCGGCGGTCCTTCGCGTCGTGGTACGCCGAGCGCAGGACGGCGTACCCGCCTGCGCAGGCGAGGACGAGCAGGGCGGAGACGAACAGCGGCACCCGCAGGCGGACACCTTCGCCATCGTGTCCACGCCCGGGGATCAGGCTCTCCCACGGCGCTGGGAGCGGCTGGTGTCGACCGGTCGGCCCGGGTCGACGTGACGGGGCCTGTCGGGCTCGTCGGGCCGCAACGGCACCAGCGATGCGGTGATGGCCTCGATGATCCGGTCGGTGGCGCGCAGGGCGGCGCCCGGGGCTGTCGGCGTCAGGTCGGTGAGGTCCACCGGGTCGCCGAAGTGCACCCGCACCACGGGACGGCGCACCAGGGCACGGGCGATGCCCCCCAGCAGGCCCTTGGGCGCACGGTAGGGCACCACCTCGTGGCAGCCCCACTGGGCGACGGGGATGACCGGGGCGCCGCAGGCCAGGGCGAGGCGGGCGGTGCCGGTCTTGCCGCGTTCGGGCCACATGCCGGGGTCCAGCCCGATGCGGCCCTCCGGGTAGACCAGGATCACGGAGCCGCCGGAGACCGCCGCCGAGGCGTCGTCGAGGGCGCGCCCGACGGCGGCGGTGCCCCGGTCGACCCGCAGGTGCCCGGCGCGGCGCATCGCGGCGCCGATGACGGGGGTGCGGAACAGTCCGCCGGTGGCCATGATCCGGGGGGAGACCCCCCGGGCGCGGCAGGCGGCGGCGAGCACGACGGGGTCGAACGGGCTGATGTGGTTGGCGGCCAGGATCAGCGGACCCCGGCGCAGCGCCTCGGGCACGTCGCCGCTGACCTCGAGGCGGGCCAGGAGCGCGACGACGACGCGGGCGAGCAGCTGCGCGGCACGCCAGATCAGCGGCGGCTGCCAGGTCGGGCGGGTGGTGTCCATCAGCGCGCAATGGTCGCACGCGGCCGGCGGCCCGCGCGGTGCGGGTGGCGTACGGCATGCGCACCGCGCGGGCCGTACGGCCGAGGTGATCAGGGTCATTGGTCCCGGGTCGCTTCGGGACCCCCGCCCCTGCCGCTTTTTCTACGACGCGCAGTAGTATTTACTACGTCTCGTAGTATGCAAAGCCTGGGGGTTACTGGTGGACGCGTTGGACGTCGCCCGCTGGCAGTTCGGTGTCACCACCGTCTACCACTTTCTCTTCGTGCCGCTGACCATCGGCCTGTCCGTACTGGTGGCGATCCTCCAGACGATGTGGCACCGCACCGGCGAGGAGAAGTACCTGAAGCTCACCAAGTTCTACGGCAAGCTCTTCCTGATCAACTTCGCCATGGGCGTGGTGACGGGCATCGTGCAGGAGTTCCAGTTCGGCATGAACTGGAGCGACTACTCCCGCTTCGTCGGCGACATCTTCGGCGCCCCACTGGCGATCGAGGCGCTGGTCGCGTTCTTCCTGGAGTCGACCTTCATCGGCCTGTGGATCTTCGGCTGGGACCGGCTGCCCAAGCGGCTGCACCTGGCCAGCATCTGGGCCGCCGCGATCGGCACCAACCTCAGCGCGTACTTCATCCTCGCGGCGAACTCGTTCATGCAGAACCCGGTCGGCTACCGGATCAACCCCGAGACCGGCCGCGCCGAACTCACCGACTTCGTGGCCGTGCTGACCAACAAGGTCGCCATGATCACCTTCCCGCACACCATCGCCGGCGCGTTCCTGGTGGCCGGCTCCCTGCTGGTCGCCGTCGCCATGTGGCACCTGGTGCGCAACCGCGACTCCGCAGACACCCCCGCCTACCGCTTCGCCGCGAAGTTCGGCTCCTGGGTCACCCTGGTCTCCGCCGCCGCCGTCGCCTTCACCGGCGACATCCAGGGCAAGATCATGACCGAGGTCCAGCCCATGAAGATGGCCGCCGCCGAGGGCCTCTACACCACCGAGAGCCCCGCCTCGTTCTCCGTACTCACCGTCGGCAGCCTCGACGGCAGCCGCGAACTGTTCGCCCTCAAGATCCCGCACCTGCTGTCCTGGCTCGGCACCGGCGACCCCAACGGCACCGTGCAGGGCATCAACGACCTACAGGCCCAGTACGCCGCCCAGTACGGCGCCGGCAGCTACACCCCGATCATCCCCGTCACCTACTGGAGCTTCCGCTTCATGATCGGCTTCGGGATGGCCGCCGCCGCCATCGCCCTGCTGGTGCTCTGGAGCCAACGCAAGGGCCGCACCCCCACCAGCAAGTGGCTGCTGCGCGCCGGCCTGGTCATGCCCCTGCTGCCGCTGGCGGCGAACTCCTTCGGCTGGATCTTCACCGAGATGGGCCGCCAGCCATGGATCGTCTTCGGCGAGATGCTCACCCGCGACGGCGTGTCCCGCAGCGTCTCGCTGACCGAGGTGCTCACCTCGTTCACCGCCTTCACCCTCATCTACGCCGCCCTCGCCGTCGTCGAGGTCAAGCTGCTGCTGCGCTACGCCAAGGCCGGCGTACCCGACCTGACCCCGGACCCCGACATCGACGACACCCACGACGACGCCGAGCGCCCGCTCGCGTTCGCCTACTGAACACCGGAGACACACCGTGGAACTCACCACCATCTGGTTCCTGCTCGTCGCGGTCCTGTTCACCGGGTACTTCATCCTCGAGGGCTTCGACTTCGGCGTCGGCATGCTGCTGCCCGTGCTCGGCCGCGACGACCGGGAACGCCGCGTCCTGATCAACACCATCGGGCCCGTCTGGGACGGCAACGAGGTCTGGCTCATCACCGCCGGCGGCGCCATGTTCGCCGCGTTCCCCGAGTGGTACGCCACCCTGTTCTCCGGCTTCTACCTGCCGCTGCTGCTGATCCTGCTCGCCCTGATCATCCGCGGCGTCGCCTTCGAGTACCGCCACAAGCGGCCCGAGGCGTCCTGGAAGCGCCGCTGGGACACCGCCATCTTCGTCGGCTCGGTGGTGCCCGCCGTGCTGTGGGGCGTCGCGTTCGCCAACATCCTGCGCGGCGTGCCGCTCGACGCCGAGCACGAGTACATCGGCGGCCTGCTCGACCTGCTCAACCCGTACGCCCTGCTCGGCGGCGCGACCACGGCGGCGCTGTTCCTCACCCACGGCGCCGTGTTCATCGCCCTCAAGACCGTCGGCGAGGTACGCGAACGCGCCGGCGCCCTCGCGGTGCGCCTGGGCGTGGCCGCCGCCGTGCTCGCGGTGGCGTTCCTGAGCTGGACGTTGAACATCCGCTCCAGCACCGCCGCCGTCGTGTTCGCCGTCGGCGCGGCCCTGGCGCTGCTCGGCGGCCTCGCCGCCGCCCGGGTACGCCGGGAGGGCTGGGCCTTCACCGGCACCGCCGTGGCCATCGCGCTGGCCGTGGCGACGCTGTTCGCGGCGCTGTTTCCGAACGTGCTGCCCTCCACCGCGGACGCCGCCGGGACACTGACCGCCACCAACGCCGCCTCCACCCCCTACACCCTGAAGATCATGACCTGGGTGGCGGTCGTGTTCACCCCGATCGTGCTGGCCTACCAGGGCTGGACCTACTGGGTGTTCCGCAAGCGCATCGGAGTGGCCCACATCCCGCGGCACTGACCCCTCCCACCCGGTGGCCCCGGCCCACCGGAAACGGCCCCGGTGGCCGACACGGGCCTCCCCGCCCGCGTCGGCCACCGGGGCCGCACCGTCAACGCGCCTCGCGCAACTCCGCCAGGCGCGCCTCGATCTCCGCCAGCTCCGCGCGCAGCTTCTCCGCCTGCTGCTCGGCCTCGGCCCGCTCGACGGCCATGATCTGCTCCACCGCCTCGTGCACACCCGGCACGTCCACCAGCGCCACCATCCGCAGCGCCTCCGCCGGCTTCACCACGTACGGCTTCGCGAGGGACTTGCTGCCCTGCTGCGCCGCCACCGTCCACTCACCGTCGGCGTACGCCAGCGTCACCGTCAGCCCCGCCGGCCCCTTCGGCTTCACAGCCTTCACCGCCTTGCGCGCCGGTGCGGGCTTCGCCTCCACCGTCTCCACCTTCGGCTCCTCCCGCCGCTGCTGCGGCACCCGGTCCAACACGAACTCCGGCTCCGCAGGCGCCGCCGGCTCCGGCTCCGGCGCCTCCGACTGCGGCTCGGCCGCCCTGCGCCCGGCGCCGCGCGGGGCCACCGCGACGTCGGCGGGGGAGAAGGGCAACTCGTCGCGCCCGAAGCGGACCACCACGTACTCGTCGGAGACCTCGGGGTCGGTCAGCTGCACCACCTGACCCACCTGCCCGGCGATCTGACCCGCCGAGGCAGTGAACACCACCTTCGGCTTGCGGCCCGCCGCCAGCGCCTCCCGGATGCTCTGCACCTCGTCAGTGGACAAACCCTGGCCAGCAGCACCCATCAGCAACCTCTTCCCTCGCACACCTGTTCAGTGCCTGCCTTGATACCAGCCCGCCCCGACAACCGGAAGATCAACCCCCCAGCGCCCGCAGCGCCGCGTCCGCGTGGTCGTCCATGTTCAGCTCGCTGTGCACCACCTCGACCACCCGCCGGTCGGTGCCGATCACAAACGTCATCCGTCGCGTGCTCAGCGCGCCCAACGGCAACCGCCGCCGTACCCCGAACCGCTCCGCCACCACGCCCTCGACATCCGACAGCAACGGATAGTCGAACCCGTGACGCCGGGAGAACTCCGCCTGCTTCGCCACCGGATCACGGCTGATCCCCACCCGGGTCGCGCCCACCGCCGCGAACTCGGCCGCCAGGTCCCGGAAGTGACAGCTCTGCGCCGTGCACCCCCGCGTCATCGCCGCCGGATAGAAGAACAGCACCACCGGACCGGCGGCCAGGAACTCCGACAACCGCCGCGGCGTACCCGTCTCGTCCGGCAACTCGAAGTCGTCCACCACGTCCCCGACACCCACACCCGCCACCGTGCACCTCCACGTCGCCGACCACCGATGCGCCCGAGCCTATGCGCCGACCCACCGGCCCGCCCCGCACCGCCCGGCGGTAGCGTCGGCCCCGCAGCCACCACAGGGGAGAGGCACATTGACACCGGTCACCGTCATCACCGGCGGCAGCCGCGGCATCGGCGCCGCCACCGCCCGCCGCCTCGCCCACGCCGGACACCACATCGCCTTCAGCTACCGCCGCGACCACCACGCCGCCACCGCCGTGCTCGCCGACATCGAAGCCACCGGCGTACGCGGCCTCGCCGTCCCCGCCGACACCCGCGACCCCGACCAGGTCACCGCCCTGTTCGACGCCGCCGCCGACCTCGGCCCCCTCACCGGACTGGTCAACAACGCCGGCATCACCAGCCCCATCGGCGCCTTCGTCGACCTCGACCCCACCGACCTGCGCGACGTCGTCGACGTCAACCTCATCGGCTACGTCCTCTGCGCCCAGCAGGCCGCCCGCCGCATGGACCGCCACGGCGCCATCGTCAACGTTTCCTCCGTCGCCGCCACCCTCGGCAGCCCCGGCGAATACATCCACTACGCCGCCGTCAAAGCCGCCACCGACACCCTCACCACCGGCCTCGCCAAGGAACTCGCCCCCCGCGGCATCCGCGTCAACGCCGTCGCCCCCGGCATCATCCGCACCGACATCCACGCCCTCTCCGGCCAACCCGACCGACCCGAGAGGGCCGCCGCCCGCATCCCACTGGGCCGCCCCGGCGAACCCGACGAGGTCGCCGCCGCCATCGCCTGGCTGCTCGGCCCCGACGCCACCTACACCACCGGCACCGTCCTACGCGTCGCCGGCGGCCTCTGACCCCGCCCCGCCGACCAGCAGGCCCAGCCGACCACCGCGATGCGCACCCTCGTCGACGGCTTCGGCGGCACCGTCGTACCGCGCCTGCGCACCACCCTCGTCCTCGCCCACCGCCCCCACACCGACCGACCCTGAGGGCCGCCCCCGGCACGCGCCACGACCGTACGACTCGATGCTGTCGGTGGGGTCCTCTACCGTCCGCGGACGTGAGCGCAGTGCAGACCTACCGCTACCTCGGACCCTCCACCCTCGGACACGGCCGCCTCGGCCTGCAGACCAGCGGCGGCCCCACACCCAACCCCCGGTTCTTCACCGGCTTCCTCACCACCGCACAGGCCGCCGCCGCCGGCCTGCTCGCCGTCGCCGAGGTCGCCCGCACCCGCTACCACCGCCCCGTCAGCCCCGCCAGCCTCGACCCCGTCGTCACCGGCAGCCGCGACCGACTGCGCTTCGAATCCTTCTCCGGCTGCTGCGGCGTCTACGCCCGCCTCGACACCCTGCCCGCCGGCATCGACGGCGACACACTCGAACACGGCACCACCAACGTCGACGTCAACAACCCCCTACGCCAGGCACTGGCCCGCGTCCGCGGCCTCGACCCACTACACCTGTCCGTCGGCCCCGACGACCTCACCGTCCACACCATGCACGGCCCCGTCGTCGAGAAGAAGGTCCCCCTGCCGGCGCGCTGGCTGCGCGGCTTCGCCGAGGTGCAGATCCTGGCCGCCACCTTCGAACCCCGCGCCGAGATCCCCGCCACCGAAGCGGCGACCTTCCTACGCCGACTGCCCACCACCAGCGACCGCTCGGCCCTCTGGGTCGTACCCGCCGGCCGGTCACTACGACTGACCTCCCGACCCGTCCCCGGCGCCGTCTGCCTCGCCGGCGCCAGCCGACTGACCGCCCTGCACGGCATGCTCCGCTTCGCCCACACCCTGCGCGTCTACGGTCCCACCGTCACCGCCGCCTCGGCACCCGTACCGAGCACCTGGGAACTCGACACCGGCGCACTGCGACTCTCCCTGACCCTCTCACCCGAGCCATACCGCGGATTCTCCGGCGAGGGCGCCACCCTCACCCCACTGGCCGGCGACGACGTGGTCGACGACGCCAACCTCGTCGCCGCCGTCCTCTCCTGGGACCCCACCATCGACGTCGACCGACTGGCCATCGACACCAACCTCGACCCCACCCGCGTCCGCGCCGCACTCGCCCAACTCGGCACCGCCGGCCGCGTCGGCTACGACGTCTCCGAAGCCGCCTACTTCCACCGGGCCATGCCCTACGACGCCGGCCGCGCCGAACGCGACAACCCCCGCCTGGCCGGCGCCCGGGCCCTGCTCGACGCCGGAGCCGTCGAACTCGACGCCACCACCGCCACCGTCCGCAGCGGCGAACACACCTACCGGGTACGCCGCCTACCCGACGGCGACCTCACCTGCACCTGCCCCTGGTGGGCCAAACACCGCGGGCAACGCGGACCCTGCCGCCACGCCCTCGCCACCCGCATGCTCGCCACCCACCACGCCGAGCAGCGGTCGTGAGCCGCGCACAGCAGATGCTCTTCCTCAAGAGCACCGCACGACGCCACCGCGAACTCGCCGCCGGCGGCACCAGCGACCTGTTCGACCTGATCACCAACGGCGCCGCCAACCAGATCGCCGCCGCCCTCGCCGGGCTGCCCGAACAACGCCGCCGAGACATCGGCACCGACCTGACGACCTGGTACAAGCAGCGGCAGCACACCACCCGCTGGACCGTCGGCGCGGGCGCCGCCCTGGCCGTCGCCGTGGTCGGCTGCCTACCCACCGCCGCACAGGCCGCCACCATCCTGTCCCGCAACACGATCAACCCCTACGGCGAACGAGCCGCCACCCTCGTCGTCCACGTCGCCGACGAACGCGGCATCACCTGGCTCGGCGACCTCGCACACCGCCTGGCCACCAAGGTCAACCAACAGACCTGGCCCGTACGGTGGCAGTTCATCGCCGCACTCCTGCACGCCACCGGCACCACCGCACCCACCAACGACCGGTTCGTCGAACTGTGGCTCAACTCGGTGGCCACACCACCGCGGCACCACCACGCCCGGCCCGCAACCGTGCTGCAGCGGCTCCGCGACGACCCGATGCTCACCACCATGCTGCCCCGACTCTTCGAAATCGACGGCCTCGGCACACCCATGATGTTCGACGAGATCGTCACCACCTGGGAGAACCGCCAACGCCACCCCCTACCCACCGCACTGGCAACCCTCGCCGCCGAAGGCGTCCTCGACCGCACCACCCTCATCGACGCCACCATCGGCCGACTCCTACGCGGCGACCGCGCCACAGCCCTGCGCGCCTTCACCACCCTGCTCACCGAACTGGCACCCACCACCGCCGAAGTCACCGCCCGCGCCACCGACTACCTGCGCCTGCTCACCGACGCACCCGCCCCCGTCGCCACCATCGCCCAGAAGGCCCTCCGCGACCTGCCCGACCCCGACATCGACACCCTGCTCGACGCCTCCCGCGACGTGTTACCCCGACCCGACAAGACCCTCGTACGCACCCAACTCACCTGGCTCGACCGGCTGGCCCGCCAACACCCCCACCGCGCCCGCGACATCGCCGACGTCATCGCGACCGCCACCGCACACCCCGCCGTCGAACTGCGCGACCGGGCCACCACCCTGGCCGCCCGCCACGGCCACGACACCCCCGCAGCACCCGGCCCGGCCACCACCCGCCCCCGCACCGACGAACTACCGCCCCCGCCGCCCGCACCGGCACCCACCCCCATCACCGACATCGACGAACTCGCCGAAGAGACAGCCGCCCTGCTCGGCACCCCGTCGCAGGGCACACCCCTGGACCGCATCCTCGACGCACTCGTGCGCCTCACCGCCACCGACGGCCCACGCGTACACGCCACCCTCGCCCCCGTCATCGCCCGCCGCCACTGGTCCTGGGGCAACGAACACCACCACGACCCCCTCTGCCTCTGCCAGGTCCTGGTCGACGTCCTCACCACCGCCGCAGCCACCGACCAGCAGGACCGCCGACGCAGCCGATGGCAAGCCCTGCTCACCGCCATCCACCGCACCGACCACGACAACCCCACCCCACAACTCATCACCACCGACCCCCGCGTACCCCCACCACACCGACTGCTCCGAGCCCGCCTCGCCGAGATCGGCGCACACCTCAACCAGCAGCCGGGACACCCCGGACTGCTCGCCACCCCCACCCACGCCAACGGCGCCCTCGACCCGCTCACCCTGCTGGAACGCCTCACCGCACTCGGCGACCGCACACCCTGGCACTGGGACCTCACCCAGGCCCTGCTGCGCCTGCCCGCCGACACCGACGACACCGTCGCCGACAAGGCCGCCGCACTCGGCACCCCGGCGGGGGAGCGGCTCGCCACCTGGCTACGCGCCGGCGGCCTACCACAACCCCGCACCCGCCTCACCACCGTCACCCGACGCCCCCGCAAGAACGGCCACGACTGGGAGCACGACCAACTGCCCCCCAAACGCCTCGCCGTCGAGCTGCGCCCACCCGACGGACACGACGACCCGTACGGCCTGCTGACCGCCGACCCCGCACCCATCGGCATCGAACACTCCGCCTGGATGAACCTGTGGCCGTCGATCCTGCCGGGGCACAGGGCAATCGTCGCCGCACACGCACTACCGATCGTGGCCGCCACCGCCGACATGGACCACCGCGACGGCGCCACCATCCTGCCCCTGCTCGCCGACAGCACCGGCCCCGGCGGAACCGCCCTCGACCTCACCCTGGCCTACGGCCTCGGCGCCCGCCACGGCACCGACCGCGTCGCCACCCTCGACGCCCTGCTCGCACTCGCCGCAGCCGGGCACCTCGACGCCACCGCGACCGGCCACCACCTCGGTCAACTGGCCGCCGAACAACTGGTCAAGCTGTCCAGGGCACTCGAACCACTACGCGACGCCGCCCTCGCCGGAGCACCCCTGAGCGTGTGGCGACTGACCGCCGCCGCCCTACCGGCGCTCCTCGCCGCACCCCGCACCCCACGCGGCCTGCCCGACCTGCTGAGCCTGGCCGCCGAGACGGCCACCACGACCGGCGTCCGCATCGACGTGCCCGGCCTGGCCGACGTCGCCGCCCGAGGCGGATCGAGCCGCCTCGTCACCGAGGCCCGCCGCCTGCACCGCGCCCTCGACCCCACCTGACCCGAGACCAGCGCCCCACCCCGCCGCGGCTCGACGCACAGCCGCGGCGGGGAGCTACCACCCACACCCGACACCACCGGCGCCTCCCACCAACCACCGGCGACAGACCGCGAACCTCCTGGGCAACTCCGGCGCGACGTGGCACGATCCTGCACGTGAGCAGCCCCACCGCCGCAGCCCAGCACCTGCGCGACCTCGCCCGACTGCGCCGCGTACGCGACCGCATCGACCGCGAGTACGCCAAACCGCTCGACGTCGAAGCCCTCGCCCGCGGCGTGAACATGTCCGCCGGACACCTCAGCCGCCAGTTCCGCCTCGCCTACGGCGAGTCCCCATACGCCTATCTCATGACCCGGCGCATCGAACGGGCCATGGCCCTGCTGCGTCGCGGCGACCTCAGCGTCACCGAAGTCTGCTTCACCGTCGGCTGCTCCTCCCTGGGCACCTTCAGCACCCGCTTCACCGAACTCGTCGGCGTCCCACCGAGCACCTACCGCGCCCGCGCCGCCCACACCACCGGGGAGCTGCCGTCGTGCATCACCCGACAGGTGACCAGACCGATCAGGAATCGAGAAGCACGGGCCACCCAGCCACAACTAGCGTGACCGGCATGAACATCACCATCCACTACGCCTTCCTCCCGCACACCGACGCCGACGCCGCCCTGACCTTCTACCGCGACACCCTCGGCTTCGAGATCCGCAACGACGTCGGATACGACGGCATGCGCTGGCTCACCGTCGGCCCACCCGGCCAGCCCGGCACCTCCATCGTCCTGCACCCGCCGGCCGCCGACCCCGGCATCACCGACGCCGAACGCCAGACCATCCTCGAACTCATCGCCAAGGGCAGCTACGGCACCATCACCCTGGCCACCGACGACCTCGACGGCCTCTTCGACCGGCTACAGGCCAGCGGCGCCGACGTCGTCCAGGAACCCACCGAACAGCCGTACGGCGTGCGCGACTGCGCCTTCCGCGACCCCACGGGCAACCTGATCCGCATCAACGAGCTGCGCTGAACCCCCGCCACCAGCAGAGGAAGACGCCCGACGGAGACCGCACCGCCGGCCCCCGCGCAACAGATGGAGACACCATGAGCCCGGCCACGAGGACGCACACCCCGCACGCCGCCGACACCCACGACCTGATCCGCGTGCAGGGCGCCCGCGTCAACAACCTCAAGGACGTCAGCGTCGAGATCCCCAAGCGCCGCCTGACCGTCTTCACCGGCGTCTCCGGCTCGGGCAAGAGCTCACTGGTGTTCGGCACCATCGCCGCCGAGTCACAACGAATGATCAACGAAACCTACAGCGCCTTCGTGCAGGGCTTCATGCCGTCGCTCACCCGACCCGAGGTCGACCTGCTCGAAGGACTGACCACGGCGATCATCGTCGACCAGGAACGAATGGGCGCCAACCCGCGCTCCACCGTCGGCACCGCCACCGACGCCAACGCCATGCTGCGCATCCTGTTCAGCCGGCTCGGCCAACCCCACATCGGCTCACCCAACGCGTACTCCTTCAACATCCCCACCGTGACGGCCAGCGGCGCGATCACCGTCGAACGCGGCACCAAGACCAAGGCGGAGAAGGCCACCTTCCACCGCCTCGGCGGCATGTGCCCACGCTGCGAGGGCATGGGCACCGTCAACGACATCGACCTGACCGCCCTCTACGACGCCAGCAAGTCACTCAACGAGGGCGCACTCACCATCCCCGGCTACAGCATGGAGGGCTGGTACGGCCGCATCTTCCGCGGCTGCGGCTACTTCGACCCCGACAAGCCCATCAACAAGTTCACCAAGAAGGAACTGCACGACCTGCTCCACCGCGAACCCACCAAAATCAAGATCGACGGCATCAACCTGACGTACGCCGGCCTCATCCCGCAGATCCAGAAGTCCTTCCTCACCAAGGACGTCGACGCCCTACAGCCCCACATCCGGGCCTTCGTCGAACGGGCCGTCACCTTCCAGACCTGCCCCAACTGCGACGGCACCCGCCTCAGCCCCGAAGCCCGCTCCTCGAAGATCAAGGGCAAGAGCATCGCCGACGTCTGCGCCATGCAGATCAGCGACCTCGCCACCTGGGTACGCGACCTCGACGAACCATCCGTCGCACCCCTGCTCAAAGGGCTGCAACACCTCCTCGACAGCTTCGAGGAGATCGGCCTGGGCTACCTCTCACTCGACCGACCCGCCGGCACCCTCTCCGGGGGAGAGGCACAACGCACCAAGATGATCCGCCACCTCGGATCGTCCCTCACCGACGTCACCTACGTCTTCGACGAACCCACCATCGGCCTGCACCCGCACGACATCGAGCGGATGAACAGCCTGCTGCGGCAACTACGCGACAAAGGCAACACCGTCCTCGTCGTCGAACACAAACCCGAGACCATCACGATCGCCGACCACGTCGTCGACCTCGGCCCCGGCGCCGGCACCCAGGGCGGCACCGTCTGCTTCGAGGGCAGCGTGGAACAACTGCGGGGGAGCGGCACCGTCACCGGCCGCCACCTCGACGACCGCGCCACCCTCAAGAAGACCGTACGCACCCCCACCGACACCCTGCAGATCCGCGACGCCAACGCACACAACCTGCGCGACGTCGACGTCGACATCCCACTCGGCGTCCTCTGCGTCATCACCGGCGTCGCCGGCTCCGGCAAGAGCTCACTGATCCACGGCTCGGTCGCCGGCCGCGACGGCGTGGTCGTCATCGACCAGGGCGCCATCCGCGGCTCGCGACGCAGCAACCCGGCCACCTACACCGGCCTGCTCGACCCGATCCGCAAGGCGTTCGCCAAGGCCAACGGCGTGAAACCGGCACTGTTCAGCGCCAACTCCGAGGGCGCCTGCCCCACCTGCAACGGCGCCGGCGTCATCTACACCGACCTGGGCGTCATGGCGACCGTCGAGACCACCTGCGAGGAGTGCGGCGGCAAGCGCTTCCAGGCCGCCGTACTCGACTACACGCTCGGCGGCCGCAACATCGCCGACGTACTCGCCATGTCCGTCGCCGAGGCCGAGGAGTTCTTCGGCTCCGGCGACGCCCGCATCCCCGCCGCCCACGCGATCCTGGCCCGCCTCGCCGACGTCGGCCTGGGCTACCTCAGCCTCGGCCAGCCCCTCACCACGCTCTCCGGTGGCGAGCGGCAGCGCCTCAAGCTGGCCACCCACATGGCTGAGAAGGGCGGCGTCTACGTCCTCGACGAACCGACCACCGGCCTGCACCTCGCCGACGTCGAGCAACTGCTCGCCCTGCTCGACCGCCTCGTCGAGGCCGGCAAGTCGGTCATCGTCATCGAGCACCACCAGGCGGTCATGGCCCACGCCGACTGGATCATCGACCTCGGTCCCGGCGCCGGCCACGACGGCGGCCGCATCGTCTTCGAGGGCACCCCCGCCGACCTCGTCGCCACCGCCTCCACCCTCACCGGCAAGCACCTCGCCGCCTACGTCGGCGCCTGACACGACGCCGGGCAGGCCCGCGGCACCGGACGCACGCCAGGACCGCAGGCCGGGTGTACGCCGCAGGGCACGCCAGGGGAGTGCGACGAGCCCGGCGTGCGTACGGGTTCGCGCCGCCGCAGCGCACCCGTCGGCGTGGATCACCGCCGACCGACGCCGACGAGGGGGCACCGAGCCACGGACACTACCGCGTGCCGCCGGCGTCAGGGGCTGGACGCCGGCAACGGCTGGCGACGCGTCGGCCGCGCGGCCAGTTTCCCGCCGACACCGAGGCGCCCCGCAACGCCAGCAGGGACACGCACGCCGAAGGCGGTGCGACTGCGGGCGGCCGGAAGAGCCCTCTTCTGCGGATATCAGCGCTGAAGCAGCCGGTTCGATAATGTACATTATGTCAAGTACGCCGGATCGGGCACTCCCTCGGCCCGGTCCGGCGGCAGGACGGCGAGGTGCCGCAGGTGCGTCTCCACCAGCGCCACCCGCACCCGCACCGGCGCGCGCGGCACGAAGCCCAGCGGCTGGACTAGGAAGACCGGCCGCTCGTAGGCGCCGTCGCGGAGCACCCGCCGCACCTCCTCGACCAGCACGCGCCCCGGCGGGCGGCCCAGATGTCGCGCGAGGGCCAACGTGCACAGCGGCGACCGGTCGTGGATCCGCACCCTCCCGTACGTCCCGGGCGCCTCGCGGCGCTCCCGCTGCACCCGGGCCACCGCGTCGAGAAAGCCCGCCTCCCGCCACGGTTCGCCGACGCCCCGCGCCTGCTCCGCCGCGATGACGTCGGTGGCCGCCTCGGCGACGACGGGCCACCCGCGTCGGCGCAGGGCCTCGGCGAGTGTCGTCTTGCCCGCCCCCGGCGCGCCGGTCAGTACGTAGCACCGCACGCTTCTCCCCCTCTCCCGCCGTTGCCGGCGAACCCGAAAATGCTGCATAATATCCCTTATGCATGACAAACAGGACGAATCGGTACAGCGGCTGATCGAGGAGTTCCTGACGGCCCGCGCCACCCGCAAGCCCTCCCCCCACACGCTGGAGGCGTACCGGCGGGACCTGCGTGCCGTCGCCGCACTCGCGGCCGAGGAGGCCACCCCTCCCCTCCCCCTCGACGCGCTCCCCGTCGCCGCCCTCACCGCCCGCGTCATGCGCGCGGCATTTGCCCGGTTCGCCGCTCCCCGTGCGGCCGCGTCGGTGCACCGGGCATGGTCCACCTGGAACAGTTTCTTCTCCTTCCTGGTCGCTGACGGGGTGGTCGCCGGCAACCCGATGCCGGCGGTCGGTCGACCCCGGGCGCCTCTCCCCCAGCCCAAGCCGCTGCGTGGCGCGGACACTCCGGAGCATCTGCTCGCCTCGGTGGCCCGGCAGGAGGGCCGCCAGCGCGACCCGTGGCCGGAGCGCGACCTGGCGGTGCTGGCGTTGGCGCTCTGCGCGGGGCTGCGGCTGTCGGAGCTGCTGGCACTGCGCGTGGGATCGCTGACGGGCCGTGCGGGCGAGCGGCGGGTCGACGTGGCCGGCAAGGGCGGGCGGCCGAGGGTGGTGCCGATCGAGCCGGAGCTGGACGGGGTGCTGGTGGGCTACCTGGAGAGCCGGGTGCGCCGGTTCGGGTCTCGCACGGTACGGCCGGACGCGCCGCTGCTGGTGGACCGTCAGGGTGAGCCGCTGCGCCGGGGCGGATTGCAGTATCTGGTGGAGTCCTGTTACCGGCGGGCGGGCATCACCGACCGGGTGCCGCGGGGGGCGCGGTTGCACGCGTTGCGGCACACCTTCGCGACGCGGTTGGCGGAGGACGGGGCGAGTGCGGCGGAGATCATGCGGTTGCTGGGTCACGCGTCGTTGGCGTCGTCGCAGACGTACATCGAGGTGACGGCCGGGCAGCAGCGTGCGGCGGTGCGGTCCAACCGTACGAATCGGGCGTTGGCGGGGTTGGTGGCGGCGGAGCGCGACGGGCGGTCGTGAGCGGGATCCGGCGGTACGTGGCGGGTCGGTCGCAGCTGTGCGTTCGGCGTGGGCGGCGGGTGGTCTGCGCGTCCAGCTCTGCCGGGGGCGTTTCGACGGGGTCCGGTGTGGTGCCGGCGGTGGCCCGGGCGCCGACCACCTCGGCGCCCGGGCCGGGGTGGTCAGGCGTGCCCGGTGGCGCGGCGGGCGGCGTCGAGGGCGTTGCGGAAGAGCATGGCGACGGTGGTGGGGCCGACTCCGCCGACGCGGGGGGTGATGGCGCCGGCGACGTCGGCGCAGGATTCGTCGACGTCGGGTAGGAGGCGTCGGCCTTCGTAGCGGACGCCGCCGCCGATGACGACGGCGCCGGGGCGGACGTGTTCGGGTCGGATGATGCCGGGGACGCCGGCGGCGGCGATGAGGATGTCGGCGCGGCGGGTGTGGGTGGCCCAGTCGGGGACGCCGGTGTGCACGACGGTGACGGCGGCGTTGGCGGTGGGTCGTTTCTGGGTGAGCAGCAGGGCGAGGGGGCGGCCGAGGGTGGCGCCGCGGCCGAGGATGACGACGTCGCGGCCGGCGACGGGGATGTCGTGGAAGGCGAGCAGGGCTTCGATGCCGGCGGGTGTGCAGGGCAGGGGTCCGGGCAGGCCGAGGGCGAGGCGTCCCATGTTGAGGGGGTGCATGCCGTCGACGTCGAGGTCCGGGTCCATGGTTTGCAGCGCCCGGTCGTAGTCGAGGTGTGTGGGGATGGGGTGCTGGATGAGCAGGCCGTGCACGTCGGGTGCGGTGTTGAATTCGGCGATGGCGTGGTGCAGGTCTGCCTGGGTGGCGGTGGCGGGCAGGTGTAGGTGGGGTGAGGTGAAGCCGAGTTCGGTGGCCTGGCGTTGCTTGATGCGGATGTAGCCGGCGCTGGCGTCGTCGTCGCCGACGAGGATGGTGGCGAGGCCGGGGGTGGTGCCGGCGGCGCGTAGGGCGGTGACGCCGGCGGCGACGTCGGTGAGGATGTGTTCGGCGACGGGGGTGCCGGGCAGGAGTCGGGCGGTGGGCATGGTGCTCCTCTGCCGGCGGGGCCCAGGCGGTCGACCTCCGCGCGTGCAGCTCCCCGATGGTTTGGTGCCCATCCTCTGGCCGCCAGTCGCGTGTGGGGTCAGCTTGCCA
The DNA here is from genome assembly GCF_002846525.1 of Micromonospora sp. CNZ309. Classification (NCBI taxonomy): domain Bacteria; kingdom Bacillati; phylum Actinomycetota; class Actinomycetes; order Micromonosporales; family Micromonosporaceae; genus Micromonospora; species Micromonospora sp. CNZ309. Next base: position 1,521,338 of record NZ_PJNG01000001.1, read on the forward strand.
CAGGGGTCGGGGGCGGGGTGTCCCGGTGGGTGGTGGCGTCGTCGGTGTGTTGACTGTGGGTGTCCCGCTGGTTACTGGTTCGGGCTACCCTGTCGGCCTGTTCGTGTCGTGTGTCGTGAGTGGAGGCTGGGGTGCCGCAGCGGGTGGGTGGGGAGTTGGGGGCGTCGGGTCCGAGGTTGGGGGTGGAGGAGGAGTTCCTGCTGGTGGATCCGGTGAGTCGGGGTGTGGTGGCGGGGGCGGACGCGGTGGTGGGGCGGGCGGTGGCGCGGTTGGGTTCGCGGGTGTCGGGTGAGATCACGACGTTGCATGTGGAGACGCGGACGGATCCGACGTCGTCGGTGCGGGGGTTGCTGGAGCAGTTGGTGTGGGCTCGTCGGGTGGTGGCGGAGTGTGCGGAGGCGGAGGGGTTGCGGATCGTGGCGACCGGTACGCCGGTGTTGCCGGGGGCGACGTCGCCGCCGGTGCGGCGGGGGCCGCGGCCGGATCGGGGTACGGCGACGTTTCGGGGGTTGCACGACGAGTTGGCGATCTGTGCGGTGCACGTGCATGTGGAGTTGCCGGATCGGGAGCGGGCGTTGCTGGTGAGCAATCATCTGCGGGCGTATCTGCCGTTGTTGATCGCGTTGACGGCGAACTCGCCGTTTTGGGAGGGGCGGGATTCGGGTTATGCGAGTTGGCGGTCGATGGTGTGGCCGCGGTGGCCGGTGGCGGGGCCGCCGCCGCGGTTCACGTCGGTGGCTCATTACGAGGCGGTGGTGGAGATGTTGTCGGCGGCGGGGGCGATCGTGGATGCGGGGACGTTGTTCTGGGACGTCCGGCCGTCGGTGACGCATCCGACGTTGGAGGTGCGGGTGGCGGACGTGCCGGTGTCGGCGCAGGAGTCGGCGTTGGTGGCGGCGTTGGTGCGGGCGTTGGTGGTGCGTGCGTCGGAGGCGGTGGAGCGGGGTGACCACGGTCCGGAGGTTGCCGGTGAGTGGTTGCGGGCGGCGTACTGGCGGGCGGCGCGTGATGGGTTGGAGGGTTCGTTGTTGGAGGTGGGGTCGGGTCGGTTGCGTCCGGCGCGGGAGGTGTTGGGTGAGGTGGTGGACTGGTTGGGGCCGGTGTTGCGGGCGTGCGGGGATGAGGAGCTGGTGCGGGGTTGGTGTGAGCGGTTGTTGGTGGTGGGTGGTGGGGCGGTGCGGCAGCGGGGGGCGGCGGGTCGTCGGGGTCGGTTGACGGATGTGGTGGATTTTCTGGTGGCGCGGACGGTGGTGGAGGAGTTGCAGCCGGCGTAGGCGTGGGGTGGCCGGGGGCGTTGGCGGGGCGCGTGCGTGGTGGGGTCAGCGGTCGCGGTGCAGTTCGCGGGTGAAGAAGTCGCGCAGGGGTGTCACGTGGCGGTCGGGGCGGCGCCATTCGGCGAGCAGGTCTTCGAGCAGGTGGAGTTCGTCGACGAGGGTGTCGCCGTGGTAGCGGCGGATGACGGGGTGGATGAAGGCGCTTTCGGCGGCGCGGTCGGGTTGGGGGTGGCGTTGGATGGCGAAGACGTCGCCGTGGTCGTCGCGGCCCCAGCGCAGGCCGACGGTGTAGTAGTGCGGGTGGTGGCGGAAGCGGGTGCGGATGTGGTCTTCGGGCAGGTCGATGTAGTGGCGTAGCTGTCCGTGGGGTTCGACGACGAGGGCGTCGCAGAGGAATTCGAACTGGGTCCACAGTGCGGAGCTGTGGTTGACGCGGTCGAGGACGAGGGTGGTGAGGGTGTCGGGGTCGCGGTCGACGAGGGTGTGTGGCAGGGGTACGCCGTCGTAGCGTTCGCGGAGCAGGGCGGTGAGGGTGCGCAGGTTGTAGCGGAATCCGTCGATGAAGGCGGAGGAGGCTTTCTTGAAGTCGCGGTCCTGGGCGAGGGTGCCGGCGAAGTAGAGGCCGTCGATGTTGGTGGACTGCCAGTCGGCGGTGGTGGCGGGCATGCGGCCGCTGGGGACCATGGCGGGTCGGCTGGTGGGGTCGAAGGGGGTGGTGTCCATGGTGAAGCCGGTGCAGCGCAGGACGGTGTCGTACTCCATGACGGCGGTTTCGCCGTCGGCGTGGGTGTAGGTGAGGTGTACCTGGTAGCGGTTGTCGAGGGGGCGGATCTCGTCGATGACGCAGTCGAGTACGGAGTGCAGGGTCTTGAACTGGTAGCTGTCGAGGACGGCGCCGTGGTGGCCGCGGACGTCTCCGGGGTGTTTGGTGTTCCAGGCCAGGCGTAGGGGGCGTGGGCTGGCGAGGTGGATCATGGCGGCGTGTCCGAGGATCGCCGAGGCGGTTTCGAAGGCGGAGTTGCCCTTGCCGAGGATGAGGACGCGTTGCCCGGCGTAGTGGGCGGGGTCGGTGTGCATGTCCTCGTAGCCGGTGGCGTGTTCGATGCCGCGGATGTCGGGGATGTGGGGTCGTCCCCAGCCGGTGGCGACGATGAGGCCGCGGCAGTGCAGGACGCGGTCGGGGGTGTGGACGAGGAAGCCGTCGTCGAGGCGTTCGATGCGGTGGGCGGGGGTGTCGAAGCGTACGGCGAGTTGGTGGTAGCGCTGGAAGTCGGTGAGGTAGCGCACCATGTCGTCGGCGTGGGGGAAGTATTCGCTGCTGTATTTGGCGAAGGGCAGGTCGGCGGGTTCGTGCAGCAGGGAGTTCCAGTCCCAGCGCAGTCGGATCTCGGGGTCGGTGCTGGTGGTGTGGACCTTGTTGAGGGAGATGAGGCGGCGGTGGCGGGGGAAGTGGCGGAAGAAGGCGGCGGGTGCGGGGGCGCGTTCGAGGGTGACGTAGTCGCAGCCGGCCTGTTGGAGGTAGTAGCTGAGTTGGAGGCCGGCTGGTCCGGCTCCGATGATGACGTACTGGTGGTGTTCGGTGGTGTGGCTCGTCGGGCCTGGGGTGGGTGCCGTCACCCCAGAGACCTTCGCCGATGCGCCGGGGCGGTGTCAACGCTGGGTGTGGTGACGGTGACGCGACCTGCGGTGAGGGTGTCGGCTCCCCCGGTGGCGGGGCGGGTGTTCAGCCGAGGTCGACCAGGAGGGGGCGGTGGTCGGAGATGGTGGACAGCGGGGTGTGCACGGCGGTGACGGGTGGCAGGCGGTCGAGGCCGTGGCGGTCGGCGAGGATGTGGTCGAGTTGGACGCGGGGTTGTCCGGCGGGGTAGGTGGGGCGGCGGCCGAGGGGGTGCCAGCCGGTGAGGAGCCGGGCGGGGCCGGCGGGCAGGTTGAGGTCGCCGAGGAGGATGCGTGGGGCTGGCAGGGCGCGTAGGGCGCGGACGGTCTGGCGCAGTTGGTGGGCGTTCCAGCCGGGGACGAAGGACAGGTGGGTGGCGGCGACGGTGAGTTGGCCGTGCGGGGTGTCGAGGACCGCGGCGAGGACGACGCGGGGTTCGTCGCGCAGGAGGATGAGTCCGCCGCGGGGGCCGGGGACGTAGACGGGTGAGCGTACGGGGGCGGGGCGTAGTCGGGTGACCTGCCAGGTGTGGACGCGGTGGCGGGTGACGAGGCCGACGCCGTAGCAGGGTTCGCCGTGTCCGTCGTCGTCGTGGGTGAGGGGGCGGAACTGTTCGCCGGGGGTGCCGACGACGGCGGCGGCGAAGCGGTGTTCGTCGGCGTCGAGGGCGCGCGCGGCGATGGCGGTGAGGTCGAGGTTGCCGCTGCGGCTCTGGTCGCGGTCGACTTCCTGGAGGGCGAGGACGTCGGCGTCGAGGGCGGTGACGGCGGCGGTGAGTCGGTCGGGGTCGACGAGTCCGTCGGCGAGGGACCGGCCGTGTAGCAGGTTGAAGGTGGCCAGGCGCACGCTTGCACCCTACGTGTCGGTGGGAGGGTTGCCCGGTGTTGAAGGTGTTGTTGTGCTCGGTGCTGTTGTTCGTGGCGTTGTCGGCGGTGGGTGTGTGGTTGCGGCGGCTGCGGGGTCGGTGAGTGTCGTCGCTGGTGAGGCTGGCCACAGGGCGGGCCGGTGGGTGGGTGGTGGTGGGAAGAATGGCGGCCCGTGGATGTGGATCCGGTGTCGTTGACGACTCTGCTCGCCGCGGCCGCTGTGGCCGGTTGGATCGACGCGGTGGTGGGTGGTGGTGGGTTGCTGTTGTTGCCGGTGTTGCTGGTGGCGGCGCCGGGGATGCCGGTGGCGTCGGCGTTGGGTACGAACAAGTTGACGGCGATCGCGGGGACGGCGACGGCGGCGGTGACGTACGCGCGGCGTACGAAGATCGATTGGGCGGTGGCGGGGCCGGCGGCGGGGTTGGCGATGTGTTGTGCGGGGGTGGGTGCGGCGTTGGCGGGTGCGGTGCCGGCGTCGGCGTACCGGCCGGTGGTGTTGGTGGTGTTGGTGTCGGTGGCGGCGTTCGTGGTGCTGCGGCCGCGGTTGGGGGTGGTGGCGCAGCCGCATCGGCGTACGCGGGTGCGGGTGGGTGTGGCGGTGGTGGTGGCGGGGGTGGGTATCGGGTTGTACGACGGGTTGGTGGGCCCGGGTACGGGGACGTTTCTGGTGGTGGCGTTCACGGCGTTGGTGGGGGCGGACTTCGTGCACGGTTCGGCGATGGCGAAGGTCGTGAACGTGGGGACGAACCTGGGGGCGTTGGCGGTGTTCGCGGCGACGGGGCACGTGTGGTGGCTGCTGGGGGCGGCGATGGCGGTGTGCAACATCGCGGGGGCGGCGTTGGGGGCGCGGATGGCGTTGCGGCGTGGTTCGGGTTTCGTGCGGGTCGTGTTGTTGGTGGTGGTGGTGGCGTTGGTCGGCAAGTTGGGTTTCGACCAGTGGGTGGCGGCCTGACGGTTCGCCACCCACTGGTCGTCGGGGTGGTTGGTCGTTCAGGCGTGCCGGACGACGTCGGTGTAGTCGAGGCGGGGCAGGCGCGGGAACCAGGCGTTGTCGCCGGGGCGGCCGATGTTGACCACGAGCAGGGTCTTCCAGGTGCTGTCGGTGAAGAACTCGCGGTCGACGGCGGCGGCGTCGAAGCCGGCCATGGGTCCGGCGGCGAGGCCGGCGGCGCGTACGGCGAGCAGGTAGTAGCCGATCTGGAGGGTGGCGTTGAAGCGGGCCATGCGCTCGCGGGCGTCGCGGTTGCCGGCGAGGTCGTCGCGCATCTGGGGGCGGATGGGGAACACCCGCGGGATGTGCTCGTGGAAGTCGGTGTCGGCGGCGAGTACGGCGACCATGGGGGCGGTGGCGGTCTTGGCCTGGTTGCCTTCGCTCATGTGGGCGACGAGGCGGGTGCGGGCTTCGCCGGGGGGTACGTAGAGGATGCGCAGGGGCTGGGTGTTGGCGGCGGTGGGCGGGTACTTGGCGAGTTCGTAGATGGCGCGCAGGTGTTCGTCGGTGACGGGTTCGTCGGTGAAGGTGTTGGCGGTGCGGGCGTCGGTGAACAGCAGCGCCTGGGCTTCGGGGTCCAGGTTGATCAGGGGCGGGTGGACGTCGGTCATCGGGGCGTCTCCATGGAGTCGGCTGGCTTGCTTCGGTAACGGTAGCAGCTAGCTTTTTAGTAGTCCCTTGTTCGGGCGATGTCCCCCGTATCCTGGGGTCATGACGGTCAGGCCGGAGGTGGGCGACACGCCCCGCACGTGTGACGGGGGCGTGGCCCGGGCCTTCGCGTTTCTGGGCAAGCGGTGGAACGGCATGCTGCTGAGCACCCTCGCCGACGGGCCCGCCGGGTTCGCCGAGCTGACCCGTGCCCTGCCCGGGATCAGCGAGTCGGTGCTGTCGGACCGCCTGGGCGAGCTGGTCCGGGTCGGGCTGGTCAGCCGCACGGTCCGGCAGGGTCCCCCGCTGGGCGTGAGCTACGAGCTCACCGGGCCGGGCGCGGCCCTGCTGCCGGTGCTCGACGCGCTGGGCCGGTGGGCGCACGAGCACCTTCCCGCCGAGGCGGACCCGGGCTGCTGACCCGCCCGGGCGCGCGTCGGCGCAGCAGCCCCGGCGCACGTCGGCGCAGCGGGGGCCGCGTGTGTGATCATCGGCGGATGCCGGTACGCGCCGAACACGACCGCGCCGTCCTCGCCGCGCTGCTCGGGCGGGACCCGGTGCTGCACGCGTACCAGCTCGGCGACCTGGACGACTTCTTCTGGCCGTACACCTCCTGGTTCCGCCGCGACGAGGAGGTGGCGTTGCTCTACCACGGCGCCGGGACGCCCACGCTGCTGGCGTTCGCCCCGCCGTGCCGGGCCGGGCGGCTGGCGGCGCTGCTGCGCGAGGTGGCGCCGGTGCTGCCGGCCCGCCTGTGGGCGCACCTGTCCCCCGGCGTGCAGCCGGCCCTGGCGGGGGCGTTCCGGATGGATGCGGCCGGCCCGCACCACCGGATGGCGCTGACGGATCCGGCGCGGCTGGACGGGCAGGTCGCGGCGGGTACGGTGCTGCATGTCGATGACCTGCCGGCGCTGCTCCGCCTCTACGAGGTCGCGTACCCGGGCAACTGGTTCGATCCGCGGATGCTCGACACCGGCCAGTACGTGGGGGTGCGCGACGGCGGCGAGCTGGTGGCGGTCGCCGGGGTGCACGTGTTCTCCCCGGCGTACGGGGTCGCGGCGCTGGGCAACGTGACCACCCATCCCCGGTGGCGCGGGCGGGGGCTGGCCGCCGCGGCGGTGACCGCCCTGTGCCGGCGGCTGCGCGAGCGCGTCACGCATGTGACGCTCAACGTGAAGGCGGACAACGCGGCGGCGGTGCGGCTCTACGGGCGGCTGGGCTTCACCCGGGTGGCCGACTACGGCGAGTACGCGCTGCACGCCCACCAGCGGTGACGCGCGGAGACGTGACGGCAGGCCGGCGGTGACCCGTCGGCCGGCAGGCACGGGGCGTGGTCACCGGCGGCTGGTGGGCGGGGCTCAGCCGCGGCGGCTGGGTGAGTCGAAGCGCCCGGCGCGGATCTCCCGCAGCGCCTTGCGGCGGGTGTCGCCGCGCAGCGTGTCGACGTAGAGGCGCCCGGCGAGGTGGTCGGTCTCGTGTTGCAGGGCCCGGGCGAGGAAGCCGCTGCCCGAGATGGTCAGCGGCTCGCCGTGCTGGTCGAAGCCGTGGGCGGTGGCGTGCAGGGCGCGCGGGGTCGGGAAGTAGAGCCCGGGGATGGACAGGCAGCCCTCGTCGTCGTCCTGGAGTTCCTCCGACAGCTCCAGCGTCGGGTTGACCAGGTGGCCGCGTTCGCCGTCGGCGTCGTAGACGAACACCTGGGCGTTGACGCCGATCTGGGGGGCGGCGACGCCGGCGCGCCCGGGTGCGCCGAGCAGGGTGTCCATCAGGTCCGTGACCAGGGCGCGCAGCTCGGTGTCGAAGCTGGTGACGGGCTCGCTGGGGGTGCGCAGCACGGGGTCACCGATGATCCTGATGGGACGCATGGTCATGCCGGCAAGGTTATCGGTCGTCGGTCGCGGCGGTGGCGTCCGGGCGGGCGGCGACGAGCACCTCGATGCCGTCGAGGATGCGGGCCAGGCCGAACTCGAACGCGCCGTGGGGGTCGGCGGCGGCCTGGTACTCCTGGCCGGCTGCGGTGCCGACGCGCGCGGCCAGGGGGTAGCGGCGCGGGTCGAGGGCCTTCTCCAGGTAGGGGGCGTGGGCCTGCCACCACTGCTGCTCGGTCATGCCGGTGTGCGCGGCGGCCTGGGCGGCCTCCACGGCGCTGCGTACGGTGCCGTGCACGTAGCCGGAGACGAGGGTGACGACGGCGTCCATCTCCAGGTCGGTCAGGCCGATGCCGTCGACGGCGCGCAGCTCGTACTCGTAGCGGGCGATGACGTTGGGGCCCAGCGGGGGGCGGGTGGTGGCGACCTGTAGCAGCCAGGGGTGGCGCAGGTAGAGCGCCCAGGACTCGCGGGCGATGTGGGTGAGTCGGCCGCGCCAGCCGCCGGGCACGTCGTCGGGGCGGGCGGTCTCGCCGTAGACGGTGTCGAGCATGACGTCGAGCAGTTCGCCCTTGCCGGGCACGTAGGTGTAGAGGGACATGGTGCCCACGCCGAGTCGTTCGGCGACGCGGCGCATGGACAGGGCGGCGAGGCCCTCGGCGTCGGCCACCTCGATGGCGGCGCGCACGATGCGGTCCACGGACAGGTCGGGTCGGCCCTTGCGGCTGGTGCGTTCGCGGGTGCGCCAGAGCAGGGCGAGGCTGCGTGCCGGGTCGCCGGTGCCGCTGTACTCGGTCGTCATGCCGGCACCTTAGCGTGCGCCGTACCGTATGGTGTACGGTACGGTGTACGAGACGAGCGGGTGGGGGCGCGATGCACGACGAAGCGGCGATCGAGGCCGAGGGACTACGCAAGCGCTACGGCGACACGCAGGCCCTCGCCGGGCTGGACCTCACCGTGCCCGCCGGCACCGTCTGCGGGCTGCTCGGCCCGAACGGGGCGGGCAAGACCACGGCCGTACGGGTGCTGAGCACCCTGCTGCGGCCCGACGCCGGCGCGGCGCGGGTGGCCGGCGCCGACGTGCTGCGCCACCCCGATCGGGTGCGCGCCCGCATCGGTCTGGTCGGCCAGCACGCCGCGCTCGACGAGGTGCTCAGCGGCCGGCAGAACCTGGTGCTGTTCGGCCGGCTGCACCACCTCGGCGGCGCGCGGGCCCGCGCCCGGGCCGCCGACCTGCTGACCCGCTTCGACCTGACCGACGCCGCCGAGCGGCCCGTCGGCACCTACTCCGGCGGGATGCGCCGCCGCCTCGACCTGGCGGCGAGCCTGATCCTCGACCCGCCGGTGCTCTTCCTCGACGAGCCCACCACCGGCCTCGACCCGCGCGCCCGCGCCCAGGTGTGGGACGCCGTACGCGGGCTCGTCGCCGACGGCACCACCGTGCTGCTGACCACGCAGTACCTGGAGGAGGCCGACCAGCTCGCCCACACCGTCCGGGTCGTCGACGGCGGCCGGGTCGTCGCCGACGGCACCCCGGAGCAGCTGAAGACCGCGCTCGGCGGCGACCGCGTCGACGTCGTGCTGACCCGCGCCGACGACCTGGACCGGGCCGTACGCGTCGTCGGCGCCGCCGTCGCGGCGACCCCCGTCGTCGACGCGGTGGGCCTGCGCCTCAGCGTCGCCGTCACCGGGCGGGTGGCCGCGCTGGGCGCCGTGCTGCGGGCCCTGCACGACGCCGGCCTGGCCGCCGCCGACGTCGCGGTGCGCCGCCCCACCCTCGATGAGGTGTTCCTGCGGCTCACCGGCGGCGACTCCCCCACCGCCCGCCCCGACGGGGAGAAGGTGAGCGCATGAGCGCGACGAGCGTGCGACCCGTGCCGCGGCGCCTGCGCTGGGCCGTCGCCGACGGCGTCACCCTCACCGGCCGGGCGGTGGCGCACTGGCGGCGCCAACCCGGACAGTTCGTCGTCGGACTGCTCTTCCCGGTACTGATGGTGCTGATGTTCGGCTACCTGTTCGGCGGCGCGATGAGCGTGCCCGGCGGCGGCGACTACCGCGAGTTCCTGCTGCCCGGCATGTTCGCCATGACGATGCTGTTCGGCATCGAGTCGACGTACGCGGCCGTGGCCACCGACGCCGCGCGCGGCGTGACCGACCGGTTCCGGTCGCTGCCGATGACGTCCTCGGCGGTGCTCACCGGCCGGGCCGCCGCGGACCTGCTGCACAGCGCCGCCGGCCTGGCCGTCATGCTCGCCTGCGGCGTCGCCGTCGGCTGGCAGTGGCGCTCCGGCGCCCCGGGCGCGCTGGGCGCCGTCGGGCTGCTCCTGCTGCTGCGCTTCGCCCTGATCTGGGTCGGCATCCACCTGGCGCTGGTGCTGCGCAGACCCGAGTCGGTGGTGATGCTGCAGATCCTCGTCTGGCCGCTCGGGTTCACCTCCAACGCGTTCGTCTCCCCCGACACCATGCCCGGCTGGCTCGCCGCCGTCGCCGCGTGGAACCCGCTGTCGGCGACCGTCGCGGCCTGCCGGCACCTGTTCGGCAACCCCGGCGCGGGCGGCGACACGTTCCCCGCGCAGCACGCCGTCGCGCTCGCCGTGGCGTGGCCGCTGCTGCTGATCGCCGTGTTCGGGCCCCTGGCGGTACGCCGCTACCGCAGGCTCGGCCGGTGACCGACGCGATGCGCGGCACACGCGCCGCCTGCCGCGCGGCGGCGTCGCATCCGGGCGGACGCGACGTCCCGCGCCGCGGCGGGCAGCGCGACCACCAAGCCGAAACGAGGACGCCCGTGCCGATCGGCTGCCACGCCGTCACGTTCAGCCCCGCCGACCCGCCCCGCGCCGGGACGCTGCTCGTCTGGTCACCGGACGCCGACGCCCCGCCCGACGGGCCCGGCGAGGCGGTGACGGTGACCCTGGCGACGCCACCGCACGGGCACCCGGGGACCGTGCCCGCGCGACGGCTGGGCGTGGCCGCCGGCGTACCGCTGCTGCTGGCCGCGGCGGCCACCGACCCGGCGGCGGCGTTCTGGGCCGCGGCGGCCCGCGAGGCCCTGCACCTGGCCGCCCGCGGCCTGCTGCTGCCCGCCGTCACCGCCGCCGGACACGACACCTGGCGGGTCGGGCCGCTCACCACCGACGACGAGGCCCGGCAGGCAGACCTCGCCGCCGCGATGCCCGCCACGGCCCGTGCCACCCCCGTGCCCGGGCGCGACCCGACGTGGCTGCCCGATCCGGCGCGGCTGCTGCGCGACTTCCTCGACGCCGTCGCCGACACCCTGCCCCGCGACGACGCGGCCACCGGGGCGTGGTCGGCGCCCGCCCCCACCCCCGTCGGGCGGCTGCGCGGCTGGGCCGCCCGCGTCGCCGCCGACGCCGACGCGGCGGTACGGCTGTCGCTGCGCCTCGAGCACCACGACAGCCCCGACGCGCCGTGGCGGCTGGTGGCGCAGGTGCACCGCCGCAGCGCGCCGGGACTGCTCACCGACGCCGCGGCGCTCTGGCGCGCCGGCGTACCCGGGTTCCCGCCCGCCTGCCGCGACGCCACCCTGCTGGCCCTGCGCCACGCCGCGCGGGTGTGGCCGCCCCTGGCGCGGCTGCTGGACACCGCCGTGCCCGACGCGCTCACGCCCAGCGACGCGGAGATCGTCGACCTGGCCACCGGCGCGGCGGCCCGGCTCGCCGCCGACGGCGTCGACGTGCACTGGCCGGCCGGACTCGACCGTGGCCTCACCGCCTCGGCGGTGCTGCGCGCCCCGGCCCGCGGCCCCGGCCCGCTCGCCGCGCCCGGCGACGTGGCGCTGCACTGGCGGCTGCACCTCGACGGCAGCGCGCTCACCGGCGCCGAACTGGCCCGGCTCGCCGAGGCGCACCGGCCCGTCGTGCGGCTGCGCGAGCGGTGGGTGCTGGTGCCTCCCGAGCTGGCCCGCCGCGCCCGGCAGCCACACGCCGGGGCGCTGGCGGCGATGCCCGCCCTGCGCGCCGCGCTGACCGGCGCCACGCACGTCGACGGCGAACGCGTCGACGTGCACACCGAGGGCTGGCTGGCCGAGGCCGCCCGGCGGCTCACCGACGGCGACGCCGCGCCCCCGGTGGCCGTACCGGCCGGGCTGGCCGCGACGCTGCGCGACTACCAGCGCCACGGGCTGCGTTGGCTGGCCGGACTGACCTCTCTCGGTCTCGGCGGCTGCCTCGCCGACGACATGGGGCTGGGCAAGACCGTCACGCTGATCGCCCTGCACCTGCACCGCCAAGCCGACCCGGCCACCGCCGGCCCGACGCTCGTGCTGTGCCCGGCGTCGCTGCTGGGCAACTGGGAGCGCGAGATCCGCCGCTTCGCCCCCGGCACCGCCGTACGCCGCTTCCACGGACCACACCGCAGCCTCGACGACCTCGACGGCGGGTTCGTGCTCACCACCTGGGCGACGCTGCGCCGCGACGCCGACCGGCTCGCCGCCCGACGGTGGCCGCTGCTCGTCGCCGACGAGGCCCAGCACGTCAAGAACCCGTACGCGGAGACCGCGCGGGCGCTGCGCGCGATCCCCGCCGCCGCCCGGGTCGCGTTGACCGGCACCCCCGTCGAGAACGACCTCACCGACCTGTGGGCGATCCTGGACTGGACCACGCCCGGGCTGCTCGGCACCCTCAGCGAGTTCCGTGCCCGCTGGGTCGGGCCGGTACAGGTCGACCGCGACCCCGGGGCGGGCCGGGAGCTGGCCCGACTTCTCGGGCCGTTCCTGCTGCGCCGCCGCAAGAGCGACCCCGGTATCGCCCCCGAGCTGCCCGCCAAGACCGAGACCGACCAGCCGGTCGCCCTCACCGCCGAGCAGGCCGCCCTCTACCAGGCCTGCGTCGCCGAACTGCTCGACGCGATCGCCGACGCCGACGGCATCGCCCGGCACGCGCTGGTGGTCAAGCTGCTCACCGCGCTCAAGCAGATCTGCAACCACCCCGCGCAGTACCTGCGCGAGAGCGCGCCGCGGCTGGCGGGGCGCTCCGGCAAGCTGGACCTGCTCGACGAGCTGCTCGAGGCGATCCTGCCCGCCGGTGGCGCGGTGCTGGTCTTCACCCAGTACGTGGCGATGGCCCGGCTGCTGCACCGGCACCTGAGCGACCGGGGCGTCGGGGCGCTGCTGCTGCACGGTGGGCTGCCCGTCGCCGCCCGCGACGAACTCGTACGCCGCTTCGACGCCGGGGAAGCCCCGGTGTTCCTGCTGTCGCTGCGCGCCGCCGGCACCGGCCTGAACCTCACCCGCGCCGACCACGTCGTGCACTACGACCGGTGGTGGAACCCGGCCGTGGAGGACCAGGCCACCGACCGGGCGTACCGGATCGGACAGACCCGGCCGGTGCAGGTGCACCGGCTCGTCGCCGAGGGCACCGTCGAGGACCGCGTCGCCGCCCTGCTGGCCGGCAAACGGGAACTCGCCGGGGCGGTCCTCGACGCCGGGCCGGCGGCGCTGGCCGCGCTCAGCGACACCGAACTGGCCGACCTGGTGGCCCTCGGCGGTGACCGGTGACCCCGCGCGGCTTTCCCGCCTTCGCGCCCGGGCGGGTCCGCCGGCCCCGTACCTGGTGGGCGACGACGTGGAACCGGGCGTGGGAGGCCGACGCCCTGGACGCCGGGCCGCTGCGCGCCGGGCGCCGGCTGGCCACCGCCGGGCACGTCGGGCCGATCACCGTCAGTCCCGGCCGGCTCGCCGCGGCCGTGCACGACGGCGACGCCGAGCAGGCGTACGACACCCGGATCCGCGTCGCGCCGCTCGGGGACGACGACTGGGCGCGGCTGGCCGGTGAGGTGGCCGCCCGCACCGGACACCAGGCGGCGCTGCTGGCCGGGCAGCTGCCCCGGGACCTGGCCGAGGCGACCGGGGTGCCGCTGCTGCCGGGGCTGGGCGAGCTCACCCCGGAGTGCGACTGTCCCGGGTGGGACCACCCGTGCCGGCACGCCGCCGCCCTGTGCCACCAGGTGTCCTGGCTGCTGGACACCGACCCGACCCTGCTGCTGCTGATCCGCGGCCGCGAGGCCCGCACGCTCGTGACCGCCGGAGCCGGCGCGCCGGCTCCGGCGGTCACCGCCACCGGGGACGGGTCGGCGTCGTCGAGGCGGAGCACCGAGGTGGGCACGGCCGCCGCCGAGGCGTACGCCCAGGCTGCCCCGCCGCTGCCGCCGGGGCCGGGGCCGGTGGCGGACGGTCCCACGCTGCCGCTGCTGCCGCCCGGCCCGGACGTCGACGTCGACGCGCTGCGCTCGGCCGTGGCGGTGGCGGCCGGCCGGGCGGCGGCCCTGCTGCAGACGCACCGGGGCGCGGACGCCGCCCCCGTGCCGACAGACCGCGACCCGGCTAATGTAACAGCGCTGTCAGATTGGTCGGTGACGAAAGAGGCGGGGCGATGAGCGGGCGCTACCCACGGATCGAGCCGTACGCGCACGGGATGCTCGACGTCGGCGACGGGCAGCTCGTCTACTGGGAGACCTGCGGCAACCCCGACGGCAAGCCCGCCGTGGTGCTGCACGGCGGGCCCGGTTCCGGCTGTGCGCCCGGCTGGCGGGACCTGTTCGACCCGGCCCGCTACCGGGTGGTCCTGTTCGACCAGCGGGGCTGCGGCCGCAGCACCCCGCACGCCGCCGACCCGGACGTGGACCTGTCCACCAACACCACCGACCACCTGATCGCCGACATCGAACTGCTGCGCGAACGCCTCGGCGTGGACCGCTGGCTGGTGCTCGGCGCCTCCTGGGGCGCCTCCCTCGCCCTCGCGTACGCGCAGCGGCACCCGCGACAGGTCAGCGAGCTGGTGCTGTTCAGCGTGACCGCCGGCACCCGACGGGAGATCGAGTGGCTCACCCGGGACATGGGGCGGATCTTCCCGGCCGAGTGGGCGCGGTTCCGCGACGGCGTGCCGCCGGCCGAGCGCGACGGCGACCTGGCCGACGCGTACGCCCGGCTGCTGGCCGACCCGGACCCGGCGGTGCGCGAACGGGCGGCGCGGCAGTGGTGCGACTGGGAGGACACCCACGTCGCCACCGCCCCCGGGCACCGGCCCGACCCCCGCTACGACGACCCGGTGTTCCGGATGCTGCAGGCCCGGCTGGTCACCCACTACTGGCGTAACGGATGCTTCCTGCCGGAGGGGAAACTGCTGCGCGAGGCGGGGCGGCTCGCCGGCATCCCCGGCGTGCTGCTGCACGGCAGGCTCGACATCAGCAGCCCGCCGGAGGTGGCGTGGCAGCTGGCCCAGGCCTGGCCCGACGCCCGGCTGGAACTGCTGGAGACCGCCGGGCACGGATCCGCCAACGGCATGGCGGAGCGGGTCGTGGCGGCGCTGGACGACTTCGCCGGCCGCCGCTGACGCCGGCGGGCTACGCCACGGCCTCCCGGCCGTCGCGCACGACGAACTCGCCGACGTCGGTGGCGCCGAACCCGGTGCGGCGCAGGGTCAGCGCGACGGCCCCCGCGCCCCCGTCGGCCACCGCCGAGTCGGTGATCCGGTACGAGGCAGGGGCCGCGCCGTCGGCGAACAGGCGCTTGCCGGCGCCGACCACGACGGGGAACTGCAGCAGCCGGTACGTGTCGACGAGCCTCGCGTCGTGCAGGGTGCGCGCGAGCTGCCAGCTGCCGTGCACCTGCAGTTCGCCGCCCGGCTGCTGGCTGAGCCGCCGCACCTGCGCGACGACGTCGCCGCGCAGGACGGTGGTGTCGCCCCAGGCCGCGTCGGCGTCGGAGAGGCTGTTGCTGACGACGTACTTCGGCCAGGTGTTCAGCGCGGTGGCGACGAGGTTGTCGGGGTCGGTGACCTGCGGCCAGTAGCCGCGCATCATCTCGAAGGTGCGGCGTCCCAGCAGGAACGCGTCGGCCTGCCGGAACCACCCGTCGACGGCGTCGAGCTGACCGTCGCCGCTGTGCGGCACGAGCCAGCCCCCGCGCGTGAAGCCGTTGCTGGTGTCCTCCTCGGCGCCGCCCGGGCCCTGCATGACGCCGTCGAGGCTGACGAAGGCGTGGACGCTGATCTGCATGACGGTCCTCCTTGAAGGGCCCGCGACGCGGCGGGCGAGGGTGCGGTGGTGTGTCCCCGGCGGGCACCGCGCCCCGAAAGCCTCCTACCGACAGGATTCCCTGTCAAGACAGAATAAGTTGTCGGTTGGTGGCGGGCCGCTCCCGCGCTGGAGCCGCGCTACGGCACCATCCAGGCCAGCAGGGGCGTGGCCTGCAACCCGACCAGCAGGCACATCAGGGCGAGCAGCAGCACGCTCGGGCCGACCATCCGCCGGAACAGGTCGCCCTCGCGGCCGGTGAGCCCGACCGCGGCGGCGGCGATCGTCAGGTTCTGCAAACTGATCATCTTGCCGAGCGTGCCGCCCGAGGCGTTGGCCGCGGCCAACAGGACCGGATCGAGGCCGGCGCGCTGCGCCGCCGCCACCTGCAACGCGCCGAACAGCGAGTTGGACGACGTGTCCGAACCGGTCAGGGCGACGCCGAGCCACCCGAGGACCGGCGCCAGCACTGCGAAGAACCCACCCGCGCCGGCCATCCAGACGCCCAGCGTGGCGACCTGCCCGGCGGCGTTCATGGTGAACGACAGCGCCAGCAGCCCGACCACCGTCGCCACCGCCCACCGCAGCTCGACCAGGGTGCGCCCGTAGAGCCCGACGGCCTCGCGCGGCGACACCCGCAGCAGCACCACCGTGATCAGGCCCGCCACCAGCAGCAACGACCCGGGAGCCGCCAACCAGGCGAAGCGGAACGTCGTCACCGGTGACGGGTCCCCGCCGGCCGTGACGACGTGCAGCCCCGGCCAGGAGAACGCCAGCGTGCCGGCGTCGAGCAGCCGCTTGAGCGCCGGCACCTGGGAGACGGCGAAGACCGCCACGATCGTCACGTACGGCGCGTACGCCCGCCACCGCGCCCCGGACGCGCGCTCGGCGAGCGCCGTACCGGCGTCGTGGAGCGCGGTCGACGGCGGCGCGGCGGGGTCGTCGACCGGGGCGTCGTGGTGCGGCGACCCGGCGCCGACCGGCACGGCGACCGGTCGCCGTGTCGGTCGGCGCCGGCGGGCGACGAGCAGCAGCACGCCCAGCCCCGCGAACGCGGCGGTGATGTCGGCCAGCGCGGCCGTCAGCCAGTTCGCGGTGACGAACTGCGCCACCGCGAAGGCGCCGCCGCACGCCAGCGCCGGGCGCCACAGCTCGCGTACGCCCCGACGGCCGTCGGCGACGACCAGCAGCACCAGCGGGACGACGACCGCGATCACCGGCACCTGCCGGCCGGCCATCATGCCCAGTTCCGTCGCCGGCAGCCCCGTCACACCGGCCAGCGTGGTGATCGGCAGGCCGAGCGGACCGAACGCCGCCGGCACCGTGTTGCCGACCAGCGCCACGGCGGCGGCGCGCAGCGGGCTGAAGCCCAGGGCCAGCAGCATGACCGTGGTGACGGCCACCGGCGTGCCCTGACCGGCCAGGGCCTCCAGCAGCGACCCGAAGCAGAACGCGATCACCAGGGCCTGCACGCGGCGGTCGTCGCTGAGGCGGGCGAACTCCCGCCGCAGCGTGTCGAAGTGCCCCGTGTGCACGGTCAGCCGGTGGATCCAGATCGCCGTGCCGAACGTCCAGACGAGCGGGAAGAGGGCGAAGGTGGCGCCCTGGGCAGCGGCCAGCAGCGCCTGCGGCAGCGGCATCCGCCACAGCCCCCAGGCCAGCACCACCGCCACGGACAGCGCACCGAACGCCGCCACCCAGGCCCGCGTACGCACCACCGCGAGCAGCACGAACAGGGTGAGCAGGGGCAGCGCGGCGCAGGCGGCGCTCAGCGCGAGCGACCCGCCGACGGGTTGCAGGGGTTGCTGGTACATACCGACCGCCTCGGCTGCGGACGCCCTCGATCCGGTTACCGCTCATCTGACCGGACGAAGGCGCCGCGGCGCCTCTTCCAACGTGCCCAGCACCGACGGGCCGCGCCACGGCGGTGCACGCTCAGGGCCGCGGCACGGCGGTGCACGCTCAGGGCCGCGGCACGGCGGTGCACGCTCAGGGCCGCGGCACGGGCGGGACGCGCTGACGCCCGGGGCCGCGCTGCCCCGGTGCGCGCCGCGCTCAGCGCTCGCCGAGGGCGGCGCGCACCGGGGCAGCCTTCGCGGCGGCCTCGGCGACCTCGGCGTCGGCATCGCTGCCCCACGTGATGCCCCCGCCCGCCCAGACGTGCACCCGCTCGCCGTCGACGGCGGCGGTGCGGATCGTCAGGCCCAGGTCGATGCGGCCCGGGGCGACCCAGCCGAGCGCGCCCATGCTGGCGCCCCGACCCACCGGCTCCAGCGCGGCGACATGCGCCAGGGCGGCGAGCTTCGGGGCGCCGGTGACCGAGCCGCCGGGACACAACGCGCGCAGCAGGTCCGCCAGACCGAGCCCGTCGGCGACCGCCGCGGACACCGTCGACTCGGCCTGCCACAGGTCGCACCAGCGGCGTACGGCGAACAGCTCGTCGACGCGCACGCTGCCGGTGCGGGCGACGCGGGCCAGGTCGTTGCGCTCCAGGTCGACGATCATCACGTGCTCGGCGCGTTCCTTCGCCGAGGCGAGCAGCGCCGCGCGGCCGGCGGCGGTGGCCGGCCGGGTGCCCTTGATCGGCCGGGTGATCAGCCGAGAGTCGGCCAGCTCCACCAGGGTCTCCGGGCTGGCGCAGCCGATCGCCCAGCCCGCACCGGTGAGGGTGCCGCCGTAGCGGGCGCCGGGCAGCGCGGCCAACCGACGCAGGGCCGGCAGCGGGTCGCCGCCGTAGCGGGCGGCGGCGTGACCGACGAGGTTGACCTGGTAGACGTCGCCGCGACCGATCGCAGCGCGCACCGCCGTGACGGCGTCGGCGTGCTGGCGCGGAGTCCAGCTCTGCGCCCACTCGCCGCGCCACCAGTGCGCGTCGGGTGCCGTGGCGCCCGCCGCGACCGGGCGGCTCGACGCCACCGCGGCCGGGTCGTGGCCGTAGACGACCACGGCGACCTCCGGCAGCGCGGGGGCGGGGTTGGCGGCGCCCGGGGGCGCGCCGATGAGGGCCGCACCGGCGGCGGCGGAGACGTAGAGGGCGGCGCCGCACACCCCGGCCGGGTCGTGGCGGGGCGCGGGGCGGGCCAGCTCGTGCAGCGGCAGGCCGTACGCGGCGAGGAACTCCTCGACCCGCGCCGCCGGGTCCCCGCCGTCGGCGGGCCGCCACTGCCAGCGGGCCCGCTCGACGAGCGTGCGGCGGCAGTCGGCCGGCGCCCCCGGCACGTCGACCCCTAACCCTGGGAGCGTTTCCACGCCGTCCGGCCCATCCACCCTCATCCGTTCAGTGGATTTCAGCGAATCCACGCGCGTACCTGCTCGATGCTGACCGCTTTTGCTTGGTACTGTGCGTCACTGGTCATGTGAACCATGACACAGTGCCCCCACAGTCCGGAGATCCCGATGTGCCAGCACCAACCCACCTGCCCCTCCGCCGAAGCGACCGACCGGGAAGCCGCCCGAATCCTCGCCTGCTTCCCTGAGCAGGGCTGGAGCCTGCTCTGCAACGGTGTCATCGTCTTCGAGGACACCGGCGAGCTCCTCCCCGACGGCAGCAGCATCGCCCCCCACCGCGGCCCCGCCCGACACGCCCTCGTCGCCTGACCCTGTCACGCTGCGTCACGCAATAGCGACGCGCCGATCCAGGCTGGTCCCCCGGTCGGGACACCCCCCGGCCAGGTCGGCGCACCCGCCGGGGCGGCACCACGACCGCCCCGGCGTCACGCGACGTCAGCTCTCGAACGCCTCCGGCGCCGGGCACGAACACACCAGGTTCCGGTCGCCGTACGCGCCGTCGATGCGCCGCACCGGCGGCCAGTACTTCCCGGCGCGCTCCACCCCGCCCGGATACGCGCCCACCGAGCGCGCATACGCGTGCGGCCACTCGTCCGCGGACACCATCGCCGCCGTGTGCGGGGCGTTGGCGAGAGGATTGTCGCCCGCCGGCCACTGCCCCGACCCCACCTTGTCGATCTCCTCCCGAATGGCGATCATCGCATCGCAGAACCGGTCCAGCTCGGCCAGGTCCTCACTCTCGGTCGGCTCCACCATCAGCGTCCCCGCCACCGGGAACGACATCGTCGGCGCGTGGAACCCGTAGTCGATCAGCCGCTTCGCCACGTCGTCCACGCTCACCCCCGTCGCCTTCGTCAACGGCCGCAGGTCCAGGATGCACTCGTGCGCCACCAGGCCCTTGTTGCCCGCGTACAGCACCGGGAAGTGCCCGCGCAGGCGCGCCGCCACGTAGTTCGCCGCCAGCACCGCCACACCCGTGGCCCGCACCAGCCCCGCCGCGCCCATCATCCGCAGGTACGCCCACGGGATCGGCAGGATCCCCGCCGACCCGTACCGCGCCGCCGAGATCGCCGGCCGGCCGTCGACGTGCACGCCCAGCGGATCGCCCGGCAGGAACGGCGCCAGGTGCGCCCGCACCGCCACCGGACCCACCCCCGGACCACCGCCGCCGTGCGGGATGCAGAACGTCTTGTGCAGGTTCAGGTGCGACACGTCCGCCCCGAACTTGCCCGGCTTGGCGAAACCGACCAGCGCGTTGAGGTTCGCCCCGTCGACGTACACCTGCCCACCGGCGTCGTGGACCTTCGCGCACAGCGACGCGATGCCCGTCTCGTACACCCCGTGCGTCGACGGATACGTCACCATGATCGCCGCGAGCGCGTCCCGATGCTTGTCGATCTTCGCGTCGAGGTCCACCAGGTCGATGTTGCCCCCGTCGTCGCAGCCCACCACGACGACCCGCATGCCGGCCATCACCGCGCTAGCCGCGTTGGTGCCGTGCGCCGACGACGGGATCAGGCACACGTCGCGGTGCCCCTCACCCCGGTCGCGGTGGTAGGCGCGGATCGCCAACAGGCCCGCCAGCTCGCCCTGCGAACCGGCGTTCGGCTGCACACTGACCGCGTCGTAGCCGGTCACCTCCGCCAGCCACCCCTCCAACTGGGAGATCATCTCCCGGTAACCGGAGGTCTGCGCGTCCGGCGCGAACGGGTGGATGTGGGCGAACTCCGGCCAGCTCACCGGCTCCATCTCGGTGGTCGCGTTGAGCTTCATCGTGCACGACCCGAGCGGGATCATCCCCCGGTCCAGGGCGTAGTCGAAGTCCGACAGCCGCCGCAGATAGCGCAGCATCGCCGTCTCCGAGTGGTGGCTGCGGAACACCGCGTGGGTGAGGAAGTCCGACGTACGGGCCAGCGCCGCCGGCAACACGCCCCCGACCGGCGCGTCCCACACCGCCGCCACACCCCCGACCCGCCCGCCGAGCACGGCCGCGAACGCGTCGCACACCGTCCGCAGGTGCGCCAGCGTGGTCGTCTCGTCGCACGACACCCCCACGTGGTCGGCGTCGACCAGGCGCAGGTTCACGCCCCGCGCGGCGGCGTCGGCCACGACCGCCCCCGCGCGGCCCGGCACCCGCGCCAGGACCGTGTCGAAGAACGCCTCGTGCACCACCTCCACGCCGTCCAGGCCCCGCAGCGCCGCCGCCAACCGCGCCGCCCTGTCATGCGTACGGCGGGCGATCTCCCGCAGCCCGTCCGGACCGTGGTAGACGGCGTACATGCCGGCCATCACCGCCAGCAGCACCTGCGCCGTGCAGATGTTGCTGGTCGCCTTCTCCCGGCGGATGTGCTGCTCCCGGGTCTGCAACGCCAACCGGTAAGCCGGGTTGCCGTCCGCGTCACGCGACACCCCCACCAGCCGGCCGGGCAGCATCCGCTCCAACCCCGCCCGCACCGCCAGGTAGCCGGCGTGCGGCCCACCGAAGCCCATCGGCACACCGAAACGCTGCGTCGTGCCGGCGGCGATGTCGGCGCCGATCTCCCCCGGCGGGCGCAGCAGCGTCAGCGCCAGCAGATCCGCCGCCACGGTCACCAGCGCCCCCACGGCGTGCGCCGCCTCGACCAGACCCGCCTGGTCACGCACCGCCCCCGACGCCCCCGGATACTGCAGGTGCAGACCGAAGAACTCCGCCGGCAACTCGTCACGCCCGGTGTCGACGACCCGCACGTCGATACCGAGCGGCTCGGCCCGGCTGGTGATCACCGCGATGGTCTGCGGCAGGGTGTCGGCGTCGACCACGTACACCGCGCTCCTGCTCTTCGACGCGCGGCGCGCGAGGGTCATCGCCTCGGCCGCGGCGGTGCCCTCGTCGAGCATCGACGCGTTCGCGGTGGCCAACCCGGTCAGGTCGGTGACCATCGTCTGGAAGTTCAGCAACGCCTCCAGCCGCCCCTGGCTGATCTCCGGCTGGTACGGCGTGTACGCCGTGTACCAGGCCGGATCCTCCAGCACGTTGCGGCGGATCACCGCCGGGGTGTGCGTGCCGTGGTAGCCCAACCCGATCATCGACACCACGACGGTGTTGCGGGCCGCCAGCGCCCGCAACTCGGCGAGGGCGTCGTGCTCGCTGGCCGGCTCCGGCAGGTCCAGGGTGCCGTGCCAGCGGATCACCTCGGGGATCGCCGCGTCCATCAGCTCTTCGACCGAGCCGTAACCGACGGCCTCCAGCATCCGGCGCTCGTCGTGCGGATCGGGACCGATGTGGCGGGCGGCGAACTGCTCTGCGGTCATGGGCGGCACTCCCGGGGGCGAGGTCGACAGGTCGGCCTCCCCCTCTGTCGCGCCCACGAGGCGCTCCACAGTGCCTGCCCACGAGGTCCTTTTGCCTGAGAGGTTCCGGGGAGGATTTGCCCCTTCGGCGCCGCCTGAGATGCTGCTGGGCGGTCTCTCCCACGTGGGTGCTACCGGCATGGTCAACGCTACCAGCGCCGCCTGGTCCACACCCCGACAGGCCGGTGCCGCCCCTGCCGGTCAGCCCACCGGCACACCGCCGGTCGCCCGGTCGGCCAGCACCGGCAGCAGCCGACCCAACGGCGCGTCGACCGTCAACGCCGCGTACCCGTCACCCCGGGTCGGCCCCTGGTTGACGATCACCACCGGAATGCCCGACTTCGCCGCCGCCACCACGAACCGGCGACCCGACATCACCGTCAACGACGACCCCAGCACCAGCAGCAGCCGCGCCCGCGCCACCAGCTCGAAACAGCGGGCCACCCGCTCCGCGGGCACCGTCTCACCGAAGAACACCACGTCCGGCTTCAACACGCCACCCCGACAGAACGTGCAGTCGACCGTACGGAACCCGGCCACCTGCTCGTCGGCGAGATCCACGTCACCGTCCGGGTTGACCGCCGCCACCCGCGCGTCGAAGCCCGGGTTCACCTCCCGCAGCCGCCGGTCCAGCTCCTCCCGCGACGTCTGGTTGCCGCAGTCCAGGCACACCACCTCGTCGAGGCGGCCGTGCAGCTCCACCACCTGAGGGCTGCCCGCAGCGGTGTGCAACCCGTCCACGTTCTGGGTGATGATCCCGTCGACCAGCCCGCCGCGTTGCAGCCGCGCCACCGCCCGGTGCCCCTCGTTCGGCATCGCCCGCGCGATCGTGCGCCACCCCAGGTGGCTGCGCGCCCAGTAGCGCCGCCGCGCCACGGGGTCACGCGTGAACACCTGGTACGTCATCGGGGTGTGCCGCCGCGCCGCGCCACTGGGCCCCCGGTAGTCGGGGATGCCCGACTCGGTGGACAGCCCCGCCCCGCTCAACACCACGACACCGCCGCCGGCCACCAGCCCGGCCAGCGCGTCGACCGTCTCCGTCACCCGTCCATGCTGCCTCAGGCAGGTGCCCCTCGGCGAACGCCGGTGACCGTCCCGCCGGTGCACGCCCCGCACCGCCACCCCCGCCGGCCACGCGCGTCACCCGGTCACGCGGGCGCCACCGCCGACCGGCCGCGCCGGGCCGAAGCGGCGGCTAGGTTGACAGTATGCGCGTCGTCATCGCCGGAGGCCACGGCAAGATCGCCCAGCTCGCCCACCGCGAACTCGCCGGTCGGGGCGACACCGCCGTCGGCCTGATCCGCAACCCCGACCACGCCGCCGCCCTGCGCGCCGCCGGCGCCCACCCCGTCGTCGCCGACCTCGAACACGTCGACGTCGACGAACTCGCCGAACACCTGCGCGGCGCCGACGCCGTCGTCTTCGCCGCCGGCGCCGGCCCCGGCAGCGGCGCCGGCCGCAAGGACAGCGTCGACCGGGCCGGCGCCGTCCTGCTCGCCGACGCCGCGCAACGCGCCGACGTCCGCCGCTACCTGCTGGTGTCGTCCATGGGCGTGGAGGGCGAGGCGCCCGCCGGCACCGACGAGGTGTTCGCCGCGTACCTGCGGGCGAAGAAGGCCGCCGAGGACGACCTGACCGGCCGCGACCTGGACTGGACGATCCTGCGCCCCGGCCGCCTCACCGACGACCCGCCCACCGGACGCATCACCCTCGCCCGGCGGGCACCGGCGGGCGCCGTCACCCGCACCGACGTCGCCCGGGTCCTCGTCGCCCTGCTCTACCACCCACACAGCGCCGGCACGATCCTGGAGGTCGTGGGCGGTGACACCCCCATCGCCGACGCCGTCACCGCCGTCGACCGACGCTGACGGCAGCCGTGCCCCAGCACCACCGCGTCCGACGGCAACCCGCCGCGACCCGCCAGTCGTGGCGACGGCACGGCGGGGACGGCGACGCGGTGCCCCCACCGACCGACGCCGACCCGCCGGACGGGACCGGCGCGGCTACTCGCCGAGCACGGCCCGCAGCTGCGCGCCCACCGCACCGGCAGCCGCCGCGTCGGCGCGCAACTGCTCCGACTGCTCCGACAGGTACGCCTGCCACCGGCTCAGGTGCTGCTGCGCCGACGCCACCGCCGCCACCAGCGCAGCGTGCCGCTGCTCCAACTGCCGCACCTGCTCACCCCGCGACGAACCGACAACGCCCTGGGTCTGCGCCTGCGCCTGCGCCTGCGCGATGATCTCGTCGGCCTGCCGTCGCGCGTCAGCGATGATCTCCGCGCCCTCCGCGCTGGCCTCACCGATCGTCCGGTTCGCCTCGTCCTGCGCCCGCATCGCCAACTCGATCACCATCGGATCCGGGCCCTGCGCGGCGGTGCTGGGCAACGCGCCGTGCCGCAGCATCTCCACCTGCTGCACCAGGCCCTCGTTCTCCCGCCGCAGCCGGTCCACCTCACCACCCAGCAACGACACCCGCTCGTCGAGCGAACGCGCCACGTCGGCCACCTCGTCGGCGGACAACCACCGGCTGCCCCGGAACCGACGCACCTCCAACGCACCCACCGCCCGGGCCAGCTCACCACGCCCACCGGCGAGGTCGCCATGCTCGACGCTCATCGCACCCCCGTCCCACCGAAGTCGTCCCGCACGGCGGCAGCCGCGCCCGCCAGCGGCGGATAGAGCGAATGGTCGAACCCCTCCACCAGGATCCGCTGCGGCGGCACCCCCGACGCCGTCAGAGCCGCCACCGTCGCCCCGGTCATCTCCGGGCTGCCACACACCAACACCTCGGTGTCCGGCCACGGACCCAACCGCACCGCCGTCTCGGCGGCCGTGCCCACCGCCCCCTGCCACTGCCAACCCGACTCCACCGTCGGCACGTACCGCAGCCACGCCGAGCCCCACGGCTGCGCCGACGCCGACGCCAACTCCCGCAGCGCCGCGTCGTCGTACAGGTCGTCCGGGGTCCGCGCACCCACCACCAGCGTCGTCGCCCGATCCGAGCCCTGCCGCAACGCCTCCACCACCGCCCGCAGCGGCGCCACCCCCGTACCCCCCGCCACCAACAGCAACGCCAACCCCGCAGACCGGTCGTACGACGACAACGCCGTCCCCACGGGCGAGCCCAGCAACACCCGGTCACCCTCACGCAGCCTGCGCACCAGATGCGTGGAGAAGCGACCCGTCGCCCGCACATGGAACTCGATCGTCCCGTCCGCGCGCGGCGCGTTCGCCGGCGACAGATACCGCCACGCCCGCAACTGCGGCACCTGCACCGGCAACGACTGCCCCGGCAGGTACTCGCACAGATAGTTCGGGCGGACCGTGAACACACACACGTCGGCCCGCCGCCGCTGCGCCGCCAGCACCTCCGCCTCCCAGTACGGCGGCGACGTCCGCTCCGCCTCCGCCGCACCGGCGAGCATCAACCGCGCCACCAACTCGTACGCCGCCGCCCACTCCGCCCGCAACTGCGGCGTCCACCGAGGACCGAGGAACCGCTCCAACGTGGCCAGCAACGCCTGCCCCACCCGGATGTAGTGCCCCTCCCCCAACGGCACCAGCCGGCCCTGCCGGTCCTCGCCCTCGAACCGTCGGTGATCGGCACCCAGCCGCCGCGCGAACGCCGTCACCTCCCGCTCGTCGTCGACGTGCGTGACGATGTGCCCCAACGCCGCCAGCAACTTGTCCTGCTGGTACTCCATGTTCGTCGGGAACATCGTCCGCGTCTCCGGCGCGATCAGGAACAACGTCGCATAGAAGTACCTCGCCGCCTCCGCCCCCGCCACACACAGCTGAGCCCAACTCTGGCGCAACGCCACCACGTCCATGCCTCAGCCCTCCCCTCGGCCCGCCACGTCGTGCCGCTGCCGCAACGTCGCCGGCCCGACACCCGCGGCACCGTACGAGCGACCGGTCTGCCACAGGTTCGGATTCGGCACCCGCGGGTCGTAGTAGCGGTGATGCACCGCGTGCAACGCCGCCCACCCCACACTGCCGTTGAGCCACGACCAGTCGCCGTACACCGGCCGCCCCGCCCGCTCCTCCTGCGCGCAGAACCGCATGAACAGCTCCGACTCCGAGTGCGGATCCGACACCCGCACCCCCGCCGAGCGGAACGAGTGCAACACCGCCTGGTTGAGGACCAGGGCCGCGTGCTCACGCCACAGCGTGTCCTCACGCGACGTGTCCAACCCCAACCCGCGCGCCACCGGCAGCAACTGGTCGTAGCGGTCCCCGTCGCCCATGTTCCGGGTGCCGATCTCGTCGCCCAGATAGTGCCCGTTGAACGGGGCGCAGCTGTAGTCGACCCCACCCACCCGCAGCCGCATCGTGCTGATCACCGGCAGCGCGTGCCACCGCAACCGCAACCGCGCGAACCACGGGTACGCCGGATGCGCCAGCGCCACCTCCCGCACCAACTCCCGGGGCGCCGGCACCAACGTCGGATCCTCGTACGCCGTCTCGAGCACCCACGGCAGCAGATCGAAGCGCCCCGGCACCGCCGGCGGCCGCCATCCCAGGCGCCGCACCGCGTCCGTCATCGCCACCTGCGCCGGATCGCCCAGCACCGACCCGTCGTCCAGCCGGTGCCCGCAGTAGCGGATCAACTGGTCGTTCCAGATCCGCGCCCGCGGACCCACCCCCGGCCGGTCCGGCGCGAACACCGTCATCACCGACCGGATCCGCCCACCGTTGTCCGCCACCGCCAGATGCCGCGCCAACTCCCGCGCCATCCCCGCCACGGTCGTCACCTCGCGCCGGTCACGGACCTTCAACCCCGCCCACCGGGCCCGCCCCACGCAACGCGCCGACTGCCGCCACGCCACCTTCGCCCCGTAGGCCAACTCGTCGCCGGTGTGCCGGTACGTGCCGGTCACCGCGATCTCCTCCCGCACCCCCGCCACCCGCGCCGCCACCCCCGGCAGCCGACGCTCCTCGTGGTACAGGTGCAGGAACTCCACCGCCTCCGCCGTCGGATCCCCCACCGACGGGGCGGACGCGTGCGCCACGGGGCAACCTCCACCCACGGCGCCCGCATCCAGGTCGGTCTGCACTTCGGTTCAATCCGATCGTCGGGCAGGCGTCACCGCCGCTGCCTGCGTCGTGTTCCGTGCACCGGCCCACGACCGCCCACACCCGACGGGGCGGCGACATCCGTGCGTGACAGGCGCAACGACGCAGACAGGATTGCCATGATCGGCAAGAGTGTCAATAAGGCGACAGGTCACGACGTGGCGTACACCACACACCGGACGTCAGCCGCCACCCACCCGGGACCGGCAGCCGCCCACAGAAGACCACCCGGGCCCGTCAACCAGCCCGACGACGCGCCCGACGTGCCGCCAACTCGTCACCCACCGGATCAGCCGCCACCGGCGCCTCCACCGACGTCGCCGGCTCCGACGGCAGGTGCGACAAGGAACCCTGGATCTCCTTGAACGCCCCACCGATCGCGATACCGAACACGCCCTGGCCACCCTGCAACAGGTCGACCACCTCCTCCGGCGACCGGCACTCGTACACGGTCGTGCCATCGGAGATCAACGTGATGCCCGCGAGATCCTCCACCCCACGGGAGCGCAGCGCCTCGATCGCCTTACGGATGTTCTGCAACGACACCCCGGCGTCCAGCAGCCGCTTCACCACCTTCAGGACCACCAGGTCCCGGAACGAATACAACCGCTGCGTGCCCGAACCCGAAGCGTCGCGCACACTCGGCACCACCAACCCCGTACGGGCCCAGTAATCCAACTGGCGGTAGCTGATCCCTACCGCGTGGCAGGCCGTCACACCCCGGTACCCCACGGCACCGTCACCCTCGGTCGCCCAACCCGGCGGCGCCACACCCGGCTCGTCCAGCTCCGTACCCGGATCGGGATCTCGCGGCTCGTGCATCCGGACAACCTCCCCGCCAGTGCGGTGACACGTCGCTTCCGGGACGTGCACCCCTCGACACGGCAACCCTATAGCCGCCTTGAGAAATTGCCCCGCAGGAACCGTTGCGACACGCCGCGATACACGACAACGACGATCACCCACAGCACCGGACCGTCACCGAAAGTAACGCCCCTGCGGAAGACCGGAATCAGCCGGCGAAATCCTCCGGACGCACCTGGTCCAGGAACTCGCGGAACTTCTCCACCTCGTCCTCCTGCTCGTCCGGGATCACGATCCCCGCCTCGCTGAGGACCTCCTCGGCACAACGAATCGGCGCACCGACCCGCAACGCCAACGCGATGGAATCACTCGGCCGGGCCGACACCCGCACCCCGTCACCGAGCAACAGATCCGCGTAGAAGACGTTCTCCTTCAGCTCGGTGATCTCCACCGCCCGCAACGGCGCCTTCAACGCCGCCAACACGTCCCGCAGAAGATCATGGGTCAGCGGCCGGGCCGGCTTGACCCCCTGCTGCTCATAGGCGATCGCCGTCGCCTCGACCGCACCGATCCAGATCGGCAGGTAGCGGTCCCCCTCGACCTCCCTGAGCAGGACGATCGGCTGGTTGCTGGGCAGCTCCACCCGAACTCCGACCACGCTCAGCTCGCGCACCGCCGCCTCCGTGTCGTTGTCACCTACGCCGCACCGCGCCCTTTCCCTGCACGGTACACGGACCGCGACACGGCCGTCCCATGCGCTACCTGCACCACGCCCGCGCCAGAAAGGGGTTACCCCGGCAAGCCTACGACACGCTTCCCGGGGAAGATCTTTCCGCACGCCCCACCCGATCACCGACCCAACGTCGAGCGCAACCCCACCCGCACCAACGCCGCATGCAACTGCTGCGACAACGCCACCAACTCCCGCGCCGTCTCCGCAGCCCGCGCCCGCGCCGCCGGATCACTCTGCCGCGCCAACGGCGCCACCAACTGCGCGAACAGACCGACCTCCCGATCCGCCGCCGTCCGGAACGCCCGCAGATGCCGCGGCTCCAACCCGTACGCCGCCAGACCCGCCACCGCACGCGCGATGATCAACGCATCGTCGTCGTACCAACCCGGCGGATCCGACACCACCACACCGAGGCGCTCCAACTCGCCCAGCGTCGACTCGTCGATCCCACTGCGCGCCACCAGATCCAACCGGCCGAGCCGCACCTGCGACGACCCGGCCGGCTCCTCCGACACCCGCCCCGGAACCTCACCGTCCGGACCCACCGCCACCAACGTCGGCCGCTGCCGACCCGGCGACTCCCCGGACGCGTCCCACTGCGCCAACTGATCACGGATCACCCGCAAGGGCAGATACTGGTCCCGCTGCGCGGTCAACACGAACCGCAACCGCGCCACATCGTCCCAGCTGTACTTCCGGTAACCCGCAGCCGTCCGCTGCGGCTCCACCAGACCCTCGGCCTCGAGGAACCGCAACTTCGAAATGGTCACGTCCGGGAAATCAACCCGCAGCTGACCCAGCACCTCGCCGATGCTCATCAGCGGACGGGCGCGGGCCGCCTCGGGCGGCGTGGAGGCCGCAGGCTCGTTCACCCCCGGCCGGCCCCCTCCTCGGGACGCGGACCGGCGATGAACACCACCCGGAACTTGCCGATCTGCACCTCGTCACCATTGCTCAACGTGGCCGCCTCGACCCGCTCCCGGTTCACGTACGTGCCGTTCAGACTTCCCACGTCCCGCACCGTGAACGTCCCACCGTCACGGTGGAACTCCGCATGCCGCCGCGACACCGTCACGTCGTCCAAGAAGATGTCACTGTCCGGGTGACGACCGCTGGTCGTCACATCGTGATCCAACAGGAACCGGGCACC
Organism: Micromonospora sp. CNZ309; assembly: GCF_002846525.1. NCBI lineage: Bacteria > Bacillati > Actinomycetota > Actinomycetes > Micromonosporales > Micromonosporaceae > Micromonospora > Micromonospora sp. CNZ309. Next base: position 1,551,050 of record NZ_PJNG01000001.1, read on the forward strand.
CGCGTTCGGACCCCGGCGAACCACCAGCAGCGCCATACCCGGCGGCAACGAACCGGACATCCGGCTCGGCACCACGTCGGTGTCCGGCCCCTCCAGCACTTCGTCGAGCGAACCGAGATTGAGCGTCGAAGTGACGTCGAGTGGGGGGAACTCGTCGTCTGGGCGCGTCATGGGACCACCTCACGGATCTGTTCGGTCGGCGTCGGGTAATGGCGGGTCTGGCCGCCGGGCACTACCACACCCGGCGGCTGGCTCCCCGTGCCCGGAAAGGCAATTCCGCAACGCTGAACTATTGGATTCTCGGTCGACTGGGCGAGCCTAGCCAGCGCCGAAATGCAGGGCAACCGGACGCGCGGAACACCCACCACGCCCGGAAGGGACGCACTCAGCTCTCGGTGAGCTCACGATACGCGTCCGCGGACAACAGGCCGTCGACCGCCGCCGGATCGTCCAAGGCGATCTCCACCAACCAACCCGCACCGTACGGATCCGTGTTGATCACCTCAGGGGTGTCGCCGAGCGCCTCGTTGCGCGCCGACACCGTACCGCTGAGCGGGGCGTAGATCTCCGACACGCTCTTGGTCGACTCGATCTCACCCAACGACTCACCGGCCGCCACCACCGCGCCCGCCTCGGGCAGCTGGACGTACACGATGTCACCCAGGGCGTCCTGCGCGAAGTGCGTGATGCCGACCCGGACAGTGCCACCGCCGTCACCCGCCACCCACTCGTGCTCGGCGGTATACCGCAGATCCTCAGGAATCACCAGACGCGTCCTTCATCCATCGGCGCACCGGAAACCCGGTGCGAGCCGCGCCGGTCAGGCGACCGGACGGGCGTGTTCCAGCTTGATCGGCGCGTGCAGCGCCGAAACCTCGGCAACCTCACGATCCTCAACGATCAACTTACCGCCGTCACCCGTCACCGACGCCACCACCCCGCCAGGAATGTTCAAGGCCGTACGCATCGTCGCCGGATCACCGATCACCGTGATCGTGAACGGACCCGTCAACCGACGCCCGTCCACCACCAACGCCCCGCCCTCCCCGTCCAGGAAGAACGTCGAGGCGATGATCCGTACCGTCGCCCGGTCACCACCGGAGATCTGCATCGCCTCCGCGCCCGCGCCCCGCAACTCCTGCACCGCGTCCAGCACTCGCGACGCCGAGATCGACTTCTCACCCGCCTCGAACCGCACCGACAACCCCGGCCCCGTCGCTGGCAACGTCCCCGCCAGGATGCCCAACTCGTCGGCCCGCCGCGTCGCCTCCTCCAACGCCGCCTGCCGACCCTGCTGACCCGACCGCAACTGCCGCTGGCTCTCCTCCAACGTCGCGATGTCCTGCCGCAGCCGAACCTCCCGCGAATTCAGGTCGTACAGGATCCGCACCAGATCCTCCTGCCGCGTCGCCGCCACCGTCGGATCCGTCGACGTCGTCTTGAACTGCACCACCAGCGTGAACCCCAGCAACGCCAACAGCGCCGCGATCATCACCCCGGCCGAACTCACCCGCCGCCGCGGCGCCGGCCCGGCAGCCGCCGGCGGCGCGACGTCACCCGCACCGGCCGCCCGGCTCAGATCCACCGTCGCCCCGTCCTCAGGCTCCCGCACGGAAGGCTCCACCGACGGCGCCGACCGCTCCGGCACCAACGGGCTCAACTCGTCCGGATCCGGCGCCTCCGGCCGCGGATCGGGCTCCCCCGCCGGACCCCCCGACCGCCCCGGACCCGCCGGCTGCGGCCAGCCCGTGCCCGTCTCCGTGTGCTCGTCGCTGCTCATCGCCACCAACCTACGCCCGGAACAGGTGCCGACGGATCGCCGCCACGTTCCCGAAGATCCGCACCCCGAGCACCACCACCACACCGGTGGAGAGCTGACCGCCCACCCCCAACTGGTCACCCAGGTACACGATCAGACCCGCCACCAGCACGTTCGAGATGAACGACACCACGAACTGCTTGTCGTCGAAGATCCGGTCGAGCTTCGCCCGCACCCCGCCGAACACCGCGTCCAGCGCGGCCACCACCGCGATCGGCAGGTACGGCTGCAACGCCGTGGGAACCGTGGGGTCGAGCCACACCCCCAGCACCACACCGGCCAGCAAGGCCAGCACCGCGATCATCGACCACCTCCGGAGGGGCTGGGAGACGTCCTCGAACCGGTCGGCCCAGGACTGACGGAACCGTCGACCCCCGACGGCGACGGCGTCGGACTCACCGAGGGCTGCGCGTAGCGTAGCCGCGGGTCCGGAGCCGCCGGCAGGGTGAGGTCCTCGGCCTCCCGCACACCGAACGACAACCCCGTGTCCTCAGCCACCTTGCGCATCGTCAACGCGCTGCGGCTGTCCTCGTAGCGGTCCCGCATCGACCCCGGACCGATCGCCGACACCTCGTACGGGCCCGTCACCGGCCGGAAGTCCACCAGGATCGCCTGCCCCGCCGAACGGATCGTCGACATCGCCGTCAACCGCTGACCGTTGATCGCGATCGCCTCCGCCCCCGCCGCCCACAGGTCGTTGGCCACACCCTGAAGATCGCTGTAGATCACCCGGGACGGCCCCACGTCCGCGCCGGTCACCGCGTCCTGGTTCTGCGGGGCGTCCGCCAGGCGCACCACCACGCCGTCACCGCGCACCCGCCCCAGGCCGGTACCCGCCTCCAGGTTGTGCAGCCGCGCCGCCTCCGAGCCGCCCAGCGCCGCCGCCCGCTGCCGCGCCACCTCCGCCCGCAGCTCGTCGGCCCGCACCGACAGCCGGTCCGTCTCGGTCTCCCGCTGCTTGATCTGCTCGACCAGGCCGGACCGGGCCTGGCTGCGCCCCGGCTCGGCCTCCAGCGTCTGCCGGTACGCCACCGCGAACAGGAAACCCAGCAGCAACGCCACCACCAGGGTCACGGAGCGCGCCGACCAACGCCGCCACCGCGCCGGCGGCGTCTGCCGCTCCCGGCGCCGGGCCGCCGCGTCGGCGTACCCGGGATCCAACGGGTTGCGGAACAACTCCGTCAGGAAGTCGGGGGCGTACACCCGGTCGGAACGGCCCCGACCGTCGTCCGGCGTACCCGTCATGCCGTCACTCTCCCGGCCCGCACCGACCGGACCAGCCGGGCGGCCTGCACCACGTAGAGCGCGCCGGCAACCCAGTAGAGCACCAGGCCCCACCAGGCCAGGCCCCAGCCGATCGCCCCCGCGGCGCTCGCCGCCCCCGGCACCGCCGCGGCGAGCAGCAGGACCGGGAAGGCCGCCAGCAGCAGGAACGTCGCGGTCTTGCCCACGTAGTGCACCGGTGGCGGACCGTAGCCGTGGCGGCGCAGCACCGCCAGCGAACCCAGCAGGAGCAGCTCCCGGGCCAGCAGCGCCGCGGTGAACTGCCAGGGCACCACGTCGCGGGCGGTGAACGCGAGCAGCGTGGCGAGGATGTAGAGCCGGTCGGCCAGCGGATCGAGCAGCTCCCCCAACCGACTGACCTGGCGCATCCGGCGCGCGACCCAGCCATCCACCCAGTCGGTGGTGCCACCGATGGCCAGCACCACGACCGCCGCCACGTCGGCCCGCGCCACGAGCAGCAGGTAGAGGAAGAGCGGCACGCCGAGCAGGCGGACGAAGCTGATGACGTTCGGCAGCGTGAGGACCCGGTCGCCGACGGCGGCCCCGCTCGTGGCGGCGGTGCCCTCCGGGTGATCTTCCCGAGCCGGCGGACGCGACACCGGACCTCCTCCGCGACACGCTCCGCCGCCCGGCCGAGCGCGGAGAACGTGGGCGCTGTCGGGCCGGCTCACGCCGGCGTCCCCTGTGGCCCCCGACGGGACCTTCACCTGACTCGGCCCGCGATCGTCATGATCACGGGCCGGCTGATTGCGCTGCCACTATATCGGGCCGCCGCCGCTGCCCTCCGGCTCAGCCCGCTCGTCCGCCGGTGTCCGGCTGTCTCTGTGCGGTGGGTCACCACCCGCAAAGCGTCCTAGGACACTAGTGGAGCGATGGGAACGTACGGGCTGCCGGAAAGCCGCCGTCGGGCCGGGCGTCAGGCGGTGCGGGCGGAGGTGTCGGCCGGCACCTCGGTCGGCACGGCGGTGGCCGCGCGCTCGAAGGCCAGCAGCGCCAGCAGCAGCTCGTGCTGCGCCCGACCCGGCATCCGGTCCAGTACGGCCTGCACGGCGCGGTGGCGGCGCTCCTGGAGCTCGCTCAGCAACTGCTCGGCGTCGGCGGTGGGGACCAGCCGCACCTCCCGCCGGTCGCGGGGGTCGGGGACCCGGCGCAGCAGGCCCGTCGCCTCCAGCCGGTCGCAGAGCCGGCTCGCCGAGGAGGGTACGACGTCCAGCAGCTCGGCCAGGCCGTTGACGTTGGTCTCCGGTCGGCCGGAGATCAGCGACAGCACGCGCAACTGCGTCGGGGAGACGGCCATCTGGTGCCGGGACACCGCCGAGTCGAGCACACCGACGAGCGCCTCCGCGGCGGCGTCGATCGCCGCGGCGAGATTCAGAGGTCGTTCCACCAGGTGTCCCTGCGATCGTCCCGCTCGTGTGCTGCCGGCGCGACGACGGCTCTCACCCGTCGCCCCGCCCGGCGGAGCCACGCCAGTCCAGGCAGACGACGACAGCATCGTCACGCAAATCGACATCCGCGTGCCAGGCGTGCAGTTCGCGCATCACCGTACCAACCGCCTCCGCCGGCGGTTGCAGCCGCGTGGACCGCATCGCCCGCGCCATCGCCCGCTCGCCGTAGGCCCCGCGGTCGCCAGGGTCGGCGGCCCACACGCCGTCGCTGACCACGAAGAGCCGGTCCCCCGGCTCCAGATCGAACTCCTGGACGTCGTAGCGGGCCTCGGCGAACATGCCCAGCGGCAGCTGCTGTTCCAGGTGGATGGGTGTCACGGTCCCGCCGCGCAGCCGCAACAGGTGCGGGGAGCCGGCATCCACCGCCCGCACCCGACCGGTGACGGTGTCCAGTTCGAGCAGGAGCGTGGCCACGTAGCGGCGACCACGATGCTGGTAGAAGACCGTGTCGGAGGCCAGCTCGGCCTGCTCGACGAGACTCCCGCCGGAACGCCGCGCGTTGCGCAGAGCGTTCACGGTGACGGCGGTCAGCAGCGCCGCCGCCAGCCCGATGCCGGCGCCGTTGAGCACCGTCACGGTGAGCCGGTCGTCGTCCACGGACCAGTCGAAGTGGTCCCCGCCGACGGTGTACGCCGGCTCCAGCTGGCCGGCGAGATCGAACGCCGCGTGACTCACGCCGCGCCCCGGCAGCAGCTCCCACTGCATCTCCGCGGCCATGCTGAGCCGCTCCCGCCGGCGGACCCGGCGGTACCGGTCGGTCTCCCGGTCCGCCGCGCGCAGCACGACGGCCAGCTCACCGGCGACGTCCGCGACCCGCTCGACGACGTCCGGACCGGGCGGGTCGGGCAGCTCGACCAGCAGCACCCCGAGCCGCTCCCCCCACACCGACAGCGGCAGGTAGAGCCACCACCGGCCCTCGTCCGTGGCGTCGGTCACCGGCTGCTGGCTGCTGAAGCAGCGCTGTGCCATGGTGTGGCAGGCGAGGAACTCCCCGCCGTCGGCGAGGTCCGTGTCCAGCACCGGCCACAGCCCGGTGATCCGGTAGTCGGCGATGAACACGTCCGTTCGCGTGGCGCCCAGAGCGGACCGGATGGCCCGGTCCGCCGCCTCCACCACCTGGTCGGGCGGGGCCGCACGAAGCGCACGCGAGACCTGGCCCGGTGCCTCCAACATGATCATCCTCCGAAAAGCTTGCCGTAGGGCAAGCATCATACGGAGACCCGCGCCCCGGCCTCCCGGCGGGCGGGCCCGCCGGGACGCGTCGACGGCCACGACACTGGGCGCCGGCACCACCCGGGGCGGTGCCGGCGCGTGCGTGCTGCGGCGGGCGGCCGGTACCGCCTCCGCCGTCCTGGAACCCGACCCGCCGGGCGAGGCGGTCAGCCCCGGCGAGCAGACGGTAAGCGCCCTGAGACCCGGCCCGCCGGGCGAGGCTGTCAGCCCGGCGAGCGGACGGCGAGCCCCCCGTGGAAGGCGTCCGGCACCTGCGCCGGCGGACCGTCCGGGCGCCACCGGCTGATCGGCACGATGCCGTCGTCCGTGGGCGTCCAGCGGCCCAGCAGCCGCGCGAACGCGACCGGCGCGCGCATCCGGAACGTCGGGCCCATCATCGCCAGGGCCTCCGGGTGACCGGCCAGCTCCTCGGTGTCGAAGTCGACGGCGAGCAGGCTGCCGGGCGCGGTTGCCTGGTAGAGCTCGTCGAGGGTGCGCGCCAGCGTCTCGTCGTCCAGGAACGCGGCCAGGCCGAGGAAGACCACCCCGACCGGCCTCCTCCCCCACCCCGGCACGAACCGGTGCAGCTGGGCGCGGTCGACCGTGCCGATGTCGGTGGCGTCGCCGTAGCCGTAGCCGGCCCGGTCGCTGCCGGCCAGCAGGCGCTGACCGAGGCGGATGGTCACCGGGTCGACGTCGGTGTAGAGCACGGTGGCCTCCGGGGCGACCTCGTGCACGTTGCCCATGCTGGGCACCCCGGCGCCGAAGACGAGGAAACCGTCCACCCCCCGCGCGGCCATCGCCCGCACCGCCCGACCGAGGAAGGCGCGCAGCTCGCGGAACACCGGCGCGCACGGCCCGTACGCGTGCTCGAAGGCACGGGCGGCCGCCACGTCGACCGGAAAGTGGTGCTCCCCGCCGAGCCAGAAATCGATCATGCGCGCGGTGCTCGGCTGGTCGGGCTCAACCATCGACGACGCTCCCTCCCCGGTGGGCGTGGACAGCGTACCGACCACTCGGCCTGCGCGGTATCGGCCCGCCGACAGGCAGCCGGCCGCGATACTGGCCGGGAACCGGCGGGAGGTGGGCGGTGAACTCGGCGAACGGCGCGGCGGTGGTCGTCGGCGTGGACGGCTCGGAATCGGCGCTGCGTGCCGTACGGCTGGCCGCCGTCGAGGCGGCCCGCCGGCACCGGCCGCTGCGGATCGTGCACGGCTTCATCTGGCCCCTGCTGCGCGTCCCGGTCGACGCCCCCGCCGGCGGACCGCCCGGCGCCGGCCTGCGGGAACAGGCGGAACAGGTCGTCACCGCCGCCACGGACGAGGCCGAGGCCACGGTGCCCGGGTTGCGGATCTCCGGCGAGATCATCGACGGCGAGGCCGCCGCGGTGCTGCTCGGCGAGTCCCCGGCCGCCGCGATGATCGTGCTCGGCGACCGGGGACTCGGCGGCTTCTCCGCCCTGGTGGTCGGGTCGGTCGCGGTGCAGGTCGCCGCGTACGCCGACTGCCCGGTGCTGGTCGCCCGGGGCACCGACCACCCCGACGGGCCCGTGGTCGTGGGGGTCGACGGCTCCGAGACCGCCCGGCTCGCCGCGGAGTTCGCGATCGAGGAGGCGTCCGTGCGCGGCGCGCCGCTGGTCGCGCTGCACGCCTACCGGCATCCCGCCTCCACCGGCGCCGGGGACATGCTGCCCCTGGTGTACGACGACACCGAGCTGCGTTCCGAGGAGGAGCGGGTGGTCGCCGAGACGCTGGCCGGGCTGACGCAACGGTGGCCGGACGTGCCGGTCAGCCGGGAGACCTCCCGGGGCCGCCCCACCACCGTGCTGGCCGAGGCGTCCCGGCGGGCACAGCTGCTGGTGGTCGGCCGGCAGGGCCGCGGCGAGCTGACCGGGCTGCTGCTGGGCTCGGTGAGCCAGTCGATGCTGCACCACGCCGACTGTCCCGTCGCGGTGGTCCGCGCGCCCCGCTGAGCCCGCCCCACCCCGCCGAACCGGTCGTGGGTTGGTCGCGGCGCAGGCGGGTAGACGACCGCGGTACGCCAACGGCGACGACGACCGGAGGAGGCAGCGATGCCAGGACCACGGCCGGGCAGCAACGCGTACGACAAGCAGCGGGCACGCATCCGCAACGCGATAGACGATTCGGGACGACGGGTGCCGGACGACAAGGCCAACGACGTGGCCAACCGCATCCTGCAGTCCGACCGCGGGCAGCGGGGCGTCGTGCGCGGCGAGCGGGTCTACGGCCCCAAGGGCGAGCGCGAACCGGGCGACCCGAAGTGAGGGCGGCCGGCCTGGCCGACGGGGCGATCGCCGGCGCGGTCGGCAGCACCGCCCTGAACGTGGTCAGCTACCTGGACATGGTCGTACGGGCGCGTCCGGCGAGCAGCACCCCGGAGCGCAGCGCCGGACGGCTGGCCCAGGTGGCGCACGTGGACCTGGGGCCCGGGGACCGTGCGGCCAACCGCCGCTCGGGCCTCGGCCCGCTGCTCGGCTACGGCATCGGCGTCGCGGCGGGCATCGGCTACGCCCTGCTCTCCCGGGGCCGCCGGATGCCGCTGCCGCTGGCCGCCGGGGTGCTCGGTGGCGGCGTGATGACGATGTCCGACGGGTCGATGACGGTGCTCGGCGTGACCGATCCGCGTACGTGGCGACGCGGGGACTGGCTGGCCGACCTCGTGCCGCACCTCGCGTACGGCGTGGCGGCCGCAGCCACCTGGAACCGGCTGCGGCCGCCCGCCTCGCACCGGGGCCGCTAGCCCGGGGCGCTCTCGTCGTCGGCGACCGGCTCGGCGGCCGGCCCGTACGGCGACACCTGCCCGCGGGGCACCGGCCGACCCTCGTCGCCGTGCGACGAGCCGCGGTTGCGCGGGTGCCCCGCGGGGTTGGGGCCCTTGCTGTCCTGGCTGGTGGCGCCCTTGTTGTTGCGGCGGAACTCCTCCTGTTGCGGATTCACCACGGGTCTCTCCTTCCGGGTTCGACCGGGTCCGGCGTCGGTTACCCGTCCACCTCTGCGGCATGCCCGCCGGGGCCGGCGCTCGCAGGGGTGGCCGGGCGCAGGGCGGGTACATCCCAGGGATGGGCGACGACCGGAAGGTGGCGCGGGTCCTGCTGGACCGGCGGGGCCGCACGTACGCGGAGGAGGCGGGCATCACGCTCGCCGACCGGCCCGCCCCGCTCTACCAGTTGCTGGTGCTCGCCACGCTGCTGAGCACCCGGATCCGGGCGGGCGTGGCCGTGGCGGCCGCGCGGGAGCTGTTCGCCGCCCGCCTGCGGACCCCGCAGGCGATGGAGGCGGCGAGCTGGCAGGACCGGGTCGACGCGCTGGGCCGGGGCCACTACCGCCGCTACGACGAGCGGACCTCGACCATGCTCGGCACCGGCGCGCGGCTGTGCCGGGAGCGCTGGCGCGGCGACCTGCGCCGGTTGCACCGCGAGGCCGGCGGGGAGCCGGCCGGACTGCGCCGGCTGCTGACCGAGTTCCCCGGCATCGGCCCCACCGGTGCGGACATCTTCCTGCGCGAGGCTCAGGTGGTCTGGCCGGACCTGCGCCCGTTCGCCGACCGGCGGGCCCTGGCCGGCGCGAAACGCCTCGGCCTGCCCGGCTCGGCGGAGCGGCTGGCCGCGCTGGTCGCCCCCGCCGACTTCGGTCGGCTCGCCTCGGCGCTGGTCCGGGTGGCCCTCGGCGAGGAGTCCGCCGGTGAGGTGACCCGCGCCGCCGCCGCGTGACCGCCTACTTCACCGTCTTGTCGCCCGGCTTCGTCAGGTGCCACACCAGCAGCGCCGCCAACAGCGCGAGCACGACGAGGCCCCCGGACACGCCTCGGCCGTCCTCCTCGCTGCGGCCGGTGGTGCCGAAGTAGATCACCGCTAGCCCGGCCAGCACGGTGACGAACGTCCGCATCCCTCGGTCCTTCACGTACCGGACGGTACGTCCGGCTCCGCCCTGTTAGTGACGGTTCGGCCCGCCGTCACCCGACCGGGTCAGGGCCGGCGGGAAAGCCGCGCAGCCGCACCCGGCGGATCACCCGGTCGGACACCTCCACCACCTCGACGGTCAGCCCCGGCAGGTGCACGGTCTCCCCCGGGCCGCTCGGCAGGTGCCCCAGCCCGGCCAGCACCAGCCCGGCCACCGTCGTGTACTCCCGCGACGGTCGGAAGTGCAGGCGTACGCCGACGTCGGCCAGGTCGTGCAGCGGAAAGTCGCCGGGCACCAGCAGCGAGCCGTCCGGTTCCCGGGTCGCCCCGGTCACGTCCCGGTCGGTTTCGTCGTACAGCTCGCCGACGACCTCCTCCAGCAGGTCCTCCATCGTGATCATGCCGTCGACGCCGCCGTGCTCGTCGACGACGAGGGCGAGCTGCTGGTGGCACGCCCGCAGCTCCCGCAGCGCGTCGGAGACGGGCAGGGTGCCCGGCAGCAGCAGCGGCGGGCGGGCCCGGTCGGCGACGGTCGCCGCGTCCGCGCCGACGAGTTCGCGGATGTGCACCACGCCGCGCACCTCGTCGAGCCCGCCCGGCCCGACGACCGGGGCGCGGGAGCGGCCGGCGGCGGCGAGCCGGCGCAGCCCGTCGGCGGCGGACAGCGTGGCGGGCAGCGTCGTCACGGCCAGCCGGGGCACCAGGATCTCCCGCAGCGTACGGCCGGCGATGTCGAACGCGCCGGTGAGGATCTCCCGCTGCTGCGCGGACAGGCCCCGTTGGCTGACCAGTATCTCCCGCAGTTCGTCCTCGGTCATCTCCGTGCGGCTGGCCCGCGGGTCCCCGCCGGCCAGCCGCACCACCACGTCGGTGGCTCTGCTCAGCAGCCAGACCGCCGGCCGGGACAGCCGGGCCAGCAGGTCCAGCGGGCCGGCGCTGAGCAGCCCCCAGCGCTCGGCGCGCTGCATCGCCAGCCGCTTGGGGGCCAGCTCGCCCACGACCAGCGTGACGAACGTCAGCAGCACGGTGACCAGGACGATCGCGACGCCCCGCGCGGCGCCGCCGAGGAAGCCCAGCGGCCCGACCAGCGGCTCGGCCAGGGACACCGCGGCTGCGGCGGAGGCGAGGAACCCGGCGAGGGTGATCCCGAGCTGGATGGTGGCGAGGTACCGGTTGGGGTCACGCACCAGCCGCGCCAGCCGCTCCCCCGAGCGGCTGCGCCGGCCCAACTGCCGTACCTGCCCCTCGCGCAGCGTCACCAGCGCCATCTCGCTGCCCGACAGGGCGGCGTTGATCAGCACCAGCACCGCCACCAGCGCGAGCTGACCCCACTGCGCCCCCATGTCAGTCGACCTCCAGGTCGTCGAGGGAGATCTTGTGCGTCATCAGCCACCGGGCCAGCGCCGACATCCCGAACAGCCACAGCGGCGCGGACTCGGTGGTGCCGTTGGTCGCGAAGATCGCGAAACGCAGGTCCGGCGCCCGGTACGCCTCGATCCGCCACTTGTGCTGCCTGTCCCGCCAGACCGCGGAAGGGTCCATGGCGTCACGCTAGGCGACCACCCGCCCCGCCGGGGCGGCTTCAGGACCCGGCCGTGACCACGACCCGCGCGTCGTCGGGCAGCCGCCGGGTCACGCCGCGGCGGTCCAGCAGCTCCAGCAGCGGCACCGCGACCCGGCGGGTGGTGTCCAGCGCCCGCCGCGCGGCGCTGAGCGTGAACGGCTGGGGCAGCCCGGCCAGCACCCGCACGGCGTCGTCGGCCGCGCCGGGCAGCAGCACCACGTTCTCGGCGAGCCGCAGCAGCGCCCCCGCCCGTACGGCCGCGCCGATCTCCCGGGGACCCAGCCCCAGGTCGGCGAGGTGCTCGGCCTCGGGGGCACGGAACGGGCGCTCGGCGTACTCGGCGCGGACCCGGGCCACGGCCCGGGCCACCGGTTCCGGCAACGCGTCGGCCGCCGACGCGGTGACCCGGCCGGCGCGCAGCCGCAGCGGCGGCCCCACCAGCGCCTCGACCAGCGCCCGATCGGGCAGGTCCAGGCGCTGACGCAGCAGCTCGACCGGCGCACCCGGCTCCAGCGGATGCTCCCGGGCGTGCCGGGCGACCTCCTCGACCAGCCGGGCGCGGAGGGCCCGCCAGTGCTCCGGGTCGGCCAGCCAGTCCCCGGCGACCGGCGGGCCGGTCACCTCGACGCCGGTGCGGGCCAGGTCGGCGGCCCGCGCCAGCCGCCGCCGGCGCAGCTCGCCGGCCAGGTCGGGGCGGCCGTCCATGGTCGCCAGTACGGCCGCGCGGGCCACCGCCGCGCCCCGGCGGGTCAGCGGCGGCGGCGCCACGTCCAGCACGGTCACCCCGCCCGCGACGTGGTGCCGGCCCGGATCACGCAGCAGCGCCCGGTCGCCGACCAGCAGCGGCAGCGGCCGGGCCAGCCGCAGCCGGGCCGTGTCGGCACCGAGGGGCCGGACCCGGGCCGGCACGGCCGCCGCGCCGATGTGCAGGGTCAGGGTGGCCGGCAGGTCCCCGGCCGTATCGCCGGCCAGCCTCACGTCCAGCAGGTCCGTGCGGTGGAACCGGCCGGGGGTGAGCAGCGCGTCGCCGCGCCCGAGGCGGTCTCGGGGCGTGCCGCGCAGGTTCACCGCCACCCGCGCGACCGCGGCGACCTCGGGCCGCGCCACGCCGAGGGAGTGCAGCCCGCGTACCCGCACCGTCTCCGCGCTGCCGGCCAGCTCCAGCTCGTCGCCCACCCGCAGCCGGCCGGCGCCGAGGGTGCCGGTCACCACCGTGCCGGCGCCCCGGACGGTGAAGGCGCGGTCCACCCACAGCCGCACCGGGGCGTCGGTGGGCGCGTCGGGCAGCCGGGCGGCGAGCCGGTCCAGCGCCGCGCGCACCTGCGGCAGGCCGGCGCCGGTGACCGCGCTGACGGCGACCGCGTCGAGGCCGCCGAGGGACGTGGCGGCCAGCTCCGCCCGGGCCTGCGCCGTCGCCGGCCCCGGGTCGGCCAGGTCCGCGCGGGTCACCACCAGCAGCCCGTACGCCACCCCGAGCGCGTCCAGCGCCGCCAGGTGCTCGGCGGACTGCGGCATCCAGCCCTCGTCGGCGGCGACGACGACCAGCGCGGCGGGCACCGGGCCGACGCCGGCGAGCATGTTCGGCACGAACCGCTCGTGGCCCGGCACGTCGACGAACGCGACCGTCGCGCCCGAGGGCAGCGTGCTCCAGGCGAAACCGAGGTCGATGGTCATGCCCCGGCGGCGTTCCTCGGCCCACCGGTCCGGTTCCATCCCTGTCAGCGCCCGCACCAGCGTCGACTTGCCGTGGTCGACGTGCCCGGCGGTGGCCACCACGAACACGGCTCAGCCCCGCCCGGGTACGCGCAGCACGGCGGCGCGCAGCGCCGCGTCGGCGTCGACGGGCACGCAGCGCAGGTCCAGCAGCAGCCGTCCCCGTACGACCCGGCCCAGCACCGGCGGGTCGCCGAGACGCAGCGGCCCCGCGTAGTGCTCGGGCAGGGCGAGCGCCCAGGAGGGCAGCTCGACGCCGGGCGCGCCACCGCCGCCGACGACCGCCCCGGCGGGCACCACCTGCGCCTCGCACCCGTCGGCGGCGAGCGCGTCACGCAGCCGCTCGGTGCGCTCGCGCAGCGCACCCGGGTCGGCGTGCAGCGCGGCCCGGGTGGGGGTGGCCGGGTCGCCGAGGGTGGCGGCCAGCGCGGCGAGGGTCAGCTTGTCCACGCGCAGGGCCCGGGCCAGGGGGTGGCGACGCAGCCGCTCGACCAGGTCTGCGGCGCCGAGCAGCAGGCCGGCCTGCGGGCCGCCGAGCAGCTTGTCTCCGCTGGCGGTGACCAGCGCCGCGCCGGCCCGCAGGGTGGAGGCGGCGTCCGGCTCGGCGGGCAGCAGCGCATCGGGCGCGAGCAGCCCGGAGCCGATGTCGGCGACCACGGGGACGCCGAGGGTGGCCAGCGCCCGTACGGGCACGGCGGAGGTGAAGCCGGTGACCTGGAAGTTCGACGGGTGCACCTTGAGCACGAAGCCGGTACGGGGGCCGAGCGCGGCGGCGTAGTCGTCGAGGGTGCTGCGGTTGGTGGTGCCGACCTCGCGCAGCCGGGCGCCGGTGCTCTCCAGCAGGTCGGGCAGGCGGAACCCGTCGCCGATCTCCACCAGCTCGCCCCGACTCACGACGATCTCGGCGTCGGCGGCCAGGGCGGTGGCGGCGAGCACCAGCGCGGCGGCGCCGTTGTTGACCACGTGCACCGCGCCCGCGTCGGGCACCGCCGCCGCGAGGGCGTCGAGGGCGTCGCGTCCGCGCCGGGCCCGCCGCCCGGTGCGCAGGTCCAGCTCGACGTCGGTGTGCCCGGTGGCGGCGGCCACCGCCGCGACGGCGGCGGGCGACAGCGCGGCGCGTCCCAGGTTGGTGTGCAGCACCACCCCGGTGGCGTTGAGCACCGCGCGGGGCGTCGACGCGGGCAGGGCGGCCAGCGCGGCGTCGCGTACCGCCTCGGGGGTGATCTCGCCCCGGCGGGCGCGCTCCTGGGCGCGGTGGACGGCGGCCTTGACCCGCTCCCGACCGACGGTGACCGCCGCGGCGGCCAGCCGGGGGTCGGCGAGCAGCGCGTCGGTGCGCGGCACCCGCCGGCGCGGATCGGCCGCGACGTCCCCCATGGTCCCCTCTTCCGCAGCATGGCGGAGACGGACGGGAATCGAACCCGCCTGGCCCGGATCCCGGACCACACCGGTTTTGAAGACCGGGAGGGGCACCAGCCGCCTGAACGCCTCCACGCAGCAGTGAACCACAGGCCCGGCGGGCGGGCGTGGGCGGCGTCAGCCCTCGGCGGCGCGTCGCCGCCGCAGGCGCTCGCGCTGCGGCACCACCGTGTATTTCGGATCCTTCGCCGAGGCGACGCCGCCGTGGAAGATGCCGAACCGGGTCGCCACCGAGGCGCCCAGCAGTGCCGCCCCGGACAACGCGGAGAGCGTGCGGCTACGCCGGCCCAGCAGCGCGCCGGCCACCCCGACGGCGGTCAGGGCCCGCCCGGCGCGCAGCAGGCGACCGGCGGAGCCGGTGCGGTAGGGCTCACTGAGCAGCCCGAGCCGGGTCTCCACGCGGTGCGCGCCGTACAGCTCCAGGGCCGCGCCCGCCACCGCCATCCGCCGGGCGGGCCCGGCCTGTGCGGCGGGCGCGGCGATCAGCCCCACTCCCGCGCCGCTGGCCAGGGCGCTGCCCGCGAAGATGACCGGCAGTTCCGGGTACGCCTCGTGCCACGACGGCACGGCCGTGTCGGCCAGCAGCACCCCCGTGTAGGTGGCGAGCGCCGGCGCGGTCGCCGCGGCGGCCAGCCCCGCGGCGTGCCCCACGGGTGGCAGCACCCGGCGGGCGAGGCCGGACAGCCCCCGCTCGGGCAGCCACGCCGCGCCCTCGGCGACCGCCGCGACGCCGGCGGCCGGGCCGAACGCGCCGAGGATCCAGGTGCCCACGGACATGGGCGAGGTGGGCTTGGCCACCCGCAGCATGTGGTGGAACCGGGCGGGCCGGCCCAGGTCCCTGATCAGGAAGACGGTGCTGGCGGTGACGGCCGCCAGCGAGGTGACCCGGCCGGCGCGGCGCAGCGCGGGCCGGCCGGTGAGCTGCCCGCCCGCGGCGAGCAGCGACGAGCCGGCGGCCAGCCCGCCGGTGAACAGGTACGCGGCGATGTCCCACTTCCAGACCGGCGCCTTGAGGATCGGCCGACCGTAGTAGGAGGTGAACTCGGCCTCCGGGACGCGCAGTTCCTCGCCTCCGCGCCGCCTGCGCCCACCACGCTCCGGACTCACGAGGAACCTCCCACGAACGCGGCCACGGCCGCCGCCGCCATCGCCAGCGCGGCCACGCCGGCCCGCTTCCACATCTTCGGCAGGTCCCGCGTGGTGACCACCGGGTCCGGCGGCAACCCGTACACCTCGGGCTCGTCGAGCAGCAGGAAGAACGCGCCGTCGCCGCCCACCCCGTCGGCCGGGTCGTGCCCGTAGAGCCGCGCCTCGGGCACGCCCCGCTCGTGCAGCGTCGCCACCCGGGCCGCCGCCCGTTCCCGCAACTCGTCGAGGGGCCCGTACTGGATCGACTCGGTCGGGCACGCCTGCGCGCAGGCCGGAGTGTTGCCCGCGCCGATCCGGTCGTAGCACAGCGTGCACTTCCACGCCCGGCCGTCGCCCTTACGCTGGTCGATGACGCCGTACGGGCAGGCGGAGATGCAGTACCCGCAGCCGTTGCAGATGTCCTCCTGCACCACCACCGTGCCGAACTCGGTGCGGAACAGCGACCCGGTCGGGCAGACGTCGAGGCAGGCCGCGTGGGTGCAGTGCTTGCAGACGTCGGACATCATCAGCCAGCGGAAGTCGGTGCGCCCCTCCGCGCCCCCGGCGCGCCCCGGCGGCTGCGCCCCCGGCATCCCCAGGAACTCCGGCCCGCCCGTCCGGCCCGGCGGGTCCTGGGTCCCGGCCGGGCGGGGCTGCTCGACGAACGCCACGTGCCGCCACGAGTTCGCGGTCAACGCGCCGGTGTTGTCGTACGACATGCCCAGCAGGTCCAGCCCCGAGCCGGGGACGTCGTTCCATTCCTTGCAGGCCACCTCGCACGCCTTGCAGCCGATGCAGACGCTGGTGTCGGTGAAGAACCCCATCCGGGGGGGCGCGTCGGTCCAGCCCGCCTCGGGGGCGGGATCCAGCGGCCCGGACAGGCTGTGCGGGTCAGGAAGCATCATGGCCCTCCCCGGCACCGTCGGCGGGCTCCGGCGGGGCGAGCGCCCCCGGGGTGAGCGTCGGGGGCGGCTGGCCGGGGACGATGCCCGCCCGCCGCTGGTAGTCGGCCACCAGCTCCAGCAGGGCCGGGCCGGTGGGCCGCCGCCCCGGCCGCACGTCACAGGTACCGATCTTGCTCTCCTGGATCAGCACGTTCGGGTCCAGGGTGATCCCGAACAGGTCGTTGGCCGAGTCGCCCGTCACCAGGCCCTCGAACCCGAAGTGGTACGGCAGCCACATCTGGTGGATCACCCGGCCGTCCACGCGCAGCGGGCGGAGCCGGTCGGTGACCAGCACCTTCGCCTCGATCACCGCCCGACCGCTGACCAGGTGCGCCCAGCCCAGGTGCGCCAGGCCCGCCTCCGCCGCCAGTGCCGGGGACACCTCGACGAACATCTCCGGTTGCAACTCCGCCAGCGGCCGCACCGTACGGCTCATCCCGCCCGCCGTGTGGTGCTCGGTGAGCCGGCTGACCGTGAACACGTACGGGAAGACCTGACTGTGCTCCTGCGGCGGGCTCGGGTTGACCGAGTTCACCGGATGCGCGTACACCTTGCGGGTGGGGTTTGCCTGCTGCCGGTAGAACGGGTTGCGCACCGGCGACTCGGCCGGCTCGTAGTGCGTCGGCAGCGGGCCGTCGAGCACGCCGCTGGGCGCGTACAGCCAGCCCTTGCCGTCGCCCTGCATGACGAACGGGTCGTCGCCGGCGATCCCCTCCGGGCCGGACGCGCCCTCCGGCGGCCGGTACGTCGGCGGCTTGGTCCGCTCGAAGTCCGGCACGTCGTAGCCGGTCCACTGCCCGGCCGCCTCGTCCCACCAGACGTAGCGCTTGCGCTCGCTCCACGGCCGGCCCTGCGGATCGGCCGAGGCCCGGTTGTAGAGGGTGCGCCGGTTCGCCGGCCACGCCCAGCCCCACTCGGCGGCCACCCAGTCCTGCTCGTGGCGCGACCGTCGCCGCGCCGCCTGGTTGACGCCGTCGGCGTACACCCCGGAGTAGATCCAACAACCGACGGCGGTGGAACCGTCGTCGCGGGCCTCGGCGAACGCGGACAGCGGGCGGCCGGTCGCCACCTCGTAGCCGTTGATCTCGCGCAGCACCGCCTCGGCGACCGGCTCGGCGTGCGGGCCGTGCGTCGGATAATCCCAGGCCAGGTCGAGCAGCGCCCGGTCGCGCGGCAGGTCGGAGCCGGCCAGCTTCTCCCGCAGCCGCAGCCCCAGGTGGTAGAAGAACCACAGCTCGGAGCGGGCGTCGCCCGGCGCGTCCACGGCCTTCTCCCGCCACTGCAACAGCCGCTGGGTCTGGGTGAAGGTGCCCTCCTTCTCCACGTGCGAGGCGGCCGGCAGGAAGAACACCTCCGTCCCGCACTGCTCCGGCACGATCTCGCCGGTGGCGACCTCCGGGCTGTTGCGCCAGAACGTCGCGCTCTCGATCATGAACAGGTCGCGGACCACCAGCCAGTCCAGGTTGGCCATGCCGAGGCGCTGCGCCCGGCCGTGCGCCGAGCCCACCGCCGGGTTCTGGCCGAGCAGGAAGTAGCCCCGCACCTTCCCGTCGATCATGTTCAGCACCTGCTGGTACGTCCCGTGGTCGCCGGTCATCCGGGGCACGTACCCGTAGCAGAAGTCGTTCTCGGGCGTCGCCGCGTCCCCCCAGTACGCCTTCAGCAGGCTCGCCGCGTAGGCGCGGGCGTTGCCCCAGAAGCCCTTCTGACCCGGGTGGCGGATGCTGTCCACCCACTCGTCGAAGGTGGGATGGTCGGCGTGGTGCGGCATCGGCAGGTAGCCGGGCAGCAGGTTGAACAGCGTCGGGATGTCGGTGGAGCCCTGGATGCTGGCGTGCCCCCGCAGCGCCAGGATGCCCCCGCCGGGGCGGCCCATGTTGCCCAGCAACAGCTGGATGATCGCGCCCGTACGGATGTACTGCACGCCGACGCTGTGCTGCGTCCACCCCACCGAGTAGATCAGCACGCCGGTGCGCTCCCGACCCGAGTTGGCCGTCCACGCCTCGGCCAGCTCCAGGAACTTCTCCCGCGGGATGCCGCAGACCCGCTCCACCATCTCGGGGGTGTAGCGGGCGAAGTGCCGCTTGAGGATCTGGTAGACGCAGCGCGGATGCTGCAACGTCTCGTCCCGCTCGACCTGCCCGCTCACCTGGGCGCCGTGCGACTCGTGGCGCAGCCCCGCGGCGGTGTCGCGCTCCTTGGCGGTGTGCCCGCTGCCGGAGTCCGACTCGTGGCCCGCGTACTGCCAGGAGTCCTGGACGTAGCTGCCCGTCCCGGGGTCGAAGCCGGAGAAGAAGCCGTCGCCGTCCTCGGTGTCGACGAAGCGCTCGCTGACGATCGTCGCGGCGTTCGTGTACGCCAGCACGTACTCCCGGAAGTCCAGCTCGTTCTCCAGGATGTGCCGCACCACGCCACCGAGCAGCACGATGTCGGAGCCCGCGCGGATCGGCAGGTACGTGTCGGCCAGCGCGCTGGTGCGGGTGAACCGCGGGTCGACGTGGAACACCCTGGCGCCGCGCCGCTTGGCCTCCATCACCCACTGGAAGCCCACCGGATGTGCCTCGGCCATGTTCGAGCCCTGGATGATGACGACGTCAGCGTTGGCGACGTCCTGCTGGAAGTCCGTCGCGCCACCGCGACCGAAGCTGGCCCCCAGACCGGGGACGGTGGCGGAGTGTCAAATGCGCGCCTGGTTCTCGATCTGGAGCGCCCCCATCGCCGTGAACAGTTTCTTGATGAGGTAGTTCTCCTCGTTGTCCAGCGTCGCGCCGCCCAGGCTGGAGATGCCCAGCGTGCGGTTGAGCGGCCGGCCCTGCGCGTCGACGTCCTCCCAGGTCTCCGCCCGCGCGGCGAGGATCCGGTCGGCGATCATGTCGAGCGCGACGTCGAGCCCCAGGTCCTCCCACTCGGTGGCGTAGGGCCGCCGGTAGCGGACCTTCGTCTGCCGCAGCGGGCTGGTCACGAGGCTCTTGCTGGCGGACCCCTTCGGGCACAGCCGGCCCCGGGAGATCGGGCTGTCCGGGTCGCCCTCGATCTGGGTGACCGCGCCGTCCTTCACGAAGACGCGCTGGCCGCAGCCCACCGCACAGTAGGGGCAGACCGAGCGGGCCACGCTGTCGGCGGCTTCGGTGCGGGGAGTCAGCTCCGCCGACCGCCCCGACTGCGCCGCGGCGCCCCGGCCCAGCGGGTCGGTGCCGGTGAGTTGCCGGTAGACCGGCCAGCCCTGGATGAAGGTCCGCAGGCCCACGCGACACCCCCTCTCCCGGCCCGTGTGACGTCGCCACCATGAACATAGGCCAGGCCGCCGGGCACCGCGACCCGTGCCCGCCGATCACCACCCCGAGGTCCACGCCCACACGCCGGCTCACCACCCCGAGGCCCAATGTCCGCGCGCCAGCTCGCGCCCTGATGCTCTCGTCCGCGACCGGCCGTCGGCCCCGCCAGGGGTACGGGCGCCAGACGACACGACGCCGCCCCCGGGCCCTGAGGCTCGGGGGCGGCGCTGGTGTCGGTGTGCAGGTCGCCTCTCGGCGAGTGGCGCGACGCGGCTCCAGCCGGACGGTATTCCGCGAAGGCAATTTAGGTGAGGCCCGGGGACACTGGACACACCGACACCTCATTCAACCAGCCGGCGGGCCGCGATGTTCCCCGGCGGTGGATGTGCCGCTGGCCGGCACCCCGGGTTCGGGTGCCGGCCAGCGATCCCCCTTGTGGTGGAAAGTCTGTGTCCGTGGTTGCGGGTCAGCTGTTCCAGTGCTCGGCGACGAGGTCGGCGGCCTGCTGCTCCCACTGGGCGTAGTGGTCCGGGTACGCCGACACCTGCACGGTCTGGGCGGCCTTCGTCAGGGGCATGTCCTGCCACCCGTCGACCTGCTTGAGGCCCTTCAGGAACGCGGTGGTCGAGTACTCGGGGTCGGTGATCTGCTCGACCGTGCCCCAACCACTGGACGGGCGCTGCTGGAACAGGCCCTGCGAGTCGTGGTCGTTGCGGTCACCCAGGTGACCCAGGTTCTCCAGCTTCGACTCCTGCAGGGCGGTCGCGATGGAGACGACGGCGGCGCGCTCGTCCATGCCGGCCTTCTTCGTCGCCGCGATGATCGCCTTCACGTTGCCCATCTGCTCGTCGGACAGGTCGATGTGCGACTGGGCGCCCTGCACACCGTGCGGGACCAGCTTGGCCATGTCGGGCTTGTCGGCCTGCACGGTGGCGACGGCGACAGCCGTGGCGTCCACGCTCGGGCTGTGCGCGGTGTCGGTGAGCGGGCCGGCGGCCACACCACCGGCGAACGCGAGACCGGCGATACCGAGAACGCTGTTACGGATGATCGTGTTCATCGCAGATGCTCCATTCGGGGGTCGGCACCCACACGCCGAAAAGGGGGATCGGCTTTCACGCGGGTGCAAGCACCGTCCGGCGCCCAAGAAGATCAAGGGGGATGCCCAGTCGAACCGGAGGGACCTCCCGGCGTCCGACTGGAGGAAAGATCAGGTCGGCCGTGTCGGCCGGATGCCCGAACCTGTGCGGTCGGAGGAGGCCGGCTGTTTTCGTGGGGCGGGGGGCTGCCCTCACGTCGGCCGGACCATGTGTAACGACCACCGGCCCGCCACCATTCCGGGACCCCGGGGCCCGCCATCCCGACCCTGGCGACATCGCCTTGGCACTTGCCCGCCGGGGCGGGCGACGTGGCCCGGCGCGTGGCCCTGCTCGGTCGTACGCAGGGTGTAACGCCCCCACCCCCGCCACGATTCCGCCCTCACGATGTCCCCGACCACACCCCCAAACCGGACACCACCAACCAACCGAAACCTGCCACCGCAGACCCGACCAAGCCATCCGGACACCCGCCACGAACCGGACAGCCCACGCAGCCGGATACGGCGGCGACTCGCCGCAGATCCTGGTAGCTACCGGCCCCTGGAGGGGCACGTCCCTACCGAGATCCCCCCGGACCCGGTCCCGGAACCGGACCTGGACCCGGTGCCGTAAGGGAGCCACCAACCGGAACACGAGCGGGCGGGGCCGGAAAAGGAGCCGCAGCCGGATCACCACCACAAAGTCAGACACCGACAGACGCGACGCGACCACAACATCCCCGACCCGGCCGCAGCCACAGTCCCAAGCGGCCCGACCTGGGGTTACCCTGACAGCATGCAGGCCCTATCCCCCGCACCGACCCGCGCGGCCCACCTGGCCCGCCCGGGCCGGCCCGCCGTGGTGGCCCGCACGCTCGCCGAGCTGACCGGTCCCACCCGTGGTGTGGTGGAGCTGCCGGTGCGGCTGATGTGGAACGCGGACCGCACCTTCGACCTGGGCGATCCGGACGAACTGCTCTGGATGTACGAGAACGTGCTGCGCGAGACCACCCGCGCGGAGGACCTCCGGCTGCTCATCGACGGGCGCACGCTGCGCCGGGTGTGGCGGCTGCTCAACCTGCCCCGGGGCGTACGCCAGGCGTGGGAGAGCCGCCACCGGGGGCTGCGTACGGCGTGAGTAGCGCGCACCCGCACGAGTTCTACCGCGAGGTGGCCCGGGTGGCGCTGTCCGCCGCGGGGCCGCACCGGTTCGTGCTCGGCGGCGGGGTGGCGTGGGCCGCGCACGGGCTGGTGACCCGCCCGACGGAGGACGTGGATCTCTTCGCGGACGTGGAGGGGGCCGCCGCCGCGGCGGCGGACGGGGTGCGGGCGGCACTGGAACGGGCCGGGTTCGAGGTGACCGACGCCGACCCGGACAGCGAGTTGGCCGAGTTGTTCGAGGGCTTCGACCGGGACCTGCGGGACTTCGTGGTGAGCCGGGACGGGCGACTCATCCGGCTCAGCCTGGCCCGCCTGGACCGGCACCGCAGTCCGGTGGTCATGGATCTCGGGCCGGTGATGGACGTGCGGGACCTGATGGCGAACAAGACCGCCGCCCTGGTCAACCGGCGGGAGGTCCGGGACTACATCGACGTCGCGGCCGCCCTCGAGCACCACGGCGTGGCGGAGTTGCTGGAGCTGGCCCGCCAACTCGACCCGGCCCTGGACGACGAGGACGTACGGGCGGCCGGCCGATACCTGGACCGGCTGCCGGACCGCCGCTTCGCCCGTTACGGCCTGGACCCCGCCGCCATAGCCCAGGTACGCACCCGCCTGGTCCCCTGGCCCCGCTGACCCCTGCCCCGCCCACCCTCGTCGATCATGCAGTCGTGGTGGGCGGGAGGCGACGGTGCGCACCTTCCGTCAGGCACCATCGCTGCATGATCGGCCAGGGCCAGGGCCAGGGGGCGGGCCAAGGGACACCAGGTCAAGGGGCGGGGCCGGGGGCGGGGCGGGGTCACTTCGTGGGGCGGCCGCCCGTCACGCCGAGGATCTCGCCCGTGACGTAGCTGGACTCCTGGGAGGCGAAGAAGACATACGCCGGGGCCAGCTCGGCCGGCTGGCCCGGGCGGCCCTCCGGGGTGTCCTGGCCGAACTTCTCGACCTTCTCCTGCGGCATGGTGGCCGGGATGAGCGGCGTCCAGATCGGACCGGGCGCCACCGCGTTCACCCGGATTCCCCGCTCGGCCAGGTCGGCGGCGAGCGCCTTGGTGAAGTTGGCGATCCCCGACTTGGTGGTGGCGTAGTCCAGCAGCTGCGGCGACGGGTCGAACGCCTGGATCGACGACGTGTTGATGATCGCCGAACCCTCGGGCAGGTGCGGCACGGCCGCCCGGCAGAGCCAGAACATCGCGTACAGGTTGGTCTTCAGCACGCGGTCGAACTGCTCGTCGCTGATGCCGAGGATGCCGTCCTCCTGCGCCATCTGGTAGGCCGCGTTGTTGACCAGGATGTCGATGCCGCCGAGGTCGCGTACGGCCCGCTCGATCAACTCCTGGCAGTGGCGCTGGACGATGATGTCGCCGCGTACCGCGATGCCCCTGCGGCCGGCCTCCTCGACGAGCCGGACGGTCTCGCGGGCGTCGGCGTCCTCCTCCTCGCTGAGGTAGGAGATGAGCACGTCGGCGCCCTCCCGGGCGTACGCGATGGCGATGGCGCGGCCGATGCCGGAGTCGCCACCGGTGATCACCGCCCGCCGCCCCTCGAGCTTGCCGCTGCCGCGGTACGACTCCTCGCCGTGATCCGGCTTCGGGGTCATCTCCTGAGTCGAGCCGGGCGGCGTCTGCTGCTGCTTCGGTTGTCCCTCCTGCTGGCCGTACTGGCTCGTGGGGTCCTGCTGGGTGTGCTGGTCCTCGCTCACCGACGTCTCCTCGCGCACCGGTCGGGTGTGGGTCTTCCACCGCCCTACCCTGCGACGGCGAGCGGAAACGGCGGCCCCGGTGTTACACCGGTGGGCCCTACCCGGCGGTGGGATGAAACACCCGGGGCTGCTGTGGCAGCAGGGGCGACGCCTCGTTTATGGTGCGCTCGGCGCTCACCGGGCGTCGCGAACCCCCACGGAAGGGCACCTCATGACCTCTCCCTCCGGCCCGTCGCGTCGGACGGTGCTCGCCGCCGCGGCCGCGGCGGCGAGCGTCCCGCTGATCGCCGCCACCCCCGCCCAGGCGGCCGGCGCGGCCCGGTCGCGGACCTGGGACCTCACGATCCTCGGCACCTCGGACACCCACGGCAACGTCTACAACTGGGACTACTACTCCGACGCCGAGTACGACGACAGCAAGCACAACGACGTCGGCGTCGCCAAGCTGGCCGCGCTGGTCAAGCAGATCCGCGCCGAGCGGCGCGGCAAGGCGACGCTGGTGCTCGACGCCGGCGACACCATCCAGGGCACCCCGCTGGCCACCTTCTACGCCAAGCAGGAGCCGATCACCAGCACCGGTGAGACGCACCCGATGGCCAACGCGATGAACGTGCTCGGCTACGACGCCGTGACGCTCGGCAACCACGAGTTCAACTACGGCCTGCCGCTGCTGGCGAAGTGGATCTCGCAGCTGGGCTTCCCGGCGCTGGCCGCCAACGCCGTCAACGTGGCCACCGGCAAGCCGGCCTTCCTGCCGTACGTCATCAAGAAGGTCTCCGTCGGCTTCGCCGCGCCGCCGCTGCGCGTCGGTATCCTCGGCCTGACCAACCCGGGCAGCGCGATCTGGGACCGGGCCAACGTCGAGGGCAGGCTGCGGTTCGACGACATGATCGCCACCGCGGCGAAGTACGTGCCGATCATGCGGGCGCGCGGCGCCGACATCGTGCTGATCTCCGCCCACGGCGGCGACAGCGGCACCTCCAGCTACGGCCCCGAGCTGCCGATCGAGAACCCGACGGCGCTGATCGCCCAGCGTGTCCCCGGCATCGACGCGATCCTGTTCGGCCACGCCCACGCCGAGGTCGCCGAGAAGTTCGTGACCAACGAGCGCACCGGCGAGCAGGTGCTGCTCACCGAGCCGTCGAAGTGGGGCCAGCGGCTGAGCCGGATGGACTTCACGCTCACCCGCGAGTGGGGTAGCTGGAAGATCACCAAGAAGACCGCCGCCCTGTTGAACACCAACACGGTGGTCGAGGACCCGAAGGTCCTCGCGGCCGTGCGGGCACAGCACCAGAAGACCGTGGCGTACGTCAACCAGGTCGTCGCCCGCTCCACCGTGGAGCTGTCGGCGGCTGAGAGCCGCTACAAGGACACCCCGATCCTGGACTTCATCAACCACGTCCAGACCGAGGTCGTCGGTCAGGCGCTGGTCGGCACCTCGTACGCGGACCTCCCGGTCCTGTCGATCGCGGCGCCGTTCAGCCGCACCGCCGTCTTCCCCGCCGGCGACGTCAAGATCCGCGACGTGGCCGGGCTCTACGTCTTCGACAACACCCTCGAAGCCGTCGTGCTCAGCGGCGCCGAGGTACGCACCTACCTGGAGTACTCGGCGAAGTACTTCCGGACCCTCGCCCCGGGCGCCCCGGTCGACCCGGCGACGATCAGCGACCCGGCCGTGCCGGACTACAACTACGACGTCGTCTCCGGCCTGGACTACGACATCGACATCTCCAGGCCGGTGGGCCAGCGCCTCACCCGCCTGGTGCTGCCCGGCACCGACACGCCGGTGGCGGACAACGCGCAGTTCGTGGTGGCGGTCAACAACTACCGGCGCAGCGGCGGCGGCAACTTCCCCGGCATCGTGAAGACCCAGGTCTACAACGAGCAGCAGGAGATCCGCCAGCTGCTGATCGACTGGGCGCAGGCCAGGGGCACCATCGACCCGGTCGACTTCCACCAGCCGAACTGGCGGCTGGTACGCGAGGGCGTGCCGGTCTTCTGATCCAGCGCCGGACGGGCCGTGGGCGGATCGCCCACGGCCCGTTCGCGTGTCCGGCCGGATGCAGCCGGATCAGCGTGGGTCGCGGCCGGTGACCCCGCCCCCGATCTCCAGGCGCGGCCAGTCGGCGAGGTCCCGCAGCAACTGCCGGTCGTGCGTGGCCACCACCACGGCGGCGCTCGTCTCGCGGATCGCCGCCGTCAGCTCGTCCACCAGCGCCGACGACAGGTGGTTGGTCGGCTCGTCGAGCAGGATCAGGCCGGGCCGCCCGGCCAACGCCAACGCCAGGTCGAGGCGCCGCTGCTGCCCCTGCGACATCCGCCCGACCGGCGTACGCATCGCTTCGGAGTCCAGCAGCCCCAGCGCCCCGAGCCCGACCGTCTCGGCGTCGCGGAGCACCCCGCGGGCCACCAGCCGCCCCACGTGACGGGCCTGCACCTCACGCGCGGTGAGGCCGGGGTCGTGCTCGGCGGTCTCCTGGGTGATCAGGGCGATCCGTGCCCCGGTCGCCCTCCGCACGTGCCCGGCCGTGGGTTCGAGCGCCCCGGCCAGCACCGCGAGCAGCGTGGACTTTCCGGCGCCGTTCGCTCCGGTGACCAGCAGCCGGTCACCGCCGTCGAGACTGAGGTCGACGGGACCCGCCAGGCGCCCGTCGACGACCACGCCGTACGCCCGCACCTGCGGCGCCCCCGGGCGGACGCCCAGGTCGGGCCACCGCAACGTCGGCGGCGGCTCCGGCACGTCGATCCGGTGCGCCCGCAGGGTGTCCTGCTGCCGGTTCAGTGCCTGCACGACGCCCGGCGCGCGGGACTGGCGCTGGTGCTTGCCGGTTCCCTTGTCCGGCCGCCAGCCGGTGGAGAGCCGGTCGCGGGCCTTCGTCACCGCGTCCGTCAGCCGGCGATGCTCGGCCTGCTGCTCGTCGTAGTCCTGCTCCCACGATTCGCGGTCACGCCGCCGGGCGTCCTGCCAGGCGTCGTAGCCGCCGGCGTACAGGCGCGGCGTCCGGTCGCGGGTCGGGTCGAGGTCGAGGAACCGGTCCGCGACGTCACGCAGCAGCGCCCGGTCGTGGCTGACGACGGCGAGGCCGCCGCCGTGCTCGCGCAGCCTGCGGGTCAGGAAGTCCAACCCGTCGGCGTCGAGGTGGTTGGTCGGCTCGTCGAGCAGCAGCACGTCGTGGCGCGCGCCGAGCAGGCAGGCCAGCCGCACCCGGTAGCGCTGCCCGACCGAGAGCGTCGACAGCGCACGTCGGCGGTCCGTGCAGGCACCCAGGGCCTCGAGCGCGACGTCGACGCGGCGCTCGGCGTCCCACGCGTCGAGGCTGGTGGCGACGTCGAGCGCGGCGGCGTAGCGGTCCCCGGCACCGGGATCGCCGGCCGCCAGGGCGCGGGACGCCTCGTCCAACGCGGCGAGGGCCGCGAACGACGCGGCCAGCGCCTGCGAGGTCAGGGTGCCGACGGTCGTGCCGTCGCGCACGGCCAGCTCCTGGCGGGCCAGGCCGATCGTGCCCGCCCGGTGCACGGTGCCCTCGTCGGGGGCGATCAGCCCGGCGAGCACGTGCAACAGCGTCGTCTTGCCACGGCCGTTCTCGCCGACGACGGCGACCCGCGACCGGGCGGAGACGGTCACCGACACGTCGGTCAGGACCCGGCGGGACCCCCGTACGACGGTGACGCCGTCGGCGCGGACATGTGCGACACCGCCCGCGGTGACGGGCAGCGAGATGGCTTCGGGGTTCGGGGTGAGGTTCAACGGTGCTCCGCAGCTCGTGGTGGAGCCGGGCAGCAGCAGGCGGCCGCCCGGCGGGACCGGGACGGCGAGCGCGGACTCAGCAGAGGGAAGGCGCCGCCGTCAGCGGGCGGAGCGGACCTTCTGCGACCAGATACCTCGTGCCATGGCGGCAACCCTAGCAGCGCCGGCGCGGCGACCCCGCCCGGTTTTCACCCGGCGCGGCGGCGTCGGCGGGTCCCCGTCGTCGGTGACCGGCTTCGAGCGGAGGGCGAACGTTTCAGCTTCCGTGGCGGTCGGTCAGGCCCCGTGCCGCAGGTCCCACCGGTCGCGCTCGTCGCCCGGATCCGGCTGGTCCCGCCGCGGGTCGGTCTCGGTCAGCGCGGTGCGCTCCTCCGGACGGACCGCGGGCGGTAGCTCGCCGAAGCGCACGTGCCGCAGGAAGCGGTACTCGTCGTCGGTGAACGACACCCCGGAGTGGTCCTCTGTCATGGCTGCTCTCCCTCGACGTCATCATTCTGTGCGGTGGTGGCGGCGCACACCACCGCTAAAGCATCCTAGGATCCTGGGTGGAACGGTGGGGCGGGCTCCGGGTCGGCCCCACGGCCAGGTCGTGCTCGACGGCCTGGCCGGGCCGGGCGGATCACGTCGCCGGGGGCGGGCCCCGGACCACCCGCCCTACCGGTCCAGCAGCGCCAGGGCCGCCCGGACCGGCGCGCGGTCCAGCGTCTCGTCGAAGCTCGCCCGGCCCTGACAGAACCGCACGAACATCCGCCAGCCCGGCGGGGTGGCCAACAACGCGTGGAAGACCTCCGGCCGCCGGGCGAACACGTCGAGCAGCCGATGCCCGGCGCGCATCGACGGCACCAGGTCCCGGGCGACCGCACGCTCGTACCCCGCCAGGTCACCGGCCGCGACCGCCGCGCCGGCCAGCTCGCCGGAACGCAGCGCGTAGCTGATCCCCTCCCGGCTCCACGGCTCCAGCAGCCCGGCCGCGTCGCCCGCGACCAGCACCCGCCCCCGGCGCAGCGGCGAGTCCTCGGCCCGGCAGCGCGTCAGGTGACCGGAGTCGTGCGCCGGCTCCACCCCGGACAGGCCCAGCCGCTCGACGAACCCCCGCAGGTAGGCCCTGGTCCGCTCCCCCTCACCCCGGGCCGCGATCACGCCGACCGTCAGCCGGTCGCCCTTCGGGAAGACCCAGGCGTACGAGCCCGGCAGGCGACCCCAGTCCAGCAGGAGGCGGCCCCGCCAACGGGCCTGCTCCCGCGGCGGCACGGGCAGCTCCAGCTCCAGCCCCAGGTCCACCTGCCGGTAACGGGCCCCCACGTGCCGTGCGGTCACGCCCGAGGAACCGTCCGCCCCGATCACCGCCCGCGCGTGCACCGTGTCCCCGTCGGCGAGCCTGAGGCGTACGACGTCGGGGTCCTGCTCGACGGCGCGGACCGCGACCCGCTCGCGGACCTCGGCGCCCGCGGCGACCGCGGCGGCGCGCAGCCGGTCGTCGAACTCCTCCCGGCGCACCATGCTCACCAGCGGCCCGCCGCGATGGTGGCGGGTGAACCGGCGCCGCCCGTCCCGGGTGAACGTCACCCGGTCGACCCGGTCGTGCGCCGGCACCTCGATCCGGCCGGCCACCGCCGCCAGCGACGTGCCGATCAGGCCGCCCCCGCAGGTCTTGTAGCGCGGGTGTGCGGCGCGCTCGACGACCAGCGTGCGCAGGCCGGCGCGGGCGGCGGCACGGGCGGCGGTGAGCCCGGCGGGGCCGGCGCCGACGACGGCGAGATCCCAGACGATCACTGGTGCAGCCTAGGGCAAGCCGCGAGGCGCGGGCAGCGTCGGCGCGACCGGCGGCACCGCCCGATCGGGTGGGCATCTTCGGACGCCCACCGGGTAACCGCGCGGCGCAACCGCCCGCACGGGGGGCGGGACAGGCGAAGGAGGAAGGGCCATGCGGCAGGTGCAACTGTCGGATGTCGAGGAACGGGTGTACGACGCGGTCGCGGCGCTGGAGGCCCGAGGGCAGGTGCCGTACCCGGACCTCATCGCCGAGGAGGCCGGCCTCACCGAGGAGCAGTTGCGCGAGCCGCTGCACCAGCTCACCGAGAAGAACCTGTTGCACCGGGAGGACTCCCCCATGGCCGGGCTGGACTTCGGACCCCGGTTCTGTGCCCGCCAGATGGCGTGAGCCGCCGCCCGCCACGTGATGGTTCGCCTCCCGGGGACCGGGGTAGCGCTCAGCGATGCCCGTTCACCGGTCCACGGGAGGCACGATGAGCCCGGCGGGTACGCCGCCGGCCGAGCCCGACGCGTCCCCGGACGACCGGCGGCGCTGGCAGGCCCTCGGGGTCGGGCTGGTCGCCGCCTTCATGACGCTGCTCGACGTGAGCATCGTCAACGTCGCTGTACCGTCGATCGACCGCGCCCTCGGGGCCTCCCCCAGCGACCTGCAGTGGGTGCTGTCCGGATACGCGCTGACGTTCGGGCTGGTGCTGGTCTCCGCCGGCCGCTTCGGCGACGCGCGCGGCCGGCGCAGCGCGTTCGTCTTCGGGATCGCCCTGTTCACGCTGGCCAGCGCGCTGGCCGGGCTGTCGCCCTCCCCCGCCTGGCTGATCGCGGCCCGGTTGCTCCAGGGCGCCGCCGCCGGCGTGGTCAACCCGCAGGTCACCGGGCTGATCCAGGAGCTCTTCCTGGGCCCCGAGCGGGGCCGACCGTTCGGGCTGCTCGGCGCCACCATCGGGATCTCCACGGCCGTCGGCCCGCTGCTCGGTGGCCTGCTGATCGCCGTCGGCGGCGAGGAACACGGCTGGCGGTGGGTGTTCTTCGTCAACGTGCCGGTGGGCGTCCTGGCGGTGGTCCTCGGCTGGCGGCTGCTCCCCGCCCGGCCGGCCGGGCCGCGCGACCACCGGCGGCTGGACCCCGTCGGGGTGCTGCTGCTCGGTGCCGGAGTGCTGCTCGTGCTGTTGCCGCTGGTGCAGCAGGAGTGGCGGAACCCGGCGAAGTGGCTGCTCGTGCCCGTGGGGCTGCTCACCCTGACCGGCTTCGGGGCGTGGGAACGGTGGTACGCCCGACGCCAGGAGCCGCTGTTCGACCTGGGGCTGTTCGGCTTCCGGTCGTACGCCCTGGGCGCGCTGATCGCGCTGGTCTACTTCGGCGGGTTCACCGCGATCTTCTTCGTCTTCACGCTCTATCTCCAGAACGGCCTCGGCTACAGCGCGCTGGTCGCCGGCCTCGCCATCACCCCGTTCGCGCTGGGCTCGGCCGCGGCGTCGGCGCTCGGAGGCCGGATCGTCGACCGCTACGGGCGCCCGCTGGTCGCGGTCGGGCTGCTCACCGTGGTGCTCGGGCTCGGGGCGGTGGTCGTCGTGCTCGACCTGGCCCCCGGCGGCGTACCCGTGCCGTGGCTGACCGCCGCTCCCCTGCTGGTCGCCGGGCTGGGCAGCGGCCTGGTGATCGCGCCGAACCAGACCCTGACGCTGTCCCAGGTGCCGGTGCGGCAGGCGGGCAGCGGGGCGGGCATGCTCCAGACCGGCCAGCGGATCGGTTCCGCCGCCGGCATCGCCGCCGTCGGCTCGGTCTTCTTCTCCTCGCTGGCCGCCAGCGATGGGGACTTCCCGCTCGCGTTCCGGCACTCGCTGCTGCTGGCCGCCGGGGTGATCGCCCTCGCGCTGGTGGCGGCCCTGGTCGACGTCACCCTCGGCCACCGCCGTCACGACGACCGCCGTCCCTGACGGGCGTCACGACAGCCCGCCGCCGTGACCGGCTGCACGACAGCGGGCGCCCTGACCTGCCTCACGACGGTCGGCCCTGACCGGCATCACGACAGCCCGCCGCCCCTTTTCGGGGTCACGACGGTCGGCGTCCCTGACCGCCAACCAGCCCGCCGCCCCTGACCGCCGGCCACGCCCACCGCCCCTGACCGGTACGACGACGGCCACGGCGCAGATCGCCGGCGTCGGCTTGGCGTGCACCAGCATCGCCGGGTCGATGCTTTCCCGTCCGCCCCGGGCCGGTGCCAGTCCCTCTCGCGCTGGCGCGACCGGACGGTACGGCTCCCGCCTGCGCAACCGGGCTGACTCCGCGCCTCCCGGCTCCGGGCATGCGTCTGGCCGGCACCCCGGGGGGTGCCGGCCAGCGGCAGTCGTTCACACTGCTCGGGTCAGCTGTTCCAGTGCTCGGCGACCAGGTCGGCGGCCATCTGCTCCCACTGGGCGTAGTGGTCCGGGTACGCCGACACCTGCACGGTCTGCGCGGCCTTCGTCAGCGGCATGTCCTGCCACCCGTCGACCTGCTTGAGACCCTTCAGGAACGCGGTGGTCGAGTACTCGGGGTCGGTGATCTGCTCGACCGTGCCCCAACCACTGGACGGACGCTGCTGGAACAGGCCCTGCGAGTCATGGTCGTTGCGGTCACCCAGATGACCCAGGTTCTCCAGCTTCGACTCCTGCAGGGCGGTCGCGATGGAGACGACGGCGGCCCGCTCGTCCATGCCGGCCTTCTTCGTCGCCGCGATGATCGCCTTCACGTTGCCCACCTGCTCATCGGACAGGTCGATGTGCGACTGGGCGCCCTGCACACCGTGCGGCACCAGCTTGCCCTTGTCCACGGCCGGCTTGTCAGCCTGCATGGCCACAGCCGCCACGGGCGTGGTGTCGACAGTCGTCGGGGTGCTGTCGGTCATCGGGCCGGCGGCCACACCACCGGCGAACGCCAGACCGGCGATACCGAGAACGCTGTTACGAATGATCGTGTTCATCACAGATGCTCCATTCGGGGGTCGGCACCCACACACCGAAGGGGGATCGGCTTTCACGCGGGTGCAAGCACCGTCCGGCGCCCAAGGAACTCCAGGGGGATGCCCAGTCGAACCGGAGGGACCTCCGGCGTCCGACTGGAGGAAAGATCTCCGACGGTCGCACCGAAGAAAAGGTCCCCGGCGTCCGGCTGGAGAAAGATCAGATCGGCCGTGACGACCGGAGGCCCGAACCTGTGCCGGTCGCAAAGACCCGGGCTGTTTCGTGGGGCGGGGGGTTGCCCTCACGTCGGCCGGACCATGTGTAACGACCACCGGCCCGCCACCATTCCGGGACCCCGGGGCCCGCCATCCCGACCCTGGCGACATCGCCTTGGGACTTGCCCGCCGGGGCGGGCGACGTGGCCCGGCGCGTGGCCCTGCTCGGTCGTACGCAGGGTGTAACGACCCCACCCCCGCCACGATTCCGCCCTCACGATGTCCCCGACCACACCCCCAAACCGGACACCGCACCCACCCCGGACCAGACGAGCACAGCCCAGCCGCACTCCCCGCACGCCTGCGCCACAACCGGACACGCGACGCAGGTAGGCGTAACCGTGACCGACCGCGATCTTGGTAGCTTCACGCCCCCGGGAGGGGCACATCCCTACCAAGATCTCACGGCACCAGGAAACGGAACGGACGCAGACCGGACCCGCAATCCCGGCGCGAGGAGGCTGGCGTCCGTCGCGGCGGAATCGGAGTCGGAGTCGAGCCGCAGCGGACGGGCTCGGAAGCAGGGACGCTGGCGACGGCCACCGGTGGAACACCATGGGTGTCACCGGGGCCGGGAGACACCCATGGTGTTCCACCGGTGATCCCGCTGGCGTCGCGGGCCCGGACCTCGAAGGCGGTCTCGTGGACGGGGCAGCTCGACAGGGCTCGCGCTGGCCACCACGACGAGACGCTGCGCCGGCTGCGGCCGGGGCGGCAGACCGGATGCAGGACGGCAGGCCGGACACGGAGCGGCAGACCGGATACGGGACGGCAAGCCCGATGCGGGGGCTTCGTCGGCATGGACGCGACCGGCCGGCCCCCGAGGCGGGGACCGGCCGGTGTCACGCGATCGTCACCAGAGCTGGGACACGATGTCCGCCGCCTGCTCCTCCCACTGCGCGTACGCGAAGGGGTAGGCCGAGACCTGCACGGTCTGCGCGGCGGAGGTCAGCGGCAGATCCTGCCAGCCGCCCACGTTCTTGAGCGCCCGGTAGAAGGCCTCCGAGGCGTACTCGGGGTCGGTGATCTGCTCGGGCGAGCCCCAGCCCGACGACGGGCGCTGCTGGAACAGCCCCTGCGAGTCGTGGTCGTTGTACGCGCCCAGGTGGCCGAGGTTGTAGAGCTTCGACTCCTGAAGCGACGTGGCGATGCCGATGACGGCGCCCCGCTCACCCACACCGCTCTCCTTGGCCTCCTCGATGATGGCCTTGGCGTTGGCGAGCTGCGCGTCGTCGAGCGGGATGCGCGACTGGGCGCCCTGCACGCCGTGCGGGATGAGCTTCTCGCGGCTGGGCTTGTCGGCGGAGGGCTTGGTGGTCGTACCGCCCGTGGTCAGTGCCGACTCCTCGGCCGCGCCCGGCCGGCTCTTGCCGGTGGCCTGCTCGATCGCCGCCACGGCGCCCTCGTGGGGGGCGGACGTGACCGGCGCGGCCACGGCCGTCGGCCCGAAGGCGAGACCACCGAGGGCGGCGACACCCACCACGCTCAACGCGATCTTGCGGTTCGAGTCCGTCGAGTCCTTCGCGATGGCCGGGAGCCATCGAGTGAAGTCGTACTTCACGATGGTTGCCCTTTCGGTCAGGCGAAGCGCTCCCTGGATGAGCACTCCTGGAGGGGAAACTTCCGTGCCGGACGGGTTTCGGCTCCGGCGGTACGGGGGACACAACCAGCCGGGCCTGTCGGTCATTCCGGATATGCGCCGGCCGCCGTCGGCTGCGACCGGGGTCACCACGCGGATCGGACGCAGGGGCAGCAACGCCCCGCCCCGCCCCGACGAGCCCCAGGCCGGGCGGCGGCGCGGCGGGCGCGGGCGTTCGTTCCTAGGCGTCGCGCGGAGCGCCGAAGCGGACCAGGACGTGCCAGAGCTGCTTGAGGTGCTGGAGGGTCACGTGCGTCGGCCCACGGTCGGCCCAGCGGGACGGCTCCCTGACCACCGAGGCCGCCGCCCGGCCGATCAGGGCGGCGTCGACCAGTTCCCCCGGCCGGGCGAACTCGGCGTGCACCCGGGCGGCCAGCGGCGGGATGGCCGGGCCCCGGAAGTCGGCGTCGATCCGGTCGACGGGAAGCGCGAACCCGGCGTGCCAGAGCAGGGCGAAGCCGTGCCGCCGGGCGAGCGCGGCGAGGATCTCCCCGGCCTCGGTGCCCCGGAAGGACGGGTCGACGACCATCGCCTCCACGTCGCGGGCGAGGCTCAGCTCGCCGTGGATCTGGGCCTCGATGTAGTCGTCGAGCGCGCGCCCCGCCGTGCCGGGGGCCCACCCGGCGTCCTCCCGGCGGCGCAGCAGGCTCTGGGCCAGGCTCACCACGTCGCCCGGCACGCCGAGGCTGATCCCGGTGTCGTCGATGGCGGCCAGCAGGGCCGCCAGCACCGGCTCGAAGACGTCGACGGTGCCCAGGTCCCGGGGCCCGAGGTGGCTGTCGCCGAAGCAGAACGTGGCCCGCGCGAGCACCTGCGGACGCAGCCGCAGGTGACAGGAGCCGAACCGGGGGCACGCGCCGTCGGGATGGTCGAGCAGGTTGAGGCCGCCGTACTTCGGCCGGTCCGCGAGGGGTACGCCGGGTGCCTGGTAGGCGCCGCCGAAGAGGGACTCCTCCCAGCGGTCCCGGTCACCGCCGGGGAAGGCGGTCAGGCCGCCGTTGGAGATGCCGGTCTCGAACTGGCTGCGGTAGACGCCCTCGGCGGCGAGGGCCTCCGCGACCGTACGCCCGTCGGCGAGCAGCCGGTCGGGGTGGAAGTTGAGGGTGAGCCGCCCGTGCCGGCCGACCGCCGCGATCAACAGTTCCGGACCGTGGGTGACGCCGGAGCCGGCGAGCGCGCGGGCGATGGCGGCCAGGGCGGCGGGACGGTCACGCAGCGCCACCGCGCGGACGTACGCGAGGGCGGCGCTCTGGGCGGGGGTGAGTGCCGGTGCCGCCTGCGCGGCGGCCGGTTCAGCGGGGGGTCGCACGGCGACGAATGTCTCCCATTCGCGGGCGGGGACGCACCCCCTTTTCCCTTCGGTGGTGACCTGGCCGGCACGCCCGCGTCGGCCCGGTCACGGTCATGGGGCGGAGTCGGGTGGGCGGCGCGGCGACGCCGATGTTTCACCCGGTGGGCCGACATCTGGACCGACGATTACAGTGGGAGGCGCCAAGCGGAAGGCGACGAATGACTGGTGGTGCCGTGGTCGAGCAGGGCGCCTTCGTGCACGAGGGGTTCTTCTACGAGGGTCCGCGGGCCCTGCTCGCCGGCACGGTCCCGTTCATCACCGACGGTCTCGCCGCCGGGGAGCCGGTGCTGGTCGCGATGCCGGGGGCCAACCTGCGGCGGGTCCGCGCCGAGGTCGGCCCCACCGACGCCGTGCGCTGGGCGGACATGACGCAGGCCGGCCGGAACCCGGGCCGGATCATCCCGTGGGTGTTGCAGGCGTTCATCGAGCAGCACGCCGGCCGGCGGGTGCGGATCATCGGCGAGCCGATCTGGGCCGGGCGCAGCGACACGGAGTACCCGGCGTGCGCCCAGCACGAGGCACTGATCAACATGGCCTTCGCCGGCCGCGACGCGACCATCCTCTGCCCGTACGACACCGCCGGGCTCGACGCCGACGTGCTGGCCGACGCGTATGCCACGCATCCCGTGCTCGTCGACGACGCGGGGCGACGGCCGAGTCCGCGCTACGCCCCGGCGGAGGTGGTGGCCCGCTACAACGAGCCCCTGCCGAGCCCGACGGAGCCGGTCGCGGCGCTGGCGTACGAGCTGGACACGCTCACCACCGTGCGCCGGTTCGTGGCCGGGCACGGGGAGGCCGCGGGGCTGGACGCGGACCGGTTGGCCGACCTCCAGATCGCGGTGACCGAGCTGGCGACCAACAGCGTCGCGCACGCCGGGGGCGCCGGTGTGCTGCGCGTGTGGCGGACGGCCGAGCACCTGGTCTGCGAGATCCACGACGACGGTTCGTTGACCGACCCGCTGGCCGGGCGGCTGACCCCGGCGGCGGACGGCATCGGCGGCCGGGGGCTGGTGATCGTGCAGGCGCTGTGCGACCTGGTGCGCCTACACACGACCGCCGCCGGCACGACCATCCGGATGTACGTGCGCCGCCCGGCGTGACCCGGCCCGGGAGGTAGGCCGCCGAGCGGTCCCGGGCAGCCCGTACGGCGACTGCCCGGGACGACCGCCGGCCCGCTCAGTGGCCGCGGGCCAGCCACTCGTCGAGGTGGGGAGCCTCCGCCACGACGGTCGTGCTCTCCCCGTGCCCGGTGTGCACGACCGTCTCCGGTGGGAGCGTGAGCAGCCGGTCCCGGATCGAGGCGACGATGGTGCCGAAGTCGCTGTACGAGCGTCCCGTCGCTCCCGGCCCGCCGGCGAAGAGCGTGTCGCCGGTGAAGACGACGCCGAGCTGCGGCGCGTGGAAGCTGCACGCGCCGGGGCTGTGCCCGGGCGTGTGCAGCACGCTCAGCGCGGTCCCGGCCACCTCGACGACCTGCCCGTCGCGCAACTCCCCGCCAGGTGCCTCGTCGGGGTGCACCATGTCCCACAGCACCCGGTCGGCCGGGTGCAGCAGCACCGGGGCGCCGGTGGCCCGGGCCAGCGCCGGGGCCACCCGGACGTGGTCGTCGTGCGCGTGGGTGGCGAGGATCGCCCGCACCCGTCGGTCGCCGACGGCGGCCAGGATCGCGTCGACGTCGTGCGGGGCGTCGACGACGACGCACTCGGTGTCGTCGCCGACGACCCACACGTTGTTGTCCACGTCGAAGGTCTGACCGTCGAGGGAGAACGTGCCGGAGGTGACGGCGTGGTCGACGCGCGCGGCCATCAGAGCACCACCACCGAGCGCAGCACGTCGCCCCGGTGCATCCGGGCGAACGCCTCCTCGACCTGCCCCAGGGCGATCTCCTCGGTGACGAAGGCGTCCAGGTCGAGCCGGCCCTGCAGGTAGAGCTCGGTGAGCATGGGGAAGTCGCGGCTGGGCAGGCAGTCGCCGTACCAGCTGGACTTCAACGCGCCGCCCCGGCCGAAGACGTCGAGCAGTGGCACCTCGACGGTCATCTCCGGCGTCGGTACGCCCACCAGCACGACGGTGCCGGCGAGGTCGCGGGCGTAGAAGGCCTGCTTCCAGGTCTCGGGGCGGCCGACCGCGTCGATCACGACGTCGGCGCCGAAGCCGCCGGTGGCGGCGCGGATCGCCTCGACCGGGTCGTCCTCGCGGGCGTTGACGGTGTGGGTGGCGCCGAACTTGCGGGCCCAGTCGAGCTTGCGGGGGTCGGTGTCCACGGCGACGATCGTCGTCGCGCCGGCCAGCGCCGCGCCGGCGACCGCCGCGTCCCCGACGCCGCCGCAGCCGATCACGGCCACCGAGTCGCCCCGGGTGACCCCGCCGGTGTTCATGGCGGCCCCGAGACCGGCCATCACGCCGCAGCCGAGCAGACCGACGGCGGCGGGCCGGGCCGCCGGGTCGACCTTGGTGCACTGCCCGGCGTGCACCAGGGTCTTCTCGGCGAAGGCACCGATGCCCAGCGCCGGCGTGAGTTCGGTGCCGTCGGTGAGGGTCATCTTCTGCGCCGCGTTGTGGGTGGCGAAGCAGTACCACGGGCGGCCCCGGCGGCAGGCCCGGCACTCCCCGCAGACGGCCCGCCAGTTGAGCACCACGAAGTCGCCCGGCGCGACGCCGTCGACGCCCGGCCCGACCTGTTCGACGACGCCAGCGGCCTCGTGGCCCAGCAGGAACGGGTAGTCGTCGTTGATGCCGCCCTCCCGGTAGTGCAGGTCGGTGTGGCAGACCCCGCAGGACTGGATCCGCACGATCGCCTCGCCCGGCCCCGGGTCGGGCAGCACGATCGTGGTCACCTCGACCGGCGCACCCTTGCTGCGGGAGATGACTCCCCTGACCTCCTGGCTCACGCTTCCTCCTGCTCCACGCCGACGCGTCGCGCCGCCGTCCGTCGGTGCGCTGACGCGGCACCTCGGCCACGTCCCTCGGGCCGAAACTACCCCCGATCGTCGTGGACCACCCGGGCCCGCCGGGCGGTTATCCCGGGTGGCGGCGGGTAGGCGGGGGCACGGTTCGACAGTCGGACGGGAGTACGCCATGAGGGTCAGCCATCTGCCGCTGCGGGTCAGCATCGGCGCGTTCGTCCTCAACTCGGGGCTGGGCAAGCGGTCGCTGGAGGGCGAGGCCGCGCAGGGCGTGCACGGAATGGCTGTCGGGGCGGTGCCGCAGCTCGGCAGGCTCGACCCGGACCGGTTCGCCCGGCTGCTCTCGCGGGCCGAGATCGCCCTGGGTGCCGCGCTGCTCGCGCCGTTCGTCCCGTCGGCGCTGGCCGGGCTGGGGTTGGCCGCGTTCGGCGCGGGTCTGGTGCAGCTCTACCTGCGTACGCCGGGGATGCGTGAGACGGGCAGCCTCCGGCCCACCCAGCAGGGCATCGGCCTGGCCAAGGACGTCTGGCTGCTCGGGGCCGGCCTGACCCTGGTGCTGGACGACCTCACCCACGGCCGCCGGCGCCGCTGACGTCCGACGCCGGCGACCGGCGACACCCGGGCCACTGCGCCGGTGCTCCACCCGCCGGTGACGAAGTCGCGCGTGGAAGCCGTATCGATCAGCCGCTTCGGACACGCCCGCGCCGGGTCACGCGCCCCGCGCCGGGAGGGCGGTCGGCGTCACGCGGCCGGTGCGGCGGGTCAGCTCGGCGGTGCGGCGGATCAGCTCGGCGGCTCGACGGGTCAGCTCGGCGGCTCGACGGGTGTCCGCGCGGCTAGGTCGCGGCGGGCCGCGTTGCGGTAGCGCAGCACCTGGACCGCGCCGAGCGCCCAGAGGAGGTACTGCACGGCGAAGGCCCACCGGAAGGCGGCCAGGTCCGGGGTGGCCCGGCCGGCCGGGGTGGCCAGGTCGAGCACGACGCCGACGGCCAGCACCAGCACGATCGAGGCGACGAAGCCGCCGACGTTGACGACCCCGGTGGCACTGCCGATCCGGTTGACCGGGTTGAAGCTGCGCGCGTAGTCAAACCCGATCAGAGAGGCCGGGCCGTTGACGGCGAGCACCAGGACCAGCACGACCAGCAGCCAGCCCGGCGCGCGTCCCGGCCAGGCGAGCACGACGGTCCAGACCGCGGCGGTGGCGCCGGTGATCGCGAAGACGAGCACCGAGCGGTGGAACGGGTGCCGGGCGCACAGGTGCGCGACCACCGGCCCGGTCAGCAGCATGGCGGCCGTCATCAGGGTGAGCAGCGACGCCGCCGTCGTCGGGCTGAGCCCCTGCCCCTGCACGAGGAACGGGTACCCCCACAGCAGGGCGAAGACGGCGCCGGAGAACTGGGTGACGAAGTGCGTCCAGAGCCCCAGGCGGGTGCCCGGCGCAGCCCACGCGGCGGCCAGCTCCCGGCGGACGCCGGCGAGGGTGGGCGCCGCGCCGGCCGGGACCGGCCCGCCCGGGGTGTCCCGTACGGCGACGACGATCATCAGCAGCACGCTCGCCCCGACCGCCGCGGCGGTCACGAAGGCGGGGGTCCAGCCCGCCCAGTGCAGCAGCGCCACCAGCGGTACGGCGCCGAGGATCGCCCCGAGCTGGCCGAGGGTGCCGGTGAGCTGGGTCATCATCGCGTAGCGCCGCCCCGGGAACCACAGCGCCACGATGCGCAGCACGCTGATGAAGGTCATCGCGTCGCCGAGCCCGATCAGGACGCGGGCGGCGATCGCCAGGGGCACGTCGGTGGCGACGGCGAAGCAGAGCTGGCCGGCCACCATGAGGGCGCCGCCGGCGATGAGCAGCCGGCGGGACCCGAACCGGTCGAGCAGCACGCCGACCGGGACCTGCATCGCCGCGTACACGGCGAGCTGGGCGACGGAGAAGGTGGCCAGCGCCGAGGCGTTGATGTCGAAGCGGTGCGTCGCGTCGACGCCGGTGACGCCGAGCGAGCTGCGGTGGAACACGGCGGCCACGTACGCGGCCACGGCGACGCCCCAGACGAGGCCGCCCGCCGACCGGCGCGAGGAGACCGGTGCGGTCAGCACCCTCACCGCAGGGTCCGCAGCACGTCCGCGGCGTTGTCGATGTGCGCGGCGACGGCGGCGAGCCACCGCCGGGGGTCGTCGGAGTCGAGCGCCGCGACCTGCTCGGCGTGCTCGGTGAGCGCCGTCTCGGCCCAGCCGGGCGAGAGCCGGAAGCTGGCCTCGCCCATCCGCAGCTGCCGGTCGCGCAGCCGCTGGTACAGCTCGGCGAGGATCTCGTTGCCGGCCGCCTCCACCACGGTCGCGTGGAAGGCCCGGTCGGCCTGCATGAGCGCGGCGAGGTCGCCGGCGGCGTGCGCGGCGCGCATCTCGGCCAGCCGGGCGGCGAGGTCGCCGCGCAGCGCCGCGCGCCGGGGCCAGACCCGCTCGGCGGCGTGCAGCTCGACCAGCCGCCGCGCCTCGATCACGTCGTTGATCTCGCGGGCGGAGACCGGGCGGATCAGCGCGCCCCGCTTCGGGTAGAGCCGGACCAGTCCCTCCGCCTCCAGGCGCAGCAGCGCCTCCCGGACGGGGGTGCGGGAGACCCCGGTGGCCTCGGCGATCTCCCCCTCGCTGACCAGCGAGCCGCCCGGGTGGATCTGCTCCAGGATCTCGCGCTTGAGGTGCCGGTAGGCCCGCTCGGCGGCGGAGGGCGCGGCCGTCCGGCCCGGCGAGGAGGGATGCGTCATGTATCTATCGTGGATCCCGTCGCGCCGGCGCATCCCCGCGCCCCCGCCGGAGGTGGCGCGCGCCACCCGTCAGCGCGCTCGCAGCGCCAGCAGGCCGTCGTCGACCGCCCACCCGGACACGAACGGTGGGCCGAAGCCGCCGAGCAGCCCCGCGAGCCAGCGCGCCTCATCGGGCGCGGCCCGCGCCAGCCGCAGCCGGCGCATCCGCACCGGGGCCGCCCGCAGCCGCCGCA
Organism: Micromonospora sp. CNZ309; assembly: GCF_002846525.1. Classification (NCBI taxonomy): domain Bacteria; kingdom Bacillati; phylum Actinomycetota; class Actinomycetes; order Micromonosporales; family Micromonosporaceae; genus Micromonospora; species Micromonospora sp. CNZ309. Next base: position 1,592,333 of record NZ_PJNG01000001.1, read on the forward strand.
GCGCACCGGTGGCCGCGTCGAGGGTCGGCAGCCACAGCAGCCACAGCCACGGCCGGTACGCCTCCCGTCCGCCGATGCCCTCGTAGTCGTCGAGCAGGTCGCCGCAGCCGTAGAGGATCAGCCGCTCGCGGTACACCTCGACGGGGCGCGGGTGGTGCGACGAGTGGCCGTGCACCACGTCCACCCCGGCGTCGACGAGCCGGTGGGCGAAGTCGACGTGCGCGGGCGGGACCTCGTACCCCCAGTTGGTGCCCCAGTGCACGGAGACCAGCACCCGGTCCCCCGGCCCGGCCACGGCGGCGATCCGTGCCGCCAGCGCGTCCGCCGAGGCGACCGAGACCTCCGGCAGGTACGCCACCCCGGGCGCCCCGGCGGTGGCCGCCCAGGGCGCGGGCACCCCGCTCGACGGCGCGGCCACCGACCAGACGAGCAGCCGTCCGCCCGTGCCGAGGGGCACCCGGGCGGGTCGCCAGGCCGAGGCCGCGTCCCGGCCGGCGCCGGCCGTGGCGATGCCGGCGGCGGCGAGCGCGTCGAGGGTGTCGGTGAGCCCCACCGGGCCGAAGTCGAGGCTGTGGTTGTTGGCCAGGGCGCAGACGTCGAGCCGGGCCGCCGCGAGGCAGCCGAGGTTCCCCGGGTGCATCCGGTAGTGGATCGCCTTGGCCGGTGCGTGCTCGCCCCGGCCGGTCACCGCGGTCTCCAGGTTGACCACGCGCGCGTCGGGCCGCACCTCGTCGAGCAGGTCGAGCGCCTGGCCCCACGGCCAGGCCGGGGGCGCCGGACGCGGAACCGGCCCGTTGGCGGCGCGGGCCAGGTCGACGTAGTCGCGGGCGTCGCGTACCGCCGGTTCGCGCAGCTCGGGCGGGCCGGGCGCGGGCAGGATCGCGTCCACGCCCCGGCCGGTCATCACGTCACCGCCGAGGAAGAGGGTCAGCTCGGGCACCCGGCCCGCTTTCCCCGTCCCGCCGCCGGCTCACCTGCCGGCGGCGTCCGCGCCGGCCTCGGCCCAGAAGTCGACGAGCAGGCGGTGGAACTCGGCCGCGCACTCGATCTGCGGCAGGTGACCGCAGTCGGCGAACAGGTGGGTGCGGGCCTTCGGCAGCCGGGCCCGGGCGGCGTCGAGGTGCGTGGCCGGCAGGATCAGGTCCCGGTCGCCCCAGACGACCAGGGTGGGCACGTCGAGTCGCTGCACCTCGGCCAGCAGCTCCTCGCGCCACCGCGGGCGCACGCCCCGGAAGGTGCCGAGGTCGCGCGCCGTCTCCAGCATGACCCGGGCGGCGTACGGCTGGCGGGCGACCGCCAGGGCGTGGGCGACGCGTTCGGCGGTGGCGTGCGCCGGGTCGTGGAAGAGGGACCGCTCGGCGCGGCGGGCCGCCCAGCGGGTGGGGCGCAGCATCAGCCGGCCCAGCGGGCGCAGCGCCAGCAGCCGCAGCACGATGGTGACCTCCCGGCCGAAGCCGGCGCTGTTGACCAGCGTCAGGCTGCCGACCCGGGCCGGCTCGGACGCCGCGAGGCGCATGGCGACCGCGCCGCCGAGGGAGTTGCCGACCACGTGCGCCGGCTCCTCGACGCCCACGGCGTCGAGGTAGTGGGCAGCGAACTCGCCCAGCGCCGACAGGGTGCAGGGGCGGCCCATCGGCAACGAACCGCCGTAGCCGGGCAGGTCGACGCTGTGCACCCGGAACCGCTCGGCGAGCAGCTCGTGCAGCTCGGTGAAGTCGCGCAGGGTGCGGCCGATGCCGTGCAGCAGCAGCACCGGCGGCCCGTCGCCGTCGACACGGTGGCACACCCGCCGGCCGTCCACGGTGACGTGCCGGCGCCGGGCCGGGGCGCTCACGCCGGCCCCCCGGCCGGGTCGGCCGCCGGGGTCGCCTCGGGCTGCCGCTGCGCCGGGGGCGCCTCGGGCTGGCGCTGCGCCGGGGCGGGTCGCCCGGTGGTGAGCCGGCGGGTGGCGTCGCCCGCGACGCGATCGAGCGCGAAGGCCAGGACCCGCTGGTACGACACCGGCGCCGCCCGGGCCAGCAGGTCGGGCAGCTTCGCCGACCAGCCGATCAGCACCCGGCCCCGGCGGCGGTGCACGCCCCGCAGGATCACCTCGGCGGCCGTGGCGGGGTCGATGGTCAGCAGCCGCTCGAACTGCCGGCGGCCGGTCTCGAACTCCCCGGCGGGCACGCCGGCGCCCACCCGGGCGTTCTGCGCGATGCGGGTGCGGATGCCGCCCGGGTGCACGCAGGTCACCCCGATCCCCTCGCCGGCCAGTTCCTGGCGCAGCGCCTCGGTGAAGCCCCGGACGGCGAACTTGCTGGCCGAGTAGGCGGTCTGCCCCGCCGGGGCGATGATCCCGAAGAGGCTGGACAGGTTGACCAGGTGCGCGCCCGGCTCGGCCCGCAGGGTGGGCAGCAGCGCGTGGGTCAGCTGCACCACGGCCCGGAAGTTGACGTCGACGACCCAGCTGAACTCGTCCAGGCTCACCTGGTCGAAGCGCCCACCCAGCGCCACCCCGGCGTTGTTGACCAGTAGCCGTACCGCCGGGTGCCGCTGCCGGATCTCCTCCGCCACCCGGGCGGTCGCGGCGGCGTCGGCCAGGTCGACCACGTGGGCGGTGAGCTGCCGGTCGGGGTACGCGGCGCGGACCGCCGCGACGACGGCGTCGAGCCGGCCGGCGTCGCGGTCGACCAGCACCAGGTCGCTGCCCCGGCGGGCGAGCGAGTGGGCGAGGGCCTCCCCGATCCCGCTGGCGGCGCCGGTCACCACGGCCGTGCCGCCGGTGAAGACGAACCTACGCACGAACGGTCCTCCTTTGCGGTGTGCCGGCGCGAAGCGCACGCCGGGGTCGGTGAGCCGGCCGTGCCGCATCAACAGGACGTCCCGGGGATAGTTCTGGTGCAGCCGCCAGGGCGCCCGGGTGCCCTGCTTGGGCAGGACGTCGACGCTGCGCAGCACGTAGCCGGCCGTCAGGTCGATGATCGGCTCGCGCTCCCCGTCGGGGGGCGGCAGCGGGGTGACGACCTGCTGGCCGGTGCGGTCCAGGTGCCGCAGCAGCCGGCAGACGTAGGTGGCGACCAGGTCGGCCTTCAGCGTCCACGAGGCGTTGGTGTAACCGATGGTCATCGCGAAGTTCGGCACCCCGGAGAGCATCATGCCCTTGTAGGCGACGGTGCCGGGCAGGTCCACCCGCGCGCCGTCCACGCTCAGCGTCATGCCGCCGAGGGCGAGCAGGTTGAGCCCGGTGGCGGTGACCACGACGTCCGCGGCCAGTTCCTCGCCGGAGGCGAGCCGGACACCGGCCTCGGTGAACGTCTCGATGGTGTCCGTGACGATCGACGCGCGCCCCCGCGCCAGCGCCGCGAACAGGTCGCCGTCGGGCACCACGCACAGCCGCTGGTCCCACGGGTCGTAGCGGGGCGAGAAGTGCCGGTCGACGTCGTAGCCGGCCGGCAGCCGGCCGCGGGCGGCGCGCAGCAGCAGCCGCCGGACCAGGGCGGGCGCACGCCGGCTGAGCTGGAAGTTGGCGGTGGAGAGCAGGACGTTCTTCCACCGCACCACCGGATACGCGGCCCTCGCCGGCAGCCAGCGCCGCAGCGCGTCGGCGAGCACGTCGCGCGACGGCAACGCCAGGACGTACGTGGGTGAGCGCTGGAGCATCGTGACGTGGGCGGCCCGCTCGGCCATCGCCGGCACCAGGGTCACGGCGGTGGCGCCGCTGCCGATCACCACCACCCGCTTGCCGGTGTGGTCGAGGTCGTCGGGCCAGTGCTGCGGGTGCACGATCCGCCCGGCGAAGCGCTCGGCGCCCGGCAGCGCAGGGGTGTAGCCGGCGTCGTAGCGGTAGTAGCCCGCGCAGGTGAACAGGAAGGAGCAGGTCAGCACGACCGTCTCGCCGGTGTCGTCGCGGTGGGCGTGCACCGTCCAGCGGGCGCTGGCGCCGTCCCAGTCGGCCCGTAGCACGCGGTGGCGCAAGCGGATGTGGTCGGTGACGCCGTACTCATCGGCGGTGCGGCGGACGTAGTCGCGGATGGCGTCGCCGTCGGCGATGGCCTTCGGGTCGGTCCACGGCTTGAAGGAGTAGCCGAGGGTGAACATGTCGGAGTCCGACCGGACACCGGGATAGCGGAACAGGTCCCAGGTGCCGCCGATCGCGGCGCGGGACTCCAGCACCGCGTACGTCTTGTCGGGGCAGCGGCGGCGCAGGTGACAGGCGGCGCCGACGCCGGACAGGCCGGCCCCGACGATGAGCACGTCGACGTGGTCGGTGGCCATCTCGTCTCCCGTCCGCCGTGTGACACCGGACACTAGCCACGGCCGTCGAGGCGCGTCAACACCCTGTCGAGTCGGATCGACACCGTGTTGATCCGGTGTAGAGTCACCGGGCATGACACCCGCCCGTACGGCCGCCGGGAGCGCCACCGGGCGCGGACGGCGCGCGGCGCGCTCCGCCGGTGACGAACGGGAGTCGGCCATCCTGGCCACCGCCGAGCGGCTGCTGCGGGAGCGGGCCTTCGCCGACATCTCCATCGACGACCTGGCGCGCGGCGCGGGCATCTCCCGGCCCACGTTCTACTTCTACTTCCCGTCCAAGGACGCGGTGCTGCTCACGCTGCTGGACCGGGTCACCGAGGAGGCCGACGCCGCCGCCGGCGACGTGTTGGAGCGGCTGGCCGAGGATCCCCGGGCACGCTGGCGGGAGCTGATCCACCGCTTCCACGAGACGTTCGGCGCGCACCGGGCGGTGGTGCTGGCCTGCGCGCAGGTGCGCGGCACCAACGCCGAGGTGCGCCGGCTCTGGGCAACCGTGCTGGAGCGCTGGGTGCACGCCATCGAGACCGCGATCGTGGCCGAGCGGCGGCGCGGGGCGGCCCCCGACGGCATACCCGCCCGCGACCTCGCGATCGCGCTCAACTCGATGAACGAGCGCGTCTGGTACGCCACCTTCGCCGGCGACGGGCCGGCGGTGGCCGAGGCCGACGTCGTCGACGTGCTGCGCGACGTCTGGTTGGCGGCGATCTACCGCAGCACCGCTCCCCCGCCGGCCTGAGCCGCTGCCGTCGGAGCCGGAGTCCGGGCTACGCCACCCTCGCGGTGAGCCGGCACGACGTCGAGGTCGTGCCCCCACCGACGTGCCCGGCTACCGTTGGTCGTTCCGCGACGGCGACCCGCCCGGCCATCCGTCCCACTGGAGGAGACTTGCGCCCGACCAGCACCACGTTCTCGGCCGAGCTGCGGGCCGCCAGCGCCGAGGCCCATCAGGGCGCGGAGTCCCAGCGGTACGTCTCGGCCCTGGTGGCCGGCGAACTGGACCGCGCCGGCTACGCCGCGCTGGTGGCGCAGCACCACGTGATCTACGAGGCGCTGGAGGACGCCGCCGACGCCATGCGCCACGACCCGCTGGCCGGCCCGTTCGTCGACGACGCGCTGACCCGGCTGCCCGCCCTCGCCGCGGACCTGGAGTTCCTGCTCGGGCCCGACTGGCGCCGGCGCATCGCACCGACCCCGGCCACGGCCGCGTACGCCGTACGCCTCGGCGCGCTCCGCGCCGGCCCGCCCGAGCTGTTCCTCGCCCACCACTACACCCGCTACCTCGGCGACCTCTCCGGCGGCCTGCACATCGGACGGTCGCTCGCCCGGCACCACGGGCTGACCGGGGACGCCGGCGCGGCGTTCTACCGCTTCGACCGGATCCCCAGCCCGAAGGCGTACAAGGACACCTACCGGGCGAGGCTGGACGACCTGCCGCTCGACGAGGCGGGGCGGGCGCGGCTGCGGGCCGAGGTGCTCGTGGCGTACCGGCACAACACGGAGGTCCTGGCCGCCCTGTCCCACCTCGTGCCGGCCGCGTACGCGGAGGGAGCCGCGTGAGCGCCCCGTTCGGCCCCGACGTGGTGGCCGCCGTCTGTCGGCACATGAACGACGACCACGCCGCGGACTCGCTGCTCATCTGCCGCACGCTCGGCGGGCAGCCGGCCGCCACCCGGGCCCGGGCCACCGCGCTGGACGCCGGGGGCATGGACTTCGCCGTCACCGTGGACGACGTCGAGGTCCCGGTGCGGGTGCCGTTCGCCCAGCCGTTGACCGAACGCGTGCAGATCCGCCAGGAGGTGGTGCGCATGTACCGGGAGGCGTGCCAGCGCCTCGGGCTCCCGCCGCGCCCGGCCGGCTGACCGGGCGACGACCATGGCCCCGGCGGCACTGCGCGAGCGGCTCGCCGCGACCGCCGCCGACCTCTACGCGCCCCCGTCCGGTGGGCGGATGCCGGGCTGATCCCCCGGCGCCCCTCCACAACGGACGGTGGCGGGGCGCCGGTTGTCGCCCGGTTGTGCGACCCTGGGGGCGACCGTCCGGTCACGGGAGGTGATGGCCACGTTACGACTGTGCGCACTCGTCGCCGTGCCGGACGCCGCCGCCGTGGACCTCGACGTCGCCGCGGGTGCCACGGCCGCCCTGGTCGCGGCCCCGCCCGTCGTCGGCACCGCCGTCGCCCGGGTAGTGAGCGGGCTGGCCGCGCCGGTCGCCGGGCGGGTCCTGGTCGGCGACCGCGAGGTGACCGCCCTGCCGCCGCCGCAGCGCCGCATCGCCTACGTGCCGGCCGGCGGCGCGCTGCTGCCGCACCTGACCGTGCGGCGCAACATCGCCTACGGCCAGCGCCGCCGGGAACGGGTACGCGAGGTGGCCGACGCGTGGACGGCGACGGTGGTCGACCGGCTGGAACTTGCCCCGACGCTGGGGCTGCGACCGCACCTGCTGTCGGAGGCGCAGCGGTTCCGGGTGGCGCTCGCCCGGGCCGTGGTCTGCCTGCCCGAGGCGCTGGTGATCGACCTGCCGACCGGGCCGACCGGGGGCGGGCGGCTGACCGAGTTGCTCGGCCGGCTGACCCCACCGGACACGCCGGGGGTGGCGGTGCTGGTCTGCACGGCCGAGCCGGGCGCGCTGCCCGACGTGCCGGTCGCCGCCGAGGTGGGCGGATGACGCCGGTGCCTCGGATCGTGCCGGCGGCGCGGCTGGGCCGCCGTACTCTGCTGCGGGCCGCCGCCGGGGCCACCGCGACGGCCGTCGCCGGCTGCTCGGGCGCGCCGCCGGCGGTCCAGGTCGCCGTCGTGTGGAGCGGCGGCGAGCTGGCCCGCTTCCGCGAGGTCGTGGCCGGCTACGACACCGGCGTGCAGGTAATCAGCGCCGGCAACGACATCGACGCATTCCTGCGCGCCCGCCAACTGGCCGGCACCAGCCCCGACGTGGCGATCCTGCCCCGCTCGGGGCTGGTCGTCGAGTACGCCCGGCGCGGCTGGCTGCGCGAGCTGAGCCCCGCCCCCAGCTACGCCCTCCCGCCCGGCATGGCCGACCTGCTCTCCGCCGACGGGCGCCGCTACGGCGTCTGGGTGAAGGCGGCCCACAAGTCGCTGTTCTGGTACTTCCCGTCGATGCTCCCCGCGCCGCCGCGCACCTGGGACCAGCTCGTGACGCTCACCCGGCGCCTCGGCGCGCGGGCCCGCGCGGGCGACGGCCCGGCCCCGCTGGCCATCGGTGCAGCCGACGGCTGGGTGCTCACCGACTGGTTCGAGAACGTGCTCGCCGACGTCGCGCCGCCCGGCTACTACGAGGCGCTGGCCCGCGGCGAGGCCGACTGGCGCAGCCCGTCGGTGCACACGGCGCTGGACCGGCTGGCGGAGCTGTGGAGCGTCGACGGCGCGTTCCCCGGTGACGGCCGCCGGGCCCTGCTCACCCAGTACGAGGAGTCGGTCATCCAGGTGGTGCACCACCGGCGGGCGACGATGCTCTTCGAGGCCGACTTCGTCGACGACGTCAGCCGCCGGTTCCGCCGGGGCCCGGAGCAGCCGGAGACCTTCCGCTTCCCCGGTTCCCGGCTGGCCGACAGCCCGCTGATCGTCGGCGGCGACGCCGCCGTGGCGTTCGCCGGCTCGGCCAGCGGGGCGGAACTGGTGCGTTGGCTCAGCGGCGGGTCGGCGTTCGGGCCGTGGTTGCGCGCCGGTGGCTACCTCTCCCCCAACGTCACCGTGCCGCTGGCGGACTACCGCGATCCCGTCCGCCGCCGCCTCGCCGCCGAGCTGCGTACGGCCGGGGCCGTGCGCTTCGACCTGTCCGACCGGCTGCCGGGCCCGTTCACCGGCTCCGACGGGGTGGGCATCTGGCGGATCATGCAGGACTTCTTCGCCGACGTCACCGACAAGGTCCCCGCTGGCCGGGCCGCCCGCCGGGCCGTCGGGCAACTGGCGGCGGCGGCCCGCTCGAGCGGGGGCGGCCGGTGAGCCGCGTACTGGGCGAGCTGGCGGTCCTCGACGACGTCGGGCCGCCCCGGCGCGGGCGGGCCTATCCGGCGGCCGGCGCCACCTCGGCGCTGCTGCTACCCGCCCTGCTGCTGCTCGGCGGGCTGGTGGCGTGGCCGGTGCTGCGTACGCTGCACGCCAGCGTCACCACCGACGGCCGGTGGGTGGGCGCGGAGCACTTCCGCACCGCGCTGGGCGCGCCCGGCACCGGCGCCGTGGTGGGCCGCACGCTGCTCTGGGCGCTGCTGGTGCCGGCGGTGGTCACGGTGCTGGGCTACCTGCTGGCCGCCGCCTCACGCCGCTCGCAGGAGGGCGGGCTGGTCCGCCTCATCCTGGTGGTGCCGACCGCGCTGCCGCTGGTGGTCACCGGGGTCACCTTCCGGCTGATGTACGACCCGGACCCGGAGCGCGGGCTGGCCACGCTGGTCGCCGCGACGCTGACCGGTCGGTCCGCGGCCGACGCCCCGCAACTGCTCGGCCCCCGCCTGGTGACGGTGGCGCTGATGTCGGCGTTCGTGTGGGCGTGGGTCGGGCTGGCCGTGCTGGTGTTCCGGGCCGCCCTCGACGCGGTGCCGCCCAGCCTCGCCGACGCGGTGCGCGCCTACGGCGGCAACCGCCGCGACGTGCTCTGGGACGCGCAGTGGCGGCCGCTGCTGCTGCGCACCGTGGCGGTGGTGTTCACCCTGGCGGCGCTCGGCACCGCCCGGACGTTCGACCTGATCCTGGTGATGGCGCCCGGCTCGGTGCGCGACGAGGCGTCGGTGCTCGCGCTGCGGGTCTGGCAGACCTCCAACGGCGCCACCACCGGCGAGGGCGCCGCGCTCGGGGTGGTGTGGCTGGCGGCGGTGGCCGCCGGCCTGCTGGTCGCCGCGCTGTTCGTGCGGCAGGCGTGGCCGCCGCCCCAGGACCCGGTGCCCGTCGCGCCCGAGCCGGCGGCACCGGCACCGCGCCGGACGACCCGGCTGCTGGTGGCCGGCGCGGCGCTCGCCTGGCTGGTGCCCCTCGGAGTGCTGCTCGCCACCTCGCTGCACGGGGCGGTGGACGCGGCGGCCCGGGGCTGGTGGTGGAGCCCACCCAGCCTCGACTCCTACCGGGAGCTGCTCACCGGCGCCGAGCTGTGGCGCACGCTGGGCTTCACGCTGGTGCTGGCGACCGTGGTCACCGCCGTGGTGCTGGGCGTAGCGCTGCTCGCCGCGTACCCGCTGGCGTGGCTGACCGGGCCGCCCGCCCAGGCGACCGGGCTGCTGCTGATGGCCGCCAGCATCGTGCCGGTGCAGGTGATCGCCGGGCCGGTCAACGAGGTGCTCGGCGTGGTGCTCTCCTCGGGCACGGCGCGCGGCCTGGCGCTGGTGCATGTGGCGCTGGGCGTGCCGTTCGCCGTGCTGGTGCTGCGCAACGCGTTCGCGGACCTGCCCGCCGAGCAGGTGCGGGCGGCCCGGGTGGGCGGGCGGCACTGGTGGGGCACCCTGCGACTGCTCGCCCGGCACAACCGCCCGGCGGTGGTGGCGGTCGCGGTGCTGGAGTTCGTGCAGGTGTGGAACGACCTGGTGGTGGGTCTGCTGTTCAGCGGGCCGGGCGCGCTGCCGCTGGGGCTGTTCCTCGCTGGGCAGACCCGGGGCTTCGCGGCCAACAGCGGGGCGCTCGCCGCGGGCTCGGTGATCGCCTCGATCCTGCCGGTGCTGCTGGTGGTGCTGGCCCGCCGCCAGCTGGTCGCCGGCCTGGTCGCCGGGGGCGTGCGGTGACGGGGCGCCGCCCCCGGCGGCTGAGCCTGCTGCTCGCGCTCGGCGGCGTGGTCGGCGGAACGGTCAGCGCGGTGCTCGGCAACGTCACCGGCAACCTGCTCTCCGAGCTCTCCGTCGCCCAGCTCGGCTCCGCCAGCGCCGGGGTGATCGTGCTCGGCCTCGCCGCCGCGATGATCGTGGAGTGGCGCCGCCAGCGGCAGCAGGCCGTGGCGCCGGACGACACCGAGGCGACGCCCGCCGCCGGCACGCCCACCCTGCCGTGGCCGACCGGGTTCACCGGGCGCGCCGGGCACGTCGACGCGATCATCGAGCTGTTGCGCAAGGAACACGCGGTCGCGGTGGTCGGCCGGCGGGCCGTCGGCACGTCGGCCTGCGCGGTCCAGGCCGCCAACCTGTGCCGGGACGACTTCCCCGACGGCCAGTACTACCTGGACCTGCGCCGGGGCGGCCGGCCGCTCGACGCCCGGCAGGTGCTGACCGCGCTGGCCCGGATCCTCGGCACCCGGCCACCGGCGTCGGGGCGCACCGACGACCTCGCCGACGCCGCCGATGAGCTGAGCGGCCAGCTCGACGGCCGGGCGATCCTCGTGGTGCTGGACAACGTGGACGACCCGGCCCAGGTGCGGCCGCTGCTGCCGCCGACCGCACGCACGTGCCGCCTGCTGCTGGCCGGCACGGGGGCGTTGGCCGCGCTGGACGGGGTGGTGGCGCACGGGCTCGCCGAGCCGGACGCCGACGACGCCGTCGAGCTGTTCGCGGCCGCCGGCGCCACCGCGCCCGTCGCCCGGCCGCACCGCCCGGACCCGCGCACCGACCCGGCGGTACGCGCCCTCGTCGAGCTCTGCGGGCGCCAGCCCCGCACCCTCGCGGAGCTGGGTCGGCGTACGGCCCAGCACGGGTGGCGGCACGGCGACGTGCTCGACGCGTTGCGCCGCGCCGTCGACACTCCCCCGCACCAGCACGTCGCCGCCTCCCCGGCGACCCTGCTGGTGACCGCGCGGGACACCGCGTACCACGCGCTGGGCGGCGAGGCCCGGCGGTTGTGGCGACTGATGTCGCTCAGCCCGGTGCCGCTGGACCGGCCGACGCTCGCGGCGCTCGCCGGTCGCCGCCCGGAGCGGGTGGCCGCCCTGCTGCACGAGCTGGCCACCGGCGGGTTCGTCACCGGCGCGCCCGGCGACCGCTACGAGGTGCGCCCGCTGCTGGCCCCGTACGCCCGGATGCACCTGCGGCACGCGGAGCCTGCGCGGCGGCGGGTCGCCGCGCAGGCGCGACTCACCCGGCACCTCGCGCGGCGGGCCGAGCGGCACGCGGCGAGCCTCGCCGTGGTCGGCTCGCCGCCGGACCGGGAGCCGACGCTGGCGCTGGACGACGACCCGTACGGCTGGTTCGACCTGCACCAGGAGCTGCTGCTGGCGGTGGTGCGGGTGCCGGCGGGCGCGGCGGAGACCCTGCCCCGGCGGGTGCGCCGGTGGTGGTTCCGGCTGGCGGTGGCGCTGTGCGGGTGGCTCGCCCACGCCGGGCGGCTCGACGAGTGGGCGCAGGTGTGTCGCACGGTGCTCGCCACGCCCACGGCCGACGACCGGCCGGAGATCGCCGGTTGGGCCCACAACGAGCTGGGGGTGCTGCGCCGCCGCCGGCACGACCCGCAGGGGGCGGCGACGGCGCTGAGCCTCGCGGTGGCGGAGCGGGGCCGGCGCGGCACCGCGCAGGCGCGGATGAACCTGGGTCTGGTGCTGCTGGACCTGGGGCAGCTCGACGACGCGGTCGAGCACCTGGAGCTGTCGCGGCGGCACCGCTCGGCGGCGGACCGGTCCGGGCACGCCCTGACCGACCTGGGCCTGGGCGCCGCCCGGCTGGCCCGCGGGGAGCTGGAGGTCGCGCACCACCACCTGGTCCGCGCGGCGAACGCCTTCCGCGCGCTCGGCGACGCCCGGGGCTACGCGGCGGCGCTGACCAACCTGGTGCTGGTACACGCCGGGCTCGGCGAGCACCTCGACGCGACCCAGTCGTGGCGGGCGGCGCTGCGCGAGTACGACACGGTGGTCGACCCCACGAATCGGGCCGCCGCGCTGCTCAACGCGGGTGGCGCGCTGCTGGCCGCCACGCCGGCGCAGGCCCGGCAGGCGTACGGGATGCTGGCCGAGAGCCTGCGGCTGCGCGACGGGCGGCCGACGGCCGGGCTGGGACGGACGCTGCTGCACCTGGGCGACGCGGCGGCGGCCCTCGGCGACGCCGAGGAGGCCCGGCGGCACTGGGCGGACGCGGCGGGCGTGTGCGAGGAGGCGGGGGACGTCGAGGGTCAGGCCGCGGCCGACGCCCGCCTGGTGGGCAGCGACGCGCCGGCCTGAGCGGGGCCCGCGCCGGGGCCCCGCCCGGGCGGCGGCTCAGCCGTCCAGCCGGCGCACCATGTTCATGATCGTCTCAATCTGGGCGCCGCCCTTGATCGGGTAGTTCGTCGCGCCCAGGTAGCCCCACCAGTCCCAGCAGCCGTTCGGGTTGGTGGCGGCGGCGCGCGCCTGGGGGTAGAGCACGATCAACTGGTTGGTGTCGGCGTACTGGTTGAGGTTCGCCCGGTCCACGAAGGCGGTGCCGACCGCGCCGTGGCCCTGGAGGCAGCCGTGCAGGGCGACGAGCAGCCGGCAGGACTGCCCGGCGGCGCAGGACGCCGGCACGTAGGCGAACCCGTCGGCGGCCATGCTCAGGCCGTCGGCCCAGCCGTTGACCGCGTACGTGTGCTGGCTGAACCGGATCAGGCTGCCGCCCAGCGGGCCGCTGTTCGGTGCCCGTATGCTGCCGAGCAGCTTGCGCAGCAGGGTGCCCTGCGGGTCGGTGCCGCAGTCGGCGAGGAACGGCGACGCCGTGGTGGCGCACCCCAGGGTCCCGTACGGGGTGACCCAGGCGTGGCCGGCCGGGGTGCCGCTGTCGTACTGCACGTTGGCACCGAAGTGCTGGTAGTACCGGACCAGGTCGTCGGTGACGGACTTCTGGACCACGGTGTCGTTGGTGCCGTGCAGGACGTACACGGGATCACCGGACAGGTTGCCGACGGGGTCGACCCAGCCGTAGGAGGCCCACGTCCGGGTGTACGCCTGCAGGGCCGACACGTTCGTGGGGTACACGTTGTCGCCGCAGCCGTCGAGTGCCTGGGCGACGTTGTTCTGGGCGCAGTAGTACGGCCCCGCGGCGAAGACCGCCGCGCCCCGGATCCGCGACGAGTAGGCGACGTGCAGCTGGGTGGCCATGTAGCCACCGGAGGAGACGCCGGCGACGTACACGCCGGAGACGTTGTGGGCGCGCAGCGTGCCGGCGACCGGGGTCTTGGTGGCGGGGGTGGCGGCGGCCTGGGCGGGGACGGTGGCGGTGAGGACGAGCAGCAGGGCGGTGACGAGGGCGGCGGTGGCCCTCAGCGGTGTGGTCATGGCGCTCTCCTGTCCGGGAGCGGGGCGGTGGTGCCGGCGTGCGCAGACGCTAACGTGACGCCGGGCACAGTGGACATGAGTGCCGCCGACACCTCGGGCGTCGCCGGTGTGTCCGGGACCGACACAGCGACGCCCCGCGTCCGGCCCGGTCGGTCCTACTCGGCGCGCCAGACGGCCTCGCGGGGCGGGCCGGGCTCGGCCCAGCACAGCCCGCCGCGGGCCGCCACGCCGGGCAGTCCCTCGACCATCCGGCTGATGTCCACCACGGACGCCAGCGACACCACGATGTCGTTGCGCAGGTCCGCCGCCGCCGCCTCGAGGTCGTCCTCCTCGGCGGGCCAGTCGATGTCGGCGGCCCGCAGGTCGGCGACCGCGTACTCGGTGAGCACCTGCGGGTCGGTCACGGCCACGGTGAGCCGGCAGTACACGTTGAGGGTGAGCGGTTCCGGGGTGCCGGCGTCGGTCATGGCATCAGCATGGCCCACGCGCGGCCGTTGAGGAACGCCGCCGGCCGGACGGGGGCCGCCGCCGGCAACTTCACTTAGGCCTTGACCTAAGTGAACGGCGTGGGCATACTTAGGCTCATGCCTAAGCAATTGGGCGGCGGGGACGGCAGCGACGACGTGGCCCTGGACGGCGTGTTCCACGCGCTGTCGGACCCCACCCGCCGCCGGGTCGTCGAGCTGCTCGGTCGGGGTCCCGCCACGACCAGCGAACTCGCCCGCCCGTTCGACATGGCACTGCCCTCGTTCACCCAGCACCTGGGCGTCCTGGAGCGCTCCGGCCTGGTGACGTCGGAGAAGAAGGGGCGGGTGCGCACCTACCGGCTCGCCCCCGAGTCGCTCGCCCACGTCGACAGCTGGCTCGCGGGCCAGCGCGCGATGTGGTCCCGACGCCTCGACCAACTCGACTCGTTTCTGCACGATCTGAAGGAGCAGCAGACATGACCGCCTACCCGCACGTGGACCCGGATCTCGACCTCGTCCTGACGCGCACCGTCGACGTCGCGCCCGAGCTGGTCTGGAAGGCCTGGACGACGCCCGAGCTGCTCGTGAAGTGGTTCGCCCCCCGACCCTGGTCGACCTCCGCCTGCGAGATCGACCTTCGGCCCGGCGGCAGGTTCCACACCGTGATGCGCTCGCCCGAGGGCGAGGAGTACCCGAGCACCGGTTGCATCCTCGTCGTCGAGGAGAGCTCGACGCTGGCCTTCACCTCGGGGCTAGGCCCCGGCTTCCGTCCCCAGGTCGGCGGCGACGGCTTCCCGTTCACCGCGATCATCCGGATCGAGGGCACCGGCGGCGGCACGAAGTACACCGCCACGGCGATCCACGCCGACGCCTCGGCGCGGAAGTCGCACGAGGAGATGGGCTTCGCCGAGGGCTGGAGCGCCGCGCTGGACCAGCTGGTCGAGGTCGTCAAGGCCCGCTGACGGCGGCGACGCCCCGGGTGTCCGTCAGATGTCGGCCGAGTCGGGCGGCACGTCGGCCGGCAGGGCGGGCGCGCCGGCCAGCGGGGCGTCGGTGCGGCAGGACAACCCCAGCGTGTAGGCGGTCATCGACAGCGACCCCGTCCACCAGCACCTGCGCGCCGTCGCCGGCCGCGTCGGCGAGGCCGGCCAGGTAGAGCAGCGGGATGAAGTGGTCCGGCGTCGGCACGGCGCGGTCGAAGTCGCGGTGGGCGTCCAGGGCGGCCACCTCGGTCGGGCGGGCGAGCATCACGTCCTTCGCCGCCTCGTCGAACCGCCGCGCCCAGTCGAAGCCCTCGTCGAGCAGGCGCGGGTCCACCCCCCGCAGGTTGTGCACCACGTTGCCGCTGGCCACGACGAGCACGCCGCGCTCGCGCAGCGGGGCGAGCCTCGCGCCCAGGTCCAGATGGTGGTCCAGGCCCTTGAACGCGTTGATGCTCAGCTGCACGACCGGGATGTCGGCGTCGGGAAACGCGTGGGTGAGCACCGACCAGGTGCCGTGGTCGATCCCCCACGAGTCGACGTCCGCCCCGACCCAGGTGGGATGGACGACGTCGGCGACCTCCTCGGCCAGCTCCGGCAGGCCGGGCACGGGGTAGGCGACGTCGAACAACTCCTGCGGGAAGCCGTAGAAGTCGTGGATCGTCCTCGGCCGGGGCATCGCGGTGACGGCGGTGGCGCCGACGTACCAGTGCGCCGACACCACCAGGATCGCCCGGGGCCGCGGGACCGCCCGCCCGAAGGCGCGCCACGCCTGCGTGTAGCGGTTGAGTTCCAGCGCGTTCATCGGACTGCCGTGACCGATGAACGCGGCCGGCATCACCGCCGGAACGGTTTCGCCGCTCATGCTGCTCCCCCCGCCGTGGTCACCCGAGCGTAACCAACGTCGGAGGGAGCAGCCGGCCAACGTCGAGCGTGACCGACCGTCACCGTCCGGTGCCGGCGGTCGGCGTCAGTCGGACACCTCGCGCCAGGCGGGGTGGTTGCCGCGCCACGCACCGGCCAGAATGACCGCCGATGTCCGACCGGGGCATTCCTGCACCCGGGAGCGGCCGGATTCGCCGCCGATCCGTACCTGTACGTCCCATCGCTGCCCGTCGGTACGGATGTACACGTCCCGACGCCCACGCTGCGACGTGTCGCCGTTCCACCAGTGTTCTTCGACCCTCACCCCGCGACCGTATAGCAGTTCGTCCGTGGACGACACGTCCGGTGTCGGTGGAGATCACCCCTGGGTGGGGTGACCGGTCAGGCGGACTCCCCCGGCGCCAGGTGGCGGTAGCCGGCCACCGTCTCGGCGAACCAGCCGTTCACGCTGCCCAGGCCGCGCTCGTTGAGTTGCGCGTCGTGGATCGGGAACACCCGCTCGGCCCCCACGGCGGTGGCGAAGTCGATCGCCTCGGTGAGCTTCAGCCAGGACGCCTGGGCCGGGACCAGCAGCGTCTCGACCGGCCGGCCCGGCCGGTGCAGGGAGTCGCCCGGGTGGTAGACGGCGTCGCCGACCAGGTAGCCCAGGTTGGCGCAGTCGGGCTGCCCGCCGTGGATGGCGGCGTGCCGGCCGCCGAGCGCGGTCACGGTGAGGCCGGCGGCGGTGAACCGCTGGCCGGCGGCGACCCTGGTCACGGGCAGCGGCGCCAGGTCGGGCAGGACGGCGTCCTCCGGCACGAAGACCGGCACGCCGAGGCCCGCCAACCGGAGCACGTCGACGTGGTCGGTGTGCTCGTGGGTGACCAGCACGGCGTCCGCGCCGGCCAGGGCGCGCGGCTCGCTCCAGGTGCCGGGGTCGATGACCAGCACGCCGCCGTCGTGCTCCAGCCGGACACAGGAGTGGGTGAACTTCGTGATCCGCATCCGCCGACCGTACGCCCGGAGGCCCGTGGCGGTGGGCCCCCCGATTCCGCCGGACGGCTCGCGGCGCACCCGTCCCGCGGCGTCGCCCGGCACGCGCCGGCGGCCGCGTGAGAGGCTGCGGAGCGGAAGGGAGTGCCGACATGAGCGACTACGGTCACCCGCTGGCGTTCGGGGCGTTCCTGACGCCCGGCAACGCCGAGCCGGGGCGGGTGGTGGGCCTCGCCATGCTGGCCGAGCAGGTCGGGTTCGACCTGGTCACCTTCCAGGACCACCCCTACCAGCCCGCGTTCCTCGACACGTGGACGCTGATGAGCTTCGTGGCGGCCCGGACCGGCACGGTGCGGCTGGCCGCCAACGTCACCAACCTGCCGCTGCGCCCGCCGGCCGTCCTGGCCCGCGCCGTGGCGAGCCTCGACCTGCTCAGCAGCGGCCGGGTGGAGCTCGGTCTGGGCGCCGGCGCGTTCTGGGAGGCCATCGAGGCGATGGGCGGGCGCCGGCTCTCGCCCGGGCAGGGCGTACGGGCCCTGGCCGAGGCCATCGACGTCATCCGCCAGGTCTGGGACGTCGACGCGCGCGGCGGCGTACGGGTCGACGGCGAGTTCCACCGCGTGGTCGGTGCGAAGCGGGGCCCCGCGCCCGCCCACGACGTGGGCATCTGGCTCGGTGCGTACAAGCCGCGGATGCTGGCGTTGACCGGGCGACGGGCCGACGGGTGGCTGCCGTCGCTGGGCTACCTGCAACCCGGCGACCTCGGCAGGGGAAACACGATCATCGACGACGCCGCCCGGGAGGCCGGCCGGGACCCGGCCGACGTACGCCGGCTGCTCAACGTCACCGGCCGCTTCGCCTCTGTCGGCCGGGGACCGCTGCACGGGCCCGCCGAGCAGTGGGCGGAGGAACTGGCCGACCTCGCGCTCAGCGACGGGGTCGGCACCTTCATCCTGGGCAGCGACGACCCCGAGGACCTGCGGCGCTTCGCCGCCGAGGTCGCCCCGGCCGTACGCGAACTCGTGGCCGGCGAGCGCGCGGGCGGCACCGCTGCCGCCGTGACCCCGGCGACGCCCGAGGCCGTCGAGGCGCGGGCGACACCCGGGGGCGCCGGGGCGCGGGCGACGGACGCCGCACGCCCGCCCGCCGGCGCGGCACCCCTCGCCGTCGTCCCCACGCCCGACGACGGCGTGCGGCGCAGCGCGATCCGCGTCTGGGACGAGGCCACGCGCCCCACCGGTCCCGCGCCCGACCCGGCGCGCACCTACAGCCCGCACGACCAGGCCGGCGCCCAGCACCTCATCGACGTGCACGACGGGCTGCGCGCCGAGCTGACCCGGCTGTACGACCTCGTCGAGCAGGTGGGCGCCGGGCTGGTCGACGCGGGCACGGCCCGCTCGCACATCAACACCATGACCATCCGGCAGAACAAGTGGACGCTGGGCACCTACTGCGAGTCGTACTGCCGGGTGGTCACCACCCACCACACGCTGGAGGACCGGGGCATCTTCCCGCACCTGCGCCGCGGCGACGACCGCCTCGCCCCGGTGCTGGACCGGCTGGAGCAGGAGCACCACGCCATCCACGACGTGTTGGAACGCGTCGACCGGGCGCTGGTCGCGTTCGTCTCCGTCGCCGACGGGATGGCCGAGCTGCGCGCGGCGGTCGACCTGCTCAGCGACACCCTGCTGTCCCACCTCGCCTACGAGGAACGCGAACTCGTCGAGCCGATCGCCCGGCTCGGCCTGAACTGAAACCGGCCGCCGCGCGGGCCCGCGTGGCGCAGGATCGGGGCATGCAGCGACGACCCGGGCGGGGGCACCGCCGCCTGCCGCACACCGCCGACGTCCGCATCGAGGCGTGGGCGCCGAGCCGGCAGGAGTGCGTCGCCGAGGCGGTCGCCGCGCTGGTCGACACGTTCGTCGACCCCGGCGGGGCGCGGCCGGGCGCGCGGCGGGAGTTCCACGCGCCGGCCGGCGACGACGCGGACCTGCTGGTGGGCGTACTCGACGAGGTGATCTTCCGGATGGAGACGGCGGGTGAGCTGCCGCTGCACACCGACGTGGCCGACGACGGCGCCGGCGGCCTGCGGGTGCGCTGGCGCACGGCGGACACCGACGCCGTCGAGCTGGTCGGCGCGGTGCCGAAGGCCGTCTCCCTGCACGGGCTGCGCTTCGGGCCCGACGGCGGGGGCTGGTCCTGCGCGGTGACGCTGGACGTGTGAACCCCACGCCCGGCCCCACCCCCGCTCAACCCTTCACCACGCCGAGCGGGACCAGCCGGGCCACCTTGCGGCACAGCCCGGCGCCCTCGGCGGCGGCCACCACCGCCGAGACGTCCTTGTACGCCGCCGGCATCTCCTCGGCCAGGCCGCGCCGCGACGCACCGCGCACGGCGATGTCCTGCTCCTCCAGTTGGGCACGCGGGTCCAGCCCGCGCTCCGAGCGCACGGCCTGCCTGCGGCTCTGCACCCGGCCGGCGCCGTGGCAGGTGGACGCGAAGGCCGGCGAGCCCGGCACGCCGGTGAGCACGTACGAGCCGGTGCCCATGGAGCCGGGGATCAACACCGGCTGGCCCACGTCCCGCAGGTCGTCGGGCAGCTCGTCGTGCCCGGGCGGCAGCGCCCGGGTGGCGCCCTTGCGGTGCACGCACAGCGCGCGCGGCGCGCCGTCGACGTCGTGCGTCTCGATCTTCGCGAGGTTGTGCGAGATGTCGTAGACCAGGTCGAGCCGGCTGCCGGTGACCCGGGCGAAGACCTTCCGGGCGGCGTCGGCCAGCAGTTGCCGGTTCGCCCGCGCGTAGTTGGCGGCGGCGGCCATCGCCCCCAGGTAGGCGCGGCCCTCGGCGGAGGAGACCGGGGCGCAGGCGAGCTGGCGGTCCGGCACCTCGATGCCGTGGCGGGCCATCACCTGCTCCATCTTCCGCACGTAGTCGGTGCAGATCTGGTGGCCCAGCCCGCGGGACCCGCAGTGGATCATCACGCAGACCTGGCCGGGGCGCAGCCCGAAGGCGGTCGCCACGGCGTCGTCGTACACCTCGTCGACGGCCTGCACCTCGAGGAAGTGGTTGCCGGAGCCGAGGCTGCCGACCTGGCGCGCGCCGCGCTCGATCGCCCGCTCGCTGACCCGCGCCGGATCGGCGTCGCCGACGGCTCCGGCGTCCTCGCAGCGCTCCAGGTCCCGCTGCACGCCGAAGCCGCGCTCGACGGCGTAGCGGGAGCCGCCGCGCAGCACCGCGTCGAGTTCCGCGCGATTCGACAGGTGCCACACCGCGCCCCGGCCCATGCCGCGCGGGGTCGCCTCGCCCAGCCCGTCCATCAGCGCGTCGAGGCGGGACCGCAGCCCGTCGCGGTCGGTGTCGGCGGCGAGCAGCCGCACGCCGCAGGAGATGTCGAAGCCCACCCCGCCGGGCGAGACCACCCCGCCGTGCGCGACGTCGGTAGCGGCCACGCCGCCGATCGGGAACCCGTAGCCCCAGTGCACGTCGGGCATGGCGTACGAGGCGTCGACGATGCCGGGCAGCGTGGCGACGTTCGCGACCTGCTCCAGCGACCTGTCCTCCCCGGCGTCGGGCAGCAGCGACCGGGACGCGAACACCACCCCCGGCACCCGCATCGGGTCGTGCCGGTCGATCCGGAAGCGGTACGGCGACTCCTCCACCAGCTCCATCCCCGGCGGCTACCCGGGCCGGCGGTCCCTACACCCGCTCGCCGGCCGCCGGCCGCCGCATCGCCCAGACGTCGGGCCCGCCGTCGGGCACCCGCGCCTGGCCGGTGACGGCGAAACCGAGCCGCCGGTAGAAGCGCACGTTCGGCTCCGACGAGGTCTCCAGCACCGCCGGCAGGCCGGCCCGGTCGGCCTCGGCCAGGCCGGGCGCCAGCACCCGGGCGCCCAGCCCCCGGCCCTGGTCGGCCCGGCGCACGCCGACGGTGGCGAGCAGCGACGCCGGCTCGGCCGACCGCAGCGCGGCGCAGGCCTCGTCGGCGGCGCGCAGCGCCGGCTGCCGGTCGCCGGCCAGCTCGGCGTTGCGGGCCGCGACGGCGGCCCAGACCTCGTCCGGCACCGGCCGGTCCGGGGGCAGCCAGACCGCCACCGCCGCCAGCCGGCCGGCGGGGTCCACCGCCGCCCAGACGTCGCCGTAGGGCAGCCCGACGGCGGCGACGGTGCCGGCGAACATCGCCGCCAGCCGCTCCCGGTGCCGCTCGGCCGCCACCGTCCAGGCCGTCCACGGGTACCCGTCGAAGGCGTCGGCGAGCACGTCGGCCGCCTCGGCGGTCGACTCCGGCCCGATGCGGCGTACCTCGAACTCCATGCCGTCCTCCTCGCGCGCCGCCACCCGCGTCGGCGCAGTGCGCGATCATGCCACGGCCCCCGGGGCCGGCGCCCGCGGTTATCGGGGCGTCAGAGCCGGTAGAACGCCCGGTAGCGGCGGATCAGCCGCCACTGCACCAGCACCGCCGCCACGGTCAGCAGGATCATCACCAGGGTCGCGGCGGCCGCGTAGCCGTAGCGCAGGTACTCGAAGCCGGTGCGGTAGACGAACAGCGACAGGTAGGTGGTGGCGTACGGGGGCGGGCCGCCGTCGGTCACCACGAACGCCGGCACGAAGGAGAAGTGCAGGCTCTGGATGGCGTCGCGCACCGCCAGCAGCGCCAGCGCGGGCGCCATCAGCGGCAGCGTGACCCGGCGGAACACGTCCCAGCCGGTGGCGTCCTCGATCGCCGCCATCTCGTAGACGTCGCGGGGCAGCGCGCGGCGGGCGGCCAGCAGCACCACGAAGGTCTCGCCGATGGTGAACAGGCTCATCCCGATGATCGCCGCCCGGGCGTCGGTGGGGTCGGTGAGCCACTGCGGCGGGGTGCGCCCCAGCGCGGTCAGGCCGTTCTCCCCGCCCGTGCGCAGCAGCTGGTTGATCGGGCCGTAGAGGGGGTTGAGCAGCCAGAGCCAGAGCAGCCCGTAGGCGATCTCCGGCACCGCGGTCGGCAGCACGGCCGCGGTGCGGGCGCTGCCGACGCCGAACGCTCGGCGGTGCAGCAGCAGCGCCAGGCCGAGGGCGAGCAGCATCCGCAGCGGTACGGCCACCAGCGCGAAGACCAGCGAGTTGGTCAGCGACACCCGGAACACCGGGTCGTCGGCCAGCGCCGCGAGATTGTCCAGCCCCACCCAGCGGGGCGGGCGCAGCAGGTCGTACTCGGTGAACGCCAGCGCCAGGGTGACGGCGGCGGGCAGCAGCACCAGCCCGACCAGCCCCACCAGGTACGGCGTCAGCATCAGCGTCAACTGCCGGCGCGAGCGGCGGTCGGGGCTCGTCACGGGGCGTACCGGCGGCCGGAGGCGGCGTGGAAGACGTGCGCGTCGGCCCAGCGCACGCCGACGCGTACCGCCTCGCCCTTGCCGGGCCGGCGGGCGGCGGGCACCCGGGCGACGATCCGGTGCCCGCCGGCGAGGGTCAGGTACGCGTACGCGTCCTCGCCAACCACCTCGATCCGCTCGACGGTGGCGTCCGTGCCCTCGGCGGCGTCGAGGGCGACCGCCTCGGGACGGAAGCCGATCTCCATACCGTCGTGGTCGGCACCCGGGGCCGGGGCGCCGTCGGGGCGCAGCGGACCGTCGGCCGGGAGCAGGTTCATCGCCGGGGAACCGACGAAGCGGGCCACGAAGGTGGTGGCCGGGGTACGCCAGATCTCGTCGGGGGTACCGACCTGCTCGATGCGCCCGTCGCGCAGCACGGCGATCCGGTCGGCCAGTACCAGCGCCTCGGTCTGGTCGTGGGTGACGTGCACCATCGTCGCGCCCAGCCGGTCGTGCAGGGCGCGCAGCTCGGCGCGCATCTGCACCCGCAGCGCCTGGTCGAGGTTGGACAGCGGCTCGTCGAGCAGGAACACGTCCGGCTCGCGCACCAGCGCCCGGGCCAGTGCCACCCGCTGCCGTTCGCCGCCGGAGAGCTGCGCGGGCCGCCGGTCCAGCAGCCCGGCGCAGCCGACCGTCTCGGCCGCCGCGCGGGCCCGCTCGCGGGCCGCCGTGCGGGGCGTGTCGCGCACCTCCAGGCCGAACGCGATGTTCTCGGCGACGCTCAGGTGCGGAAAGAGCGCGTACGACTGGAACACCATCGACACGTTGCGCCGGCCGGGGCGCTCGGCGGTGACGTCGCGGCCGGCGATGCGGACGCGGCCGGCGGTGACCGGCTCCAGGCCGGCGACGACCCGCAGCACGGTCGACTTGCCGGCGCCCGACGGGCCGAGCACCACCAGCAGCTCGCCCCGGGCGACGGCCAGGTCCACCTCGTGCAGCACGGTCGCGCTCCGGTACGCGGCCGAGACCCCGGCCAGGGCCAGGCCCGGGTCGCTCACCCGTGCTCCCCGCGGGCGAAGATCGGGCGGGTCTGCCGGTCGAGTTCGCGGATCACGTCGTCGAGCCGGTCGCCCCGGTGCATGGCGTTCTCCAGGATGCCGTAGGTGACGTCCTCGATCTCCGGCCAGGTGGAGACGGTCGGCAGCGCCCGGACGGTGGGGATGGCGTCGAGGAAGACCTTCGCGCTGCGCGGCGGCTGGGCAGGGCCGAGGAACGCCGGGGACTGCGACACCCCGATGTGCGACGGGACGGTACGCCCGGTGGCCGCGACGATCCGCTGCCCCTCCTCGGCGATGGCGAACTCCAGGAACCGCCACGCGGCGTCCTTGTGCTTCGCGCCCCGCGTCATGCAGTACGCGTCGGAGTGCAGCACGCCGACCTGCTCCCTGTAGACGGGCAGCGGGGCGACGTCCCACTCGAAGCCGGTGATCGAGCGGAACGTGGTGGTGGAGCGGCGGGAACTCATCAGCATGGCGAGCCGGCCGTTGGCGAAGCGCGACTCGTCGTCCTCGGCCTCCACCTCCTCGTCGGTGGGCACCACCCCGTACGCCAGCCGCAGGTCGACGAGGTTCTTCAGCGCCTCGCGGGCGGCCGGGCCGTCCAGGGTGAGCCGGGTCGGCCTCGCCGGGTCGTCGACGATCTCGCCGCCGCCGGACCAGACGAACGGGGCGAGCCGGATGATCGACGGCTCGACGCCGAGGCCGTGCACGGCCGGGCGCAGCGCCGCGCCCTCGCTCTCGGTGGCCTTGACCACCACGCCGCGGGAGTCGCGGGTCATCGCGGTCGCGGTGGCGACCAGGTCGTTCCAGGTCCAGCCGGCCCTCGGCTCGGGCACGCCGTACTTCGTGAACAGGGTGCGGTTGTAGTAGACGGCCAGGCTGGAGACGTTCTGCGGCAGGCAGAGCTGCCGGTCCTGCCAGCGGAAGGCGTTCCAGGCCACCGGGTAGTAGTCGGCCGGGTCGACGGCCGCCGAGGCGGCCAGCCGGTCGTCCAAAGGCTCGATGACGTCCTTGGCGGCGAACTGGCCGTAGAAGCGGTAGTTCATCAGGAACAGATCCGGCGGGGCGCCGCCGGCCACCGAGGTGGCCAGCCGGGCCAGCAGGTCCTTGCGGTCGCTGGCCTCGACGAGCTGCACGTCGGCGCCGGGGCGGGCCTTCTCGTACGCCTCGACGAGAGTGCGGTAGGCGGCGAGTTCCTCGGGGGCGCCGAAGACCAGCAGCCGCACCGGGCCGTCGGCGGACGACCCGGCGCCGGAGCCGCAGCCGGTGGCGGCCAGCACGGCGGTGAGCAGCAGCGCGAGCAGCGCCTTCGGTCGCATCGTCAGTCCCGTCCCGTCGGGTCGTCGTGGTGGAGGAAGCGCCGCTGGGCGAGCACGAAGACGGCCAGCGCCGGCACCGTGGCCAGCACCGCGCCGGCCAGGAACACCGGGAAGTTCGTCGGGTCCAGCACCGACAGGGAGCGCAGCGCCAACGGCAGGGTGAACAGGTCGCGGTCGTAGACGTAGACCAGCGGGTCGAGGAAGTTCGACCAGGTGAGCACGAAGGTCAGCGCGGTGAGGCCGGCGGTGACCGGGCGCACCAGCGGCAGGGCCACCCGCCACCAGGTGCGCAGCGGCGAGAGGTCCGCCACCAGGCAGGCGTCGTAGAGGTCGGCCGGCAGCGCCCGGAACGCCAGGTGGTAGACCAGGACGTAGAGCGGCGAGGTGCCCAGCAGCGCCGGGGCGATCAGCGGCACCAGGGTGTCGGTCAGGCCGAGCGCCCGGAAGATCGCGAAGCGGGGCACGAGCAGCGCCGTGGCCGGCACCATCAGCGCCACCAGGGAGGCCGCCACGACCACGCCGGTGGCGCGCGGGGCGATCCGGGTCAGCGCGAAGCCCGCCAGGGAGGCGACGAGCACGCTCAGCGGCACGGCGACGACCGCGACCAGGACCGAGTTGAGCGAGGCCCGCAGCAGCCCGCCCAGCTCGACGGCCTGCTGGTAGCCGGTGGTGGACACCGGCTCCGGCACGAGCTGCGGGGTGGGCGGCGGCGGCAGGCCCGGCTCGGTGAGCGAACCGGAGACCAGCAGCAGCAACGGCGGCACGAAGACGAGCAGGACGAAGGCCGCGCCGAGGGTACGCCAGGCGCGGCCGGCCGCCGCGGGCAGCGGTGAGGGGCCGCGCGCGCGGCCCCTCACCGTGTCGTTGCCGATGGTCACCTGCCTCAGAGCGTGAGCTGCCAGGCGCCGAGGCCGTGCGAGGCGGCGTAGAGCACCCGCTTGCCCGGCACGATGGTCAGCCCGGCGACCTCCACGTTCGGCATGCCCCGGGCCGCCTTCACCCAGGTCGTGGCACCCTTGGCCAGCCGCAGCACGCCGAAGTCGGTGGCCGCGTAGAGGGTGCCCGTGACGTCGTCGCGGACCAGGTCGGTGATCGGCTGGTCGCCGAAGTCGTACGACCGGTCGGTCCAGGTCGCACCCGCGCCCGCGAGCCGCACCTCGAACGCGTGCCCCAGGGTGGCCGGGGTGTTCGAGTTGAACCCGCTGTAGGAGATCCACGCCCGGGCCGGGTCGGCCGGGTCGACGTGGACGCTCGTGACGAAGCGGTTCGGCGTGGCGGCGGTGTCGATACGCGTCCAGGTGACCGCCGACGCCGGCTCGGCGTCGACGTTGCGGGACACGAAGACCCGGCCGGTGCTGGTGGCCGCGTACGCCGTGGACGAGTCGGAGGCGACGCGCTCGACGACCGAGACGGCGCCGCCGGCCCGGTCGCCCCACGCGGCGTCGGTCAGGTTGACCGTGCCCAGTGGCGCGAAGTCGCCGCACTGCGCCTCGAAGGTGCCCGTCCAGGTGTTGCAGATCCGGTTGGCCTCGGCCAGGCTCCGGTCGCCCAGCCCGAACGTCTTCGTCCGGTAGACGGTGCGCGAGGTGCCGGCGAACATCGTGCCGCTGACCTTCGGGTCGCTGATCACCGGGGCGTAGAACAGGGTGCCCGGGTGCCCGAAGATCGGGTCCGAGATCGAGATCCAGCTGCCGGTGTCGCCGCCTGCGAAGTTCACCTCGGGCGTGGCGTCGTAGAAGGTGTGGAAGCGGAACTCCGGCCTGCCGACGTCGAAGCCGGACGCGCCGCCGTCACCGATCATCGTGTTGACCCAGCGCCGGCGCTCGCCCTTGTTCTCCCAGGTGCCGTTGTCCTGGGTGCCGCCCTGCAACAGGCGGTGGTCGTGCGGGCTGGCCGAGAGGCTGATGAACTGCAACGTGTTCATGCCCTTGTTGATGCCGTCCAGCTTCGACGGGATCTTCGACAGCATCTGCTTGCAGCGGTCCTTCTGCGCCTGCGTGGCCAGGTTGCGGTCCGGGTTGTCGCACCAGGCCGACCGGTCCACGAACTGGCCGCTGGAGCGCATCACGCCACCGTCGTTGGCCTCGAAGAACTGGTACGGGTTGCGCGGGTTCGTGACCAGGGCGTGCTGGTCGGGGTGCAGGCCGTTGGGGTGCAGCTCGTCGGTGCCGTCGAAGGTCATGTCGGTGCCGCTGACGCCGGCGTCGGTGGAGAGCACCACCGCCCGCTTGTGGGCGACGGTCTCGCCGTAGACGTACGAGCCGCCCGTGTAGACGATGTCGGGGTGCCCGGCCGGGGTGTGCACGAACACGTCGTACCAGCACTGGCCGGTGCACTGGTTGTAGGTGGCGTAGCCCGGGTCGGCCGGGTTGGCGCTGGTCAGGTCGGCGAACGCGGGGGCGCCGCCGGCCACGTCGTCGCTGCGGAACAGCCGCGAGTACGGGTTGCCGAGGTTGCCCTCGTAGACGTACATGCGGGTCTTGCCGTTCGGCAGGGCGGTCACGTCGATCGCGGCCCGGGTCTGGAAGACCGCCGGGTTCAGCGACGGCTTGATCTGCGTCCAGGTGGCGCCGGCGTCCGCGGAGCGCCAGACCCCCCGGGCGTACGAGGAGGCGTAGACGGTGTTCGCGTCGCGCGGGTCGAGCTTGACGTAGCGCACGCCGCGCGGCGAGCACGTGGCCGTGTTGTTGTATTCGGCGGCGCTGCCCGTGCACTGGGTGGCGTCGGCCGAGCCGTTGTGGATGAACTTCCAGTTCGCGCCGCCGTCGGTGGACTTGTAGAGGCCCCACTTCTCGGCGTCGGGCACGGGCCGGGTGACGCCCGTGCAGCAGGAGCTGGACATGCCGCGCAGGGCGGTGGTGGTGGCGACGTAGAGCGTCTTCGGGTCGCCCGGCTTGACGGTGATCTCGCCGATGCCCTTGCCGGCGAGGGCGTCCTTGCCCAGCGGTCCCTTCCAGGTGACGCCGCCGTTGGTCGACTTGTAGAGCCCGACGCCGGCGACGCAGCCGGAGGCGCAGGTGTTGGCTTCACCGGTGCCGACGTAGATGGTGAGCCCCGTCTTGTCGTTGCGGTCGATCTTGACCGAGCCGGCCGCGTTGATGCCCAGCGGCCCACCCAGGTAGAACCACTTGGGCTCGGCCGCGAGGATGTTCAGGGTGCCCCAGACGCCGCCGCCGGCCGGCGTGACGTACGCCCGGCAGAGCAGGGCGTTGCAGTCCGGGGCGATGTCGATGGAGGTGACCCGGCCGCCCGCGACGTACGCGTTCGGCACGTAGTTGGAGGCGTTGCGGAACTCGGTGAACGGGTAGAGGGCCTCGCTCGGGCCGATGTTCGTCCAGCCGCGGGTGCCGCCGGCGCGTCGCTCGGCGGCGGCGTACGCCGACTTGGAGCGGTCGACCTGGGCGATGCTGATCGTGTTGGCGGGGTACGCCCGCTCCAGGAACTCCTGCTGCGCGGCGTTGCCGGGCCCGTCCGGCGACATGCCGTCGCTGCCCGGCACGGCCTGGCGCAGCCGTTCCATGTGGGCGCCGAGCGCCCCCGGCATCTCCCCGTCGCCGGCCGCGGCGGCGGGGGCCGGCACCTCGGCGCCGGCGAAGTGGATTCCGATGAGACCGGTCGACGCCACCAGGGCACCGACCGCCAGTCCTGCGAGCAGATGGCGACGTCTGCGCTTCACGAGGTCCCTCCGGCAGAAGAAGGCGCCACCTCAGTGCGGCCCTCCGGATTGGCGACCGTCGCTGGCAGCGTCCACGGTGGAGAATGTCAGAGCGCATCGACGCAGACAATCCCCTGCATGGACGGGTATCGACGCATGGTTGCATTCGCATGGAACGGGTAGTGCGCCGACATGCCATCGCGTTACGAGAACTATCCGAGGATCGCCATCGTCACGGGCGCCGATTCCGGCATCGGCCGGGCCTGCGCCGTCGCCCTCGCCGGGGCCGGCTTCGACGTCGGCGTCACCTGGCACCGCGACGTCGGGGGCGCCGAGCGGACCGCCGCCGAGGTACGCGCCACCGGGCGGCGCTGCGAGGTCGCCCACCTGGACCTGACCCGGCTGCCGGGGGCCGACGCGGTCGTCGACGAGCTGGCCGACCGCCTCGGTGGCCTCGGCGTACTCGTCAACAACGCCGGCACCGGGGCGTCCACACCGTTCGTCGACACCGGCTGGGAGCAGTGGCGCGAGGTGCTCTCCGTCGACCTCGACGGGCCGTTCCTGTGCGGGCAGCGGGCCGCCCGGCGGATGCGCGCCGCGGGACTGGGCGGCCGGATCGTCAACATCACCAGCGTGCACGAGCACGCGCCCCGGGTCGGCTCGGCCGCGTACTGCGCCGCGAAGGGCGGGCTCGGCCTGCTGACCAGGGTGATGGCGCAGGAACTGGCGGCGGACGGGATCACCGTCAACGCGGTCGCTCCGGGTGAGATCGCCACCCCGATGACCGGCCAGGAGGACGTCGACCCGTTCACGCAGGAACGCCCCGGGGTGCCGGTCGGGCGCCCGGGGGACGCGCGGGAGGTGGCCGCCGTGGTCGCGCTGCTCGCCTCGCCCGCCGCCGCGTACGTCACGGGCGCGTCCTGGCCGGTCGATGGCGGCATGCTGATGATGGGCCCGCAGGCCAACGCGCTGGAGTCGCACGACTGGCGTTCGGTGGAGGGCTGAGCGCAGGCGTGGCCCCGCCGAACGCCAGCCGGTGCGCCACGGCCCCACCGCGCCCGGTGTGGCCACGATGACCGTGCGCCGCGACTCCCCCCGCGCCCGGGGCGTGGGCCGCGCACCCTGCGACCCGGTGGCCCTCGCGGGGGCGGGACAATGGGAGTCCCCGCCCGCGAGGCCGCCGGCGGGAGACCCCCGAACGGCAGGAGAACGGTCAGCGTGTCGGAAACCCCCGAGGCGGCGTCGATGGCGGACGGGCTGCGCGCCGACTGCGCCCGGTGCTTCGGGCTCTGCTGCGTCGCACCGGCCTTCTCCGCGTCCGCCGACTTCGCCATCGACAAGCCCGCCGGCCAGCCCTGCCCGAACCTGCGGACCGACTCGCGCTGCGGCATCCACGCCGACCTGCGCGACCGCGGCTTTCCCGGCTGCACCGTCTTCGACTGCTTCGGCGCCGGGCAGCGGGTGGCCCAGACCACCTTCGCCGGCCGGGACTGGCGCGACGCGCCGCAGACCGCGCCGCTCATGTTCGACACGTTCGCGGTGATGCGGCCGCTGCACGAGCTGCTCTGGTATCTGACCGAGGCCCTCGCGACGCGTCCCCCGCAGCCGCTGCGCGGCGAGTTGTCCGTCGCGCTCGGCGAGACCGAGCGGCTGGCCCAGGAGCCCGCCGAGACGCTGGTGGCGCTCGACGTGGACGCGTACCGGGGGCGGGTCAATCCGCTGCTGTCGCGCGCCGGGGACGCGGCGCGGGCTCGGGGCGGCCGCCCGGGCGCGGACCGGCGGGGCGCCCAACTGTTCGGCGTCGACCTGCGCCGGGCCGACCTGCGCCGGGCGAACCTGCGCGGGGCGCTGCTGATCGGCGCCGACCTGCGCGGCGTCGACCTCGGCCTGGCCGACCTCACCGGCGCCGACCTGCGCGGGGCCGACCTGCGCGGCGCGGACCTCTCGGGGGCCCTGTTCCTGCATCAGGCACAACTCGACGCGGCCCGGGGCGACGGACGCACCGCCCTGCCGCCCGGCCGTACCCGCCCCCACCACTGGTCACCCCTGTCGCTGACCCCCCGCCGCCGCCCACCTTCATGAGGCCGGGGGCGGGCGGGTTTCGGGTGGGGGGTCGGGGGTAGGCGGGGGTCGACGGAGCGGCGGACGGGACGGGGAGGCAGCGG
This sequence comes from Micromonospora sp. CNZ309, assembly GCF_002846525.1. NCBI lineage: Bacteria > Bacillati > Actinomycetota > Actinomycetes > Micromonosporales > Micromonosporaceae > Micromonospora > Micromonospora sp. CNZ309. Next base: position 1,622,562 of record NZ_PJNG01000001.1, read on the forward strand.
TGGGGTATCGGGCGCGCGACGGTGAACTGCCGGTCGACCCGGCACACGCCGAGGACGAGGCCGGCCAGGCCCGGCTGGTCCAAGTCGAGGCGGACACCGACGTCCCGGCGCCGGACGGTACGACGGACAAGCCCGACCTGGTCACCGAGGACGACGGCTCCGGCATGGCGGGCGGCGCGTCGGGCAGTTCCAGCGGCGGCTCCACCATGCCGGGCCACCCGGACGCGCCACGCTGACCGACCACGGGGCGGAGCATGACGACGTCAACCGGCAGCCGGGCGCTCGCGCGGCCGGCAGGCCCGGGAAGGACTGGCGTTTGGCCGCAGGCCACGGGGGCAGGAGTGCGGCATGACCGAACAGAAGCGTTTCGACCAGGCCGCCACCGACGAGCCGGACGGCGCGACCGCCATGCAGGCGTCGCTGCGACCACCGGGCGAGTCCCTGCACACCACCGACGACACCGGCGACGACTTCGCCGACCTGCCGGCCGAGGACCGACGCCCGGCCAGGGAGGTCAGCCGCGCCGGCTACGACGTGGACGCCGTCTCCGGCACCGCCGACCCGAGCCGTACCGAGTGATGTGACCGCCGCCCGCCGGACCGGTCAGCGTCCGGCGGGCACCGCCGTCGTGCGGGCCTCGGTCATGCCCCGGTTGGCCAGCGCGTCGGCGCGCTCGTTCTCCGGGTGACCGTTGTGCCCCTTCACCCACAGCCAGGTGACCTCGTGCCGGGCGCAGGCGGCCTCCAGCCGCTGCCACAGGTCGGCGTTCTTGACCGGCTGCTTCGCGGCCGTACGCCACCCGTTGCGCTTCCACGACGCCAACCAGCTCGTGATGCCGTTGCGCACGTACGTGCTGTCGGTGTGCAGCTCGACGGTGACGGAGCGGGTCAGGCTCTCCAGGGCCTGGATGGCCGCCATCAGCTCCATCCGGTTGTTGGTGGTGGGGGTCGCCTCGCCCCCGCACAGCTCCCGTTCGTGCGCGCCGTAGCGCAGCACCACGCCCCACCCGCCGGGGCCGGGGTTGCCGCTGCACGCGCCGTCGGTCCAGATCTGCACGACCCTGCCGGTCGCCTCGTCCACCATGGCGGCAACCTACCGAACCGGCGTCGCCGGCCCTGCTGTCGGGGGCGCGGCGTGGCCGACGGAAAATGGGTGTGATCCGCCACCCGGTCGCTGGCAGGATGGCCTCCCGTGACGGGGAGCTGGGACGGCCTGCGGGCCGAGGTACGCGCGCGGATCGACGAGTTGGTGGCCACCGGCCGGGAGGACGGCGTGCAGGTGGCCGCGTACCTGCACGGGACGCAGGTGGTGGACGAGGTGGCGGGCGTGGCCGACCGCGCCACGGGCCGCCCGCTCACCTCCGGCACGCCGATCTGGAGCGCGTCGACCGGCAAGGGGCTCACCACGACCGTGGTGCACGTGCTCGCCGAGCGGGGCGTGCTCGACTACGACCTGCGCGTCGCCGAGGTGTGGCCGGAGTTCGCCCGCCACGGCAAGGGCGGCGTCACCCTGCGGCACGTGCTGACCCACACGGCGGGCGTGCCCGCGTTGCCGCCCGACGTCACCGTCGCCGACGCCGGCGACTGGGACCGGATGTGCGGGATCGTCGCCGACAGCGTGCCCCTCTGGGCTCCGGGCGACGTGCTCGCGTACCACGCCTGGACCTTCGGCTGGCTGGTCGGCGAGGTGGTCCGGCGGGTCACCGGCCGACGGATCTCGCGGGTGCTCGCCGAGGACGTCGCCGGGCCGCTCGGCGTACCCGGCGAGCTGTTCCTCGGGGTGCCCGAGGCCGATCTGGACCGGCTGGCCCCGGTCGCCGACCGCAACCTGTCGGCGATGCTGGAGTGGGCCGCCGCCAACCTGCCGAACTTCGACCGGGTCGCCCCGCCCGGCCTCCGGCCGGACGCCTCCGTCGGCACCCGACCAGGGTTCCTCCGCGCCGACGTCCCGGCCACCGGCACGATGTCCGCCCGGGCCGTGGCCCGGATGTTCGCCGCGCTGATCGGCGAGGTCGACGGCGTACGCCTGATCCCGCCCGCGCGGCTGCGGGAGGTCGGTGCCGTGGCGGTGCGCGGCACGGAGTGGGTCTTCGGTCAGGAGGCGAGCTTCGGCCTGGGATACGCGGTCGACCCGGACGGGGCGTTCGGCTGCGCGGGCAGCGGCGGCAGCCTCGCGTACGCCTATCCGGAGCTCGGCCTGACCGTGGCCGCGACGAAGACGCTGCTCAGCGCGGGCGACGGCGACCCGATGGAGGAGCTGCGCGTCCTCGTCCGCGACGCCGTCCGCGCCGGCTGAGGCGGCGGGCGCTCAGCCGTCGGCGTCGGCCCGGCCCCCGACGACCGGTCGCGGGACCGTCCACGTCGCGGCGCGGCGGGCCGGATCGACGCGGTCGCGCAGCCGGGCCGCGGCGTCGCCCACCGTGGCGGCGACCATCGGCGCCAGCCGGGTGGAACTCATCAGCGCCAGCTCCTCCGCCGGGCTGGTGGCGCCGTCGAGGAACCGCAGCACCCGCTCGGCGGGATTGCGCTCGAAGAGCCGACCGAAGAAGTCCGGCCCGCCGACGCCGCCGGCGTCCAGCGCCCGCAGGGCGACCGCGTCCATCCAGCGGTGCCGACGGGGGTACGCGGGGCCGGGCACCGGCGGGCGGCCGGCGGCGAGGGCACGGCCGACCTGCTCGGCCTGGCGGTGCATGGCGGAGAAGGTGAAGCCGGTGGACGGTCGGGTGGCGCCGCCGGCCGTGCCGAGGCGGACCACCCGGGGTGAGGGCCGGGCCTCGAACGGCCCGTCGGTCATCGGGATCACCCCGTTCTCCACCTCGCGGACGGTGAGCCCGGCCGGGTCGAGGCCGAGCAGGTCCCGGTAGCCCGCCAGGGCCGCGTCGTAGCCGGCGTCGGTGAGCAGGTCGGGGCCGAACTCGGTGTACTCCACCAGGGCGTACCGGTCGCTGACCGGCAGGACGTAGCCGAACGACACGCCCCGGGCGGGCTGCGGGGTGCGGAAGTCCATCAGGACGGCCCGTGCCGGGTCGAAGACCGGCGCGTCGGACTCCAGCCACCAGCCCCGGAAGTGCTGGAGCCAGTTGGTGCGCCCGGGTCGCCGGGGCGGCCGGGGCCGGGAGTCCAGCACCCAGGACGCGCGGACGGTCGGGCCGCCCCCGCCCGTACGCACCAGCACGCGGTCGCCGTCGTCGTGCAGGGCGTCGACGGGTGCCACGATCCGCCGCACCCCGAGCCGCCGCTCGGCCTCGGCGGCCCGGTCGTAGACCGGGCCCGAGCGCAGCATGGCGTACCGCAGGGGGGCGAGGTCGAGGACGCGGCGGCCGGCGGACGTCGCCACCTCGACCTGGTGCCAGCTCGCGGCCAGCAGCGGGTCCAGGTCGCTGCCGGGCCGGTCCCAGAACGCCCAGGTCCGGTCCTGGCCGCGCCGGTGGACCGGGTCGACGACGGCGACCCGCAGGTCGCGCACGCCGTGCCGGTCCAGGGCCGCGAGGACCAGCGACGCGGCGCCGCCGCCACCGACCAGCGCCAGGTCGACGTCCAGCGGTGCGCAGGTGTTCACGCCGCCCACGCTGCCACACCGCCGGGGCCGTCCCGCCACCGACCGGCCCGGCCGCCCTCCGGCCCGCCCCTCGGGCGGCGGTAGGGTGCCAGCGGTCGCCGCCGGGCGATGGTCACCTCGCCCCTCGGAGGACGCCGCCCCCATGAGCACCGAGGCCACCAACGCGCTCACCGCCCGCTGGACGTCCGCCCTCGACGGCGGCCAGACGGTCGTCTCCGGCGCCGGCGTCTACCCGCTGGTGGGCTGCTGCACGACGACGTCGACCGCCCGGCCTGACCGCTCCTGCCGCCTGCGCCGGGTGAAGGCGGCGACACGCTGGACATGCAGCCGTCCGGTTGCCTATCCTGACCGGCAGCCGGGTGGCTGCGTGTGCGAGGTGAACAGGGTGGACGACGTGTTCCGGGCGCTGGCCGACGCGAGTCGGCGCCGACTCCTCGACGACCTCAACCGGCGCAACGGGCAGAGCCTGCGCGAGCTGTGCGCCGGGCTCGACATGACCCGGCAGTCGGTCAGCAAGCACCTGGCGGTGCTGGCGGCGGCCAACCTGGTGACCACCGTGCGACGCGGCCGGGAGAAGCTGCACTACCTCAACCCCGTCCCGATCAACGCCGTCGCCGAACGCTGGATCGACCGCTACGACCGCGAGCGGGTGCGCGCACTCGCCGACCTACGGACAGCTCTGGAGCGGGAGCCGATGGACAGTCCCACCTTCGTCTACACCACCTACGTCAACACCACCCCCGAGGAGCTCTGGGCCGCGCTGACCGAGCCGGCGTTCACCCGCCGCTACTGGGGCGGCGTCGCGCTGCGCTCCGACTGGCGGGTCGGCTCCCCCGTGCTGTGGCAGGACGAGCCGGGCGGCGAGTTCCGCGACCTCGGCCAGCGCGTCCTGGTCGCCGAGCCGTTCCGCCGGCTCTCCTACAGCTGGCACGGCTTCCAGCCCGAGCACGCCGCGCACTTCGGCTGGTCCGACGAGGAGCTGGCGGCCCGGCTCGGCGAGCGGAGGTCCCGGGTCACCTTCGACATCGCCCCGTACGGCGGGTTCGTCAAGTTGACCGTCACCCACGAGGACTTCTCCCCGGGCAGCGAGATGCACCGGGCGGTCAGCGGCCAGCTCGACGGCAGCGGCGGCTGGCCGGAGCTGCTGGCCAGCCTCAAGTCGCTGCTGGAGACCGGGGAGCCGCTGCCCGAGCCGCGCCCCGAGAGCGCCACCACGCAGGGCTGACCCGCCCCGCCCCGGCACCCGGGCCGGCACCGGCGAACCCCGTCAGTCCGGCGACCGGAACCGGCGGCGCGTCCCGCCCGGGGCACGGACGCGTCCACCCGGAGCAAACCGGTCAGGACCGGGCCGACGCGGCGGGCCGGACGCGTACGGCCCGCCGCGGGGCACGGTTCCCGAGACGGGCCGAGACGGCCCAGCCGCGACAGCACGACCCCCGGTGACATCGGCACGACCAACCCTCGCGGGTGGGCCGTGCCGGCATTTCCGCTGCTCCCTCCGCCTCCCGGGTGGACACGTGACGGCAACGAAGATTTCTCATTTTCACCGGATGGGGGCCCCAACCCTCCTAGGGTTGGTCACACCGGTGCTAGTCACGGAGTTGGCCACCCGAACGACGTCCCACGCAGTCAGCGGACGAAAAGTGAGGGAAGACGCGTATGAAGGCAAAGACAGTTCTCGTATCGGCGGCGCTCGGCGTGGGTCTCGGCACGCTCCTGCTCCCCGGCGCGGCGCTGGCCGACACCGTCGTGTCACCGGCCACCACGCCGGTCGGCGGGACGATCGTGCTCACCGCGACGACCTGCAACCCGAAGTCCGGCGACGCGATCTTCCGCGTCACCGGACCCGACCGCGACCAGAACGTCCGGTCCACCACGGCGGCGGCCGGCGGCGGGCTGAGCGCCGAACTCTTCACCGCCGGCTTCACCCTGGGCACCTACACGGTGGCCGCCACCTGCGGCGACGGCAGCGCGGCCGGCAGCGCCACGTTCACCGTCACCCCGATCGGCGGGGCCCAGGCCGGCGGGCGCGGCGGCACGGACGGAACCGGCGCGTTGGCGGCCGGCGGCGCCCTGCTCGGCTCCGCCGCGGGCGGCGCCCTGATCCTGGCCCGCCGCCGACGCCACATGGCGGCGGCCACGCTCTGACCGACGGCCCCGCGCCGTCCATCCTGGAGAACCCGTCCATCCCTGCAACGGGTGCCCGCACCGGTCACGCACCGGAGCGGGCACCCGGGCGAACGCGTACGGAGGTGGGATCGTGTCCTGGCGCAGGCCCGGCTGGGCGGTCACGGTCGTCGTCCTGCTCGCCACGACGGGGCTCGGCCTGATCGCCGCGGGGGTGGCGACGATCCCGCCCCGCCCGCCCCGGCCGGAGGCCGCCGACGCCCCCACCCGGGCCCGCTCCGCACCAGCGGTGCCGCCGCTGCACCGGGCCGAGCCGGTGGACGTGCGGATCCCGGCCATCGACGTGCGGGCGCGGATCGTCCCGGTGGGCGCCGACGCCGAGGGCCGCCTGGAGGTGCCACCGCTGGACCGGCCCGCCCTGGCCGGCTGGTACCGCCACGGCGTCAGCCCCGGCGAGAGCGGCAACGCCGTGATCGTCGGGCACGTCGACTCCGCCGCCGGCCCGGCCGTCTTCTTCGACCTCGGCCGACTGCGGGCCGGCGACACCGTACGGGTCACCCGCGCCGACGCCAGCGTCGCCACGTTCGCCGTCGACGGCGTCGGGTCGTACCCGAAGGACCGCTTCCCCACCGACCTGGTCTACGGGCCCAGCGACGTCACCGGCCTGCGGCTGATCACCTGCGGCGGCCGGTTCGACCGGGACACCGGCAGCTACGTCGACAACGTCGTCGTGTTCGCCACCCGGGTGCCGTGACCCCGGAACCACCCGAGGCGAGTACGGTGTCCGCGCGGTTGCCGGCGCGGCGGAGGGCGGACGGGTGGTTCGGCGGGTGGGAGAACGGGTGAGACTGTCCGCCGTGGTCGACCGGCTGCTCGGCCGGCGGGTGCCCGGGCAGCGCGAGCCCGAGCCCCGACGCGCCAATCCCGACGCCGTGGTCGACTGTGCGGTCTACGTGGACGGTCGGCGCGAGCCCGGCCGCCCGCACTACGCCGACGCGTACGCCCGCAGCCGCCGCGCCCGGGACGGGTTCGTCTGGCTGGGCCTGCACGAGCCGGATCCGACGGTGATGGCGGCGGTCGGGCGCACGTTCGGGCTCGACGACCTGACCGTCGAGCAGGCCCTCGCCGACGGCCACCGCCCCACGGTGCGCCGCGACGGCGACGTGACCCTGCTGGTGCTGCGCACCGCCGGTTACGTCGAGCACGCCGAGCTGACCGACACCTCCGAGGTGATCGACACCGGCGACGTGATGGTGCTGCTCGGCGACCGCTTCGCCATCACCGTGCGGCACGGCGCCGCAGGCGCGCTCACCTGCGTCCGCGCCGACGTCGAGCAGCGCCAAGCGGTGCTCGCGCAGGGCCCGTGGGCCGTCGCGTACGCCGTCTGCGACCGGATGGTCGACCTCTACCTGGAAGTCGCCGGGCACGTCGAGCGGGACCTGGAACGCATCGAGGAAGCGGTGTTCGCCCGCGACCGCTCGGCCGACATCCAGCACATCTACCAGCTCAAGCGCGAGGTGGTCGAGTTCAAGCGGGCGGTGCAGCCCCTACAGGCGCCGCTGCGCTCGCTGCTCGACCAGCGCCCCGACAACCCACCGCGTGGCCTGCACCGGTGGTTCGTCGACGTGGACGCCCGGCTGACCCGGGCGGTGGAACGGGTCGCCGCGTACGACGACCTGCTCAACTCGATCCTGCAGTCCCGGTTGGCGCAGCTCGCGGTGGACCAGAACAACGACATGCGCAAGATCGCGGCGTGGGCCGCCATCGCCGCCACCCAGACCGGCATCGCCGGGATCTACGGCATGAACTTCGCCGTCATGCCGGAGCTGCAATGGCGCTACGGCTACCCCGCCGCACTCGGCCTGATGGCGCTGGCCGCGTTCACCCTGCACCGCCTCTTCCGCCGCTCGGGCTGGCTCTGAGCGCGGTCACTCCATCGTCGACGGCTCCGGGATGGCGGGTGCGGGGGTGGTGCGCGGCATCGGGACCTCGGTGGCCCGGACCGCCGGGGCCGAGGCCAGCATCCGGTCGAAGACGTTGCGCAACAACGTCGACATCGCCGGGTCGTCGGCCAGGGCGCCGACGAACGAGACCGAGGACGCGCTGAAGACCAGCGCGCCACCGGGCCGCTCCAGGAAGACCATCGTCGCGCCGCCGCCCCCCGGATTCTCGCCCCGGGCGATGACCTGCGCCGAGGACGCCTCGCCGGCCAGCCCGCGCAGCCCGTCGGTCTCCCAGCCGCTGGCGGCGCCGTTGTAGCCCGTGCGGCCGAACCTGCTGCCGGCCACCAGGCCGGTGCCGGCCAGCAGCGCATGCTCGCGCAGCACCTGGTACGGGGCGTACGTGCCGGCGTCGGTGTAGTTGGTGCCGAGCAGCTGCGAGGCGGGCAGGCCCAGCTCCGTGTAGATGTCCCGTCTGCCGTCGGAGCGACGGTAGGTCACCACCGTACGGGCGGAGTCGACCTGCACCCGCTCGTACATGCCGTTGCCGCCCGGGTAGATCAGCCGGCCGCCGCCGGCCTGGAAGTTGACCAGGCGCTGGCGCATCGTGTCGGACCAGTACTCGGGATGGCTGCCCAGCACGAGCACCCGGTATCTGGTCAGCCAGCCGTTGGAGCCGTGCAGGTCGGCGTCCTCGTAGACGTCGAAGGCGAGCCCCTGGCGGGACATCCAGCGGGTCAGCAGGAGGTCCGAGAAGAGGGTGTGGTCCCGGATGCCGGGGTCGTCGACGTTCAGCTCCGTCGACGGCCGGCGTACGGACAGGGGTCGCCGGCCGGTCCAGTCCGGGCAGTACTGGTTGTGCCCGCCCCAGCTGTTGTAGGCGTTGTAGGTGAAGGTCGGCAGCAACACCGCGATCGGGTTGGTGGGGCGGGTCGGCCGCACGAGGAAGGGCACGTACCGGCGCAGCCCGTCGGGGCCCTCCAGGCGGGCGGCGTAGAGGCCGGGCTGCCAGTCGGCGGGGACCGGGAACCGCAACCGGTCCGACCAGCCGCAACCGACGCGGAGGAACCCCACGGGCAGCGGCTGCACGCCACCGGTCACGGGCAGCGGCTGCGAGACGACCACGGGGTCGCCGGGGCTGGGCGCCAACCGTACGATCGACGCGGTGAGCGACGGGAACCCGGTCGACACCGCGATCCGCGCCACCTCGCCCTGCGCCACGCTCGGCGTGTTGGCGTAGCCCTGGAGGCCGGCCTGGGTCTGCACCGTCCAGCCGGAGCCGACCCTCTTCCCGGTGCCGCTGTTCATCCAGGCGGCCCGCCGGTCGGGGCCGGCGGTGGTGTGGTTCGTCAACCGGTACTGCGTGAGCACGCCCGTCTGCCGGACGCTGGCCGCGTTCGGCGGGATCGCGTACAGCGATCCCTGGCCGGTGAACCACACCCCGTCGTTGAGGAAGAAATTGCGGAACCCGGAGCCGATCCGCAGGCCCGAGCCCGCCGCCCAGGTGCCGCCGCCCAGGTGCCGGTGCCAGCGGAGGTCGCCGTAGTGGTAGGCGTAGAGGACGCCGGAGGTGTCGGCCTGCAACACGGCGCCGACGAAGCCGCCGCCGATCCGCGCCCCCTGGACGGTCCACGCCTTGCCGACCAGGTCGTACTGGTGCAGGAACAGCTCGCCTCCGGCGTTCTGCCCGTAGAACGCGCCGTGGAACCCGCACAGTCGGGGGTAGCGCTCGAATCCGGCGCCGATCCGCCCGCCGCTGATCCAGGTGCCGGCGCCGGTCGTCGAGTTGGTCAGCCGGTAGCGGTAGTGGTACATCGTGCCGTCGCCGCGTACGGCGTAGAGCGAGCCGTCGAGGCCGCCGAAGACCGCCCGGAACTGGTGCCAGCCGGAGCCGATCCGGCGGCCCGACCCGCTCGCCCACCGGAACGCGCCGGTCTGCCAGCCCGTGTGCCGGTACCAGTACAGCGCGCCGTCGGCCTGGATCGCGAAGATGACGCCGTACCCGCCGCCCACCAGGCGGACGAACCGTTGCTGCGGGTCGTACCGGGGCACGGCGGCTGACGCGTCGGGTGGGCCTGCCAACAGCAGCGGCGGCACGGCGGCGGCGATGACGGCGCCGTCGCGCAGCAGTCGTCGGCGCGGCATGCCGTGCGGGTGCGGTGTGTTCCCCATGGCCACCCTCTTCGGCGAGGCGGATGTGCTGGGCAACCTACGCAGGCGCGGGCGTCGGGGTGGCCCCGTGGGGCGTCCCCGGCGGAGAAATCGGATGATCCGCGAGTACGTGCGGCCGGCCGGCCCGCCCCGCCCCACCGATCTAGCGATTGACATTCACGAATGCATTGCGCCCCGGGGCGCGGGCCGGCGGGTCAGTCCGCACCGGGCGGCGCCTCGCCGACCGCGAGGGCGCGCAGCGGTACGGGCTTGACCGGCGCCTGCGCGGTGAACGCCCCGACCTCCTCCGGCCCGCGACCGGTGAGCGTGCAGATGAACTGGCACAGGCCCGGCTGGCAGGACCGGCCCTGGCACAGGCCCATCCCGGCGCGGGTCACCAGCTTCACCGCGTTCGCGGTGCCCAGGTGCGGGTTGGCCCGCAGCGCGCGGCGCACGTCGCCGGCGCGTACCTCCTCGCAGCGGCAGAGCACGGTGTCGTCGGTGACGAGGCCGCCCAGGGCCGCCCGGTCCGGCGCGAAGCGGTCGAGCACCTGGGTGACGAAGCGGCGCCGGCGGCGCAGCTCCCGGCGCACCGGGCGGGCCAGCGCGGCGACCCGGCGCTCGTCGAGCAGCCCCAGGTCGCGCAGCACGCCGAGGGCGGCCAGCCGGCCCTCGACCGCCGCCTGCTCGGCGCCCGCGACGCCGGTCAGCTCGCCGGCCACCGCGATCCGCGGCACCGAGGTGCGCAGCCACTCGTCGTGCCGGACCACCCAACCGCCCCCGGGCGGGTCCCAGGCCACCGCGCAGCCGGCCTGCCGGGCCAGCTCGACGGAGGGCACGAAGCCGTAGCCCAGCGCCAGCACGTCGCAGGGCACGTCCCGGTCCGTGCCGGGTGCCGGCTGCCCGGTCGGGTCGACCTCGGCGAGGGTCACCCCGCTCAGGTCCGGGTCGCCGTGGGCGCGGCGCACGACCGTGCCGAACCGGACCGGCACCCCCGCCCGCCGCAGCACGCGCAGCGCGTCGACGCCCTCGACGACCTTGCCGCCGGCACCCGCCAGCGCGGCCAGTCCGGCCGGCCCGGGCAGCAGGTCGCGGCGGCGTTGGACCAGCGCGACCTCGACCACCCGGGCGCCGGCGCGCACCAGCTGGGCGGCCACCACCAGCAGCAGCGGGTGGCCGCCGGCCAGCACGAACCGCCCGCCCGGCAGCAGGCCCTGCGCCTTGACGAACGCCTGCACGCCGCCCGCGGTGAGCACCCCCGGCAGGGTCCAGCCGGGGAAGGGCACCGGCAGGTCGTACGCGCCGGCGGTCAGCAGCACCGCACGGGGCTCGAGCAGGCGGACCCCCGCCGGGCCGTGCGTGGCGACCCGGTGGCGGCCCGGCGCGGGCTGCTGGCCCGCGTACCCGTCGAGACCCGCCCGGGTGCCGAGGACGCCCCACACCGTGGTGTCGGCGAGCCACCGGACGCCGGGGGCGGCGGCGGCCTCGGCCAGCAGCGCCCGACCGGCGGCAGCCGGCGCCTTCGGCGGGGTGAACCCGGCCGGCGGTCGACGATAGATCTGCCCGCCCGGCCGCTCCTGCTCGTCGACGACGGTGACGGCGGCGCCGTGCCGGCCGAGGACGGCGGCGGCGGCGAGCCCGGCCGGGCCCGCGCCAACCACCACCACGTCGGGGGCGCTCACCGGGGCACCGCCGTGCGGACCCGCATGCCGTCGCGCACCCGGACCAGGCAGGAACGCTGGCAGGGCACGTCGTCCACGGTGACGACGCACTCGAAGCAGATCCCCATGTTGCAGTACGGCCCCCGGCGGGCCCCGCCGCGCGTGGTGCCGACGGCCCGTTCCCCGGCGGCGAGCAGCGCGGTGGCCAGCGACTCGCCCGGGTGGGCGCTCACGGGCCGCCCGTCGACCTCGATGGTGACCGGGGCGGGCCGGTCCATCGCGGTGCGCCTCGGCGCGGGCGCCGGCTGCGGCGGGCGGTGTTCAGACAAAGTTCAGCGCTCCGAAGCGGGCGGGTGAGTAGTCCCCGATCGACCGGTCGGCCTCGCCGGAGACGACCATGGCGGCGAGCAGCCGGGCGTACGTGAGGCCGAGGGTGAAGGCCGAGCCGCCGGTGGCGACGTACAGCCCGGGCCGGCGCGGGACCGCGCCGAGCAGCGGCAGGTGGTCCGGGGTGAGCGTGGTCATGCCCGTCCACGTCCGGATCAGCGGCAGGTCGCACACCGCCGGGACCACCCGGGCGGCGTCGGCGTTGCCGATCAGCGACTCGTAGCGCAGCTCCGGGTTGGTCTCCAGGTCGACCCGCCCGGCCCGGCTGACCAGCTTGGCCGGCCACCCGCCGCCGATGAGCACGTTGCCGTCCTCGGTCTGCTTCATCGACAGCCGTCGACCCACGTGTTGGATCAGGTGCGGCAGGAACTGCCGGCTGCGGGCGGTGGCGCTCATCGTCAGCCCGACGGGGAAGACCGGCAGCCGCACGTCGGCCATCGCGGCCAGCTCCGCGGTCCACACCCCGCCCGCGAGCACCACCGTGTCGGCGAGGTGGGTCTCCCCGGCGGTGTCCCCCGGCCCGCTGCCGGTACGCAGCTCCCAGTGCCGGCCGCGCCGGTGCAGCCCGGTGACCCGGCAGCCGGTGCGCAGCACGGCGCCGTGCCGGCCGGCGGCCCGGGCCAGCGCCGGGGTGACCAGCCGGGGGTTGGCCTTGCCCTCGCCGGGCACGTGGCCGGCCGCGAGCACGGTGTCGGCCAGGTACGGCGCGAACCGGCGCAGCTCCGGGCCGGAGAGCACAGCGACGTCGAGGCCGTACTCGCGTTCGAGGGTCGCCTTGCGGTCGAGCACGGCGATCTCCGCCGGGGTCTCGGCGAGCATCAGTCCGCCGGTGCGCGAGACCCCGCACCGCTCGCCGAGTTCGTCCTCGATGCCGGCCCAGGCCCGCATGGCGTCGAGGTGCAGCGGGAGCGCGCGGGCCGCCGCGCGGGCCGCGTCGTCGCCGTGCTCGACCATCCGGAACTCCAGCTGGAAGTGCAGGCTGCCCGCGTTCTGCCCGGAGGCGTGCCGGTTGACCTGGTCCTTCTCCACGAGCAGGACCCGGCTGCCGGCGCGGGCCAGGTGCCAGGCGGTCGCGCAGCCGAGCAGGCCGCCGCCGATGACGGCGGTGTCGTACGCAGTCATGGGAGCAGGTCGAGCTGGGTCATGGTGGCCCGGACGCGGTCCTGCTCGGCGGGGGTCAGCGGGAGCAGCGGCGCGCGGACGTGCCCGGCCGGCACGCCGCGCAGGGTGAGCGCGTACTTCATGATCGCCTGTGCGTTGCCGAACCGGGCGCCGTAGTCCGGCCCGAACCAGTCCTCCATGATCACCCGGTCGCGCGCGCCGAGGATCCGGGCCCGGTCGAGGTCGCCGGCGCGCAGGGCGCGGAAGAAGTCGGGGTGGTCGGCGCCGAGCACGGCGCCGGCGCCCATCAGTCCGTCGCCGCCGATGGTGGTCATCAGCTCGATGCCCACCTCATTGGTGGGGATGCCGAAGTAGCGCACCCGGTGGCGCAGGGCGACCAGGCCACGGACGAACCCGCCGAAGTCAGGGGTGGAGTTCTTGACCGCCACCACGGTGTCCAGCGCGCTCAGCTCCAGCAGCAGGTCGGCGTCCAGGTCGACGCCGGTGCCGCGGGGCCAGTTGTAGACGCAGAGCGGGATGTCGACCGCCTCGGAGACGGCCCGGTAGAAGGCCACGACCTCGGCCCGGGTGGGCACCACGTACGGCGGCGGGGTGAGCAGGATGCCGTGCAGGCCGGCGTCGCGGGCGGCCTCGGCGTGCCGGATCGCCTCCGCCGGGGTGTACGCGTTGCAGCCGCCGAGCACCGTGAGCCGGTCGCCGACCCGTTCGGCGGCCGCCCGGAACAGCGCGGCCCGCTCCTGTTCGCTGAGACTGAACCACTCGCCCGTGGTGCCGCCGACGATCAGCCCGTGCATCCGCTCGGCGGCGAGCCAGTCCAGTTGCCCGCGCCAGGCGGCGAGGTCCAGCTCGCCGGTGGCGGTGAACGGGGTGGTGACGGCCGGGAGGTAGCCGGACCAGTCGACGCTGTCACGGTCCACTGCGGGTCCTTTCGACGGGCGGCGTCGTACCGCCCACGTGCACGACGCGGGCCGGATGACGTGCCGGGTGGGTCAGGGGGTCGGCGGGGTGACCGCGATGATGAGCCGGGCCCGCTGGTCGCTGGCGTTGCGGTAGAGGTGGGGCAGCCGGGAGTCGAAGGTGATCGCCTCGCCGGTCTTCAGCACGTACTTCTCGCCGCCGATCTCGGCCACCACCTCGCCGGTGACGGCGATGGCGCACTCGGTCGAGGGGTGCGCCCACGGCTCGGTGGAGCTGGCGTCGCCGGGTGCCAGCTCGGCTTCGAGCACCTCCAGGTCGCCCCGCCCCGGCGTGAGCCGGTCGTAGGCGATCTGCCCGGGGGGCGCGGCGAGCCGGGACCGCGAGCCGGGCCGGCTGATGTGCACCAGCGGGGCGTCCGGCTCGGAGAACAGGGCCGCTATGGAGGTGTCGAAGACCTTGGCGAGCTTACGCAGGGTGGCCAGGCTGGGGTCGGTGGCGCCGTTCTCGATCTGGCTGAGCAGGGCGGGCGACACGTCGGCCGCGGCCGCGAGCTGGCGCAGCGTGAGGGAGTGCTGCTGGCGCAGGTCGCGGAGCTGGTCACCGAGCATGCGTCTTTCCTCGTTCCAAAACAGTGTGGCTAGAAATGTTTGACGTGACTATACGCCGCTGTCTAGGGTGGTCAAACACAAGGTGAACGTGTTCGGCGCTACTAGACAAGCGGCGTCGAGGCACGAACCGGACACGAGTCCCGTCCGGGTACATCCAACCCCATGGCGGCACAACCGCGAAGACCCGCGACAGCCGCTGCGGTTGGCACCAGCGGCCCGGCCGCGGCGTCCCGGCGTCGCCGGGCCCGAACAGCCCCCAGAACCCGTCCCGCCCGGGCCGGCCCATACGAAGGTAGGAACAGCATGTCGGTGTCCCCTCGCCGGCTCCGCGTCGGAGCGATCGCTCTGGCGGCGCTGGTCATAGCCTCCAGCACCGCGTGCAGCGCGGGCGGCAGCGGAGGAAGCGGTAACGGCGGTTCGGCCAAGACCCTCACCGTCAACACCTCGTTCGTCCTCAAGACCCTCGATCCCGGCCGGATCTACGAGGCGACCGGCCTGACCGCCGTGCACTCCCTCTACGACACCCTGCTGACCTTCAAGGGCGCGGACGTCAGCAAGCCGGTCCCGGCGCTGGCCGAGTCGTACGAGGCGTCGCCCGACGCCAAGACCTTCACCTTCAAGCTGCGCGAGGGCGTGAAGTTCTCCGACGGCACCGCGCTCACCGCCGACGACGTGGTCTTCTCCCTCAACCGGCTGAAGAACGTCAAGGCCAGCCCGGCGGTCATGGTCAGCGGCCTCACGTTCGCCAAGACCGACGAGCGGACCGTGGTGGTCACCTCGGCCACCGCCGACCCGAACATCCCCGTGGTGCTCGCGATGCCGTCGACCGGCGTGGTCAACTCCAAGGTCGCCAAGGAGCACGGCGCGACGGACGCCGCCGACGCCGCGAAGAGCGACACCGCGCAGCAGTACCTCGACACGAACTCGGTCGGCAGCGGCCCGTACGTGCTCAAGTCGTACGACCCGTCGGCGCAGGTGGTGCTGGAGGCCAACCCCAACTACTGGGGCACCAAGCCCGAGTTCAGCCGCGTCGTGCTGCGCAACATGGACGTGCAGACCCAGAAGCTGACCATGCAGCGGGCCGGCGGCTCCGAGATCGCGCTGGACATCTCCGGCAAGCTGCTGGAGGGGCTGCCGGGCAGCCTGAAGACCTCCGCGATGCAGGACACCGTCTACTTCCTCTTCCTCAACGCCGACCCGGCCGTCTCTCCGGTGACCTCGAACGCGAAGTTCAACCAGGCGCTGCGCGCCGCCATCGACTACGAGGGCATCGCCGGGCTGTACGGCAAGGGCGCCGCCCCCGGCGCCGGGCTGGTGGCCCCCGCCTACCCGGGCGCGCTGCCGGCCTCCGAGCAGTCCAAGCGTGACGTGGCGAAGGCCAAGGCGTTGCTCACCGAGGCGGGGCTGAGCAACCCGACGGTCAAGTTCAACTACCCGGCCATCACCTACAAGGGGGTCGACCTGGGCACGGTCGCGACGAAGGTGCAGGGCGACGCCGCCGAGGCCGGCATCAAGCTGGAGCTGACCCCGCAGCCGCTGACCACCTTCCTCGACGAGATGCGTACGGGCAAGATGGCCCTCGGGTTCACCCCGCAGAGCCTGAACTACCCGGTCGCCGACTCGCTGATCAACAACATGTCCCCCGGCCAGGCCACCGCGCTGCGCTCGGGCTGGACCGTCGAGCGGGCCGACCCGGCCGTCGTGGCCGCCGGCAAGAAGGTCACCGAGACCCTCGACCTGGCCGCCCGGGCCGCCGCCATGCAGGAGTGGCAGCGGGCGATGAACGCCGCCAGCCCGTACGTGGTCCTGGCGAGCAACTCCTCCACCGTGGTGGCGAGCGGCGACCTGACCGGCACGGACTACACCGCCGCCGGCTGGCAGGTCGACCTGGCCGCGGTGGGCCGGGGGTAGCCACTCCATGACGACGACAGTCGACGACGCCGAGCCGGGCGCGGTCACCACGACCGTGTCCCGGCCCCGGCCGCACCGGGCCCTGCTGGTCTTCCTGCTCAAGCGGGTGGCCATCACCGCCGGCCTGCTGCTGGGCGTCACGATCGTGACGTTCGGCCTGGTCACCGTGGTGCCCGGCGACCCGGTGACGGCCAACCTCTCCGACCAGGCGCTCAACGATCCCGCGACGGTGGCCGCGTTCCGCGAGAAGTGGGGCCTGGACCAGCCGCTGTACGTGCAGTACTTCCAGTACCTGGGCAACCTGCTGACGGGTGACCTCGGCATCTCCCAGCAGACCGGCCGCACCGTGGCCGACGACCTGTTGCAGTACGTGCCGGCGACCATGGAACTGGCCATCCCCACCATGGTGCTGGCCCTGCTGATCGGCACCGGGATCGGCATGCTCGCCGCCGTGCGCAACGGTCGGGTCACCGACCAGCTGATCCGCGTCGGCGCGCTGCTCGGCCTGTCCACCCCGCCGTTCTGGCTGTCGCTCGTCGTGCTCTACGTGTTCTTCTACCAGCTCGGCCTGGCGCCCAGCGGCGGCCGGCTGTCGACCGACTTCAGCCCGCCGCCGACGGTGACCGGCATGTACACGGTCGACGCCGCCCTCGCCGGCCAGTGGGACGTCGCCTGGGACGCCGCCCAGCACCTGATCCTGCCGGTGCTCGTGCTGACCAGCCTGACGGTGGCGATGCTGGTCCGCTTCGTCCGCTCCTCCATGCTGGAGGTGCTCCAGCAGGACTACATCCGGGCCGCGTACGCCAAGGGCCTGCCCGCCCGGGTGGTGTTCCGCCGGCACCTGCTACGCGCCGGCCTGGTCCCGGTGATCACCGTCTCCGGGCTGGCCTTCGCCTCGCTGCTCTCCGGCACGGTGCTGGTGGAGAACATCTTCGGCTGGCCGGGCCTCGGCCAGTACGCGTACCGCAGCGCGACGGCGCTGGACCTGCCCGCGATCCTCGGCGTCAGCCTCTTCGTCGCGCTGGTCTACACGCTGGTCAACCTCACCGTCGACCTGCTGTACGGACTCATCGACCCGAGGATCCGCCTGTCATGACCACACTCGCACCCGACCCCGTGGCGCCCGACCCGAAGGCGACCGACGCGCTGGCCCGGCGTCGCTTCCTGGGCCGGCTGCGCGGACGCCGGACCGGGCGGCCCATCTGGCGCCAGCCGATCGCCCTGGCGGCGCTGGTCATCCTCGGCGGGTGGCTGCTGGTGGCGCTGTTCGCCCCGCTGGTGGCGCCGTACGACCCGCTGGCGCAGAGCCCCGACGCCTACGCGCCGCCGTCGGGCACGCACTGGTTCGGCACCGACTCCCTCGGCCGGGACGTGTTCAGCCGGGTGGTGCACGGCGCCCGCCTGTCGATCCCGCTCGCGCTCGCCATCGTCTCGCTCGCCCTGCTGATCGGCGGCCTGCTCGGCCTGGTCGCCGGCTACGTGGGCCGGTTCGTCGACGAGGCGCTGATGCGCCTGACGGACCTGGTCTTCGCGTTCCCGCAGATCATCCTGGCGATGGCGGTCACCGCCGCGTTCGGGCCCAGCACCCGCAACGCCGTCCTCGCGCTGGTCATCGTCTCCTGGCCGGTGTACGCCCGGGTCATCCGCAGCGCCGTGCTGACCATGCGCGGCGAGGACTACCTCAGCGCCGCCCGGCTGCTCGGCATCGGGCCGCTGCGCGCGCTGCGCCGCGACGTCCTGCCCAACAGCGTGGGCCCGGCCATCGTGCTGGCCACCCTCGAACTCGGCAACGCCGTGCTGCTGCTGTCGGCGCTGTCCTTCCTCGGCCTCGGCCCCCGCCCGCCAGCCGCCGAGTGGGGCTCGATGGTGGCGCTCGGCTCGCAGGACCTCTCCATGTGGTGGGTCAGCGTGTTCCCCGGTCTGGCCATCCTCACCGTGGTGATGGCCTTCAACGTGCTCGGCGACGCCCTGCGCGACCGGATCGACCCCCGCTACGCGAAGGGACGTTGAGAGATGGCACCCCTGCTCGAGGTCGACTCCCTGGCCGTCACCCTGCCCGGCCCCACGGGGCCGCTGCCGATCCTGCACGACGTGTCGTTCACCGTCGACGAGGGCGAGATGGTCGGCATCGCCGGGGAGAGCGGCTGCGGCAAGAGCCTCACCGCGCAGACCCTGCTCGGGCTGCTGCCCGCCGGTGCCAAGGTCACCGGGTCGGCCCGCTTCGCCGGCACCGAACTGCTCGGCCTGGACACCAGGCGCTGGCAGAAGGTACGCGGCGCCGGCATCGCGATGGTCTTCCAGGACCCCACCGCCGCGCTGCACCCGATGCTCACGATCGGCCGGCAGCTCACCGAGCACATGCAGGTCCACCTGGGCCTGGACCGGCGGGCCGCCGACCGGCGGGCGGTGGAGCTGCTCGAGCAGGTCCGCATCCCCGACCCGCAGCGGGCGGTACGGGCGTACCCGCACCAGTTCTCCGGCGGCATGCGGCAGCGGGCCGCCATCGCGATCGCCCTCGCCGCCCGCCCCCGGCTGCTGATCGCCGACGAGCCGACCACCGCACTGGACGTGACGGTGCAGGCCGGCATCCTGGCGCTGCTGGAGCAGTTGCGCGCCGAGACCGGGCTGGCCGTCGCGTTCATCACCCACGACCTCGGGGTGCTCAGCGCGCTGACCACCCGCGGGTACGTCTTCTACGCCGGACGGGTGGTGGAGACCGGGCCCACCGGGGCGCTGCTCACCGCGCCGCGGCACCCGTACACGGCGGCGCTGCTCGGCGCCCGCCCGCACGGCACCCAGTCCGTCGGCACCCTGCGGCCCATCCCGGGCGGTCCGCCGGCGCCGGGGCAGGCGCCGCCCGGTTGTCCGTTCCAGCCCCGGTGCGGATTCGCCGAGCCGTCCTGCCAGACCGCGCCGCCCCCGCTCTCCCCCGCCGGCGACGACCGGTCCGTGGCCTGCGTGGTCCGTCCGCACCTGGAGGTGGCGGCATGAACGAGCCGGTCGACTCGGGCAACCTGCTCGAGATCAGCGACGTCGAGGTCGAGTACAGGGCGCGCGGCCGGGGACCGGTCCGGGCCGTGGCCGGGGTGAGCCTCGACGTGGCGCCCGGGCAGATCGTCGGCCTGGTCGGCGAGTCCGGCTGCGGCAAGTCGTCGCTGGCCCGGGTGGCGGTCGGGCTGGCCGCCCCGAGCGCCGGGGCGATCCGGTTCGCCGGGCGCCCGGTCACCCCGCTGGGCTGGCGTCGCCGGCCGGTGCCGCAGGTGGGGCTCCAGATGGTGTTCCAGAATCCGTACGCGTCGCTGAACCCCCGGCGCACCATCGGCGCGCAGCTGCTCGACGGGGTGCCGGACACGGTGACCGGCGCCGCCCGCCGGGCGCGGGTGGCCGAGCTGCTCGACCGCGTCGGCATGCCCGCCTCGGCGGCGGAGCGGTATCCGCACCAGTTCTCCGGCGGCCAGCGGCAGCGGCTCGCCATCGCGCGGGCGCTCGCACCGGAGCCCCGGATGATCATCGCGGACGAGCCGGTCACCGCGT
This sequence comes from Micromonospora sp. CNZ309, assembly GCF_002846525.1. Taxonomy (NCBI): domain Bacteria; kingdom Bacillati; phylum Actinomycetota; class Actinomycetes; order Micromonosporales; family Micromonosporaceae; genus Micromonospora; species Micromonospora sp. CNZ309. Next base: position 1,642,479 of record NZ_PJNG01000001.1, read on the forward strand.
TGGACGCCTCCTCCCAGGCGCAGGTGGTCAACCTGCTCGTCGGGCTGGTCCGCGACCTCGACATGGGCATGCTGTTCATCTCGCACGACCTCTCCCTGGTACACGAGATCGCCGACGTCACGGCGGTGATGTACCTGGGCCGCATCGTCGAGACCGCGCCCACCCGCGAGCTGTGGCGCGCGCCCCGGCACCCGTACAGCCGGGCGCTGATCGACGCGGTGCCGCAGATCGGCCCGCACCCGAAGCTGCCCAGGACGCTCGCCGGCGAGGTGCCCGACCCGGCGCAGGCGCCGACCGGGTGCCGGTTCCGGCCGCGCTGCCCGCACGCCTTCGCGCCGTGCGGCGAGCACCCACCCACGCTCGACCTCGGCGGCCGCAGCGCCGCCTGCTGGCTCAACGACCCCACGGTGGCGCCGACCACCGTGCCCGCCGCGTAGAGGACACCGCATGCACATCCCCACCGAACAGGTCCTGGTCAACCTCGCGCTCTACGACGGCGTCCGGGACGACCTCCAGCGCGACCAGGGCATCTGGGTCGGCGCCGACGGCACGATCCGCGCGGTCGGGCCGGTCGACGACGTCCTCGCCGAGGCCGGCGACGCCCGGGTGGTCGACCTGCACGGCGACCACGTCATGCCCGGCCTGACCAACATGCACGTGCACCTCTCGCTCGGGCTGCCCGGCCACTTCGGCGACGAGGTGCACCGGTCGAACCTGGCCGAGCTGGTGCTGCTGATGGCCGACTCGGCGCGGCGCACCCTGCACTCCGGGGTCACCACCGCCCGGCTCGTCGGCGAGAGCCGCTACGCCGACTTCGCCCTGCGCAAGGGCATCGAGCGCGGCGCGGTGGACGGCCCGCGGATCTTCACCGCCGGGCACGCCCTCTGCTGCACCGGCGGGCACGGCTGGGAGGCCGACGCCCTGGAGGCCGACGGGGCGGACGGGTTCCGCCGGCTCACCCGGCAGCAGATCCGCGCCGGCGCCGACCTGATCAAGGTGTGCATCTCCGGCGGCATCGCCGGCGAGTTCGAGTCGATCGACACCCCCCAACTGCTCGACGACGAGCTGGCGGCCGTGATCCGGGTGGCCCACGACTGGGGTCGCAAGGTGACCGCGCACGCCGGCCCCGCCGAGTCGGTGCGCCGCGCCGTGGAACTCGGGCTGGACTGCGTCGAGCACGGCTACGAGCTGACCGACGAGGTGACGCGGCTGATGGCCGAGCGCGGCGTCTGGTACGTGCCGACGATCGTGGTCAGCCGCAGCGAGCAGTTCTTCCGCGACGCCGGCGTGCCCGGCTGGCTGATGGACCGCGCCCTGTCGGCCGGGCCCCGGCACTGGGAGAGCCTCCAGCACGCCATCCGCAACGGGGTGCCGATCGCGCTGGGCAGCGACATGCCGCCGCACGCCGGCTACGACGAGACGACCGCCACCGTGCGGGAGCTGGAGTTCATGGTGGACGCCGGGATGCCGGTCGCCGACGCGCTGAGGTCCGCCACCATCCGCCCCGCGCAGTGGCTGGGTCAGGCCGACACGCTCGGCAGCGTCGAGGTGGGCAAGCACGCCGACCTGCTGGTCCTGCGCGACGACCCCACCCGTTCGGTGTCCGCGCTGCGCAGCCTGCACGCCGTGCTCAAGGGCGGGGTGTCGTACCGCGACGACCACGGCCGCCTGCGGGACGCGCGATGAGCACGATCGTCGAGGTCGCCGACGGGTACCTCGACGCGCTCGCCGAACTGGATCCGGAGGCCGCCGAGGCGGCGGGGCGTACCCCCGAGTCGCACTTCGCGGACCTCTCCCCCGACGGCTTCGCCGCCCGCGCGGAGCTGGCCCGCCGCACCGCCACGGCGGCGGCCGGCGCCAGCGCCGACGGCACCGCGCAGCGGGCCCTCGCGGGCGCGCTGACCGACCGGCTGGCCAGCGAGGTCGACCTGTACGACGCGGGCTTCACCACCCGGCTGCTGGCCCCGCTGGCGACGCCGGTGCACCTGGTCCGGCAGGTCTTCGACAGCCTGCCGCGCGACAGCGAGCGGGACTGGGCGGTCGTCGCCGCGCACCTGCGCCGGGTGCCGACGGCGCTCGGGCAGTACGCCGAGACGCTGCGCCGCTCGGCCGGGCGGGGGCAGCTCGTCGCGCGCCGGCAGGTGCTGGCAGTCGTCGAGCAGTGCACCGCCTGGGTCACCGCCGACGACTTCTACGGCCGGCTGGCGGCCGGGTGCCCGGACGGGCCGCTGGCCGGGGAGCTGGCCGCCGGGGCGGAACGGGCCAGCGCCGCCACCGCCGAGTTCGCCGCGTTCCTGCGTACCGAGCTGGCGCCCCGGGCCAGCGAGGTCGACGGCGTCGGCCGCGACCTGTACGCCGTCACCGCGCGCAGCTTCCTCGGCGCGAGCGTCGAGCTGGACGAGCTGTACGCGTACGGCTGGGAGGAGCTGGCCCGCACCGCCGTCGAGCAGCGCGCGGTCGCCGCCGAACTGGGCCACCCGGACGTGGCGTCGGCGCGGGCCGCGCTGGACGCCGACCCCGCCGGCCGGGTGCCGGTCGGGCCCGACCTGGAGCGCTGGCTGCGCGAGCGCACCGAGCGGCTCACCGACGCCCTGGACGGTGCGCACTTCGACATCCCGGCCGTCACCCGCCAGGTGGTGTGCCGGATCAGCCCCGCCGCCTCCGGCGTCATGTACTACACCCCGCCCGACGCCGGGCTGACCCGCCCAGGCGGGATCTGGTGGTCGACGCCCCCCGGCGAGTCGACGGTGCCGGTGTGGCGGCACGTCGGGACGCTCTGCCACGAGGGGCTGCCCGGGCACCACCTCCAGCACGCGATCACCCTCACCACCGCCGGCCTGCACCCGTGGCAGCGCTCGCTGTGCCAGGTGCACGGGTACGCCGAGGGCTGGGCGCACTACGCCGAACGCCTCGCCGACGAGGTGGGCCTCTACGCCGGCCCGGCCGAACGGCTCGGGATGCTCGACGGGCAGATGTGGCGCGCCGCCCGGGTGGTCATCGACCTCGGCCTGCACCTGGACGTGCCGATCCCGACCGGGACCGGCTTCACCGACGCGCGCCGGTGGACCCCCGAACTGGCCGTGGACTTCCTGGGACGCGTCGCCGGGCTGGACCCGGCGACCGCACGCTTCGAGGTCGACCGCTACCTCGGCTGGCCGGCGCAGGCGCTGGCCTTCAAGGTCGGGGCGCGGCTGTGGCAGCAGGCCCGCCGGGAGACCGAACGGCGCGAGGGCGCGGGGTTCGACCGCAAGCGGTTCCACCACCGCGCCCTGCGGCTCGGCCCGATGGGGCTCGATCCGTTGCGCGCCCGCCTCGCCGAACTCTCCTGATCCACCCCCGACACCCCGTCCGCCCCGACCGGAAGCGAGTCCCGATGACCGTTGACGATCTCACCGCCGCCATCACCGACATGTACCGGTCGTTGGGCGACCGCGCGGCGTTCGACGCCCGGCTGCACCCCGACCTGACGATCTGGGAGTCCGACGCGCCCGACCTGCTCGACGGCCTGGCCGCCCTCGACGACCTGCGGGACCGTCGGGCGTCCGCCCGGGCGGCGGCCCCGCCCCCGACCTCGGTCGCCCCCGAGCAGTTCCGCACCGAGGCGTGGGGCGACACCGGCCTGGTCCGCTACGTGCTGCGGGCCCGGTACGCGGCCGGGCAGCCGGACGACTGCTTCCGGGTGACGGACGTGCTGCGCCGCGACGAGCGGGGCTGGCGGATCGTGCACCACCACGCGGAGGCGCTGCGATGAGCGCCGAGGAACCGGTCACCGACCTGTACGACCTGCGGGTCGTGGTGGAGCGCATCGAGGGTCGCTCCGTCTGCGGCCTCCAGCCGGGGGACTACATCGACCTGACCGAGTCGAACCGGCTCCGCATCCCCACGGGTCGGCACTTCTGCCTGTACGCCCTGGCGGCGTGCCTGCCGCTGCTGCCGGCCAAGCAGCGCCCGCTGCCGCCGGAGGACTGGCTGGCCCGCGACTGCCACGTGGCCTGTCCCGACCCGGACGAGCGGGTCATCATGCGCATCGAGCGGACCGCCCGGCGACGGATCCCGACGGAGGAACTGACGTGAGCACCGACGAGGGTCGCCGACTGGTCGGCATCGGACTCCAGTCCGACAAGAGCGCCGACGAGTACGCGGCGCTGGCCGAGCTCGCCGAACGGCACGGCTTCGACGTGCTGTCGGTCTTCGGCGACCTGATGTACCAGCCGCCGTTCTTCCCGCTGCTGGTGGCGGCGCGGCACACCCGGCGGATCCGGCTCGGGTCGGCCTGCCTCAACCCGTTCACCATGCATCCGGTGGAGATCGCCGGGCAGGTCGCCGCCCTGGACCTGGCGTCGGACGGGCGGGCCTACCTCGGGCTGGCCCGGGGCACCTGGCTGGACCAGGTCGGGGTGGCACAGGCCCGGCCGCTGCGGCGGATCGCCGAGACCGTCGAGGTGGTGCGGCTGCTGCTGTCGCGCGACGAACGGGGCTTCGCGGGCCGGGAGTTCACGGTGGCCCCCGGCACGGCCCTGCGCTACGCCCCGGTCCGCGCAGACGTGCCCGTCCTGGTGGGTACGTGGGGCCAGCAGACCGCCCGGACGGCCGCCGCGTTCGCCTCGGAGATCAAGGTCGGCGGGTCGGCCAACCCCGCGATGGCCAAGACGATGCGGGCCTGGCTGGACGACGCCACGCCGGCCGGCCGGGACCAGGTGGGTGTGGTCATCGGGGCGGTGACCGTGGTGGACGAGGACGGCGCCCTGGCCCGCCGGGTGGCCCGTACGGAGGTCGCCATGTACCTCGCCGTGGTCGCCGCCCTCGACCCGAACGTCGACATCGACCCGGAGCTGCTGGCGCGCATCCAGCGGCACGTCGCCCGCCAGGAGCACGACGTGGCCGGCGCGCTGATCGGCGGTGACCTGCTGGACCTCTTCGCGTTCTCCGGCACTCCCGAGCACGTCGCGGCGCAGGCGGCGGCGGTGTTCGACGCCGGGGCGACCCGGGTGGAGTTCGGCACCCCGCACGGGTTGACCCCCACCGGCGGCGTCGACCTGCTCGGCCGCCGGGTACTGCCGCTGCTGCGGGGATGACGCCGTGCCGGGGGCGGGCGTGCACCGGCCCGCCCCCGGCACGGGCAGGGCCGTGGCGGCAACGACGGCGGCTGGCTGGCCCTGTGGCAGTTGCCCAACACCATCACCTGCGGACCGACCGCCGGTCGTGCCGCCACCACCGTCGCCCTGGTGAGACACGGCCGCCGGCGGTGCGCCCCTCGGGGCGCGCCACCGGCGGCCGTGTGACATGTCAGCCGCCCACCGCTATTGACCCATGTTGATCTATGTGCTATTCCGCCGCCTTTATGTATCGCAGAAAATGGCGGAAACCTCCCCTTTCCGGAGTCGGACACGGCTCCCGACGAAGGCGTGACACATTGCCTTTCGTCGTTGCATAATGGCCGCCGCACGCGCGGTCGGGCCGACGGTTCCCGACGCAGCGACGCCGACCGAAGGGGACAATTCCGTGAAGCGGGACCACTCACCTGTTCTTCCTGGCGACGGCGCCACGGACTACGCGCGCTACATGCGCACGGACGCGCTGCTCGACCTGCAACGGAGCCCGGCGGAGATGATCCACCGCGACGAGCTGCTCTTCCAGGTGGTGCACCAGTCCACCGAGCTGTGGCTGAAGCTCGCGGCGGCGGAGCTGACCGAGGCGGTCGTCCGGATCCGCGCCGGCGAGCCCGCGGCGGCCGAGCCGCTGCTGACCCGGGCGACCCTCGGGGTACGGCTGATCACCGACCAGCTGGAGATGTTCCGCCACCTCTCCCCGGCCGCCTTCGAGGCCATGCAGCCCGCGCTGGGCAAGGGTTCCGGCGCCGAGTCGCCGGGCTGGCGACGGGTCCAGGCGGCCAGCCGGCAGCTCGGCCTGGCGTTCACCGACCACCTCGCCGCACACGGCACCGCCCTGGCCGAGCTGCGCCGGGCGGACCCGACCGACCCCGTCCACCTGCTCGCCGAGGCGATGATGGAGTGGGACGAGCGGGTGTCGCTGTGGCGGGTGCGGCACTACCAGGCCGCCCTGCGCGTCGGCGGGCACGCCCCCGACGGCGCCGAGGCGACCGTGCTCGCCAAGCTCATCGGGCACCGGTTCTTCCCGGAACTGTGGCAGGCCCGCGTGAAGACCCCGCACGGGTGAAAGCGACCGTTCCCGTGCCGAGCGGTCGCCGCAATCCCCACCCACCCCTCAATTTGTCAATTGTCTCCCCGTCCACGGTTGACACGAGCCGAATGTCGAGGTGCGGTTCGTGCGTGAACTGACGAGTTGGTTGTCGGGCACCGCCGAGGCGGACGATTTTCCCTATTCTCCCGTGCTGGCCGAGTTCCACCGGGTCGGCAAACACTTCGTGGAAAAGGAACTCCTGGCGCTGCTGGACCACGTCCGGGCCCAGGTGAGCGCCCCGGCCCCCGGCCCACCGACGCCCGCGGTCCGGCAGTTGCGCGATTTCCTCGACGTCGCACTCGACAAGTGGGACGGCCGCTACGACTACCGCAGCTACCTGGCGCTGCGCCTGCTCCGGCTGCCCTGCGACGCGGACGACGGACCGGACGACCGGCCGGGCGGCGCGGACGACCGGCCGGGCGGCGCGGACGACCGGCCGGGCGGCGCGGACGACCGGCCGGGCAGCGCGGACGACCGGCCGGGCAGCGCGGACGACCGGCCGGGCAGCGCGGACGACCGGCCGGGCAGCGCGGACGACCGGCCGGGCAGCCCGGACGACCGGCCGGGCAGCCCGGAGGCGGTGCACGCCGACGGGCCGGCCGCAGACCCCGACCGCGCCCGCCGCGACCGGCTGCTCGTCCGCCTGGTCGCCGACGCGCTGGCGTTCGAGGCGGCCGCCACGTCGGGGGCCACCGACCTGCTGCCCGAGGACCGGCCGGGCCGGGAGGTGGTGGCCAAGCGCCACCGACTCGGCGTACGGGCCGCGGCCCCCGCCCTCGCCCGCCTGGGCCTGGCCGGGGCGGCCCACCACCCGGAGCCGGCGGCCGTGCTGCGCGCCCTCGCCGCCGACCGCGCCCCCGCCGGGGAGCCGGCACTGTGGCTGAGCATGCTGCCGGTCTACGTCTCGCACGACGAGTACCTGTTCATCCGGGTGCTCCAGGCGTACGAGTGTCTCTTCGCGGGGCTCGTCGACGAACTGCGGGCCGCGATCGCCGCCCTGGCCGCCGGTCGGGCGCGGGCGGCGGCCGACCGGCTGGCGTACGGCTGTCAGCTCCTCACGGCCGCCGGGCCGCTGTTCTCGCTGCTGGCCACCATGCAGCCGGCGGCGTTCCGGACGTTCCGTCAGTACACCGAGGGGGCCAGCGCCATCCAGTCCCGCTCCTACAAGCTGATGGAGTCGCTGTGCCGCACCCCGGACACGGCGCGCCTGGAGTCGCCCGCCTACCAGCAGGTGCCGGAGGTACGCGACCGGGTGCACGCCGGGCAGCCGTCGGTCGACGAGGCGTTCCGGGCCGCGGTGCGCGCGGGTCTGCTCACCGGGGCGGACGTCGACCTGGTGGCCCGGGCCATGGGCGCGTTCGCGGCGGCCGTGCTCCAGTGGCGGCGCACCCACCACCGGCTGGCCACCCGGATGCTCGGGCCGCGCCCCGGCACCGGCTACACCGAGGGCACGCCCTACCTGGCCGCCGTGCGGTCCATCCCGGTCTTCAGCTCCGTCACCCCCGACCCGGATCCCTCCTCAGGGACCGGACCGAGCGGAGGCAACCCCGAATGACCTCACCCGAACCGGCATCCGACACGCCCGGGTGCCTCGACGCCGACGCCCAGGCCGCCCTGCGCGCCGAGTTCCCGCTGCTGGACACCTGCGTCTACCTGAACAACAACTCCACCGGGGCGGTGCCCAGAGGCGCGGAGCACGTGCTCACCGGCTACTGGGAGACGCTGCGCGGCTGGCGCGACGACGTCTGGCAGGACTGGCACGTCGGCCTCGACCGGTACGCCGACTCGATCGCCGCCCTGATCGGCGCGCCACCGGGCAGCGTCGTCACCGACGCGAACCTGAGCACCCTGCTCGCCCGGGTCGCGTCCTGCTTCGACTACCGCGCGCCGCGCGACCGGGTCGTCACCACCGACCTGGAGTACCCGACCGTGCCGTTCATCTTCTCCGCGTTCCGCCGCTACGGCGCGCGCCTCCACGTCGTCGGGTCGGGCGGCCCGCGCTTCGACGAGGACGCCCTCGAGGCGCGGATCGACGAGCGGACGCTGCTCGTGTGCGTCCCGCACGCCAGCTTCTCCTCCGGCGCCACCATCGACCTGCCCCGGCTGGTGCGCCGCGCCCACGACGTCGGCGCCCTGGTGGTCGTCGACGCCTTCCAGACCGTCGGCGTCGTGCCGCTGGACGTGACGGCGCTCGGCGTCGACGTCGTCCTCGGCGGCGCGCACAAGTGGCTGTGCGGGGTCGGCACCGCCTTCCTGTACGTCCGCCCGGAGCTGGTGGCCCGGCTGGAACCGGCGGCCACCGGCTGGCAGGCCGGCGACCGGGCGCTGACCTTCCAGCCGTCGACGGGCTGGGCACCCGGCGCCCGGCGCTTCGCCGGCGGGACGCCGTACCCCCTCACCTCGCTGGTCTCCCAGGTCGGGCTGGACCTGCTGGCGGGGGTGGGCGCCGCCGCGATCCGGCGGCACTCGCTGGCCTGCACGTCCCGGGTCCTCGAGCGGGCGGCGGCGGCCGGCATCGGCGTGGTCAGCCCGGTCGAGCCGCACCGGCGCGGCGGCGTGGTCTGCCTCGACGTCGCCGACGGCGAGGCGGTCAAGCGGCGACTGGCCGCGCGGGACATGGTCTGCAGCTGGCGGGGCTACCTGCGCATCGGTCCGCACGTCTACAACACCCTCGATGAGATCGACGCGTTCATGGACGCGCTGGAAGAGGAGCTGGACCGGTGAACGTCACCCTGTCACCGCGGGCGCTGATGAGCCTGCTCGCCAACGGGCCCAAGGCCATGGACGTCCTGGAGACCGCGCTCGGCATGGGTCTGCTCGACGCGCTGGAGCCGGGGCCGGTCAGCCTCGGCGCGCTCGCGGAGCGCTTCGACGTGCGGCCCCTGCGGCTCTACAAGTTCCTCGACTGCCTGGAGAGCCTCGGTTTCGTCGCGCGCAGCGAACCGGGCGACGACATCGCGTCGGCCACGTACCGGGCGGCACCCGGGCTGCGCGACGCCGTGGCGGCGGTGGTCGGCCCGGACGCCATCGAGCGGGACCGGGACCGCTACCCCTGGCGGCGGCTGCACGGCCGGCTGGGCGAGAGCCTGCGCGGCGAGGTCAGCATGGGCGACGACGACTTCGCCTGGCCGCCGAAGACCGACGCGCAGACCGCCGACTTCGAGCGCAGCATGGCCGTCGGCCTCGGCCCGGTGATCGAGGCCGTGCACCGCAACGCCGAGCGGCTGTGGTCGGACCGGCGCCGCCTGCTGGACGTCGGCGGGGGCGACGGCACGCTCGCCGCGCACGTCCTCGACGACGCCCCGGGGCTGCGGGTCGACGTGTACAACCTGCCGGCCGTGGCGCCGCTGGTGGCGGCCACCCGGGCCGAGCGGGGGCACGTCGGCCGGCTCGGCTTCGTCGGCGGGGACTTCCTCGCCGAGCCGCTGCCGCCGGGCTACGACGCCACGGCGTTCGTCCGGGTGCTGCACGACTGGCCGAACGAGGTCGCCCGCCGGCTGGTGGAGAAGGCGTACGCGGCCCTGGAGCCGGGCGGGATGCTGCTGATCTGCGAGGAGTTCCGCACCCCGGACCGGCTGGCGATGCAGTTCTTCTGGAGCTACTTCCTCATCGGGGTCGACTCCTGCGTGAGCCGGCTGCGGGAGGTCGAGTTCTACACCGGCCTGCTGAAGGAGGTCGGCTTCGAGCGGGTGACGGTGCTGCCCGGCGGCTGGGAACTCATCTGCGCGTACAAGCCGGCGACCGGGACGTGACCGCGCGGGGGCCGGGCCGGCTCCCGCGCCGCGTCGGCCCCGGCGTTTGACCGCCGGGGCCGGGGGAAGACCGTGCGCCCAGGGCCGATTCCCGAGGAGCGACGATGGCGGACGCAGGACGGGCCAGGAAGGCCACCGGGGCGCGCAAGGCCCCGATGAAGCGGGCGGCGGCGGCGAAGAAGGTGGCGACGGCCACGAAGCGGGCCACCGGGGCGACCGCGGCCAGGTCCCCGGGCGGGAAGCCGACCCCGACGACCGCCCGCGTGGCCCGGAAGAAGGACACCTCGGCCACGGCGACCCCGGCCCGCGCCCGCAAGGCGCCCGCCACGGCCGCGCCGGCGAAGAAGGCGCCCGCGAGGAAGGCGGCGAAGGCCGCGGCGACCCGCGCCGGCGCGGCCTCGAAGGCCCCCGCCCGCAAGGCGACGACCATGGAGTCGTTCGGCACCCGACGGGCGCCCCGCGCGAGCGCCGGCTGAGCCGGGACCACGACGCCCGGGCGACGGTCGGCCGGGGCCACGCGTCGGCCGCCCCGGTCGGCCGCCCGTCGCGTCACCGCACCGGCCCGCGCGCGGACGGCGGCCGGGTCCGGACGCCGGCCGCGCCGGGCCGTCGGCCAGAATGGGCCGGTGGCGAAGCGACCCCGCCGGCGGGCGGCCGACGACCCTGACCGGCCCTGCCCCTGCGGCTCCGGCCAGCCGTACGCGGACTGCTGCGGGCGGCTGCACCGGGGCGAGGCGGAAGCGGCGACCGCCGAGGCGCTGATGCGCTCGCGCTACAGCGCCTTCGCCGTCGGCGACACCGCGTACCTGCTGCGCAGCTGGCACTCCTCGACCCGGCCGCGCCGGCTCGACCTCGATCCCGGCCAGCGCTGGACGGGCCTGGAGATCGTCGCCACCGACCGGGGCGGGCTGTTCGACGCCACCGGCACCGTCGAGTTCCGGGCCCACCACCGCGCCGGCGGCCGGCCGGGCACGCAGACCGAGCGCAGCCGGTTCGTCCGCGAGGAGGGCCGCTGGGTCTACCTCGACGGGTCGCCCGACTGACGCGACCGGCCCATCCGTCCGAGACCGGCCTGCCGCCCGTTCGGGACTGCCAGCGGCCGGCGCACCCGCGCCGGGACCGGCCGCCCGGTCGAGGCGCCGGGGCACCGCGACCGGGACGCGCTCAGCCGTTGGCGGCGACGCCGCTCGCCAGGCCGAGCCGGTCGACCGCCGCCGAGACGAGCTCGTCCGGCGTGAGCGCCACGTCCAGCACCAGCACCGACTCGTCCGGGTGGGGCTGTTCCAGGGTGGCCAGCTGCGACGCCAGCAGGCTCGGCGGCATGTAGTGCCCGGCGCGGCGGGCCATCCGCTCCCGGATCACCTCGGCCGCGCCGTCCAGGTGGACGAACTCGACGCTCGGCGGCCCCTGGCGCAGCGTGTCGCGGTAGGAGCGCTTCAACGCCGAACAGGCCAGCACCGTCGACACGCCGTCGGCGGCGCGCGCGGCCATCCAGCCGGCGAGATCGCGCAGCCAGGGCAGGCGCGCCACGTCGTCCAGCGGCACGCCGGCCCGCATGCTCGCCACGTTGGCCGGCGGATGGAACTCGTCGGCCTCGGCGAAGAGCAGTCCGGTGCGGGCGGCGATGCCCCGGGCCACGGTCGTCTTGCCGGCCCCGGACACCCCCATCACCACCACGTGCCGCGTCGGGGGCGCGCCGGTCTCACCAGTCATGGACCGTGCCGTCCTGGAGCCGGTTGAACGGCAGGTACGCCGGCACGTACGGGAACTTCGCGGCGGCCTCCTCGTCCAGTTCGACGCCGAGCCCGGGCTGCTCCCCCGGGTGCAGGTAGCCGTCGGCGAAGGTGAACGACTGCCGGAACACCTCGTTGGTGAGCGCCCCGTGCTGCATGTACTCCTGGATGCCGAAGTTGTGGATGGCCAGGTCCAGGTGCAGGGCGGCGGCCATGCCGACCGGCGAGATGTCGGTCGGGCCGTGGATGCCGGACTTGATCTGGTACTGGGCGGCGAAGTCGAGCAGCTTGCGCATGGCCGTGATGCCGCCGGTGTGGGTGACGGCGGAGCGGACGTAGTCGATGAGCTGCTCGCGGATGAGCGTCTGGTAGTCCCAGACGGTGTTGAAGACCTCGCCGATCGCCAGCGGCGTGGTGGTGTGCTGGCGGACCAGCCGCAGCGCCTCCTGGTTCTCCGCCGGGGTGCAGTCCTCCAGCCAGAACAGGTCGTACGGCTCCAGCGCCTTGCCGAGCTTCGCGGCCTGGATGGGGGTCATCCGGTGGTGGCCGTCGTGCAGCAGCGGCAGCTCCGGTCCGAACTCGTTGCGGACGGCCTCGAACACGCCGGGCAGGTGGCGCAGGTAGGAGCGGGTGTCCCAGTCCTCCTCGGCCGGCAGCGGGGTGCGCTGCGCGGGCTCGTAGTCGTAGCGCTTGCCGTCGGCGCTGGGCTGGGCGGCGACCCCGTACACGGCGTTGATGCCCGGCACCGAGGTCTGCACGCGGATCGAGCGGAAGCCGAGGTCGAGGTGCCGGCGGATCGAGTCGAACAGCTCCGGCAGGTCCCGGCCGGAGGCGTGGCCGTACGCCATGACGCCGGTGCGCGACGCGCCGCCCAGCAGCTGGTACAGCGGCATGCCGGCGGCCTTGGCCTTGATGTCCCACAGGGCCACGTCGACGGCCGCGATGGCGGCCATGGTGACGGGCCCGCGACGCCAGTACGCCGAGCGGTAGAGGAACTGCCAGGCGTCCTCGATGCGGTGCGCGTCGCGGCCGATCAGCAGCGGCACGACGTGGTCGCGCAGGTAGGAGGCGACCGAGAGTTCCCGTCCGTTGAGGGTGCCGTCGCCCAGGCCGGTGACGCCGTCGTCGGTGGTGATCTTCAGGGTGACGAAGTTGCGGTCGGGGCTGGAGACGATGACGTCAGCGGCGACGATCTTCACGGGGTGCCTTTCTTCTTCGGAGTGCTCGGCGGGCTAACGGAGGACGTCTCCGGCCTCGTGACCGTCGAGGAGGGACAGTTCGGCGCGGCGCGGCAGCCCTTCCCAGTCGCCGGGGCTGGAGACCGCGAAGGCGCCGAGGGTGGCGGCGCGGCGCAGCCGACCGGCCAGGTCGAGCCCGTCGAACCAGCCGGAGAGGTAGCCGGCGGTGAACGCGTCCCCGGCGCCGACGGCGTCGACGGCGGTGACGCTCAGCGCCCCGACGCGCTCGACGCCGTCGCGGGTGTGCGCGCGGGCGCCGTCGCCGCCCAGCTTGACCAGGACCGTGTCCACGCCGCGGCGCAGCAGGTCCGCCACGACGGTGGACTCGTCGGCCCCGGGGTCGCCGACGAGGTCCAGCTCGTCGGCGGAGGCCACGACGATCGAGGCGTGCCCGGCCAGCGGGGTGAGCACCTCGCGGGCGGTGTCGCGCGACCAGAGGCGGTCGCGGTGGTTGACGTCGAGGCAGACCGGGATGCCGGCGGCGACGGCGGCCCCGGCCGCCCACCGGGTGGCCGCGCGGGCGGTGTCGGACAGCGCTGGGGTGATGCCGCTCAGGTGCAGCATCCGCGCGCCGGCGGCCAGCGGCGCCCGCAGGTCGTCGACGTCGAGGGCGGAGCCGGCCGACCCGGCCCGGTGGTACTGCACCCGGGTCAGGTCGGCGGTGCGCCGCTCCAGGAACATCAGGCCGGTCGGCCGGTCCGGGTCGCGGGTCACGCCGTCGACGGCGACGCCCTCGGCCCGCAGCTGGCGCAGCACGTACTCGCCGAACTCGTCGGCGCCGAGGCGGCCGACCCAGGCGGCGCGGTGGCCCAGCCGGGCCACCGCGACGGCCACGTTGGACTCGGCGCCGGCCAGGTGCATCGTCAGCGGTCCCCCGGCGGCGAGCGGGCCGGCCGAGCGCAGCGACACCAGGGCCTCGCCGGCGGTGAGCAGGTCCGATGCGGTCATGACGCGGCCGGCTCCCGCACGGCGGCGAGGTAGGTGCGTGCCCGCGCCCGCAGCGCGTCCAGGTCGCCGCCGGAGGCGGCGTCGCCGACCAGGGGACCGCCCAGGCCGACGGCGATGGCGCCGGCCCGCAGGTAGCCGGGCACGTCGTCCAGGCCGACGCCGCCGACCGCGACGAACGGGATGTCCGGGAAGGGGTCGCGCACCGCCCTGAGGTACGCGGGGCCGCCGACCGACGCCGGGAAGAGCTTGACCGCCGACGCCCCCATCCGCACCGCCGTGTACGCCTCCGTCGGAGTCAGCGCCCCGGCGGCGACCGGCAGGCCGCGCCGGGCCGCCTCGGAGATCGACTCGACCACGGCGGGCGTGACCACGAACTGCGCGCCCGCGGCGGCCACGTCCGCGACGTCGGCGGTGGTCAGCACGGTGCCGGCGCCGACCAGCGCTCCGGCGGGGGCCGCGGCGCGCAGCGCCTCGATCGCGCGCAGGGCGTCCGGGGTGGTGAGGGCCACCTCGACGACGCGTACGCCCTCCTGGAGCAGGGCGGTGCCGGCGGCGATCGCGGCGGCGGTGTCGGTGCCGCGGATGATCGCGAGGATGCGGGCCGAGGTCAGTTCGGCGGTCAGGTCGACGGTCATGTGATCACCATTCCGCGTAGGAGCCGTCGCGGTGGCGCCACGTGGGGCTGCGCCACGCGTGTCCGCGCTTGTCCGCCGCGCGTACGGCGTTTTCGTCGATCTCGATGCCGAGGCCGGGTGCGGTGAGCCGCTCGACGTACCCGTCGACGAACGTCAGCGGGGTCTTGTCGAGGCAGTAGTCGAGCACCTCGGCGCCGAGGTTGTAGTGGATGCCGATGCTCTGTTCCTGGATCAGGTAGTTCGGCGTGGCGAAGCCGAGTTGAAGGCAGGCGGCGAGCGCGATCGGCCCGAGCGGGCAGTGCGGGGCGAGCTGCACGTCGTACACCTCGGCCAGCGCGGCGATCTTGCGGACCTCGGTGATGCCGCCGGCGTGCGAGAGGTCCGGCTGGGCGACCGCGATGCCGGCCTGGAGCACCGGCAGGAACTCCTGCCGGTTGTAGAGCCGCTCCCCCGTCGACACCGGCGTGGTGGTGGAGCGGACGAACTCGCCGATCAGGTGCGAGTTCTCCGGCACCACCGGCTCCTCCAGGAAGAACGGCCGGTACGGCTCCAGCAGCGGGGCGACCCGGCGGGCCGTGGCGAGGGTGAACCGGCCGTGGAAGTCGACGGCCACGTCCCGCTCGTCGCCGAGCACCTCGCGGGCGGCGGCCACCCGCGCCACCACGGCGTCGATCTCGGCGACGGACGCGACGGCGCTCATCCGGCCGGAGGCGTTCATCTTCACGGCGGTCAGGCCGGTGGCGACGGCGGCGGCGATCTGGTCGCGGACCTCGCCGGGTTCGTCGCCGCCGACCCAGCCGTAGACCCGGATCCGGTCCCGGACCGGGCCGCCGAGCAGCTGGTGCACCGGCGCGCCGAAGTGCTTGCCGGCGATGTCCCACAGCGCCTGGTCGAGCCCGGCGACGGCGCTGGCCAGGATCGGCCCGCCGCGGTAGAACGAGCCCTTGGTCATGACCTGCCAGTGGTCCTCGATGCGCAGCGCGTCCTTGCCGATCAGCAGCTCGCTGAGCTGCTCGACGGCGGTGCGGACGGTCTCGGAGCGGCCCTCGCAGGTCGCCTCGCCCCAGCCGACGATCCCGCTGGAGGTCTCGACGCGGACGAACAGCCAGCGCGGCGCGACGAGGAAGGTCTCCACCCGTTCGATCGTGGTCATGGTGTCCTCAGCCCTTCGTGGCGCCGGCGGTGAGACCGGAGACGACGTACTTCTGCACGAACAGGGCGATCAGCATGATCGGCAGGGTGACCACGGTCGCCGCCGCCATCAGGCCGCCCCAGTCGATGCTGGCGTAGCCGACGAAGTCGAAGATCGCCACCGGAAGCGTCTTGGTGTCGGCCCCGGACAGCACGAGGGCGAACATGAAGTTGTTCCAGGAGAAGATGAACGAAAGGATGCCCGCGGTGGCGATGCCCGGCACCGACAGCGGCAGGGTGATCCGCCGGAACGCGCCGATGTGGGTCAGCCCGTCGACGAGCGCCGCCTCCTCGAGCTCGGTCGGCAGGCCGTCGAAGTAGCCCATCATGATGTAGACGATCAGCGGCAGCGACACGAACATGTGACTGAGGATCAGCACGGTGAACCCGCCGACCATCTGCAGGTTCGAGAAGACGTAGTACCAGGGCACCAGCAGCGAGACGCCGGGGATGACCCGCGCCATGAGCACGACCAGCGCCGACTTCTTCATGTTGAAGCGGCTCATCGAGTACGCGGCCGGCACCCCGAGTAGCAGCGACAGCACGGTGGCGGCGAGCGCCACCCAGAGGCTGTTGCCGATGAACTGGATGTAGTTGGCCTGCTGCAGGACGTTGGAGTAGTTGTCCAGCGTCGGAGAGAAGACGAACGCCTTCTCGGTGTCGTAGATGTCGACGTTCGTCTTCAACGACGCGGCGACCATCCAGACCAGCGGCGCGATCAGCGACAGCACCACGAGGACGAGGGCGACCGTCCGGAAGACCTTGTACGGCCTGCGCAGCTTCATCGGTTCAGCCCCTTCTTGCGGTAGGTCAGGGCCCACATCACCCCGATGATGATCAGGAAGAAGATGATGAGGACGGTCGATGAGACGCCGTAGTCGTTGTAGTCGAAGCTGAGGCCGTAGGCGTAGACGTTGAGGGTCTCGACCTCGTGGAACGATCCGCCGCCGCGCCCCTTGGTGGCGTAGAGGATGTCGAAGGTCTTGAGCGCGTCGATGCCGCGCAGCAGGATCGCGACGATCACGGTGGGCATCAGCAGCGGCAGGGTGACGTGCCGGAACCGCTGCCAGGTGCTGGCGCCGTCGATCAGCGCCGCCTCCTGCGGCTCGTCGGACAGCGACGTCAGGCCGGCGAGCAGGATCAGCACGACCATCGGCGTCCACTGCCAGACGTCGATGAACATCGTCGTCGGCAGGGCGGAGCCCTGCCCGGAGAGCCAGGGCTGCGGGCCGATGCCGACCCAGCCGAGCACCTGGTTGGCCATGCCGATGTTGGGGTCGAAGATCAGCCGCCACATCATGCCGACCGCGACCGGGGTGGCCACCAGCGGCAGCAGGATCGCGACCCGGACCCACTTCTCACCGCGGAACGGCCGCCACAGCAGCAGGGCGATCGCCATGCCGAGGACGACCTCGACGAAGAGCACGACGCCGGTGAAGAGCGCGGTGCGCCACACGGCCGGCCAGAACCGGTCGGTGTCGCGGAGCACGTCGAGGTAGTTCTGGAAGCCGATGAACTCGCTCTCGGCGCGGACCGAGCCCTCGGCGTCGGTCAGGCTGAGGTATCCGGTCCACGCCACCGGGAAGATGATCAGCACCGCGACGAAGATCATGGCGGGTGCCGCGAACAGCCACTTGCGGTGCTCGTTGGCCCAGCGCGACCAGGCCGGGGTCTCGGGGGACGGCGGGCGCGCCTCGGGCGATCGTGTGGCGGGTGTGGTGACGGCTGACATGAGGTCTCCGGGGTGGGGGTCAGGGCCAGCGTCCCGACGCGCGGTGGCGGAGCCGGTCGGCTCCGCCACCTGCGGTTCGGGCTACTTCGCCTCGTCGTCGAGGAACTTCTGGAACGCCTCGTTGGCCGCGTCCGCCGAGGCTGCCGCGTCCTTGCCGGTGATCGCGTCGACGATCGGCTGACCGACGATCTCCCGCGCCTGGGCGACCTTCTCGACCAGCGGACGGTCGTGGCCCACGCCGTTGGCGGTGCTGACCGTGGTGGCCTCGGCCAGGTCCTTCGGGTAGGTCGCCGAGCCCTCCGGGTTCTCCCAGACGGAGGTCCGGGCGCTGGGCACGCCGGCCTTCTGCTGCGCCAGCGCCTGCTCCTTGCCGGCCGCCCACTGGATGAACTTCCAGGCGTTGTCCTGGTTCTTCGAGGCCTCGTTGACGCCGAGCGCCCAGGACGGGACGTTGTACGGCTTCGAGCCGGCCGGGCCGGCCGGGAAGGCCGCGAAGCCGACGGTGTCGGAGACCTTCGACTTGGCCGGGTCGGTGGCGTTCTTGTAGAGCGAGTTGGCCTCGGTGTAGAAGGCCGCCTTGCCCTGGGTGAAGATCGCCATCGCCTCGGACCAGCTCATGTCGGTGCTGATGTTCTCCGGGCCGTGCTCACGCAGCAGCCCGCCGTAGTAGGCGTACGCCTGCTTGGCCTGCTCGCTGTTGATCGAGGCCTTGCCGCTGGCGTCGACGAAGTCGCCGCCGAAGCTGTAGAGGAAGCTGGAGAACTGGGTGACGGCGGCCGACTTGCCGGTACGCGACACGAAGCCCGCCACGCCCGGGTTGTCCGCCTCGACCTTCGCCGCCTGCGCCTTGAGCTCGTCGAGGGTCTTCGGCGGGGCGGTGAAGCCGGACTTCTCCAGCAGGTCCTTGCGGTAGTAGAGGACCTCCTGCTCGGTGATGATCGGCACGCCGACCACCTTGTCCTCGTACGTGGTCGCCTGCACCGGCCCGGACTGGAAGTCACCGACCTCGAACGCGCTGTCCGACTTGCTCTTCCCGGTCAGGTCGGCGAGGTACTTGTTCTTGGCGAACAGCTTCCCCTCCTGAAGCGGCCGGTACATCATCACGTCCAGGTCGGTGGACCCGGCGTTGAGCTTGACGTTGTACTGGTCGGAGAGCTGGTCCTCACCGAGCTGGGTGACCTCCACCTTAAGGCCCGACTGCTTCTCGAACTCCGGCAGCGCCTTCTTGATGTTCTCCGTCCAGACGTGGTTCACCAGCGTCACCCGGACGGTGTTCGAGCCGCCGGCGTCGTCCCCGCCGCCACCGCAGGCCGACAGGCCGAGGGCGACGACCATCGCCAGGGAAGTCCCGATAACTGATCGACGTCTCACGTCCATCTCTCCTTATGCCGTGGCCGTGGCCGCCGCCCCGACGGGTGGGCCGCCACCTCGCGGTTTACATCCGCTTAACTTCGGGATGCTAGGCCGAAAAAGCAGACTTATACAAGAGGTAGACCTAACTGATATGCTCCGTCGCGTGGAATCGTCCTCCCCGGGGGCTGTGGCCGCCCAGCTCGCCCCTGTCGAGGCTGGCCTGCACGCACGCGTCCTCGACCGCCTCGGCACGGCCATCTGCGACGGGGAACTGGCACCCGGGTCGGTCCTCAACATCGACGACCTGGTGGACCGCTACGCGGTGTCCCGCTCGGTCGTCCGCGAGGTGTTGCGCGTGCTCGCCTCGATCGGTTTCATCGAGACCCGCCGCCGCGTGGGGGTCATGATCCGCCCGTCGGAACACTGGAACGTCTTCGATCCGCAGGTGATCCGCTGGCGGCTCGCCTCCGCCGGGCGCATCGTGCAGCTGCGCTCGATCACCGAGTTGCGTACCGCCGTCGAGCCGCACGCCGCCTGGCTGGCCGCCAGCCGGGTCGGCCACGACGAGGCGAGCGACCTGGTCGGGCTGGCGGCGAAGATGTGGGCCGCCGGCAAGGCCGGCGACGAGGAGCGCTTCCTCCAGCTCGACATAGAATTCCACCGCCGGATCCTGGTGGCCTCGGGCAACGAGATGTTCGTCCGGTTGCAGGACCTGATCGCCGAGGTGCTCACCGGCCGGCACCAGCACCACCTCATGCCGCACCACCCGCACGAGCAGGCCCTCCAACTGCACGCCGAGGTGGCCCAGGCGATCCAGCGGCGCGACGGCGACCGCGCCCGACGGGCCATGGTGCAGCTCATGGAGCAGGCCTTCGACGAGATGAGTTCGATCTGGGAGCAGACCGGCGAGACCGCCGGCGCCTGACCCGCGACCCGCCGGCCCCGTCCGGCCCACGCTGCCGAGATCGCCGGCCGCCGGTCACCGACCCACGAGGTGGCGGGTCGCCCGCCGGGCGAGCGACCCGGCGGCGGTCGCAGGGACCGCCGCCGGGCCCCGGTCAGCCGGCGCGGCCCGGGTGCTGCGGACCGCAGCCCGGCTGCGCCCCGCTCGCCCGCCCCGGCCCCGGGCGCGCCGGCCGGCCGGCGCGGATCACCAGGAGCAGCGCCACGATCAGGTACGGCACCGCGGCCACCGCGAACGCGACCCCGTTGCCGGCCCCGGTGGCGAGCAGTCCGTACCCGCCGTAGACCGCGATGATCGTGACGTCGGTGGCCATTCCGGCCAACGAGGTGACGGTGGCCCGGCTGGCCCCGGTGATCCGGGCCTGCAACCGGGCGTCGGCGAGCACGGTGGCGAGCTGGAAGCCGCAGAACGCGGCGGCGACCAGCACGAAGCCGAGCGGCCGGGTGAGCAGCGCCCCGGCGGCCAGGGTCAGGGCCGACAGCGCCAGCAGGCCGGCGTACCCCCGGCCGGTCAGCCGCTCCCCCGCCGGGGCGAGCAGGCCACCCACGGCCACCCCCAGCCAGGTGAGCAGAAGCAGCAGCGGCACGGTCGCCTCGCCGACGCCGGTGTCGCGGGCCAGCAGCGGGGTGTACTCGTCCAGGGCGCCCCAGACCGCCGCCACGACCGCCACCAGCAGCACCGCCGCGCGCACGGCCCAGTCGGCGTGGACCTCGGCCAGCCCGGCGCGCAGGCTCGCCCACCAGCCGAGGTCCTCCTCGTCCGCCCCGCCGTCGCGGCCGGTCGGATCGGCTCCCGCGTCGGCCACGACGTCGGCGGGCGCCGCGTCGGCAGGGGCGGGCGCCGCGTCGGCAGCGACAGCGCCGGTGGACGGGCCGGTGTTGACGGGCACGGCCTCGATGGGCACGGCGCCGGCACCGGTGGACGGGCCGGCGTCGGCGGGCACGGTCGTCGCGGGCCGGCGGTGTTCCGGCAGGCGGGTGGCGACGGCGGCGGCGAGCAGGCAGGCCAGCACGCTGGCCGCGCCGACGGCCGGGTAGCCGCCGAGGGCGAACGCGGGGCCCGCCAGCAGGATCGAGGCGAGCACGCCGAGCGTCTCGGCGGTCTTCGCCCGGCCGATGACGCGGGCGTAGCGGCCGGCGGCACCGAGGCGGTCGAGTTCGGTGAAGACCAGCGCCTCCAGCGCCCCCGAGGCGAGGGCCCCGCCGGCGCCCCAGAGCACGAACCCGACGGCGAAGGCCGGGTACGAGGGCACGAGCACCCAGAGGGCGAAGCCGGCGGCGGTGACCACCGGCGCGAGGGCGAGCAGCAGCCGCCGCGACACCGCGTCGGCGAACGCGCCGGAGGGCACCTCCAGCAGGATGCTGGCGGCCGACCAGATCACGAACAGCGACGAGATCTGCCAGACCGACAGGCCGGTGTCACTGAACAGCAGCGCGTACAGCGGATAGAGCAGGACGGCTTCGCTGAGGAACGCGTACCCGTAGAGGGTGGCCGCCAGCCGGCGGACGCGCGCGTCGGACACGCGCGGAGGGTGGACAGTCATGGGACCTTCCTGTGGGGACGAAGCGGACGCCGGACGTACGGCGACCGCGGCGGCCCACGGCAGTGGCCCCTAGCAGTGCATCAACATCGCCACGTCATGCCGGCGATCGTAGTCGCGCCGGCCCGGACGGGCACCCCCCTTCGCCGGACACACGCCGGGGCGGGACCCGGTCGGATCCCGCCCCGGCGTCGTGCTCAGCGGCGGCGTTGCTCGCCGTCCAGCGGCGGGATGACCATGGTGGCCTCGCTGTCCTCCGCGGCCGGGCGGCCTGCGGCGGGCGAGGTGACCTGGGTGGTGTCCGCCTCGCCCTGCCGCGGCACCGGCACGGTCGGGTCGGCGTCGACGCGGGGGCCGGAGACCACCTGGGTGGCCTCCGGGTCCGCGACGGCACGGGGGCCGGACACCACCTGCGTGGCCTCCGGGTCGCCGCTCGTGGCAGCCGCGGCGAGGTGCGCCTCGCTGTCGCGGCGCCCGGCCTGGTAGGCGCGGGCGTGCGTGGCGATCTGCCGCGACTCCTGCTCGGCCCGGCTCAGCCACGACTCCCAGCGGCTCTGCATGGGACGGACCAGCCCGCCGCCCACCCCGACGACGAGGATGCCGCCGACGGTGGCCAGCACCGCGATCAGCACGGGAGTGGTGACGGCGGTGGCCACACCGATCTGGTTGAGCGCGGCGATGACGCCCAGCCCGAGGATGAACACGGAGGCGATGGTGGCGAGGAGCCGGCCGTACGACAGCCCGCCCAGGGCGCCGCTGATGATGTCCTTCACCGCGTTGGCGATGGCGGCGGCGACCACGACGATGACGATCGCGACGAAGGCGCGGGGCAGCCAGGCGATCACGCCCGCGATCAGGTCGGAGATGGGGTTGGGACCCCAGATGCCGAAGGCCAGCTGGAGGGTCACCAGCAGCACCCCGTAGTAGGCGAGCTTGGCGACGATGTCGCTGGCGTCGTACCGGGAGCGGGCCAGGGCGCGACGGATCCCGCCGCGTTCCACGGCACGGTCGAAGCCCACCCGCTCCAGCACCTTGTCCACGATCTTCAGTACGGCCTTGGCGATCAGCCAGCCGACCACCAGGATCGCCACGAAGGCGACGGCCTTGGGCAGGAACAGCATCACCGACCGGAGGGCGTCCCCCACCGCGTCGCCGAAGTTGTCTCTCATCGGTAGTCCTCCACACGGCATCCGGGTTCGTCCGGCCCGACCTACCCCCGGCGACGACCCGGGAAACCCCGCTCAGCGGCGCCGGCAGTCGTAGGACACCGGGGTCTGGGCCTGCACCGGAGCGGGTGAGGTGATGTTGACCGTGGCTGTCTCCGTCGTGGTGCCCACGCCGCTGAAGGTCCAGCGCAGCGTCAGCTCGACGGTGCGCTGGCCGCGCCCGACCCGCTCGGTCAGCAGGCTGCCGGGCGCGCTGCCGGTGCGCAGCCACTGGTAGCGGATCTCCCCGGCCCGGCCGTTGGTCGACACGGTGGCGACCACGTCGATCGTGACGTCACACCGGTCGCCGGCCGGCCGGGCAACCGCCAGCGTCACCCCGGTCACCTCCAGCGGGCTGATCCGCTGCCAGAGGTAGAGGCCGACGGCGGCGAGCAGCGCGACGGTCAGCAGGGTGGACAGCACCGAGGTCACCGTCCGCCATGCCGACCGCCGCCGCGGCGGCGACGGCCACGCGGGCGCTGGCGGCGGGGTCGTCGGCACGCCCGGCCCGAACCGCACCTCCCCGCCGGACGGGGCGGCGGCGCCGGTGGGCCCGCCGGAGAGAGTCCCCGGACCGGGCCCGGTGCCGGTCACGTGCCCGCCCCCCACGGTCGTCGCCCGGGCGGTCCACTCCCCCGACGCGGGTCGCGCCGCCGGCCACGTCCCGGTCCCCCCGCCGACGGCGCGCTGCGGCATCGTCACCTCACCGTGGGCCGACGACCCGGTCGGCCCGCCGGCCGACAGGTAGACCGTCGCGTCATCCGAGGCCGGACGCGCCGTGGGCTCCCCGGCCGACAGGTGCACGGTGGCGTCGCCCGGAGCCAGACGCGCCGTGGGCTCCCCGCCAGACAGGTGCACGGTGGCGTCGCCCGGAGCCAGACGCGCCGTGGGCTCCCCGCCAGACAGGTGCACCGTCGCGTCGCCTGGTGGCAGGTGCACGGTCGGCTCGGTCGGTTGCTGCGGCCGGTGGACCACGAGGCGGGTGGTCTCCGCGGCGTCCGCCGGCCGCCGATGGGTGGGCAGCGCCTCGGTGGGGTCGTTCGGCTGGGTCACGGCGGCCCGTCCTCCGTCGTCGTGGTCGGCATCGAGGTGTCCGGGCTCAGCCCGGCGTGCAGTATGGATGCAGCGTCACGTGGACCGGCGAACCCTCGGCCGAGGTGTTGCCGGCCTCGTCCACGGCGACGACCCGGACCGGGATCCGGGTGGTCTCCGCCGGCCGGGGCAGGTCGCCCAGGACGCCCCGGAACACTCCGCGCGCAGACGACGCCATGGGCACCTCGGTCGTACGACCGTCCAGCGTGTAGCGGAGGCTGACCCTCAGCTCCCCCGCGGCCGTACGGTCGTCGGAGACGACAGCGGACACCGTGCTGGACGTGGGTCCGTACGGGCAGCCCCGGGGGTCGAGTTCGCCCGGGCTGGCCGTCACCCGTCCGACAGAGGGTGCGACGGTGTCCACCGGCGCGGCGCTGGCGCTGGTCGGTGCGGCGGGGCTGGGGGCGGACGTCGCCGGGGCGCCCGTGCCGTCCGGCGCCGCCGTCGTCGCGGTCGGGGCAGGGGCCGGGGCAGTGGCCGGCGGGTCCGGCGTCGGCGTCGCCACGGCCGTCGGGGTGGCCAGCGCGGTGGCCGGGACGGACGGCGCGCCCGTGGGGGCCGCCGGCACGTCGGGTGGTGGGGTCGCGGCGGCGGGCAACGGCTCCTCGCGGCCGGCGTAGCTGAGCCCGGCGCCACCCAGCAGGAGCGCCGCCGCCAGCCCGCCGCCGGCCAGCGCCGCGCGGGCCCGGCCGGATCGTAGCCACGTCCACCGGCCCGACTCCTCGCCGAACGCGGTGCCGGCCAGGCTGGTGGCCCCGCCCGTGCCGTCCGGGAACGGCAGGAGGGCGGCGAGCAGGGCCACCCTCCGGGCCAGTTCGCGCAGGCCGCGCTCCTCCCACCGCCGCCCGTACGCCTCGGCCGCCACCTGCTCCAACACGGCCAGGAAGACCTGGGCGGGTTGCGGTCGCTCGGCCGGTTGCTTCGCCATGCCGTGCCGCAGCAGGTCGTGCACCGGGACGGGAGCCGGGTCGGTCGGGATCGGCGCGCGGGCGTGCTGCTGGCGCAGCGTCGGCAGGTCCCGCCCGTCGAAGGGCGGCCGGCCGGTGAGGCACTCGTAGAAGGTGGCGGTGGCCGCGTAGATGTCGCAGGCCGGGCTGGCCGGCGCGCCCGTCCACTGCTCGGGCGCCATGTAGCGGGGGGTGCCGGTGACGCTGACCCCCGAACTTCCGCCCACCGGCATGGCGATGCCGAAGTCGGCCAGCTTGCTGGTGCCCTCGGCGGTGACCAGCACGTTCTCCGGCTTGTAGTCACGGTGCACGACGCCCCTGGCGTGCGCCGCGCCGAGCCCGGCCAGCGAGCCCTTGAGGACGCAGAGCGCCGACTCCGGCGTCGTCGGTCCGTGCGTGCGCAGCATCTGCCGCAGCGACACCCCGTTGACCAGCTCCATGACGATCGCCGCGCCGCTGGGCGACTCGACGTACTCGTAGAGGCGGGAGACGTGCGGGTCGTCGATCTCGGCCAGCAGCCGGGCCTCGGCGCGGAACGCGGTACGGAACGTCGGATCGTCGCCGATCCCGCCGGTGAGGTACTTGATCGCGACCGGGGTGCCGGTCGCGTCGTGCACGGCGAGGTCCACCCGGCCGGACGCGCCGGCGCCGAGCTGCCGCACCGGACGGTAGCCGGAGACCTGCCAGCCGCTCACGCGTACACCTCCCCCGTGCCGGGGGCGGTGGGGCCGCCCCCGGTCGCCATTGTGGTCGCGGGCGCCGGCGCGGCCATCGGCGCAACGGCTGCTTCCGGCCCCCGGACGTCCGGGGCGTCCCGGCGGACGGCGGCATGGTCGGTTACGGACACACGCCACTGGTAGCACCCGAGGGCAAGCACCCCGCGCCCGCGCCGCGTCGGCTGCACTAAGGTGCAGGTCGTGGGCAGCGAGGCGACTCCCGAGGCAACGACCCGTCGTCCGATGACGACCCGCCGGTGGCTCACTGTCCTGTTGCTGACGATGTCCGCCATCGTCCTGCTCGGCGGCGGCGCCGGCGCCGCCGCGCTGCGGCACACCGCCGGGGTCTCCAACCATCTCGCCGACCGGATCGCCCCGGCCCGTACGGCCGTCGGCCAGCTCGACAGCGGCCTGCTCGCCCAGGCGGCGGCCGTACGCGGCCACGTCGTCACCGCCGATCCGCGTTTCCTCGACTCGTACCGGCAGGGCGTCGAGGGCGAACGCGCCACCATGTCGCGGCTGCGCGTCCTGCTCGCCGACGAGCCGGAGGCGCTGGGCGACCTGGAGCGGTCGCGGCGGCTGGCCGACCGCTGGCGCACGGAGTTCGCCGAACGCCTGATCGCCTCCCGGCAGGCCGGCGCGCCGCCGCAGGAGCTGGCGCCGCTGGTGACCGGGGACGCGCAGACCTTCGAGGCGGTGCGCGCCGAGCTGACCGGGCTGGTCGGCCGCCTGGACGGAATCCGCGACGCCGGCCGGGACGACCTCGACGCCGCCCGGGCGCTGCGGGACCTGACCTTCGTGGCGATCCTCGCGGCCCTGCTGGTGTGCGGGATCGTCGGCTCCGTGCTGGTGCGTACGCGGGTGCTGCGGCCGCTGGACCGGCTGGGCGCCTCGGTGCGTCAGGTGGCCGGCGGCGACTTCCGGCACCGGCTGCGGCCCGACGGGCCGGCCGACATCGCCCGGCTGACCAGCGACGTGGAGACGATGCGCCGCGCCGTCGTGGAGGCGTGGGAACGCAGTCAGCACGACCGCGACGCCCTGGAACAGCAGGCGGACGAGCTGCGCCGCTCCAACGAGGACCTGGAGCAGTTCGCGTACGTCGCCTCGCACGACCTTCAGGAGCCGCTGCGCAAGGTGGCGTCCTTCTGTCAGATGCTGGAGCGCCGCTACGCCGACCAGCTCGACGACCGGGCCCGGCAGTACATCGGCTTCGCCGTCGACGGGGCGAGCCGCATGCAGGAGCTGATCAACGATCTGCTCACCTTCTCCCGGATCGGCCGGGTCTACGGCGACGAGCGGGAGGTCGACCTGGCCGAGGTGTTCGCGCAGGCCGAGGCGAACCTGTCCCGGGCCGTGGAGGAGTCGGGCGCGACGATCGACCGCGACCCGCTGCCCACCGTACGGGGCGAGCCGACCCTGCTGACCATGCTGTGGCAGAACCTGCTGGGCAACGCGGTCAAGTTCCGCGACCCGGACCGGGCGCCGCGCATCCGGGTCACCGTGACGGACACCGCGCAGGGCTGGTCCTTCGCCGTCGAGGACAACGGCATCGGCATCGACCCCCGGTACGCGGAGAAGATCTTCGTCATCTTCCAGCGGCTGCACCCCCGGGGCGCGTACCCGGGCACCGGCATCGGGCTGGCGGTGTGCAAGAAGGTCGTCGAGTACCACGGCGGGACGCTGGGCCTGGACGAGGCGTACCGCGACGGGACCCGCTTCGTGTTCACGCTGCCGCGGGTGCCGGCGGCGGTCGTACCCGGGCAGCCGGGCCAGCCAGCCGAGGAGTCGGCGGCCGGGGTCTGAGCCCGCCCCGGCGCACCGCCGACCGGCCCCTCGATCAGCTCGCCGATCGACCGCCGCCGGCGGCGCGGGTGGCGGCCAGCGCGATCCCGCACGCCGCGACGGCGCTCAGCGGGGCGATCAGGAAGCCGACGGTCACCTCCCCCGCCGCGTCCAGCACGGCACCGGCCACCGCCGCGCCGCCCGCGCTGCCCACCGAGAACGCCGTCGCCGCCCACGCGAACGCCTCGGCCACCGTGCCGGTGGGAGCCACGTCGTCGATCGCGACGAAGGCGATGGTCAGCAGCGCCGGCAGCGCGAGCCCGCTGACCGCCATCAGCCCCAGCATCGCGGGCGGGGTCGGGGTGAGCAGCAACGGCAGGTAGCCGACGGCGAAGACGCCGACCGCGCGGGGCAGCGTGGCGTGCCGGCGCAGCCCGCCGAAGCGTACGTAGAGCAGGCCGCCGACCAGCGCCCCGGTGGCCTGCGCGGCGAGCAGCCAGCCCGCCCAGGACCGGGCTCCGGCGGCCTCGGCGTAACCGGTCGCGGCGACCGTCACGCTGCCCACCGCCGCGCCGACCAGCAGCAACGCGCCGAGGACCAGGCGCAGCCGGCCGGCACGCAGCGGCCCGGCCCAGTGGCGTACGGCCGGCTCGCCCCGCCAGCGACGCACCGCGTCGGTCGTGGCGAACCACGCGGTGCCGGCCGCCTGGAAGCCCGCGGCGGCGGCCAGACCGCCGGTCGGGCCGGCCAGGGCCACGGCGGCGAGCGTGACCACCGGGCCGAGGATGAAGATCAGCTCCTGGACGGCGATGTCCAGGGTGTACGCGGTCTGCACGCGGTGCGCGGGGAGCAGGTCGCGCCAGAGCACCCGCAGGCACGACTCGAACGGCGGCGCACCCGCCCCGGCCAGGGCGGCGGCGCACACCGTCACCGGCAGGTTCACGTGCGCGGCCGTGAGGGCGAAGCCGATCGTCGACGCCGTCACGGCCAGCCACAGCACCGGCGGCTGCCGCCAGCGCTGCGCCATCCGGGCGAGCATCGGCTGGCCCACGGCGGTGCCGGCGGTGAACGCGCCGACGAGCAGGCCCGCGACGGTCAGCGTCATGCTCTCGCGGGCGAACACCAGCAGGGCCAGCGGGGCCGCGCCGAGCGGGATCCGGCCGAGCAGGCTGGCCGCCAGGACCCGGGCGGCCCGTGGCGCCCGGAGCACCGCGACGGCGGAGGTGTCGGTGAAATCGGCGGCGGCGGGCGGTACGACGTCGGTGTGCTCGGGTGTGGGCATGGCGGAACGCTCCCGGAGGTGTGGCGGGGGTGAACGGCGGGCGGTGTGGCACCGGGCCGGTCAGGGAGCGAAGTCGGAACGGTCGTGGTCGTTGCCGTACAGCGGCAGGTCGGGGGTGATCCAGCGGCCGTAGGCGACGGCGACGGCCTCGATCGGGATCACGTGGACAGTCTAGGTCCGAGCCAGCGGCACCGGATTGGACCTCGCCGCGGCGGCACCCGTGCTTCCTACGATGACGACCCACGCACCACCGCGCCGCCGGGAGGACGTCATGCGGGAGCGCTTCGCCGAGCTGTCCACGCCGCTGATCGCCGACGCCTGCGTACGCCTCGGCGTGCCCCCGCGCGCGGCGCCGGCCGGGATCCGGGCGGTCGTGCCCGGTCACCGCCTCGTGGGCCGGGTGCTGCCGGTGCGCCACCACGGCAGCGTGGACGTGTTCCTGGAGGCGTACGGCGACGCCGCCGCCGGTGACGTGCTCGTCATCGACAACGGCGGGCGGACCGACGAGGCGTGCGTCGGGGACCTGGCGGTGCTGGAGGGCGCCGCGGCCGGTGTCGCCGGGCTCGTCGTCTGGGGTCTGCACCGCGACACCCCGGAGCTGGTGGAGATCGGCCTGCCGGTCTTCAGCTACGGCAGCCTGCCGGCGGGGCCGGCCCGGCTCGATCCGAGGGAGCCGGAGACGCTGACCAGCGCCCGGGTCGGGCCGCACCTGGTGACCGCCGACGACCTCGTGGTCGCCGACGACGACGGGGTGCTGTTCCTGCCCGCCGCGCGGGCTGCGGAGCTGTTCGCGGCGGCGGAGCGCATCGGCACCGTCGAACGGCTCCAGGCGCGGCGCATCCGCGCCGGGGAGACGCTGCGGGAGCAGACCGCCTTCGCCGACTACCTGGCCCGTCGCGCCGCCGAGCCCGGGCTCACCTTCCGGCAGCACCTGCGCCGCGTCGGCGGGGCGATCGAGGAGTGACCGGGGAGCACCCCCGGGGGCGCCGGGAGCGCGTGAGGGTGGTCATAACGGCTGGACGGCCCGGCGTGGGGGGCTGCTAGCCTCGTCGGCAGGTCATGAGCGCCAGCGTCAAGCCCCGGCTCGCTGGCCGGCAACCCTCGTCCGCGCAGGGGTGCCCCGGGTGAAGACCAGGCATCGGAGCGGCTCCGGTGCAAGCGCGGCCTGGTTCCAGGTCGACACCGACCGAGGAGAGCCATGCACCTGCGCACCTTCCCCCCACCGGCGGTCTCCGCCGTGGCACCGGCGTCGCCGGCGCTGACGCGGCGCCGCCACATCGACATGATGCGGGTCTGCGCCACCTCCTGTCGCCCCGGCGACGCGCGCTAGGCGCGCCACCCCCTCTTCCCGGAACCATCCCAGCGGTACGCCCATCGGGCGCACCGTCGGCGACGCACGCCCGTGCCCGTCGCCGGAGACACCTCATCGGAGACACCTGTGCGCATCCTGACGTCCCTCACCCGGGCCGCCGCCCTCGGCGTGGCCGCCGTCCTCGCCGCCACCGCCCTGACCGGCTGCGGCGACGACGCGGCCGGCGCGGCCGACAACCCGTACGGTCTGCTCCAGCCGGGCGTGCTGCGCGCCGGCACGCTCACCGACGCCCCGCCGAACGTCTACCTCAAGGACGGGAAGTTCACCGGCTTCGACAACGATCTGCTCGTCGCGGTCGCGCAGAAGGTCGGCCTGAAGGTGGAGTTCGTCGGCACCGACTTCTCCGCCCTGCTCTCGCAGGTCAACAACCGCAAGTTCGACGTCGGCAGCTCCTCTATCACGATCACCGAGGCGCGCAAGAAGACCGTCGACTTCGGCAACGGCTACGACTTCGGCCACTTCGGACTCGACGTGCCGGCCGGCTCGTCCGTCACCGGCTTCGACCAGCTCGCCGGCAAGCGGGTGGTGGTCGTGCAGGGCACCGTCCAGGACGACTACGCCACCGGCGAGGGGCTCGATCCGGTCCGGGTGCCCGACTACAACGGCGCGATCAACCAGCTCAAGGCCGGCACGGCCGACGCCTGGATCGCCCCGGCCGAGATCGGCGACAAGTCGGCCGCCGACAGCGGCGGCAAGATCACGGTGGCGGCCAAGCTGCTCAGCCCGGCCCCGACGGCGTACGCGGTCGCCAAGGGCAACGACAAGCTGCGCGAGGCGCTGAACAAGGGGCTCGACGAGGTGATCGCCGACGGCACGTGGAGCCGCCTGCAGGCCCAGTACTACCCGGGCCGGCCGATCCCGGCCGACTTCACGCCGGGCAGCGGCACGGTCGCGGTGCCGTCGACGTCGGCCACCTCCTGAGACGTACGGACGACGAGCGGGCGGGGCGGTGGGAGCGACGATGGATCCGTTGAGCACCCTGTGGGAGACCTTCTTCGACGCGGACTCCATGCGCGAGGCGCTGCCCGAGATGCTGACGGTGGGGCTGCCCAACACGCTGATCCTGGCGATCTCCGCCGCCCTGCTCGGCTCGGTGCTCGGCATGGCGCTGGCCGTCGCCGGCATCTCGCGTACGCGGTGGTTGCGGTGGCCGGCGCGGGTCTACACCGACGTGTTCCGCGGCCTGCCGGCCGCGGCGACGATCCTGCTCATCGGGGTCGGCCTGGCGCCGCTGGGGATGCAGGTGTGGGGGCCCAACCCGTATCCCCTGGGCATCCTGGCCCTGTCGCTGATCGCGGCGGCCTACATCGGCGAGATCTTCCGCTCCGGCATCCAGTCGGTGGAGGCCGCGCAGCTGGAGGGGGCCCGGGCGCTGGGCCTGTCCTGGGGCGAGGCGATGCGCCTGGTGATCGTCCCGCAGGGGATCCGGCGGGTGCTGCCGGCCTGGGTGAACCAGCTCATCGCGCTGATCAAGGACTCCAGTCTGGTCTACTTCCTCGGTCTGCTGGCCAGCCAGCGCGAGCTGTTCCGCATCGGGCAGGACTACGCGGCGAACACCGGCAACCAGTCGGCGCTGCTGCTGGCCGGGCTGTTCTACCTGACGCTGACGGTCCCGCTGACGCACGCCGTCAACTGGATCGACCGGCGGCTGCGGCACGGCCGGCAGGCCACCCCCGGCGACGCCGACGACGACCTCGACCTGGCGCTGCCGGGCGCGGCGGGAGGGAACCAGCGATGAGCATCGACACGACGACCTCGGTGAGCCTGAGCGTCCGCGACGTGCACCTTGCCTTCGGGGCGAACCGGGTGCTGCGCGGGGTGGACCTGGACGTGGCGCGCGGGGCGACGGCCTGCGTGATCGGCCCGTCCGGGTCGGGCAAGTCCACCCTGCTGCGTACGATCAACCGGCTCATCGAGCCCGACCGCGGCGACGTGCTGCTCGACGGGCGCAGCGTGCGCGGCGACGACCCGGACGCCCTGCGGCAGCGGGTGGGCATGGTCTTCCAGCAGTTCAACCTCTTCCCGCACATGAGCGTGCTGCGCAACGTCACCCTCGCGCTGCGCCGCATCCGCAAGCTCGACGCGGACGAGGCGGCGGCGGTCGCCC
This sequence comes from Micromonospora sp. CNZ309, assembly GCF_002846525.1. Taxonomy (NCBI): domain Bacteria; kingdom Bacillati; phylum Actinomycetota; class Actinomycetes; order Micromonosporales; family Micromonosporaceae; genus Micromonospora; species Micromonospora sp. CNZ309. Next base: position 1,674,269 of record NZ_PJNG01000001.1, read on the forward strand.
GCGACCACCTGGAGCTGGTGGGGCTGGCGGCCAAGGCCGACGCCCGCCCGGCGCACCTGTCGGGCGGGCAGCAGCAGCGGGTCGCGATCGCCCGCGCGCTGGCGTTGCGCCCGCAGGTGATGCTCTTCGACGAGGCGACCTCCGCCCTGGACCCGGAGCTGGTCAAGGGTGTGCTGGGGCTGATGGCCGAGTTGTCCGCCGGTGGCATGACGATGGTGGTGGTGACCCACGAGATGGGCTTCGCCCGCGAGGTCGCCGACACGGTGGCGTTCATGGATCGCGGCGTGGTGCTGGAGGCCGGTGAGCCGGCCGCGATCTTCGAGCGGGCGGAGCATCCCCGGCTGCGCCGCTTCCTCTCCCAGGTGCTCTGACGGTCGGCCTCTGGCGCACTGCCGCGCCTTGGCAATATCCTCCACTGCACACGCGAAGCCTGGAGTTCCTTTTCACGGGGCCGCCCCCGCCCCCACCTCCGGCCGCAGAGGAGAGACGCCATGCACGTCGAGGATTCCGCACTGGACCGCCGGACCCTGCTGCGCGCCGGCCTCGGCGCCGCCACGGTCGCGGTCGTCGGCAGCCAGCTCGCCCTCCCGGGCACCGCGCAGGCGGACCCCGGCTCCGAACTGGACTGGATCTACAGCTGCGACGAGTGGGGCGCGCGCCCGCCGGCGGACCCGCTGTCGGTCAGCGCCATCCCCACCAACAAGATCATCGTGCACCACATGGCGTTCCCCAACGTCACCGACTACTCCGAGGCGCAGGCGGTCAAGCTGGCCCGCGACTGCCAGAACCTGCACATGGACGGCAACGGCTGGTCCGACACCGGCCAGCACTTCACCATCAGCCGCGGCGGCTACGTCATGGAGGGGCGCCGGGGCAGCCTGGAGCGGCTGCGGGCCGGCGACCGGCAGATGATCTCGGCACACTGCCCGGGCGAGAACGGCCGCGCCATCGGCATCGAGAACGAGGGCACGTACGTCACCGAGACGCCGCCGGAGGCCCTGCTGGACTCGCTGGTCGCGCTCTGCGCCACCATCTGCCGGCGGTACGGGCTGCACGCCCACGACATCTTCGGCCACTGGGACTTCCGTACCACGCTCTGCCCCGGGGCGGCCTTCTACCGGCAGTTCCCCACCCTGCGCCGCCGGGTCTTCGAGGAACTCGGCACCGACCTCGGCGACGTGCCGGCCCGCCGCTGGCCGGACCTGTGGCGCTTCGTCGGCTCCCCCTCCGTGCGGGTGGTGCAGTACCTGCTCGCCCACCGGGGCTACGCCGTACCGGTCAACAGCGTCTTCGACGCCGCCACCGTCGCCGCCGTGCAGGACTGGCAGTACCGCAACGGCATCGGTGTCGACGTCGACGCCACCCTCACCGCGCCCACCTGGGAGACCCTGGTGCCGGAGCTGGGCAGGGACGCCTCCGGCCTACCGGTCACCGCCGTGCAGTTCCTGCTGAACTTCCGGGGCCACACCGAGGTCATCCCCACCGGCGAGTACGACCACCCGACCAAGATGGCCGTCAAGGACCTCCAGCGCGTCCACGGCCTGCCGGCCCACGGCAAGCTGGACCTCGACACCTGGTGCGCGCTCGTCGGCGGCGTCGTACGCCGGTCGTTCCGCCACTGACCACCGCCGCCGGCCCGTGGGGGGCGAGCCCGCACGGGCCGGCGGAACGCGGGCGGGCGCCGGAGCCGGGCGACGGACCCTGAGCAGTCGGCCTCGTGCGGGCACCGGCCGGCCGCGCCGGGACACGTGTAGCGGCGGCGCGAGCGGGTAGGGACCGCTGTCCGACGGGCCGGGTCGGCACCCGAGGGTGCGCTCCGGCCCGCAGCCGCCGGCCAGGGGGTGCACCCGATGCTGTCCACGCCTGCGCACCCGCGACGCGCCCGCCCCGGCGCGATCCCGCCCCGGCCGCGATGAGCCGCGTCCGCGACCTGCGCGTCCGCCCGGACCTGAACTACGTGGCGAGCGGCTGGAGCACCCTGGTCACCGACGTACGCGGCCGGATCACCGGGGCCGATCCGCAGGGCTTCTTCGCCCGCAACACCCGGGTGCTGAGCGCCGAACGCCTCAGCGTGGACGGCCGCGAGCCGGTCCCGTTCAGCACGGCCAACGTGGCCGGACACGCCCAACTCTCGTACGCCGCCCTCGGCGACGCCGAGACGCTGCCCTCCCGCGCGGCCTACCTGCTGGTGGAGCGCTTCGTCGGGGAGGGGCTGCGGACCCGGCTCACCGTGCTCAGCTACGCGGCCGTGCCGCTGGACCTGCGGCTGCGCATCCACCTCGCCGCCGACTTCGCCGACACCAGCGAGGCGGAGACCGGCCGCCGGGCGCAGTCCGGCACGGTCGACGCGGACTGGGACGAGCGGGAACGGGAGCTCCGCCTGACCTACCGGTGCGACGGCCTCGACCGGGCGGTGGCGATCGGCGTACGGACCGACCTGCCCGTCCGGTACGCCGAGGGCGCCCTCACCGTCGACGTCGCGGTGGCGCCCCGGGAGTCCCGGCGGGTGGACCTGCTCGTCGAGCCGGTCTTCGACGGGCAGCGCCTCGCCGCGCCGCCGCCGGGCTTCGCCGAGCCGGACGACGCCGCCGCGCGTGCCCGGGGCACCCTGGCCCGCGAACTCGCGCGGCTGGGCAGCAGCAACTTCGACGTCACCGCCGCCTGGCGGTGCGCCGTCGACGACCTGTCCGTGCTGCCGTTGGGGGAACCGGACGGGCCGACGGCGCCCATGGCCGGTCTGCCGATCTACCAGGAGATCTTCGGCCGCGACACGATGACCGCCTCGTGGCAGGCGCTGCTCGCCGGCCCCACGATGCTGGCGGACAGCCTGCGGCTCAACGCCCACCACCTCGGGCGGCGCGTCGACGACTGGCGCGACGAGGAACCCGGCAAGCCGCTGCACGAGGCACGACGGGGCCCCGTGTCCGCGCTCGGGATCGACCCGTTCGCCGGCTACCACGGCGACTGGTCGACCGCGCCGGACTTCCTGGTCTTCCTCGGCCAGTACCTGGCCTGGACCGGGGACCTCGACACCGTGCGGGACCTGCTGCCCACCGCGCGGCGCGTCCTGGGCTGGATCGACCGGTACGGCGACCTCGACCGGGACGGCTTCCTCGAATACCACCGCCGCTCCCCCGCCGGGCTGAAGAACCAGGGCTGGAAGGACTCGGACACCGCCATCGTCGACGAGCACGGCGAGGTGGTGCCGAACCCGATCGCGACCAGCGAGTTGCAGGCGTACTGGTACGCCGCGCTGCGGCACGCCGGGATGGTCTTCGCCGCCACCGGTCACCCCGCGTACGGCGCCGGGCTGGTGCGCCGGGCCGCCGCCCTGCGGCGCCGCTTCCAACGGGCCTACTGGATGCCGGAGCGGGGCTGCTACGCGCTGGCGCTGGGACCGGACAAGCGGCAGGTGCGCTCGGTCAACTCCAACGACGGGCACCTGCTGGCCGCCGGGATCGTGCCCACCCGCATCGCGCCCCTGGTCGCCGACCGGTTGTTCGCCCCCGACATGTTCAGCGGCTGGGGCGTGCGCACCCTGTCCTCGGCGCACCCGGCCTACGACCCGTTCAGCTACCACCGGGGCAGCGTCTGGCCCGTCGAGGCGGGCACGATCGGCCTGGGGCTGGCCCGCTACGGCTGCTGGGAGCACCTGCACCGGCTCGCGGAGGGCATGTTCTCCGCGGCGGCGCTCTTCGCCGGGCACCGCCTGCCGGAGGTGCTCAGCGGCCTGCCCCGCGACGACGCCCACCCGCACCCCGGCGTCTATCCGGACTCCTGCTCCCCGCAGGCCTGGTCCGCCAGCGCGGTCGTGGCGCTGATCCAGGCCCTGCTGGCGCTGCGCCCGGCCGCGCCGCTGCGCACGATCTTCGTCGATCCGCACCTGCCGGAGTGGCTGCCGGAGATCGTGCTGGAGGGCGTGCGGGTCGGCGGTCGCACCGTGGACCTGACCGTCCGCCGCGGACGCGGCGGACGTACGTCGCTGCGCGCCCGTGGCGACCGCATCGCGGTGGTCCGCCGGCCCACCCTCCAGGCGTGGGCGACCCGCCGCCGGGCCTGACCGGGCGGTCCCGCCGGCGACTGACGAGCCGCGCCGGCACCGCACGGTCGCGGAGGCGGTCGGCGCGGTCCACGGGGCTAGGATCCTGTGGTGGTCGAGCAGAGGCTCATCGGGGACGACGAACGGTTGCGCCGCATCCAGGCGGTGACCGACGCGACGCTGTCCCGCCTCGACGCCGCCGACCTCTTCGACGAGCTGCTCGACCGTGTCCGGGACCTGCTCGACGTCGACACGGCGGCCATCCTCCTGCTGGACACGCACGCCCAGCAGCTCGTGGCCACCGCGGCGAAGGGGCTGGAGGAGGAGGTCCGGCAGGGCTTCCGCGTCTCCGTGGGCCGCGGGTTCGCCGGCCGCATCGCCCTGACCCGACGCCCGGTGGTCGTCGAGGACGTCGTCCCCGGCAGCGTCGTCAACCCGGTCCTGGTGTCGATGGGGCTGCGGTCGCTGCTCGGCGTGCCGGTGTTCGCCCGGGGCGAGCTGATCGGGGTCCTGCACGTCGGCACGCTGCGCCGACGTCACTTCACCGACGACGACGTACGCCTGCTGGAGCTGGTCGCCGACCGGGCCAGCCTGGCCAGCCTCGCCCGGTCGAACAACCTCGACCACAGCGCCGCCCTCGCCCTGCAACGCAGCCTGCTGCCCACCCAGTTGCCCGGCGTGCCGGGCCTCGACCTGGCCGCCCGCTACGTGCCCGGGCACGTCGCCGGCGTCGGCGGCGACTGGTACGACGTGTTCGTCCTGCCGTCGGGCTGGCTGGGCCTGGTCATCGGCGACGTGTCGGGCCACGGCCTCCAGTCGGCCGTGGTGATGGGGCGCATCCGCAGCGCGCTGCGCGCCTACGCGCTGGTCTGCGACGACCCGGCGGAGGCGTTGACGCTCCTCGACCGCAAGGTCGGCCACTTCGAGGCCGGCAACCTGACCACGGCGCTGTACGCCATGATCTCCCCCGACCGCACCCGCATCCGGCTCTCCGCCGCCGGGCACCTGCGTCCCGTCCTCGCCGTACCGGGGCGGTCGGGCGAGCCCGTCGCGGTCCACGCCGACCCCCCGCTCGGCACGGGTCGCCGGCCGCCGGCCCGCCAGCACACGGAGGTGCGGTTCCCGCCGGGAGCGGTGTTCGTCTGCTTCACCGACGGCCTCGTCGAACGCCGCCACGAGGTCATCGACGTCGGCCTCGGGCGGCTCGCCGACGTGGTCCGGCCGGCGCCGGCCGAGCAGGTCTGCGCCACGGTGATGGGCGCGCTGGCCGCCGAGCAGCCGACCGACGACATCGCCATGCTGGTCGTCCACCGCCCGCCGGCGTCGCCCTGATCCGCGCGCCGTCCGGGTCGTCGACGCCGGCCGCGCGGCCGCCGGTCCGTTTGGCGGGGGGCGATCGCGGAAAGAGTGGCGGGCATGAAGTGGGCAAGCCGAGCCGTACCCGCCGCCGTCGCCGCCGTCGCGGCCCTCGCCGCGCGTGACCTGATCCAGCGCGACCACGCGTTGCTGCGTACCTTCCCGGTCCTCGGCCGGGCCCGGTACCTGCTGGAGTCCATCGGGCCGGAGCTGCGCCAGTACATCGTCGCGGGCAACAACGAGGAGCGGCCGTTCACCCGCGACCAGCGCCGCTGGGTGTACGCGTCGGCGAAGCAGCAGAACAACTACTTCGGCTTCGGCACCGACAACGACATCGAGTTCACGCCCGGATATCCGATCATCAAGCACCGCACCTTCGGGCGGGCCGTCCCGCCGTCGACGCCCGGCGCCGGGCACGACGTGCGGCTGCCGTGCGCCAAGGTGCTGGGCGCCGCCCGGGGCCGCGCCCGCGCGTTCCGGCCCGAGTCGGTGGTGAACATCTCCGGGATGAGCTTCGGCTCGTTGTCCGGCAACGCCGTGGAGGCGCTCAACCGGGGCGCGGCCCTGGCCGGCTGCCTCCAGAACACCGGCGAGGGCGGGCTGTCGCCGTACCACCGCAAGGGCGGTGACCTGGTCTTTCAGATCGGCACCGCGTACTTCGGCTGCCGCGACGAACGCGGCCGGTTCAGCCTCGACCGGCTCAGGGACCTGGTCGCCGGCGCGCCGGTACGGGCGCTGGAGATCAAGCTCAGCCAGGGCGCCAAGCCCAGCCTCGGCGGCCTGCTGCCGGCGGCCAAGGTCTCCGCCGAGATCGCCGCGACCCGCGGCATCCCGCAGGGGCGCGACTGCGTCAGCCCGTCCCGGCACGCCGAGTTCTCCGACTGCGACAGCCTGCTCGACTGGGTGGAGCTGCTCGCCGCCGAGACCGGTCTGCCGGTCGGCATCAAGTCCGCGGTGGGTGACCTCGGCTTCTGGGAGGAGCTGACCACCCTGATGCGTGACACCGGCCGTGGCGTCGACTTCGTCACCGTCGACGGCGGTGAGGGCGGCACCGGCGCCGCGCCGCTGATCTTCACGGACTCCGTGTCGCTGCCGTTCCAGCAGGGCTTCGCCCGGGTCTACAAGGTCTTCGCCGAGCGCGACCTGCACGAGCAGGTGGTCTTCGTCGGCGCCGGCAAGCTCGGTCTGCCCGACAACGCGGTGGTCGCGTTCGCGCTCGGCTGCGACATGGTGAACGTCGGCCGGGAGGCGATGCTGGCCATCGGCTGCATCCAGGCCCAGAAGTGCCACACCGACACCTGCCCCACCGGCGTCGCCACCCAGAACCCGTGGCTCGCCCGAGGTGTGGACCCGGGCTCCAAGTCGGTGCGCGCCGCCAACTACATCCGCACGCTGCGCCGGGACCTGGTCAAGGTCGCCGAGGCGTGCGGCGTCGAGCACCCGGGCCTCATCGACACCGACGCCATCGAGGTCCTCGACGGCCGGACCGCCTCGCACCCCCTGCACGAGGTGTACGGCTACCGCCCCGAGTGGGGCCTGCCGTCCGCCGCCGACCGGGCGGAGATCGTGCGGTTGATGACGGCGGAGGCCCCGCAGGGCGGCACCGCCCCGCCCTCGGCGACCGCGATGTCCTGACCTCCGGCCGGCGCCGGGCGACGCTCGGGCACCCCCGCCTCGGTGTTGTCGAGCAGGAGTCGCAGCTTGGCGCGCACGTCGTCGGCGCCGGGGTGCCCGAGGTCGAGAAGGATCTGAAGCGCCGCCCGCCAGGCCGTACGGGCGGCGGTGGCCGCACCGCCGGCGAGGTGGCTGTCGCCCAGGTGGACGAGCACCTCGGCCTCGTGGTGCCGGTCGCCGGCCTCCCTCAGCAGGTCGACGGCCGCCTGGTAGCAGTCCGCGGCCCGGGCGAAGCACCCGAGGTGGTGGTGGGCGTAACCGAGGCTGTCCAGGGTGGCCGCCTGGCTGTACCGGTCGTCGAGTTCGCGAAGCAGCGCGAGGGCCTTGCCGCAACAGCTCAGCGTGCCCTGATGGTCGCCGAGCAGCCCCCGGTACCAGCCGACGGCGTTGAGGCTGTCCGCCTGCCCGGCCCGGTGCTCGGCGGCCCGGAACAACTCGAGCGCGCGTTCGGAGTCGCGCAACGCGTCGGAGAGCCGTCCCGCTCCCTCGGCCGCCCAGCTCAGCCCACGGTGGGTGTGGGCCTGGCCCACCGCGTCGTCGAGGTCCGCGTACACGCTGAGGGCGCCTCGGAGGTGACGTTCCGCCTGGCCGTAGTCGCCGAGTCGGGTGAACGCCCTGCCCAGGTAGCGGTGCGCGTACGCCTCCTGCCGTGACCCGTCGGGCAGGCGACGTGCGGCCTGCAGGGCGGCGCGCTGGGTCGCGACCAGGTCGTGCCAGTGCCCCTGGCGGTCGAAGAACGTCGCCAGGGCCCACGCCATCGACCAGGCACGGCCGTGCGCCGCAGTTTCCACGGCGTGCCGGAGGGCGGCGAGTATCGCGGGTCGCTCCGCCTCGAACCAGGCGAGTGCGCGGGCGGAGTCCGCGGGGGCGTCGACCGTCACCCCTGGCCGGCAGGGGTCGAGGACGACGCGGTCCCGGTGCGGATCCAGCGCCTGGTCCATGGCGTGGGCGGTGTGCAGGTAGTGGTCGAGCATCCGGTGCTGCGCCGCGCTCCGTTCGGTGTCCGACTCCTCGGCGTGCGCCTGTTCGGACGCGTAGACGCGCAGCAGGTCGTGCAGGGCGTACCGGCCCGGGGAGTGTTCGGCGACCATGTGCGCACGGGTCAGGTCGGCCAGCACGGTCCGCGCCCGCGGTGCGGCGATGGCGGCGAGGCTGGCTGCGGCGGACGCGGAGACGTCTGGACCGGGGTGCACCCCGAGCAGCCGGAAGAGCCGGGCCGCCGATGACGGAAGTGCCTTGTACGACCAGGAGAAGACGGCCCGGACCCGGCTCGCCGGGTCACCCGTGTCGAGGACGTCCAGCCGTTGGTCGGCCTGCTCGAGTTCGTCGGCGATGACCCCGAGCGGGAAGCCGGTCTCGTCGGCGCGGGCGGCGGCGACGGCCAGGGCGAGCGGCAACCGCGCGCAGGCGTCGATGACCCGCTGGACGGCGTCGGGCTCAGCCGCGATCCGGTCCGGTCCGAGTCGTCGGGTGAGCAGCCGGGTGGCGTCCGTGGTGGACAACAGCTCGACGGTGAGTGGGTGGGCGCCGTCGGTGGCCACCAGGCCGGTGAGCTGTCGACGGCTGGTGACCACGACCATGGCGGTCGCGTTGCCGGGCAGCAGGGGCCGTACGTGGTCGGCGTCGCGGGCGTTGTCCAGTACGATGAGGACCCGTTTCTGCGTCAGCAGGGTGCGGTAGAGGGCGGCCTGGGCGTGTAGGTCCGCCGGGATCCGGTCGGGCGGCACGCCGAGGGCGTCGAGAAATCCACGGACCGCCTCGGCCGGCCCCAGCAGCCCGCCCGGAGCGAATCCCCGCAGGTTCACGAAGAGCTGGCCGTCGGGGAACCGGTCGGCGACGCGGTGCGCCCACCGTACGGCCAGCGCGGTCTTGCCGACCCCCGCGGTGCCGGAGATGGCGACGACGACGGAGGTCACCTGCTGCTCGGCCGCGTCCAGGATCCGGTCGAGTTGGTCGATCTCGTCGCCCCGTCCGCTGAAGCCGCGCACGTCGGCCGGCAGTTGGGCGGGCACCGCTCGTTCCCGCGGTGCGGTCGGGAGCGCCGCCTGGTCGGCTGCGCCAGTCGGAGTCGCCTGGCCGGGGGCGCGGTGCGCGGTCGCCTCGTCGAGGTCACCGCGCAGGGCCGCCTGGTACAGCTGCTGCAGTTCGGGGCCGGGGTCGACGCCGAACTGTTCGGCCAGCCGCTGCCGCAACGTCGCGTAGCAGTCGAACACCTCGGACAGGCGGCCGGCCCTCGCGAGCGCCTGCATCAGCACCGCCGCCAACGGTTCGGCGACCGGATAGTCGTCCAGCAGGGCACGCACCCGGCTGATCGTCGGGGCGTGGTGGCCCAGTCTGAGGGCGGCCCGGGCCCAGTCCACCGCGGCGTCCAGTCGTTCGAGTCCCCAACCGTCCCGCATCCGCGCCGGCCACTCGCCGGCGAGGTCCGCCAGGGCCGGGCCCCGCCACAGCTCCAGGGCCTCCCCGAGCAGCGCGGCCCGCTCGCCGTCCGGGCGACGCCGGGCCGCGCCGACCAGGGAGCGGAATCGCAGCACGTCCACCTGTTGCGGGTCCGCCCGCAGCACGTAGCCGTTGCCGCGGTGCACCAGGGTCACCGGCGGTTGTTCCGCATCGGCGGCGTGGGCGGCCTCGAGCAGGCGACGGATCATGGCGATGTGGGCGTGGACCGCCGCGCGCGGCTGGGCGGGCGACCGCTCTCCCCAGATGCGCTCGATCAGGGTCTCGGTCAGCACCGGACGGCCCGCGTCCAGCGCCAGGGCAGCGAGGGTGACGCGTCGCTGTGGTGGCCCGGTGTCCAGCTCGTGCGTGCCGGCCCAGACCTCCACCGGCCCGAGCAGCCGAATGTCCATCAACGCCCCCGTCGACAAAGCATCCACCAGGCTCTATGACAACACAGGCCGCGCCAAGAACGCACCAAGCCTGGCGCCCAGGACCCCGCCGCATCATCGAGTGGTCAGTAGCCAGCACCGACGCCGACCAGGGCAGAAGGCACCGGGCGGGCCCACACCCGATCGGCAGGCGGCCTCGGTGCGATTCCGAAAAGGAGTGACCCATGCCACAAAGGACCGAAGGATCGGCACGACGGGCCGTACGCGTCGGCTCCTCGCTCGCCGTGCTCGCGGCAGCCGCCGTGTTCGGCACCACACTCACGGCCACACCCGCCAGCGCGGATCCCTGCCCCAGCGGCGCGCTGTGTGCGTACACCCAGTACGACTGGGGCGGCGCGCCCGGCCCGGTCTACGACGACAACACCAACCTGCTGCAGTACACGAAGTTCGCCAACGCCGCCTCGCTCTACAACAACGGCAGGTCCTGCAACGTCACCGTCTACTACAACACCGGATACCGGGCGCCCGCCTACAACCTGAACCGGGGCACCGGGTGGCGGCGTCTGGGCAGCAACCTGTACCACCACGTCGGCTCGAACAGGTGGTGCCTCTACTGAGCGCCGTGAGATGAATCCGCAGCGATGGGCGCGGGTGGTTCTGCTTCCCGTCCTGCTGGGGGTGGTCGGGTGCGCTGCCGCACCCGGCCGCACCACCACCACGGTGGAGTTACCCCGGCCACTGGGCGGTACGACGTACTTCACCAGCGCAGAAGGCTCAGCCCTGCACGACGCGCACGAAAGACTCGTCACGCAGTGCATGAGGGACAGGGGATTCGCGTACCGGCGCGTCCCCCTCTCCCCTGCGGCGCGGCTGCGCGACATCAATCCCTACGGGCTGCTCGGCAGGGAACAGGCCGGGACGGACGGATACCGGATCACCAGTTCCCTGGCGGAGGAGGCGAAGGCCCGGAACCGGCCGTCCCCGCGGCCTGCGTCGTCGCCCGACTGGGACGCGGCGCTGCTCGGCACCGAATCGCACCGGGTGACCATCCGGCTCCCGGAGGACCACGAGATCTTCTACAACAGCGACGGGTGCACCCATCAGGCCACCGCCGCGCTGTACGGCGACGACTGGCAACGGTTGTACGACACGTTCCAGGTGCTGGCCAACCGGGTGGTCGAGACGGTGAACCAGGACGCGGAGTTCCTCGGCGCCCAGTCCGCCTGGTCGCAATGCATGACGCGGGCGGGGCGACCGTCCCGGACGTTCGACGAGGCGCGCGGCCGGATCGAGGCGGCCTTCAACAAGGCGGCCGAGGACCGCGCCGACCTGATGCCGGTCGTCAGGCAGGAACTCGCCACCGCCACGGCCGACGCCGGCTGCCAGGACGAGGTCGGCATCGCCGACGTCGTCCGCGCGGCACAGGGGCGCGCGGAGGCCGCGATCCTGGACGCGTCCCGACAGGAACAGCTCGGTGAGCTCCGGCGGCTGCGGGCGGACGTGCTCCGGCGCGTCACGACGTCACCCGGAGCAACCCCGCGGTGAGACCGGCAGACACGAGCGCACCCGCGGACGGCCTCGACGGGCGGCGGCCCCGCCCGTCGAGGTCGCCTCGGTGGTACGACGGGCGCTCCGCGTCCCCGAAACACGAATACGCACCCGCGACACCGGCTTCGCCAGCGGCGAACTGGCCCGCACGGACTGCGCGGACACGGCGCAGCCCGCCGGCACGGCGACGCCGATAATGGCGTGCCCCCGGGACCCGACCGCACCTAACGTGGCGCCGTGCTGATCAGACGCGAGACCCCCGCCGACGTCGACGCGATCCGGGCGGTGCACCTGGCCGCCTTCGCCGACCCCGGGAAGCCGGAAGCCGTACCTGTCGAGGCGGGCTGGTGGACGCCCTGCGGGCCGACGACGGATGGCTGCCGGCCCTCTCCCTCGTCGCGGCCGACGACGCCGGGCAGGTGGTCGGGCACGTCGTGTGCACCCGGGGCCGGGTCGCCGGCGAGCCGGTCGCGCTGGGATTGGGCCCGCTCGGCGTGCTGCCGGCCTGGCAGCGGCACGGCGTCGGCTCCGCGCTGATGCACGCGGTGCTCGGCGCGGCCGACGCGCTCGGGGAGGCGCTGGTGGTGCTGCTCGGGCATCCCGACTACTACCCGCGCTTCGGGTTCCGCCCGGCGGTCGACCTCGGCGTCACCCCGCCGCAGCCGTGGGAACCGCGCTACTTCATGGCCCGTCCGCTGAGCGCCCGGCGGCCGTCGATCCGGGGCGGGTTCGCCTACGCCCGCCCCTTCGACGAACTGTAGGAGGCGGCGCGTTCGGGCAGGTCAGTACCGCTGCAGCGGGGTTCCATGCGAACATGTGTTCGTGTCGCGCGAGGCCAGCATCCTGCACGCCGACCTGGACGCGTTCTACGCGTCGGTCGAGCAGCGCGACGATCCGCGCCTGCGCGGCCGGCCGGTCATCGTCGGCGGCGGCGTCGTCCTCGCGTGCAGCTACGAGGCGAAGGCCCGCGGCGTCCGCAGCGCCATGGGCGGCCGGCAGGCCCGGCGGCTCTGCCCGGAGGCGATCGTCGTGCCGCCGAGGATGGCGGCCTACACGGCGGCGAGCCGCGCGGTGTTCGAGATCTTCCGGCGCACCACCCCGATCGTCGAGGGGCTCTCCATCGACGAGGCGTTCCTCGACGTGGGCGGTCTGCGCCGGCTCGTCGGCCCGCCCGCCGACATCGCGACCCGCCTGCGCCGGGACGTATCTGAGGGGGTCGGCCTGCCGATCACCGTGGGGGTGGCCCGCACGAAGTTCCTCGCCAAGGTCGCCAGCGGCGTCGCCAAGCCCGACGGCCTGCTGGTCGTCCCGCCCGACGGGGAGGTGGCGTTCCTGCACCCGCTGCCGGTGGAGCGGCTGTGGGGCGTGGGGCCGGTGACCGCCACGAAGCTGCGCGAGCGAGGCATCCGTACGGTCGGACAGGTCGCCCGCCTCGGCGAGGCGACGCTGGTCTCGTTGCTCGGCGCGGGCGTCGGCCGGCACCTGCACGCCCTCGCGCACAACCGCGACCCCCGGCCGGTGCAGGTCGGCCGCCGGCGCTCCTCGATGGGCGCGCAGCACGCCCTCGGCGCGGTCCCGCACTCCCCCGCCGAGCTGGAGGCGGTCCTCGCCGGCCTGGTCGACCGGGTGAGCCGGCGGATGCGCGCGGCGGCGCGGGCCGGCCGGACGGTGACGGTACGCCTGCGCTTCGGCGACTACACGCGCGCGACGCGCTCGCGCACGGTGGCCAAGGCGACCGCCGACACGGTCCCGCTGCTCGGCGCGGCGCGCACGCTGCTGCGGGCCGCGCTGCCCGAGATCGAGCGGCGGGGCGTGACCCTGCTCGGCGTGTCGGTCGGGAACCTCGACGACTCCCCCGTCCAGCCGCCGCTGCCGTTCGAGCGCGACCCGGGGGCGGACCTGGACGCGGCCGTGGACGCGGTGCGCGACCGGTTCGGGTCGGGGGCGCTCACCCGGGCGGTGCTGCTCGGCCGTAACCCCGGCCTGGAGATGCCGCTGCTGCCGGACTGAGCGGGCGTGGCGTCCACCGGCGTCGGCTTCGTCGCGGCGTCCGCCACGGTGCTCGGCCCGACGCGGGTGTTCAGTGCACGTCAGGCCGGTCGGGGTGCGCGTCGTACACGTCCGGCACGCCGTCCCGGTCGCGGTCGACGGCCTCCGCCTCGCGCACCCGCCGGTACAGCCGGCTACGGGCGCGCAGAATCACGGAGGCCAACAGAGCCGAGACCAGGGAGCCGGTGAGCACGGCGACCTTGACGTGGTCGTCGCGCTCGCTGCCCAGGCCGAAGGCCAACTCGCCGACGAGCAGGGAGACGGTGAAGCCGATGCCGCCGAGCAGCGCCAGACCAAGTACGTCGAGCCAGTTGAGGCCCTCGTCGGGGTTGGCGCGGGTGAACCGGGACACCAGCCAGGTGGCGCCCATGATGCCGACGGGTTTGCCGAGGACCAGGCCGACGACGATGCCGATCGCCACCCGATCGGTGAGCGCGTCGCCCAGGCCGGTCAGGCCGCCCACCGCGACCCCCGCGGAGAAGAACGCGAAGATCGGCACCGCGACGCCGGCGGAGATCGGCCGGAACCGACGCTCGAAGTGCTCGGCCAGACCCGGCCCGGTGCCCGGTCCCCCGGCCGTGCGGCTGCCGACGGCCGGGACGGTGAAGGCCAGCAGAACCCCCGCCACGGTCGCGTGCACTCCGGACTCGTGCACCAGCACCCAGGTCAGGGTCGCGAGTGGGAGCAGCAGCCACCAGGACCGGATCCGGCGCTGCACCAGCAGGCCGAAGATCACCAGGGGGGCCAGGGCACCGAGCAGCGGCACGACCGACAGGCCGGTGGTGTAGAAGACGGCGATGATCACGATGGCGATCAGGTCGTCGACGACCGCGAGGGTGAGCAGGAAGGTCCGCAGCGCCGGAGGCAGGGACCGACCGACCACGGCGAGCACCGCCAGGGCGAAGGCGATGTCGGTCGCCGTCGGGATCGCCCAGCCCTTCGGCGCGGCGCCACCGGCGATCAGGTGGTAGAGCAGGGCCGGCACCAGCACTCCGCCGCAGGCCGCCGCCACCGGCACCGAGGCGCGCCGCGGATCCCGCAGGTCGCCCGCGACGAACTCACGTTTGAGTTCGAGCCCGGCGACGAAGAAGAAGACGGCCAGCAGGCCGTCGGCCGCCCACGTGGCCAGGCTGAGGTCGAGGTGCAGGAGGGCCGGACCGACACGGACGTCCCGCAGTGTCCGGTAGTGCTCGCTCCAGGGCGAGTTCGACCACGACAGTGCCAACAGCGCCCCGACGAGCAGAAGAACCCCACCCACCGTCTCCCGGCGCAGGACGGCGGAGATTCGGCCGGTCTCCGCCCACGAACGTCGGGCGAACAGGCTGCCGCGGCGCCGGCCGGCGTCGGTCACGGGGTCTCCTCGTCGGCTGGGGACGGGGCGTCCATCGCCGACCGCACCCCCGTGCGCACCGGAACCAGCGGTCTCCGCCGTCCCGTCCGACGACGACGCCGGGTGCACTGGTACCCGGCTGTGGCTCGCCGAACCCGTCCCGCGCGCCTCATCACCGTACGCGAGCACCGGACCGGCGATCCGACCGGCGAGTGCTGACGGCGAGGTCGGCGACCCGTCCCTGTTCGGACGCGGTGGCCTACCCACGGCCACCGGGGGTAGTCATGCTGCCCGCCCGTACCGACCCCGCCGGGAGGACGCCGTGGCTGAACTGGGACTGGCCCTGTTGGCGATCGTGGCCTGGCTGGTGGCCGGACTGGTCACCGCGGCCGTCTTCGTCACCCGCGGCGGGCACCGCAACCTGCTCTGGTATCTCGTCGGAGGGCTGCTCGGTCCGCTGTTCATTCCGATCGCCGCGGAGCGCGGTCGGGCCGAGCCACACCGCATCGACGTCCGGTCCCGGGCACCGGCGTCGACCGGGCCCGGCCTGCGCGTGCTGGTCGGTCTGGACGGTTCGCCCGACTCCGACCGGGCGCTGCGCGCCGTCGCCCACGCGCTGAGCGGAACCACCAGCGAGCTGGTGCTGGTCACCGTGACCGACCCGGACGTGGTCGACATCGAGGCGGACGAGGAGCACCGGCGGGCCCGGCGGATGCTGGACGAGGCCGCGCGCGTCCTGCCTGACGAACTGCCCGCCCCCAGTACGGAGGTCGTCGTCGGTCACCCGGCCGACGCTCTCCTGGCGGTCGCCGACGCGCGGGACGTGGACCTGGTGGTGATCGGGAGACGAGGGCACGGGCTCGACGAGAAGCTGCTGGGCAACGTGGCGGAGGATCTGGCACACCGAAGCTCCCGGGCGGTCCTGCTGGGCACACTGCCCGGTCGCTGATCGCGTCGTTTCCCCGGCCCCAGCCCGGCGGGCAGGGGGTGTGCGGGTCGACCCCCCACGCGCCCGGTCAGCGCGCCCGCAGGACGGCGGTGCCCTTGCGGTAGTTGCGGCCGTCGCCGTCGGGGCGGTAGTCGTTCTCGACGTTGCCCGCCGAGTCCACCGAGAACCAGTGGATCCGCGTTCCCGCCGGGACGGTGAGCGTCTCCCCGCCCTCCCGGATGCCCGCCGAGCCGTACAGCGTCGACGCGTACGTGGGGGCGGCCCGGTCGAGGGTGTAGAAGACGGCGGACGGCTCGCTGGTGGAGAAGGTCACGTCCACCATGCCGGGCGTCGCGCTGGGCGCGACCGCGAGCGTGCTGCGTGGCCGGGTCCGGTCCTTGGCGAAGTCGCGGGCCACCCGCATCAGCTCGACCAGGCCGTTGGCGAACTCCAGCGTCTCGGCGTGCGCCTCGTCCCACTCGGGCTGGAAGGAGGTGCCGACCTCGAAGTTCCAGGCGTAGATGCCGTACTTGTACCAGAGCATGTCCCCGGAGTTGCCGGCCGCCGAGTAGAGCACGTCGGAGATTGGGCCGGTGCGTGCCGGGGTGACCGCCATGTTGCGGTGCCGCTTGATGGCGGCCAGGATCCGCGCCGAGGCACCCCAAAGGCCGACTCCTGGGCGAGCGTCGGGCGGGGCGCGGAGACGCGCCCGGGCAGCGCGTACGCCCCCGGCGACCACATGAAGTAGTTGCCCGAGGAGTGCAGGTTCATCGAGAACCGGATGTTGGGGCGGGAGGCCAGCCAGTCGAGGTTGCGGTTCTCCGGCTCGGAGAGTTCGCCCGGGCCCGCGTACGTGCCGCTGGTGCAGCTCGCCGACGCCCCCGAGTAGCCGTCGAAGAGGCTGTACTCGGTGTAGTTGCGGTTGTTGTCCACGCCCCAGGAGTTGCGGGCCAGGAAGTCGGCCGCCCCGGTCGTCGGGCAGTGGTTGGTCATGTTCTTGCGCTGGGAGTTGAAGTCGTAGAAGGAGTAGTGGCCGCCGTCGGGGTTGACGGAGGGGGCGATCCAGATGTCGAGGTTGTCCAGCAGCTGCCGGGTCTGCCCGTCGTGGGCGTAGTTGCGCAGCAGCCGCTCGGCGGTCTCGACGGTCACCAGCGGCGGCACCCACTCGCGGGCGTGTTCCTGGGCGTACGCGAGCACGCCGAGCTTCGAGCCGTCCCGGTGCTTGCCGATGCGGATGGCGTACACCGGATGCGGGTCGCGGGAGACGCTCGCCGGCGCGCTCAGGCCGTCGCTGAGCGGGGTCCACGCGGCCGGCGCGACCACGCCGCCGCCCAGGCTGCCCCGATGGGTGTACGCCTGCACGAGCGTCCCGGCCTCGGCGTTGGCGGCGGCGCCACCGGGGGGCCAGGGGATCACGCATGGGTCCGCCCTTCTGGTGTCGGCAGGGCGGCCGGAGCGGGATGGCAGTGGGGCCGCCCGGGTGCGGCTCCGCCCGTCGGTCGCGCACCACGAGCTGAGGCCATCCTCAGTGCAGACAAACTCCCATGTCAATGCCCGTCGATGCGTCGTTCGCGCCCGCGGCCGACGTACGACCAGCACTGAGTAGGAGTGCTCACGCCCCGCCCGGGAAGCACCCACATACTTGCCCGGGCAACATGGACAAGATCACCGGGAGAAGGCGACAGGCATGACGACGCAGCACCGACCGACGTTTCCGATCACCGCACTCATCCTGCTTCTCTGCACCCCGGTGGCGGCCTGGTGGCTCATCGGCGACCTGACCGGCGACGAGGCCCGGCGACTCGCCGCCGAGGGCGTCGAGTTGGACTACGCGATCCGGCCGGTGAGCCTCGGCCCGGCGGGAGACCGCATCGTCGGCGTGTTGGCGTGCGTCGGCGTCGTCCTCGCGCTCGCCTGGCTGCTCCGGGTCACCGCACGCCGCAGTCTCGACCGCCGGTGGTGGTGGGTGCTGGCGCCGCTCGTCGCGGCCGGCGCCCTCCTCGGCCTCGCCTGGCGGGTGCTGACCGCCGGCGGGATCGGCGCCAACATCGGAGCGGGGCTCATGCTCATCGTGGGTGGGCCGGCCCTCGCGGTCCTGCTGATCGTCGCCGCGGTCGCGGCGCTGCGGATGCGCCGGCACCGGCCCTCGCGAGCCCCACAGCACTCCGAGTGACGGGCCCGATCCCGCCGCGGGTGCCGCCGTGATCGCCTCGTGCGGGTCGGCCGCCCGGTGATCTGGGCCACCCTGCCCCCGCCCGGGAGCCGTCCGGCGCCCTGTTGCGCAGCCTGGAAGGGGTGCCGAGGTTTCGCCGGGGTGGAAACTGGAGAAGGTTGCAGATCGCACCTGCGCTCAAGGGGGAATCAACTCGTGTCCGACACCACCGCCCGGTCCGACCGTCAGGCAGACCGTCCCGCCGAGGTGACCGACCCGCTGCTGTGGAAGCTCGCCCTGGACGTGGCCGACGCCCACGAGCCGGACGGGGACGGCGGTTGCCGCAACCTGCTCTGCGCGGGCCAGGCCTGGCCGTGCCCGGCCTGGAACAACGCCCAGCGCGCACTACGCATGGCCCGGACCGACTCAGGGCAACCGTCGCCGTACGCGGCACGGCCGGCCGGCGGCCAGGGCCGCGCCGACCTGTCGGCGCCCGGATTGGCGCAGCGCACCCGGCCGAACGACCCGCGGGCCGCGTCGGCGGCCTAGGCGCGTCGTAGGGGTGGTCTTGCCGGGCCGCGAGCCCCTGGTCACCGGCGGCGCTCGGCCCAGGCCGGTCGGTGCGGCGGCCGGGAAGGGCGGCTCCTGGCGGTGACGTCGGGTCAGCGGTCCACGCGGTAACGCGCGAAGATCGTGCCCTGCGAGAAGGTGTGCTGGTCGAGCAGGGTCAGGCTACGCCGGACGCCGTCGGGCAGGGCGCGCGTGCCGCCGCCGACGAGCACCGGGCAGATGACGAGGCAGATCTCGTCGACCAGGCCGGCCCGGTGTGCCTGGGCGGCCAGGTTGGCGCCGCCGATCGCCAGGTCGCGCGTGGCCGACTCCTTGAGCGCGCGGACCGCCGCCGGGTCGAACGTGCGCTCGATGCGGGTGCGGGCGCTGCGCGGCTCCTCCAGCGTGGACGAATACACGATCTTGTCGGCGGATCGCCAGATCTCGCTGTAGTCGAGGATGTAGTCGGGGTGCCCGGGCTCCTCGTGAGCGGTCTCCCAGTAGGACATCACATCGTAGAGCCGGCGGCCGTAGAGATGGGTGCCGATGCCGCGGTCCAGGTCGTTGAGGAAGCGGTGCACCTCTTCGACCGGCTCGCTCCAGCCGAACTTGCCGTTCTCGTCGTTGATGAACCCGTCGAGGGACACGATGTCGGTGTTGATCAGCTTGGCCATCTCTCCGCCTGGGTGTCGTGGTCGGGCTCGGGTCCGGAAGGCGGCAGGCACGGACCTGCCTGGCCCGCGCCCGCCTGGGGGTTTCAGTCGTCGCGTCCGGCACCGCGATCGGGTGCGCTCATGTCCCCCGTTGCGGGCGTGCCGTCGGCGAGGCCGTAGCGCAGGTAGACGGTGCCGCGCGGGTTGGCCACCGGCGGTTCGAGAAGGGTGACGTTCGTCGGCACCGCGCCACCGTCGAAGACCTTCTTCCCCACGCCGAGCACGATCGGGTGCACCCAGAGGTCGAGACGGTCGAACAGCTTCTCGCGCAGGAGGGTCTGCACCAGGTTCAGGCTCCCGACGACCTTCACGTGCTCGTGCCGGTCACGGACCTCGCGCACCGCGCCGACCAGATCCGGGCCGAGCTGGGTGGAGCCGGCCCACGAGAGGTCGGGCCTGCCCCGGGAGGCCACGTACTTCGGGACGCGGTTGAAGAGCGTGGCGATCTCGTTGTCCTCGCCGCCCTCCTGGTGCGGCCAGTGGGCGGCGAAGATGTCGTACGTCCGCCGGCCGAGCAGGAGGGCGTCGGTGCCCTCGTAGGCGGCAGCGACCTGCGCCCCGGAGACCGCGTCCAGCAGGGGCGCCTGCCAGCCGCCGAACGGGAACCCCGCCGGGTCCTCCTCGGGACCGCCGGGCGCCTGCCCGACGAGGTCGAGGGTTGCGAACAGCTCGATGTGGATCAGGCCCATGCCCTACCCCCGGTGAGTTCGTGTCGATCCGGCACTCGACACTCACGATAGATCACGGACCGTGTCCGGACGGGTGACCGCGCGCCTTGCGGCGTAGCGAGCCGGCGAGGACGCCGGTCGGTGTCCGGCCGGGATGATCCGGTGTCCGGGAACCGGCCGGACGGCACGGCGTGTCCGCAGCCTGGTCTGCGTAGGCGTGAGCGCGGGGAGAGCCCCGCCCGGCCAGA
Source organism: Micromonospora sp. CNZ309 (assembly GCF_002846525.1). Taxonomy (NCBI): domain Bacteria; kingdom Bacillati; phylum Actinomycetota; class Actinomycetes; order Micromonosporales; family Micromonosporaceae; genus Micromonospora; species Micromonospora sp. CNZ309. Next base: position 1,694,351 of record NZ_PJNG01000001.1, read on the forward strand.
GGAGAGCCATGCTGAAAAAGAGATGGGCGATCGTAGCCCTCGCCGCCGTAGCCGTCGGCACCGCCGCACCTCCGGCCGCCCCGGCGGCTGCCGCCCCGGCCGGGGACCGGCCCACCGTCAGCGACGCCGCGTCGTCCGGGCACCGGGTCACGAGCACCACGGTCCCGGCGACCGGCGCCGCGGCCGGCGCGACTCCCACCCCCGGCATCAACGCGATCTTCGGTCCCGACACCCGGGTGCCGGTCACGCCGACCACCGCATATCCCGCCAGCGCCACCGTCCGGCTGACGTTCACCGGCGGCCAGTGCACCGGCTTCATGATCAGCGAGCGTACGGTCGCGACCGCCGGCCACTGCGTGCACTCCGGCGGCTCCAACGGCACTTGGCGCACCAACGTCGTCGCGTACCCGGGGCACGACGGCACGACGGCACCCTTCGGATCGTGCGCGGCGGTCCGGCTCTTCGCCCCCTCGGGCTGGACCGGCTCGATCTACGCCCCCACCCCCGCCGACCCGGCCTACAACTACGGGGCGGTGCAGCTCAACTGCACGATCGGCGCCAGGACCGGCTGGCTCGGCCTCGGTTACCCGAGCCACCCGGTGACCGGGTCCTGCACGACGACCCAGGGATACCCGCTCGACCGGCCCGGACAGTGGGCCAGCAAGGACGTCGTCCGGGCCGAGAGCACGAGCTTCTTCTACGTCCGGCATCCCTTCGTCGGCGGGCAGAACGGCAGCCCCGTCTTCTACACGCCCGACCCGGACGACTGGTGCCCGACGCGGCCGCCGCTGGTGATCCCGTGCCCGTGCCCGCCGCCACCGCCCTGCGTGTGTCCGGTCCCGACGGTGCTGGGAATCCTCGCGAGTGGCCCGTACGGGGCCGGGCCCGGAGCCACCAACAACATCGTCACCCGGATCACGGCCCCGGTCGTCAACAACTACCTGCAGTGGCGTTGACCCGTCCGGCAGCAGATTCCCGGGGCGCGTGGCGGCAGGCCACCGCCCCGGGTGCGCGCCGTGAGTGGCTCTGGTCTCGACGCCGCGGTCAGGAGGACCGCGCGGGCGCCGAGCGCAGCCTGGCCCGGATCCGCTCGGCGTCGGAGTGGCCGAGTTGCTCCAGGATCCCCAGCGCACCGCGCCAGGCGCGGCGGGCGGGCTCCGGTGCTCCGGCGGCGCGGTGGCTGTCGCCGAGATGGGTGAGCGTCGTCGCCTCGTAGTAGCGCTCCGCCGCCTCCCGCCACAGCGCGAGCGCGTTGCCGTAGCAGCGGATCGCCTCCGCCTGCCGCTCCAGCCGGTAGTACACGTAGCCGAGGCTGTCCCAGGTGTGCGCCTGCCAGTACCGGTTGCCGACCTGCTGTTGCAGGACCAGCGCCTGCGTGCAGTGCTCGAGCGCCTGCTCGTAGTCGCCGAGCTGGCTGTGGTACCAGCCGATGTTGTTTAGCGCGTTGGCCTTCCCGTTGGTGTTCCCCGCCGCCGTGAACAGGCCGAGGGCCTGCTGCGCGTGGTGCAGCGCCCGCTCGTACCGGCCCTGACGTTCGGCCACGATGCCGAGGTTGAGGTGGGCCCGGGCGCTGCCGATCGCGTCGCCGAGGTCGGTGTAGAGCCCGAGGGACCGGTGCAGGTGGGCCTCGGCCCGGTCGTGGTCCTCCAACCGCAGGCAGGCCACGGCCCGGTTGCGGTGGGCCCGGGCCTCGCCGTCCCGGTCGGCCGTCCGCGAGGCGGCGAGCAGCGCCCGCTCCTGGACCGCCAACTGTTCCTGCCAGGCCCCGAGACGATCGAGGTACGTGTTGACGGTCCAGGCGAGCTGCCAGGCGTGCGTGTCGAACCGGGCGTCCGTGGCGAGGCCGACGACGGCCAGGAGCACCCGGTGCTCGCTGGTCAGCCAGCGCCACGCCGCCGTCCGGTCGGTGAGCGCGGTGACCGCCGTGCCCGCGCGGGCCGGGGCGGGGCTGATCGGGTCCCGCTGGTCGTAGAGGAGCACGTCCGCGGCGTACGCGGTGTGCAGGTAGTAGTCGAGCAGCCGCCCGACCGCCTCCCGGCGGGCCTCCTCGGGCTCGTGCCCGGCGACCAGCTCAGCCGCGTAGGCGCGCAGGAGGTCGTGCAGGACGTACCGTCCCGGTAGCGGCTCGGAGACCAGGTTCGCGCGGACGAGCGCCGCCATGCTCCGCCCCGCCCGCGCCACCGCCACGCCGGCGAGACTCGCCAGCGCCGGCACGCAGACCTCCGGCCCGGGGTGCAGCCCGAGCAGCCGGAACGCCCGGGCCGAGGTGGCGTCCAGGTTGCGGTACGACCACGAGAAGACCGTGCGGATGTCGGCGGCCGCGTCGCCGTGGCTGAACCGGTCGAGACCGCCCGGGCCGGTCAGCTCGTCGGCGAGCCGGCCGAGGCCGAGGCCCGGCTGGGCGGCGGCCCGTCCCGCCACGATGGCAAGCGCGAGCGGCAGCCCGGCGGCCGTCCGGACGATCCGGTCCACCGCGTCCGGCTCGTCGCCCACCCGGTCCGCGCCGAGGCGCCGCGACAGCAGCTCGTACGCCTCGCTGCGCGACAGCGGATCGAGCAGGAGCGGACGGGCCCCCTCGATGGTGAGCAGCCCCGGCAGGTGCCCCCGGCTGGTCACCACCACCAGGCACCCCGGCGAACCGGGCAGCAGCGGGCGGACCTGGTCGGCGTCGCCGGCGTTGTCGAGCAGCACGAGCACGCGCCGGCCCGTGAGCAGGCTACGGAACAGCCCGGCGCGGGCGGCCGGTCCCGCCGGGACGCGCTGCGCCGGCACGCCGAGGGCTTCGATGAACTCGCGCAGCACCTCCGCCGGGTCCGCCGGCCCGGTCGCGTCGAAGCCGCGGAGGTTGACGTAGAGCTGCCCGTCGGGGAAGCGGTCGGCGACCTGGTGTGCCCAGCCGACCGCCAGGGTCGTCTTGCCGACGCCGGCCGTGCCGCTGATCAGGCAGACCGTCGTCACGCCCGGTGCGCCGCCCTGGTGCGGCAGCAGGGTGGCCAGTGCGGCGAGCGCCGCCGTGCGACCCACGAAATGGGGTACGGCCGCCGGCAGTTGCCGAGGTGTCACCTGTCCGAGGATCTCGGCCGGCCGGTCTGCCGGGACGGGCGGCTCGGGTTGTCCGGCCGGTGCGGCGCCCCCGCCGCGGCGGCTGAGCTGGGCGTGGGCGGCGGAGCGCAGGCGATCCTCGGTACGGGCGGCGTCGGCGATCCTGAGCAGCCGCCAGTGCGCCGCGTCCCAGTGGCCCAGCTCCGCCAGCTCGGCCGGCAGCCGGACACCGACCCGGTCGGCGTGCGCCCGGCAGGCGGTGACGAAGGCGACGACGAACGACCACTCGGGCAGTGACTTGGCGTTGAGCTTGTCGCTCAATGTCGAGCGCGCCAGCGGCTGCCGCAGCGATGCCGAGATGGCGACCAGCGTGTTCAGCGAGGGGGCGCCGCAGAGCTGCCGCAGGCGCCGGAGTTCACCGGCGAACCAGGCCAACGCCTCCTGCGCCTCCCGGCCCGGTTCGCTCATCCGTCTGCACCCCTCCGCGCCGGACGAGCGTACCAACGCATGGAAGGCTCCCGATGTCCTGCGCACCGCCACGTCGGCCGGACGGCAGGGTGACCGGCCCCGGGCGGGGCCGGCCACCCGGTGGCTCAGCGCCAGGTGTCGGTGCGGGTGCTGATGCCGCCCGCCGGGGTGGTGAAACTCCGGTTGCCGCCGGACTCCCAGGTGACGGAGCCGTCGGGGTTCTTCTTCAGGTACTTGTACTCGACGGCGGTGTTCGGCGGCAGGCTGACGGTGGCCCGCCAGACGGGGTAGTCGGCCGGGGACAGCGCGACGGCGTTCGCGGGGTTCCAGCCGCCGAGGGCGGGCAGGTTGCCGACGACGTACACGTTCTGGCCGAAGGTGGTGGTGGCGGTGGCGTGGAAGGCCGTGGCGACCGGCCCGGCGGTGTCGCCGCGGAAGGTCTCGGTGACGGTGAGGCTGCCGCCCGACGGGGTGGTCAGGCTCCGGTTCGCGCCGGACTCCCAGGTGACGACCCCCGCCGCGGTCTTCTTGAGGAACTTGTACTCCACCGTGGTGGACCGGGGCAGGTCGACCACGCCCCGGAAGACCCCACCGGCGGCGGGCAGCCGCACGGCGTTCGCCGGCGCCCAGGTGCCCAGCGCCGGGACGCTGCCGACGACGTAGACCTCCTGCCCGGCGGCCACGGAGGCCGTGACGGTGAACGTCGTGGCGACGCTGTCCCCCACGGGTCCCGGCACGTAGGTGTCGGTCCGGGTCGTCGTCCCGCCTGCGGGGGTGGTGAAGGTGCGGCTGGTGGCCTCCTGCTCGACCACCGTGCTTCCGCTCTTGACCAGGTACCGGTAGGAGACGGCGGTGGCCGCCGGCAGGTCGACCGTCGCCGTCCAGGCGCCGGTGGCGGTGCGGGTGAGCGGCACGGAGGTGCCCGCGTCGCCGCTGCCGAGCGCGGGGGTGTCACCCACCAGGTGCAGCGTGCGGTCGGCGGGCAGCGAGGCGGTCGCGGTGAAGGTGGTGGCGACCTTCGCGGCGGGGCCACCGCGGGCGTTGGCGTGGATGGCGACCGCGCCGTTGGCGGGGATGGTGACGGTGGCCCGCCCGCCGGTCACGGTGACCGTGGCGCCGGTGCAGCCGGCGGCGGTGGCGGCGCCGGAGATGACGTCGCAGTACGCGCCGTCGGCGAGGCCGGTGACGAACTGGGCGGTGCTGGCGGCGGCGGAGTCGTTGATGCCGATCCACCCGCGGTCGCCCCGGTGGAAGCCGACGACGTTGCTGTTGACGACGGTGAAGTCCGAGATGGTCTTGACGTTGCGGGCGGTGTTGGCCCAGCCGACCATGCCCTTGATCCCGGTGGACCGGGTCAGGCAGGTCCAGGCGCCGCCGCAGACCGTGTCGGTCACGTGGCCGCTGCCGGTGGCCGGCGGCGACTGGTTGCGGTTCGACCAGGTGAAGCTGTCGTAGACGGAGGGCTTGCCGTGCGGGTAGGCCAGCGCGAAATAGTTGGCCAGGGTGTAGTCGCTGCCGTTCTTGTAGGACAGCACCACCCCGTCACGTTCCAGGTCGTGGTTGGTGACCATGGCGAAGACGTTCGCGCTGGGCGCGTCGAGGTTCCAGTTCGCAATGTTCGCGAGGTTCGCGATCGAGCCCTGGAAGCTGGAGCGCAGACCCTTGGCGTACGCGAAGTCGAGCACGTCGCCGTTGCCGATGAACGCCCGGGCCTTGAGCGCGTCGTTCGAGGCGCCGTCGAAGATCTCCTGGGCGACGTACGGGCGCTTGTTCTCCGCGACCGTGTTGTTCAGCTTGCCGAGGATGGCCGCGAAGTCGGCCTTCTTGACGTGCTTGACGGCGTCGACGCGGAACCCGTCCACGCCCAGCCCGATCAGGTCGTTGAGGTAGGCGGCGATCTTGTTGCGGACCTGTTCCTTCTCGGTGTAGAGGTCCGACAGGGAGAGCAGTTCGCAGCTGGTCACCTGGGACTCGTTGTTCCAGTCGGTGATGCCGCCGGAGGTCGGGCAGTTGTCGCCGGGGTGGTGGAAGTCGCCGTAGCCGTACGGGACCGCCGGGTAGTCGTAGCCGGTGAAGGTCGTGCCGGCGTAGCCGACGGTGCCGGCGGGGTTGTTGACGCCGGCCATGTGGTTGACGACCGCGTCGACGTAGACGCGTACGCCGGCGGCGTGGCACGCGGTGACCATGGCGGCGAACTGCTGGCGGTTGCCGAACCGGCTCTCCAGCTTGTAGGACACCGGCTGGTACACCTCGTACCAGGGGTGGACCCCGTCGGCGGTGTCGGGCAGGCTCACCGACTCCTGCGGCGGCGCGACCTGGACCGCGCCGTAGCCCGCCGGGCCGAGGTGGTCGGTGCAGGCCGCCGCGACGGAATTCCAGTTCCACTCCCACAGGTTCGCCGTCACCTCGCTGTCGTTGAGGGCGACGGCGGCGCGGGCGGGCTCGGCGGTGCTCGCCACGAGCGGGGTGGCGCCGGACGCGACGACGGCGGCGGCGAGGAGCAGGCGGGGGATGCGTGCGCGCAGGGGCGGTTTCGATCGTGCCATGACAGAAGGACCTACTTCCGGGGACGAAGAGGCACTGACGAGAGGGGACGGCCGTCCGCGTAGCAAAGACAATGCTCGATCCCCGGCAGGCTCTGCAATACCTTGCAGCAAACTTCTCGAAATTTCATGGCAACATTGCCGAAGCCCGCCATCGGCGTTGGCCATAGACGCCAAAAGCCGTGAAGCCGGCGATCCATGGTGGATCGCCGGCTTCACGGCTTGCAAGAGCTTGCAGCGCCGGGAGGATGCCCGGCCGGCGCCATCAGCGGGGCGTCGGCACCGCCTCGCGGGCGAGGATGACCGCCCCCAGCAACGCGGCGTCGTCGGCGAAGCGCGACAGCACCACCTCCGGCGGGTACGGCAGGACCGCCGCCATCCGCTCCCCCAGCAGGGTTCGGATCAGCGTGTTGCCGGCCACCCCGCCGACCAGCACCACCCGCTGCGGGTCCAGCAGCAGGCAGCAGGTGACCAGGTGCCGGGCCAACTCGTCGGCCCGGGCCGTCAGCGCGTCCCGGGCCGCGCCGGGCCGCTCGGCCGCGGCGGCCAGGCCCCGCGCGCCACCGGCCACGCCGAGCGACTCGGCGAGCCGGTCCAGCGCCCGGCCGGAGAAGCCCAGCTCCAGCATCGTGCCCGGCCACGGACCCCCGGCCACGGCGTACCCGATCTCGCCGGCCGCCCCGTGGTGACCGGCCAGCACCGACCCGCGCACCGTGACCGCCGCCGCCACCCCGGTGCCCAGACCCACCACCAGGCCGGGATCGGCGTCGCGGAGCGCGCCGAGCCGCAGCTCGGCCAGGGCGGCGGCGTTGAGGTCGTTGTCGACCGCCACCACCGGCACCGCCAGCCGGTCGCGCACCGCGTCGGCCAGGCGCAGCCCGTCCCAGCCGGGCACGTTCGGGGCCAGGTCGATGCCGTCGGAGCGGACCACGCCGGGCGAGGCGATCCCGGCCGCCGTGACCGGGGCGCCGACCTCCCCCACCAGCTTCGCGGCCAACTCCAGGGCGCGGTCCAGGGCCTGCGGGGCACCCCGCTCGGCGTACGTCGGGACCCGCTCGCGGGCCAGCAGCCGGCCGTCGGCGCCGGCCAGCCCGACCGCCATCTTGGTGCCGCCGAAGTCGATGCCGAGCAGCACGCCCGCGTCGCCGGCCGGCGGCGCGGGCTGGGCGGCCCGGCCGGCCAGTCGCACGCTCACCGGGCCACCCCCGCCGTCCCGGCCGCCGCGTCGCGGGCCCTCATCGGGCCGCCCCCCGCGCGGCCACGGCGTCCAGCGCCTCGTCGGCGGCGGCCAGCCGGGCGCGCACGCCGGCCAGCCGGGCGGCGACGGTGTCGAAGGTGCCGCGCAGCACCGCCACCTGGGCGCGCACCGCGTCCGCGCCGGGGCCGTCGACCTGGGCGCGGTCGAGCACCAGCTCGGGACGTACGGCGGCGGCGATCAGGTCGGCGACGGCCGCGTCGGTCAGCCCGTCGGCGATCCCGTCGGCCGCCGCCCGGACGCCCTGCGCGGTCCAGGTGGCCGGGGCCCCGCCCCGGACCAGCCGGCCGACCACCGAGTGGGCGGCCCGGAACGGCACCCCGTGCCGGGTCAGCGCGTCGGCCGCGGCGGTGGTGGTGGCGCCGGAGGCGACGATCTCCTCGGCCGACGGCGGCTCCAGCGGCTCGACCTCCGCGAGGAAACCGCCGAGCAGGGCGAAGAACCGGTCGGTGCGGTCGTTGCTCTCCCAGAGCCGCACCTGCACGTCGGTGGTGGCGTTGTTGGAGTCCTCCCACCAGGCGGCGCCCACGTTGTTGAGCACGCTGGCAGCGTCGGCGGCGGTCGCGCCGGCCATCGAGACGAGGTGCTCCAGCACCACCGGGTTGCGCTTCTGCGGCATGATGCTGCTGCCCTGGGTGAAGTCGCCGGGCGTGCTCACCCAGCGCCAGCTCAGCCAGTCCATCAGGGTGCGCGCCAGCCGGGCGCCGGTCGCGAGGGCCTGGGCGTTGAGGGTGCCGACCCGCACGAGATGGTCGGCGCCGGCCACCGCCTCGTACGAGTTGGTGACCAGGCCGTCGAAGCCCAGCAGCTCCGCCACCCGGGCGGGGGCGATGTCCAGGTCGGTGCCCGCGAAGGCGCAGGAACCCAACGGCGAGGTGTTGAGCTGGTCGATCAGCTCGGCGTAGGCGACGGCCTCACCGGCGAGGGCCTCGGCGTAGCCGGCGAGGGCGTGCCCGATGGTGGTGGGCTGCGCCGGCCGGCGGTGGGTGTAGCCGGTGATCACCACGTCGGCGTAGCGGTGCGCGGAGTCCAGGGCCGTCGCGCCGGCGGCGAGCACCCGGTCGAGGACCCCGAGGAGCTGGTCGCGCAGCAGCATCCGGAACACCCCGGCGTCGAGGTCGTTGCGGCTGCGGGCCATCTGCACGTCGAGCTCGGAGGTGGGGATGCCGCACGCCTGCGCCAGCCGCTTCTCCATCAGGTAGTAGGTGTCCTCGAAGGTGCCGTCGAACTGCGGCGCACCGGCGGTGTCGGCGCGCAGTTCGGCCAGCCCGCGCAGCAGCCGGGCGCCCCGCTCGGCGGGCACCAGCCCCTGCTCGACCAGCATCACCACGTGGGCCTGGCTGGCGCGCACCATCGCCGGGAAGAGGTACCCGACGTGGTGGTCGTAGGTCGGCCGCAGGTGGTGCCGCTGGTAGGTGGTCAGCGCGGGTATGCTCATGACGGTCTCTACTTCCTTCCGTGCCGGGCGCGGCGCCGCGCGCCGCGCCCGGGCGTCAGCCGGTCAGTCGTCCAGGCCGAGCAGGCGCTCGGCGTTCCCGGCGAAGATCGCGCGTAGGTGGTCGTCGGGCAGCCCCAGCTCGCGGCAGATCCGCAGCTGGTCGTCGAGGTAGCGGGTGACGTAACCGCGCGGGAACCACGACGAGTCGCTGCCGAACACGATCCGGTGCGGGCCGATGGTCTCGTAGCAGCGCCGGAACAGCTCCTCCAGCGTCAGCTTGTACGGCATCCAGCGCACCCACTGGTTCGACCCCGAGGTGTCGACGTGGATGTTCGGGCAGCCCCAGGCGGCGAAGAGCAGGTCCTGCACGTGCTGGACGCCGAAGTGCGGCACCACCACGGCCAGCTCGGGGAAGCGGCGGGCCATCCGGGCCAGCTCGTCCGGGCCGCCGTAGCGACCGTGGGACAGGCCGCCGGCGCTGCCGTAGTGACCGATGTGGATCAGCACCGGCACGCCGAGTCGCTGGGCGGTGCCCCAGAGCGCATCGAGTGCCTCGTCGTCGAGCGGGCCGCGCAGCAGCGGGGCGAACAGCTTCAGCCCGCGCAGGCCGCGCTCGGTGACGGCGCGCTCCAGCTCGGCCGCCGCGCCGGCGCCGTACGGGTCGTGGTGGGCGAAGCCGAGCAGCCGGTCGGGGTGGCGATCGACCACGTCGGCGACGGTGTCGTTGCCGCCGCCGGTGACGAAGACCGCCCGGCGCACGTTCACCGCGCGCAGCTCCTCGGCCCAGCGGTCCGCCTCGTCCTGCCAGCGCTCGGCGGGCGGTTCCGGGTCGGGGAAGCCCCACGCCTGCCGCCACTGCCGCGCGTACGGGGCGGAGCCGGCGGCGCGTACGGCCCGCTCGTGCTCGCCGCCGGGGTGCATGTCGGCGGCGTGCTCGCAGGCCCGGATCGTCTCGTCCGCGCCGATGCGGAAGTGCAGGTGGAAGTCGACGACGTCCAGTCCGCGGTCGACGGTCACGGCGCCTCCTCGGGCTCGGGTCCGCCGGCGGTCGCCCGGGTGGGCGTGGGGCCGGTCGACGCCTCGGTGGGCAGGGGGGCGTCGGTGGGCGGGGCGGGCGGCGGGGCGGCCACCCAGGCGGCGATCACCTCGCGCAGCCGGGCGCCGGCGAGCTGCCGGACGCGGCGGCCGGCCTCCTCGCCGGCCAGCGAGATGTGCCCGGACCAGCCCTGCCACGGGTCGGGCCGGGACTCCACCAGCACGTACGGGTGGGTGACCGGCAGCTTCGGCTTCGGCGGCAGGTCGGCGACCGCGTCGAGGCGTACCGCGCCGGGGTCGAAGCCGAGCACGCCTGAGGTCTCGTACGCGCCGCCGTGCCCGCGCGCGGGCAGCGGCCCGTACAGCTCGGTGGTCTCGGCCGGAGTGACCAGCTGGAACCAGTTGACCAGCAGCAGGCTCGCCGTGCGCCGTCCGGAGACCCACTCCATGGCGGCCCGGACCGTGGACATGTTCGCGTCGTGACCGTTGACGATCAGCAGCCGGGGGAACCCGGCGGCGACGATCCCCTCGATCACGTCGGCGAGGTAGCCGACCGCGATCTCGGGTCGGATCGCCACGGTGCCGGGCCACGGCCGGGTCTGGCCGGGGCAGGCGGCGTACGGCACGGCGGGAAAGAGCACCCCGCGCGGGCCCGCCGCCGTCGCGCGACCGCCGGCCGGGGTGGTCGCGGCGCCGTCTCCGGACGGCCCCGCGCCGTCGCCACCGAGCGCGCTCTCGGCGGCGAAGCCCTCGGCGAGGATCAGGTCGGTGCCGAGCGGCAGGTGCGGGCCGTGCCACTCGACCGCGCCGACGGGCAGCACCGCGAAGTCCGCCGCCCCGGCGACCGCCGCCAGCTCCCCGCCGGGGATCCGGGCGGCGGGGACCAGCCCACCGCCCGTCGGCCAGGCCGCGCTCACGCCGTCCACCGGGCCGCCTCCCGACTGGAGCGCCGGCCGCCTTCCAGCCGACCGGAGACCACCATCACCACGAAGATCAGGACAACCTGGAGCATGCCGTACGCGGCGGCGGTGCCGATCTCGAACGAGTACATCCGGTTGTTGATCTCGACGGAGATCGGCGCCGTCTCGGAGGTGTAGATGAGCACGGAGGCGACGAACTCGCCGACGCCGTGCACGAAGGCGAGCAGCGCGCCGGCCACCACGCCGGGCAGCATCAGCCGCAGCGTGACGGTGCCGAACGCCCGCCACCAGGACGCGCCCAGGTTGCGCGCCGCCTCCTCCAGCGACGGGTCGATCTGCGCCAGGGTCGCCGAGCTGGAGCGGAACACCAGCGGCAGGAACCGCACGAAGTACGCCAGCGGCATGATCCAGAAGGTGCCGATCAGCACCTGCCCGAAGCTGAACGCGTTGCCCGTGCTGAACGCCGAGATCAGGTTGATCGCCACCACCGTGCCGGGCAGCGCCCAGGCCAGCATGACCGCCACGTCCAGCAGGCCCCGGCCCCGGAAGTCCAGCCGGCGCACCGCGTACGCGATGAGCACGCCGACGACGACGCAGGCGACGGTGGCGATGAGGCTCATCTGCAACGAGTTGAGGATCGGCTGGAACGCCGCCGGATCGGAGAAGATCGTGACGAAGTTCTGCGTGGTGTACGCCGCCGGGATGACCTCGGTGGTCCAGGAGCCGTCCTCGGAGAACGCGACCAGGGCGATGGTCGCCACCGGCGCGAGCAGGACCGCGGTGGCCAGGACCGAGGCGGCCAGGGCGAGCCACTTGCCCAGCGGGTTGGTGATCTCGCGGCGGTGCGCGGCGACGCCCTTGGACTGGGAGCGGTAGCTGCGCCGCCCCTCGTACCAGCGCATGCCGAGCAGGAACAGCACCGAGACCACGCCGAGCACCGAGGCGTACGTGGAGGCCATCGGCAGGTCGCCGTTGGTGCGGTTGATGTAGATCTGCATGGTCATCGTCTGGTCCACCCCGAACAGCAGCGGGGCGGTGTACGACGCCAGCGAGGTCATGAACACCAGCAGCGAGGCGGAGACCAGCGCCGGGGTGAGCATCGGCAGCAGGACCGTGCGCCACACCCGCACCCGGCCGGCGCCGAGGTTGTACGCCGCCTCCTCCACCGACGGGTCCATGCCCGACAGCGCGGCCGAGGCCGACAGGTAGAAGTACGGGTACATGGTGAAGGTGTGCACGACCAGCACCCCGGCGATGCCGCTGAACGGCAGCACCGGGTTCTCGGCGCCGAAGAGCTGCTGGAGGCCCCGCGGCAGGATGCCGGTCTCGCTGTAGAGCAGCTGGAACGAGATCGCCCCGATCAGCGGCGGCAGCGCCGCCGGCACCAGGATGATCGCCTCGATCAGCTTGCGGCCGGGGAACGAGAAGCGCTTGAGCAGGAAGGCCATCGCCACGCCGACGATGCCGCAGAGCAGCACGCTGGCCGCGGAGATGATCAGCGAGGTGACCAGGGAGGACCGGGCGACCCCGCCGCCGGTGACGAAGCTGCCGTAGTTCTCCACCCCGTCCACGCCGACGCTCTCGGCGAAGGTGGCGAACATCGGCTGCACCACGTACCCGAAGAGGATCAGGGCGAGCGGGAAGACCAGGACGTACGGGAACCAGCGCGAGCCGGTGCCGCCGGCGAAGCGGTCGGCGAGCCGGCGGCGTGGGCCGCGCGGCGGCGTCGGCTCGCCGGTGATCGGGGCGACGGTCGCCGGGCTGGGCGTGGCGGGAATGGTGCTCACGGACGCACCACCCACATCCGCTCCCGGTTGAGCCGCAGCCCGACCTGGTCGCCGGCGGCGATCCCGGCCGGCACGTCGATCGCGGCGACCTGCACGGACTCGCCGGCCACGTCGACCACGAGGTTGGTCGCCATGCCGGTGAACTCCACCTCGGTGACCCGGCCGGGCAGCGCGCCCGCCTCGGTGGCCGAGGTCAGCGCGATGTGCTCGGGCCGGACGGACACCAGCGCGGTCTCGCCCTGGCGCAGGCCGTGGTCGGTCGGGGCGGGCGCGACGATCTCGCCGCCGGCGGGCAGCCCCACGGTGACGCTCCGCGCGTCGGCGGCGACCACCGGCAGGGTGAGCACGTTGCTGCGGCCGATGAAGCGGGCCACGAAGCTGGTCGCCGGGCGGTGGTAGATCTCCTGCGGGGCGCCGATCTGCTGCACCCGGCCGGACTGCATGACCGCGATCCGGTCCGACATGGCCATCGCCTCGGCCTGGTCGTGGGTGACGTAGATGGAGGTCGTGCCGGCCTCGCGCTGGATGCGACGGATCTCGACCCGGGTCTCCTCGCGCAGCTTGGCGTCGAGGTTCGACAGCGGCTCGTCGAGCAGCAGGGTGCGCGGCCGGATCACCAGGGCCCGGGCCAGGGCGACGCGCTGCTGCTGGCCGCCGGAGAGCTCGTCGATGCGCCGGTCGCCGTAGCCGGCGAGGTGCACCTGGCCGAGCGCCTCCTCGACCCGCCGCCGCGCCTCGACCCGCCCGACCTTGCGGATCTTCAGGCCGTACGCGACGTTCTGCGCGACGCTCATGTGCGGAAAGAGCGCGTAGTTCTGGAACACCATGCCGGTGTCGCGCTTGTTCGGCGGCCGGCGCGTGACGTCCTCGGTGCCGAACCGGATCCGCCCGGACGTGGGGAAGTAGAACCCCGCCACCATCCGCAGGGTGGTGGTCTTGCCGCAGCCGCTCGGACCGAGCAGCGTGAAGAACTCCCCGGCGGCGATGGTGATGTCGACGTCGTCCACGGCCGCGGTGTCGCCGCCGCGCGCGAAGCGCTTGCTCACCGACTCCAGCGTGACATCGATCATGAGGTCCTCTCCTTCGTGCGGTACCGGACCTGGTCGGTCGTCAGGTGGGGGCGCGGGGGCGGGACGGGCCCGCCCCCGAAACGCCCGGGCGGTCAGCCCTTGTTCTTGATCTGGCTGTTCCAGTGGTTGATCCACTCGGTCTCGTTCTTGCCGATCACGTCCCAGTTGACGTCCAGCGGCTTGAGGTCGAGCTGGGCCAGCCACTCCGGCTTCTCGGCGATGTCCACGGCCGGGATCTGGTAGTAGTCCTTGGCCAGGTCGCCGCGCAGCTTGTCGTCGAAGAGGAACTCCATGAACTTCTGGGCGCCGGTGGTGTTGCCGCCCTTGACCGCGGCGATGCCGTCGACCAGCACCGGGGCGCCGGAGGCGGGCATCACGTAGCCGAACGGCATGTTCGACTGGTTGGCCTGGAGCAGGACGTCCTGCAGGTTCCAGGCGCTGAGCACGCCCTGCTGGCGGGAGAGCTTCAGGTAGAGGTCGGTCGGGTTGGCCGCGTACGCGCCGGTGTTGGCGTCGAGCTTCTTGAGCCAGTCGTAGCCGGGCTGCGGGTTGCTGCCGTCCGGGGACTGCCGCACGATCATCGACGCGTAGATCGACCGCATCGTGCCGGACGCGGCCACGTCGCGGATGATGATCTTGTCCTTCCACTCCGGCTTCAGCAGGTCGTCCCAGTCCTTCGGGGCCTGCTCCGGGGTGAGCGCCTTGTTGTTGTACATGATGACCTCGGGCAGCAGGATCTCTCCGAACCAGCGGCCCTCGGCGTCCTTGTACTTGGGGTCCATCTTCTCGGCGAACGCCGGCTGCCAGGACGTCAGCAGGTCCTCGCCGGCGCCGGCGGAGAGCCCCTGCTGGGTGCCGCCCCACCAGACGTCGGCCTGCGGGTTGGCCTTCTCGGCGCGGACCCGCTCCAGGATCTCCTGCGCGCCCAGGTTGAGGATCTCGACCTTGCCCTTGTACTCCGGGTACTTGGCCGTGAACTGGTCGACGACGTAGGTGGAGACCTTCTTGTCGCGGGCCGTGTAGATGGTCAGCTTCTCGGTGCTCGCGCCGCCGGCCGCGTCGTCACCGCCGCCGCCACCGCAGGCGGTGCCGGCGGCGAGCACGGTGGCGAGCGCACCGGCGAGGAGAAGTCGACGTCTCATGGGGTGTACCTCCGAGGGGTGTGGGGGGAACTGCGGTGTGCGTGGTGTGTGGTCAAGGGGCCGGCAGCAGGGTCGGCATCCCGGCGGCGGCCGCGGAGAGGGCGTAGCTGACCGCCCCGTGCAGCACCGCCCGGTCGCCGAGCACCGCCCGGCGTACCTCGGTGGTGCTGGGCGCGGCAGCCGCGACCAGCGCCTGGAGCCGGTCCACGGCGGCGTCGTCGAGGTGGGCGGCGGCACCGCTGAGCAGCACCCGCCCGGGATCGACGACGCAGACGCAGGAGACGATCAGCCGCGACCAGGCCGCGAGCACGTCGTCGAGGTAGGCGGCGGCCCGTTCGTCGGTGGCGGCCAGCGCCACCAGGTCGGCCACGGGCGAGTCCGGCCGCCGCCCGGGGGCGAGCGCCACCATCCGCTCGGCGATGGCGTTCTCCGACCAGCGGGCCTCGAACGGGCCAATCCCGTCGTGGCCACGGTCGGTCGGGTCCAGCGGCAGGAAGCCGACCTCGCCGGCGGCCCCGCCGGCACCCCGGCGGACCTGCCCGTCGAGCACCAGACCGGCGCCGATGCCGTCGGCCACGTGCAGCAGCAGCAGATCGGCGACGTCGCTGCCGGCACCGACGGCGTGCTCGCCGGCCGCCATCAGGTTCACGTCGTTGTCCACCACCACCGGCACCCCGAGGTGCCGCTGCACCGATTCCCCCACCGGCCGCCCCTCGACGAGGCCGACCGAGGGGGCGAGGCGCACCGCGCCGCCGGTGGAGACGCCGGGCGCGGCGATGGCCACCCCGCGCAGCGCCGGCAGGCCGTCGCCGGCGAGTTCGGGCACCGAGCGGCAGATGGTGTCGACGATGTCGCCGGCGAGCCGGACGGCGCGGTGGGCGATCACCGTGCCGTCGCTGTCGGCGATCTCGCAGCTGATCCGGGACGGTTCCAGGGAGACGGCGGCGACCAGCTCGGCCCGGGGGTTGAACTCCAGCATCGCCCGGGGCCGGCCGGTGCGGGACGTCCCGGGGCCGCGCTCGATGAGGTAGCCCTCGGCGATCAGCTCCCGCACGAGCGGGGTGAGCGTGGCGGGGCTCAGCCCGGTGAGCTCCGTCAGCTCGGCGCGCGAGAGCAGCCGCACCTGGCGGGCGGTGGAGATCACGGACAACCGCTTGATCTCCTTCGACCGCTCCCGGCTCACCGGGCTCGTTGGTGGTGTCACCACGTCTGTCACACTTCCTTCCTACGGCGAACGAACTATCGAGTCAAGTAACGAGACCGTCTCGTTACCTTGCGGCCTCCTCCGTGAGCAGCAGAAACGCCCCTTCTTCGCGCCCCGCGGGGGCGTCCGGCCGGGCGGCCTCACTGGCGACGCTCTCGCGACCAGCGGCGAGTTAGTTTCTTTCGCAAATTAAGAAAGACCTTGCAAAGCATTGACGGGCCGCCGCGCCGGTCCCTAGCGTCACCGGGCGAAGGCCTTCCAGTGTGTACGGACCCCCGTGCCGCTGCGTACCTGAGGTGACGCCGGCGCTCCTCGGGCCCGGCGCCCCTGCCCGCCCTCTCACCGTCCGACCGCGACCCCCCACGTCGACGCCCGCGCGTCCGATGTCGCCGGCCGCTGCGCGGACCACGCTGCACGCGAAAGGATCTGCATGCGTCTCAAGGCTTTCCTGCTACCCACGGCGCTCGCCCTGGCCCTGTCCGGGACACCGGCCGTGGCCCTCGCCGCCTCCTCCGACTCCCGGCCGACCGACACCGTCGACCTGGACGTCCTCTTCGTCAGCGCGCACCCCGACGACGAGGCCGGCAGCCTCGCCACCCTCGGCCAGTGGAAGGAGAAGCACGGCGCCAAGGCCGGCGTCGTCACCATCACCCGGGGCGAGGGTGGTGGCAACGCCGTCGGCCTCGAGGAGGGCCCGCCGCTGGGCATCATCCGCGAGCGCGAGGAGCGCACCGCGATCGGCCGCGCCGGGGTGGAGAACCTCTACAACCTCGACCGCGTCGACTTCTGGTACACCGCGTCGGCGCCCCTGTCCGAGCAGATCTGGGGGCACGACGACACGCTGGGCCAGATCGTCCGGGTGATCCGGCAGACCCGGCCCGAGATCGTCATGACGATGAACCCGTCGCCCACGCCCGGCAACCACGGCAACCACCAGCAGGCCGCCCGGTTCGCCGCCGAGGCGTTCCACGCCGCCGCCGACCCGAAGGCGTTCCCCGAGCAGATCACCAAGGAGGGGCTCACGCCGTTCCGGGCGGCGAAGTTCCTGCGTACCGGCGGCACCGGCAGCTCGCCGACCGGGCCGCAGTGCGCCGCCGGCTTCGTGCCGGCCGTACCGACCGACCAGGTCTTCGGCGTCTGGGAGGGTGCGCGCAGCGCCGGCGGCAAGACCTGGGCCGAGATCGAGGTCGACGCCCGCCGGGACTACGTCACCCAGGGCTGGGCCAACACCGCCGCCGCCCCCACCGACCCCGCGAAGATCCGCTGCGACTTCTACACCCTGGTCGACAGCCGCGTCCCGTACGACCCGGCGGACACCTCCCCCGAGGCGATCCTGCGCGGCTCGGTGCTGCCCCCGGCCGCCGGCGGGCTGCCCCGGGGCACCGAGCTCCACCTGACCGCCGACCGGTTCGACCTCGCCCCCGGGCAGAGCGTCGAGGTCACGGCCCACGTGCGGGCGCCGGGCAACCGGGCGCTCACCTCGCCCCGGGTCTCCCTGCGGCTGCCGCAGGGCTGGACGGCCACCGGCTCCGGCGCGGTGCGCGGCGCCGTACCGGCCGGCAAGGAGCGGACCGTCACCTTCACCGTGACCGTCCCCGCGGGCGCCGACACCAACGCCCAGCACCTCGTCGGCGCGTCCCTGACCACCGGGCAGGGCACCGGCCGCACGGACCGCGCGGTCCGGGTGGTCGCCGACGTACGCGGCACCCTGGAGCCGCTGCCCGAGGTGGGGCTGTTCCGCAGCTGGGCCGGCGACAGCGGCTACCCGCAGCTGGACACCCTGATCAAGCCTGTGCTGACCATCGGCTCCGGCAAGAGCCGGACGGTCCGTGTCGACCTGCGCAACCACGGCGAGACCGCCCAGAGCGGCACGGTCGCCCTCGGCCTGCCGGCCGGCTTCACCGCCGACGCGGCGACGAAGAGCTACGCCGCCCTCGCGCCGGGCGCGACCGGGGCGGTCACCTTCACCGTCACCAACAGCGACGCCAGCCTGCCGACCGCCAACGAGGGCGGCGACGGCGGCGACTACGGGATCACCATCACCACCACCAGCGCCGCCGGCAGCACCGTGGAGACCGGCGCCCTGGAGATCGTGCCGACCAGCGAGGTGCCGCACGCCGGGGGAGACCACGCCGTCGACGGGGTGGCCTCCCCCGGCGAGTACCCCGGTGAGGAACTGGACCTGTCCCGCATCTGGGAGGGGCAGGCCACCACGCCACAGGACGCCTCGGCCACCGGCCGCATCGCCTTCACCGAGGACGCGCTCGTCGTGTTCGTACAGGTCACCGACGACGTGCTCGGCAAGAAGGTGGTGCCGCAGGACTGCAAGCGGCAGCGGCGCACCGACAGCGTGGAGATCATCGTCGACCCGAAGGGGAACTCGACGGACACCTCCACCGTGTTCAAGGCGGGCATCTTCCCGGTCACCGACGACCCCGCCAACGGCGACCCGCCGTGCTGGCAGCGCGACGCCGACAACCGGCAGGGACCGGGCGCCACGACCGCCCCGGGGATGACCGTGGTCAGCAAGGTCACCGCGCCGTACACCGGCTACACCATCGAGGCGCGCATCCCGTTCGCGGTGCTGCCCGACGCGATCGACCCGGCGCAGATGGGCTTCAACGTGCTGGTGTACGACTCGGACACCCAGGACCTCAGCTCCCAGTCGCGGCTGGGCTGGTCCACCTTCACCGGCGTACGGGCCGACCCGTACCGCTACGGGCTGGTCACCCTGCCCGGCCTCACCCCGGCGCAGCGCCAGCCCAGCGCCCCGGTCATCCCGGACACCGCCGCCCGCAGCGTGCACAGCCCGCAGACCATCGCGCAGTCGGCGGCGGACGGCGTGGCGCCGGCCGCCGTGACCCGGCTGCCCGAGCGGGCGCTGCGGCTGACCGGGCAGCGGCAGGTGGCCGACGGTGTACGGGTGACCGTGCGGGCCGACCGCGCCGGCACGGTGTACCTGCACACCGCCGACGGCGACCGGTCGCTCGGTGAGCGCTCGGTGCAGGTGCGCTCCGGCCGTCCGGTGACCGTCGTGGTGCCGGCGACCGGTGGCACGCCCACCTCGGTCCTGGCCGCCTTCGAGGCCGACGGTGCCGCGCTCGCCCGCCAGGTCCCGCTGACCTGACCGGTGCGGGACGGGCCCCTGTCATCCGAACGGGTGGTGGGGCCCGTCCCGTCGTCGGTTCCGGGTCTCCCCTGCGGTCGGTCGAACGCGCGGCAGCGCGGTCTACAGGACGTTGCGCCCCAGCAGGAACAGCCCGAAGACCACCCCGAACGCGACGACCACCGCCCTGAGCGGGCCGCCGGGGAGTCTGCGGAGCAGTCGGGCACCGACGTAACCGCCGACGACCGTGGACGGGGCGAGGATCGCCACCCCCGCCCAGTTGACGGTGCCGAAGAGAACGAAGAGCACCACCGCCGTGAACGAGATGACGGCCGACAGCAGGTTCTTCAGGGCGATCGTCCTGGTGAGCGGTTCGTGCTGGAGGAGCGCCAGCCCGGCGACCAGCACGATGCCGAACCCGGCGCCGACGTAGCCGCCGTAGACGCCGGCCAGGGCGACGGACACCTGCAGGGCCGCCGGGTGCTCCCGACCGTGCCGCAGGACGGAGCGCCGCACCAGGCCGTCCAGCCGGCCCCGCAGGCCGAGGACGGCCGACGCGGCGATCACCAGAAACGGCACGATCGCGTCGAACACGCGGCTCGGCGTCACCAGCAGCAGCACCGAGCCGGCGACGCCCCCGACGACCGCCGCGGGCAGGACGCGCCGGACGTCCGCGCGGGGCGGCAGGTCCCGGTACCCTCCGGCGACGCTCGCCACGTTGCCGGGAAAGACGGCGACGGTGCTGGTCAGCTTGGCGGTGAGCGGCGGTATGCCGGCGGCGATCAGCGCCGAGAACGCGATCAGGGAACCACCGCCCCCGACCGCGTTGAAGGCACCCGTGGCGACACCGGCGGCGACGAGCAGCGTCGCCTGGATGGGATCCATCGGGTCCCAGGCTAGTGGCGTTGCCGGGCGGTGGGGCGGGTGTCGGCCGGGGCCGCCCCACCCGCCACGGTGGCGGTGCGGGGCCGACCGGCGGCGAGCGCCGCCGGTGGGGCCGCTTCGGCGAAGTTCACCTTCTCCGGGTGAGGCGGTGGCGGCGTCTCCGGGGAATCGTGGCCGGTGAGGAGGGGTCGCGATGGCTGATGCCACCCGAGATTTCTTCCACGGCCTCTCGCGCCGTGGGCACGACCGCCGGCTGAGGGTGATCGACGAGGGCAGCGTGCGCTTCGACATCAGCCGCGACGGCCGGACCGACCACTGGCTGGTCTCCATCGAGAAGGGCGACATCAGGGTCTCCGAGGAGGCGACGGCCACCGGCGGGGACGCGGTCGTCGAGGCGGACCGCGAGGTCTTCGACCGGATCGCCACCGGGGAGGCCTACTTCCTGACCACCGTGCTGCGCGGTGAGGCGACCGTGGCGGGCAGCCCCCGGCTCTTCGCGACCGTCCGGAAGCTGTTCCCGCCGCCGCCCGCCTCGGCCGACACGCGACGCCAGGGAGGAAGCCATGGATGACGAGCAGGTCGGCATCCTGGACGGCACGACCTTCATGGTCTGCGACCACGCCGGCGACATCGTCCCGTCGCCGGACACCCCGCTCGGGCTGTTCGCCCACGACACGCGCCTGCTGTCGAAGTGGGTGCTGACGATCGACGGGGAACGGTTGAGCACCCTGGCGATCGACGACATCCACTACTTCGAGAACCGGTTCTACCTGGTTCCGGGCCGCCAGGACGTCTACGTCAACAGCACGCTGTCGGTGCGTCGGATACACACGCTCGACTCCGGCCTGCACGAGGAGCTGTGCGTCATCAACCACGAGGACCGGCCGGTCGACCTGACCCTCCGGGTCGAGGTGGACGCCGACTTCGCCGACGTCTTCGAGGTCAAGGACGCGACGGCGCGGAAGAAGGGCCGGCACTACCGGCGCGTCGACGACGGCTGCCTCGTACTCGGCTACCAGCGCGACCGCTTCCGGCGGGAGACGATCGTCTCCGCGGCGACGCCGGCGGAACTGGACGACGACGGGCTGACGCTCAAGGTCCACCTCGAACCGCACAGCCAGTGGCGGACGCGGCTGACCGCCAAGCCGGACCTGCCGATGCCGCGAGGACTCGAGCGGCTCACGATCCCCGCGCGGACGACGCACAGCCAGGACAAGGAACGCCGGCTCAAGGACTGGCTGGCCGAGGCGCCCCGGCTGGAGTCTGGCTGGGAGCCGCTGCGCGGCGCGTACCGGCGCAGCCTCATCGACCTGGCCGCGCTGCGGTTCAGCCCCTTCCTCGCCGAGGACCGCAGCGTGCCGGCGGCCGGCCTGCCCTGGTTCATGTGCCTGTTCGGCCGGGACAGCATCCTCACCAGCCTCCAGACGCTGCCGTTCGCGCCCGACCTCGCCGCCACCACGCTGCGGGTGCTCGCGTTCCGGCAGGGCAGCCGGGTCGACGACTTCCGGGAGGAGGAGCCCGGCCGGATCCTGCACGAGATGCGGTACGGGGAGATGAGCGTGTTCGAGGAGACGCCGCACACCCCGTACTTCGGCAGCGCCGACGCCACTCCCCTGTTCCTGGTGCTGCTCGACGAGTACGAGCGCTGGACCGGCGACGTCGGGCTCGTCCGCTCGGTCGAACAGCAGGCGCGGGCGGCGATCGACTGGATCGACCACTACGCCGACCTGACGGGCAGCGGCTACATCTCCTACCAGCGGCGCAACACCCGCAACGGGCTGGAGAACCAGTGCTGGAAGGACTCCTGGGACGGCATCTCGTACCGCGACGGGCGGCTGCCCGGCTTCCCCAGGGCGACCTGCGAGTTGCAGGGGTACGCGTACGACGCGAAGATGCGCACCGCCCGGCTCGCCCGGGCCGTCTGGCACGACCCGGCGTACGCGGACCGGCTGGAGCGGGAGGCCGCCGACCTCAAGCGGCGGTTCAACCACGACTTCTGGGTCGCCGACGGCGAGTACATGGCCCTCGCGCTCGACGGCGACGGCCGCCAGGTCGACGCCCTGTCGTCCAACATCGGCCACCTGCTGTGGAGCGGCATCGTCGACGAGCCCAAGGCCGCCGCCCTGGTTCGCCACCTGATGTCGCCCGCGATGTTCAGCGGCTGGGGGGTGCGTACGCTGGCCGAGGGCTCGGGCCGCTACAACCCGATCGGCTACCACGTCGGGACGATCTGGCCGTTCGACAACTCGTTCATCGCCTGGGGGCTGCGCCGCTACGGCTACGCCGACGAGGCGGCCCGGATCGCCGCCGGGATCCTCGACGCGGCGGTCTTCTACGACGGCCGCCTGCCCGAGGCCTTCGCCGGCTACCGCCGCGACGAGACCAAGTACCCGGTCAACTACCCGACCGCGTGCAGCCCGCAGGCGTGGTCCGTCGGTGCCACCCTGCTGCTGCTGCGCACGATGCTCGGACTCAACCCGGTCGGCGAAGACCTTGTGATCAGGCCCGCTCTGCCCGCTAATCTCGACTTCGTGGCGCTGCTCGACATTCCCGGGCGGTGGGGGCGCCTCGACGCGTACGGCCGAGGGCCGGCCGGCGCGGGCGGACGGGGCCACCAGCCGGCGCCGCAGCAGCTCTCCGCCCCATGACGGGAGGGACGATGCGAGAACTCGACCCGATGCGCACGGCCGTCGTCGGCGTCCACTGGCAGCACGAGGTCGTCAGCCCCGACGGGGTGTTCGGCCCGTTCTTCGCCGAGCAGGTCACCCGGCACCGCGTCGCCTCGTACGCGGCGCAGGTCGCCATGGCCGTGCGGGCCAGCGGCGGGCTCGTCGCCTACACGCGGGTCGCCCATCGGCCCGGCTACCCGGACCTGATCCCCAACACGCCCAGCTTCGCGATGGTCCGGGAGCGGCAGGCGTTCCTCGAAGGCGCGCCGAAGACCCGGATCGTCGACGAACTCACGCCGGAGGCCGGCGACGTCGTCATCACCCACGTCCGCCTCACCGGCTTCTTCGGCACCGAACTCGACACGGTGCTGCGCCGCCGGGGCGTGGACACCGTCCTGTTCACCGGCGTCGCCACCAACCTCTCCGTCACCGGCACCGTGTTCGAGGCCGTCAACCACGGCTACCGGCCGGTGGTCGTCGCCGACGCCTGCACCGCCGCGACCGACGAGACGCACCGGGCGAGCCTGGAGACGTTGGGTCAGCTCGGCGAGGTGGTCACCGCCGCCGAGGCCGTCGACCGCCTGTCGAGGTGAGCCACCGGCCGTCGAGGCGGCTGCCGGCGGCCAGGCCCGCCGCGGGGCGGATCCGGCCGGACCCCGCCACGAACCAACTCCCGCGAGAGGCCTGACCGGCCCCAACAATGGCCCGGAGAGCCCCTAGCGCGGCCCGTTTCCATTGACGACGCGCGTGCCGCGCTGGCAGCATCCCGCGCATCATGATCAAGGAAAGCGGTTGGTCAGCGTACCCCGTCCCCGCCCGGTCGCCCGCCGCGGTCGCGCCACGCCACGCGGACCTCGTCCATGAGGTGATCGCCCGTCATCCCGACGACGCGCCGGCGCTGGGCACGGACGACGCCCTGGTCACCTACGGGGAGCTGCGCGCCCGCAGCAACCGGCTGGCCCACCACCTGCGGGCCACGGGGGTACGCCGCGGCGACCTGGTCGCCGTCCTGCTGCCGCGCGGTGTCGACGGGATCGTCAGCGTACTGGCGGCGCTCACCGCCGGCGCGGCGTACCTGCCCATCGACGCCGGCTATCCCCCGCAGCGGGTCCGGCACATGCTCACCGACTCCCGGGCGCGGGTGCTCGTCACCGTCCGGTCGCTGGCCCGGCCCGACCTGGTGGTCCCCGGAACCCCGGTCGTCCTGCTCGACGCCGACCGGGCCACGCTCGCCGCGTACCCCGACGGCCCGCCCGCCGTGCCGGTCGGCCCGGGCGACCTCGCCTACGTGATCTACACCTCCGGCTCCACCGGCCTGCCGAAGGGGGTCATGGTGGAGCACGGCTCGCTGCGCGGGCTGGCCGGGTGGCGGGCCGACGCGGAGCGGCTCGGTCCCGACGACCGCTGCCTGCACCTCTTCTCGCCCGGCTTCGACGCGTCGGTGTGGGACATCTGGGCGCCGCTGGTGGCCGGCGCCAGCCTGTGGCTGCCCGACGAGGGGACCCGGGTCGATCCCGACCGGCTGGTGGACTGGCTCGCCGCGAACGCGATCACCTCGGCGACCCTGCCCACCCCGCTCGCCGAGGCCGTGCTGGCCCGGCCGACGCCGCCCGACTGGGCACTGCGCATCCTCGGCGCGGGGGGCCAGCAGCTGCTGGCGCGTCCCCGACCAGAGCACACGTTCACCACCGTCAACCTGTACGGGCCGACCGAGGCCACCGTGCTGGCGATGGCCGGGGAGGTGGCGGTCGAGGGCGACGGGCCGCCGTCGCTCGGGCTGCCGGCCGCGGGTGCCGTCATCCGGCTGCTCGCCGACGATCTACGCCCGGTACCGGCCGGCAGCCTCGGCGAGGTGTTCATCGGCGGACCGGGCGTGGCCCGTGGGTACCTCGACCGTCCCGCCCTGACCGCCGAGCGCTTCCCGCCCGACCCGTACGGGCCGCCCGGCAGCCGCCTCTACCGCACCGGTGACCTGGCGCGTCAACTCCCGGACGGCACGTACCACTTCGCCGGCCGGGTCGACGACCAGGTGAAGCTGCACGGTCACCGTATCGAGCTGGGCGAGATCGAGAGCGTGCTGCTGCGCCATCCGGACGTACGGGCCGCCGCCGTCGGGCTGCACCAGGGCGCGGCCGGCCCCCGGCTCGTCGGGTACGTCGTGCCCGAGGCCGGCCCGGACGACGCGGCGCTGGCCGAGCACGCGGCCCGGTACCTGCCGGCCACGATGGTGCCCGCCGCGTGGGTCCGGCTCGCCGCCCTGCCGCTCACGCCGCACGGCAAGCTGGACCGGGCCGCGCTGCCCGCACCGGCGGAGCGGGTCGGCGAGGCGCCGCGCGACGACGTGGAGCGGCGGGTGGCGCAGGTGTGGGCCGACGTGCTCGGCCGGTCGCCGAACCGGGACGACAACTTCTTCGCCCTGGGCGGGCACTCGCTGCGGGCCACGATGGTCGCCGTCCGGCTACGCGAGCGGTTCGGCCTGCCGGTCTCGGCGGCGATCGTGTTCGAGGCGCAGACCGTGGCCGCGATGGCCGAGCGCCTGCGGGCCGAGATGACGGCCGATCCGACGACCGCCGGCGGCGAGGACGACCCGGTCGTGACCGGCACCGGGAGACCGAGCGAGCCGGCCCTCGTCCCGCCGGGCGGCCAGACCCCGTCGCCGGGCCGGGTCCTGTCCTTCGCGCAGCAACGCCTGTGGTTCCTGCACACCCTCGACCCGAAATCCACCGCCTACAACACCCAGACCGCCTGGCACATCGACGGCGAACTCGACCTCGACCACCTCGACACCGCCATCGACGAAATCATCCGCCGGCACGAAGTCCTGCGCACCACCTTCGCCGAGCACGACGGCGTCCCCGTCCAGATCATCCATCCGCCGACCACCCACCACAGCACCCGCCACGACCTCACCCACCTCAACCCGGAGCACCACGACCACCGCGTCCGCGACATCCTGCGCGCCGAGCTCGACACACCGTTCGACCTCGCCACCGGCCCGTTACTACGCAGCCACGTCCTTCAACTCGCCCCCACCACCCACGTGCTCTGCCTCACCTGGCACCACATCGTCCTCGACGGCTGGTCCGTCGGCGTGTTCCACACCGAACTCGACCACCTCTACACCGACCTCACCCACGGCCGCACCCCCTCGCTGCCGCCCCTCACCACCCAGTACGCCGACATCGCCGAACGCCAACACCGTCACTGGCAGAGCGACGACGCCCAACGGCAGCTCGAACAACTCGCCGCACGCCTCCGCGACGCCCCACCCGTCTGCCACCCGCCCACCGACCGGCCCCGACCCGACACCGAACCCGGCGGCCCCACGGCCGTCCACCACAGCCAACTGGCCCCCGGCACCCTGGCCACCCTGACCGCCCTCGCCGCCCAGACCGGTTCCACCCCCTTCGGCGTCCTCCTCGCCGCATTCCAACTCCTCATCCACCGCTACACCCACCAGAACCCCATCGTCATCGGCACCCCCCTCACCGGCCGCACCGACCCCGACGCCGAAAAACTCATCGGCTTCTTCGTCAACACCCTCCCCCTCGCCGTCGACATCAACCCCCACCACACCTTCCGCCAATTCCTGCACCACTCCCGCACCGTCCTCATGCACGCCGTCACCCACCAGGACATCCCCTTCGACAAACTCGTCGAACACACCCGCCCCACCCGCGACCGCCACACCCCACCCCTCATCCAGACCGTCTTCACCACCATGGACGGCACCGATCCGGCACCGCTGCACACCGCCACGATGCGGCCGCTGCCGATCGACGAGGGGGTCGCGAAGTTCGACCTGACCGTCCAGGTGCAGGTGGAGCCGGACGTGGTCCGGGTGCTCTTCGACTACGCCTGCGACCTGTACGAGCCCGCCACGATGGCAGAGCTGGCCGACAGCTACCGCGCCCTGGTCGCCGCCGTGCTGGCCGATCCGGACCGGCCCCTGTCCACCGTGGTCGCGGTCACGGACGCGCAGCGCGAGCGGCTCGCCGCGCTGGTCGCCGCTCCGGTCGCGGTCCCGCCCGGCGACGCGGGATGCGTGCCGCGGCTGGTGGCCGAGGCGGCGGCGCGGCATCCGGACGTGACGGCGGTGGTCGACGGGGCGGGCGCGGTCACCTACCGCGAACTCGACGAGTGGTCCAACCACCTCGCCCACCAACTCCTGCGACACGGCGCCCGACCCGACCACCCCGTCGCCGTCAGCCTCCCACCCGGCACCCCCGCCATCACCGCCATGCTCGCCGTCCTCAAGACCGGCGCCGCCTACCTCCCCATCGACCCCACCGCACCACCCGCACGCCGACACCACCTCATCACCAACTCCGCCGTCACCATCCTCATCACCGAACACCCCCACGACACCGACACACCCCCCGGCGTCGTCACCCTCGCCCCGGGCCCGGTACCGGTCACGGGCGCGGTCGCACCGCCTACGATGGACATCCACCCGGAGCAGGTGGCGTACGTCATCCACACCTCAGGGTCCACGGGCACCCCCAAGGGGGTCATGGTCCCCCACCGCGCGCTGACCAACCTGGTGCACTGGCACCTGGACACCCACCCGACGGGCCCCGGCCAGCGCCACGGCCAGGTGGCGAGCCTCGGCTTCGACGCCGCGATCTGGGAGATCTGGCCGGCGCTGGTCAGCGGCGCGACCCTGCACGTCGCCGACCCCGCCGACCGCCTCGACCCCGCCGCGCTGCACG
Organism: Micromonospora sp. CNZ309; assembly: GCF_002846525.1. NCBI lineage: Bacteria > Bacillati > Actinomycetota > Actinomycetes > Micromonosporales > Micromonosporaceae > Micromonospora > Micromonospora sp. CNZ309. Next base: position 1,721,627 of record NZ_PJNG01000001.1, read on the forward strand.
ACTGGCTCATCCGGGAGGGCGTCACGACGACGTTCCTGCCGACCCCGATCGCGGAGGCCGTCCTGCGGCTGCCCACCCCGTCGACCAGCCGGCTGCACAAGATCTTCACCGGCGGGGACGCGCTCACCACCCGGCCGTCCGCGCAGGCGCCGTACACCCTGTTCAACATCTACGGGCCCACGGAGACCACCGTCGCCGTCACCGTCGGCCCTGTGGGTCCCGACGGCGTCCACCGGCCCGACCTCGGCACCCCCATCGCCGGTGCCCGCATCTACCTGCTGGACGCCGACCTGCAAATCGTCCCGCCCGGGGCGCCTGGCGAGGTCTGCGTCGCCGGTGACGTGGTCAGCCGCGGCTACCTGAACAAGCCCGGGCAGACGGCGGAGCGGTTCCTGCCCGACCCCCACGCCACCACACCCGGCAGCCGCCTCTACCGCACCGGCGACCTCTGCCGCCTCCGCACCGACGGCACCCTCGAATTCCTCGGCCGCACCGACGAACAAATCGCCATCAACGGCTACCGCATCGAACCCGGCGAAATCGAAGCCACCCTCCGCGCACAACCCCACATCGAAGCCGCCTTCGTCACCACCCGCGCCCTACCCACCGGCCGACACCTCATCGCCTACGTCACCGGCACCAACATCGACACCAACCACCTCCGCGACACCCTCCACCACACCCTGCCCCGACACCTCGTACCCCACGCCATCCTCGCCCTCCCCCACCTCCCCCTCACCCGCAACGGCAAGATCGACCGCAACGCCCTACCCACCCCCGACACCACCAGCCGGGGCGAGGCGCCGCGCGACGACCTGGAGCGGCGGGTGGCGCAGGTGTGGGCCGACGTGCTCGGCCGGACGCCGGGCCGCGACGACAACTTCTTCGCCTTCGGCGGGCACTCCATGCAGGCCACCCTGATGGCGGCCCGGCTACGCGAGCACTTCGACGTGCCGGTCTCGGCGGCGATCGTGTTCGAGGCGCAGACCGTGGCCGCGATGGCCGGACGCCTGCGGGCCGAGGTGGCGCCGGTCGCGGCGTCGAGCCTCGAGGTGGCGGGCGCACCGGCCTCCGGATCGTCCGAAGAGGTCGCCTCCGCGTCGTCGCCGGGTCGGGTGTTGTCGTTCGCGCAGCAACGCCTGTGGTTCCTGCACACCCTCGACCCGAAATCCACCGCCTACAACACCCAGACCGCCTGGCACATCGACGGCGAACTCGACCTCGACCACCTCGACACCGCCATCGGCGAAATCATCCACCGACACGAAGTCCTCCGCACCACCTTCACCGAACACAACGGCATCCCCCTACAAATCACCCAACCCCCCACCACCCACCACAGCACCCGCCACGACCTCACCCACCTCAACCCGCAACACCACGACCACCACATCCACGACATCCTGCACACCGAACTCAACCAACCATTCGACCTCACCACCGGCCCACTCCTACGCAGCCACGTCCTCCAACTCACCCCCACCACCCACGTGCTCTGCCTCACCTGGCACCACATCGTCCTCGACGGCTGGTCCGTCGGCGTGTTCCACACCGAACTCGACCACCTCTACACCGACCTCACCCACGGCCGCGCCCCCTCACTGCCACCCCTCACCACCCAGTACGCCGACATCGCCCAACGCCAACACCACCACTGGCAGAGCACCGACGCCCAACACCACCTCCACCAACTCGCCGCACGCCTCCGCGACGCCCCACCCCTCTGCCACCCACCCACCGACCGACCCCGACCCGACACCACACCCGGCCCCACCACCGTCCACCACAGCCAACTACCCCCCGACACCACCACCACCCTCACCACCCTCGCCACCCAAACCGGCTCCACCCCCTTCGGCATCCTCCTCGCCGCATTCCAACTCCTCATCCACCGCTACACCAACCAAAACCCCATCGTCATCGGCACCCCCCTCACCGGCCGCACCGACCCCGACGCCGAAAAACTCATCGGCTTCTTCGTCAACACCCTCCCCCTCGCCGTCGACATCAACCCCCACCACACATTCCGCCAATTCCTGCACCACTCCCGCACCGTCCTCATGCACGCCGTCACCCACCAGGACATCCCCTTCGACAAACTCGTCGAACACACCCGCCCCACCCGCGACCCCCACACCCCACCCCTCATCCAAACCGTCTTCACCGGCGGGAACGTGACGGGCGTCGCCGACGGACCCGTGCCACTGGGCACCGCGACGATGCGACCGGTGGCGGCCGCGCCGGGCACGGCGAAGTTCGACCTCACCGTGCACGCGGAGGTGGGGACCGACGCCGTCAGCGTGTACTTCAGCTACGCCCGGGACCTGTACGAGCCCGGCACCATGGCCGACCTGGCCGACAGCTACCGCGCCCTGGTCGCCGCCGTGCTCGCCGATCCCGATCAACGGCTGTCCACGGTGGAGGCTGTCACCGAGGAGCAGCGCCGGCGGCTCGCGACGGTGTCCACGGGACGTCGGCGCGGATCGGGCCCGGGTGGCGCGTCGCGGCCGGCCGAGGCCGGCCGCGACGTCGCGGACCGTACGGATGTCGGGGCCACCGAGCCGGCGGGCACGGCCGGACGGTCCGACGGCGAGCCCGGGTGCGTGCCGCGACTGGTGACGGAGACGGCCCGGCGGCAACCCGACGCACTCGCCGTCGTCGACGGGACCGGCGCGATCACCTACCGCGAACTCGACGAGTGGTCCAACCACCTCGCCCACCAACTCCTGCGACACGGCGCCCGACCCGACCACCCCGTCGCCGTCAGCCTCCCACCCGGCACCCCCGCCATCACCGCCATGCTCGCCGTCCTCAAGACCGGCGCCGCCTACCTCCCCATCGACCCCACCGCACCACCCGCACGCCGACACCACCTCATCACCAACTCCGCCGTCACCATCCTCATCACCGAACACCCCCACGACACCGACACACCACCCGGCGTCGTCGCCCTCGCCCCGTCCAGCTCCGCCTCCCCGGCGGCACCCCGGGTCGACATCCACCCGGAGCAGCTGGCGTACGTCATCCACACCTCCGGCTCGACGGGCACCCCCAAGGGCGTCATGGTCGCCCACCACGCCCTGGCGAACCTCGTACGCTGGCATCTCGACGCCTATCCCAGCGGGCCCGGCGAGCACCACGGTCAGATCGCCAGCCTCGGCTTCGACGCGGCGGTGTGGGAGATCTGGCCGGCGCTGGTCAGCGGCGCCACCCTGCACGTCGCCGACCCCGCCGACCGCCTCGACCCCGCCGCGCTGCACGACTGGATGCACCGGCAGGGTCTCAGCGTGGCCTTCGTGCCCACCCCGATCGCCGAAGCCATCCTGCGGCTGCCCACGCCGCCCACCACCCGCCTGCGGACGCTGCTCACGGGCGGCGACGCCCTCACCACCCGACCCTCCGCGCGCACCCCCTACGCCCTGGTCAACCACTACGGCCCGACCGAGGCGACGGTCGTCGCCACCGCCGGCGCGGTGCGCCCCGACGGGACCCACCGCCCGGATCTCGGCGGCCCGATCGACGGCGTCCGCGTCCTCCTGCTCGACCCCGATCTGCGCCTGGTCCCGCCCGGCGCGCCCGGCGAACTCTGCATCGCCGGAGAGGGGCTCGCCCGGGGGTACCTCGGCCGCCCCGGGCAGACGGCGGAGCGGTTCCTGCCCGACCCCCACGCCACCACACCCGGCAGCCGCCTCTACCGCACCGGCGACCTCTGCCGCCTCCGCACCGACGGCACCCTCGAATTCCTCGGCCGCACCGACGAACAAATCGCCATCAACGGCTACCGCATCGAACCCGGCGAAATCGAAGCCACCCTCCGCGCACAACCCCACATCGAAACCGCCTTCGTCACCACCCGCGCCCTACCCACCGGCCGACACCTCATCGCCTACGTCACCGGCACCAACATCGACACCAACCACCTCCGCGACACCCTCCACCACACCCTGCCCCGACACCTCGTACCCCACGCCATCCTCGCCCTCCCCCACCTCCCCCTCACCCGCAACGGCAAGATCGACCGCAACGCCCTACCCACCCCCGACACCACCAGCCGGTCCCGACCACCCGGCGACGCCGTGCAGCGGCAGCTCGCCGGGATCTGGGCGGCGGTGCTGGGCGTCCCGGTCGCGGGTCTCGGGGTCGACGACGACTTCTTCGCCGTCGGCGGGCACTCCCTGCTGGCCACCCAGGTCACGGCGCAGGCCGGCGCCGCGTTCGAGGTCGACCTGCCGGTCGCGGCGCTGTTCCGCGACCCGACGATCGCGGGGCTGGCCGGCGAGCTGCGCCGCGTCGAGCGCCGGCCCGGCTGGGTGGACACCGTGGCCGGCCTGCGCGAGGCCGTCGCCGCGCTCACCGAGGACCAGGCCCGCCGGGCGCTGGCCGCCACCACCCGGCCCGAGCAGCCGTACGACCAGACAGGAGCACCGCGATGAGCGGCCCGTCGTCCGACCCGGTGGCCGCGCTGCTGCGGCCGGCACCCGGCTGGCCGGAGGAGGAACACCGGCGGCTGCTGGTACGGCTGCTGCGCGAGCGGCTGGGCACCACGCCGACCGGTCCCGCCACCGTCGCCCAGCGCCAGCTCTGGTTCCTGCAGCAGCTGGAACCGACCAGCACCGCGTACCACATCCTGACGGTGGTGCGGATGACCGGCGAGCTGGACCTGCCGGCCCTGCGCGGTGCGTTCGCCGCCGTCACGGACCGGCACGACCTGCTCCGGGCCACCTTCGCGATGGTCGACGACGAGGTGGTCGTGCGAATCGGTCCCTGCGCGCCGGTGCCGGTGCCGGTCGTCGACCTCGGTACGACGGACGCCGCGACCCGGGAGCAACGGGTCCGGCAGGAGCTGGAGAGGGCCCACGACGAGCTGTTCGACCTGGCCGACGGCCCGCTGCTGCGGGCGGTGCTGATCCGTTGCGGGGCCGACGAGCACCTGCTCGCCGTCACCGTGCACCACATCGTCTTCGACGGCGGGTCCCGCCCGGTCTTCTGGAGCCACCTCGCCACGGCGTACGACGCGCTGCGGGCGGGGAGGACGCCGGACCTCGATCCGCCGGTGCCCGACGACGAGGACGACGAGGACGACTTCGCCGACGACCCGGAGGACCCGGACGCGGCGCTGGCCTACTGGCGCGAGCGGCTGGCCGGCCTGCCCGACCTGGACCTGCCCGGCGTACGCGACCGGGTGCCCGGGGCGTTGGCCGCCGGGCGGCGGCTGGACGTCCCGCTGGACCGCGGGGTGACGACCGTCCTGACCCGGCTGGGCCGGTCCCGGCGGGCCACCTCGTTCATGACGCTGCTGGCGGCGTACCTGGTGCTGCTGTCCGCGCGCACCGGCAGCAGCGACGTCGCCGTGCTGTCGCCGACGACGGGCAGGACGAGCGAGGCGGACGAGAGCCGGATCGGGTACTTCGTCAACACGGTGGTGCTGCGCGGCGACCTGGCGGGGAACCCGACCTTCGCCGAGGTGGTCGACCGGGTCCGGGAGCTGACCCTCGGGGCGTACGCCCACATGGCGGTGCCGTTCGAGCGGATCGTGGACGAGGTGCGCCCGGCGCGGGTGCCGGGCCGGATGCCGTTCTCGCAGTTCGCGTTCAGCGTGGAGGGCCGACCCGCGCCCCCGCCCCGGCTCGCCGGTCTGAGCACCGCCTGGGTCGACGTCGACACCGGCACGGCGAAGTTCGACGTGCAGTTGGACGTCCTGACCGACGACTCGGGCGGGCTCGTGGCGGCCTGGACCTGGCGCGACGGGCTGTTCGACCCGGCGGACATGGCCGCCGTCGCCGACGACTTCGTGGCGCTGCTGGACGCGGTCGTCGCCGACCCGCACGCCACCGTCGACGCGCTGCCGGTGCGCCGGCCCGTGCCGGGCGTCCGGGCGGCGGCCCCGCCGCCCGCGGCGCGTACCCGGCCGGGCGGGACGGGCTCCGGCACGCTGGTGCACCTCGGGGGGCCGACCGACCACCCGCCGCTGATCCTGCCGCACCCCGTCAGCGGCACGGTCGGCGCGTACGCCGAACTCGCCCGGCTGCTGCCCGCGTACCACCTGGTCGGCATCGAGTCGGCCGCCGACGCCACCGGCGACTCCATCGACGCGCTCGCCGAGGCGTACCTGGACGAGGTCGTCGCCCGCTGGCCGGCCGGCCCGTACCGGCTGTTCGGCTGGTCGATGGGCGGCCTGCTCGCGTACGAGATGTCCCGCCGGCTGGTGCGGGCCGGGCACCGCGTCGACCTGCTGGTGGTCGTGGACACCGCGCCCGGGCAGGCGCGCCCGGCCGGCGAGGGGACCGACGACGCCGCGAAGGCGGCCCGGTTCGCCGCGGACCTCGCCGCGTCGCTCGGCCGGGACCATCCCGCGCCGACGGCGGCGGCGCTCGCCGCGCTGCCGGTCGAGGAACAGACGATGCTGCTGCGCCGGTGGCTGGTGGACGCCGGGGTGACCCCGGTGGCGCTGCCGGTGCGTGAGGTGCGCCGGCGGGTGGAGACCTTCGCCCGGCACGTGACGGCCGTCGCCGGGTACCGGCCGGAGGGCGCGGAGTTGCCGCTGACCCTCGTGCAGGCCGCCGCGTCGCCGCGCTGGCAGCCGCGCTGGGAGCGGTACGTGGGCGCCGGGACCACCGTGCACGAGTACGAGGGCGACCACTACTCGCTGTTGCGCCGGCCCACGGTGCAACGGATCGCCGGTTGGCTGGCCCGGGCGCTGGACGACCGGTGAGTGGGGGCGCCGTGGGGGCGGCCGGGCGCCGTCAGGCGGTGGGGGCGCCGGCCGCGAGGGGCGCAGCCGGCGACGCCAGCCCGGCCTCCAGGCACCGCAGGGTCTCCGCCAGCAGGTCGTCGGTGCGTGCGGCGCTGTAGGAGGAGGCCGCGGCGTACAGCTTGATCCGTAGCCGCTCCTCGCCGTCGAGCTGGTCGAAGTAGCCGCCCAGACCGGCGCTGTCGTCCAGCGCCGTGGTGCTGTCCAGCTCGATCGCGGCGGCGGTGGCGCCGGGCCAGTCGATCGCCCGCAGCAGGGAGTAGTTGACCGAGACCGGGGCCAGCAGGTGCACCGGCACCCCGCGCCGCTTCAGCTCCACGACGACCCGTTCGAAGGGGACCGCCTGGTGGCCGAGCGACTTGGCGGCCTGGTGGGCGACCCGGCGGCTGAGGTCGGCGAAGCCGATCCCCGGCGGCACGTCGACCCGCAGGACCGCGGCCTGGCTCAGTTGGCCGACGACGCGTTCGCAGTCGAGGAACGACCGCATGTCCACGACGAACGCCACCCGGAACGACCGGGTGGCGGCGGGCTCGCCCAGCGCGCCCAGCAGGGCCGCGGTGTACGCGGCGAACGGGGAGACCCGCAGGCGACGTACGGCCGGCACGATCCCGCCGGAGGGGACGTGCGCCTGCGCGAGGTGGCCACCGGGGGCCGGGGGCGGCCCGTGCGGTGTCGCGTCGGACGGGTCGGTCAGGTCGGCCCCGGTCTCCACCGGGCCGAGCCGGCCGAACGCGTCGAGCCACCAGTCCAGGTCCTCCTCCGCCTGTTCCTCGCCCAGCTCGAAGAGCCGGTCGAGGACGTCGTCGATCGACTCTGCGGCGGGTGGCTGGCCCGTGCTGGCGCCCGACTCGGCCCCGTAGAGGACGGCCAGGTCGTCGACCAGCAGATCGAGGGACTGGTGGTCGAGAAGCGCCATGTGCGCGCGCAGCAGCAGGTAGGAGCTCCCCGTGCCGGTCCGGGCCAGCGAGACCGCCCAGCACGGCCCGGCCCACAGGTCCACCGGCCGCCGCAGGGCGGCCTGGCACCAGGCGACGGCGGCCCGGTCGTCGGGCACCTCGACGACCTCCAGGTCGGCCCGATCGCGACCGTCGCGCAGGACCACGTACCCGTCCCGCTCGGCGAACGCCCGGCGCAGCAACGGATGCGCCTCGTCCAGCCGCCCGACGGCGCGACGCAACGCCTCGACGTCGAGGTCGCCGTCCAGGCGGTGGCACACCTGGGTCATCAGCGTCGCGGGACCGACCCGGCTGTCGAGACGGCACAGGTACTCCTGGTGTTCGCTCGTCTCGAAATAGTCCCGCACCCGAATCCCCCGGAAGATTAGATGGCCCCGGCGGACCAAATATCAACTGATCTGCGAACTGACTAGATCGCCTACCGACGTTCCGGAAGACGCATTTCAGAGGGTCGTACCAGAATTGCCTCGGAGACCGTGGTCTGCCGTTTCCTGACTGTCAGGCGAGCCGGCTCTTGCGGGGCCGAACCACGAGGTCGATGTCCACCAGAGTCGTTGCCGTGTAGCAGTGAGCACGCATCTTGACTCCCATCCGGAACCGCCGGGGTCCACTGTGGATAGACGCTAATATCTGGATCCCGACTCCGCAACCCGAAGTTTTTCTTCCCGTTACCGGAGCCCACGCAAACAATTACTGCCCGCCGCTTTCCGCTCGCGGGAAGTGACCGGGCACGAATGGAGGGCGGGCCCGACCGGACGGACCCGCCCCGCACGGCCGGAGTCCTGACGCCCCCTACCGCGTCCCGCCCGCCATCGCCCGGCGCAGGCTCAGCGGGCGCATGTCCGTCCACACCGAGTCGATGTGCTCCAGGCACCGGGCGCGCGGCCCGACGAAGCCCTCCTCCCGCCAGCCCGCCGGGATCTCCCGCCCGTCCGGCCAGACCGAGTACTGCTCCTCGTCGTTGACCACGACCCGGCAGACGTCGGCCGGCTCGGTCTGTTCCACGCTCATCGTTCTCCTCCTCGCACCCCGGACACCTCGGTCAGGGCCCGGTCGATCCCGGCGATCCCGGCGGTCAACTCCTCCTCCGTGATGGTCAACGGAGGGAACAGGTGCAGCCGGTTGCCCGCCGCCAGCGGCCAGACGCCCTGCCGCTTGCACGCCGCCAGGACGGCGGCCATCTCCGGCGCCAACGACCCCGGGGCCGCGTACGGCGCCAGCGGCTCGCGGGTCGCGCGGTCCCGGACCAGCTCGACGGCCCAGGCCAGGCCGACGCCGCGGACGTCGCCGACGACCGGGTGACGCTCGGCAAGCCCGGCCAACGCCGGGGCCACCACGTCGCGGCCGAGTACGGCCGCCCGCTCGACCAGGTTCTCCTCGCGCAGCACCCGCAGCGCCGCCACGATGGAGGCGCAGGCCAGCGGGTGCCCGGAGTAGGTGAGCCCGCCCGGGTAGCGGCGGCGGGCGAAGTGGGCGGCCACCGCGCGGGACAGCAGCACCCCGCCGACCGGCACGTAGCCGGAGTTGACCCCCTTGGCGAACGTCATCAGGTCGGGCACCACGCCCCACAGGTCGCTGGCGAACCAGCGGCCGCACCGCCCGAAGCCCGTCATCACCTCGTCGGCGATCAGCAGGATGCCGTGCTCGTCGCAGAGCCGGCGGACGCCGGCCAGGTAGCCGTCCGGCGGCACCAGCACGCCGTTGCTGCCGACCACCGGCTCGACGAGGATCGCGGCGATCGTCTCCGGCCCCTCGTATCCGACGAGCCGGCGCAGGTGCGCCAACGCCCGCTCGCCCTCCTGCGCGGCGTTCTCGGCGTGGAACTCGCTGCGGTACGGGTACGGGCCCATGAAGTGCACGGCGCCGCCGCTGGCCGTGTCGACCGGCCAGCGGCGGGGATCGCCGGTCAGCGCCAGCGCCCCCGCCGTGGCCCCGTGGTAGGACCGGTAGGCGGCGAGCACCTTCGGCCGCCCCGTGACCACCCGCGCCATGCGCACGGCGTGCTCCACGGCCTCCGCCCCGCCGGTGGTGAACAGGACCGTCTCCAGGTCCCCCGGGGCGACCTCGACGATCGCCCGGGCCGCCTCGTCGCGGACGTCGACGGCGAACGACGGCGCGATCGTGCACATCCGGCCGGCCTGCTCACGCACCGCCGCCACCAGGGCCGGGTGCTGATGGCCCAGATGCAGGTTGCCCATCTGGGCGTGCAGGTCGAGCCAGCGGTTGCCCTGCTCGTCCCAGAACCAACTGCCCGCGCCGCCGGCCACGCGGACCGGATCGATCTCCTCCTGCGCGGACCAGGGATAGAAGACCGGCCCGGTCACGACGCCTGCCGTTCGCGGACCAGGTCGACCTGCTCGCCCAGCGTCGGCGCCGCGAACACGTCCTGAAGGGACAACCGGACCTGGTACGCCTTGCGGATCCGGCTGATCAGGCGGATCGCGAAGAGCGAGTCGCCGCCCAGGTCGAAGAAGTCGTCCCCGGGGTCGACGCCGTCGACCTTGAGCAGGGCGGCCCAGATCTGCCCGAGCTGCTCGAGCACCTCGGAGCGGCCGTCGTCGCCCGCCGGGCCGGACGGCGCGGCGGGCGGCTGCGCCGTGTCCGGGGCGGCCTGCGGCGGGTCGGTCGGCTGCCCGGTGGCGGCGGGCACCAGTTCCAGCCGTCCCGCCGCGCTCCACCGCACGGTGGCCCCGGTGTCCCGCATCCGTGCCCCCGGCGTCCCGGCGTACGGGTCGTCGACGTCGCCCGCCCCGGCGATCCAGAGCCGCCCGGGGGTGTTGACCGGCACGGGCCGCGCGCGGTCGTCGAGGACGTAGCAGCGGGCCACCGCCGGCAGGTCGTCCCGGCCGACCAACTCGTCCGGCAGCCGCGCCGGGTTCCAGCCGTCGAGCACGGTCCGCAGCTCCCGGCGGGGCATGGCGGACACCTCTCCCACCGGCCGCTCCTGGTCGGAGACGAGCTGGTCGAGCACCGTCAGCAGGGAGTCGAGGATCCGCTGGACGGTGGCCCGGTCGAACAGGGCGAGGCGGAAGTCGAGGCTGCCCACCATCCGGTCCTCGCCGACCTGGTTCACGGCCAGCGCCAGGTCGTACTTCGCCGAGGTCCACTCCGGCGGTTCCAACCGCAGCGCCTCGACCGCACCGAGCCGGAACCGGTCCGGCACCGCCCGACCGAAGCGGACGGACACCTGCACCAGCGCGGAGACCGCCGGGTCCCGCCGCAGGCGCAGCTCGCCGACCAGCGTGTCGAAGGGCACCCGGCGCAGCTCCAGCGCGGTCAGCACCGCGCCGCGTACGTCGTGCAGGAACTGGGCCACGGTGGCGTCGGAGTCGACCCGGATCCGCAGCGGCAGCAGGTTGACCAGGCAGCCGATCAGGTCGCGGGTCGACTCGTCGTCGCGTTGCAGGCTCGGCGTGCCGATCAGCAGGTCGTCGCCCGCGCCGTACGCGTTAAGGGTGCGGGCGAACGCGGCGGTCAGCAGGGTGAACGGGCTGGTCCGCGCGGCGGCGGCCGCCGCCACGAGCCGGGCGGCGAGGTCGTCGTCGATGGCGAAGCGCACCGACCCGCCCCGGTGGTCCAGCACCGGCGGCCGGGGCCGGTCCGTGGGCAGGGTGATCACCTGCGGGGCGCCGTCCAGGTAACGCCGCCAACGGGCGAGCTGGTCGGCCGCGCCGGGCCCGGCGAGCTCGGCCTGCTGCCGGCGGGCCACGTCCGCGTACTGGCACGGCACGTCCGGCAGCCGGACCGGCTCCCCCAGCGCGTACGAGGGGTAGAGCCGGGCCAGTTCGGCGAAGAAGATCTCCGCCGCCGTCGGGTCGGCGGCGACGTGGTGCACCACCAGCAGCAACGCCGTCCGGTCGGCGGGCAGCAGCACGGTCGCCACCCGGATCGGCCACTCCCGGGCGAGGTCCCACCGGCGGTCCCGCAGGCCCGTCACCCGCTCGTCGTTCGCCCAGCCGTCGCCGGAGGAGTCCCTGAGGTCGAGCCGCGCGATGCCCAGCGGCGTCGCCGGGTGGATGCGCTGGACCGGCTCCTCGTCGATCTCGACGATGGTGGTCCGCAGCGCCTCGTGCCGCCGGACGATCTCGTCGACCGCCGCGTGCAGCGCGCCGGTGTCCACCGGCCCGGTCAGCTCGACCGCCGCGGCGAGGTGGTACGCCGCCCCGCTCGTGCCGGCCTGCTCGGCCAACCAGATCGCCCGCTGCGCCACCGAGAGCGGGGCGGTGACCCCGTCGACCGCGTCGTCGGCGTCCCGGCGTTCGGACGCCACCGCGCGGGGCAGCTCCAGTGTCGGGGCGGCGTCGGCGTCGTGGCGCACCGTCAGCACCGGCGCGACGTCGCGCACCACGGTCAGCGCGTTGTCGGCGTCCGCCCCGGTGATCGCCAGCCGGATCCGCTCGCCGGCCGCGAACCGGTAGGCGATGGGGTGCAGCTCGATCTCCAGGCGGGCGGCGCCGTCGAGCTGGCCGCAGCCCTCGGTCACGTACAGGGACGTGCCGTCGGGGGCGACCGACTCGAGGAAGGCGAAGACGTCCGCCGGACCGTCGGAGACCCGGGCCGCCAGGCGCAGCAGCGGGGCGCCGACCAGCTCGACCGCCTCGGTCAGCGGCGCCGAGGTCCAGCACAGCGCCCGGGTGTCGTTGTCGGTCATGTCCGGCCGCTGGAAGGGCGAGCCGTAGCCGCTGGCCCACCGGCTGGTCTTGCCGGACGTGGTGGCGTAGTCCACCTCGTACCGGCGGGCCTCACCGACCCGGGGTTCCGGTCCCAGCTCGCCGGCCGGGCCGAGGTGCCAGGTGCCGGTCGTCGCCGGCTCCGGCGGCCAGGACCGGGCGGTGCGCCACTCGTCGGCGCCCAGCACGTGGTACCGGACGGTCGGGGAGTCCATGATCCCGGTGTCCCTGCCGCGCAGCCAGTGGTCGAACCAGCGCACGTGCTCGTCGGCCAGGTTGTAGCCGGCGCCGCCCAGCACGCCCCCGGTGTGCGGCCAGGGACCGATGACCACCCGGTGCGGCACGGTCAGCCGGCGGGCCCACTCGGTCGCGTCGCGCGCCCAGACGTCGTGCCAGCCGCCCAGGTGGTAGACGGCGACCCCGGAGGCGTTGATCGCCTCCAGCAGCTCCGACGGGCTGCGGGTCAGGTACGCCGCCTCGCCGGTGTCGGCCAGCCGGGACTCGCGTGCGGGCAGGCCGGCGAACATCGTCCGGACGTCCCGGTTCGCCACGTGCTGCTCGCGGGCGGCGGCCAGCAGGAGACCGTCGGGGTCGTCGTCGAGGGGCGCGACGGGACCACGCAGGTCGAGGTCGCGCACGTCCTCGCCCCAGGCGCGGGCGAAGTCGTCCCGGAACACCCCGCCGTCCCAGGCGAAGCGGTGCAGGTCGAACAGCGCCATCTGCGGGAAGATCGCCACCAGGTGCGGTGGGGCGGTGCTCGCCGCCAGGTACTGCGACACCCCCAGGTAGGAGCGGCCGAACATGCCGACCCGACCGTCGCACCAGGGCTGGGCGGCGATCCACTCGGTGACGTCGTACGTGTCGGTCGCCTCGGCCGCCCCGAACGGACCGTCGCTGGTGCCGAACGACGCGCCGCTGCCGCGGCTGTCCACCACCACCACGACGTAGCCGCGGGCCAGCAGGCGCTGCGCGATCGGGAAGGCCCGCAGCGTCACCTCCCCGGGGGCCACCTCGGCCACGCCGAGGTCGTCGATGTCGGTGAGGTCGACGTCCGCCAGTTCCGCCCGTACCACCGCCAGGAAGTCGTCGCGCCCGGGGCGCGGCGACACCTGGTGGTAGCGGTCGTGGGCCCAGACGGCCGGCGCGGGCTCGCGCTGGCCGACCGGCCGGAAGACGTACGCGGCCAGCCGGGTCCCGTCGCGGGTGGCCACGTACTGCGAACGGCAAGTCCAGGTGCGGCTCATGCCAGGTCGGCCCGTCCGTAGAGTTCCCGCGCCGGCACCCCGACGTCGGCGCAGCGCTGGAAGAACTCCGCCATCTGCTTGAGCTGGTACGACTCGTCGGTGTAGTTCGTGGCCATGACGAACACCAGCCAGGGCTCGCGGCCCATTGCGTACACGTACGCCTGCCGGGCCCGCAGCCGCCGCACGATGCCCATCGCCTCGACGGCGTCGGAGCCGTTGAGCTTGCGGCTGCGGCTCATCTTCTGGTCGATGCGGCGGGAGAAGAGCGGGCCGTACATCCAGGACAGCGGGGCGCCGTCGCACTCCATGCCGAGGAACGCCATGTCGACGTCGCCGATCATGTCGTGGATGTGGCCGAACAGGGCGGGGTCGACGCAGCGGTTGTCCGCGCCGAAGTAGAGGTTCTTCCCTCCGGTACGCACCGAGTAGGTGACCTTCGCGGCGATGTCGAGGTCGCAGTGCTCGCCGACGAACGGGCACACCACGATCTGCCCGTCGGGCAGCTCGATGGTCTCGCCCGGCTCCACGTCGACCACGTTGGGGAAGCCGAGCGCCTCCAGGCACAGCCGCAGCGACGGGTCCTGCAACGCCCCGGCGGCGGTCTTCGGCACGACCACCGTGCCGATGCGGTGCCGCAGCTTCAGCAGGGTGGCCAGTTCGAGGTGGTCCTGGTGCCCGTGCGTGATCAGCACGTAGTCGATGACGTCGGGCAGGTCGGCGTACGCGTACCGGTCGCCGTCGCCGAGGGCGTCGGACAGGAACGGGTCGGTCATCACGGTGACTGGGCCGGACTGGACGACCACGCAGGCGTGCCCGAAGTAGCGCACCCGCAGCCCCGGGCCGTCCAGGTTGCGGTCGGGGCTCCCGCCGGGCTCGGCGGAGAACAGCCCGCTGAAGGTGGCCAGGTCGGCGTCGGAGACGTCGAACGCCTCCCGCAGCTCGCCGAACGGGCGGGCCGTGGTCATGGTGGAGAAGAGCAGGTCGATGCGGGGGTCCCGCAGCGGCATGGTGGCCTGCACGTGCCCGTTGCCCGGGAACCGGGGCGTGGTCATCGCGAAGGGCCGCTCGTCGCCGGTGGCCAGCGACAGGTCCACCGAGTGGGCGGTCTCGTCGAAGTGCCGCGACCGGTAGAGCATCCGCTCGGCGAGCCGGATCCGGGCGTGGTCGTTGAGGTCGTAGACCAGCTCGACGTAGCCGCGCAGGGCCGGCGGGATCTCGCCGTAGCGGGGCGTCAGGTCGAACCCGTCGGCGAGCTTCTCCAGGTTGACCGTCAGCTCGTCCATCGCCGCCGACAGCTCCGGCATGGGTCCGTCGGCGAGGCGGGTCGCCAGGTCGGACACCCCGTCGAGCTGGTCGTCCTCCAGGTCGACGAACATGCCGCCGCGCAGCTTCGGGTCGCGCGCCGAGCGGCGGTGCAGCGCCGGTGCGTCGAGGAACGAGCGCAGCAGCGGTACGTGCAGCTTGGCGAAGTTCATCGCCGCCGGCACCGGCGACACCAGGTTCAGCCAGGCGTAGTACCGGTGGATCAGCGGTTCCAGCGCCAGGTTGGGCCGGGCGTGGACGAGGTCGTGGCTGGCGAAAGGCTGGTTCATCGCGCTCCCTCGGTCGGGTCGACCCGCAGTCGGTCACGGACGCTCCGGACGACCGTTGCGAGGTTGTGGAAGTCTTCGTCGTCGGTGGGGGTGTCCAGCACGAACGTGCGTACCCCGGCCCGGATCATGGCCAGCAGCCGCTCTACGGCGCCGGCGTGGTCGGCCACCAGGTACGGCCCGTCCGCCTGGCCGGAGCGGAACGGCGCGAGCCGGTACGCCGGGTCGACGGTGACGGCGCCGTGGCCCGCCTCCGCCTCGGCGAAGAGCCGCTGCTTCCAGACGGAGTCGGTGTTGGCCATGGTAACCGCGGTGATCTTCGCGCCGTCCGGGTCCTCCGGGAAGCGGGCCTCGGCGACCCGCTCGGTCTCCTCCGCCGTCGCCCGGGTCAGCAGCCCGAAGTTCAGCGCGCCGGCCGGCGCGCCGTCGGCGTCGGGCCGGGCCGCCGTGAGCATCTGGATGCTGGTGGCGCCCACCCGCTCGGCCACCTGCCGGGCCGCCGGGGACTGCCCCGCGACGAACAGCCGGGGCAGCAGGTGCGCGGGCAGGCCGGGGGTGAGCTGCAACCGGGACACCTGGTAGAACCGCCCGTCGAAGCTGAACGGGCGGCGGCTGCCCAGCACCCCCATCATGATCTCGACGTACTCGGCGAGGCGCGCGTACCGGTCGTCGTGGTCCAGCCGGTCGCCGAGCGCGTCCAGGTCGCTCACGGCGGTGCCGGTGATCAGGTTGAGGTCGATCCGCCGCTGGTAGAGCAGGCCGAGCGAGGCGACCATCCGGGCCGCGGTGAACGGGTGCTGGTAGACGGGGTTCACCGCGACCAGCGGGCTGAGCCGGGTGGTGCCGGCCGCCGCGGCGGTCGCCAGGATCCAGGGGTCGAGCACCGCGCCGCTGCCGGTGAAGATGAGCACCCCGTCGAGGTCCGCCGCGTCGGTGCGGCGGATGACGGACATCGCCGTCTGCGAGTACTGCGTGAGGTCCCGTACCCGGGGGACCACGGTGATGAAGCTGACGTCGGACACGGGGCTCACGCTCCCTCTTCGGCGACCGCGGCGAGCGCGGCCCGGATCTCCTGCGCCTCGCGCAGCTTGCCGTCGATCACCGCGGCGAGCGCGGCGACGGTGGGGGTCTCCAGGAACACGCCGAGTTGCAGCTCGACGTGGAAGGCCTGGGCGAGGTCCCGCAGCGTCCGGGCGGCGTTGAGCGAGTCCGCGCCGAGCATCAGCAGCGAGTCGTGCAGCCCGATCCGGTCCACCCCGAGCCGGCGTCGCCACACGGCGGCCACCGCCTCCTCGAGGACCGTCCCGGCGGCGGGCTGGGCCTCGGCGGCCGGGGCCGTCGGCGCCGTGCCGGTCACGGGCGCCACGGCCACCGGGTCGACCCAGTGCCGCGAGCGCTGGAACGGGTACGTCGGCAGGCCGACGCGACGCCGCGACGCGCCCTCGTGCAGGGCGGCCCAGTCCACCTCGACGCCCCGGCGCCACAGCTCGCCGAGTGCGCCGAGCAGCCCCCGGAGGCTGCCGGCGTCGTCGGTCAGGGCCAGCGTCGACGCCTCGGCCGGTCCGACGGCCAGCGTGACGGCGGCCTCGGCCGGCGTCCCGGCCGGCGCGGGCGGGTGGCCGCCGGCACGCAGGGCGCGCCCGGCCTCCGCCACCGTCCAGCGGCCGTCGACGACGGCCGCCGTCACGGCGCCCGCGCCGTGGCCGTGGACGGCGGCCGGGGACACGCCGCAGGCGGCCAGCAGCCGGGCGAGCGCGAGCTGCCCGGTGACGGTGGCCGCGTCGGAGCCCGCCGGGGCGGGGCCCCGGTCGAGGCCCAGCTCGCCGGCCGCCCGGTCGACCTCCGCCCGCAGCCGGGGCAGGGCGTCGCACAGCGCGGCCAGGTCGGGGCAGGTGGCACCGAACGCGTACGCCACCGGGGTCGCCTCGGGCGACGCCTCCGCCGCGCCGACGGCGGACAGCGCGCGGGCCGCCTCCCCGGCGTCGGCGGCCACCACGAAGGCCCGGTGCCGGAACGCGCGCCGCCCGACCTGGCTGGTGTAGGCGATGTCGGCGAGGTCCTGCTCCGGGTGCCGCCCGAGGTGCTCGGCGAGCCGGTTGGCGGCGGCGGCCAGCGCCTCGCCGCCGGCCGCCGAGACGGTGAGCAGCACGGCGGGCGGGTTCGGCCCCGGCGGCGCGGGCGGCGGCGCCTGTTCGAGGATGACGTGCGCGTTGGTCCCGCCGACGCCGAACGAGCTGACCGCGGCCCGGCGCGGCCCCGCCCCCTCCGGCCAGTCCCGCAGCATGTCGTTGACGCGGAACGGCCCCCGGTCGAGCGAGGTCTGCGGGTTGGGCTTGCGGTAGTGGATCGACGGCGGCAGCTCGCCGTGGTGCACGGCGAGGACCGCCTTGATCAGCGAGGTCACGCCGGAGGCGGTGTCGAGGTTGCCGACGTTCGGCTTGACCGAGCCGATGGCCCACTCGGCGCCGGGGGCGGCGGGTCCGTACGCCTCCTCCAGGGCGGACACCTCGATCGAGTCGCCCATCAGCGTGCCGCTGCCGTTGGCCTCGACGTACTGGATGGAGTTCGCCTCGACGTCGGCGACCCGCAGCGCCCGGCGGATCACCCGCACCTGACCCGGCCGGCCGGGCGCCACGAAGCTGACCTTGCCGGCGCCGTCGTTGTTCACCGCCGAGCCCTTGACCAGGGCGTAGATCCGGTCGCCGGCGGCCTCGGCGTCCTCCCGGCGGCGCAGCACCACCACGCCCGCGCCGTCGCCCAGGTGGTAGCCGGCGGCCTCGGCGTCGAACGCCCGGCAGCGCCCGTCGGGCGAGTTGATGCCGTCGGCCTCGTGCCGGTAGCCACGCGGCACCGGGTTCTTGACGCTGACCGCGCCCACGATCGCCATGTCGCACTGGTAGTCGAGCAGGCTGCCGATCGCGTGGTGCAGCCCGACCAGGGCCGACGAGCAGTTGGTCTGCACCGTCATGCTCGGCCCGGTCAGGTCGAGCTTGTACGAGATGCGGGTGGCCAGGTTGTCCTTGTCGCTGGCGACGGCCATGCCGAGGCGGCCGGCGGAGTCGACCAGCTCCTGCTGGGGCAGCAGGTGGTAGAGCAGGTACTGGTTCAGGCCGCAGCCGGCGTACACGGCGATGTCGCCGGGGAAGCGGCGGCTGTCGTAGCCGGCGTCCTCCAGCGCCTCCCACGAGCACTCCAGCAGGATCCGGTGCTGCGGGTCGATCAGCGTCGCGTCGGTCGGCGAGTAGCCGAAGAACTGGGCGTCGAACCGGTCGGCGCCCTCGATGCCCGACCACATCGGCACGTACGCCGGGTCGGTGCGTTCCGCGGCCGGGACGGCGTCCAGCTCGGCGGGGGTCAGCTGGCGGCCGGCGTCCACACCGTCGCGGAGCAGCTCCCAGAACTCGGCGACGTTCGCCGCACCCGGGAACCGTCCGCTCATCCCCACGACGGCGATGTCCATCTCGCTGCTCATCGACTTCCCACTTCCTGGATTCGCTGGCGCATCAGCCGGCGGCGGTTCGCCACCTGCTCGGTGCGGTCGGGACCGGGGTCGGCGGGCGGTTCCGCCGCCGGGCGCGCGGGCTCGCCGAGGTGCTCGGCGAGCTTGCGCACGGTGGTGTGCTCGTACAGGTCGACCAGCGGGAACTGCCGGCCGATGAGCTCCTGGAGGCGGATGTGCACCTGCACCAGGCTCAGCGAGTTGCCGCCGACGTCGAAGAAGTTGTCGTCGAGCCCGACGGCGCCGACGCCGAGGACGTCCAGCCAGACCTCGGTGACCTGGGCCTGGAGCCCGCCGCCGCCCGCCGTGGGCGGCCGGGCCGTGGCGCCCGCGCCGAGGCGGGCCATCGCCTCGGTGGCCTCGGCCGCCACGGCGCGTCGGCTCACCTTGCCGGTCGCCGTGGTGGGCAGCTCGTCGACCAGGTGCAGCAGCGGCACCATGAACTCCGGCAGCCGCTGCCGTAGGTGGGTACGCAGGTCGTGCAGCAGGTCCCGCCGGGCGGTGGCGCGCAGCGGGTCGTTGGCCAGCTCCGACCACCCGCCGCGCCGGGTGCCCGGCGGCGTCCAGCCGACCGCGTCGTCGGGCCGGCCCGCCGGCCAGAACCGCAGGTCCATCGCGTACGGGTCGCGTTCGGTCGACGGCACGACCGAGGTGCGCCGGCCCAGCGCCTCGCCGATGCTCCAGCAGTCCTCCGGGTCGACCCCGGCCGGCAGCCCGCCCGCCGGGCGCGTCACCGGGTCCGCGTCGGCGAGCCCGGCCAGCCGGCGTACGGGGCCGGCGACCGTGACCAGCCGCGCGTTCGGCACGCCGCGCACCTCCACCGGGCGGTTGCGGTTGCTGCGCAGCAGGCTGCGCAGCCGGGCGACGTCCAGGGCGTCGCCGGCCCAGTCGAGCCGCAGCGGGTCCAGCGGGTCGGTGGCGGGGCGCTGCGGGTCGGCGCCCACGTGCAGGACGACGTCGTAGCGGAACGCGCTCAGCTCGTTGGCCTGCCGGCCGCGCTTGAGGTGCAGCTCCACCCCGGTCACCCCGGGCAGCCAGTCCGGCGCGGTGAGGAACAGGTCCGGTGCCAGCACCAGTTCGTCGTCGGCGAGCACCCGGGCGGCGACGCGGCGGCGCAGCTCGCCCACGGTCAGGCCGGGTTCCGGTTCGGCGCCCAGCTCCACCGAGGCGTGGAACACCTCCAGCAGGTCCAGGTCGCGTACGTCGCCGAGGTAGATCCGCCCGCCGGGCGCGGCGGCCGTGACCGCCGCGCGCAGCACCTCGCGCAGGTAGTCGTGGTTGGGGAAGTACTGGGTCACCGAGTGCAGCACCACGGTGTCGAAGCTGACGGCCTCGATGCCGGTGACGTCGTCGGCCTCGCGCAGCAGCAACGTGACGGAGCCCCGGTCGATC
Organism: Micromonospora sp. CNZ309; assembly: GCF_002846525.1. Lineage (NCBI taxonomy): Bacteria > Bacillati > Actinomycetota > Actinomycetes > Micromonosporales > Micromonosporaceae > Micromonospora > Micromonospora sp. CNZ309. The sequence continues at coordinate 1,741,728 of NZ_PJNG01000001.1, forward strand.
CCCTCGGCGTCGAGCCGCTGTTCGAGCACCCTCAGGCCGGCGGCGGAGAAGTCCGTGCCGACGTACGTCTCGCAGTCCGGCGCCAGCGCCAGCGTCAGGTTGCCCGTGCCGCAGCCCAGCTCCAGCAGCCGGCGGGGGCGCAGCTCGCGGATGCGCCGGACCGCCTGGTCGATCCACTCGCCCATCTCGACGTCGGTGAACGGCGCGCCCGTGTAGCTGCTGGTCCAGATCGCCTGCTGGGCCTCCTCGGCGGGACCGGCCTCGGTGTACATCCGGTCGTAGAGCAGCCGCCAGTCCGACACCCGGTTGGTGGCCGGCGCCCCGCCCGGACCGACGCCGGTCGAGGCGGGGGACCCGCTGCGCTGCCGGGGCACGACCGCCGCCACGATCCGCTGTTCCCCGCCGCCCGGCGCCTCGGCGAGCGCGGCCACGGCGGCGGCCACCCCGGGGTGGGCCCGCAACGTCGCCTCGATCTCGCCCAGCTCGATCCGGAAGCCACGGACCTTCACCTGGTGGTCGGCCCGGCCCAGGAACTCCAGCCGCCCGTCGTGGCTGAACCGGCCCCGGTCACCGGTGCGGAACAGCCGCTCGCCGCTGCCGTACGGGTCGGGGACGAACCGCGCCGCGGTCAACGCGGGCTGGTCCAGGTAGCCACGGGCCAGGCCGGCCCCGCCGACGTACACCTCGCCGGCGAAGCGGGGCGGCACCGGCCGCAGGGCCTCGTCCAGGACGTACACCCGGGTGTTGCCGATGGGCCGACCGACGCTGCCGACCCGCTCGGGTCCGGTGACCACGTCCAGGGTCACGTCGGCGGAGATCTCCGACGAACCGTACAGGTCGACCAGGACGCAGCCCGGCAGGGCGGCCAGCCAGCGCGCGGCCAGGTCCGGGGTGAGCGCCTCGCCGCTGGAGTGGCAGTAGCGCAGCGCCGACAGCCGCTCCCCGGCGTCGGGGACACCGTCGAGGATGGCCCGCAGCAGCGACGGTACGGCCACCAGGCGGGTGACCCGGTGCCGGGCGAGCAGGTCGACCAGGCGGACCGGGTCGCGCCCGACGTCCTCGGGCACCACGACGAGCGGGGCGCCGGCGAAGAGCGGGAGGAACATCTCGCCGCCGGAGTCGAAGAAGCTCAGCGAGGTCTTGTGGCTGCCCACCTCGTCCGGCCCCATCGGGAAGCGGTCCATGATCCACCGCTGCCGGTTGACGATGCCCCGGTGCAGGCCGAGGACACCGCGCGGGGTGCCGGTCGACCCGGAGGTGTAGACGACGTAGGCCACGTCGTCGGGGTGGGCCGTGGGCCGCGGGTCGCGGTCGTCCTCGGCGGCGAGCGGCTCCCCGGCCGGGTCGACCACCTCGACGTCGGGCAGGTCGGCGGCCGCGTCGGGGGCGGCGACCAGCAGCCGGGCCCCGGAGTCGGCGAGCATGAACCGCAGCCGGTCCACCGGGTACGACGGGTCGAGCGGCACGTAGGCCGCACCGGTCTTGAGGATCGCCAGCACGGCGGTGAGGCTGACCGTGGAGCGGGGCACCAGCAGGCCGACCCGGGTGCCGCGGCCGGCGCCCAGCCGGATCAGCCGGTGGGCCAGCCGGTTGGCCGCCGCGTTCAGTTCGGCGTACGTCAAGCGGGTGGTGTCGTCGATCGCGGCCGGCGCGTGCGGACTCCGGCGGGCCTGCTCGGCGACGATCTCCGGCGCGCAGCGGTCGGTGTCGTAGTCGGCCGTGGTGTCGTTCCACTCCACCAGCACCCGCCGCTGCCCCTCGGCGCTCAGCAGGGGCAGTGCGCCGACCGGGGTCGCCGGCGCCGCGACGGCCGCGGCGAGCAGCGCGGTCAGCGCCTCGGCCAGCACGCCCACCGTGTCGGCGTCGAACAGGTCGGTGCTGTAGTCGAAGGTGCCCAGCAGCTCGCCGCCGTGCTCGCCCAGGTAGAGGGAGAGGTCGTAGTAGGTGGCCCGCTGCCGCACCGGCCGGTTGCGTACCCGCAGCCCGGCCCAGTCCCCCAGCGCCCCCTCGTGGTTGAGCACCATCGGCGCGAGGCCGAGCCGGTCGGTGCCGCGCCCGTGCTGGTAGGCGAAGGCCGCGCTGATCAGCGCGCCGCGGCTGGGGTCGGCGGCCTGCCCGAGCCCCTCGACGATCCGCCCGAACGGCACCTCGGCGCGGTCGGAGGCGGCCAGCACCGCGTCGTGCGCCGCCCGGGCCAGGGCGCCGAACTCCGGGTCGCCCGACAGGTCCACCGGCACCGCCAGCGGGTTGACCAGGTAGCTGACCAGGTCGGCGAAGCGGCCCCGGACCCGGCCCGCGTGCACGAAGCCGAGCGGGAACTCCGCCTGGCCGGCGTAGCGCGACAGCACGGCCGCGTAGCCGGCGAAGAGCACGGCGGTGCGGCTGACCCCGTGCGAGGCGGCCAACGCGTCGATCCCGGCGCACAGGTCGGGGCCGAGCCGGAAGGCGTGGGCGGCGCCCCGGAACGTGCGCACCGACGGGCGGGGCCGGTCGGTCGGCAGGTCCAGCGGCACGAGGTCGGCGACCTGCGCCTGGCACGTCGCGGTCAACTCCCGGCCGGCCGCGCCGTCCAGGAAGGAGCGCTGCCAGGCGACGAACTCGGCCGGGTGGGCGGTGGGCGCCGGTGGCGCCGCGTCGTCCCCGGCGGCGTGCCGGCCGTAGCCGGTCGCCAGGTCCTCGACCAGCACCGCCAGCGACCACACGTCCATGACACTGTGGTGGGTGCACAGCAGCAGCGTGTGGCGGTCCGCCGCCTGCCGGAACAGCACGGCGCGCAGCAGGGGCGGGCCGTCGAAGCCGACCCCGAGTTCCGCCTCGATCTCGGCGTCGAGGCGGCCCGCCGGCCAGTGGGTCGCGTCGCGTACGTCCAGCGTGATCTCGGCGTCGCCGACCACCCGCTGGGTGACCTCGGCGCCGGCGTCGTCGTAGCGGGTCAGCAGGGCCGGGTGCCGGACGCCGAGGTCGCGCACCGCGCGGGCCAGCGCGTCGACGTCCAGCTCGCCGTCGACGGTGACGGCGCGGGACAGGTTGAGGTTGGCCGGGTCGTCGGCGAGGGCGCCCTGGAACCAGATGGCGCGCTGGCCGTACGACAGCGGGTAGGGCCGGTCGGCGGCGGGCGCGGCGGCGGGTGGGTCGGCCGGCGCGGGCGCGGCCGGCAGCGCGGCGGCCAGTTCGGCCACCGTGCTGTCGCCCAGCAGGTCGGTCAGGGACGGGCGGACGCCCCACTCCCCCTCGATCAGGTGTTGCAGCTCCACGGCGCGCAGCGAGTCGAACCCCAGCTCCGGCAGGGTGCGCTCCGGGTCGATCCGCTCCGGGTCGACCTCGATCAGCCCGCCGGCCAGGACCCGCAGCCGCTGCGCCTGCGCCGGCGCGGCGGCCGGCGCGGGGCGCGCGGCCGGGCGCAGGGGGTCGTCCGCGACGATCGTGGCGCTGCCCGCGGCGTACGCCCGGGCGCAGTCGCCCCGCCGCGTCTTGCCGCTGGTGGTGACGGGGATGGTGCCCGGCGGTACGGCCAGCACCCGGTGCAGGTCCAGCCCGTGCACCGTCACCACGGCACGGCGGGCCGCCTCGGCGATGGCCGGCGCCTCGTCCGACGCCTTGTCGGAGCGGGTCTCGTACCACAGGACCACGGCCTCGCCGACGCCGTGGCCGTCGTCGGCGACGTCCACACCGAACGCCGCGATCCGCCCGCCGAGGCGGGGGCAGGCGGCGCGGACGGTCTGCTCGATGTCGTCCGGATAGTGGTTCTGGCCCCGGATGACCACCGTCTCCTTGATCCGGCCCCGCACGTACAGGTGCCCGTCCTGCTGGAAGCCGAGGTCGCCGGTGCGCAGGTAGGGGCCGTCGGCGGGGTCGTCGCCGAGGGTGGCGTGCAGCGTGCGGGCGGACTCCTCCGGCCGGTTCCAGTACCCGTCGACGACGCTGCCGCCGCGGACCCAGATCTCGCCTGCGGTGCCATCGGCGACGGGCTGGCCGGCCGCGTCGACGATCCGGACCTCCGCCTCGGGCAGGATCTCGCAGCCGACGACCTCCGTGCCGGGGCGGGCGGCGGCGGAGGCGGTCGGGTCATCGTCGGCCACGGTGGTCACGACGGGGCGCTGCGGGCGGGCCCGCCCGGCGACCAGGAGCGTCGCCTCGGCCAGCCCGTAGCAGGGCAGGAAGGCCCGCTCGTCGAAGCCGTGCGGGGCGAACGCCTCGGCGAAGGCGCGCAGGGTCGCCGCGCGTACCGGCTCCGCGCCGTTGAAGGCCACCCGCCAGGAGCTGAGGTCCAGGGCGGCGCGGTCGGCCGGGGCGACCTTGCGTACGCACAGGTCGTAGGCGAAGTTGGGCCCGCCGCTGATGGTGGCCCGGTAGCGGCTGATCGCCTCGAGCCACCGCACGGGCGTACGGATGAACGTCGCCGGGTCCATCAGCACCGTCGGCACCCCGAGGTACACGGGCGTCAGCAGGGTGCCGATCAGTCCCATGTCGTGGTGCGGGGGCAGCCAGGAGGCCATCACGGTCTCGTCGTCGAAGGCGAAGGAGCGACGGATGGCCCGCAGGTTCTCCAGCAGGTTCGCGTGGCTGACCATCACGCCCTTGGGGGTGCTGGTGGTGCCCGAGGTGTACTGGAGGAACGCCAGCCCGCCCTCGTCCACCACCGGCTGCCAGCCGGCGGGGGCGGCGTCGAGGGACTCGATCTCCAGGACCGGCAGCCGGCGACCGGGCATGAGCGTGCCCAGGTCGACCGCGGCGGTGACCGCGCGGGCGGCCAGCACGGCGGTGGCCTGCGCGTCGTCGAGGATCCGGCCGACCACCGGGGCGCTGGCCCGGTTGAGCCGGGCGGCCAGCGGCACCGGCACGGTGCCGGCGTAGAGGCAACCGAAGAAGCCGGCGAGGAAGTCGACGCCCGCCCCGACGAGCATCAGCACCCGGTCCCCCGGGCGGCAGTGCCCGGCCAGGGCCGCGCCGACGCGGCGGGCCCGGGCGTCGAGCGTCGCGTAGTCCACCGTGTCGGTCGAGCCGTCCTCGGCCACCAGGTGCAGGGCGGGGCTGCCGGGCTGGAACCGCGCCTGGTGGGACAGGGCGGCGCCCAGGTTGACGACGTCCGTCGCCTCATGGGTCAACGCGCCGGTGTGCTCGGTCATCTGGCTCTCCACTCGCTGCACAGGGGTCGGACCGGGTGTCACGGCTGGCCGGGCAGGAGACGGGCGGCCAGTTCCGCGACGGTCGGCGCGTCGAAGATCACCGCGACCTCGACGTCCACCCCCAGCTTCGCGCCCGCCATCGCCACGATCCGGGTGGCCGTGAGGGAGTCGCCACCGAGGTCGAAGAAGTCGTCGTGGATGCCGATGCCCTCGCGCCCGAGCACGTCGCACCAGATGTCCAGCAGCACCCGCTCGCGCTCGTCACGCGGGCCGTCGGCGCCGGCAGCGCCGGGCTGCTCGTCATGACCCGGGGGCGGCAGCGCCGCGACGTCGAGCTTCCCGTGGTTGGTCAGCGGCAGCCCGGGAAGGCTCACGAAGGCGGCCGGGACCAGGTAGTCCGGCAGCCGCCGGCGCAGGTGCGCGCGCAGCTCCGCGGTGCCCGGCAGGCCGTCGCCGACGACGTATCCGACCAGTCGCGCGTCGCGCCCGGGCGGGTCCCGGCGTACGACGACGGCGGCCTCGCGGACCGCCGGGTGGCGGCGCAGCGCGGACTCCACCTCGCCCGGCTCGATGCGGTAGCCGCGCAGGTTGAGCTGCCCGTCGCCCCGGCCGAGGAACTCCAGGACGCCGTCCGGCCCGAACCGGGCCAGGTCGCCGGTGCGGTAGACGCGAGCGCCGGGCGTGCCGGCGTACGGGTCGGGCAGGAACCGCTCCGCGGTCAGGGCGCGGTTGTCGAGGTAGCCCCGGGCCAGCCCGGCGCCGCCGACGTACACCTCGCCCGCCACGCCCGGCGGGACGGGCTGCATCGCCTCGTCGAGCACGTACACCCGGACGTTGGCCATCGGACGGCCGATCGGGACGAACGGCCGCTCGTCGGCGGGGTCGCACGGCCAGGCGGTGCAGGAGACCGACACCTCGGTCGGGCCGTACAGGTTGAACATGGCGACGTCGAGCCGGTCGAAGACCAGCCGCTGCGTCTCGGGGGTGAGTTCCTCCACGCCCGAGACGATCCGCCGCAGCGACTTCAGGTCGGCGGCGTCGGCGGTGAGCAGCACCTCGCGCAGGGCGGTCGGCGCGAAGTCGGCGTCGGTCACGCCGTGCTGGGCGATGACCCCCGCCAGCCGGCGCGGGTCGAAGGTCGCCGTCTCGGGCATCAGCACGCTGGCCGCGCCGTTGAACAGCGCCCGGAACAGCTCGTCCAGCGAGACGTCGAAGGTGCAGGCGGCCTTGCGCAGCACCCGGTCCTCCGGGCCCAGCGGGAAGTTGCGCTGCGCCCACAGCATCCGGTTGGTGAACCCGCGGTGGGTGACCTGCACGCCCTTGGGCTGCCCGGTGGAGCCGGAGGTGAACAGCGTGTAGGCGAGGTTGTCCGGGTGCAGGGACACGGCGGGGTCGGTGGCGGGGCACGTGGCGGTCAGCGACGACTCCCCGTCCAGGTCGATGATGCGCCGGCCGGGGCTCCACACCTCGTCGCACAGGTCCCCGGCGGAGATCGCGACCGCCGGACGGACCTGGCCGAGCAGCGCGTCGCGGCGGGCCTGCGGGTCGCGCGGGTTGACCGGCAGGTGACAGCCGCCGGCCTTGAACACCGCCAGGATCGCCACCACCTCGGCCGTGCAACGCGGCAGGCACACCGCCACCGGGTCCTCCACGCCGACACCGAGGTCGCGCAGGTGGTGCGCCAGGCGGTTGGCCCGTTCGTCGAGTTCGCGGTACGTCGTACGGACGTTGCCCTCGACGACCGCCACCGCGTCCGGCGTACGTCGCGCCTGCGCCTCGACCAGCCGGTGCGCGAGCGCCTCGGGGCCGAGGTCGACGGCGGTGTCGTTCCACTCGTGCAGGATCCGTCGGCGCTGCGCGTCGTCGAGCAGCGGCAGCCGCCACACGCACGTGTCGGGCTGCCGCGCCGCCTCGACGAGCAGCAGCTCGAACTGCCGGGCCATGTCGCGTACGGACTCGCCGGTGAAGAGGCTGGTGTCGTACTCGAACTCGCCGACCAGTCCGTCGGCCGTCTCGGTGATCTTCACCGTCAGGTCCATCCGGGACCGGCCGGTCTCCATCTGGTGCACGTCGACCCGCAGCTCGGGCAGGTCCAGCCGGCTGGTGGGCACGTTCTGGAGCACGAAGGCGACCTGCGCGAGCGGCTGGTGGCTGCGGCTGCGCTCCGGCTGCAACGCGGCGACGATCCGCTCGAACGGCACGTCGCGGTGCCGGAACGCGTCCAGCGAGGCCGCCTTGACCCGGCCCACCAGCTCGGCGAAGGTCGGTTCGCCGGACAGGTCGGCGCGTACCACGATCATGTTCAGGAAGCAGCCGATGAGGTGCTCCAGCTCGTGCTGTTCCCGCGTCGCGATGGGGCTGGCGACGACCATGTCCCGCTGCCCGCTGTGCCGGGCGAGCAGCACGGTGAAGGCAGCGAGCAGGGTCATGTAGGTGGTGGCCCCCTGACGCTGCCCGAGGGCGCGGATCCGGTCCGCGTCGGCGGCGCCGAGCCGGAACCACTCGGAGGCGCCGACGAACTGCTGCACCGCCGGGCGTGGGCCCCGGGTGGGCAGGGCGAGCAGGGGTGGCACGCCGGACAGCTCGTCGACCCGCTCGCGCAGGTGGGCCGCCATCCGTTCCTCGCTGACGGCGGTGCGCTGCCAGGCGGCGTAGTCGGCGTACTGGATGGGCAGCTCGGGCAGGTCCGGTGTCGCGGCGCCGGAGGCGAACGCGGCGTACGTGGCGGCCAGTTCGCGGCAGAAGATGGTGAACGACCACAGGTCGCAGACGAGGTGGTGCACGGTGACCCCGAGCACGTGCACGTCGGGGGCGATCCGGTAGAGCACGGTCCGCATGCTCTGGCCGGCGGCCAGGTCGAGCGGGACCCGCATCTCCCGCTCGACGGCGGCCCGCAGCACCGCGTCGTCGGGGTGCGCGGTGGCGTCGGGCAGGTCGACCACGTCGATGCTCAGCGCGGCGGGCGGCGTGACGGCCTGCACGACCCGCTCGCCGAGCTGGCGGAAGGCGGTACGGAGGATCGCGTGGCGGCGGACGACCTCCTCGATGCTCCTGCGCAGCGCCTCCCGGTCGAGCGAGCCGGTCAGGATCAGCAGGGTGGCGTCGTTGTGGTGGACGGCGTCGTCCTCCAGGCGCTCGATGAACCAGAGCCGCTCCTGGGCGAACGACAGGGGCGCCTCGGCGGCACCCAGCCGGGGGATGGCGCCGGCGACGGGCGCCGGATCGGAGCGGCCGGCGCGCAGCCGCTCGTCGAGCAGGGCCCGCGCCGAACTGGACAGCCGCGCCACGCGTTGCGTGACGTCACTCGCGACCGGATGCTCCTGCCGTCCCACTGGTCCTCCGTTGTCCGTCGGTGATCCGGTCCACGGTCCGGGTCACCACCGGACGCGGGCACGCCCCACCGATGCGGGTGCCGATCATCGATCTGTACCAGGTGACTGAGCGTGCAGTCAGCGAACAGCGCCGTTATAGGGGTTTGACCTCACAATTCACGACATCTCTTCCGACTCCTAGGGGTTGGGCAACCCGTCTGCCTGCCACATGATGGGCACGCTGTGACGCCGCCGGTGACCGGCACGCGACCCGTCCGACCGGAGGTGATGCCAGTGCGCGACGACCTGCGGATCCTGGCCGACCGGTCGTACCGGATGCTGTTCCTGGCCCGCACGCTGTCGCTGCTGGGCAGCGCCGTGATCCCGGTGGCGCTCGCCTTCGCCGTCCTCGACGCGCCCGGCGGCTCCGCCACCGACCTGGGCCTCGTGCTCGCCGCCCGGTCGCTGGCGCAGGTCGCGCTGCTGCTGTACGGCGGCGTCCTCGCCGACCGGATGAACCGCTTCCGCCTGATGGTCGGCTCCGACCTGCTGGCCTTCGCCGCGCAGGCGGTCCTGACCGTGGTGTTCGTCACCGGCCGCCCCTCGCTGCCGGTCGTCGTCGCGTTGTCCGCCGTCAACGGCGCCGCCGCCGCGCTCTTCCTGCCGGCCTCCCGCGGCGTCGTGCCGCAGGTGGTGGCCCCGGAGCAGCTCCAGTCGGCCAACGCGTTGCTACGGCTGTCGCGCAACAGCACCACCATCGGCGGCGCGGCCCTGGCCGGAGTGCTCGTGGCGGCCTTCGGCGCCGGCTGGGCGCTGGCGGTGCCCGCGGCCACCTTCCTCGGCTCGGCGCTGCTGCTCGCCGGCGTCAAGGTCGCCCACCCCGGGCGGGCCGCCACCAGCACCCTCCTCGCCGACCTGCGTGAGGGCTGGCGGGAGTTCACCTCCCGGTCCTGGGTGTGGCTGGTGGTCGTGCAGTTCGCGTTCGTCAACGGTTGCTTCTCGGCGATCTACGTGCTCGGACCGCTGACGGCCAAGGAACAGTTGGGCGGCGCCACCGCCTGGTCGGCGATCGTCACCGCGCAGGCCGTCGGCCTGGTCGGCGGCAGCCTGGTGGCGATGCGGATCCGCCCCCGTCGGCCGATGCGGGTCGCGGTGCTGGCGACCTTCGGTTTCCTCCCACCGTTCGCGCTGATCGCCGCCGGTGCGCCGGTCTGGCTGATCGCGGCGTCGATGCTCGTCAACGGCGTCTGCGTCGACATCTTCGAGGTGCTGTGGGACACCGCCCTGCAGAACCACGTGCCCAACGAGGCGCTGTCGCGGATCAGCTCGTACGACGCGATGGGCTCGTTCGTGCTGGGCCCGCTCTGCCTGGCCGTCGTCGGCCCGGTGGCGGAGCGGATCGGCGTACCGCAGACGCTGGTCATCGCGGGCGGGGTGCTCGGTCTGGTGACCGTCGCCACCTTCTCCGCGCGGTCCGTGCGTCAGTTGCCCGCAAGAGTCCCCGACGCACAACCCGCCAAGGTGTGAACCCGGCGACCCCGCCGGCCACGGACCAGGGTGGAGATCGGAGCAGGATGGAGCACCGGATAAGTCGGCAGATGACCGACGCGACCGACGCGTACGGCCGGCGGTTGGGGGCCTACCTCGAGCAGTCGTCCTACACGCGGCTGCGCGGCGGCCCGGGCGTCATCGACCTCGCCTTCGGCGACCCGCACGAGTTCCCCGCGCCGGCCCTGGTCGAGGTCCTGCAACGGCACCTGAGCCCGCAGCACACCGACTGGTTCGCCTACACCCGCGACCATCCGCCGGCCCAGGAGTCGGTGGCGGCCACCCTCAGCCGGGAACTCGGCCTGCCGTTCGCCGCCGACGACGTCGCCCTGACCAACGGGGCGTTCGCCGGGCTGACCATCTGCCTGCGCAGCGTCTGCGACCCGGGCGACGAGGTGATCTACCTCGACCCCGCCTGGTTCTACTACGAGCCGATCATCGCCTCGGTCGGGGCGGTCCCCCGTCCGGTGGCCCTGACGCCTGGCTCCTGGCGGCTCGACGCGGACCTCGTCGCGGCGGCGATCACCCCCCGCACCAGCGCCGTCATCGTCAACAGCCCGAACAACCCGACCGGCGCGGTCTACACCGACGACGAGTTCGCCGCCCTCGCCGAGGTGCTGCGGGAGGCGTCCGCCCGCAACGGCCGGCCGATCTACCTGCTGTCCGACGAGGCGTACCGGCGCATCGTGTTCGGTGGCCGGCCGTGTCCCAGCCCGGCGACGCACTACCCGTACACCTTCCTGGTGCACACCTACACCAAGACGCTGCTGCTGCCCGGCGAGCGCGTCGGCTACGTGGCGATCCCGCCGACCACGCCCGACCCGGCGGTGCTGCGCCGGGCGCTGACCGTGGCGCGCCTGACCACCGGCTGGGCGTTCCCGAACAACTCGCTGCTGTTCGCCCTGCCCGAGCTCGAACAGCACGCCGTGCAGGTCAAGCCGATCGAGCAGCGTCGTGACCTGCTGGTCGACGCCCTGCGCGAGGCCGGGTACGAGGTCCAACCCAGCGAGGGGACGTTCTACCTGATGGCCCGGGTGCCGGACGCGGACGACTGGACGCACGCCGCCCTGCTGGAGGAGCACGGCCTCCTGGTGCTGCCGGCCTCGGTGATGGGCGCGCCCGGCTACCTGCGGCTCTCCCTCACCGTGACCGACGAGATGCTGGAGGAGACCATCGGTCGGCTACGCTCGGCGCGCCCCTCGAACCGGGAGCACGCCGGTGTCCAGCGCTGACCTCGGCGCGGCCGACGCCGCCGCGACGCTGACCGCCCCGCCGGGCGGGCCTGCCGCGATCCGCCAGCAGGGGCCGGCGTCCGATGCGGCGTCGTCCACCGGGGAGGCCGCGCCCGACGTCGACGCCACCATGGCCCGCGCCCGACGGGCCCAGGCGGAGGTCGAGTTCTGGCCGCAGGAGCGCATCGACGACCTGGTCGCGGCCGCCGGGTGGGCCGCCTACCAGGAGGACACCGCACGGTCGCTGGCCGACCTCGCCTACCGGGAGACCGGTCTCGGCGACCCGGAGCACCTGTTCACGCTCTACCGGCGCCGGGTCCTCGGCACGCTGCGCGACCTGCACGGGGTCGTCACCACCGGGATCATCGAGGACCTGCCGGAGCGGGGCCTGCGCAAGCTGGCCAAGCCGATCGGGGTGATCGCGGTGGCCAGCCCCGCCACGGCACCCTGCTCCGGGGTGGTCGGCAACGCCCTGCCGATGCTCAAGACCCGCAACGCGGTGGTCATCACCCCCAACCCCCGGGCCCGGCACTCCGCGGCCCGCACCGTCGACCTGCTGCGTCAGAGCCTGGCGTCGGTGGGTGCCCCGCCCGACCTCGTCCAGTGCCTGCCGGTCACCGACCGGCAGACCACCGAGGCCCTGATGGCCGCCGCCGACCTGGTGATCGCCGCCGGCGGCCCCGGCACGGTACGCCGGGCGTACCGCAGCGGCACCCCGGCGATCAGCGCGGGCGTCGGCAACCCGGCGGTGATCGTGGACGCCTCGGCGGACGTCGCCGCCGCGGCGGAACTGATCGTGCTCGGCGGCAGCTTCAACAACGGCACCTCCTGCTCGTCGGAGAGCAACGTGCTGGTGGACGCCGGGATCGCCGCCGCCTTCCGCGACCAGCTGGCCCGGCAGGGCGCCCACCTGTGCGACCCGGCCGAGACGGCGCGGCTGCGTACGCTGCTCTGGCCGGACGGGCGGCAACTCAACCGCGACACGGTGGGACGACCCGCCGCGGTGCTCGCCGCCGCCGCCGGGATCGACCTGACCGAGCCGACCAAGACCACCGCCCTGGTGGCCCAGTTGCCCCCGCTGACGCCCGGCGGCGTCCCGGCGCTCGACGACCCGATGCTCGGCGAGAAGCTGGCGCCGGTCTTCACGGTGAGCACCTTCACCGACTTCGACGACGCGCTGGTGGCGGTGGAGACGCTGTTGGCCCGGATCGGACAGGGCCACAGCTGCGGCATCCACACCGAACGCCCCGACCGGGTCGTCCGGCTCGCCGAGCGGGCGCGCGCCGGACGGGTCATGGTCAACCAGTCGACCGCCGTGGGCAACAGCGGCAGCTTCGACAACGGCATGGCGTTCACCCAGGTCATCGCCAGTGGCAGCTGGGGCGGCTGCTCCCGGTCGGAGAACGTGACCTGGCGCGACTTCCTCAACTACACCTACGTCTCCCATCCCCTGCCGCCCAGCCTGCCCGACGAGGAGACCCTCTTCGGCGCCCACTGGCGACGTCTTCCCTGACCGAGGACCACACATGGACATCAGCCCTCCCGAGGCACCGCCGCGTGACCTGACCCCCGCCGAGATCGACGCCTTCCACACCGACGGCGTGGTCCGGCTGTCCGGCATGATCGACGAGAAGTGGCTCGGCCGGATCACCGAAGGCGTGGAGTACCTGCTCGCCAACCCGACCGTGCTGGCGCAGGCCACCGCGCTGCTGGGAGGCGGCGGTTTCGCCGGCGACGCCTTCATGTGGAAGACCCACGACGGCTTCCGCGACTTCATGTTCTTCTCCCCCGCCGCGCGCATCGCCCAGCAGCTGTTCGGCTCCACCGCGATCACCGCCTTCTACGACCAGATCTTCGCCAAGCCGGCCGGATCGGGCGCGCCGACGCCGTTCCACGAGGACGTCAGCTCCTGGCCCATCGCCGGCGACCAGGTGTGCGCGATGTGGATCCCCCTCGACCCGTGCACTCCCGACACCGCCGCGCTCCAGGTGGTACGCGGCTCGCACCGCTGGAACCGGCGCTACGTGCCGATCACCCCGGGCGCCACCCACCTCGGGCGGCGCGAGGAACTCGAGGCGGTGCCCGACATCGCCGACCAGGACGTCCTGAGCTGGGACCTGACGCCCGGCGACATCGTCCTGTTCCACCCGGCCGCCCTGCACGGCGCCACCGGCACCGGGCCCGAGCGGCAGCGCCGGGCGTTCGTCTCGCGGTGGGTGGGCGACGGCGTCACCTTCCAGCCGCAGCACGCCGTCCTGCCGCTGCTGTGGGACCACGGCCTGCGGCCCGGTGACCCCATCGGTGGCCCGCTGTTCCCGAGGGTGCTGCCGACGCCGGTGCCGACGGAGACCGGCGCCCGGTTCGACGGCCCGCAGCAGCCCCACGCCGAGCGGGCCGAGGAGTTCCTCGCCATCCTGAGGATGCTGTAGGTGTTCGGGGAACTCACCGCCACGACCGCCGCCGGCCGGGAGCTGGTGTCCCTCGCCGAGGGGCACCTCGACACCCTCGCCGAACGCGCGGCCCGGCACGACCGGGACAACACGTTCGTCGCCGACAACTTCGCCGACCTGCGCGACAGCGGGGTCCTCTCCGCGTGCGCCCCGACCCGCCACGGTGGGCTGGGGGTCGACTCCCTGCTCGACGTGCTGGTGGCCGTCTCCCGGCTGGCCCGGGGCTGCGGGTCGACCGCCATCTGCGCGAACATGCACATGGCCTCGGTGTGGGCCCAGGTCCGCCGCTGGGAGCGGGCGGAGGCGGCCGGCGACCGGGCCCGGGCGGCGCAGCTCGACGCGATCCTGGAGGCGTTGGGCGGCTCCGACCTGATCATGGCCGGCGCCTCCACCGAGCCCGGCGCGTCCTGGAACGCCGCGCTCACCGAGGCCGTCCACAAGGGCGACGAGTACGTCATCACCGGGCGCAAGACGTTCGTCACCAACTCGGCCGTCGCGGACTCGTTCAACGTCGCGGTCCGGGTCGCCGACCCCGAGGGCGGCTGGCGGCACGCCGAGGCCGTCGTCCTGGCCGGTACGCCCGGGCTGACCGTACTGGGCGACTGGGACGCGATGGGCATGCGGGGCTCCGGCAGCCACTCGATCCTGCTTGAGGACTGCGTCGTCCCCGCCGACCGGGTCACCATCGGCGGACCGTTCGGTCCGCCGACGTCGGAGGACCTGATCCGCTCCTGCGCGATCAACTTTCCCCTGCTGGGCGCTTCGCTCGGCATCGCCGAGGCGGCCTGGCAGTTCGCCGTCGAGCACGCCACCAGGACCCCCCGGCAGCCCGGGCGCACGGCGCCGGCGCACCACCCGTCCGTGCAGCGGGAGATCGCCACGATGGAGCTCGACCTGGCGGCCACCCGGGGGGTGCTGGAGCGCTCCGGCCGCCTGGTGGACGCCCTGTTCGCCGCCGACCCGGCGCAGCGGTCCGAGGGCGCCGTCCGGGACGTCGTACGCGGTTGGCAGCTTGCGAAGCTGCACGCGAACCGTACGGTGGTGAGCACGGTCGACCGGGCCATGACGATCTGCGGCGGGGCGTCCTTCAGCAGCCGGCACCCCCTGTCCCGGCTCTACCGCGACGCCCGCGCGGGCGGCTTCATGCAGCCGTTCGGGCCGTTGGACGGCTACCCGTTCATCGGGCGGGTCGCGCTCGGGCTCGACCCGTTCGCCGACTGAGGCCGACGGGACGCCGCTGCGGGCGCCGGCGGCGCGCACCCCGGGGCCGGTGGTCGGCTCGCCACGCCCCGGGTACGCGGGCGTGCGAGGCGGCCGGGTCGCCAGCTACCGGCGCGCGCCGGGCCTGCCGGGCGCCGGCAACGCCCGCACGTCCAGCTTCCCGCTGGGCGTACGGGGCAGCTCGTCGAGGCACACCACGGCGCCGGGCAGCAGGTAGTCGGGCAGCGTCTCGCGGAGCTGGTCGCGCAGCTCGCGGGCGGTGGGCCCGGGCGGTTCGCTGGGCACGACGTACGCCACGAGGCGCCCGGCGGCCCCGCCGACCGGCACCACCGCCGCCCGGCGCACCCCGGCGCAGCGGCGTACCGCCTGTTCCACCTCGCCCAGCTCGACGCGGTGGCCCCGGATCTTGACCTGGCCGTCCCGGCGGCCGTGGAACTCCACCAGACCGTCGGCGTGCCGGGTCACCAGGTCGCCCGTGCGGTAGCACCGGCCGTCGGGGTGCCCGGTCGGGAACCGCTGGTCGGTCAGCGCGGCGTCGTCGCGGTAGCCGCGGGCAAGCCCCGCCCCGAAGATCAGCAGCTCCCCCTCGACGCCCGGGGCGACCGGGCGCAGGTCGGCGTCGACGACGGCGACGCGGGCGTCGTCGATCGGCCGGCCGATCGGCACGGTGGCGGTGTCCGGGCGCGCGGCCGGGTCGGTCGGCACCTCGAAGGTGAGCGCGCCGACGGTCGTCTCGGTCGGGCCGTAGTGGTTGACCATCCGCACGTCCGACAGCTCCCGGACCTGGTCCACCAGCTCCCAGCGGCACACCTCGCCGCCGACGACCAGCAGGCGGCGGGGCAGGACCCGCTCCTGCGCCTCGTCGAGCAGCGCCGCCAGGTGCGACGGGGTGATCTTCAGGACGTCGATGCCGTGCTCGTCCTGGTAGTCGGCGAAGTCGTCGGCATCCGTCGCGGTCTCCGTCGGCACCAGGTGGACGGTGTCGCCGCCGATGAGGGCCGGGAAGACCGCCGTGTGCCCGAGATCCGTCGCGAGGCTGGTCACCGAGGCGAAGCGCAGCTGCCCGCCGTGGTCGCGCTCCGCGCCGGCCAGTCGGGCCACGAAGGCCGCGTAGTTGGCCAGGGCCGCGTGCGGGATCTCGACGACCTTGGGTACGCCGGTGGAGCCGGAGGTGAACACGGTGTAGGCGAGCTGGTCGGCGGCCACCGGCAGCGGACCGCGCAGCGCCCCGGCGTGCTCCGCCGCCGCCCCGGCGGCGATCCAGCCGGTCAGGTCCACGGGGAGCACCACCTGCCCGCGCACCGGCGGGTCGTCGCGATCCGTCACCACGACGGCAGCCCCGCAGCCGCGCAGCTGGCTCTCGATCCGGGCCGGGGGCTGGTTGGCCTCCACGCAGGCGTAGCCGGCTCCGGCGTGCAACGCCGCCAGGCACGCCACCAGTTGGGCCGCGCCGCGCGGCGCCAGGACGGCCACCGGGGCCGCCGCGCCGTGGCCACGCAACACGTCGGCAAGGCCGGCGACGGCGTGCCGCAGCTGCGCGTAGGTCAGTGTCGCGTCCGCGCCGACGACGGCCGTCCGGTCACCGGCACGTCCCGTGGCGTCCCAGATCAGCGCGGGTACCGCCCGGTCGGGGTCCCACCCGGCCGGCCGCGCGGACACCTCGGCATCGGCAGGCATGGCAGGTCCTTCCTTCGACGGCGGCGGGGCGCCCGTACGACCGTCGGGTCGCACGGCACGGGCATCCGGTGGCAGCGATCGTGACACGGGTGCCCGGTCGCGACAACACCTGATCCGGCGCGCGAACCCCTATCGTCGCGGCCCCTCGACCGACGTCCGGCCCCTGTGGATCAGACCGCCACCATGCAGTTGTCGGAGCTGCTCTCGCGGCCCCGGGCGCTGACGATGCCGGCGGAGCCGTCGCCGTAGTAGCGACAGAACAGGCCCGCCGGGCGCCCGCCGAACAGCAGCGGCCCGATCACCGGGGCGACCTCGGCGTCGTGCGGTTCGTCGGCGCCGTCGGCGACCAGCGCGACCCGGCACGTGCGGGGCGCCACGAAGTCCTGCACCACGCTGGTGCCGTCGGCGGCGGCCTCGGTGACCGCCGACTCCCACGTCGCCTGGTCGACCTCGCCGCCGATGACCACCTGCTTGCCGCTCTCGCCCAGGCCCGCCTTGAGCACCAGCAGGTCGCGGTTGGCCAGGACGAACGGGAGCAGCTCGACCTCGCGGCCCGCGCGGGTGGTCCCGCGGTCCGAGAGGATCCGCGTCCACGGCACGTACTGGTCGACGAGGCGGCGCTCGGCGGCGCTCATCCACGGCCGACCCTCCGACAGCAGGCCCATGGTGAGCTTGCTGTGCATGAAGGTCGACGTCTGGGTGCCCACGAGCAGGCAGCCGTTGTCGAGCGCGTCCTGCACGTAGCTGGTGTCGAGGCCGGCGTCGAGCCAGTCCGGGATGGTGAAGTTGCGCAGCCCGACCGGATAGCGCAGGTGGGGCGGGCAGTCCCACGCCTGCGGCAGCTCCTCCGGCTCGAAGAAGCGGGCGGTCAGGCCGTGGTTGTTGAGGTAGTCGGCCTCCAGCTGGAAGTAGCGCGACTGCACGCCGTAGACCCGGGCGCTGCCGACGATGGCGATCCGTGGCGCCGCCGCCAGCTCGGCGCTGAGCGACCGGTACATCTCGGCGCGCACGGCGAACGGGTCCGGGGAGGTGAACGGGGTCCGGCCCTCGGCGTCGGCGTGCAGCCTGCGCCACACCTCGAGGCGGCAGTGCGTCTCCACCACGCCGCCGAGCGCGCCACTGACGTTGAACTCCAGGAACTGCGGCCCCTGCGGCCCGATGACGACGTCCGGCCGGACGACGGAGTCCGGGTAGCGCTCCTCGACGAACGCGTCCCGGACGAAGAGCTGGTGCTCGCTCTGCGGCATGCGGTAGGCCGCCAGCCGGCCCTCGGTGGTGGGGGCCGTCTCCAGGGCGGTGCGGCGGAGCAGGCCGACCAGCGCGGCGGCCACCCGGAAGAGCTGGGCGTACGATGCACGCGGGACGGCGATGGGCGCCGCGGGCAGCAGCCGCTGGTAGGGCCAGCCCGTGTCGCGCAGCTCGTGACGCAGCATCTCGCGGATCGTCTCCGCCGGCGCGGCCGGCCTGAGCTGGTGGGTGCCGAACCAGGGGTGTCCGGTCGACGCCGCACCGCGGACGTCCTCGCGCACGGTCATCTGACGCTCCCCGCAGTCGCACGTCGGGCCGGCCTGCGGAAACGTGCTCGCCGCGGGCCGGTGTCTTCCGAAACGAAGATCGACATAGACTAACATTCACGTCCGACGGGGACCGCGCCGGTTCGTCCACACCCGACACGGGGAGAGCTGTCGATGACACTGCGTCATGTGCAGGGCAACGAGTACCGCGAGGAGCACGGCGGGGACTACGAGGACTTCGAGGCGGGCATGGTGATCCGGCACTGGCCGGGCCGCACCATCTCCGAGACCGACAACACCTGGCTGACCCTGCTCACCATGAACCAGCACCCGCTGCACTTCGACGAGCACTACGGCGCCGGCAGCGAGTACGGCCGGGTGCTCGTCAACAGCGGGATCACCCTGTGCCTGGTCGGCGGCATGACCGTGCAGGCACTGTCGGCGCGGGCGGTGGCGAACCTGGGCTGGGACAAGGTCCGCCTGCGCGAGCCGGTGTTCGTCGGGGACACGTTGTACGCCACCAGCCGCATCCTCGACAAGCGCCTGAGCCGCTCCCGGCCCGGCCAGGGCATCGTCACGGTGGAGACGACGGGCACGAAGTCCACCGGCGAGACGGTCATCGTCTTCGAGCGTTCCTTCATGGTCCGCTGCCGGGAGAGCGCCTCCTGACCTACGCCACGGGGGTCGCCCCCTCGTGCAGCGCCACGGCGGCGGCGGTGTCCTCGATGGCCATCCCGACCGTACGCAGGACGGAGGTCCGCTCGTCGGCGCGGACCTCGCCGCCGACCAGCGCGCCCAGCTCGTGCAGGTCGTCCACGCCGATCAGGCCGGCGGCCAGGGCGGCCCGCACCTCGCCGGCGCCCTCCAGCGCCGCGCTCCGGTCCTCGACGACCGCCAGGGCGTCGGCCAGGAGGGCCGGGTCGAGTTCGATCGCGTCCGGGTGGGTGCCGCCGATGACGTTGACGTGCGCCCCGGGCGCCACCCAGTCCGCCTCGACCAGCGGGGTGTTGTCGCTGGTGGACGTCGCCGTGCAGATGATCGCCGCGTCGGCGACGGCGGCCTTGGCGCTGTCGCAGACGCTCGCGTGCACCGGGTGGGGCACCGCGTCGCGGACCCAGTCGGCGAACTGCTCGGCCCGCTGCCGGGTGCGCGAGAACACCCGTACGCTGCGGATCCGGCGCACCGCCGCCACCGCGCGCACCAGGGCTCGCGCCTGCACCCCCGCGCCGATGACCGCGAGGTCCTCGGCGTCCTCGGCGGCGCACCATCGGGTCGCCAGTGCGGCGACCGCACCGGTGCGGACGGCGGTCAGCTCGGCGCCGTCCAGCAGGGCCGTGATCTGCCCGGTGGTCAGGTCGGTCAGGGCGACGACCCCGTGGATCAGCGGCAGACCGCGTGCGGGGTTGTCGGGGGTCAGCGTGGTGATCTTGACGCTGCCCACCCCACGCCGCTCCCAGACCGCCGGGCTGACCAGCAGGACCCGCTGGGGGCCGTGTTCGATGACGGTCCGTGCCGGGGAGTCGGTCCGGCCGGCCGCCAGGTCCACGAACATCTCGCCGAGGGTGTCGATCACCCGCACCAGCTGGGACGTGCCCGCCATCTGCGCGGCGTCGACCGTCACCGGCCCGGTCATCCGGCAACCCCGCCGGTGTCGAACCGGGCGGCCCAGGCGTCCTCGCGCGCCACGGTGGCGCGGGCCATCCGGGCGAACGGCGGGCCGACCATGTTGCCGTCCAGCACGGCGATCCCGCCGTTGGCCGCCCGTACGGCCTCGGCCACCCTGCGGGCCAGGCGCAGGTCGTCGGCCTGGGGACGCAGCACCCGGTTGATCTCGTCGAGCTCGCCCGGATGCACCGTCGCCTTGCCGTGGAAGCCGAGCGCCCGCACCCGGGCGGTCTCCTGCGCCAGGACGGCCGGCTCGGCGAGCCGGAAGTTGGCGGTGTCGATGCAGGCGGTGCCGTGCCGCGCGCAGGCCAGCGCCATCGCCTGCCGGGCGGCGAGCATCGCCTCCCAGGTGATCTCGACCCCGAGCGTCGCGGCCAGGTCGGCCGAACCGAGGACCAGCCCGTCGCTGGCCCCGGCGATCGCGTCGATCTCCGCGACCGCCTCCACGGTCTCCACCGTCACGTAGATCTCCGGATGCGCCTCGGCGGAGGCCAGGATCTGACGCACCAGGGCCACCTCGGCCGCCGACGTCACCATCGTCATCATGACGATGCCGGGTCGCACCGGGGACTCCGTGAGGGCCACCAGGTCCTGCACCGCCGCGACGCTGCCCAGCTGGTTGATGCGGACCGCGACGTTCTCCGGCCGGGGCGCCTTCTCCAGGGCGGCCCGGCAGACGGTGCGGGCGGCCGGCTTCTCGGCCGCCGGGACGGAGTCCTCCAGGTCGATCAGGTGCACGTCCGCGTCGTAGGACCACGCCTTGACGACCCGGTCCAGCGACAGCGCCGGGGTGTAGAGGATGCTGCGCGGAATGGCCCGCGCGGCGCCGGTCACGGGGCC
Source organism: Micromonospora sp. CNZ309 (assembly GCF_002846525.1). Classification (NCBI taxonomy): domain Bacteria; kingdom Bacillati; phylum Actinomycetota; class Actinomycetes; order Micromonosporales; family Micromonosporaceae; genus Micromonospora; species Micromonospora sp. CNZ309. The sequence goes on from NZ_PJNG01000001.1 coordinate 1,762,312, forward strand.
ACCGGCTCGGGCCGCGCGGCGGCCGGTCGGGCGCCCGCCTCGACGAGCACGGAGCACAGCCTGGTGATCTGTTCCTCGGTCTGGCCCGCGCGCAGCATGACCCGCAGGCCGGCGGTGCCCCGGGCGACGATCGGGAAGAACACGGGCGAGGTGTAGAACCCGGCCGCGAAGACCCGCTGGGCCGCCTCGACGACGGTCTCGTCGCTCATCGGCACGACCCGGATCGGGTACGTGCTGCCGGACTGCTCGGTGGCGAGCAGCGAGTCGAACAGCGCGATGTTGGACCGCAGCCGCCCCTGCAACCGGGTCAGCTCCTCGGTGCGGTGGATCTCGGCCGAGGCGAGCGCGGCGCCCACCGCGGCGGCGTTCATCTTCTGCGAGTAGCCCAGCGGCCCCGCGAAGCGCTCGACGATGCGCCGCGTCTCCTTCGGGAAGCCGTCGAGCAGGATGGCCGTGCCGCCCGCCCCGAAGCCCTTGCTCAGGGTCGCGACGGTGATGGTCCGCTCGTCGCGCACCGGGCAGTGCGAGCGGACGTAGCCGATGCCGCGCTCGCCGTACGCCGACAGCGAGTGCGAGTCGTCGTAGAAGACCAGCATGTTGTACTTGTCCTGCAACACGGCCAGCTCCTCGACGGGCGCGTAGCCGCCGAGGCTGTCCGAGCCGTCCACGACGTAGCAGACGCGCTCGTAGGTGCGGCACATGTCCTCGAGGTAGTCGAGGTCGTGGTGCCGGCAGGTGACGACCTCGGTCTCGTCGGCGCAGTTCGGCTTGGCGTTGGCCATCGAGACGTGCGCGTTCTTGTCGAAGACCATCAGCGGGCGGGTGCCGTTGCCGAGGTGCCCCGACGCGATCAGCGGCAGCAGGCCGGTGCTGGCCGCCGCCGTGGAGATCGCGCTGATCACCATCGCGTCGAACAGCTCGCCCAGCGACTCCTCCAGCTCCAGCAGCACCGTCGTCTGCACCCGGGTACGCGGGATGCAGTGGTCCAGTACGCCGAAGCGGCGCAGCGCCGCGACGGCCCCGTCGATCACCTTCGGGTGGGTGTCCAGGTCCAGGTAGGAGCAGACGGTGAAGTTGACGAACTCGTGGCCGTCGTCCATCCGGAACACGCCGTCGGAGAGGTCGCCGACGATGCCGGCGACCCCGTGCTCCTCGGACATGTTCCAGAAGGTGTTCCCCACACCGATGAGCTTGTCGTTGTTGCGGTAGCGGTGGGTGGGGGTGATGGTCTTGCGCTCGCTCATCAGGAGTTCACCTCGGTGGGCTTGTAGCTGTAGACACCCTTGACCCTCCGGTAGGCGTACGTGTAAAGCGCGACGCCGAGCGCGTGCGGCCTGCGGAGGATCTTCTTCGACTTCAGCCAGAAATTGACGTTGATGTTCATCTCGTCCAGCGACTCGGCCTGGTGCCACCAGCCGAGCGGCAGGTAGAGCATGTGGCCCGGTTCGAGGACGAAGTCGCGACGCTGGGCGAGCTTGGGCGCCAGTCGCGGGAAACGCGCCAGGTCGACGTTGTCCAGGTCGAACACCTGGGACTTGTCCCCGAACCCGCGCAGCACTGAGCGCGGGTAGTACTCGCGGGAGCCGGGCGGGGCGATGATGAACCGCTTGCGGCCCTCCAGCGCGATGTTGAAGTTCTCGAACTCGTCGAAGTGGTTCTTGGTGAACACGCCACGGTGGCTGATCCACAGGTTCGCCGCGTACAGCGAGTCGCCGTAGCCGAAGAACTTCTCCGCGTCGAAGCCGATGACGGCGTTCACGTCCGCCGGGCTGTTGCGGATGTTCGACACCACCCGGTGCCACGTGCCCGCGGTGGTGAGGTGGCGCTCGTCGGCGAAGAAGTCGCGCAGCTTGATGTCGCGGGTCTCCCAGCGCCCCGGGTGGTTCTTGTCGCCCGGCTCGGTGAACAGGGTGACGGTCATCTCGGCCAGCCGGCTCGCCACACCGTCGCGGCCGAGCCCCTGCACGTCGGGCGGCAGCGCGATCACCACGGGCACGTCGGCCTTGAACAGGCCGCCGGGGCCCACGGCCATGAACTCGTCGAACGTCATACGGGCCACGGGGACACCCGCCGACCCGTTCGCACTGGACACTGCGTCCGAAACTCCCATGTCGCCTTTCCTCGCTGCTGAGGGCCGCGGTACGCGGCCGGTCACGTGACGGCCCTGCGCGCGCTCAGCTCCGCCACCACGTCGACGATCAGGTCCTCCTGGCCGGCGATGGCCTGCCGCCGGCCGAGCTCGAAGAACACGTCGCGCGCGTCGACGCCGGCGCGGCCGGACAGCTCGACCACCCGGTGCTTGAACCCGGAGAACACCCCGGCCAGACCGCTCACGATGGACATCGAGGCGGTCACCGGAGGGGCGGGCATGAGTTCGCGCTCCGCGAGGTCGGCGGCGTCGAGGAGCGCGTACAGGTCGATGCCGGTGGCGAAGCCGCTGCGCTCCAGCACGGGTACGAGCACCTCGAGCTGGGTGTTGCCGGCGCCGGCCCCGAAGCCCCGCGCGCAACCGTCGATGATCCCGGCGCCGGCCTGCGCCGCGGCCACCGAGTTGGCCACGGCCATGCCGAGGTTGTCGTGGCCGTGGAAGATCACCGGCGTGTCGACCGCCGCGGCGATCGCACCGATCCGCTCGGTGACGTCGGCGGGCAGGAAGTGACCCGCCGAGTCCATGATCCCGACCGCCTGCGCGCCGTAGCCGACGGCCCGCGCGGCGTGCTCGGCCAGCTCGCCCGGGGACGCCATGTGGCTCATCATCAGCACGCAGTGCGCCTCGGCGCCGGCTTCGCGCAGGACGTCGAGGTGCCGCTCGGCGAGCGACGTCTCGGTGGCGTGCACACCGATGCGTACGACGTCGGCGCCGTGGCCGATCGCGCGCCGCAGGTCGTCGGAGGTGCCCCAGCCCGGCAGCATGAAAACGCCCATCCGGCTGTTCCGCAACGCCTCGCGGACCGTCGAGAGCATCTCGTCGTCGCTCACCGCGGCCTGCCCGACCTGCATCGACGACGCGCCCAGACCGTTGCCGTGGCCGACCTCCACCACCGGGATCCGCGCCGCGTCCGCCGCCTCGGCGTACCGGCGCAGGGCGACGGCCCCGAGCTGGTGGCGTACCGCGTGCTGGCCGTCGCGCAGCGTCGGGTCGTGGATCACGACGTCGCTCATCGGAGCGCCTCCGTCCGGGCCGCCCGGCCCCGCCGGGCCGCGTGCTGCTCGGCGACCAGGATGGCGGCCGAGTTGATGATGTCGAGGTTGCCGGCGTACCGGGGCAGGACGTCGCTGTGGGCGGTGACCTGGAGGGCGACCGTCACCCGGTCGTCGACCACGGTGCACGCGGTCACGGCGTAGCCAGGGGCGAACGAGCGCACCTGCTCGGCCGCCGGTTCCACCGCCGCGCGCACCGCTTCGACGTCGGCGCCGGGGATCCGCGCGTGCACGGCCGTCCGGAAGGTCGCCGGCGGCACCGCCGGGCTGATGTTGAGGATCGCCTTGACGTCGGGCACGCCCGAGAACGTCGTGACGGCGTGCCGGGTGGTCGCCACGTACTCGTCGAGGTTCAACCGCGTGCCGCGGCCGGCGACGTCGCTGGCCACCGTCGAGACGACCTCGATGTAGCTCACCGGGAAGCGGGCCGCGAGCGCGTGCGCGACCGGGATGGACGCCTGGCCGCCGCAGCTGATGAGGTTGACGTTGCGCCCGGTCGTCGCTTCCACCCCCGTCACGGTCGGCACCACCATCTGGCCCACCCGGCTGGGCGTCAGGTCGACCACCAGCGTGCCCAGCGGCTCCAGCAGCGACCAGTGGCGCAGGTGGGAGGCCGCGTTGGTGGCGTCGAACACCACGTCGAACGCGGTCTCCGCCGCCAGTACGGCGTCGATCCCGGCGGCCGTGACGGGGTAGCCGAACCGCTCGGCGTGCCGCAGGCCCGCCGAGTCCGGGTTGCGCCCGGCCACCAGGCGGCAGTCGAGCAGCGGGGATCGGTGGATCTTGCTGATCAGGTCCTGACCGATCGCCCCGGTGCCGACGACGGCGACGGTGGCGGTGGCGGTGGCGGGCCCGACGACGCCGACATCGGCGTCGGTCACGTCCGGTGCGAGACTCATGGCGTGCCTCCAGGGCGCCGGAGCCAGCCGGTCCGCGGCCGCCGGGCGGGGGCGCGGCGGATCGCGGGGCTCGCGGTGCCCGGGTCGTGGGTTCTCATGTGCGTCGTCCTCACCATGTCGATGTGCGCCGGCCCGGCGGAACCTCGCGCCGGCGGCTCGTGACCGGATGCGCGGGGGCGGCGTCCGGTGCCGTCGCGGGCGTGTCGGCCCCGGGCCCGCACGCCCGGTCGGCCCGCGCGACGCCACCGCGGCGCGGGCGGCCTCGCGGCGTCGCAGTCGGTGGGTCGTCGGCAGACGAATGGGCCGCAGTGTGTCGGCACGCGTCGTGGCCGGGAGTCGTTCGGCGGTTTCCGTCGGGCCGGAACTGTCGCGTCGTCGAGCAACAATCGGACATATAGCTTGATCTCAGAAGTCTCGACGTAATAACCGAAGAAGCCCCCGTCTACCTGCACGACAAACAATGGGACTCTGCGACTCCCGTCAGCCGCAGCGATCCGCCGGCATCGAAGCTATCAGATGGTCACGCCGGGTGGACCTGACTGATGGGTCACTCTCGCGACAGTCCACGCTGGAGTGCTGGTCGTCACAGAACCCTTCTCCGGTAGCGGATGCCGCGATACCGACCCGTCGCGCACGGCACTCCGGTGCGGCTTCGGGCAGTTCGTCCGTCCTGCTCTTTTCGCGACCGGCACCGTCCCCCGGTGGTCGCGCGGGCGCCCGTCGCCGCAACGGCGGCACTGCGGCGTCGACTCCGCCACGACCATTTGCGACCATCATCGTCAGCACCACCTGCCGGCATTTCCGGACGGTCCGCCCGATTGTCGGCGGCAGTGGATCGGCGGATGGAAAGGGCATCCGACTAAACGTCGACCCACGCCGTCGGCGGAGCCCGATCGGCGGCTGATGCCCGTCGCCGCCGCACCCCCCGGCCCCGCCCGCGCGGAACCGGACGCACCACCCGCCCCGAGAGGACACACCATGACGACCACCCGGCCGCCCGCAGTGGACAGGTCACCCCTGGGCCGCGCATACGTCGAGCACCTCGCCCGCCACGCGTCGGCGGAGGACCCGACCGCCGCCGCCCGGGAATCGGCCACCCTCGAGCCCTACCGGGACCGGTTCATGAGTGGCCCCGCCTTCCTCGGCGCGGCCGAGAGCCGAGCCGTCGCCCGGGACCTGCGCACGGTCTACGACCTGCTGCGCGCCCTGCCGGAGCGGGTGTTCGACGGCGACCTCACCGCGCTGGCGCGGGCCGTCGGGATGGATCCGCGCCAGACGGCGCTGATCACGCGCGGCGCCCGGGCCGGCTCGCTGCTCCCCCTCGGTCGCGCGGACCTCTACCACGACGGCGCGGGCTTCCGCCTGCTCGAGTTCAACATCACCAGCGCGCTCGGCGGCTTCGAGAGCGCCGACATCAACCGGGCGATGCTGGCGTACCCGCCGCTGCGGCAGTTCGCCGACGAGCACCGGTTGGGGTACCGGGACACGCTGGGCTGCATCGTGCGGACGATGTACGCCGAGTGCGCCGCGATGATCCCCGCCGACCGGCCGCCCGTCGTCGCCGTGGTCGACACGATCGAGAACTTCCCGATCGTCGGGAGCCGGCTCGAGGTGCTCGCCGAGATGCTCGCCGCGCACGGGGTCGAGGCGATCGGCTGCCACCTCGGCCAGTTCACGTACCCGCAGGGCCGGCCCACGGTGGCGGGCCGCGCCGTCGACGTGGTGCTGCGGTACTTCCTGCCCGAGGACCTGGCCGATCCGGCGGTGACACCCCAGGTGGAGCCGCTGCTGGTCGCCGTGGAGCAGGGGAAGGTCGGCCTGCTCAGCCGCCTGGACGCCGAGTTGTACGGCAACAAGGGCACCCTGGCCATGCTCTCCGACGACCGGCACCGGGGCCTGTTCGACGCCGACGAGCGGGCCTGTCTCGACCGGCTCCTGCCGTGGACCCGGCACGTACGCCCGCGCGGCACCGATCCCGAGGGGGCCGAGGTCGACCTGCTCGCGTACGCCCGGGCCCGGCGGGACGAGCTGATCCTCAAGCCGACGCTGCTGCACGGCGGCAACGGCGTGCTGGCCGGCTGGACGGTGAGCGACCACGAGTGGCGGGCCCGGCTCGACGCCGCGGTCGACGGCCCGTTCGTGCTGCAACGCCGGGTCCGGCCCGCCGCCGAACCGTTCCCCGACGGCGCCGGCGGAGTGCGGGAGCTCTACCTCAACTGGGGGGTCTACCTGGCCGACCGGGACATCGTCGACGAGGACGGGTACGCCGGCTGCCTCGTGCGCGGCAGCACCGATCCGGGCGTCGGCGTGGTCAGCATGGCCGGCGGCGCGCGGATCGGCTGCACCTTCCACGGCGGCTGAGCCCCCGGTACGAAAGGCCGGCACGCGCGGGCGCTCGGCGCCCGCGCGTGCCGGCCGGCAGCGCGCGGTGGCTCAGGCAACCGTGCCGGAGCGCACCCGGGCCATCCAGGCCTCGACGTCGTCGGCGGTACGCGGCATGGCCGCCGACAGGTTCTCGTGGCCGTCCTCGGTGACCAGCACGTTGTCCTCGATACGCACGCCGATGCCGCGGAACTCCTCCGGCGCCAGCAGGTCGTCGGCCTTGAAGTAGAGGCCCGGCTCGACGGTGAGGATCATCCCGGGCTTCAGCTCGCCGTCCATGTAGTCCTGGCGCAGCAGCATCTGGCAGTCGTGCACGTCCATGCCGAGGTGGTGGGACGTGCCGTGGACCATCCAGCGCCGGTGCCAGCCGCCCCGCTCGCGGTCCAGGGTCTGCTCCAGGGTCACCCCCTGCGGGAGCAGGCCCCACTCGTGCAGCCGGCGGGCGATGACCACGTTCGCGGCGGCGTGGATGTCGCTGAACCTGTTGCCCGGCTTCACCGCAGCCAGGCCGGCCTCCTGCGCCTCCAGGACCGCCTCGTAGATCTTGCGCTGCACGTCGGTGAAGCGGCCGGTCACCGGCAGGGTACGCGTGATGTCGGCCGTGTAGAGGGAGTCGACCTCGACGCCGGCGTCCACCAGGATGAGGTCGCCCTCACGGACCGGCCCGGTGTTCTTCGTCCAGTGGATCGTGTTGGCGTGGTCGCCGGAGGCGCAGATCGTCTCGTAGCCGATCCCGTTGCCGTCGTGGCGGGCGTACAGGCCGAAGAGGCCCTCGACCCAACGCTCGCCGCGCTCCTTGCCGACGGCCTCGGGCAGCCCGGCGATGATGGCCTCGAAGCCCCGGTGGGTGGCGGCGATCGCCTTGCGCATCTCGCCCACCTCCCACTCGTCCTTGCACAGTCGCATCCCCGACAGGTGGCGGGCCAACTCCTCGTCCGCCTCGTGCTGCTGCGTGACCGACGCGGGCGACTCCGCCTGGGCCCGGGTCTCGTCGACGAGCCGGGCCAGCTCACCGTCGGCCCCCCGCACGACGCGCACCACGGTCGCGCCGGCGTCCTTGGCCAGGACGTCCGGGAGCGAGTCGATGTGCCGGGTGCCGAGGCCGAGCCGCTGCTCCAACTCGCCCATGGTGGGGCGGGGCCCGACCCAGAACTCGCCGAACCGGGAGTCGGCGAAGAACTCCTCGCTGTCGCGTGGGGCCAGCGGCCGGAAGAACAGGATGGCCTCGTGGCCGTCGGGCCTCGGGTCCAGCACCAGGACGCTGTCGGGCTCGGTGTCGAAACCGAGGCCGGTCAGCCAGGCGAAGGCCGTGTGCGGACGGAAGGTGTAGTCGGTGTCGTTGCTGCGCACCTTGAGGCCGCCGGCGGGGATGATGAGGCGCTCACCGGGGAACCGTCGTGACAAGGCCGCCCGGCGACGGGCCGCGTGGTCGGCGACCTCCGCGCGCGGGACAGGTGCCGCATCCGGACTGGCCCAACCGGAGGCGATGAAAGCGCGAAACTGATCGCTCGTCGGGGTGTTGCGGTGGCTGGCTTTCACCTGCTCGTCGCTTGTCATGGTCGATATCCTGCCACGCGCCGCGAAGCGTCGGCAAAGCCGTCGTGACGCCTCACCGCGCACCCGGACGCGCCCCGCCGGCACGGTCGTCAGCGCGGCCCGTCTCGGTCGGGCACAGGTATCGACGTTTGTGTCGGCGGTGCGGGCCGAGGCATTTTACCGCAACGCCACAATCGATCGACGCCTTGACATCCGTTGTAACCTTTCCGCAGCCGTTCGATCGGCCTCCCAGGCGTGCTGAGGAAAGCCGCCGTTTCCGCTTTGTTTGATGATCCGACCGTCCGATCTGGTCGCCAACTCACGGAAAGCGAAGTGCCCATGAAATTGTCTGCGTCGAGTTCTGCGGTAGAGCAGGTTCCCGGCCATGGTTCGCGCCGTCGCATAGGACGGATCACCGTCGCGGCGGCCCTCGGTCTGGCGCTCGTGGGCGGGGCGGGCGCCGGGGCGGGCGCCGTCGCGCCCGCGCCGGAGCCCGCCCCGGCGGGCGTCGGCGTGCAGACCGTACGCCAGGGCAACGTCACGGTCGACGGCGCGACCCTGCGCTACACCATGACCGGCAGCGGCTCGCCGCTGGTGCTGCTGCACGGGTGGCCGCAGACGTCGTGGTCGTGGCACGAGACAGTGCCCACCCTCGCCCGGCAGCACACCGTGATCACGTTCGACCTGCCCGGCCTGGGTGCCTCCACCGTCCCGGCCGACGGCTACGACAAGGCGACCACGGCGCGACGGATCCGCCAGGCGGTCAACCAGCTCGGCTTCACCCGGGTGGCCCTGCTCGGTCACGACCTCGGCGCGATGATCGCCTACAACTATGCCCGCGACTTTCCCACGGAGGTAAGCCGGATCGGCGTCGTCGAAAGCCCGCTGCCGGGCTTCGGGCTGGAGGACTTCTACAGCGTCAGCTGGCACTTCCTCTTCAACGCCTCACCCGCGCCCATCCCCGAGCGCATCATGGACAACGAGGACGTCCCGACCTATCTCGGGATGCTCTTCGACCGTACGCAGCATCCGGAGGCGATCGACCGCAGCGTCTACTACCGCGCGTATTCCGACCCGGCGAAGCGGACGGCGGGATACGAGTACTACCGGGCGCTGGCGGCCGACGCCGCCGACAACCAGGCCCACGCGCAGGCGAAGCGCCTGACCATTCCCGTGCTGGCCATGGGGGCCCAGGCCGTCTTCGGGCCGGCCGTCGCCGCCTCCTACCAGCAGGTGGCCGCCGACGTCCGTACCGTCGTCGCCCCGGACAGCGGCCACTGGATCCCCGAGGAGAACCCCGCCTTCTTCAACGCCTGCGCGTTGCTGTTCTTCGGACCCGCCACCGGCACCCCGACCAGCCCCGACCTCACCGGCTGCGCCCCCTGACCGGAGCCCGTCCACGCGTACCGCGTCACGGCGAGCGCGACCCGGGGCGGGCGGTGGCGACGCCGCCCGCCCCGGGTCGTTCTACCGCCGCGCTCCGCGTCGCGATCCGCCCGCCTGCGGCGTCGCGCCCGCCCACCCGGAGCTGCTCCGGCCGGTCACCCCCGGTGTGCTGCGGCCCGCCGAGGTCAGCCGTCCTCGTAGACGAGGTCCATCACGTCGGTGCGCCCCGACCAGCGCAGTTCGAGGCGCCAGCAGCCGGCCTGCGGCATGTCCACGATCGACGGGCCCGGGCCGCCGGCGACCTCCCGGGTCACCCGGGTTCCGGTGCCGTCCAGGGTGGCGGTGATCCGGAGGGGATCCGCCGTGGCCACGGCGGGAGGCGCCGTGGTGGGGTGGGCGACCCAGAGGACCTTGTTGTTCGTCCCGTTGCTCCTGACCGTCCTCAGCGGGTGTCCGAACAGGATCGCCACGATCTCGCCGCTCGCGCCGAGGACGTGCGGCATCCGGGTGTCCCCGCTGAACCCGGCGTCCGCCCAGTCGGGCAGCGGCCCCGTCTCCACCCGGGAGCCGCAGCCGGGGGGCGCAGCCGACGGCGCGCCCGTCGGCGCCGCGCGGTTCGGGGAGGCGGCCGGCGTCGCCGGCCGCCCCGCCGTCGTACACCCCGCCATCAGCAGCACCATTACCAGCGACACCCCGCGTCCTGCACCCATCCCTGCCTCCCGAAGTCCCACTCGTGTGTGCACAGTCAGGACACCGGCCGGCTCCCCGAGGTTCCAGGGGGCCCCGGGATCGGCTCGCCGGGTCCGCACCCGGGCCGGCGCCGGCACGATTATTCCTACGGCCCGTTCCATGGACCGGGAACCGCTGTGCCGGATTCTCGACGGCCGGCGGGGCAACCCCGGCGTCTCGATACCACTTAGGTATCTTTATGCCCCACAGGTATCAACGTCCCGGCGGCAGTGGCTCGTCAGCCTCACGAAACGCGTCCAAACCCAGCGAGCGGGCGAAGTCGCCGTTCACCTGCACCCACGTGGCTCCCGGCGCGGTGGTCTCCTTGTGGAAGACCAGGTCGAGACGGCCGTCGAAGGCGTCGAGGCGCAGCGCGCCCCCGCGATAGAGCAGCGTCGCCACGCGGTGGAAGCCCTCGCCGTCCGGGTCGGCGACCAGCACCCGCTCGGGCGGGCCCAGCACCTTCGGCGTACGGATGGGAAAGCGCACCCCGCGCTGCGCCTCGGCCACGGGTACGGGCCGCTGCGCCGGCAGCGGCGAGGCGACGCTCGCGGAGGGTGCCGGCTCGGGGCTGGCGGCGACGGTGATGCCGGCGAAGCGCAGCAGCCCGGCGTCGGCGGCGGCGGCGTCCGTACGCGGGTCCGCCGCGTCGTCAGGGGTACCTCCGGTGGGGAGGCCTTCATGACACCGCCCGCGCCCTTCGGGTTCCGCCTCGGCGACCACACGCTGCCGGACGTCGTCGGCCCGATGATGCCGGGTCCCGTCCGCACCCCGCCGGGCCATTGCGGCGGACGGCGTCGGCCCCGGCGTGCTGTAGCAAACCTTCTTGACGATTCATCGATGTGTAGCTAAGTTTCAGCCATCCGGACTGAGAGGTCGTCGTCGATGAAGGCCCAACTCGTTACCGCGACCGCCCTGGTGGCCACCCTGTCGACCACCCTCGCCCCGCCGCCCGTCCAGGGCTCCCCCGCAGCCGAGCGCCCGCCCGGCGGCGAGCACGGCTGGGTCACCTCGACCCTGCGGCACATGAGCCTGCCGCAGAAGGTCGGCCAACTCTTCGCCACCTACGTCTACGGCGGTGACGCCACCGAGCCCTCGGCCGCCGACCGTGCCGCCAACCGCGCGGCGTTCGGCGTCGAGACGCCGGCGGAGGTCGTCGACCAGTTCCACCTCGGCGGCGTCTGCTACTTCTCGTGGTCGCACAACCTGGACAGCCCGCGCCAGATCGCGGCCCTCTCCAACGGACTGCAGCGGGCCGCCGTCGGCGACGGCACGAAGGGTCGCGTGCCCCTGCTCATCTCCACCGACCAGGAGCAGGGCGTGGTGCTGCGGATGCCCGCCCCCGCCGCGCAGTTCCCCGGCTCGATGGCCCTGGGGGCAGGGCGCTCGCCCCGGGCCGCACGCGAGGCCGCGGAGATCACCGGGCGCGAACTGCGCGAGGTCGGCATCCACCAGCCGTACGCGCCGATCGCCGACGTCAACGTCGACCCCGGCAACCCGGTGATCGGCGTACGGTCCTTCGGCGCCGACCCCACCCTGGTCGCCGACCTGACCGCCGCCCAGGTCGCCGGGTTCCAGGACGGCGCCGGCGCGACGGCGGTGGCGAAGCACTTCCCCGGGCACGGCGACACCGCCACCGACAGCCACACCGACCTGCCCGTCATCGACCACACCCGCCAGGAGTGGGACCGCATCGACGCGCCACCGTTCCGGCGGGCCATCGACGCGGGCGTCGAATCGATCATGACCGCGCACATCGTGGTACCCGCGCTCGATCCCTCCGGCGACCCGGCCACGCTGTCCCCGACGATCCTCACCGGCGTACTGCGCGGCGAACTCGGCTTCCGGGGAGTCGTCGTCACCGACGCGCTGAACATGGCCGCCGTGCGGCGCAAGTACGGCGACGACCGGGTGCCCGTGCTGGCGCTCAAGGCCGGCGCCGACCAGCTCCTGATGCCGCCGGACCTGCGGCTGGCGCGGGACGCGGTGCTGCGGGCCGTCGCCACCGGCGAGCTGACCGAGCGGCGCGTCGACGAGTCGGTCCGGCGCATCCTCGCGCTGAAGTACCGGCAGGGCCTGGCCCGTTCACCCCTGGTCGACGTCGAGCAGGCCGTACGCACGGTCGGGGCGCCCGCGCACCTCGCCGCCGTGGCGCGGGTCACCGACCCGACCCTCACCGCCGTGCGCAACGACGCCGGGCTGCTGCCGCTTCGCCCCGGGCGGCGCTCGGTGCTGGTCACGGGCTGGAACAGCGCCGCCTTCGCGCCGGTGGAGACCGTGGCCGGCGGATTCGCCGCCCGGAACGCCCGGGTGACCGCCCGCCCCGCGACCCTGCCGTCGGACCAGGTGATCGCCGAGACGGCCGCCCTGGCTGCCGAGCACGATCTCACCGTCGTGCTGACCAACAAGGCGTGGGACACCGCCGTCACCGATCCACGCGGCACCCAGCAGCGGCTGGTCGCCGCCCTGCTCGGCGCGGGCAGGCCCGTGGTGGTGGTCGCGGTCCGGGATCCCTACGACATCGCGTACCTGCCGGGCGTGAGCACCTACCTGGCGACCTACTCGTACACGCGGGCGGCGATGGACGCCCTCGTCCGCGCGCTGCACGGCGAGCTGTCCCCCCGTGGCCGACTGCCCGTCACCATCGCCACGGCCGACGGCTCGGGCACCGTGCTGCACCCCTACGGCCACGGCACGAGCTGGTAGGAGGCAACCCATGTCGTCGCTGCGTCCGCCCGCGCTGCGCCCCCTCGCGCTCGGCCTGGCCGTGGCCATGGCCTTGTCGGGCGCGACCCTCGCCCCCACGTCCGCCGCGGCCGCACCGCCGCCGGCCGGTTCGGCACCGCCGAGCGTCACGCCCGCCGACATCCACTTCCGGCACGACACGCTGCGCCCCGGGCACGCCCGCGAGGTCGGCCTGCTGCCGGAACAGGTGGACCGCATGTCCGCCGACCTGGCGGCGTACCTCGACCCGACGCCGGACCACCCCGGGCATCCCGCGTACGCCGGCGCCGTGGTCCTGGCGGCCAAGGACGGCGTGGTCGTGCAGCACGCCGCCGTGGGTTCCGCCGTGAGGTACGCGGCAGTCGGGCCGCCGCCCGGGCTGGTCGGGGTGGAACTCCCCGCCGACCAGCAGCTCCCGATGCGGCCCGACACCATCTTCGACCTGGCCTCGGTGTCGAAGCTGTTCACCGCCGTCGTGACCATGCAGCAGGTCGAGCGGGGACGCGTGGACCTCGACGCGCCGGTCGCCCGGTACGTCCCCGAGTTCGCGGCCGGCGGCAAGGAGACCGTCACCGTACGGATGCTGCTCACCCACACCTCGGGGCTGCCCGCCTTCGCGCCACTGTGGAGCAGGTACGCCACGCCGGCCGAACGGTTCGCCGCCGCGCTCGCCACGCCGCTCACGGCCGGCGTGCGGCCCGGTACCCGCTACGTGTACTCCGACCTCGGGCTGATCGCGCTGGGCGTGCTGGTGGAACGGGTGAGCGGCCGGCCGTTGGACGCGCTCGTCGCCGACGACGTCACGGCGCCGCTGGGCATGACCGACACGGGCTACAACCCGGGCCCGCAGCGGCGCCCGCGGATCGCCGCCACGGAGTACCAGCCGTACGCCGGGCGCGGCATGGTGCACGGCGAGGTGCACGACGAGAACGCGTGGTCGCTCGGCGGGGTGGCCGGGCACGCGGGGGTGTTCTCCACGGCGGCCGACCTGGCCGTGCTCTGCCAGACCCTGCTCAACGGCGGCGAGTACCGTGGGCGACGGATCCTGCGCCCCGACACGGTGCGCGCCATGCTGGTCAACCACAACGCCCCGCTGGAGCAGGCCTATCCGGAGAGCGACCGCGGACTGGGCTTCGAACTCGACAAGCACTGGTACATGGCGGGGCTCTCCTCCCCGGTGGCGTTCGGGCACACTGGCTTCACCGGGACGTCGATCGTCGTCGACCCCCTCTCCCACTCGTTCGTCATCCTGCTCAGCAACCGGGTGCACCCGGATCGCGGCTGGGGCAGCAACAACGTCGCCCGGCGTGCCGTCGCGCGCGACCTCGCCGAGGCGGTGCCGGTGCGGCCCCGCTCCCGCGAGGCCTGGCGCGCCGACCCGCGCGACCTCGCCACGGCCACCCTCACCGCCCCGCTGCGTCGGGCGGCGCGGGGCGGCACGGCCAGTTTCCTGCTCTGGTACGACACCGAGCCCCGCTACGACAGTGCCCGCGTGGAGGTCTCCACCGACGGGGGTACGACCTGGGCGTCGGCGCCGATGGTGCTGCGCCACTCGGACCGGAGGTGGAGCAGCGACGGCACGGTCACCGGCTTCGGCGGCCGGGTCTGGTGGCAGGTCTCGGTCGGGCTGCCCGAACGGGCGACCCACCTGCGCTTCAGCAGCACCACCGACGCCTCCAGTCAGGGCCGGGGCGTCTACGTCGATCGGATCGTGGCGGCGGACCGGGACGGGCTCCTCTTCGCGGGCGAGGGCGGCGACGCCGCCCGGCTCGTTCCCGCCGGCTGGTCGCCCGCCCGCACCTGACCCGGTCGCCGTGGCCTCCGGGCCGCGTCCATCCGCGCCCGGTTCGACGTGGCCGGGCAGGACCGGCCGCCGCGGACGGGCCCCGGCACGGGTCGGCTCAGCGCGTACGGGCGGGTGGTCGGGCGCTGCCGGGCGCCGGACGCCCTCGCCGCCCTCGTCGAACGGGGCAAGCCCACACGAAGGGCCCCACCCCTACTCCGACCGGGAAATGCAAGCAATTTATGGACGCCTACCTGTCACTGTTTTTAACCGCAGCGAGACGCGACGTCACTAGGGTCAGTGGACCCATCGATCGGCGTCGTGGCGAGATCCGTCCCGCCGTGGTGGGGCACCGGAAGGGGTGGCAATGAGGGGGGTGGCTCCGCTGGTCATCGGCATCGCCTCCTCGCCGGCCGAACGCAGGCGGCTCGCGCGTCTGCTCGGCGGGACCGAGGCGTTCCTCATCGTCTCGAGCGTCGCTCAGGCGCGTACGTTCCTCGGCGTCGCCGGGACGCCCCCGGCGGCCCCGGCGGCGCCCACCGCGCCGGCCGGGCCCGTGGCGGGACCCGCGACACCGCCGCCGGCCGACCTGAGCGTCGACTCCGACCGACGGGTGCTGCGCTGGCTGGACCGCGAGGTCGAGCTGACCCGGCTGGAGCACGACTTCCTGCGCTGCCTGGTCGGCGCGCCGGGGCAGGTCTGGACCTACGAGCGGCTGCACCTGGAGGTCTGGGGCAACGTGCACCTCGGGCGGGGCTCCGACATGCACTCGGTGGTCCGCCGGGTGCGGCACAAGCTCGCCCGGCTGGACGCCTCGGCCTCGATCCACGCGGTCCGCGGGGTCGGCTTCCGCCTCGCCCCGGTCTGAGGGTCGGGGCCTCCTCGACGGCCGACACGGTCCGGCCCGCCTGGTCGCAAACCAGGCGGGCCGGACCTGTCAGCCGACGGTCGGGGTCAGCAGCGTACGGGCGACAACGCGAAGTCCTCCACCGTGGGGGTGGCGGTGTTGATCCTCGTCTGGCGGGTCTGGGGCTTCCAGCCGTCCTTGGCGACGATCATCGTCAACGGGTTGTTCCGACGGTCCATCCAGTAGGCGTACTTGCCCTCGGCGTCCGTGGCGAACGTCCAGGACATCGCCCACGAGTCGACCTGCACGGTGGCACCGGGGATCGGCGAGCTGGCGCCCTGGCAGCTCGTCCCGGTGACCGTACCCATCAGCTTGCCCCAGGTCGTCGGCTGCAGCACGTTCAGCGTGACCGCGACCGGCTCCACCGTGTAGGGGGTGTTCTCCTTGATGGCGACCGAGGCGGTGTAGGTGCCGGGCTGGTCCACGTTCGCGGACATGCCGACGTTGACCGTGACGGCCTCGCCCGGCGCCAGGGTGGCCGCCGTCTTGTCGATCGTCATCCAGCTGACGTCGGCGGTGCTGGCGGCGCACTCCTCGAAGCCGGGCAGCGCCTCGCTGTCCCGCGTCGCGGTGAAGCCGCCGGAGGAGCCACCGACCTTGTAGAAGCCGCACGCCGCACCGCCACGGTAGCGGGCGGTGTTGGCGTTCGGCAGGCTCGACCACGAGGAGGTGGCCGGGTCGTAGGCGAAGCCGACGTTGGTGATGGCACCGCCCTGCGAGCCGCCGACGACCAGGAACTTGCCGTTGGCCACGGCGAACGAGCTGGCCCAGTTGTCGGCCGGCGCGTCCGCGATGGCCGTCCAGGTGTTGGCGCCCGGGTCGTAGGCGTAGCTCGCCTTCTGCGCGGCGGAGCCGTCGTTGCCCCCGGTGCAGTAGACGATGCCGTCGATCCCGCCGCAGGAGAGGAAGGCCACCGACTTCGGGTAGTCGGCCAGGGTCTCCCAGCTGTCGTTGGCCGGGTCGTAGCGCACGACGTCGTTCGACATCGGCGTGCAGGACGCCGTGGTGCAGCCGCCGATGGCGTACAGCTTGCCGCCCGCGACCGCCTGGCCCGCCGCCGAGCGCGGCGCCGGGTTGTCGGCCTTCTCCGTCCAGGTGTTGGCCGCCGGGTCGTACGACCAGGTGGTGCCGTCCGGGCCGGCCGCCGCCCAACCGCCGGTCGCGATGATCTTGCCGTCCAGGACGCCCACCGTCATGGCGGTACGCGCACCGGGCAGATCGGCGATCGCGGTCCAGGTCTGCGCGACCGGGTCGTAGGCGTAGTTCTTCGCCGAGGACGCCGAGCCGGTGCCGCCGGCGATGGAGTACACCTTGCCGCCGAGGTTGACCACCCGGTTGTCCATCACCACGGCCGGGTAGTTGGCGATGTCGGTCCAGGGCGCGGCCTGCGGGCCGGCCTCGGGCGACGCCGCCGCCGTCGACTTGCCGGACGTCTTGGCCGCGAACGAGGTCGGGACCTCGAGCCGCTGCACCGGCGCGCCCTGGGAGCCGAGCACCTCCTGCTTGCTCATCCGGGACCCGTCGGCCCGCAGCAGCTCGAACCCGCCGGCGCGCTCACTGAACTCGACGGCGACCGGGGCCCCGCCGGTGTTGGTCACCGTGAACGACTTGGTGACCTTGCCGCTGGGCATCCGGGCCGAGCCGGTGACCTGGGCCGGCTTGACCGACAGCCGGCCGGCCGCGAGCTGGAAGTTCGCCGCGGTGGCCCAGTCTGCCTGGACGTCGACCTGCTTGCTCTGGCTGACGTAGCTGCCGGCCCGGGCGGTGAAGCCGTGGGTGTCCGTCAGCGTCGAGAACAGCCAGTAGAAGCCGTCCGCGAGCCCCGGGTCGTCCGGCGTCGCCACGGTGGTGGCCTTCTCCGTCGGCCGGTCGTCGCTGGTGACGGTGGCGCCGTTGACGTAGCCGTTGTCGTTCCTGTCACGGACGTGCCCGAGCACCAGGCCGCCGTCGATCGGCTCGCAGGTGAGCTGGCTGCCGATCAGGACGTTGTCGACCGACCACCACCACTCGTACGAGGCGTCGTAGTAGCGGAACCGGACGCGGGCCTGGGCCTGGCCGGCGGCCTGCGGTACGGCGATCTCGGTGACCTTCGGGCCGCGGACGTCGGCGGCCTGCCGGAGCACGTTGGTCCACGTCGTCCCGCCGTCGAGGCTGAGGTCGACGTCCGCGCGGTCGCTGCCCAGCCAGTTGTAGTCCTGGTTGAACCGGATGACCGGTGCCGTCACGCCGGTCAGGTCGACGACCGGGCTGACCAGCGAGGTGTCCTGCTTGCCGCCGGAGCCGTACTCGTCGCTGTCGATGATCGCGAAGTTGCCGGTGCCCCCGGTCAGGTTGCCCCGGGCGCCGTCGTCGGTGAACTTCCAGACCTGGCCGCTGCCCGCGTGGTCCACCACGGACCAGCCGGCCGGCACGGTGCTGCCGTCAAAGGTCTCGTACTCACCGTCGGAGCCGAACCGGTAGCCCGGCGCCGTGGTGCAGGCGTTGGTCTGCACCGGCACCGCCACGTTGGCCGTGGCGTTGCCCGCGCCGACCACGACCTGCTTGTTCACCGTCTGGTAGCCCGGGTACTGCGACTCGACCTTCAGGTTGTAGGTGCTGCCGGCCGGCAGCTTGAGGCTGTAGCGGCCGTTGACGGGCGTGGTGTAGTCGGACACGCCCGACTGACCCTCCACGGTTACCTTCGCGTAGAGCGGCCAACCGTGCCCGGACCCGTCGGTGACGGTTCCGCTGACGGTGACGCTCGGCACCGCGGTCAGCGCCACGTCGAGCGTCGTGGTCGCGTTGCGGGCGACCGCCGCCGGTACGGTCTTCGCCTGGTAGCCGAACGCCGAAACGGCGACCTGGTAGTCGCCGACCGGCAGCAACGACGAGTAGGTCCCGTCCGCACCGGTGGTCAGCTCGCGGTCGGCGGCGCCGGTCAGGCTCACCGTGGCGCCCGCGATCGGGGCGCCGGTGGTCGCGTCGGTGACCTTGCCGGCCAGCGTGCCGCTGTCGCCGATCGGGGCGCCGTTGAGCAGGGCGAGCGCGTCCAGCCGGCCCTCGCCGAACACGTTGTTGTCGTCGGCGGTGCCGCCGCACTGCGCGTCGGCCTTGTCGATCGCCGAGTTGTCGAGCAGCGCGCGGGTGGCGGTGACGTCGCCGACGAGCGCCGGTGCGGCGGACCACAGCAGCGCGATCGCGCCGGCGAGGTGCGGGGCGGCCATCGAGGTGCCGTTGTAGCTGGCGTAGCCGCTGCCCGGAATGCTCGACCGGACGTTCACGCCGGGTGCCGCGATGTTGGGCTTGATCTCGCCGTTCTGGCCGGCGCCCCGGGACGAGAAGCTGGCGATGTTGTTGTTGACGTCGTAGGCGCCCGCGGAGTAGTTGCTGACCAGGCTGCCCGGTGAGCCGCTGGTCTGGCACGCCGAACCGCTGTTGCCGTTGGACCAGACGCCGAAGATGCCCGACGCGGTCCAGGCCAGCGTGACGTCCTCCATGAACGGGTCGTTGGAGGGCAGCGTGGTTCCCCACGAGTTGTTGATGATGTTCGGCCGCTTGCTGGCGTCCGGGTTCTGGCCGTTGAGGTCCGTCGGCTCGAGCATCCACTGCCCGGACGTGACCAGGGCCGCGTCGCTGGGGCAGCAGCCGTTGGCCGCGATCCACTTCACCTCGGGGGCGACACCGATCTGGTTGGCCCCGTCGGCGCCGGCCATCGTGCCCATCGTGTGCGTGCCGTGGCCGTTGGTGTCGCAGGGCGCGGCGCAGGAGCCGGCGGCGCGGAACCAGTTGTAGTTGTGGTCGAACGTGCCGTCGCCGTTGTTGCCCCGGTAGGAGTTCACCAGCGCGGGGTGGTTGAACTGGACGCCGGTGTCGATGTTGGCCACCGTGATGCCGGCGCCCTTGACGCCGTACTGGGACCAGACGTCGTCGGCGTTGATGTTCGCGATGCCCCACTCGAGGGCGTTGACCGTCTTCTCGTCGGTGCCCTTGGTGACCTCGGGCACCTCGTAGGCGACCGGGGGGTACAGGCCCTCGACCTCGGCGTGCGCGGCGAAGCTCTGCGCCATCGTCAGCGAACCGCCGCTGACCTTGATCGCGTTGGTCGCCCAGAAGGTCTCGTACTTAGTTCCGGAGCCGTCGAGTTCGGCGCGGATCTTGGACTGGCTGTTGGCGGCGGTCTTCTTCAGCGCGTCGGCGACGGCGGTCCCGCGCTTGGCCCAGTCCTTGATCGCCGCGGCCTCGCCGAGGTCGGCCCGGTCCTTGAAGCGGATCCAGAAGTCGCCCTCGGTCTTGCCCTGGAGCTCCTTCGTGAGCTCCGGCCGGATCTTGTCGGACGGGGAGGCCTGTGCGCCTGACCCGGTCGCGGCCAGGCCTGTCGCGGCGAGGATCATCGCCGCACCGGCGCTGACCAGGGATCTGGCCAAGCGCCTCGTGGGTGGACGTGTGAACATTCGGTGGTGCCTCCTCCAGAACGACCCAGAGTGGAACGAGCCATGGTGGAGGGCGCAGGGGCCCGTCTCCGTTCGGATGAGCGGGATCCGGCCCCTCCATGCCCCCCAAGGCACCGCGCGGGTCACGCCGGCTGCCCGTGTGGACACTATGATCGACAAGAATGGACGATCAAGAACTTGCCGTAAGCAATTTGTCACTAGGTGTTGGCCGGCGGATGGGGCGCTTGCCGACATCTGTCAGGGCCATGACGAAGATGGGCAGAGGCTGTCCATAGTTTCCGGGTGGGTGCTGTGGGGGCACGCGACGAAGGCACGGTGCCGGACGGTCCAGAGCCGGCCGACGAACCCTTTCCGCTGGTGATCGCGGTGACACCGTCGCCGGCCGAGCGGATACGACTGGCCGAACGCCTGGAGGGCGTCGCGCCGCTGCTGCTGGTGGCCGACCTCGACGAGCTGCGCAGGCTGATCGCGGTCCCGCCGCGGCTGCCAGTCCAGCCGTCCTCGCCGGCTCCGGCCGGCACGCCGGGTGCGACGGACGACGACACGCTGCTGATCGACTCGGCCCGGTCGACGGCCCGCAGCCGGGGCCGCGAGGTGGGCCTCACGCGGCTCGAACACGATCTGCTGTCCTGCCTGACCACCGAGCCGATCCGGGTCTGGAGCTACGCCGAGCTGCACCGCTCGGTCTGGCACGACGAGGGGCGCGAACGCAGGGCGGACGTGCAGTCCCTGGTCAAGCGGCTACGTCGCAAGCTCCACGACCTCGGCACCGGGGTCGCCATCGACGCGGTGCGCGGCGTCGGGTTCCGGCTGACCGACCATCAGCAGCCGAGGGTCGGCGGCTCCGGCTGACTGCCTGACTTAGGCAGGCCGCGCCCGGCGCAGGCTGACCGGTGGACCGAAGCGCACCGGGACGCCGGGGGAATACAGCACGCTGACCGGCGCGCCGACGGGCGCCGGCAACCCGGCGGCCGCGACCAGCTCGTCGTCGAGGTGCAGCAGTTCCGCGCGGTGCAGCGGCCAGCGCGGATGCCAGTTCGGCAGGTGCAGCGTCCGCCCGTACGCCCGGGTGTGCAGCCCCCAGCGGGCGGTGACGAAGTGCTCCAGCGGGGTCGGGTCGGCGACCGGCTCGCCCACCCGCACCACCATGCGGCTGGTCGCACCGGCCGGGCGGGGCCACCGGCGCCGGCACCGGTAGGTGAAGCGGTCGCCGTCGCGCTCCAGCCGCATCGCCGACCACATGTACGGCAGCCGCAGCGTCGTCCGGGCCACCAGCACGGGGACCAGCCGCGACGCGTCCAGCGAACGGAACACCACCGCCCGCCGGCCGGTGTCGTCGACCGAGTAGAGCCGGACGTTGGTCTCCCAGAAGCTGCCGAGGTACGGCACACCCGGCCCGCGCCCGAGGCCCAGCCCCACCATCCGGAAGCCGATCAGCCCGACGTGACTGACCCCGTCGAGGGTGTCGGGGCGCGTGCCCGCGGGCAGCAGCGGCGCGACGAGTTCCGGCGCGACCGCCCAGTGCAGGAACGTCAGATCGTCCCAGCGCTGCCGCAGGAGCGCCCACGGGAACGCCTGCCCGGGCGCCGAGTCGACCGGCTCGATGTCCACGTACCCCATCCTGCCTCCGCGCCGGCGGGCGACGTCACGCGGGCGGCGCCCGGCCCGCCGCCCCGGGCCGTCGCCGGCTACGCGGGGCCTGGATCCCGCCGACGCCCGTAGGGGAGATCGACCGTCACCCCGCCCGACTCACGCCGGGGCGTGGGTAGCGCCGACACCCCGGTCCGGCGCCGCGTCCGGCCGCGCCCGGCCGGCGGCGCCCTCCTCGCCGACGCGCTCCTCCGGGAGTACGGGAACGGGCGTGCGCCACGACCGCCACAGCCGGCTGTACCCGCCCCCGGCCGCCAGCAACTGCTCGTGCGTACCGTGCTCGACGATGCGCCCGTGCTCCAGGACGACGACGCGGTCCGCGGTGGCCGCCTGGCTGAGTCGGTGCGCGACGATCAGCGTGGTGCGGCCCTCGGTGGCCGCCGTGGCGGCGCGCTCGAGGTCGCGCGCGCCGGCGCTGCCGGCCTCCGCGGTGGCCTCGTCGAGGACCGCGACGGCGGGGTCGGCGAGGACGAGACGGGCCAGGGCGAGCTGCTGGGCCTGGGCGGCGGTGAGCTGCCGTCCGCCCTCCCCCACGCACGTGTCCAACCCGTCCGGCAACGTCCGCAGCCAGTCGGTGACGCCGACGAGGTCGAGGGCGGCGGTCACCTCGGCGTCGGTGGCGTCGGGGTCGGCCAGGCGCAGGTCGTCGCCGAGCGTTCCGGCGAAGACGTGCACCTCCTGGCTGATCAGGGCGATCTCGCGACGGACGCGGTGCTCGTCCAGGTCCCCCAGCGGCACGCCGCGCAGGCTGACCGCGCCCCGGGCCGGCGCGATGATTCCGGCGGCGATGCCGGCGAGCGTGCTCTTGCCCGCCCCGCTCGCGCCGACGAGCGCGACGCGCTCGCCGGGCGCCAGGCTGAGGACGACGTCCCGCAGCACGACGGGCCCGTCGTCGTAGCGGTGCCGGTCGACGACCACCTCCAGCGCCGCGGGTCCCGAGCCGGCCCGCCCCGCGGACCGTCGGGGCCGGCCGGCCCCGGACCCGTCGGGCCGCGCGAAGTCGGGCGCGGGGCCGACGGACGCTGAACTGCCGGGCGCGGAGCCGCCTGGCGACGCGGAGCCGGCGGACGCGGCGGCGGGCACGGAGCCGGCGTCAGGGGAGGCGCCGACGGGCAGCGTCGTGACGCCGACGAGCCGGGCGAGGCTCGCCCCGGCCTGGAGCACCGCGTCGGCCTGGAAGAGCAGCAGGCCGATCGGGTTGAACAGCCGGTGGAAGTAGAGGGCCGCGGTCGTCGCCGCGCCCACGGTGGCCAGGTCGTCGCGCACCAGCATGAACCCGGCGAGCAGGACGGCGGCGAGGCCGACGAACTCCGACCGGTTCATCCGCAGCCCGAACCGGGTGTGCAGGTTGAAGATCTCCAACGACAGGTCGCGGGCGGCGGCGGAGCGGTCGGCGATCCCGCCGACGTGCGCGTCCTCCAGCCGGTAGGCGCGCACGGTCGCCGCGCCGCGCAGCGCCCCGGCCATCGCCTGCGTCCGCTCGCCCGTCGCGACCCGCTCGCGCGCGTAGTACGGCACCGAGCGCCTCAGGTACCAGCGCAGCGCCAACGCGTACGCGGGGGCCGCTGCCAGCCCGGCGAGGCCGAGGCGCCAGTCCAGGGCGAAGAGCCCCAACGCGGTCAGCACGATGGACAGCAGCGCGCCGAGGAAGGCGGGGCCGCTGGTGGCGATCACGTTGGTCACCACGGCCACGTCGTCGCCGGCGCGGGCCACCAGGTCCCCGGTGCCGGCCCGCTCCAGCGTGGCCGACGGCAGGTGCAGGGCGCGGTCGAGGACCCGCTCCCGCAGCCGCGCCAGCACGGTCTCGCCGAGGCGTGCGGTGAGGGCGGCGCCGATCGCGGTGAGGACTCCGGCGAGCAGGGCGGCGCCCGCGATCACGCCCGCCCAGGCCACGATCCGTGGCGTGTCGGAGCCGGCGATGACGTCGTCGACGAGGCGGCCGAGTACCCAGGGGGCGACCAGCCCGGTCGCGGCGGCGGCGACCAGCAGGATGGTGGCGGCGGCGCTGAGCCCGGGCAGCCGGGCGAACTCGGCCCGCAGGGCCGCCCAGGTCTGCCGGGTGGCCGCCGTGGGCAGCAGCTGCCTCGACGCGGCGCCGACCGCGGACTCGTCGGTCATCGCAGGACCTCCTCCCGGTAGCGGGCGTCGCCGGCCAGCAGCCGCTCGTGCGGGCCCTCGGCGACGACCCGTCCACGGTCGATGACGGCCACCCGGTGCGTGGTGCGCAGCAGGGCCGGACTGTTGGTGATCAGCACCGTGCCGCGGGCCGGCGCCGCGCGGGCCGCGGCCAGCCCCTCGGCCAGGTGCGCCTCGGTCACCGCGTCGACCGCCGTGGTGGGGTTGTGCAGCACCAGCACCGGCGGGTCGGCGACGAGCGCCCGGGCCAGCCCGACCCGCTGCCGCTGGCCGCCGGACAGGTTGGCGCCCCGCTCGGTGAGCAGGCGGTCGATGCCGTGCGGGTGCGCGGCGAGCACGTCCTCGGCCGCCGCGGCGCGTACGGCGGCGCGCAGGACCGCCTCGTCGGCGTCGGTGCCGGCGGCGAGGTTGGCGCGCAGCGTCCCCTCGAACAACGCCACGTCGTGCGGCTCGACCAGGAGGATGCCGCGTACGGCGTCGACGTGCAGGTCCTCGGCGGGCGTGCCGTCGACGTACAGCGTGCCCCGGTAGTCCTCGCGGGGCACGCGGCCGGAGAGCAGTGCCACCAGTGCCTCGGCGTCACCCGGGTCGTAGGCGAGCACGCCGACGACCTCACCGGCGTCGACCCGCAGGCACAGCCCGTCGAGCCCCGCGTGCCCGATCGTGTCGAGGGCGAGCCGCGCCGGGGCCGGGGCGGGCGGACCGGCGGAGCCGGGCCGGGTGAGCGGCTCGGCGCCCAGCACCCGGGCGACCCGCCCGGCGGAGGCGCGGGCCATGGCGAACAGCTGCACGGACCAGCCCAGCGTCTGCACGGGCTCGGCGATGAACTGGGCCAGCCCGACGACGGCGACGAGTTCGCCGATGGTGAGCCGGCCCTGGAGTGCGAGCCAACCGGCGACGCCGGCGACGGCCGCGAGGAAGAGGCCGTTGACCGTGGTGGTGAGCCCGAGGTGCAGGCCCTTGGTGGTGGCGGCGCGCAGGGTGACGTCGAGGGCGTGGCGGCTGGCGGCCGCGTACCGGCGTGCGGCGTGGTCCTGGGCGCCGATGCCGCGCAGCACGCGCAGGCCCGTGACGAGGTCGACGGCGAGCGAGGTGGTGGCGGCGAGGGCCTCCTGCTGCGCGGCGCTGCGCCGGCTGAGCAGCGGCGCCATCCGTTGCAGGGCGACGACCACCAGCGGCACGCCGACGAGCACGCCCAGCCCGAGGGGGACGTCGACGACGAGCAGCGCGACGGCCGCGACGGCGATGGCGGTGAACGCGGCGGCGCAGAGCCCCGCGACCCGTACGACGAGCGCGGACAGCTCGGCGTCGGAGGCGGCGACGGAGAGCAGCTCGCCGTCGCGCATGCCCGAGCGGTTCCCGCGCGGGTCGAGGGCGCTGCGGGCGATCTCGACGCGCAGGAGGTGGGCCTCCTGCTCCAGCGCGGCGTACCCCAGGCGGGCGCCGGTGCGGTAGGCGAAGGCGAGGACGGTGAAGAGGACGGCGAGACCGGCGAGGGAGAGCAGCAGCGCCCGTACGTCCCCGGTGGCGACCGCGCGGTCGATGATCACGCCGATCGCGACCGGGACGAGGGCCTCGGTGGCCTGGTGGGCGCAGAGCAGTGCGGTGCCGGCCACCACGCGAGCGCGCTGGCGACGCAGGGCGCGGCGCAGGACCGTCCCTCCACTGACCTTCTCGGATGTGTGCACGAGCTGCGTCCTCCCAGCGATCGAGGGCCAGGTTAGCCTCACCTAATGGCTCGGGCGAACGGGGGCTCGGCGACCCGTCAGCCGCCCACGTCCGCGCCGAGGTGCGGGTGGGTCGTCACGTGGTGGCGGCCGATCGGCAGCATCAGCGGCTTTCCCGACGTCGGATCGATGATCACCTGGCTGTCGAGGCCGAACACGGCGCGGACGCACTCGCGCGTCAGCACCCGCGCCGGTTCGCCGACGGCGTGCGGTCTCCCGGCGGCCAGCGCGACGAGGTGGTCGGCGTACCGGGCGGCGAGGTTGAGGTCGTGCAGCACCATGACGATCGTCGTGCCGCGCGTCAGGTTGAGGTCGGTGAGCAGGTCGAGCACTTCGACCTGGTGGTCGACGTCGAGGAACGTCGTGGGTTCGTCGAGCAGCGGTGATCCGTACGCTGCGGGAGCTGGCGTTGCCGGCCGGCACGCCGTACGCCTTCGTCGCGGGCGAGTCCACGATGGTCACCACCGTCCGCCGGCACCTGTGCGCCGAGCGCGGCATCGCCAGGGAGCGCGTGTACTTCGGCGGCTACTGGAAGGTCGCCCCGCACTGACCTCCGATGGCTGGGCGTGCCCGGCCGCCCACGGACGCGCCGGGAGCTGCCCTAGGCGTTGGCGGGGTCCTCGCCGGCCGCGGGCCGGTAGCAGTCGCTCGCCAGGATCAGGGCGACGCGGTCCCGGCTCGCGGTGGTGGTGAGGCTGATCGTGATCCCGGTGCCGGGGTCACGCATCGACACGGCGCCCCGGGTGCCGTCGGCGAAGGTACGGTCCTCGGTGATCTCGTAGCCCTGCTGCCGCCACATGTCCCGGATGCGCCGCAGCGTAATGATCTGGTCGGCGGGCGGGACCGGAAGCCCGGCGAAGCCGCTCAACGTCCACCGTCCGTCGTCGGCGATCTCGCCCCGCTGGCCCTGGCAGGGTGAGGTGTTGGTCCGCCAGTCGGCCAGCGCGACGCCGGCGGTGGTGGCGACGGCCTGGGCACGAGCCTCGGCCAGGGTGCTCACCTCGGCGGCTGCCTTGGTCTGCAACGGGTCGTCCCTTCCTGACGATGGACCGGGGTCACCGCCCGCGCAGGCGGTGGCCGGCACCAGTACGGCCGCCACCGCCACGGCGTGCCACCGGGGCGTGCGGTGACGAAGGGTCACGGGGCTCTTCCGTGGTCGAGGGCGGCTGCCTCGTAGTCGCCGACGATGACGGCCGCCTGGGAGCGCAGCATCTGGCTGTTCTGCGCCCAGTATCCGCTGTGGCCGGAGGTGTCGACGTGCAGGACGTTGCCGCCGAACTCCGGGTCGTGCGGGGCGGGGCCGTGGATGCCGACGAGGCCGTCGACCAACCACTCCCCGACGACGGGTACGCCGTCGAGCCAGCCGATCGTCTCCTCCGGGCGGGCGACGACGGTGTCGTCGGCCGCGGCGCCGGCCCACACATGTCTCGGGTCGATGGTGAACTCGCCGGCGTTCTCGACGCGCATGCCGGGACTGCCGACGGCGATCAGGTCGTCCGCGGCGAGGCCGTCGCCGGTGCTGGCGGCCTCGCCGAGGACGGTCGACCCGTAGCTGTGACCGATGGCGGTGACGTGGGAGGGACTGTCGTCGTGGGAGGCGCGGAGCCCGTCGACGAAGCCGTCGAGCGCGCGGGCGCCGGCCTCGGACTTGGCTCCGAACACGGCGCTGACGATGTCGAGGTTCACCGACGGGGTGTCGTAGCCGAGCCAGGCCACGACGGAGACGTCGGCGCCGGCGCCGGCAAGCTCGACCGAGGCCTCCCGCAGGTCGTTGGCCCGCCCGATCAGGCCGCGGATGTCGTCGAGTTCGGTGCCGACGCCGGGCACGAGGACCGCGGTGTGGGCGGCGGTGTCCGGGTCGCCGATCGCGACCGCCGCCTTGCCGTCACCCGTCGGATCGACCGAGAGCAGGTAGAGCCGCTCGTTCGACGCCGCGTTCTCCGCGCCTTCCAGCTTGTCCAGCAGCATGAGCGCGGTGGCACGCTGCGGGTCGTCCCGGTCGCGGTGCCGGCCGGCGTCGTCACCGACGAACGTACGCAGCGCCAGTTGGTTCGCCGCGTCGCGGTCGGTGGCGGGCAGCCCGTCGAGGGCGCCGGTCCGCTCCGGGTAGGCGGTGAGGTAGACCTGCCGCTCGTCGTCGGACAGGCCGCTCCACCAGGCGTGCACGTCGGCGGGACTGCTGCCCGGCGCCGGAATGTTCTCCTCGCGGAGATCGAGCGCCGCCGCGGCGGCGAGAGCGCCGTCGTTGGCCCGGTCGTACTCCCAGGCGAACTGTCCCGACGCGCTGGCCTTCAGCCGGGTCAGGGCGCGGGCGATCCGGCTGTCGGCCTCGGTGGCCTCGGTGACGATCCGCGTGATGAGATCGGTGTAGATCGCGGCGTTCTGGACATGCCGACGGTGGATCGTCTGCGCGTCCGGGTCGTGCCTGTCCCCTGCCGCCACCGCCGGCGCGGACACCCGCCCGGCCTCGTCGACGGCCAGTCCGAGGGACCGGGCGGCACCGACGGCCGACTCCAACCGCCGCTGCAGGTCGCCGAACTCCTCCGCCGCTTCCCGCAACACGCTCGCAGCGGTCCGCGTCTGCAGGCTCGCGACCTCGAACTCGTCATCGAGTTCGCCCAGCCGGCCCAACGCGGCACTGGCGGCCGGGCCCTGCCAGCCCGAGGCGCGCAGCGGCCCGGTCAGCTCGGCGCCACACCGCTCCTCCAGCTTCGCGCAGGCCCGGGACAGGTCCGTCCAGGCCTGCGCGGCGTCCCGGAGCGGGGCGACGCGCGCCTCGCGCAGGTCCGCGTACGTCACCACCGTGCGGTCACCGCCCGTGGATGTCGAAACGGGCGGCGTTGGCCTCGTCGCTGTAGCGGTAGTCCATCGCGCAGCCCTGCAGGGCGTCGCCCACCTGGGACAGGTAGCGGTCCAACCTGGTCAGGTCGTCCGACCACGACCAGCGCAGCTGCTCCAGCGCCGCCCGGGTCTGCCAACCGGGCAGGCCGGAGACCGCGGCCCGCGTCTCGTCCCCGACGTCGGACACGTCGCGCCGCAGATCGTCCCGCAGGTCGTCGCACACCCGCGAGGCCTTCTCCAGCAACTCCGGCTCGACGTGTAGTTCGATCACTGACTGGCCTCCCGCAAGATCGATGCGAGCCTACATAACCGCCCCACGCACCGCGCGGATCGGTCGCCTCAGCCCGTGCTCAGCCCGGCCAGCACGTCGCCGGCGCGCAGCACCGTCCACGGATGGCCGGGCATGCCGGTCACCGTCACCACCGTCGAGCCCGGCGCGACCGGGGTGGGCACGCGGATCAGCCGGTCGAGCGCATCGGGGTCGGCGGCGCCGGCCAGGACCGTGCGGCCGGCCAGGTCGGGCGGTACGCGGATCCCGCCGGTGTCCGCCGACGCCGCCGCGCGGACGGCGGCGACGTCGGCCGGTACCTCGGAGTAGGTGTGGTCCGCGTGGCCGACCAGGATCCGGTCGGCGCGCCCGACCGCGTGCCATGCCAGCAGGTCGAGGACCGTGGCGTGGTGGCCGCCCAGGAAGTGCTCCCACTGGTCGGCGGCCGCCCGCGCGAGTTGGTCACCGTGCCGGTCGACGCTGTAGCCGTAGCCACGGCCGGTCAGGGTCAGGTCGGTCCAGAGCAACCGTCGGGTGCGCAGGTCCACGACCATCGGCAGCAACATCCGGGCGTTGCCGCGCAGGTCGAACCGCTGCGCGACCCGCGCGCCGTCGAACTGTTCTCCCCGGGTGAGGGGCAGCATGACGCCGGCCACCGCCTCCGTGAGGGCCTCGAACGGCACGGCGTTGTAGCTGAGGACGGTCGGCACGGCGTAGTGCACGCCGTGCTCGGCCAGACGGGTCAGGTGGAGGTCGAGGAACTCGGTGGCCCCGAGCGGAGCCGGGGCGGAGGTGAGGTCGCCGGAGTGGATCGCCCCGTCGCCGGCGAAACGCAGCCGGGTGAAGTCGCAGTGGCCCACCCGCTGCCAGTCCGGATCGAAGAACACGCAGGACAGGTCGAGGTCGACCCGCGTGGCACCGGGCTCCTCCCAGTGCAGGAAGAACCGCAGCACCTCCGCGTCGGGCAGCGCCCGCACACTGCCCCTCGGCCACCCCGCCAGCTGCGCCGAGGCGGCCCGCTCCCGCATCGGCGCGGGCACCTCGGCCAGGGCGGCGTCGAGGACGGCCACGTCGAACCGGCCGAGCCGGGCGGCGCGGGCGGTCAACTCGGCGTCGACCAGCCCGCGTACCGCGGTGATCGCCGGCGTGGGCACCGGCGGGCGTCGCTCGGGCTCGGTCCAGGTGGTCACGACGCTGCCGCGGGGATGGAACACCCGCCGGGGCATGCCGGGACCGGGACGGCCACCGACGATCCCGGACTCCTCGACGGCGCCGGCCACGGGCGGCACCTCGGCGGGAGGAGGCACCCCGCCGCCCGACCGCAGCGCTTCCCGCAGGAAGGCGGGGCCGGCACCGCGCACGCCCCGCGCGACGGCGCGCAGGACGTCGCCCAGGCCGACGGCGAGCGGCGGGGTGGCCCCGACGTGCGCGGCGGCGCGGGCCCGCGCCCGCGCGGTCGCCGCCAGCTCGGCGGCCGTCGCCCGTACCGTCTCGGCGCGGCCGGTGAGTTGAGCCGCCGCCGCGGCGAGCACGCCGGGTGCCACCCGGGCGACCGTCCGGCACATGGCGGTCTCGATGGCCGCGTACGCCGCCCGATCGTCCCCGGCGGCCCGCAGCAGGTGGTCGAGCCGGCGCCACAGCTCGCCCGGACGTTCGGTGAGCAGGCCGGCGGCCCTCGCCACGTCACCGCCGGCCAGGGCCTCCTCCACCAGGGACGCGTGGGTCCGCACGCGGACCGTGACCGTGCCGTCGGGGTGCCCGGTCGGCACGAGCTGCCGGGGCTCGCGGGCGCAGGCCGCCACGATGGCCGCGCCGAGGGCGCTGGCGCGGGCCGCGCGGGTGCCGCGCAGCGCGGCGAACGCGACGGCCGCCGCCGGGTGCGCGGCCACGTTCTCGTACGGGTGCAGCCGCTCGCCGAGGCGCTTCCAGACGGTGGGGTGCCGCCGCAGATCCTCCGCCGCGCCCGCGGCACCGCAGGCGTCGAGATGCGCGAGAACCGCGCGCCGCAGCGGCCGGGGCAGGGCCCGCACCCGGGTGACCCGCACGACGACGGCGGGCTCGTGGACCGGGCGCCAGGCCGCGCCCTCCGACCCGTCGTCCCGCCTCGGCAGGACCAGCCCCGGGTCCCCACCCGAGTACGCCCACAGGGTCCGCGCCACGTCCGTGGCGGTCGACCACCGCCGCCGGGCCGCGGCGACCAGGTCGCGGTAGCCGGGGGTGCACGCCGTGGCGTGCAGCGCCCAGGCGACGACCAGCGCGAGGGTCTCCCGCGCGGGCACCACCTCGGGCAACCAGTCGAGGCTGCCCGGCGCGGTGGCGTTCACCAACACCTCGAGGTCGGCCCGGTCGGACTCGCTCAGCGCGGCAGGCCGGGCGACAAGCTCGTCGCGGAGCCGGACCGCGGCGCCGACCGGGTCGGCCTCGAGCCCGGCAAGACGCATCGGCAGCGGCGGCGCGGCCGGGACCGCGTCCTCGACCGGCGCACCCGCCCGCCGCAGCCGGCGGCGCACCGGGGCCGAGGGCGCGACGACGGTGAGGTACGTGTCGTCCGCCGCCAGCCGCCGGCCGCACACCGGGCACGCGGTGACCTGCTCCGGCGGGAAGCAGGCCGGGCACACGGGATGGCCGCACGGGTCGAGCGGCGCGCCACCCTCCTCGCGGCCGCACAGCACGCAGGGCGCGCCGGGCACGGCGAACAGGTGGGTCAGCAGCCGCCGTACGTAGACCGCTTCGATGTCGCGCGGGGTGTCGGGGAACGACCGGTGGAGCGGCAGCATCGGACGATCCGCGCCGACCAGCTCGTCGATGGTCGCCAGCAGCCAGTCGGCCCACCGGACCCGCACCGCCGCCGGCAGCCGGGCCGCCGCCGTGCGCAGGTCGTCCCGGAGCAGCCAGCCACGACCGGCCAGATCGGCCTCGAGCGCGGCCACCCAGGCCGCACCGTCCGCAGGGGCGGCGCCCGTGCCCACCACCGCGACCCGGCCGGTGCGTCGCAGCAGCACCACGGCCAGCGCATCCACGCTCGCGCCCTCCCCCGTACGAAAGCGGTGGGCGGAGAGTCGCGACGCTAGTTGCCAGGAAAGGGTGAGAAGGAAGCACCGCGGGGAGCCGCCCACCGCGAGGAAGATCATACGGGGCGACCGCGGCCAGCCTCACCCTGTTTTCCGGCCGGAGGACACCCGTTCGCCTGCCAGGGACACCGCTCGCAGGGGGCATCGGAATACCCTCGCCGGCATGAGCCGACGCACCGACCCGGTCCGGCGTCCGCTGTGGCGTGACCGCGACTTCGGCGCCTACTGGGCCGCGCAGTCGCTCTCCGCCGCCGGCGACTCGTTCGCCTACCTCGCGGTGCCGCTGCTCGTGCTCCACGCGACCGGATCGGTCGCCCGGATGGGCCTGCTCACGGCCGTGGCCGGCGCCGCGTCCGTCGGCGCGGGGATCTTCGGCGGCGTCCTGGTCGACCGGTACGACAGGCGGAAACTGATGATCACCGCCGACCTGCTCCGGCTGGTGCTCTACGCCCTCGTTCCCCTGGCCTGGCTCGGCGGCCCGCAGGTGTGGCTGCTCTTCGTCGTGCTGCCGATCTGCGAGGCGGCCGGCATGGTGTTCCAGGTCGCCGCGGTGACCGCCGTGCGCAACCTCGTCGACCTTCCCAGGATCACCGAGGCCAACGGGCGTCTCCAGACCACGTACGCGGCGGCTGCCGTGCTGGGGCCGCTGCTCGCGGGCGCGGTGTCGGCCCGGTTCGGCGCCCCGGCGGCCATCGCCGTCAACGCGGCCAGCTTCGCCCTGTCGGCAGCCGGCCTCTGGCTGGTGCGACTGCGGCGACCCGACGAGGGACCGGCGGTCGACGACACGGCCGGGCGGCAGAGCCGGCTGGCCGAGTTCCTCGCCGGCGCCCGGTTCCTCTGGCGGCAGCCCGTGCTCCGCTCGCTGACCGTGCTGCTGTCGGTGTTCATCTTCCTGACGTACGGGCTCACCGACGTCCTCGTCTACCACGTCAAGCACGACCTCGGCGGCTCCGATCGCACCGTCGGCACGGTGCTGGGCCTGGCGGCGCTGGGCACGATCGTCGGAGCGCTGCTGGTGGCGCCCCTGCGCCGCCGCCGTGGTTTCGGCATGACCTGGATCGGCGCGCACGCCATGTGCGGTCTCGCCATCGTCGGCATCGGCCTCGTCGGGGACGTGCGGGGCGTGACCGTGCTGATGGCGGTGTACCTGTGCGGCGTCAGCGTGGGCGGGATCTGCTCGATGTCGCTGCGCCAGGAGATCACGCCGGACCGCCTGCTCGGTCGGGTCACCTCGGCGTTCTGGAGCACGCACTACTCGCTCGGCCCGGCCGGCGCCGCGGTGCTGACGTGGGCCGCGAGCCGGTACGGCGTCAGCGCCGTCGCCCTCGTCGCCGGAGCGGGATGTCTGCTGGTCGCGGTCGGCGGGCTGTTCACCCCGATCCGCCGCGCCGGTGCGGAGCCGGCGGCCCACCCGGCGGAGTTCCGGTCGCCCGCGACCAGCCCGACGTCGTGACCCCGGACGCGCCGGCCCCCTCCGTCCGGGAACACGTGCCACCGTGCGGTGCCACCGGCGCCAGGGGTCAGCGGACGCCCTGCCCGACGCCGCCGAGCCGACGCGCCGAGGGCGGCGCCGGGCCCACCGGCCGGCCGACGCGGGCCACGTGGAGCAGGCGCTGCGGCGCCACGCCCAGCAGCGTCCCCAGGGCGTCGCGGGTGGCGGGCGTGTCGACGAGTTGGCTCAGCGGGTGCGCCGCCAGGCCGGCCGCGTGCAGGGTCAGCCAGGTACGCGTGAGGACCCGGCCGAACTCGACCTGCCCCGCGTCGTCCGTGCCGGGCGGTCCGACCAGGACGAGCACGGCGCCGCCGCGCGCCAGCGGGTTGCCGGACGCCGCCGCGAGGAGCCGGGGCAGGCCCAGCCGGCGCAGCACCGGGTACGCCGCCAGCGCCCCCCGCAGCGCGGCCGCCTCGCGCGCGGACAGCCCGAGGCAGCGGTCGGTGAGCCCGTCGGCGTGGTAGGCCGGGTGCGCCGGCGTGAGCCGCAGCCACGACCGCAACTCGCGGACCACCGCCGGGTCCGCGTACGTCCACCGGTCGGCGACCCGCAGCAGGCGGGCCAGCAGGGCGGCGTCGGGCACCACGCGCACCGCGCCGCCCGAGGCTCGGGCGACGGCGTCGACGGCCGCCACCACCGTGGCGTCCGGACCGGCGGAGAACCGGCCCCGGTGGGTACGGCGGGTGAGCACCTGCGCCGCGTCGAACGGGGTGTCGTAGCGGTGCGGGCCGGGCCGCAGCCAGCCCACCCGGCGGTCGTCGACGCGGTAATCGGCGACGAACCGCATCCGTAGCCCGGCGTCGGCCGCGACGATCAGGCAGGTCTCGACGAAGGCGCCCAGGGACAGCCGCAGGTCCCGCCCGGAGGGGTCGGACGCCGGCAGCGCGTACGCCGGCTCCCAGCCCACCCGGACCTCGCCGCCGCGGTGGTCGAGCCGCCACGGCTGGGTGTTGTGCGCGCTGGGCGCCCGCCAGCAGAGCGGCTCCAGCGCGCGGAACGCCGTGAGGTCCATCTACAGCGCCTTCTCGTAGAAGGTGTAGCCGTGCAGCGGCCGGCCGCCGAGTGCCCGGTACTGCGCAGCGGAGGCCGGATTGTCCCGGCCGACGTAGGTGCTGCGCAGCGTCGTGTATCCCCCGGCGTGCAGGTTGTGCCGCAGCGCGGCGGAGAGCAGGCGCTGGTACCCGCGCCCCTGGTGCTCGGGCAGCACGCCCTTGACGATCAGCACCGCCTCCCGCCGGTAGCGGCGTCGGGTCGCCAGTAGCCGGACCTGGTTGACCAGGTTGAGGTCGCCGCGTACCCGCACCACGAACTCGCTGATGTCGGGCACGCACAGCACGAACGCGACGGGCCGCCCGGCCCTGGCGAGGTAGAGCAGCAGTGACTCGTCCAGCAGGTACGCCAGCCCGTCGGTCTGCCGGCGCAGCTGCGCGGCGGAGATCTCGGTGTAGTAGCCGAGCTGCGCGAAGGACGCGTTCAGCATCCCGCGCAGCAGTTCGAGCTGGTCGGCGAGCCGGCGGACGTCGCCGCGGTGCACCGTCAGCTCCGCGCCGTCCGGGTCGGTGCCGGCCGGGACGCCGTCCCCGGCGGTGACCGGGCAGATCCAGGTGTCCGACTCGAACCGCCGGCGGAACCCGTACGACTCGTAGGCGCTCACGTACCGGGGCGGGTTCCAGGCGCTGTCGATGAAGCCCCGGTCGGCGTACCCGGAGGTGATGACCCCGCCCGCCTGGTTGGGCAGCAACGCGACCGGCCCGAAGAGCGCGTCGCGGTCGCCGGCGGCGCGGGCGGCGGTGGTGATCGCCTCGAACAGCGGTCGCGCCGCCGCATCGGTGAACTCGGTGAGCCCGAAGAGCTGACACCGGCGGCCGAGCTTGGCGTCGAGGGCGGCGTCGGTGTGCAGCGTGGTGCGGCCGACGACCGTGCCGGTGGCGCCGTCGCGCAGCACGTACATCGGCACGCCGTCGCGCCACCAGCGCCGCACCTGCTGGCGCGTCGGCGGCACGAAGCGCGGCTCGCCGGCGTACACCCGGTCGGTGAGCGCCAGGAACTCGCGCAGGCCGCGCCGGTCGACGACCCGGTGCAGTGCGGGCGGGGCGCTCATCGCCGCACCGCCGGTCCCACCGTCTCCGAGCCGAGCGGCGTGAACGTCGGGATGTGCCCCATCTCGGTGGACTCGGCCCGCCACACCCCGTTGGAGTAGCCGTCGGGTTCGGCCGTGAAGAGCCGGATGAAGCCGGCGGTAGCGTGACGGTCGCCGTCGGTGAGCCAGATCATCAGCTCGCGGTGGTGCCGGGACCGGGCGAAGCGCAGCAGGGCCTCGCGGTCGCTGAAGAACGCGACGGTGCCGAGGGTGAACGGGAACTCCCAGTAGATCCGGTGCCAGCGGTAGCCGGACATGCGCCGCATGTCGCGGACCATCCGCCGCCAGGCCGGCAGGAGCCGCAGGATCGCCAGCGGGCTCCGGTAGCGGGTGGCGCCGAAGAACATGGCGCCGGCCTGGGCGCGCGCCGGGGCGCGGGAGAAGTCACGGGTACGCATCACTCAGCCCACCAGGTAGACGTTTTTGATCTTCTGTTGTCCGGCGAACGGGCCGGCTCCCGGTTCGTGCAGCTCGACGCGCAGGTCGCCGGCGGCCGGATCCTCGGTCAGCGACTGCGCGAAGTCGCGGGACACGGCCGCCAGGTGCCCGCGTACGCCGTTGCGGCAGGCGGCGGACAGCGCCTCGCGCTCGGCCTCCGGCAGCGGGCGTCGCAGTTCGAGGTGGATCACCGGCCGGGTCTCCAGCGCGGCGTCCTCGACCAGCGCGAGGCAGAACCGGCTGATCTCGGCGGCGAACGGGTTGCCGGTGTAGAGGCCGTACTCCACGTCCTGCGGGTAGAGGTTGGCGCCCAGGTAGGACACCGTCGAGTCGCGCCGGCCGAACAGCAGCAGCACCGGCAGGGTCATCCGCTCGTTCGCCAGCGCCGCGCGGCACGCGGCCCAGCGATCCGGGTCGACGCGGACCAGGTCGAGGATCCGCCGGTAGGGCACGAGCAGCGCCTCGTCGCCGACGTTGTAGCGCAGCCGTGGCTGGAGCACGTCGGGGCCGGTCATCGTGCAGAGCAACTCCCGGCGCTCGTTGGTCTCCAGGTAGGTGGCCAACGGGTTGTACTGGAACACCATGGGCAGCCGCTGCTCGTCGGCGCCGAGCAGCGCCGCCCGCAGCTCGGCGTCGTCGCGCAGGCGGCGGCGCAGCCACACCGTGAACCGGGTCTCCGCGCCGAGGCCGATGGTCAGGTCCGAGGCGCCGTACGCGGACCTGACCTTGCGGAACCGCTCCTCCAGGTAGCCGCGCAGCGCCTCCGTCATCCCCTCTCCCCCGCAGCTGGCGAAGATGCGGTGGCGCGACCAGTCGAAGCCCTCGGCGTCGAGCCGGTCGCGCAGGTGCTTCAGGAACGGCGGGTACGCGGTCACCAGGTAGTCGAAGTCCGGGCCGAACTCGCGGAGCGTGTCGACGATCTTGCCGAGGTCCGGGCCGGTGTTCTTGACCACCGCGATCCGCGCCATGGCGGCGCCGGTCGTCGTCCCGGTCGCCCAGGCGCCCATCGAGTAGGCGTTGATGACGAACGGGCGGCGCATCGGGAAGACCAGGCTCGTGTAGCCGACGATGTCGCGGTGCACGGCGCGCAGTTCCCGCTCGCCCCGGGGCCAGTTGAAGGGCCGGCCCGACGAGCCGGCCGACTCGTCGACCACCACGCCCCGGTCCGGCAGTCGCCCGTCCCGGCAACGCCGCGCGGCGGGGAAGGGCACGACGTAGCTCACCTTGTCCGTCTCCGGGAAGTCCCGCAGCCGACGGCCGGCTCCGGCCGGCCGGGCGCGCAGGAAGGCGCGGTACGCCGGCACGTCCAGCGCGGCGAGCGCACAACCCGCGCGCGCGTTCGCCGCCGCGAGCCGGCCCAGCATCGGGTGGTGGTGCCGGGCCGACCAGCGCCACGAGGCGGGGTGGCGTCCGGCCAGCCGTGCCGCCGCCCCGAGCACGTGGACGAAGATGGTCAGACGGGCCCGACGCCAGCGTTCGCCGGCCGTCAGGCGTGGTGACGCGAGGGGTGACGGATCGGAGTATCGACGCAACGTCTCGGTCATGGGTGAATCCTCGACCGGCGCTGCCGTGGACGCCTGAGCCGTCGCACCGACCCCGCGCTGAGTATCCGCACCTACCCCGATCAGCCGGCTCCGGTCAGGGGGCCAGTCGTTGCGAGACCCAGTCGGCCGCCCGCTCGACCGCCCGCCGGGACTCGTCGGTGTGGTCCAGCATGTCGAACCCGTGCTGTCCGCCCGGGACGTCGATCACCTCCACCCGTACGTCGGCGTCGGCCGCCCCGTCGAGGAACACCGCGACCGCCTCGGCCAGTTCCGCACGCTCCCGGCCGACCCGGGTGAGCAGCAGCGGCGGTACGGCCCCGCCCGGCCCGGAGAGCGCCGCGCCCGGCGCGAAGCGCGGGTCGACGCCCCAGGCCGGCAGCGGCGCGAGGAGCGGATACGTCAGCGCCACCGCCCGCAGCCAGGAAGGTCGCTCGCGCAGCCAGTCCGTGCTCAGCAGTCCCCCACCGGAGAAGAACCAGAGGGCGATCCGCTCGCCGTCGACGCGCGGGTCGGCGCGCAGCCGGTCCACGGCGGCGGCGACGTCGAGGGCGGCCGTCGCGCAGTCGGTGGCGGGGCCCTGCGGGCCGTCGACGACGCGCATCCGGTGCTCGACGGCGACGGCCAGGACACCGAGGTCGGCCAGCAGGCAGCCGTAGCCGCGGTAGACCGGCCAGTCACGCGGACCCACGTTCAGGTCGGGCGGCAGCGGCCCACCGTGGACGAGGAGCACGGCGGGGTGCGGACCGTCGCCATCCGGCACGTACCAGTCGAGGTTCGCCACCCGCTCGTGCGGGCGGGCGGGCGGCGTCAGCACGAACGGGCGAAGGAAGCTCGGCGTCTCGTCCATGATCACAGTCTGGCACGGCGCGACGACTCGGTGGTGCCCTCGATCGCGCGGCTCAGGCCCCGGGTGGCGGCAGCGGCAACTCGACGGCGGCCACCGTCTCGACCCGCGCGGCCGAGTGCGTCGGCGGCGGCATGTCGGCCCGCGGCGAACGGCTGTGCACCCGGCCCCGGCCGGTCGGGTCCGTACGGCTGCTCACCTCGCAGGTCACCATCAGGATCGGCGCGGGCGGCGCGGTAAACCGGCCGGCGCCCCAGCGCACCCACAGCGGGATCCGTCCCGCGTCGGCCTCGGCGAGCAGCTTCTCCCACGTGCGGCGGCGCGTACCGTGGTCGACCTCGACGACGACGGGCGGCCCGTCCGGGCGGGCACACGCCACGTCGAGCACCGACTGCTGCGCGGACATCGGCGGTGGCAGCGGCAACACGCTCGCCGCCCGGCGGTAGACCCGCCAGCCCTGCGCCGTCGCCCACCCGACCACCGTGTCGATCAGGCGGGCGGTGACCTCGTCCGTGGTCAGGTCGGCGAAGGTGACCGGGTCGATCCGGTCGGCCAGCGACGCCGCCAGCCGCTCCGCTTCCCCACCGACCACCACCGCCGCAGGGTAGCCCGCGAGACGGGCCGCCCCCGCGACCGGGGCAGCCAGACGGCTGCCGCCCGGGTGGTCTCCTACCGCGCGCCGACGGCGACCGGGGCGCTGAGCGGGCCCTCGTTGCCGCTGCGGTCCAGGCCGGACACGCAGTAGGACAGCGGGCGGTCGGCCGGGGCGGTGCGGTCCACCCAGCCGGCGCCCCGGGCCGTGCCCACGAGCCGGGCCGCGTCGCCGTCGACGCGGTAGACGGCGAAGCTCGTGGCGCCGTCCCCGCGCCAGGTCAGCGTCACGCCGTCGGCGTTCGCGCGGTGCGCGCCGGTGACCGTGGGAGCGGCGGGCGGCGTCGACGGAAGGTGCGCCATCGTGGGCACCAGCGCCGGGCCGGCGTGGTGGGCCGCGCTGTAGCGGCTGACGGCCCCGAGCCGGTCGGCGCGTACCTGCTTGGCGCTGAAGTGCACGCTGCCGTCGACGCCGTGACGGCGGTTGAGGGCGAGCTGGCGGGTCAGCTCGGCCGGGTCGCGCCAGGCGCCGCGCTCACCCACCCGGTAGTCGGCCTGGCCGATGTAGAGCTGCACCCGCGTGCCGCGTACCGTGGCCGCCCACCACGGCAGCAGCTTCGCGTAGTCGGCCTTGCCGAACCCGATGTGCCAGTAGAGCTGCGGCACGACGTAGTCCAGCCACTGCCGCCGGACCCAGAGCCGGGTGTCGGCGTGGATGTCGTCGTAGCTCTGCAACCCGGCGGTCGCCGAGCCGGCCGGGTCGGTGCGGTCGTTGCGCCAGATGCCGAACGGGCTGATGCCGAACTTCACCCACGGCTTGATCGCCTTGATCCGCTCGCTCATCTCGCGGACCAGCGTGTTCACGTTGTCCCGGCGCCAGGCCCGCTTGTCGGCGAACCCCCGGCCGTAGCGGGCGAACGTCGCGTCGTCCGGGAAGTCCTGCCCGGCCTCCGGGTACGGGTAGAAGAAGTCGTCGAAGTGCACGCCGTCGACGTCGTAGCGCTGGACCGCCTCCAGCATCGCGTCCTCGACGAACGTGCGTGCCTCGGGGATGCCGGGGTTGAAGTAGAGGCGGCTGCCGGGCTTGTCGGCGCTGGGATAGGTCACCACCCAGTCGCGGTGCCGCCGCAGCGGGTGCGTCGGAGCGAGCTGGTCCAGCCTCGGGCCGGGCCCGCCGACGGTGGCCGGCTGCCCGCCCCGGTAGGGGTTGAACCAGGCGTGGAACTCCAGGTTGCGGGCGTGCGCCTCGGCGACCATGAACTCCATCGGGTCCCAGCCCGGGTCACGGCCGTCGCGACGCCCGGTCAGCCACTCCGACCACGGTGCGTACGCCGACGGCCAGAGCGCGTCCCCGCTGGGGCGCACGTGCACGAAGACCGCGTTGTGGTTGCGCCGCACCGCCAGGTCCAGCCAGCCCCGGAACTCGGCCCGCGCAGTCTCGGCCGGCAGTCCCCGCCGGCTCGGCCAGTCGATGTTGTTCACCGTCGTGATCCACATGCCCCGCAGCTCGCGGGGCGCCCGGGCCGGTCGACCGGCGCAGGCGGGGGCGCGATCCGCCGGGGCGGCACCGGAGGCGGTCACGGCGCCCTGCTCCGGCAGGCCGTGTCCACCGGTCACCCGGTCCCGCAGCGACCAGGCGCCCAGGGCGACCGCCACGGCGAGCGCGGCGACCACCGCGACGAATGCCTGGGTACGACGACGGCGGCGGGCGGGCGACTCAGTGGCGGACATCGTCCCAGTCTGCCCAGTCCGGCCCCACCTGGTGAACCAGTTGGAGCGTTAGTTAACGGTCAGCTAAGGGCCGGACGCCGATCCTGTGGCGGGTCCAGCCGGAGTCGTCGCCCTCGACCACTCCGGCGCGGCGCGTCAGGAACGCGACGCCCGCCTCTCGTCAGCGGTGCCGCAGTCACTGTCTGCCGGAACGAACGGGGTGCGCATGCGGGTCATCGCGTCCGCGCTCACGTCCACCGCTCGCCCGCGTTCGCGGTCGGCGTCCCCGTCTCCCTCTGATTCGAAGGGATTCAGGGCGGGCGGCGTCATGTCTGCCAAGACGTACTCCAAGATTTCACAGGGCGGCGCGCAACATGTTCACTGGCAGCTGCGAGCCGGAAGGAAGGCGGGTGGTCGGGGCCCGTCATCGGCCGTCGCGTACCCGCTCCGACAGCCTACCGCTCCCACGCCCGGCGGGGACGGTGAGGTGCGACCGGGCCGGGGCCCAGTCGTCGGCGGGGACCGCGTACAGATCCGAGTCGCGCCAGCCGTCGCGGATGTGGGCGGTGCCACGCATCGGGCCCTCGTACCGCATACCGATCCTGCGCAGCGCCGCCGCCGAGTCGAGGTTGCGGGGATCCGGCAGGCGTGCCCAGTCGTGGACGGCTGCGGTGTCGTCGAGCGTGAGCGGTCGGAGGCTGAGCGGCATGGCGGCACGTCAGATCACCGCGCGGGCACGGCGTGTCGACTTTTGCCCGTGCGGACGAAAGTTCAGACGATCTCGCACAAACATCTAGACATTTAGATTTAAGGATCCTAGTGTTGCCTCACCAGGCAGCGGCGTGCCAGGCCAACCATCAGGACATGACAACGATGTCCGTTCGATGTCCGGGCCCCGCCGCTGAGCCCGAGCGCCGCGCGACGACGTACGTCGTTGTCCCGCTCCCCTGGAGGAGAGAATGCTCGGACCGTCCCGACGAGCACGCGTGCCCATCGCGAGCGCCCTCACCGCCGTCATGGCGGTCGCCGGCCTGTGGCTGTCTTCGCCGAGCGCGGCTGCCGCTCCGCCCCCGCAGGAACCCGGCGTCACCCTGCGCGTCTTCGACCTCCAGGTGCCGCTGGACAAGCTCTGCACCCTGAAGGCCGGCCAGACCCCGAACGTCGACAAGCTCATGCCGACGGTCAACTGGACGAGCGCGGCGGACTTCGGCATCGAGGACCACTTCCTGGTCCATGCCCTCGGCAACCTCACCATCACCCAGGCCGGACGCTACACGTTCCGGCTCATCAGCGACGACGGGTCGCGTCTGCTGATCGACGACACCCTGATCGTCGACCACGACGGTGTGCACGGCCCGGAGGCCAAGGACGGCGCGGTCGACCTGACCGCCGGATACCACTCCCTGCGCATCGAGCACTTCGAGCGTACGGGCGGCCAGCAGCTCACGTTGCAGTGGCAGACGCCGGGCTCCGGCACGTTCGTGGACGTCCCGGACTCGGCGCTGAGCACCGACGCCGGCGTCGTGCGGGTGACCGCGCCCGGCCGCAAGGAATGCGAGGCCAGTGGCGACTCCCCCGGCGACGGCCTGCCGCTCACGTCGGTGCACCCGAACTACACCCTCACCGACCTGCGCCCGAGCGGCTTCCAGCCGCAGGTCACCGGGTTCGACTGGTTCCCCGACGGCCGCCTGGCCGTGTCCACCTGGGGAGGCTCCCTGACCAGCGTGGGCGAGGTGTGGATCCTGGGCAACGTCACCGGCAGCACCAGCGCCGGCCAGGTGACCCGGCAACGGGTGGCGACGGGGCTCCAGGAGCCGATGGGCATCAAGATCGTCGACGGGAAGATCTACGTCGCGGAGAAGGCGAAGCTCACCGAACTCAACGACACCAACGGCGACGGCGTGACCGACCAGTACCGCACCGTGGCCACCTGGCCGTTCGGCAGCAACTTCCACGAGTTCGGGTTCGGCCTGCTGTACCGGGACGGGTACTTCTACCTGAACCTCTCGGTGTCCATCAACTACGGCGGGGCCACGACCGACCCGCAACCGGCCCCGAACCGGGGCACCACCATCAGGGTGAACCGCAGCACCGGCGCGGTCGACTACGTGGCCGGCGGCCTGCGCACCCCGCACGGCATCGGCTGGGGCCCCGAGGGCGACATCTTCGTCACCGACAACCAGGGTGGCTGGCTGCCGTCGTCGAAGCTCGTGCACGTCAAGCAGGGCCGCTTCTTCAACCACTACATGAACCCGCCCGGGCCGTTCGACGACAACCCGGTGGTCCAGCCGGTCCTGTGGATGCCGCAGAACGAGATCGGCAACTCGCCGAGCACCCCGGTCATGGTGACGCAGGGCCCCTTCGCCGGGCAGATGCTCATCGGCGACGTGACCTACGGCGGGCTCCAGCGGGCCTACCTGGAGAAGGTCGACGGCGAGTACCAGGGGGCGCTGTTCAGGATGACCCAGGGCCTGGAGGCGGGGGTGTCCGAGGTCAGCGTTGGCCCCGACGGCGCCATCTACACCGGCGGCCTGCACGGCGGCGGCAACTGGGGGCAGGACGGCAAGCTCAGCTACGGCCTGCAGAAGATCGCCCCGAACGGCGGCAACCACTTCGACATGCGGGCGATGCGGGCCCTGCCCAACGGCTTCGAGATCGAATACACCCAGCCGCTGTCGGCGGCGACCGCCACGGCACTGGCCACCAGGTACCGGGTGAAGCAGTGGCGTTACGTGGCGACGGCCGCGTACGGCGGGCCGAAGGTCGACGAGGAGACCCTGCCGGTCTCGTCGGCCACGCTGTCGCAGGACGGAAAGACGGTCACACTGGTGATCAACGGCCTCAAGGCCGGTCGGGTGGTGCACGTCCGATCACCCCGGCCGTTCGCGGCCAGCAACGGTCAGTCGCTGTGGAGCACCGAGGTGTGGTACACGCTCAACGCCATCCCCGGGCAGAAGCCGCCCGTGAACCTCGCGCTCGGCAGGACGGCGACCGCCGACAGCTCCTGCTCGGCCACCGAGCGCCCGGCCAAGGCCGTCAACGGAACGACCACCAGCGGCAACCTCGACAAGTGGTGTTCGACGGGCACGAACAAGTGGCTTCGGGTCGACCTGGGCGCCACCCGGAGCGTGAACCGCTTCGTCGTACGGCACGCGGGCGCGGGCGGCGAGAACACCGCCTGGAACACCCGCGACTTCACCATCCAGACCAGCACCGACGGCACATCCTGGACGACGGCGGCGACCGTCACCGCCAACACCGCCAACACCACCACCCACGACATCTCCCTCACCCAGGTCAGATACGTCCGACTCAACGTCACCAAGGCCACCAGCACCACCGACAACGCGGCCCGGATCTACGAGTTCGAGGCCTACGGTGGGCAGGCCGCCACCGAGAACCTCGCGCTGGGCAGGACGGCGACGGCCGACAGTTCCTGTTCGGCCACCGAGGGCCCGGCCAAGGCCGTGAACGGCAGCGTGACCGGCGGCAACAGCGACAAGTGGTGCTCGTCGGGCACGAACAAGTGGCTTCGGGTCGACCTGGGCGCCACCCGGAGCGTGAACCGCTTCGTCGTACGGCACGCGGGCGCGGGCGGCGAGAACACCGCCTGGAACACCCGCGACTTCACCATCCAGACCAGCACCGACGGCACATCCTGGACGACCGCGGTGACCGTCACCGCCAACACCGCCAACACCACCACCCACGACATCTCCCCCACCCAGGCCAGATACGTCCGACTCAACGTCACCAAGGCCACCAGCACCACCGACAACGCGGCCCGGATCTACGAGTTCGAGGCCCACGGCTCCGGAGGAGACACCGGCCGCGTCACGCTGCTCGACGGGTCCAACCTCGACAACTTCGAGTACACCAACGGCACTCCGGCGACGTGGCCGCTGGCCAAGGGCGGGGTGGAGGTCCTCGGCGGCGACATCCGCAGCAGGCGCGCTTTCGGTGACTTCCGGCTGCACGTCGAATTCTGGCTGCCCAACCTTCCGCCGGACGTCACCGGCCAGGCCCGTGCCAACAGCGGAATCTACCTACAGGACCGCTACGAGCTTCAGGTCCTGGACTCCTTCGGCGACACCACCCCGGCCAACGACGAGGGCGGCGCCATCTACGGAAAGATCGCGCCGTCGGTCAACGCGGCCACCGCCCCGGAGACGTGGCAGACCTACGACGTCACCTTCCGCGCGGCCCGCTTCGACAGCGCCGGAGTCAAGACGGAGAACGCCCGGGTCACCGTCGTGTGGAACGGCGTCACCGTCCACGACAACGCGGTGATCAACGGGCCCACGGGCAACGGCGCCCCGGAGGGACCCGCCGTGGGGCCGATCCGGCTGCAGGACCACGGTGACCCCGGCCTCAACGTCCACTACCGCAACATCTGGGTCGAACCGATTCGCTGACGCGCCACCGAGGGGACGACGATCGCGCGCGGGTCGTCGTCCCCTCGGCCATCGCCCCGCCGTGGGCGGATCGACGGTCGCCGGTCAGTCGGCCAGTCCCGCCACGGCGGCCTCGACCGCCGCCTCGAGCAGCCGCTCGTCCAGGGGCTC
This sequence comes from Micromonospora sp. CNZ309, assembly GCF_002846525.1. Lineage (NCBI taxonomy): Bacteria > Bacillati > Actinomycetota > Actinomycetes > Micromonosporales > Micromonosporaceae > Micromonospora > Micromonospora sp. CNZ309. The sequence goes on from NZ_PJNG01000001.1 coordinate 1,807,306, forward strand.
CATGACGGCGCCGGCGTAGACGGTCACGAGGTTGTGCCCCGCCCGGACGATCACGAAGGCCGACCGTCCGGTGATACGGGCCCGCCCGCTGCCCGCGCTGAGCCGGTAGTCCACCCGCCAGGACTGCTCACCGAGCGCGGGCGGCGGCTGCGCGTCGACCGCGAACCGGAGCGCCGGGCCGGCCCCACCCCGGGCGGTGAACCGGGGGCAGGCCCGCCGCGCCGACTCCGCCTCGGCGAGCACCGACGCGGGCACCGGTTCGGCGTGGGACCTGACCTCGATCACCAGTTCGGCCGACGCGGTGGCGGTGAGGCCGGGCACCGTGTCGTAGCGGGCCCGCTCCCGGACCCGTTCGACTCCACCGAGCCGGTCCAGGTAGGAGTCCTCGGCCAGGGGCCGGCAGGCCGACGGCTCTATCCGGGAGCCGCCGCCCTCAGGCCGGTCGGGTGGCACCCGCCACCCCCGGGGCAGCACCGCCCTGACCGCGCCGGCCGCCCGGCGGGCCTCCGCGCGGGTGAGCGGCCGACCGGGGTCGGGTCGCCCCGGAGCGGACCGCGTGGGCACCGGGGTGGCGTCGGGCACCGGCGGGTCGGTCGGAGCGGCCGACGGCGCTGAGAGCCTGGCCGGCTCCGCCACCGGAAGCGGGGCGTACGCCCCGGGGATCCCCGGACCGAGTACCGCCACCGCGAACAGGGCCGCCAGCACCCCGACCGCCGCGACGGCCACGCGGGCGCTGCCCGCAGCGGACCGGGTGGGTCCAGGCAGGACCGGCCGGGAAACCAGGAACGGCAGGGTGAACGCGACGAGATGACCCAGCCAGGCCAGCGGGGCCAGCAGGTGCGCCTCGGCGGCGTCCAGCCCGTCCGCCCGCCCGGTCACCAGGGCGTGCGCGTACTGCAGCAGCGCCGCCGCCGTGCCGGCCGCCCAGCCCGCGGTCAACGCCCGGCCGACACCGGCGCGGCGGCCGACCGCGAGCACCACCAGGACCGCCCAGCCGGTGAGCGCGCAGAGCAGCCAGCGCTGTTGGGCCTGCCGGACCGCCTCGGCCAGGGTGTCCGGCGGGAACAGCTCGGTCCGCCACACAGCGGCCCCCGCACCGACCAGCACGGCGGTCAGGACCACCGCCACGACTCCCCGGTCCCACCGGCGCGGCGGGCGTCGGTGTCCCGCCCCGGCCCCGCGCGGCAGCAGGCCGACCAGCACCGGTACCAGCAGCGCGAGCAGCGGCCAACCACTGCGTGGCAGCGCGAAGACCAGCCAGTTGCGGGCCGCGTGGCCGTCGGTCGGCACGGACGCCACCGCCGGCAACGGCCAGAGCACCGCGACACCGGCGGCCAACGCGACCAGGTACGTGGCGGAACGCCAGCCGACCGACCCGGGCCGGAGGGCGACCACCAGCCGCGCCAGCAGCACGCAGAGCCCGGCCACCGACGCGGCGAGTGGCCCCGCGAGCGCGGCGACGAACAGCGCGACGGGGACGTCCGGCCGGGCGGAGACGCCCGAGCTTCCCGGAACCGGCAGCGCGGTGGCGACGAACGCCGTCACCGCGAAGCCGATGGCCGCGCCGAGAACGGGCCGCCACCAGCCGCCCGCCCCGGCGGCGGCCCGGCGGACCAGCGCGGGCAACAGCCCGAGGGTCAGCAGGACGGCCCCGACCCAGACCGCGACGGGCGGGCCGACGGCCGCCTGCGCGGTCAGGAAGAGGTCACGCACGAGGGCGTCGGCGGCACCCGCCGCCAGCATCGCGACCGCGCCGACCGCCAGCCCGTGGGTCATGCCACCCGGCGGATCCGCCGGCCGGCCGAGCACCGCCGCCCGGGTCGCCGGGTCCGGATGCCGGGCCAGCAGCCGACGCCGTCGCGCGGGACGAACGGTTCCGGCACGGAGCAGTGCGGCCAGATGCCCGGCGTGGCCGACGCCGGCGGCGTACCGGTCTGCTTCCCGCTCGCGCCGCCGCAGCAGCCCGGCCGCCAGCAGCGCGGTCAGCACCGCGATGACCGCCGCGCGACCGAGCGCCGTCAGGTAGGTCGCGTTCAGCCCGAAGAAGGCCACCTCGAGCAGGCCGGCCGTGAGTACTGCCGGCACCGGCAACCAGATCAGGCCGCGCACGGCCGACGCCCAGGCCACGTCCCGGGCGAGGACGTGCGCGAGTTCGTGCGCCACCACGGGGTCGAACCGCGCCGGGTCGGCGTGGGCCACCGCGACGGCCGCCGGGAGCACCACCGTCGGCCGGCCGATCACACCACCCGTGGTGTACGCCTGCCGTACGGGCGGGGCGGCGACGACCAACCTCGGCCGGCGTCGCCCAGCCAGCCCGTTGCGGTCGCACAGATCGGCGAAGCGTTCCTGCGCGCCCGGCACGGTGAGCCGGCGACGAAGCCGACGCCGGTCGGCCAGCGGCAGGACCAGGACGAGCGCCGCCGCCGCGCCCAGCGCGATCCCGGCCCCGGCGAGCATGACCACACCGCGCCGGCCGAACTGCCCGGCCAGGCAGCGGTCGCGGGCAGCCGACTGCTCCGCCGCCTCCACCGGGTGGGCCCGGGTGCAGACGTCGACGGTGGCCGCCCAGGGTCGGGAGAGCGAACGGTCGGCGAGGAAGTAGAGGCCGCCCGCGCTGATCCCGACGCTGACCAGGGACGCCAGCACGAGTGCGTAGAGCCAGCCGAGCCGGTCCGGCGGAAGGCGCGCGCCGACACCGGGACCACCCTCCTGGTGGGCCTCGCCGGCACCCGGTCCGGTCATGCGTCCGGCGGATCGACCATCGCACCGACGGCCGCGTCGGCGAGCAGTCGCGCGCGGTCGGGGTCCAGGCCCAGCGCCAGCGCGTGCCGGTGGCACGCCTCCCGCAATCGGCGCGCCTGTTCGGGATCCAGCCCCGCCCGGGCGTCGGGCGCGGCGGGCAGTTCGTGGCGGCGGCGACGCAGCAGGCCGGCCCGGACGGTGGTGGCACCGAGGACCAGAACCTCGCCCACGGCGGCGGCCACCACCTGGAGCACGAGTTCGGTGACCATGGTGACGTCGATGCCGAAGCCGACCCCACCCTGCGGGACGGACCAGCTCACGCGTCCCTTCGACAGCTGCCGTCGCCAGCCGGCGGCCACCTCGTCGAAGACCGGAAGTTCCTCGGGGGCGATTCGACGGACCGCCGCGTGGGCAGCGCCCACGACCAGATCGGCGGCGACGTTCTGGGGCTCGGTCACGACATCATCGTGCCGGTACGGCGCCAGCCCGAAAACCCGACAGTAAGGTTCCGGTCTGTTCCATGGACCGTGACTGGCTGCGCCGGACCTCGACGGCGGCGGTGTGGTTCCGCTTGCCTGATACCACACAGGTATTTTCATGCCGCAGAGGTATCAGCGTCCCGGTGGCAGTGGTTCATCGGCTCTGCGCGCCTTGCACGTCCTCCCGCCAGCCAGCGCGCCGCCGTCCGCGTATCCGGGGACCGGCGGGATCCACGATCCGTCCGCGCGGGACGGCTCCGCCACGGTCCCGCGCCGGGCCGCGGGGACCGTGGCGTCGGCGGGAGGCAGGATGGGCGGGTGACCGCCCCCACCCACGCACCCTCCGCCGTGTTGGACGCGGTGCTCGAACGGTTGACGTACGTCAACGAGGAGACCGGCTACACCGTCGCCCGGGTGGCCACCGACCGGGGCAGCGACCTGCTCACGGTGGTCGGTGCGCTGCTGGGGGCCCAGCCGGGCGAGAGCCTGCGCCTGTCCGGCCGATGGTCTTCGCACCCGCAGTACGGGCGGCAGTTCGAGGTGCACTCGTACACCACCGTGCTGCCGGCCACGATTCAGGGCATCCGCCGCTACCTCGGTTCCGGGCTGGTCAAGGGCATCGGTCCGGTGTTCGCCGAGCGGATCGTCGCGCACTTCGGCCTCGACACCCTCCGCGTGATCGAGGAGGAGCCCGCCCGGCTGGTCGAGGTGCCGGGCCTGGGACCGAAGCGCACCGCGAAGATCACCGCGGCGTGGGCGGAGCAGAAGGCCATCAAGGAGGTGATGGTCTTCCTCCAGGGCGTCGGCGTGTCCACCTCCCTGGCCGTACGGATCTTCAAGCAGTACGGCGACGCCGCCATCACCGTGGTCAGGAACGAGCCGTACCGGCTGGCGGCCGACGTGTGGGGCATCGGCTTCAAGACCGCCGACACCATCGCCCAGGCCGTGGGGATCCCGCACGACAGCCCGCAGCGGGTCAAGGCCGGACTGCAACACACCCTGTCGGAGGCCACCGACGACGGGCACTGCTACCTGCCCCACCCGAAGCTCGTCGACGACGCGGTCACGATCCTCGACGTGCCGGGCGACCTCGTCACCGCCTGCCTCGACGAACTCGTCGAGGAGGAGGGCGTGGTCCGCGAGACGCTGCCCGGGCCGGACGGCGAGCCGACGACGGCCGTGTACCTGGTGCCGTTCCACCGCGCCGAGCAGTCCCTCGCCGGGTCCCTGCTGCGGCTGCTGCGCGACCGCGCCGACCGGCTGCCCCACTTCACCGGCGTCGACTGGGGCAGGGCGCTGGCCTGGTTGAAGGCCCGTACGGGCACCGACCTCGCCCCCGAGCAGGAGCAGGCCGTCCGCCTCGCCCTCACCTCCCGGGTCGCCGTACTGACCGGCGGGCCCGGCTGCGGCAAGAGCTTCACCGTCCGATCGATCGTCGAACTCGCCGCCGCGAAGAAGGCCAAGGTCACCCTCGTGGCGCCGACGGGCCGCGCCGCGAAGCGCCTGTCGGAGCTGACCGGGCATCCCGCGGCCACCGTGCACCGGCTGTTGCAGCTGCGCCCGGGCGGGGAGGCCAGCCACGATCGGGACAATCCCCTCGACGTCGACCTCCTCGTCGTCGACGAGGCCTCCATGCTGGACCTCATCCTGGCCAACAAGCTCGTCAAGGCCGTACCGCCCGGCGCGCACCTGCTGCTCGTCGGCGACGTCGACCAGCTCCCCTCGGTCGGCGCCGGCGAGGTGCTGCGGGACCTGCTCGCCGCACCGGCCATCCCCCGGGTCCGGCTCACGCAGGTGTTCCGCCAGGCCGCGGAGTCCGGGGTCGTCACCAACGCCCACCGGATCAACGCCGGCAGGCCGCCACTCCTCCAGGGCCTCAGCGACTTCTTCCTGTTCGCCAGCGACGACACCGACGCCACCGCCGCCCTGACCGTCGACGTCGCCTGCGCCCGGATCCCCGCCCGCTTCGGCCTGGACCCGCGCCGCGACGTCCAGGTGCTCACCCCCATGCACCGCGGCCCGGCCGGCGCGGCGGCCCTGAACACGCTGCTCCAGCAGCGGCTCACCCCGGCACGCGAGGGGCAGCCTGAGCGGCGTCTGGGCGGACGGGTGTTCCGCGTCGGCGACAAGGTCACCCAGATCCGCAACAACTACGACAAGGGCCAGGCCGGCGTGTTCAACGGCACCGTCGGCATCGTCACCGCCCTGAGCACGGAGGAGCAGACCCTGACGGTACGCACCGACGAGGACGAGAGCATCGACTACGACTTCGACGAGCTCGACGAACTCGCCCACGCGTACGCCGTGACGATCCACCGCTCGCAGGGCTCCGAGTACCCGGCCGTGGTCGTCCCGCTGACCACCAGCGCCTGGATGATGCTGCGACGCAACCTGCTCTACACGGCCGTCACCCGCGCCAGGAAGCTCGTCGTCCTCGTCGGCTCCCGCCGCGCCCTGGCCGCCGCCGTCCGCACCGTCGGCGCCGGGCGCCGCCACACCGCCCTCGACCACCGTCTCGCCTGAGCAGTCCGACGTCCCCGTGCCGCCGGGCCCAGCCGTCGGGACGAACCGGGCGCCCGGCCCACCGGTTGCCCGCGGCTGTCAACCCGCCGGGCGGGGCGCGGACCCCGCGCGGTCCAGCGCCGCGAGCTGGATCTGCAACGCCAGCCGGGTGCGCGGCGAGCCGAGGTCGACGGGGACGACCTCGGTGAGGCGACGCAGCCGGTACCGGAGGGTGTTGGGATGCACGTGCAGCTGTCGGGCGGCCCTCGTCGGGTCGCCCTGCTGGTCCAGCCAGGCGGCCACCGTGGCGACGTAGTCGGTGCCGTGCTCCCGGTCGTGGGCCACGAGGACGGGCAGCGGCCCACCCACCAGCAGGTCGCCGCTCGGCACCGCGCCGACCACCCGGTGCACGACCACCTCGGCCCACTGGTCCTCGAACCGCAGCACCGGACCGCGTCGCCCCGCCGGGGCGCACAACGCGAGCAGCTCCGCCGCCTCGGCGCGCGATCGCGGCAGCTCCGTCAGGTCCCGGGCGACACCGCCGGACGCGGCGTACAGGCCCGGGTCGTGCACGGCGACGTCGTGGATCAGCTTCTCCATCCACCGCCGCGACCCGGGCGAGGTGCCCCCGTCGACCAGGACGGCGAACAGGACGTCGCCGACGTCCGCGAGCAGCGGCTGGCGCCAGCCGTGGCGGCGGGTGATCGACTCCCACAGGGCGAGGTTGTCGACCATCTCCCCCGTACCGCCGTGCGCACCGAGGGCCACGACCCGCCACGGCCCCTCGGCCAGCGCCAACTCCTCGCGCCCGATGCCGCCCGGGGCCCGCAGGACGGCCCGCAGCCGGTCGGCCGACACCCGGCGCGCGACGTCGGCCTGTACGCGCAGGCGCAGCAGGTGCAGGGCCAGCACCGACGCCGTGCCCTGGAGATCGCGCAGCCGCTCCTCCGGCACGGGGCCCTCGACGACGGCCCAGATCGAGCCGAGCAGTTCGCCTCCGGCACGGATCGGGATGATGAGGCGGGGCAGCGTCCCGTCCGGGCCCTGCGGTACGAAGATCAGCTCGCTGCCCGTCGCGAGCTTGCGGAAGACGCCACGGGAACGGAAGTGGGCGATCACGTCGCCGGGCGCGCGGCGGCCCACGATCGTCGACACGCGCGCCGGGTCGGTGCGGTCCTGGCGCGACGAGTAGGCGAGCACCCGGGACCGGGCGTCCTCGATCGTGACCGGCGCGTCGACGACGGCGGCGGTCGCGTCGGCGAGGGCGAACAGCTCGTCGTACACGCCGGGCTCCCCGGTCTCCGGCGAGCCCGGCGCGACGGCCCGGTCGATCACCCCGCGCAGCAGCCAGACGAGCTGGGCCCAGGAGCCGTGGCGCTGCAACTCCACCAGGGTCAGGCGCCGCTCGGTGGCGGCCGACGTCACGTCGGGGTGCGCGGCCAGCGGGGGCTTGAGGACGAGGCCCGCCGCCCCGGCCTCGTGGCAGCGCGCGACGACGGCGAGTGCCTGCTCGCGGGTGGCGATGCCCGCGCCGAGGACGAGGTCGCCGCTCTGGCCGGGCGTGGCGTCGTCGAGCTCGGCGAGGGTCACGTCGCGTACCTCCGCCTCGCCGGCGGGGACGACGACCTTGAGCAACGCGGCGCCGGCCGCGTCCACCACGCCGGCCACGGTGAGCATGCCGCGATTGTGCCTCGGTCTTGTGCCACCCGGCCAACGACCTGGGCGATCCTTGGCCGCGACGGACAATGACCTCTCGGCCCGGCGGGGACAGGATTGGCCGCAATCCCCGTTGCACCTGAAGGAGAAAACGACATGTCCCCCGTCGAGTCAGTGCCCACCCCCCAGCACGTCGCCGTCGTCGGCGCGGGGATGGTCGGGCTGGCCACCGCCTGGTTCCTTCAGGAGCGGGGGGTCCGGGTCACCGTGCTCGACCGTACGGGCGTGGCGGCGGGCGCGTCGTGGGGCAACGCCGGCTGGCTCACCCCCGGCATCACCACTCCCCTGCCCGAGCCGGCCGTGCTGCGCTACGGGGTGCGCGCCGTGCTCAGCCCGTCCTCGCCGGTCTACGTGCCGCCGCGCGCGGACGCCCGGCTGCTGCGGTTCCTGGCCGGCTTCGCGCGGCACAGCACGCCGTCGAAGTGGCAGCGCGCGATGCGGGCCCTCATCCCGATGAACCGGCGGGCGCTGGCGGCGTTCGACGCGCTGACGGCCGGCGGGGTCGCGGCGCCGACGCACGAGGCGAAGTCGTTCCTCGCGGCGTACCGGACCGAGGCCGAACGGTCGGTGCTGCTCGACGAGCTGGCGCACATCCACGCCGCGGGCCAGGGCATCGAGTTCGACGTCCTGACCGGGGCCGAGGCCCGCGAGGTGGAGCCCTCCCTGTCGGACGCGGTCGGCGCCGCCATCCGCCTGCACGACCAGCGCTACGTGAACCCGGGGCAGTACGTGCACGCGCTGGCCGACTCCGTGTGCGCGCGCGGCGGCGCGATCGTGGCCGGCGTGGACGTCGTGGACGTGCGCGACGAGGCGGGCGGCGTGCGCGTGGTGACCTCCGCCGGCACCGACGAGCGCTACGACGCGGTGGTGCTGGCGACCGGCACCTGGCTCGGCCAGCTCGCCCGGCGGTTCGGCGTCCGCACCCTCGTGCAGGCCGGCCGCGGCTACAGCTTCAGCGTCGCGATCGAGCACCTGCCGGCCGGGCCGGTCTACTTCCCCGCCCAGCGCGTCGCCTGCACCCCACTGGGCGACCGGCTGCGCGTCGCCGGGATGATGGAGTTCCGCAGCGCCGAGGCGCCGCTGGACCGGCGCCGCATCTCGGCCATCGCCGAGGCCGCCCGACCACTGCTGCGGGGCGCCGACCTGGACGACCGTACCGACGAGTGGGTCGGCTCGCGCCCCTGCACCCCGGACGGGCTTCCCCTGATCGGCCGGACCAGGTCACCGCGCGTCTTCGCCGCCGGCGGCCACGGCATGTGGGGCATCACCCTCGGCCCGCTCACCGGCGAACTGCTCGCCGAGCAGATCGCCGGCGGCGGGCAGCCCGTGGAGCTTCGCCCCTTCGACCCGCTGCGCTGAGCCGGGCGCGCCGGAGGTTCCACGGGAGGCGGGCAACGATCGGACGTCGCTCCGCAGGGCGGCGGGTGGCGCGGATCGCCGGTGCGACCCCGGCTGGCAGGGGGCGCAGTAGCGGGCCGCCGGGCGGTGCGCCAACTCCTCGATCGGGATGTCGCGGCCGCATCCCTGGCAGGTGCCGTAGTGCCCCTGTTCCAGGTAGTGCAGCGCCCGGGCGATGTCACCGAGGGCGCGGCGCGTGGCGGCGGTCAGCGCGGAGGTGGCCTCGACGTCCGCGCCGTCCGAGCGCGTCCGGCGCGCCTGCCGGGCCAGCAACGCCAGCTGGGTACTGTGCCGCTCGTACTGCTCCTCCAGGACGATCCGGAGCACCCCCAGCTCGGCCTGCCTGTTCACGACGTACACGATCGGTTCCTCTTCCTGCTCGGGACGAAAAGAACGGGCGGAGCGCTGATGCGCTCCGCCCGCCGGTGCCGGTCCTGTGGATCTCGACCGGGCGGTGGCGGGCGGTGCGGGCGAGGCGCCCGCCGGGTCGGCGGCGCGACGGCGCCCCGGCGGGCGACCGACGGCACGACGAGGCGACGGGTGGTCGTACCCGCCACGGGGCGGGTCCGCGGACCGACCGTCGCGGCCGTGCGCGACGGGGCGCAGAGGTCCTGGCGGGCCGCGGTGCGGCGCTGCCGGGAGGGGCCGGGGACGATCACGGCGCCACCATAGACCGAGGCTCCGCGTACCGGCCAACGCCCGTCGGGTCGCGGGCCACGCGGCGGCTCGCCGGGTCGGTCGGGACGGCCGTGACCCGGCGCACAGCGTAGGAAATCGGCGTGCGCGGCGCGGGGCCGACGCTCTACGTTTCCGCCGTGACCCTCGACGTCGTGAGCCTCGCGGACCGCCCCGACCTCGGCCGTTGCCTCGACGAGGACTTCGACGGGGCGTGGCCGCCGTTCATGCTGTGGGACCCGATGGGCGCGGTGTACTACAACGTCGCCCACGACCTGTATCCCGATTTCGTGTTCGCGGCCGTGGACCCCGCCGATCCCGCCCGGGCGGTCGCCCGCGCGTACGCGGTGCCGTTGCGCTGGACGGAGCCCGAGCTTCCCGACGGCGGCTGGGACCGGGTGATCCAGCGCGCCGCCGTCGACCGCCTCACCGGCGCCGAACCGAACATGGTGTCGGCGTTGGAGATCTGCGTGCGGCCCGACCACCGCGGCACCGGGCTGTCCGCCGTGATGCTCGCCGCCATGCGGGAGGCCGTCGCGGGACTGGGTTACGACACGCTGGTCGCGCCGGTCCGGCCGAGCGGCAAGCACACCCTGCCCGACCTGCCGATGGTGCGGTACGCGGCGCAGGTCCGCGAGGACGGCCTACCGGTCGACCCGTGGCTGCGGGTGCACGTCCGCGCGGGCGGGCGCATCGAGCGCGTCGCCCCCCGGTCGATGACGATCAGCGGGACGCTCGCCGACTGGCGTCGCTGGACGGGCCTGCCGTTCGACACCAGCGGGCCGGTCCACGTGCCGGGGGCCCTGGTGCCGGTGCACTGCGACGTGGCGCACGACCACGCCGTCTACGTCGAGCCCAACGTCTGGGTCCGGCACCGGCTCTAGCGCGTCGTGCCGTCCGGTGCGGGCCAGTTGCGCAGCAGGGCGTCGAGGGCGTCCAGGACCCGTGACCAGGTCTCCTGCGTGTCGGGGGCGCTGTGGCTGAACCCGCCCCCCATCTCCAGGCTGACGTAGCCGTGGAAGACGCTGCCCAGCAGCCGGACGGCGTGCGTCTGGTCCGGTTCGCTCAGGTCGTAGCCGCGCAGTAGCGCCCGGGTCAGCTGGGCGTGCCGGCCGCCGGCGCTGGCAGCCGCCGTCTGCGGGTCGAGCCGCAGCTGGGCGGCGGCGTAGCGGCCGGGGTGCTCCCGGGCGTAGTCGCGGTAGACGTCGGCGAGGGCGGTCAGGGCGTCCTTGCCCGCGCGGCCGGCCAGGGCCTCGGCGGCCCGGTCGGCGAGTTCCTCCAGGGCGAGCAGGGCGATCCTGGTCCTGAGGTCCTGGGAGCTCTTCAGGTGCGAGTAGAGGCTCGCGACCTTGACGTCGAACCGCCTGGCGACCGCCGAGACGGTCACCTGGTCGAAGCCGACCTCGTCGGCCAGCTCGGCGCCCGCCAGGGTCAGGCGCTCCGTGGTCAGTCCTGCGCGGCCCATGCTCCTCCGCCCGCTCGCCATGACTCATTATGCATTTGCCTAATACCTTTAGGCAAATTAGCGTGCGTTGCATGAAGCCGCTGACCGAGCAGGAGATCCGTACCGCCTTCGTGAACTGCACCAAGGGCGAGGCCAGGCGCCTGTCCGTCCCGCGTGACCTGGCCGAGCGCCCGTGGGACGATCTGGACTACCTCGGCTGGCGGGATCCGCGCGCCCCCCACCGCGCGTACCTCGTCACGGAGCTGGACGGCCGGCCCCGGGCCCTCGCGTTGCGCTGCCCCAGCCCCGCCCCCACGCAGCCACGGCGCGGCATGTGCTCGATGTGCCTGACCTCGCCCACCGGCGGCGTCTCGCTGATGGTCGCGCCGAGGGCGGGCAGGGCCGGGCAGCAGGGCAACACCGTCGGCACCTACATGTGCAGCGACCTCGCCTGCTCGCTGTACGTGCGGGGCAAGAAGGACGCGGGCGCCGGCGCCCGGCTGCACGAGTCGCTCACCGTGGAGGAGAAGATCCAACGGACCGTGGCGAACGTCGCCGCGTTCGTCGCCACCGTGACCGCGTGAACCGCCGCAGGCGGCATCGCCGCCGGGTCGAGCGCTCCCGTCGCGCCACCTGAGCGGGCCGAGGACTCGACGATCATCCTGCCGGGCCCAGGCCGCGTACCGTCGCCACCGGCAGCCGGGTCGACGCCGGGACCGTCCGGCGGACAGGCGTACCACCGCGCCAGCGGCAGCGCGACGTCCACGCGGAGGCCGGGGGTGGGCTGTCGCGGCGCGGGCGGCGCGGTGGCGGGAGCCGGGCTGACGGCCGGGACCGGACCGCCGGCCCGGGACGGCGACACCGGGACCGTCGAGGACAGCGCCACGAACGCCACCGCGACGACGGCGGCAGCCAGGGCCGCGCGACGTCCGGCCGGCAGCACGCCCGGCGGCGCCTGATGAGGGTGGACCGGCTGCGGCGGTGCCGGTCGCGCGCGCCGGTGGGCGGCCAGCAGCGCATCGAGCTGCCCGACGACGGCGGCCCGACCGCCGGTGGCGGCGGCGAAGGCCAGGGTGAGGTAGAAGCGGAAGTTCACGGCCGCGACGGCCGGCACCCGCAGCCCGGCCAGCCGGCGCCCGTCGGTGGCGTGCAGCAGGGTGAGCGGGGCCGCGGGATGGTGCGCGGGCCCCACCAGGTCCGCGTACCGCCACTCGCGCCGCCGCCCGCCCGGCGAGGCGAAGGCGACGCGGTGGTTGGTCACCACGGCCATGCCCGTCGCGACGCACCGCACGCCCCTCGGCAGGGCGCGGCCCGCGACGTCGTCCGTGACGACCGTCGGACCGGGGAGGGGCAGCCCCGTGCCGTGCCGCGCGTCCGCCTCGACCAGGTCCGCGACCGGCAGCACCCGGTAGACGACCTCGTCGCCGTCGAGCTCCACCGGCAGGCCGGCCCGCGGCCGCGTGCAGCCGAGGAACCCGGCCGCCTCGATCCGCAGCCGGACCAGGTGGTCGTGGTGCCGCCGCCAGGCCGCGACCTCCGCGTCGTACGCGCACCGTCGCCGGTCGTTCTCGCGCTCCGCCCACCTGATCGTCCACTCGGGCTGCGCCACCGCCGAGGCGGCGGTGATGGCTGGCGAGGATCCCGTCACGTCTCGTACAACCGCCGGCCGCCCGTCGAGGAAACTGGCGCCGGCCCGGTCCGGTGTCGCGGGGCTCAGGCCCCGGCGAGGGTACGGGCGAACCCGGCGGATGTCGTCGGCCAGCAGACCCGGCTGCTCCGGCCTCCGGGAAGTGACCGCCACGGTCGTGCTCGGTCCACTGCACGGTGTTCGGGAAGGACTGCTCGGCTTAGGCCTGAGGTCTGAAAGGCGCCGCACGCGTCATCGCCACGAAATGATTTCAGTGGGCGGCGGTAAACAAAGGGAACTCGATCCCACTTAAACGTATATCGCACCCGGGGCCTTGCGGCAAGACCCGGGCCTTGGCGCACAATCGTCGGCCGGACCAGGATCAACCGAAGAAATGGGGCGCGACGTGCGGGTGTTGGTGCCGACTCACGGAGATCGCGGTGGCGTCGAATCGCTGGTGGCATCGAGGATGCGGGCACGGCCGGCCGGCGCGGAGCCGTCGGCGGTGCGCCGCCCGGCCGGTGGCGTGCGACGCGGGACGACCGCCCCGGAGGTGTCGCGATGACCGGGCGGTACGTGTCGGCTCTGCGGGAGGTCGACGAGGAGCAGGTCGCCGTCGTGGGCGGCAAGGGCGCGCACCTGGGGGCGTTGGCGCGGATCGACGGCGTACGGGTGCCGGCAGGCTTCTGCGTGACGACGCACGCCTTCCGGCGCATCATGGCCGAAGCGCCCTCGGCCGGCGATCTGCTCGATCGGCTGTCGCGCCTGGACGCGGACGACCGGGAGGCGGTCCGTACGCTCAGCGCGGAGATCCGCCGGAGCATCGAAGGAGCCGTCCTCCCCGACGACGTGGCCACGGCGATCGTCCGGGCTCTCCGCGACCTCGGCGAGCGAACCGCCTGTGCCGTGCGTTCCAGCGCGACGGCCGAGGACCTGCCGACCGCCTCCTTCGCGGGCCAGCAGGACAGCTACCTCAACGTCGTGGGGCCGGCGGCGGTCCTTCAGCACGTCAGCCGGTGCTGGGCCTCGCTCTTCACGGAGCGCGCCGTGACGTACCGCCAGCGCAACGGCATCGACCACCGCGAGGTCCAGATGGCCGTCGTCGTGCAGGAGATGGTCTTCCCGCAGGCCGCCGGCGTCCTGTTCACGGCCGATCCGGTCACGTCCAACCGGAGGGTCGCCTCCGTGGAGGCCAGCTTCGGCCTCGGCGAGGCCCTGGTCTCCGGCCTGGTGAACGCGGACGCCTACCGGGTGCGCGACGACGAGATCATCGGCAGGACGATCGCCGCCAAACGGCTCGCCGTCCACGCCCTGCCGACCGGCGGGACGCGGGAACAGGCGATCGCCCCCGAGCGGCAGGAGCAGCCGGCGCTGACGGATGCGCAGGTCGTGCGGCTGGTGCGGTTGGGCCGGCGGATCGAGGCCCACTTCGGCCGTCCCCAGGACATCGAATGGTGCCTGGTCGACGACGACTTCGAGATCGTCCAGAGCCGACCGATCACCGCGCTGTTCCCCGTCCCCGAGACCGGCGAGGCGGGAAACCGCGTCTACGTCTCCGTCGGGCACCAGCAGATGATGACCGATCCCATGAAGCCCCTGGGCATCTCCGTGTGGCAGCTGACCGCCATGGCGCCGATGCACGAGGCCGGTGGGCGGCTGTTCGTGGACGCCACCCGGGCCCTGGCCTCGCCGGCGGGCCGCGCCGGCTTCCTGGAGATGGTGGGGCGATCCGATCCGCTGGTCCGCGACGCGCTGCAGAGCGTCGTCGACCGGGGCGACTTCCTTCCGTCGCTGCCCGACCAGGGCCCGGCCGGACCGCCGGGGGGCGGCGCGCCCACCCCGATCGAGACCGATCCGGCCATCGTCACCGACCTGATCGAACGCAGCCAGGCGTCCATCGCCACCCTGCGACGCGACATCCGGACGGTGTCCGGGCCGGCGCTGTTCGACTTCCTCCTGACGGCCTTCGAGGAGCACAGGCGCGCCCTCGGTGATCTGTCGAGCATGCAGGCGATCATGGCGGGGATGGAGGCCACCTGGTGGCTCAACGAGCGGTTGCAGGCGTGGCTCGGCGAGCGGAACGCGGCCGACACGCTCACGTTGTCCGCGCCTGACAACGTCACGTCGGAGATGGGGCTGGCGCTCCTGGACGTCGCCGACGTCATCCGCCCGCATCCGCAGGTCGTGACCTTCCTGCGGGAGGCCGGGGACGACGACTTCCTGGACGGGCTGGTCGCGCTCCCGGGCGGCCGGGAGGCGCACGACGCCATCCAGGGCTACCTCGACAGGTACGGCATGCGCTGCGTCGGCGAGATCGACATCACGCGGCCACGCTGGAGCGAGCGCCCGAGCACGCTCGTGCCCGTCATCCTCGACAACATCAGGAACCTCGAGCCGGGTGCCGGCAAGCGGCGCTTCGAGCAGGGACGCCGGCAGGCACAGCAGAAGCAACGGGAGGTCCTGGAGCGCCTGCGCGCCCTGCCGGACGGGGAGCGGAAGGCGGCGGAGACCAAGCGGATGATCGACCGGGTCCGCACCTTCATCGGCTACCGGGAGTACCCGAAGTACGCCATCGTCAGCCGCTACCTCATCTACAAGCAGGCCCTGCTGGCGGAGGCCGAGCGCCTCGTACGGGCCGACGTGCTCCGGGAGCAGGAGGACATCTTCCACCTCACGTTCCAGGAGCTGCACGACGTCGTACGCACGAACGAGGTGGACCACCGGCTCATCCACCGGCGCAAGGAGGCGTTCAGGTCGTACCGGACGCTCATCCCGCCCCGGGTGCTCACCTCGGAGGGTGAGGGCATCACCGGGGCGTACCGGCGCGACGACGTGCCGACCGGCGCGCTGGTCGGCCTCCCGGTCTCCGGCGGGATCGTCGAGGGGCGGGCGCGCGTCGTCCTGGACCTGGCCGAGGCCCATCTCGAACCGGGCGACATCCTGGTCACCGCCTTCACCGACCCGAGCTGGTCACCCCTGTTCGTCGCAATCGGGGGGTTGGTGACCGAGGTGGGCGGCCTCATGACCCACGGGGCGGTCGTCGCCCGCGAGTACGGCCTGCCCGCCCTCGTCGGGGTGGAGAACGCGACCAGGCTGATCCGGGACGGGCAGCGGATCCGCCTGCACGCCACCGACGGGTACGTCGAGATCCTGCCCTGACCGGCCGGGGGCCGTGTCGGGTGGTCACCGGTCCTGCGGGGTGTCGGTGTTCTCGACCCGTGCGATGAGGGCCTTCAGCCGTGCGATCTCCTCGGCGAGGGCGGTGTGGCCGGCGGGGGTGAGGGTGATCCAGGTACGGCCGCGTCGGCCCTGGTAGCCCTTCTCCACCCCGATCAGGCCGGCCGCCTCCAGCACGCTCAGGTGCTTGGAGAGGTTGCCGGCGGTCAGCTCGAGCTGGGTGCGCAGGAACCCGAACTCGACGCGGCGGGCCTCGTGCGCGACGGTGAGGATGCCGAGGCGGACCCGCTGGTGCACCACGTCGTCGAGGTCGGTGACCGGATGCGCGGGCGCGTCCGGCGCCGGGGTGTCCGCCGGGTCGCTCATCGGGGCCGCCGCAGCCGCTGGGCGAGCGCGAAGCCGGCGCTGCCCGACAGCAGCAGGCCGCCCGTGATGACCAGCATGGGCGCGGCCTGCCACCGGCCGCCCCAGTGGGCCCCCCACCCGAAGTCGATCGGCACCAGCACCACCGCCAGGTACGCGAGGGCGAACACCAGCAGGGCGTGGTGCCGCTCCAGCCAGGCCAGCACCAGCAGGGCCAGCCCGATCCCACCGATCGGGGTGAGCAGCCGGAACAGCACCCGCACGAAGGTGTGCGGGTCGAGAAGCTGCGGATCCGGGACCATCCACCCACCGGCGCCCGCCGCGACGGCGGCGAACAGCACGACCGTGAGCGCGGCACCCGTGAGCACGTACGGCCGCACCCGGGCGTCGACCCCCCGGGACCGGGCGACCCGCAGATACCCGCCCGCGATCACCGCGTACGCCACCAGCAGCGCCGCCAGCCAGTAGAGCTGCGCAACCGGCTCCCAGACCTTGCACACCTCACCGCCGTCGGCCACCCGGCAGTCGCTCACGATCGTGGGACCCCCGCCGGAGGCGGGAATCGCGCCGAAGGTCACCACGGCCAGCACCAGCAGCGGCAGCCACGTCACCCGCCGGGCCAGGCGTACGCGGCGGGCGAGGCCGCGTACGTCGGCCAGGAGCCGGCGGGGATCGCCGCCGGCAGGAACCACGTCTGAAGTCATGCCAATAGGTTTCCATAACAAACCTGTTGGCGCCAGCCTCTTCGCGCCCGGATCCCACCCAACCAGCGCCCCGCCCGAGACGGTCGCGGTCGGTTGGTCCCGCATGCGACCAGGGCTCCCGCCGAGATGGCGGAGACCCTGGTCGGAGGCTTTCGGTCGGGCACGGTCAGCACCAACCGTTGACCGGGCCGTTCACCCCGGTCCACAGGTAGGCGTCGGACACCCAGGTGCCGTCGCTCAGCCGGTTCCACAGCGCGGTGCTGCCGTACCGCCCGGTGTGGGTGGTGCCGTTGGCGGAGCAGGAGACGGTGACGGTCGCGCCGTCGCCCACCGACCCCTGCAGGCCGTAGCCGGTGCCGGGCCCGGACCGCTTGTTCACCGCGCCCCCGCCGTTGGCGTCGACCACCGCCTGGTTGAAGCCCAGCGCCCCGTAGTTGTAGAGAGCGCCGCCGGCACCCCGCCAGGTCGAGCCGTGCCGTGCGCCGCCCTGGTAGGGGCCGGCGCCGTTCTCGAACGCCCACTTGCCGATGCTGTGCCCGCCGATGGAGACGTAGGCGCTGTTCTGCCGCAGCCCGAAGTGGACGTGCCGGCCGGAGGCCGCCCCGCCGCAGGTGACGTCGGTGCCGGTGTAGCCCAGGTAGGCGCCCTGGCCGACGGCGGCGCCGTTGACCGAGATGCTGCTCCACAGGTGGTAGTAGTCGGTGGAGTAGCCCCGGTCGTGGATCACCCGGATCCAGCCCGTGCACATCGTGTACGCCGTGCCGGCCCGCGCCGCGCGGACCACCTGGTCACCGCCGGCCAGGTCGATCGAGCTGTACGGCGCCTCGGAGCCGCCCCAGCCGTGCGGGCCGCCGGTCAGCGTCCAGGTCTGGCCGACCGCGAAGGGCAGGGCCATCCCGGTCCGGTAGTCGCCGCCGGCGTACATGGTGCCCGGCGTACGCGTGAAGGTCGCCTTCTCCTGCTTGTTCACCAGGGGCGACTCGGCGGCCAGTTCGCTGAACCCGGCCTCGCCGTCGAAGTTCACCCGCCACGTGCCGGCCTCGGCGCGGGCGATGAAGATCGCGCCGGTGGGGTGGACGTCCTTCTCGTGGGTGGTGACGGCGACGGCGGTGCCGAAGGCCCACTGGCCGTTCCTGCGGGTGACGCTCACGCGGGTCTTGGAGCTTGCGGCGTCCTCCGCCGCGGGGCTGTCCGCGTGCTCCGCCGCCGCGGCGTCGACCTGGGCGCGCAGCTTGGCGGCCACGGCGTCCTCGACGCTCACCCGGACCGGATCCGGGGTGGGCCGGGCGGCGTGCGCGGCAGTGCCCGCGACCAGGAGCTCCGTCGCCAGCAGGGCGGTGGCGATGCCGGCCCATCGTCTGAAGTGCACCATTGACGACCTCTTTCAAATCGAAGGACATCGCTAAGTGGTGCTGACGATAGACAGAACGAAGAAGATTGTCTACATGTTGACCCGCCGGCAATGAAGGTATGTTTCGTCCGCCCGTGCCGCCGCCAGCCGACGACTTGGCCAGCGGCGGCACGCCCTGCCCGTGGCGGCGGCTACTGGCTGGTCGCGGTGGCCGCCTCGGGGACGAGGGTGGCCCGGCTGCGGTGCGCGACCGGGATGATCAGCGCCGACGCCGCCAGCGCGGCGAGCGCGATGCCGAGCCAGCCCCAGAAGCCGAAGGCGATGACGAGGCCGGACAGCGCGGCCGGGCCGACGATGTTCTGCGTGATCACGTGCAGGTCGAACGCGCCCAGGTACTCGCCCTGCGCGTGCTCGGGGGCGAGGCCGAACGCGAGGCCCCACCCCGAGGCCGCCTGCATGACCTCGGCCACCGACAGGATCAGCACCGCGGCGACGATCGCGACGCAGACCAGTACGACGTTGTCGCCGAGGGCGCTCACCGCGATGACGGCGCAGCCGCCCGCCAGCCAGTAGCCGGAGCGCCGCGCGAGCCGGCCGGCGCCCTCGACGGTGTCCGCGCCACGGCTGGCCCGAACCTGGAACAGGATCACGAACACCGTGTTGAAGATGAGCAGCAGCGGGACCAGGAAGTGCGGCAGCGAGGTGCGGTTGAGCGCCCACAGCGGCATCGTGACCAGGATGACGGTGACGTGCGAGGCGAGCACCGTCGAGACGCCGATGACGGCGAGGAAGCGCGGGTCGCGTACGGCGGCGAAGCGCTTGAAGCCCACCGGCACGGGACGCGGCGGCACGTCGGGCAGGCGGGTGACCAGCAGCGCGGCGCCGGCCATCAGCGCGGCGGTGCTGAGCGGGATCAGCACGAGCAGCCGCTGGTCGAGCGCGGCGACGGCCGCCACGCCGATGCCGATGCTGAACCCGATGTTGAACACCGACCGCATCATCGCCTTGAGCTTGACCCGCTCCTCGGCGGGCACGAGGTTGCCGACGAGGGCGCCGTTGGTCGGGCCGGTGCCGTACTCGAGGAAGCCGACGGCGACCACCAGGACGAAGAAGTGGGTCGCGCCGTCCACGAGGGTGTAGAGCCCGAAGCCCACCGCCAGCGCGGCGAAGAGGATGACGAGCAGCCGGCGCGCGCCCACCCGGTCGGCGACGACGCCGAACAGGACCGACGAGATGAAGGCGGACAGTCCCGCCGCCGACAGGCCCAGACCGACCTGTCGGGCGTCGAGCCCGACGCGAAGCGTGAAGTAGACGACGCTGCCGCTGAGGAAGACACCCTTGCCGATCGATTCGGCCAGCCGGATCGCGATCAATTTCCTGCGCAGCGGATCGGTCGGCACCAGACGCGACGAATAATCGAGCAGTCGAGACAACGGCATATTTGCACATCCTGGTGTGGTGGATCGGTCGCGTCAATCCTCCGGGCCAAGACGCCGGGCGGGACAGGGCGTACGGCGGACGGGGCACGGGACGACTTCCCGGCTGACCAGGGAAGGTCTCCCGTGGACGCCCGGCGGGCGATGCGCTAGCCGGGGCGGCCGGGTCGGCCCTCCGTGGCCGCGTGAGCAGGCCTTCGGGCGCCTCGTCCCGGCATTCCCGTTCTGTCGCGGCCTGCTCCATTCAGACCGAGAATCGCCTTCGACGCTTTTCATTTAATTGGTCGCGGGAAATGCGTCAGATGATTGACATGGCTGTTGCCACACCGAGTTCATGTGTTGTTCTATTGCCCGTCAGAATGTTCGCGCCGATCACGGTCGGCGCTTCCGCGACGCCTTCCGGACCGGGAGGCGTCGCGGAACCAGTTAGGACGGGTGGGGTGTGGCAATGGTCAGCGTTGGCTCGACCCCGGAACCGGCTCATACGATGAGTCGGGAACCGGGAGACGTCGCGGACGGCGCAAAACGTCGCGCCGTGACAGTTGTGCTGGCCGACGCCCAGCCGGTGGTACGCAGGGGCCTGCACGCCCTGCTGTCGCCCTCGGCTGAGGTGACCGTGGTGGCCGAGGCGGGCACCACGCGGGAGGCGATGCGGTCGGTGGCGTCGTTGCGCCCCGACGTGCTCGTGCTCGACGTCGAGCTGCCGGGCTTCCAGGTGGGGGTGACGTTGCAGGAGATCGCCCGGATGTCACCGTCGACCGCGGTGCTGGTCTTCACCGCCGTCGAGGACGAGGCGTCGGTCTTCGCGGCCATGCGGGCGGGCGCCCGCGGTTACGTGCTCAAGAGCTGCCCGGGCGACGGGATCGTCCGCACGATCCGGGGTCTGGCGACGGGCGAGGTGATCCTCGGCCCCCGCGTGGCCGACCAGATCGTCCGTCAGCTCGGGCGGGAACCACGCAACCAGCAGCTCTTCCCGGAGCTGACCACGCGCGAGCGGCAGGTGCTGGAGCTGATCGCGTCCGGCATGCGCAACGGGGCGATCGCCACCCGGCTGAGCCTGTCGCCGAAGACGGTCAGCAACCACATCTCGACGATCTTCAGCAAGCTCAACGTGTCGGACCGGCACGAGGCGATCGAGGTCGCCCGCAAGGCCCGGCTGGAGCGCGTCGGGTCGTACAGGCCGGGCTCCCACCCGCTGCCCGGCGGCGGCGCCCCGTCGGTCCGGGCGCACGGCGGCACCCCCCGGCCGGCGGCGGGCGGCTCCGCCGCGTACGCCGGCGCGAGATCGACGGAGAGGTGAGCGGGATGACCCTGGATCTGGAAGCGGTCGCGAAGCGGCTGGAGCCGCGGTTCGGCAAGGCGGCGCACCGCTGGGTCGGCACGCTGACCCGACGCCTCGACGAGCTCGTCGCGCGGTGGGAACTCGACCTCGGCGAGCCGGTCAAGTCCGGCAACTCCTCGGTGGTGTTCCGGTGCCGCCAGCCGCGCGGCGAGGCGGTGCTGAAGCTGTCGCCCGACAGCTACGCCGTACGCGAGGAGGTCGACATGCTGCGCCAGTTCGCGCCCAGCGGGCGGGTGCCGGCGGTGCTGGCGGCGGAGAAGGGCGCGGTGCTGCTCGAGTCGATCCACCCGGGCACGCTGGTGGAGAAGATGCCGCGACCGCCGTCGCCGCAGGAGTACGCCGCGTTCCTCAACGACCTGCACGGCGCGGGTGACCCGGCCGCCGCCCCGCGCCGGCTGGAGGACTGGATCGACGTGCTGTTCAACTCGGCGACGCGGCGGGGTGCCGACCTCGCCGGGTCGAAGCGGCTGCGCGACGACCTCTTCGCCGCGCCCACCGCCACCGTGCTGCTGCACGGCGACCTGCACCTGGGCAACGTGCTCGCCGGCGGCGCGAAGGGCCTGGTCGCCATCGACCCGATGGCCTGCGCCGGCGACCCGTGCTTCGACGCGGTCGACTACGTGCTGGAGGGCCTGGACCGCGCGGAGATGCTGCGCCGGCGCGACGAGCTGGCCGCGGCGGCCGGCATCGACGTGGCGCGCCTCGACGCGTGGTGCCGGGTCACCGCCCCGATCGGCGCGACGTACGTCAGCAACCCGGGACACTCCGCGGAGCTGGCCGCCTTCGGGCGCGGCGAGTACTAGGCACTCCCCGACCGGGTGGCCCCGCACGGCCGCCCCGACGCACCCCGACCGGCCCCCGGTCCGACGGCTGACCCCGTCGGGCCGGGGGCCGCGCCGCGTCCGGCGAAGGCGGGACGTCCGACACCCGACCGGGAGGTTTTCCCTGCTGGAGCGGGGAAGCTCGCTCTGCCGGGCGGGACGTCGCACAGACCACCATCGAGCCATGGTTCGTACCGGTCGTGCTTCCTTCGCTCAGGAACGACTCTATTTCCTCAACCAGCTCCAGCCCGGCAACCCGGCGTACGTGGTGGCCTTCGCCGTCCACCTGCACGGGGCGTTGCGGCCCGAGGCGCTGCGCGCGGCGCTGACCCGCGTGGTCGCCCGGCACGACGCGCTGCGCACCACGTTCGCGCTGGTCGACGGCGTGCTCACCCAGCGGGTGTCGCCCACCCCGCACCCGCACGTCGAGGTGCAGACAGGCGCGTGGGCCGACCGGGAGATCCAGGAGGCCTTCCTGCACACCCTGGTGGCCGAGCAGGCCCGACGCCCGTTCGACCTCGGCGACGGCCCGGTGCTGCGCGCCTTCCTGCGTTCCTGGGGCCCGCACGAGCACACCCTCGCGGTGCTGGTGCACCACATCGCCTGCGACGGCTGGTCGGTGGGGCTGCTGCTGCGCGACCTCGCGGCCGAGTACCACGCGGCGCTGTCGGGGACGCCCGCCGCGTACGCCGAACCGGCGCAGTCGTACCTGGCGTACGCGCAGCGCCAACGCGACTGCTTCGCACGCGACAGCTCCGGGCTGGACTTCTGGCGCGCCGAGTTGCGCGACGTCCCGCAGCTCGCGCTGCCCACCGACTTCCCCCGGCCGAGCGTGCTCAGCGCCGACGGCGCGGTGCTGCGCCACCCCGTCGAGCCACGGCTGGTCGAGCGCCTGACCGCGTGGGCCCGGTCGCGGGGCACGACGCTGTTCACGGTGACGCTCGCCGCGTACGCCTCGGTGCTGTCGCGCTACGCCCGCCAGGACGAGGTGGTCATCGGGGTGCCGGTGGCCAACCGGATGGACGAGGCCGAGGAGCGCGTCGTCGGCTGCCTCGTCAACACGCTGCCGATCCGGCTCGACCTGTCCGGCCGGCCCGGCTTCGCCGAGCTGGTCGAGCGGGCCCGCCGGGCCTGCATGGCCGCGTTCGCCAACCAGGACGTGCCGTTCGAGCAGATCGTGGCGGCCACCGTCGGCGAACGGCAGCTCAGCCACGCGCCCCTGTTCCAGACCTCCCTGACGGTGCAGAACTTCCCCTTCGCCTTCCCCGAGTTCGACGGGGTGACGCTCACCGAGGTCGACGTCGAGGTCGACGTGACCAAGTTCGACCTGGGCCTGACCCTCGACGTCTCCACCGCCACGCCGTTCCTGCGGGCCGAGTACAGCACCGAGCTGTTCACCCCGGAGACCGTCGCGACGCTGCTCGCGCACTACCTGACCTTCCTGCGGTCGGTCGTCGACGGGCCGGACGCCGAGCCGAGCATGGTGGACGAGGCGGAGCGGCTGCTGCTGACCGAGGGGGTGAACCCGCCGGTCACGCGGCGGCCGGCCGAGCACCCGTCGGTGCTGCGCCGCTTCGCCGAGCACGTGGCGCGCACCCCCGACGCGGTGGCCGTACGCCATCGGGACGTGGAGGTCACCTACGCCGAGCTGGACCGGTGGGCCGGGCGGATCGCGGCCGGGCTGGCCGACCGGGGGGTGGGCCGCGGCGACCGCGTCGGGCTGCTGCTACGCCGCTCCCCCGCGATCGTCGCGGCGGTCCTGGGCGTGTGGAAGCTCGGCGGCGTCTACGTGCCGCTGGATCCCGAGTACCCGCGACAGCGCCTCGAACTGATCACGGCCAACGCCGACCTGCCGGTCATGCTGGTGGAGGCCGCCACCGCCGACACCGCCGGGGCGCTGGCACGGGGCCGCGCCATCCGGCTGGCCGACGCGCACACCCTCGACGGGGTGTCCGTGGTCGCGCCGGCGTTCCCCGGGCCCGGCGACCAGGCGTACGTCATCTACACCTCCGGCTCCACCGGGGTGCCCAAGGGCGTCATGGTCGGGCACGGCGGCCTGGACGCGCTGAACGACCCGACCCCCGCCGGCCTCGACGTCACCGCCGACGACGTGTGGCTGGCCGCCAGCTCGTTCTCGTTCGACGCCTCGGTGTGGGAGATGTGGGGCGCGTTGAGCACCGGCGGGCGGCTGGTCGTCGCCGACCAGGCCGACCTGGTGGACCGCGAGCGGCTGGCCGCGCTGGTGCGCCGCGAGGGCGTCACCGTGCTGTTCCAGACCCCCGGCGCGCTCTACCGGCTGCTGCCTCCGTACCTGCGGCTGCTGGACGCCGACGAGGTCTCCCCCATCCGCTACGTCGTCCTCGGCGGCGAGGCGCTGAGCTGGTCGCGGGTCGCGTCGCTGGTCGCCGGCGCGCCGGGGCTGCGCGCGGTCTTCGTCAACATGTACGGCATCACCGAGGGCACCATCCACGTCACGATCTTCGAGGCGCCCACGGCGGAGCTGGCGCGGGTCAGGGAGGGCACCATCGGTGTGCCGCTGCCGTCGGGGCGCTGCTACGTCCTCGACGACGACCTGCGGCCGACCGGCCGCAACGTGCCCGGCGAGCTGTACTGCGGCGGTGTGCTCGTGGCGCACGGCTACGTGGGCAACCCGGAGCTGACCGAGGCGCGCTTCCTGCCCGACCCGTACGGCGGGGGCGTGATGTACCGGACCGGCGACGTCGTCAGGTGGGGCCTCGACGGGAACCTGGTGTACCTCGGCCGCAACGACACCCAGGTGCAGCTGCGCGGCTACCGTGTCGAGCTGGCCGAGGTCGAGGGCGCGTTCCTGACCCACCCGGCGGTGCGCTCGTGCGCCGTCGCGGCGGAGAACGACGAGCTGGCCGCCTTCGTCGTCGGCGACCTCGGCCCCGACGCCGAACGCGAGCTGCGCGCCCACGTCCGGGCGACGCTGCCGGCGTACATGGTGCCGTCGCGCATCCTGTCGGTCGCGGCGGTCCCGCTCACCGCGCACGGCAAGGTGGACACCGCCCGCCTGCTGGCCGACAGCCGGGCCGCCCGCAGCACCACCGCGCCCGCCGCACCGCGCGGGCACACCGCCGGCACCGGGTTGGAGGAGCGCATCCGGGCCTGCTGGAGCGAGGTGCTCGACCGGGCCGACGTCGGGCTGCACGACAACTTCTTCGACCTGGGCGGGCACAGCTTCGCGCTGATCGCACTCCAGCAACGGCTCTCCGACGAGGGACTGGAGGTCTCCGTGACGGACCTGTTCCGCGCCGGCACCGTCGCCGGCTGCGCCGCCCACCTGCAACGGGCGGCACCGGTGGTCGCCGACGCGCGGGTGGCGCAGCGCCACCGGGGACGGGCCCTGCTGGCGGAGCGGCGCCGGACCACGGGAGGTCGCCGTGGCTGAGCCGCACGACGGCGCGGCGGTGGCCGTGGTCGGCATGGCCGTGCGGGTACCCGGCGCCGGACGCGACCTGGACCTCTTCTGGCACCACGTGGTGAACGGCATCGACGCGGTCACCTTCTTCACCCCCGAGCAGCTCCTCGGCTGGGGCGTGCCCAAGGACGTGGTGGAGCGGCCCGACTTCGTGCCCGCCCGGGCGGTACTGCACGACGCGGACCGCTTCGACCACCGGCTGTTCAGCTACTCGCCGTCGGACGCCGCGCTGATGGACCCGCAGCAGCGGATCCTGCTGGAGTGCGCCTGGGCCGCGTTGGAGCACGCCGGGCACCCGCCGGTCGCCGCCGACGGCAACCGGATCGGGGTGTACGTCGGCACCGGCCTGAACGTCTACCTGCTCGACAACGTGTGGCCCGACGAGCGCGCGGTCGAGGCGGCCGGCGGCCTGGGGCTGATCATCGGCAGCGACAAGGACTTCGCGGGCACCCGCATCGCGTACAAGCTGAACCTGCAGGGCCCGGCGCTGACGGTGCAGACCGCCTGCTCGACGTCGCTGGTCGCCGTGCACCAGGCCGTGCAGGCGCTGCTGACCTACGACGCCGACATGGCGCTGGCCGGGGGCGCCACGGTGGCCCCGCCAACGCGGCGCGGGCACCTGCACGAGCCCGGCGGGATCTTCTCCGCCGACGGCCGGTGCCGGACGTTCGACGCGGCGGCCGACGGCACCGTGCCCGGCGACGGCGCGGGCGTGGTGGTGCTCAAGCGGCTCGACGACGCGCTGCGCGACGGCGACACCGTGCACGCCGTGATCCGCGGCTCGGCGGTCAACAACGACGGCGCCCGCAAGGCGGGCTTCACCGCGCCCGGCCCCACCGGCCAGGCCGACGTGATCTCCGCGGCGATCGGCGTCGCGGGCGTCGACCCGGACAGCGTCGGCCTGGTCGAGACCCACGGCACCGGCACCGCGCTCGGCGACCCGATCGAGGTGGCGGCGCTGCGGCAGGTCTTCGACAGCGACCGGCCCGACCGGGCGCCCTGCGCGCTCGGCGCGGCCAAGTCGGTCGTCGGGCACCTGGACACCGCCGCCGGAGTGATCGGCCTGATCAAGACGGTGCTGGCGCTGAAGCACCGCGTGGTCCCGCCGATCGCCCACCTCGCCACGCCCAACCCCGCGGTGCGGCTGGACGGCTCGGTGTTCGAGCTGCCGGCGACGGCCCGGCCCTGGGCGCCGATCGACGGCGTACGCCGCGCCGGGGTGAGCGCCTTCGGCATCGGCGGCACCAACGCCCACGTCGTGCTGGAGGAGGCCCCGCCCACCCGGCCCCGGTCGCGCCGCCACGTCACCGAGCTGGTCCTGGTCTCCGCCAAGACCGCCGCCGTGGCGCAGGACAGCCTGGACCGCACCGTCGCCTGCGTGGCGGAGACCGCGCCCGGCGAGCTGGCCGACCTGGCGTACACGCTGCGCACCGGCCGGGCACAGCTGCCGTGGCGGGCCGCGTTCCTGACCGGGTCGCACGGCGCGCCGGCCGTGCCCCGGCAGGTCGACGCGAGGGCGCGGGCGCGCGGGGTGGCGCTGCACCTCACCGGCGCCGGCGAGCTGACCGGGAACCGGCCCAACTACGACGCCGACCCGGTGTACCGCCGGGTCGTCGACGAGGGCGTGGCGCTGCTGCGCGACCGGGACCTCGACGAGGCCGTACGACAGCGGTGCACCCGGCTGCTGGCCTGCGTCGGCCTGGCGCGGTCGCTGCGCAGCCGGGGCGTGGCCCCGCGTGCCCTGGCCGGCGCCGGCCTCGGCGCCGTGGCGTGCGCGGTCGTGGCCGGGGTCGTGTCCGTCGCGGACGCGCTGGCGCTGGTGTGCGGCGCGGACGTCGACGGCCTCCGGCTCGGCCCGGCCGACCTGCCCGTGCACGTGCCGGGCGGGCAGCCACCGGACGGGCCGGACGGGCTCGCGTACTGGCGGGCGCGTGCGGCCGAGCCGCCCGCACCGTCGGCGCCGCCGCAGCTCGACGGGGCGCTCTGGATCGAGGTCGGTACGAGCGTCACCGCGCACCTGGGCCCGGACGCGCCCGCGCTGCCCACCGACCGGCACGCCCGGCTGCTGGCGATCGTCGGCGCGCTGTGGCAACGGGGCCTCGCCGGCGCCTGGGACCCCGTGCACGACGCGGGCCGCCGCCGGCTGCCCGCCCCCACCTACCCCTTCGCGGCCACCCGGCACTACCTGGACGCCCCCGCGACCCGACTGGACTCAGAGAGGCAGCACTGATGCGCGACGTACACGACCGGACCTGGGTGGGCGAGTTCGAGCAGCTCTGGATGGAGGTGCTCGGCGTCGACACGGTCGACGACGACGACGACTTCTTCGACCTCGGCGGCCACTCGCTCAGCGCGCTGCGGCTGAGCACCCTGATCCGCCAGGAACTCAACCTCGCGGTGATGTTCGGCCACGTGCTGGAGAACCCCCGCTTCGCCGACCTGCGGGACGTCGCGGGCCAGGTGCCGCTGGACAAGCCGGTGGCGGAGACCGTGTGATGGCCGCCCCGGATCTCTCCGCCTGGACGCCGCTCGCCGCGCGGGTGCTCGGTCTCGCGCCCGAACGGCTGCGCGACGCGGCGGGCACCGAGTCGTTCGTCGGGCTGGGCGGCACGTCGCTCCAGGCCATCGCGCTGGTCTCGCTCGGCCAGCGCGAGCTGGGGGCGCACGTGGACAGCGCCCGGCTGCTGTCGGCGCTGCCGCTGGCGCGGGCGCTGGCCGGCGCGGTGGCGCACGTGGACACCGCCCCGCCGGTGGCCGCACGCCGGCCGGCCGAGCTGGAGCTGCTGCCCGGCCAGCGCGCCATGCTCGCCGCGCACCTGCTCGAGCGCGACGCGCCGTACCACCTGATGTTCACGCTGGAGGCGGACGGGCCGCTCGACGAGGCCCGCACCCGGACGGCGCTGCGGGAGCTGACGACCCGCCACGAGGCGCTGCGTACGCGCTTCGTCCGCGACCCGCGTCAGGCGCGGATCGTGCTGCCCGCGCCGTACGAGCCGCGGCTGCTGCACCAGACGCTGCCCGACGACGACCCGGTACGCGCCGTGCACGACCTGTACGGCCGCTCGGCCGCGCGGCTGCTGCGCCCCTTCGCACAGCCACCGGTCGTCTTCGTGCTGACCCGCGCCGGGCGGCGCGACCTGCTCACCCTGCTGGTGCACCACACGGTCGCCGACGGCTGGAGCATCGGGGTGCTCTGGCGCGAGTTCGCCGAGCTCTACGCCGCCGCCGGCCCGAGCGGCCCCGCGCCGTCGCCGGACTGGGTCTGCTCGCGGCTGGCCGCGCAGGAGGCGTCCGGGGCGCTGGACGGCGCGCTGGCGCGGATCGCGGCCCGGCTGGACGGCGCGCCGTGGACGGTCACGCTCCCCACGGACCTGCCCCCGGTCGTCGAGGCCGACGGCCACGGCGCGCGCCTGCGCTTCCGCCTGGACGCGGCGACCACGCGGGCCGCGACCGCGCTGGCCCGGCACTGCCGGGTGACGGTGACGTCGGTGGCCATGGCGGCGTGGGCGCTGGCCGCGTCCCGCCACGCGGGCCTGACCGACCTGGTGCTCGGGGTGCCGGCGGCGGGGCGGTTCGAGGCGGGCATGGCCGGCATCGTGGGCCTGTGCACCCGCGTCGTCCCGGTGCGCTGCGCGGCGGGCGACGACCTCGACGCGCAGGACTACGTACGCGCCGTGGCCGCGTCGCTGGCCGAGGCGGCGGCCGACGCCGACGTGCCGTTCGAGCGGGTCGTCTCCGGGCTCGACGTCGCCACCGACCCGGGCCGCAACCCGCTGGCGCAGCTCGGCTTCGCCGCCCACCACGAGCTGGTGCCCGACGAGCTGGTCGCGGGGGGCCGCGCCTGGCGGGTGCACGAGGGCCACTGCCACGGCGCGGTGTTCGACGCGCTGCTCTACCTCCAGTCGTGGTCGGACCGTCCCCGGTTCGCCCTGGAGTACGCGACGTCGGCGCTCACCGCCGCCGACGCAGGCGAGCTGGCCGAGTCGTTCCAGGCGGCGCTGCGGGAGCTGGCCGCCGGGCCGGGCGCCGCCCTGCGCGACGTCACCACCCTGTCGGCGGGGCAGCGCGCGCGGCTGCGGGCGCTGGGCACGGGCGGGTCGCACGACACGGCCGACGACGTGTGGAGCCGCTTCGCGGCGCACGCGCGATCCGCGGGCGAGCGGATCGCGCTGGTCGACGCGCACGCCGGGCGCGCGCTGACCTACCGCGAACTGCACGACGGCGCCGTCGCGCAGGCGCGGCTGCTGCACGCCAGCGGGGTACGGGCCGGCGACGCGGTGCTCCTGGAGCTGCCGCGCTCGGCCGCCGAGGCCGTGGCGGTGCTGGGCGTGCTGCAGCTGGGCGCGCACTACGTCGCGGTCGACCAGCACGCCACCGGCGAGTGGCGGGCACACCTGGCCGCGACGGTCGCGCCGCGCGCCCGCCTCGGCACGGCCCCGGCCGGCCCGGAGTACGCGACCGTCCCCGACTGCGCCCTGGCCGGCCCGGACCGCCCGGGCGCGCCGGCCGGCGCGGACCGCGTGGCGCGGCCCGGGGGCGCGGCAGGCGACGACGACCCGCTCGGCGCGGCCCCGACCGACCCGGCGCGCACCGCGTACGTCTCCTTCACCTCGGGCTCGACCGGGGTGCCCAAGGGCGTGGTCGTCCCGCACCGGGCGGTGCTGCGGCTGGCCGACGACCCGGGGCTGTTCGCCGACCGGGCGGGCATGCGGATGATGCGGCTGTCGCCGCTGGCGTTCGACGCGTCCACACTGGAGCTGCTGGTGCCGCTGGCCAACGGCGACACGGTGGTGGTGTTCCCGCCCGGGGAGCCGACGCCCAGCGGCCTGGCCGAGTTCCTGCGCACCACCGACGTCACGCACGCCTGGCTGACCTCCGGCGTGTTCCACCTGGTCGCCGACCACCGGCCGGACGCGTTCGCCGGGCTGCGGCAGGTGTTCACCGGCGGCGGCGTGGTCTCCCCGGCGCACGTACGCCGGGTGCTGCGGGCCTGCCCGGGGCTGCGCGTCACCAACGGCTACGGCCCCACCGAGAACACCACGTTCACCACGACCTGGTCCGTCGAGCACGCCGACGCGACGCCCGACCCGCTGCCGATCGGCGCGCCGGTGCGCGGCACCGACCTGCACGTGGTCGACCCGGCGGGGCGCCCCGTCCCGCCGGGCGCGATCGGCGAGCTGCGCACGGCGGGCACCGGCCTCGCCGACGGCTACCTCGGCGACCCCGCCCGCACCGACGCGTCGTTCGTGCGGCACGGGGATCCGCCGGTACGCCTGTACCGCACCGGGGACCTGGTGCGCTGGGGCGCGGACGGGCAGCTGCGCTTCCTGGGCCGCAACGACCGCCAGGTGAAGATCGCCGGGCACCGGGTCGAGCTGGTCGACGTCGAGCGCAGGCTGCGGGCGCGACCGGGGGTGCGCGACGCGGTGGTGTTCACCACCGGCGACCCGGTCACGGGCGTACGCCTCTGCGCCGCCCTCAAGCCCGCGCCCGACGGCCTGGACGCCGACGCCGTGCGCCGCGCCGTGGAGGCCGAGCTGGCCCCCTACGCCCGGCCGCAGCAGTGGGTGACCGTGGCCGAGTTCCCGCTCGACCGCAACGGCAAGGTCGACCTGCGGGCCCTGGCCGCGCTGGCCGGGGCGCCGCCGCCCGACGCCGCGACGGGCACCGCCGCGGCGGGGCGACCGGCGCCGGCGCCCGCCGCGCGCTCGGCGTCGCTGGCCGAGTTCGAGGAGCTGGTCACGGGCGCCTGGGTGGAGGCGCTGGGCACCGACGACTTCGACGTCGACGAGGCGTTCTTCGACGTCGGCGGCGAGTCGCTGCGGCTGGCGATCGTGCGCCGGCTGCTCCAGCAGCGGCTGGCCGGCCGGGTCATCCCGCTGACCGACCTCTACCGCTTCCCCACCGTCCAGACGCTGGCCCGGCATCTGCACGCACAGACCGAAGGAGCAGGCGCATCCTCATGAACGGCGACATCGCGATCGTAGGCCTGGCGGGCCGGTTCCCCGGTGCCGCCGACGTCTGGGAGTACTGGTCCAACGTGGTCGCCGGGAAGATCACGATCAGTGAGCTGACGCGCGGGGAGCTGCTGGCGGCGGGCGTGCCCCCGCAGCGGCTCGACGACCCGGCGTACGTGCCGGCGCGCGGCGTGCTGGCCGACCCGGACCTGTTCGACGCCGCCTTCTTCGGCATCACGCCGCGCGAGGCCGAGACCATGGACCCGCAGCACCGGCTGCTGATGCAGACGGCGTGGGCCGCCCTGGAGTCCGCCGGCTCGGCCACCGGGCGACCCTTCGGCCGGGTCGGCGTGTTCGCCGGGGCCGGGTTCAACTACTACGCGCTGCACCACGTGTACCCGCACCCCGGTCTGGTCGACACCCAGGGGCTGCTCTCGGTGGTGCTGGGCAACGAGAAGGACCACCTCGCCGCGAAGGTCGCGTACCGGCTGGACCTGGGTGGCCCCGCCGTGACCGTGCAGACCGCCTGCTCGACGTCGCTGGTGGCGGTGCACCTGGCCTGCCAGAGCCTGCGTACGGGCGACTCGGACGTCGCGCTCGCCGGCGGGGCCTGTGTGGCGGTGCCGCAGCAGGCCGGCTACCTCTACGAGACGAAGGGCATCATGTCGCCGGACGGCGCCTGCCGGCCCTTCGACGCCTCGGCCGCCGGGACCGTCCCCGGCAACGGCGTCGCCATGGTGGCGCTCAAACGGGCCGAGGACGCCCGCCGCGACGGGGACACCGTCTACGCGCTGATCAAGGGGTCGGCCGTGAACAACGACGGCGGCATGAAGGTCGGCTACACCGCGCCCGGCGTCGCCGGGCAGATCGACGTGCTGACCCGCGCGTACGCCGCCGCCGGCGTCGATCCCGGCACCGTCGGCTACCTGGAGGCGCACGGCACCGCCACGGAGGTGGGCGACGCGATCGAGCTGGCGGCGCTGGGCGAGGTGTTCCGCCGGGGCGCGCGGGCGTGCTCCATCGGCTCGGTCAAGGCCAACGTCGGCCACCTCGACGCGGCCGCCGGCGTCTCCGGGCTCATCAAGGCCGCGCTGGCCCTGCACTTCCGGCAGATCCCGCCGCTGGCCGGCCTCAAGCAGGCCCGCCCCGAACTGCTCGACGGGTCGACCCCGTTCACCGTGGACACCGTGGCCCGCCCGTGGGACGCCGACGGGCCGCGCCGGGCGGCGGTCAGCTCCTTCGGCCTCGGCGGCACCAACGCCCACGTGGTGCTGGAGGAGGCCGACGGCCCGGCCGGGTCCGGTCCCGGGGCGGCCGACGGTCGCACCGAGCTGATCGTGCTGTCCGGGCGCGACCCGGAGGCCGTCCGCGCGGCCGCCGAGCAGTGGAGCGAGCACCTGCGGCAGCGCCCCGACCTGGCCGTCGCCGACGTCGCGCTGACGTCGCAGACGTACCGCAGGCACTTCACGCACCGCCTCGCGGTCGCCGCGCGCGACGTCCCGGCGGCGCTGGCCCGGCTGCGCAGGGCGCCCGTGCGCGAGGCCGCGCGCCGGCCCAGCGTGCTGTTCCTGTTCCCGGGCCAGGGGGCCGAGTTCCCCGCCATGTCGCGGGGCCTCTACGACCGCTATCCGTCCTTCCGGGCGGAGCTCGACCACGGCGCCGCGCTGCTGGCCCCGCTACTGGGCCTGGACCTGCGCGACGTGCTGGTCGACGACGACCCGCACGGGCTCGTACACCGCACCGACGTCACCCAGCCCGCGCTGGCGCTGCACGAGCTCGCGCTCGGTCGGCTGCTGGTGTCGTGGGGCGTACGCCCGGCGGCGCTGATCGGTCACTCCGTCGGCGAGTTCGCGGCGGCGGCGCTGGCCGGCGAGCTGGCCGCCGACGACATGCTGCGCCTGGTCGCGACCCGCGGCAGGCTGATGCAGGACGCGCCCGAGGGCGCCATGCTGGCCGTGCTCGCGCCGCCGTCGGCCCTCCAGGAGCACCTCGCGGGGCTGGACGACCTCGACGTCGCCGCCCGCAACGCCCCCGAGTTCACGGTGGTGGCCGGGCCGGTGGCACCACTGGCCGCGTTGCGGGAACGCCTCGACGCGGCGGGGGTGCACTGCCGGGCGCTGCCCGCGCAGCGCGCCTTCCACTCGCGGATGATGGCCGACGCGGCGCGGCTGCTCGGCGCCCAGGCCGACGGCGTCGCCCGGCGGCCCCGGACCGTCCCGGTGATCAGCACGGTCGACGGCACGCTGCTGGGCAAGGGTCTGCCGCGCGCCGAGGGCTACTGGGGCGCGCAGCTACGCAGCCCGGTGCGCTACCACGACGCGCTGCTGACCGGGCTGGGCCTGCCCGACCCGGTCCTGGTCGAGGTCGGGCCGGGCACCGCGCTGACCGGTACGGCCCGGCAGGGCGGGTCGCGGGCGCCCGGGTTCGCCCTGCAACCCCGGCCGACGGAGCGGGCCGACGCCGGCGACGTCCTCGCCGGGCTCGGTGGGCTGTGGACCGCCGGGGCGTCCGTCGACTGGGCCGCGGTGCGCGGCGACAGCGCCGCGCGGCGGGTCCCGCTGCCCACGTACCCCTTCGCCCGCACCCGGCACTGGCTCGACGCCGCGCCGCCACCACCGGGCGCGGCCGTCGCCGAACCGGCGCCGCAGCCCACCGTCACCGGCGAGGACGAGGTGGTCAAGGAGATCATGGAGCTGTGGGGCAGGCTGCTCGGCAGCGCCGAGATCGGGCCGGACGCGAACTTCTTCACCCTCGGCGGCGAGTCGCTGCTGTTCATCCGCATGATCAGCCAGGTGCAGCGCAGGTTCGGGGTGCGCATCCCCGCCGACGCGCTGTCGGCGGACCCGACGCCGCGCGCGCTGGCCGGGCTGGTGACGGCATGACCGGCCGCGACGAGCTGGATCTGGTCGCGGCGGTGGCGGCCGTGCTCTGCCACCGCCTGTCCGGCGCGACCTCGGTCGCGGTGCGCGGCCCGCGCGGCGACGTCCTGGTGCGGGTGTCCCCCGACAGCACCCTGACGGGGGTACGCGAGCGGGCACGCCGCCTGCGGCCGGACGCCGTCGTCGCGGCCGGCGCGGCGGACCCGCCCGCGCCGGGCGGTGCCGTGGACGTCCTGCTGGCCACGCCCGGGACGGATGTCGCCGGGGCGTCGGCGGTCCTCGGCGGGGTGCCGGTCCGGTTCGCCCGCGAGCCCGGGGAGCCGGCGTACCTGCGGGAGCGCCTGGACACCCTGCGCGCCTGGCTCACCGCCCATCCGGACCGGCCGGTGCGGGAGGCCACGCTGGTCGGCCCGGTGGAGCGCGGCACGCTGCTCGGCTTCAACCCGGCGCCCACCCCCGCGCCGCGCACGCCCGTGCACGAGACGATCTGCCGCCAGGCGGAGCGCACCCCGGACGCCGTCGCGCTGCGCGGGGGCGGACGGGAGCGCAGCTACCGCGAGGTGCTGGACGAGGCCGCGGCGCTGGCCGGGCGGCTACGCGCCGAGGGCGTGGGGCCCGGGTCGGTGGTCGGGCTGTGCACCGAGCGCAGCCCCGAGATGGTGGTCGCGGTGCTCGGTGTCCTGCTGGCCGGCGGCGCGTACCTGCCGCTGGACCCGTCCCACCCGCGCCCGCGGCTGGACCTCATGCTCGGCACGGCCGACGCCGCGCTGGTGCTCGCCGACGACGCGGGGCGGGCCGCGCTGGGCTGCGGCGGCGAGCCGTGCGTGCCCGTACGGCCGCTGACCGGGGGCGACCTGCCCGCCGCGCCCGTCGACTGGCGTGGCTACCGGGCGCCGGAGGAGGTCGTCGAGGGGCTGTCGTACGTCATCTTCACCTCCGGCTCGACCGGGGCCCCCAAGGGGGTGCAGATGACGCACCTGTCGCTGGCCAACCGGCTGGTGTGGATGCGGGACGCGTACCGCGTCGGCCCCGGCGACGTCGTGCTGCAGAAGACCCCGTACACCTTCGACGTGTCGGTGTGGGAGCTGCTGTGGGCGTTCATGACCGGCGCGACGCTGGTCACCGCCGAGGCGCAGGCCCACCGCGACCCGCAGGAGATGGTCGACGTCGTCGCCCGCGAGTCGGTGACCACCGTGCACTTCGTGCCGTCCATGCTCGCCCTCTTCGTCGAGGAGGCCGGCCTGGCCCGCTGCGCCGGTCTGCGCCGGGTGATCTGCAGCGGGGAGGCGCTGCCGCCGAAGCTGGTCAACAAGCTCACCGCGGCGCTGCCGCAGGTCGAGGTGCACAACCTGTACGGGCCCACCGAGGCCGCCATCGACGTGACCGCCTGGCCGTGCCGCCGCCCCGAGCCCGAGGACACCGTCCCCATCGGCCGGCCGATCGCGAACGTCGCCGCGTACGTCCTCGACGAGCGCGGCGAGCTGGCCCCGGTGGGCGTGCCCGGGGAGCTGGTCCTGGGCGGGGACTGCCTGGCCAGGGGGTACGCCGGGCGACCGGACCTGACCGCCGAGCGGTTCGTCGAGGTGACGGTCGCCGGATGGCCGCAGCGGGTGTACCGCACCGGCGACCTGGCCTGGTGGTCGCCGGACGGGCACCTGCACTACGGCGGGCGCATCGACACCCAGGTGAAGATCCGCGGGCAGCGGGTGGAACTCGGCGAGATCGAGTCGGTGCTCAACCGGCACCCGCTCGTCGCCAACAGCGTCGTGCTGCTACGCGACGACCTGGGCGCCGCCGCGACGCTGGTGGCGTACGTGGTGGCCGAGCGCGACGCCGACCCGCACGCCGTGGCCGAGCCCGCGCTGCGCGCGTTCCTGGCGCGGCAGTTGCCCGACCACATGGTGCCCCTGCGGTACGTGGCCCTGCCGGAGCTGCCGGCGACCGCGAACGGCAAGGTCGACCGGCGGGCCCTGCCCGTCCCACCGGCCCGGGCGCGCAGGCGGGTGGCACCCGCCGACGTCGCCGCCGGGCTGTCGAGGGCCGGAGGTCGATGAGCGCGGCGGGACCTCCCCCGCCTGATTCTCCGGGTAGCCGTCCGGTGGGATCGGCGTACGTCGGTCCGTTCAGAACAGCGTCGACGGCCCGACCGGCTCCGGTTGCGGCAGTGGCTCGATCCCGGGCAGGCGCGCCCGGACCTCGTCGTGGAACCGGCGGGCCAGCTCGGGCGCGTCGGCGTTGTCCGGGGTGTGCACGAACACCGTCGGCGAGCGGCCCTCGCGCAGCCAGCCGGTCACCACGTCGAGCCACGGTTGCCAGCCCTCGACGGTACGGGCGGGGTCGTCGCGGCCGAGGTACCGCACGATCGGCCGGTCGGTCAGCGCGCGGGTGCGCAGCGGGGTGCGCGGCTTCCTGGTCCACGCCTCCCGTTCCGCGTCGCTGGTCGGCGGGGTACGGAAGAACGCGGTCGTGTCGAAGGGGACCCACTCCGCGCCGGCCGCGGCGAGCGCCTCCTCCAGCGTCCGCGCCGCCCGGGGATCGTCGAAGAACGCGGGGTGGCGGACCTCCACGGCGTACCGGTGGGTGGCGGGCAGCCCGCGCAGGAAGCGGGCCAGCGCGGGTACGTCGCCGGGCCCGAACGAGCCCGGCAGCTGGATCCAGAGGGCGTGGGCCCGTGGGCCGAGGGGTTCGACGGCGTCGAGGAAGGCCCGGAGTTCCTCGTCGGCGCCGGTGAGCCGGCGCTCGTGCGTGACGATCTTCGGCAGCTTGGGCACGAAGCGGAAGTCGGGGCCGGTCTGCTGCGCCCAGGAGGCGACCGTCTCGCGGGTGGGGGTCGCGTAGAAGGTGGTGTTGCCCTCGACGGCGGTGCACCAGCCGGCGTACGCGCGCAGCCGCTCGTTCGCCGGCAGCGGGTGCGCCAGGAAGCGCCCCTGCCAGGACTTGTGCGTCCACATGGCGCACCCCACGTGCAGGCGCATCGGATGCCTCCCACCGCTCGACGGCCGGGACGCGGGGTGATCCGCGCCGCGGGTACGGTATCCGGCCGCGCCGGGCGGGTCCACGCACGGGCGGCCGGCCGCACCGTGCGGTACGGCCGGGCGCCCTTCCCGGTGCGGTCAGGCGCGGCCCTGGTCGTGGGGCACGGTGACGGTCACGGTGCAGCCGAGGGGGCGGCCGATCTCGTCGTGGCCCGCGTACGTCAGGGTGTAGACCCTGTCCCCGCCGGCGCCGTCGCGTTCGGCCCGCAGCCGCCCGTTGGTGTCGGGCGTGCCGACGGTGAAGTCGCCGACGTCCGCGGCGTCGCCGCCGGTCACCGCCGTCAGGTTGAGCGCGTGCGGGCCGAGGACCCCGTCGCGCAGGTCCGCCGCCACGCTCACGTCGACCATCTGGTGGTTCGGCGGCCACAGCACCGGCCGGTCCACCACGCAGTCCACCTCGCGGGTGGGTACCGGCCGTTCCAGGGTGGCGACGGCGTGGCCGATCGTCGCGGTGAGTCGCCCGCCGGCCTCGTAGTACATGTGCACGGTGCGGCCGTCGAAGTAGAACGTCGGCGCGGCCGAGCGCCCGAGGTCGGGCGCGGCGACCATCGAGTCGTGCACGACGCCGAGGTGGGCCTCCCGGTCGAAGTCGTCGCCGACGTCCACGGCGTGCATGTTGCCGTCGGCCGCGTGGAAGATCACCAGGTTGCGGCCGTTCCAGCGCAGGAAGAACGGGCCGGAGGCGTTCGGGCCCTGGATGCCGCGCGGGGTCACGATCGGGTCGGGCTGGATCGTCCAGGTCCGCGCGTCCGGGGAGACCGCCCAGCGGATCCGCCGGGACACCGGCCCCGTCGGCCCGGGCGGAGCGGCGGTCGGGTTGTCCATGAAGAGCATCAGGTACCGGCTGCCCAGCCGCGGCACGGCGTGCTCGAACACCCGGGCGTAGGAGGTCTCCCCGCCGGTGCTGGCGTCGCGGCTGATCGCCGTCCCGCCGTAGCTGAAGTGGATGCCGTCCTCGGAGGTGACGTACCGGGTGATCGAGTTCTCGCCGTGGAAGTAGAGGAACAGCTTGCGTTCCCCCTCGACCCAGATGGCGTGCGGGGAGGAGATGTGGCTGACCGTGGAGTAGTGGGGCAGCCAGGTGTTGCCGATCAGCGGATTGGCCCGGTACTCGGTCCACGGGCCGTCGATCGAGTCCGCGTACGCCAGGGCGATCCCGCCGGGCCGCTCGTGGGGCGCGTAGTACAGGTAGTAGGTGCCCAGCGGGTTGGGGAAGTAGTCGGCGGCCCGGATGACGCTCGGGAAGATGAACTCGTCGGTCGGGTTGTAGGTCAGGGCGCTCTTGTCGAACGCGGTGCCCGCGTAGGTGAAGCGCGGGAAGTCGAAGGCCGGATCGGCGGCGGCCGGAGCGACACCGGCCACGGTGGCGGCCAGCATGCCCGCACTGGCTGCCGCCACGGCGGCGCGAGCGGGCACTCGGACGGGTGCTTTCGTCATCGCTGTTCCTGCTCTGTCGGGGGAAGGTGGGGGCTGCCCCGGCCGCCCTGGCGAACTGCCGGGGCGCGGGGCCGTCGACGGAAGGGTGGTGC
The DNA here is from genome assembly GCF_002846525.1 of Micromonospora sp. CNZ309. Lineage (NCBI taxonomy): Bacteria > Bacillati > Actinomycetota > Actinomycetes > Micromonosporales > Micromonosporaceae > Micromonospora > Micromonospora sp. CNZ309. The sequence continues at coordinate 1,845,925 of NZ_PJNG01000001.1, forward strand.
GGACGGTTCCCCGCACCGGTGACGACTGTGGACGTCGCGCGACAGGCCGCAGGGCGGCGCGATGTCACGCTGGGTGAGACGACAAGCTGACCGCAGCGGCGAAGCGGGCCGCTCAGTCGACTGCTAATACGTATTACCATCTATGCTTCTCGAATGTTGCTCGACCCGAAAGGGTCTTGTCAAGAGCTCGGCCACCGCCCGGCGCGATGCCCCCACAGCCCCGCTGGCGCTCCCCCGCCACCGGGCCCGCCGAGCGGTCACGCCGGAGCTAATCCGCATTACTACTGCGACTTCATCTCCGCGAAATCTCTTCGCCCACCCCTTGACACAAGCGGGGTCGGCCCGCCAGGCTCCTCCCCAACGCCGAGCGCTAATACGCATTAGCCGCACCGGAAGGACCAGTCGTGCCCTCTACCCCCCGACGCGTCACGCAGCGTGACATCGCGCGGTTGGCCGGCGTCAGTCAGGCGACCGTGTCGCTGGTGCTCAACAACCGGGCCGACGCCGACGTGCGCATCGCGCCCGAGACCCGCGACCGCGTGCTGCGGACCATCGCCGAGACCGGCTACGCCGCCGACCCCGTGGCCCGCCGGCTCGCCGCCCGGTTCAACCGGATCATCGGCGTGTTCACCTACGAGCCCGCCTTCCCGAGCGGCAGCCGTGACTTCTTCCACCCCTTCCTGCTGGGCATCGAGGAGTACGCGGAACGGGCCGGCTGCGACCTGCTGCTGTTCACCAGCGCCCCGGTGGTCGACGGCCGGCGACGCATCTTCCACCAGGACAACCGGCTCCGACTGGCCGACGGGTGCATCCTGCTCGGCCGGGAGATCGACGCCGCCGAGCTGCACCGGCTCAACCGCGACGGCTTCCCGTACGTCGCCGTCGGGCGCCGCGACGACGCCGGCGGACCGGTGCCGTACGTCGGCGCCGACTACGCCACGGCGGTGGGCGAGCTGGTCGCCCTGGCCCTCGCCCGCGGCCACCGGCGCCTGGCCTACCTGAACACGGACCTGACCGCGGAGTCCTCGGCGGACCGGCGGCGCGGGTTCGTCGCGGCCGCGACGGCCGCCGAGAGCGCCCGCCACCTGACGGCCGTCGCCGGCGACGCCGAGGCGATCCTCGACGACCTGCTGGCCGACCGGACCACCGTCGCGTTCATCGAGGACTTCGCCACCGCCGTGGCGCTGGAGCAGGTTGCCCGGCGGCGGGGCCTGAGCGTCCCGGCCGACCTGTCGATCCTGACCCTCGGCGACCCCACGGTCCCGGTTCCCACCGACCTGGCCTTCACCGGGTTCCGCATCCCCCGCGAGGAGATGGGCCGGCAGTCCGTCGAGGTGCTGGCCGGCGTCATCGACGGCAGCGCCGTCGGCGTCCAGCAGCGGCTCCTGCCCTGCGAACTCGTCGAGGGCGACACCCTCGGCACCCCCTGATCGGCGGTCCACCGCAGCTCGGCGGTGACCGTGCAACCGGAAGGAAGCAAGTGGTACAGATGCGTGCGGACGTCCTCGTCGTCGGGGGCGGGCTGGGCGGGGTGGCGGCGGCGCTCGCCGCGGCCCGGGCCGGCCGGTCGGTCATCCTGACCGAGGAGTTCGACTGGCTCGGCGGGCAGCTCACCAGCCAGGCCGTCCCGCCGGACGAGCACTCCTGGATCGAACAGTTCGGCGCCACCGCGAGCTACCGGGCCCTGCGCACCGGGATCCGCGACTACTACCGTCGGCACTACCCGCTCACCGAACGGTCCCGGGCCTGGAGCGACCTGAACCCGGGAGCCGGCTGGGTGAGCCGGGTCTGCCACGAGCCCCGGGTGGCCGTCGCCGTCATCGAGCAGATGCTGGCGCCGTTCCTCGGCTCCGGGCGGCTGAGGGTGCTCCAGCCGTACCGGCCGGTGGCCGCGCAGACCGACGGGGACCGGGTGGTCGGGGTGACCGTGGCGCACCGCGACCGGGACGAGCGGATCGACCTCGTCGCCCCGTACGTGCTGGACGCCACGGAGACCGGCGAGCTGCTGCCGCTGACCGGCACCGAGTACGTCACCGGCTTCGAGTCGCAGGCCGACACCGGCGAGCCCAGCGCACCGGCCGAGGCGCAGCCGATGAACATGCAGGCCGTCTCCGTCTGCTTCGCCCTCGACCACGTCGACGGCGACCACACCATCGAGCGGCCGGCGAACTACGACTTCTGGCGCGACTACAAGCCCGACTTCTGGGGCGACCGGCTGCTGTCCTGGCGCTCGCCGCACCCGCGCACGCTGGAGATCGTCGAGCGCAGCTTCACCCCCAACCCGGACGACGACCCGCTGGCCGTCAACGCCGACCAGCGGCTCAACCCCGGCGACGGCAATCTCTGGACGTTCCGGCGCATCGCCGCCCGGCGCAACTTCACCGCCGGCGCGTACGACAGCGACATCACGCTGGTGAACTGGCCGATGATCGACTACTTCGAGGGCCCCGTCATCGACGTGCCGAACGCGTCGTGGCACCTGAGCAAGGCCCGCGAGCTGTCGTACTCGGTGCTCTACTGGATGCAGACCGAGGCGCCCCGGCCGGACGGCGGGACCGGCTTCCCCGGCCTGCGCCTGCGCGGCGACGTGACCGGCAGCCGCGACGGGCTGGCGCAGGCGCCCTACATCCGGGAGTCGCGCCGCATCCGCGCCGAGTACACGGTGGTCGAGCAGGACCTGTCGCTGGCCGTACGCGGCGAGCACGGCGCGGTCGCCTACCCGGACTCGATCGGCGTCGGGATGTACCGCATCGACCTGCACCCCTCCACAGGCGGCGACAACTACATCGACGTCGGGTCGTGCCCGTTCGAGATCCCCCTGGGGGCGCTGATCCCGCAGCGGGTCGAGAACCTGCTCCCGGCCGGCAAGAACATCGGCACCACCCACATCACCAACGGCAGCTACCGGCTACACCCGGTCGAGTGGAACGTCGGCGAGGTCGCCGGCCTGCTCGCCGACTTCTGTCTGGCGCGGGGCGAGTCCCCGCGCGCGGTCCGCGGCACCCCCCGCCTGCTGGCCGACTTCCAGGACCGCCTCTCGGCGGCCGGCGTGGAACTGCGCTGGCCCCAGGTAGCGGGCTACTGAACACCCCCGTTGAGGAGAAGATCATGAGATTGGGAAAGGCTGTGCGTGGTGTCGCGGCGACACTGGCCGGCGTCCTCGCCCTGACCGCCTGCGGCGGCGGCGACGAGGCCGGGGACAAGGGTCCGGCCAACCTGCGGATGACGGTCTGGTCCGCCAACGAGGCGCACCTCAAGCTGTTCAACGAGATCGCCGACGAGTACCGCAAGACCCATCCGGACGTCGCGTCCATCACGTTCGACCCGCTGCCGTTCGAGAACTACACCACGACGCTGACGACCCAGATCGCCGGCGGCAACGCGCCCGACCTGGCCTGGGTGTTCGAGAACTCGGCCCCCGACTTCGTCGCCTCCGGCGCGCTGCTGCCGCTGGACGAGAAGCTCAAGAAGACCGAGGGCTACCAGTACGACGACATCTCCCCCGCCACCCTCAAGCTCTGGCAGGACGGGGGCAAGCTGTACGCGTACCCGTTCTCCACCTCGCCGTTCGGCGTCTTCGTCAACACCGACCTGCTCAGGAAGGCCGGGCAGAAGACCCCGGCCGAGCTGATCGCGGCCGGGCAGTGGAACTGGGACACCGCGCTGACCGTCGCCGGCGCCACCGCCGGCGCGACCGGCAAGGCCGGCCTGGTGATCCGCGACTTCGACTACAAGGGCTGGGACAACCTGTCGACCGTCTGGACGGGTTGGGGCGCCCAGGCGTGGAGCGAGGACGGCAAGTCCTGCGGCTTCGCCGCCCCGGAGATGGTCGAGGCGATGACCACCCTGCACAAGGCGATCTTCACCGGCAAGGCGCTGCCCGGCCCGGGTACGACCGCCGACTTCTTCGCCGGTGACGCCGCCATGACGGTCACCCAGATCTCCCGCGCCTCCCTGCTCAAGCCGGACGGCTTCGGCTGGGACCTGGTGCCGCTGCCGGCCGGGCCGAAGGGCAACTACTCCGTGGTCGGCCAGGCCGGCGTCGGCGTGATGAAGAAGAGCAAGAACGCGGACGCGGCGGCGGACTTCCTCGCCTTCCTGACGAACCCCACCAACTCGGCCAAGCTGGCCCAGTTCTTCCCGCCGCCGCGCCAGTCGCAGCTCACCGCGGAGACGCTGGCCAAGACGAACCCGACGCTGAAGCCCGAGCAGTTGCAGAAGGTCGTCATCGACGGCATCACCAACGGCGTGGTCAAGCCCAGCCACGCCGGGCAGGCCGAGCTCAGCCAGCAGGTGCGCGCCGGGCTCGACCCGCTCTGGAAGGCCGACGCGGACGTCAAGGCCGTCCTCGAGGGTGTCTGCACCAAGATCCAGCCGCTGCTGGCGAAGTAGGGCGCCTGACCATGTCCCAGACGGACACGACGGTGGGCGGGGTCGAGGCCCCGCCCACCCGGGACCGGTCGCGGCCGTACTGGACCAGCCGCCGCCGCGACCAGCTCACCGGTTACCTGTTCATCGCTCCCCAACTGCTCGGCAGCGCCGTCTTCGTGATCCTGCCGCTGATCCTGGTGGTCTGGTACAGCCTGCACGAGTGGAACGTGCTGGCCGGCACGTTCGAGTTCGTCGGCACCGAGAACTACGCGGCCCTCGCCGACGACACCAACCTCGGCTCGGTGCTGCGGGCCACCGGCCTGTTCTCGGTCGGGCTCGTGGTGTTCAACCTCGGCCTGGCCCTGCTGCTCGCCGTACTGCTCAACCAGAAGCTGCGCGGGACGATCCTGTTCCGCACCCTGTTCTTCTCCCCCGTGGTCGTCTCGCTGGTCGCCTGGACCATCGTGTGGGGGTTCCTGTTGCAGGACAACGGCGGCGTGAACGGCCTGCTCGACACGGTCGGCGTGGACGGGCCGAACTGGCTGCGCGGTGAGGGCACCGCCATGTTCTCGGTCGTGGTGGTGCAGGTGTTCAAGAACGTCGGCCTCAACATGGTGCTCTTCCTGGCCGCGCTCCAGGGCGTGCCGGCCGAGCTGTACGAGGCCGCCGAGGTGGACGGGGCGAGCCGGCTGCGCCAGTTCTGGCGGATCACCGTACCGATGATCAGCCCGACCATCCTGCTCACGTCGATCATCACGGTGGTCGGCTCGTTGCAGGTCTTCGCGCAGATCGCCGTGCTCACCCAGGGCGGCCCGGGCACCTCGACCACGGTGCTCGTCTACTACCTCTACCAGCAGGCGTTCCAGTTCCATCACTTCGGTTACGGCGCCACCCTGTCGATCGTCCTGTTCGTCATCGTGCTCGCGCTCACCGTGCTCCAGTGGCAGATGCGGAAGAGGTGGGTCCACCATGAGTCGTGAGCTGTCGCGCCGGACCAAGCTGGTGCTCTACGGGGTGCTGATGGTCCTGGCGGTCCCGTTCGTCTTCCCGACCTGGTGGATGGTCACCTCGTCGCTGAAGCCGGTGGCGGACATCTTCGCCTTCCCGCCGAAACTGCTGCCGGTCGACGCGGAGCTGGACGCGTACCGGCGGGTGTTCGAGTTGCAGCCGTTCGGCCAGCAGTACCTGAACAGCCTCTACATCGCGCTGGTGGTCACCGTCGGCACCCTGGCGGTGGCGGCGCTGGCCGGGTACGCCTTCGCCCGGATCCGCTTCCGGGGCCAGAACGTGCTCTTCCTGGTGATCCTCGCCGGCCTGCTCATCCCGAGCGAGGTGACGATCGTGCCGCTGTTCCAGATGTTCTTCAAGCTGGGCCTGGTCGACACCCACTGGCCGCTGATCCTGGTGCCGGTCCTCGGCGCGCCGAGCGTGCTGGCGACCTTCATCATGCGGCAGTTCTTCATCAGCCTCCCCGGCGAGCTGGAGGAGGCGGCCCGGGTGGACGGGCTGGGCCGGTTCGCCACCTTCTGGAAGATCGCCCTGCCGCTGTCGCGGCCCGCGCTGGGCGCGGTCGCCATCTTCACCTTCCTGCACAGCTGGAACCTCTACCTGGAACCGATCGTGTTCCTCTCCTCGCCGGAGAAGTTCACCCTGCCGCAGGCGCTCACCCAGTTCGTCGACGCCTACGGCGGCCCGATGTGGAACGTCCAGCTCGCCGCGGCGTCGATGACCGCGCTGCCGGTCCTGGTGGTCTTCGTCATCGCGCAGAAGCAGTTCGTCGAGGGTTTGGCGCACACCGGGCTCAAGGGATGACGGTGCCGGCCGCCCGGGTGGGCGTCGACATCGGCGGCACCAAGACGGCGGCGGCGCTGGTCGGTGCCGACGGCGAGGTGCTGGGGCGTCGCCTGGCGCCCACCCCGGCCGGGTCGGGGCCGGCGGCCGTGCTGGACACCGCCGCACGGCTCGCCCGGGAACTGCTCGATCCGGGCGACGCCGGCCCGGTCGGCGTGGGCACCGCCGGCACGGTCGACCCGGGCACCGGCACCATCCGGTACGCCACCGACAGCCTGCCCGGCTGGTCCGGTACGCCGGTCGCCGACGAGCTGGCCGCGCGGCTGGCCCGACCGGTCCGGGTCACCAACGACGTGAACGCCGCCGCGCTCGGCGAGAGCTGGGTGGGTGCCGCCCGGGGCCGGCGGGAGCTGCTGCTGGTCGCGGTCGGTACCGGCCTGGGCGGCGCGCTGCTGCGGGATGGCCGGATCTCCACCGGCGCCCGGGGCGGTGCCGGCGAGGTGGGGCACCTGCCGGCTCCCGGCGCCGAGCGGCTGCGTTGCGGCTGCGGCCGGTACGGGCACCTGGAGGCCATCGCCTCGGGCACGGGACTGTCCGGCGCGTACGCCCTCGAGACCGGCGTGCGGATCAGCGGACGGGACGTCGCCGAGCGGGCGGCGACCGGCGAGCCCGTCGCCCGCGAGGTGGTGGAGCGCGCCGCGACGGCGCTCGGCCGGGCGCTCGCGGGGCTGGTCGCCCTACTCGACCCGCAGGCCGTGGTGCTCGCGGGCGGGGCGGCCGACGCCCTGCTGCCCGCGGCCCGCGCCGCCTTCACCGCCGAGCTGCCCAGGGCCTGGGCGGACGTGTCCCTGCTCCCCGCGGCGCTCGGCGCCGACGCGGTCGTCGTGGGCGCCGCCCGGCTGGCCGGCCAACCCGGTCACGACGGGCAGGCGGACGGCATCCCGGCCGTGACCGATGAGAGGACGAGAGCGTGAACGTGTTCGACGAGCTGGCCGGCGGCCTCGTGGTCTCCTGCCAGCCGCTGCTCGACGACCCCGACGACCCGATGCGCGACGCGTACGTGCAGGCCCGGGTGGCCGCGGCGGTGGTACGCGGCGGCGCGGTGGCCGTGCGGGCCAACGGCACCGCCGACGTCCGGGCGATCCGCGCCGCCGTCGACGTGCCGGTCATCGGGCTGCACAAGCAGGGCGTCGACGGGGTGTTCATCACCCCGACGGCGGCGCACGCGCTCGACGTCGCCGCGGCGGGCGCCCACATCGTCGCCGTGGACGCCACCGACCGTCCCCGCCCGGACGGTCGCAGCTTCGCCGACACGGTCCGGGCGCTGCGGGAACGGACCGACGCGCTGGTGCTCGCCGACGTCTCCACCGTCGAGGAGGGCGTGGCCGCCGTGCGGGCCGGCGCGGACGCCGTCGCGACGACCCTTGCCGGCTACACCCCGGCCAGCCCACCGACCGACGGGCCGGACCTGACGCTGCTGGCCCGCCTCGCCGGTGTGCTGACGGTGCCGGTGATCGCCGAGGGGCGCTACCGCAGCGCCGAGCAGATCGTAGCGGCGTTCGCCGCCGGTGCCCACGCGGTGGTGGTGGGCAACGCCGTCACCTCGCCGCTGTGGATCACCCGCCGCCTGGTGCCCGCCACCCCGGCCGGCGTCCGGCCCACCTGACGCGAAACGTCCGGGCCCCTTGCCGCCCGCGGCGGGCGGCCGGTCAGTGCGTCGGGGGGCAGCAGACGGTCAGCGCCCCGGGCACCACCCGCACCTTGAGCCTGGTGGTCTCCCCGCGCGCGCCGCCGTCCAGCTCGTACGTGCGCGGGGCGGCGAGCCGGACCTTGATCCTGCGGCCCCGGGTGATCCGTACGAACGGCGACTCCTCCGAGCGGCCGGCGGCCATCCGGCCCAGGGTGCGCGCCCAGTCCACCGCTCCGTCGGCGGTGGACACGCCGATCTCCAGGCAGCCGTCGTCGGGGCGGGCGTCGTCGAACGCCGGGATGCCGCCGGTGATCGTGCCGACGTTGCCGAACAGCACGCAGCTCGCGTCACCGTCGAACCACCGGGTGCCGTCGACCGTGATCCGGGTGCGCACCAGTTCACCGCGGACGTGCCGCAGCCCCGTCCACATGTAGGCGAGGCGACCGAGCCGGCCCTTGAGCTTGCGGTCGGCCTCACGGATGAGGTCGCCGTCGAAGCCCGCGCCGGCCATCACGGCGAAGTGCTCGCCGTTGATCCTGCCCAGGTCGAGGGCGCGGCGGCGGCCGTGCAGGCCGATACGGACGGCCCCGGGCAGGTCCTCCGGGACGCCCAGGTTGGCGGCGAAGAGGTTGGCGGTGCCGGCGGGCACGATGGCCATGGCGGCGCCGGAACCGGCGAGGGCGTCGGCGCAGCGCTGCACCATGCCGTCGCCGCCCCACACGAAGACCAGCTCGGCACCCTTCTTCAGTGCCTTGCGGACCTTCTTCGGCGCCTTGCGGCTCTTCGGCACCTCGTACCAGACGAGGTGCTCGACCCCCGCGCCGGCCAGCTCGGCGCGCAGCTCGTCGAGGCCGCCGCCCAGGGTCTTCTTCCGGTGGGCGACGACCGCGACCGTGCCCACCCGGGCCGCGGTGGCCGGTCCGTCGCCCGCCGTGCTGCTCGTGCTCATGACCGCCGGGAGTACCCGGCCGGCGAGGTTTCCACGCCCGCCCGCCGGTGGTGCGGTGCCGCCTCGTCGGCCGCGAGGTCTCCGGCGTCCGGATCCTTCCTGGTCGGAGGACCCGCACACCGGAGACCTCGGCGTCCGACGGTCACCGCCACGCGGCACCCGGCGCCGGGACCCGCCTAGAGGGTACGGGCGAGACGGTCGGCGAGGATGCGGGTGAACCGGGACGGGTCGGCCAGCTCCCCGCCCTCGGCGAGCAGCGCGAGACCGTACAGCAGCTCGGCGGTCTCCTTCAGCGACTCGTCGGTGCCGCCCTGCTCGTGCGCCTTACGCAGGCCGGTGACCAGCGGGTGCCCGGGGTTGAGCTCCAGGATCCGCTTGACGGCCGGCACCTCGTGCCCCATCGCCCGGTACATCTTCTCCAGGGTCGGGGTGATGTCGTGGGCGTCGCCGACGACGCAGGCGGGCGAGGTGGTCAGCCGGGAGGAGAGGCGGACCTCCTTGACGGAGTCGGCGAGGGTCGTGCCCATCCAGGTGAGCAGGTCGGCGAAGTCCTTGCGCTGCTGCTCGCGCTCGGCCTCGGCCTCCTTCTTCTCCTCCTCGGTGTCGAGGTCCACCTGCCCCTTGGCGATGGAGCGCAGCGTCCTGCCGTCGTACTGGCCGACGCGCTCGATCCACACCTCGTCGACGGGGTCGGTGAGCAGCAGCACCTCGTAGCCCTTGGCGCGGAACGCCTCCATGTGCGGCGAGTTCTCGATCATCGTGCGCGAGTCGCCGGTGGCGTAGTAGATGTCGCTCTGCCCGTCCTTCATCCGACCGACGTAGCCGGCGAGGTCGGTGGGCTCGGCCGGGTCGTGGGTGGATGCGACCGACAGGATCTCCAGGAGGGTGTCCCGGTTCTCCGTGTCGTCGATCAGGCCCTCCTTGACCGCGGCCCCGAACTCGGTCCAGAAGGTGCGGTAGCGCTCGGCGTGGTTGGCCTTCATGTCCTTGACCGTGGCCAGGATCTTCTTGACCAGGCGGCGACGGACGACCTGGATCTGCCGGTCCTGCTGGAGGATCTCCCGGGAGATGTTCAGCGACAGGTCGTGCGCGTCCACGACGCCCTTGACGAAGCGCAGGTAGTTGGGCATGAGCGCTTCGCAGTCGTCCATGATGAAGACGCGCTTGACGTAGAGCTGCACGCCACGGCGGCCCTGCGGGGCGAACAGGTCCAGCGGCGCGTGCGACGGGATGAACAGCAGGGCCTCGTACTCGAAGGTGCCCTCGCCCCGCATGTGCACGATGTCCAGCGGGTCCGCCCAGTCGTGGCTGACGTGCTTGTAGAACTCCTTGTACTCGGCCTCGTCGACCTCGTCGCGGGAACGGGCCCAGAGCGCCTTCATCGAGTTGAGCGTCTGGGTCTCGGTGCTGGTCTCGTCGCCCTCGCCGGGACGCTCGACGGTCATCCGGATCGGCCAGGCGATGAAGTCCGAGTAGCGCTTGACGATCTCGCGGATCGTCCACTCGGCGGTGTAGTCGTGCAGGTTGTCCTCGTCGTCGGCCGGCTTCAGGTGCAGGGTCACCGAGGTGCCCTGCGGCGCCTGCTCGACCGGCTCGACGGAGTACGTGCCCTCGCCGGCCGACTCCCAGCGGGTGCCGCCGCTCTCCCCCGCCCGGCGGGTCACCAGCTCCACCCGGTCGGCGACCATGAACGCCGCGTAGAAGCCCACGCCGAACTGGCCGATCAGCTCCTGCCGCGCGCCGGCGTCGGAGGACTCGCGCAGCTTGCGCAGCAGCTCGGCCGTGCCGGACTTGGCGATCGTGCCGATCACCTGGACGACCTCGTCGCGGGACATGCCGATGCCGTTGTCCCGGACGGTCAGCGTACGCGCCGCCTTGTCGACCTCGATCTCGATGTGCAGGTCGGAGGTGTCGACCTGCAGGTCCTTGTCGACCATCGACGCCAGGCGCAGCTTGTCCAGCGCGTCCGAGGCGTTCGAGATCAGTTCACGCAGGAAGACGTCCTTGTTCGAATAGATCGAGTGGACCATCAGCTGGAGCAGCTGACGCGCCTCGGCCTGGAACTCCAACGTCTCGGCCCGGTTGCTCACACCGTGTCCTTTCATCCTCGAAAGCCCACCGAAGGTTCGCGGAAAGGATACGAGCCGTCGCCGACGGCGGGACGACGGGACCGCGCGGCGTCGGGGCGGCGCGTTGCCCCGGCCTCCTACCGTCGGGGACGGCGTCGACGGGACGAGCCGAGGGCTGGTGTGACCGCCGCGGCGGGCGGTCAGTACGGTAGGGATGTGTCTCTATGGGTGGCCGCGATGTGGGGACTGGTCGGCAGCGCGGTGGCCGAGGCGCTGAACCTCTCCGGGATGATGCGCCCGACCAGCGAGTCCGGGGGCCGGTGGCAGTGGCCGTGGCGGGACCGGCGGGACGCCCCGATCGTCGTGTTCGCGGTGCTGCTCAGGACCGTGGCCGGTACCGGCCTCGCCGCGGCGGCCGGTGCGGGTGGGCTGGCCACCACCGCCTTCGCCAGCTTCACCTTCGGGGTCGCGGCGCCGCTGGTGATCGCCAAGATGTTCGACCAGGTCCGGGTGGCGGACCGACCGGCCGACACGGCTCGAGGCGGCACGGGCGACACGGGTGGCGAGCACGATGACGCCGCGTGAGAGCCTGCTGGCCCGTTTCGTCTCCGCGCTGGCCGCCCGCCCGGCCACCACCGCCACGGCGGTTCCCGTACCGGCCCGGACGAGGCTCGCCGCCGCGCTGGCCGCGCGTCCCGTGACCCCCGCCGCCCGCACCGTCGACCCGCTCCCCGGCCCCGGGACCGGTGACGACGGCGACGGGAAGTTGACCCACCGGGTCCGGGCGGTGCTCGCCGGCCTCCTGGGCGTCACCACCGACCAGTTGCGGGTCGACGCCGACGGCGACGTCGGCATCCGCGCCGGCTCCGCCATGATCTTCGTACGGGCGCAGGACGACCCGCCGCTGGTCGACGTGTTCTCCCCGCTGCTCACCGGCGTGGACCCGACCGAGTCGCTGTACCGACGCCTCTCCGACCTCACCAACGGGCTGGTGATCGGTCGGGTCTACTGCACCGGGGACACCGTCTGGGCGTCCATCCCCGTCTTCGGGCAGGACTTCGCGCCCACCCACCTGCTGCTGGCCCTGCGCGCCATGATCGCGCTCGCGGACGACCTCGACGACCAGCTCCGGCGCGAGTTCGGCGGCAGCCGCTTCTTCGGCCCCGAGTCCGCCGGCCTGGTGGCGGTGCCCGACCCGACCGGCTACCTGCGCGACCTCGACCGGGCCGGCGCGGACGGGGCGGGCAGCGTCCTGGTCGACCTGCTGGCCGACCGCGGACGCACGGAGGAGCTGCGCGTACGCGCCGAGCACGGCGACTGGCACGCCGCCGCCCGGCTCGCCGCGCTGCGCGCCGAGCAGGGCCGCACCGACGAGGCGGAACGGTACTGGCGGATCGCCGCCGAGCAGGGCGATCCGCGCGCCCGCGACGAACTGGCCACCCTGCTGGCCGCCGGGGGCCGGCACGAGGAGGCGGTCGCTCTGCTGCGGCAGGCCGTCGACGGCGGCGGATGGCGGCACCTTCCGCTGCTGTTGACGCTGCTCACCGAACGCGGCCGGGTCGACGAGGCGGTCGAGTTGCTGCGTCGTCGGGCGGCCGACCGCGACTGACCGGCGTCGTCCGCTCCGACGGTCCGCCGAATCCGCCACCGGCAGGTGTGGAAACGCGGACGCCCGGGTACAGAGACGCGCTGGGGTGCCGGCGGGCATGCAGCTCGGGCCGGGTGCCAGGATGTGCGGGTAACGCCAGCAAGGGTCGTCGGGGCCCGGAAGTGAGGGCTGCGATGAGGTGCGACCGAGGGTGACGCGACCCACGGGGGACCTGTTCGCCGACGGCGGTGAGACCGGGCGGCTGATGGCGCGCCTGAACTGGGCGGACACTCCGCTCGGCCCGGTCGACGGCTGGCCGCAGAGCCTGCGCGCCGCCGTCCGGATGGTCCTCTCCTCCCGCTACCCGATGCTGCTGCTGTGGGGCGAGCGCTTCACCCAGCTCTACAACGACGCGTACTCGGCGCTGATCGGCGACAAGCACCCCGACGCGCTCGGCGGAGACGTCCGGATCACCCTGGCCGAGGGCTGGGACGTGCTGGCCCCCCTGATCGACGAGGCGATGGCGACCGGGGTCGCCAGCTGGGTACCGGCCCTGCAACTGCTGCTCGACCGGGCCGGCTACCGCGAGGAGGCGTACTTCAGCGTCTCGCACGCCCCCGCCCGCGACGACGAGGGACGCACGGTGGGGGTGCTCACCGTGTGCAGCGAGGTCACCGAGCAGGTCGTCGGCGAGCGCCGGCTGCGCCTGCTGCGCGTCCTGTCCGTCGGTGGCGACGGGCGTACCGTCGACGTCGAGAGCACCTGCGTCCGCCTCGCCGAGGCCATCGGCGGGCACCCGCTGGACGTCCCGTTCGCCGCGATCTACCTGCGCGACGGCGCGCTGCTGCGCCGCGTCGCCTGCGTCGGCGGGGAGCCGGTGGCCGCCGCCCTGCCCGCCACGCTGTCCACGGGCCAGGAGCACGGGTGGGGGCTGGCGGCCGCCGCCGGCGGCACGACGACCGAGGTGGCCGGCGTCGAGCGGTGGCTCACCCTGCCCGCCGGGCCGTGGGGCGACCCGGTCGGTACCGCCCTCGCCCTACCCCTGCCCTCCGCCGAGGCGGGCCAGCCGCTCGGGGTGCTGCTGGTCGGGGTCAGCCCCAGCCGAGGGCTGGACGAGGCGTACCGGTCGTTCCACGCCCTGCTCGCCCAGCAGGTGGCCGTCGCCGTGCGCAACTCCCAGGCGTACGAGGAGGAGCGCCGGCGGGCCGAGACGCTCGCCGAGCTGGACCGGGTCAAGACCGGCTTCTTCACCAACGTCAGCCACGAGTTTCGGACCCCGCTGACGCTCATGCTCGGCCCGCTGGCCGACGCCCTCAACGACAACGAGCATCCCCTGCCGGCGGTGCAGCGGGAACGCGTCGACACCGCCTGGCGCAACGCCACCCGGCTGCTCACCCTGGTCAACAGTCTGCTCACCTTCTCCAGCCTGGAGGCCGGGCAGGCACACAGCCAGGCCCGCGAGGTCGACCTGGCCGGGCTGACCGCCGAACTGTCGAGCGTCTTCCGGGCGGCCGTCGAACGCGCCGGGCTGCGCCTGGAGGTCGACTGTCCGCCGCTGCCGCGCCCGGTCCGCGTCGACCCGGTCAACTGGGAACGCATCGTCACCAACCTGCTGTCCAACGCCCTGAAGTACACCTTCGTCGGCCGGATCCGGGTCGCCCTCGCCGCCGACGACGAGGAGATCCGGCTGACCGTCGCCGACACGGGCATCGGCATCGCCGAGGAGGACCTGCCCCGGCTCTTCGAGCGCTTCCACCGCGTGCAGGGCGCCCGGTCGCGCAGCCACGAGGGCACCGGCATCGGACTCGCCCTGGTGCGGGAGTTGGCCCGCCTGGAGGGCGGCGACGTGCGGGTGGAGAGCCGCATCGGGACGGGCACGACGTTCACCGTGACGCTGCCCTGGTCCGCCACGGGGCGTACCGCCGGGCCGGTCGCCGAGGTCGACGGGGTCGGGGGCGCGGCCCGGGCCACCGCCCAGGAGGCGATCGGCTGGCTGGCCGACCCGGCGCGGGCGGGGGCGTCCGCGCCGGCCGGGCAACCGGTGCGGGCGTACGGTGGCGAGGACGCGTCGCGGCACGCGCGGATCCTGGTCGCCGACGACAACGCCGACATGCGCGCGTACCTGGCCCGGTTGCTGGGCGAGCAGGGCTGGCGGGTGCAGACGGTCGGCGACGGGCGGCAGGCGCTGGAGGCGATCCGCCGGGAACGGCCCGACCTGGTGCTCACCGACGTGATGATGCCCGAGGTCGACGGCTTCGAACTGGTCCGCCGGCTGCGCCGGCAGGCCGCCACCCGGACGCTGCCGGTGGTGGTGCTCTCCGCCCGCGCCGGCGGGGACGCCAGCGTGGAGGGGCTCGACCTGGGCGCCGACGACTACGTCGTCAAGCCCTTCGCCGCGGCCGAGCTGATCGCCCGGATCCGGGCCACCCTGCACGGCGCCCGGAGCCGGGGAGACCGTCGCGACGACTCGACCCCCGACGCCCACGGCGGCACCACGGACGCGCGCGGCGGCGCCCCGGGGCGGCAGGACGTCCCCGCCGGCCCGCCGAGCGGGGACGCCGTTGCGACGGAGGTCCCGCCCCCCGCGCCCGACGAGGCCCGGCACCCTGCTCCCCAGCAACCGGCCGCGGTGGACGAGGGCTGGACGTACCCGTCGCAGCCCACGTCGGCAGCCGCGATGCGGCGGGACGTACGGGCCTCGCTGGAGGGGCTGGACGTCGATCCGGACACCGTGGCCGACTTGCTGCTGGCCGCCTCCGAGGCGGTCAACAACGCTGTCGAGCACGCCCAACGCCCGACCCGCCCCGAGGTGCGGGTACGGCTACGGGTGGCCGACGGCACCGTACGGATCACGGTGCGCGACTTCGGCACGTGGCGCGACCGCCGCCCCGCCATGGACCGGGGACGGGGCGCCACGCTGATGAACGCGTACGGCGACGTGCGGCTGATGTCGACCGCCGAGGGCACCACCGTCACCATCGAACGCCGCCTCCCCCCACCCCCCTGACAGGGATGCTGCGGCAGCGCATGATCGGCACCAGCTCACGCTGCCCTCAGCGCTCATCAGGGGTCTGCCGGCCTTGGCGTGCACGCGGTGCCTCTTCCCGCTGCTCCCGCGAGCCTCCACCCGCCCCGCTGCCGTCCACGACGCCCAGCCACGGTGATCAGGACCCCATGGACCGTAAAGCAGCCGGATAACGCCCATGGAGTCCTGATCACCGTGCGGCCATCTCGCGCTTGCGAGGCAACGGCCCGGCGGCGGACGGCGGACCGGCCGGCCCTGGCCGGCAGCCCGGTCAGGTCGGTGCGCAGCGGGAACAGGTTGCTGTGCCGCTCGGGAATGGTGTGCGTTTCGGGCGCGGTGTGCCGTTCGGGAAGGATGTCCGGTTGGGCAGGATGTCCGTTCCAGGCATGCCGGGTGGTTCGGGCACGCCGGGTTCGGGCACGGCGGGTGGTTCGGGCATGGTGGTGCGGTTCGGGCGTGGCGTCCGGTTCACGGTCGGTGCGCTCCGGCCGGCTCGTCCAGTTTCGTGGGGGTTTGGGGGTGGTGCGGGTCACCGGGTCGGTGGGCATGGGTCGGGGGCCCCGGTCGTTGTATCCATCGTGAGCGCGTGACCCCCCGGCAGGCCCTGCGGTGCCCGGGCCGAGTCACCCCCCTGCGGTGCCCGGGCCGAGTCGCCCCTTGCGGTGGCCGGGCGTGAGGCCGGAATGCCGGCCGGGTCCGCGTCGTTGCATCCCCCGGGACGCGCCCCACCCCCCAGCCGTAGGGCGCACCCCTTCTCCCTGGTTTCGACCCTTTCCCCCTTTCGCGGCACACCCGCCCCCCCTTTGGCGTGTGTCCGCGTACCCCCGATCGGAAGGTGCCGACCATCATGCGTACCGACATCCTGCGTAAGACCGCCCTGACCGCTGCCGGACTCGCCGTCACCGGCGGCGCCATCGCCGGCCCCCTCACCACCTTCGCCTCGCCCGCCCACGCCAACCCCGCCTCCGCCTCGGTCGCCCAGGACCGCAAGAACGGCGAGCGCGAACTCGGCGTGCGCTACGAAGCCCAGCCCAACTTCTACTACTGCGGCCCCGCCGCCGCCCGCAACGCCCTGAGCGTGCAGGGCAAGAACATCGACGTCGACGGCATGGCCCAGCGCATGGGCACCACCGAAGCCGGCACCAACTCCATCAACGACATCACCCCCGTACTCAACAAGGAAACCGGCCGCGACGCCTACCAGTCCGTCGAGATCCGCGACGCCAAGGCCGACGACAAGCAGACCGACAAGCTACGCGCCGACATCGTCACCGCCATCGACGAAGGCCACGCCGTCGTCGCCAACATCGCCGGCACCGCCACCGACACCGACGGCACCACCCACTCCTTCGAAGGCGGGCACTACATCAGCGTCGTCGGCTACCGCGACAACGGCAACACCGTGACGATTGCCGACTCCGCCGACCCGAACCAGGCCTCCTACCGGATGAGCATCGACAACCTCGCCGACTGGATCGCCACCCGCGGCTACACCGCCTGACCACGACACCACGCACCACGCAACGACGACAAGGGCCGGCCCCCACCCGGGGACCGGCCCTTTCGTCATGCCGTTGTCGGGCGTAGAGCGAACCGGGGACGCCACGCCGCCGAGCCGGAGCGTTGCGCCGAGCCCGGTGGCCGGCCCTCTCGCCAGGCAGGGCCAGCCCGTTGGTCGCGCCCGGGTCGGCCCCGTCCGGGCACCCGCCGGCCGCTCGTCGCGCCCCGGGCTCGCCCGGTCGCTGCCCGTGCGGCTCAGGACCGGCGGTTGCGCTCCTGGACGAGCCGCTCGTCGAGCCGACCCAACTCGTAGATCGCGTTGAGTTCCGTCGGCAGGTGGGTCACGTTGTCGGCCACGGGCTCCTCGTCTGGGTCCGGGGTGAGGGCCACCGAACCGGCCGCGCCACTCGCCGGACCGGCCGCGCCACTCCCCGACCCGGCCGCCGCCGCGACACCGCCGCCGGCCGCCGGACCATCCGCGACAGCCGCGCCGCTTCCCGCGACACCCGCGCCAGTCGCCGAACCAGCCGCGCCGCTCCCCGCGACACCCGCGCCGGTCACGGGGCCCGCCGCGCCACCCGCGGGCCCGGCCGCGCCGGTCGCCGGGCCAGCCGTACCGGTCGCCGCGACGGCAGGCTGGCGGCGCCGGGTCAGGACGAGCAGCACGGACAGCACCAGGACACCCAGCACCAGGCAGTAGACCAGCCACCGGTCCACTCCCCCGTCGTCCTCGCGGGGCGGGGCCGCGACCGTCGAGGGAGCGTCGGAGGCGGCGCCCGGCCCGTTCGCGGGCGGCGCCTCACCCTCCCGTGCCGCCGGGCGTCCGGCGGTCCCGTCGCGGGAACTCACGGGTGCGGATCCGGCGACGCTGGCACTGGCGGGCGCGGACCGGCCGGGCGCCACCGGGGCGACCGAGGGTCCGACCGGGCCCGGGGCGGGCGCCGTCGAGTGGGACGGGACGGGCGTCGGGGAGGCGCCCGGGGTGGTCTTCCCACCGCCGTCGAGCAGGTCGTCGACGACCCGCCCGACGCCGTCGAGCAGGTCACCCACCGGGCCGCCGGAAGGCGTCGGCGCGGGAGCCAACGCCAGGGTCAGGGCGAGCGCGGCCACGACACGCATGGTTCACCTCGGAAGGGGTCGATGTGCCAGGCACCGTACCGCACTCCGGGTGGTCGCCGCGTGACGCCCCGGCGGCACGGCCCCGGAGACAGACGTACGGGGGACGCCGTCAGCGGCGTCCCCCGTACCGGGGTGGGTCAGACCGGCAGGCCACCGACCTGGGTGTTGATCCAGGTCCGGATGGACGGCAGGTCCACGTAGATGGACGGGCCGGTGGCGCAGGTGGAGTTGTTGTTGCCGGCCCGGCTGGTGGCGCCGATCAGGGCCCACGCCCCGTTGATCCGGCGCACCTGCGGGCCGCCCGAGTCGCCGTAGCAGGCGCCCGCGTTGCCGTTGGTGTTGTTGGTGCAGATCTCGTACGGGCCGTTGATGCCGAGGCAGCGGCTGTCCGCGACGATCGAGGTGTCCAGCTCGTGCGCGACGGTCGGGGCGCTACCGCAACCCCGGGGGGCGCAGGTCTGGCCCCAGCCGATGATCCGGGTGGCGGTGCCGACCGCGCCGGAGGTGCTCGGGATCGGCGCCGGGGCGTACCTGACCGAGCTGGACAGCTGGAGCAGCTTGACGTCGACGCTCGGGTGGTTCACCGCCCGGATCACCGAGACGACGGTGCCGCCGCTGTTGCGGTAGATGCTGCCGACCCGCACCGAGGAGGGGGTCCCGCAGTGCTTGGCGGTGACCGCCCAGTTCGCCTTGATCAGCGTGCCGGTGCAGCCGGAGACGTACACCATCCACGGGTAGTTCTCGGTGGCCGGCCGGCCGTTGACCACCAGCGGCGAGATGTCGTCGGTGTCGTTCCACACGAACGTGCCGGTCGGCGCCTCCGCCGCGGCGAGACCGCCGGCGAAGAGCTGGTCCACCCGGGACGCCTCGGCGGCGCTCGGGTAGGCGTTGGTGCAGGAGACCGGCGCGCTGCTGCCGGACATCAGGTCGGAGCAGAGCCCCGTACGCCGGTCGGGCAGGCCGAGGATGTGGCCGAGCTCGTGGGTGGCGATGCGGGTGCGGTTGTACCCCTGGTTGACGGCGGTCCAGCCCATCCAGACCCGGCCGGCGCCGAGGCTGGTGACCTGGGCGCGCGGCCAGCCACTGTCGACGTAGATGGTGACGTTGCCCGGCGTGCGGGGGACCAGCCGGACGTTGCTCACCTGGCTGTTCCAGATGGTCGCGGCCTGGTCGAAGTTGGTGCGGAACTCGCCGGCGCGGCTCGCGTCGTAGTAGACGGTGCGAGCGGCGGCGGACGCGCTCGTGTCGGTGGCGACCTGCATTCCGGTTGCGGCCAGCACCGCCGCCAGCGCGGCGGTCGCCGCGCGCAGCAGTTGTCGTCGGAACATACACGCACTCCCTGAGTTGGCCGGCGGCGTGCCACCGCCGGTCATCGATGTACGTGAATGCTAGAGCGAGGGCCGTCGATATGCGGCATAACGGAATCGTCATACCGGCCGCACCGCCGCGCGCCGCACGGACCGGATCGGCGCGCAGTCGCGGCGGACCGCACCGGGCCCGGCCACGCGGCTCGGCCTCGGCCACCACCGGCTCGGCCACCACCGGCTCGGCCGGAGCCTGCTCCGGCCGCCGGGAGGACAGCCCTCCGCCCCCTCGGCACCGCGAGCGGATCGCCCCGGCACCGGCGCTCATCCGGCCGACGACGCGGCGGTCCGCTCCGACGAACGGACGGCCCGGCGGACGTCGCCGGCCGCCAGCGCGAACAGCGCGAGGGCGCCGGCGAGGGCCGCGTCCACCCCGATCACGAATCCCCGCTCCGACCCGGCCGGCGCCACGGCGACACCGACGGCAAGCGCCACCGCCGCCGCGAGCGCCATGCCCAGGCGGGCGGACGCCTCCCACCTCACGGCCCACCGGCCCCCCGACGACCGGACCGTCGTGAGGCCCGCGCGCAGTCGCCAGGCGGCGGCGGCGATGAGCAACGCACCGAGCGCACCGGCGACCCCGATCACCAGCCACGGCACGGCGAACGCCCCCGCCCGCCCGGCGGACGACGACACGCCGCCCACCGCGAGCAGCGCGAACCCGGCCGAGAGCCCGACATGGACGAGGATCACCCGCGACAGGCGACGCCGCAGCTCACTCAACTCGGTGACGGATGTCGACACTGTGGCCTCCCCTGCTCGGGTCCACCCCGCATCGTGCCACGTCGCGTGCCACCCCACCGAGGGCTTCTGCTCCGGCACCGGCGACATTCTCGAACTGGTGGAGGCGTACACGCGGACCAGGCCCGGCAACGTGCTGGCCGGCTACCTGCCGGCGCTGCGCGCCGGCAACGGCAGCGACTCGCACGCCGGCCTCGACCCGTACTTCCCCCGCGACTGGCGCACCGCCGCCGACCCCGTGTTCCGGGCCACGCAGGAGGCCGAGCGGGACCCGCGTCTACGTCAACCCGTCCGTCCGCGACGGCGAGGCCGACGGGGTGCGGGCGCTCGGGCGTTCGCCTACTACGACGCGGCGGTGATGCACGGCTACGAGGGCATGCGCGCGATCCGCAGCCACGCCCTGGCCCGGGCGAAGCCCCCGGCCCAGGGCGGCGACGAGCGGACCTGGCTGCACGCCTTCCTCGACGAGCGGGTCGCCGAGATGAGGAAGGAACCCGCCCACTCGGACACCTCCCGCGTGGACACCGCGCAGCGGGTCTTCCTCGACAACGGCAACTTCAACCTGAACACGCCGCTGGTGTTCGCCGTCTACGGCGACCAGTACCGCATCGGCTGACGCCCCCGGTCACGACTCCGCTGCCACGCCGGCGGGGGCGCCGGTCTCCCGCAGCCGGCCGTCGGCGAGCCGCAGCCAGCGGTCCACGCCGATCGACGCGAGGAACCGCGCGTCGTGGCTGACCACCACGAACGCGCCCTCGTACGCGTCGAGCGCGCTCTCCAACTGCGCGACGCTGACCAGGTCCAGGTTGTTGGTCGGCTCGTCCAGCAGGAGCAACTGCGGTGCCGGCTCGGCGAACAGCACGCAGGCCAGGGTGGCGCGCAGTCGCTCACCACCGGAGAGCGCCCCGACCGGAAGGTGGGCACGGGGGCCCCGGAACAGGAAGCGGGCGAGCAGGGTCATCCGCTGCGCCTCCGGCGTCGTCGGGGCGTACGCGGCCAGGCTCTCCGCCACCGTGCGCTCGGGATCGAGCAGGTCCAACCGCTGCGACAGGTACGCGATGCGGCCGTCGGCCCGCCTGGTGCGGCCCCCTTCCGGCTGCACGTCGCCGGTGAGCAGGCGCAGCAGGGTGGACTTGCCGGCGCCGTTCGGGCCGGTGAGCGCGATCCGCTCGGGTCCCCGGATCGTCAGCTCCAGCCCGTCGCCGGCGAAGAGGGCACGCCCGCCGTAGCGCACCTGCATCCCCTCGCCCTCGAAGACCGTACGCCCGGCCGGAACGTTCGTGCCCGGAAGCTCCAGCGTGATCCGCTGCTCCTCGCGCAGGGCCCGACCCGCCTGGTCGAGCCGGGCCTTGGCGTCGCCGACCCGCGCGGCGTGCGTCTCGTTCGCGCGGCCCGCCGACTCCTGCGCGCTCCGCTTCATCCCACCGGCGACGATCCTCGGCAGGCCGGCGCTCTTGAGGTTGCGGGCGGCGTTGCCGGCCCGGCGCTCGGCCCGCTCGCGGGCCTGCTGCATCTCCCGCTTCTCCCGCTTGACCTCCTGTTCGGCGTGGCGGACGTTCTTCTCCGCGACCTCCCGCTCGGCGCGCACCGCCTCCTCGTACGCGGTGTAGTTCCCGCCGTAGGAGCGCATCTCGGCGCGGTCGAGTTCGAGGATGCGGTCCATCCCGTCCAGCAACGCCCGGTCGTGGCTGACCAGCAGCAGGCAACCGGTCCAGTCCGCCAGTACGGCGTGCAACGTGCGGCGGGCGTCGAGGTCCAGGTTGTTGGTGGGCTCGTCGAGGAGCAGGACGTCGGGGCGCCGCAGCAGTTGCGCCGCCAGGCCGAGGGAGACCACCTGCCCGCCGCTGAGGGTGTGCAGCCGGCGGTCGAGGGACACGTCGTCGAGGCCGAGGCGGTCCAGTTGGGCGCGGGTGCGCTCCTCGACGTCCCAGTCGGTGCCGATGGTGGTGAAGTGCTCCTCGTCGGCGTCCCCGGACTCGATGGCGCGCAGCGCGGCGAGGACCGGCGCGACACCCATGACCTCGGCAACCGTCAGGTCGCCGGTCAGCGGGAGGCTCTGCGGCAGGTAGCCGAGCACGCCGTCGACGGTCACGGAGCCGCCCGTGGGCCGGCACTCGCCGGCGATCAGCCGGAGCAGCGTGGTCTTGCCGGCGCCGTTGGGCGCGACGAGGCCGGTACGGCCGGCGCCCACGGTGAACGACAGCCCCTCGAAGACCGGGGTGTCGTCCGGCCAGGAGAAGGAGAGGCGCGAGCAGACAATGGAGGGTTGGGACATGGGGGGACCTCTTGCGGTGACGTGGGCGCGCCCGGCGCCCGGGAGAGACGGGATGCGGCAACGACGCCCTGGGCCCTCGGCGGCGGTCGAACGCCTGCCGGTGGCCGGGCACCATCCGGTGTCACCCGGAGATGTCGTCGTCACCCGCCATGTCTGGTCTCCCTGTCCCGATCACTGCCGCCCATCCTAACAGCGCCTGCCCGACGCGACAGGTACGCGCTACGGCGTCAGAGACCCGCGCAGGGCGTGCCGCCCAGCGCGCAGTCCTCGGGCGCCCTGGTGAGCGGGTCGACGTCACGGACCGCGAACGTGAACGTCCGGGAGCGACCGGCCGGCACGGACGGCCCGCTGAAGGTGACGACCTGCCCCTCCTGCCGCCAGTCGGCCCCGCTGACGTCGGTGAGCGAGCCGCCCTCGGCCAGCGTGACGACCACCTTCCAGCCGTTCACCGGCGCGCCGCCGGGATTGTCGACGACCACCTCGCCCGTGTAGCCGAGCAGCCGTGTCGACACGGTCTCGTAGCGGGCGGTCAGGGCGGGCGCCGACGGCGCGCCCGAGCTGGGCGTACGCGACGGCGTGGCCGAGGGGGTCGCCGACGGCGTGCGGCTCGGGCGGGACGGGCTCGGTGAGGCGCTGCGCGTGGGGCGGGCGGAGGGCGTCGGCTGCGGCGTACGGCTCGGGGTGGCCGTGGCGGTCGGCGACGGTGCCGGAGCCGGGCCGGCGACCGGCTCCGGGTCGGCGGGCAGCACGGCCCACACCGCCGCCCCGGCGACCAGCACGACGCCGACCAGCCCGCCGACCAGCAGCGGCCAGCGGCGGCGGGCCGGGGCCGGCTCGTCGTCGACGCCCTCGGTCACGGGCATCTCGGCGGTCATCCCCGCCTCGCCCCGACGCAGGTCGACCTGCCGGAAGGCCAGCCAGTCGAGGATCGCCGGCAGTCGCCCCGTCAGCGCCTGCCGATAGGACTCCTCGCGGCCCTCGCGCTGTTCCTCGGCCCAACCGCCGTGCTCCAGCACCTCGCGCACCGACAGCCGGCAGCCCTCGGCGGTGGGGGCGACGACACAGGTCAGCCGGCTGCGTCGGCCGCCCTCGAGGCACCGCAACGCGATCAGCTCCGGCTCCCGCCGGTCGGTCACCTCCGCGTCGACGGCGGCGTCGAACCCGGGCAGACCCGCCGTGAACAGCAGCAGCCGGTCGCGCTCCCCGGCCATCGGCTCGACCTCGGTGAACCACCGGGCGAGCAGGGCGCGATCCGTCAATGCGTGCCACACCCGGTCCGCCGGGTGGAACAGGTCGACCTGTACGTCGATCTCGGTCACGGCGAGACTCTACGGGTATCGATCGGGGGCCGACCCGGACGGGGGGATCCCCACCGGACGCCGGCCGCGCCGCCGGGCCGTACGACCGGCGCCCGCCCCCGTCCGGGCGCCGGTCGCCGCTCAGCCCTTCACGCAGACCACCTGCTTGAGGTGCGCGACCACCTCGACCAGGTCCTCCTGCTGCGCCATCACCTGGGTGATGTCCTTGTACGCGCCGGGGATCTCGTCGACCACGCCGGCGTCCTTGCGGCACTCCACGCCGGCCGTCTGCGCGGCCAGGTCGGCGGTGCTGTACGTGCGCTTCGCCTGCGCCCGCGACATGCGCCGCCCCGCCCCGTGCGAGGCGGAGCAGTACGCGTCCGGGTTGCCCTTGCCCCGCACGACGTACGAGCCGGTGCCCATCGAGCCCGGGATGACGCCCAGGTCCCCCCGGCCGGCCCGGATCGCCCCCTTGCGGGTGACCAGCACGTCGACGCCGTCGTAGCTCTCCTCCGCCACGTAGTTGTGGTGGCAGCTGATCGGCTCGTCGTAGCCGACGTGCGGGAACTGCTCCCGTACCACCCCGCAGAGCAGGGCGAGCATGACCGCCCGGTTGCGCCGCGCGTACTCCTGCGCCCACCACAGGTCCCGGCGGTAGGCGTCCATCTCCGGCGTGCCGGCGAGGAACACCGCGAGGTCGCGGTCGGGCAGGTCGGTGTTGTGCGGCAGCCGCCGGGCGACGGCGATGTGCCGCTCCGCCAACTCCTTGCCGATGTTACGGGAGCCGGAGTGCAGCATCAGCCACACCCGTCCGTCGTCGGCGCCGCCCTGCTCCAGGCAGACCTCGATGAAGTGGTTGCCGCCGCCGAGCGTGCCCATCTGCCGCTGGGCCCGCGTCTCCAGCTGCGCCACCCGCCGGTCGAGGTCGGCGAACCGGCGCCAGAAGTCGTCCCAGCCGGCCTGCTCCAGGCCACGGACCCGGCGCGGGTCGACCGGCTTCTCCCGCTGGTTGAACCCGACCGGGATGGTGGCCTCGATCGCCGAGCGCAGCCCCGCCAGGTCGTCGGGGAGGTCGGCGGCGGTCAGCGAGGTGCGCACCGCCGACATGCCGCAGCCGATGTCGACGCCGACCGCCGCCGGCGAGACGGCCTGCCGCATCGCGATGACCGAGCCGACCGTGGCGCCCTTGCCGAAGTGCACGTCCGGCATGACCGCGACGCCCTGCACCCAGGGCAGCGCACCGATGTTGCGCAGCTGCTGGGCGGCCTGCGGCTCGATGGCGTACGGGTCGGTCCAGACCCGTACCGGCGCGCGGGTGCCCGCGAGCGGGGTGTAGCTCATCGTCGTCTCCTCGTGTCGTCGGCTGGTCGTCGCCGCAACGGCGGGACCGGAAGGGATCGACGGCCGCCCGGGAGTCGAACCCGGTGGGAGTGGCTGCTCGGCCTCTCCCCGCGCCCGGCGCGCGGCCGGCCCGAAGGGCGGGGCCCGACGGGTGCGGCGGTCGACCTGGTTCGCACCGGGTGGACGAAAGAGCCGCCCGTTCCCCGGTGGGGTGGGCGGCTGCGCGTACGCGTCGGCGCTAGCCGCGCCACCGCCCCTGTAGCCGCCCCTGTAGCCGCCCCTGTTCGGGGCGGCACCGCCCGCGGGCCCGTCCGCCTGTGGACAGCGCGGCCCCACCACGCGGCGTCGGCCACGTGGCGTCGGTGCGGGTGCGCTGCGACACGGCGTACTCCCCTGGGTGGTTCGGTTGACCTTGCGCCGACGACGGTAGGCGGGCCGTGGGGGCGGCGCAATGGATATTCGGGGACACATGTACCCGGCGGAGAGGATAAGAACTTCCCTAACCTTCCCTGTTAGGGCTAGGTTGGGTACCGATGAGTGAGGAAATGTTCTCGGTGGAGCAGGTGGCCGAGCGGTTGGGACTGCACGTGCGCACCGTGCGCGGCTACATCCGCGCCGGTCGGCTCAGGGCGGTGCGGATCGGCAAGCAGTACCGGATCGCCCGCGCCGACCTCGACGCGCTGACCGGCCGGCCGGCGCCCGCCGGCGGCGCGGCGGTGGAGGTGTCGAGCATCCTGCAGATCGACGGCGTCGACCGGGCCGCGGCCGACCGGCTGGCCACGCTCGTCCTGGCCACGGCGAACACCAACCACCAGCCCGCACACCCGCTGCGCATCCAGACCGTCCACGACGAGGAGCGAAACCGCATGAAGATCGTGATACTGGGCGGCGCCTCGGCCACCGCCGACGTGCTGCGTCTCGTCGACGCCGTGCTCGACGGCGACAACGGCCTGCTCACCGGGGAGGTTGGCGGTGCCTGACGTCATCCAGGAGCGGGCCGGGGTGCCGGTGCTGGTGTGCGACCCGGACGGTCCCCCCGTGACCACCGAGCAGGACGCGCTGGACCTGATCGGCGCGGCCTTCCTCGGCGCCCAACTGGTGGCCGTGCCGGCGAGCCGGCTCGACCCCTCGTTCTTCGCCCTCGGCACCCGCTTCGCCGGCGAGATCATGCAGAAGTTCGTCAACTACCGCATCCGCCTGGTCGTCGTCGGCGACATCGCCGCGCATCTCGCGTCCAGCTCGGCCCTGCGCGCCCTCGTCCACGAGTCGAACCGGTCCGGGCACGTGTGGTTCGTCCCCGACCTCGACGCCCTCGACGCCCGACTGGCGCCGGCGGCGGGGCGCGGGCCGGACGGGGCACCGACGCGCGGCTGACCACCCCGGGGTTGCCGGCCGGCGGGGCGGGTAACCGGCGCGGATGAGACCCGGGGCGGAGCCCGTGGACGTCGACGAGCCGCTGGCCGTCGACGTACCGCCCGCGCCGCACGACGCCAGCGGCGAACGCGTGCCGACCCGCGACCTGGCCGGGCTCGCACCGGCGGCGCGCCCGGCGCGGCGGTGGACGCCGCGCCGGGTGGTCGCCACGCCGGCCGCACTCGACCATCCGCACGGCCGGCGGATCGCCGAGCGGGTCGAGGCCCTGGGCATCGAGGTCGAGCGGCTGCGCGCCAACCGGCTCACCGGCGTCCGGGGCGACACGGAACGGCAGACGTACGCGCGGGCGAAGGCGACCATGGCGATCGTGGTCAGCCCGCCGGCGCGCCGCAGGCTGCAACCCATCGCGCCCAGCGCCGACTGGCGCTTCGACCTGGCGGAGGGCTGCCCCGCCCACTGCCAGTACTGCTACCTGGCCGGCTCGCTGTCGGGACCGCCGGTGACGCGGGTCTACGCCGACCTGGACGACATCCTCGCCGGCCTGGCCGACTACGCCGGGCGGGGCACGGTGACCAGCCGCAGCACCGCGCGGGCCGGCGAGGGCACCACCTTCGAGGCGTCCTGCTACACCGATCCGCTGGCCCTGGAGCACCTCACCGGCAGCTGGCGGCGGGCCGTGGAGCACTTCGCCGGCTGGGACGCCCCGGTGCAGCTGCGCTGGACCACCAAGTACGCCGACGTCGACACGTTCGTCGGGCTGCCGCACGCCGGCCGCACCCGCGTGCGGTTCAGTGTCAACTGCCGCCCGGTCAGCGAGCGGATGGAGGGCGGCACCGCCACGGTCGCGGACCGGCTGTCGGGACTGCGTCGGCTCGCCCTCGACGGCTACCCCGTGGGCCTGACCATCGCGCCGATCATGCCGCTGCCCGGCTGGCGTGAGCACTACGGCGAGCTGCTCGAAGCGGTGGCCGGCGCCGTCGCCGGGGTGCGCGGGCTCGACCTGACCGCCGAGCTGATCACCCACCGCTTCACCCCGGGCAGCAGGGAGGTGCTGCTCGGCTGGTACCCACGTACCCGCCTGGAGATGGACGAGTCCGCCCGCACCCGCAGGTACGGCAGGTTCGGCGCGGTGAAGTACGTCTACCCGCGCGACACCATGGCGGAGCTGCGCTCCTGGTTCGAGCGCGAGCTGGCGGCCCGGCTGCCGGCCTGCCGGGTCCTGTACTGGACCTGACGATCCGCTACGGTCGACGACCGTGGCCCTGACGCGTGTCGACTTCTACTCCGAGGTGCTCGGTCTCAGCACCTCGATGACGGTGATCCTGCCCCAGCGGACCACCACGCAGATCGGCATGTCCGGCAGCGCCGGGCAGGGCGACCCACCCGTGCTCTACCTGCTGCACGGCCTGTCCGACGACGACACGATCTGGCTGCGCCGCACCTCGATCGAGCGGTACGTGGCGCCGCTCGGCCTGGCCGTGGTGATGCCGCAGGTCGGGCGCAGCTTCTACGCCGACGAGGAGCACGGTAACCGGTACTGGACCTTCCTCACCGAGGAGCTGCCCCGGCTGTGCCACGGGTTCTTCCGGCTCTCCGCGCGCCGGGAGGACACCTTCGTCGCCGGGCTCTCGATGGGTGGCTACGGCGCGCTGAAGTGGGCGCTGCGCGAGCCGGGCCGCTTCGCGGCCGCGGCGAGCCTCTCCGGCGCGCTCGACGTGGCCGCCCGCCGCCACGCCACGACCGCGCCCCTCGACCCCGCCGTCTGGCACACCGCCTTCGGCGAGCGCACCGTCGCGGGCAGCGACGACGACCTCCTCGCCCTGCTCGGCAGGGCCACGGGCGACGACCTGCCCGCGCTGCGCGTCGCCTGCGGCACCGAGGACTTCCTGTACGAGGACAACCTGACCTTCGTCTCGGCGGCCCGCGAGCGGGGCGTGCCGCTCACCGTGGACTTCTCCCCCGGCGCGCACGACTGGGCGTACTGGGACGCGAAGATCCAGGACGTGCTGGCCTGGCTGCCGCTGCGCGCCGGCGGCTGAGCGCACGCCGGGCGCGGGTGCCGCCGCCGGCTCAGGCGCCGACGGCGCCGTCGATGCCCTCGCGCAGCAGGTCGGCGTGACCGTTGTGTCGGGCGTACTCGTGGATCAGGTGCAGCATCACCAGCCGCAGGGACACGTCCTCGCCGGACCTGGCGTGGCGGCCGGTCACGTCGAGCGACTCGGCGGCGCGCTCGATACGGCGGGAGTGCGCCACCTCCCGCTGCCAGGCGTCGAAGGCGTCGGCGCGGGTGGCGCCGCTCGCGTCGTACGCCACCTGGAAGTCGCCGGAGTCCGACCAGACCAGCGGCACGTCCTCGCCGTCGATGGTGCGGCGGAACCAGGCCCGCTCCACCTCCGCCATGTGCCGGACCAGGCCGAGCAGCGACAGGGTGGACGGGGGCATCGACCGCCGGCGCAGGTCCTCGTCGGACAGGCCGTCGCACTTCATCGCGAGGGTCGCCCGGTGGTAGTCGAGGAAGGCGCGCAGCATCTCGCGCTCGTCCCCCGTGACGGGCGGCCCGATCCGTTCGGTGGCCACGGTCCACTCCCCCTCGCGTGACGGCACGTCCGCCGTCCGCCGGTCGCTCGGCTCCGCGACGGGACCCCGCCGCAGGGTGATCATGCCGGACGTCGGTGGGACGCCGTACGCGGCCCGCCGTCCTCCGACCCGCAGGTCCCGGCCGGACGCGCCACGATCCCGTGATCAGGCCAGGAGCAGGAGGTCGTCCTGTTTGTCCGGTAGCGCTCCTGTAGAACGACTCGCGACCCGTCAATACGACGAAATTCGTCGCTCAGAGCCGATTATTTGACGAGTTAGCCAGGATCTATGGACATGAACCGCCGGCACTCGTAGGGTCTCACCATCTTCCGATGATCCTGGAGATGACGTGAACACTGCCACCACGGAAATTCCCGCCAACTTGGCGACCGACCTCCACGCCGCCGCCACCGTGGTGGACGGGAGCACGGTCATCGAGCTCAGCGACGCCCACCTCGACCGGATCCGGCGAGGCGGCGTCACCGCTGTCAACCACACCGTCACCAGGCCGTACGCGGACACGGTCACCGCCCTGCGGGAGGTGAACCGCTGCCGCAGGTGGATCGACGAACACTCCGACGACGTGCTGCTCGCGCTGACCGTCGCCGACATCGAGCGGGCCAAGGCCGAGGGCAAGGAAGCCGTCATCTTCGGCCCGCAGGACACCGAGATGATCGGCGTCGATCTCGACCTGCTCGGCACCTTCTACGATCTCGGCGTCCGCATCCTGCAACTGACCTACCAGCGGCAGAACCTGCTCGGCGCCGGCTGCGGCGAGGAGACCGACTCGGGTCTGACGCACCGGGGTCGCCGCTTCGTCCAGGCGATGGACGAGCTGGGCATCCTGGTCGACGTCTCGCACTGTGGCGAGCGCACCGGCCTGGACGCCATGGAGGCGTCCGCCAAGCCGGTCGTCGTCACCCATTCCTTCTGCGACGCGATGTCGCCGCACATCCGGGCCAAGTCCGACGGATACCTGCGCAGCCTCGCCGAGCAGGGCGGCGTCATGGGCATCACCACCTTGTCAGGTTTCCTGTACTACCCGGAGGACCCGTCCCGGCGTCCGGATCTCGCCCGCTTCGTCGAGCACGTCAGCCGCGTGGTGGAGGTGGCCGGCATCGACCACGTCGCGATCGCCACCGACTACGACGAGACGTGGACCGAGCCGATGCGGATCGCGCAGTTGGAGTCCATCGCCCGGTCGAAGTCCAAGGAGCACCAGAACCTCCTCGGCGACTTCGGCTGGACCGAGCGCCGGGCGATCGGGATGGACGACGCCGCGGACTTCCCCAACTTCACCGAGGCGCTGTTGAACGGCGGCTTCTCGCCGGCTGACGTGACCAAGATCCTCGGCGGCAACTGGCTCCGGGTCTACGGACAGACGTGGAAACCGGCCTGACCTGTAAGTGCTGATCGTGATACCAGCCAAGGAGACCCATGCGAACTCGTGTTTTGACCAAGGTGCTGGCAGTGGGCGTCATCTCGGCGCTCGCCGCCGGCTGCGGAGGCGGTGAGCCTCCGTCCAAGAACAGCGGCAGCAGCTCCAACGACGGCCTGAGCGGCAACGTCCGCCTTCAGGACGAGTCGCAGCCGGCAGGCACCCCGAAGTCCGGCGGTCGGCTCCGGGTCATGATCCGGCTGGACGCGAACGAACTCGACCCGCACCGCATGTCGGAGACCTCGGCCTTCGTCATCAACGAGCAGATCTACGAGTCGCTGGTGCAGTCGTACCGGGGCGAGATCAAGCCGGCCATCGCGGAGTCGTGGACGCAGAGCACCGACGGCCTGTCGGTGACGTTCAAGCTGCGCGACAACGCCGTCTTCCACAGCGGGCGCAAGGTGACCGCGGCGGACGTGAAGTACTCGATCGAACGGATCAAGGACCCGGCGACCCGGGCGCCACGGGCCCGTAGCTACGAGGGCATCACCTCGGTCACGGCGCTGGACGAACGTACCGTCGAGATGAAGCTGGCCAAGCCGAACGCCGCGATCCTGACCCTGCTCTCCACCGCCGCCTCGTCGATCGTGGACCGCACGGTGGCCGAGGCGGGCGGCCTCAACGGCAGCGTCGACGGCGGCAGCGGCCCCTTCAAGATGGCCTCGCGGGTCACCGGCCAGGCCATCAAGCTCGACAAGCACGCCCAGTACTGGGAGCCGGGCGTCCCCTACCTCGACGGGATGGACTTCACGTTCAACCCGGACGACAACGCCCGTGCCGCAGCGGTACGCAGCGGCACCGTCGACTTCCTCTGGCGTCCCGCGCCCGAGTTCATCGACGCGCTCAAGCGCGACGAGAAGCTCAAGTGGTACGGCGGCTCCGGGTCGCTCTCGCTGCACCTGCGGCTCAACACCTCCAAGGCCCCGTACGACAACGTGAAGGTCCGGCAGGCCATCTTCCTCGCGCTCGACCGCCAGGAGATCCTCAACGTGGCCAACTCCGGCTTCGGGACCGCGCTCAACGCCGGATACCTGCCGCCGGACCGGTTCGGCGCGGTGCAGGAGCCGATCTACGGCAAGGCCGACGTCGAGAAGGCCAAGGCGTTGCTGGCCGAGGCCGGGTATCCGAACGGCTTCGAGGCCAAGCTCATGGTCATCGCCACGTCGGCGTTCCAGGTGCGCTCGGCCGAGGTGGAGCAGCAGCAGCTCGCCAAGATCGGCATCAAGGTGACCATCGAGTCGGTCGAGTCGACCATCGCCGACACGAAGACGAAGTCCGCCGACTTCGACATGTACCAGTCCGGCTTCGGTCTGACCTACGACCCGGACGAGCGGTTCACCGCCAGCTTCCTCTCCGGCGGCGGCCTGAACTACGGCAACTGGAGCGACCAGGAGTACGAGAACCTCGTCGTGCAGGCCCGCTCGGAGATGGACAAGGACAAGCGCGCCGCGCTCTACCAGCAGGCCGAGAAGATCCTGGCCGATCGCGGGCCGGTGGCCATGACCTTCCTGAACGCGGACTTCGACGTGGTGCAGAAGGACGTCATGGGATACCAGGGCGACCCGACACCGACGTACCGCTTCTACCGGCACATCTGGCTCGACCGCTGACGCCGTGGCGGGGACGCCGGCCTCCCGGCGCCCCCGCCACCCCCGCAGGACGACGAAAGGCAGGCCCATGACGGCTGTACCGCTGACCGACCGCTACGTCATCGCAGCCCGGCTCAAGGGCTATCTCAACAAGCACGGCGAGTCGGTGGCGCTGCTGACCGAGGCGCTCGAACTGGAGCCGGGCAGCGCACGCCTGCTGCGCTTCCGTGGGCACCGGCGCATCTCGATCGGCGACTACGCCGGCGCCATCGCCGACCTGCGCGCCGCAGCCGACCAGCTGCCCGGCGTCGAGGACGAGTACGAGATGTACCAGCCCGAGGTGGAGAAGGACGTCGTCAGCCTGATCCTCGGCCGGCCCGAGCAGGTACGCCCGCAGCACCTCACCGACACCATGGCCGCCCAGGACCCGCAGGCCCTCGGCCGGTACAACACGACGCTGCACGCCGGCATCTGGTACCACCTCGGGGTCGCCCAGTACCTGAGCGGCGACTTCGAGGGCTGCCTGCCCAGCTTCCGCGCGGCCGAGGAGTCCTCGCGGCACCAGGAGGGCACCGTGGCGTCGCAGGACTGGCAGTACATGGCGTTGCGCCGCCTCGGCCGGCCGGCCGAGGCCGAGGAGGTGCTCGACCGGTTCCGCACGATCGCCCTGGTCCAGGAGGACCACCTGGTCGGCTACGAGGGCCGGATGCAGCTCTACACGGGCGACATCACCCCGGAGCAGCTGTGGGCCATGTGTGACGGCAACGACCTGAAGACCGTCACTCAGGGCTACGGTCTGGGCAACTGGCACTACTACCAGGGCGACATCGAGAAGGCCCGCGAGGTCTTCGACGGGGTGCTGCGGACCGGTGTCACGCACGCCTTCGCCTACCTCGCGGTCAAGGCCGAGTACGCCAACAATCCCGACTTCGCCGCGGCGGCGACGACAAAGGAGAACTGAGGACGATGGCAATCATCCGTGCCGAGATCGGCAAGCGTGACCAGGAGACCAAGAACGCGATCATCGCCGAGCTGACCGACGTGCTGGTCAAGTACGGCTCCCCGCGGGAGAACACCCACGTCCTGCTGTACGAGGTCTCGTACGACAACTGGGCCAAGGGCGGCCTGACCTACAACGAGCGGAAGAAGCAGGCGCAGGAGTCGTCATGACCGTCGCCACCGGGGGACCCCACGTCCTGATCACGCCGAACCTGGCCGAGCTGCTGCCACAGCTGCGCGAGCGCTATCCCCAGTGCCGGTTCACGTCGGTGCCGGAGGACGAGCCGGTACGCGCGGAGTACCTCGACGCCGAGGTGATCCTGCGCAGCGCGATGAACGAGGACACCTTCGACGAACTGCTCAGCAAGTGCGACGGCCTGCGCTGGGTCCAGATCACCGCCGCCGGGTTCGACTGGGTGGGCGGCGACATCATGCGCCGCCGCCTCGACGAGGGGCTGGTCTACACCCGCTCCGGGAACTCGTACAACGTGCCGATCGCCGAGTACGTCATCGGTGCGGTGCTGCTGCACCAGCGGGCGTTTCCCGAACTGCGCGAGGCCCAGGAGCGCCGGGAGTGGGTGCGCATCGTCGGCCGGGACCTCATCGGCAGCACCATGCTGGTCTTCGGCACCGGCGGGATCGGGCGCGAGGTGGCCTGGCGCGCCCGGGCCCTGGGCGTCACCGTGATCGGGGTCAACCGGGCGGGTACGCCCGCCGAGGGCTTCGACCGGGTGGTCTCGTTCGCCGACCACCTCGCGCTGCTGCCCGAGGCCGACTCCGTGGTGCTGGCCATGCCACTGACCAGGGAGAACCGGTACTTCTTCGACGCCGAGCGCTTCGCGGCGATGAAGGAGACCGGCATCCTGGTCAACGTCGGGCGGGGTGCGCTGGTCGTCGAGGACGCCCTCGTCGACGCCATGCGGCAGGGCCGCATCGCCGGTGCCGTGCTCGACGTGTTCGAGGAGGAGCCGCTGCCCCCGGAGCACCGGTTGTGGGGGCTGCCCCGCACGACGGTCACCCCGCACACGTCGTTCCGGGGTTCGGGCAACCTGCAACGGCTCTACGCGGACTTCTGCGCCAACTTCGACCTGTACCTGGCCGGTGAGCCGTTGACCGGCACGAAGCGTCAGCCCGAGCTGGGGTACTGAGCGACCCGCCCGCGTCGTGAGGGCGGCGGAGCACCTGGATACGGGTGCTCCGCCGCCCTCACGTCGTGCCCGGCCGCTGCCGACCGGGGACGGACGCGGCGCCTGATGTCGTCAACGACTCAGCTCGACAGGGCGGACACGCCGTACGCGTCCCGCAGACGCGCCGGCGGCCCACCCGGTCGATCGGGTGGGCCGCCGGCGGCCTGCGTCCTGCCGGGGATCACCCGAGCAACGAGCGGGCCGCCGCCAGCACGTCGTCCTCGCCCAGCAGCACCTGGTCGGCGGCCGGGCCAAGGGGGACGTAGCTGTCGACGCTGTTGACGCGCGAGATCCGGCCGGTGAAGCCGCGGTCGACCAGCGCGGCCACCACCGCCTCGGAGACGCCGCCACTGGTGCGGCTCTCGTCGACGACGAGCACCCGCGAGATCCCGGCGAGCGCGGCGCGCAGGCTCACGGCCGGCAGCGGCGCCAGCCACTGCAGATCGATGACCCGGGTGCTGACCTGTCGTTCCCGGGCCAGCGTCGCGGCCACCCGCAGGCTCATCGGAACGCCGTTGCCGAAGGTGACCAACGCCAGGTCCGTGCCCTCGCACACCGTCCGCACCTGGCCGAGCGGGTTCTCCGTCGCCGCCCAGTCGGCCGGCGCCGGATAGTCGGCGAGCCAGCCGCCGTCGCCGTCGGTGTGCAGGTCACGGCGGTGGTAGAGCGCGATCGGCTCCAGGAAGACACACACCCGCCCCTCCTGCTCGGCCAGGGCGAGACACTGGCGCAGCAGGGCGGGGGCGGTGGCCGGGTGTGCGGCGACCGCGAAGGCCAGCCCGGGGATGTCCCGCAGCACCGCCACCGAGTTGTCGTTGTGGAAGTGCCCGCCGAACCCCTTCTGGTAGGCCAGGCCGGCGATCCGTACCACCATGCCGTTGGAGTACTGCCCGTCGGAGAAGAAACGCAGCGACGCGGCCTCACCGCGCAGCTGGTCCTCCGCGTTGTGCAGGTAGGCCAGGTACTGGATCTCCGGGATCGGCAGCGTGCCGGCCAGGGCCCCGCCGAGCGCCACCCCGAGGATGGTCTGTTCGTCGAGGAGGGTGTCGAAGACCCGGCTGGCCCCGAAGACCTTCCGCAGCCCCCGGGTGACGCCGTAGACGCCGCCCTTGCGCGCCACGTCCTCGCCGAAGACCTGAGCCTGCGGCCAGGTCAGCAGCGCGTCGTGCAGGGCGGCATTGATCGACTGGGCCAGGGTGAGCGGGCCGCGGGACTCGGGGGGCCTGCCGCCGAACGCCCTCTCCCGCCCGGCAGCGGCGCGGCGCGCGGCAGCGCTGACCCGGTCCACCCGCCGGGCGGTCAACGGTGCGGTCACCGCCGCCGGGTCGTCCAGTCGCCCGACCCGGCCCAGCATCAGCTCGGCCTGCTCCATCACCCGCTTGCGGCAATGCTCGTAGCGGTCGAGGGTCTCGGCCGGGCCGAGCATCCCGCGCCGCGCGAGCAGGGCCGCGGTCGCCAGGATCGGATCGCGGGCGTGGTCGGCGAGGATCTCCGCGCGGGTGCGGTAGGCCAGTTCGGCGTCGGAACCGGCGTGGCCCATGAACCGTACGGTGCTCAGGTGCAGCACGGCGGGCCGGCGCCGGGTACGTACCTGATGCGCCACGTCGGCCGCGGTGGCCAGCAGGCCGGCGGGGTCGGTGCCGTCGGCGTACGCGTAGTCGATGCCGGGCAGGGCCGACAGCATCCGGCGCACCCAGCCCCGCGGGGAACGGGTGCTGATGCCGATGCCGTTGTCCTCGCAGACGAACAGCAGCGGTGCCGGGATGCCCTGGTGGGCGCTGTAGCCCACGGCGTTGAGGGCGCCGGCCGCCGTGGAGTGGTTGGCCGAGGCGTCGCCGAAGCTGCACACCACCACGGCGTCGGCCGGGTATCCGGTGTCGGTGGCGCCCCGGTCGAGCGCGAACGCCAGGCCCATGGCCCGCGGCAGGTGGGAGGCGATCGTCGACGTCTGCGGGATGACGTTCAGGTCCCGGTGGCCGAAGACCTTGTGCCGACCACCGGAGATCGGGTCCTGCCGGGACGCCGCCGCCGAGTGCAGCACGTCCGCGATCGGCGTGGAGCCGGCGACCTGACCGGCCCGCGCGGCGTAGAAGCCGCCGGAACGGTAGTGCAGCAGGGCGGGATCGGTCGGGCGCAGCGCCAGCGCGACGGCGGCGTTGCTCTCGTGCCCGCTGGAGCCGATCGTGTAGAACCCCTCCTGCTGGGCCTGCAACCAGCGCAGCGCGAGGTCGAGGTGCCGGCTCTGGATCTGGGCGTCGAGGTAGTCCAGCGCCAGGCCGGGGTCCACGTCGACGTCCGGGGAGGTCTGCTCGGGCAGTGGCTGACCCGCGGACCACTCGGTGAGGCGGCGGACGAGGTGCTCGTCGATGGATTCCACGCGGTTGTGCTCCTTGCGGGTCAGCGACTGGAGCGGCCCCGCAACCGCGGGTCCAGAACGTCGCGAAGGGTGTCGCCCAGGAGGTTGAAACCGAGAACGGCGATCATGATGCAGACCCCGGGTACGACCGACGGCCAGATCGACATCTCCATGAAGGACTTGCCGTTGGAGAGCATCGAGCCCCAGGACGGTTGGGGCGGCTGCACACCGAGCCCGAGGTAGCCCAGGGACGCCTCGATCAGGATCGCGTAGGCGATGCTCGTGGTGAACTGCACCGCGATCGGGGCGACCGAGTTGGGCAGGATGTACTTGAGGATGAGCCGGGTGTTGCTCAGCCCGACCGCCTGGCCCGACTCGACGTACGGCTCCCGGCGCACCGACATCGCGGTGCCGCGCACGATCCGGGCGAAGCTGGGGATGAAGACGATGACCAGGGCCAGGACGAGGTTCTCCGTGCCCGGCCCGCGGGCGGCCACGACCGCGAGGGCCAGCAGCAGGGTGGGGAAGGAGAACATGATGTCGGTCGCCGGGGTGATGATCGCGTCGAGTACGCCCCGGTAGAAGCCGGCGAGCAGCCCCAGCAGGACGCCGATGGCCCCGGCGCAGGTCACCACGATCAGGCTCACCGTCAGCGAGGTGCGCGCGCCGTAGAGCGCCCGGCTGAGCAGGTCGCGCCCGGCCTCGTCGGCGCCGAGCGGGAAGTCGCCGCCGGGCGGGGCGAGCCGCTGGTCGGACATCGCGGTCGGGTCGTACGGGGAGATCAGCGGGGCCAACGCGGCGGCTGCGATCATCAGCACCACGATGACCAGCCCGACCAGGCCGACCTTGTCACGCGCCAGCAACCTCAGCAGGTGCCCGCCACGGCGCCCGACGGACTTCGGGGAGGCGCCCTGCTGCTTGCCGCGACGTTGGCGGCGGCCGGGAACGACTTCAGTGACCACTGCGCAACCTCGGATCCAGGTAGGTGTAGAGCAGGTCGACGAGGAGGTTGACCACGACGTAGAAGAAGGCCAGGAAGAGCAGGGTCCCCTGGACGACGGGGTAGTCACGCTGGCTGATCCCGCGGATGACCATCGTGCCGAGCCCCGGCCAGGCGAAGACCTGTTCCACGATGACCGTGCCGCCCAGCAACGCCCCGGCCTGGATGCCCAGCACGGTCACCACCGGGATCAGCGAGTTGCGCAGGGCGTGCCGGACCATGACCCCGCGTTCGCCCAGCCCCTTGGCGCGGGCC
Source organism: Micromonospora sp. CNZ309 (assembly GCF_002846525.1). Taxonomy (NCBI): domain Bacteria; kingdom Bacillati; phylum Actinomycetota; class Actinomycetes; order Micromonosporales; family Micromonosporaceae; genus Micromonospora; species Micromonospora sp. CNZ309. Next base: position 1,883,821 of record NZ_PJNG01000001.1, read on the forward strand.
GTGCGGACGTAGTCCTGGTTGAGCACCTCCAGCATGCTGGACCGGGTCATCCGCATGCTGATCGCCGCGAGGCTGGCGCCGAGGGTGACCGAGGGGAGGACGAGGTACTTCAGGCTGCCCAGGAAGCCCTCGCCCTCCCCCGCGCCCTGTGACGGCAGCCAGCCCAGCGAGACCGAGAAGATGTACACCAACAGGATGCCGAGCCAGAAGTTCGGCAGCGACAGCCCGATCAGCGACGCGACCCGGGTGCTGGCGTCGAGCAGGCCGTTGCGCTTGGTGGCGCTGAGCACACCGAGCGGGATCGAGATGAGGATCGAGACCAGCAGCGCCGACACGGCCAGCAACAGCGTGGACGGGAAGCGCTGCATGATCTCTTCGAGCACCGGCTGACCGGTGCGCATCGAGGTGCCGAGGTCGCCTTGCAGGAGGGCGCCCAACCACCGCACGAACTGTTCGTACACGGGCATGTCCAGCCCGAAGTAGCGGCGCATCTCCGCCTCGATCGCGGGGTCGCCGAAGTCCTGCCCCATGATCGAGCTGATCACGTCGCCGGGGATCATGCGGATCACCAGGAACGAGATCACCGAGATCCCGAACAGGACCGGAATAACCGATACAAGGCGGATCAGCGTGATGCGCAGCATGTCTTGCCTCTTTCGGTCTGGTCAGACTTCAGAACCGGGCGCGCCAGGATCCGAGCTCGCGTCCCAGGCGGACTCCTCGTCGCCGGTGACAGCGATGTCGCGGGCCCACTCGTGCGCACGCTTGGCGACCCGCAGCACCATCACCGAGCGGCTCTCCATCACCCCGTCGAGGTGGCCCAGGCGCTCCGTCCAGAACCGGCGCATGGCGTTGCTGGAGGCGAAGTAGCCGACGGCGATGACGTCGAACTGCCCGGTCACGTGGTAGACGTACGCGATCTCGGGCATGCCCGCGAGCTTGTCGATGAGCTGTTCGGTGCTGCCCGGCGCACTCTGGATCTCGAAGAGTGTGTGCACCGGACGCCCCATGAACGCGGCGCTGGGAATCGCGGCGAACTGCAACTGCCCGTCCGCGATCAACCTTTCCATCCGTCGTCGGACCGACCCTTCCGACAGGCCGACCTTGGCGGCGAGCGCCACGTTCGTCTGTCGCGGGTCCTGGACGAGTTCCCGGATGATGCTGCGATCTTTTTCGATCGAGCTCTTGGATGCCAACGTTGCTCCAACTTCACTTGGTGGCGGTATTCGTCGCTGCCGGGAGCCTAGACGACGAACATCGTCTGTGCAACACTCCTGGTTGACGAATGGCGACGTTCAAGCGTCCAGACTGCGGGGTGGGTTCGATGGCCTTGTTGGAGGTGCGGGACCTGCGTACCGAATTCCGTGCGGCACGGGGTTCGGTGACGGCGGTCGACGGGGTCTCGTTCACCGTCGACGCCGGCGAGACGGTGGCACTGGTGGGCGAGTCCGGCTGCGGAAAGTCGGCCACCGCGCAGTCCATCATGGGCCTGATCGTGCCGCCGGCCGGGCAGGTGACCGGCGGACAGGTCCTCTTCGAAGGAAGGGACCTGGTGCGCCTGCGCCCTCGCGAGCTGCGGGCCGTCCGCGGCAAGGGCATCTCGATGATCTTCCAGGACCCGATGACCTCGCTGAACCCGGTGCTGACCGTGGGGAAGCAACTCACCGAGACCCTGGAGCTGCACCTTGGACTCAGCCGCAGGGCTGCGCGTACGCGAGCCGTCGAGCTGCTGGAGATGGTGCGCATCCCGGCCGCGGAGACCCGGTTGAGTTCCTATCCGCACCAACTTTCCGGCGGCATGCGGCAACGCGTGATGATCGCGATGGCCCTTTCCTGCCAACCCCGGCTGATCCTCGCCGACGAGATCACCACCGCCCTCGACGTGACCATCCAGGCGCAGATCCTGGAGCTGCTGCGGGAGCTGGCCCGGGAGACCCGGACCGCCGTCCTGCTCATCACCCACGACCTCGGGGTGGTGGCCGGCATGGCGGAACGGGTCAACGTGATGTACGCCGGGCAGATCGTGGAGCGGGCCGAGACGGTCGACCTGTTCCACCGTCCGCAGATGCCCTACACCTGGGGGCTGCTGGGGTCGGTGCCCCGGCTGGACCTCGTCCGTGGCGGCAAGCTGCGACCGATCGCCGGGCGCCCGCCGGAGCTGTCGGAGATGCCCCCCGGCTGCCGGTTCGCGCCCCGCTGCGCGCACGCCCGGGAGACGTGCCAGGGCCGCGCACCCGACCTCATCACGACGTGGGAGAAGCCGGACCGGGGTCAGCTGACCCGCTGCTGGGGCATGCGACCGGAAAGCGAGGGCGGCTGGCTCTCCACCCAGGACCGGCACCCCTATCTCTCGACAGAGGAGAGCTCATGACCGAATCCCCTGTCGCCGCTTCCGAGCACGCCCTGCTGCGGGTGCGCGACCTGGCGGTCGACTTCAAGGTGCCCGCGCGTGGCAAGCTGCGCCCGGCCCGCCTGCGCGCCGTGTCCGGCGTGGACCTCGACGTCCGGCGTGGCGAGATCATCGGAGTCGTGGGTGAGTCCGGCTGCGGCAAGTCCACCACCGGTCGGGCGATCCTCCAGCTCCTCAAGCCCACCAGCGGAACGGTGACCTTCGACGGCACCGAGCTGACCACCCTGGGCCGGGGCCGGATGCGGGCGATGCGCCGCCGGATGCAGATGATCTTCCAGGACCCGTACGCGTCGCTGAACCCGCGCATGACCATCGGCGAACTCATCGAGGAGCCGCTGCTCGTGCACGCCGACCTCTCCGCCGCCGGACGACGGGCCAAGGCGGTGGACACCATGCAACTGGTCGGGCTCAGCGAGCAGTGGCACGACCGCTATCCGCACGAGTTCTCCGGCGGCCAGCGACAACGGGTGGGCATCGCGCGGGCGCTGGTCAGCAACCCGGACTTCATCGTCGCCGACGAGCCGGTCTCCGCGCTCGACGTCTCGGTCCAGGCCCAGATCGTCAACCTGCTCGAACAACTGCAGGAGGAGCTGGGCCTGACGATGATGTTCATCGCCCACGACCTGGCCGTCGTGCGGCACCTCTGCGACCGCATCGCCGTGATGTACCTCGGCACCGTCGTCGAGGTGGGCGAGTGCGAGGACATGTACCGCAGGCCGCAGCATCCCTACACCAAGGCGTTGTTGTCGGCGGTGCCGATCCCCGATCCGCTGGTCGAGACCGAGCGCCAGCGCGTGATCCTCACCGGAGACGTGCCGAGCCCGCTCAGCCCGCCCAGCGGATGCCGCTTCCGCACCCGGTGCTGGAAGGCGCAGGAGATCTGCGCGGCGCAGGAGCCGGTGCTCACGACGGCAGCCGGCAGCGGCCACCAGGTCGCCTGCCACTTCCCCGAGGAGCCCGGCCCGATGGACCAGACCCTCGCCGCCGCGGCCGGTGGCCGATGAGCGTGCCCGTGCATCTCAACCTCGTCGACGGCGGGTGGGTCGACGGGGAACGCCGGTCCAACGGCAACCCCGCCCGCCCCGGCGAGATCGTCAGCGAGTACGCCGTGGCCGACCGGGACACCGCCCGCGCGGCGATCGAGGCCGCCCGCCGTGCGCAGCCCGGCTGGGCCAGCCAACCCGTCGGGTCCCGCATGGCAGTCCTGGACGACATCGGCACCACCATCCTGCGCCGCACCGAGGAACTCGCGGTCCTGCTCTCGCGGGAGGAGGGCAAGCTGCTCAGCGAGGCGCGCGGAGAGGTCACCCGCGCCGGCCAGACCTTCCGCTACTACGCCCACCAGTTGCTGCAACCGCAGGGCGAGGTCTACGCCTCCACCCGCCCCGGCGTCCACGCCGAGGTCCGGCGCCGCCCGCTGGGCGTGGTCGGGATCATCACACCCTGGAACTACCCCCTCGCCATCCCGGCCTGGAAGGTCGCGCCCGCGCTCGCCTACGGCAACGCGGTCGTGCTCAAACCCGCCGAGCTGGTCACCGCCTCGGCCGGGGAACTCGCCCGGATCATCGCCGGATCCGCGCTGCCGCCCGGCGTGTTCAACCTCGTCATGGGCGCCGGGCGGGTCGTCGGCGAGGAGCTGCTGACCTCGACCGGGATCGACGGCGTCTCCTTCACCGGAGGCACCGGCACCGGCGGCCACGTGGCACGGCAGTGCCTCGCGCACGGCAACAAGCGGTTCCAGTTGGAGATGGGTGGCAAGAACCCCCTCGTCGTGCTCGACGACGCCGATCTGGAGGTCGCGGTGCGCTGCGCCCTGGACGGCAGCTTCTTCAGCACCGGCCAGCGCTGTACGGCGTCGAGCCGGCTGATCGTGCAGGCGGGCATCCACGACCGGTTCGTCGACGCGCTGGCCGCGGCGGCCGGCGCGCTGCGGGTCGGCGACCCGCTCGACCCCCGCAGCGAGCTGGGTCCGGTGGTGAGCCCCGAACAGCTCGCCCAGAACCTCGACTACGTCCGGATCGGGCGCGACGAGGGCGCGAGGGTGGTGGCCGGCGGGACGCACCAGCCGGACGGGGGCCAGTTCATGCGGCCCACCCTCTTCGCGGGCGCACGCAACGACATGCGGTTGGCCCGGGAGGAGATCTTCGGCCCGGTCTCCTGCGTGATCGAGGTCGACGACCTCGACGAGGCGATCAGCGTCGCCGGCGACACCGACTACGGGCTCTCCGCCGGCATCGTGACCACGTCGCTGTCGGCGGCCGAGCGGTTCAAACGCGACGCCCGCGCCGGCATCGTCTCGGTCAACCTGCCCACCGCCGGCACCGAGCTGCACCTGCCCTTCGGCGGCACCGGCGCCTCCAACCACGGGCCTCGGGAGCAGGGCGGCTACGCGCGGGACTTCTACTCCGTACCGGTGACCTGCTACACCGGCTGGTGAGGACGCCATGACACCGAAGATCCTGCTCACCGAGCCGATCGCCACGCCCGGCATGGAGCTGCTGCGGGCAGCGGGCGAGGTGCACGTCGCCCACGCCACCGACCCGGCGACACTCGCCGGGCCACTGACCACCGCCGACGCCCTCGTGGTGCGCTCCTCACCGGTGACTGCCGGCATGCTCGAAGCGGGCCGCCGGCTCAGGGTCGTCGGCCGCCACGGCGCCGGGCTGGACGGCATCGACCTCGCCGCCGCAGACCGCCTGGGCATCCCGGTGGTCGGCACGCCGGGCGCCAACGCCGAATCGGTCGCCGAGTTCGTCATCCTGGCCGCCCTCACCCTCGCCCGGCAGGCGCCGTCGGCCGCCGCGTCGTTGACCCGGGGTGCCTTCCCGGCCGGCCGGTCGCTGCCGTCCGCGGTCGTCGCGGCCGGGCTCACCGGGACCATGCTGGCCGGCCGCACGCTGGGCCTCGTCGGGCTCGGCGCGATCGGCCGGGGCGTCGCGGCCCGTGCCCAGGGCCTGGGCATGAACGTGATCGGGTACGACGTCGCGACGGCCACCCCGCCCCCGGGGGTACGCCTCGTCGCGCTGGACGACCTGCTGCGCGAGGCCGACGTGGTGAGCCTGCACGTGCCCCAGACCCCGCAGACGACCGGCCTGATCGGTGCCGCCGCGCTGGCCCGGATGCGGCCGGACGCACTGCTGGTCAACACCGCGCGGGCCGGCGTCGTGGACAGCGGGGCCGTACTCGCCGCGCTCGACGCCGGGCGGCTGCGGGGCTACGCGGTGGACGTCTTCGCGCCCGAGCCGCCCCGCCCCGACGATCCGCTCCTGCACCATCGGAGGGTCTTCGCCACCCCGCACATGGCGGCGATGACCCACGACGCGCTGGACGCGATGGCCGTCGCCGTCGCGCGTAGCGTGATCGCGCACCTGCAAGCCCCGGGAGGAACCCAACCGTGACCCTGTCCATCCCCTCGCCCGCGCTCGCGTACTTCGGCGTCGACGCCCTGATCGACGACGACACCCGGGACCTCCAGGCCGCCGTCCGTGGCTTCGTCGACCGGCGGATCCGGCCGGAGATCGCCACCTGGTACGAGCAGGGCCGCCTGCCCGTACGGGAGCTGGCCCGCGAACTCGGCGAACTCGGCGTGCTCGGCATGCACCTGAGCGGCTACGGCTGCGCCGGCACCTCCGCCGTCGCGTACGGGCTGGCCTGCTTCGAACTGGAGGCGGGCGACTCGGGGCTGCGCTCCCTGGTCTCGGTGCAGGGATCGCTCGCCATGTACGCCATCTGGCGCTTCGGCTCCGAGGAGCAGAAGCAGCAGTGGCTGCCCCAGATGGCCGCCGGTGAGGCGATCGGCTGCTTCGGCCTGACCGAACCGGACTTCGGCTCCGACCCGGCCGGGATGCGCACCAGGGCCCGCCGCGACGGGGACGACTGGGTGCTCAACGGCACCAAGATGTGGATCACGAACGGCTCGGTCGCGGACGTCGCCGTGGTGTGGGCCCGCACCGACGAGGGCGTACGCGGCTTCCTCGTCCCCGCCGGCACCCCCGGCTTCACGGCCCCCGAGATCACCCGCAAGCTCTCCCTGCGCGCCTCGGTGACCTCGGAACTCGTCCTCGACGACGTGCGGCTGCCCGCCGACGCGATGCTGCCGGGGGCCGCCGGCCTGTCCGGGCCGCTGACGTGCCTCAACGAGGCCCGCTTCGGCATCGTGTTCGGGGCGCTGGGCGCGGCCCACGACTGCCTGGAGACGACGATCGCGTACGCCCGCAGCCGGCAGATCTTCGACAAGCCGCTGGCCGCGTACCAGGCCACCCAGCTCAAGCTCGCCGACATGGGGTTGGAGTTGGGCAAGGGAATGCTGCTGGCGTTGCAGATCGGTGCGCTGAAGGACGCCGGCTCGCTCGACCACCGGCAGATCAGTCTGGGCAAGCTCAACAGCGTGCGGGAGTCCATCGCCATCGCCCGCGAGTGCCGCGCGATCCTCGGCGCGGCCGGGATCACCCTCGACTACCCGGTCATCCGGCACTCGGCCAACCTCGAGTCCGTGCTCACCTACGAGGGCACGTCCGAGGTGCATCAGCTGATCATCGGGCAGGTGCTGACGGGTCACGCCGCCTTCAAGTGAGCGGGCCACGAGGTCTCCGGTAACGGGTTCTTCCTGGTCGTTGAACCACCTACCGGAGACCTCGGTGCAAGGCGCGTGCGGCTGGTGAACCATTGTCGCCACAATGCTGATACCTGTGCGGCATAAAGATGCCTGTGTGGTATCAAGACGAGGGGACTACACCGCCGGCCGTCGAGATCCGGCGCAGCCAGTCACGGTCAAGAAAACCGACCGTAGCCGGCGCGGCGCGGCGCGACCACGGCAGCCGTCACGCCGGCACGCCCGACACCACGTCCGCGACATTGCCCTGGTAGCACGTGGTGGTGGAGATGCTGGGGGCGGTGACCACCGGGCCGTAGACCACGTATCGCTGGCCCGTCTGCGCGTTGCGGCACTGGATCTGGACCCGGTAGGTGCCGGTGTCGCACTGGGCGGTACCACGGCCGTAGTAGTGGTTGCTCCCCTGGTGGACCCACTCCGCCCACGAGACGCAACCGGTGACGCCGGCCGGGGGCAGTGGGTCCTCGACGGGGTACACGCCTTCGGCGACGTTGCCGCTGTAGCAGGTGGCGGTGGCCGTGCCCGGCGCGTTCACCGCATAGCCGCCGTAGATGACGTACCCCACGCCCGTCTGCAGGTTGCGGCACTGAAGCTTGACCTTGTAGCGGCCGGTGGCGCACTGCACGTTGCCGCGACCGTAGTAGTAGCTGTTGCCGCCCTCCTGCACCCACTGCACCCACGTCGTGCAGCCGGTGGGGGCGACCTGGACGCCGAGGTCGGACTGCGCCACCACGTGGGCCGGTGCCGGGGCGGCCTGTGCGGGTGCGGCCACGGCGGAAAGGCCGAGAACGGCGGCTGCGACCAGCGAGAGCGGATGCCTGATCAAGTCTGTCTCCTGATGAGGGATAAAGAGGTCTTGCCGAACGGCAGGGACCATATCAAGAAAGCTTCGAACAACGTCTATGCAACTCACCGGACGGCGCCGCGTGTGACGGGGCGGGACCCTAGCCGCCCGCCGGCTCGGCCGAGGAGCGGGCCACGGGCACGTCGAAGTAGGTGTCCGGCCAGGGTTCGTCACGGTAGCGGTAGTGCCACCACTCGCGGTCGTAGTTGACGAAGCCGCCGTCGGTCATGAGCTGCCGCAGCAGCCGCCGGTTGTCCCGGGCCACGCCGGTGACCTGCGGCGAGTCGGTGTGCGCGAGCGGGTCGAAGCAGTCGAAGCCGGTGCCCATGTCGACGCCGTTGTCGGCGAACCGCTGGCCCTTCGGGGCGGTGCAGGAGACCAGGGGCTGGCCCGGGGCGTACGGGGGCTGGGTGGGGGTCGGCACGTCGACCAGGGTCAGGTCGAGCGTGCTGCCCCGGCTGTGGGCGGTGGGGGCGCCGATGTAGCCCTCGTCGAACAGTTCCGACTTGGCCACCCGGGGATAGAATTCGGCCTTCATCCGCTGCTCCCCGGGCTGCCCGGCCCACTCGACGAAGTCGTCGGCGGCCCGCCGGGGGCGGTAGCAGTCGTACACCTTCAGGCTGCGGCCCCGGGCCAGCGCGGCGTCCTGCACCCGGCGCAGCGCCTCGGCGGCCGGGCGGCTGAGCAGGCAGAGGGGTTCGGCGTAGCCGTCGACCGGGCGTCCGACGAAGTTGTGCGCGCCCGCGTACCGGATGTCGGTGCGGATGCGCGGGTCGACGTCGGTGAGGACGACGAGGCCCGGCCCGCGCGGCGTGCCCGCCGACGCCGACGTCTGCGGGGCGGACGGTGCCGGCGTGGCGGACGGCGACGGCGACGGCGTGGGCCGGGTGCAGCCGGGCGCGAGCGCCGCGATCACGACGGCCGCCGCGACGGCCCGCCCACGGGCGGTCGCGGTTCGCCGGCGGATCCGCGCTGGGCTGGCCACGCCCCCTGTCTATCAGGCTGCGGGCCGTCGGACGCCCGGTCCGGCGACAGGTGTACGCGCAGGAAGCGCACGGCCGCCTCGTCGTCGTCGATCCCGCCGGCCTCGTGGCCGTTGTACCGCCAGACCGACACCTCCGTCGGTCCCCGCCAGGCGTTGACGGCGGCGAAGACGGTCGACGGCGGCACGATCTCGTCCATCAGCGCGACGGAGAAGCGGGCCGGCAGGTGGCACCGGCGGGCGAAGTTGACCCCGTCGACGTAGGCCAGGGTGGCCAGCACCCGCTCCTCGGCGTGCCGGTGGATCGCCAGGAAGTCACGGACCTCCCGGTAGGGGTACGCGTCGGTGACCGTGATCGCGCGCGGGATGTCACACAGGAAGGGCACGCCGGCCACGACGGCCCGCAGGTCGGGCCGCAGCGCCGCCACGGCGAGCGCCGCCGCCCCGCCCTGGCTGTGCCCGAGGACCGCGACCCGCGCCGGATCGACCGCCGGCAGGGTCCGGGCCGCGTCCACCGCCCGCACCGCGTCGGTGAGGAACCGCCGGTAGTAGTACGTGCGGGGATCCGTCACGCCCCGGGTGAGCACCCCGGGCGACTCGGGGCCGGCGGCGGCCGGATCCGGGGTGTCCCCCGGGCCCAGCCCGCCCCCTGCCCCCGGGTGTCCATCTGGAGGTGCGCGAAGCCGGCCGAGGCCCAGAGCAGGTTCTCCAGCGGGTGGCCCCGGCCGCCGCCGTAGCCGACGTACTGCACGACGGCGGGCAGCGGCGGCTCGACGCCACGCGGCAGCCGCAGCCAGGCCCGCACCGGCTGCCCGGCGAACCCGGGGAAGGTCACGTCGTGCACGTCGATCGTCGCCAGGCCGGTGGGCACCGGCTCGACGCGCACCGGCCAGCCACACTCCCGGGACTCGGCGATCGTGTCCGCCCAGAACCGGTCGAAGTCCGCCGGCTCCGCCACCTGACCCCGGTACGCCCGCAACTGCTCCTCGGGCAGGTCGGTGAGGGCCACCGCTCAGCCGGCCGACGGCGTGACGGCGAAGCGGGGGTGCAGCCGTCGGGTGTGGTCGACGTGCCGGGCCGGACCACGCAGCGCGACCGCCGCCACGAGCCGGTGGTCGGTGCTGGACGCCGCCAGCCGCAGCTCCAGCTCGCCCGGCTCGACCACGCGCCGCCCGTCGCGCCCGGTGAACGAGAACAGGTCGGCCGGCACCGCCAGGTCGATCCGGCAGGCCGCGCCCGCCTCCAGCGGCACCCGCAGGTAACCGACGAGGCGCTGCACGGGCTGGACCACCGAGGCCACCGGGTCGTGGGCGTACACCTGCACCACCTCGCTGCCCCACCGGGAGCCGGTGTTGCGCAGCGTGAAGTGCAGCCGCAGCTCCCCGTCGGTCGCCGCGACCGGCTCGTCGAGCACCAGGCGCGACCAGTCGAACGTGGTGTAGCCGAGGCCGTGCCCGAAGCCGTACGCGGGCGTCGGGTCGACGTTGGAGACGTCGCTGGCCTGGCCCAGCCGCGCCGACAGGTAGGTGGTCGGCTGCGCGCCCGGCCCGCGAGGCACGCTGACCGGCAGCCGCCCCTGCGGGGCGACCCGGCCGCCGAGCACGCCGGCGATGGCCGGGGTGCCCTCCTCGCCGGGGAAGAACGACTGCACGATCGCCGCCGCCTCGCTCACCGCCCGGCCCAGCGCGTAGGGACGCCCGGCGAGCAGCGTCACCACCACGGGCGTGCCGGTGTCCAGCAGCGCGTCGAGCAGGTGCTGCTGCGCCCCGGGCAGGGCCAGCGACTCGGCGTCGCAGCCCTCGCCGCTGGTGCCCCGCCCGAACAGGCCCGCCCGGTCGCCGAGCGCGGCGACCACCACGTCCGCGCCCCGCGCCGCCTCGACCGCCGCCGCCACCCCGGTGGTGTCGTCGCCGTCGACGGAGACGCCGGGCACGGTGACCACGGCGCTGCCCGCGAACTCGGCGCGCAGCGCCGCCGCCAGGGTGGGCAGCTCGATGCCGACGGGCACCTCGGGGTGGCGCGAGCCGACGTGGGCCGGGAACGAGTAGCAACCGAGCACCGCCGTGGGGCTCTCCGCCTGCGGGCCGACCAGCGCGATGCGGGCCGGCCGGTCGAGCGGCAGGATGCCGTCGTTGGCCAGCAGCACCACGGAACGCTCGGCGACCTCGCGGGCCAGCGCCCGGTTGGCCTTTGGGTCCAGGTCGACGGTGCCGCGCAGCGCGTCCGGGTCGGACAGGTCGGCGCCGGCCAGCGCGGCCGGCACCGGGCTCCAGTCGGCGTCGAGGAGGCCGAGCTGCGCCTTCTGCGTCAGCACCCGGCGCACCGCCCGGTCGACCAGCGCCTCCGGCACCGCCCCGGCCGCGAGCGCCTCGCGCAGCGGCTCGCCGAAGGTCTTCACCGTGGGCAGCTCCACGTCCACGCCGGCGGCCAGGGCCTCGGCCGCCGCCTCGGCCCAGCCGCCGGCCACCCCGTGCAGGGTGTGCAGGAAGGCGATGCCGAAGTAGTCGGCCACCACGGTGCCCGCGAAGCCCCAGGCGTCGCGGAGCAGGCCGGTCAGCAACTGCTCGTCCGCCGCCGAGGGCATCCCGTCGGTGTCGGTGTAGGCGTGCATCACCGACCGCGCGCCGCCCTCGCGTACCGCCATCTCGAACGGCGGGAGGATCACGTCCGCGCGCTCGCGGGGGCCCATCGGCACCGGCGCCAGGTTGCGCCCGCCCCGGGAGGCGGAGTAGCCGGCGAAGTGCTTGAGGGTGGCCACCACGCCGGCGGACTCCAGCCCCCGCACGTACGCGGTGGCGATGGTGCCCACCAGGTAGGGGTCCTCGCCGATGGTCTCCTCGACCCGCCCCCAGCGCGCGTCGCGCACCACGTCGAGCACCGGCGCGAGCCCCTGGTGCACGCCGACGCGGCGCAGGTCGGCGCCGACGGCGGCGGCCATCCGCCCGATCAGCTCCGGGTCGAAGGTGGCGCCCCAGGACAGCGGCACGGGGTACGCGGTCGCGCCCCAGGCGGCGAAGCCGGCCAGGCACTCCTCGTGCGCCATGGCCGGGATGCCGAACCGGTTGGCGGCGGCGACGCGCTGCTGGGTCCGCAGCAGCGACAGCGCGCCGAGCGCGGGGTCGACGGGTGCGGTGCCGAACGGGCGGGTGAGCTGGCCGAGGCCGGCGTCCAGCAGGTCGTCCAGATCGACCGGTTCCTCCATGTCGTGCTGGTACGGCGCGACCTCTCCCCCGTCGGCGGCGGCGCCGACCCAGACGCCGTAGAGCTGGGCCACCTTCTCCGGCAGGGTCATCGCGGCGACCAGGGCGTCGACGCGGGTCGCGAGGTCGAGGGTCGGGTCGGTCCAGGTCGCGGTGCCGGGGGCGATGTCGAGGGTCACGTTGTCGGTCACTTTCCTCCGACGCCCATCAGCCCCTGCACCAGGGCCCGCCGGGCGAACAGATAGACGAGCAGGACGGGCACCATCGACAGCACGACCGCGGCGAGCAGGCCGGGAATGTTGATCCCGTACTGCGTCTGGAAGTTGTAGAGGCCGAGGGTGATCACCTTGGTGGAGTCGGACTGGGTGAGGATCAGCGGGAAGAGGAAGCCGTTCCACGCCTGCAGGGCGGAGAAGACGGCGATCGTGGCGATCCCGCCGCGCGACAGCGGCAGCACCAGCTGGCGGAACACCCGGGCGGGGCCGGCGCCGTCGATGGCCATCGCCTCGTACAGGTCGGGGGTGATGTCGCGCATGACGCCGCTGAGGATCAGCGCGCACACCGGCAGCGAGAAGGCGGCGGTGGGCAGGATGACGCCGACGAGGTTGTCGTAGAGCCCCGCCTTGCTGATCAGGTAGAAGATCGGCACGATGACCGCCTGCGCGGGGATCGCCAGACCCAGCAGGAACAGCCGGAACACACCGGAGGTGAGCCGGCTGCGGCTGCGCACGATGGCGTACGCCAGCGGCGGCACAAGCAGCAGCACGATGGCCACCACGCTCGCCGTCACCACCAGGGTGTTGACCAGGTAGCGGCCGAAGCCCTCGTCGAAGGCGCCGGTGTAGTTGTCCAGGGTGAAGGTGTCGGGCAGGGCGATGGGGCCGTTGCGGCCGTACCCCTCGCGGGTCTGCACGGTGATCGCCAGCATGACGTAGATCGGCAGGCCGACCAGGAGCAGCCAGGCCACGGCGCCGATCCCGGCGAGCCAGTTGGGACGGTGCCGCTTCACAGACCCTCCATCGTGGAGCGCATCCGGTCGTAGCCGGAGACCCGGACCACGATCAGCGAGATGACGGTGGCGACGACGACGAGCAGCAGGGCGATGGCCGCGCCGGCGCCGAAGTCGAAGCTGCGGAACGCCTGCTCGTACATGTGGTAGGCGGTGATGGTGGTGTCGGTGCCCGGCCCGCCCTGGGTGAGGATCAGCACGGTGTCGAAGGTGGTCAGCCCGCCGACGACCATGAGCACCACCGAGGTGATCATGGCGTTGCGCAGTTGCGGCAGGGTGACGTGGCGGAACTGCCCCCACCGGCTGGCCCCGTCGACCTCGGCGGCCTGGTAAAGCACCGCCGGCACGGCGCGGGCCGCGCCCTGGTAGATCAGCGCGTGGAACGGGATGAACTGCCAGCTGCTGACGAAGACCAGCACGGCGATCGCGCCCGTGCGGCTGCCGAAGAGGTTGCCGTCGCCGAACAGCCACGGGGCCTGGCCCGGCACGCCGAAGTTCGGGTCGAGCAGCGCCCGCCACAGCACCGACACGGCGGTCGCCGACAGCAGCAGCGGGAGGAAGAAGATGGCGGACAGCACGGCCCGGTTGCGCTGCGGCCCGGCCGCCCACACGCCGATCAGCAGGCTCAGCGGCGTCTGCACCAGCACGCCGAGCGCGGTGAGCAGCACGCTCAACCACAGGCTGTTGATCATGACGGGGTCGCGGGCCAGCCGCTGCCAGTTGTCCAGCCCGACGAACTCCGGCGAGCCGAGGCCGGCCCAGCTGGTGAAGCTGAGCACGACCACGAGGACCAGCGGGGCGAGCGCGAAGAGCCCGAAGAACAGGGTCGCGGGCAGGGCCCAGGCGAAGCCCGGGCGGCTGAGGGTGGGGCCGCCGCCCGGGCGTCGTCGGGCCCGTCGCTGCTCCGTCACGGTGGGGGCGGCGAGGGTCGTGGTGGACATCGTCGCGCTCAGCCCGCCTGGAGGGACTGCATGGCCTTGATGAAGCCGGCGGCGTCCATCCGGCCGTTGCAGTACTGCTGCACCGCCTGGTGGATGGTCGTGGTCGCGGCCGGCGGGTACGCCTGGTCCCAGGAGAGCTGGAAGCTCGGAGCCTCCTTGACCAGGGTGAACTGGTACTTCAGGTAGTCGGGGTTGGTGGCGCCGTCGAGGAACTTCTCGGTGTTGGTGGTGGTGGGCAGGTTGCCGATGGCGAGCTGCGCCTGGACGAACTCGTCGGAGTACTGGAGCTTGAGGAACTCGGCCACCGCCTCCGGGTGCTTGGTCTTCTTCAGCACGGAGTAGAAGTTGTTGGTGTTGCCGACCACGTTGCGCGGGTCGCCCTTGCCGCCCGGGACGCTCGGGAAGGCGCTCCAGCCGAGACCCTCGGCGGCGAAGGTCGGGTTGGCGTCGTGGTGGGTCGAGTAGTTCCAGGAGCCCATCAGTTCGAAGCCGGCCTTGCCGCTGGACAGCAGCGCCGGAGAGCCACCATCGGTGAACTTGACCGAGTCGAAGTTGGTGCCGAACGCGCCGGCGTCGGTCAGCTGCCGCAGCAGCTCCAGGGCGCGGCGGCTCTCCGGGCTCTCCCAGGCGCTCTTGTCGCCGCCGAGCGCCTTGGCGAACAGCTCGGGGCCGGCCACCCGGTCGTAGAGGTACTGGTACCACATCTGGGTGGGCCACTGGTCGCCACCGCCGAGGGCGATCGGCGTGATCCCCTTGCCCTTGAGCGTCTTCACGGCCGCCAGCAGGTCGTCCCACGTCTTCGGCGGGGTGATGCCGGCGTCGGCGAGGACCTTCTTGTTGTGGAACAGCAGCACCGGCTGGGTGCCGCGCATCGGCACCCCGTACGCCTTGCCGTCGACCACGGCGGTGTTGAAGACCGAGGGCAGGAAGTTGGCCTTCAGCCCCGGGTCCTTGGCGATCATGTCGTCGAGCGGCAGCAGCAGGTCGGCCTTGACGAACGGGGTGATGCTGCCGCCACCCCAGTTGAAGAAGACGTCCGGCGCCTGCTTGGTGTTGATGATCGTCTGGAGCTTGGTCTGGTAGTCGGCGCCGGGGATGGTGTCCAGCACCGCCTTGACCTTCGACGTCTTGTTGAACGTGTCGACGAGCTGCTTCTCGACCTTGTTGGTGGCGTCGCCGTACACCAGGATGCGGATCTCGTCCTGGCCGGCCGCCGAGTCACCGTCGCCGCAGGCGGTCAGCGGCAGCGCCAGCGCCAGGGCGGCGCCGAGCGCGACGACGCGGGCGAGCCGCGTACGTACAGTCATGATCGACCTCTCGTGGTGGGGGTGAGGTGGGGGACGTCGCCGCCGGCGCGACGACCGAAAGGTGTCCGACAAGTTTCCGGAATACTTCCGTAACTCGTCCGAACGCTAGAACCGACCTGCCGTGTCGTCAACCCCCGATCGTGGGGCAAGATGGGCCGATGGAGCGGCCCCGCCGTTCCGGACGTTTTCCGGTGGTGACGGGTACGGTCGGCCTTCCGACCGGTGAAGGAGACGCGGGTGGACGGCGACGACGGGCGCAGAATCACCATCACCGCTATCGCGCGGGAGGCCGGGGTCTCGGTGCCGACCGTGTCGCGGGTGCTCAACGGGCGCTCGGACGTGGCGCCCGACACCCGCGAGCGCGTGGAGGAGCTGCTACGCCACCACGGCTACCAACGCCGGGGCAGCCGCACGGTCAGCCGTGCCGGCCTGGTCGACCTGGTCTTCAACGACCTGGACAGCCCCTGGGCAGTGGAGATCATCCGGGGGGTCGAGGACGTGGGGCACGGCGCGGGCGTCGGCACGGTGGTCTCCGCGATACACCGCCAGTCGACCGCCGCCCGGCAGTGGTTGCAGAACCTGCGCGCCCGCGCCACCGACGGCGTCATCTTCGTGACCTCGCACCTGAGCCCCCCGCTGCACGCGCAACTGCGCCGGCTCAACGTGCCCGTGGTCGTCGTCGATCCCGCCGGCGTGCCCGCCACGGACGTGCCCACCGTCGGGGCCACCAACTGGGCGGGCGGGCTCGCCGCCACCGAGCACCTGCTGTCGCTCGGGCACCGGCGGATCGGCTTCGTCGCCGGGCCGACGCACCTGCTGTGCAGCCGGGCCCGCCTGGACGGGCACCGCGCCGGGCTGGAGGCGGCCGGGGTACCGGTGGAGGAGCGGCTGGTGCACCCGGGCGACTTCTACCACGCCTCGGGCTTCGCCGCCGGCACGGCGCTGCTCGACCTCGACGACCCGCCGACGGCCATCTTCGCCGCCAGCGACCAGATGGCCTTCGGCGTCTACGAGGCCGTCCGGCGGCGCGGGCTGCGGATCCCCGACGACGTCAGTGTCGTGGGCTTCGACGACCTGCCCGAGGCCCGCTGGGCCTCACCGCCGCTGACCACCGTCCGGCAACCGCTGGTGGAGATGGGCCGGCTGGCCGCCCGCACCGTGCTGCGGTTGGCGCAGGGCGAGGGCATCGACTCCCCCCGGGTGGAACTCGCCACCAACCTGGTCGTCCGCGACAGCACGGCCCCACCGCGGCTGCCGTGAGGCTCCCCGCCCCTCGACGGCGCTCCCGGTAGCGTTCCGGAAGTTCCGATCACCCGCCGCCGGCCCGGAGCACCCGCAGGTCCGGCACGGCCCGCCGCCGCCCGGGGCCGGCCGGAGGTTCCGGCAACGGCGCCACGGGCGGCGGGGTCGGGCGGATCCGCGACGCCCGGGGCGCCGTCGACGTGCGGGCGAGGACGCTCAGCGGTGCTGGTGGTGGTGCCGGACCGCGCGCCGGATGTCGACCGGCAGGGCGGGTGCGCCGTCGACCGGCGCGGGATCCTCGACGGTGGGGGCGATCCCGCCGGCGGCGATCCGGTCGAGGGTGGCCAGGCCGGCGGCGTCGATCGAGCCGAAGACCGTGTAGTTGGGGCGCAACGCCGAGTCCGCCTGGACCAGGAAGAACTGGCTGCCGTTGGTGTCGGGGCCCGCGTTGGCCATGGCGAGCGTGCCCCGCGCGTAGAGCCGGCGCACGCCGGTCGGATCGGTCGGGGCCGGCGGCAGGTCGGTGGGCAGCTCGTCGGCGTAGCGGTAGCCCGGCCCGCCGGATCCGGTGCCGGACGGGTCACCGCACTGGAGCACCCGCAGCGTCGGGTACGCGGTGAGCCGGTGGCAGGAGGTCCGGTCGTAGAAGCGGTGGCGCACCAGGTGCAGGAAGCTCTGCACCGTGCAGGGGGCCGTCTCCCGGTCGAGGGTCAGCCCGATCGGTCCCTGGTTGGTCCGCAACGTGACCCGCACGGCGCCCCGGTCGGGGGTGCGCCTCGGGTCGGGCGGCAGCGGGACCGGCCGGGCGGCCGGGTCCTCGGGCGTCTCGGTGTAGGCGCACGGGCCGGGGGTCACCCGGGGATCGCCGGCGGCGTCGGCCGGGGACCCGCCGGGCGCGGCGAGCGCGGCGGCCCCGCCACCGGTCACCAGCGCCCCCACGACCAGGGCCACCCCGGCGAGGCGGGACAGCGTACGGGTCGGTCGACGGCGTGCCGCGATGGGCGGCGCGACGGTCTGCGGTCGGGGTTCGCTCGACACGGGGATCCTCCCTGCACTGATGGCGCCAGAAAGACCGGAGTCTATGGATCCCGTCGTCGGTTGTCGATCCGCAACGCCTCGGTCCGGGCCGACCGGGCGACCCCGACCCCGCGGCGGAGCCCTGCCCCTACCCGCGCTGCCCCGCGCGGCGACGCCACAGCAGGGCCACCCCCAGCAGCGCGACGGCCGTCGCCACGGCCACGGCCACGGGCCAGCGCCCGATCAGCCCGTCCTCGAGCGGGCCGCTGGCCGCAGCCGGGCGCGGGTCACCGGTGGCGGCGGGCGCGGGCGGCGGGGCGGCCGCCGAGGTGGTCAGCTCCCCCGGCTCGACCAGCCGGCCGACGGCGGAGCCCCGCGGCAGCGAGAAGCCCCAGTCGAGCAGGGCGGCCCCCTGCTCCCAGCCCCGCGCGGGCTGCGGCTCGGCGCCGAGCAGGGTCACCACCAGCCGCCGCCCGTTCCGCTGGGCCGCCCCGACGTAGGTGTGCCGGGCCAGGTCCGTGAAGCCGGTCTTGCCGCCGAGCGCGCCCGGGTAGCGGTAGACGAGCTGGTTCTCGTTCTGGATCTCGAAACCCTTGGTGCGCTGCGCCGGCTGGGCGGGGATTCGGTGCGTCTCGGTCAGCGCGTACCGGCGGAACGTCGGGTCGGCGAAGCAGGCCCGGGCGATCAGCGCCAGGTCGTACGCGCTGGTGAACTGGCCTCGCCCGTCGAGGCCGGACGGGGTCACCGCGTGGGTCTGGAGGGCGCCGAGGCGGTGCGCCTCCTCGTTCATCGCCCGTACGCCGCCGGCCATCCCGTCCGTCCCGCCGCCGAGGCGGGCCAGCACGTTCGCCGCCTCGTTGCCGGACTGGAGCAGCAGCCCGAGCCAGACGGTCTCGATCCGGTAGCGCCCGCCGGCGACCAGCCCGACGGCCGACGAGCCGGGTTCGATGTCCATGTCCCCGTCGGTGACGGTGACGACCTGCCGCGGGTCGAGCCGGGGCAGCATGGTGGCCGCCAGCAGCAGCTTCTGCACACTGGCCGGGGTGCCGTACTCGTGCGGCCCGCAGCCGCCCAGCACCTCGCCGGTGTCCAGGTCGGCGACCAGCCACGAGATCGCGGTGACCGCCGGCGGGCGCGCGGCCCCCGGCGGGACGACCAGGCCGGCGGTGTCCAGCGCCGGGCCGCCGACGGCCCGCTCACTCGGCGCGGCCGGCGGCGGCGACGGACGGGGTGGCCGGGACACCCGGGGCGCGGGCGCCTTCGGGCAGGGCGCGGGCGGGACGGCGCCGGACGCGGGCACGCCGGACGCGGCGGCACCGGCAGTCGCCGGCACGGAAGCGGGCGCCACCGGCACCAGGGCGGGCGCGGCCGGCGCCGGGGCGGCGGGACCGGCCGCTGCGGGAACGGGCACGCCGGTGCCGAGGAGGACGGCGGTCGCCGTGGCCGCCAGCAGCCGAACCTTCATGCCCCGCACCCTAGTCGGCCCGGTTCGCGGTCCGGGCCGGGTTCCCCAGGACCGGGTGTCGTCGGCGCCCGGAGGCCTACCGGCGGCGGCGCGGGCCACGGCGACTTCGGGACCATCGGCCCTGCCGCCGGGCGGCACCGCGACGGAAGCTGGGGACTGAAAGTGGTAGACGATCTTCCGGTTTGCGCGATGATCCGCCGTACCGGCGGCCCGCCGCGCGGCCCGGGCGACACCGACGAAGGGACGACCATGGAAGCCCTCTCGCTGACCCGCCTCGCCGACGAGCAGCTCGCCGCCGCGCGGGAGGCCGACAGCGGACGCAGCGCCCGTTCCCTGCACCACGGGCGGGACCGCCGGCTGCGGCAGACCCTGCTGGCCCTGCGCGGTGGCCGCTCCCTCGACGAGCACGACAGCCCGGGCGAGGCGACGTTGCAGGTGCTCGCGGGGCGGGTGCGCCTGGTGGCCGGGGACGAGTCCTGGGAGGGCGACGCCGGCGACCTCGTGGTCATCCCGCCGCTGCGGCACGCGCTGCACGCCGTCACGGACGCCGCCGTCCTGCTCACCGTGACGCCGCGGCCGTGACCACCGTCCCGGCCCACCGCCGCCCGGTCGCCGGCCCGGCCGGGCGGCCCACGGCCGGCGCCACCGGCCACGCGCCGGGCCGGGGCAGGTCGCCGGGGTGGATGCCGCCGCAGCACGGCGCGTGGGCGATGCTGCTGCTGCCCGTCCTGGCGGCGCTGACCGTCACCGGTCCGCACCCGCTGCACCTGCCCCTGCTCGGCGCCGCGCTCGCGGCGTACCCGCTGTCGTACTTCGGGTTGCAGGCAATCAAGACCGGGCGGTTCCGCCGCGTCCGCCCGCAGCTCGTCGGGTACGGCCTCGCCACGGTCGCGCTGGCCGCGCCGGTGCTGGTGGCCCGGCCCGCGACGCTCGCCTACGCGCCCCTCTACGCGGCCCTCGCCGCCGTCAATGCCGGCCACGCCCGCCGGCG
Source organism: Micromonospora sp. CNZ309 (assembly GCF_002846525.1). Classification (NCBI taxonomy): domain Bacteria; kingdom Bacillati; phylum Actinomycetota; class Actinomycetes; order Micromonosporales; family Micromonosporaceae; genus Micromonospora; species Micromonospora sp. CNZ309. Next base: position 1,903,841 of record NZ_PJNG01000001.1, read on the forward strand.
CCGGGACCGGGCGTTCCTCAACGACCTCGCCTTCGTGCTCCAGTGCGGGTTGCTCGGTCTCGTCGTCGCCACGGTCGCCGAGGTGCCGTGGACCCGCGTGGTCGGGGTGACGGTCGTGGCGCTGGGCTACCTGGTCGGCACCGTCCTGTACGTCAAGACGATGATCCGGGAGCGGGACAGCGTCCGGTACCGGTGGGCTTCGTGGGCCTACCACGCCGTGGCCGCGCTCGCCGCGGTGCTCTGGGCGTCGGTGCCGGTCGCCGTCGTCTTCGCGCTGCTGCTCGCCCGGGCGGTCCTGCTCCCCGGACGCCGCGTCGCTCCGGTGCGGGTGGGGCTGGTCGAGACGGCGTGCGCCCTGCTGGTGCTGGCCGCGGTGGCGCTCTGACCGGCCGGCGCGACGCCGGCGCGGGCCGCCCGGCCCTGCGGCCACCGTGCGGCCGTCGAGATACCTTCAGGGCACCTCTGTTCGGTCGGACATGGACGGTGTCGGCATGCGTTTCCTCTTCCTGCTGGGCAGCTCACGCTCCGGCGGCAACACCGAACTCCTGGCCCGGCGCGCCGCGGCGGCGCTGCCGGCCGGGACCGAGCAGCACTGGCTGCGCCTGGCGGAGCACCCCCTGGCGCCCTTCCGCGACATCCGCCACGACGAGCAGCGCTACGCGCAGCCGACCGGCAACGAGGCGCTGCTGCTGGCCGAGACGCTCGCCGCGACCGACCTGGTGGTCGCCTCCCCGCTCTACTGGTACAGCGTCAGCGCCGCCACCAAGCTCTACCTCGACCACTGGTCGGGCTGGCTGCGGGTACCCGGCGTCGACTTCCGCCAGCGCATGCGGGGCCGCCGGATGTGGGCGGTCAGCGCCCTCAACGACGAGGACCCGGCCACGGCGGAACCGCTGGTGACCACCCTGCGGCGAAGCGCCGACTACCTCGGCATGCGGTGGGGCGGCGTGCTGCTCGGTCACGCCAACCGGCCCGGCGACGTGCTCCGCGACGCCGCCGCGCTGCGCGCCGCCGACACCTTCTTCGCGCCGACCTCCGAGGGCGGCGGACAGGACGGGTGCCTCGCGCAGCCCGCCTCCCGCTGACGCCCCGGCGCGCCCCGCTCCGGGGCGTCCCGCGTCGGCGGAGCCCGCTCGACGGGCCGGACCGCCCGCGTCGGATGGCTCACAAGCCGTTGCCTCCCGCCTGCCGCGCCGACTAGAACCGGGGAACGATCGCCCGGACCTCCCGGCGACGGTGGCGAGGTGATGGCCGTGGCGCTGATCCCGTACGACGACACCGACTCGGCGGCCTTCGCCGCGACCCGGGAGCTGCCGCGCAGCGGCCTTCAGCGGTGGCGGCACGCAGTGCAGCAGCACCTGCGCCCGCGTACCGGCGCCACGGTGCTCGACGTCGGAGCCGGCACCGGCGCCTGGGCCACCGCCTTCACCGACTGGTTCGGCGTCCGGGTGGTGGGCGTGGAGCCCGCCGGGGCGATGCGGTCGCGCGCCACCCACCGGCCGCTGCTCGCCGGCGACGCCGTCGCGCTGCCGCTGCGCGACGGCACGGCGGACGCGGCGTGGCTGTCCACCGTGATCCACCACGTCCCCGACCTCGACGTCGCGGCGCGTGAGCTGCGCCGGGTGCTCCGGCCTGGCCCGGCTGCGGGCCGCCGCCGGCACCGTCACCGGCCCGGTCGTCGACCACCTCGACCTGCTGGTGCTGCGCTGAGTCACCCCGGCAGGGCCGGGTCGAGGTGGCGCAGGTAGTCGTGCAGCGTCGCCGAGGCGCGCAGCCGGCGCAGGCTGCGCCGGTGCAGCTCCTGCTCCCGCTTGGCCAGCTCCGCGCGGACCCGCTGGGCGCTGCCGGTGGTGCGCATCTCGTCGAGCACGGCCGCCACGATGTCGAACGGGTACGCGCCCCGGCGCAGCAGCGCGACGACCTGCGCGGCACGCACCTCGGCCGCGTCGTACACCCGGTAGCCGGTGCCGCGCTCGCGGACCGGACGCACCAGGCCGCGCTGCTCCCACAGCCGTAGCTGCGAGGTGCGGACGCCGACCAGGTCGGCGACCTCGCCGATGCGGGCGCCGCGCCGGGGCGCCGGCAGGACGGCGGCCGGGCTGGCCACCACGGTCTCGAACGCGCCGAGCACCCGCCGGATGTCGGCCCGCTCGCGGTCCAACTCGGCGTGGCCGGCGTCGAGCGCCGCGAGCGCCGCCGCCAGGTCGCCCTGGTGCACCGCCACCATGACCTCCCGGGTACGCGCCCAGCCGTGCCCCTCGGCCATCCGCCGCACCACCACGAGCGCCCGCACGTGCTCGTCCGTGAAGACGCGGTAGCCGGCGGGGGTGCGCTCGACCGCCGGCAGCACGCCGAGATCCACGTAGTTGCGGACCTGCTGCACGGAGATGCCGGCGGTCTCCGCCACCTGCGCTCCCCGCCACCGTCGCCCCGGATCCACCACGCGGGCCACCCTACCGGTCTCCACGTGGTTTGAGACTTCGCCCCCTGATTCGGACGCACGGTGCTGGCAGACGGCGTGGAACCCTCTACGGGAGCTTCAATGAGACGATTGAAGGCGGCCTGGCCCCCGTAGATGTAGTCCGGGCGGAACTCCGCCCACGATCTCGCAAAGGGTTCGCATGCAGCAGCCAGCACGGTCCGCCGCCGACAGCCACGACATGATCGAGGTACGCGGCGCCCGGGAGAACAACCTCGCCTCCGTCTCGGTCGACATTCCCAAGCGCCGGCTGACCGTCTTCACCGGGGTCTCCGGCTCCGGCAAGTCCTCCCTGGTCTTCGGAACCATCGCCGCCGAGTCACAGCGCATGATCAACGAGACCTACAGCGCCTTCCTCCAGTCGTTCATGCCGAACCTGAGCCGCCCGGACGTCGACTCGCTGCGCAACCTGAGCGCGGCCATCGTCGTGGACCAGGAGCGGATGGGCGCCAACTCGCGCTCCACCGTCGGCACCGCCACAGACGCGTACGCGATGCTGCGCATCGTCTTCAGCCGGCTCGGCAGCCCGCACGTGGGTGGGGCCGGGGCGTTCAGCTTCAACCTCGCCGAGGGCATGTGCCCGGCCTGCGAGGGCCTCGGGCGGGTCTCCGACCTCGACGTCGACGAACTGGTCGACCGCGAGCGCTCGCTCAACGACGGGGCGATCAAGGTGCCCAACTTCGCCGTCGACTCGTGGTACTGGCAGACCATCGTCCACTCCGGGCTGTTCGACCCCGACACCAAGCTCCAGGACTACACGCCGCAGCAGTGGGAGGACTTCCTCCACAAGCCGTCCACGAAGATCAAGGTGGGCAGCAACAACTGGACGTACGAGGGTCTGGCGGTCAAGGTGCGCCGGCTCTACCTGGCCAAGGACCGCGAGTCGATGCAGGCGCACATCCGGGCGTTCGTCGACCGGGCGGTCACCTTCACCACCTGCGCCGAATGCGGCGGTGCCCGGCTCAACCAGGCGGCGCTCTCCTCCCGGATCGCGGGGCGCAACATCGCGGAGTGCTCGGCGATGCAGATCAGCGACCTGGCCGGGTTCGTCCGCGCGATCGACGACCCGTCGGTCGCCCCGCTGGTCGGCAACCTGCGCGACCTGCTCGACTCGCTGGTCGAGATCGGTCTGGGCTACCTCAGCCTGGACCGCGAGTCCGCCACCCTCTCCGGCGGCGAGGCGCAGCGGGTGAAGATGGTCCGGCACCTCGGCTCCAGCCTCTCCGACGTCACGTACGTCTTCGACGAACCGACCGTCGGCCTGCACCCGCACGACATCGCCCGGATGAACGACCTGCTGCTGCGCCTGCGCGACAAGGGCAACACGGTGCTGGTCGTGGAGCACAAGCCCGAGACGATCGCCATCGCCGACCACGTGGTCGACCTCGGGCCCGGGGCCGGCGCGGCGGGCGGCCGGATCTGCTTCACCGGCGACGTCGCCGGCCTGCGCCGCTCCGACACCCTCACCGGGCGGCACCTCGACCACCGGGTACGCCTGCGCGAGCACGTGCGCCGGCCGTCCGGCCGGCTGCCGATCCGCAACGCCGACCTGCACAACCTGCGCGCCGTCGACGTCGACATCCCGCTCGGGGTGCTGACCGTGGTGACCGGGGTGGCGGGCTCCGGCAAGAGCTCGCTCATCCACGGCTCGCTGCACCGCCGCGAGGGCGTGGTGGTCGTCGACCAGTCGCCGATCCGGGGTTCCCGGCGCAGCAACCCGGCCACCTACACGGGCCTGCTGGACCCGGTCCGCGCCGCCTTCGCCAAGGCCAACGGCGTCAAGGCCGCGCTGTTCAGCGCCAACTCCGAGGGCGCCTGCCCCACCTGCAAGGGCATCGGCCTGGTCTACACCGACCTGGCGATGATGGCCGGGGTCGCCTCGGTCTGCGAGCGGTGCGAGGGGCGGCGCTTCACCGACGAGGTGCTCACCTACCGGCTGCGCGGGAAGAACATCAGCGAGGTGCTCGGGATGTCGGCCACCGAGGCGCGGGACTTCTTCCCCAGTGGCCCGGCCCGGGTGATCCTCGACCGGCTGGTCGACGTCGGGCTGAGCTATCTGACCCTCGGGCAGCCGCTCAACACGCTCTCCGGGGGCGAGCGGCAACGGCTCAAGCTGGCCATCCGCATGGCCGACAGCGGAAGCACGTACGTGCTGGACGAGCCGACCACCGGGCTGCACCTGGCCGACGTGGACCAGTTGCTCGCCCTGCTGGACCGGCTGGTCGACGCCGGCAACACCGTCGTGGTCATCGAGCACCACCAGGCGGTCATGGCACACGCCGACTGGCTGATCGACCTCGGGCCGGGGGCGGGGCACGACGGCGGCCGGATCGTCTTCACCGGCACACCGGCCGAGCTGGTCGCCCACGGCGAGACCCTGACCGCACGGCACCTGCGCGAGTACGTGGCCGCCTGAGCCGCCGGGCCGCACGGTCGGGGCGGGCGGCGGCCGTGCCACCCTCGGGCGGGCGGGTGGCGGGGTGTCAGGTGAGGCGGCGCAGCCAGCGACGCTGCCAGGGCGTCTCCACGGCCCGCGGCCGGTAGGTGGCGCGTACCCAGTCCACCGCCCGCTCCGGCGGCAGCCCGTCGAGGATCGCCAGCGCCGCCAGCGCCGTGCCCGTGCGTCCCGTACCGCCCCGGCAGGCCACCTCCACCCGCTCGCCGGCGTGGGCGCGGCGCAGGGCCTCGCTCAGCGCGTCGATCGCGTCCGCCCGGTCGACCGGGACCCAGAAGTCGGGCCACCGGATCCGCCGGTGCGGCCAGGCCGGCACGGGCCCGGGCGCCAGCAGCAGGGCGAAGTCGGCGGGCGACGCCTCGTCCACGATCCGTCGTCCCCGCACCCGCGCCCCACTCGGCAGTACGACGACCCCCGCCGGCTCGTCCCACACCCGTACATCGCTCATCCCCCCATCCTTCCGGCCACCCCGCTCCCCCACTCCCCCGCCCCGCCCGCTCCCCCGCTCGATCATGGGGTTGGCGGCGTCGTCGATCTCCGCTGGTGCTGCCAACCCCATGATCACCGGGTAGAGGAACGGGCGGGAGGGGCGGGTCAGCCGTGGGTGGAGGGGGTGGGTGGGGGTTGGGTGCGGGGGCGGGCGCGTAGGTGGGCGCGTTCGCCCTGCCTGCCGAAGAGGCTGAGGAACTCCACCGGCTCGGCGTCGGCCGACCCGAACCAGTGGGGTACGCGGGTGTCGAACTCCGCCGCCTCCCCCGGAGTGAGTACGAGGTCCTGGTCGCCGAGGACGACCCGCAGCCGCCCGTTGAGCACGTAGAGCCACTCGTAGCCCTCGTGGGTCTGCGGATCGGGTTCGGCCCGCCGGCTCCCGCCCGGGATCACGAGCTTGTACGCCTGGATGCCGCCGGGCCGGCGGGTCAGGGGCAGCATGGTCATCCCGTGGCGGGTGACCGGCCGCAGGTGGATGCGCGGGTCCCCGGTGGAGGGCGCGTCGACGAGTTCGTCGAGCGTGACGCCGTGCGCCCTGGCCAGCGGGAGCAGCAGTTCGAGGGTGGGCCGGCGGACACCGGACTCCAGCCGGGACAGCGTGCTCACCGAGATGCCGGTCGCCGCCGCCAGGTCGGCGAGGGTGGTCTCCCGCTGCCGGCGCAGCGCGCGCAGCCGGGGTCCGACCGCGCCGAGCGTCTGGTCCAGTTCGTCGTCCATGCCGCCATATTGCCATTTCGGCAACAATGTTTGCCACCATGCTCGTCGCGACCGCACTGTGGTCGCGGGAGGTGGTCACGGTGACCGATCGGCTGGACAGCGGCTACGACGTGGTGGTGATCGGAGGTGGCGCCGCGGGGTTGAGCGGGGCGCTGACCCTGGCCCGGGCGCGGCGGTCGGTGGTGGTGATCGACGCGGGGGCTCCGCGCAACGCCCCGGCCGAGGGGGTGCACGGGCTGCTGGCCCGGGACGGGATCCGGCCGGCCGAGCTGCTGGAACGCGGCCGTGCGGAGGTACGCGGCTACGGCGGCCGGGTGGTGACCGGCGAGGTCGAGGCGGTGACCCGCGACGACGGCGGGTTCACGGTCACGCTGGGCGATGGCCGGACGGCGCGGGCGCGGCGGCTGCTGGTGGCCACCGGGCTGGTGGACGAACTGCCGGACGTCCCGGGGCTGCGGGAACGCTGGGGCAGGGACGTGCTGCACTGCCCGTACTGCCATGGCTGGGAGGTCCGCGACCGGGCGATCGGGGTGCTGGCCGGCGGGCCGCTCTCGGTGCACCAGGCGCTGCTGTTCCGGCAGTTGAGCGCCGACGTCACGTACTTCCGGCACACCACGGCGCTCTCCGCCGAGCAGGCGGAGCAGCTGGCGGCCCGGGAGATCCGCGTGGTGGACGGCGAGGTCGCGTCCCTGGAGGTCGTCGGGGACCGCCTCGTGGGCGTACGGCTGGGCGACGGCGCGGTCGTCGGCCGCGACGCGCTGGCCGTCTCGGCGCGGATGGTGGCGCGCGCGGGTTTCCTCGCAGCCCTCGGGCTCGCTGCGGCGGAACACCCGTCGGGGGTCGGCGAGCACGTCCCCGCCGACCCGACGGGCCGCACCGACGTGCCCGGCGTGTGGGTGGCGGGCAACGTCACCGACCCCGCCGCCCAGGTCGGTGCCGCAGCGGCGGCCGGCGTGGTCGCCGCGGCCCAGATCAACGCCGACCTCGTCGCCGAGGAGACCCGCCGGGCGGTGGCCGCGCGCCGCGACCCGTTCTCCGCGCGCTCGGAGGCGGCGCTCTGCGAACGGGTGGTGGGCGACCGGCGCCACGGCCTGTGACGTCACGGCGAGCCGGCGGCGGGCGGACGGGGCGGGCCCAGCTGGGCGCCGGGCCGGCAGGGCGGGCTCAGTCGGACGGCGGGGCGACGCGGGCGCGGACCTTCCCGGCGCACGCGTCGAGCACGCCACGGGCGTCCAGCCCGAGGCTCTCGATCGCGACCAGCGCGGTGAAGGCCACGTCCGCCAGCTCCGCCGCCACGTCCTCGCGGCTGTGCGTGACCCCCTTGCGCGGGTTCTGGCCGAGCAGCCCGATCCACGCGCCCGCCGCCTCCCCCGCCTCCTCGGTCAGCTTGAGGATCCGGCAGGTCAGCTCGGCCTGCCCGGTGCCGTTGGCGGCGTCCAGCCAGCCGCGCGAGGCCCGGACCGCGTCCCAGATCGGCTCGTCCATCCGACCAGTGAACCGGACGGCGGTCGCGGTCCGTATCGCGGGACGGTTGGCGGGTAACCGGGGGTGGGTGGTAGCAACGGGGACTACCACCGCAAGCGAAGGGACGTGTCGTATGCCGGAGACCGTGGAGACGGTGTTCACCAGCGTGGTCGCCCGCAATCCGGGTGAGCCGGAGTTCCACCAGGCGGTACGCGAGGTGCTGGAGAGCATCGGCCCGGCGTTGGCCCGACACCCCGAGTACGCCGAGGCGCAGATCATCGAACGGATCTGCGAGCCGGAGCGGCAGGTCATCTTTCGCGTGCCGTGGGAGGACGACCGCGGCCGGATCCAGGTCAACCGGGGCTTCCGGGTGGAGTTCAACAGCGCCCTCGGCCCGTTCAAGGGCGGGCTGCGCTTCCACCCGTCGGTCTACCTCGGGATCGTGAAGTTCCTCGGCTTCGAGCAGATCTTCAAGAACGCGTTGACCGGGCTGTCGATCGGCGGCGGCAAGGGCGGCGCGGACTTCGACCCGAAGGGTCGCTCGGACCGGGAGGTCATGCGGTTCTGCCAGAGCTTCATGACCGAGCTGTACCGGCACATCGGCGCGGAGACCGACGTACCGGCCGGGGACATCGGCGTGGGTGGCCGGGAGATCGGCTACCTGTTCGGCCAGTACAAGCGGATCACCAACCGGTACGAGTCGGGGGTGCTCACCGGCAAGGGCCTGGCGTACGGGGGCGCGCAGGTGCGCCGGGAGGCGACCGGCTACGGGGCGGTCTTCTTCGCCGACGAGATGCTGCGGCAGGCCGGCGACAGCCTGGACGGCAAGCGGGTGGTGGTCTCCGGCTCCGGCAACGTGGCGATCTACGCGATCGAGAAGGTGCACCAGCTCGGCGGGCGGGTGGTCGCCTGCTCCGACTCGTCCGGCTACGTCGTGGACGACAAGGGCATCGACCTGGAGCTGCTGCGCGAGCTGAAGGAGCAGCGCCGGGCCCGGCTCGACGACTACGCCCGGCACGTGCCGCACGCGGTGGCGGTCTCCGGTCGTACGGTCTGGGAGGTGCCCTGCGAGCTGGCGCTGCCGTGCGCGACGCAGAACGAGATCGGCGGTGCGGAGGCCGCGGCGCTCGTGTCCGGCGGCTGCGTCGCGGTGGTGGAGGGCGCGAACATGCCCACCACGCCGGAGGCGGTACGCATCCTCGGCCGGGCCGGCGTGCGGTTCGCGCCGGGCAAGGCGGCCAACGCCGGCGGCGTCGCGGTGAGCGCGCTGGAGATGCAGCAGAACGCCAGCCGCGACTCGTGGACGTTCGCCGAGTCGGAGCAGCGGCTGCGCGGGATCATGCGTGACATCCACGACCGCTGCTGGAGCACCGCCGAGGAGTACGGGCTGCCCGGCGACTACGTGGCCGGGGCCAACATCGACGGGTTCCGCCGGGTGGCGGAGGCGATGCTGGCCCACGGCCTCATCTGACCGACGACCGGCCCGTCGCGCCGGCGCCGCCGGGCGGGGTGCCCCGCCCCGGCGGCGCCGGCGGCTCAGAAGCTGCTGACCAGCTTCACGAACGCCTCGTCGATCATGGCGGGATCGGTGGCGTCGAACGCCTTGCCGGACGACGCCTTGGCGATCCGGTCCAGCGTCGCGAAGTCCGAATCCCCGTCGAAGGCGATGCAGAAGACCTTCACCGGGCGGCGCGGATCCAGGGTGACGTCGGCGAGCAGCCGGTCCAGGTCGTTGTCCCGGGCGTACTCGTTCTTGCCGTCGGTCAGCACGACGACGGCGTTGATCCGGTCCGGGTCGTACCGCTCGAGGACCTGCTGGTGGGCGGCCCGGACGGTCGCGTAGAGCGCGGTGTCGCCCGCGACGTGCAGGCCGGCGATCCGGCTGTTGATGCGCTTCTGGTCGAAGTCGCCGAGCCGGACCTCCTCCCGGTACGGCCCGTCGGGCCGCTTCGACGTCTCCGAGGAGAACGACCAGAGCCCGACCCGGTCCTCGGAGTTGAGCAACGCGAGCCCCTTGGCGGCCGCCGTCGAGGCGACCTGGAAGCGAGTGCGGTCGCCGACCGGAGCCTGCATCGAACCGGAGGTGTCCAGCGCGATCAGGATGTTGGCCTTCTTGCGCAGCGTGCTCCAGCCGGCCAGCATCGCCTCGACCACCGCCGGGTTCGGCGGCGCGAAGTAGGTCAGCCCCCCGGTGGGCTCGGCGCCGACGCTGGCGAGCAGCTCCGCCGAGGCCTGGCGCTCGTGGTCGCGGAAGCCGAGGCGGGCGAAGCTCGCCTGCTGGTCGTCCTCGGTCAGGAAGGCCAGGAAGTCGTCCGCCGCCGCGCGCTGCCGCTCGTCGGCGGAGGGGAGCACCACGAACGGGTGGTCGAGGTTGAAGGTGCCCTCCTTCGGGTGCACGGCGACCAGCGGCACCTTCGGCCGGGGGCCCCGCTCCTGGCCCTCCTGCCGCGGGCTCAGTCCCCCCTCGTTGTAGAGGTGGACCAGCTCCTCCTGCATGACGATGGCGCTCATGTCGCCGGCGCCCCCGCCGGCCAGGTCGGCCTCGGCGAGGTCGCGGAGCAGCTCCACCGAGTCGTCGCTGTAGTGCGACACGTTGGCCTCGATCTGCCGGACGAACCGGGTCACCTCCGGATCGGCCAGGTCCGACGTGGTCAGGTCGCTGGAGCGCTTCGCGGCGGCGTAGTAGGTGGCGATGGTGGCCGCCAGACCCGAGGTCGAGAGGTTCGGGTTGTCCTTGCCGAAGGTGAAGCGGCCCCACTCCGGCCTGCCGAAGCCCGCCCAGCCCTGCCGCCCGGAGAGGCCGAGGATCTCCCCCCAGCCCAGCGGCCCGCGCTGGCGTACCAGCTCGCCCTTGGGCTGCGGCATCGCGATGACCAGCGGGCTGTTGGCGATCGACGGGTAGCGGTCCGGGGTCTGCGGCGTTCGCCCGGCGGCCTCGTCGAGCAGCCGGAGCTGGCCCGTCCACAGGCTCGACGTCGGCAACCAGACCTGCGGCTGCGGCAGGCCGGTGCCGCTCCAGCCGGCGGCCAGCACCTCGGTGGCCCGGCCCGAGTTCAGGGCGCTGACGTGCACCTGGGCGCAGCCGCCGCCGTCGAGCGACCGGTCGCTGTCGTTGTACCGCTTCGCCAGCTCGACCAGCAGCGCCGCCTTCTCCGTCGAGGAGTTGACGTCCAGACGGACGGCGCAGTCGGCCCGGGGCCGGTCGGTGCCCGCGTCCCGCTGCCGTACGAGCACGAACGCCCCGACGATGACCAGCAGCCCGGCGGTGACGGCTGCGGTGTACGGCAGCCACTGTCGTGCGCGCGGCGGGGCTGGGGCCATGGGACGTCCTCCTCGCGGGTCGACTGACGGCAGTCAACCTATCGGGGCGGCGCCACGGGCGGCGGCGGGCCCGGCGCCCGTCGGTCAGGGGAGCTCGGCCCGCTCGCCGAGCGCCACCGCGACCAGCAGCCGGACCACGTAGACCACGCCGAAGGCGCTCGCCCCGGTCGCCGCGGCCACGCCCACCCCGCTCGACGCGACGTAGCCGGCGGCGGCGCCGACCGAGCCGAGGAAGATCGCGGTCGAGATGCCCCAGGCGTCGACCGACTCCCGGCGCAGCCGCCGCGCCCAGCCGCCGCCCGCCTGGTCGGCGGGGGCGGGATCCGCAGACCGGCTCTGCGCACCACGCGTCGGTTCGGCCCGGCCCACCGGTGCCGTACCGACTCGGGTCGGCGACGTCGGTTCCGGCGGCGCGTCCGACGCGGGACGGGGCAACGGCAGCGGCTGGTTCGGCGTGGGCGCGCCGGCGGTCTCGTTGCCCAGGCGGAGCACGCTCTCGTGGCGCAGCGGGCCGGGCGCCGCGACGTCCTGCCCGAGCAGCCGCATCAGCACCTGCTCGGCCCCCGGCCGGTCCGCCGGGTCCTTGGCCAGGCACTGCCGGATCAGCTCGTCGAGGCCCGGTGGCAGGGGCGGCAGGTCGGGCGGGTCGTTCAACACCCGGTGCATCACCGCGAAGAGCGAGTCGGTGCCGAACGGCGGGCGGCCCCCCGCCGCGAAGGCGATGGTGGCGGCCCAGGCGAAGACGTCGCAGGGCGGCCCGACCGAGTCGTCGTTGCGGAACCGCTCCGGAGCCATGTACGCGGTGGTCCCCAGCACCCGGCTGGTCACCGTCTCGGTGACGCCCAGCGCGCGGGCGATGCCGAAGTCGATCACCCGGGGGCCGTCCCGGCCGAGCACCACGTTGTCGGGCTTCAGGTCGCAGTGCACGACGTCACAGCGGTGGATCGCGGCGAGCGCGGTGGCGGTGCCGACCGCCAGGCGGTGCAGCGCGTTGCCGGTGACCGGGCCGTGCTCGCGTACGTGCCGGTGCAGCGTGGGACCCTCGATGAACTCGCTGACCACGTACGGTCGTTCGCCGTCGACGTCGGCGAAGAGCACCTGCGCGGTGCAGAACGGCACGACGCGGCGCGCCGCCGCGATCTCCTTCATGAACTGCGAACGCGCCCGGGGATCGCTCAGGTCGATGTTGATCATCTTGACCGCCACCCGGTGGCCCTGCCCGTCCTCGCCGAGGTAGACCACTCCCTGGCCGCCCGAGCCGAGCCGGCCAACCAGCCGGTAGGGACCGGCGGCGCTCGGGTCGTGCGTCCACAGTGGCGTCAGCCCCGGCACCGGCGCGCCGGCCAGTCCTGTCATTCCGACTCCATCAGATGTCGTGTCCCGCCCACCCGGCGGGCAGGACACGGTCATGGTGCCATGCCCCCGCCTGCCGGCCGAGGACGCCCGCACGGCCGGTCGCCCCGGCGGCCGACCCCGCCGCGGAGCGGGCGGGCCCACCGCGGAGCGGGCGGGCCCACCGCGTCGGGCGACCGGGGCCGGGCAGGCGGACGGCTGGCGCCCGTCGGAGTTGTCCGACGGGCGCCAGCCGTTTCGCGGTGTCCGGGCCCTGCCCGGAGGGAGTTCACCGTCAGCGCGCGGCTCCCATGCCGAAGCGGTGACGCTTGCGCCAAACCAGCGACAGCAGCAGGAGCACCGCGCCGGCGCCGACGAGGCCGCCGCCGAACTTCATCGGGGTGCTCAGGCTGTCGCCCGTGACGGGCAGCGGCGGCGCGTGCTTCTTGAGCACGGTCAGCGTCGCGGTCGCCACCTGGTCCGACGTCTGGCCGACGGCCCGGAAGGTGTACCTGCCCGGGTGACGCGGTGTGTAGGTGGTGCGGAAGTTGCCGGCCCCGTCCGCCGTGACCACGATGGTGCTGGGGCTCGGCTGGGGCGCCCGCTGCAACGAGACCGGCGCCATCGCGACCATCTCGCCGTTGCTGCGGCGCGCCCGCTCGGCACCCGGTACGGCAGCGGCGAGCGGCGACGTGCTGACGGTGATGATGACCGTCTCGCCCGGCGTCCAGCCGCTACCGATCAGGGTGGCGGTCTGGCCGACGAAGACGGTCGGCGGGCTCACCGCGAGCGTCGCGGGGCCGGGCGGGTAGACCGGTGGCTGTGGCGTTCCGGTGCCGGGCGCCGGCTGCGGCTGGGCCGCCCCCGCTGCGGTCGGCGCGGCCAGCACGGCCATACCGACCGTGAGCGCCATGATGATGCGGGATAGCCGCATGATTGGTTCCCTCCTACTGATCACAGCTTGGTGCGGAAACAACTTGGGTGGTCCATGGGGTGGCGGTGGGGGTCAGCCACAGCTCGGCGGTGCCGACGCCGGTGGTCGCCGTCAGTACGGTGACCTCCAACGTGCGCGACTGCCCCGGGCCGACCTCGACGTTGACGGTGCCGACCTGGCGACGCCGTTCGGTGCCGCTGCCGACGGCCGTCTCGGCGCCGTCCAGACGGGCGGCGAGCACCGCCCCGCCGGCCGGGCTGTGCACCGACACCAACGTGCGGACGGTGTACGGGTCGCCGGCCAGACCGAGGCCGAGGACCGACTCGCTGAGACCCGACCTGGGCGCCGACGAGCGCAGGGTGACCCGGAGCCGGAGCTCTCGGCGGCCGTCGGGCCGGCAGTCGCCGACCGCCAGGGTCGCCGACGGCCGGAGGTAGTAGCCGAGCTTCGCGCCGCTGCCGTCGTTGAGGAACACGCCGACGGTCGGCACGGTGTCCTTCTCCGGGAGCGTCCCGGCCATCCGGCTGTCGCCGATCGTCCGTTGCTCCTCGGGTCGGGCACTCCAGAACAATATCCGGCGTTCAGTGACAGCACGGTCAAATGAGGACAATAACGCCTTCGGGTCAATATTCTTCGTGACGAGCGCGTCGAACACGGCGGCGGCGGACGCGGCGAAGAAGGCGTCCTGTTTCTCGTTGTCCATCCGCTGGTAGCTGTCGCTGAGCACCGTCTGCACGACCTTCTCGGCAGCCAGCGGGACCCCGCCGGGCACCATCACCGGGCCGGTGGCCTTGAGCAGGTACGACAGCACCACCGGGTCGACCGCGAGCACCCCGTCCACGGCGGTGCCCGTACGCCGTCGGAACATCTCCCGGTAGAGGGCGGCGGCGGTCGGGAAGTGCGGGGTGAGGTTGACGTCGGCCGGGTAGATCCCCGGCAGGTCGGCCCAGATCCCGCGCACCTCCGCGGGCACCTTCAGCGGCGGCACGAACCGGCCCAGTGCGCTGCTGCTGCCCTGCCGCCCCATCCGGACCCGACCGTCGGCCGCGTGCACGACGGCGTACGCGCCGATCATGCCGCCGGTGGCGCGCAGCTCGGCGGGATTCTGGGAGACCAAGAGGTAGGTGCGGTGGCCGTCGGCGCCCAGCAGCGGCGGAAGCAGCCGGCTGGCCTGGTCGGCGGCGGCGGTCAGCCCGGCCAGCCGGTCGATCTCGCCGCGCAGGTCGGCCAGCGCCTGCCGGACCTGGGCGACCAGGCCGTCGGTGGGCACCGTCGCGAGGCTGTCCCGGGCCCCCCGTACCGCCGAGTTGACCCTGGCCAACTCGGCCGACAGGGCCCGCAACCGCGCCACGTCCAGGCGCCCGCCCGCAGGTACGAGGCTGGTCAGGTCGGCGCGCAGCAGCGGCGGGAACGCCTGCCGGGCCAGATCGTCGATGGCCACCGAGATCTGCCGGACCGCCGCCAGGTTGTCGCCGGCGTACGGGGTGCGCCGACCGACCCACCAGCCGGGGTCACCGGTCGCCGCCCGGGCACTGCCGGACTGCTCCTGCAACGCCGCGAGGGTGCGCTGCGCCCGGGCGGTGTCGCCCCCGAGCACCTGCGCGCTGAGCTCCCGGGCCAGGCCGGCGGCGTTGAGCAGGTGGGCGCGGGCCTGCCAGCCCCGGAAGCCCACCCAGCCGGCGGTGAGCAGCAGCAGGGAGCCCACCACGAGGGCGGCGAGCAGGGCCCGGCGCACCTGCCTCCGCCGGCGGGAACGACCACGCCGTCGACGCGGTCTCGCGCTCTCCGTCACACCACACGTCCTTCCTGGAAGACGGCCACCGGGCCGCATTCCGCTGCCGTTGCACACTGCTAACGATCGGTTTCAACCGGTGATGACGCGGTCGCTTGCCAGGCGAGCCCCGTTCGTCGCTCACCGCACGCCGGCGCGCCCGGCGGCCGCCTCGTACAGCAGCCGTTCGATCCGGTCCACGCCCGCCGACATCGACATCTCGCGTAGGTACGCCTCGCGGCCGCGCCGGCCCATGTCGGTGCGGGCGGGGGGCGGGATGGTCGCGGCCAGCCAGAACCGGTCGGCCAGGCTCGCCCAGTCCTCCGGCGGGCAGGAGAGCCCCGCCCGGGCCCGCTCCACCATTTCGGCGGTGTCGCCGCCGGCGGAGGCCACCACCGGCGCGGCGCAGGAGAACGCCGCCTGGAGCTTCGCCGGCAGGGTGCTGCGCAGCTCGGGCAGGTTCCGCAGCATGACGAGCTGGTAGTCGGCGGCGGCGTACAGGTCCGGCATGTCCGGCGGCGACCGCCGCTCGACGAAGCGCACGTTCTCGGCGCGCAGTTCGGCGGCGAGCCCCCGCACCCGCCGCTCGTCCGCGCCCGATCCCACCAGGACGAGGTCCACGGTGTGGTCCAGCGCCGCCGCCGCCCGCACCGCGGTCTCCAGTCCCTGCCGGGCACCGATCGTGCCGGCGTGCATCACCACGCAGCGCTCGTCGCGCCGCACCAGCCTGCGGGCCGCCCGGCTGGGCCGCGCGGGTTGGAAGATCCGCTCGTCGGTCCAGTTGAGCACCACCCGCACCCGGGCCGGGTCCGCGCCCGCCGCGACCACCCGGCCACGCAGCGACGGCGCGGCGACCGCGACCCGGTCGGCCGCCCGGTAGGCGCGCGTCATCGCGGCGGCGATCCGTGCGGCCCACCGCCCGTTCTCGGCCCCGACGGGCTCGTCCTCCGCCCAGACGTCCTGCACGTGCACGACGGTCGGCACCCGGCCCAGCACCCGCAGCAGGGCCGCCGCCGCGAAGGCGTTCGCCGGCGGCAGGTGCACGTAGAGGGCGTCGACGTCGGCCAGGAACGACCGCCCGGTCAGCGTCGCGCTGCCGGCGAACGACAGGTGCCCGGCCATCCGGGTGCGCACCGAGCCGTCGCCCGCCGAGTAGCGCGGCACCCGCCGTACGGTCAACCGCTCACTGCGGGTCTCGTGCCGCCAGCGCTGCCGCCAACCCGGATAGACGTGGCCGCCGGGATAGTCGGGGAAGCCGGTGAGCACCTTCACCTCGTGCCCCCGCACGGCGAGCTCCTCGGCGAGACTGCCCGGGATGAACGCCGGCTCGGGCGGGAAGTGGTACGACAGGATCCCGACCCTCACCGACCCGCCCCCGTCCGGACAGCCCCGCTCGGCGCGGCACCGTGACGTCGGGGCGTCCGGCCCGCGTACGATGCCGACATCCCCTCCACGGCCGGCCGGCTCCGACGGCCGGCGACCGGCGCGGCGCCACCGTCCGCGACGGCACCGACGAGAGGGGTCCGCATGGTCGACCGGGTGCTGTTCGTCTGCCACGCCAACCTGTGCCGCTCACCGATGGCCGAGTACATCGCCCGCCGCCTGCTGGCCGGGCGGGCGGTCACGGTCACCAGCGCCGGCACCGACGCCGTCGACGACCTGCCGATGCACCCGTACGCGGCGGACCTGGCGGCGGAGACCGGCGGGGACCCGACCGACTTCCGCAGCCGGCGGCTGCGCCCGGAGCATCTGGTCGGGGCGACGCTGGTGCTCGCGGCGACGCGCCGCCAGCGCTCGGTGTGCACCGCGCTCGCGCCGGCCGCGCTGCACCGGACGTTCACCGTCCGGCAGTTCGGCCGGCTGGCCGCCGCCGCCGAACCGGCGACGACTCCGGCCCACGCTCCCCTGCGGGCGGCGGTCGAAGCGGCCGCCCGCGCCCGGGGGCGGCTGCAACCCGCCACCCCCGACGCGGACGACCTGCGGGACCCCATCGGCGGTACCGTCGCCGACTTCCGGCGCTGCGCGGAGGAGATCGAACGGTCGATGCGACCCCTCGCGGCGCTCATCGGGACAGCCGGGTGAGTTCCTGCGTACGGTCGCTGACGACGTCGGCGCGCTCCGCGTGCCGGGCCACCGGGGCCGGATCGGCCGGCAGGTCCGGCGTCGCGGCGCCCGCGACCACCCGGTAGGCCTCGTACTGGTAGGCCTCCGCCTTGGCGACCTTGGCCATGTTCAGCACGCAGCCGAGCAACCGCACGGAGACCGAGTTCAGGGCGCGGGCCGCCTGCGCCACCTGGCTGCGCGAGGTGCGGCCCTGCTGCGAGACCAGCAGCGCGCCGTCGGCCTGCACGGCCACCACCACGCCGTCGGTCACGGCCAGCAGCGGGGCGGTGTCGATGATGACGATGTCCGCCGACTCCCGCAGGGCGAGCAGCAGGTCCGCCATCGCCTTGGAGCCGAGCAGCTCGCTGGGGTTGGGCGGCGCCGAGCCGCTCGGGAGCACCAGCAGGGACTTGTCGCCCCAGCGCTGCACCACGTCACCGACCTGGACGTCACCGACCAGCACGTCGGTGAGCCCGATGCCGGCGTCGAGGCCCAGGTAGTCGGCGACCTTCGGCCGGCGCAGGTCGGCGTCGACCAGCAGCACCCGCCAGCCGGCCTCGGCCAGGGCGATCGCGAGGTTGCAGGAGAGCGTGGTCTTGCCCTCCCCCTGAAGGGCGCTGGTGACCGCGATGACCCGGGCGGGCTCGTGCACGTCGACGAAGCGCAGATTGGTACGCAGCTTGCGCACCGCCTCGGCCCGGGCGGAGTTCGCCGCCTCGCCGACGATCAGCGGTTGCGATTTCGCGGTGCTCTCGAAGGGGATCTCGCCGAGCAGCGGGCTGCCGGTGGTGCGCTGGAGGCCGGCGGCGTCGCGCAGGCGGACGTCGGCGACCCCCCGCAGGATCGCCAGGCCCACGCCGGCGAGCAGGCCGAGCAGGGTACCGACGGCGAAGTTGCGCACCGGCTGCGGCGATACGGGCGTCGGGGTGACCCGGGGCCCGCTGACCACCTCGATGCGGATGGGGCCGGCCTTGCCGTCCTGGGTCGTCTCCACCTTCTGCACCAGCTCGACGAACTTCGCCGAGAGCAGTTCGGTGACCTTCAGGGCCCGGTTCTGGTCCGTGTCGGTCACGGACGCGCGCAGCAGCACGGTGCCGGTCTCGGTCGAGGTGCTGACCCGGCGCTGGATCTCCTCGGCGGTCAGCCCGACGGAGTTCTCGGCGACCACGCTCTGCGCGAGGCGGTCGCTGGTCAGCAGTTCCGCGTACGACTTGACCCGCTGCTGGAGGAAGAGGCCGCCCTGGTAGGCGTCCGTGACACCCTGGCTGGGCGTGGTGACGAAGAAGGTCACCGACGCGACGTAGCGGGGCTGCGCCCGGACGGTGACGAGGGCGGTGACGCCGAGCGCGACCATGACGGTCAGGAGCACGATCCACCAGTGCCGGCGCACGAGGCGGAGTTGGCGGTACACGTCCATCAGGCGCGCCCCCGTACCGGGCCGGTAACGCCAAAGAACTTCACGAAAACCCCCAAGGTCGACTTAATCTCGTGAAACCATTAAAGCGACTCATACGGCTTATGTCCCGAGTTACGTATTTTCGGCCCTTGACATATGCGCCCGACCCACCACCGGACAAACGGGCGTACGGCGTTCCGGGTGGCGGGAGAAACCGACCGGGCGTGACCTCGGTGGCAATCGGCCGTCCCGACTCGCCGGTCAGGCCGCCGCTGGATAAGGTCGGCAACGGTGTGCCGGGAAGCCTGGTCGGCGTCGTCCCGTGCTGCCCAAGACCGAGGTGGACCCGCGCATGACCGACCGCACCCCGCACGCCGACCGCCCCCGCCCGAACCGGCGGTTCTTCTCGCGTACGTCCTGGCCGGAGGCCCGGTTCCTGGCGGACGTGCTGCGCACCGAGACCGTCGGCGGCGGGCTCCTGCTGCTCGGCGCGATGATCGCGCTCACCTGGGCGAACTCGCCCTGGGAGTCCTCCTACGCCGCCCTCGGCGCGTGGGTGCCCTGGTCGGGCGGCGCGGCCCTGCACCTGGACCTGGACCTGGCCGCCTGGGCCGCCGACGGTCTCCTGGCGATCTTCTTCTTCGTCGTCGGGCTGGAACTCAAGCGGGAGTTCGTCGCGGGCGAACTGCGCGACCCCCGCCGGGCGGCGCTGCCGGTGGTCGCGGCGGTCGGCGGCATGGCGGTGCCCGCCCTGATCTACCTCGCGGTCAACCTCGGCGGCGACGGGCTGCGGGGGTGGGCCATCCCCACCGCGACGGACATCGCCTTCGCCCTGGCCGTGCTGGCCGTCATCGGCTCGCACCTGCCGCAGGGCCTGCGCGCCTTCCTGCTCACCCTCGCCGTGGTCGACGACCTGCTCGCCATCACCGTCATCGCGATCTTCTACACCGACGACTTCAGCCCGCTGCCGCTGCTGGCCTCCCTGCTGCCGATCGCCGTGTTCGGCCTGCTCGTGCAGCGGCGCAAGACGTGGTGGTGGGCGCTGATCCCGCTCGCCGCGACCGCGTGGACCCTCATGCACGCCTCCGGGGTGCACGCCACCGTGGCGGGCGTCCTGCTGGGCTTCACCGTGCCCGTCCTGCGGGGCAAGGCAGGCGACTCGCACGGGCTCGCCGAGCACCTCGAACACCGCTGGCGTCCGATCTCCGCCGGTATCGCCGTACCCGTCTTCGCGTTCTTCGCGGCCGGTGTCTCGCTGCGCGGCGCCGACCTGGGCGCCATCGTCACCGACCCGATCGTGATCGGCGTCGTTGCGGGCCTGGTGATCGGCAAGGTCGTCGGGATCTTCGGCTCGACGTACCTGCTCGCCCGGTTCACTCGCGCCCAGCTCGACGAGGACATCACCTGGACCGACCTGCTCGGGGTGGCGCTGCTCGCCGGGATCGGGTTCACCGTCTCCCTGCTGATCGGTGAACTGGCGTTCGGTCCCGGCACCGCCGCCGACGACAACGTCAAGGCGGCCGTGCTGGCCGGCTCGATGATCTCCGCGCTGCTCGCCACCGTCGTGCTGGTACGGCGCAACGCCGCCTACCGGCGCATCGCGCAGGAGGAACAGGTGGACGCCGACCGCGACGGCATTCCGGACGTCTACCAGCGCGGAGAGGGCTGACCGAACCGGCCCGCCCGGCGCCGGCAGGTCACCGCGCCGCGTCGGGCGGGCTCTGCCGGGCTGGCGCCGGATCAGGGTGCACCGCGCCGGGTCGGGGCGCGCTGTTCATCCGGGCGCGTCCGGTGCCCGCTGCGGCGGGTTGTGGACGCGCCCGGGCGGCGCGCCGGCGGTGAGCGCGGCCCAGAGCAGCCGGCGCAGCAGCACGATCGCCGCCGCGGCGGCCAGGTCCGGCCAGTCCTGGCCGCCGGCGAGCCGCAGCAGGCCGGCGGCGGTGAGCAGGTCCAGCAGCACCCGCATCGCCGAGCGCCAGGAGCCCGTGCCGACCAGCACCGCCAGCCCGGCCAGGGCGGCGGCCGCCGTGACGGCGGTGACCAGAACCCGGATCACCCGCCGCGCTCCGCCCCCCGCACCTGCTGCTGCTCCTGGCGGATCTCCCGACCCAGGAAGTAGTTCAGCGCGGTCCGGATCGCGGCGATGGCCGCCAACTGCCCGATCTGGGCGAAGGTCGGCGACACCGCCGTACGCAGGATGTCCGCCGCGAGCTGGAACTCCAGCCCGAGGGTGAGGAACCGCCCCAGGGAGAGCCGGATCGGGGTGAACACGGCGGCGCTGCGGTGCCGCAGCCCCTCGACCACGAACCGCAGCGCCGCCCACGCCGCCCCGACGAAGATGACCACCGCCCCGGCGACCTCCACCGCGGTGACCAGGATCTGGTAGCCGTGGCGCAGGATCTCCTCGACACCCATCCGCTGGCGTTACCCCGCCAGCGGGGTGGTAGTCGGCCGCCAGCGGGGCAGTGGCCGGCGGCGGGGCAGTGGCCGGCGGCGGGGCAGTGGCCGGCGGCGCGGCGGTGGCCGGCGGGCGGCAGTGGCCGGCGGGGCGGTGGTCGGCCGTCAGGTGAGCTGCGTGACGGCCTCCAGGATCAGCCAGAGCCCGCAGATCGCGAAGAGCACCGCGGCGCCGTACTTGATGGTCTTCTCGGGCAGCCGCCGGCCGAGCATCCGCCCCACGAGGATGGCGAGCGCGTCCGCCGCCACCATGCCGATCGTGGAGCCGAGCCAGGTGCCGAACCAGCCGTACTGGGTGGCGAGGGTGATCGTGGCCAGCATGGTCTTGTCGCCCAGCTCGGCCAGGAAGAACGCGACCGACACCGCGACGATGGCGGACTTGCTGCTCTTCTCGGCCTTGCGCTTCTCCTCCTCGGTGAGCGAGTCACCGCGCAGGGTCCACGCGCCGAAACCGAGGAACGCCAGGCCCGCGACGAGCGAGATCCACTCCGTCGGCAGCGCGGCGCCGAGCCCGTAACCGATCGCCACCGAGGCCAGGTGCACCACGGCGGTGGCGACGGTGATCCCGATCAGGACCGGCACGGTCTTGAAGCGGGTGGCGAAGGTCAGGGCCATCAGCTGGGACTTGTCCCCCAGCTCGGCGACGAAGATGACGCCGAAGCTGACGACCAGCGCGACGAGGAAACCTTCCATGACATCCTTCCGGATCAAGCCGGGAGGAGGTACGGGGCGCCCTCGACCCGGCTGCAACAGCCTGGGTCGAAGGTCTCGCCCGCCTCGGATGACGAGGCCGCGTGGCCGGATGCGGAACGCACCAGTGTGTCGACCACGACATTGGGGGCTACTCCCCTTCGCGCCGCCCAGCCTAGCCGATCACCGATCGGCCCGGCCCCGGCGGGTGAAGATGCTCACCCGCCGGTCACCTGGCGCGCCGCACCCGTCACTCGGCGCGGGCCAGCGTGACGCCGAACAGGCCGGCCGGATCGGTCCAGAAGTCGTGGGCGGCGAAGCGGGCCGAGCCGAGCTCGGCGGCGATCCCCTCTGGCCGGAACTTCGCCGACACCTCCGTACGCAGCTCCTCGCCCTCGGCGAAGGCGACCGTCAGGTCCAGCACCCGTACGCGCATCGGCCGCCGCGCCCGCAGCCGCATCTCGATCCACTCCCGCTCGGCGTCCCAGAGCGCGACGTGGGCGAACCCGTCCGGGTCGAAGTCGGCGCCCAGCTCCCGGTTGACCACCCGCAGCACGTTGCGGTTGAACTCGGCGGTGACCCCGGCCGCGTCGTCGTACGCCGGCACCACCACCGCCGGATCCTTCACCAGGTCGGTGCCGATCAGCAACCAGTCCCCCGGCTCCAGCGCGGCCCGCATCGCGGCGAGGAACCGCGCCCGCTCGGCCGGCAGGAGGTTGCCGATCGTGCCGCCCAGGAAGAGCACCAGCCGGCGCCCGCCGGTCGGCAGGCGGTCCAGGTGGCGGGTGAAGTCCCCCACGATGCCGCGCACCCGCAGCCCCGGGTAGTCGGCGGCGATCTCGGCGGTGGACTGCCGCAGCGCGCTGACCGACACGTCCAGCGGCACGAACGTGCCGAGCCCGCCCCGGCGGGTGAACGCGTCCAGCAGCAGCCGGGTCTTCTCCGACGAGCCCGAACCGAGCTCGATCAGCGTCTTCGCCCCGGTCAGCTCGGCGATCGCGGCGGCCCGCTCAGCCAGCACCGCGCGCTCGGCCCGGGTCGGGTAGTACTCCGGCAGCCGGGTGATCTCCTCGAACAGCTCGCTGCCGCGGGCGTCGTAGAACCACTTGGGCGGCAGCCACTTCTCCTCGGCCGTCAGGCCGGTGCGGACGTCCTCCCGCAGGCTGCGGCCCAGGTCCTGCTCCTCCAGGTGGATCTCCAGCGGCTCCGCGCTCATGTCATCCCCTTCGTCGTCGGGTGGAAAGTCCCTGTCGACCGGCGGTCAGACCTCGGCGAGGGCATGGACGCGCACCCCCGTCGCGGTGGCCTCCACCAGTCGCCCGTCCGGCACCGCCTGCCAGCCGGGGTCGTCGTCGTGCGGTTCGGACGCCAGCAGCACCGAGGCCGGCGTCGCGCGGATCGACAGCGCGTGCCCGGCCGCGCTGGCCACCACGGTGCGCCCGTCGGTGAGCAGCAGGTTGAGCCGGGAACCGGGTGCGGCCGCCGCCACCGCCGTCACGGTCTCGGCGATGGCGCGCGCCGGCTTCACCCCGGCCCGCAGCCGGTGGCGCACCAGCGCCCACAGCAGTGCCGAGTCGGTGGACGCGTCGAGCGTGAGCAGGTCGCGTACGGGCAGGGTGGCGGCGAGCGGGACCATCGAGTCGGGCCAGCCCCGCACCACCCCGTTGTGGCTGAACAGCCAGCGCCCGTCGGCGAACGGGGCGGCGGCCCCGTCGAGCACCGCCATGCCCACGGTGGCGGAGCGGACGGCGGCCAGCGCCGCGCCGGCCGAGGTCACCTCCGCGAGCTGGGCGATGGTCGGGTCGCTCCAGATCGGCTGCGAGCGCCGGTAGCGCACCGGCTCCCCGTCGCCCGGATACCAGCCGATGCCGAAGCCGTCGGCGTTGATCGTCCCTCCGCCGCGCATGTCGCGCGGCGCCCAGGACTGCCGCACGAGCGAGTACGGCGGGTCGAACAGCAGCTCCCGCAGGGTCACCGGCGGCCCCAGGTAGGCCAGGTGGCGGCACATCAGGCGGCACCGCCCCGCGAGTCCGTCCTCACGGCTGCGCCTCCTCCGGCCGGGCGTCCCGGGCGCAGCGGAAGCCGCTGAAGATCTGCCGCCGGATCGGGAAGTCCCAGTTGCGGAAGGTGCCCCGGCAGGCGGCCCGGTCGGTGCCGAACGACCCGCCGCGCAGCACCCGGTGCTCGTCGCCGAAGAAGACCTCCGAGTATTCGCGGTAGGGGAACGCGGTGAAGCCGGGGTGCCCCCGGAACGGGGTGGAGGTCCACTCCCACACGTCGCCGATGAGCTGGTGCACGCCCAGCGGCGAGGCGCCGGCCGGGTAGGCGCCCACCGGCGCGGGCCACAGGTGCCGCTGGCCCAGGTTGGCGTGCTCGGCGGTGGGGTCGTCGTCGCCCCAGGGGTAGCGACGGGAGCGGCCGGTGGCCGGGTCCCAGCGCGCCGCCTTCTCCCACTCCGCCTCGGTCGGCAGCCGCTTGCCGGCCCACGCGGCGTACGCCTGCGCCTCGTGGAAGCAGACGTGCACCACCGGCTCGTCGTCGCGTACCGGCGCCCACAGCCCGAACCGCCGGCAGGCCCAGCCGTCGCCGTCGCGTCGCCAGTGCATCGGCGCGACCAGCTCCGCCTCCCGGCGGTGCCGCCAGCCGTCGGGGCTCCACCAGCGCGGGTCGTCGTAGCCACCGCCGGCGATGAACTCGCGGTAGCGCCCGTTGGTCACCGGCGCGGCGTCGATGACGTACGCCGGCAGATGGACCCGGTGGGCGGGGCGCTCGTTGTCCAGTGCCCACGGGTCGGTGTCGGTGCCCATGGTGAACTCGCCGGCCGGCACCAGCACCTCGGCGTCGACCCGCACGCGCGGCTCCGGCGGCGGCGGGGCGTGCAGCACCGCCGGGCCGGCACGCAGCTGGTGGGTGGCGAGCATCGTCTCGTCGTGCTGCTGCTCGTGCTGCACGATCATGCCGAAGGCGAACCCGTCGGCGACCAGCGGTCGCTCGGTGAACGCGACCCGGTCCAGCAGGTCGAGCACCTTGTCCCGGACGGTGAGCAGATAGGCGCGGGCCTCCTGCGGGGGCAGCAGCGGCAGCGTCGGGCGGTCCCGGCGGGGCTGCTTGAACGCGTCGTACAGGTCGTCGATGTCCCGCCGTACGGGTTCGCGCCCGCCCACGTCCCGGACCAGCCAGAGTTCCTCCTGGTTGCCGACGTGGGCGAGGTCCCAGACCAGCGGGGACATCAGCGGCGAGTGCTGCCGCACCAGGTCGGCCTCGTCGACGGCCTCGGTCAGCAGGGCCGTGCGGGCACGGGTGCGTGCCAGCTCCGCCGCGATCCGGCTGCGCAGCTGCTCCGCGCCCGTCGACTGGGTGGTCGTCCCGGTCACCGGTGGCTCCTTCCCGCGGCGTCGCGCCGCCGCCGTACGCCTCGGTCGATGTCGTCGTGCAGGGCCGCCGGCAGGTCGAGCCGGGGCAGGGCCGCGAGGGCCAGGTCGAACAGGTCCGCCGCGGCGGCGGCCAGCGCCGGATCGCGCAGGCCGTGGCGGGCGGCGGGGTACCAGCGGTGCGCCACCGGACCGGCGACGTCGCGGGCCGCGCGGACCGTGGCGGGGTCGGCGAGCAGGACGGCCAGCACCGCGAGCGGGAGCATCCAGCCGCGGCCCGGCTGCGTGTCGAGGTAGCGCAGCTCCAGGTAGCCCCGGGGCCGCACCGGCGGGAAGAGGGTGCTCACGTGGTAGTCGAGGTCGTCGGTGGTGGGCGGCCGGGGCAGCGCCCCGTCGACCCAGTCGGCGAACGTGATCCCCGGCGGCGGCGTCCAGTCGGGGCCGTCGCCGCGCACGCAGAGCAGCGGCGCGGCGAGGACGTACCTCGTCCAGGCGGTGACGGGGTCCACGTCGGTCGTCGGCGTCCAGACGGGACGGGTGCGGGCCGGCTCGATGCCGTACCAGGCCGCCATCCGGGCGGACGCCCAGCCGGTGCTGCGCCCGGCGTGCCGGTCGGCCGTGGCGAACGCGGCCAGCAGGGGCGGCCCGAGCGCGTGCACCGCCGCCCACCGGTCCGGCAGGTGCTCCGGTTCCCCCGCGTCCAGGCAGACCTGGAGGCCGGCGGTGCTGTACATCATCGTCCGGCCGGCCGGCCCGCGCCGGTCGAAGACGTGGCGCATGGCGCGGTAGCGGGGGCCTTCGACCACCGGCCGGGGCGGCCGGTGCGGGTCTATGCCGCTGCGGCCGAGGACCAGCCCGGCGGCGTCGAGCAGGCCGCTCAGCTCGGCGATGTCGCGGTCGGTCGCGTGGATGAGGGTGGCGAGCGAGGAGCGTGGCGCGGTGGAGATCTCCAGCTGCCCGCCCGGCTCCACGGTCACGGTGCCACCGTGCGGGAGCGGATCGGCGGGGCTCGCGCGGTCGAGGGTGCGGGGGCTGTGCCGCCCCAGAGCCGCCCGTAGCCGCTCGCCGTCGACCGGGCGGGCGGGATCGGCGGCGTCGTGCACGGTCCATTCGAGTTCGACGCCGGTGTGTGTCGGTGGACCGGTCTTGAAGCAGATGCGCGCGAGGTGGCCCTCGGCGGCGGCGGACTCCCGCAGAACGGTGGTCCGGTCGAGCTCCGGCGACGTCACCACAGGGCGGTCTCCCTTCCCGGCAGACTTCCGATCGGTGTCACCGTAACGCCACCCACCGTCATCGGCGAGGGCGGCGACGACCCCACCCGTTCCTGTCTAGCAGACGAATTTCGTCCTACCGGCCGGAACGTGCAGCGCAAACGGGCGGCCCCGGCCCGCCGCGACGGCCGGGGGAATCGGCCGCGCCGGCTCAGCCGGTGGCGGCCACGCGGGCTGTCCGGAGAAGGGCGGACGACTCAGTCGGCGGCGGTCGGACCCGGGGTCGGCGACGGCCTCTGCTTCGTCGGCGACTCCGGCGACTCCGCCGCCGCCTCGGGCACCAGGTCCCCGCAGAAGCCCTCGACCTGCCCACGGCCGCCCGCCGCGGTCACCAGGCCGGCGAACGCGGGGGTGTCCAGCGCCCGCTCCCGCTGCGCCGGCTTCTTCGCCAGGTACGCCCGGCAGAGGCCGCGCAGCTGCTCGGTGGGCGGCTCCGGCGTCCCCGGGGCGGCGCCCGTGGTGCTCCCGGGGCCAGGTACGCCCGAGTCAGGCGGGGCGGTGGCACCGGGCGGGGTTCCGGTGGGGTCGCCGCCGCCGGTGGCTGCGGTCGGCCCGTCGCGCTGCGGCGTCGAGGTGGTTGGCGACGCGGTGGCCGGTGCCGGGGTGGCGGGGGGCCTCGGCGGGGCCGGGTCGTCGGCCCGGTCGAGCGTGACGGCCGCGAAGGCGGCGCCCGCGGTGGCGGTGACGGCGATCCCCGCACCCCAGGCCACGGCGCCGGCGGTGAACCGGCGGCGGCGCGGCGCGGGGACTCCCCCGGTGGCTGGTCCGGCCGCGCGGGCCGCCCGGAAGGCGGCCACGGCGGCCTCCTCGCCGGCCAGTTCGCCCGGACGGGCCGGAGCGGCGGCGGCGGCGAGCAGCCGGCTGAGCGGCTCGGACACGTCGGTCTCCGGCGTACGGGGCACGCCCGCCCGCGCGTCGTCGAGGAGCCGGTCGGCCGCGCCGCGGTCGGCAGGCCGCCCGGTCCGACGGAAGAACATCCTGAATCCCCTCACGTCAACCGTCCGCCGGCTCGACGTGCGACGCCTGCCGTCCGCCGGTACGCGGTCGCGGCGTCACGGCGGCCTCGGGCGCGGCCGGCGACCGGGCCGGGTCGTGGCGTTCCAACATCGCGGCGAGCCGGCGCAGTCCCCGGTGGGCGGCGGTGCGTACGGCACCGGGCCTGCGGCCGAGCACCCGCCCGGCGGTCTCGGCGTCCAGCCCGACGACCGCGCGCAGCAGCACGGCCTCGGCCTCGCGGGGCGGCAGGGTGGCGATCAGCGCGAGCGCCGCCTCGGTGCCGATCGTCTCGCCGGCCCGTTCGGCGGTGTCGGCGTCACCGGCCAGTTCGGCGAGCGCCTGCACCGGCACCGGCAGCGACGGACGACGGCGTTGCCGGCGCAGGTGGTCCATGGCCCGGTTACGGGCGATGGTGACAGCCCACGCCCGGAACTCGCCGCCGGTGAAGCTGGGCAGGTCACGGGAGATCTGCAGCCAGGTCTCGGAGGCGACGTCCTCGGCGTCCGCGCCGACCAGGGCGGTCAGGTAACGGAGCAGGCCGGGCTGGAGGCTGCGGTAGAGGAAGCGGAAGGCGTCCTCGTCGCCGGCCTGCGCCGCCACGACGGCCTCGTTCAGCTCACCCGCCATGCGGCCGCCGCTCTCGTCCCGGGGACACGTGCAGGCAGCGCACGCCGACGTGGGCGTGCGCGAGGCAAGCACGGCCCGGCAACCGGACCTGATCCCGCACCCTCAGCCCCCCGCTGACCTGATCACGCCCGGGACCGCGTCGCCCGGACGGCACGTCCGGACTCTGCCGTGGCGGCACGGCCTGTGGCGCAGGTGCCGCGGCGGCGCCGTGGGGCGGGCCCGAGACGGGCTAACGCTAGGAGCGCCGGGTCGATCGGGCAAGCCCACTCGGCGGGCAAAAGAGTGAGAATTATCTAGCCGTTCGGCCGGCCCGTCGCTGTAACGGCGCGACGCCCCGCGACGCTGCGCCGATCGACGGTCGCGGGCGGCGGCGCGTTCATCCAGCGTAGGGCCGCCCTGGGCGGATCGGCGTCACGCACAGTCCGCTGCCGGTCACAGGGTATCCGAACCGGGTCGGGTCGCGTCGCCCCCGCGTCGCGGCCGGCGCGGGCCGGGCCGGGGGCGGGCGGCGAGCCGATCCCGGTGGGTCTGGGTACGGTGGTGCTGTGTTGTCATCGGAGGTCGTACTCAGCGGTCGCTACCGCCTGGACGAGCGTGTCGCCACGGGCGGCATGGGCGACGTCTGGCGGGGCAAGGACCTCGTCCTCGGCCGGCAGGTCGCGGTCAAGGTCCTGCTGCCGGCGCTGGTCTCCGACCCCGACTTCATCGCCCGATTCCGCGCCGAGGCCCGGATCATGGCCGCGCTGCGCCACCCGGGCATCGTGCAGGTCTTCGACTGCGGCGAGGACGACCTGCCCGACGGGAGCCGGGCCGACTACCTGGTCATGGAGTTCGTGACCGGCCAGCCCCTGTCCAAGCGGATCGAGGCCGCCGGGCATCTCGACGTGGCCCAGACGATGGGGATCGTCGCGCAGGTCGCGCAGGCGCTGCACGCCGCGCACCTCGGCGGGATCGTGCACCGCGACGTCAAGCCCAGCAACCTGCTGGTGCAGGAGGACGGCAGCGTCGTGCTGGTCGACTTCGGCGTCGCCCGGTCGACGAACGTCACCAGCATCACCAGCACGAACGCGGTGCCCGGCACCGCCCTCTACATGGCTCCGGAGCAGGCCGCCGGCCGGCCGGTGTCCGGCGCGACCGACATCTACGCGCTCGGCGCCGTGGCCTACTGCTGCCTCAGCGGCAGCCCGCCGTTCACCGGCGACAACCCGTTGCAGGTCGCCGTGCGCCACCTCGACGACGAGCCGCCGGAGCTGCCGCACGAGGTCCCCGAGGCGGTCCGCGCGCTGGTCTCCCGCGCCCTGGCCAAGGACCCGGCCGACCGGTTCAGCAGCGCGGCGGCGATGGCCGAGGCCGCGCGGGCCGCCGTCTCCGACCCCTCCGCGGCCACCGCCATGGTGCCCACCGCCGCAGCCGTGGGCGGCGTGGACCCGGGCACCCGCACCGACATGCCGGCCGCCGCCGGCGTGGCCCGTCGGAGGCGCCGCGGCACCCTCGTCGGCGCCGCGGCGGCCGTGCTGGTGGCGCTGGCCGGGCTCGGTGCGGCGCTCGGCGCCTCGGGCGAGGCCGACGCGCCGGCGGTCAAGGTGCCGCAGGCGACCACCCCGGCCGCGGAGCCGAGCGGCGACGCGCAGGCGCCGGCGGAGCAGGACGACGAGCCCGCCAACCCGGGCCGGCCGTTCCGGCCGACCGGCTCCACCTCCAGCCCTTCGCCGTCGGCCACCGCGCCCCCGGTCTCCCCCCAGCCCAGCGGGTCGGACGCCCCGGAGTCCCCCGAGCCCAGCGGCACCGCCGAACCGCCGGGCCCGTCGCCCAGCACCGCCGTCCCGACGCAGAGCCCGCCGCCGCCGGTGGAGCCGACCGAGACACAGACCACGCCGGTCGAGCCCGCCAACCCCCCGGCAGGCTGACCGCGCCCCCGGCCCAGCGCCGTCCCGTCGCCGCTCGCCCGCGTCCGCGCACCGGCGCCCGGCCCCGCACATCGGTTCGATCCAGACCGGCAGGAACCGGTCGAGGCGGGACAGGCGTCGTCGGCCCGGCGCCGCTGGCCGGTCCCGCCGGCGCGTGGCGGCGGGACCGGGCAGCGGATGTCACTGGTCGCCGAGCGCCTCGACCACGGGCCGCGACAGCGCGCGGCGGGCCGGCAGCACCGAGGCGACCAGGGCGGCCGCCACCGCCACCCCGAGGATCAGCCCGAGCTGCCCCAGCGGCAGCACCACGGCGAAGTCGCCGCTGATCCGGGCCAGCAGGGCCATCGCGGCGGCGCTGACACCGGTGCCGAGACCCACCCCGAGCAGCGCGCCGACCAGTGCCATCAGCACCGCCTCGACGGCCAGCATGGCGCGCATCCGTCCCCGGGTCAGCCCGACCGCGCGCAGCACGGCGTTCTCCCGGGTCCGCTCCACCACGGACAGGCTCAGCGTGTTGGCGACCCCCACCAGCGCGATCACCACGGCCAGGCCAAGCAGCGCGGTGACGAGGGCGAGCAGCATGTCGACGGTGGCGGTGAGCATCTTCTTGTAGGCGCCCTGATCCATCAGGTTGGCGGTCGGGTACCGGGCGACCACCGCCTCGATGGCGGCCCGGGCCTGCTCGGCGGAGACCCCGTCGGCGGGGTCGATCTCGGCCAGGTAGCCCCGCTCGTCCGGAAAGAGGGCGGCGAAGTCGGCGTCCACCACCTCGATCACGTGACCGGCGGGTACGGGGCTGCCGGCGAGCGTCGGCCCGTCGGCGGTGACGACTGCGGCCACCCGCAACGACCGGCCGCGTACGGTGACGGTGGAGCCGGTCGTCCAGCCCCGGGCCTCGGCCAACTCCCGGTGCACCAGCACCTGTCCCGGGCCCAGCCGGTCGACCTGCCCCGACACGACACCGGTCAGGGTCCGGCCGACCAGGGCGGGGTGCGCGGCCTGCACCCGCACGTCGGCGGCGACGGCGCCGCGCTGCTCGTGCACCACTGCCAGTTCCGGCCGGGCGCGCAGCTCGGCCACGAGCGGTGCCGGGAGGTCCCCGCCGATTCCGGTGACCAGCCAGTCGACCCCGATCTCGGCGTCCACGCTGCGCTCGATGCCGTCCTTGGTGCTGCGGGCGCCGACCACGAAGGCCGACACCAGACCGATCCCGATCACCAGGGCCGTGGCGGTCGCGGCGATCCGGCGCGGATTGCGTACGGCGTTCGCCACGGCCAGCCCGGCGGTGGCACCGAACAGCCGGCGGGCCGGCCACCCCAGCACCCGGACCAGCGCCGGCACGAGCACCGGGCCGAAGAGCACGATCCCGAAGAAGGTGAGTACGCCGCCGGCGGCCACCAGGACCACCTGCACGGCGTACGCGGCGGCGACCAGCGCGGCGATCCCGGCGGCGAAGACCACCGCACCGGCCGTCAACCGGAGCCGGCCGGCACCCCGGGCGGGCTGGACCGCCGCGTCGGTGAGCGCGGCGACCGGGGCGACGCGGGTGCCCCGCCACGCGGGCAGCAGGGCGGCGCCCATCGTGATCGCCGTGCCCAGGAGCAGGCTGACCAGCACGGTCGACGCGGTGACGGCGAGCCCGCCGGGGACCGGCGCGTCGAGCCTCGTCATCACCTGGTTCATGCCGCCGGCCAGGGCCACGCCGATCAGCACGCCGGCGGCGGAGGCGACCAGCCCGACCAGCGCGGCCTCCAGCAGCGCGGCGCGGAACAGCTGGCCCCGGGTCGCGCCGACCAGCCGCAGCAGCGCGGTCCGCCGCGTCCGCTGGGCCAGCACGATGGCGAAGGTGTTGGCGATGACGAAGCCGGCGACCACGACGGCGACGCCGGCGAAGGTCAGCAGCACCATGTTGAACTGCTCGAGGTCGCGGACCGCGTCGGTCACGGCGTCGTCGAGGATGCGCTGCCGGGTCTTGACGGTCGCGCCGGCGCCGACGGCCCCGGCGGCCCGCTCGACCAGTGTCCCGTCGGCCGCGCCGGGCCGGGCCGCCACCATGATCCGGTCGTACCCCCGCTGGCCGGTGACCGCGAGGGCGTCCGCGCCGACCAGGCCGATGAACGGACCGCCGACGTCGCGGGCGGTGCCGGCCACGTCGACCGTGCCGACCAGGGTGTACGGGCGGGCCGCTCCCCCGCCGCCGCCGACGCGTACGCCGCTGCCGAGGGCGAAGCCCTCCTGCTCGACGGTCGCGGCGTCCAGCACCACCTCGCCCGGGCGGTCGGGCAACCGGCCGGCCACCACGTCGTACGAGCGCAGCGCCGCGTCGACGGGGATCGCGGCGAGGACGGCGTAGCCGAGCACGGGGCGGCCGTCGGCGCCCACGATCCCGCCGGAGCCGAGCAGCTCGCCCTCGGCGGCGGCGACCCCGTCGAGGGCGCGCACCTTCTCGACCAGCGCGGGCGGCAGCGGGTCGTCCGTGGTGGAGTGCACGGCGAGGTCGGTGTGCCGGTCGAACGCCCCGGCCCGCTCGTACGCGCCGGCGCGCATCCCGTCGACGAAGATCAGCGTGCCGGCGATGAACGCGACGCCGAGCACGATGGCCAGCGACGAGAGCATCAGGCGCAGCGCCTCGGCGCGCAGCTGGCGCAGGGTCGTCCTGATCACCGGGTCACCGCCTCGCGGCCGGCGGCCGGTACGCGCGCCGGGTCGAGGCCGGCGAGTGCGTCGAGCACGCGCTCGGCGGTCGGCGCGGTGAGGTCGCGTACCGGCCGGCCGTCGGCGAGGAAGACGACCCGGTCGGCGTGCCCGGCGGCCGACGGGTCGTGGGTCACCATGACCACCGTCTGGCCGAGGGTGTCGACGGCCTCGCGCAGCAGGCGCAGCACCTCGGCGCCGGAACGCGAGTCCAGGTTCCCGGTCGGCTCGTCGGCGAAGATCACCCAGGGTTTGGTGATCAGCGCGCGGGCCACCGCCACCCGCTGCTGCTGGCCCCCGGACAGCTCGGCGGGGCGGTGGCGCAGCCGGTCGGCGAGCCCCACCGCGGCGACGACCTGGCGCAGCCAGGCCCGCTCCGGGCGCCGGCCGGCGATGGCCAGGGGCAGCACGATGTTCTCCTCGGCGGTCAGCGCCGGCAGCAGGTTGAACTTCTGGAACACGAAGCCGACCCGGTCGCGGCGCAGCAGGGTGAGTCGCTTGTCGTCGAGGCGGGCGAGGTCGGCGTCGCCGACGCGCACGCTGCCGGAGGTGGGCCGGTCCAGGCCGACGAGGCAGTGCATGAGCGTGGACTTGCCGGAGCCGGAGGGGCCCATGATGGCGGTGAACCGGCCGGCGGCGAAGTCGACGTCGACGCCGTCGAGGGCGACGACGGCTGCCGGGCCGGAGCCGTACCGCTTGGACAGGCCGTGGGCGGCGACCGCGACGCCGGCGGTGGCGTGCGCGGGAGGTGCGACGGACACGTGGAGCTCCCCGTGGAGATCGTGACTGGGACGTCTCCGACGCTATGGGCGCCGCCGGTGCGACCGCGTCCACCCGCGCGGGGTGACCCCGCTGCGACCTGGGGCGCCCCTGACGGGGTGGGCCCGTACGACCTGGGTCGTATCCGGGCTCAGCCGCCGGGGGTGACGAGCCCGCTCTCGTACGCCAGGACCACGGCCTGCACCCGGTCGCGGAGCTGGAGCTTGGCGAGGATCCGCCCGACGTGCGTCTTGACGGTGGCCTCGGCGACGTGCACCCGGGCGGCGATCTCCGCGTTGGACAGGCCCTGCGCCACGAGCAGGAGGATCTCCCGCTCGCGTTCGGTGAGCTGGCCGATCCGGGGGTCCTCGGCGGGCCCGGGGCCGAGCCGACCGGCGAAGCGGTCGAGCAGCCGGCGGGTGATGGACGGGGCGACGACCGAGTCGCCCTGGGCGACCACCCGGATGGCGGCCAGCAGTTCCTCCGGCGGCACGTTCTTGAGCAGGAACCCGCTGGCGCCGGCCTGGAGCGCGGCGAAGGCGTCCTGCTCCGTGTCGAAGGTGGTGAGCACCAGCACCCGGGGCGAGCCGGCGGGCCGGTCCCGGCAGATGCGGCGGGTGGCCTCCACCCCGTCCATGGTCGGCATCCGGACGTCCATCACCACGACGTCGGCCTCGACGCGGGCCAGCAGCCGCAGGGCGTCGGCGCCGTCGATCGCCTCGCCGACGACCTTGAGGTCCGCCTGGGAGTCCAGCACCATCCGGAAACCGGCGCGGACCAGCGCCTGGTCGTCCACGATCACCACGCGGACCGTCATGCCGCCGTCACCTCCGTCGTCGCGGACGTCGACGGTAGCGGTAGCCGCGCCTCGACCTGCCAGCCCCCGGCCAGTCGTGGTCCGGCGGTCAGGCTGCCGTCGTACACGCCAACCCGCTCGCGCATGCCGACCAGGCCGTGCCCGCCGGAGGGCGCCGGGCTGACCGGCGGGCGGCCCCGGCCGTCGTCGACCACCCGCACCACCACGGCGTCGCCCGCGCAGGCGACGGTGACCTCGACGCCGGCGCCGACCCCGGCGTGCTTGAGCGCGTTGGTCAGCCCCTCCTGCACCACCCGGTAGACGGTCAGCTCCAGCCCGGGCGGCATCGGCGCCGGCTCCCCGGTGACCGTGTGCCGGGCCCGGAGGCCGGCGGCGCGGAAGCGGTCGAGCAGGGCGGGCAGCTCCGTCAGCGCCAGCCGGCGGTGCGATGGGTCGGCGGTCGTCCCGGAGCCGCCGGGCGCACCCGCCGCGCCGGGCCCGGCCTGCGCGTCCGGCGCGCTGGGCTCCCGCAGTACGCCGACCAGCCGGCGCATCTCCTCCAGCGCCTGCCGGCCGGTGTCGGCAACCACCTTGACCGCCTGGCGGGCGGTCTCCGGGTCCCGGTCGAGCATGAACCGCGCCCCGTCGGCCTGCACGATCATCACGGCCATGCTGTGCGCCACCACGTCGTGCAGCTCGCGGGCGATGCGGGTGCGTTCCCCGGCCACGGCGGCGCGCGCCTCCGCCTCCCGTTCCCGCTCCAGGGTGGCGGCCCGTTCCTCCAGGGTGAGCACGTAGAGCCGGCGGGTCCGCACGTTCAGCGCGACCAGCCAGACGGCCCCGGTGACCAGGCCGTAGTAGATCGCCGTCGCCCACCAGGCGATGACGCCCTGGGTCTGCATGCCGGCGAGCACCACCCCGACGGCCGCCCCGACACCCGCGAGGATCCCGTCGCGCAGCCGGTCGGCGTACTTGACCACGCTGTAGAGGGCGATCAGCACGGCGACGTCGAAGGCCAGCGGCCCCCACCCGGCGAGCACCTGCACCAGTGCGAGCGCCGCCACCGCCACGGCCACGGCCGACGGGTGGTCCCGGCGGAACAGCAGCGCCACCGCCATGCCGGCGCTGACCAGGGTGGCCTTCCATCCGCCGGGCTGGTTCGCCAGGCCGGCGAGGCCGAGGAGCACCACCACGGCGGCGACGAGGACGTCGAAGGCGACGCCGCGCCACGGGCGGCCGAGGATCGTGCGGTTCACGGTCACCCAGCGTACGTGCC
The DNA here is from genome assembly GCF_002846525.1 of Micromonospora sp. CNZ309. NCBI lineage: Bacteria > Bacillati > Actinomycetota > Actinomycetes > Micromonosporales > Micromonosporaceae > Micromonospora > Micromonospora sp. CNZ309. The sequence continues at coordinate 1,939,146 of NZ_PJNG01000001.1, forward strand.
GCAGGTCAGGGGCCGCCCGCCCCGGGCCGGGTCGGGCGGCCCGCCCGGGTCACGCCAGCAACTCGCGCATCCGGTCGATCTCGACGGTCTGCTCGGTGGCGACGGAGTTGGCGAACTCCGACAGGGTGAGGTCGGAGCCGACCTTGAGCAGGTCGGTGGCCATCTGGACCGCGCCCTGGTGGTGCTCGGTCATCATCCGCACGAAGAGCCGGTCGAACTCGGCGCCCCGCGTCGCCGCGAGTTGCCGGATCGCCTCGGGCGTCTGCATGCCCCGCATGCCGCCGTGGTCGTGGTCGGCCACGTCGGTGGAGAGCCCGCGCGCCTGCAGCCAGCCCCGCATCATGCCGATCTCGGGGCCCTGGCTGGCCCGGATCCGCTCCGCGAGGGCGCGCAGGGCCGGGTCGCCGGCGCGGTCGCCGGCCAGCTCCGCCATCTCCAGCGCCTGGGCGTGGTGCGGGATCATCATCCGGACGAACCAGACGTCCATCGAGTTGTGCCGGGACGTGGCCGCGTCGCGCAGTTCCTCGGCGGGCCGGACCGCGGCGGTCTCGCCCGGCCGACCGGGAACGATCACCGCTGGCCGGCTCGGGTCCGCCGGGGCGGACGTCGTGGCAGGGGCGGCGACCTGTCCCGCCGGCGCCGTGGTCGGGCCGCCGGAGCGTACGACGGCGACGACGACGACCACCGCCAGCAGCGACGCGGATATGACGATGGCCAGGGTCCGCGCACGGCGGTTGGTCATGGGCCACTCCCCCCGGTAGAGGTCATGGCGATGCTATCCATCGACAGACGCGCTTTCATGTGATCTGCATCACATCGATGGAACTCATCGGACGGTAGGGTGTGGACAATCGCCATCCCCTTGCGAAGGGCGTCGCCGATGACCAGTTTCCGCACCCTGCGGGCCAGGCGGCTCACCACCGTGAGCCTGGCCGCGGCCGGCCTTCTCCTCGCCAGCGTCGCCACCGCCACACCCGGAAGCGCCGGGGTGGCGGCGCGGTCCGCCCCATCGGGCACCGTGGACACCACCAACACCATCCCGGGCGTCGACGAGATCGTCAGCAGCCCCAACCTCCGGCAGATCGCCAACCTGCCGAAGCAGGCGCCGCTGGACGCCACCAACAGCGACCTGGCCTTCCAGGGCCGCTACGCCTTCGCCGGCAACTACAACGGCTTCGTCATCTACGACATCTCCCGGCCGAGCGCGCCGAGCGTGGTCTCGCAGGTCTACTGCCCCGGCTCGCAGAACGACATCTCCGTCCACGGTGACCTGCTGTTCCTCTCCACCGACTCCTCGCGCAGCGACGACTCCTGCAACAGCACCAGCGCGCCGGCGACCGAGAAGGCGTCCTGGGAGGGCATCAAGGTCTTCGACATCAGCGACAAGGCCAACCCGCGCTACGTCAAGGCGGTGGAGACGGCCTGCGGCTCGCACACCCACACCCTGGTGCCGGGCAAGGACCGCAAGACCGTTTACCTGTACGTCTCCTCGTACAGCCCGCGGGCGGAGTTCCCCGACTGCCAGCCCCCGCACGACTCCATCTCCATCGTCAAGGTGCCGGTGAAGTCGCCCACCGACGCGGCGGTGGTGGCCTCCCCGAACCTCTTCCCGGACGGCGGCTACGAGGGCCGGCCCGGCGGTTCGGCGACCACCGGCTGCCACGACATCACCGCCTACCCGGAGAAGAACCTCGCCGCGGGCGCGTGCATGGGCGACGGCATCCTGATGGACATCTCCAACCGGGAGGCCCCCCGGCTGATCAACCGGGTCCGGGACACCGTCAACTTCGCGTTCTGGCACTCGGCCACGTTCAACAACGCCGGCACCAAGGTGGTCTTCACCGACGAGTTGGGCGGCGGCGGCGCGGCCACCTGCAACGAGGCCATCGGTCCGGAGCGGGGCGCCGACGCCATCTACGACATCACCGGTCGCGGTGACGCCCGCAAGATGGTCTTCCGCAGCTACTACAAGATCCCCCGGATGAACGCCGACACCGAGAACTGCGTGGCGCACAACGGCTCGCTGATCCCGGTGCTCGGTCGCGACATCATGGTCCAGGCGTGGTACCAGGGCGGCATCTCCGTCTGGGACTTCACCGACTCGGCCAACCCCAAGGAGATCGCGTTCTGGGAGCGGGGCCCGCTCTCGGCCGACCGGCTCGTCGGCGGTGGCACCTGGTCCGCGTACTACTACAACGGCTACATCTACTCCAACGACATGGTCAAGGGCCTCGACGTCCTGAAGCTGACCGACTGGCGCACCTGGTCGGCGAACCTCGTGCGGTACCGCGAACTGAACGTGCAGACCCAGCCCAGCTACCTGAGCTGGTAGTCGCCCGACGCGCCGACGGGCCCGACCCCGCAGGGGGTCGGGCCCGTTCGTGTCCGGTCGGACGCGGCGACGCTCAGCCGGCCGGCGGGTACGGGTCGTTCTGGTACGTGTACTCCGTCTCGATCTTGCCGTCGGAGGTGTGCACGACGAGCTGGCTCGGCTCGTTGCCGTGCGCCGCCCGGCGTCCCGCGTCGACGGCGAGCTGCTTGGTGTCGAACGTGCCGACGACCTGGCTGCCCTGCTCGACCTTCCAGCCGCCGCCGTTCGGCACGACGTGGTATTGATTGCGCTTCATGTCAGTCACCCGCCTCTCGGTCAGGATCTCGGGATACCCGGGCCCCGGGGACGGAAAACCCGCCTTCGTGCCTGACCGTCCACAATCGTCACCGGTCCGACGGTTGCGCCTCGGCGAGCGCGGGTCACCCGGGCAGCGGCGCCTCGTCGCCCCGCGTGCGGCGCGGCCCGACCAGCCGGCGCACCATCGGGGCGGCGTTCCACTTCGCCGCGCCCACCAGGTCGCGGGCGTGTTCCAGCACCGTGTAGTCCGGCCGGGCCCGGCCGTCGGCGATGGCCCGGTCCAGGTCGTTGCCGCACCGGGTCAGCACGTTGTCGAAGTCGCGACGCACCGGTTCGAGCAGGTCGTAGCCGAACGAGCGGTGCAGCCGGGCGAAGAGCGGCTTGTAGAGCCGGGCCCGCTCGTGCAGCCCCGAGGAGTACGACATGGGGTTCTTGGGCCGGCGCCGGACGTAGTCCGGCAGCAGGTCGGCGAAGGCCCGCCGGACGATCCACTTGTCCTGCCCCTCGCGCATCTTCAGCCCGATCGGCAGCCGCATCGCCAGCTCGACCAGGCTCAGGTCGAGAAACGGCACGCGCGCCTCCACCCCGTGCCCCATGCCGGCCCGGTCGACGCGCTGCAACTCGGTACGGCAGAGGTTGCGGATCTTGTGCAGGAAGAGCCGGCGGGACGCCTCGGGACCGACCTCGTGGTACATCGGGTAGCCGCCGAACAGCTCGTCCGAGCCGTCGCCGGTGAGCGCCACCTTCACGCCCAGCTCGCGCAGCCGGCGGAACAGCGGCAGGGTGACCACCGCGTTGATGATGTCGCCGTACTCGGTCAGCTCGGACATCCTGATGGTCTCGCGGATGTCGGCCAGCCGGATGTCGCGGGGGCGCAGCTCGACCACCTCGTGCGGCACCCCGAGGTCCTTCGCGAGCCGCCGCGCGTACGCGACGTCGGGGCTGTCGGGCACGCCGACCGTGACGGCGACGCAGTCGGGGTGCATCTCGCGTACGTGCAGCAGGGCCAGCGAGCTGTCGAGGCCGCCGGAGAGCACCACCCCCACGGTGAGGTCGGTGTCCACCCGCATCCGGATGCTGTCGGTGAGGGCGGCACGGACGAGCAGGGCGGCCTCGTCCGGGTCGTCCACCACCGGCAGCCCGTCGCCGAGGGTGAGCAGGTCGACGTACGGACGCAGCCGGACCGATCCGTCGGGCTCGGCCCAGCCGTGGTGCCCGGGCGGCACCTCGGCGATCGGGGCGCGGTGCCCGACCAGCGCCTTGACCTCGCTGGCGACGTGCAGGCAGCCGGGCGTGCGGCACCAGTACAACGGCTTGACGCCGAGCGGGTCCCGGACCAGGTAGCCCCGGCCGGTGGCCCGTTCCACGACGGCGAAGGCGTACTCGCCGCGCAGCCGGGTCACCATGCCCTCGCCCCAGTGCAGGAACGCCGCGAGCACCACCTCGGTGTCACTGGTGCCGCGGAAGCGGTGGCCCAGCCGGACGAGTTCGGCGCGCAGCTCGTGGTGGTTGAAGACCTCGCCGTTGTAGCAGAGCAGCCACCGCTCGTCGGCGGAGGCCCATGGCTGCACGGCGCGTTCGCGGTCCACGATCGGCAGCCGGCGGGTGCCGGTGAGCAGGCCGTTCTCGTAGCGGGTCTCGGTGACCTCGCCGCGCGGGGCGAGGGTGGCGAGCATCCGCCGGAAGATCGTCGGATCGGCCTCGGGGCCGAGGCTCAACGCGATGCCACACATCGGGCTCAGACCCCCATCTCGGCTTCGTACGCCCGGCGCAGCCGCCGCCGCGCCGCGGGCGCGAGGCACACGTGCCAGGCCTGGCCCTCGTCGACCACGTTGACCTCGCCGGTCCGCTGCCGGGCCAGCAGCAGCTCGGACAGGGTGTCCCGGACCCCGAACCGGTCGAACCACTCCATCTCCACGTCGACCGCCCAGCCGAGGCAGTGGCCGCTGGGCACCATGGCGGCGTACCCGAGCCGGCGCAGCCGGTGCTGGTGCTCGGCGCTGCGGACCAGGCTGGTCACCCACAGCGGCGGCGTGCCGGGCGGGGTGCTGGCGGCGAACTGCCGGGCGATGTCGTTGAGCAGCGCCACCACCTCCCGGCGGGCCCGCCGGAAGCGCAGCCCGGCGGTACGCGGCGTGGCGGCGGGCAGCAGCCGGCGTCGCACCGCCCGTGTGCCGCGTCCCAGCAGCGTGCGGGGCTGCTCGGTGTAGCGGAAGCGCAGCAGGTCCCGCCGGCGCAGCCACTCCAGGTCCACCAGCTCCGGGCTGGCGTCGACCTGGGCGTCGGTGAGGAAGGTGGGAGCGTCGCGCCACCACATCACGTCGACGCGGGAGAGCAGGTAGATCCGGACCAGCGCGGTGAGGTCGGCGGCGGAGCTGCGCGCGTTGGGCTGGTAGCGGGCCATCTCCAGCAACAACGTCTCGCGGGCGCCGACGGGCCCCTGTGGGGTGGCGTCCAGCACCGCGGCGATCGCGGGCTCGCGCAGCCGGTCGTCGATCAGCATCTGCCGCGCGCTGGTGCAGGACTCCCCAGCGAGCGCGCCGACCTCGACCAGCAGGTCGGCCACGGCCGCCCGGTAGGCCTCGAGGTCCGGTGCCGCGGGTCGCGTCGGCGAGGCGAACGCGCGCCGCCGCGTCGGCGCGGCGGGTGTGACGGAGGAGCCGGGCCGCTGTCCCGGGCTTCGGCTGGGCACTCGCATGGTCGGGTCCTCTCTCCCGTCACGGCAGCACTGTGCATCGCCCCTGAACACACCGTAATCGGGCTGCACGGGAGGAGTCCGAACAATCCTCCTATCCACTCCTTCGGGGCTGCCCTGCCGCCGCCAGGCACGAACGGCCACGGCCGGGACACCGCCGCCCAACCCACTGCACCTCGCCCCACGACGGCGGTTGCCCGCGCAACGCGGCGCCGGACCCCCGAGCACTGCCAGCCCACCGCGCCAGCCCCAGCCACGACCTCCGGGGATGCGGTCGGTCGCCAGGGTCCGGGGGTGCAGTCGGTCGCCAGGGTCACCGTGGCCGCCAGGGCGCCACGCCCACCTCGCCTCCACGTCGACGGCCACGGCACGGGGAGCCGGCTCAGCACCCGCACCCAGCGGAGGCTCCCCGCCCCGGGCGACAGCCGCGGCGCCCACCCATTCGCACCCTCGCCACCCCACCCGGGCCGCGCCCGCCAGCTACGGCTACGGCATCACAGAAAGTAGCTATCGGGTGGCCCGGCCACATCCCCCTCGCCGCCCTTTGCTCTGCATCCACATACGCACCAACTACCTAGAGTCAGAAGCCCTCACGCCTCCGATTGGACCAGTGCACCCAAAAGCCCAGTTCAGAGGGGTGGTGCATCGAGGGATGCAGAGCAAAGGGGCGAGAGGGCAATCAGCCGCCGGAACATCGGCCGTGACGCACGGTGACCGCCGGTCGCCCTCACCGTGGGTAACAGGCTTTGGGACGGGACACCCACTTCCTCCCGCCCGGAAGATCGGGTTCCGAGAATCGGCCGCCGGGCGGTACGGGCGTCGGCAGAACGCCGACCGGCGCGCCCGCCGGTCGGCGTTCCGCCGCCGAGCGCGACTTGCGCGCCGACACCACAGGCCGGGCGCCTGGTGCCGAAGGGGTCGGGCGAACGCCTGAGTGTCGAACGCGCGCCCCCAGCCCTCGCCCCCGCCCCGTGCTCGCCCCCGCCCCGTGCTCGCTCCCGCGCCCGCTGCCGTGCTCGCCGACGGTCGGCGTTCCGCCGCCGAGCGCGACTTGCCGCGAGAGCCGCGTCGAGCAGGGCGGTCGGAACGCGGCGCCCCAGCGGCAGCCCAGCGCCGCGACCAGCGCGCCACATCAGCGCCACATCAGCGCCGGGACCAGCCTGCCGGACCGGCGGCGGACCGGCGGTATACCAAGGTGGGCGCCGGCACGGACCCACGCCCGGGCACGGGTGCCTTGCGACGGACATCGAACTGCCCCCACTCCTTTACAACGTTGTATCCAACGTTGTAGAAACGGACACGCACCGATCCTGATCGACATCTCGCACCCGAGGCAGGTCTGATGGGACATCTCCGCCGCGCCGGGGCGCTCGCCGCCGTCATCGGTCTGGTCCTGGCCGGGACGGCGTCCGCGCCGGCCGCCGCCGTACCCGACCTCCGCTACCACAATCCCGTCTCGGCCGGGTTCGCCGACACCTTCGCCGACCCGGTGATCGTCCGTGGTGAGGACGGCTTCTGGTACGCGTACGGCACCACCGACCCGCTGCGCGAAGGCGAGGGGGTCTTCCACCGCGTCCCCACCGCCCGCTCGGCCGACCTCGTCGACTGGACGTACGTCGGGGACGCCTTCGGCGCCGACCAGCGCCCGGCGTACGCGGCGCCGGGCGCCGGCTTCTGGGCCCCCGACGTGCGCCGGGTCGGCGACCGGTGGGTCATGTACGTCACGGTCACCGACACGACCGTCTCCCCCGACGGCGGCGACTTCGCCGTCGGCGCGGCCACCGCACCCACCCCGACCGGCCCGTGGACCTTCGCCGACGAGCCCGTGGTCGCGCCCCGCCCCGGCAGCGGCGGGGGCTGGTTGTGGACCATCGACCCGAGCCAGTTCACCGACGTCGACGGCCGGCACTACCTCTACCACGGCAGCTACTATGGCGGGATCTCGGTGACCGAGCTGTCCCCCGACGGGCTGCGCGCGGTCGGCACGCCCACCATGGTCGCCATCGACAACAAGTTCGAGGGCAGCCACGTGGTGCGCCACGACGGCTGGTACTACCTGTTCGCCTCCACGGCCAACTGCTGCGCCGGCCCGGCCACCGGCTACTCCGTGCAGGTCGGCCGGTCCCGGAGTCCGCGCGGGCCGTTCGTCGACCGCGACGGCATCGCGCTGACCGCCTCCCGGGCCGGCGGCACGCCGGTGCTCACCCAGAACGGCAACCGGTGGATCGGCACCGGCCACAACGGCTTCCTCACCGACCTGTCGGGCCAGGACTGGATCGTCTACCACGCCATCGACCGGGCCGACCCGTACCTGAACGAGCCGTTCGGCGTCAACGAGCGGCCGATGCTGCTGGACCGCCTCGACTGGATCGACGGCTGGCCGACGGTGAACGCCGGCGCCGGCCCGTCCGAGGGCGCCCGGCCCGCGCCGGTCACCACCGGCCGCGTGGACGAACGCTTCGACGCCGGGCTGGCCGGCTGGCGGCGCGGCGCCGGGGACTGGCGGGTCACCGACGGCCGCCTCACCGGCAGCGGCGCGCTGACCAGCCGTACGACCGTGGGTGGTGACGTGCGGGCGGAGGCCGACCTGCGGCTTCCCGCTGCCGGGACGGCCGGGCTCACGCTCGGCGGCCGGGTCTCGGTGCGGGTGGACGCCGCCGCCGGCCGGTTGGTGGCCGCCGACGGCGGACGTACCGTGAGCGCGCCGCTGCCCGCCGGCTTCGACGCCGCCGCCGGGCACCACCTCGCCGTCGAGGTACGCGGCCGGGACCTGGTGGCCGAGCTGAGCCCGGCCCGCCTCGGCGACCAACTGGCGGTCGTGTCGCTGCGGCTGGCGCGGCCGGTGGCGGGGCGCGTCACGCTCACCGCGACCGGCGGGTCCGCCGGGTTCGACAACGTCAGCGTCGCCCGGCTGCACCGACCGGTGCGCCACGCCGCCGCCGAGCCACGGGCGGGCCGGCTGCTGCCCGCGTTCTCCGACGAGTTCACCGGCGGGCTGGACCCGGCGTGGCGGTGGGTCCGGCCGGACCCGGCGGCCACCGTGTCGGGCGGGGCGCTGCGCTGGCCGGTGCAGGGTGCCGACCTGACCGGCACCGGCAACACCGCCGGCGTGCTGCTGCGCGACGCGCCGGGCGGCGACTATGTCGTGGAGACGAAGGTGACCCTCGAACTCGGCGAGGAGACGGTCCGCAACTACCAGCAGGCCGGGCTCGTCGCCTACGTCGACGACGACCGCTTCGCCCGACTGTCGCAGGTCGCCATCTGGAACACCCGGCAGGTGGAGTACGGCTACGAGCTGCCCTTCGCCGGTCGGCCGGTCTACGGCGGCACCATCGTCGGCACCCCGGCGACCACCACCTGGCTGCGGCTGGCGCACCGGGTCGACCCGGTCTCCGGCGAGCACGAGTTCCGCGCCGGCTCCAGCCGGGACGGGCGCAACTGGACGTGGGGCGGGGTCTGGACGTTCCCGGCCGACACCACTCCCCGGATCGGGCTGGTCGCGCACGGCGGCGCCGACCCGGCGGTCACCGCGCACTTCGACTATCTGCGCTTCCACCGCTGAGCCCTGCTGAGCCCTTCGACCGGGCCGGGCCCCCGCCGGACGGTGGGTGCCCGGCCCCGTCTCCGGGCGGCGGGGCGGGCGCGGCGGCGGGGCGGGTCAGCCGCGGCGCTCTTCGCCGCCGAGCGGGCTGACCGTCCGGCTCGACCCGTCGTAGCTGCGGGCGGCGACGAAGGTACCGCCGGGGCGCTCGACGCCGGCGACCGCGCGGGCCAGCCGGCGGTCGGCGTCGCGGAAGCGCAGCGCCAGACTCAGGTGCGGCCGCCAGCGCCCGGGGGCGTGCCAGGGGCGCTGGCCCGGCGCCGCCGCGAGGACGTCCCACACCGACGCGTGCAGGGCGGTCAGCTCCGGCGACGGGCGCAGCAGCCACACCAGCGGGGCGCTGCCGTCGAGCACCGCGATCCGGTCCAGCCGCACCGGCAGCGGCAGCGTCGCGTCGAACAGTGCGGCCAGGCGCGGCCGGGCGCCGGGCGGGAACTCGTCGACGGCGGCGAGGGTCAGGTGCGGCCGGTTGGTCGGGTGGGCGTTTCGGGCAAGGCTCGGCAGGCCCGACGCGGCCAGCCGCTCCCAGGCGCCGCGCACGGCCGCCTCCAGCTCGGGCGAGCAGACCAGTTCGACCGTACGCACGCCGCCAGGCTAGCCCCCGGAGCACGGTGACGGGCCCGCCCGGGTCACGGTTGTGCCGGTCGGCGAAACGGCGTCGCGGCGGTGATGAAAAGCTTGACGGCATGAGTTCCGCACCCGTACGGCACGACCCGCCCACCGAGCCCGGCCCCGCCGCCCTCGACGACACGAGCGCCTTCGCGGACCTCGGACTACGCGCCGAGCTGCTGGGCGCGCTGACCGCCCTGGGCTACGAGGAGCCCACCCCGATCCAGCGGGAGGCCATCCCGCCGCTGCTGGCCGGTCGGGACCTGTTGGGTCAGGCCGCGACGGGTACGGGCAAGACGGCCGCCTTCGCGCTGCCGCTGTTGCAGCGGATGCCCGACGACCGGCCCGGCGGCGCCCCGGTGGCGCTGGTGCTGGTGCCCACCCGCGAGCTGGCGGTGCAGGTCTCCGAGGCGTTCCACCGCTACGGCAAGGACCTGGGCGCGCGGGTGCTGCCCATCTACGGCGGGCAGCCGATCGGCCGGCAGTTGCGCGCCCTGGACCTCGGCGTCGACGTCGTGGTCGCCACCCCGGGCCGTGCGTTGGACCACATCGCGCGGGGCACGCTCGACCTGGGCGCGCTGGCCACGGTGGTGCTCGACGAGGCCGACGAGATGCTCGACATGGGCTTCGCCGAGGACATCGAGGCGATCCTGGAGCACGCGCCGGAGCAGCGGCAGACGGTGCTCTTCTCGGCGACGATGCCGGCGCGCATCGACGGGCTGGCCCGCAAGCACCTGACCGACCCGGTACGCATCCTCATCGCCCGCGAGCAGCCGGTGGCCGGCGAGGCGCCCCGGGTGCGCCAGAGCGCGTACATCGTCGCCCGGGCGCACAAGCCGGCGGCGCTGGGCCGGGTGCTGGACGTCGAGTCCCCCACGGCGGCGATCGTCTTCTGCCGCAGCCGCGAGGAGGTCGACCGGCTCACCGAGACCATGAACGGCCGGGGCTACCGGGCCGAGGCGCTGCACGGCGGGATGAGCCAGGAGCAGCGCGACCGGGTGATGGGCCGGCTGCGTACGGGCACCGCGGACCTGCTGGTGGCCACCGACGTGGCCGCGCGCGGCCTGGACATCGAGCAGCTCACCCACGTGGTCAACTACGACGTGCCGTCGGCGCCCGAGTCGTACGTGCACCGCATCGGCCGGGTGGGCCGGGCCGGGCGGGAGGGCGTGGCGATCACCCTCGCCGAGCCGCGCGAGCACCGGATGCTCAAGACCATCGAGCGGGTCACCGGTCAGCGCATCACCATCGACAAGATCCCGACGGTGGCGGACATGCGCACCCGGCGGCTGGAGCTGACGCAGGGCGCCCTGCGGGAGAGCCTGCTCGAGGACGACCTCGACCCGTACCGGGCGATCGTCGAGTCGCTGACCGACGAGTTCGACCTGGTCGAGGTGGCCCTCGCGGCGGTGAAGCTGGCGCACGAGGCGACGTCGCCGGGCTCGGACGACGAGGAGGAGATCCCCCAGGTTCCCGTCCGGGGGCCGCGCGAGGGGCGGCCGGAGGCCGGCGGCCGGGGCGAACGGCGTGGCGGTGCCCGGCCCCGCAGCGGCGGCACCACCCAGGTCTTCATCGGGTTGGGCCGGCGTGCCGGGGTCCGCCCGCAGGACCTGGTGGGCGCGATCACGGGCGAGACCGGGATCAGCGGCCGGGACATCGGCTCGATCGAGATCGCCGACCGGTTCTCGCTGGTGGAGGTGCCCCAGGGCGTCGCCGACGAGGTGATCGCGGGGCTGCGCGGCAGCACCATCAAGGGTCGCAAGGCGACCGTACGCCGGGATCGTGACGGCGACGGCGGCGGCGGCGAGCGCCGCTTCGACGGGGCCGACCGGCGCGAGCGCCGCGACCGGGACTTCGACCGGCGCGACCGCCGCTGACCCCGCACGTCAGGAAGGGCCCTCTGTCAACGCCTCGCGCGTGGCAGGGGGCCCTTCCTTGCACCTCAGGCGGCGGTCAGCGCCGGGTCGGGGCGGGTGTCGGCGTCGGCCGGGCGCAGCGCCAGGGCGAGCACGTCGGCGACGTCGGCCAGGGTGTGCACGGTCAGCGCCTCCCGCACCTCGGCGGGCAGGTCGTCGAGGTCCGGCTCGTTGCGGGCCGGGATGATCACCTCGGTCAGGCCGGCCCGGTGGGCGGCGAGCAGCTTCTGCTTCACCCCGCCGATGGGCAGCACCCGGCCGGAGAGGGTGACCTCGCCGGTCATCCCGAACTCGGGCCGCACGGGCCGGCCGCTGGCCAGCGACGCCAGGGCGGTCACCATGGTGATGCCGGCGCTGGGTCCGTCCTTCGGCACCGCGCCCGCCGGGACGTGCAGGTGGATCCGCCGTCCGGCCAGGGCGTTCGGATCGAGCCCGAGGCGGCGCCCGTTGGAGCGCAGGTACGACAGCGCGATGTGCGCCGACTCCTTCATGACGTCGCCGAGCTGGCCGGTCAGGGTCAGCCCCGGCTCGCCCTCCATGCTGGTGGCCTCGATGAAGAGCACGTCGCCGCCCGCGCCGGTGACGGCCAGGCCGGTGGCGACGCCGGGCACGGCCGTGCGCTCCGCCGACTCCGGGGTGAACTTCGGCCGCCCGAGATAGGTGGCGAGGTTGCCGGTGTCGACGCGGACCGGCGCCGGGTCGGCGGCCAGGGCCACGGCGACCTTGCGCAGGATCTTCGCGAGCGCCCGTTCGAGCTGCCGCACGCCGGCCTCGCGGGTGTACTCGCCGGCGATGCGGGCGAGGGCGTCGTCGGCGACGTCGACCTCCTCGGCGGTGAGCCCGGCCCGCTCGCGCTGCCGGGGCAGCAGGTGGTCGCGGGCGATGGCGACCTTCTCCTCCTCCGTGTACCCGTCGAGGGTGACCAGCTCCATGCGGTCCAGCAGCGGGCCGGGGATGGCCTCCACCACGTTGGCGGTGGCCAGGAAGAGCACGTCGGACAGGTCGAGGTCGACCTCGAGGTAGTGGTCGCGGAAGGTGTGGTTCTGCGCCGGGTCGAGCACCTCCAGCAGGGCGGCGGCCGGGTCGCCGGAGTAGCCGGGGGCGAGCTTGTCGACCTCGTCGAGGAGCACGACCGGGTTCATCGAGCCGGCCTCGCGCAGGGCGCGCACGATCCGGCCGGGCAGCGCGCCGACGTAGGTGCGCCGGTGGCCACGGATCTCGGCCTCGTCGCGTACGCCGCCGAGGGAGACCCGGACGAAGTTGCGGCCGAGCGCGCGGGCGACCGACTCACCGAGGCTGGTCTTGCCGACGCCGGGCGGGCCGGCGAGGGCGAGCACCGCGCCGGAGCCCCGGCCGCCGACGACGCCGAGGTTGCGCTCGGCGCGCCGGTTGCGCACGGCGAGGTACTCCAGGATGCGGTCCTTGACGTCGGCCAGGCCGGCGTGGTCGGCGTCGAGCACGGCGCGGGCGGCGGCCAGGTCGGTGTGGTCCTCCGTACGGGTGCCCCACGGCATCTCCAGCACGGTGTCGAGCCAGGTCCGGATCCAACCCGCCTCCGGGGAGGCGTCGCTGGCCCGCTCCAGCTTGCCGACCTCGCGCAGCGCCGCCTCGCGGACCTTGTCGGGCAGGTCGGCGGCCGCCACCCGGGCCCGGTAGTCGGCGGAGCCGTCCGGCTCGTCCTCGCCGAGTTCCTTGCGGATGGCGGAGAGCTGCTGGCGCAGCAGGAACTCCCGCTGGGACTTCTCCAGCCCCTCGCGGACGTCGGTGCTGATCTGCTCGGCGATCTCCTGCTCGGCCAGGTGGTCCTTCACCCAGCCGACGAGCAGTTCCAGCCGCGCGGTGACGTCCGGCGCGACGAGCAGTTCGGTCTTCTGGGCGAGGCTGAGCCAGGACACGTAGCCGGCCGAGTCGGCCAGCTCGGAGAGGTCGGTCATCCGCTCGATGGCGTCGATGACCTGCCGGGCGCCGCGCTGCTGGAGGACGGACGTCATGAGGGCGCGGTACTCGCGGGCGAGTTCGCGGGCACGCCCGGCGGGGGCGGGTTCGTCGAGTTCGGTCGCCTCGACCCAGAGGGCGGCGCCGGGGCCGGGCACGCCGGAGCCGATCCGGGCGCGGGACAGGCCGCGGACGACGGCGGCCGGTTCGCCGCTGGGCAGCCGGCCGACCTTCTCGATGGTGGCGACCGCGCCGACGGGGCCGTACTCGCCGTCGAGGCGGGGCACGGCGAGCAGCGTGCCCTCGCCGGTGGCGCGGGCCGCGTCGACGGCGGCCTGGGTGGTCGGGTCGAGGGTCACCGGGATGACCATGCCGGGCAGGAGCACGGCGTCGGTCAGGGGAAGTACCGGGAGAGTTGCCATCGAACACCTGCTATCGCGTTGAGTTGAGCGTGTCCAACTCAAGTAACAAAACGTTCCCCTTGTTCCGAACTGTGATCCAGGCCACCGGCCGCCGCCGCGCTGCGCCCCGGACGCAGCAGCTCCCGCACCCCGCCGGCACCCCCGGCGACCGCCACCGCGAGCGGGATCGCCACGCAGGTCAGCGCCAGTGCGGCGACGGTCCAGCCCGGCAGGCCGGCCACCGCGGCGACGCCCGTCAGCGCGGCGAAGACGAGGAGCTTGCGACGGGTGCGGGCGATCGGGATCGCGACGGACATCGGGATCTCCCCTCCGTACGGGATCAGAGCAGGACGAGCAGCGCGGCGCCGACTGCCGCCGCCGGGACCGTGGTGACGACGGTGGCGAGCGCCGCCGAGTGCCGGCGCAGCGCGGCGAGCGGAATCAGCGCGTCCCCGTCCTGGCTGATCGCGTTGGCGACCAGGGTGGGCAGGGGCAGGCCGCCGCTGACGTACAGGCCGGTGAAGACGATCTGCACCGCGCACCCGGGGATCAGGCCGATGCCCGCGCCGACCAGCACGCCGACGAGCCCGGTGAGGGCGAGCTGGGAGCCGTCGAAGCCGGTCGTGGTCGTCACCACCTGCCAGCCCAGGTACGCCACCGCGACCCAGACGGTGACGAAGGACGCCTCGTGCGCGCTGTGCCGCAGCGTCTCCCGCAGCGAGCGGGGATGCGCCGTCTCCAGGCTGTCGTCGGCCAGCCGTCCCCGGCCGGCGGCGAAGATCAGCGCGGCGGTCAGCGAACCGAGCACCCCCAGCGCCAGGTACGGGTCGACGCCCCCGAAGGACCGGCTCAGCGCGCCCGGGTCGACCAGTTGGAAGACCACCGGCACCGAGACGGCGAACGCCGGCGTGGTCAGCCCCCAGAACGCCGTGGACGCCGGTACGCGCGGCAGCAGCCCGCCGAGCAGCCGCCGCGCCCCGGCGAGGTCCGGGCCGCCCACGGCCGCGAGTCCTACCGGCGTGGGTGCGGCGGCGACCCGGCGGTTGACCGCGCGGGCCGGATCGATGCCGAGCGCGTCGACGACGTACCCGGTCACCAGGCCGACCGCGAAGAGCAGTACGTGGATCTTCAGGGCGAACACGGGATTCCAGGCGAGCACCACCCAGGACGAGTCCCCCATGGTGGCCGTCAGGGCGGCGACCACCGTGCCGAAGGAGACCTTCCCCCGGGCGTAGAGCGGCATCAGGACGATCGCCCCGCCGCAGCCGGGGCTGACGCCCAGCAGCGCACCGACCAGCGGGCCGAGCCGGGGCCGGCTGGTGAGCCCGTCGGTGACCCGGTCGCCGTAGCGCCAGCGCAGCCAGCCGAAGAGCGCCACCATCACGGCGACGTACACACCCACCTGCATGAACGCGTCCGCGAGCGGACGGAGCACGAGTTCGGTCACGGCACACCTCCTCGGGGTACGGCGTCGCCGGGGCCGCCCGCCGCTCGCGGACACCCCCGGCACGACGGCGTCAGGTGAGCTTGCTCTTGACCTTGTTGACGGCGCCCTTGGCGAGGCCTGGGTTCGTCCCGTAGAGCCTCGGGTCGCCGGGCGGCAGGACCGGCTCGGGCGCGTGCGCGCGCGGGCTGTGGTCGTAGCGGAACTCGCCCTTGCCGTCGGGCGCAGGCCCGGACGCCCAGCGCCCCTCCGACGCGTCGGTGCCCGGCGAGAAGTCCAGGTACGTGTAGCTGAACTTCTCGGTGAACTCCTTGGAGTCCGGGAACGCGTCGGGCACCGGCATCTCCTCCAGGCCGTCCTCCTTGAGCTGTTCGATGGCCGCCATCCACATGTTCTGGTGCATGGTGTCGCGGGCCAGCAGGAAGCGCAGCATGTTCTTGACCCCGGGATCGTCGGTCATGTTGAACAGCCGGGCCACCTGGAGCCGGCCCTGCGCCTCGGCGGTGACGTTGAGTTGGAAGTCGGCCATCAGGTTGCCGCTGGCGGTGATGAAGGCGCCGTTCCAGGGCACCCCGTTGCTGTCGGCCGGCAGCGCCCCGCCGCCGCCGTGGATGAAGTGCGCCGGGTTCGAACCGCCGTAGATCGCCCCGACCATCGGGTTGTCGTCGGCGGCCTCCTGCAACGACAACGGGGCGTTCTCCAGCAGCCGCGTGATCATCGTGGCGATCATCTCGACGTGGCCCATCTCCTCGGTGCCGACGTCGAGGAAGAGGTCCTTGTACTTGCCGGGCAGGCGGCAGTTCCAGCCCTGGTAGAGGTACTGGTTGGCGACGGTCATCTCGCCCCACTTGCCGCCCAGGATCTCCTGGAGCCGGCGGGCGAACGCGGCGTCCGGACCGTCCGGCTTGGCCTCGAACTGAAGGTCCTTGATGTGGCTGAACAACGTGTCCTCCTCGGTGCCGGTCGGGCTGTCACCGAGGCGGTTCCCCCGACGGCCGGCCCTATCGGGCCAACCGGTGGCCCCGCGGGGACGGCCTACCGGCGCCGGGCACGGGCAGCACCACCTCGAGGGCCACTCCGCGCGGTCGCAGCCGGTGCAGGCGCAGCCGTCCGCCGTCGGCGGCGAGCAGCCGCCGGACGATCCACAGCCCGAGCCCGGAGGCCCCGGCGCCGGGGCCGGGCCGGCTCAGGGCCTCGACGAGGGACGGGTCGATCCGGCCCTCGTCGGTGACGACGATGCTCAGACCGCGGGGGCCGAGCCCGGCGTGGATGCCGATCCGGCCGGCGGCCGGGCCGTGCCGCAACGCGTTCTCCACCAGGTTGGTGACCACCTGCCGGGTCCGCCGTCGTGGCACCGGGCAGCCGCCGGCCCGCCGGGTCACGTCGATCAGCCGCCGGCCCGGTGGCACCAGGCTCGCCGCGCCGCGCAGGATCTGCGCCAGCGGCGCCGCCGGGTCCGCCGCCGGCGCGAGCGCACCGGTGCCGGCAGCCGCGTCCCGCAGCAGGCCCTGAAGGTGTACGGCCTGCTCGTGGGCCAGCGCCGTGACGGCGCGCCGGTCGTCGCCGGTGAGCGCGAGCCGGTCGTCCGCGAGGGCGCGGGTGAGCGAGGTGAGGGCGCTGACCGGGGTGCGGAACTCGTGGCAGAGCACGCGGAGCAGCAGTTCCGGGTCGGTGTCCAGGGCTCCCGGATCGGCGGGACCCGCCTCGGGTCCCGCCCACCGGAGCACCCGCAGCGGGCCTCGCCACCCGTGCCGTGCGCGCATCCGCCCGACCTCCCTCGTTAGGCCGCATGATCGGTACCCGCTCGGGAACGGACCAGGCATGCCCGCTCCCCCCGTCGTCCGGTTGGCCGTGGTCGACGACCACCCGCTGTTCGTCCGTGGGCTGGAGCTGCTGCTGCCGGCGACGACCGACGGGCGGGCCGAGGTGGTGGGCTCCACCGTCGACGCCTCGGCCGCCGCCTCGCTCGTCGGACGCTGCCTGCCCGACCTGGCGCTGGTGGATCTGCACATGCCGCCGCCGGGCGGGATCCGTGCGGTGGCGGCGATCCGACGCACCACGCCCCGCGTACGGGTGGTGGCGATGTCGGGCGGGGAGGACCCGGCGCCCGCCCTGGAGGCGCTGCGCGCGGGCGCGGAGGCGTACCTGCCGAAGACCGCCGAGCCGGAGGAGTTGCTGCCCCCGCTGCTGGCCGTCCTGGACGGTTGGGCGGTGCTGCCGGGACACCTGCTGCGCGCGCTGCTGCGTCCCGGCCGGCCGGCCCCGATCGACCTCGACGACGAGGAACGGGTCATGCTGCGCGCCATCGCGGCGGGACGCAGCACCGTCGAGATCGCCGAACGGATGCATGTCTCGGAACGCACCGTGAAGCGGATGACGGCCGCGCTGCTGCGGAAGTTGCGAGTATCCACGCGGGCCGAGGCGGCGGCGCTCGCGGGTCACGCCGGTCTGCTCGGCGACTGAACGCCGGGCTTTGCGCCGACCCGTTTTCCCGCCATAACACGACTCGCCGAAATGAGGACGACGCGCATTGTTGCGGATTCACCGTGGGATAGGTCAAACTTTGACCACACCCCGCCCCACACAGGGAGTAATTGACGATGGCGAGAAAAGTAATCACGGTCCTGACCGACGACCTCGACGGTGGAAAGGCCGACCGGACCGTCGAGTTCAGTCTGGACGGCGTGGCCTACACCATCGACGTCTCCGACGAGAACGCGGGCGTGCTGCGCAAGGCCCTCGACCCGTACATCAACGCTGGCCGGCGGATCGGGCGAGGATCCGTCGACGCCGGGCGGCCCCCTCGGCGGGCGGGCGCGTCGGGCGGCTCGGGAATGGACCGGGAGCAGAACCGGGCCATCCGGGAATGGGCCACCAAGAACGGCTACAAGATTTCCGAGCGTGGCCGCATCCCGGTCGAGGTCGTCGAGGCGTACAAGAACCGCTGACCGCCGGGCTCACGCTCGGGCTCGTGCGGGGTCACGCTGAGGAATCAGCGCGGCCCCGCCGGTCATTTCCCACGGCGGACCATTCGCGGGGCCCGCACCCGCCGGCGGGTCCATTCTCGGCCCGCTCCCATTGCAGCATCGACCATCGGCGACGCCGGAGCGCTTCGAGTCGTCCGACAACGCGCGTTCGCCGACCTCCCGGCCGTGATCATCGCCACGATCACACCGAGGCCCCCCGCGATCGCCACCCCTACCGAGTGTAATGAGCGACAGCTTTGTCGAGCATTACCTGCGCGGATCTCGGGAGTGGCGGATGACGCGATGGTGGAGCCAGACGGCGGGCGGGTTGCCCCGCACCTTCTGGTACCTGTGGACGGCCACGCTGATCAACCGGCTCGGCAGCTTCGTCGCCATCTACCTCGGCGTCTACCTGGTGTCCGTCCGCGGCCTGAGTCCCGCGTACGCCGGGATCGTGATCGGGCTGCACGGGGCCGGCGGCGCGGCCGGTGGCGTGCTCGGCGGGATCATCGCGGACCGGTGGGGGCGGCGACCCGCCATGCTCACCGGAAACGTGGCCGCCGCGGCGGCGGCGCTGGCGCTGGGCGTGAGCGGGCACCCCGTGGCGATCGCGGCCCTCACCCTGCTGCTCGGGCTCTGCCTGGGCGTCGCCCGGCCGGCCTTCACGGCGACCGTCATCGACGTGGTGGGCGAACGGGACCGCCTGCGGGCGCTGACACTGAACTACTGGGCGATCAACATCGGGTTCGCCGTCGCCGCGACCGTGGCCGGCCTGCTGGTCCGGGTCGAGCCGCTGCTGCTGTTCGCGATCAACGCGGCGGTGCTGCTCGGCACCGCCGCGCTGATCGGCCTGACCGTGCCCGAGTCGCGCCCCGCCCCGGTGACCGTCGCGCAGGTCGCCCGCGTCGACGCCGGCGGGCTCGGCACCGTGCTGCGGGACCGGGTCTTCCTGACCTTCACCGCCCTCACCGGCCTGGCCTGGCTCTGCATCGAGAGCAGCGCGATGCTGCCGGTGGCGTTGCAGGCCGACGGGCTGCCGGCGTCGGCGTTCGGGCCGGTCATCGCGGTCAACGGTCTGATGATCGTGCTCGGACAGCTCTTCGTGCCCCGCCTGATCGGCCGCTTCGACCGGTCCCGCACCGTCGCCGTGGCCGTCGTGGTGATCGGCGCCGGCTTCGCCCTGACCGCGCTGGCCGACGCCGTCTGGTTCTACGCGCTCACGGTCGGCGTCTGGACGCTCGGCGAGATGCTGATGACCCCGTCGAACTCGGCGCTGACCGCCGACCTGGCGCCGGCCGCCCAGCGCGGCCGATACCAGGGCGTCTACTCGCTCGGTCACGCCTTCGCCAGCTTCGCCGGGCCGACGCTGGGCGGCCTGGTTGCCGCCCGGTTCTCCACCGACGTGCTCTGGCTGGGCCTGTTCGGGCTGGCTCTGCTGGTGGCCGCCGGCAACCTCGCCGCCGTACGGCCCCGGGCCCGGCGGATCAGCGCCCTGCGCGCCGCCGCGGCGCCGGCCGCCCCGCGGGAGGCGGCGGCGACGCTGGCGTGAGCGCACCGTCCGGGGCCGGCAGGTCCGCCCGCCGGCCCCGGACGGCGGTCAGCCGACCTCGATGCGCACCACGTCGAAGGCCGGGGTCTGGTTGGCTCGTTCCATCATCGGCACCCGGTGCGAGCCGTCGCCGGCCCAGACAGCGCACTGGGCGGTGCCGGAGCCGGGCAGGCCGGGAACCTGGATGGTGACGTCGTCGGGTTCGGCACCACCACGGCTGTCCTCGGTCGCGACGAAGAACGCCGGCACCTCCTGCGGCTCCGGCGGCCGCCGGAGGCTGCCCAGCATCCGGCAGGCGGTGTGGAAGTGACCCCGCACCAGTCCCTGGTCGTTGAGCAGCGAGCTCTCCACGTAGTACCCGCCCTGCCCGGCCGTCAGGAAGCGGTCCCGCACGAGGTTGCGGGTGGAGACCCGCAGGGTGAACGGCTGGTTGGCGTTCACCCGCTCGGGGAATTCGGTGATCAGCAGCGACGGATTGTTCGCGGCGGCACCGACCTCACCGAACGCGGTGCTGACGCAGCGGTTGCCGTTCTGGAAACCGTCGTGCGGCTGCAACCGGCTGTCGTCGCAGTCGTTCGCGATCACGCCCAGTCCGGAACCGGGACCGCCGTTGTTCCCACCGCCGTTGTTGCCGCCACCGTTGTTGCCGCCGCCGTTGTTGCCCGTCGGGGCGACCCGGCACTCCGCGAGCCGGGCCAGGCCCGGCGGCCGGGGGCCCACCCGGTCGATGGCGATGGTGATCCGCTCCAGCGTCGCCCGCCGCTTGGCCGCCAGCGGCTGGAGGATCGAGGTACGCACGAACTCCTCGCCCCGCCGCCCCTCGGCGGCCAGCCGCCGGTCCGCCTCGGCGATCTGGGTCCGCAACAGGTTCAGGTTCCGGTCGACCTCGGCACGGGCGCGATCGGGCACCCGCGGGAGCTGGCCGGCCACGTCCGGGCAGGCCACGGCCGAGCCGCCGTTGTCGGCCCCGCCGCCGCGCGTCTGCTCGCACTCGGCGACGGTCTGCTGCCCGTCGCCCCAGTGGTTGCGCACCCACCGGCCGTCCTGCCAGGTCCGGCTGGTGCCGCGCCCGCCCGGCGCGGTCGCGCCGGGGCTGGGCTCCACGCAGGCGGCGGAGGCCGGCCGGGTGGTGGTCGACCGCCGGTCCTCGGCCGACGAGATCTGGGTCACGGCGACGATCCCGCCGAAGACGGCGAGGGTGCCGACGACGGCCAGCAGCCGCTTGCTCCGGGCGGTTCCGGACGACCGGCGCGCCCGTGTGGACCTGCGCATCGAATTGCTCTCCTTCGCGATCCGGTAGTTGATTCGAGACCTCGGCGGACCGACGGGATCGAGGGGGCGCACCCCGACGGGAACCGTCGCGGCGAACCGGCGGCACGTCGATGACCGACGATGCCCTTTCCGCACCGTCTACCGCGTCACGGGACGCGGTCGGGGAGATCCTGTCCATTCCCGCAGGAGTACGGGACGCCCGGCGCGAAGGTTCAACGCGTCCCCGGGAATTCGGCAGGGTCCTTCAGCGCCGACCGCCGTCGGCGGGGCCGACCCGTGGTGCCCTCCGGCGGTCGCGTCGCGCGGCCCGGCCGCCGCCTCCGGGTGGTGCTGGGCGGTGACGTCCACGCAACGGCGGGGCCGGTCAGTCTTCGCAGAGGTGGGCGAACGCGAAGCCGCCCGTCATCTCGTCGTGCCGCGACTGGAGCCGCCGGATCTCGGCGAACAGCTCGTCGCGGGGCGTCAGCACCGGCTCGGCCGCGTCCAGCGTGCGCAGGCGCTCGCCGACGGCCACCGCCGCCAGGTCCTCGGCCAGCCGCCCCGGGTCCACCCCGGCGGAGACCCGCCGCTCGCGCACCGTCACCCGCTCCACGAGGCAGGCGTCGGGGCGTACCTGCACCCAGCTCCACCCCTCGGCGGGTCCGTCCGCCCAGCGCACGTGCAGGCCCCGGACGATCGGGTCGGCCAGCCGCCGCGCCACGAACGCCTCGACGGCGGCGGCCCGGGCCAGGGCGCCGAGGTCGTTGACGGGACCGGTCCGCCCGTCGGGCAGCCGGCCGAGGATGTCGCGGAAGCCGACCGGCGGTGCCTCGGTGTCGTCGGGCTCCCCCGCGCCGAGGGCCGCATACGCGCGCGCGTCGATCACGTACGCCACGATCCGGCGCCCGTGGGCCTCGGCCCGCAGTGTCGGCGACCCGATCCGCAGCACCGCCAGGCCGACCGCCTCGGCGACCGCGTTCCTGAGCCGCTCGACCCGCTGCCCGGCGGAGTTGGGAGGCGCGTCGGGGCCGATCTCGACGGCGAAGACGGGCCGGGCCGTGTCGGCGGCGCAGACGACGAGGTCGTAGCCCTCCCGGCTGGCCGTGCTCCACTGGTTGCCGGTGACGCCCGGCGGGCGCCCCTGCACCAGCTCGCCGAGCCGGCGGGGACCGTGCACGAGCTGGTCGCCCCGGACGAGCAGCGGGCCGCGCCCACCGTCCCCGGCGACCGCGCGCAGCCAGGAGCCGTCCCCACCACCGGTGCTCGTCATTCGCCTGATCCGTCCGTCCCGCCGCCGGTCCCGGCCGACGCGTCGGCCGGGGCGAGTCTAGGCGGTCGATCATGGCCGGCGTGGTGGTGGTGCCCCTCGGGCCGTACGCCCGGAATTCGATTGAGGCCGCGCGCCCCGTGCCGCTGGGATGGGCGGGTGAGCGTCTTCCTGAGCACCCCACGGCTGGTGCTGCGCGAGTTCACCCCCGACGACGCCGACCTGCTCGTCGAGCTGGACGATGATCCCGAGGTGATGCGGTACCTCACCGGCGGGCGCCCCACCCCGCCCGAGGCGGTCCGGGAGCGCGTCCTGCCCCGGATCCTCGCCCACTGCCGACGAGCGCCGGGCCTGGGCTGGTGGGCGGCGCAGGACCGGCGCTCGGGCGCCTTCCTGGGCTGGTTCGAGTTCCGCCCGACCCGCGACGGCGACGCCTGGGAGGTGGAGCTGGGCTACCGGCTGCGCCGGGACGCCTGGGGCGCCGGGCTCGCCACGGAGGGCTGCCGGGCGCTGATCGACAAGGGCTTCGCGGAGCTCGGCGTGCGGCGGGTCACCGCGAACACGATGACCGTCAACGCCGCGTCGCGCCGGGTGATGGAGAAGTCCGGGCTGCGGCTCGTGCGGACGTACGTCGGGGACTGGCCGGAGCTGATCGACGGCGCGGAGCACGGCGAGGTGGAGTACGCGCTGACCCGCGAGCACTGGCTGCGTCGCGACGCCGACTAGGTGCGGGCTACTCCGCGCCCATCACCAGGCCCTCGATGGTGTGCTTCTGCCGGATCGGCGTCAGGGCGTCGACCACCGGGCAGGACAGGTGCGCGCGTACCTGCTCGGGCAGGCCCGCCCAGTATTCCCGGGTGACCGCCATGTCGTGGTGCTCGGCGTTGCCGGCTCCCGGCGCGTCGACGCCGAGCACCAGCACCGGTCGCGACAGGGTGGACACGTTCGGCGTGCCGCGGTGCACGGTCAGCGCGGACCGGGCGGAGACGTCGCCGCGCCGCGGGTACTTGCGGACCGCCCGTTGCTCGTAGCGGGGGTAGCGCTCCCTCGGCGGGAACATCTGGTGGTCGAAGTCCCGCCCGTCGTCCCACTGGGTGCCCGGGGCGATCTCGAACGGCCCCATCTCCTCCACCGTGTCCACCGTGGTGAGGTTGAAGGCCAGCGACGTCAGCCGCCGCTGCCGGCGGGTGTCCTCCGGCATCGGGAAGTCCCGGTGCCACGGCTGCAGGACCGCGCCGGGGAACGGGATGTCGAAACCGAGCTCGACGATCTGGTAGTCGGGACCGAGCACGGCCCGGCACACCGAGACCACCCACGGATGGGTCACCAGGTCGACGAAGCCGCGCAGCTGCTCGGGGTGGATCTCCACGTACCACCGCTGCGGGCCGCGGCCGACCGCGCCGTCGGGGCGGGAACGGGCCTCCCGGAAGGCGGTCTCGACGTCCTCGCCGACGCGGTCCACCCAGTCCACCGCGAAGGCGCCCCGGCAGGCGGTGATGCCGTCACGGTAGAGCTCGCCGAGCGCCACCAGGGGCACCTCCTCCTCGGCGGGGGCGGCGGGGGGCGCGGGCGGGGTGGCGTGGGGCCTCATCGAACCTCCTGAGGGGACCAGGCGAGTATTACAACGTTGTAGAGCCGTCGCAAGGGACGCCTGTCCGGCGACCGGATCGCGGGTCGGGGCATGATCGACCGGTACGCTGGCGCTCGGCGTGCCGACCGGGGAGGTGCACGGATGCGCGTCGTGTCGTTGGTGCCGTCGCTGACCGAGGCCGTCGCCCTGACCCTGCCGGGTCTGCTGGTCGGCGCCACCGACTGGTGCACCCACCCCACCGGGCTGGAGGTGACGCGGGTCGGCGGAAGCAAGTACCCCGACCTCGACCGGGTGCTCGCGCTGCGCCCCGACCTGGTCCTGCTCAACGTCGAGGAGAACCGCCGCGAGGACGCCGACGCGCTGAGCGCCGCCGGCGTGCCGGTGCGGGTGACCTACCCGCGTACCGTCGACGAGGCGCTGGCCGAGCTGGCCGACCTGATGCGCGACCTGGGCGCCCCCGCCGAGCCGGAGTGGCTCGCCCTGGCCCGCCGGGCGTGGGCCGACCTGCCTGCGGCCCAACCGGCCCGCCGGGCGGTCGTGCCGGTCTGGCGGCGGCCATGGGTGGTGCTGGGCGCCGACACCTTCGCCGGCGACGTGCTGCGCCGGCTCGGCGTGACCAACGTGTACGCCGAGCACGTCGAGCGCTACCCCCGCCCGGCCCTCGACGAGCTGCGCGCCCGCGCGCCGGAGCTGGTCGTGCTGCCCGACGAGCCGTACCTCTTCACCGCCGACGACGGGCCGGAGGCGTTTCCCGGCACCCCCTGCGCCCTGGTCTCCGGCAGGCACCTGACCTGGTACGGCCCGTCGCTCGCCGAGGCGCCCGCCGTACTCGCCGCGCAGCTCGCCGACCCCGTCGTGCGACCGAACTGACCCGCCGGGACCCGCCGTCGCCGTCGGGGGTCGACGGTTCCGTCAGTCCTGACCCGCCGGGCCCCCGGCCTCGGCCGCGTTCGCGCCGTCAGCCCCCCGCGCGCCGACGCCGCTCGCGCCGGGCGCCGACGAGGCTCCACCCGATCGCGACCGACAGCGTCAGCACCACCACCGCGAGGGTCAACCAGACCGGCAGCTTCCCCACCGGCGTCTCGGCCAGGATCAGCTTCACCCCGGCGAAGGCCAGCAGCACGGCCAGCCCGTACCGCAGGTGGCCGAAGTGCCGCAGCAGGCCGGCCAGGCAGAAGTAGAGGCTACGCAGGCCGAGTACGGCGAACGCGGTCGCCGTCCAGACGAGGAACGTGTCGGTGGTGATGGCGAGGATCGCCGCCACCGAGTCGATCGCGAAGATCACGTCGGTGGCCTCGATCGCGACCAGCGCCACCAGCAGCAGGGTGGCCCTGCGCCGGCCGTCGACCCGCACGGTGAACCGGCCGCCGTGGTAGCGGGGCTCGGTGGGCACCAGCCGCCGGAACGCCCGGACCGCGACGTTGCGGTCGGGGTCGACGTCCGGCTCACCGCGTACCGCCAGTCGCCACCCCGTCCAGATCAGGAAGACGCCGAGCACGACGCCGGCCCAGGTCAGCCGCTCCAGCAGCGCCGCGCCGGCGAAGATGAAGGCCAGCCGGAACGCGAGTGCGCCGACGACGCCCCAGAAGAGCACCTTGTGCTGGTACGCGGCGGGCACCCGGAAGTAGCCGAACAGCAGCGCGAAGACGAAGACGTTGTCGACGGAGAGCGCCTTCTCCAGCAGGTAGCCGGAGTAGTACGCCCCGGCCGGTTCACCGCCGCGCCACAGCCAGACCACCAGACCGAAGGTGAGCCCGGCGGTGATCCAGACGCCGCTCCACAGCAGCGCCTCACGCAGTTCGATCACGTGGTCGTCGCGGTGGGAGAACATGTCGACGGCGAGCATGACGGCGATGACCACGCCCACCGCCGCCCAGGCCCACAGCGGTGCCGCGAACGTCGCCTCGTCCACCCGGCGTCCTCCGCATCCCCGACGGCGGCTCCGCTTACGACGTACGGCCGGCGCATGCCCCCGACCTGCCGGCAGGGCGGACGCCCCCCGGGGGGACCGGCGGCGCGGGTGCACGCGTGGCGCCCGGCACGCACTGGTGCCGGCGCGCCCGATGCCGGCGTACCGGCCGGACCACCCCGACCACGCCCGCGCACTGGAGTCCGGCGGCGCGGGTGCCCGTCCGGCGGCCGGCGGCGGCCCGAGCGCGTCCGATCCCGAGCCTAGGCGAGCCGACCACGGGCCGACGGCGGGTCCGGACAAGTCGGTGCCGCCGACGTTCCGGCCCGCGCCGGCGTCAGGCGTCCGGGCGGCCCTCCGGGGTCGGCGGGGCGGCGGCCGCCTCCCGCGGCGGGCCGGGCCCACGATCGGCACCCGGCGGGTCCCGACCCGCCTCGACCCCTGGGCCGTCCGGACCCGCACCGGCGCGGGCGGGCCCGGACCACGGCCGCGTCAGGCCACCGGGGTGACCCGGTCGGCGTCGAGGTCGACGAGCGCGCTGTCGTCGACGTCGTAGGCGAGGGTGCTGGTCACCCGGACCACGCCGCTGACCTGCTCGGCGAGCCGGCCCGCCAGCTCGACGGCGCTGCGCCGGTCCAACCGGCCGTCGAGCGTCACCTCGCCGTCGCGCACCCGGACCGTGACCAGGCCGTCCCGCACGACGAGCACCCGACGCAGCACCTCCTGCACCACGTCCTCGCGGATCTCCGCGTCGGTGCGCAGGTGCACCCGCAGCAGGTCGCCGCGCGTGACGATCCCGACGAGGCGGCCCAGGTCGTCGAGCACCGGCAGCCGCTTCACCGACTCCCGGTCCATCTGCCGGGCGGCGGCGGAGATCGTCGCCTCCGCCCAGGTCGTCACCGGCGGTGCGGTCATCAGCTCACGCGCCACCAGCGCGTCGGCCTTCTCCCGGGCGGCGCGGCGACGACGCCCCTCGAAGACCCGACGCTCGTCCGGGTGGCCGGCCCGCTCGACCTTGTGCAGGAGGTCCGACTCCGACACCACGCCGAGGACCCGGCGGAACCCGTCCACCACGGGCACACCGCTGATGCCCCGCCGGACCAACGCGTCGACGATCTCCCGGTAGGGGGTCTCCTCCCCCACCGTCGCGACCTCCCGCGTCATCACGTCGCCCACCTGCCACGTCCTCATCACGACCTCCCTGTCGTTTCACCTGCGACGCTACGGCCGGCCCGGCCCGCCGGGTCAGGGCCGCCAGACCGGGCCGGAAGGGGTCCAAGGTCCCGGTCCGGTGGGGCCCGGTCGGCCCTGCCCCGCCGGCGCCGGCCGGCGTCCAATGGAGATGCCACCGGGACAGCGCGGTGCGAGGCACACGAAGGGACGTGGAGACAATGACCGCGACGATCGAGCGCACCACCGCCAGGACCGACGCTCCCGTGGCGGAGACGCGGCACGAGACCACCAGGGAACGAGCGGCCCGGTACGTCTTCGCCGGCATCCGGATCGCCCTCGGCTGGACCTTCCTCTGGGCGTTCCTGGACAAGGTCTTCGGCCTTGGCTTCGCCACCGAGGCGAAGAACGCCTGGATCAACGGCGGCAGCCCCACCAAGGGCTTCCTGACCTTCGGTGCCGCGGGTCCGTTCGCGGACTTCTACCACGGCATCGCCGGCGCCGCCTGGGCCGACGTGCTCTTCATGACCGGCCTGGCCGCGATCGGCGTGGCGCTGCTGCTCGGCATCGGGATGCGCGTCGCCGCGGTCGCCGGCGCGGTGCTCTACGTGATGATGTGGACGGTCGTCCTGCCCCCCGAGAACAACCCCTTCATGGACGACCACCTGCTCAACGCGGCGCTGCTGGTCGGTCTCGCCCTGGTCAACGCCGGCGCGACCCTCGGCCTCGGCAGGGCATGGGCGAAGCTCCCGATCGTGCGGCGGTTCCCCTGGCTGCGGTGACCGGGTACGGCATCTCCCCGCAAGCGGGCGTCACCACCGGTGGCGCCCGCTTCCGCGTGCCCGCCCGGCCGACTCGCGGGCGCCCGGCCGCCTCACCTGCTCGCCCCGCCGCCTCCTGGGCCCGCCCGGGGGGTCTCGCGTGCCCGCCCGGCCACCTCGCCTACCCGTCCGACTGCCGGGCGGCGCGCCGCCCGGAGCCCGTCGGGCGTTCCGGGCGGGACCGCCACGCGGCGCCCGAACGCCATCGGGCAGGATCTCGGGTGACGGACATCAGGACCGAAACGGTAGGAGACTCCCGAATGAACCAGGCAGCAGGCGCCCGCTCGGGCAAGCCCGAGGTGGGTCCGATCGAGGGCGCGCCCCCGGCCGATCTCGTCATCGACGACATCACCGTCGGCGAGGGGCCGGAGGCCCAGCCAGGCCAGCTGGCCAGCGTCCACTACGTGGGGGTCGCGCACTCCACCGGTCGCGAGTTCGACGCCTCGTGGAACCGGGGCGAGGCGTTCGAGTTCCCGCTGGGCGGCGGGCAGGTCATCGCCGGCTGGGACCGGGGCGTCGTGGGCATGCGGGTCGGCGGCCGGCGCCGCCTCACCATCCCGCCGCACCTGGGTTACGGCGACCGGGGCGCCGGCGGCGTCATCAAGCCGGGCGAGACGCTCGTCTTCGTCGTCGACCTGCTCGGCGTGCGCTGAGCGCGAGTCGATCCACCGAGCGGACGGCCGGACGCCGAGCGCGCGGCTGACCGCACGGCGGCGGGCCGGTCACCGCAGCGGGCGACCGCCCGACCACCAACCGGTGCCGCCTACGGACGGCGGACCGGTGCGGACGGCGGACCGGTGCGGACGGCGGACGGCCGGCCAGTGCAAACCACGAACGGCCGGCCGGCCGGTGCGGACGGCGGACGACGGGTCGGTGCGGGCGGCGTACGGCGCCGTCGGCACCGGCCCGCAGGCCACAGCGCCCGGGTTCCGGCCCGCAGGCCACGGCCCCCGGGCCCCGGGCGCCGTGGGTCTCGCGGCGGGAAGGTGCACCGGCGGCACCTCGGTCAGCAGGGCACCAGCTCCCGGCCGGCGCACGGATCCACGATCGGGATGACCCGGTGCAGGCCGGTGGCCCGCAGCACCCGCTCGACGACCGGGTCGGGACGGAGCAGCACCAGCTCCCCGCCCCGGGCGCGGACGCGCAGGTGCGCGGCGACCAGCGCCCGCACCCCGGCGGCGGAGAGCAGTTGGACGCCGGAGAGGTCCAGCCGGAGCACGGGCCGGGGCGGGGCGTCCCAGAGCGCGGAGCGGAAGGCGGCGACCGTGGCGATGTCGACCTCGCCGGTCGCCCGCACCTCCACCTCGTGGTCGGCCACGGTGATCTCCATGTGGAGCCGGTCGTCGCGCTGTCGCATACCGACGAACCTATCCCCCGCCACCGACATTTCCGCCCTGCTGAGGGACCGGATCCGGGTACGCCCAGGGTCTACCCGGAGACTCCCGGATCCTCCTCAGGGATGACGCCCGCAGGGCCTGTGGGCTGCGACATCGGCGGGCGAGAATGGGCGCATGGTCCCTCCCCGCCCCCGTGCGCCCCGGCTGATCCGACCCGTCCGCGAGCCCGCCACCGTGCCGCCACCGCTCGACGGTCCGTGGGCGCCCGCCGACCGCCGGCTCGACGCCGTCGAGCTGCTGCCCCTGCCGGCCGGCGTGTCCGGCCCGGAGGACGTGGTCGTCGACCCGTCCGGGCGGGTCGTCAGCGGATCGGAGGACGGCCGGCTCTGGTGGTGGCCGGTGGACGCGCCGCCCGGCACCCTCCCCCGGCCACTCGCCGACACCGGGGGCCGACCGCTGGGCGTGGAGGTCGACCCGCGCGACGGCAGCCTCGTGGTCTGCGACGCGTACCGGGGGCTGCTGCGGGTGACCGGTGACGGGGCGGTACGCGAGCTGGGCGGGCTCGGGGCGAGGGCGCACCTCGCCGACAACGCCACGGTCGCCCGCGACGGCACGGTCTACTTCACCGACTCCTCCGACCGCTTCCCGCTCTCGCACTGGAAGCGGGACCTGCTGGAGCATCGGCCCAACGGACGGGTGCTGGCCTACGACCCGCGCAGCGGACGCACCGACGTCGTCCGCGCCGGGTTCCACTTCCCCAACGGGCTCGCGCTCACCCCGGACGAGTCGGCGCTGATGCTGGTCGAGACCGCCACCCACCGGCTGGTGCGGGTCGCCCTGGCCGACGGCGCGGTCACCGTCCTGGCCGACCTGCCGGCGTACCCGGACAACCTCACCCCGGTGGGCGACGGGACGTACTGGATCGCGCTGCCCAGCCCCCGGGTGCCGGTGGTCGAGCGGCTGCTGCCCCACCCCCGGCTGCGGC
This sequence comes from Micromonospora sp. CNZ309, assembly GCF_002846525.1. Lineage (NCBI taxonomy): Bacteria > Bacillati > Actinomycetota > Actinomycetes > Micromonosporales > Micromonosporaceae > Micromonospora > Micromonospora sp. CNZ309. Next base: position 1,969,222 of record NZ_PJNG01000001.1, read on the forward strand.
AGCTGGTGGCGGTGCTGCCGGCAGCGGTGCAGCCGAAGCCGCTGCGCTACGGCCTGGTGGCCCAGGTCGACGGCGAGGGGCGGGTGCTGCGCACCCTGCACGGTCCGCGCGGGACGTACGACATGGTCACCGGCGTCCGTCAGCACGGCGACCACCTGTGGCTGGGCAGCCTGACGGGCCCCGGGGTGGCCCGGGTGCCGCTGGGCTGAGCCGCGCGACGACCGGCACGCCGGGGACCGGCCCGCGTGGCGGCGGGCCGGTCCGGCGGGTGTGCGTACGGTCGGATCAGCCGCCGCGCACGGACGGTGCCGGCGCCGGCGAGCCCCCGGCCACCGCGCCCGGGTGCGGCGCGGCCGACGGGGACGGCCGCAGCCCGGCCGGGACGGGCAGGGCGCTGCCCTTGACGAACTCGTCCCAGCTGACGTTCCAGGCCGTCCAGCCGTTGCCCTCGTTCAACTCGACCTCGGTGCCCTTGATGGTGACCAGGTCACCGACCTGCGTGACGCCCATCAGCCAGTCGGCGGCCTCGTTGGACACGTTGGTGCAGCCGTGCGAGACGTTGGTGCTGCCCTGGTCCCCCACCGACCAGGGCGCGGCGTGGATGAACTCGCCGCCCCAGGTGAGCCGCTGGGCGTCCTCGACGTCGACCACGTAGGGGTCGGCCGAACCCCGGGTGTCGAACGTCGTGAACTCGTGCTTCTCCATGATCACCATCTTGCCGCTGGACGTCGGCGTGCTCGGCTTGCCCATGCTGACGGGAATCTTGCGGACCACCTTGCCGTCCCGCAGCACCGACATCTGCTTGGTCGCGTTGTCGATCTCCAGGGCGACCTGCCGTCCGATCTTCGAGGTGGCGGTGCGGTCGGAGTCGCCGACCCGCTCCTTGCCGATCGGCAGGCCCTCCAGCCCGGCGCGGACGCTGATGCTGGTTCCTGGCCGCCAGAAATCGGGGGCCCGGTAGTAGGCCTGGCTGCCGTCGGACACCCACGACCAGGCGCCCGGCTGCGGCGGATCCGTCTTCACGAACAATCGGCGCTGCACGTCGGCCCTGGCCTCTTTCGGAATGGGCGGGTCGAACGCCACGGTCACCGGCATGGCGGTGCCGTACGTCCGGTTACCGGCGAAGTACAGCGTGCTGGTGACTTCCGGCTTCGTCGATTTCGGCATCGTGGTGAAGGTGGTCTTCCGGGTGGTGGTCGTTCCCGAGTCGCCCGTGGCGGTCACCTCCGCGGTGTAGGTGCGCTTCGGCTGCAACGGCGCCTTCGGCACCCAGCCCGAGCCGTCCTCGCGGGGCTCCGCCTCGACCCGAGCGCCCTTGTCGTCGGTGATCCGGACGGCGGTGACCTTGCCGTTCCTGACCGCGGTTCCCACCTCGGCGGTGATCGGCACCTCCCGGGCGCGATCGGCGGGCGTCACGGTCAACTCCGGTGCCGCCGCGGCCCGTTGCTCGGCCGGCCGGGCGCCCGGTTTGCGGTCGGCGGTGCACCCGCCGAGGGCCAACGGCGCGGCCGCGATCGTCACGGCCAGCACCGCCAGTCGCCGCCTCAACTCCATGATGCGTCCCCCCGTTAATTGGTGTCCCTCAGCCACATTCTCTCCACGCCCCGTCGCATGGGTGCGCAATTTCGACGGAAATTGAGAAGCAATTTCGGGAAGCATTTCCCGCCCTGCACCGAATGGGGCCGCTCGCGCCTGCTTCCGGATCCGTCCGCAATCGTCCGCCCCCGCCGTCGCCGGCCCCCTGGTGCCCGTCCGTCCCGCCTGCGCCGCGCCGTCGGCGGTGCCGACGTTCCGGCGCCGCCGTCGATGCTCACGTTCCCGCTCCGTCGGCGGTTCACGTCCAGTCGTCGTCGCCGTGGTTGCGTTCCCACCGGCCGCCCACGGGCGGGGTGTCCATCCGGATCGCCGAGTCGGCGTTGCCGGCGAGGTCGTTGTCCTCGACGCGGCAGTCCACGCAGCTGCCCTGCGCGGTGATCCACAGTCCGTGGTTCTGCGTGCTCGGCTGCTTGTTGTCCCAGATCCGGTTTCCCCGGATGGTGGCCGAGTCGACGGCCGCGTTGATCGCGATGCCGGCCCGCACCGGCGGCCCTGCGGGCAGCTCGTACGGCGTGCCCGGCGCGGGGGTGGCCCCGCTCCACCCGCTCGGCGCGTCCGGCCGGATCGGCGCGAGCGTGAGCTCGGTGTCGTCGTTGGCCGCCACCACGGCGATCCGCTCGCCGACGTGCACCACCTTGCCCCGGTGGCCGTCGTTCGGCCACGTCGCCCGCCGGTCCACCACCGACTTCTCGGTGTACCGCACCGAGTCGCCGTGCCCGCTCATGGCCGGCGCCCACTGCCGCCCGTTGTTCCGGATCCGGTTGCCGACCACGATGGCGTCGCGGATCGGCCGGTCGATGCGGATGGCGTCGGCGCTGTTGCCGTAGAAGTCGTTGCTCTCGATGACGATCTCCTCGGCCACGGCCTCCTCGCAGCCGCCGAGGTCGCGCTGGTGGTAGCCGTACCGGCCGTTGCCGCTGATCCGGTTGCCGCGGATCGTGTACGGGCCCGGGGTGTTGCCGATGCTGACCCCGTCGCGCAGGTTGCCGTCGATCACGCAGTCGGTGAGGATGCCGCCCCGCCCGGCGGTGTGCGTGGTGCCCTTCGCCGAGACGTGGAAACCGGCCTCCAGGTTGCCCGTCATGGTGCAGGCGGAGACGATCAGGCCGTTCGCGCCCCAGTCGGAGATGCCGAAGCGGTTGCCCTGGGTGTGGCAGCCGATGATCCGCACTCCCCGTGGGCGCAGCTGACCCACCTCCTGCAACTCCAGGAAGATGCCGTTGGTGGCGTTGGCGACGGCACTGCAGTTGACGATGTTGAACCGCTCCACGCTGCCCCAGCCGCCGATGCCGACGCCGATGCCCGCGCCACCCATCTCGGTGCCGTTGTCCAGCCGCCCGCAGCCGGCCACCAGCACCCCGTCGATCAGGCAGTCCTGGAGGAAGTCGCAGCCCAGGCCGGTGGCGGCGGTGTGGTGGATGTACAGGTTGCGGAAGACACCCCGTACGACGTACTGCAACCCGAGCCCCTTGGCCAGCGGGTTGTAGTCCGCCGACGCCACTCCCGAGCCGTCGATCTCGAAGTCGGCGAAGGTGCAGTCGGCCAGGTGCCGGTCCCGGTCGGCGCCGTGCTGGAGCGTGGTGTAGAACGCCAGCGGCGACGGGTCGGCCCGGTTGCCGGCGTTGCTGAGCACGAAGCGGGTCGCCCCCGGGCCGGCGCCGACGAGCGACACCCCGGTACGCCACACGGTGCCCGAGTCCCGCATCGAGTAGACCCCGGGCGGGCAGTAGATGATCCTCGCCCGGCCGTCGGCGGCGTACGCGTCGCCGAGCCGGTCCACCAGCGCGGCGAGCGCCGGCTGGTCGTTGGCGGCCCCGTCGCCGACCAGGCCGTGCTCCCGGGCATCGCAGAGCAGCGGGGCACCGGCCACCGCGTGCCGCCGCACGCCTGCGGCAGAGGGCATGTCCGGGTACGCCACTCGTCCTCCCCTCGGCGGGACTGCCCGGCCCGCATTCCCGGCGTGCCCGCGGGAAAACGCGGTTCGGCACGGCGACGGCCCCGGCGCCCGCCGGGAGGCGGAGGGCCGGGGCCGTCGCGGACGCGGGTCAGACGTTGGCGATCAGCACCGCCGGCCGCTCGACGCAGTCGGCGACGTGCCGCAGGAAGCCGCCGGCCACCCCGCCGTCGCAGACCCGGTGGTCGAAGGTCAGGCTGAGCTGCGTCACCTTGCGCACCGCGAGCTGCCCGTCCACCACCCAGGGCTTGTCCACGATCCGGCCCACCCCGAGCAGCGCCGCCTCCGGGTGGTTGATGATCGGGGTGGAACCGTCGACGCCGAAGACGCCGTAGTTGTTGAGCGTGAACGTGCCGCCGGTCAGCCTGGCCGGGGGCAGCGTGCCGGCCCGGGCGGCCGTGGTGGTCGCGGTCAGCTCGGCGGCCAGCTCGGCGGTGGTGAGCCGCTGCGCGTCCCGCAGCACCGGCACGACCAGCCCCCGGTCGGTCTGGGCGGCGATGCCCAGGTGCACCCCGGCGGACTGGACGATCCGCTGGCCCTCGGTGTCGACCCGGGCGTTGAGCTGCGGGTACCGGCGCAGCCCGGACAGGCAGATCCGGGCCAGCAGGGCCAGGATGCTCACCGGCGCGTCCGGGGTCGCCGCGTTGATCGCCGCGCGGGTCTCCAGCAGCCCGGTGGCGTCCACGTCCACCCAGATGGTGACCTCGGGGATCTCCCGCCGGCTGCGGGAGAGCTTGTCGGCGATCACCTTGCGGATGCCGGTCAGCGGGACGACGAGGTCCTCGGCGCCGGGGACGGCCGACGGGGCGGGCTCGTCCGGCACCGCGGCGAGCCGGGCGGCGGGCGTGGCCGCCTCGGCTACGGCGGCCTCCACGTCCGCCCGGCGCACCACGCCGCCGGGGCCGGTGCCGCGCAGGGCGGCCAGGTCGAGGCCATGCTCGCGGGCCAGCCGACGCACGATCGGCGAGATCACCAGGGGCGCCGCCACGGCGTCCGGGCGGTCGGCAAGGACGGCCGGGCGCTCGACCGGGGCGGCGGGGGTGGGATCGGGCGCGGCCACGAGGCGGGGGCGCCGACGCCGCCGCCCCGCGCCGCCGTGGCCGGTGCCGTAGCCGATGAGGACGTTGCCGGAGCCGGCCCGCTCCTCCTCGCGGTAGGTGGCGTGCCCGGCGGGCTCGTCGCCGGCCCCGCCGTCGCCGTCCAGGGGCGCGATGGTGATCAGCGGCTGGCCGACCGGGCGGGTCTCGCCCGCCGCGCCGTGCAGCGCCACGACCCGCCCGGCGTACGGGCAGGGCACGTCGACGACCGCCTTGGCGGTCTCCACCTCGACGACGCTCTGGTCCACCGTGACCACGTCACCCACGGCGACCCGCCACTCGACGATCTCGGCCTCGCTCAGCCCCTCGCCCAGGTCGGGCAGGAGGAAGACCTGCGTACCGTCCACGGTGGTCACGCCGCGCTCCCCCGGCTCAGCCAGCGCCCGTCGGGCTGGTCGTCCCACTGGAGCCGGGCCACCGTGTCGAGGACCCGGTCCACCGACGGCAGGTGGGTGTGCTCCAGCATCGGCGCCGGGTACGGAATGTCCAGCCCGGACACCCGCAGCACGGGGGCGTGCAGGGCGTGGAAGCAGCGCTCCTGCACGCGGGCGGCGATCTCGGCGCCGACCCCGGCGAAGCCCTGCGCCTCCTGGATCACCACGCACCGGCCGGTACGCCGGACCGAGGCCGTGACGGTCTCGTCGTCGAACGGCACGATGCTGCGCACGTCCACGACCTCCAGGTCCCAGCCCTCCTCGCGGGCGGCCTCGGCGGCCTCCAGCGCGACCGGCACCGCCGGCCCGTACGCCACGAGGGTCGCGTCGCGGCCGGGGCGGCGCACTACCGCCCGGCCGATCGGCGCGGTGGTCGTGGAGAGTTCCGCCTCGGCGCTGGAGAAGTAGAGCTTCTTCGGCTCCATGAACACGACCGGGTCGGGATCGTCGATCGCCTGGCGCAGCAGCGAGTACGCGTCCTCGACCGTGGCCGGGGTGACGACCTTCAGGCCGGGGGTGTGCGCGTAGTACGCCTCGCTGGAGTCGCAGTGGTGCTCGACGCCGCCGATGCCGCCGGCGTACGGCACCCGGATGACGATCGGCACGCTGAGCGCGCCCCGGGTGCGGTTGCGCAGCTTCGCCACGTGCGAGGCGATCTGCTCGAACGCCGGGTACGCGAACGCGTCGAACTGCATCTCGACCACCGGGCGCAGCCCGGACATGGCCATGCCGACGGCGAAGCCGACGATGCCGGCCTCGGCGAGCGGGGTGTCGAAGCAACGCTTGTCGCCGAAGCGGGCCTGGAGGCCGTCGGTGATCCGGAAGACGCCACCGAGCGCCCCGACGTCCTCGCCGAAGACGACCACCCGGTCGTCGTCGAGCATCGCGTCGGCGAGCGCGGCGTTGAGCGCCTTCGCCATGGTCAGGGTCGCCATCAGCGCTCACCCTCCTCGTCCGCGGCGGCGGCCAGCTCGGCGCGGACCTGCTCGCGCTGCTCGACCAGTTGTGGGGTGGGCTCGGCGTAGACGTGGTCGAAGAGGCTCATCGGGTCGACCGTCGGCTGCGCGTTCATCCGGGTCCGCAGGTCGGCGGCGTACGCCTCGGCCTCCTCGGCGACCGCGGCGACGGCGGCGTCGTCGAGGGCGCCGCGCGAGCGCAGGTACGTCTCCAGCCGGGCCACCGGGTCCCGGTCCCGCCAGGCCTCGACCTCGGCGCCGTCGCGGTAGCGGGTGGCGTCGTCCGCGTTGGTGTGCGCCTCCATCCGGTAGGTGTGCGCCTCGACCAGGAACGGGCCCTTGCCGGAGCGGGCGTGCTCCACCGCGCGGGTGAGCACGGCGAGTACGGCCACGGGGTCGTTGCCGTCGACCTGCTCGCTGGGCACGCCGTAACCGACGCCCTTGTACGCCAACGACGGCGCGGCGGTCTGCCGCGACAGCGGGACGCTGATCGCGTACCGGTTGTTCTGCACGAAGTAGACGACGGGGGCCTTGAACACGGCGGCGAAGTTGACGCCCTCGTGGAAGTCGCCCTCGCTGGTGGCGCCGTCGCCGATGAACGCCAGCGCCACGGTGTCGCGCCCCTGGTACGCCTCGCCGTAGGCCACGCCGGCGGCGTGCACGCACTGCGTGGCCAGCGGGGTGCACTGCGGGGCGGTGCGCCGCTCGGCGGGGTCGTACCCGCAGTGCCAGTCCCCGCGCAGCAGGGTCAGCACCTCGACGGGGTCGATGCCCCGACTGACGAGGGCCATCGACTCCCGGTAGGTCGGGAAGACCCAGTCCGACTCGCGCAGGGCGAGGACGGCGCCGACCTGGCAGGCCTCCTGGCCACGCGAGGACGGGTAGACGGCCAGCCGGCCCTGCTTGGTCAGCGCGGTGGCCTGGACGTCGAAGCGGCGGCCGACGACCATCCGCCGGTACATCTCGACGAGCGCCTCGACGGGCGGCTCAGGGTAGGCGGCGGGGGCGCGCAGCGGCGTGCCGGTCGGATCGAGCAGACGGACGGGTTCGGTGGCCGGCAGCAGCGGCTTGGCCGGGTCGGGCGGGGTGGCCGCCCGGCGGCTGCGCGGGGCCCTGCGGACCGCCTCGGGTGTGGTCGTCACGGCGGGACCTCCTGGACGTGTGGTGGGCCTATGCTCCTGCTGTCGGATGATTGACTCAAGATCCAGGACAAACGCGGGACGGATGGCATGGGACGGGCAGCGAAATGAGCCAGGAGTCCGGGGGCGTGGCGGAGCCGGCAGCCGGAACGGGACGTTCGGCGCGACCGCTGGACGACGTCGACCGGCGGATCCTCGACGAGCTGGTCCGCGACGGCCGCACGTCGGTGCGCACCCTCGCCGAGCGCATCCACATCTCGCGCACCAACGCGTACGCCCGCGTCGAGCGGCTGCTGCGCGACGGCGTGATCACCGGCTTCCGGGCCCAGGTCGCGCCCGAGGCGGCGGGGCTCGGCACCTCGGCGTACATCGCGCTGAAGATCGAGCAGAACACCTGGCGCGAGGTGTCGGCGGAGCTGGCCCGGGTGCGCTACATCGAGCACGCCGCCCTGCTCGGCGGCGACCACGACGTGCTCGCCCTGGTCCGGGCGCCCGACAACGCCACCCTGCGCGACGTGGTGCTGGGCCGCGTGCAGAGCATCGCCGGCGTGCTCTCCACCCGCACCTGGCTGGTCTTCGAGGAGTTCGACGGCGAGCGCAGCCCGTGGGAGTGAGCCGGCGCGGCGGCGTCCCCGCCGGCCGGTCCGCTCAGCGCTCCGGCGGGGCCTCCAGGCCCTCCCGGTCGGCCAGCTCCAGCAGCGGCTGGAGGGAGAACCGCCGGTCGTCGAGGCCCGCGTGCGGGTCGCCGCGCTCGGCGAACCGGGCGGGCATCGTGGTCACGGCGAAGTCCTCCGGCCGGGCGTCGTCCAGCTCCGACCAGTCCAACGGCGCGGAGACCAACGCCTGCGGGGTGGGGCGGATGGAGTACGCCGAGGCCATCGTGTGGTCCCGGGACATCTGGTTGTAGTCGACGAAGACCGGCCGGTCCCGTTGCGCCCGCCACCAGGTGGTGGTGACCAGGTCCGGCAGCCGGCGCTGCATCTCCCGCCCCAGGGCCAGCACCGCCCGCCGGCAGTCGCCGAAGCTCCACCGGGGCTCGATGGAGAGGTAGACGTGCAGGCCGCGTCCGCCGGTGGTCTTCGGGTAGCCGGTCAGCCCCAGCTCGGCGAGGAACGCGCGCACCTCGCGGGCCACCGGCACCACCTGGTCGAAGCCCACCCCCGGCATCGGGTCCAGGTCGATGCGCAGCTGGTCGGGCCGCTCGACGTCGGCGGCGCAGACCGGCCACGGGTGGAACCGCAGCGTGCCCAGGTTGGCCGCCCAGATCACCACCGCCAGCTCACCGGGCGCGACCTCGTCGGCCGTACGCCCGCTGGGGAAGGTGATGTGGGCGGTGCGCACCCAGTCGGGCGCCCCCGCCGGCAGCCGCTTCTGGTAGAAGGCGTCGCCCCGGTTGTCCTGCCGGGTGCCGATCTTCGCCCCCTCGAAGACGCCGCGCGGCCACCGCTCCAGCATGGTCGGGCGGTCCCGCAGGGCGCGCAGGATGCCGTCGCCGACGGCGAGGAAGTAGCGCACCACGTCCAGCTTGGTCAGCCCGAGTTCCGGGAAGTACGGCTTGTCGGGGCTGGAGACACGCACCAGCCGCTCCCCCACCTGGATCTCCTCGGCCGGCGTCGCCACGTGCACACCGTAACCCGATGGTGATGGCGCCAGGGCGCACGCCGCGTGTGGGCGATCCCGTCGGCATCAGCTCGCGTCGTGACGGTTCGCTCGCAGGTTACTGATCCCCGCCAACCTGGCACGTGCCTCTCGGGTTGCCGAGTGGTCCGGGCCGAATCGACCGGTCCGGTCCTCAAGGGCCTGGCGGGCCATGGACTCGGCCTCGTCCAACTGCTCCGCCGCGACGAGTTCGTCGACGAGCAGATCCCCGAACCTCAGGGTGTCCGGGTGGTCCTCCCCCAAGGCTGCGCGGGCTGCCACGAACGCGTCGCGCCAGTGGCCGGCCGCATCGAGGGGCTGCTGAGAGGCTCTGGCAAGCAGGGCCAGTGTGGCGCAGGTCAGGTGGTGCTCCGGCCCGAGGTCCCGGGACCGGACGCGGAGGACCTCACGGTATTCGCGTTCCGCGTCGTCGAACCGCCCCTGTGCGTCGAGCATCTGGCCCAACTCGAACCGCACCTCGACGGTCGACGGAGCCTCCTCGCCGGCCGCTTCCGCACGCCACGCGAGGACCTGCCGCAGCTCCGCCTCGGCGTCCACGAAACGGCCCTGCAGTCCAACGATCCGCGCGAGGTCGTGCCACGTCCTGACCGTGGTGGGATCCAGGTCGCCGAGAGTCCGGCGCATGAGGTCCAACACCTCCCGGAACTCCGACTCGGCCTCGTCGAGCTTCCCGCGGTCGCGCAACTGCCGCGCCAGGCATCGACGGCTGCGCAGCGTACGCACGTGCTCCGGGCCGAGCACCCGCGCCTGCTTCCCGGCTACCTCGCGGAACAGCGTCTCGGCCGTCGTGTGGTCACCGGTCCTGGCGGTGACGTGCGCCAGCCGGTGCGTCGTGGTCAGCGTCCGCGGGTGCTCCTCACCCAGGACCTGTCGCCGCGCGTCGACGACCAGGAGGTACTCCGCCCGGGCCGCCTGGTCGTGGCCCTGGTCGGTCAGCACCTCGGCCAGGACGAGCCGGGTGTCGATGGTGTCCTTGTCGTCCGGTCCCAGAGCCTCGATCTGGAGGTCGAGCACACCCCGCAGCTCGGCCTCCGCCTCGGCGAACCGGCCCTGGTCGGCGAGCACCCGCGCGAGTTGTCCCCGGCAGGCCAGCGTCGAGGGGTGGGCGTCGCCCCGGCTGCGGCGGAAGGCCTGCCAGACGGCCCGGTACTCGGCCTCGGCCTCGGCGTGACGGTCCTGGTCACGGGCCACGAGGGCGAGATCCGACCGGGTGAGCCACACCGGAGAGCTGTCCTCTCCGGCCAGCCGCACCTCTGCCCGCAGGATCTCGCGGTACTCCGCCTCGGCCTCGGCGTAACGGTCACACGCGCGCAGGAAGGAGGCGAGCTCTCTGCGCATCACGAGGGTGCGGCGATCGTCCGCGCCGCACTGCCTCGTCATGGCCTCGACGCTCGCACGGTACTCCCGCTCCGCCTCGGCCGTCCGCTTCTGGCGGGCGAGGACGGAGGCCAGTCTGGACCTGACGCGCAGCGCGCGCACGCTCACGTCACCCTCGCCCCGCTCGGCCACCTCGAGCAGGGCGCGCAACTCCGCCTCCGCCTCGTCCAGTCGTCCTCGCCGGCGCAGCAGCAGGGCCAGATCCTCCCAGGCGGTCAGGGCCACGTGATGCCCCTCGCCCAGGGCCGCACGCATTGCCGCCAGGAGCGCCCGGTACGCCTGTTCCGCTTCCTCCAACTGGCCGTGCTGCTCCAGGATCCTGACGCTGTTGTGCCGGGTTTCCAACGCGCGTGAGGTACGACTGAGCGGGTGCCACCGCATGACCGACAACTGCGTGCGGGCGGCAGTGAGCTGTAGTTCGGCGTCCTGCCGTGGCAACCGGAGGCCGCAGACGCTGGTCTGTGCGACCAGGCCGACGTGGGGAGAGATCCGGCACAACATGCGCATGAAGAGATTCCCGGACTCCCGGAGGTCGACCGCCGCCGCGTCGAAGCGCTCCAGCCCCCACAGGCAATGCCCGCGCCGGTGCTGGAACGCTCTGGTCACCTTCGCCCGGCGCCCCGCCACCGCCGTCGCCAACGACAGGTAGATCGTCAGGCTGTCCACCGCCGCCTCCGCCGCCAGAAGGGCGGCGACCGCCTGCGAGACCCCGCTGACGGCCCGTACGAACCTGTGCCGCAGCGCCTCGGGCACGTATCCGGGATCGTTCGTGAGGTCGGTGGCCAGCCGCCGCAGGTGCGGATCCAGCACGTAGAGCTGCCCGCCGTTGACCGCAGGGCCGTCGGGGCTGTCGGTGAGCGCGGACACGAGTGCCCTGACGGCGTCTGACCGCGTCGCCGCTGCCCGCGACGGCTCGGCCAAGAGACGCTCACGCATGACCTCATGCACCAGCGGGTGAACGGTGATCAGGTGATGTCGCACCGCTGGGTCGGCCTGCCCGACGGCGGGCTCGCCCGCGTGGTGATCGTCGATCAGAGCCAGGGCACGGAGGGCGCTGACGAGCGCGTCGGCCCGCGCCAGCACGGCTGTGGCCTCGTTGCCGGACGCGACCTGCTGGATCAGCGACGACGGGACGGGGGCGTTGGCGAAGCAGGAGAGCAAGGCCAGGACGCTGCCCGCGTCCGGCAGACCTCGTTCGGCGAGCCATTCCAGGGAAAGGTCCCAGGTGGCTGTCACGAGGTCGCGCGGGCTCGGCTCACCCGCACCGAGAGACGTCGCGGTGCGGGTGGCGGCGTCGATCGTCGCGCTGAAGCGTCTGGCCAGCAGCGCGTCGTAGTCGGCGACCCTCAGCGCGGCGCCCCGGGCACGGGAGGTTGCCAGGTAGCGTCCCGCCGCCCGCAGTGCGAGAGGGAGGCCGCCCAGCCGTTCGGCCAGGTTCTCCGCGTCCGTACGCTCGGCACCCCGCCCCTCGGCGTCGAGGTCGGCGGAGTCGAGCAGGACCTGACCGCCGTCCGACGGACTCAGCGTGGAGAGGCGACGGGCCATCACCCGGCGTCCCCAGACGGAGAGGTCCCCCACCCGGGAGGTCACCAGCACCAGCCCGCCCGCGCTCGCCCGCAGCCAGCCGTTTCCGGCGTCGGTCCGTTCACCGTCTGCGGCGAGGAACTGCGGGTCGTCCGCGTTGTCCACGATCAGCAGCCAGTTGGTCGTGGCACGTTCGAGAACGGACCACACGGCGTCAACCGCGCCGGCCTCGTCCGGGCTGGCCGGCACCTGGAAGTCGGGACCGGCAAGCTGCCGGGCGACCAACCACATCGCCGCCTGGACGCGGGACCGGTCGGAAGCGTCGACCCAGAACGGCTGCACGCCTGCTCGTGCCGCCTGAACCGCGATCGCCAGCGCCACGGCGGACTTGCCGACCCCGCCCAGGCCGTGCAGCAACCAGATCGGCCTGGTGGTCCGCTCGCCGTACCGCTGCTGGCGCACCATGAGGTCGACCGCGGAGAGAACCTCGTCGATGACCGGTTGGCGTCCCCAGACCCTCGGTGGTAGACGGCCGACCGGGGGAGCCACCGACAGTCCGGCTGCCGACGGGCTCGGACCGGCGTCGAGCACCGTGTTGATGGTGAGTGGTCCCTTGATGTCCCTGCCGGCTCCCACACCGATGCCACGCACCGTGACCTGCCTGCGGCCCACCCCTCAGCGTCTCCGGACCCGAAGCCGCAGTTTGCCCCGCACGTCGCGGCCGGCGGCCACCGCACCGTCGCCGGCCGCCACCACGCCCGCTTCGGAAGGCGGCGACGGCGCCTGGTGCCCGAAACCCCCGACATCGACCTCGACGTCTCCGTCGACATCCTTGCCGGCAGCCACCGCACCACGCCCCGCCGCGACGACGCCGCCGGGCGCCTGGTTGAGGGAGAGCCACACCTGCGAGCCGATGAGCACGACCGAGGTGACCGCCAACGCGACACCCCACGTCCAGCTCCACGCGTCGGTCAGGACGTTGGTGACGTAGCCGGCGCCGACACCGGCAGCCGCCGACAGGGCCGTCAGGACCGCTCGGCCGAGCACACCCGCCACGACGTCTCCCGCCTACGCGAACATCGGCTGCTACCGCGGCCGTCGCATGCGCAATCTAGCGGCGGGCACCGCCTCGCTCAACGAGGTGACGGGTTTCGGACCGAACACACCACACCCACCGTCGGCGGTCGGGACGGCCGCCGTCCGGCCGCCCCTACCGCCGACGGCGCACTCAGCTCATCTCCTCCTGGAGGCGCGAGATGAGCATCCGCTTGCCCTGCTCGCCCGCCTTGCGGTTGTTCTCCTGGATCTTCCGGAACCAGGTGGCCAGTTCCGTGTCGCCCCGCGCGTCGGCGTCGGCGATGTAGTTCTCCAACTGCCAGATGTGCTGCAACGACATCTGCAGCGCGTGGATGAGGTCGTAGTTCTGGTCCTTCACCGGGCTCGCCGGCTCCCTGACCATCGTGGCCACGGCACACCTCCCCGTCTCGGTGATCGGTGGAGTCAGCGCTTACCCGCCGCGCGGCGGGTCACGCCCGCTCGTCACACCCCTGCGCTACCGTGCGTGGCGATCGGGTGACGGGCCGGCCGGCCCCTCGACCAGACCTGCGAGGAGCATCGGCGATGGCGACGTACGTGTTGATCCCCCCGGCCGCGAGCGGGCCCTGGTACTGGCACCTGCTGGCGGAGCAGTTGCGTGACCGGGGGCACGACGTGGTGGCGGTCGACCTGCCGTGCGACGACGACTCGGCGGGGCTGGCGGAGTACACCGACGCCGCCGTCCGGGCCGTCGGGGACCGTACGGACCTGGTCGTCGTGGCTCAGTCGTTCGGCGCGTTCACCGGCCCGCTGGTGTGCGACCGGGTCCACGCGGACCTGCTCGTGCTCCTGACCCCGATGGTGCCCTGCCCCGGCGAGTCGCCGGGCGAGTGGTGGAGCGGCACCGGCTACACGCAGGCCAGGCGGATCCAGGCCGAACGCGAGGGCTGGACGCCGGAGCAGGACGAGGACCCGAACGTCGTCTTCTTCCACGAGCTGCCGCCCCGGCTGGTCGAGGAGGCCACGGCCAACGCCCGGGACCAGTCGGGCACGCCGTTCGAGAAGCCCTGGCCGCTCGCCGCCTGGCCGGACGTGCCGACCCGGGCGCTGCTCTGCCGGGGTGACCGCTTCTTCCCCGTCGACTTCCTGCGGAAGCTGGTGTCCGACCGGCTGGGCGTCACCCCGGACGAGATGGACGGCGGGCACCCGGTGGCCCTGAGCCGGCCGAGGGAGCTGGCCGACCGGTTGGAGGAGATCCGGCGGGAGGTCTGCGGGGTCGCCCGCCCGGCGCAGCGGGGGTGAGCGGTGGCGGGCCGCGGTTACCCGGGGCGGGGCGCGGGTAGGGGTTGCCGCATGGCGGAACTGGCGACGCTCTGGATCATCCGACACGGTGAAAGCACGGCGAACGTGGCGGCCACGGCGGCCGAGGCCGCCGGCGCCGAGCTGATCGACCTGACCCATCGCGACGCGGACGTGCCGTTGAGCCCGACCGGTGAGGAGCAGGCCCGGGCCACCGCGCGCTGGCTGGCCGGGCTGCCCGGGGCCCGCCGGCCGGACGTGGCGGTGGTGTCGCCGTACCTGCGGGCGGTGCAGACCGCCGAGCTGGCCCTGGCCGGCACCGGGATTCCCCTCAGCCGCGACGAGCGGCTGCGCGACCGGGAGTTGGGCATCCTGGACGGGCTGACCGGGCAGGGGGTGCGCCGACGGCACCCGGAGGAGGCGGCGCGCCGCGACCGGCTTGGCAAGTTCTACTACCGGCCGCCGGGCGGCGAGTCCTGGACCGACGTGGCGCTGCGCCTGCGCGCCCTGCTCGGCGACCTGCGCCGCGACCACGAGGGCCGGCGCGTGCTGCTGTTCGGCCACGACGCCCTGGTCTTCCTGATCCGCTACCTGGTGGAGGGGCTCACCGAGGCGGAGCTGATGGCGCTGACCCGCGAGCAGGTCATCGCCAACTGCTCCATCACCGGCTGGTCCGCCGGCACCGACGGCCGGCTCGCCCCGGACGTGTTCAACGACGTCGGTCACCTGCACGCGCAGGGCGCCCGGCCGACCAGGGAGGACGAGGTCCATGCCGAACCGGTCTGACACCCGGGTGATCACGCCCGGGCTGCTGCGGGACTGGGCGCTGCCCGTACCGACCGGCGGCAAGGAGGCCCGGGGCACGGTGCTGGTGGTCGGCGGCTCGCGGTTCACCCCCGGCGCGGTGCTGCTCGCCGGCGTGGCGGCGTTGCGGGCCGGGGCCGGCGTGCTCCAGCTCGCCGCCGCCGAGTCGACCGCCGCCGCGCTGAGCATCCAGGTGCCCGAGGCGCTGGTGGTGGGGCTGCCGGAGACGGCCGACGGGGCGGTCGCGGGACGGCCCGGCGAGCTGCTGGACGAGCTGGTGACGCAGGCCGACGTGGTGGCCCTCGGCCCCGGGCTGAAGGACATCGACGAGACCGGCCGCCTGCTGCGCCTGGTGCTCGACGCCGCCGGCCCGGAAACGTCGCTGGTGCTCGACGCGTACGCCCTGGGTGCCCTGAGCCATGCCCCGGACCTGCTGGTCGGGTCCGGTCGGCCGGTGGTGCTCACCCCCAACCTCACCGAGGCCCGGCACCTGCTCGACCGGGAGCCCGGCGACGACCTGGACGCCGAGGCGACGGAGCTGGCCCGCCGCTACGACGCGGTGGTCTCCCTCTACGGTCACATCGCCACCCCCGACGGCCACAGTTGGCGGGAGGAGAGCGGCGACGCGGGCCTGGGCACCTCCGGCAGCGGGGACGTGCGCGCCGGGCTGCTGGCCGGGCTGCTGTCGCGGGGCGCGGAACCGGCGCAGGCCGCGTGCTGGGCGGCGTTCGCCCACGCGGTGAGCGGTCAGCGGCTGGTCCCCCGGTTCGGCCGGATCGGCTTCCTCGCCCGGGAACTGCTCGACGAGATCCCGCACACCCTGGCGACCGTCTGACACCTTCCGTCGGCCCCGCACGGACGCGTGTAACGCCAGCGGACCCCGTGGCGCTGCTGCTTGCGGAGGCGTGCATCCCGCGCGCCTCCCGCCGGTCGCTCCCCGCCAGGGGGCGTACCCCGGCTGGAAACAGCCCCTGGGAGTCTGTGTGAAGAACCTCCGTCGCAAGACACTGGCTGCCGCGTCCGCCGTGACGCTCGGCGTCGGCCTCGCCGTCGCCGGCGGGGTGGCCCCGGCGGCGTCGGCCGCCGGCCCGGACACCACGTTCCTGGTGCTCGCCCCGCAGGGCGCCAAGACCGACAAGGCGGCCGCGCGCGTGGCCGCCGCCAACGGCACCGTGGTCGCCAGCTACGACCAGATCGGCGTGCTCGTCGTCCGGTCGACCAACCCCGACTTCGTCACGGACGTGGCGGGCGCGGGCGTCGACTCGGTGGCGTCCACCGCCGGCCTGGGCACCGCCCTCGACGAGGGCGAGACCCTGGAGGTCTCCGCGGCCGAGGCGGTCAACACGACCGCCGACCCGACCAAGGAGCCCCTCTTCGGTCAGCAGTGGGACATGCCGATGATCGACGTCCCGCAGGCCCACGCCGTCAACGCCGGCCGGGCCGACGTGGTGGTGGGCGTGCTGGACAGCGGCATCTCGTCCAGCCACCCCGATCTGGCCAGCCAGATCGCGAAGAACAAGAGCACGTCCTGCCTCGGTGGCGTCACCGACACCACCGAGTCCGCCTGGAACCCGACCACCTCCGACCACGGCACGCACGTGGCCGGCACCATCGCCGCCGCCGTCAACGGCGTCGGCGTGGCCGGTGTCGCCCCGGGCGTCAAGGTGGCCGCCGTCAAGGTGGTCAACGACGACGGCTACATCTTCCCGGAGGCCGCGGTCTGCGGGTTCATGTGGGCCGCCGAGCAGGGCATGCGGGTGACCAACAACAGCTACTACATCGACCCGTGGCAGCTGAACTGCCGCAACGACGCGCGCCAGCGTCCGGTGTGGAAGGCGGTCCAGCGGGCCCTGCGTTACTCGCAGAGCAAGGGCGTGCTGCACGTGGCGTCCGCGGGTAACAGCAACTGGGACCTCGCCCACAGGATCACCGACACGGGCAGCCCGAACAACGGGACGCCGGAGGAGCGCGAGAACCTCACCAACTCCTGCCTCGTCCTGCCGGGTGAGGCGCCGGGCGTGGTGACGGTGTCGGCGGTCGGCCCGACCGGGGAGAAGAGCTACTACTCCTCGTACGGCCAGGGCGTGGTCGAGGTGACGGCGCCGGGTGGCGACACCCGCTTCCGTACCCGGGGGGTCAGCTCGACCCTCTCCGACGGCATCCTGTCCACCACCTACAACACCACCACGAAGACCAACGGTTGGGGCTACAAGCAGGGCACCTCGATGTCCTCGCCGCACGCCGCCGGCGTGGCCGCCCTGGCCGTCTCGGCGCACCCGGGCATGACGTCCGGCCAGCTGTCGGCCTTCCTGGGCAACACCGCCGAGGCGATCGCCTGCCCCGGCGGCGTCTACAACCCGGTGCCGCTGATCGCGGCCGGCCCGAACGCCTACGACGCGACCTGCTCCGGCGGCAAGCGCAACGGCTTCTACGGCGCCGGCATGGTCAACGCGTACAACGTGGTGAGGTAGCAGGCACGGCACGACCCGTGGTGAGGCCCGGCGGATCACCGCCGGGCCTCACCCGTTTTCGCTGCTCACCACGGGGGTACGGGAGGAGTTGTCAGACGAGCCGAGGAGGTCACGGTGTCCACCGATGCCATCGTGGTGTTGAAAGAGGACCACAAGGAGATGCGCCGCCTGTTCAAGGCGTTCCAGGACGCCGAGGAGGGTCCGGCGGCGCGGCGGCAGAAGCTGGTGAACGAGATCCTGGAGGCCCTCACGGTGCACACCTACCTCGAGAACGAGGTGATGTACCCCGAGATCCGCAAGCTCCTGCCCGACCTGGAGGACGACATCCTCGAGTCGTACGAGGAGCACCACGTCGCCGACGTGCTCTGCGCCGAGCTGTTCACCATGGACGCCGCCGACGAGCGCTTCAACGCCAAGACCACCGTGCTGATCGAGAACGTCCTGCACCACGTCGAGGAGGAGGAGCAGGAGTGGTTCCCCAAGGTGCGCGAGGCACTCGGCCGTAAGCAGCTCCAGGAGATCGGCGAGCGGATGATCGCGCTGCGCGCGGACGCGCCGCGCAAGCCGACCGACCCGAAGGCGATCAAGAAGTCGTTGGACGCGGTGACGGCCTGAGCGGACGGGACCCCACGGGCCCCGGTGCGCCGGGGCCCGTCGTCACGTCCGGGGGCGCGGGCAGGATCCGCCGCAGCGTCGGTGGCGCGGCGCGGGGCCGCCACTCCCGGGGGTAGCCCACCGAGACCTCCTCGAACCGCACCCCGTCGTGCCAGGTGGTACGGGGGATGTGCAGGTGGCCGTAGACCACGGCGGTGGCGTCGAAGCGCAGGTGCCAGTCGGCGGTGGACTCGGTGCCGCACCACTGGGCGAAGATCGGATAGCGCAGCACCCGGGTCGGCTCGCGCAGCAGCGGCCAGTGGTTGACCAGCACCGTCGGCATGCCGGGCTCCCGCTCGGCGAGCCGACGCGCGGTCTCGGCGACCCGGGCGGCGCACCACGCGGACCGGCTCGGGTACGGGTCGGGGTGCAGCAGGAACTCGTCGGTGCACACGACCCCCACCCGGTAGGCCTCCTCCAGCGCCGCCTCGGGGGTGTCGAGCCCGTCCGGGCGCCAGCTGTGGTCGTAGAGCAGGAACAGCGGCGCCACCAGCACCGGGCCGCCCTGCCCCCGCCACACCGGGTACGGGTCCTCCGGGGTCAGCACGCCCAGCCGCCGGCAGACGTCGACCAGGTACGCGTAGCGCGCGGCCCCGCGCAGCGCCACCGGGTCGGCGGGCGGGGTCCACAGCTCGTGGTTGCCCGGCGCCCAGAGCACCTTCGCGAAGCGGCGACTGAGCAGGCCGAGGGCCCACTCGACGTCGGCCACCGTGTCGCCCACGTCGCCGGCGACCAGCAGCCAGTCCCGCGGCGACCCGGGGCGCAGCCCCTCGACCACCTCCCGGTTGCCCGCGTGACCGACGTGCAGGTCGCTGATGGCGAGCACACTGCCGCCCTCACCGTCCTCCCCCGCCATGCCGCTGATCCTAGGCAGCGACGGGCCCCACCGCGAGGGTCACCCGCGCCGCCGGCCGGCCCGACGGACCGCCGCCGGGCCCGGAAGGGCTCAGCTTCCGGAGGCCGGCTCGGCCGTCCTGCGGAGCTGCGCCGCCGTGAGCCGGTCCGGAACGATCTTGCCGGCGGCGGTCTGCACCTTGTTGAGCAGGGCACCCGCGGTAACCGTCTGGTCGCCGCACATCATCGCCGCGAAGCCCTGCTCGGCCACTTTCCGCGGGTCGTCCTTGCGCCCGGAGCCGAGCCGGGTGTCCGCCAGCTCGGCACGGTCGAAGAACTCCGTGTCGGTCGCCCCGGGTGGGCCGTGCCCCGCCGCGAGCCGGTCATGCCCCGCGTCGGTGCCCACCCGCCGCGCCGCGCGAGGTGGGCCGGGAGCCGCCGGGACGGACCCGGTAGGATCGGCGCGGGCCGTGACTGGCGCGTGGGGATGGAAAACCATCGGGAAGCGGTCCCGTCATGAGGACGCATGCCGAGCGCCTGGGCCTTCCGCACGTCACTGGAGGTCGCATGTCGTCGCTGAACGCCGAATCCACCGCCTTCCGCAGCGCCCTCGAGGTGATCCGCGCCGTCGAGCCGCGGGTCGCCGACGCCATCGGCGCCGAGCTCGCCGACCAGCGCGAGTCGCTCAAGCTCATCGCCAGCGAGAACTACGCCTCCCCCGCGACCCTGCTGACCATGGGCAACTGGTTCAGCGACAAGTACGCCGAGGGCACCGTCGGGCGCCGCTTCTATGCGGGCTGCCAGAACGTCGACACCGTCGAGGCGCTCGCCGCCGAGCACGCCCGGGAGCTGTTCGGCGCCGCGCACGCGTACGTGCAGCCGCACTCCGGCATCGACGCCAACCTGGTCGCGTTCTGGGCGATCCTGGCCGACCGGGTGGAGTCGCCCGCGCTGAAGAAGGCCCAGGTGCGGCAGGTCAACGACCTCACCGAGGCCGACTGGTTCGCGCTGCGCCGGGAGCTGGGCAACCAGCGGATGCTCGGCATGTCGCTGGACGCCGGCGGCCACCTGACCCACGGGTTCCGGCCGAACATCTCCGGCAAGATGTTCGACCAGCGCAGCTACGGCACCGACCCGGTCACCGGCCTCGTGGACTACGACAAGGTCGCCGAGGCGGCCCGCGAGTTCAAGCCGCTGATCCTGGTCGCCGGCTACTCGGCGTACCCGCGGAAGGTCAACTTCCGGATCATGCGGGAGATCGCCGACTCGGTCGGCGCCACCTTCATGGTCGACATGGCGCACTTCGCCGGCCTGGTCGCCGGAAAGGTCTTCACCGGCGACTTCGACCCGGTGCCGCACGCGCACATCGTCACCACCACCACGCACAAGTCGCTGCGTGGCCCGCGCGGCGGCATGGTGCTCTGCCAGCCCGAGCTGGCCGACCAGGTCGACCGGGGCTGCCCGATGGTGCTCGGCGGCCCACTGCCGCACGTGATGGCCGCCAAGGCCGTCGCCCTCGCCGAGGCCCGCCGCCCCGACTTCGCCGACTACGCCCAGCGGATCGTCGACAACGCCCAGGCGCTCGCCGACGGGCTGCTGCGGCGCGGCGGCAAGCTCGTCACCGGCGGCACCGACAACCACCTGGTGCTGATCGACGTCTCCGGCTACGGCCTGACCGGCCGGCAGGCCGAGCAGGCGCTGCTCGACTCCGGCATCGTCACCAACCGCAACTCCGTGCCGCAGGACCCGAACGGCGCCTGGTACACCTCCGGCATCCGGGTCGGCACCCCGGCGCTGACCAGCCGGGGCCTCGGCACCGCGCAGATGGACGAGACCGCCGAGCTGATCCACACCGTGCTCAGCCAGACCAAGCCGGGCGCCAACCCGGACGGCACCGCGTCCAAGGCCAAGTACGTCCTCGACCCGGCCGTCGCCGACCGGGTCGCCAAGCAGGCCAGCGACCTGCTGACCGGCTTCCCGCTCTACCCGGCCGTCGACCTCGGCTGAACCGCGCCACCCCGACGCCCCCGCCCGGCCGACCGGGCGGGGGCGTCGCCGTCACCGGGCCTGGTGGCGCAGGGCGCGGAGGCGGTGCAGGACGTCGGTGCCGCCCAGGCCGAAGTGGTCGTGCAGGGCGCGGTACTCGGCGTACAGCTCGTCGTAGGCCGCCGACCGGGCCGGATCGGGGTGCCAGGTCTCGCGCCGGCCGGCGCCCATCGCCGCCGAGGCGGCCGGCACGTCCGGGTACGCCCCGGCGGCGACCGCCGCGTGGATGGCCGCGCCCAGCGCCGCCGGGTGGGCGGAGTCGAGCACGTGCAGCGGCCGGTCGAGCACGTCGGCGTAGATCCGCAGCAACAGCCGGTTGTCGGTCAGCCCGCCGGCCACGGTCAGCTCGTCGACGGCCACCCCGGCGGCGGTGAACGCGTCCACGACGGTCCGGGCGCCGAAGGCGGTGGCCTCCAGCAGCGCCCGCCAGATGTCCTCCGGCCGGGTGGCGAGGGTCAGCCCGACCAGCACGCCGCTCAGCTCGTGGTCCATCAGCACCGAGCGGTTGCCGCTGTGCCAGTCCAGGGCCAGCAGCCCGTGGCCGCCCACCGGCTGCTCGGCGGCGAGGGTGTCCAGCAGCTCGTACGGGCTGAGCCCCCGGCGGCGCGCCTCGTCGGCGTAGTGGGCCGGCAGGGCGTTGCGGGCGTACCAGGCGAAGATGTCGCCGACCCCGCTCTGCCCCGCCTCGTAGCCCCACGCCCCGGCGGTGACGCCGCCGTCGACCACGCCGCAGACGCCGGGCACCTCGCGGTACGTCTCCGCGTTCATGATCAGGCACGTGGAGGTGCCGAGCACCGCGAGCATCCGGCCGGGCTCGACCGCGCGGGCCGCCGCGGCGGTGACGTGCGCGTCGATGGCACCCGCCGCGACGGCGGTCCCGGCCGGCAGCCCGGTCCACCGGGCGGCGTCGGCGGTCAGCCGGCCGGCCCGGGCACCCGCCGCCACGAGCGGGCCGTCGACGCGGGGCAGCAGCCCGTCGAGGCGGGGGTGCAGGGCGCGCAGGAACTCCGCCGACGGGTACCGCCCGTCCTGCCGTAGCCCCTTGTAGCCGGCGGCCGGAACGTTGCGGGTCTCCCGGCCGCAGAGCTGCCAGACCAGCCAGTCCGCGGCCTCGATGAACCGCGCCGCCCGCTCGAAGACGGCCGGGTCCTCCTGGAGCACCTCCAGCGCCTTGGCGAGCTGCCACTCGGCGGAGACCCGGCCGCCGTAGCGGGGCAGCCAGCTCTCACCGCGCGCGGCGGCGACGTCGTTGATCCGGGCGGCCTGCCGCTGGGCCGCGTGGTGCTTCCACAGCTTCGGGTACGCGTGCGGCCGCCCGGCCAGATCGGGCAGCTCGCACAGCGGGGTGCCGTCGGCGAGGGTGGGCAGCATCGTGCAGGAGGTGGCGTCGACGCCGATGCCGCACACGTCCTCGGGCCGGACCCCGGCGGCGCGCAGTGCGGCGGGCACCGCGACGCGGAGCACCTCGCGGTGGTCGTCGGGGTGCTGCAACGCCCAGTCCGGCGGCAGCGGCGTCCCGTCGGGCAGCCGCTCGGTGATCACCCCGTGCCGGTACGCGTGGACGGCCTCGCCGCGTACGGCGCCGTCGGCCACGTCGACCACGACGGCCCGGCCGGAGAGGGTGCCGAAGTCGACCCCGACGACGTGCCTGGGTGGGTCGGCCGCCGGCTGTGTCACCGCTGCTCCTTTCGCCGCGACGCGCCGGTGCCCGGGCGGACGGCCGGTCAGCGGCGGCGGGAGGAAACGCTACCGGTGCCGAAGGACCGGGTGGCGCTGGGGACGAGGGCCGGGTACGGGGGTGCCGGCACGGTGAAGCGCGACCAGCAGCCGCACCGCGAGGCCCGGCAGGTCAGGAAGGGCAGATCCGGGTTGGCAGACCCCGGGAGAGCCCTTCGCGTTCGTCGTCGGTCAGCTCACGACCGACAACGGCGCACAGGTGCCCCTGCCAGAGCGCGGGATCGAGGCGGAGCAGCTTCAGACGGCCTCCCACCGGAGGCGAGTACAGCACCGCCGTGCCGCCTTTCGTGGCGGCGAGGAAGCCCTCGTTCTCCGCGAAGACGTACGTCTCCCGATAGCCGGGATCGTCAGCCTGCAACAAGCGTATGGAGTTCCTGTTGGCCAGGAAGAACCCGGCCCCTCCGGTACCGCCCGCCACCCACCGGTTCTCCCTCAGCGGCCCGAGCGGGCCGGCCACCCGCTGCGACGGTCGCCCGCGGTGCACCGACCACAACTCCACCATCCGGCCTGTGGTCATCACCACCAGGTAGCGCGGATCCCCCAACGGGACAGCCACGAGGAGATCGTTGCCGAGGCGTACTCGATGCTCCTTGGCCTCCTCGCCAGTGAGCAGATTGATGGCGTACACCTCCGGTTCGTCGGTAACGGTGACTGCCGCGTGCCCGGGAAGGGAGTGGCGGCCCACGAAATAGGTCGGTCGGTCCGCGCCGCTGGTGAGCCCAAGCTCGCGCAGGTCGATCGACGGCGCCAGGCGGCGTCCCGCGCGGGCGTCCCAGTACTCGACCCGGGTGCCGGATTGGGTCACCAGCCGCTCGTCGCTGTGAAAGAGGAACTGCAGCAGCTCCGGTTTCCCGTCGGCGTCGACGGGTGGTGCCGCGGTGGTGAACTCGGCCACCTGGCGCAGCGACGGCAGTGCCCGCACAGAGATCCGGTGGTGGTCGGACACGTCTGCCACCAGAGTCTCGGCGTTGTTGACCTGGAGTGGCTGCTTCGCGTCCGGCGGCGTCCGGGCATCGCTGACCACTTCGGCGATGGTCCGCTGCGCCCCTTCCGTCTCCATGACCCGCAGTCTGTCGCCGTCCTTCCCCACGCGGATCACCATCGTGCTCCCGTCGCCCAGCAGCTTCGGCGGGCTGTACGCGACATCACCGGTGTCCTTCACGAGCGCCCAGCCGGTCACCATGCTGTCGTTCCGGGTGACCACGACAGGCTCGTGGGCGGTCCCCAGCAGGGGCAGGTGGGCGATCCTCTCCAGCGAGTCGGGCCCGAAGAACCGCACTGCGCCGTCCGGCGCCGTCGTGGCGTCGACGAAGTCCCACTCGCCGGTCCGCACCAACACGGCGAAGCGCTCACCCCTGGCGTCCACCGCCACTTCCCGACAGGAGGTGTCGTCTCCACGGCGGTAGCGACTGAGCACCTGTCCGTCCGCCACACGGACAGCCTGGTAGTAGGCCGCTCCGATCGAGTCGGGAGCGGTGCGCTCCTGCCGGCACACGACCGCCACGCTGCCGTCATCCGACACCGCGTTGCCCGCGTAGTCGACGGCACCGGCCAGGTCACGTACGGTGCCGGAGTCGATGTCGACCGTCACCATCGAGGCCTGTCCCGCTCCGGCGCGGTGCGCCACCAGCGTCTCCTCGTTCGGCCCGAACCACACGTTCGTGAGCCCGGAGACCTGGGCCGGCAGGGTCCGTGGCTGTCCCGTTTCCAGGTCCCACACCTGCCCCGGCCGTTTCGAATCCGCCGCCGGCACCGCGACCAGTCTGCGGGCCTCCGGCGAGAAGTCCATGATGTGGGTGGCGCCCAGGGAGCGTTCCTCGAGTGCGCCCTGTAGCGGGTGCGCGGGCCCTGCCAGCTGCTCACCCGTGGGCGTCACGTCGTGCCAGGCGATCACACCGTCCGCGTCGCGCAGGTAGGCGATCCGCCGGCCGTCCCGGCTGACCACCGGAGACAGAGCATTGTCAGCCAACCGAAGCTGCTCCTGCCGCACCCGGCCCTCGGCCGTCCGGACGAAGAGGGTGGCCCGGCCGCTCTCGGTCGTCACCAACGTCACTGCCGCGTCGGCGCTCGTCGCCGCCGCCGCGATGTTCCCTTCGGCGCCGGTCAGGGTCCACGCCGCGTCCTTGAGTTCCAGGTACCCGCGCATCAACGCGCTACGAGCCTCCTGCGTCGGCGCGATCCCGTACCCCGCGAGCGCGGCCAGGACGGCCGCCCCCGGGTTGGTGCCGGTCAACTCGTCCGACTGGACCGCCAGCGCCCGCGACCGACCCTCCGCCTCCCGCTGAGCCCTCACCTTCGACTCCTGCACCAGGAACGTACCCAGCCCGACGACCAGGGCGAGGACCAGACCTGCGGCAGTCCATCCCGCACGCACCCGGACCCGCTGCGCGCGTCGCCGACGGCGGGCCTGGGCCAGGAAATGCCGCTGCTCGCCGGTGAGATCCGCCTCGCGCCCCCGCAACCGCGTCTCCAGGGCCGCGAGCTGAAGGGCGCCGGGTAGCAGATCGGCCGAGCTGTCGGCCCTGCGCCATCGCTCCAGGTCGTGCTGCACCTCCGCACGCCCCGCGAGGAACTCGGCATCGGCTCGGACCTGCTCCGCCAACGCCGGCCACGCCGTGACCAGCGCTTCGTGCGCCAACTCCGCGCTCTCCGGGCGGCCGTCGGCACCGGACAGGACCAGCAGGCGCCGCTCGGCGAACGCGAGCGCGAGGCGCCAGCGTTCCTCGCCGGCCTCCTCACGCGTCAGCACCCGCCGCAGTGGAGCCTCACCGCCCGGCAGCAGCCGTACCAGTCCGGTGAGCAGCCGCCGAGCCTCCACCTCGGTCTCGGCGCTGACGCACTCCCGCCACGCCTGTTCGGCGTGTAGCCGCAGCGCACCGGTCACACCACCAAGATCGTTGTAGGTCTCGGCTCGAAGGCGCCCGGCGGCCCGTCTGTCCCACAGCCGCGCCAGGACGAAGCCGAGCAGCGGCAGAATCCCCGGCTCGCCGCCCGCGTCGTCCAGAATGCGCCGTTCCAGCCCGGGGTCGTACTCGACCACAGGTATCCGCCCGAGTGGCTCGGTCACCACCTGGTGCAGCTGGTCGCGGGTCATCGGGGTCAGTGGTAGCGTCACCCCGCGCCGTAGTACGGACCCCAGGTGCTCGTGACTCAATGCGGAGTCCATGAAGTCGGCGCGCAGGGTGGCCAGGACCCGCAGGTTGGTCGGTTGCCGGTGCGGGAACAGCAGCGCGACGGTCTCGGCGATCTCCGACTCTGAACGGTTCAGCAGTGCTTCGGCCTGGTCGAGGACGATCAGCAGGCGGGCCGCCGATCGCCCCGTGGCCCGGTGGAAGGTGTCCGTGATCCCCAACTCGCACAACCAGCGTTCCACCTGATCGGCGCTGTCCACCCAGCCGGAGTCGGGCCATCCCGCACGCACCGTCTCGAAGAGTTCCGTCGCGATCGCCGCTCTCGGGGACGTGATGCGGCCGGCGTCGACCACCAGGACGTCGTAGCCGGCCCGACGCATCCTCGGTACCACACCGGCGAGCGCAAGCGACGACTTGCCGCAGCCTGAAGGACCGTAGAGGATGACGCTCGGCTCCGTCCCCCGCAGCGCGGTGACCACCTGCGTCGCCTCGTCGTCGCGGCCGAAGAAGACTTCCGCGTCGGCTTCCTGGAAGGTGGCAAGTCCACGAAAGGGCGTCGCCGGGACAAGCACGTCACCCAGTTCAGGCATCTCCCGCGCCAGTGTTCTCGTACGCATGACGAATGCCTGCTGTGCCTCGCGCACCGGCTGGGCCGCGACCACCATGCCGACCGCCGCGCCCAGGTCGTCGTCCCAGACGGGGCTGCCGCTGAAGCCTCGCTTGATGTGGCTGGCCTGCCCGTCCGCCCGCGACAGCTGTACCCAGCCACGCCCGGTGCGCCCACGGAACCTTCCTCGATGCCAGATCCCGTCCGGATGGTCGTCGGTGAATCCCACCACCCGCGTCTCGTGGTCCCACACACTCTCGGCGTCGACCATCGGCAGCGGGCGTGCACCGGGAAGCGCGGCGCGCAACCGCAGCACGGCCACGTCCCCGCTCTGGTCAGCGCGGATCGGCACCCACCGCCACACCTCCACCGTCCCCCGGCACGCGTTCCGGTCGCTATCGGCCAGCGGCAGCTCGACGATCACCTGGGCCTCGACGTCCGGCGCCGCCTCGCGAGGCAGGCCGAGCGCGTCGGACACCACATGAGCGCAGGTGAGGACGAGGTCCGGGGCGACAACGAAGCCGGCACCGCCGACGGTGCCGTCCGGACCGATGACCCGAACCACCGCCGACGCCAGTGCCAGCTCCGGCTCCGGCGCTCCACGACGCCTCTCTCCGGGCACGTCGACCTCCCCGCGCGATGAAGCTCGTGTGGTCAGATTCCTTGCGGACCGCCAGCCGGATCGCCCTCGTCTCTCCTGTTCCAGGTGAGACTCACTGAGAAGTTGGCAGCCGTCGAGACACCCGCGATGACGATCTTCGCATCGGACGACAGGGACAGGCCGAACTCCAGCGTTGCCTCGTCCGGGAGCTGAGCCATCGCACGGCACTGGCCGACGAAGGCGTCCGCCACCGGGCGGACGACCTCAAGCATCTGCCCAAGCGACTGCTCAGCCCGTGCCACCGCACGACCACCACGGCCGACCCGCACCAGGCTCTCGTCCACCTCGTCCACCTGGACCCTGACGACGCCTTCGCCATCCCCCAGAGGCACCTCGACCGTATGGCCGGGCTGGCCCTCACCCACCGCAGCACATCTTCGGCAGCACGCAGGTAACCGCTTCCATGAGTCTCCCCCGTCAAGGTCGGCGAACCACCCAAGATAGCGACACTTGCCAATGCATTACGGTAGCGAGTCGACTACCCGACAGGTCCGGCGGTCCCGGAAACGAGGAACCTCACCCGCCTACCGGCAAGGCCACGCCGAGGCTTCGCAGCGCCCGGTCAGCCCACCGGCCGCTTCAGGTGGTAGCGGTGCACCTCGGTGCTGCCCTGGACGTTGTTCACGTCCTCGGCGGCGGAGACCAGCTCCCAGCCCTCCCGGCCGGCCCGGTTGAGGTGCGCGATCGCCGTGTCGCCGTACGCGGTGATGTCCCGGCGCGACCCGTCCGGGCCGTACCAGGTGAAGCTGACGTGAAAGGCGCGGCCCTGCCCCTGATAACGGCGGACCAGCAACGCGTACTCCCAGGCGACCATGGCGTCCATTATGAATGTCCACCCAGGACGATGAAACACGGGCAGTCGCGCTTTGCCATGCGGTGAACGCGGTGTGTCATCCCACCTCGGCGGTCGCCGCCCGGCGGGCCGTCTCGTCGGCGACCAGCGCGGCCAGCCGGTCCAGCCCGAGGTCGATCTCGGCCGGGGTCACGGCGCTGACCGACAGCCGCAGCGCGTCGACCGGGGCACCGTCGTCGTAGAAGTGCGCCATCGGCGTCCAGAGCACCCCGTACTCGCGGGCGGACCGGTGCAGCAGGGCGTCGTCGACGCCGAACGGCACGGTGAGCACGACGAAGAAGCCGCCGGCCGGGACGTTCCACCGCACCCGCGAGGTCCCCGCCGGGAAGCGCCGGGCCAGGCCGTCGAGCAGGTGGCGCAGGTTGCGACCGTACGCCGCCCGCTCCCGGACGGTGGCCGCCACCAGGCTGCACCCGTGCTCCAGCAGCGCCCCGCCGACCACCGCCTGGGCGATCGCCGACGTGTTCACCGTGACCATGCTCTTGATCTTGGCGAGGTGGTCGGCGAGGAGGCCCACCGTGCCGTCCGCGCCGGCGACGCGCTGGTCGGCGACCACGTAGCCCACGCGGGCGCCCGGCAGCACCGTCTTGGCGAAGGAACCCAGGTAGACGACCCGCCGCGCGGTGTCCAGCGCCTTGAGGGTGGGCAGCCGCCCGGCGCCCAGGGCGGGGAAGAGGCCGTACGGGTTGTCCTCCAGCAGCAGCAGGTCCTCCTCGGCGGCCAGGTCGAGCAGCCGCCGCCGGTCGGTCAGGCCGATGCTGGTGCCGGACGGGTTGGCGAAGTCCGGCATCACGTAGCAGGCGCGCGGGCGCAGCCCCGCCGCCCGGGCGAGGCGCACCTGCTCGCGCAGGTCGGTCAGGTCGATGCCGGCCGGGCCGCCGGCCACCGGCCGCACCGGCAGGTCCAGCAGCCGGGCGGCCCCGGTCAGCCCCACGTACGTCGGTGCGACGGCGAGCAGCACGTCGCGCGGGTCGGCCCGCAGCGCCCGCAGCACCAGGAACATCGCCTCCTGGCAGCCGACGGTCACCACGATCGCCTCCGGGTCGACCGTGACGTCCTCGTCGACGGCGAGGTTGCGGGCGACGAGGTGGTGCACGATGCCCTTGGTGCGGCCGTACTGCAACAGCGTGCGGTGCACCTGCGCGGGGCTCTGCCCGAGGTCGTCGGCCAGGTGCCGGCGGAACCTGTCCAGGTGCCGGTGCAGCGCCGCGACGTCGAGGAACTCCTCGTACGGCCGGCCGGCCGCCAGCGACACCGCGTCGGGGTAGTGCTGGGCCACCTCGTTGAGGAAGTTCATCGAGTTCAGCGCCGGATCGTCGACCGCCGGGTGCAGGTCGGCCACGCGCAGGTCCACCGTCTCCGGCACCGCTCAGCCCTCCCTGATCACGCGCAGCTCGCGGGCCGCCTCGGGGTCGGCGCAGCCGGCCAGCGCCAGGGCGTCGCGGAACTCGCCGGCCAGCAGCTCAAGCGCCGTGCACGCCCCGGCCTCGCCGCCGGCGGCGAGCGCCCACAGCATGGGCCGGCCGACCAGCACCCCCCGCGCGCCGAGGGCCAGCGCGCGCAGCACGTCGAAGCCGTCGCGTACGCCGCTGTCCAGCAGCACCTCGCACCGGTCGGCCACCGCCGCCACCACCTCCGGCAGCACGGTCGCGGTGGCCGGTGCGCCGTCGAGCTGGCGGCCACCGTGGTTGGAGACCACCACGGCGTCCGCGCCGGCGGCCACCGCCAGCTCCGCGTCGCGCGGGTCCAGCACGCCCTTGACCACCAGTGGCAGGGCGGTACGGCCGCGCAGCCACTCCAGGTCGGCCCACGTCAGCGCGGGCGCGAAGACCTCGCCGGTGTGCGCGGCGATGGCGGAGACGCCCGGGGTGGCGGTGTGCGCGAGGTCGTCGCGGCCGGCTGGCAGGTTGGCCGCCACGACGTGCGGCGGAATGGCGAACGCGTTGCGCACGTCGCGCCGCCGTGGGCCGAGGATCGGCACGTCCACGGTGACCGTCAGCGCCGTGCACCCCGCCGCGTGCGCCCGGTCCAGCAGGTCGGCGACCAGAGCCCGGTCGCGCAGCCAGTACAGCTGGAACCAGACGCTCGCGCCAGTCCCGGCGATCTGCTCGATCGGCACGCTGCTCAGGGTGCTGGCCACATACGGCACGCCGGCCGCACCCGCGGCCGCGGCCAGCCCCCGCTCCCCGTCGGGGTGCACCAGGCGCTGGTACGCCATCGGCGCCACCGCCACCGGCATGGCGTAGGACGTGCCGAGCAGCCGCGCCCCGGTGCGGGGCGTGTGCACGCCCCGCAGCACCCGGGGCAGCACGGCCACCCGGTCCAGCGCGCGGCGGTTGGCGGCGAGCGTGGTCTCGGCACCACTGCCGCCGTCGACGTAGTCCCACACGTCGGGCGGCAGCACCGCCTGGGCCGCTCCCGCGAAGTCGGCCAGGCTGGCCGGCGACGGCTCCGCCGCCGGCAGCACGCCCTCGACCATCACCGGTCTCCCTTCCCGCCGGGACCGCCTCCGCTGGCGGCCGCCGCGCCGCCGGCACCAGCCGAGGCGGTCGCCGCCCCGGCGACCGTCGCGCCGAGCGCACTAACCGCGCCGCCGGTCGCGCCGTCCGCCGCTGCGGGGTCCGCCGCATCGAACCGGTCGCGCAGGAACGCCGCCGCCTGGTCCTGGGCGCGCCGGCCGTCGTCGAACGCCCCCGGCATGGCAAAGAAGCCGTGGACCATGCCGGGGTACCGGGTGAGGGTGGTCGGCACGCCGGCTTCGCGTAGCCGGTGCGCGTACCGCTCCCCCTCGGCGCGCAGCGGGTCGTGCTCGGCGGTGATCACCAGCGCCGGCGGCAGGCCGGCCAGGTCGGCGGCGAGCAGCGGCGACGCCAGCGGGTGCCGCGCGTCGGCGGGGTCGGCGAGGTAGTGGCCCCGGTACCAGGCGACCGAGCGGCGGTTGAACAGCAGCGGGTCCTCGGCGTCGGTTTCGGCGTCGGCGCTCTGGTCGGTGTTCGGGTACACCAGCAGTTGGGCGGCGAGGCGGGGCCCGCCGCGCTCGCGGGCCAGCAGGGTGACGGCGGCGGCCAGGTTGCCGCCGGCGCTGTCCCCGCCGACCGCCACGCGCTCCGGGTCGACGCCGAACTCCTCCGCGTGCGTGGCGAGCCACGCGGTGGCCGCGTGGCAGTCGTGCACGGCGGCGGGGAAGGGATGCTCCGGGGCCAGCCGGTAGCCGACGGTGACCACCTGGCAGGGCACGGCGTTGGCCAGCCGCCGGCAGATGCCGTCGGCGGTGTCCACGCTACCGAGGGTCCAGCCGCCGCCGAAGAAGTAGACCAGGGTGGGCAGCGGCCCCTCCCCCGCCGGCCGGTGGACGCGCACCGGCAGGTCGCCGGCCGGGCCGGGCACGTGCGTATCGCGTACCTCGTGCACCGGCTCGACCGCGCCGCCGCCGGCGCGGATCGCGGCGAGGTCGGCGGCGCGGGCCTCGGCCAGACTCTGGGTGTACAGCGGCGGGGTGCCGGCCGCCTCGCGGGCGGCCCGGTACGCCGCCACCTGCGGATGGATGCTCACGCCGGTCCTCCTCGGGTGTGTACGGCCAGCCTGTCGACGCCGCGCAGGAAGAGGCTGCCGCTGTACGTCGGCGCCTCGGCGACGGTGAGCCCGGGGAAGCGGGCCAGCAGCCTGGGCAGCGCGAGGCGACCCTCCAGCCGGGACACCGCCGCGCCGAGGCAGAAGTGCGGGCCGGCGCCGAAGGCCAGCGACGGCGGTCCGCTCCGGCGCGGGTCGAAACGGTCCGGGTCGGGAAAGCGGGCCGGGTCGCGGTTGGCGGCGGCGAGGATCAGCAGGACGTTGCGGTCCCGCCCGACCGGCACCCCGCCGACCTCGCTGTCGCGGGGCGCGGCCCGGGCCAGGAAGTGCACGGGCGCCTCCAACCGCAGGATCTCCTCGACCGCACCCCGGGTCAACGCGTCGTCGCCGGGCAGCGCGGCGGCCACGTCGGGGTGGGCCAGCAGCAGCGGCAGCCCGTTGGAGAACATGTAGACGGTGGTGACGAAGGCGGCGTTGAACAGCACGATCAGGTTGCTCACCAGCTCGTCGACGGTCAGCTCCACGTCGCCTGCGTCGACCGCCTCCACCAGGGCGCTGATCAGGTCGTCGCCGGGCCGGTGGCGCCGGTGGGCGATCAGCTCGGCGTAGAAGTCGCGCAGCTCGGCGGCGGCGGTGTTGGCGGCGGCGAGCCGCTGCGGGGTCGCCCCGGCCACGTCCAGGAACTCGTCGATCCGTTCCACCCGCTGCCGGTAGAAGTCCAGCTCCCCGGCGGGGATGCCGATGAACTCCGCCATCACCAGGGCCGGCAGCGGGTACGCGAACTCCGCGACGAAGTCGAGGCCGGCGTCGCCGGCGTCGGCCATCCGGTCGAGCAGCCCGTCGACGACCCGGTGCACGACCGGCTCCAGCGCGGCGAGCCGGCGCGGGGTGAAGCTCCTCGCGAAGGCCGCCCGCATCCGCGTGTGCTGCGGTGGATTGACGAACATCATCGAGGTCTGGAGGGTGCGCAGCACCTCCTGCTCCTGCCAGTCCGGCGGGGCCTGCTTGTACCACCGCGGGTCGCGCAGCACCTGGCTGACCAGGTCGTAGCCGACGGCGACGGCGGCGACCGAGCGGTGCTCCGCGCGCGCCGGCACCGGGCTCACCGGCCCCAGCGCGTGCAGGGCGGCGTAGCAGGGGTACGGGTCCTGCCGGCCCTCGTCGCTGTAGAGGCGGGTCAGCAGTTGGGTGACGTCCACGGTCCTCCGGTCTCCCCCGTCGGCGGTGCCGCGGGCGGCGGGGGTAGCCCGCCGCCCGCACCGGTGTCAAAGGCCGAGCAGTCGCAGTGGTACGGCGTCCGCCAGCGCCTGGTTGCCGGCGTCGTTGGGGTGGATGTGGTCCCCCGAGTCGTACGCGGGCAGCAGCCGGCTCGGCTGCGCCGGATCGCGCAGCACCCGGTCGAAGTCGAGCAGCCCGTCGAACTCGCCGCTGCCGCGCAGGTACGCGTTCACCGCCTGCCGGGTGGCCTCCTTCTCGGGCGTCCACACCCCCGGGTTGCCGTGCCCCTCGTACGGGGTCAGCGTCGACACGAGGCTGCGCAGGCCGCGCGCCTTCACCTGCTGGTTGACCTGCCGCAGCGCGGCGATGATCTGCTCGGCGGAGTCGCCCGACATCCAGACGTCGTTGATGCCGAGGTGGGTGATCACGGTCCGGGCGTCGGTCTGCGCGAAGACGTCCTCGTCGAGCCGGGCCAGGGCGTTCGGTCCGAGCTCGTGGTAGCCGGGGAAGCCGCCCGCCCCGGGCTCGGTGCCCTCGTGGTTGAGCCGGTTGCCGGCGAGGCTGAGGTTGAGCACGCCCGGGGTACGGACGTCCGGGCGGGCGTCGATGAGCCGGTCGGCGAGCAGGTCGGGCCAGCGCTTGTTGGCGTTGACCGTGCTGCCGTTGCCGTCGGCGATGGAGTCGCCGAAGACCACCACCGAGCCGGGGCTGTGCCGCCGCTGCACGTCGATGCCGGACAGGAAGAACCAGCAGCAGTTCGGTCGGATCGTGAACCCTGCCCCGTCGGCGGCGGAGGTCAGATCGGTGGCCCCGATGAAGTTCGTCTGCCGGGACTGGCCGTGGAAGGTCACCGGGCCGGTGGGGGTCGGGAAGTGCACCGTCAGCACCAGGTCCTGCTGGTCGCCGACGGGCAGCGCGACGGGGTCGCTGACGAGTTCGGCGCCCCGGTTCATGGTGGCCGAGGTGGCGCCGCCGAAGGTCAGCGTCCGCAGGGTCGAGGGGTCGATGTCGGACAGGTCGTCGGGGGTCGCGGTGTTCGGCTTCGCGACGGTGGCGCGGCCGACCCGGACGGCCTGCTCGCCGTAGGAATTGCTCAGGCGGACCCGGAACCGCTCTCCGCCGACGGTGGTGTGCACGACCATCCGTACGCTCTGGTCGTTGAGGCCGTTGTTGGTCAGGCCGGTCGCGTTTCCCCTGGTGACCGCGGCGGCCCAACTGCCCGCCCAGACCGTGCGCTGGCGGGACGCCTCGGTGTCGGCCGGGCCGGCGCTGGCCACCATCGCCGGGGTGCCGGCGACGAGCAGGGCGGCGGCGGACGCGATGACATGCCATCTCTTCGGGGTCGACATTGAACCTCCATCGTTGGCAGCCCAGGGCCGTCCGCTGACGGCACCGCCTGGACGATGGTCCAGAAACCTAGCCGCCCCGTTTCACGACCGTCAATCAACCTGATCGACGCGATCAAATGTCCTCCGGTCCGGCCGGAGCGCCGTTCAGGCCCTGTCCGGTGACAGCAGGTGGTACCTACGCTCACGGACGGCGGCGGTTCGGTCGCCCGGCCGCCGCGCCGTGGCGGGCTGCCCGGCACGGCCACACTTCTGCGGCGAGGGGGCTGTCGGATGACCGACCGACCGGAGCGACGGGCCGGCTACGTGCACCAGGCGCTGGAGCTGTTCGCGGGCTTCGGCGACCGGGAGGCACTGGTCGGAAACGGACACCGGCTCAGCTACGCCGAGGTCGCCGCGCAGGTGCGCGGGCTGGCCGCGGCGCTGCTCGGGCACGGCGTACGGCCGGGACAGGCGGTGCTGCTCGCGCTCGGCAACCCCGTGGAGGGGCCGCTGGTGCAGCTCGCCCTGCACCTGCTGGGCTGCCGGACGATGTGGATCGCCCCGGTCACGTCCCGCCGGGAGGTCGACGAGTTCGTCCGGCTGGCCCGCCCCGACGCGTTCGTCTACGACGCCCGGGACCCCGCCGGCCTCGGGCCGGAGCTGGCGGCCGGGCTGCCCGGCGTACCCGTGCTCTGTCTCGGGCCGGGCGGCGCGGGCCCGGACCTGCTGGCCGACGCGGCGCACGTCCCGGCGGTCGACCTGCCGGCCGAGGCGCCGGCACCGGAGTCCTTCCTCCAGACCAGCGGCACCACCGGCACCCCGAAGCTGGTGCACCACCGGGAGAGCTTCTACACCCAGATCCTCGCCCTGGCCGCCGACTTCCGCGCCGCCGGCCACCCGCCGCTGCGGCACCTGTCACACTCGCCGATGTGGCTGGCCAGCGGCCAGATCACCACCCTGTTCAACCTCTTCACCGGCGGGGTGCTGTTCCCGCGCGACGGCTGGGACCCGGCGCGGTTCATCGCCACCGTCGAGCGGGAGCGGATCAACTCCACCTTCGTCACCCCGCCGATGCTCTACGAGGTGCTCGACCACCCGGCCCTGGCCGGCGCGGACTTCTCCGCCATGTTCATGTTCAACGTGGGCGCCGGGCCCGCCGCGCCCGCCCGGCTGCGTCAGGCGATCGCCCGCTTCGGGCCGGTGCTGCGCATCGTGTACGGCCTCAGCGAGGCCGTCGTGGTCACCGCCCTGCCGGGGCTGACCGACGACCCGGCGCACCCGCAGCGGCTGCGCTCCTGCGGGCGGCCCTACGGCGACGTACGCGTCGAGATCCGCGCCGACGACGGCACGGTGCTGCCGCCCGGTGAGAACGGCGAGGTGTGGGTGCACACCGGCCTGCGCTTCGCCGGCTACCACGGCCAGCCCGGGCTGACCGCCGAGACGCTCGTCGACGGCTGGGTCCGCACCCGCGACGTCGGGCACCTCGACGCCGACGGCTACCTCTACCTCGTCGACCGGTTGCAGGACCGGATCCTCACCCGGCGGCGCAGCTGGCCGATCCACTCCCGCCCGATCGAGGACGTCCTGGCCGGGCACCCGCAGGTGCGGGCGGCGGCGGTGGTCGGCGTGCCCGACGAGGCGGCCGGCGAGCTGCCGTACGCCTTCGTGGTGCCGGCGCCCGGCGCGACGGTGACCGCCCGGGAGCTGATCGACCTGGTGACCGCCGAGCTCAGCGACACCTGGGCGCCGGGCGGGGTCCAGTTCGTCGACCGGCTGCCGCTCAACCGCTCCGCGAAGGTGGACAAGCGTGCGCTGCGGGCCCGCTACGCCGAGGAGCATCCGTCGTCGGTCGAGCACCCGGAGGCGTCGATCGGCAGCCTGGCGTGACCCCCCGGCGGGAACTGACCGTCCTGGTCGCCGCCGACCTGATCTCCAACCTGGGCAGCCGCATCTCGGTGGTGGCCATCCCCTGGCTGGTGCTGGAGACCACCGGCAGCCCCGCGAAGATGGGCGCGGTGGCCGCCGCCGAGATGCTGCCCTACCTGCTCTCCAGCGCGCTGGGCACGCCGTGGGCGGACCGGGTCGGGCTGCGCCGCACGTCCATCCTGGCCGACGCCGGAAGCGCCGCTCTGATGGTGGCCGTGGCCCTCACCCCGTGGCTCGGTTTCGGTGCGCTGCTCGTCCTGGTCGCGGTGGTGGGTGCCCTGCGGGGCGTCGGCGACCGGGTCAAGCACGTGATGTTCCGCCCGGCCGCCGAGGCCGCCGGCGTACGGCTGATCCGGCTGACCTCCGTCTACGACGGGTTGGGCCGGCTGGTCACCCTGCTCGGCGCGGGGCTGGGCGGGCTGCTCGTCTGGTGGTTCGGGGTGACGGGGGCACTCCTCATCGACGCCGCCAGCTTCGCCGTCTGCGCCCTGCTCGTCGGCCTGCTGGTCCGGCCGCCGGCCGCACCGGAGGGACCGGCCGCACCGGAGGGTTACCTGCGCGCGCTCGCGGGCGGGTTCCGCCACCTGGGCCGTGACCGGATGCTGCTGACCATGCTGCTGGTGATCTCGGCGCTGAACATGGCGGTCAACGCGAGCGTCGCGGTCTACATCCCGCTCTGGGTGGCCGACGTGCTGCACGGCCCCGCCGGGCTGGGCCTGGTGCTCGGCGCGTTCTCGGCGGGCGCGTTGCTGGGCAACCTGCTGTTCACGGCGTACGGTCCCCGGCTTCCTGCGTACCTGACCTTCGCGGTGGGCGCGGCGCTGGGCGGCGCCCCACGGCTGCTGGTCCTGGCGCTGAGCGAGGAGTTGGCGGTCGTGCTGGCGGTGACGTTCGCCTCCGGCATCGGCATCGCGGCGGTGAACCCGCTGCTGGGCGTGGCGATCTACGAGCGGGTGCCGGCCGCGTTGCAGACGCGGGTGATCGGGTTGGCCGGGTCGCTGGCGTTCGCCGGCCTGCCGCTGGGCGCGCTGCTGGGCGGCTGGTCGGTCACCGCGTTCGGCCTCGTCCCCGCACTGCTGGTGATGGCGGCGTTCTGCCTCGTCGTCACCGTGCTGCCGATGCTGCCCGGTCTGCGTCCAACGCAATCGCCCGACGGACGGATCCCGAAATCCCCCGATCCCAGCGCCGCCTGCACGGACGTCACCGGGTCTCGGCGTCACCCACGCCGAGACGCCGCCAGCACACCGGCTGTGCATGACCCGAGGGGACCCGGGTAACCGGATGATCGAGGCTGCGCTGGCGCCGCCAGGCGCGACGCCACCAACGCGAGGGCATCCGGCCCCGTCTGCCG
The DNA here is from genome assembly GCF_002846525.1 of Micromonospora sp. CNZ309. NCBI lineage: Bacteria > Bacillati > Actinomycetota > Actinomycetes > Micromonosporales > Micromonosporaceae > Micromonospora > Micromonospora sp. CNZ309. Next base: position 2,006,483 of record NZ_PJNG01000001.1, read on the forward strand.
GGGCTGTCCGTGAGCGGGAAGGTCAGGTCCTCGGGACAGGGATCTGACCCTGACACGTGGGGGCTGACGAGATGCGCATTCCCCGGGGGATGATCGACGATCTCCGTCTGGGTATCGTTGCGCCGCCGGCGACCGAGGAGCCCGCAGAGGCTGACCGGATGGCAGGCCGGCTGGCTCTGCGACGGGCCAGAAATGAAGATCTTCCTGCGATGGCCCGCGCCCACGTCGAGTTGCTTCCGATGGGGCTCTTTCCAGCGCTTGGTGCCCGCTTCGTTCGCCGTTGGCAGCGCACCTACCTGAACTCCCCGTACGGGGTGGGCGCAGTCGTTGTCCGCACTGCCGCCCGGCAGGAGGAGATCGTCGCATTTGTGCTGGGTGCCAGTGACCACGCCGCCTACACCGCCGAGCTGGCAAAGGACCGGCGCGTGGCGGCGTCTCTCGCCCTCGCCGCTCTCGGCGCGCTGATTGTCCGGCCCGCTGTTGCCGTCCGTGTCCTGCGGACGCGGGTCCGGCCGTTGGCCCGGCGGGTGCTGCGCCGGCGGGCGGTCGCGGCGACACCGGAGCGAAACGGGTCGGTGGTGACTCCACACGTGGCAGTCATGACTGCGCTGGCGGTGCGACCGGATGCGCGCATGAGCGGCATCGGGGTGGTGCTGGCCGCTCATTTCGTCGACATGGCCCGAGACGCCGGCGCGATGTGGGTCGAGGCGCAGACGTCGGTCGGGCCCCTGGGGGCGACAGGGTTCTACGAGCGGTTGGGTTGGGAGGCGGGAGCTGAGCGGCCGACGCCCGACGGTTACAGCGTGCGCACGTACCGCCTCCGTCTTGCTGACGCACGTTGAACCTTCGCCCGGCCGTGGCCGACGACCAGCCGCCGCTGACGCTCAGTGCGACGGGCAGTCCACGAACTGCGGCCGGCCGCCGGAGCTGGGATCAACGCCTAACTGGCCAGCCGACGTGTCGATCACGTTCGCTGCCGAGCCAGGCCCGTCAACGTCGCGGTCGCCGGCCCGCACACCGCCACCTGCGCCATGCCGCCGTGGTGCCTGAGGCACACCCGGCCGGGGCGGGCTCGGCCGAGCGTCGCGATCCCTGACCGACCGCACCGTCTCCACTGCCCTCCCGGCTCACCCGGGTCGGACGACGGACCCTGTTCCGGGCGCCGGGGGTGGGCTAGCGTGCCGGCATGCCATCGACGCTGACCGAATCGACGGATCCGTGGTGCCTGCGCGACGGCGAGAGCGCGGCGCTGCTGCGCGGGCACCCGTGGCATCGTTTCGCGGTGCTCGGCGACAGCGTGGCCGAGGGGCTCTGCGAGCCCGTCGACGGCTATCCCGACGTGCAGTGGGCCGACCGGATCGCCGCCGAGCTGCGGGCCGTCCGGCCGGAGTTGGCGTACCTCAACCTGGGCCTGCGGGGGCTGCGGGCGCACGAGGTGCGCGCCACCCAGCTCGCCCCGGCGCTGGCGTTCCGCCCCGACCTGGCGCTGGTGGTCTGCGGCGGCAACGACGCCTTCAGCCGCGCCTACGACGCGGACGCCGTCGACGCGGAGCTGGCCGCGATGGTCGAGGCGCTGCGGGCCGCCGGCGCGGACGTGATCACCGTCGGCATGTTCGACGTCTCGCGCAGCCCGGCCGTGCCGGAGCGGCACCGGGCCGACCTGGGCGCGCGGATGCGCCGGCTCTCCGCGCGCACCCAGGCCCTCGCCGAGCGGCTCGGCACCCTGCACGTGCGACTCACCGACCATCCGCTCGTCGCCGAGGCGTCGATGTACAGCAGCGACGGCCGGCACGGCAGCGCCCGCAGCGACGCGGTGGCCGCCGCCGAGACCGTCCGCCGCCTCGGCACCCACCTCGCGCCCTGACCCGCCGGCCGGTCGCAGGGCGCCCCGCTCGCGGTAGCTGGCCACCACGGCCACCAGCTTGCTCAGGCGAGCTGGGCCAGCGCCCGGGTGGTGTTGTGCTCGACGATGTCGAGCATGAAGGCCCGATCGGGGAAGTCGCCGTCGAGCAGTCGCAGCGGGCCCGCCACCAGCGACAGGTAGGTCGCGAGCCGGCAGGGGCGCAGCCGGTCCTCGTCGAGCCCGGGCACGGCCAGCGCCGGATAGTCGTCGCCGAAGCGCAACTCGAGGAAGGCGTGCTCCCACTCCACGTCGAGGAACATGGTGCCCTCGATGTCGACGAGCACCGGCTAACCCCGGTCGTCGACCAGCCTGAGCGGGAACAACGTGCGGGCACCGGTCTTCATCGGCTCGTCGCCCCAGGCCATGCCGGCCTCGACCGAGAACCTTCCTTCGTACGGCTCCTGGTTGTCCTGGACGTGGACGTCGATGGGAAGATCCACCGTCCCGCCGCCTGCCGGCAGCAGTTCCGGAAGCGCGCTCGGGCCGATCCGGCAGTACCAGCCCGCGGCGTCGCCGTCGCACTCGCCGGAGCCACCGCCCTCGGGCCACATCAGATGGACCCGCTCCCAGTCCAGTTCGTCGGGGCGGACGTAGAAGATCGCCTCTCGCGGCATGCGGTCGGTCAGGTTGGTGAGTCTGAGGTGGATCCGCTTCTTCCCGACCCCCAACGGGACCGTCGTACCGGTCACGTCGAACGTGAACCCCGGGTCCGCGCCCGCCGCCGGAGCGGGACCGACGGGGACGGCCATCCCGGCGAGGACGAGCAGGGCCACCGCCCCCGTTCGCGACAGCCATCGATGACAAGAACCCACGGCTAACTCCTTCAGGAAAGCGGCGATCGTCGTCGGGAACGGGCGGCCGGGCCGCCGCCCCGCGCGGCGTCAGTCGACCACCAGCAGGCCGGAGAGGAGGACGCCTCGGGCCAGGTTGAGGACGCCGTCGCAGCCCGGGAAGCCCGTACGGATGCAGGCGCCCGCCGCCCGGCGGCCGAACAGGTACGGGGCGATGCTGTACGGGACCTCGGCGGCGACCGTCTCGCCGGTGCCGATGTGCACGAAGTCCAGCGGGACGTCGTCGGCCTTCACGTACTCCTGGAGGATGAAGCCGCCCCGCCCGACGGCGCGGGTGAGGCCGTCGCGCCACGCGTCGGCGTCGGTCTCCCGGCCGATCAGCACGTCCACCCCGGCGGAGCCGTCGGCGGGCTTCGCCACCAGGTCGGCCTGGTCGGCCACCGCCCGGTCGAGCAGGTCCGCCGTCAGCGACCAGGTACGCGGCACGTACCGCCGCACCAGGTCGCGGTCCGCCGCCGGTAGCGTGTCGGCGTCCTCCCACAGCCAGGCGAAGGCGCGCTTGTTGGCGACCAGCCAGGCCGCCGCCGACACCCACATCGGCACCGTGCCCGCCGCCAGCGCCGCCGCCAGGGCGTCCACTCCGGCGCTCGGGGTGACCCGGTTGGGCACGAACAGCCGGAACACCCCGTCGACCGGGGCACCGCCGGCGACCAGGCGCTTCCGGTCGTCGAGGCTCACCTGGGAGACCGGCGCGACGACCAGGTCCATGCCGCACGCGGCGGCCCGCTCGACCACCGGCGACAGCAGCCGGATGAAACGCTGCGGGTCGTCGAGCCCCGGGTACTCGGCGTCGAAGTCGATCAGCATGGCGACCCGGGCGCCCTCGGGCAGGCCGAGGTCGGCGCGGATCGCGGCGAAGCGCTGGTCCACCGCCGAGGGCGCCGCCGACAACCGGACCCGGTCGGTGAGGCCGCGCCGCCGGTAGACGTCGACGAAGCGGCGCACCGTGGTGTCCGCGTCGAAGGCCCCGCCGAGGCTGCTGTCGATGTTGTACTCGACGAAGCGCGGCACCCCGTCGCAGAGCAGCACGTCGGGGCGGAACGCGGCCAGCAGTGCCTCGGTCAGCGGCTCGTCGTCGTCGAGCAGCCGGGTCTCGCCGTCGGGCACGCTCAGCAGCCGGCGCAGCTCCCCCGCCGTGGCGGCCCGCCGCCGGCACGCCTCGAAGATGAGCTGGGCGAGCCGGTCGGAGACGGCGTTGAGCACCCCCAGCGACGTCTCGTCCATCACCGGCGGCCGGGCCAGGCGCCACCGCTCGTTGTACGTGGCCCGGCCGTCGAAGACCTCGCGCCACGCCCCCGCCCCGGCGGCCACCATGTCGGCGCGCACCGGCGCGGGCAGGTCGAGCCAGGCCCGCGCGGCGGAGGGCCAGCGGTAGTCGGCGTGCTCCATTCATCCCTCCTTCATGACGTGCCCGATGGCGGCCCGCAGCTGCTCGCGGCCGGGCTGCACGGCCCGGTCCAGAGCCGGGGCGAACGGCAGCACCGCGCCGTCGGGGCGGGTGACGCGGCGCGGCGGGGCGACCAGCCGCACCCGCTCGACCACCGTCGCGATGATCTCGGCGGCCATGCCGCAGGAACGGTTGGCGTCGTCCACCACCACCAGCCGCCCGGTGCGCGACACCGAATCGGCGAGCGCGTCCCAGTCGAACGGGTAGAGCGTGCGCGGGTCGAACACCTCCACCGACACCTGGTCGGCCAACTCCTCGGCGACGGCGAGGGCGTCGTGCACCAGGTGCCCGACCGCGACCACGGTCACGTCGTCGCCGCGCCGGTGTACCCGGGCCCGGCCCAGCGGCACCGGGGCCAGCGCGGCGAGGTCCACGTCGGCGCGCACGTCCATCGCCCCGGCGGGCGCGAAGACCACCACCGGGTCGTCGCACCGCACGGCCGACACCAGCAGGCCGTACGCGTCGGCCGGCGTGGCCGGCACGACCGTGGTCACCCCGACGTGGGCGAAGAGGCTGTACGGGTGGTCGGAGTGCTGCCCCGCCCAGCCCGTACGGGAGCCGGAGCCGGGCACCAGGTAGGTGACGGGAACCGCGCACTGCCCCCCGCTCATCAGCGGGAACTTGTGCGCGTGGTTGACGATCTGCTCGAACACCAGGAACAGCAGCGACGGGATCTGGAACTCCACCACGGGCCGCATCCCGGCCAGGGCCGCGCCCGTGGCGAAGCTCGTGAACGCCTGCTCCGACAGCGGGGTGTCGCGTACCCGCTGCGGACCGAACCGGGAGAACAGCCCGGCCGTGACGGCCGAGGCGGCCACCCGGATGTCCTCGCCGAGCAGGAACACCGACTCGTCGCGGGTCAGCTCGTCGGCCAGGGCCCGGGTGAGCGCCCTGCGGTAGGACAGTCGGGGCATCTACCCACCTCCGGTGCGCGCGGTCAGGCCGCTGGCGTACAGGTACGCGAGGGCGTCGGCCGGGTCCGGCTCGGCGCCGGCGAGGGCGAACTCCACGGCCCGCGCCAACAGCGCCTCCACCTCGGCGTCGACGTCGGCGCGTACGGCGGCGGGCAGCCGCGCGCCCTGGATGTCCACCGGGTCGCGGGAGCGGCCCCGGGCCACCTCGTCGGGCGGGCGGTAGTCGAGGCGTACCGCGTGCTCGAAGGTGTGGTGGGCGTCGAACCGGTAGGTCAGCGCCTCGATCAGTTCGGGGCCGCCGCCGGCGCGCATCCGGTCGACGGCGGCGGTGGCGGCGTCGCGTACCGCCTCGGGGTCCTGGCCGTCGACGACGGCGGCCGGGATGCCGAAGGCGGCGGCGCGGCCGGGGATGCTGCCGGCGACCGCGCCCGCAACGGGCATGGTGGTGGCGTAGCCGTTGTTCTCGCAGACGAACAGCACCGGCACCCGCCACAGCGCGGCCAGGTTGAACGCCTCCAGCAGCATCCCCTCGTTGACCGCGCCGTCGCCGAAGAAGCTCACCCCGACGGTGTCGTCCCCGCGCCGGCGCCGCGCCCACACCGCGCCCGTGACGATCGCCCCGGACGCGCCGACGATGGCGTTCGCGCCGAGTACGCCGACGCCGAAGTCGGCGGCGTGCATGGAGCCGCCCCGGCCGGCGTTGAGGCCGGTGACCCGGCCGCACAGCTCGGCGAGCATCCGGGCCGGGTCGGCGCCCTTGGCGAGCACGTGCCCGTGCCCACGGTGGGTGCCGGCGACCACGTCGTCGACGCCCAGGGCGGCGCACACCCCGGCGGCGATCCCCTCCTGCCCGAGGTACGGGTGGATGCCGCCGACGACGTGCCCTGAGCGCACCAGCTCGATGGCCCGCTCCTCGAACCGGCGGATCAGGCGGACCGTCCGGTAGAGCCGGACCGTCTCGGCGCCCGTCACCGGTCGCGCCCCTCCTTGACGGCGGCGAGGATGTCGTCCCAGAGCCGGGCGCGGGCGGCGAGCGCGGTGTTGACGGTGTCCGCGCACTCCTGCCATCTGGCGTCGTCGTCGCCGCACAGGTCGGCGAGCATCTGCATCGCCATCGGGGTGTGCTGCTCGCCGTCGACCTCGATGTGCCGCTCCAGGTAGTCGACGAAGGTGTGCAGCCGCCGGCTGCGCTCGTTGACGGCCACGACCTGGGTGAACATGTCGGGGATCAGGTCCTCGCGGCCGAAGGCGAACGCGGCGGCCTGGCAGTGCACCGGGGTGGTCTCGATGATCCGCCAGGTGGTGCCGGCGAACGCCGCCGACGGCGCGGGTACGCCCGCCGCGACCAGCGACTCGGCCACCGGCCGGCCCGATCGCAGCAGCTCGACCAGCCGGTCGACGGCGGTGGTGTCGGCGCCGGCCTCCCGCATGCCCCGCACGTACAGCTCGAAGTGGCTGATGTACCCGTCGCCCAGCTCGTCGCTCTCCTCGACCATCACGATGTCGTTGATCAGCCGGCGGCTGCCCGTCGGGCCGGTCGGGATCCACGGCACCGTGACGCAGGTGAGCTGCCGCTGCAACGACGTCAGCAGGGACATGAAGTCCCAGACGGCGAAGACGTGGTGCTCCATGAAGGTGACCAGCGCCTCGTGGGTGTCGAGGGCGGCGTAGAGGGGGTGCCGTACGACCGCCTCGCGGCGTTCGCTCACCGCCTTCTCCAGCCGCTCGATCCCCGGGTGGGTCCTTCCCCAGTCGTACCGTGACATGTCAGCCTCCCTGCGGGGCGCGGTGGCGCCAGATGACCGGGCAGTACTCGGGGTCCGCGTAGTCCGGCCGCCCGTCGTGGGTGCGGCGGACCAGCACGTCGTGGTTGTACGCGGCGAGGGTGCCGTCGGAGAGGGGATACTCCCGCCAGGCGTTGTCGCCGTCCTGGAGGTGCAGCGAGATCGCCCGGCGCGGGCGACCGCTGACGTTGGCGCCGCTGCCGTGGTAGGTGCGGCAGTGGTGGAAACTCATGTGTCCCTTGGGGATCACCATCGGCACCTTGCGGATCTCCGCGCCGTTGTGGGCCGCGTTCTCGGCGAGCATCTCCTCCAACTGGTCACGGTCGCGGTCGGCGAAGTGGCGCACCACCGTGTCGTCGGCGCCGGTCTCCGCCCAGCGGTGCGAGCCGTCGACCATCGTGATGGTGCCCATCTCCTCGCCGCAGTCGTGCAACGGGATGAACGCGGTGAGCATGTCCTCCGACGACGAGGACGCCCAGTAGTGCTTGTCGAAGTGCCAGGGCACGATGTTGGACGGCTCACCCGAGACCGGCGGCTTGTAGATCAGGGTGGACTGGAAGACGCGGATCTCGGTGGCCCGGGCGAGCCGGGCGGCGACCGCCCCGATCAGCGGCTTGCGCAGGATCGCCCCGAGCCCGTCGTGCTCGTGGTGGACGTAGTCGTTGTGTCGCTGCACCGGGCCCTTCGACGGGTCCCAGTAGGCGAGCTTCGGTGGGCGTACCGGCAGGCGGCGGTGCCGCTCGCCGGCGTAGTAGCGGTCGGCGGCCGCGGCGAGGGCGTCCACCTCGTCGTCGGTGAGCAGCTTCTTCGACAGGTACCAGCCGTGCGCGGCGTAGAACGCCACGTCCTCGTCGGAGGGCAGCAGCGCCTCCTCCTCGACGGTCAGTACCGGCTCGAACTCGGTCGCGGTCACGCCCGCACCTCCTGCGGTGTCGGGGCCGCGACGGTGGTTCCCGCCGCGGCCAGTTCCCGTTCCTTGGCCTCGTAGAGCGCCTTGATGTTGCCGCTGCCGAAGGTCCGCGCCCCGCGCCGTTCGATCAGCTCCAGGAAGAGCGTGCGGCGCACGTGCAGGGACTCGGTGAAGATCTGCAGCAGCTGCCCGCCGTGGTCGCGGTCGACGAGGACGCCGAGGTCACGCAGCCGGTCCAGCGGCGCGTCCACCGGGCCGACGCGCGCCTCCAGGGCGTCGTAGTAGCTGGCCGGGGTGCCGGCGAAGCGCACGCCCCGCTCGGCGAGGGCGGCGACGGCGGTGACGATGTCGTCGGTGCGCAGCCCCAGGTGCTGCACCCCGGCGCCGACGTGCTGGTCGAGGAAGGCGTCGAGCTGCCCGGGGCGGCGGGTGCGGTCGGGCTCCAGCAGCACCAGGGTGACCCGACCCGACGGGCTCTGCACCACCGTGGAGTTCATCGCCTGCCCGGCGACCTCCACGTGCTCGGCGAAGGTCTCCGCGAACCCGAAGACGTCCCGGTAGTACCCGACGGTCTCGTCGAGCTGGCCGGGCGGCACGCAGACCGCCAGGTGGTCGACCTCGGCGAGCAGCTTCCCGCCGCCGTCGGCGGGTGTCATCTCGATCGCCCCGGGCAGGAACTCGCCCGGGTCGCCGCGCCGGGACACGAGGCGGTGCAGCACGTCGCCGAAGCCGCCCACCTCGGCGGTCACCACCTCGGCGTCCGCGCCGGTGCGGGTGGTCGGCGCCGTCACCCCGGTCGCGCCCCGGCGCACCAGTTCGGCGTACGCGGCGGCGGCGTCGTCGACCTCCAGTGCGACGACGGCCACGCCGTCGCCGTGGCGCCGCACGTAGCGCGACGCCGGATGCCCGGCGGTGAGCCCGGTGGTGAGCACGATCCGGACGTCGCCCTGGCACAGCAGCAGCGAGCGCTGCCCGGCCAGCCCGGTCTCGGGGCCGCCCTGGCCGCACAGCTGGAAGCCGACCGCGCGGTCGAAGTAGAAGGCCGCCTGGCGGGCGTCGCCGACGAAGAGTTCGATGTGGTCTATCCCACGAATGTCCATGTCCTCAGCCCTTTCACGGTTCCCCGTGGTTGCCGCCCGGGCGCGGTGCGCCCGGGATGGAGCGTGGTCAGTCCCTCGGCTGCGCGGCCCGGGCGAGCAGCAGGCTCACGTTCTGTCCGCCGAAGCCGAAGGAGTTGGTCAGCGCGTATCCGGTGTCCGTCCTGCGCGGCTCGGCGCGGATGTGGTCGGCCGGGCAGGCCGGGTCCGGCTCGTCGAGGTTGTGCGTCGGCGGCAGCAGGCCGCGGCCGAGCGCCAGCGCGGTGGCCGCCGCCTCCAGCGCCCCGGAGGCGCCGAGCAGGTGGCCGGTGAGCGCCTTGGTGGAGCTGACCGGAACCCCGCCGGCACCGAACACGTCGGCGAGCGCGGTGGTCTCGGCGATGTCGCCGAGCTTCGTGCCGGTGCCGTGCGCGTTGACGTAGCCGACCCGCGCGGCGGGCACGCCGCCGCCGGCCAGCGCGCGTCGCATGCACTCCGCCGCGCCGGCGCCGTCGGGCCTCGGGGCGGTCGGGTGGTACGCGTCGGTCGTCGCCCCGTACCCGGCGACCTCGGCGTAGCCGGCGGCGCCCCGAGCCGCGGCGTGCTCGGCGCTCTCCAGCACCAGCAGGGCGGCGCCCTCGGCGAGGACGAACCCGTTGCGGCGGGCGTCGAACGGCCGACTCGCCGCGGTGGGGTCGGCCCAGCCCCGGGCGAGCGCCCGGGCGTTGCCGAAGGTGTCGGCGAAGGTGGGGAACAGCGGCGCCTCGCTGGCCCCGCAGAGCACCACGTCGGCCTCCCCGGCGCGGATCAGCCGCAGCGCGTCGGCGATCGACTGCGCGCCCGAGGCGCAGGCCGTGCCGACCGACGAGGTGTAGCCGCGGATGCCGTGGCGGATGGCGATGCGGGCCGACGGCATGTTAGGCAGGATGCCGGTGAGCAGGTACGGGCTGACCGCCGCCCGGCCGCGCTCGGCCCGGGCCAGCACCTGCGCCTCCAGGGTGGCCATCCCGCCGACGCCGCCGACGATCACCCCGACCCGGTCCGGGTCCACGTTCTGACCCACCTCGATGCCGGCGTCGGCGAACGCGTCGGCGGCGGCGAGCAGGGCGAGCACCACGACCCGGTCCAGCACCCTGGTCTCCGGCCCGGAGGCGACCGTGCGCGGGTCGACGTCGGGGAGCAGGCCGGCCACCTCCAGCGCCCCGGCCGCCGGGTGCCCGGCCGGCGGTCGGGTCAACCCGGACCGGCCGGAGCAGAGCGCGTCGAAGGTGGCCCCGACGCCCCGCCCGACGGGGGTGAACAGCCCCATCCCGGTGATGACGGCGGTCATGACGGCGACTCGGTGAGGTAGCGCTCCCGCAGCGCCACCTTGCGCACCTTGCCGGTGACGGTGACCGGGATGTCCGCCGAGCGGACCGGCACCACCCGGCGCAGGGTCGCCCCGACGTCCGGGCCGAGGGCCACCCGGACCCGTTCGGTACGGTCCTCGGCGGCCTCGGCGCCGGCGGCGAGTTCCAGCAGCACGTCCGTGACCACCCCACCGGCCCCCGAGGTGATCACCACCGTGCAGTCGGTGACGTCCGGGCAGGCGGCGAGGACGCGTTCCTCGGACAGGGCGGTGTAGAACCGCCGCCCGTCCCCGGCGTCGACGGAGTCGACGGCCCGGTCCAGGTGGTAGTAGCGGCCCTCGTCGTCGGCGTACACCAGGTCGCCGGTGAGGTACCAGCCGCGTTGCCGGGACCGGTACGTGGTGACCGAGTCGTTCCAGTAGCCCCGGAACAGCGACGGTGAGTCGATGCCGAGCCAGCCCACCTCGCCGGCCGGCACCGGCTCGCCTGCCGCGTCGAGCACGGCGACCCGGGCGAACCGGTAGGGGCGGCCGACGCAGCGGCCGTAGCGGTCGGTGTCGACGCGGTGGGTGATGTGGAACATCGAGTGCCCCATCTCGCTGGAGCCGAGCCCGTCGATGAAGACCGAGCCGGGCACCCGGGTGACCCCGTCGCGGGTCACCACGTCGCGGGAGCCGACCGCCACCAGCCGGCGTACGTGCGGCTCGTGCGAGCAGTCGCCGGTGTTGAACCACAGCGACACCGAGTCCAGGTCGTACGCGGACAGGTCGAAGCGGGCCAGCTCCGCCCAGGTCACGGAGAACCCGAACACCCCGTCGGGACGCCAGCGCTGGATCGCCTCCAGCACCCGCTCGCCGCCCTGGTCGGAGAGCAGGAGCATCTCGGCGGAGTTGCCGAGGGCCTGGTTGACCATGAGCACGGTGGCGGTGTGCGGGGCGGGCAGCGCGTTGAGGATGCGGCGGGTGCCCTGCGCCTGCGGCATGGCGAGCAGGTGCCGGGTGGCGGCGAAGAGGCTGGCGTGCGAGTGCAGCACCGCCTTGGGCACCCCCGTGGTGCCGGAGGTGTGGGTGATGACGACCGGGTCGTCGGCGTGGTGCCGGTAGTGCCCGGGCGCGGCGGCGGGGTCGCCGGTGCCGGCCTCGGCGGGCGTGGCCAGCAGCGGGACGCCGAGGTCGTGGCCGGCCAGCAGGGCGCCGTGCGCGTCATCGGCGAGCACCCCGACGCCGCGCAGCCGACGCACGTACTCGGCGGCGATCTCGGGACGCAGCCGGCCGTTCATCAGCGCCGGGATGGCCCCGAGGCGGGCCAGCGCGAGGAAGCTGAGCACCATGTCGGCGGCGGCGGTGGCCCACACGGCCACCGGGTCGCGGGGCTTGATCCCCCGATCGTGCAGCCAGGCGGCGCGGGCGGCGACGCGCTCGTCGAGCTGGCCCAGCGTGAGCGCCCGCCCGGCCGGGTGGCCGTCCACGTCGGTGTCGAAGGTGAGGCCCGGCCCGTCCGGGTCGGCGCCGTGCGCCAGCACCCGGGCCAGCACGTTGCCGGCGCCGATCCGCTCGTCGGCGGCCAGCACCCCGCGCAGTCCCCTGTTCCTCATGGTGCGTCTCCTCCCCCCAGCAGCACCGCGACGGCGCCGGTCGCGGGTGCCCCGCCCGGGACGCCGTCGTCGGGTGCCTGTTCGATCAGGACCAGCAACGCCCGGTCGGCGTCGCCGTCGTGCAGCAGCAGCTCGACCTCGGCGGTGCCCTCGGCGCGCGGGTCGCCGACGGGCGCGAGGCAGAGCACCGGCCCGCCGAGGCCCCAGCGGGCGGCCACGTGCCCGGCCACGCTGTTGGGCACCGACTGGAAGAAGAACAGCGGCCCGGGTCGGCCACCGGCGGCGACCGTGGCGCGCACGTGGGCGGCGCTGGCCCGGTCGCCGGCCGCGCTGACCAGCACGATGGCGGTCCGCTCGCCGTCGGGGGCCGGCCGCTGGCCGTACGCCCGGGTCAGGCAGCGCTCGGCGACGGCCGCGACGAGGGGCGGGAAGCGGGAGTGCACGTACCCGGGCACCGGCGGCGGCGCCCCGTCGCCCGGCTCGGGCCAGGCCGCCTCGGCCAGCACGGTGAGGTTGCCGGTCGCGCTCATGCCGTACCGACCAGCAGGGCGGTGTTGGCGCCGCCGAAGGCGGCGTTGAGGCTCAGCGCGTACCCGGTGCTGGCGGGCCGGGGCGCGTCGCGCACCACGTCCAGCGGGCAGGCCGGGTCGGGGCCCAGCCAGCCGGCGTTGACGGGCAGTTTCCCGTGCCGCAGGGCGAGCACGGTCACCACCAGTTCCAGCAGGCCGGAGGCCTCCAGGGCGTGCCCGTGCAGCGCCTTGGTGGAGCTGACCGGGACGTGTGTGGCCGCCGCGCCGAGCGCGGTGCGCAGGGCCGCGGCCTCGGCGGCGTCGCTGTGGCCGGTGCCGGTGGCGTTGGCGTTGACGTACCCGATCGCCTCCGCCGTCAGCCCGGCGCGGCGCAGCGCCGCGGTGACGGCGCGGGCCAGGCCGCGCCCGCCCGGCTCGGGCTGGCAGGGGTGGAACGCGTCGCCGGCCCGACCCCAGCCGAGCAGGTCGGCGACCGCGTTCCGGGCGACGGCCCGCGACTCCAGCACCACCGCGGCGACGCCGTCGCCGAGCAGCAGTCCGGTGCGGCCGGCGCTGAACGGGCGCACCGCGCCGTCGGTGGCGAGGGCGCGACCGGCGTCGAAGAGCGCGTACTGGTCGGGCTCGACCAGGTAGCCGGCGGCCACCACCGCCCGGTCGACGTCTCCCCGCCGGATCAGGGCGGCGGCGTCGGCGACCGCGCTGCTGGCCGAGACGCAGGCGGTGGTGTACGTCCGGGCCGGGCCGGTGAGCCCGCTGCGGGCGGCCAGCGCGGTGGTGAGCGCCGGCACGTGCGCGCCCCCGTGCACGGCCAGCAGCAGGGCGGTGCCGGCCCGCCGGCCGCTGTCGAGGCCGGCGGCCCGGCAGGCGGCGTCCACGGCCTCGGCGAGTTCGTCGGCGAGGTCACCGGCGTCGGGCAGGGTGGCGGCGGCGTCGACCCGGCGGGGCGTGGTGTCGAAGCGGTCCACGGGCCGGAACGCCGGGTCGCCGGCGAGCACGCCGGCGAGCTGCGCGTCGCCTCCCCTGCCGAACGCGCTGCTCGCGTGGACGCCGGTGAGCGCGACGGCCGCCGGCTCAGCCATCGGCGGCGGCGGTCAGGGCGGTCCGGAAGACCGCCAGGGCGTCGTCGACGGTACGGATCGCGGCGAGCTGGTCGTCGGTGAGGTCGAGCCGCCGGTCGTGGCGCTGCTCGACGAGGTGCACCAGCCAGGCCAGCTCCATGGAGCCGATCCGGTCGCCGACCTCGGCGGGCGGTTTCCCGGACAGGTCGGCGAGCATGGTCACCAGGTCGGCCCGTCCCAGGTCGGGCTGACCGGCCATCAGGAGTTGTCGCTCGGCGCCCCGGCGACCCGGTCGGCGACCATCGTGGTGAACTCGCCGACCGTCATCAGGGCCAGCTTCTCGGACTCGTCGTCGGCGAACTTGAGGCCGTAGCGGTCCTCGACGCGTACGGCGAGGTCGGCGAGGGCCAGCGACTCCAGGTCCACCCCGGACGGGCCGAGCGTGGTGTCGTCGTCGATGCCCTCGACGTCGTAGTTCATGTCCTCGAGCTGCTCGACGACGAAGGCGCGGATCTCGGGTCGCATGGTTAACCTCTTTCCGTGAGCCAGTTACCGGTGCCCGGTCGGGACACCGCGTACGTGTGGATCGGTCGGGGCGTCGGCGGTCGGCCGGCCCCGGCCGGTCGGCTGTTGCGGCGGGCGGGTGCCGCGCTGCTCGGCCGCGCGGAGGCGGAGATCGTGGTGGAGCGCGGCCGCGACGGGCGTCCGCTGGTCGCGGTGCGCGGCGCGGGGGCGCGGCTGCCGGTCAGCGTCAGCCGGTCCGGGCCCGTGGTGGTGGTCGCCGCCCGGGCGGGTGGCCCGGTGGGCGTGGACGTGGAGCGGTGCCGGCCGCTGCCGGCAGCGGCGCTGGCCCGCCGGTGGTACGCCCCCGCCGAGGCGGCCTGGCTGGTCGGCCGGCCCGCCGACGGGCAGGTGACGGACTTCCTGCGGCTGTGGACGGCGAAGGAGGCCGTGGGCAAGGCGCTCGGGGTGGGGCTGCGCGACGGTGGCCTGCGCCGGCGGATGCCGGTGCCCGTCGGTGCGCACGCGTCGCTGCGGCCGGTGCCCGGTCTCGCGCGGCTGCGCGTGGGGCATCCGGGCGTGGGCGTGGGCCTGGTCCTGGCGGTCGCCGTCGACGACGTCGGCGCGGCGCCGGTCGAGGTGGTCGTGGTCGAGGCGGACGGGCACGTCGGGGCGGCGCGGCACGGTGGTCACGTCGCCGCCGTCCGCAGCGCGTCGGTCGAGCGGACCAGCTTGCCGGTGGTGGTACGCGGCAACTGAGCCACCAGGCGCAGGGTGCGGGGTCGCTTGTAGCCGGCCAGCCGCTCGGCGAGCAACTCGTCGAGCACCTCCTGCGACAGCGGCCCGTCGGGCTGCACGTAGGCGGTGATCGCGCCGTCGAAGACGACCACGGCGGCGGCGACGCCGGGCAGCGCCGCGACGGTCGCCTCCACCTCCGTCAGGTCGACCTTCAGGCCGCCGACGGAGACCTGCGAGTCGAGCCGCCCGCGGACGGTGACCAGGCCCGTGTCGGCATCGACGGTGCCGGCGTCGCGGGTGTGCAGCCAGCCGCCGGCCCAGCGGGTGGGGTCGCTCAGCCCGACGTACGGCGACGCGGGGCAGCTCACCCGCAGCTCGCCGTCGACCTCCCGGACCTCGATACCGGGCGCGGGGGTGATGGACGGGCGGTGCCGGCCGTGCAGGTCGGTGCCGATGACGCCGACCTCGGTCATCCCGTACATGTTGCCCAGCGGCACGCCGTAGCGGTCGGCGAAGGCGGCGGCGACGGCGGCCGGGACCAGCTCGCCGCCGGTGGTCATCCGCTTGAACTGCGGCAGCGGCCCGGTGGGACGGGTGGAGGCGAGCAGTCCGATGTGGAACGGCACGCCGAGCACGGTGGCCGGCGAGTCGTCGGCGGCGATCGCGGCCAGCACGGCGTCGCCGGCCAGGCGCTCCGGCGGCACCAGCTCGACGCCGGCGTGCAGGCCGTAGAGCAGGCCGCCGACCAGGCCCAGCACGTGCACCATCGAGGGCAGCAGGATGATCCGCTCGCCGGGCAGCGCCACGCCGTCGATGCGGGTGTAGCGGCGCACCTCGGCGACCAGGTCGTCGGCGGTACGGCCGATCACCTTGGACGGTCCGGTGGAGCCGGAGCTGAGCTGGATCACGGCGTGCCCGCTGACCGCGGGGCGGTCGGCGTACGCGGTGACGCCCTCGGTGACGTCGACGAAGATCCGCAGCCCGCCGCCGCCGGTGCGGACCGGGGCCACCACCACCTGCGGGGTGAGCCGCTCCAGCGCCCGGCCGACCTCGTGGTCGGTGAGCCGGTGGTCGAGCAGGATCGCCTGCGCCCCGCTGCGCCAGGTGGCCAGCAGGTTCACCACGTACGCCAGCGAGGGCGGCAGCCGCAGCGCGGCGGCGCCGCCGGGGCGCAGTCCGGCCGCGGCGAGACGGGCCTGCGCCCCGATCACCAGCCGGCGCAGGGTGCCCCGGTCGACCGGTTCGGGAAGTCGGAGACAAATGTCGGTGGAACGGCCTTGGAGCAGAATTTCGTCAACCCAGAGCGGGTCTGTCGCCGCAGGATTTCCCGTCGTCACTACCGTTCACCGCCCAGCCTCAAATAGGGCGGAACCGCCCATAAGGTGTGCCTGTCGGGGTGCTGCGGGGAACCTTACGACGCCGCCCGGACGCATAGCTAGATGCGAATGGCTAGATCAGAAAGAGCGGCCGGCCGGATTGCCCACGACCGGTTCGGCGGGCAGGATCGGGCGCGTACGGCGGCACAGGGTGACCGCCGGATGACCCATCGTGCGTACGGCGTGAGACGTCCACCGGACGGCCGATGGCGGTCTTCGAACGGGTGGTGGAGGGAGGTCAGGAGGCAGGTGGGAGCGCCACTCGGGCGGTACGCCGCTCCCCGTCCATCGCGCGCATCGCGCGGGCCAGGGTGCCGGCGTGCAGCTCCGTCTCGCCGCGCTCACGCATCAGCTCCGCCACGGCCGCGATCGCCCGCGCCTCGGCCGCCAGGGCCTGGGCGGCGAGCACGCAGCCCAGTGGGTCGAAGTGCCCGCTGTCGCGGGCCGGGTTCAGCCGGGCGACCAGGTCGACGACGCGCAGGTAGCGCTCGACGAGTTCCTGTTCGGCCCGGGTCAGCGCGGGCAGGTCGCGTTCGCTCATCCCCGCAGCCTGCCACCGCGCCCGGCGCCCGACAGCCCCACCACGGCGGCCCGGACGCCGGGCTGCGGCTGACCGCCGGGCCCGGGCCTGCGCGGATCAGGCCCGCGCCACGGCCGGGGTCTGGGCGTGGATGAGGAAGCGCAGCGACCGCGCGTCGGTGAAGCACTCCCGCATCGGCCGGACCAGGTCCCGGTGCTCCGGGCTGCGTTCCCACGCCTCGAAGTCGGCCAGGCTCGCCCACTCGCTGGTGATCAGCCACTGCTCCGGGTCGGCCGACGACCGGCAGACCTGGTCGACGAGGTGCCCGGGCACACCGCCGGCCACGAGGTGCCGGACCTGCTCGTACGCGGCCAGGAACGCCTCCGTGCGCTCGGCCGGCACCCGCACCAGGAACACCACCCGCGCCCGCTGCCCGCCCGCGTCGGCACGCCGCTGCGCCCCGACGGGCGTCGTACCGGTGACCTGCTCGCTCACGGTGTCGCTCCCCTCTGCGGCGCGGCCCCGCGCAGGACCAGCGCGCTGTTGAACCCGTCGAAGCCGCGCGCGCAGACCAGCGCCAGCCGGCTGCGCGGCCGCCGGTGCTCCCGCAGGAAGTCCAGCTCACAACCCTCGGCCACCTCGTCCGGCCCGGCGGAGGCCGGCAGCGTGTCGTGGCCGAACGCGAGCAGCGCGGTGGCCACGTCCAGCGCCGAGCCGCCCTGATGGGCGCGGCCCGTCAGCGGCTTCTGGGTGGTCACCGGGGGCGGGCGGTCGCCGAAGACGGCGCGCAACGCCGTGGCCTCGCTGCGGTCGTAGCGGGGCACGCCGAGCGCGTCGGGCAGCACCACGTCCACCGCCTCCGGCCCGACGCCGGCCCGGTCCAGGGCCAGCCGCATCGCGCGGGCGTACTGCACCGGGTCGCCGGCCGTGTCCGCCGTGGTGTGCGCGGCGTCGTGGGTCGAGCCCCAGCCGGTCACCTCGCCGTAGACGCGGGCGCCCCGCGACAGCGCGTGGCCCAGCTCCTCCACCACGAACACCGCGCCGCCCTCGGCCGGCAGGTAACCGCTGGCGGCGGCGTCAAACGGCCGGTACGCCCGCTCCGGGTCGGACACGTCGCTGAGCAGCCCCGAGCGCAGCTGACAGGCCAGGGCGTACGGGCTCAGCGGACACTCGGTCGCCCCGGCGATCACCACCGGCGTGCCCCGGCGCACCGCCCGCGCGGCGTGCGCCAGGCTGTCCAGCCCGCCGGCGGCCTCGGCGACCAGCACCCCGCACGGCCCCTTGAACTGGTGGTGGATGGAGAGCTGCCCGACGCTGGCCGCGTAGAACCAGGCGATCGACTGGTACGCCCCGACCGTGCGCGACGGCCCACCCCAGAGCCGTTGCAGCTCCCGCTGACCGAACAGGTTCCCGCCCGACGAGCTGGCCAGCGTGACGGCGTAGCCGTACGGGTCGGGCGCCCGCTCGGGCAGGCCGGCGTCGGCCAGCGCCAGCCGGGTCGCGGCGAAACCGAGGTGCGTCCACCGGTCGGTCTGCACCAGCCGGCGGTTGTCGGCGTACGCGGCGGCGTCGAAGCCGGGCACCTCCCCGCCGTGGCGGGTCGGGTAGCCGGCGGGGTCGAACAGGGTGATCGGCCCGGTGCGGCGGGTGCCGGCGAGCACCGTACGCCAGTGCGCGTCCACGCCGACCCCGCTGGGCGCGACGACGCCGATGCCGGTCACCACGGCCCGCGCGGTCACGACACCACCCCGGCGGGCTCCCGGCGGAACACCATCGCCGACTGGAACCCGCCGAAGCCGCTGCCCACCGAGAGCGCCACGTCCACCGGCAGCTCCCGCGCCTCGTTCGGCACGTAGTCCAGGTCGCACTCCGGGTCTCGGGTGCTCCAGTTGGCCGTCGGCGGCACCACGCCGAACTCGACGGCCAGCGCGCACGCCGCCATCTCGATCGAGCCGATCGCGCCGAGGGAGTGCCCGACCATCGACTTGATCGAGCTGATCGGCACCCCGTACGCGGCCTGACCCAGCGCCCGCTTGAAGGCGGCCGTCTCGTGCCGGTCGTTCTGCCGCGTACCCGAGCCGTGGGCGCTGATGTAGGAGACCTGCTCGGGGGCGATGCGGCCCTGCCTCAGCGCCGCCGAGATCGCCAGGCCCATCTCCAGCCCGTCGGGCCGCAGCCCCGTCATGTGGTAGCCGTTGCTGCGGCTGGCGTAGCCGGCCACCTCGCAGTAGACGCGCGCCCCGCGACGGCGGGCGTGCCCGGCCTCCTCCAGCACCAGCACCGCCGCGCCCTCGGCGAGGACGAAGCCGTGCCGGTCGGCGTCGAACGGGCGCGAGGCGTGCGCCGGGTCGTCGTTGTCGGGACTGGTCGCCTTGATCGCGTCGAAGGAGGCGACGGTGACCGGCGAGATCGGCGAGTCGGCGGCGCCGGCCAGCACGACGTCGGCCTCGCCGTCGGCGATGAGCTGGTGGGCGTACCCGATCGCGTCGATGCCGGAGGTGCAACCGGTGGAGACCACCTGAGCGGGGCCGTGCAGCCCGTGCCGGCACGCCACGTCGGCGGCGAGGCTGCTGGGCACGAGCGCCTGATAGAGGTACGGGCCACCGCGCGCCGCGTCGACCAGCCAACGCCGGCCGGTGTCGCTGACCGTCACGTACTCCTGCTCAAGGGCAGTGGTGCCGCCGACGGCGGTGCCGAGCACCACGCCGGCGCGGTCCCGCTCGGCGTCGGTGAGGTCCAGTCCGGCGTCGGCGACGGCCTCGGCGGCGCAGGCGAGGGCGAACTGCACGTACCGGTCGGCGCGCCGCAGCTCGATCGCGCTCAGGCCGGCGGCCACCGGGTCGAAGTCGCACTCGGCGGCGATCTGGGACCGGAACGGCGACGGGTCGAAGAAGGTGATCCGCCGCGTCGCCGTACGCCCCTCGGTGATGGTCTTCCAGAACCGGTCCCGGCTGGCGCCGCCCGGGGCGACCACCCCGACGCCGGTCACCACCGTGCGGCGCCCGCTCACGGCGACACCTCGGTTCGCGACTGCGGGGCTCGCAACCCCGCCTCACTCCTCGCGCTCACGGCGACACCTCGGTTCGCGACTGCGGGGCTCGCAACCCCGCCTCACTCCTCGCGCTCACGGCGACACCTCGGTTCGCGACTGCGGGGCTCGCAACCCCGCCTCACTCCTCGCGCTCACGGCGACACCTCGGTTCGCGACTGCGGGGCTCGCAACCCCGGCCCGCTCCTCGCGCTCACGACCCACCTCGCTGTTCGACCAGCTCGGTGTCGACGTGCCCGAGCTCGGGCCGGGGCGCCAGCGGGCCGAGGTGGAAGACGACCTCGGCCGGCTCCTCGCCGGTGTTGCGCAGCCGGTGGCGCACGTTGCGCGGCACGAACAGCGCCTGCCCGGCGGGCAGCGGCACCGGCTCGTCGTCCAGGTCGACGGTGATCGCCCCGCGCGCCACGTAGAGGAACTCCTCGCTGTAGGGGTGGTAGTGCTCGGCGATCCGCTCCCCCGGGCGCAGCGCCGCCACGCCCATGAAACCCGAGGTGCTGCCGACGGTCTTCGGGCCGAGCAGCACCCGCAGTTCGCCGCCACGGCGGCTGTCGGGGGCGACGTCGGCGGCGGCCACCAGCCGCAGGTCGCGCTCACTCATCGCCGGCTCCCGTCGTCGCGCCGGCGCCGACCAGCCGCTCGATCTTCTCCTTGATGACGGCGAGCTGCACCGCGCTGTTGGCGTTGATCCGGTCGGTCATGCCCGCGTCGTCGACCGGCGCGGTCGGCTTCATCGCGAAGTCCTGCACCCAGGTCATCCGGGTGCCGCCGGGCTCCTGCGTGTAGCGCCAGTGGATACGCATGTACTCGAACGGCCCGGTCTCCACCCGCCGGGCGTGGACCTGGCGGGTGGCCGGGTCGGCGGTGCGTTCGCTGACCCAGCTCCACACCGTGCCGTTCTCGTCGGGGTGCATGGTGAGCCGGAACCGCACGGTGTCGCCGTCACGGTGCAGGATCTCCGCGCGGGCGTACTCGGTGAACAGCTCCGGCCAGTTCGCGACGTCGTTGGTGACGTCCCACACCAGCGGCAGCGGCGCGGCGATGAGGACGCTGTTCTCGGTGTGCCCGGGTGCGTCGGCGCGGCGGGCGACCAACTCGGCCACGCCCGCGATGCTGAGCTGCCCGGCCTGCTCGGGGATCTGCACCTGCCACCGGTCGGCGACCACGGCGGAGAGTTCCAGCAACGCCAGGGAGTCCATGCCGAGCTCCTCCAGCGACGCGGCCGGGGCGCGGGCGGCGGCGTCGGCGTCCAGCCCGCAGTTCGCCACCAGGATGTCGGTGATCTCGGCGGTCAGCGGACGGCCATGGGTGACGGTCATCGGTGCCTCCTGTGGTGTGCGTCGGGCGGGCCGGCGAGCAACTGCTCGACCAGGCCGGTGGTGTAGCGGCCCTTGCGGAACCCGGCGTCGTCGAGCACCCGCCGGACGAACGGGATGGTGGTACGGACCCCGGGGCCGGCGACGTCGAACTCGTCGAGGGCGCGTTCCAGCCGGTTGAGCGCGAGCTCCCGGTCCGGGGCCCAGACCGCCACCTTGGCCAGCAGGGAGTCGTAGTGCGGGCCGAACAGGTAGCCGGCGTGCCCGTGCGTGTCGACCCGGGTGAAGGGGCCGCCGGGCGGGGTGAAACGGTCCAGCCGCCCGGGCGTCGGGGCGAAGCCGCGGTCCGGGTCCTCCACGTTGACCCGGCACTCGATGGCCACCCCGTGCGGCCGGACGTCCTCCTGCCGCCAGCGCAACGGCACCCCGGCGGCGATGTGCAGCTGCTCGTGCACCAGGTCGATCCCGGTGATCATCTCGGTGACGGGATGTTCCACCTGGATCCGGCAGTTGATCTCCAAGAAGTGGAACCGCTCCTCGCCGTCCACGAGGAACTCCACGGTGCCGGCGCCGGTGAACCCCGCGTGCAGGGCGCCGCGCAGGGCGCACTCCGCGATGGCCTCCGCGGCGCCGGCCGACAGCGCCGGGGCGGGGGCCTCCTCCACCAGCTTCTGGTGACGGCGCTGCACCGAACAGTCCCGGGTGCCCAGGTGCACACCGTTGCCGTGGGAGTCGCACAGCAACTGCACCTCGACGTGCCGGGCGTCGGTCAGGTACCGCTCCACGTACACCCGGTCGTCGCCGAAGGCGGCCTGGGCGGCGGCGCGGGTGCGCGCGTACGCCCGGGGCAGCTCCGCCGGGGTGGCCACCACCGTCATGCCCCGTCCCCCGCCGCCGGCCGCCGCCTTCACGATCACCGGGTAGCCCACCTCGGCGGCCACCTCCGCCGCCGCGGCGGCGCTGGGCACCGGCGCGACGCTGCCCAGCGGCAGGGGCAGCCCGGCCCGGCGCATCAGCGCCCGCGCGGAGGACTTGTCGGCCAGCACGGCCATCACCTCCGGCGGCGGGCCGATGAACGTCAGGCCGTTGTCGGCGCAGATCTCGGCGAAGTCGGCGTCCTCCGAGAGGAACCCGTAGCCGGGGTGCACCGCCTGCGCGCCCACCTGCCGGGCCGCCTCCACGATCGCGGCGGCGTCGAGGTAGCTGCGCCGGCTGGCCGCCGGCCCGATCCGTACGGCCTCGTCGGCCAGGCGCACGGCGGCGGAGTCGGCGTCCGCGGTGGAGTAGACCACCGCCGTACGCACCCCCAGCTCGCGGCACGCGCGCAGCACCCGCAGGGCGATCTCCCCCCGGTTGGCGATCAGGACCTTCTCGAACATCGCGGCCCGCCCCTCACGCCGGGTCCAGCGCGACCAGCGGCTGGTCGTACTCGACCGGCTGACCGTCGGTGGCGAGGACCTCGACGACCCGGCCGCCCCGCTCGGCGCTCACCTCGTTCATCAGCTTCATCGCCTCGACGATGCCGACCACCTGCCCGGGACGGACCAGGTCGCCGACGGCGACGAAGGGCGCGGCGCCCGGCTCCGGCGCGCGGTGGAACGTGCCGACGATGGGCGACCGCACGGCGTACCGGTCCGGCGGTGGCGCGACGGCCGGCGGGGGCGCCGGGCGCACCGCGTCGGCGGCGGGGACGCACTCGGCGGGCGTGCCGTGCCACTCCACCTCCAGCACCGTGTCCCCGCCGCGCAGCCGCACCCGCCGCAGCGGGCCGGGCAGCTCGGCGACGAGGTGCCGGGCGTGCCGCCGCAGCCCGGCCAGCACGGCGTCCGTGCCGCGCCCCGCCTCCGCGTCGGGCACCTGCTCCGGGGCGGGTGGCGACGGCGGGGACCCGACCGGGCTCGCGCCGGCGCTCACCGGGCACCCGCCCGGGCGCCGAGGCGGGCCGCGCCGAAGCGCCGGAAGCGCTGCCGCCGGCGGCGGACCAGCGTGGCGGGCGGCACGTCGAGCAGCGGCAGCAGCTGCGCCAGCACCGCCTCGCGCAGCGCCCGGGCGGCGGCCTGCGGGTCGTGGTGCGCCGCCGGGGCCGGCTCGGGGACGAGGTCGTCGACGATCCCCAGCCGGCACAGGTCGGGTGCGGTCAGCCGCAACGCGCGGGCCGCCTGCGGCGCGGCGCCCCGGTCGGGCCAGAGGATGGCCGCGCAGCCCTCCGGGCTGATCACCGAGTAGACGGCGTGCTGGAGCATGAGCACCCGGTCGGCGACCGCGAGGGCCAGCGCCCCACCGCTGCCGCCCTCGCCGGTGATCACGGCGACGACGGGGGTGGGCAGCACGGTCAGGGCGAGGATGTTCTCGGCGATGGCCGCCGCCTGTCCCTGTTCCTCGGCCCGTACGCCGGGATCGGCCCCCGGGGTGTCGACCAGGGTGACCACCGGCAGGCCCAGCCGGGCGGCGAGGCGCATCAGCCGCAGCGCCTTGCGGTGCCCCGCCGGGCTGGCCATGCCGAAGTTGCGCCCGACCAGCTCGGCGGTGGTGTGCCCCTTCTGGTGCCCCACGACCATCACCGGCCGGCCGTCGAGGCGCGCCAGGCCACCCACCACGGCCGGGCAGTCCGCGCCGAGCCGGTCGCCGTGCAGCTCGACGAAACCGTCGAACGCCGTCTCCAGGTAGTCCAGAGTGGTCGGTCGGCCGGGGTGCCGGGCCAGCCGTACCGTCTCCCAGGCGTCGCCGGCCGGGCCCGGCGCCGTCGTCGCGGCGGTCCCGCCGGCCGGCCCCGCCACCAGCGGCGACGGCTCCTGCCGGGGTACGCCGGCACGGGACGCGGGGCGGCGGCCCGCGCGGGCGGCGGCGAGCAGCGCCACCAGCCGGCCCCGCAGCGCGTGCCGCGGCACCACCATGTCGACCTGGCCGTGCCGCAGCAGGAAGTCGGCGGTCTGGAAACCCTCCGGCAGGTCCCGACCGGTGACCTGCCGGATCACCCGGGGGCCCGCGAAGCCCATCCGCGCACCGCTCTCGGCGAGCACCACGTCGGTGTTGGTGGCGAACGAGGCGGCCACGCCCCCGTACGTGGGGTCGGTCAGCACGCTGACGGTGAGCAGGCCGGCCTCCCGCAGCGCGGCGACCGCCTGGCTGACCGTGGCCATCTGCATCAGCGACAGGGCACCCTCCTGCATCCGCGCCCCGCCCGAGGCGGTGACGAGGACCAGCGGCACCCCGTCGGCGAGGGCCCGCTCGGCGGCCAGGGTGATCAGCTCCCCCACCACGCAGCCCAGGCTGCCGCCCAGGAAGCGGAAGTCCATCACCGCCAGCACGCACGGATGCCGGCCGACGGTGGCGGTGCCGCAGACCACCGCCTCGGCCAGTCCGGTGCCCGCGCGGGCGGCGGTGAGCCGGTGCGGGTACGGCAGCAGGTCGACGAAGCCGATCGGGTCGACCTCGGCCGGCCGCTCCGGCAGGGCGGTGAACGACCCCGGGTCGACGAGCTGCACCAGCCGCTCGGGTGCGTCGACGCGGGCGTGCGCACCGCACTCGGGACAGACGTCGAGGTTGCGCCGCAGCCGCTTGCGGTACAGCAGGGTGGCGCAGCCGCCGCAGCGGGACCAGAGCTGCCCGTCGCGGGGCGCGGTGGCGGTCACGACGGCCGCCCGGCGGGCGCGGCGTCGAAGCGGTAGAAGCAGCGGGCCATCGCGTCGCGCGGCTCCCGCCACGTCGACAGGTACGGCGACACGTACGGCCGCAGCCGGGCGCTCACCCGGGCGAACTCGGGGTGGCCCCGGGCCGCCTCGACGGCCGCCCCGCCCGGCGCCTCCGTCTCCAGCAGGTGCACGTACAGGTCACCCAGCCGGTAGAGCGAGCGGTGCGTGACGCCGACCAGGCGCGGCAGCTCGGTCGCGTCGGACTCCGCGAAGATCTCGGCGACGCGCGCCTCGGCGCTCGGCACCACCTTCGCGACGATCAACGAACGGTCCATGGACCGGCCTCCCTCCACGGCATCCGGCGTCGGTGACGACGGCACCGGCCGAGCCGGACGACTGGCGCCACGATGCGACCACGGGCGTCACGGCGGCGTCACCGGCGACCGCCGCACGGCGACGCAGCCTTCGTGACGCTGCGTTGACGCAAGCTGTGCATGAGCTGTGCGGCACGGGGCTGCACACAGTGGACTCTCGGCAGTTCGGAACGGTTCTCGTGGACGCCGACAGGCAAGCGCGATCCTCTATCGGACATTGACCCAGAGTGACCACGATTGATAATCTTCGTCACGGTCAGCCCGGCGGCCGCGGCGCGCGACGCCGTGCCGCGGCGGAGCGATCCGATAGTGGGGTCATGGGCAGCCGCGCCGGGGACAGCAGACGAGTCGGGACGAGCGTTCCGCAGGGGGTGCCGCCGTGGCCGCTGATCCGTCGACGCCGACCACCGTGTGCCGGTCCGACGCCGAGATCTCACTGCACCTGCTCGGCGGGTTCCGACTGCTGCACGCCGACGCGCCGGTCGTGGTGCCGCGCGGCCTGCAACGGGTCATCGCGCTGATCGGGCTGCGCCCCGGCGCCACCCGCAGTCACCTGGCCGGCCTGCTCTGGCCCGACGCGCCGGAGGAACGGGCGCTGTCGTCCCTGCGTACCGCCCTGTGGCGGCTGCGGCAGGACCCCTGCTGCCCGATCGTGACCTCCGGCGACACGGTCTGCCTCGCCCCGGTCGTCCACGTCGACGTCGACGCGCTCGTCGGCACGGCGGCACGGGTACGCGACGGCGACGACCCGTGCGCCGCCGCGGCCCTCGCCGCCGGCCGGCACGACCTGCTCCCCGGCTGGTACGACGACTGGGTGCTGGCCGACCGGGAGCGGCTGCGCCAACTGCGCCTGCACATGCTGGAGGAGCTGGCCGGTCAGCACCTGTCGGCGGGCCGCCACGGCGCCGCCCTGGAAGCCGCGCTGGAGGCGATGGCCGCCGAGCCGCTGCGCGAGACGCCGCACCGGCTGGTGGTACGCATCCACCTCGCCGAGGGCAACGCCTTCGAGGCCGTGCACGCCTTCTACGTCTACCGCGACCTGCTGCTGCGGGAACTGCGGCTGGAGCCCTCGGCGGCGATGACCGCCCTGCTCGACGACACCCTCGCGCCCATCCGGGAGGCCACCCGCGAGGCCCCGCCCGGGCCGCCCCGGGGGCCGTCCACCCGGCTCGCGCCCCGCGCCCGCTGACGCGGCGTCACCAGCGCGACGGCCGGTGTGACGGGCAGGTGACAGTCGCCCGGGCACGGTGGGCCCACAACAGTCCGTGGGCTCCGCCCTGGTCGCGGAGCACCACCGGCGAGAGGGGTCCCATGAGCCGTCTTCTGATCGTCAGCAGGATCATCCCGGGCGCGGAGGGTCGGGTGGCGCAGATCTTCGCCGAGTCCGACGCGACCGAACTACCCGCCCTGACCGGGGTCCGCCACCGGTCCCTGTACTGCCTGCACGACCTGTGCGTACACCTGATGGAGACCGCCGACGTGGCACCGGACGCCCTGGCCGACGCCCGCAACCACCCGCTCTACCGGCAGGTCAACGAGCGGCTCTCCGCGCACACCACGCCGTACCTGCCGACCTGGCGCTCGCCGCGCGACGCGATCGCGGGCTGCTTCTACCGGTGGGACGCCGCCGACGCGACCTCGTCGTCGCACCCGGCCGGCTGAGCGGGGCGGTCGCCATGTCGTCCAGACCACCCCACGTACTGATCATCGGGGCCGGCACCGGCGGGCTGTGCCTGGCGCACGGCCTGCGCCGGGCGGGGATCAGCGTCGCCGTCTACGAGCGTTACCGCACGCGCGGCGAGGGGCTGCTCGGCTACCGGGTCGGCATCGGACCGACGGGGAGCCGCGCGCTGCGCGAGTGCCTGCCGCCTGCCCTCTTCGACGTCTACCTCTCCACCTGCGCCCGCTCCCCCCGCTACTTCAACGTCATCACCCAGGGGATGCGCCGCACCGCCTCGTTCACGCTCCGGCCGGACACCGACCCGGTGGACACCGAACGGTCCGTGGCCCGGATGACCCTGCGCCAGGTCCTGCTCACCGGCATGGAGGACGTCGTCCACTTCGACAAGACCTTCACGCGGTACGACCAACGCGACGACGGCACCGTGACCGCGTACTTCGCCGACGGCAGCACCGCCACCGGCGACCTGCTCGTCGCCGCGGACGGCACGCACTCGGCGGTACGCCGCCAGTACCTGCCGCACGCGGTCACCCGCGACGCCGGCACCATCAACATCGCCACCCGGATCCCGCTGACCCCGCACACCCGGGGGCTGCTGCCGGAGCGCGTCGAGCAGGGCATCTCGCTGATCTTCGGCACCGGCGGGATGATGGGCGTGCTGCACGTGATGGAGTTCAAGTGGGACCGCGACGGGTCACTCAAACCCGGTGTGGACCCCGCCGACGCCGACCTGCTGCGCGGCTGGCCGGGGCTGCGCCACGACAACACCCGCGACAACATCAACCTGGTCGTGTGGAGCACGGCCCGCCGCTTCCCCGCCGACGTGATGGAGCGGCGCGGCGAGGAGCTGATCCTGCTCGCCCTGCGGCTCACCCGTAACTGGCACCCCAATCTGCGCGAACTGCTCGCCCGCGGCGACCCGGACAGCGCCCTGCCCATCAAGGTGGCCACCAGCGAGCCGGTGCCGCCGTGGAAGAGCAGCACCGTCACCCTGCTCGGCGACGCCATCCACACCATGACGCCGGGACGCGGGGTGGGCGCCAACACGGCCCTGCGCGACGCCGCCCTGCTCTGCCGGCAGCTGCGGCAGGTCGCGACGGGCGACAAGACGCTGCTCCAGGCGGTGGCCGACTACGAGGCCGCGATGGTGCCGTACGGGTTCGCCCGCGTCGCCGACTCGCTGAACCGCAGCGGCACCAACGGCGACGACCGGATGTACAAGCCCGTCGTCGGTCGGCTCGCGCTGCTCGGCGCGCGGGGCTACTTCGGCGTCACCAGTCGGGTGCCCCGGCTGGCGCGCCGCTTCGTCGACGACTTCTACAGCTACCGGGGCGAGGAGGACTGAGCGTCCGACGGGGACCCCGGCGCCGCCACGGGTGCCGGGGTACCCGCGAACCCGGTCCCGGACGACGACCCCACACGTACGCCTCGGCGGCGACCCTGCGTCGCCCGCCGGACACCGCCGGTGCGATCCGTCCCGTGCGGCGGCGGACATCCGGTCCTGCCGGTCGGCGCCTTCGCGCGTGTGCGAAGCTGCGGCGAGTTTTTCTCGCGGGTTTCCGGACGTGAACGATAGGGAGGTTGCCGTGGCGTGGTCTTTCGGGCACTGGCTGATACTGATCGTGACCTTGGTGGTGGGTGCGGCGGGCGGTTGGTTCTGGCGCGGCCGGCAGGACGCCGCAACCGCCGCGCACGGCTCGCCCATGGTGGACGGTGACCCGGTCGCCGGCATGACCGCCGTGGTGGTCGACCCGCCACCCGTCGCGACCCTCGACGAGGCGCGACCGGAGGTGACCGTGGATCCCAGGCCGGACGCCGTCGCCGACCGCGTCCCCGCCGCGCCCGGGGCCGACGCCGATCCGGCGGCCGCCCCGTCGGCCACCGTGGTCACGGCCGACGCGTCGCGGGCCGACGACGTCGACCCGGCCGACATGGCCCTGACCGGTGACCCGGTGCCGGCCCCCGGCACCGACCCCGCGCCGCCGGCCACCGCCGCCGACGCCCGGCCGGACCACGAGATCGTGCTGCCGGCGGCAGCCGAGGTGACTGGCCCCGTCGACCACCGACCGGCGCAGGAGTCCACCCCGGTCGAGCCCGACACCGCGCCCGCCGCCGCCACCCACTCCCCGGCAGAGCCGGAGACCGCGCCCGTCGTCACGGCCGCCTCCCTCGCCGAGCCGCAGCCGGCGGACGCACCGGCCGAGCCGGAGCCGGCCCGCACCACGTCGGCCGAGCCGGCCACCGCCGTCGAGCCGGCCGTTGCCACCGCCGTCGAGCCGGCCACGGCCGCCGCCGAGGTGGACGTTCCGGCCACCGCAGTCGAGCCGGCCACGGCCGCCGCCGAGGTGGACGTTCCGGCCACCGCAGTCGTCGAGGTGGACGTTCCGGCCACGGCCGCCGACGCACCCGTCGAGGTGGAGTCGACGCCGGTCGGGGCGGTCGTCGTGCCGGCGCCGCGCAGCGAGGTCACCGCTCCGCCCGCCGACTCCGACGCCGCCGACGCCGCCGACGACTTCCGGCGGATCCAGGGCGTGGGCCCGAAGATGGCCGCGGCGTTGCAGGCGGCCGGCATCCGCACGTACCGGCAGCTCGCGGAGCTGGACGAGGCCGCCCTGCGGGAGACGATCCGGGCAGCCGGGCTGCGGGCCGCGCCGAGCCTGGCGACCTGGCCGCAGCAGGCGAAGGTGCTCGCCGGCGCCCCGCAGGAGGCGGCCACCGCCCTGCCGACCCCGGTGGGCGGCACCGACGCCTGACCGGCGTGACCCCGGCCGCCGTGCTCGTCGTCGGCGCCGGGGGCGCGTACCCCGCACGATCGAGCCGACATCGCGGCGCCCGTCCACCGGGCGCCGCGATGTCGTCCTTCCGGCCCCGCGACGCGGCGGCGGAAGGCGTGCCGCGTCGGTCCGCACGCGTGGTCCCCGGCGGGGCTGCCGGCGGGCCGTTAGCCGTTCATCGCGATTGGGTACAACGCCCAGCACCTCGATCCACCACACCCTTGCGGAGGCAGCGATGCGCGGCACGTCGATATTCGGAGTCCTGGTCGTGATCTGGCTGATCATCGGCGCGGTCGCCGCCGGGCAACGCGGCTACTACAACAACGACGACACGAACTGTGCCGAGGCCGGCACGATCCTGGTGACGATCGTGGCCGGGCCGCTCAACTACATCGGCGCCAACCCCAAGGTCGACTGCGAGCTGCCCCAGCCGTCCAAGTAGGACCCACACCCTCCGGCCCGCGCCCGCTCGGGGCGCGGGCCGCGCCATGTCCGCAGCAGTCCGGGCACTCCCCCTCCTTTCCGGTCCGTCGTGCCCGCCGCTGTCGTCGCGCCGCACCTCGATCCCCTCCGGCACTCGCCGGGCCGCGCTTGGGGCACCCGCCGGCCGCGGTTCCGGTACCTGCCATGCCGTGGCCGTTGGCGTCGCCGTGTCGGTCCGCACACCGCGTAGGGCATCCTAGGAGGCTGGGGTTGTCATCGTCGGCGCGCGGCGCGGTGTGTCGGTGCCGATCGACGGTGGCGGCGGGGCGTGCGAGGCGCCGGAGCAGGCGCGACGTTTGCCGGCCCCGGCCGCGGGAACCGGCGTTGCGCCACCACCGCCGCACGGGACGGGAGCACCGGGATGAGGATCGGCTACAAGCTCGCCGCCGAGGGGTACGGGCCGCAGGAGATCATCCGGCAGGCCGTCCGGGCCGAGCAGGTGGGCTTCGACTTCGTCGAGATGAGCGACCACTTCCATCCGTGGCTCGACACCCAGGGGCACTCGTCGTTCACCTGGAGCGTGCTCGGGGCGGTCGCGGCGAAGACCGAGCGGATCGGCCTGGCCACCGGGGTCACCTGCCCGACCGTCCGCTACCACCCGGCGATCATCGCGCAGGCGGCGGCGACCATGGCGCTGGTCTCCGAGGGCCGGTTCACCCTCGGCGTCGGGGCCGGGGAACGCCTCAACGAGCACGTGGTGGGGCAGGGTTTCCCCAGCGTACGGGGCCGGCACGAGCGGCTCCGCGAGGCGCTGGAGATCATCCGGCTGCTCTGGCAGGGCGGCTACCGGTCGTACGAGGGCAAGCACCTGCAACTGGAGGACGCCCGGGTCTTCGACCTGCCGGAGACCCCGCCCGTGATCGCGGTCGCCGCCAGCGGCCGCTCCTCTGCGACGATGGCCGCCGAACTCGGCGACGGCCTGTTCGTCACCGAGCCGGAGGCGTCCATCGTCGAGCACTACCGGCAGGCCGGTGGCGACGGCCCCCGCTACGCCGAGGTGCCGATGGCCTGGGCGACCGACGACCAGCAGGCCGTGCGGGCGGTGCTGGAGACCAGCCGGTGGATGGTGACCGGATGGAAGGTGATGAGCGAGCTGCCGAACCCGGTCAACTTCGACGCCGCCAGCGCGTACGTCGAGGAGCGGCACGTGCGGGAGCTGTTCTCCGTCGGGCCGGCCCCGGAGGCGCACGTGGCGCACGTGCGTGCCTACGTCGAGGCGGGCTACGACCACATCGTGCTCCAGAACGCCGGCCCCGACCCGGACGGCTTCCTCGACTTCTTCGCCGGCGACCTCGCCGCCCGGCTGCGCGCCCTCGGCTGAGCCACCCCCGCGCCCCGCCGGCCGGGTGCCCCCACGACGCGAGAGGGCGCACCCGACCGCCGCGATCGCGATGATCGACCGACGGGAATGCGCCCCGGGCGGCGGGCCGCCCCTGCCGGGACGGCCCGCCGACTGGTCAGCGGAAGCAGTTGGCGACCGGGACCCTGCTGCCCTCGCAGTTGGTGGGCTCGTTGTCGATGATGTCGGTCTCGTCGTCGACCCTGACGCGGGCCTTGTCGGCGAAGAGGCCGCCCGGCTTCACGGTGGCGACGTTGCCGGCCACCCGGCTGGAGTAGAGGGAGACCTGCCCCAGCGTCGCGAAGATGCCGCCGCCCGTGGACTTCGCGCCGACGGCGTGGTTGCGCTCGACCTCGCTGCGGCGCACCAGGAGGTTCGACTTCTGGGCGTGGATCCCGCCGCCGGAACCCCGCGCCGTGTTCCCCGAGACGACGCTGTCGTCGATCGGGACCAGGCCCTGGAAGGTGGAGATGCCGCCGCCGTTGCCCGTGGCGGTGTTGTCGCGTACCTCCAGGCCGCGCAGGAAGATCAACGCGTCCGAGTTGGCGATGCCGCCGCCGGTCTGAGCGGTGTTGCCCACCACCTTCGTGTCGGCGACCCGGGTACGCGCCGAGAAGCTGGCGACGCCGCCGCCCTGCGCCGCGTTGTTGTGCGCGAAGGTGCTCGAGTGCACCTCGGCCGCGCCCCGGTAGTTGGCGAGGCCGCCGCCGTACGCCACGGCGCTGTTGCCCCGGAACTGCGAGGTCTCCAGGCTCAGCACGCCACCGTTGAGCAGGCCCCCGCCCTTGCCCGCAGTGCCGGCGGCGTGGTTGTCGACGAACGTGCTGCCGGCGACCACGAGGTGCCCGTCGTTGAAGATCCCGCCGCCGCCCCCCTCCGCCGAGAGCGAGGTGCTGTCGACGATCGTGGTGCGCTCGACCACGGCGGAGGCGCCGTGCACGACGTGGATGCTGCCACCCTCGGCGGCGGAGAGCCCGTTGCGCAGCACCACGTCGGACAGCGTCAGTTCCCCGCCGTCGCGGACGGTGAAGAACCGGAACGCCTCGGCGTGCACGTCACGCACGATGGTCGCGCCCTCACCCCGGATGGAGATCGGGTGGTAGATCACGGGCAGTCCGGCCCGGTCGTGCTGCGGGTTGCGCGGGGGCGCCTCGGCGTCGCCGGGGTTCTCCGCGCTGTCGGCGGCCTCCCGGGCGTCGCGGATCCCGCCGTCGTACTCGTCGGGCTGCTGGAACGCGTGGGTCAGTTCGTACGTGCACTTCGACGCCAACCGCAGGTCGGCGCCGCCCTCGGCGTTGGCCCGGACCAGCGCCGAGATCAGCTTCGCCGAGTCGCACGGCACCGGGACCTCCGGGCGCTGCCCCTGGCCCGGGCGTGCGGGCCGGCCGTCCGGCTTGCCGCCGCGCCGCTCCTCGCGGGCGTGGTCGCGGTCCTCGACGGCGTCGCCGCGGTGGCCCTCGCCGGAGCGGTCGTCGGCCCGCAACGCCAGCGCGGGCGCGTCCGAGGCGGCGGGCAGGTCCCGGTCGGCGGCCACGGCGGAGACACCCGTCAGCCCGGCCGCCCCCGCCACCAGGCTGCCCGCCACGAGGCCGCCGGCTAAGAACCACCGCGACCGTCGTCTGGGTGGCGCCGCCCGTCGGCCCCCTTGATTTGTCGTCATCAGGCTTACCTGCCTCTCGCGCGTACGTGACACGGCCGCGTCGAACCGGACGCGGGACGGCTGACGTCGCGACAGCCGCCGAAGGCCACGATACGGACGAGAAGAGGGCAAGTCCCCCGAACATGAATAAGCGTACCTTTCGCCTTCATGGGTACGAATGGGCGCGGGCATCCCCGGCGTCGCAGCGGGCGGTCAGCCGCCGACGTGGATGCCGGGCCGGCGGGTCGGGTCCGGCTCGGACTTGCGGATGATCTCCCGCACCACGGGCGGGGTGTCGCCACGGCCGAGGATGAGGTAACGCAACAGGTGCGCCAGCGGGTTGCCCTCCGACCACTCGAAGTGGGCGTGCGGGCGTACGCCGGTGGCGTCGCGCAGCGCCAGCAGGATCGCCGCGATGGCGTTGGGAACGGCCGGGCTGGCGGCCCGCAGCACCCGGAAGCCGCCCACCTGGACGCCGCGTACCCGCAGCACCTGGCTGAACTCCGACGGGTCGACCACGTCGATCTCCAGGAAGAGGATGTCGCCCTCGCCGGGCACCGGGTTCATCCCCCGCTGCGCCCGCTCCTTGACCGTGTACTCCTTGACCGCGCCACCGGCCCGCTTGTGGGCGATGAGGTGCAGCCGGCCGTCGTGCGCCAGCGACTCGGCGATGAACCGGCGGGCCGGCTCGTCGAACTCGATCCGCTCCGTACGCAGCTCGGTGGTGCGGGTCACCCGCGAGACCAGCGAGACGACCACGATGGCGAGGATGAACAGCGCGGAGATGGCGATGCCGTCGGGCTTCGCGACGACGTTCTCGACGAGGGCGTACAGCAGGACCACGGTGAGCACGGCGAAGCCGCCGGCCGCGACGCGCTCCCGGCGGCGGGCCGCCGAGATCGTGACCGCCACCGCGGCGGAGACCATCATGGCGAGGATGCCGGTGGCGTACGCCCCCGCCTGGTCGTTGACGTCGGCCCGGAACACCACCGTGATCGCGACGCTGACCAGCGTGTAGACGATCACGACCGGCCGCACCGCCCGGGCCCACTCCGGCGCCATGCCGTAGGTGGGCAGGTAGCGGGGCACGATGTTGATCAGACCGGCCATCGCGGAGGCGCCGGCGAACCAGAGGATCAGCGCGCTGCTGGCGTCGTAGACGGTGCCGAAGCCCTCCCCAAGGCGCTCGTGGGCGAGGTACGCCAGCGCCCGGCCGTTCGCGGCCCCGCCCGGCTCGAACTCCCGGGCGGGGATGAGCACCGTGGTGACGAGGGTGGTCGAGACCAGGTACACCGACATGATCAGCGCGGCGGCGGTGAGCAGCCGGCGGGTGTTGCGGATGCGCGCCGCCAGCCGTGCCTCCCGGTCGGCCCCCGCACCGGCGACCAGCGGCATCATGCTCACCCCCGTCTCGAAGCCGGAGAGCCCGAGCACCAGCAGCGGGAACGCCAGCACGGCGGTCAACGCCACCTCGCCGGGGCCGGCCCCGGCGGTCAGCGCGGCGGTCCAGTCCGACAACGTCCCCGGGTTCGCCGCGATCCCGGCCAGCCCGTCGGCCACGATCAGCGCGTTCAGGGCCAGGAAGACCACGACCAGCGGGACGGCCACCGCGACCGCCTCCCGGAAGCCGAGCAGGAAGACCCCGCCGAGGACGAGCAGCAGCACGACGGTGACCCCGACGGCGACGCCCGTGCCGCCGACGCCCTCGGGCACGTACGGGTTCTCCAGCAGGTGCACGGTGGCGTCGGCCGAGGAGAGGGTGATCGTGATGATCCAGGAGGTCGCCACGAACCCGAGCAGGACCAGCACGAAGATCTTGCCGCGCCAGAACGGCAGCAGCCGCTCCAGCATCGCCACCGAGCCCTGCCCGTGCGGGCTCTCCCGGGCCACCCTGCGGTACATGGGCAGCATGCCGAACAGCGTCAGCGCGACGATGAGCAGGGTCGCCAGCGGGGAGAGCGCCCCGGCGGCCACCGCCGCGATCCCGGGCAGGTACGACAGGGTGGAGAAGTAGTCCACCCCGGTCAGGCACATGACCTGCCACCACGGGTGCGAGCGGGCCTGCCCCTCCGCCGCCTCGGGGCCGACCGGCTGCACCCGGTGGGCGAACATCCAGCGGCGCAGCGGGCTCAGCGGCGCGGCGGGCCGGGTGGGGCTGGCCTGCGTCTCCGGGACGGCGACCGGGCGCCGGGCGCGGCTGTCGGGACGGGTCGGGTCCCGGGCCGCGCGCAGGTCGCGGGGCGGGCCGGCGGGCGGCGGACGGCGACCACGCGTGCGCCGCGACCTCGGCCCGTGCTCGTCACGCATGTCCCGTCCCCACCCTCGGCGGTCCTGACCCGACCGTAGGCGGTCGCCGGCCGGCCGCCCGCCGGAACGATGAAGCCGGGAGGACTCAGTCGCCGTCGGGCGCGGCCAGGGCACGGGCCAGGGCGTCGGGGTCGGCGACGGTCACCGTCGCCCCGGGGTGCCGCAGCCACCCACCGGGCAGCAGGGCCGGCACCGGCTCGGCGAAGCGGAGGCAGAGCCCGGCGGCGGTGCTGCTGGCGAAGGTGACGCCGGCGTCGGCCAGCGACAGGCGCGTGCCGATCCCCCGCCACCAGCGGTACGGCCCGGTGGGCGCGACCCCGACGACGTTGCGCCGGGCGGTGCGCAACCGCCACGGGCCGAACCGGATCACCAGCTCGGCCGCGTCGACGTCGACCCAGGCCGTCGCCGGCCGCACGCCAAGCAGGGCGAGCGCCGGCCGGAACACCGGATCGAAGCGGAACCCGAACCGGCGGGCGCCGCCGGTCATCGCCGGACCGCCCCCGCCGGCGCCAGGTGCCCCGCCGGTCGTCCCGGGACCGTCCCGCCCGCGCGGGATCCCGCGCCGGTCACCGCGTCCCGCCCCGGCCGGCAGGGCGGGCCTCGCCCGGGCGGGCGGGGCGGGACGGGGCGGCGGGCCGGGGGCGGGGTCGGGCGGCGGGCCGCCGGGCCGGATCACTCATGGCGCGGGCGTACCCCGTGCGGGCCGGCCGACACCCCCCGGGCCGGCCGACCCGCGAACCCCCGCGCCCCGACCCGGCGTACCCCCGGCCGGTCGGACCGCCTGACCACGGGCCCGGCGCCCCCCCGACGGGCGAGCCCTGCTCAGGCGGGGGACGCGTCCCCGCGCTCCGCCGTTTGCCGGATGCGAAGCGCGGGGACCCCCCGTCCCGGCTACTGCAGGAACGCCCCGAGGGGCGAGAGCAGCAGCCGGCCGAGCGCCGCGGCGGTCTCGTCCAACCGCGCGCGCTCGCACTCGTGGGCGGCCGGATCGTGCCGGCACCGCCAGATCTTCTGCGCGTTGCGCCAGGCGACGTCGCGGGTGTACTCGACCAGTTCCCCCTGGTACCAGTCGTCGATGTCGCCGTTGAGCATGTCGATGAGCAGCTGCCACCGCTCCAGGTAGCCGCGCCGCAGACCGGGGATCTTGTCCGCGAAGATGTCGTTGATCTTCAGGTAGTCGCGGTGCTGGTCGGTGCCGTCCACCGGCTCCGACTCCAGGCTGTCGAACGTGGTCACCAGCGCGAACGGCAGATCGAAGTTGATGTGCGCGTTCACGCCGGCGGCCGCCGACGGCAGCGGGCGGGCGTCCGGGCCGCGCATCCGCTGGAACAGGCAGGCCCACGCCTTCGGCGTGCCCGGGCTCGAGTCGGTCCACAGCCGCATGGCGTCGAAGTAGCGGGCGGCGAACTCCACGTCCAGCCGGGACAGGAACACCGGGTCGGCGAAGCGGTCGTCGTAGAGGCCGTTCAGCACGCTCTCGGTGATCGTCAGGTACAGCCGGTTGAAGTCGGCCAGCGGGCAGCTCGCCTCCAGCGGAGGCAGCCGGACCAGCAGGTCCTGGAGCTTGGTGAGATGGTCGACGACCGCCGGCACGTCGGCGGGATGATCGGCGAGCAGGTCGACGATGTCCCGATGCACGGGTCCCCACACCGGTTCCGTCATCTCTCCTCCACAGTGGTCCCCGACAGCCCCGTGCCGTCGGCGACGCAGCACAGCCTGCCAGCCGGCGGCAGCCGGCCGGATCAGTAGAACGACGTATCCCCGCCGCGCGTCAGCCGCGCCGGTTGCGTAGGAAGATCGCGCTGGCCTGCACCCGGGTGCGGACGTGCAGCTTGTCGAAGATGTGCGAGACGTGCACGCCGATGGTGCGTTCGCTGATGAACAGCCGCTGGCCGATCTCCCGGTTGGTCAGCCCCTCGGCGACGGCGGCGAGGACCTCCCGCTCCCGGGCCGTCAGCGCCGCCAGCTCGTCGCCGTCCGCGCCGGCGGCCGGGCCGCCCGTGGCCGGGCGGTCCTCCAGCGGCACCCGCGCCCGCCCGGCGAGCGTACGGATCTCCGAGGTCAGCGGCACCGCGCCGAGCCCCTGCGCCACCTCGTACGCCTGCCGCAGCAGCTTCGCCGCCGTGGCGCTGCGCTTGCGCCGGGCCAGCAGCGCCTCGGCCTGACGCAGCCGCGAGTACGCCGCCGGGTAGGGGTGGTGCCGGCGGTCCCACTGCGCCACCGACCGGGCCCACAGCTCCGGGTCGCTGCTGTCCAGGCGGCTCACCTCGGCGGCGCACAGCGCCAGGAAGCCGTCCACCACGTCGCGCACCGGCCGGGCGGCGTGCTCGCTCTTGCGGGCCACCCGGTCGGCCACCTCCCGCAGCCGACGCAGCGCCGTCGGGTCGACGGGCACGGCGCGGCTGGCGTGCGCCTCGGCCTCGGCGCGCAGCCCGTGCCACACCAGCGCGGCAAGGATGCCCACGTCGTCGGAGCGGCTCTCGGTCAGGCCGCGCTGCACCGCCTGCCGGGCCAGGTCGTGCCGGCCCTGCCACATGGCCAGCCCCGCCCGCAGGGTGAGCAGCGGGATCACGTGCCGCGCCCCGCCGCCGGCGAGCACCGTGGCGACCGCGTCCAGGTCGCGGTCGGCCGCCTCGATGTCGCCGTAGCCCACCGACAGCCGGCAGCGCGCCAGCAGCAGCTCCACCGCGTCGGCGCCGGAGGGGCGGTGCCGCAACGCCGCCGCGACGACCTTCTCCGCCTCGGCCCACTGCCCGACCCGGAACAGCCCGTTGGTGGCGATGGCCAGCAGCCGGGTCTCGTACGTGCGGCCCAGGCCGAGCTCGGCCACCCGCTCGGCACCCCGGCGGGCGACGACGACGCCCTCCTCCAGCACGTTCAGCGGGCCGGTCAGCAGCTCGGCCAGGTGCAGGTACGCGCAGGCCACGTCCTCCGGGCGGCCGGCACGCTCGGCGGTCTCCAGCGCGCGGCGCATCACCGCCAGCCCGGCGTGCGGGTCCTCCAGGTAGGCCTCCGAGAAGCCGAGCGCGGCGCTGGCCAGCACCACCTCCGACGTGGAGCCCGGCACCTCGGCGGCCAGCTCCAGCGCCTCGCGCGCCCGCCGGCCCGCGTCGGCGTAGCGGCCGAGGTGCAGCAGCAGCTCGGCCAGGTGCGCCGCGGCGGTGGCCCGTTCCCGGGACGTGCAGTCGGCGGCCTCCAGGGCCAGCCGGTACTCCGCCTCCGCCGGGGCCGACCGACCGGCAGCGGCCAGGTAGCGGGCCCGGCGGATGTGCAGCGCGCACGCCGACTGGTCGGCGTCGGCGGCGGCCAGCTCCTCCAGCAGGGTCAACGCCCGGGCGTGCTCGCCGCAGTGGTGGGCGGCCTCGGCGGCGTGCCGCAGCAGGGTGGCCCGGTCCACGTCCGGCGCCGCGACGCCCGGCGCGACGGCCAGCTGCAACGCGACCGACCAGTGCCGGTGCGCCTCGGCCCAGCCGTGCAGCCGCTCGGCCTCCCGGGCGGCTGCCATCGCCGCCGGCAGCGCCCGCGCCGGCTCGCCGGCCAGCCGCCAGTGGTGCGCCAGGCGCGCCTGGTGCAGCTCGGCCGGGGCAGCGGTGAGCGCCTCGGCGTAGCGGCGGTGCAGGGCGGCGCGCTCGGCCGGCAGCAGCTCGTGCTCCAGCACCTCGGCGACCAGCCGGTGCCGCAGCCGGTAGCCGTCGTCCGCGCTCACCAGCAGCCGGTGCGCGACGGCCGCGCGGACCGCCTCGATCACCTCGTCCTCGGGCAGCCGCACCACCCGGGCGAGCAGCCAGTGCCCCACCGGCTCGACGCCGGCCGCCGCCGCGTGCACCACGGCGTGCGCGTGCTTCGGCAGCGCGTCCACCCGGGCCAGGAAGACCTCGCGCAGCGTGTCGGAGAGCCCGTCCCGGCCGTCGCGCAGGTCGCGGGCCAGCTCCTCCACCACGAACGGGTTGCCGCCGCTGCGCCGCCACACCAGCTCCGCCGCCTCACCGGCGAGCGGCCGGCCGACCACGGCGGCGGCGAGCCGGTCGGTGCCGGCCCGGTCCAGCGGGGCCAGGTCGAGCACCCGCACCGTACGCAGCCGGCGCAGCTCGGTGAGCACCCGGCGCAGCGGGTGCGCGCCCTGCAACGACTCGGCCCGCACCGCCGCGAGCACGGACAGCTGGAGGTCGCCCAGCCCGGCCAGCAGGTAGAGCAGCAGTTGCCGGGTGCTGCGGTCGACCCACTGGAGGTCGTCCAGGACCAGCACCAGCGGGCGGCCCTCGGCGATCAGGTGCAGCCCCTGGGAGACCCGCTCCAGCAGCGCCCCGGCACCGTCCGGGCCGGCGGTCTCCTCGGTGAACAGCCGCAGGAGCCCACGGACCGCCGAGGAGGTCTTGGCGTGGGCGCCGGTCAGCTCGGCGTCGAGGCGGCGCAACGCCTGGAGCAGCGGGTGCAGGGGCGACGCGTCGCCGATGTCCAGACAGGAGCCGGTGAGCACGAGGGCCCCCGCGTCGCGCAGCCGGCCGGCCACCTCGCGCAGCAGGCGGGTCTTGCCGACGCCGCTCTCACCGGTGAGGAACACGGCGGCGGTGTGCCCCTGCGTGACGTCGTCGAGCAGCACGGACCGTACCGTCGTCACGAGGTCGGCCCGGCCGACGAGTGGTGCCGTGTCCACGTCGCTGGCCATGGCACGCAGCCTAGTCACAGGTCCCCGCACTGTTCTACGGGTCTTTCGCGCCTGTGGTACTCCTCGCGTCGACTTTACGACCGAAGGTTGCGCACGGTCGACATACGTCGTTCGGCAGATCCCCCGCCGGCCGATCGGTGACAGTGTCCGAGGCGTCGTCAGCCACCGCGGGGAAAGGCGGGTGCGATGCCCATTCCCACCATCGTCGCTGGTCCGCAGCGGGTCACCTCGGGAGGCTGGCCGGTGCCGGAGGAGAGACGCCTGGTCACCGTGCTGTTCGTCGACATCGTCGGGTCGACCACGCTCGTCGACCGGCTCGATCCGGAGGACGTGCGGGCCCTGCAACGGGCGTACTTCCACACCGTCGGCGGGGTGCTGCGCCGCTGGCAGGGGGTGGTCGAGAAGTACGTCGGCGACGCGGTGCTGGCCCTGTTCGGGGCCCGCCGCTCCGACGGCTTCGACGCGTACCGGGCGGTGCGGGCGGCACTGGAGATCCAGGGCGCCCTCGACCGGCGGCCGCCGCCCGGGGCGCCGCGCCTGCGGGTCCGGGCCGGGGTGGCCACCGGCGAGGCGCTGGTGGACCTCGCCGCCGCGCGCGACGGCTGGCACGGCGTGGCCAGCGGCGCGGTGATCACCATCGCCGCCCGGTTGCAGGAGTACGCCCCGCCGGGCGGGGTGGCGCTCTGCGCGGCCACCCACCGCGCCACCGTGGGCCTCGTCGCGCAGCGCCGGGTGCCGCCGGTGGCCCTGGCCGGCAAGGCGCTGCCGGTCGACGTGTGGCACGCCACCGGCGCGATCCGGCCGGCCCCGGCCCGGCACGAGGGCCCCCTGGTCGGGCGGCGGCGCGAGCTGGCCGCCGCCCGGGACCTGATCGTGCGGGCCGTGCGGGACCGCAGCCCGCGCTGGCTGTCGCTGGCCGGTCCGGCGGGCAGCGGACGCAGCCGGCTGCTGCACGAGCTGACCCGGGCGGTACCGACCGTGGACGGGGCGCCGGTGCGCTGGTGCGTCGCGCACTGCCCCCCGTACCCGCAGCCCCTGGCGCCCGTCGCGGACCTGGTGCGCGGGCTCGCCGACCTGCGCGACGACGACGCGCCGGCGGCGGTACGGCGCCGGCTCACCGCCGCCCTCACCGACCTGGTGCCGCCCGCCGGCCTGGCCGGGGCGGTGTCCGCGC
Source organism: Micromonospora sp. CNZ309 (assembly GCF_002846525.1). Taxonomy (NCBI): domain Bacteria; kingdom Bacillati; phylum Actinomycetota; class Actinomycetes; order Micromonosporales; family Micromonosporaceae; genus Micromonospora; species Micromonospora sp. CNZ309. Next base: position 2,047,465 of record NZ_PJNG01000001.1, read on the forward strand.
TGGAGGCGCTGCTGGCCGCGCCGGACGAGTCCCGTGCGGCGGTCCGGGGCGCCGAGGTGGCCCGGGAGGTGCTCCTGGGGCTCGCCGCCCGGCAGCCGGTGCTGGTGGCGGTGGACGACCTCGACCGGGCCGCGGTGGCGCTGAGCCACTTCCTGCGCCAACTCTTCGCGGCGGCCAGCGCGCGGTCGCTGCCGCTGGCGGTGGTGACGCTGCACCGTCCGGAGTGGGTGGACGTCCTGCCCGGGCCCCGGGACCGGTGGCACCGGTTGACGGTGCCGCCGTTGCGCCCGGTGGAGACCGGGCGGCTGCTGCGCCACCTGCTCCAGCGGGCCGGGCGGCCGACGACGGCGGTGGCCCGGCTGCTGCCGCTGGTCGGCGGCAGTCCGGGGCGGGCCGCCGCGTACGTCGCGTCGCTGGGCGCGACGCAGTCCGTGCCGGAGGCGGTACGCCGGGAGGTCGACGCCCGGCTGGACCGCCTCGACGGGGCGCGCCGGGCCGTGCTGATGGCCGCCGCGACGGTCGGCGCGGGGCTCACCGCCGCGACGGCGGCGCGCCTGCTCGACTGGGCGCCCGGGCGGGCCGCCCCGGTGCTGCGCGCCCTGGTCTCGGCGGGTCTGCTGGTCACCCGCCCGGACGGCCGGTACGCCGTCGCCGACGCGGTGGTCCGCGAGGTCGCGTACGCCCGGCTGCCGAGGGCGGCGCGGGCCGCGTTCGCCCGCCGGGCCGGGCGGTCGACGGAGACGGGGGCACCGCCGGTGCCCACGGTCGTCGCCGACCCCACCGGCCGGCCGCCCGGTCCGGCGGGGTGCCCCGCGCCCGCGCCGGTGGTGGCCGCCGCCACCGGGCAGCGCGCCGGGGCGGAGCGGGTGGTGCGGCTGCGCGGATGGGCCCCGATCCGGGGTCGCAGCCTGTCGTCCGACCCCGACCGGGTCGTCGTCCCGGGTCGGGCGGCCCCGCCGGGCGGTGCGGCGGTTGGTCGGGGCGTCGCGGCCGCCGTGCGGCCGGGCGGCTCGGCGCGACGGCAGGGCCGCTGGCGACGGCGTAGCTGGATCCTGCCGCGCGGTACGCCGATCGCGGCGTGAGCGGGCGCGCGCCGGACGGGCGCAGCTCCCCCACGATCCAAGCTAACAGGTGCCGGAACCGGGCGGTATCGGGCGCCCGACCGAGTGCGCGGGGCACGCCGGCTGGCTAGGTTCGCCCGATGCCTGTAAAAGAAGTCACCGCCTCCGCCGCCGGCACCTGGACGCTCGGGGACCGGACCGTGCGCCGGATGGGGTTCGGTTCCATGCGGCTCACCGTCCACCCGGACCGGGCGCGCGCCGTGCGCGTCCTGCGCCGGGCCGTCGAGCTGGGCGTCAACCACATCGACACCGCCGCCTTCTACGTCTCGCCGGGCGGACCGCTCGGCGTCGGCACCGGCTCGCCCCGCCACGCCACCGAACTGATCCGCGAGGCCCTCGCGCCGTACCCGGACGACCTGGTCATCACCACCAAGGTCGGGCCGTCCTTCGACGAGGCGAGCCGGCACCGCGAACTGACCCCGTCGGAGCTGCGCCGGGAGGTGGAGGAGAACCTGCGCCGGCTCGGCCGGGACCACCTGGACGTGGTGAACCTGCGGATCGTCCGCAAGCCCGGGCGGGACTCGGTGGCGGAGCGCTTCGCCGCCCTCGCCGAGCTGCGCGACGCCGGCCTGATCCGGCATCTCGGACTGTCCAACGTGCGGGTGGACCACCTGGACGAGGTACGCGACATCGCGCCGGTGGTGTGCGTGCAGAACGCGTACGCCCTCGACGTGAACCGGTGGGCCGACGAGCTGCTGCGGGTCTGCGGCGAGCGGGGCGTCGCCTTCGTGCCGTTCTTCGCGATCGCGGGCGCCAGGCGGGAGGCGGGCACCGGCGACGACCACGACGAGGCCGTCCGGGCGGTGGCGCGCGCACACGGCGCGACCCCGCAGCAAATCCGCCTGGCCTGGACGCTGCACCAGGGGCCGCACGTGCTGGCCATCCCCGGCACCGGCGACCCCGCGCACCTGGCGCAGAACGTGGCGGCCGGGGCGATCCGGCTCACCCCCGAGGACCTGGTCCGCCTCCGCTGACGCCCGGTCCGCTGGGGTGGCGGGGTGGCGGGGAGACGTGACGGCGGCGCAGTCAGCGCAGCGACTCCAGGCGTCGCACCAGCTCGTCGGGCCCCGGCATGGCGGCGATCTCGGCGCCGACCTGCCGCGCCGCGTCGCGCAGCCCGCTGTCGGTGACGAGCCGGGCCAGGGTGTCGGCCGTGATGTCGCGGGCCCGGGCCGCGATGCCGGCCCCGCGCGCGGCCACCAGCTCGGCGTTGTGCCGCCGGTCGCCCGCCCCGACGGTGGCCAGCTGCGGCACCCCGGCGATCAGCGCGCTGAGGACGCTGCCCGCGCCGCCGTGGTGCACCAGCGCCGCGCTGGCCGGCAGGGCCGCGGGGATCGGGATCCAGTCGACCGTACGCACGTTGCCGGGCAGTCTCCGGCGGGCCAGCCGCGCGGCCGGGCGGACCAGCACGAACTCGGCGTCGACGCGGTCCGCGACGGCGACGACGGCGGGCATCGGCCCGGCGCTGCCGGGGCCGGCGAGGGTGCTGCGGCTGACCAGCACGCGTGGCCGCTCGCCCGGCTCGCGCAGCCAGTCGGGCAGCTCGCCGCCCGCTTCGGTGGCGTAGCGCATCGGCCAGCCGTGCTGACGCAGCACGCTGGGCGGGGCGACGGCGATCGCGGCGGCCGGGGGCGGCAGTTCGGCGAGGCTATGCCGGCGCAGGGCCGGGCCCAGCCGCGCGAGGGTGGCCCGGGCCAGCTCGCGGCCGTCGAAGAGGGCGTTCTCCTGGCGTACGGCGGGCACGTCGAGCGTCGCGGCGGCGAGGGCCCCCGCCACCGCGAACGGTTCGTGGATCACCAGATCGGGCCGCCACTGCCCGGCGAGGGCGACCACCGCGTCGGCGAGCTGGTCGTTGACCGCGCCGAAGAGCAGCCCGGCGCCCCGGGTGCCGGCGGTGCCGGCCAGCTCGGCCCGGGCGATCAGCGGATGGCGCAGCAGCACGCGGCGGGCGATCCGGCCGAAGTCGAACCCCGGCGCGACGTCGCGCGACGCCAGCCCGGGCCGCACCGCCCGCAGGCCGTCGACGGCGGTGGCGACGAGCACCTCGTGCCCGGCGTCGCGCAGCGCGGCGGCCAGCGGCAGCAGCGGCGCGACGTGTCCGATCAACGGCGCGGACACCACCAGTACTCGCACGGCGCCGATGCTAACGGCGGCGCGGCCCGTCGTGGGGGCACGCGCTGCGGCCCGGTCGGCGGCGAGGGTTCAGCGCGCGGTCGTGGGCAGGGTGCGGCTGCGGCCCCGGAACTCGGCCACCACCTCGCCGTCGTCGCGGGTGACGGTGACGTCGTAGATGCCGCTGCGGCCGTACCGGGTGCGCTCGGTGGCGTGGGCCGTGAGCAGGTCACCCTCGCGGGCGGGACGCACGAAGGTGATCTCGCCACCGGCGGCGACGGTGGCCGGGCCGTGGCTGTTGCAGGCGAGCGCGAAGGCGGTGTCGGCGAGCAGGAACACGAAGCCGCCGTGGGCGATGGCGTGGCCGTTGACCATCGCGCCGGTCACCCGCATCCGGGCCGTTGCCGCGCCGTCGGCGGCGTCCACCAACTCGATGCCGAGACCGCGGGAGGCGACGTCGGCGGCGAACATGTCGTACGCGGCGTTGCGCCCGGCCACCTCAGCCGTCCCGCCGTCGCTCGACGATCCGCCCATCGACCCGCCGCACCGCCCGTCCACAGGCGGTCCCCGCGACCGCCGACCCCGTACCGTACGCCAGCCCGGGCCGACGCGTGGCGCACCCGTCACGGAGGCGCGAACGCCCGTGCGCGGCTTGTTGCAAATTCTTGGCAACAAGGCCTGGACGCGCGTCGGCTCCGTAACTAGCCTGACCTTCATGAGTCCTTACATCACGGATGCGGCGGCCTGGCAGGAGAGCTGGGACCGCCAGCAGGAGGCGTACCTGCCGGACCGGGAGCACCGGTTCACGGCGATGCTCGACGCCGTCGACGCGGTCCGCGACGACGGCCGGCTGCGGCTGCTCGACCTGGCCGGCGGCACCGGCACCATCTCCGAGCGGGCGCTGCGCCGCTTCCCCCACGCCCAGGTGACCCTGGTGGACCTCGACCCGGCGCTGCTCGCCCTCGCCCGCGCCTCGCTCGGGGACCGGGTCACCGTCGTCACCGCCGACCTGGGCCGCCCCGACTGGCACGCCGCGCTCCCCCACCGCGACTACGACGCCGTCCTCACCGCCACCGCGCTGCACTGGCTGCCGGCCGAACGGCTCGGACGGCTCTACGCCGAACTGCGCGACCTGCTGCGCCCGGGCGGCATCCTGGTCAACGCCGACCACATGCCCGACGACGCGCTGCCCCAGCTCACCAAGCGCCTGCTCGACCGGGCCCGGGACCGGCGGGCGGCCCGGTACGCCGCCGGCGCCGCCCTGTCCTGGTCGCAGTGGTGGGACCGGGCGGAAGCCGACCCGGCGCTGCGGCCGCTCGTCGCGCAGCGGCGCGACATCTACCCGAGCGGGTACAGCCCGGAGTGGAACCCGCCGGTCTCCTGGCACCTGTCCGCGCTGACCGCCGCCGGCTTCGCCGAGGTGGGCACCGTGTGGCGGGGCGGGCCCGACGCCGCCGTCGCCGGCGTGCGCTGACGCCACCGGACGCCCCGGCGAGGGCCGCGCCGGGCGCTAGGCTGACGGGCGCACACCGGGTCCCCGCCCGAGGCACCGGTGGGGAGGACGAGGTGACCGGACCGGATCCGCGGGTCGACCCCGACGTCGACCTGCGCGTACCCGCCGACCGGGGCGAGCTGGCCGCCCGCCCCGGCGCGGTGCTCGGCTCCGTCGCGGCCGGCGGCGCGCTCGGCGCCCTCGCCAGGGCCGGCCTCCAGCACGCCGTCCCGCACGGCCCGGCGGGCTTCGCGTGGGCGACCTTCGCCGTGAACCTGACCGGGTGCCTGCTGATCGGCGTCCTGATGGCGGCGCTGGAGCGCTCCGGTGGCGGCCGACCGCTGCTGCGCCCGTTCCTCGGGGTGGGGGTGCTCGGCGGCTACACCACCTTCGCCACGTACGCGGTGGACATCCGGCTCGCCATCGACGCCGGCGCACCGCAGGTGGCCCTCGGCTACCTGGCGGCGACCCTGCTCGGCGCGCTGGTCGCCGTCTGGCTCGGCGACACCGTGACCGGCCGGCTGCTCGACGCCGCCCGCCGCCGGCCGGGGCCGGGGCCGGGGGTCGGGCGGTGACCGTCCTGCTGATCGCCCTCGGCGCGGCCGTCGGCGCGCCCCTGCGCTACCTCACCGACCGCGCGGTGCAGGCCCGGCTCGGCGGCGCCTTCCCGTGGGGCACGCTGACGGTCAACGTGGCCGGATCGCTCCTGCTCGGCCTCCTGGCCGGGCTGCCCGTCGGTCCGACCGCCGGCGCGCTGCTGGGCACCGGCCTCTGCGGCGCGCTGAGCACCTACTCCACCTTCGGGTACGAGACGCTGCGGCTGGCGCGCCGGGGCCGGCGGTTCCTCGCGCTGGTCAACGTGCTCGCCAGCGTGGCCGCCGGCCTCACCGCCGCCACCGTCGGCTTCGCCCTGGCCCGGGCCGCCACCGGCTGAGCCGCCAGCCACGGCGGCACCCGCCACCCGGACCGGCGGCCGCCTGCACCGCCGTCGTCGGGTGGCGGGCCGACCCGGGCGGGCGGGGTCAGCGGGCCGGGTCCGGCGGCGCGGCCGGCAGGCGTACGTCGACCACCGGACCGAGGACGAAGACGGCCGGCGGGGCGATCCGCTCCCGGACGGCAACCGCGCCGATCTCGTCCAGCCGGGCGGTCACGGCGTGCTGGTCGGGATGCCCCGCGTCCTGCACCACGAGGACCGGGGTGTCCGGGGCCCGGCCGTGCTCGACCAGCACCGCGGCGATCTTGCCGACGGTGTCCACCGCCATCAGCAGGACCAGGGTGCCCCGGGCCCGCCCGAGCGCCGCCCAGTCGACCAGCGAGTCGGGGTGCCCGGGCGGCAGGTGCCCGGAGACGACGGTGACGTCGTGCGCCACGCCCCGGTGGGTGACCGGCACCCCGGCCAGGGCCGCCGCGGCGACCGCGCTGCTCACCCCGGGAACCACCGTCACGTCCACCCCGGCCGCCACGCAGGCCTGCACCTCCTCGTGGCCGCGCCCGAAGACGTACGGGTCGCCGCCCTTGAGCCGGACCACCCGTCGCCCGGCGCGGGCGTGCGCGACGAGGGTGGCGTTGATCGCGTCCTGCCCCATGGACGGTCCCCGGGGCACCTTCGCCGCGTCGACCACCTCGACACCCGGGCGCAGCCCGGCGAGCAGCCCGCGCGGGGCCAGCCGGTCGACCACCACCACGTCCGCCGCCTCCAGCAGCGCCCGGCCCCGTACGGTGATCAGGTCGTCCGGCCCGGGACCGCCGCCGACGACGGCGACCTGGCCGGGGCGCGGACCGTGCTCGTGGTGCTCCCCCGGCCCGTGCCGATGCTCGTGGCCGCCGTGGCTGTGGCCGCCATGTCCGTGGTCGCCGTGGCCGTGCGCGTGACCGCCATGTCCGTGGTCGTGCGCGTGGTGGTCGTGGTGGTGGCCGCCGACCGGATCGTCGGGGTGGTCGTGCGGGGTCTGCGGCCGGCCGACCTTGTCGGCGAAGCCCGGCATCAGCACCCGGTACGCGCAGGTGTCGCAGTTCATCCGGATGTCCCCGCGACGTGCCTCGGCGTGCCGTTCGAGGACCAGGTCGGCGAGGGCGTCGCAGTCGCCGATCAGGTCGGCCACCCGCACGTCCAGGTCGGGGTGGGCGGCGGCGAACGCGGCCGACTGGGCGACGATCCGGTCCGGCAGCACCCCGGCGAAGAGGAAGTACGGCGCGACGACGATCCGCCGCGCGCCGAGCCGGCGCAGCCGCTCCAGCACCGCCGGCACCGACGGCTCGGCCAGCGAGACGAAGCCCGGCTCGACGCCGGCGTAGCCGCGCCCCTCCCAGAGCAGCCGGGCCACCTTGGCGACCTCGGCGTTGGCGTCCGGGTCGGTGGAACCGCGCCCGATCAGCGCCACCCAGGTGCCGGCCCGGTCGGCGCCGGCCAGCGCGGCGTCGACGCGCTGCTCCAGCGCGGTGTGCAGCAGCGGGTGCGGGCCCAGCGGCCGGCCGTAGACGTAGCTGAGGCCGGGATGGCGCTCCCGCTCGCGGGCCAGCGCGGCGGGGATGTCGCCCTTGCCGTGCCCGGCGGCGGTCAGCACCAGCGGCAGCGCCACCAGCGAGCGGTGCCCCCGCTCGACGAGCGCGCCGACCGCGTCGGTGAGCGGCGGCCGGGACAACTCGATGAAGCCGCCCTCGACGTCGCCGAGGGTGCCGGCGGCGCGGCGGCGTACCCGCTCGACGAACGCGACGAACTGCTCGACCCCGGCCGCGCTGCGCGTGCCGTGCCCGACGATGACCAGAGCGGTCAATGTTCCTCCTCCACGTACAGCAGGGCGTTGAGGGCGGCGGCGGCGACCGCCGAGCCGCCCTTCTCGCCCCGGTTGGACACCCCGGGCAGGCCGCTGGCCCGCAGGGCCGCCTTCGACTCGGCGGCGCCGACGAAGCCGACCGGCAGCCCGACGACCAGCGCCGGACGAGCGTCCAGGGTGATCAGTTCCTCCAGTGCGGTCGGCGCGCAGCCGACCACCCACACCGCGCCGGGGCCGACCCGCTCCAGGGCGATCCGCACCGCGGCCGCCGACCGGGTGATGCCGGCCGCGCGGGCCAGCTCGGCGGCGGCCGGCTCGGCGACCGGGCAGACCGTCTCCCGACCGGTGACGCCCGCGGCGACCATCGCCACGTCGGTGACCACCGGCGCGCCGGCGCGCAGGGCGGCCAGCCCGCCGGCCAGGGCCGCCTCGTCGCAGACCAGGTCGGCGACGTAGTCGAGGTCGGCGCTGGCGTGCACCACCCGCTCGGTGACGGCCCGGGTCAGCGGCGGCAGGTGCGCCAGGTCGACCCGGGAGCGCAGGATGCGGTACGACTCCCGCTCGATGGGGTGCACGACCCGGCTCACGGCCGCACCACCGTCGACACGGTGCTCAGCGCGGTCGAACTCATTCGGTCCCTCCACGTTCGTCGGTGTCCGTGGCGCGGATCGCGTCCACCGGGCAGATCTCCAGGCATTCCAGGCAGCCCGTGCAGCGGTCGGCGCGTACGGCGAGGCCGCCGGGCACCGGCCGGATCGCGTGCGTGGGGCAGGTGAGCAGGCAGGCGCCGCAGCCCTGGCAGGCGCCGATGGTCACGGCCGCCACCGGTACCCCCTCGGGGTGACCATCCGGCCGGCGACGATCCGGGTCTGGCTGCTGCCCACCACCACGACGCTGTACATGTCGACCAGCGCCGCGTCGAGGGTCGCCAGGGTGGCCAGGTGCACCCGCTCACCGGGCCGGCTGGCGTTGCGCACCACCCCGACCGGGGTCTGCGGCGGCCGGTGCGCGGCGAAGACCTCCAGCGCCGCGCCGAGCTGCCAGTCCCGGGCCCGGCTGCGCGGGTTGTAGAGCAGCGCCACGAAGTCGCCCTCGGCGGCGGCGGCCACCCGGCGGGCGATGACCTCCCACGGCGTGTGCAGGTCGGACAGGCTCACGTAGGCGTGGTCGTGGCCGAGCGGCGCGCCGAGCAGGGCCCCGGCGGCCAGCGCGGCGGTCACCCCGGGCACGCCGACCACGTCGACGCGCCCGTCGGCGTGCTCGAGGGCCGGGCTGGCCATCGCGTACACGCCGGCGTCGCCGGAGCCGACCAGCGCCACGGCGTGACCGGCGGTGGCCTCGGCGACGGCGGCGCGGGCCCGTTCCTCCTCGGCGCCGAGCCCGCTGGCGAGCACCCGGGTGCCGGGGCGCAGCAGGTCGCGGACCTGGTCGACGTACTGGTCGAGGCCGACGACCACGGCGGCGCGGCGCAGCTCGGTCACCGCGCGGGCGGTGCGCAGGTCCGCGGCGCCGGGGCCGAGGCCGACGATCGCCAGCCGGCCGCGCGGGGCGTGCCGGGCGACGGCGACGGTGGCCATCGCCGTCGCGGTCTTCGGCACCAGCAGCTCGGCGCCGCCGCCGAGCAGCGCCGCCGCCTCGGCGACGCTGGGGGTGCCGACGGCGGCGCGGACCACCTCGCTGGGGTGCGGCACGTCGACCGCCGCCAGCTCCGCCGCCGGATACGTCACCAGCGGTACGCCGAGCGCGTCGGCGCCCGCCCGGACGCCCGCCTCGTCGGCCTTGATGTCGGCGCTGGCCAGGTGCCGCACGCTCGCCGGGCTGAGGCCGGCCTCGGCGAGCACCCGCGCCAGCAGGTCGCGCACCTCGTCGGCGGGCACGCCCCGGCTCGCGCCGACGCCGACGACCAGCGACGGGGGCCGCAGCACGGCGGTCCGGCCGTCGAGCGGCACCACCCGGTCGGTGACCAGCAGCCGGTACCCGCCGCCGCCCCCGGGCGCCCCGGCGGAGCCGGACGCCCTGCCGGGAGCGGACGGCCCATCGGAAGCGGACACCCCGCAGGAGGCGGGCGGCCCGGAGGCCCCGGCTGTCCCGGCGGGAGCGGGCGGTTCGGCGGGGCACACGTTGTCGGGCAGGGCGGGCAGCGGCCAGGTGGCGTCGGCGACGAGGGTCACCGGATCGCCGTCGAGGATGGCGCGGCTGACGGCCGCGACGGCGCCCTCGACGGGCCAACCGAGGGTGTCCAGCCCCGGCAGGCCGGCGGCGTCGGTGGCGGTGCTGACCACCGGGGCGGCGTCGAGCAGCGCGCCGACCCGCCCCGCGAGGTCGTTGCCGCCCCCGGCGTGGCCGCCGAGCAGCGCGATCGCGTGCCGGGCCGCCTCGTCGACCACCACCACGGCCGGGTCCGTGCGCTTGTCGCCGAGCAGGGGTGCCAGGATGCGCACGACCGCCCCGGTGGCCAGGAACGCCACCACGGCGTCGTACCCGGCCCAGGCGGCGCGCAGCGCGTCCGCGACGGTGTCCGCCGTGACGAGGCGGGCGTGCGGCCAGGCGTCGGCGAGGGTGCGGGCGTGCCGGCGGCCGGCGGCGGTGGCGGCGACGAGCCCGATGCGGGTCGGCTGGGCCGTGGCGACGGGCGGGTGGTTCACGGGCGCTCCCCGGTGAGGACGACCACCGGGTTGGTGGCCGCGAGTCGGACGGATCCGCCCGGCAGGTCGGCGAGGCGGGCGGCGGAGAGCTGGACGCCCTGCACCGCGTAGCCGGCGGCGCGCAGCAGCCCGAGGGCGGGGGCGACCCGGTCGACGGCGGCGAGGGCGGCCACCACCCGCTCGGGACGGCGGTGCGTCACGGCGGCGAGCACGTCGGTGCCGCCGCCCCCGACGAAGACGGCGTCGGGATCGGGCAGCCCGTGCAGCGCCCCGGGGGCGGCGCCGACGACCACCCGCACGTCGACGCCGTGCCGGACGGCGTTGGCGCGCACCGGTGCCGCCGGGTCACGCTCCACCGCGATCACCGCCGCGCCGAGCAGGGCGCACTCGATGCCGACCGAGCCGCTGCCCGCGCCGACGTCCCAGACCAGCCGGCCGAGGCGGGGACGCAGCCGGGCCACGGCGAGGGCGCGTACCTCCGACTTGGTGATCATGGAGTCGCGGTGGGCGTAGGCGGACTCGGGCAGCGCCCACCCGCCGGGCGGCGCGGCGGCCGGCTGGTTGTCCGCCCGCATCCCGGCCGCGCCGGGCTCGCCGGCGAGGCTGAGCAGCACGTGCGGGTCGGCCCAGTCGCGGCCGGCGGCCCGCTCGGGGGTGGTCTCGGTGAGCCGTTCCGCGTCGGTGCCGAGGTGTTCGGCAACGACCAGGCGGCGGGACCAGCCGGCCAGCCCGGCGCCCAGCTCGGCGGCCCCGGCGCCCGGGGCGGTGAGCACCGCGACGGCGGGCAGGGCCCGGCAGGCGTTCAGCGCGGGTCGCGGGTCGCGGCCGTGGGCGGTGACCACGGCCGCCCCGTCCCAGGGCAGGCCCGCGCGGGCGAACGCGGCGGCCACGCTGGACACGGCCGGCAGCACCCGCAGCGGCAGCCCGGCCGCCCGCAACGCCCGGACCACCCCGAACAGCCCGGGATCGCCACTGGCCAGGACGACGGCGGGGCTCCCGGCGGCGACGGTGTCGGCCAGCCGCCCCAGCGCGGGCGCCAGCGGCCCGAGGGCGACGGTGTCGGCGTCGGCCGGCAGGTGTACGGCGGCCAGGTGCCGGGCCGCGCCGACCACCAGCCGGGCCCGGGCGAGGGCGGGCGCGGCGGCGGGGTGCGCGGGCCCGCCCGCGGCGTCGATGCCCACCACGGTCACCGCCGGCCCCGTGGCACCGCCCGGCCGGTCGCCGGTCACGCCGCCCACCGCCCGGACGAGGCGACCACCCGGTCCCCGGCGAAGTCGACCATGGCGACGTCGACGGAGACGGCGTCGCCGGCGAAGCGCAGCAGCACCTGCCGCACCCGGTGGCAGAGCAGGTCGCCGGCGGCGCCGAGCAGCCCGGCGGCCTCCCACAGCTCGTACGCGTGCCGCCCGGTGTTCGCCGCGACGACCGCCGCCACCAGCTCGGGATCGCCGCCCGCCTCGGCGGTGACCGCCCCGAGCAGCGACAGGTCCACCCTGGAGCGGGTGTAGTGGGTCATCAGGATGCCGGCGGCGAGCTTGGCCAGCTTGCCGGCCATCCCGACGAAGACCACGCCGGTCATCCCGTCGCCCACGGCGGCGGTGACGGCCGCGCCGGTGAAGTCACCGACCTCCACGAAGCAGACCTCGGGCAGCTCCGGCAGCAACGCGCGGGCGGCCCGCTCGGTACGCCCGCCGGTGCACAGCACCACGGTCCGCTCCCCCTGGGCGGCCATCACGTGCACCGCCTGCACCACGCTGGCCCGCCAGGAGGCGGTGGAGAACGGGCGCACGACGCCGGTGGTGCCGAGGATGGAGATGCCGCCGAGGATGCCGAGCCGGCGGTTGGTGGTCTTGCGGGCCATGATCTCGCCGCGCGGCACGCTGACCACCACCCGCACGCCCACCTCGCTCAGGTCGACGACCTCGGCGACGGCCTGGCCGATCATGCGACGCGGGGTGTCGTTGATGGCGGGCCCGCCGACGGGCAGCCCGAGGCCCGGTCTGGTGACCGTGCCGACGCCCGGCCCGCCGTCGAGGCGCAGGCCGGGCGCGTCGTGCCAGCTCACGGTGGCGGTCAGCTCGGCGCCGTGCGTGACGTCCGGGTCGTCGCCGGCGTCCTTGACCACCACCGCCTCCGCCCGGGTGCGGCCGTCGACCTCGCAGCGGGCCACCGGGAAGCTGACCCGCCGCCCGGCGGGCAGCCCGATCTCCACCCGCCGCTGCGGCACGCCGGTGACCAGGGCGGTCAGCGCCGCCTTGGTCGCCGCCGTCGCGCAGGCGCCGGTGGTCCACCCGGTACGCAGCGCGGTCGGGCGGACCTTCGCGGTACGCGGCAGGTCCGGCTCGCGCAGCGGCGGCTCGGCGTACGTCATCGGGCGCGCCCGTCCCCCGGTGTCGTACCGCCCGCGCGGGCGCGGCGCAGGTCGGCGCGGGCGGCCGGCTCGGCCCGCCGGAAGGTGTGGAAGTGCCCGGGGTGGTAGAGGTGCGAGCGGGTGCCGGCGGCGGCGAGCGCCGGGCCGACCAGGAAGAGGGTGTGCTTCCAGAGCCTGTGCTCCTTGACGGTGGCCTCCAGGTCACCGAGCGCGCACCGGACCACCAGCTCGTCGGGCCAGGTCGCCTGGTACGCCACCACGACCGGGGTGTCGGCCGGGTAGCCGCCGGCCAGCAGCTCGGCCTGCGCCTGCCCGGAGCGGGCGGCGGAGAGGAACAGGGCCATGGTGGTGCCGTGCCGGGCGAACTCGCGGACCCGCTCGCCCGGCGGCATCGGCGTCTTGCCGCCCTCCAGCCGGGTGAGGATCACCGACTGGGCGACCTCGGGGATGGTCAGCTCCCGGCCGACGATCGCCGCGACGGCGGTGAACGACGAGACGCCGGGGACGATCTCGACGGCCAGCCCGAGCGCCCGGCACAGGTCGAGCTGCTCCTGCACCGCGCCCCACAGGGCCGGGTCGCCGGAGTGGATCCGCGCCACGGTCAGCCCGTCGGCGGCGGCACGCTGGTAGAGCGGCAGCACGCCCTCGATCGGCAGCCGCGACGAGTCGACGATCTCCGCGTCGGCGCGGGCGTGGGCGAGCACGTCGGCGTGCACCAGGCTGGCCGCCCAGACCACCACGTCGGCCGCGCCGATCACCCGGGCGGCGCGCAGGGTCAGCAGGTCCGCCGCGCCGGGGCCGGCCCCGACGAACCACACCTTGCCCGTGCCGGTCGGGCCGCCCTCGTCGGCGTGCCCCACGATCGGCGTGGTGCTCAAAGCTTTCCTCCCCTACGGTCCCGGCGGGCCGGGGCGAGCAGCGTCGACAGGTACGGCAGGTCGTCGGCCGCGTCGGTGACCGGGCCGATCCGCTCGCCGGGCAGCCCGAGGCCCCGGCCCAGCACGGCGTCGCCGAGGCGGCCCTGCCGGCGCAGCTCGGCGACCAGCTCGGCGTGCCGCCGCCAGCCCTTGTAGGCCACGACGGTGCCCGGGCCGGCGAGCGCGTCGGCGAAGAGCGCCAGCCCGGCGGTGGCCGGCAGCAGGGTCAGCGGCTCCCGGCCCTCGCACAGCGGCACGCCGCTGCGCGCCGAGAGGTCCTGCATGGCGGTGATCCCGGGGACCGTGCGCACCTCGACCCCGGGGCGCAGGGCGCGCACGCCCTGCGCGAGGTAGCCGAAGGTGGAGTAGACGTTCGGGTCGCCGATGGTGGCGAAGACGACCGCGCGGGCGCCCCCGTCGACCGCGTCGGCCACCGCCCGGGCGGCGTCGTCCCAGGCGCGTTCCCGGCGGGCGGTCACCCCGCCCCGGTCGTCGAGGGCGAACGGCAGCCGGCGCAGCCGCCCCGGCGCGACGTGCGCGGCCACGGTGGCCTCGGCCCGGCCCGGGGGCGCGTCACCGTCCGCGGCGAGCCGGTCCAGCACCGGTACGAACACCACGTCGGCCTCGGCCAGCAACCGGGCCGCCCGCAGGGTGAGCAGTTCGGGGTCGCCGGGACCGACGCCGACCCCGGTCAACGTCGCCGCACCGTCGCGCCCGGCCACCGGCACGCCCCTCTCGCGCGCGGTCGCCGGGTCGCGGCTGTCGTGGCCGGTCACCGGGGCGCGGCCCTCGGCCGCCGGCATACCGCCGTCGTGCCCGCTCGCCGGCGCGCGGCCGTCGCGCCCGGTCACCGGGCCGCCGCCTCGACCAGGCGGCGGGCGGCGTGCGGGTGGCCGGCCCAGTGGGTGTGCAGGTAGGAGGCGTGCACCCGGTCGGTCACGAAGCCGTGCTCGGCGCCGTCCCAGCGCCAGGCCGGCCGGTCGCCGTGCCCGGGGTCGGTGACGGTGCGGTGGAACTCGTGGCCGCGTACGGGGTCGCCGGGGCGGTGCAGCGGGGAGCCGGTGACGGCGACGGCGTCGCGGTAGCCGAGGGTGAGCCGGTCGGTCATCCGGGCGGTCAGGTCGAGCCGACCGCACATGGGCACCCCGTCGAGCTGCCGGCCGAGGTAGAGCAGGCCGGCGCACTCGGCGACGACCGGGCCGTCGAAGTCGGCCAGCTCGGCGCGGAGCGTGGCGTTGCCGGCGAGCTGCGGCGCGTACGCCTCGGGGAAGCCGCCGCCGACGACCACCGCGCGGGTGCCGGCGGGCAGGCCGGGGTCGCGCAGCGGGTCGAAGGAGACCACCGTGGCGCCGGCCGCGGCGAGCAGCTCGGCGGTCTCGGCGTACGAGAAGGTGAAGGCCGGCCCGCCAGCGACCGCGACCACGGGACGTCCGGTGCCGGCGGGGCCGCCGACGGCGCCGACCGGGTCCCAGGCGGGCGCGTGCAGGGGGCCGGCGGTACGCGCCAGGTCGAGCACGGCGGCCAGGTCCACGGTGGCCGCCACGAGGTCGGCGAGGGCGGCCACGATCGCCACGGACTCCGGTGCCCGCTCGGCGACCGGCACCAGCCCGAGGTGGCGCGCCGGGGCGGCGACCTCGGCGGCGCGGGCGACCGCCCCGAGCACCGGTACGCCGACCTCGGCGAGCGCGTCGCGCAGCAGCGACTCGTGCCGGGGCGAGCCGACCCGGTTGAGGATCGCGCCGCCGATGCGCACGTCGGGGTCGAACGCGGCCATGCCCAGGGCGAGCGCGGCGGCGGAGCGGCCCTGCGCGGTGGTGTCGAGCACCAGCAGGACCGGGGCGTCGACCAGGCGGGCGACGTGCGCGGTGGAGGCGTACCCCCGACGGCCGACCGCGCCGTCGTGCAGCCCCATCACGCCCTCGATCACGGCGACGTCGGCGGGCGTCGGCGTGGCGGCGCCGTGGCGCAGCAGCGGCGCGACCCGCTCCTCGCCGACCAGCCACGGGTCGAGGTTGCGCCCGGGGCGGCCGGCGGCGAGCGCGTGGTAGCCGGGGTCGATGTAGTCGGGGCCGACCTTGTGCGGGCTGACCACCAGGCCGCGGCGGCGCAGTGCGGCGAGCAGCCCGGTGGCGACGGTGGTCTTGCCGTGCCCGCTGGCGGGTGCGGCGACCACCACGCGCGGCAGCGCCCACGGCGCGGCCGGGTCGAGGGGAGGCGCGGCGGCGGCCGGGTGCCCGGCGGGCGCGGCGGGCCCCGCGGGGCGCCGCTGGTCGGCGCGCCGGCCGGGGGCGGTCACCATTCGATGCCCTTCTGACCCTTCTGGCCGGCGTCCATCGGGTGCTTGACCTTGGTCAGCTCCGCGACCAGGTCGGCGGCGTCGACCAGGCGCGCGTCGGCGTCCCGGCCCGTGATGACGACGTGCTGGAAGCCGGGGCGGTTCGCCAGGGTGTCGACCACCTCGTCCACGTCCACCCAGCCCCACTTCATCGGGTAGGTGAACTCGTCGAGCACGTACAGGCCGTAGCGCTCGGCGGCCAGGTCGCGCTGGATCTGCCGCCAGCCCTCCAGGGCGTCGGCGGCGTGGTCGGCCTCGCCGCCGCGCTGGATCCAGGACCAGCCCTCACCCATCTTGTGCCAGGCGACCGGGGCGCCCTGTCCGGTGCGCTCGTGCACCTCGCCGAGGGCACGGAAGGCGTTCTCCTCCCCCACCCGCCACTTGGCGCTCTTGACGAACTGGAACACCCCGATCGGCAGCCCGGCCGTCCAGGCCCGCAGCGCCAGCCCGAACGCGGCGGTCGACTTCCCCTTCATCTGTCCGGTGTGCACCATCAGCAGCGGCCGGTGGCGCCGCTGCCGGGTGGTCAGCCCGTCGGCGGGCACGTGGGACGGCTTCCCCTGCGGCATCAGGCAACGCTCCTGTTCTGCCCGCCGCCGACGCCAACGGCGGCGGCGGTGGTCGCGGCGGTCGAGGTCGCGGCGATCTTGGTAGGAAAGGGCCCCTCTGGGGGCCGTTCGTCGCCAAGATCTGCGGCGGACCGAGCGTGCGGGGCTCGGCGGGACGCCGGCGTGGGGGTGGGGCGGCCGGCGGCGAGGGTGGTGAGGGGGGCGGTGGTCACCTCGTCGAGGCGGTGGTGGACGGCGTCCAGTTGGGCGGCGAGGCGACGGGCCAGGCCGAGGCGCACGGGGCCGCTCTCGCAGTCCACGACGACGCAGGGCGCCCCGGTCGCGGCCAGCACACCCGCCGCGCGGGCCGCCCGGACGAGCGGGCGGTCGCCGGCGGTGGCCCGGCCGTCCGTGACGACCAGCACCAGGGGACGGCGGCGCGGGTCGCGCAGCCGCTCGACCCGCAACAGCTCGGCGGCGGCCAGCAGGCCTTCGGCCAGCGGGGTGCGCCCGCCGGTGGGCAACTCGGCCAGCCGCGCGGAGGCGGCGAGCACCGATGAGGTGGCCGGCAGCAGGGTCTGCGCGGCGGCGCCCCGGAAGGCGACCACCGCGACCTTGTCCCGGCGCTGGTAGGCGTCGGTGAGCAGGGCCAGCACGGCGCCCTTGACGGCGGCCATCCGCGTGCGGGCGCCCATCGAGCCGCTGGCGTCGACCACGAAGAGCACCAGGTTGCCCTCGCGTCCCTCGCGCACCGCCTCGCGGACGTCGTCGGGGCGCAGCCGCAGCGGCCCGCCGACCCGGCCCCTGGCGGCCTGGTGCGGGGCGGCGGCCCGGACCGTCGCCGGCAGGTGCAGCGCGCCGGGCCTGCCGGTCGGCACCCGCGCCCCGGTGGTGCGGCCCCGCCCGGTGCGGGCCCGGGAGCGGCGGCCGGGCACCCCGTCGCCGACCCCGGGCGCGGTGAGCAGCCGCGCCTTCAGCCCCTGCCGGGGTACGGCCACGGCCTGTCCGGCGTCACCCGGCCGGGCCCGGGCGGGGGCGTCCTCGTCCGTGTCGCCCCCGCCGGCGCCGGGTGGGCCGGCCGAGGTGTCCCGCCCGGGCGCGAGGTCGCCGCCGGGCCGGTCGCCCTCGCCGCCGGGCCGGTCCGGTCGGTCGCCCTCGCCCGGCCGCTCCGGCCACGTGCCGTCGCCGCCGTCCCGGCCCGGATCGCCGTCGCGGCCGAGGCCCGGCCCGTGGGCGGTCTCGTCGTGCCCGCCGGCCGGCGCGGACCCACCGGCGTCGTCCGGGGCGCCGCCGCCCGCATCCGGGCCACCGGGTCCGCCGCCCTCGGGGCCGGAGCCCGGACCGCCGTCGGGGCCGCCGGAACCGCCCGGGTCGTCGTCGGGGTCGTCGTCGCGGACCCGGTCCAGTGCCTCGTCGAGTCGCTTCTCGTCCAGGCCGGGCGTGTCGAACGGGTCCCGGCGGCGCCGGTGCGGCAGCGCCAGCCGGGCGGCGACCCGCACGTCCTCCACCGTGACCGCGTCCCGGCCGTGCCAGGCGGCGTGCGCCAAGGCGGTACGGGCGGTGACGATGTCGGCGCGCATGCCGTCCACGTCGAACGCGGCACACACCTCGGCGATCTGGCGCAGCGCGGCGTCGGGCAGCAGCACGTCCGCCAGCCGCTGCCGGGCGACCGCCACCCGGCGGGCCACCTGCGCGTCCGCCTCGGCCCAGCGGGCGGCGAAACCGGCCGGGTCGGCGTCGGCGGCCAGGCGCCGGCGGACCACCTCGACGCGTACGGCCGGATCGCGGCTGGCCCCGACCTCCACGGTCAGCCCGAACCGGTCCAGCAGTTGGGGGCGCAGCTCCCCCTCCTCCGGGTTCATCGTGCCGACCAGCAGGAACCGCGACGCGTGGCTGACCGAGACGCCCTCGCGCTCCACGTGGCAGCGGCCCATGGCGGCGGCGTCGAGGAGCAGGTCGACCAGGTGGTCGTGCAGCAGGTTGACCTCGTCGACGTAGAGCACCCCACGGTGGGCGGCGGCGAGCAGTCCCGGCTCGAAGGCACGGACGCCCTCGCCGAGGGCCTTCTCCAGGTCGAGCGAGCCGACCACCCGGTCCTCGGCCGCGCCGACCGGCAGCTCCACCAGCCGGGCGGGACGCCGCTCGGCGGCCGGCGCGGCCGGGTGTGGGCCGTCCGGGCAGGACGGGTCGGGCGCGGCCGGGTCGCAGGCGAAGCGGCAGCCGGCCACCCGGTCGACCGGCGGCAGCAGCGCCGCCAGGGCCCGTACGGCCGTGGACTTGGCGGTGCCCTTCTCGCCGCGTACGAGCACCCCGCCGATCGCCGGGGAGACGGCGTTGAGCAGCAGGGCCAGCCGCATGTCGTCCATGCCCAGCACCGCGCTGAACGGGTAGGTGGTCACCGTGCCGCCTTCCGTTCGCGACTGCGGGGCTCGCAGGACCGGCTCACTGCTCGCGCTCACTGCCGTTCCTCCAGGTCGCCCTCGCTGGCCAGGTACGTCTCCCGGAGCCGGTCCAGGGTGGCCGGCTCGGGCTCGGCCCACAGGCCCCGGTCGGCCGCCTCCAGCAGCCGCTCGGTGATGCCGCGCAGCGCCCACGGGTTCGACCGCTCCAGGAACTCCCGGGTGGTGTCGTCGAAGACGTACGCGGCGGCCAGGTGCTCGTACATCCAGTCGTCGACGACGCCGGCGGTGGCGTCGTAGCCGAACAGGTAGTCGACGGTGGCGGCCAGCTCGAAGGCGCCCTTGTAGCCGTGCCGGCGCATCGCGGCGATCCACTTCGGGTTGACCACCCGCGCCCGGAACACCCGCCGGGTCTCCTCGCCGAGCGTGCGGGTGCGTACGTCGTGCGGCATCGCCGAGTCCCCCACGTACGCGGCCGGGGCGGCCCCGGTGAGGTGGCGGACCATCGCCACCATCCCGCCGTGGTACTGGAAGTAGTCGTCGGAGTCGACGATGTCGTGCTCGCGGGTGTCCTGGTTCTTCACCGCCACGGCGATGCGCGCGAAGGAGCGTTCCATGTCGGCGCGCGCCTCCCGCCCGTCCAGCCCCCGGCCGTAGGCGTAGCCGCCCCAGACGGCGTACACCTCGGCGAGGTCGGCGTCGCTGCGCCAGTTGCGGGCGTCGATCAGCGGCAGCAGCCCGGCCCCGTACGCGCCCGGCTTGGAGCCGAAGACGCGGGCGGTGGCCCGCCGCTCGTCGCCGTGTTCGGCGAGGTCGGCGGCGACGTGGGCGCGCACGAAGTTCTCCTCGGCGGGCTCGTCGAGCGCCGCCACCAGCCGCACCGCGTCGTCGATGAGCGCGACCACGTGCGGGAAGGCGTCGCGGAAGAAGCCGGAGATGCGTACGGTCACGTCGATGCGGGGGCGGCCCAGCTCCGCCGTCGGCACCACCTCGACGCCGGTGACCCGCCGGGACCGGTCGTCCCAGGTGGGGCGGCAGCCGAGCAGGGCCAGCACCTCGGCGATGTCGTCGCCCTGGGTGCGCATGGCGCTGGTGCCCCAGACGGTGAGCCCGACCGAGCGGGGGTACCCGCCGGTGTCGGCGAGGTGCCGGGCGAGCAGCGAGTCGGCCAGGGCCACGCCGACGTCCCAGGCGTTGCGGCTCGGGACGGCCTTGGGGTCGACGGAGTAGAAGTTCCGGCCGGTGGGGAGCACGTTGACCAGCCCTCGGGTGGGCGAGCCCGATGGGCCGGGTGGCACGAACCGCCCGTCGAGCGCGCCCACCACCCGGTCGATCTCGTCGGTCGTACGGTCCAGGCGCGGCACCAGCTCGGTGGCGGCGAAGCGGAGCACCGCGGCGGCGTCCGACACGGCCCGCCCGGCCACCTCCTCGACCACCGCGTCGACGGCTTCGGCGTCCCAGCCGAGGGTCTCCATGCCGACGACCAGCCGGCGGGCCAGGGCCTCGATCAGGTCGACGGCGTCGGCGGCGGTGCCGCCCGGCCCGTCCACGGTCTCGGTCAGCGCCTCGGGCAGGGCCAGCCGCCGGCCCGGCTCCGCGAGCAGCGCCTGCTCGTCCAGCCCGTACGCGGCGGCCAGGGCCTGCCGCAGGCCGGGCAGCGCGCGGGCGCCGCCCCACACCTGCGGGGCACGCAGCACGGCGAGCACGAGGTTGACCCGGGCCTCGCCGGTGGGCGCGGCGGCGAGGACGTGCAGGCCGTCGCGGATCTGCACGTCCTTGACCTCGCACAGGTAGCCGTCGAGGTGCAGCACGAAGTCGTCGAAGTCGTCGGCGTCGGGCATGGCCTCGGCGTGCAGGTCGTGGTGCAGCTCGGCGGCGCGCACCAGGTCCCAGATCTGGGCCCGCACGGTCGGCACCTTCGCCGGGTCGAGGGCCTGCACGGTGGCGTACTCGTCGAGCAACTGCTCCAGCTTCGCCAGGTCGCCGTACGTCTCGGCGCGGGCCATCGGCGGCACCAGGTGGTCGACGACGACGGCGTGCGCGCGCCGCTTGGCCTGGGTGCCCTCGCCGGGGTCGTTGACGATGAACGGGTAGACCAGTGGCAGGTCGCCGAGGACGGCGTCCGGGGCGCAGTCGGCGGCCAGCCCGAGGCCCTTGCCGGGTAGCCACTCCAGGGTGCCGTGCTTGCCCAGGTGCACCACGGCGTCCGCGCCGAACCCGCCGTCGGCGACGGGCGCGGCGAGCCAGCGGTACGCGGCCAGGTAGTGGTGGCTGGGCGGCAGGTCCGGGTCGTGGTAGATGGCGATGGGGTTCTCCCCGAAGCCGCGCGGCGGCTGGATCAGCAGCACCACGTTGCCGAAGCGCAGCCCGGCGAGCACGATGTCGCCGCCGTCGGTGTAGAGCCCGCCGGGCGGCTCGCCCCAGTGGGCGAGCATCCGCTCCCGCAGCTCCGCCGGCACCTGGTCGAACCAGCGCCGGTAGACCTCCCCCGGCACCCGTGCCTCGGCGGCGCCGAGCTGTTCCGGGGTGAGCCACTCGACGTCGTGGCCGCCGGCGGCGATGAGGGCGTGGATGAGCGCGTCGCCGTCGTCGGGCACCGGGACGTCGCCGAGGTCGTAGCCGGCGTCGGCCAGGGCGGCGAGCAGCCGCACCGCCGAGGCGGGGGTGTCCAGGCCCACGGCGTTGCCGACCCGGGAGTGCTTCGTTGGGTACGAGCTGAGCACGACCGCGAGCCGCTTGTCGGCCTGCGGCACGTGCCGCAGCCGGGCGTGCCGCACGGCGATGCCGGCCACCCGGGCGGCCCGCTCCGGGTCGGCCGCGTAGGTGGAGAGCCCATCGGCGTCGATCTTCTTGAACGAGAACGGCACGGTGACGATCCGACCGTCGAACTCGGGGATCGCCACCTGCATGGCGGCGTCCAGCGGGGACAGCCCGGCGTCGCTGCCGGCCCACTGCTCGCGGGTGCTGGTCAGGCAGAGCGCCTGGATCACCGGCACGTCGAGGGCGGCGAGCGCGCCCACGTCCCAGGCGTCCTCGTCGCCTCCGCCGGAGGCGTCGGCGGCGACCGTGCCGCCGGCCGCGAGCACCGTGACCAGCAGGGCGTCGCAGCGGGCGAAGAGCCCGAGCGGCCCCGCGCCGGCGGTGAGGCCGCGCAGGGAGCCGCAGTAGATGGGCAGCGGGTCGCCGCCGGCCGCGTCGACGGCGTCGGCGAGGACGTCGACGAACCCGGTGTTCGCGGCGAGGGCGTGCGCCCGGTAGAAGACGATGCCCACGGTCGGCCGGTCCGGCCGCGCGGGCCGCTCGCCGTGGATGCCGTACGTCGGCGTGGGCGCGGGTGGGGCGAAGCCCTCGCCGGTGAGCAGCACCGTGTCGGAGAGGAAGCGGGCGAGCTGGGAGAGGTTCTCCGGCCCGCCCTCGACCAGGTAGGCCAGCGCCTGGGTGGCCAACCCGGAGGCCACCGTGGACGCCGCCATCAGCTCCGCGTCCGGCACGTTCTCGCCGCCGAGCACGACCGTCGGCACCCCGGAGGCCAGCACCGCCGCGAGCCCGTCCGGCCACGCCTGCCGGCCGCCGAGCAGGCGTACGACGGCGAGGTCCACGCCGTCGAGCAGCGCGGGCACGGCGTCGGCGCCGACCCGGGCGGGGTTGGCGAGCCGGTAGTCGGCACCGCTGGCGCGGGCGGCGAGCAGGTCGGTGTCGGCGGTGGACAGCAGCAGGATGCGCACGCGTGGCTCCGGAGAGTGACGCCCTGGTCGGCGAGGGGACGACCGGGCGGGGCGAGGGGTGGGCGCGGTTCAGCGGGTACGGCGCGCCGGCGGCCGGCTCACGGGCGGGCCGGCGGGGTCGGGCGGCGCGGCGCGGGCGTCAGCGGCAGGTGGCGGGGGCGCGCCCGGGCACGGCGGCGGGTCGGCCGGGTGCAGCGGCGGCCTGTCCGGGGGCGGTGCGGGCCGGGTGCGCGGCACGGCGACCGGCCTGCCGCCCGGAGGTGCGGCCGCCTGCGGCGCTGCCACGGCCGGGCACGATGCGACGATGATCGTCGATGGTGGAGACGCGGTGCGTCATCGGGTCCTCCTCGGGTGTCCACGCCCTGGGGTCACTCCGACGGCCGAAGTATCCTGGCTCCCGGATCGACGCTCACCCCCGGCCTTCCAACCGCGCACGCACGGCCGTGACTCACGAGGGGGGATCGCTCCCCGGTGACAGTGGCGGGACCGCGCCGGAATCGCACCGGCTTCCTTCACTGCCGTCAGGCCGCGAATGCTGCCACACCCCGGCGCCGCCGGTCAACGCCGCCCGACCGGCACGCGCGCAGCCGGCCCGCCGCCGTGGGTGGCGCAGCGGCTGCGGGGCGTCGACGGCCGTCAGGCCCGCTCCGGCGCCGCAGCCCCCGGCGCGGCGGGACGGGAGACCACGCACCAGGCGGCGGTCGCGCCGACCGCCACGACCGCGCTGAGCAGGAAGGGCGCCGCCATGCCCAGGCCGGCGGTCAGCGCGCCGCCGGCGAGCGCGCCGAGCGCGGCACAGCCGTAGGAGAGCATCCGGGAGGCGGCGACCACCCGGCCGAGCAGATCGCCGGGCACGAGGCGCTGCCGCAGCGACAGCGCCGCCACGTTGAGGACGGCGAACGCCGCGCTGGTGCCGACGACGACAGCCACGGCGGCGAGGCGGTGCGGCGCGACGACCAGGAGCGCCGGCGCGCCGGCGGTGACCGCCATCGACCACGTGAGCACGTGCCGGTGCCGGAAGCGGGCGATCAGCCGGTCGGCGACGAGGGAGCCGGCGAGGCCGCCGCCCGCGCCGGTGGCCAGCAGCAGGCCGAAGCCGAGCGCGCCGAGGCCGAGGCTGTCCCGCGCGTACAGCACGAAGATCGCAAACCAGGCGCTGTCGGCGGCGGCCACGGCCGCGCCGACGAGCACGAGCGTACGGAGCAGGGGTTGCCGGGCCAGCCACCGCAACCCGGCGAGCGCCCCGTCCCGCGTCGGGGCGCTCGCCCCGGCGGGCGGTTCGCCGGGAGCCGGCCGTCCCGGGGCCGGGCGGGCGAGGGTCAAGGGCAGGGACAGCACGAGCATGACGGCCAGCGCGAGCGAGGCCCCGTTGACGGCGAAGGGCAGCGCCGCGCCGACGACGAACAGCAGCGCCCCGACCGGCGGACCGACGAACTCGTTGCCCACGATCTCACCCGCCACCAGACGGCCGTTGGCCCGCTCCAGTTGCGCGTCGTCCACCAGCCGGGGGATCGCGGTCTGGGCGGCGGTGTCGCGCAGGGTCTCGCCGACACCGAGCAGGAAGGCGGCGGCGACCACGAGCCCGACCGACGCCACGCCCGTCGCGACGGTGACGGCCACCGCCGCCAGCACCACGACCCGGCCGGCGTCGGCGGCGGCGATCAGCGTGCGCGCCGCCCGACGGTCGGCCAGCGCGCCGGCCAGCAGGCCGGTGACCAGCCACGGCAGGAACTGCGCCGCGGCCACTGCGGCCACCGCCACCGGGTTGTCGCTCAGCGCGGCGGCGAGCAGGGGAAAGGCGGCCACCCGGATGCCGTCGCCCAGGTTGGCCAGCGCCGCGGCCGTCCAGAAGGTCCAGAAGGGTCGGCCCAGCGACCGGGAGCGATCAGCCATGCGGGCACCGTATCGCCCTCGGTCGGCGGGCGGCGGACCCGTCAGCGGGCGTGGCGTTCCGGGTGGGCCCGGTTCCACGCCCGCATCCGCTCCGGGTAGCCGGTGCGGGCGGCCTCGTACAGCGGCACCGCGTGCTTGCGGGCGATGGAGCCGGCCGCGCGCGGCGAGCCGGTACGACGGCGGATCCACTCGCCGTCGTGGGCGATGGCGACCACGGTGGTGTCGGTCGCGGTGGTCTCCGGTTCCAGGTAGAACTCCACGCCCCGGCGGCTGGCCACGAACGCCTCCAGCGCGGCCAGATCCTCCCGGGTCGCCTCCCGGTCGAGCTTCGTCGGGGTCGGGTCGGCGGCCCGTGGCCGCCGGTTGAACCAGCCCATGTCCCGCTCCTCTCCGCCGGGTCCGCCCAGTGCAGCACCCTTACCTGCGAGGCGGCTGCGAGCGGGGTGTGAGTGCCCTGTCAGGCGACCCTCAGCGGGCCGGCGGGCGGGTGGCCGGCACCAGGGCGAGGGTGGGCAGCAGCAGCAGCGGCACGACGAGCAGCGCCCGCAGGGTGCCGACCCGGTCGCCGAGCAGGCCCAGCAGCGGCGGTCCGGCCAGGAACGCGGTGTATCCGATCACGGCGACCACGCTGACGCGGGCCGGCGCCCGCCGCTCGTCGTCAGCCGCCGCGCTCATCCCGACCGGGAAGCCCAGCGACGCGCCGATCCCCCAGAGCGCGACGCCGGCGATCGCCACCGGCCCGGAGCCGGCGAGCACCGCCACGCCCGCGCCGACCGTGGCGAGCAGGATCGTGGCGGACAGGACGGGCACCCGACCCCACCGGTCCAGCGCGACGGTGCCCATCGTGCGCCCCAGGGTCATGCCGACGACGAAGACGCCGAAGACCGCGGCCCCGGCCGCCTCGCCGAGGTCGTGGCCGTCGATGAAGGCGACCGCCAGCCAGTCGTTGGCGCTGCCCTCGGCGAACGCCGCCACCAGCACCAGCAGGCCGATGAGCAGGGTACGCGGCTCCCGCCAGGCGGCCAGCAGCTCGCGGCGGCGCTCGGCCGGGGCGGCCGACGCGGAGGCGGTGCCGCTCTCGGCCGCCGGCAGGAACGACCGGACGGCCAGCAGCGTGCCGAGCAGCACCACGGCGGCCAGCGCGGCCAGGTGCGCGGCCACCGGCACGCCGAGGCGGGCCGCCCCGGCGCCCAGGCCGGCGCCGGCCACGGAACCGAGGCTCCACGCCGCGTGGAAGCGGGGCATGACCGTACGACCCAGCCGCCGCTCGACCGCCGCGCCCTCGACGTTCATCGCCACGTCGCAGATGCCGGAGCCGTAGCCGAGGGCGCACAGCCCCACCGCCACCCCGACCGGGGAGCCGGCCAGGGCCCCGATTCCCGTCACGGTCAGCCCGGTCGCGACGACCAGGGTGGAGAGGGCGACGGTGCGGGCCGCGCCGAGCCGCTGGGCCACCAGGCCGGCGGTGGGCATCGCGAGGAGCGCGCCGACGGACATGGCGAGCAGCAGCAGCCCGAGCCGGCCGGCGCTGAGCCCGAGCGCGTCCCGGGCGGCGGGCACCCGGGAGAACCAGGTGGCCACGGCCAGGCCGTTGAGCGCGAACACCACGGCCACGCCGGTTCGGGCGGCGAGCACCGACCGCGGTACGACCGGCGGCGGCACGGCGGGCGGGGCGACGGTACGGCTCACGGGGGCGTCCTCTCGCCTCGGGTGCTCTCCCGCCCGATCCCACACCTGAGAGCGCTTTCAGGACAACCCGGCCGCGCCCCTTACCGTGGACACGTCGCCGGGGCATGATTCGGTCGACCGTCCACGCCGCGACGGCCGACCACGGGGAGAACCAGGATGACGACGACGCACCGACCACCGACCCTGGAGGACGTCGCCCGGGCGGCGGGGGTCTCGCGAGCCACCGCCTCGCGGGTGCTCGCCGGCACCGGGTACGCCTCCGCCGCCGCCCGCGAGCGGGTGACGGTCGCGGCCGACCTGCTCGGCTACGCGCCGAACCCGGCCGCCCGCGCGCTGGTCCGGGGCACCGGCGTCCGGCTGGTGGTGGCGGTGACCGGCACCGCCCCCACGGTCCTCGACGACCCGTACGTCGACCGGGTCCTCGGCGCGTGCGCCCGGGTCTGCGCGCCGTACGGGCTGGGGGTGGCGCTGCACTGGCTGCCCACCCGTGCCCCGGGCGAGGTGCGCCGGCTGGCCGGGGACCGCAGCGTCGGCGGGATCATCCTGATCAACACCACCGAGACGGTGCTGGACGCCGTCCCGGTGGGACTGCGCGGCCGGGTGGCCTCGATCGGCATCGGCTCGGCCCTCGTACCGGCCTTCGACGTGGACAACGGCGGCGGCACCGAGGCCGTGGTCCGGCACCTGTACGCCAGCGGACGCCGCCGCATCGCCATGGTGACCGGGCCCCGCTGGCTGTCGTGCGCCGGCCGCTCCGTCGGCGCGTACCGGCGGGTGGTGCGCGACGCCGCCCTGCCGGTGCGCCTGGTCCCGGGTGACTTCAGCGCGGACCGGGGCCGGGCGGCGGCCCGGGAGGTACTGGCACGCTGGCCGGACACGGACGCGATCGTCGGCAGCAGCGACGCCACCGCCCTCGGGGTGATCGACGGGCTGCGCGGCGACGGCGTCCAGGTGCCCGGGGACGTCGCGGTGACCGGTTTCGACGACATCCCGCTCGCCGCGATGACCACCCCCGCGCTGACCACGGCCACCCACCCGGTCACGCAGATCGCCTCGGCGGCGGCGACCGCCGTACTGGACGGGCGGCCGGTGCCGCCGGCGACGATGTTCCCGTCCCGGCTGGTCCGCCGGGTCAGCGGCTGAGTCGCCGGGCAGCCGGTGGGATTGACCGTCGGGCAGGACGTCACCTACGACGAGTTCCCCGGCCACCACGAGATCCCCCCGACCATCCGCACCCGCGCCACCGCCTGGCTGGCCCCCTGACCCACCCCCTCCCACGTCGATCACGGCGTTCTGGTGGGGTCATCGGGCCTTCCCGACTTCCGCGGGCACCACACCTGCGTGATCGAGGCCGACTCGGGGGTGCGGGTCGGGTCACGTCGATGGACGGTTCAAGCCGTGGCCGGTTGGGGAAAGTCACCCCGGCGGGACGATGAGGGCAGGGCTCGACGGCTGCCAGCGACCCGGACACCAGGGCGGCGACAGGGGGCCGGGACGTGGATTCGAAGCAGCGCGCCGAACCGGCGGGCGCCGGCGTGGCCGTCGACCTCTTCGCCGGCGACGATCCGACCAGCGCCGCGCACCGGGCCACCGACTGGGCGGCCACTCCCCTGGGTCCGGTGGAGACCTGGCCGCCGGAGCTGTGCGCGGCGGTGCGCACCGTGCTGCCGTCGAAGATCCCGATGCTGCTGTGGTGGGGCCCCGAACTGGTGCAGATCTTCAACGACGCGTACACGCCGGTCCTCGGCGACAAGTACCCGGCCGCGATCGGTCAGCCGGGCGCGCGGTGCTGGCAGGAGGTCTGGGCCGAGTTGGGTCCGCTGACCGACCAGGTGCTCGCCGGCCACGGCGCCACGTACGCGGAGAACCAACTGCTGATGCTCGACCGGCACGGCTACCTGGAGGAGACGTACTGGACCTTCTCCTACAGCCCGGTGCGTGCCGACGCCGGCCGGATCCCCGGCATCTTCGTGGCCACCACGGACGTCACCGCGCGGGTGCTGGGTGACCGGCGGCTGGAGACGCTGCGCGAGCTGGGTTCGGTCTCGATCGCGGCGGCGGACACCACCCGCGACGCCGTGCGCGCGTCGGCCCGGGTCCTGACCGGCAGCCCGGCCGACCTGCCCGCCGTGATGATCTACCTGCGCCCCGAGGGGACGACGCCGCACGGGGGTCCGGCCGCAGCCGGCGACGGTGGAGGAACCGGCCCCGGACCGGACGGCGGCGCGTCGGAGGACGCGGACGAACTGGTCCTGGCCGCCTCGGTCGGCGTGGCCGACGCCGCCGCAGCGAGCGCCGGGTGGCTGGCGCAGATCGGCGAGGTCGCGCGGACCGGCCGCTCCGCGCGGGTCCGGGGCGTGGCCCTGCCCGGCGACCCCCGCGCACACGCCGGGGCGGTCGTCGGAGTGCCCGTGGACGAGGTGGTGGTGCTGCCCCTGCTGGCCACCGGACAGGCCCGCCCGACCGGCGTGCTGGTCGCCGGCGTCAGCCCCTTCCGCAGGCTGGACGACGCGTACGCCGGCTTCCTCGACCTGGTGGCCAGCCGGGTCTCGACGGCGCTGGGCGACGTGCTGGCGTACGAGGCGCAGCGCCGCCGGGCCGCGGCCCTGGCCGAGCTGGACGCGGCGAAGACGGAGTTCTTCACCGACGTCAGCCACGAGCTGCGCACCCCGCTGACACTGATCGCCGGGCCGGTGCGCGAGAGCCTCGCCGACCGCCGCGAGCCGCTCCCGCCGGGCCAGCGCGAACGCCTGGAGCTGGTGCACCGCAACACCGGCCGGCTGCGCAAGCTCGTCAACGACATGCTCGACTTCGCCCGCATGGAGGGCGGCCGGCTGGACCCGGAACGCGTGGAGACCGACCTTCCGGCGCTCACCGCCGGCGTCGCCGAGTCCTTCGCGTACGCCATGCGCGAGGCCGGACTGACCTACCGGGTCGACGTGGAGGCGCTGCCGCGCACCGCGTACGTGGACCGCGACATGTGGGAGAAGGTGGTCGTCAACCTGCTCTCCAACGCCCTGAAGTACACCCTGGCCGGCACGGTGCGCCTGCGGCTGCGCGGCGACGGCGAGCGCGTCACGCTGTCCGTCGACGACACCGGCGTCGGTGTGCCCGCCGACCAGCAGCCGCTGCTGTTCCGCCGCTTCCACCGCGTACGCGGCGCCGGCGGCCGGTCGCACGAGGGCACCGGCATCGGGTTGGCGCTGGTGCAGGAGATGGCCCGGTTGCACGGTGGCGAGGTCAGCGTGCGCTCGGTCGAGGGCGAGGGATCGACGTTCACCGTCCGCCTGCCGTACGGCTGGGCCACCGCCACCGCCACCGCCACGCGCCGCGAGCGGGCTCACGAGCCGGCACACGAGGCGTACGTCGCCGAGGCCCTGCGCTGGCTGCCGGAGGCCGCGCCCGCCCCCACGGACCGGACCGACGACGACGCCCAGGACGCCGCCACGGTGCTGGTGGTCGACGACAACGCCGACCTGCGCGCCTTCCTGGCGAGCCTGCTCGCGCCCCACCACCGGGTCGTCGTCGCGGCCGACGGCCGGGAGGCGCTCGACCGCGTCGCCGAGCGGGTGCCGGACCTGGTGCTGACCGACGTGATGATGCCCCGCCTCGACGGTTTCGGGCTGGTCCGGGCGCTGCGCGCCGACCGGCGTACGGCCGGGCTGCCGATCATCGTGCTCTCCGCCCGCGCCGGCGAGGAGGCGGCGGTCGAGGGGCTGCGGACCGGGGCCGACGACTACCTGGCCAAGCCGTTCTCCTCCGAGGAACTGCTGGCCCGGGTCGGCGCGCACCTGGAGCTGGCCCGGTTGCGCAACGAGGAGGCGACCTGGCGGGCGGCGCTCATCGAGTCGTTGCAGGACGCGTTCGCCGTGGTCGACGCCGACGGGGCGCTGGTCGAGGCGAACGAGGCGTTCTGCCGCCTGGTCGGCGCCGACCGGCTGGCGACACCGGTCGCGCCACCGCACGCCTGGTGGCCGGAGGCCGACGCCGCGCCCGCCGACCGGCGGCTGCTGATCGACGTGCTGCGCGCCGCGCGCGGCTCCGACCGGGGGCGGGTCACCCTGCCGCTGCGGCACGCCGACGGACACCGGATCTGGGCCGAGGCGGTCTACAACTCGCTGCGCGAGCCGCGTACCGGCCGCCGCCTCTACGTCGCCACGCTGCGCGACGTGACCGCCGAGGTCCGGGCCGCCGCCCGGCAGACCGCCCTGGCCGCGCTCTCCGGCCGGCTCGCCCGCGCCACCGACGTGGCCGAGGTGCTCGACGCCGGCCTCTCCGAGCTGTGCACCCTGCTGGACGGCACCCGCGGCCTGGCGGTCTGCGCCGACGCCGCCGGCACGCCGCTGGTGGTGACCCAGGGACTGACGCTGACCCGGCAGGTGCAGCGGGCCCTCGACGGCCTGCCCGCGGACGGCGACCCGCAGTTGGCCGTCGACGACGCGGGTCGGGTCACCGCGATCGGGGCCCGCATCGAGCCGGGCGGGGCACCCGGCGGGGTGTGGCTGGAACTGGATCCGCCCCGGTCGGTACCGACGGTGGACCGGCCGCTGGTGCGGCAGCTCTGCGCCGCGCTGGCCCAGGCGCTGGTCCGGGCGCGGGCCTTCGAGACCCAGCGGACGGTCGCCCTGGCCATGCAGCGGGCGATGCTCGGCCCGGTCGACCTGCCGACCGGGTTCGCGACCCGCTACCAGCCGGCGGTGGCGCCCCTGGAGGTGGGCGGAGACTGGTACGACGTGGTGCAGCTTCCCGGCGACCTCGTCGGCGTGGTGGTGGGCGACGTGGTGGGGCGGGGCCTGCCCGCCGCCACCGTTATGGGTCAGCTGCGCAGCGCCTCACGCGCCCTGCTCCTGCAGGCCAAGAGCCCCGCCGAGGTCCTCAGCGCGCTGGACGACTTCGCCCGCATGGTGCCCGGCGGCGCCTGCACCACCGTCTTCTGCGCCATCATCGACCGCTCGCTGGGCCTGCTCCGCTACTCGTCGGCGGGTCACCCGCCGGGCATCCTGGTGCACCCGGACGGCTCCGCCGAGCTGCTGACCCGGGCCGGTTCGGTGCCGCTGGCCAGCGTCGCGGTGCCCGGCCGGCCGGAGGCAGGGGCACGGCTGCGGCCCGGCTCGACGCTGCTGCTCTACACCGACGGGCTCGTCGAGCGCCGCCGGGAACTGATCGACGCCGGCATCTCCCGGGCGGTCGCCGCGCTCACCCAGGGCCGCGAGCTGCCCGAGGGGGCGCTGGCCGACCGGATGGTCCGGGACCTGCTGCCCGACACCCGCAACGACGACGTGGCGGTGCTGGTCTACCGGCACCGAGAGCCGGCGGCCTTCGCCGCGACGCTGACGGCCGACCCGGGTCAGCTCGCGCCGACCCGCGAGGCGCTACGGGAGTGGCTGACCGGCCTCGGCATCGGCGAGGCCGACGTCGACGCGGCGCTGATCGCGGCCGGCGAGGCGTGCGCCAACGCGATCGAGCACGGCTACCGGTTCGCCCCGGACGTGTCGGTCACCGTACGGGGGCGCCTGCGCGCCGACCGGCTGGAGATGGTGGTCACCGACACCGGCGGCTGGCGGGAGGCGACCCCCGACGACGGCGAGCGCGGCCGGGGTCAGCTGATCATGACCCGGCTGATGGACGAGGCCAGCGTGGACGGCAGCGCCGACGGCACCACCGTACGCCTGGTCAAGCGCGTCTCCGGCGCGTGACCGGCTGCCGTCGCGGTGACCGCCGCCCGGAGGTACTGGCGTCGGGTGGCCGACGCCAGGGGCGCCCGGCACGGTGAAGATCGGCTATAAGTGGCGGATGGAGTTTCCCGCCTACCTGGCCACCATGCCGATGCACGCGATCACCGAGATCCACGGCGAGCCCGGCCTGCTGGCCCGGTTCCGGCTGGAGCTGCGCGCGTTCGACGAGGCCGCGCGGCAACGGCTCACCGAGGCCCTCGACCTCGCCGCCGAGCTGCACCGCGACGACCGGCGGGTACGCGAGCCCTACCTGAACCACCTGCTGCGGGTGGCGATCCGGCTGATGCACCACTACCAGGTCCGCGACGTCGACGTGATCGTCGCCGGCCTGCTGCACGACGCGGTGGAGGACCACCCCGACGAGCTGGCCGCCGCGACGTCCGGCGAGCCTGGCGGGGCGTACGACGGCGAGGACGCCACCGCCGCCGCCCTGGCCGTGCTCGCGCAGCGGTTCGGCCCGCGAGTGGCCCGCCTGGTCGGCGCGGTCACCAATCCGGCGTACGACCCGGGCCGGGACAAGCACGTGCAGTACCGCGAGCACGTGGCGGCCAGCCTCGACCGGGAGCCGTGGGCGCGGGTCATCAAGATCTCCGACTTCACGGACAACGGGGTGGGCGTCATCCACACCGTCGGGCCGAAGGTCACCTCGTCGGCGCGCAAGTACCGCCCGCTCGTACCGGTCTACCGGGACCTCGTCACCAGGGCGGACACTCCCCTGTCGGCACCGGTGAAGGAGCACATCCTCGGCCAGCTCGACCTCGCCGAGGAACGCTTCAGCGCCATCCTCGACGAACCACCCCACCCGAACTGACCGCGCCTCCCCGGTCGAATGACACTCAACCTCGGCTATGGGTCAGGCCGCCTTGTAGACGGTGTCGAGGTGCCATTCCAGGAACTCTGCGTTCGGTCGGTCGGCCCGGCGATCTGGAACAGCTATCTGCTCACCCGCCTTGGCATAGAACTGCTCGCCGTTGCCGAACTCGCTGCGAAGCCGAGGGCTGACCACGAGTCGGTACCTGGGATCCACGCCCAGGTAGCCCTTGTCGAAGAGGATGTGCACGTCGGATTTCAGGAGCAGGCCGTTGTCCAGGCGGTGCTCGCCGCCCCTCGGCAACGGTCGGATGTGCGCGGCCTGCAACACCGGTTGGACCCTGTTGCCGGTGACCGCGCAGCGCCGGCCGTACGCCCCGAGCACCACGGCCTTGAACGACTGCTGGCCCAGCCGCTGTGGCACCAACCGTGGATCTCCGTAGACCGGACCGGGCCGATGCCAGGGTTCACTCAGGTCGAGTTCGAAAGGCGTGCCGACCAGGCGATGGATGAGTAGTTCGAAGTAGTCGCCCCAGGCGACGTCCGCAAGGTCGTACGTCTTGCCCTGAACCACGTTCGACTTGAACTCCGGCGGCGGGCCGACAGTGGACTCGTCCGAGAAGAAGCTGGCGTCACGCACGAAGATGCAGCCGATGACGGGGTCCTCGTCGGGTGCGATCGGCTGCCTTCGGTAGCGGCCGACGCTGCGGCGCATCTCGTCGATGCTCGCCGCGCCGTTGGCCTCCCCGAACAGCTCCCATGCCTCGGAAATTCGCAGTTGGGTGAAGCCGCTGAAAAAGCCGCCACCGATGACGCGGTTGAGCGGATGGTGCGCCTTGAAGAAGAAGGGTTCTCCAGGTGTGAGGGCCCGAAACCCGCCGCCCGACGGGCGCCAGAAGTTGACCTCGTTGAGCTCGGGGCGGGCAGCCAGGAAGCGGTACCACTTCTCGTCCGTAACCCCCACGAAGGCCTTCACGCCGACAACCATTCCTTCACGTTGGTCTCCGCGCCAC
Source organism: Micromonospora sp. CNZ309 (assembly GCF_002846525.1). NCBI lineage: Bacteria > Bacillati > Actinomycetota > Actinomycetes > Micromonosporales > Micromonosporaceae > Micromonospora > Micromonospora sp. CNZ309. Next base: position 2,081,044 of record NZ_PJNG01000001.1, read on the forward strand.
CCCCGAACAGCCGACGCCTCACAACTTCCGACGTGGGGCGCGCACGCCGGATCATTTCCGTGATCAGTTGATGGACAACCGGAGGGTGGGGATCAGGTTCACCGGTTCCTCATCAAATGATCGTGGTCGGCAGAGCCGTGCGGGGAGCGGCCACCTTCGGCACGGCTCATTCGATGAGGAGTCGCCGCCTCAACCCGGGGTCGGGCGCGAAGTCCTGCCTCCGGCGGGTCGCGAGGATCGCGAGCGTCTCGCGACGTACCTCGTCGGGTTCGTGGAACAGGCGGCGATGCGTGAAACGGACGACGAGAACGCCCCTGGCCGCCAACAGTGCGTCGCGTCGCAGGTCGATCTCGCGTTCCCGCGGGTCGGCGTGGGTCGTCGCGCCGTCCAGCTCGATGTCGACCAGCTCGGCCTCCGCGAACAGGTCGAGGTAGACGATCCGTTCACCGAGCCGCACCCGCGCCTGCCGTTGGAACGCCGGCATTCCCGGCCCGACGAAGACGTGGTCGTGTCCCCAGATCTCCAGCTGACTGCGGCAGCCGGCGGCGAGCCGGTCCAGCAGCCGGCGTAGCGCGGCGCGTTCCGCCAGCTTCGGCGCGGTCGTCAACGCGGCGGCGATCCGCTGCGGGGTGGTCAGGCGGTCGTTGACCGCCCCGATGAGGGTCGCCGGCCGGTCCACCGGAGGCAGCAGCGGCCACGCGTCGACGAGCGTCCGGTCCAGTCGGGTGACCGGCACGCCGTCGCGGATCTGCGCGTGAGGTGGCTCCGGGGCGAAGCACCGGCGATGGTGTACGACCAGGTGCGGCCCGCTGCGCAGCCCCGCACCGGTCGACACGTCGAGGTGTACCGGTTCGCCGGGCGGCTGACTGCGCAGCTTCCACACGTCCAGGGCGCTGAGGTGGCTCAGCGCACCGCGCCCGCCCGCGTAGGCCACGGCTGCCCGGCGGGCCAGGACCGGGGTGACCCGGGCCAGCGGCGGCGCGCCCTCCCCGCTGTCGACCAGGGCGGCGTCCACGTAGACCCCGGGCAGAAGCCGGAACAGGCGTCCGGAACGCGACGCGTCCTCCAGCACCCAGCGCGGGAGCACCTGTGCGGCGGCGCGTCGGGTGACGAGCCCGCCGTTGCCCTCGACCAGGGCCCGCAGCACGGAGTTCACGCCGCCGACCGTGCCGCACACGGCCACCGCCCGCCACGTGGACCCCCCGAGCGCTGTGGACAGCAGTGCCGCTGTGGACAACTCCCACCCGCATCCGCAACCGTGCTATGGCGCCGATGATCGTTTGTCACTCACCCGGAAGCCGTCCACCACTTTGGCCGGGCCTACCTCAGATGATCGTGCCGCCACTCGCCGCCAGAGGACATCGGTGGGCGGTGCACAGTGGTGCCAGGCCCCGGCGCACCATGGAGAGCCTCGGCCCACCGGATGCCGAGTGCCGGGTGCTGGCTGCCGAGCGCCGGATGCCGGGTTCATCGTGCAGCGCAGGGGCAGCCGATCAGGGCTCCCGCATCCAGAGCTTCGGATCGGTTACGAAGACACCCTTGCCCTGATGTCGCCGGATGACGCGCAGGGCCTCAAGTCGGGCATAGGCCATCTGCACGGTCCCGTGACTCACGCCGTAGCTCTCGCGCATCTCGGCGATCGAGGGCAGCTTGTCCCCCGGCTTCAACTTCTTGGATCTGACGTCGACGATCACATCGTCGGCGATGCGCCAGTAATCCGGCACTTCTCGCATGGCACTCCTCGCGTGGCAATCCGATTCGATCACACCGCGACGCGCCCAACAAGCAACGTTGACTCATCTGACATGTCTAGTTATGTTGATTGAGAGCCGCTCCTCGCGTGGCAACGAGTTCGGCTCATCCCCCTGGTCGGGGCGGGTGTGTGTGCCCGTCCCGGCCCCGTCCGGCTGCTCTGCTGTCGTACCGCTGAATCGGGCTGCGGCGGCCGAGCGGGCGGGTCGTCCGCGACCCCCGCGCGGGCGACCCGCCCTTCCAGACCCCACCGCGCGGAGCCTGCGCGCTCCCGCCTGCCCTGGAGAGAGGATCGTCGTGGCTCAGGTGTATCGAGGCGGCCAGCCCTACCCAGCCGGTTACCCGGGCCGGTTGACGCCGCACGAGGTGCGGACCCGCGAGTTCGCCGCGCGCCGGCGCGGCGTCGACCCCGTGGAGGTACGCGAGTTCCAGGCCCGGGTCTCCGACGAACTGGCCATGCTCAACGAGACGGTACGGCTGCTCAGCCAGGAGAACGACCGCATCAAGCGGGCGCTGCGCGACTGGCAGATCATGCACGCGCGGAAGTGCCGGCCGCCGGAGGAGCACCACCGCAACGCCGGCCACTGGTGACGGCGCGCCCCTCCCCCGGCGACCTGCTCGTCATCGACGGCCGGGCCTCGGTGCAGTTCGCCGGCGACCGCGCCCTGACCTTCCGCGTCGTCTCGCTCTGCGACCAACCGACGTACGCCGGCTGGATCTGGCTGGCCGGCTACGTCCTGGACCGGCGTGGCGAGGCGACCGTCAAGCGCGAGATCTACGTCCAACTCGCCGGCCTCCGTCCGGCCACGGGCTCTCCCGCCCCGAGGCGGCCCCGTGCCACCCGCTCCTATGCTTCACGGTGTGACCAAGGTGACGGCGCAGCAGCTCGCGACCGCTCGGGGCTGTGTGCTCGGGCTGATGCTCGGTGACGCGATCAGCGCGGTGGGTGGCGAAGTGCCGGCGTCCGGGCCGCTACCGGCTACCACTGCCGGGCAGCTCGCCTGCTTCACCGTCGACGGCCTGATCCGCGCCCACGTCCGGCACCGGCACCGGGGCATCTGCCACCCGCCGAGCGTGGTGTGGGAGTCGTACCGGGGCTGGGCCGCGATCCAGGGCGTACCCGGCTTCGAGGTCGGCGGCGAAGGCAACGGGCCGCGGGGCTGGCTGGTGCGGGTACCGGCGCTGGCCGAGCGGCGCGGGTCTGCGCCGGCGACGGTGGCGGCGCTGCGACGGCGCGAGATGGGCACGATCGACGAGCCCAGCGGTACGAGCACCGGGGCGCACGCGCTCACCCGGACCCTGCCGGTCGGCCTCTACCCGTGCGAGGCGGCGGAGATGGCCGCCCTCACGCACGCGGGCGACGCCGTCGGCGCCGCCGGGCTGGGTGGTGCGGTGGTCCGTCTGCTCGCCGCGGGACGTCCGCCCGTCGAGGCCATCGGGAGCGTGGCGTCGGAGCCCGGGAAGTGGCCCGAGGCCGCCGAGCGGTCCCTGGTTCCGGCCCTGACGGCGGCCCGGTCGGGTCCCGCCTCGCGGGGTGAGCTGGCGCGCCTCGCCCCTGACGCGCGGGCGGTCTCCGCGCTGGCCGGCGGCGTCTACGCCGTGGCCTGCTTCCCGGGCCGGGAGACGGTACGCGAGGCGCTCCTGTTCGCCGCCTCGGCCGGCGACGGTGGCCATGCCGTGACGGTGGCCGGCGCCCTGCTCGGCACGGCGCACGGGCCGGACGCGCTCCCCGTCGACTGGCTGTCCCGGTTGGAGCTGGCCTGGACGGCCGACACGCTGGCCCGCGACCTCGTCACCGAGCTGCACGACAGCCCGTCGGGGGGCGAGTACTTCCCCCCGACCGATCCGCACTGGAGGACCCGCTACCCCGGCTGACGTGCGCGTCGCCGCCGGTCTCCGCAGCCCGGAGGAATCGCCATCGCTGCTGCCGACCGGCGCAGGGACCAGTTGCGCCTCCACAGGTGCAGTCGGCGCCGATCGGCTTGACCCTCGAGTCGGTCGAGACCCGAGATGCGGTCGCTGACGAGGTGGCGGGGGACCACCGCGCGCTGGCCGCCGTAGCCGACCTCAGCGACGAGCGCGTCCAGCGGCACCACGCTTCGTTGCGGGTCCGCGCCCTGCTGCCGTCCCTGCACCTCAACCTCGCCGACGCGTACCGTCGCGCCGGCGACGTGGCCCGCGCCCGGGAGCACCTGGCGCTCGCGGCGCCCCTGGCCGCGGAGTTGCCGGACGACGGGTACGGCACGATGATCCGCGACGCGGTCACCCGGGTGGCCGCGCGGCTCGACGCCGGCTCCCGGGAACCCCTCGCCGCCTCCTGACACGCGCCCCCGTCAGCTCGGGACGTCGCGGCGGCGGAAGCCGGCCATGCCGGCCGCCAGCAGCGCCGCCGCCACCGCCGTCAGCACGGCCAGCGGCAGCACCGCCGGGTCGACCGCCGGGGCCGACGGCACATGGGTGTACGGCGACAGGTTCAGCGCCGCCTGCGGCAGGTCGAGCACCGCGCCGAGCTGCCCGAGCAGCAGGAACACGATCAGCGCCGCCCAGGACAGCGCCGCCGACCAGCGGGGCAGCAGCCCGAACAGCGCCGTCACCACCCCGACGACCACGAGCAGGGCCGGCAGCCGCACGAGCGCCGCCCCGCCCAGCTCGACGGCCCGGCCGAGCGGGTCGCCGGCGACCAGGCCGTAGCCGAGCCCGGTGGTGAGCCCGCCCAGCAGCACCAGGGCGAGCGCGCCGAGCGTCGCCGCGGCCACCTGGGTGACGAGCCAGCGGGTACGCCCGACCGCCGTGGCGAGCACCGCCTCCAGCAGCCCGTCGGCCTCGTCGGTGCGCGTGCGCAGCAGCGCCTGCACCACGTACGCCCCGATGGTCAGCGCGAACAGCCCCAGCATCGCCGCCAGGTACGCGTCGATCAGCCGCGCGCCGCCGCCCATGGCGCTGATGGCCTCGGCGGCGGCGGGGTTCTCCTCGATCATGGCGTTGAACTCGTCGCCGGCGACGCCCATCGAGAACCCGAGCACCGCCACCCCGACCGCCCAGCCGAGCAGCGCGCCGCGCTGCAACCGCCAGGCCAGCCCGGCGGGGCTGAGCAGGCCGGGCGTGGCCGTGGCCGGCCCGCGCCGGGGTGCGACGAGCCCGGCGCCGATGTCGCGCCGCTCGGCGAGGGCGTACGCGAGCGCCACGCCGGCGACCAGCAGCGCCACGGGCGGCGCCAGCGTCCACCAGCGTTCGCCGTCGAAGGCACGCACCTGGTTGCCCCAGCCGAGCGGCGAGAGCCAGGACGGCCAGGCGCTGACCACGCGCAGGCCGCCGTCGGTCTGCTCGCCCAGCACGTCACCGGCGGCGCGGAGCAGGAAGGAGATCCCGACGGCGGCGGCGGCGAGCGCGTTGGCGCCCCGGGAGGTGACCGACAGTTGGGCGGTGACGGCGGCGACGCCGGTGAACGCCACTCCGACGCCACCGATGGCGGCGGCCGCGGCGACGGAACCGGCGAGCGGCAGCCCGGCGCCGGCCAGGGCGGCGGCGAGCAGGACGGTGGCGGCCACGTTCGCCGCGACGATCACCAGCAGGGCGGCGGTGAGCAGCGCGTACCGGCCGACGACGGAGGCGCCGAGCAGCTCCGCCCGGCCGGTCTCCTCGTTCTGCCGGGTGTGCCGGACGACCGCGAAGGTGCTCAGCAGCGCGGCGAGCAGGGCGAGCGTCACGTACGTCTCGGCGACCACCACCGCGCCGAGGTCGGTGCCGGCGATCGGCCCGTTGAACGCGCGGGCGACCAGGCTGGAGGCCGACGTGCCGGCGTAGCCGACCCGGGCCGCCTCGTCCGGGTAGAACTCCTTGACGCTGCCGGCGAGGGCGTAGCCGAGCAGGGGCGTGCCGAACACCCAGATGGCCAGGCGGACCCGGTCGCGGCGCAGCACGAGGCGGGCGAGCCGCCCGGTGCCGGTGAACGCGCTCACCGGGCACCCGCCGGCCGGTCGGCGGTCGGGCGGTCACCGTCGGCCGGGCCCGCCACGGAGGCGCGGGCGGCGCGCTCGTCGCCGTAGTGGCGCAGGAACAGCTCCTCCAGGGTGGGCGGGGCGCTGGTCAGCGCGCGTACGCCGAAGCGGACGAGGTGCCCGAGCAGCTCGTCGAGGTGGGCGGGCTCGACCTCCAGGTGGGTGCGCCCGTCGACCTCGCGCACGTCGTGCACGCCGGGCAGGGCGTCCAGGCCCGTCGCCGGCCGCGCGGTCTCGACCGTGACGGCCGTACGGGTGAGGTGGCGCAGCTCGGTGAGGGTGCCGGACTCGACGGTGCGGCCCTCGCGGATGATGCTGACCCGGTCGCAGAGCGCCTCGACCTCGGCCAGCACGTGGCTGGAGAGCAGGACGGTGGCGCCGTCGCGCTTGAGCTGGCGGACCTCGTCCTGGAACACGGCCTCCATGAGCGGGTCGAGCCCGGAGGTGGGCTCGTCGAGCACGTAGAGCTCGACGTCCGAGGCGAAGGCGGCGACGATGGCGACCTTCTGCCGGTTGCCCTTGGAGTAGGTGCGGCACTTGCGCGTCGGGTCGAGGTCGAAGCGCTCCAGCAGGTCGTCTCGGCGGCGCCGGTCGAGGCCGCCGCGCAGTTGGCCGAAGAGGTCGATCGCCTCTCCGCCGGAGAGGTTGGGCCACAGGTTCACGTCGCCGGGCACGTACGCCAGCCGGCGGTGCAGGGCCACCGCGTCGCGCCACGGGTCGGCGTCGAAGACCCGCACGTCGCCCGCGTCGCGGCGCAGCAGGCCGAGCAGGACGCGGATGGTGGTGGACTTGCCGGAGCCGTTGGGGCCGAGGAAGCCGTGCACCTCCCCCGCCTCGACCGTCAGGTCGAGCCCGTCGAGCGCGCGGACGCTGCCGAACGTCTTGACCAGGTCATCGATGGAGATGACGGGCATGACCCCTCCTGCCGCTGACGGTGCTGACGACCACACTGTACTGACCGCCGGTCAGTCGAATCAACAGTGACGCCTCCCACCGGTCAGACGCCGCTAGGCTTGCCGCCATGACCGTCGAGGCGCCCGACGACACCCGCACCAGGATCCTGCGCGTGGCGCTCGACCTGTTCGCCGAGCACGGCTACCAGCGCACTCCGCTGCGCCAGATCGCCGAGCGACTGCGGCTGACCAAGGCCGCGATCCTCTACCACTTTCCCAGCAAGGAGCACCTGCTCACCGCCCTGATCGAGCCGCTGGTGTCCGACCTGGAGGCGCTGCTGGACGCGGCCGAGGCGGGGCCACGCGAGCGGGCCCGATGGGCGGTGGTGGAGGGCTGGGTGGGCACCATGCTGGCCCACCGCCGCCCGCTCGGCATGCTCTTCCACGACATCGCGCTCATCACCCGGGGCGACACCTTCCATCGCCTGATGCGCATCGCGATGCGGGCCAACGAACTGATCGCCGGACCGGACGCCGGACGCCGGGAGCGGGTGCGGGCGGTGCAGGCGGTCGCCATGTGCAGCGACCCGATCGTCTTCTTCGCCGACGTGCCGGACGCGGTGCTGCGGGCGGACATGCTGGACGGCGTGCGCCGACTGCTCGGCGATCCGGTCGACCCCGGCCCGGCCGACGGCACGGGCACGTCGGGCGGCACGGGCACGTCGGGCGGCACGGGCACGCCGACAGCCGGTGGTGGCGCGGGCACGGCGGCCGACGGTGGCGCGGATGCGCCGGCTACCGGCGGCGGCGAGGGTGCGCCGGCTTCCGGCGGTGCGGCGAGGGGCCGGCGCCGCCCCGGACGGCCCCGGGCGATGGGTCCGGAGCAGGTCGAGACGGCCCGGCGGATGCACGCCGAGGGCCGCCACTCAGCGGACGAGATCGCCGCCGCGCTCGGGGTCTCGCGGGCCACCCTCTACCGCCACCTCGACCCGGCCGGCGCAGAATAATGAGACAGATATTGCGACGGTTTTGAGACCGAGGTGCCGCAGTCAGGCGGCGAGGGTGGCGTAGCGGCCGGCCCGCTCCAACAGGCTGTCGTGGCTGCCGGACTCGACGATCCGGCCGTGGTCGAGCACGGCGATCTGGTCCGCGTCGCGCACGGTGGAGAGCCGGTGCGCGATCGTGATGGTGGTACGGCCCCGGGCCACCTCGTCGAACGCCCGCTGCACGGCGCGCTCGGTCTCGGTGTCCAGCGCGCTCGTGGCCTCGTCGAGGATCAGGACGCGCGGGTCGCGCAGCAGCGTACGGGCGATCGCGAGGCGCTGCTTCTCGCCGCCGGAGAAGCGGTGCCCCCGGGAGCCGACGACGGTGTCGTAGCCGTCGGGCAGCCCGGCGATCAGGTCGTGGATCTGGGCGGCGCGGGCGGTGTCCTCGATCTGGGCGTCGGTGGCGTCCGGGCGGGCGTAGCGCAGGTTCTCCCGCACCGTGGTGTGCAGCAGGTACGTCTCCTGGCTGACCACGCCGACGATCGCGGCCAGGTCGGCCAGGCGCAGGTCGCGCAGGTCGACGCCGTCGATGCTGATCCGGCCGCTCGTCGGGTCGTGCAGGCGGCTGACGAGCGCGGCCAGGGTGCTCTTGCCGGAGCCCGTCTCGCCGACCAGGGCCAGGCCGGTGCCGGCCGGCACGTCGAGGGTGATCCCCGCGACGGCGGCGGTGTCGCTGCCCGGGTAGCTGAAGGTGACGTCCGTCAGGCGCAGGTCGCCCCGCACCCGGCGGGGGTCGACATCGACGGGCTCGGCGGGGTCGGCCACCTCGACGGGCAGGTCCAGGTACTCGAAGATCCGGGCGAACAGCGCCAGCGAGGCGGTGACGGAGACGCCCACGTTGAGCAGGCCCATCAGGGGACGGAACAGCCCGCCCTGCAACGCGGTGAAGGCGACCAGGGTGCCGATGCTGAGCGTGCCGGCGGCGCCGGGCAGGCCGGCACTGAGGTAGATGACCGCCGGGATGGCGGCGAAGACGACGCTCATGGTGGCCATCCGCCAGCGGCCGGCGAGTTCGGAGCGCAGTTCCAGGTCGACCAGGCGCTCCGACGAGGCGGCGAAGCGGGCGGCCAGGGCGGGGCCGGTGCCCAGCGTCTTGGCCAGGTGCACGCCGCTGACCGACAGCCCCTCCTCGACGGTGACGTTGAGGTCGGCGAGTTCGCGCTGGCGCTGCGCGGTGATCTCACGGCGCAGGTGGGCGACGCGGCGGGTCAGCCAGATGGCCGGCGGCAGCACGACGAGGGAGACCAGGGAGAGCCGCCAGGAGAGTGCGACCATGGCCGCCGTGGTGGCGACCACCGTGGTCAGGTTGGCCGCGATCGAGGTGGCCGTCGAGGTGACCACGCTCTGCATGCCGCCGATGTCGTTGGTGATGCGCGACTGCACCTCGCCGGTGCGGGTGCGGGTGAAGAACGCCAGCGACTGCCGTTGCAGGTGGGTGAAGACGTCGGTGCGCAGCCGGTGCATGACCTGCTGGCCGACCCGGGTGGAGATCCAGGTCTGCGCCACGCCGAGCACCGAGGTCACGGCGGCGACGGCGACCATGCCGGCCACCAGCGCGACCAGCAGCGTCAGGTCGCGTTCCGGCAGGGCCCGGTCGATCACGGCGCGCAGCAGGAAGGGCGAGGCCATGGCGAGCACCGAGGAGACCACGATGATCGCGGTGACGGCGGCGAGGGCCGCCCGGTGCCGGGCGAACAGGGCGCCGATGCGCCGCAGGGACACCTGGCGGGCCTGGGCCTTCTCGGCGGCGCTGACCTTGTGTGGGCCGCGGTCGCGGCGGGCGGGGACGGGTTCCAAGGCGTACTTCCTCACGTCGGAGATGCTGAGGTTTCCTCAACATGAGGGAGCAACAGCTTCCGCTGCTACCGTATTCCCCGTGACGGCAGACACGCACCACAGCGACGACGGCGGCGAGGACGGGCTCGCCGAGGCGTTCTGGGCGGTGAGCCGCCGGCTGCGCCACCGCACCCGCGAGGCACTCGCGCCCTGGGACGTCACGCCCGCCCAGTCCCGGGCGCTCGGCGTACTCAACCGGCACGGCGCGCTGCGGCTCAGCGCGCTCGCCGAGCACCTGCGCATCGCGCCGCGCTCCGCCACCGAGGTCGTGGACGACCTCGAGACGCGCGGGCTCGTGCGGCGCCGGCCCGACCCGGCGGACCGGCGCGCCACCCTGGTCGCGCCGACCGAGGAGGGTACGCGCACCGGCGCCGCCATCCGCGCCGCCCGCCGGGCCGCCGCCGAGGAGCTGTTCGGGGGCCTCGCACCCGCCGACCGGGAACAGCTCGCCCGCATCCTGCGTACGCTGCGCGACTGACGCAGCCCGGCGGGCCCGCGCCCACCGGCGACCGCAACCGGGTCCCCACCCGGGTTTGTCGCCTCCGGCGGCGGGTAGCCCAACCGCCCGTCCTGCGGACGGGACCGGGCCCCCGCGAGCGGCGGTCCGGCGCAGCCACGACGCCGACGGGAGTGATCACGGTGGGTCCGACGCCCCGCAAGCCCGGTGACCACTGACGATGTGCGGCATCAGCGGCGAGGCGAGGTTCGACGGATCGACGCCGGACGCCGACGCGGTGACCCGGATGACCGAGGCCATGCGCTCCCGGGGCCCCGACGGTGAGGGCCTGTTCGACGACGGCTGGGTAGTCCTCGGGCACCGCCGCCTCACCGTCATCGACCTCACCGAGGCCGGCTCCCAGCCGATGGTCCGCGACGACCTGGGGCTGGCGCTGGTCTTCAACGGCTGCGTCTACAACTACCCGCAGCTGCGCGAGGAACTGCGCGGCGCCGGGCACACCTTCCACTCCACCAGCGACACCGAGGTCGTCCTGGTCGCGTACGCGCAGTGGGGCGAGCGTTTCGTCGAGCACCTGGTCGGCATGTTCGCCGTTGTGCTCGTGGACCGGCGGCAGCGGCGGCTCGTGCTGGCCCGCGACCGGCTCGGCATCAAGCCGCTCTACCTCGCCGAGTCACCCGGCCGGCTGCGCTTCGCCTCCACCCTGCCGGCGCTGCTGCGCGCCGGCGACGTGGACACCTCGATCGACCCCGTGGCGCTGCACCACTACCTCTCCTGGCACTCCATCGTGCCGGCGCCCCGCACCGTCCTGCGCGGCGTCCGGAAGCTGCCCCCGGCCACCGTGCGCGTCGTCGAGGCCGACGGGCGCAGCCGCCAGCACGTCTACTGGCGGCCCGACTACGTCCGGGACCCCGCCCACGCCGGCATGGACGCCGGGGACTGGCGGGCCGCCGTCGGGGACGCGCTGCGCGAGGCGGTACGGCGGCGGCTCGTCGCCGACGTCCCCGTCGGCGTGCTGCTCTCGGGCGGCCTGGACTCCAGCATGATCGTGGCCCTGCTCGCCGAGGCCGGGCAGCAGCACCTGCGGACCTTCAGCATCGGCTTCGACAGCCGCGGCGGCGAGGCCGGCGACGAGTTCCACTACTCCGACCTGGTGGCCCGCGCCTTCGGCACCGACCACCACCGCATCCGGCTCGCCGACGACGACCTGGTCCCGGCCGTACGACGGACCGTGCACGCCATGACCGAGCCGATGGGCAGCCACGACGTGGTCGCCTTCCACCTGCTCTCCGAGCAGGTGGCCCGGCACGTGAAGGTGGCCCAGTCCGGCCAGGGCGCCGACGAGGTCTTCGCCGGCTACGGCTACCACCAGCCCCTGACGCGGGTGCCCCTCGATGGCGCGACGGCGGCCTTCGCCGAGGCGTTCTTCGACCGCGACCACGCCGAGCTGAACCGGGTGGTCGACCCCGCGTACGCCTGCGACCGCGACGCCAGCCGCGAGCTGCTCGCCGCGGACCTGACCGCGCCCGGCGCCCAGACGGCGCTGGACGCGGTGCTGCGCCTGGACACCCACCTGATGCTGCCCGACGACCCGGTCAAGCGGGTGGACAGCATGAGCATGGCGTGGGGGCTGGAGGTGCGCACCCCGTTCCTGGACCAGGACCTGGTCGCCCTGGCGGCGGCCTGCCCGCCCGAGCACAAGGTGGCCGACGGCGGCAAGGGCGTACTCAAGGCGGTGGCCCGTCAGGTGCTGCCCGCCGAGGTGATCGACCGACCGAAGGGCTACTTCCCGGTGCCGGCGCTGCGCAACGTCGACGGCCCCGTACGGCAGCTCGTCGCCGAGGCCCTCGCCGCGCCCGCCGCCCGCGAGCGCGGCCTGTTCCGCCGCGAGTACGTCGCCGAGCTGCTGGCCGAGCCGGACCGGGCGCAGGCCGCCGCCGGCAGCAACAAGCTCTGGCAGCTCGGCCTGCTGGAACTCTGGCTACAGTCCCACGACATCCGCTGACCACCCCGCCCCGGGCGGCGTCATGGCCGCGGGACGGCTCAGCCGGCGCGGGTCTCGGCGGCGAGGTGGTCCAGGACGGCGCGCACGTCGTCGCCCGTGCGGGCCATGACGCGGCGTTGCCTGGTGGCGCCGTTGCCGTCACGGCGCAGCCGGAGCAGTTGGTCGCGTACGTAGTCGAGGTCGCCGTGGCGGGCCAGGGCCGGCGTGACCGTGTCGACGAGCTCCCCGACCAGGTCCCAGGCGGGCCGGGCGATGCCGGCGCGCAGGTCGATGAGGTCGCCCTCCAACCCGTCGTGGGCGGCCCGCCAGTGCGCGGCGGAGACGAGGCAGTCGCGGATCCGGCGGGCGGGGACCCCGGCGCGGGCGTCGGCGGCCAGCGTCGCGACGAGCGCCCGGACCAGCCCGGCGACCAGCACGGCGTCGTCCACGGCGGGGCAGACGTCGCCCACCCGCACCTCCACCGTGGGGTACGCGGCCGACGGGCGGGCGTACCAGTAGACCATCGCCGCGTCGAGCATGATCCCGGCGTCGATCAGCTCCGCCACCGTCGCGTCGTAGTCGGCGACGGACTCGAAGTGGGGGGTCGGCCCGATGCTGGGCCAGCGTTCCAGCTGCATGGAACGCCAACTTGCGTGCCCGGTGTCGCGGCCGTCGTGCAGCGGCGAGTTGGCGGTGATCGCCTGCACCACCGGCAGCCACGGTCGCAGGTGGTTGCAGACCTGGATGGCCAGTTCGCGGTCGGCCATTCCCACGTGCACGTGGCAGCCGCACACGGCCGGATCGTGCGCCACCGGCCCGAACCGCCGGGACATCGCGTGGTAGCGCGGTTTGTCCGGCACCGTCCGGTGCGGCTCGTGCACGGGCGTGGCGCCGACCGCGACGAGCCGTGCCCCGGCGGCCTCGGCCGCGTCGCCGGCCGAGCGACGCAACGCCACCAGGTGGGCGCGCAGCTCGGCCAGGTCGGCGGTGACGGGCGTGACCATCTCCACCATGCTGTGCCGGAACTCCTGCCGGCTCTGGTCCCGGGCGCTGCCGGACAGCGCGGCGAGCACCCGGTCGGCGACCGGCAGGCTCTCCCCCGTGTCCGGGTCGAGCAGGAGGTACTCCTCCTCGACCCCCAGCGTCAGCGTCGCCGTGTCGGAGGCGGTGGCAAGTGTCGGACGGTACGTCATGGGCGCGGCGTCCGTTCGTCGGGCGGCGCGCCGGGCGCCGCGCTGCCGGACGACCCGGATTCCCGGCCCACCGACCGGGAAACACGCAGGCCAGGACGCGGTCCGCCGGCCGGGCCGCAGCCCGTCCCGACGCGCGGGGCGCAGTCCGCAGCCCGTCCCGACGCGCCCGGCCGCAGGCCGCCGGGCCGCAGGCAACCCCAGGCGCGCCGGCAGCCGCCCTTGCGGCCGGCGGTCAGCGCGGGGTCGCCGCCAACAGGTCGGCCACCGCGTCGGTGGTCTCCGGATGCGCGGCCAGCAGGGCGGCCAGGCCGGCGGAGGCGGCGGTGTCACCGCCGTCCGGCTCGCGCCAGCCGCCGTCGCAGCCGAGCAAGGCGGCGACGGCGTCGACGCTCTGTGGGTTGGCCGCCAGCAGGGCGGACACCGGTCCGGACACCACGGCGGCGGGCGGCGGCGTCGGCGGGGCCGAGGCCGACCACGGCGGCACCCAGGCGTCCAGCGCGGCCAGCGAGCCGGGGAACGTACGCCCCGCCTCCCGCACCAGCAGCGGCACCAGCTCCGCACCGTGCTCGCGCAGGGTGGTGATCAGCGTGGGCAGCCACGGCAGCAGGACCGGGTCGGGCAGCCGGGCGAACGCGGACGACATCACCTCCACGACGAACGGGGCGAGCCCCGGCACCGGCTCCAGGGCCTGCACGAAGCCGCTGAGGTACTGCGGGAAGGCGGGCACCACCAGCGGATTGCCGAGCAGCTCGGCACACCGTTCGCGCAACTCGGCCAGCGGCAGCAGGCCCAGTTGGTGGCGGGCGGCCCAGAGCAGCGCCACCTTGGCCGGCGCCGCCGGGTGCGACTGCGCGACGGCGAGTTCGAGCTGGGAGCGGTCGCAGCCCAGGGAGAGCGCCAGGCTCTCCATGCCGAACAGGAAGCCGAGCATGGCGCCGACCTGGCGTACGCCGCTGTCCTCGTCGAGGAACGCGGTGGGCAGCAGCGTGCAGTAGTGCGCGTACCCCGTGGTCACGAACGCCTCGCACCAGGCCGGCAGCGGCCCGGTGGCGCGGTGGTGGGCCAGCAGCCGCCGGATCCGGCGCAGCACCTCGGGGGCGTCGTCGACGGTGCGTTCGGCGGCCAGCAGCTCCACGGCGCGGGTGCCGAGCTCGTCGACCAGGCGCGGGCTGTCGAGCAGCCGGATGGCGTCCTCGACGGCCCCCAACGCCACCGAGGCCGTCGCGTCCGGGCCCCGTACGGCGCGGCGCAGGCGCTGCTCCAGCACCTGCTCGACGGTCACCCCCTCGTAGCCCAGCTCGATGAGCGAGCGCTGGTTGCGGCCGAGCGCCAGGTCCCAGCTCTCCTGGATCGAGCGCTGCCCCAGCCGGCGCTCGCCCATGATGGGCCGGACCGCGTCGGACGGCAGCAGGTGCCGCAGCCGCCACAGCAGATCCGAGCACGGCACCAGCTCGGGGCTGGCCCGCAGGTCCACCAGGGCCCGCTGGATGGTGCGCTTCTCCAGGTCGAGCCCGAGCGGGGCGAGCCGGTCGTGGACGTCGCGGGCGAGCGGCGGAAGGGCCTCGTAGCCCACCTGGCCGACGCGGTCGCCGCCGAACAGGATCTCGCACAGCCGGCGGACGTCGCGGCGGCCCGGGACGACGTCCTTCTCGATGCAGGTGACCGCCGCGTCGGCGAAGTCGTACGGCGTGGGGCGGGCGCGGTTGCGCAGGCCGGCGAGGAGGATCGAGGTCTCGAAGACGGCGATCGCGTCGGCGGTGCTGGCCAGGTAGCCGTTGCGCCGGGCAAGCCAGACGATGTCGACGCACCAGCCCCGCAGCTCCGCCTCGTCCAGGCCCTGCGCCACCGGCGGCCGGGCGAGGTAGCCCGAGAGCCGGTCGGCGACCCCGGCGGCGGGGGCGGGCGCCGCGGTGGCCCGGCGGCGGCCGGCGGTGCGGGTGCGGCCGCCGCGCTGCCCTTCCAGGCGGAACGGGGCCAGCCCGGTGCGGGCGACCGCCTTGGTCCAGGTGGCGGCGGCGATCGACACCGAGCCGGGGGCGAGGCCGAACTGCGCCTCGATGGCGGAGTGGCTCGACGGAATCAGGCCGTAGTGCCACCGGGTGCCGGTGCGGGGACCGATGTCGAACGGGGCGTCGGCCCGCAGCCCGAACTGCTCCACCCGGCTGGCGGCGTGGAACGCGCCGCAGACGTAGAGGCAGTCGGCGGGGTCGGCGCCGGAGGCCGCGAGGTGCTGCCGCATCCGGGTCCACATGTAGCGCTCGCGGTCCTCGTCCCGGTCGCGGGCGTCCGACCCGGCCGGGCGCAGCCGCCGGAACAGGCTGCCGATCAGCACCATCACCTGCCGGTAGGTGTCGTGGTCGGCGTCGGCCAGCGGCTGCTCGACGTACTGGTCCCACCACTCCGACCAGTGCCGGACCTTGCCGTGGTGCAGCAGGTACGCCTCCAGCTCCGCGAAGCGGGGCCGCAGGTCGCCGATCTCGACGCCGATCGCGTCGCCGTGCAGGGCCGCCTCCTCCCCCGCCGGCGTGGTGGTCTCGACGTCCCCGCCGGACGGGGCCTCTTCGGCGGTGCCGGGCGGGGCCTTGTCGGCCGTGCCGGGCGGGCGGGGCAGCCACTGGAAGACGTGGTCCGTGGAGCGGTCCACCAGCACCAGCTCGACGCCCGGCGTCTCCAGCGCGTACGCGATGGCCTGGTATTCGGCGCTGGCCTCGGTGATCGGCGCGACCACACTGAGCGGCCCCCAGTCGGCCGGGAAGCCGTCCAGCTCCGAGGCGAACGCCTGCACGGCGACCGGGAGGCGGCAGTTGCGCAGCTCGCCCAGCAGCGGCTGGAGGTCCTCGCAGAGCTCCAGGTAGATCACCTTCGGCTGCTTCGCCCGCAGCCTGCGCACCATGGCCAGCGCCGACGACGGGGAGTGGTGGCAGACCGGGAAGATCTCCAGTTCCTCGCCGAGGGCGCGGTCGACGTCGTCGACGATGCCGGCGAGGATCTCCGCGACGACGTCCGAGCTGCCGGCGAAGGCGCTGGCGGCGGCGGTGAGCTGCT
Source organism: Micromonospora sp. CNZ309 (assembly GCF_002846525.1). Lineage (NCBI taxonomy): Bacteria > Bacillati > Actinomycetota > Actinomycetes > Micromonosporales > Micromonosporaceae > Micromonospora > Micromonospora sp. CNZ309. Next base: position 2,097,248 of record NZ_PJNG01000001.1, read on the forward strand.
CGCGCAGCGCGCCGAACGGCCCGGGGGTGGTGGGGGCGGTCACGACAGGGCGGCGATCGCCTGGCGGCCACCGTCGAGGAAGCCCTCCCAGCCGCCGCCGTCCTGCTTGGCGCGCGGCTCGACCACCCCGTGCAGGTATTTGTTGAGGATCGCCAGGTCCTCCGGGCTGCGGCGGGCCAGCGAACCCACCAGCGAGCCGGCCAGCGTCGCGGCGCGCAGGGTGCGGTCGCCGAAGAACTGACTGTGCAGGATGGCGTCCTCCAGGACGCCGATCTGCTCGGCGGTGGACAGTGCCGACTCCAACTTCTCGTCGTCGCTGGTCGCCGAGGAGGCGGCGGCGCGCAGGTCGGCGAAGCTCTGGAGCAGGATGTCCAGCAGGGTCGGCGGCACGTCCAAGGTGATCTGGTGGCGGCGCAGCAGTTCCTCGGTGCGGAAGCGGACGATCTCGGCCTCGCTGCGCTTGTTGGTCACCACCGGGATCCGGACGAAGTTGAACCGCCGCTTGAGCGCCGAGGAGAGGTCGTTCACGCCCCGGTCCCGGCTGTTCGCGGTGGCGATGATCGAGAAACCGGGCTTGGCGAAGACGATGTTGTCGTGGTCCAGCTCCGGGATGGAGACGTACTTCTCCGACAGGATCGAGATCAACGCGTCCTGCACGTCGCTCGTGGAACGGGTCAGCTCCTCGAACCGGCCGACGGTGCCCTGCTCCATCGCCGTCATGATCGGCGAGGGGATCATCGACTCCCGCGACTGGCCCCGGGCGATGACCATGGAGACGTTCCACGAGTACTTGATGTGGTCCTCGGTGGTGCCGGCGGTGCCCTGGACCACCAGGGTCGAGTTGCGGCAGACGGCCGCGGCCAGCAGCTCGGCCAGCCAGCTCTTGCCGGTGCCCGGGTCGCCGATCAGCAGCAGGCCCCGGTCCGACGCCAGGGTCACGATGCTGCGTTCGACGAACGTGCGGTCGCCGAACCACTTCTGCGGGATCTCCCGGTCGAGCCCGTCGGCCCGTTCCGAGCCGAGGATGAACAGTCGGACCATCCGTGGGCTCAGCCGCCACGAGAACGGCTTCGGGTCGGTGTCGACCGACTCCAGGAAGTCGAGTTCCTCGGCGTACTTGACCTCGGCGGGGGCACGCAACATCTCGGACATGAGGGGTTGTTCTCCTAGGTGAGGAAGCTCTTGAGCTCGAAGACGAGTTTGCGGATGTGGCCGGAGATCACCGGCGTGCCCAGGTCCTTGAAGCGCTGCCGGAACCAGGGGTTGACGCTCTGCTGGCCCGAGCTGTTGACCGAGCCGACCGGGATGAAGCGCACCCCGGAGCGGTGCACCGCCTCGATGCCGTCGAACAGCGGCTGGGAGCGGTCGAACTCGTAGAAGTCCGAGATCCACACCATGACCGTGTTCCGCGGCTCGACGATCTTCGGGCGGGCCAGCGCCATGGCGACCGGCCCGTCGTTGCCGCCGCCCAGCTTCGTACGCAGCAGCACCTCGAACGGGTCGTGCACCCACGGCGTGAGGTCCAGCGCCCGCGTGTCGTACGCGATCAGGTGCACGTCCACCTTGGGCAGGCCGGCGAAGATCGACGCGAGGATGGTGCAGTTGACCATCGAGTCGACCATGGAGCCCGACTGGTCGACCACCACGATGAGCCGGGCCGGGGTGACCCGGCGGGCGGTCCGCCGGTAGTAGAGCCGGTCGACGTAGAGGCGCTCGTCCTCCGGGCTCCAGTTGGTCAGGTTCTGCCAGATGGTGCGGTCCAGGTCGAGGTTGCGGTAGACCCGCTTGGGCGGCACGGACCGGTCGACGACGCCGACGCTGGTCTGTGCGACCTGCGTACGCAGCACCTCGGCGACCTCGTCGACGAAGCGCCGGATGAGTGCCTTGGCGTTGGCCAGGGCCACCCCGGAGAGGTTGGCCTTGTCCCGCAGCAGCTGCTCGATCAGCGACATGCTCGGCGTCAGCCGGCTCGCCAGCACCGGGTCGGCGAGCACCTCCCGCAGGTGCATCCGGCGGACCAGGTCACCCTCGAGGCCGGCCAGCACCCCGCCCAGGCCGTCGCCGCCGCCCTGCCGGCGCAGCCCGCCCGGTTCCAGCCCGAGCGCCTGCTCGAACCAGCCGGCGTCGGACTGCCACCGGGCCAGTTGGCCGGCGTCGACCGGCCCGTGGCCGGTGGCGAAGACGTTGAGCAGCAGCTTCGACACCAGGGCGGCGCGGCGTACCTCGGCGGCACCGGGCGCACCGGACGCGCCCGGCGGCCCGTCGCCTTCCGCCTCGGCAGCCGGCGCGTCGGGCAGATCGGCAGCCGCAGGGACGTCGGGCAGATCGGCGGCCGCAGGGACGTCGGGCACGTCGGCAGCCGCAGGGACGTCGGGCGTCGGGCTGAGCAGGCCGCGCAGCTCGTCGGCGACGGCCGGGAAGCGCTGCACGACGGTGTCCACCGAGACCGCCGGGTCCAGCAGGGCGGCCGGCAGGCCGAGGTCGTCGACGACCGCCATGCTGGCCGATTCCAGGGTGGGCTGTTCCTCGGGATCGAAGAGCCGGGCCAGCAGCCGCCAGTAGAGCACCTGACGCCGGTTGGCGTCGGCGAGGTCCGCGGGGCTCGGGGTGTCGGTCATCGGCGCAGCAACCGTCCCGCTCGCTCGCGCAGCACCGCCACGGCGTCGCCCGCCTTGGCCTCGGCCTTGGCGATCTTCGGGTCGGTGACGCCGCCCGCCCAGTCGCCGGTGTGCACGTCGACCGGCTGGCGCTTGACGGTGGCCCGCACGGCCAGGGGTTGCAGCAGCCACCGACCGTCGTCCCACCGGAGCAGGCCGAGGCAGGCGGAGGAGGCGGCCACCAGGCCGGGGGTGAGCGGGCCGCAGGAGGGCAGCCGGTCGACCGCGACGTCGATCGCCTGCCCGTCGAGCGCGAAGGTCGTCGTGCCGTCGTCGTCGCGCACGGTGTAGCCCTCCACCAGCACGGGCTCGGCGATCCCCACGGGGTGCCGCTCCAGCGGCGCCGACGCCGTCGCGACCGCCGCCGGCAACAGCACGCGGGCGGTGGCGAACGGGTCGGCGGGCTCGCCGGGTCGCACCCGCTCGTCGTGCCAGATCAGGTCCGCGCCGCGCAGCGGCAGGCCGGTGACCGTCACGCTGCGCCGCTCGGCCAGCGCGGCCAGCAGCACGGGATGGGCGTCCAGCAGGCGCCACAGCGCCGGGCCGACGATCGTCTCGACCTTGACCGCGCCGACCGCGCTGCGGACGAGCCGGGGCGGCCCGCCGTCGGCCGGTTCGAGGATCGCGTGCAGCTGCGCCTGCACGGCGGTGTCGTGCTCGTGCACGTCGACGCCGAGCACGAGCAGGCGCCCGGAGACCTCCTCGACCGCCGTCGGGACGGCGACGGCCGCCGCGTCCTGGGCGAGCAGCACACCCCGGGCCCAGAGATCGGCCCAGCGCCGGACCGGCGGCTGCGCCATCGTGGCCACCGGCACGCAGGCCCGCAGCTCGGCGGCGAGGCCGTCGAGCAGCACGGCCAGCCTGCGGAGGTGGGGCTCGGCGAGGGCCGCCTCGACCGGCGCCCCGGCCGCGGCCACGAGTTCGTGGTCGAGGCCGGCCCACCCGGTCACCGCCAGCTCGTGCAGCCAGGCGCGCGCGCCGGCGCGGGCCGGGGACCCGTCGCCCACGGCCTCGACCGGGCCGGGGGCCCAGGGGGCGCGGGTCCTGCCCAGCGCGGCGTCGAGCTGCCCGAGCAGTGCGTCGTGGGCGGCGCCGAGCAGCGCGCACCGGGCGCCGGCGAGGGCGAGCAGGTGTTCCTCGGCCACCGAGCCGGCGGTGACCTTGGCGACCGCCTCGGCGAGCCGGTCGCCGAGCGGGGTGGCGGCCAGCGCGCCCGCCAGGGCGGCCAGCGCGGCGGCGTCGTCCGCACCCACCCGGGCGAGGCCGCGGACCAGGGCGTCGTCGAGGCCGGTGACCAGGTCGAGGGCGTCGGCCAGGCCGGTCGGCGTGTCGTCGCGCAGGACGGTGAGCTGCGTGCCGAGCATCAGCGGACCGCCCCGGTGGCCGGGAACCAGTGCAGCTCGGGCAGAGGGACCGTGCTGCCGGGCAGTTCCAGGTAGGACAGGTGGCGCAGGAAGCGGCTGAACACGACGGCGGCGGGGGTCGGCTCGTGCCGCCCGGCCAGGGCCGCGAGCAGCTCCCGGGCGCTGTCCGCCCCCGTGCCGACGTCGATGCGCAGGTAGCGGGCCACCCGCTCGGCGCCGTACTGGAGCAGCGCCTCGTCGGCCAGGGCGTGCAGGTGTTTGCAGGGCGCGCCGCGCAGCCCGCCGCAGGGCCGGTTGTTGTTGGTGCTGCAGTGGTAGGCGTGGGTGCCGGAGGCGATCGACGACACGTAGACCCGGTCGACGTCCGACCCGCTGGAGACCACTCCCTGCAACCGCCCGTCGGCCAACTCGACGAAGGGCACCTTGGCCAGCTTGCGGGCCCGCGCGGGCGGCACCACCCGCACCGTGCTGCGCCGTCGCCACGCGGTCCGTTCCGCGTCAGCCACTGTCCGACCTCCCGTCCGCCGCTCCGCGCAGCCCATGACGACCCGGACGCCGGAAGGGTCGCCGGCGTCGCTGTGACGACAAGGATCATGAACCACGGGTACGACACGGCCCTGAGTCGGGTTTACGGACGGTGGTCGCTGCGGAGGCCGCCGCGCCCCTATGCTTCGGACACCGACGCCGACGGGAGGCGGGATGTCACCGGTCATCGCGGTCGTGGGCAGTGCCGGTGCCACCCGGGTCCATTGCCTGTCACCGCGCGCCGCCGGACGCGTCCCCGTGGCGGGGCACACCGGCGGCGGTTCGGTCGGCCGGGGCCGTCGGGGTGCCACCGACGCCCACCCCGGGGTGCGGTGTCGGGCCGTCGGGGCGGGCACCCGATGGTGTAGAAAAGGCGGGGTGAGCGCAGCGATGACGCGCGGCAGGACACATGGTCGCCGGACGGTCCACCGTGGCTGAGACCGAGCTGCCGCCACCGTCGGTCGACACGGGGGCCGCCCTGGTGCGGCTGGGGGACGTACCGCTGGCCGACCTGCTCGCCGGCGCCGGCGACGGCGTGCTGGCCCACGTGCTCGGCACGCTCGTGGCCGGCGACGAGCCGGGCCGGCAGCTCGACGTGTCGGCGTTCGAGTCGAGCTTCTGACGTGTCCGCCGACGCCCCGACGTCGGCCGCCCCGCCCCACCCTGACCACGCCGATCCGCCGGCCCGGGTCCGGCAGCTCGTGCTCAAGGTGCACAGCCGCTGCAACCTGGCGTGCGACCACTGTTACGTCTACCGCAACGCCGACCAGCGGTGGCGGGAGCGGCCACGGGTGATCGCGCCGGGCACCGTGGCCCAGGTCGCTTGGCGCCTCGGCGAGCACCTGGCGCGGCACGGCCCCGACCGGGTCCGCGTCGTGCTGCACGGCGGCGAGCCGCTGCTGGCCGGCCCGGCGACCCTCGACCGGACCGTACGCTCCCTGCGGGCGGCGCTGCCCCCGGGCGCGGCGCTCGACGTCGGCGTGCAGACCAACGGCGTGCTGCTCGACGAGGAGTTCCTGGCGCTGTGCCACCGCCACGACATCGACGTCGGGGTGAGCCTCGACGGCGACCGGGCCGCCAACGACCGGCATCGCCGCTACCCCGACGGACGGGGCAGTTTCGCCGACGTGGCCGCCGCGCTGCGGCTGCTCGGCCACCCCCGGCACCGGTCGCGCTGGGCGGGGCTGCTCTGCACGGTCGACCTGGCAAACGACCCGGTGGACGTCTACGAGTCGCTGCTCGCCTTCGACCCGCCCCGCCTGGACCTGCTGCTGCCGCACGGCAACTGGAGCGTTCCCCCGCCCGGGCGGCGGCCGGGCGGCACCGACACCCCGTACGGCGACTGGCTGGTTGCCGTCTTCGACCGCTGGTACGCCACGACGCCCCGCCGCACCGGGATCCGGTTGTTCGAGTCGCTGATCGCGCTGCTGCTCGGCGGCCGCAGCGGCACCCGGGCGGTGGGCTTCGCCGAGCCCGACGTCATGACGATCGAGACCGACGGCACCATCGAGGGCACCGACACCCTGAAGACGACCGACGACGCGTCGATGCGTACCGGCCTCGACGTCTTCCGCCACTCCTTCGACGAGGCGCTGCGGCACCCGTCGCTGGCGGGCCGGCCGACCGGTCCGGCCGCCCTGGCCGCCGCGTGCCGGGCCTGCCCCGTGCTCAGCGCCTGCGGTGGCGGCCTGTACGCGCACCGCTTCCGCGCCGGCGCCGGGTTCGCGCACCCGTCGGTCTACTGCCCCGACCTCTACCGGCTGATCCGACACGTACGACGGGTGGTGGCGGCGGACGTCGACGCCCTGCGCCGCCGCGCCCTGGCTGCTCCGCCCGACGCCGCCCCGGCCCGGCGGCCCGCCCCGCGGCGGCGGTGAGCCGGTGGTGCTCTCCCCCGCCCAGCTCGCCGGCCTCGCCGCGGGGCACGGCGACGACGCCACGCTCGAGGTGCTGCGCGCCGGTCAGCTCGGCCGGCGGCGGCTGCTGACCGTCGCCGCCGCCCGCGCGGGCGGGACCGGTTCGCCGGCCGCGCAGTACCTCGCCCTGCTCACCCGCGCCGAGCGGGCGGATCCGGCGGCCGTCGCCCACGTCCTCGCCCACCCGCCGGTCACCGGCTGGGCCACGGACGCCCTGCACGGGCGTCCCGACGCGGCCTACCTGGCCGGGCTGGCGGCAGCCGCCGCCCTGCGTGCGGGCCTGCCGTTCACGCTCCCCGTCCCCTGCCCGCAGGGTGCGCTGCTGCTGCCCACGGTGGGCGGTGCGGTCGGGCTCGGCGCCGGCACCTCGGTCGTCCGCAGCACGGGACGGCGCTACGACCCCGGATCGGCCGGCGACGGTCGACCGCCGCCGGGGTTGTCGGTGCACGGGCCGGCCGGCACCGTGCACGCCACCGACGGGTCGGGCGACGGTCACGCCCCGGCACGCGGGTGGCTGCCGAGCCGCCGGCTCACCCCGGGCCGCGACGCGCCCCCGACCGGGGTGCTCGTCGACGACCAGGATCCGCACCGGAGCCGCTACCACCGGCCGCCGACGAGCCGCCTGGACGACGCCACGGCGGACCGGCTCGACCGGCTGACCGGGCAGGCGTGGCGCTGGCTGACCGACCGGCTGCCGGCGCACGCCCGGGGGCTGGCCACGCTGCTGCGTACGCTGGTGCCGCTCACGCCGGCGCCGTCCGGGCACCCGGTGAGCGCCACCAGCCGTGCCGCCCTGGGTGCCATCGCGCTCTCCGTGCCGGCCGACCCGCAGACGCTCGCGCTGCTGCTGGTGCACGAGTTGCAGCACACCAAGCTGGGCGCGCTGCTGGACCTGCTGCCGCTACACGCGCCGGACGGTCCGGCCCGTTACCGGGCGCCGTGGCGGTGGGACCCCCGCCCCGTCGGCGCGCTGTTGCAGGGCGCGTACGCCCACCTCGGGGTGGCCGAGGTGTGGCGCTGCCGGCGGCACGAGGACGTCCGCTGCGCGTTCGAGTACGCGTACTGGCGGGTGCAGACCGCGCGGGCCGTCGCGCAGCTCGCCGGCAGCGCGGAGCTGACCGACGACGGGCGGGCCTTCGTGGCGGGCATGGCCGGCACCCTGCGCGACTGGGAGCCCGCCGGCGACGCGCGGGTCGAGGCGGCGGCGCGCGACGTCGCGGACGGCGGGGCGGTGCGCTGGGCGCTGGCCAACCTGGTCCCCGACGACGACGCCGTGGCGGAGGTGGCGTACGCGTGGCGGCGCGGTCGGCGACCGCCGCCGATCGCCGCACCCGCCGTCGTGCCCGCTCCGGCCCGACCCGCGTCGACCGGCGGCACCGGGCCGGAGGCGGCGGTGCGGCGGCGGCTGCTGGCCAGGACGGACCACAGCGGAACGGGCACCGGTCCCAGCGAGGCGGAACGGGTGGACCACGCCGACCGGGCGTACGCGGCGGGGAACGTCGGCGGCGCCCTGGCCGGGTACCGCCGCCGGCTCGCCGAGGATCCGGGGGACGCCGACGCGCTGGTCGGCGTCGCGCTGGCCGCCGGGCGGCTTGGGCGTACCGCCGCCGCGCGGGTGCTGACCACCCGCCCCGACCTGGTCCGGGCGCTGTGCCACCGGCGGCCCGGCGCCGACCCGCTGGCGGTCGCGACCTGGCTGGCCGGCGGCCCCGACGAACCACTACCACCGGAACGCTGATACCTGTACGGCATGAAAATACCTGTGTGGTATCGGGCGAAGGGACTACACCGCCGCCGTCGAGATCCGGCGCAGCCAGTCACGGTTCGTGAAGCAGCCTGCGGCGCGTCCCGGCCGGGCTCGGACCGGCCCGGGCGCTCAGAGCAGGGCGGGCTCGATGTAGCCGTTGAACCGGTCGCGCTGGCGGGCCTGGACCACCCGCGGGTTGTCGCCGCCGAAGAGCTGCACCAGCTGGCCGAACGCGTCGTCGTAGAGGGCGCGGCCGGCGTCGGCCTCGCTCTCGGTGGCGATCCTGCTGACCGCGAGGTTGAGCGCCGCCGAGACGCTGTCCGGGTGCTCGGCGCCGAGGGCCCGGATCAGCTCGACGTACGCGGTGGTGTCCAGCAGCAGCGCGGCGTCGCGCTCACCGAGCGCGAACAGGTCGTTGGCGAGGTTGAGGGTGGCGAGCAGGGTGTGCGGGTGCCGCTCGCCGAGGCTGGCGAGCAGCTGGTCGCGGACCCGCTGGGCGAGGTCGAGCGCCTGCGGATGTTCGCCGCCCTTGCGCAGGAACACGCCGAGGTTGTTGAGGCAGGCCAGGGTGATGGCGTGGTCGGCGCCGAGGACCTCGGTGTACGCGTCGCGCAGCCGCCGCGCCATCCGCAGCGCGGTCGGGTTGTCGCCCACCGCCGACCAGGTGGTCGCGAGCGCCATCTCGCAGGAGAGGGTGTCGGCGTGCTCGCCGCCGAGGGTGCGCTGGTAACGCACCACCGTGCGTTCCAGCACCCGGTGCGCGTCGGCGAAGCGGCCGAGCTGGCGCAGGGTCAGCGCCAGCTCCTTGGCGGTACGCAGGGTCTCCGGGTGGTCGGGGCCGATGATCTTCTGCTGGTTGGCGGAGGTGCGTTGCAGGACGCTGTGCGAGCGCCACAGCTCCCCGGTGTCGCGCAGCCCCCGGCCGTAGTTGCTGGCCGAGGCGAGGGTGGACGGATCCTCGTCGCCGAAGCGTTCCCGGCGCCGCTCGTAGATGTGCTGGTCTAGCTGGGCCGCCTCCCGGAAGTGGCCGACGAGCCGCAGCGAGACGGCGAGGTTGTTCTCGGCGGTCAGCGTAGGGCCGCTGTCCTCGCCGAAGCTGCGGACGCTCAGCTCCAGGGTGCGCCGGTCGCGCTGCTCGGCGTCGTGGTAGCGGCCCTGGGCGCGCAGGTCGGCCCCGAGGCTGCGGGCCGTCATCAGGGTGTAGAGGTGGTGCTCGCCGAAGATGCGCCGCTGCCGGTCGTAGACGTCCTGGTCGATGTCGAAGGCCAGGTCGAACAGGCTCTGCGCGCGCAGGACGTTGGCCAGGTGGAACCGCATCCGCAGCTTGGTGGGGTCGTCGTCGTCGGTGTCGCGCCAGCGTTCCAACGCGTCCTCGGCCAGCGAACGCGCGGACTCGTAGTCCCCGCGCCGGTAGAGGTAGCGCACCGTGTCGGCGACGAGCTGGCGGGCCTCCTCGGCCGTCGACTCGTGCAGCGCCGAGGGACGTACGTGCGGCCACAGCTCGGCGTAGCGCGGCCAGTTGGCCGGTTTGTCCGGGTCGCGGGGGCTGGCGGCGGCGAGCAGCGACTGGGCCTGACGACGGGTCTCGGCGGGGTCGTCGAGCTGGTCCTTGATGACCAGCTGCACCAGCCGGTGGATGCGGACGGTGTTGTTCTCCGCGTCGACCTGGGCGAGGCCGTAGCGGCCCAGCTCGGCGGTGACCAGCCCCTGCAGGATCGGGTCGGTGAGGGTGGGGTCGAACGGGGCCATGAAGACGGCGAACCGCTCGCCGGTGAGCATCGCGACCGGGATGGGCTCCGGCGCGTAGTACGAGCACAGCTCCAGCAGGCGTGCGGCGGCGGGCTTCTCCTGCCGCAGCTGGCGCAGGGTCACCAGCCAGGTCGCGGCGAGCGTCTTTGAGTATCCGGCCGACTGCCGGCCCTCCAGGATGCGCAGCAGGCCGGGGGTGTCCAGCGAGGCGAGGTACTGCTGCACGGGCAGCGCCGTGGCCCGCAGATAGGCCGCGCCCTGTTCCACCGCCAGCGGCAGGTCGCCGAGCTTCTCCGCGACCTGGGTCGCCTCCTCCTCGGTGAGGCCGCGGACGCGGTCGCGCAGCAGCTGGACGCTCTCCATCCGGTCGAAGACGGTCAGCTCGGTGGCGCCCGCGTACTCGCTCCAGGTCTGGTCGCGCGTGGTGAGCAGGACGTGCCCGGGGCCCTGCGGCAGCAGCGCCCGGGTGGCCCGCGACGGCTCGTCGGCGTTGTCCATGACGATCAGCCAGCGCCGGCCGGGGCCGCCGCGGCGTAGCGCGTCGAGCACCCGCCGGACCGCCTCGCCACCGCCGCCGGCGCCGAGCCCCATCGCCTCGGCGAGGTCGGCCAGCCCGCCCCGGATCCGCTCCTCGCTGTCGGCCGGGATCCACCAGACGACGTCGTAGTCGCGGGCGAAGCGAAGCGCGTACTCGGCGGCGAGCTGGGTCTTGCCGACCCCGCCGAGGCCGTGGATCACCTGCACGCCGGAGGCGGGCGAGGCGATCAGCCGGTCGCGCAGCGCCTCCAGCTGCGCCGCCCGGCCGACGAAGGTGGTGCCGTGCTGGCGCACGTTCCACACCGCCGGGAAGGCTCCGGGGAACCGGCCGACCGCCCGGCCGGTCACCGCGTGCGCGGGTGCGCCCGCCTCCTCGAGCAGCAGGGTCCGTGCGGTGCCGGCGTCGACGTCGCTGAGGTCGACCGGGGTGCGGTCGGTGTAGGGCAGGGCGAGCCGGGACTCGTCGACCCGCAGCGGCACCAGCACGCCGGTGCCGGCGACCTGGTCCCGGCTGGCGGCGGCCTTCCACGCCTCCCCCGCCAGCGGCGTGGCCGCGAAGTGCCGGGTCAGTACGACCAGCACCCGGCTGGCGGCGGCGAGCGCCCGGTCGAACTCGGTGCGGCCACCCGCGCGGACCGGCACGTCGACCGCGCGCCGGTCCACCCGCAGCCCGGCCTCCTCGAGCTGGTCGCTGATCCACTCCGCCCAGAGCCGGTCCATGGAGGCGTAGCCGACCAGCACGGTCTGCTCGGCGGTGAGCCGGGACCGCTCGAACGCGGTCAGCGAGCGGCGCCGTTCCTCCTCCGGCATCGGCTCCAGCCGGGTGACCCGGCCACCGGTCACCACCGACGCGAGCTGCTCGTACGCCGCCAGCAGGGTGCCCGCCTGCTCCGGACGGTCGCCGAACGCGGCGAGGATCTCCTCGTAGGCGTAGAACGCGCGGTAGGGCACCTCGATGGTGTTCCAGTAGCGGGCCCGCGCGGCGTCGGAGAGGTGGTCGAGGAACGACGCGAACTCGGCCCGGACCAGGTCCCGGCCGGTCTCCAGCTTGCGCAGCTCGGCGTCCTCCACCCGGGTCGGCACCGGCACCAGCAGGGGCGGATCGTCCGGACGCTGGGCGCGGATCGAGCGGGCAACGGCCGACGCGCCCCGGATGCTCTGCGTCGACATGGTGAAGCAGTTGACGACGGTGTCGGGCAGTTGCACGGTGCAGATGCCGGCGACGTCGCTCAGGCCCGTACGGCTGTCGATCAGCACGATGTCGTACTCGGCGCGCATCTGCGCGCGGACCGCGTCGAAGAAGGCGGCCCCGCCCTGGCGTTCGTAGAAGTTCGACCAGTCGAAGGTGCTCACCAGCCGCGAGTACGCCGAGTCCTGCTGACCGGCCGCCACGAAGTCGATGACGCCGCCGTGCGGGAACTCCCAGTTCAGCGAGACCGCCCGCCGCTGGATCTTGGCGTGCCCGGCGAGCAGCTCCTGCGGGTCGTCGCCGGGGTTGCGCTGCATCGTGGCCATCGAGTAATCCCAGATCATCTCGATGACCCCGGGGGTGGCGCGCAGCTCGGAGTCGCGCAGGAACGGGTGGAAGTAGCGGTGCAGGCCGGGCGACTCCAGGTCCCAGTCCACCACGAGCACCTGAAGGCCCTGGCTGGCCAGGATCCAGGCGACGTTGGCCAGCGCCATCGTGCGTCCCGTGCCGCCCTTGTACGAGTAGAACGTGACGATCTGCCCGCGTGCCGCGTCGTTCACCGCCATCGGCTGCCCGCCTCCATCAGGGACCTTCGAGGATCGGGCGGTGCACCGGGCCGTCCGACAGCGGCTCCTGGTAGACCGTGCCCGTACGGTAGATGCGGCTCTGGGCCACGACCAGCGCGTCCTCCAGCTCGGCGTGGAACCGGCCGGCGGTGGCGATCGCCGGTCGCCACATCGCGGGATCGTTGCGCACCACGTGGTGCGACAGGACGCGCGCCAGGGTCTCCCACAACCGCTGGTTGCCGTCGGCCGCCGCGTCGTCGGCGGCCGTCCAGGGCACCAGCACCGGGGTGGTGGTGTCGGGGTCGCGGTCGTAGCCGACGAGGGTCAGCTCGTAGCGCGGCAGGCCGGCCGACCAGACGTCCACCACGAGCACGACGATCTGGTTGTGCGCCCGGGCCCACTCCCGCACCTCGGCGAGGTCGACGGCGTCCTCGACCGTCCAGCCGTAGCTCTTGGTGGTGGCGACCGCCCCGGCGTAGCTGCCGATCGGCGCCTCCAGCTCGGGGCGGTACGGCCGCCAGTCCCGGGCCAGCGCGCCGTAGCGGTCCTCCGCCCCGCCCCGGGAGCCCGCCAGCTCCGCCGCGCTGCCGGCGGCCAGGACGAACCAGACGTGCCGGGCGCTGGTCGATCGGGGCGAGCGGGCGGCGGACGACCCGGGAGCCGGTCGCCGGCGCGTGGTCTCGAAGGCGCTGGTGACCTCGGCGAGTACCGGCCGTCGGACGGGCCGGAGCAGGCGGTGGTCGCGGTCGGTCTGCACGATGTGCTTGGCCAGCGCGTCGACGAAGTCCTGGTATTCGTCGTGGTGCCGGCGGCGCTGCTTGAGGGTGAGCAGCCCGTCCTGGGCGTAAACGGCGCCGGCCGGGAAGTTCTTGTGCTGGAATCCGGTCAACGCCCCGGGCACGCGGTCGCAGGGGATCCAGCGGATCGGCAGCACGGCGGGGGGACGGCGGCGGAACTCCCGCTCGTGCGCGTCGACCCGGTCGGCGAAGACCCGGAACTCGCGTCCGCAGTAGTCACTGACCACGTAGCGGGGGGAGGTCAGCGCCACCAGGCAGGAACTGGTGGCGAGGGCGTCGGCCAGTTCCTGTGACCAGGTCGCGCCGAGCGGCATCTGCCCGTCGACGAATCCCGCCTGGTCCCAGCCCACGCCGGCCAGCCGGGCCACCGCCTCGCTGAGATCGCCGAAGAACTCCTGCACCTGGCCGTTGCGGTTGTCCTCATGGGCGTAGCTCAGGAAGAAGAGTGGCACGCCCGCCTCCGCTCACGGGTTCCACGAATCGTACGGAAAGTATATGTCCGTCGATGCCAGGGTAGCGCCGTGCGGATCTTCGCACCGTCCCCGTGGAGAGTCGTATCCCCGACGCTTCCGCGCAGGCGTCGGCGACACACCGTCGCATCATGAGTCGCTTAAATAAGGACCGGCTGATATAAAGGTTCCGTGCACGCCTTCGACGTACTCGGTGACCCGGTGCGGCGGCGCATCCTCGAACTGCTCACCGACGGCGAGATGACCGCCGGCGGGCTGTGCGACGTGATCCGGCGGGAGTTCGGCATCTCCCAGCCAGCGGTCTCCCAGCACCTGAAGGTGCTGCGCGACAACGGCTTCGCCACCGTCCGGGCGGAGGGGACCCGACGCCTCTACGCCGTCGACACCCGCCCGCTGCGGGAGGTCGACCGCTGGCTCGAGAACTTCCGGCGGTTCTGGACGCCGCCCCTGCACGCCCTCGCCACCGAGCTGGCCCGAGGCAAGCGCGAACGGCGGCTGCGCGAGCAGCCGCCCCCGACCGACGACACGACCGACCACGGGAGAGACCGATGATCGACGCGACCGAGCAGATCAACGCCGTACGCCGCCAGCTCGGCCGACGGGTGTTGGAGGCCGGCGAGGCCCGGGTGATGACCATCAGCCAGACGTACGACGCGCCGCTGGAGGACGTCTGGGACGCCTGCACGAACGCGGAGCGGATCCCCCGCTGGTTCCTGCCCGTCTCGGGCGACCTGCGGCTGCACGGCCGCTACCAGCTCGAAGGCAACGCCGGCGGCACCGTCGAGCGCTGCGACCCGCCGAAGGGCTTCGCCGCCACCTGGGAGTTCGGCGGCGAGGTGAGCTGGATCGAGGTGCGACTGACGCCGGTGGAGGACGGCCGGACCCGGTTTGAGCTGGAGCACGTCGCGCACGTCGACCAGGAGCGCTGGGACCAGTTCGGTCCGGGCGCGCTCGGCGTCGGCTGGGATCTGGGGCTGCTCGGGCTGGCCTCGCACCTCGCCGCCGACGGCAGCGGCGTCACGCCCGAGGAGAGCGAGTCCTGGCTGGTCTCCGAGCAGGGCCGGCAGTTCGTCACGGCCAGCAGCGAGCGGTGGGGCGAGGCGAGCGTCGCCCACGGCACCGACGCCGGGCAGGCACGGGCCGCCACGGAACGCACCACGGCGTTCTACACCGGCGCGCCGACGACCTGACCACGCGGAGCCGACGGGCCCGGAAATCGCGCGCGTTCCGTCGGACCCCTGCGGCAGACTCGCCGCCATGTCACCTCGATCCGTCGACGAGCTCGTCGCCGCCGTCCGCGCCGGCGGGAAGGTCCGCTACCTGTGCTTCTGGGGTCACCGACCGCAGCGCGACGGCAGCGTCGGGCCCGGCTGCCTGAGCCAGTGGTGGCCCGCCCCGTTCAGTGACGGCGAGCGGACGTACGCCACCGCCGAGCACTGGATGATGTGGCACAAGGCGATGCTGTTCGGCGACACCGAGGTCGCCGGGCGGATCCTGGCGGCCGGGCATCCCCACCGCGCCAAGTCCCTCGGCCGCCAGGTGCGCGGCTTCGACCAGGCGACCTGGGAGGCCCGGCGCCACGACATCGTGGTGGCGGGCAGCGTCGCCAAGTTCGCCCAGCACGACGACCTGCGGGAGTTCCTGCTCGGCACCGGCGAGCGGGTGCTCGTGGAGGCGAGCCCGCTCGACCGTGTCTGGGGCATCGGCCTGGCCGCCGACGACCCGCGCGCGGAGGATCCAGCGCGCTGGCAGGGCGCCAACCTGCTCGGGTTCGCCCTCATGGCGGCCCGCGACGCCCTGGGCGCGGGCCTGCCGTGAGCGCCTGGCCCGGCCCGGACGACGGCGCAGCCGCTCACCGCCCGCGCCCGTCCCCCGCCACGGGCATGCGCCGTGGGGCGCGACGGGCGGCAGGTCGCGGGGGCTCCGGGCGCGCGGGGTAACGTGCTGCGGCATGACCGCCGCGGCATACTCCCACTGCTCCTTCTGCGGCGCCGCCTACCCGGCGACGACCGGGTGGCCGCGGGTCTGCGCGGTCTGCGGCGAGACGGTCTGGCGCAACCCGCTGCCCGTCGCGGTGGCGGTGCTGCCGGTCCGCACGGCCCGGGGCCTCGGCGTGGTCGTCGTACGCCGCGACATCGAGCCGGCGCGCGGCCAGCTCGCGCTGCCGGGCGGCTTCGTCGAGTACGGCGAGGAGTGGCAGGAGGCGCTGGTGCGGGAGCTGTGGGAGGAGACGGGCCTGCGCGCCGACGCCGCCGACGCCCGGCTGCTCTCGGTGTACGGCGCCCCGGCCGGCGGCACGATGATGGTCTTCGGCGAGCTGCCCGAGCGGCCGGCCGAGGCGCTGCCCCCGTCGGCGCCGACCGAGGAGGCCACCGAGTGGCTGGTGCTCACCGAGCCGACGGAGCTGGCCTTCTCCACCCACACGAGGGTGCTCGCCGAGTTCCTCGCCCGACGCGCCGGCTGAGCCGGGCCGCTCACTCCGCCAGGTAGCGGGCGGGCACCGCGTCGGTGAGCCAGACGCCGTTGACGCTGCGGTAGAAGGCGTGCCCGTCGCGGGCCATCGCCGCCGCGTCCACGGTCAGCACCACCAGCTCGCCCGCCCGGCGGGCACCGACCCGCCGGGCCGTCGCCACGTCCGGCGACAGGTGCACGTGGTGCCGGCCGGCCCGGTGCAGGCCGGTGGCGCGGATCGAGTCGAGCGCGACGCGGCTGGTGCCGTGGTAGAGCCGCGCCGGCGGCGCGCTGGGCGTCAGGCCCAGGTCGACCGGGATCGAGTGCCCCTGGTTGGCGCGGATCCGCTCGGCGCCGTCGGCACCGCGTTCCACGGCGAAGCGCTGCTTGTCGTTGCCGGCCACCACGTCGTCCAGGTCGACGCGGTCGATCCGCAGCGCGGCGAGCAGGTCGTCGACCGGCACCCAGCCCGCCCGGTCGGGCGCGAGGCCGAAGCGGGCGGGCTCGTGCCGCAGCGCCAGGGACATCCGCTTGCTCAGCCGCACCATCGCCCGATGATCCATTGGCGGAGTCTCCCCCACCGGGCCCGGCCGGCGCCATCGGGATTCGGCCGCGACAGCCCTCCTGCGGCGGTGACGCGGGAGGGGACGGACCGTGCACGCATGGCCGCCGGGAGCGGCGGGGCGCGGGAGGATCGGGCCGCGCACCGCACGCCCGCCGCAAGCGGCGGCGGCGCGGGGAGGCACCGGCCGCGGGGCGATATCCTCGACCGGGTGAACGCGGCCCGGCAGACCGAGCGCAGGCTGATCGCCTCCAACAAGAAGGCACGGCACGACTACACGATCCTCAAGACCTACGAGGCGGGCATCGTGCTGGCCGGCACGGAGGTCAAGTCGCTGCGCGAGGGCCGGGCGTCGCTGGTCGACGCGTTCGCCCAGGAACGCGACGGCGAGCTGATGCTCTACGGGCTGCACATCGCCGAGTACGGCTTCGGCAGCTGGACGAACCACGCGCCCCGGCGCACCCGCAAGCTGCTGCTGCGCCGGGTGGAGATCGCCCGCATCCTGGAGCGGACCCGCGAGGGTGGCCTGACCCTGGTGCCCCTGTCGATGTACTTCTCGGGCGGCTGGGCGAAGGTCGAGCTGGCCCTGGCCAAGGGCCGCAGGTCGTACGACAAGCGGCAGGCGCTCGCCGAGCGGGACGCCGAGCGGGAGATCGCCCGGGAGTTGGGCCGCCACCTCAAGGGCCGCACCGCGCGCCGGGGCTGACCGCCCTTCTCGCCGGGTGGCCGCCGAACCGGCCGCCACCGGCGCG
The DNA here is from genome assembly GCF_002846525.1 of Micromonospora sp. CNZ309. Classification (NCBI taxonomy): domain Bacteria; kingdom Bacillati; phylum Actinomycetota; class Actinomycetes; order Micromonosporales; family Micromonosporaceae; genus Micromonospora; species Micromonospora sp. CNZ309. The sequence continues at coordinate 2,114,530 of NZ_PJNG01000001.1, forward strand.
GACCCGTGCCGCCCGCCCGGCGCCGGTGGGGCTCACCGGTCAGGCCGACCGTCGCCCACACCAGCTCGGCCGTCAGCGGGCGCGCGGCGGCGGCGAGGCCGGCAGGGCGGGCCCGGGGGACGGCGGCGCGGACGACCCGGCGGGATCCGCAGCCGGCAGCCGGCCCAGGCAGCGCGGGTCCGGCCGGCCCACCGCCTGCCGGGGGATCATCCAGTCCAGCGCCGTCTCCTCCACGTGCCAGCCGTAGACGTCCACCCGGCTGACCGGGATCCGCCCCGGGTCGGGGCAGAGCAGTTGCCCGCGTACGTGGTCGTTGGGCAGGAAGCGCACCTCGCCCCGCCTGTCGAGCACGATCGTCATCCGGTCGGTCACGGTGACCGCCTCGCCGCGTACCACCTCCCGGACGGGCCCGGCCTCCGGGCCGACCTCAACGGCGACGGCGGGCAGCAGCGGCACCCGCAGGAAGACCACGCCCGTCACCAGTGGCACCACCGCCGCCACCGCGTAGGCGAGGACGCGGGTCAGCGCCGGGGCGACCGGGCGCGGCACCGGGCCGGTGAGCACCACGGCCCCCAGCGGCGGCACGACCAGCAGCAGGGCCGTGGCCAGCTCGCCCTCGCCGGCCGCCCTCGGCACGGCGGGCGCCAGCCAGGCGTAGCTCGCGGCCGCCGCCACGACCGGCAGCACCAGGGCGGTGGCGAGGATCCGGCGGGGGCGGTCCGGGTGGCGCAGCCGGGTCCGCAGCGCCAGCAACCAGAGGGCCAGCATCAGCAGCAACGGCAGGAAACGCAGCTGCCAGGTGAGCGCCGCCAGCACGATCGCCGCCACCAGCACCCAACCGGGCGTACGCACGGTGCCGTAGGCCAGCAGCGAGCGCTCCGGGTCGAACCGGTCAGGCGCGCTGACCTGGAGCAACCGGCCGAGGACGGCCAGCACCAGTACGACGAGCGGGAACGCCCACACCAGCGCGATCAGCAGGGCGCTGAGCAGCCCGAGCGGGCTGACGTACTGCACCAGCAGCAGCATCGTCGGCATGTCCTGCCGGCTGAGCCGCCAGAGCCGCAGCACCAGCAGCAGCACCGGGAACGCGGGCAGCAGCGTCAGCAGCCACTGCTGCGCCTGTTGCGCCTGCTTGGTGCCCGGGCGGCGCTCGGCACGCCCGATCGCGGCCGACCCGGAGACGGCAGGGCCCATCTCTCCCACGGCCACTGCCGCACCTCCACCGTCTCCTCGGGCTCCGGCTGCCGGCCGACCGCCACCTGCTGCGGGTTGCTGTACTGCTGCTCCGAGGCCAGGTACCGGTCGAATGCCGCCTTCCACCGGTCGCCGTCGGGGCCCTTCGCCGACTGTTGGAGGGACAGGTTGACCAGGTCGCGCATCTCGGGGACGGGGCCGGTGTTGACGCCCCACTTCTCCGCCGACTCCGCGCCGATGTCCCAGTGCCGCAGCTCCTTGGGCCGCAGCAGCTTCGTCGCCGGCGGCAGCTCGCCCGGCGGGCGCGGGCCCACGAAGCCGGCCAGGATGGCGGCGTCGGTGGTGACCGCGTCGACCTCGCCGTCGTAGAGCGCCTGGATGCACTGGCTGATCCGGTTGCGGCCGATCGGGTTCGCGCCCGCCTCACGAAGGCGCTGTTCGGAGGTGGAGGTGCCCAGCGTGCAGACCTTCGCCCGTTCGAGGTCGCGCAGGCTGGCGACCTGTCGGGGATCCGACGCGAGCGTCAGCACCGACTGTTCGGTCTCCAGGTAGGGGAAGGAGAAGGTCACGCCCTGGTCGCGGCGCTGCTCGGTGATGCTGTAGGAGGCGACCACCAGGTCGACCGTGACGAAGCTGCCGTCGGCGTCGCGCGCCTGCCGACGGGCCCGGTCCTCGCTCTCGATCGACAGCAGCGTCACCTCCGGGGCGTCGAAGCCCAGGTCCTCGGCGATCATGTACGCGATGTCGATGTCGAAGCCCTCGAACGCACCGTTCTCCAGCTTCTGCGCCACGCCCGGCTGGTCGTCCTTGACCCCGATGACGAGCCGGTCCCGGTTGGTCAGCCCGGCCCGCTCGCGCAGCTCGTCCCAGGTGGGCGGCCCGGTGGCCACGATGACCCGTACCGTCGCCGCCACGACCACCACGAGCAGGAGCAGCAGGGCCGCCAGGCGCAGCTGCCGGGACCGGGAGGCGCGGGCGGGCGCCGCGGGCGCCGGTGGGGTGCTGCTGGTCTCGTCGTCCCGATCCAACTCGGCCCTCCCCGTCGCCGTCTGCCGGTGCGAGCCCTTCATTGTGGTCTATCCCGTCCCGTGGGGACAGCATGCGCACGGGCGGTCGTGTCGCCGGAACGGTCTGCTACGCGTCTGCCAGGATCGCGGGCAGATGACGGCAGCAGCCACGAGGCAAAACCGCCATCTCGCCCCGCATCTGCCGTTCGGTAGGGTGGCCCGGTGACGACGTTCCGCATCGGGGAGGCCGCCGAGCTGCTCGGGGTCAGCGCCGACACCGTACGCCGGTGGGTCGACGCCGGGCGGCTCGCCGCCGGGCGCGACGCACAGGGCCACCGGGTGATCGACGGGGTCGACCTCGCCGCGTTCGCGCGCGGCCAGGCCGCCGACCTGGACGACCGGTCGGACGCCTCCTCGGCCCGCAACCGGCTGCGCGGCATCGTCGTCAACGTCGTCAAGGACACCGTGATGGCGCAGGTCGACATCCAGGCCGGCCCGTTCCGGATCGTGTCGCTGATGAGCCGGGAGGCGGTCGACGAGCTGGACCTGCGGGTCGGATCGCTGGCCGTCGCCGTGATCAAGTCGACCACCGTGGTGGTGGAACGGCTCTCGCCGCCCGGCGGCTCCCGGGGGAGGCACGCCTCGTGAGGGCGAAGCGGGCGGCGGCGGCGGTGGTGGCGGTGGTCCTCGCCGGCGCGGCCGGGTGCGGCGGCGGGAACGCCTCCGGCGGCGGATCGGCGGGTGGCCCGCGCGCCGGCGGCACGGTGACCGTGTTCGCCGCGGCCTCGCTGACGGAGTCGTTCACTCGGCTCGGCCGGGACTTCGAGGCGTCCGGCGGCGCCACCGTCGCGTTCAACTTCGCCGGCAGCGCGGCGCTGGCCGCGCAGATCAACCAGGGCGCGCCGGCCGACGTGTTCGCCTCGGCGGCGCCGCGCAACATGGCCACGGTCACCGGGGCGGGCAACGCCGACGGCGATCCGGCGGTCTTCGCCCGCAACCAGCTCGTCGTCGCCGTGCCGAAGGGCAATCCCCGGGGCGTCGCCGGGCTGGCCGACCTGGCTCGGCCGGGCGTGAAGGTCGCGCTCTGCGCGGAGCAGGTGCCCTGCGGCGCGGCGGCGCGCACGGCGCTCGACGCCGCCTCCGTCGCCGTCACCCCGGTCACCCTGGAGCAGGACGTACGGGGCGCGTTGGCCAAGCTGCGGCTCGGCGAGGTCGACGCGGCGCTCGTCTACCGTACGGACGCGCTGGCCGCCGCGGCCGAGGTGACGGCCGTCGAGTTCCCCGAGTCCGCCCGCGCCGGCAACGACTACCCGATCGTGGTGCTGCGCGGCGCGCCCAACCCCGACGGCGCGCGGGCCTTCGTCGCGTACGTCCGCTCGGAGCGGGGTCGCGCGGTGCTCGCCGGGGCGGGGTTCCAGGCGCCGTGACGCGTACCCACACAGGGCGGGTCCGGCGGCGGGGTGCCGGGGTGCCCGTGGCGCTGCTGCTGCCGGCCGCGCTGGGCCTGGTCTTCCTCGTCCTGCCGCTGGTCGGGCTGCTGGCCCGTACGCCGTGGGCCGACCTGCCGCAGCGGCTCGCCGCGCCGGGCGTGCTCACCGCGCTGCGGCTGTCCCTGCTGACCGCCACCCTGGCCACGCTGCTCTGCCTGCTGCTCGGGGTGCCGCTGGCCTGGCTGCTGGCCCGCGTGGAGTTCCCCGGCCGACGCCTGGTACGCGCCCTCGTCACCGTGCCGCTGGTGCTGCCGCCCGTCGTCGGCGGGGTGGCGCTGCTGCTCGTCTTCGGGCGGCGGGGCCTGCTCGGCGGCTGGCTGGACGCGACCTTCGGGATCAGCCTGCCGTTCACCACCGCAGGCGTGGTGCTGGCGGAGGCGTTCGTGGCGATGCCGTTCCTCGTGATCGCCGTGGAGGGCGCGCTGCGCGGCACCGACGGCCGGTACGAGGAGGCGGCGGCCACCCTCGGCGCCGGCCGCTGGACGACGTTCACGCACGTCACCCTGCCCCTGGTGGCTCCCGGCCTGGCGGCCGGCGCGGTGCTGTGCTGGGCCCGGGCGCTGGGTGAGTTCGGCGCCACCATCACCTTCGCCGGCAACTATCCGGGGCGTACGCAGACCATGCCGCTGGCCGTCTACCTGGCGCTGGAGACGGACGTGCAGGCCGCCGTGGTGCTCAGCCTCGTCCTGCTCACCGTCTCGGTGGTCATCCTCGCCGGGCTGCGCGACCGCTGGATCACCAGCCCGTGAGCGCGCCCCTGCTGGACGCGCACCTCGTGGTGCAGCGCGACACCTTCCGCCTCGACGTGCCGCTGCGCGTCGCCGCCGGCGAGGTGGTCGCGCTGCTCGGCCCCAACGGGGCAGGCAAGACCACCGCGCTGCGGGGGCTCGCCGGCCTGCTCCCGCTGACCGCCGGGCACCTCACCCTCGGCGGAGTCGACCTGGACCGGCCGCTGGGGCGCGTCTGGATGCCGACCGAGCGCCGCCCGATCGGCGTGGTCTTCCAGGACTACCTGCTCTTCCCGCACCTCAGCGCGCTGGAGAACGTGGCCTTCGGGCCCCGGCGCCACGGCGCAGACCGGCGCGCCGCCCGCCGGACCGCCCACGACTGGCTGGCTCGGGTCGGCCTGGCCGCGCACGCCGACCGTCGTCCCCGGCAGCTCTCCGGCGGGCAGGCGCAGCGGGTCGCGCTGGCCCGCGCCCTCGCCGTCGAGCCGGCGTTGCTGCTGCTGGACGAGCCGCTCGCCGCGCTCGACGCGCGTACCCGGCTGGACACCCGCGCGGAGTTGCACCGGCACCTCGCCGCGCACCCGGGGGCCACGCTGCTGGTCACCCATGATCCGCTGGACGCGCTGGTGCTGGCCGACCGGCTCGTCGTCGTCGAGGAGGGGCGGGTGGTGCAGGAGGGGGACGCCGCGAGCGTCACGGCGCGGCCGCGCACCGACTACGTGGCCCGGCTCGTCGGGCTGAACCTGCACCGGGGCCACGCCGACGGGCACCGGGTGCAGGTCGCCGACGGGCTGGTCCTCACCGTCGCCGACCGGCTCGACGGGGAGGCCTTCGTCGCCTTCCGGCCCTCGGCGGTGGCCCTGCACCCCACCCGCCCCGAGGGCAGCCCGCGCAACACCTGGGCGGCGACGGTGGCGGGCGTGCAGCGGCACGGCGACAACCTGCGGGTGCGCCTCGACGGGCCGATCGGGGTGGCCGCGGACGTCACGCCGGCCGCCGCCGCCCAGCTCCGCCTCGCGCCCGGGCAGCCGGTCTGGGCCGCGGTGAAGGCGGCGGAGACCCACGCCTATCCCGCCGGCTGACACCGCCGCCCCGTGCGGTCGCGTGCGGTCGGCACCGCCGCACGACCCTGGGTGGAACGCGGAACGCCACCACAGACCCCTCGGACGGCACGGGCCGGTCAGGCGGCGGGGTCGGCGGCCAGGAGGTCGGCGTGCGCGGCGCGGAGCCGGGCGAGGCCGGGGTCGCTGCCCGGCGTGACCCGGCGGTCGAGCTCCGCCCAGACCTCGGCGAGGGCGGCGGTGACCGCGCGCAGCTCGGCGGCGTGCCGGTGGCTGCTGCGCCGGTGCGCCTCGTCGAGGCGCCGGGCCCAACCGGCCGTGACGGCGGCGAGGCGGTCGGTGTCGGCGCGGGCCTGGGCGGCGCTGCGGGCGGCCGCCGCGGGGACGATCGCGGCGACGGGTCGGGGGTCGCCGTCACGGGTGACGACGGTGACGGTGTCGGTCAGCTCGGCCAGCGCGACGAGTTGGGTGAGCCGGGTGCGCGCCTCGCGCAGCGGCACCGAGCGCGGCTGGTCGGTGTGCGGGGTGAGAGCGGGGACAGCCATGGATGGATGGTCACCCCCGGGTACGACATTTCCGCACGCCGACGGTCCAAGTTGGACGCGCGGATCGGAAACTGGCGCGAGCCGGGGCCCTCGCGACGGATACGCTGCCCGCCCGACGCCGCGCCACGAACCGGCGCGGCGGACGTGATCGACGCCATCGCCGAGCTGCCCCACCGCCAACGCACCGTAACCTACCTTCGGCACGTTCAGGGCTGGACCGTGCAGGAGGTCGCTGACCTACTCGACTGCGCTCCGGGCACAGTCTGGGCGCACACGAACCACGGCGTCGTAGGGGTTCGCCGACGGGTGGGCGAAGACGGCCACGTCTTCCCCGCCCGCCGCGCGCTCCCCTCCCGCGCGCACCCCGCCCTCGCCTCGATCCCTGGCCGCTGCCGCTACCGCCGCCGCAGTTATCTCCTGCCCCTACTGAGCGGCCTCTGTGCGGTGCTCCTGCTCGTGAACCTCACATGCCCCGCTGTGCGGGCCGGGATGCCATGGCAGGAAGTGGGCGCGGTCGCGCTGATCCCGCTCATCCTTGTAACGGCGGTCGTTCTCCTCGTTGTGGCGGAGGTCGTTCGCCTCGGTGTCAGGTGGTGGCGGCACCGGTCCCGGCGATATTGATCGCTCCCTGGGCTCCATCGGGTCGCCGTTCCAGACGCCGCCGGCGACCCGGCAGCCACTGAGCCGCCGCTCCGGCGCCGCGGACGCTGCTCGGCTAGCCCCGCCGCCGCTAGGTGCCCGCACGGCCGAAAGGCGGGGCACCGGCGGCCGGGCGCCGACGCGGCAGTCGAGGCGCGGTGGAAGTCCGGGCGGATGCCTGGACAATTACAGTTAACAATCCTAATAATTGTCCATCCGTCGATCCGACGGCCCTCGTAACCGGGAGGTCCGGATGCGTCGCCCTGCCCGAAACCTGCTGCTGGCCGCCGTCGCGGCCCTCGCTACCGTCACGGCCACCACGCTGACCCTGGCCGCGCCGGCCCGCGCCGCCGGCCCGACCGCCACCTTCGTCAAGACCGCCGACTGGGGCACCGGATGGGAGGGCCGCTACACCGTCACCAACGGCGGCCCGGGCACCATCACCGGCTGGCAGGTCGCCTTCACCCTGCCCACGGGCACCACGCTCGGCTCCTACTGGGACGCCACCGTGAGCAGCTCCGGCCAGCGGCACACCTTCACCAACCGCTCGTGGAACGGCACCGTGGCCCCCGGCGCCTCGGTGTCGTTCGGCTTCCTCGCCACGGGAGCCGGCACCCCGACCGACTGCACGCTCAACGGCGCGCCGTGCTCCGGCGGGACGCCCACCAGCCCGCCGACCACCGCGCCGCCGACCAGCGCCCCACCCACCACGGCACCGCCGACGACCGCACCGCCCACGACGCCGCCGCCCACCACTCCCCCGCCCGGCGGGCTGCCCCGGCACGCGCTGATCGGCTACCTGCACGCCAGCTTCGCCAACGGCTCGGGCTACCTGCGGATGGCCGACGTGCCCGCCGACTGGGACATCGTCAACCTCGCCTTCGGTGAGCCCACCACGGTCACCTCCGGCGACATCCGCTTCCAGCTCTGCCCGCCCAGCGAGTGCCCGGGCGTCGAGACCGAGGCCGAGTTCGTCGCGGCGATCCGCGCCAAGCAGGCGCAGGGCAAGAAGGTGCTGCTCTCCATCGGCGGGCAGAACGGCCAGGTCCAGCTCACCACGACCGCCGCCCGGGACACCTTCGTCCGGTCGGTGTCGGCCATCATCGACCGGTACGGCCTCAACGGGCTCGACATCGACTTCGAGGGGCACTCGCTCTACCTCGACGCCGGCGACACCGACTTCCGCAACCCGACCACGCCGGTGATCGTCAACCTGATCTCCGCGATCCGCAGCCTCAAGCAGCGGTACGGAGCGGGCTTCGTGCTCACCATGGCGCCGGAGACGTTCTTCGTCCAGCTCGGCTACCAGTTCTACGGCTCGGGCCCGTGGGGCGGGCAGGACCCGCGCGCTGGGTCGTACCTGCCCGTGATCCACGCGCTGCGCAACGACCTCACCGTGCTGCACGTGCAGGACTACAACTCCGGGCCGATCATGGGGCTCGACAACCAGTACCACACCATGGGCAGCGCGGACTTCCACGTCGCGATGACCGACATGCTGCTCGCCGGCTTCCCCGTCGCCGGCAACCCGGACCGCTTCTTCCCGGCGCTGCGCGAGGACCAGGTGGCCTTCGGCGCGCCCTCCTCCCCCAGCGCCGGCAACGGCTACCTCGCCCCCGCCGGGGTGCAGGCCGCGGTGACCTGCCTGGTGAAGGGGCAGGGTTGCGGCCCGTACGTCCCGCGCAGCGGCACCAACCCGGCCTTCCGGGGCCTGATGACCTGGTCGATCAACTGGGACCGGTTCTACGCCTGGGAGTTCCGCCTCAGCCACGGCCCGTTCCTGCGGTCGCTGTCCTGATCGGACGCCGCCTCCCTGGGCACCCGGTCCGGCCGCACGGGCGCGTACACGCCGCTCGTGGCGGCGCCGGACCGGGTGCCCCGCTCATCCGGCGCGGTGCCCGCCGGCGTCCGGCCGGACGCCGCGCCACTCGGGGGCCAGCACCGACCACACCTCGATGTCGATGCGCCCGGCCGGCCCCGGGTAGACCTCGCGCAGCGTCCCGTCGAGGCGCATGCCCAGCCGCCGGGCGGTGGCGATGCTGCGGGCGTTGTCCGCCTTGGTGCGCCACTCGACCCGGTGGATGCCGCGCTCGCGTACCGCCCAGTCGACGATCCGGCCGACCGCCCGGGTGACCAGACCGTGCCCCTCCCCCGCGGGCTCCAGCCAGCAGCCGGCCTCGCAGACGCCCGATGCGGTGTCGAACGCGACGAACATGACCCCGCCGACCAGCTCGCCCCGCCGCCAGATGCCCCAGATGCCGCCGGCGTCGCGTGCCCACCGGTCCGCGTAGCCCTGGAGCACGGCCCGGGCGGAGTCGAGGTCGCCGACGACGAACGAGGGCGACACCCAGGGCGCGATGTGCGCGCGGGCCCGGTCGAGGTGGGCGAGGAACTCCCCGGCCCGCCAGGGCTCCAGGGGACGCAGCTCGGCGTCCTCGGTCAGGGGCAGGGCGAACACGGTGACCTCCCGGTGCAGAGACGGTGAGCGGGCACTGTACCGGTATACACGCGAGGTATACGCGGTGTGTATAGTCCCCCGCATGTCGATCGGACAGACCTTCCTCGGCCTCCTGGAGGCCACCCCCCGCCACGGCTACGACATCAAACGCCTCTACGACGAGCGCTTCGGTCACGCCCGCCCGCTCGCGTACGGGCAGGTCTACGCCACCCTCTCCCGGCTGCTGCGCGGCGGCCTGGTCGAGGTGGACGCGGTCGAGCCGGGCGAGGGCCCGGAGCGCAAGCGGTACGCGATCACCGAGGCCGGCGTCACGGACGTGGCGCAGTGGCTGGCCCGGGCCGAGAAACCCGAGCCGTACCTGCAGAGCACCCTCTACACCAAGGTGGTGCTGGCCCTGCTGACCGGCCGCCCGGCCGCCGACGTGCTCGACGTGCAGCGCTCCGAGCACCTGCGGATGATGCGCGAGCTGACCCGCCGCAAGCGCGACGGCGACCTCGCCGAGCAACTGGTCTGCGACCACGCCCTGTTCCACCTCGAGGCGGACCTACGTTGGCTGGAGCTGACCGCCGCCCGCCTCGACGAGCTGGCCGCGACGGTGCGGTCGTGAGCGCCCCGCTGCTGCTCGCCGAGGACCTGCACCGCTCGTTCGGGCCGACCCGGGCGCTCGCCGGCGCCAGCCTGCGCGTGCACCCCGGCGAGGTGCTGGCCCTGATGGGCTCGTCGGGCTCCGGCAAGTCCACCCTGCTGCACTGCCTCGCCGGCATCACCCGGCCCGACTCCGGCCGCGTGTGCTACGCCGGCCGCGACCTCGGCGCCCTCAGCGACGCCGAACGCAGCGCGCTGCGCCGGGAGGAGTTCGGCTTCGTCTTCCAGTTCGGTCAGCTCGTGCCGGAGCTGACCTGCCTGGAGAACGTCGCGCTGCCGCTGCGGCTGGCCCGGGTCGGCCGCCGCGAGGCGGAGCGGCGGGCCGCCGAGTGGCTGGAGCGCCTGGAGGTCGCCGAGGTGGCCGGCAAGCGGCCCGGCGAGGTCTCCGGCGGGCAGGGGCAGCGGGTGGCGGTCGCCCGGGCGCTGGTCACCCGGCCACGGGTCGTCTTCGCCGACGAGCCGACTGGTGCCCTCGACTCGCTCAACGGCGAGCGGGTCATGCGGCTGCTCACCGCCGCCGCCCGGGACACCGGGGCGGCCGTGGTGCTGGTGACCCACGAGGCGCGGGTCGCCGCGTACTCCGATCGGGAGGTCGTGGTCCGCGACGGGCGCACCCGGGACCTGGAGGTCGCGGCGTGACCCGGCTGCGCGACCGCGTGGCCGACCTGGTCATGGGCGCCCGGATGGCCTTCACCGGCGGCCGGGACGGCTGGCTGCGGGCGGTGCTCACCGCCGTCGGCGTCGGCGTGGGGGTGGCGATGCTGCTGCTCGCCGCCGCGGTGCCCGGCGCGCTGGACGCCCGGCAGGCACGCGGCGACGCCCGCGACGACCTGCGGATGGGCGAGCGGATCCCGGCCGCCGCGAACACCCTGCTGATCCGCCAGACCGACACCGAGTTCCGGGGGCGGCCGGTGCGCGGCCGGGTCCTGCGGCCCGAGGGACCGGCCGCGCCGGTCCCGCCGGGGGTGGCGGCGCTGCCCCGCGCCGGCGAGGTGCTGGTCTCCCCCGCCCTGCGCGACCTGCTCGACTCCGCCGACGGCGCGCTGTTCGCCCCCCGCCTCGGCGGGGCCACGGTCACCGGCGTCATCGCCGACGACGGGCTGGCGGGTCCGCGCGAGCTGGCCTACTACCTGGGTAGCGGCACCCTCACGGCCGACGACGCGATCCGGCTGGACGCCTTCGGCGGCGGACTGCCCGGCGAGGCCTTCGACCCGGTGCTGATGGTGCTGGTGGTCGTCATCTTCGTGGTCCTGCTGCTGCCCATCGCGGTCTTCCTCGCCGCCGCCGTGCGCTTCGGCGGCGAGCGGCGCGACCGGCGACTGGCCGCGCTGCGGCTCGTCGGCGCCGACGCCGCGATGGTCCGCCGGATCGCCGCCGGGGAGGCCGCCGCCGGCGCGCTGCTCGGGGTCGCGGCCGGCGGCCTGCTCTTCGCGCTCGGCCGGCAGGTGGTGCCGCTGGTCACCCTCATGGACCTGAGCGTGTACGCCGCCGACGTGCGCCCGCCGCTGCCGCTGGTCACCGCCGTCGTGGTGGCGGTGCCGGCGCTCGCCGTCGTCGTGACGCTGGTGTCGATGCGCGCCGTGCTGATCGAGCCGCTCGGGGTGACCCGGCGCGCCACGCCGGTGCGCCGCCGGCTGGTGTGGCGGCTGCTGCTGCCGGCCGCCGGGATCGGGCTGCTGCTGGCCGGCGCCGCCGGGGTCGCGCCGCTGGGCAGCGAGCGGCAAACGGCGGCCGGAGCCGTGCTGCTGCTGGTCGGCGTGGTCACCCTGCTGCCCTGGCTCACCGACCTGCTGGTACGCCGGCTGCGCGGCGGCCCCGTCGCGTGGCAGCTCGCGGTGCGCCGCCTCCAGCTCGACAGCGCCGCCTCGGCGCGGCTGGTCAACGGCATCGCCGTCGCCGTGGCGGGCACCATCGGGTTGCAGATGCTCTTCGCCGGCGTCGCCGGACGGTTCACCTTCGACACCGGGCAGGACACCTCCCGGGCCCAGGTGCAGGTGCAGCTCTCCGGGCGGCCGGACGCGCCGGTGACCCTGGACCGGCTGGCCGACGTGCCCGGGGTGACCGCCAGCACCGCCATCCTCATCACCTCGATCACGGCCGACGACGCGTACGGCACGCTGCGGATCGGCGACTGCGCGGCGCTGGCCGAGTTCGCCCGGCTCGACCGGTGCGCCGACGGCGACGTGTTCCTGGTGCGTGATCCCGAGGGTCAGCCGGCCGGCGTGGGGCCGGGCGCCACGGTGGCGGTCGCGGACACCGAGGGCGTGACCTGGCGAATTCCCCGCACCGCGCGGGAGGCGCCGGTGCGCGCCGATCCGTCCGGCTACCGGCAGGGCGGGGTGCTGGTCACTCCCGGCGCGGTCGACGCCGCCCGGCTCGGGCCGCTGCGCGCCGAGGCGTACCTGCGCCTCGCCGCCGACCAGCCGGACGCGGTGGAGCACGTCCGCAACGCCGCCCTCGGGGCCGACCCGTACGCCTCGGTGCTGACGCTGACCGAGACCCGGCAGGCCAACCAGTTCGTCAACGTCCAGCGCGGCCTGTACGTCGGCGCGGTGGTCACCCTGCTGCTGATCGCGGCCAGCATGCTCGTCGGCGTGCTGGAGCAGCTGCGCGAGCGCCGCCGGCTGCTGGCGATGCTGGTGGCGGTGGGCACCCGCCGCTCCACGCTGAGCTGGTCGGTGCTGTGGCAGAGCGCCGTGCCGGTGGTGATCGGGCTCGCCCTGGCGGTCGCGTTCGGTCTCGGCCTCGGCGCGGTGCTGCTGCGGATGGTGCAGCTGCCGGTCACCGTCGCCTGGCCAGCCCTGGGCATCTCCACCGGCCTCGGGGCGGCGGTGGTGCTGCTGGTCACCGGGCTCAGTCTGCCGGCGCTGTGGCGGCTGACCCGCCCGGACAGCATGCGCACCGAGTGAGGCGGTGCCCCCGGCCGGCGTGACCGCTCAGGCGGGCGGCGTCGGCGACTGCACGCGGGCGAGCAGCTCGGCGAGGTGCACGGCCCGTACGGCGGACCGACGTCGGCGCAGCCCGGTGCGCAACTGACGCAGGCAGCCGGGGTTGACCGTCACCACGAGGTCCACCCCGGCGGCCTCGATCTCGTCGAGCTTCGCGTCCAGGATCCGCCGCGACTCCTTCGGCCGCAGCAGCGAGTACGTGCCGGCCGCCCCGCAGCAGATGGCCGCCGAGGGCAGCTCCACGTAGTCGGCGACCTGGCGCAGCAGCGCCCGGGGTTCGGCGAAGACGCCGAGGCCGTTGCGCAGGTGGCAGGAGTCCTGGAGGGCCACCCGGGCGCGCCGGCCGTCGACGCGCAGTTCGGTGCCGGTGGGCCGGCCGGCGAGCCAGGTGGACAGCTCGCGTACCCGGTCGGCGCCGAGCACGGAGGCGAGGTGCGCGGCGCAGCCGCCGGAAGTGGTGACGATCGTGCCGGGCAGGTCCTCGCCGAGGCGCTCGGCCAGCCGCTCGCCGCCGGCCAGGTCGCCGTTGTGCGCGTGCAGCGCGCCGCAGCAGCCCTGCGCGGTGGGGACGGCCAGCTCGGGGGCGAGCGCGTGCGCGGCCCGGCTCACCGACGGGTAGAGCCCCCGCTCCACACACCCCAGCATGAGCTGCGCCTCCCGGCCGCCCGGAGTGGCGTCACTGGGGACAGCAGTCGGCGCGGCCGACACGGTCGGGGCCGGCGCGGGCGGGACCGGGGCGTTCGACGCGGTCCGGGTCGGGGTGGCGGCCCGGCCCCCGGCGGCGCGGCGGAGGAGGCCCGAGAGCCGCAGCAGCCAGCGCTGCTCGACGAGCAGCATCAGCGCCCGGGCCACCGGCGGCCGCCGCCAGCCCCGCCACTGGTGCACCCGCCACTGCTCCAGCAGGCTGCCGTACTCGACACCCGCCGGGCAGACCGGCTCGCAGGCCCGGCAGCCCAGGCAGAACGAGGACTGCTCGGCCAGGGTGGCGTCGTCCGGGGGCAGGGAGCCGTCCTGCAAGGCGCGCATCAGGGTGATCCGGCCGCGCGGCGAGGACGCCTCGTCGCCGGTCATCGCGTACGTGGGGCAGGCCGGCAGGCAGAACCCGCAGGAGATGCAGCGCGACAGCTGCTCCGGGTCGAACACGTCGCCCGTCATGATCCCAGCTTTCCGGGGTTGAGGATGCCCGCCGGGTCGAAGGCCGTCTTGATCCGCCGCAGCAGGGCGAGCTGATCGTCGCCGAGGCGGGCGGCGAGGAACGGAAGCTTCGCCGCCCCCACCCCGTGCTCGCCGGTGATGGTGCCGCCGAGGTCGATGGCGGCGGCGAAGACGTCGGCGAAGGCCGCCTCGGCCCGGCGTACCGCCTCATGGTCCTCGGCCGAGTCGAGCACGCAGGTGGGGTGCAGGTTGCCGTCGCCGGCGTGGCCGAAGGTGGCGATGGCGACGCCGTGCCGGGCGGCGATGGCGTCGATGCGGTCGACCATCTCGGCGATCCGCGGCCGAGGCACGGTCGCGTCCTCCAGGATCGTCACCCCGCCCCGGCGCGACAGCGCCGGCAGCGCGCAGCGGCGGGCGGCCAGCAGCGCCTCGGCCTGGGCGACCTCGCGGGCCGTGGTGACCTCCACGGCGCCGGCCTCGACGCAGGCCGCGCCGATCCGGTCGAGGTGGGCGGCGACCAGGTCGGGCGGGCCGTCGTCGCCGAAGAGCAGCAGCGCGCCGGCGTCGGCACGCAGCCCCAGGTGGGCGAAGTCCTCCACGGCCGCGATGCAGGCCCGGTCGAGGAACTCCAGCGTCGCCGGCACCACACCGGCGCGGATCACCCGGGCGACGGCCTCCCCCGCGTCGGCCAGCGTCGGGAAGTACGCGACCCCGGTGTTCGCCGACGCCGGGGCGGGCAGCAGCGCCACGGTGGCCTCGGTGATCACGGCGAGGGTGCCCTCGGAGCCGGTGAGCAGCCGGGTCAGGTCGTAGCCGGCGACGTCCTTCCACAGCCGCCCGCCGGTGCGGATCACCTCGCCGGTGGGCAGCACCGCCTCCAGGCCCAGCACGTAGTTGCGGGTCACGCCGTACTTCAGGCCGCGCAGCCCGCCCGCGCAGGTGGCGATGGTGCCGCCGACGGTGGCGACGGTGCGGCTGCCCGGGTCGGGCGCCCAGAGCAGCCCCCGCGCGGCGGCGGCGTCGGCCAGGGCGGCGCTGGTCACGCCCGGTTGCACCCGGGCCAGCAGCTCGTCGGCGCTGACCTCCAGGATGGTCGTGAGCCGGGTCAGCACCAGCACGATCCCGCCGCGCAGCGGCACGGTCGCGGCGCACAGGTTGGAGCCGGCGCCGCGCGGCACCACGGGCACCCGGTGCCGGGTGGCGAGCGCCAGCACGGCGGAGACCTCGGCGGTGTCGGCCGGGAAGACCACCACGTCCGGCCGGTGGGAGAACAGCGGCGTCGCGTCCCGCGCGTACGCCACGAGGTCACCGGCCGCGTCGTGCACGTGCGAGGGGCCGACGATGCCGCGCAGCTCGGCGAGGACGGTCGCGGACAGCGCCATGCCCACCCTTCCCGGCGCAACGGTCGCGCCTGTAGGTTTTTGCCGGCTCTCGACCGGCTGTCTGGCGACAGTTTTCACCGATCATAGAGAGCCGGACGGGTGGCGTGAAGACGGCGCCCCGGGTCGTCAGCCCGGCGGCAGGTGTTCGCACAGCGCGGCGGACTCGGCCGCCGTGGGGAAGGACGGGTTGGCGCCCTGCGGCTGCCGCAGCACCTCCGCCCCGGCCAGCCGGGCGTCGGCCCGCAGCAGCTCCCAGGGCACCCGGTGCGCGGCGTCGAGGACCGTCAGGTCCAGCGGCACCGACCAGGGCGCCGAGGTGCACCCGCCGGTCGGTCACCCCCTCATCCCCGCCCGGATCCCGGCCGGCCGCCCGACCGGCCGGGAGCGTCCTCAGGCGACGTGGCGCAGGTATCCCGCGACCGAGGCGTCCAGCACCTCCCGACCCGGCCGGTCCCACACCTCGGCCGAGAAGACCTCCACCTCGACCGGCCCGGAGTAGCCGGCCGCGTCGACGGCCTCCCGCAGCCGGCGCAGCTCGATGCAGCCGTCACCGGGCAGGGCCCGGCCGAGCAGCACCCCCTCGGGCAGCGGCGTCACCCAGTCGCACACCTGGAACGCGGCGATCCGCGCCCCGGCCCGGGCGATCTGCGCGTACACGGTGTCGTCCCACCACACGTGGTAGGCGTCGACGACGACCCCGACCACGCCCGGGTCGAACCGTTCGGCGATGTCGAGCGCCTGGCCGAGGGTGGACACCACGCAGCGGTCGGCGCAGAACATCGGGTGCAGCGGCTCGATCGCCAGCGTCACCCCCGCCGCGGCGGCGTGCGGCGCCAGCTCGGCGATCGCGTCGGCCACCCGGTGGCGGGCGCCGTCGACGTCCCGGCTGCCCGCCGGCAGACCGCCGGAGACCAGCACGAGGACCGAGGTGCCGAGGGTGGCGGCCTCCTCGATGGCCCGCAGGTTCTCCTCCCGCCAGCCGTCGGCGGTGAAGAAGCCGCCCCGGCACAGGGACGTCACCTCGAGGCCGGCGTCGCGGACCAGCTTCGCGGCGCGCGCCAGCCCGTACGCGGCGACCGGCTCCCGCCACAGCCCGATGCCCGGCACGCGGGCGGCGACGCAGCCGGCGACCACCTCGGGCAGCGGCCAGTGCTGCGACGTGGCCTGGTTGAACGAGAACCGCCGCAGGGCGTCCGCGCCGCCTCGCCGCACCGCGCCACCTCCGTCCGCGGGACTCGCAGGACCGGCGCTCACTGGGCCCTCTCCGTTCGCGACTGCGGGGCTCGCAGGACCGGCTCACTCCTCGCGCTCACTGGTCCACCCCCGCCACGGCGAACAGCGCCCGGGCGCGGGCCGCCGCCAGTTCCGCGTCGGGCAGCAGCCCGGCGGCGTCGGCGAGGGTGAGCAGGGTGCCCAGGTGCGCCGGCGAGCGCCCGGACTGGGCCCCGCCGACCATCGTGAAGTGGTCCTGGTGCCCGGCCAGCCAGGCCAGGAGGACGATCCCCGTCTTGTAGTGCCAGGTGGGGGCCGCGAAGACGTGCCGGGCCAGGGGCACCGTCGGCGCGAAGATCGCGTCGTACGACGCCAGGTCACCCCGGTCCAGCGCCGCGAGCGCCGCGGCGGCGGCCGGCGCGATGGCGGCGAACACCCCGAGCAGCGCGTCGGAGTGTCCGCCCGCGTCGCCCCGGATCAGCTCCGGGTAGTGGAAGTCGTCGCCCGTGTAGAGGCGCACCCCGGCCGGCAGCCGGCGGCGCAACGCCACCTCGCGGTCGGCGTCCAGCAGGGAGACCTTGATCCCGTCCACCCGGGTGTCGTGGGCCTTGATCAGCTCGACCACGGCGTCGGCGGCCGCGTCGAGGTCGGTCGAGCCCCAGTAGCCCGCCAGCGCCGGATCGAACATCGGACCGAGCCAGTGCAGCACCACCGGCTCGTCGGCGGCGCTCAGCAGCTCGTCGTACACCCGCAGGTAGTCCTCCGGGCCCCGGGCGGCGGCGGCCAGGTGACGGCTGCACATGAGCACCGGGCGGGCGCCGGCGGCCCGCACGTCGTCGAGCTGCTCGCGGTAGGCGCGGGCGACCTCGGCCAGCCCTGCCGGACCGGGCGGGAGCTGGTCCGTGCCCACCCCGGCGACGATCCGCCCGCCCACCGCGCGGGCCTCGGCGGCGCTGCGCCGGATCAGCTCGCGGGTGGCCGGGTAGTCCAGGCCCATGCCGCGCTGCGCGGTGTCCATCGCCTCGGCCACCCCGAAGCCGTACGACCACAGGTGGTGCCGGAAGGCCAGGGTGCGCTCCCAGTCGAGCACCGCCGGGGCGCCCGGGACGTTCTCGGCCGTCGGATCGGCCACCACGTGCGCGGCGGCGTACGCGATCCGGCTGGTCGGCGGCCCCACGGGGCGCGGAAAGCCGGCGCCGCCGCGCAGCCGGTACCGCCGCCCGCCGGGAAGCACCACGTCGGCCGCGCGCACCGGCCCGCCGCGCGTTCGCGACTGCGGGGCTCGCAACCCCGGCTCGTTCCTCGCGCTCACAGGTCCAGCTCCGGGATGTCCAGCCGGGCGCCCTCGCGCGCCGAGCGCAGCCCCAGCTCCGCGAGCTGCACGCCGCGCGCGCCGGCCAGGAAGTCCCACGGGAACGGCTCGCCGGCCACGACGTGCCGCAGGAACGCCTCCCACTGCACCTTGAAGCCGTTGTCGAACTCCTCGTTGTCCGGCACCTCCGTCCACTGCGACCGGAAGGGCTCGGTGACCGGCAGGTCGGGGTTCCACACCGGCTTCGGGGTGACCGCCCGGTGCTGCACCCGGCAGTCGCGCAGCCCCGCCACGGCGCTGCCCTCGGTGCCGTCGACCTGGAACTCGACCAGCTCGTCGCGGTGCACCCGTACGCACCACGAGGAGTTGAGCTGCGCGACCACGCCGCCGTCGAGCTCGAAGATGCCGTACGCGGCGTCGTCGGCGGTCGCCGGGTAGGTGCGGCCCGCCTCGTCGACGCGCTGCGGCACGTGCGTGGCGGTGACGCAGCTGACCGTGCGCACCCGGCCGAAGAGCTCCTCCAGCACGTACTGCCAGTGCGGGAACATGTCCACGACGATGCCGCCGCCGTCCTCGGCGCGGTAGTTCCAGGACGGGCGCTGGGCCGGCTGCCAGTCGCCCTCGAACACCCAGTAGCCGAACTCACCGCGCACCGACAGGATCCGGCCGAAGAAGCCGCCGTCGATGAGCCGCTTGAGCTTGCGCAGCCCGGGCAGGAACAGCTTGTCCTGCACCACCCCCGTACGCACCCCGGCGGCGCGCGCCGCCCGGGCCAGGTCGAGGGCGCCCTCGGTGTCCTCGGCCAGCGGCTTCTCGGTGTAGACGTGCTTGCCGGCCTCCAGCGCCCGGCGGATGGCCTTCTCCCGCTGCTGGGTGACCTGGGCGTCGAAGTAGATCTCGACGTCGTCGCGGGCCAGCGCGGCGCTCAGGTCGGTGGTCCAGTCGGTCAGGCCGTGCCGCTCGGCGATCTCGCGGAGCCTGGTCTCGTTGCGCCCCACCAGGACGGGCTCGGGCCAGATGGACGTGCCGTCGGTCAGGGGCACGCCGCCCTGCTCGCGGATGGCGAGCAGGGAGCGCACCAGGTGCTGCCGGTAGCCCATCCGGCCGGTGACGCCGTTGACGATGATCCCTATCGACCTGCGGGTCATGGTGTTCCTTCCCTCCGCGGGCGCCGCCGAGCGGCGGGCGACGACCTGTGCCACGCCTGCTCCGCCGCCGGGAGGTCCCCGACGACGCATCTCAGGCAAGCGCTTTCCTGGCAGCGTAGGGAACGCCTCCCGCCTCAGGCAAGGGCCCGTGCGGCCCCGTCACGCGGCGGGCGCCGCCGCCGGGGCGCCGGGGCGGGCAAGGGCTTTCGCTGCGGTACGGTGACGGCTGGCCGGCACCCGGGCACGGCCGTCGAGAAACGACCGAGGGGGCGGCTGTGGCGACCCTGTCCGACGTGGCCCGACGGGCGGGGGTCTCGCCCGCGACCGCCTCCCGGGTGATCAACGGCAGCAGCAAGCCCGTCACCGAGGAACTCCGCGAGCGCGTGCTGCGCGCCGTCGCCGAGTTGCAGTACGTGCCCAACGCGCACGCCCAACTGCTGGCCCGCTCGCACCGCGTGGCGGTGGGCGTCATCGTGCACGACGTCTCCGACCCGTACTTCGCCGAGATCACCCGGGGCCTGCAACGGGTCGCCACCGACCAGGGCCGGCTGCTGACGATCTGCAACAGCTACCGCGACCCCGACCGCGAGCTGGAGTACGTCGAGCTGCTGCGCGGCCAGCAGGTCGCCGCCATCATCCTGGCCGGCTCGGGCTACCACGACGCCACCTTCACCCGCCTGCTCAACGAGAAGCTCGCCGCGTACGAGGCGACCGGCGGGCGGGTCGCGGTCATCGGCCGGCACGAGCATTCCGGCGACGCCGTGATGCCGGACAACCGCGCCGGCGGCCGGCTCATCGGCGCGGAGCTGTACGAACTGGGGCACCGGGAGATCGGGGTGGTGGCGGGGCCGGCGGTGCTGACCACCACCACCGACCGGCTCACCGGGCTGCGGGAGTCCCTCGCCGCGCACGGGCTGAGCCTGCCCGAGCACCGCGTACGCCACGCCGAGTTCGACCGCGACGGCGGCGTCGCGGCCACCGCCGCCCTGCTGGACGCGGACCCGGGGCTGACCGCCATCGTCGCGCTCAACGACTCGATGGCCATCGGCGCGCTGGCGCTGCTGCGCTCCCGGTCGGTTCCGGTGCCCCGGCAGGTGTCCGTGATCGGCTTCGACGACATGCCGATCGCCCGGGACGTCACCCCGGCGCTGACCACCGTCCGGCTGCCCCTGGTCGAGATGGGGGCCCGCGCGATGTCGCTCGCGCTCGATTCGGGGGCGGCGGCGCCCCGCGTCGAGGTGCTGCCCGCCGAGGTGGTGCGACGCGACAGCACCGGGCCGGCCCCCGAGATCGCCCCGGTCCGCCCACGGGCGGCCGGTTCCGGCGCGTCAGCCGGCTGACGCGCCTCCAACCACCGACGGCCGACCGGCCACCGTGGACACCTGTGGTCGGTGGCCCCGGGCGTGGGCGCCCGGGGCCACCTGGCGCCAGGCCGCTCGGAGGGACGGCCCCCCGGATGCGCGCGGCCGTACCGGCTGCGGTCCCCCTGCCGGCTGCTTCTCGGCGTGCGGTGAGGTGCGCGCCCTGAGCGGCTTGCGCATCCCCCGATTCCGTCCCCCTGCGCCGCGCCTGGCGGTCATCGGCCGACGCGCCGGCGCGGAGTCGACACATGCCGGCGGGTGATCTGCCACACACTATGGTTGTCCGCTACGGTGTCACTGCCACAACAGTGGTCGGCGTGGTCAGTCAAGCACGGTCCGCCACGGCCCGCAACCATTGTGGCGGCGTTGCCGCGCCCAACCACTATGGTGGGCGCTCCCGGGTCGGAGCAGGAGGGGTGGTCATGGCCGACGGCGGCAAGGCCAGCGGATCGACGTCCTTCGCCGACCGGCTGCGGCACCTGTTCGAGACGCATCGCCGGCCCGGCAGCGACAAGCCCTTCACGCCGGACGAGGTCGCCAGGGCCACCGGGCTCTCGACGAGCTACGTCAACTACCTGCTGAGCGGGGAACGGGACAATCCCACCCGGTCGGCGATCCAGCAGCTCGCCAACTTCTTCCGGGTGCCCCCGGGCTACTTCTTCGACACGGTGGCCGCGGAGGGCGAGGGCGACCCCGACCTGGAGACGATCACCGTCCTGGCGCGCCGGATGCCACCGGGGGCGCCCAGGGCGAGCCTGCGCGCCATCGTGGAGCAGGTCGCGGCGCTGGAGGCCCGCAACAAGCCCACGGGGCGCGGCCGGACGTAAGGCGTGCTCCCGCCTCCGTTCACCGCAGCAGCAGGAACGTGGGGGCCGCGATGAGCGTCCCCACGACGGTGCCGGCGGCCACCTGACCGACGGTGTGGTCGCGCAGGCGCACCCGCGACCAGCCGACCAGCGCCACCACGGGCGCCGAGGCGAGCAGCGCCGGTCCGAACTCGATCACGAGCACGGCCGCCGCGCCCGCCGCCACGGCCGCGTGGATGCTGAGCTTCCACGCCAGGTTGACCACGGTCACGGCGAGGCCGAGGGCGAACATGACGACGACCATCGCCAGGACCGGGCGGGGGGCGCCGAAACCGATCATCACGGCAAGGCCCACCAGCACGGACAGCAGCCCGTACGCCAGCGGCCGCCGGCGCTGCTCCCGTCGCCTGATGTGGTGGTCGGTCAGCCGGCCCCGGCGTACGCCCCACCAGATCAGGCTGTTGGGGATGATCGAGCAGAACAGGGAGCCGACCAGGGCCCAGGCGAGGCCCACCCCGACGGGCGACGCGCTGTGCAGGCCCACGACGACGGGCATCAGCGCGGCCAGCAGCGCCGGGGCGAAGACCTCGGTGGCGGCCCGGGCGAGCCACCTGCTGGTGCGGCGGTCGGGGCGGTCGATGACGTCGTGCACGGCCCACATTCTGCCGACCGTCCCGGGCGGCGGGCACACCGCGGGCGCGGCCTGTCACGCTCCGCCCCGCTCGGGCGTCACAGTGTCGTCGCGCTTGGCTATGCTGCCCGCACCTGCGCCGTCGCGGCCGGCACGAGCGTCGACCGTCCGGGGTGGACGCGGTGGGGCGGGTGACACGACACGGGGGTCTCTCGGGCTGGCGGCCCGGCGGGAGGGTGACGGCAGGCGATGTGGCACCGGCGGCGTCGGAGACAGCGGTTGTTGCGCCAGCTCGACGTGGACCTGCCGACGCCGCTGACGGTGCGGGGCCTCGTGTCCGCGCTCGAGACCACGCGCGGCCGGCGCATCCAACTCGCCGCGATGAGCGTCGACGGGCGGGCCGGGCCCTGCGGGCTGCGGGTGGCGACCTCCGGGACCGACTACGTCCTGTTCAGCCGCGACGCGCCGCCCGTGCTGCGCGTCCAGACGATCCTGCACGAGCTGATGCACATCGCCCTGCGGCACACCGCGCGGGCGGTGGCGTCCGGCGCGGCGGGTGAGACGGCGGCTGCGCACGGGGTGCTCGCCCGTTCCCCGGCCACGTTCGACGAGCAGCAGGAGCACGACGCGGAGTTGCTGGCGACGTACCTGGGGGCACGGCTCGACGGCGGCGGCGAGGCCGTGGCCTTCGACGAGCTGGGCGGCGTCACGGCCGCCGTCATGCACCGCATCGCCGCGACGTTGACGGACTAGGCGGGAGATCCGCATGCTCGTCACGGTCGGTCATCTCGTCGCCGCATTCGTCGCCGCGGTGGCGTTCCTGGTGAAGCTCAGGGCGTTGGGTCGAGACCCGGCGAACCCCAGGATCCTGGCGAGCGCGGGGATCTGCCTGGGGATGGGGGTGGCCGTCACCGCCGGGTGGGCCCCGGTGCACAGCCTGATCGACCGCGTGTCGGGCGTACCCAATCTCGCCAAGCTGGTGGAGCACGGCTCGGCGCTGCTCGCCGCGGCGGCGATCCAGTTCCTCTTCCTGCACCTGGGCGACCCGGGGCGGGCACGCCGGCTGATGGTGCGGCGAGGCGTCTTCCTCGCCGTCGCGTTCGGCGTGATGGTCGCGGCGTTCTCGCGGGCCGACTTCCCCGAGTCCGAGCCCCTGCACTTCGCCGAGCGGTACGGCGACCTGCCCCCGGTCGGCGTCTACATGCTCGCGTTCCTGACCTGCCTCGGAGTGACGGTCGTGGACATCCTGCGGGTGTCCGCCGGATACGCGCGCTACGCCGGCGCCCGGCTGAGGACCAGCATGCGGCTGCTCAGCGCCGGTGCCGCCTTCGGCGCGGGGTTCGTCGCGCACAAGGCCCTGTTCATCTGCCTCAAGCTGGCCGGTGTGGCGCCACCGTGGGCCGAGCCGGCCGCGACGCAGACGCTGATCATGCTGTCGGTGTCGCTGATCGGGGCCAGCTTCGTGCTGGCGACGGTACGCAAGGCGGCCGACGGCCTCCGCGCCTGGCCGCGCAGGTACGCGACGCACCGCGACCTGCACGCGTTGTGGTACCTGCTGTACCGGGCGATGCCGACCATCGCCCTGCATCCCCCGCGCCGGCCGGAGGCCGACTCCCGGTGGGCGTGGCGCCTGGGCGAACGGCTCTACCGCCGCTGCGTCGAGATCAGCGACGGCCTGCGTACCTTGGGCCCGCTCGACGAGTCCGTGGCGGGCGCGGCCCGGCAGCGGGCGGTGGCGGCAGGCTGGAGCCGCGAGCGTGCCGACGCCGCCGGCGAGGCCGCGGCCATCCTGGTGGCGCTCCGGCGCTTCGCCTCGGGGGCGACGGCGATGCATGAGGTCGATCCGGCCCTGGAGTCCCAGAGCATGGCGGTCGCACAGGCCGACGTGCAGGCCGACGCGAGTCGGCTGGCGCTGGTGTCGACCGCGCTGTCAGAGGAGCTGGTGCGCGCGGTCGCCGCCCGTACGCTGGACGCCCCGGCGGGCGGGCAGCAGGCGTAGTCGGGCTCAGATGATGAAGTGGGTCCAGTAGGCGAGCCAGGTGACGAAGAGCGCGCCCTGGAGCAGGGCCAGGGCGGCGGTCAGCCAGGCGTCGGCGCCGGCGTGGCGGGCCCAGCGGGCCAGCACGAGGCCGACCGGGAAGACGGCGATCAGGTAACGCAGCAGGCTCTTGTACACCGGTGGACCCATCGACAGCGGCACCATGACCATGGTCAGCCCGTACACGAGGTAGGGCAGCCCGAGCCGGCGGGCGCCCGCGACCAGCACCACCAGCACCAGCACGGCGCCCCACACCCGCAGGGCGTCGCGGGGCGGACTGTCGGTGAGGCCGTGCCAGAGCACCGCCAGCGGGTTCTGCACGCGGATGCCCCAGCCCTTCTCCTGGGCGTGCTTGTAGGCGAACCAGTCGCCGCTCTGCCACCGGCAGAACGCCATGAAGGTCAGCCAACCGGCGGGCAGCAGCGCCAGCGGCCAGCCCGCGCGCACGTACCCCACCAGGCGCGCGGACCCAGCCGGTAGCCGTGCTGGCGCAGCAGTACCAGGGCCAGCGGGAGCACGACGAAGAACCCCACCGAACGGCTCAAGGCCAGGAAGAAGCCGACCACGCCCACGAGCAGCCAGCGCCGCCGCTCGGCGTAGTGGAAGGTCGCGAGCGCGAGGCAGAGGAACAGCGACTCGGTCAGCGCCGCCTGGAAGAGGAACCCGGCCGGCAGCAGCACCAGGTAGCGGACGAACCGGCGGGCGGCGGCGTCGTCGCCGAGCAGCCGCTCGCCCAGCCGGTGGGCGTAGAAGAGCATCAGCAGGAACGCGACGTTGGCCACGAGCAGCAGTGCCAGCGCGGTGTCCCCGCCCAGCAGCGGGGCCAGCGGGCGGGCCAGGAACGGATAGAGCAGCGGGAAGCCGAAGTCGCGCCACGGCTCGTCGAGCGGGAGCTGCGCCAGGTGGTCGTAGAGGAAGGAGTCCCAGGCGAACCAGAGCGCGAGCGCGCGGTGCCCAGAGACCGCGCGCTGCTGCTCACGCATCGTCGTCTCGTCCGGCGGGGGCGCCCAGGGGACCTCGTCGAAGGCGCTCAGCGCGAGCACCCCGACGACGCTGAGGACGATCTTCGTGCCGAGGAAGACGCCGACGACGTACAGCCAGGGCGCCGGCACCCGCCCGGCGGCCCGCGCCGCCGCCCGCCGCAGTTCGAGCCCGCGCGCCGACACCGCGCGCCACCGCCGCTGCGCGACGGCCCGCCCACTGTCCATCACGCGTCTCCCGATCCGGCCGTCCGCCCCGGTGCCACATCCCCGTTCCGACCCCGTTGACACGTCGCCGCGCCCGCGCGCCTGGCGACGAGCGGCGGGGCGACGGGACGGCGGGGCCGAGACGGGACGTCGCGGGAACGCACGGCGGCCCGGCGCCTGCCGCCGCGGTGAGCGGGGCCGGATCGCCGCCGACGGTCCGGCTGGCGGGGACGGACGGGAATCCGGGGTGAATTCCGGCCGCCGCCGGGTAAGCGGGCCGCCTCCGGGAGGCGGAAGCAGGGGGCGACGGGCATGGGCGAGGAGCGCGGCACGGTGGTCATCGGCGCGGGGCCGGCGGGCCTGACGGCGGCGTACGAGCTGCTGCGGCGGGACAGCCCGGTGCGGGTGTTCGAGGCCGACGAGGTGGTGGGCGGGATCAGCCGCACCGTCGAGCGCGACGGGTGGCGCTTCGACATCGGCGGGCACCGGTTCTTCACGAAGGTGGCCCGGGTCGAGGAGTTCTGGCACGAGATCCTGCCCGACGAGGACTTCCTGCTGCGACCCCGGATGAGCCGGATCTACTACCGGGGGGCCCTGTTCGACTACCCGCTGAGCGCGGCGAACGCCCTGCGCAACCTCGGCGTACGGGAGGCCATGCTGTGCATGGGCTCGTACGCGCGGGCCCGGCTGCGCCCGCCGAAGGACCAGTCGCACTTCGAGGGCTGGGTCTCGGCCCGGTTCGGCTGGCGGCTGTACTCGATGTTCTTCAAGACGTACACCGAGAAGGTCTGGGGGATGCCGGCCGACCGGTTGCAGGCCGACTGGGCGGCGCAGCGGATCAAGAACCTGTCGCTGGCGAAGGCCGTGCGCAACGCGGTGCTGCCCCGGCGCAACCGCAAGGACGTGACGAGCCTGATCGAGGAGTTCCAGTACCCGAAGCTCGGCCCGGGCATGATGTGGGAGCGGTGCGCCGAGGAGGTCAGCCGGCGCGGCGGCCGCGTGGACACCGGCACCTGGGTCACCGCCGTGCACCGGGACCCGGAGCGGCGCCGGGCCGTCGCCGTGACCGTCGACGGGGCCGGCGGGCGGCGCACCGAGCCGGCGGAGCATGTCGTCTCCTCGATGCCGATCTCCGAGCTGGTCGCCGCGCTGCGCCCGGCGGCCCCGCCGGAGGTGCTGGCCGCCGCGGCCGACCTGCGGTACCGGGACTTCCTGACCGTCGCGCTGGTGGTGCCGGCGGAGTTCTCGTTCCCCGACAACTGGATCTACGTGCACGACCCGGCGGTGAAGGTCGGCCGGATCCAGAACTTCGGCTCCTGGTCGCCGCACCTGGTCAAGGACGGGCGCACCTGCCTCGGCCTGGAGTACTTCGTGTTCGAGGACGACGAGACCTGGCGTACCCCGGACGCCGAACTGGTCGCCGCCGCGACGGCCGAACTGGAGCTGCTCGGCCTGGTCCGGCCGGGGGTGGTCGAGGCCGGGTACGTGGTGCGGATGCCGAAGGCGTACCCGGTCTACGACGAGCGCTACCAGCACAACGTCGACGTGATCCGGGACTGGCTGGCGCGCGAGGTGCCCAACGTGCACCCGGTGGGCCGCAACGGCATGCACCGCTACAACAACCAGGACCACTCGATGCTGACGGCGATGCTCACCGCCGAGAACATCGCCTGCGGCACCCGGCACGACGTGTGGTCGGTCAACGTGGAGCAGGACTACCACGAGGAGTCGAGCCACGACGGGGACGGCCACCGGGGCACCGGCCGGGACGCGCCCGTCGTACCGGCCCGGCCCGCCGTCCCGGTCGGCACGACGCTCGACGGCACCGGCACCGGCGCTGGCGCTGGCGCTGGCCGGCCCGAACGGCCGGCCCACGTGCGCCTCGGCTGAGCCACCGACCGCGCGTGTGGCACCGTCGGCGCAGGCCCGGGAGGGGAAGGCCGGTGGTGGCGTGCGGCGGCGGACCGGCCCGGGTTCAGTGCGCTTCGAGGACGAAGAAGATGAAGCAGATGAACGTGGTGCGGTCCACGAGATGTGGCGGCAGGATCTCGCGCGGGGTCTCGGGAGACATGGGCGGTTCGCTGACGACCGAGAGGCGGAAGCCCGCGTCGGTGAACGCAGCCGTCATCGCGTGCAGCGGCCGGTGCCAGTAGGTCAGCTCCGCGGTGTGCCCGTCGAAGGTGTACTCCTCCGACCACCGCGCGAGGGCGAAGTAGTCGGCGTCCGGGTGCACCGCCGTGTAGACCATCGGGTGGTTCACGGACAGGATGAGGCGACCCCCCGGCCTCAGGACCCGTCGCAGCTCGGCCAGGGGCGCGGTCCAGTCCTCCAGGTAGTGCAGGACCAGGGAAGCGACGACGTCGTCGAACGCACCGTCGGCGAAGGGCAGCGGCCCGCTGAGGTCGGCCACCAGCAGCGTGGCGTCCCCGCCCAGCCGCCGTCGGGCCAGCTCGACCATCGCGCGGCTGGAGTCGAAGCCGGTCACGACGGCCCCTCGCGCGCGAAGCGCCGCGGACAGGGGACCCGAACCGCAGCCGGCGTCGAGGATCCGCCGGCCGGTCACGTCCCCGGCGAGCCCGATCATCGCGGGCCGCTCGTAGTAGCCGTTGATCAGGTTGGACTCGTTGTCCGCGCTGTAGCGCTCGGCGAAACTGTCGTAGTGGTCGGCCTTCACCAGGCTGTCTCCTCGGCGTCGCGGCAGGGGTCGGGAGCGCGATCCTGCCACGGACGTCGAGCCACTACCACCCCCTGCCGCGCTCCGGTCGACGCGCTGGCTCCACGTGGGAGTCAGCCGGCGAGCTGGTCGCGGCGGCGGGTGAGGTAGGCCCGCTCGGCGGGGTTGCCGGCGAGACCGATGGCCCGGTCGTACGCCGTGCGCGACTCGCCGCCGCGCCCGAGTCGCCGCAGCAGGTCGGCGCGCGCGGCGTGGAAGGCGTGGTAGCCGTCGAGGGCCTCGGCGAGCCGGTCGATCTCGGCGAGCCCGACCCCGGGGCCGTCGACCTCGGCGACCGCGACCGCCCGGTTGAGCCGCACGATCGGTGAGGGGTCGAGCAGCGACATGCGGCCGTAGAGGGCGACGATGGTGGACCAGTCGGTGTCCCGGGCGGACGGGGCGTCGGTGTGGACCGCGTTGATCGCGGCCTGTAGCTGGTAGCGCCCGGGTGGGTCGCCGCCGCTCGCCACCGCCTCGACCCGCTCGCGGAGAAGGGCGTTGCCCTCGGCGATGAGGGTGCGGTCCCACGCGCCCCGGTCCTGCTCGGCGAGGACCACCAGTTCCCCGGTGCGGGACACGCGCGCCGGCCGCCGGGCGTCGGTGAGGAGCATCAGGGCGAGCAGGCCGGCCACCTCGCCGTCGTCCGGGAGGAGGGTCCGGAGCAGGCGGCCGAGGCGGATCGCCTCGTCGGTGAGGTCGACGCGCACCGCGGCGTCCCCCTCGCTGGCGAGATAGCCCTCGTTGAAGATGAGGTAGACGACGGCGAGGACGCCGGCGAGGCGCTCGCGGATGTCGTCGGCCGAGGGCACCCGGTAGGGGATGTGTGCCGCCTTGATCTTCGCCTTGGCGCGGGTGATCCGTTGCGCCAGGGTGGTCTCCTGCACCAGGAAGGCGCGGGCGATCTCGGGCACGGTGAGGCCGCCGAGCAGGCGCAGGGTGAGCGCGACCCGGGCCTCCATCGCGAGCGCGGGATGGCAGCAGGTGAAGATGAGTCTGAGCCGGTCGTCCTCGACCGGGCCGGTCGGCTCAGCAGGGGTGTCGTCGTACACCATCCGGGCCGCCTGGTGTTTGGCGTCGCGCTGTGATTCGCGACGGAGCCGGTCGATCGCCTTGCGGGTCGCGGTGGTGGCGAGCCAACCGCCGGGATTGGACGGTACGCCCTCGCGCGGCCACCGCTCCGCGGCCGCCGCGAACGCTTCGGCCGTCGCCTCCTCGGCGACGTCGAGATCGTCGAAACGGCGCGCGAGGCCGGCGACCAGCCGCGCCCACTCCTCGTGGTGGGCACGGGTGATCGCCCGCCCGACGGTGGGATCGGTCATGGCGCCAGCAGCGCTCGGACGGATTCCCCGGTTCGGAAGGGACGCACCTCGACCCTGCCGCGGCACGCCCTCGACCCCTCGGCGGCAAGCGCCAGAGCCACGTCGAGGTCGGCCGCCTCGATGACCCAGAAGCCCCCGAGGTGCTCCTTCGTCTCCAGGTAGGGCCCGTCGGTGAAGGCCGGCCTCCCGCCCTGCCCGTCGACGGTGGTGGCGGTCGTCGCGGGCTCCAGGCCGTCGGCGAAGACGAGGTGACCGTCGCGCTGAAGCCTCTCGTTGAAGGCGCCGGTGTCGGCGAACGCCCGCAGCATGGCCTCGCGGGAGGGATAGGCGCCGAACTCGGTGGGCTCGGCCGGTCCGTAGACGGACAGCAGGTATCGGGGCACCGCGCTCACTTCTCCCCGGAGCCGTCACGCCGGGCCTCCCCCGGACCTCGGAACCGGTGCACCTCCTGCGGCCAGTCGAGCGCGGTCGCTAGCCTTCCGGCCCAGTATCGCGCCGCCTCGTCGTCGGGCACGTCCACGACGGCGAAGCCGCCGAGGTGCTCCTTGGTCTCGACGTACGGCCCGTCGGTGAAGACGGGCGTGCCGTCGACCGCTTCGACGCTGCACACCGCGGTGGACCGGTCGAGTCCGCCGTTGCTGAAGATCAGGACGCCCTCGGCCTGCATGTCCGCGATCACGGCCCGGCCGGCCCTGCCCTTCTCGCGGATCTCCTCCGCCGTGTGTGGGGGCACCCACTCGTCGTTGAAGGTGATCAGGTACTCCGTCATGGTCGTCTCCTCTCGGTCCCGGACGAGTTCCTTGCCCGGCTCGTCGTGTCCGGCGGCCCAGCCGGCCGCCGCACACTGGTTCCACGAACGGCCACGCCCCGATACGACACCATCTTCGGAGAAAGCGAGGTCCAGGATGCGGCACGACGGGTGAGACGAAGTCACGGGGTCGTTTCCAAAGCCGTTCGCGGTACCCGGCCGTTGTGGTGGCGCGAACGGGCACAGTCCGGGATAGCCTTGCCGCATATGGCTACCTATCGCAGCGCCTCAGTGCTCCTCTCCTCCGACGGCACCCGGACCCCCGGCACCGCCGCACTCTTCGCCGAGCCCGCCCGCAGGGGCGGGACCCCGCCGTGGGCGGGCGATTTCCGACCCGCCAACAGCGCCGGCAACGGCCCCAAGAACGCGGTCGGGAAGACCTTCACGTTGGAGCTGCCCGACGGCAGCACCGGCAAGGTCGTGGTCCAGGGCCTCAAGAGCGGGAAGGGAGGCGTCGTGCTGGCGTTGATGGGCGAGGACGCACCCCCCTTCTGATCAGCTGGTCGCCGCCGACGCCACCGGCTGGAGACGGCCGGTGGGCGCGGTGCGCAGCAGCGCTGGTGGCGGCTCGACCCCGGGCTGCCGGACGCTCACGGATTTGGCCCTGGTCGGCGACGACCCGCCGACCAGGGCCACCGGTCAGCGACGGCCGGCGGCCAGGGCGACGAGGTACTGTCCGCCGCCCGCGTCGACGCTCGCGGTCATCGGCAGCCCGGGGACCAGCCGGGAAAACCGGTCGACCAGCCAGTCCGCCGCCTCCTGGGCGTCCTTCCTGCTCGGACAGCGGGCGACCAGCTCGCGGCCGCCCTTGCGTTCGAGTCGCTCGGCGACGGTGATCAGTGGCGCGGGCTCCACCACGTGCAGATGGTCCGGCCAGGCGATGACCACCTTGACCGCGCCCTTGCGGGTGTTGCAGGCCCGGTGCGCGAGTCGCTCGGCGACCTTGGCCTTCCTGTCGGCGGTACGGCTGTCGACGCTGGGACCACGCGGGTCGTTCACCGACATGTCGGGGTCGACCGGCTCGTCGCACACCCAGCATCGCCAACTGTCACGGCTCGCGACGTCATCGAGGAGACTCATTCAGGCAAACTAGCCTGTCAGCCGCCGGCCGACGACAGCCCCGGCGGCGGCGAGCCCCGCCGGTCCGGCAGCGGGTGCGAGGGTTCACTATCCCGATGGCACCCACTTGATCATGCTGAGACGTGAGCGTGCACGAGGGCGGACGTCACGAAGCGGCGCAAGCGTTCGTGACGGTCCGGGTCCACACCTCAGGGTGGGTGAACCAGAAGTCACGCGGCACGTCAGGCACGGTAGAGAACCTCCGCACAAGTCACCAGCTCGCCTGACTCCAGGGACTTGTCGGGACGGTAGGCCGTTGGCCCTTCTGCCAGTCAGCGGTGGCTGACGACGTTGACCACATTGCCGTCCGGGTCGCGGACGAAGAAGCGCCGGACACCCCACTGCTCGTCGGTAATCGGGTGCACGATCTCTGCGCCCGTCGCGCGTACCGCCTCGTAGACGGCGTCGACGTCAGCGACCTCCACGCTGAGGTCCGGGTTTACGGAAGCCGCTGCATCTTTGGTGATGAGGATGACCTGGGCGGTGGGGTCGAACGGTGAGACCAAGTTGACCACCCAGCCCAGGTTCATCTCCTCGCCGAAGCCCAGAAGTTGGTAGAAGCCGCTGCTCACGGCCGGATCGGCGGTTGTGATATCGGGCACGGCACGGCGAATCGTCATGCCGGATTCTGGCACGCGAGGTACTGGCTAGTGTGAGTAGTGGGCCCCGCTCACCAGGCGCCAGGGCGGGATGCTGCGGAGCACTCGGACCATGTGATCTGGCCACGATGTGAGCGCGTCCGCCTTGCGCTCCAGGCCTACCTTCTGAAGCTCAGCGCCGGCAGACGTCAGGTGGGCGGGCATGCAGATCATCGAGCACAGCATCATTGGGACCCGCTCTGCGGTGCTGCGCCTTCGGCGCCCCGGCAGCCAGTTGCAGTTCGTGCTGTTTCCCATGCTCCATGTGGCGAGCCCGGAGTTCTACGCGGCGGTGGCGCAGCGGCTTCGGCAGTGTGACCTGCTCATCGTCGAAGGCATCGGCGGACGCTCGGTACTAACGTGGGCCATCACGCTCACCTACCGCGTCCTGCCCGCCAACAAGCGTTCCGGACTTGTGGCCGACAACATCAAGTACCGGTCGCTCGGCGTCGAGCTGATCAACCCCGATGTCACCACGGCGGAGTTCGCTCAGGGCTGGCGGGCCGTGCCGCTGCGATACCGGCTTTTGATGTGGTGTGTCATTCCGATCGTGGCCGTCGCTCAGTTCTTCGGGGGCACGCGACGGCTGCTCTCCCCTGAGGTCGAGTTGAACGACTTGCCCAGCGCGAAGGACGAGATGTACTCGGACGACGAGTTCACTGGGCATTTTGAGCGCACGTTTGGCGGCGACCGGGATGAGCGGGTGCTTGCCACGCTGTCCGAACTGATCCGTACGCGTTCGTCGGAACGGATCGACGTCGCCGTCGTCTACGGTGCCGGTCACGTTCCAGCGATCGTGCGGGGACTCGCGGACCGACATGGCTACCGCCCCCGGACCGCCGAGTGGCTCACCGTGCTAAACGCGTGAACGGCATCCTCATCTGCCGCTGTCGGCGTGCGGGCGGCGAGCACGACGGGACCCTGCGTACGCTGCCGTGGTGGAGATCGACTTGGTTGCCCTGATCGTTGACGAGTACGACCCCGCGATCGCGTTCTTCACCGACGTACTCGGCTTCGACCTCGTCGAGGATTTCCCATCGCTGACCACTGACGGGCAGCCCAAGCGGTGGGTCGTCGTCCGGCCACCGGGTGCCCAGACCGGAATTCTCCTCGCTCGCGGTTACGGAGAACACCAACGTGCCGCAATCGGCAACCAGGTAGCCGGCCGAGTCGGGTTCTTCCTCCGAGTCGACGACTTCGACGCCGCTTACCGGCGGATGGCCGAGGCCGGTGTCACCTTCGTCCGGGAGCCACGGGCCGAGCCCTATGGCCGGGTCGCGGTCTTCCTCGACATCGCCGGCAACCGGTGGGACCTCCTCGGTTCCGCCTGACCTCGCCGCAGCTGCCAGTCGAGGTGCCAAGGCCAGACGTCCCGATTTGCCGCTGACCTGGTGTCACCGTACGGAACAGGTCGGCGGGAGCGTCCGGTGCGCGGTCGTGCCGATGAGAGTTCGTGGCAGCGGACGTAGATGGCGCTGCAGATCCCGATTTCAGACGGCACCTACCTAGCAGAAATCCGGGCGCTGTGCAGCTCGCGCCGCGTCGGGTCCGGAAGTGGTGGAGCCACGTGTGCGGCACCCGGCCAGGAGGCGGGCGACCATCCGCCTGGCGTCGTCCCTGTCGTAGTCCGGCCCGAGGATGCACAGGTTACCGATGCCTCGCAGCAGCGTGTACGCGGTGATCTGCCGGTCGATCTCCCCGGCCTCCTGGCTCGCCGCCAGCAGCGTCTCGCACGCTGGGACGAGCTCGTCGAGTACCAGCGCGTGGAGATTGGCCAGACTCGGGTCCTCCGAGCCCAAGGCGACGCTGAGACCGTGCTTGGTCACCAGAAAGTCCACAAAGGCCGCCACCCACCGATCCAGAGCGTCGACGGCCGGGATCGGCTGCCGCCGCAGCTGCGCGGCCAGAGCCGTGCAGTCGTCGACCTGATGACGATAAACGGCACTCACCAAATCCGCCCTCGTCGGGAAATGCCGGTAGACCGTTCCGACCCCCACACCCGCACGACCGGCGATGTCGCGGACGGGGGCCTGCACACCCTGCTCGACGAACGCCGCGGCCGCCGCCGTCAGCACCGCCTCGCGGCTGCGGCGTGCGCCTGCCTGGCGCACACCGAGTGTGTCGGACAACGCAACCTCCTGGTTCGCGGAACATTGTTCCGCTAGGGTTGCGGAACGACGTTCCGTCAAAGCTAGCAAACCCACACGACCAGTCGCGGAGACACTCATGCCTACACCACTCGACCGCCAGTTCGTCTCGGTAAAGCCACTCACCGTGCCCACCACCGGCCGCAGCGTCCCGCTTCAGGTCAAGGTCACAGCGCCCATCGACGGCGACAAGTTGCCCATCATCGTCTTCTCCCACGGCAATGCCTGGTCGATGGACGGCTACGAGCCCCTCACGGGACGGTGGGCGGCCGCCGGGTTCATCGTCGTGCAGCCCACCCACCTCGACTCCCGCCGTAACCGCATCGGCTTCGACGACCCCCGCTTCGCCAGCATCTGGCGCGTGCGCATCGCGGACCTGCACGCCATCCTGGACCACCTCGGCGACATCCTCGACCAGGTTAGCGGCCTGCCCGCACGCGCGGACCACAATCGCATCGCGATCGTCGGGCACTCCTGGGGCGCGCAGACCACTGGAGCGCTGCTCGGTGCACGCGTCCTCGACGCCGCCGGCACCCCGGGTGAGAACTTCTCCCACCCTGCGGTCAAGGCCGGCGCGCTCATTGCCGCGACCGGCACAGGCGACAGCCTGACCCCGTTCGCGGTGGAGCACCTGCCGTTCATGCGCCCGGGCTACTCCACCACGACCATCCCGGCCCTGGTGGTGGCGGGGGGCAAGGACCAGTCCGCCATGTCCACCCGCGGCCCCGACTGGTTCACCGACGCCTATCACCTCAGCCCGGCCCCGAAGCGGCTGCTCAGCATCGCCGACGGCGAGCACACCCTGGGCGGGATCGCCGGAGAGGCCGTGAAGGAGACGACCGACGAGGACCCCGCCCGCGTCACGCTCGTCGCGGACGCCATCTCCGCCTACCTGCTCGACGTCCTCGGTCTGGACGCGACGCCCTGGCAGGCCTTGGAGAAGCAGGCCACTGACAGTTCCGGCACCTTTACCATCGACACCAAGTAGGTATTCGGCGGCCGGGCTCGACGCTTGTCGAGCCGGGCCTAGAATCGTAGTGTTCGGGCGCCGTTCGCGTAACCAGCCGTCGTCCACGAGCAGGCGCGCCGCAACAACCGCACGTTCGTAGAAGGCAATCCGGAGAGGGCGTGCGACCCGGGGACGCGCCTCCCGCACGGCGGCGGAGCGGTCGTTCGCTTGGCTTGCGGCGGGTGTCTGCGGTGCACTTTCATGCCGCGATCCCCGAGCAAACGCTTTGCCGCCGTGCCGTGGCGCCCCTAGCATCCGCCGGATGCACATCCGCGAGTTCCGCGAGCCGGACTGGGACCAGGTGTGGCCGATCGTCCAGGAGGTGGTCCGGGCCCAGGAGACGTTCCCCTACGACCCGGAGCTGACCGCCGAGCAGGCGTACGGCATGTGGGTGGAGGCCGCGTCCGGCCGGACGGTGGTCGCGGTCGACGGCGACGCGGTGCTGGGCACCGCGAAGATGGGCACGAACCGTCCCGGGCCGGGCTCGCACGTCGCCACCGCGAGCTTCATGGTGGCCCGCCCGGCGCGCGGGCGTGGCGTGGGCACCGCGCTGTGCCGGCACGCCGTCGGCTGGGCGCGTGAGCGGGGGTACGCCGGCATGCAGTTCAACGCGGTGGTGGCGAGCAACGTCACCGCCGTCCAGCTGTACCGGCGGGAGGGGTTCGACGTGGTCGGCACGGTGCCCGGCGCGTTCCGGCATCCCACCCTCGGCCGGGTGGGCCTGCACGTCATGTACCGGGAGTTCTGACCGGCACGACCGATGCCGGATCCCACCCCGGCGGGCGGGATCCGGCACGCGACGGCGTCGGTCAGGCGGCGGCCTTGACGGCGGCCTCGGCGCGCAGGGCGTCCTCGGAGGTGCCCCGGCGCCAGTAGCCGGAGAAGGTGACGTGGCGGCGGTCCAGGCCGCGTTCGCCCACGAGGTGCCGGCGCACCGAGCGCACCATCGAGGACTCGCCGGCGATCCAGGCGTACGGGCTGCCGGCCGGCAGCCGGGCGGCGCGCACCGCGTCGGCCAGCAGACTGCTGCCCGGGGCGGTGCCGCCCCGCACGATCCAGCGCACCTCGGCCCGTGCCTCGGTGGGCAGCTCCTGGATGTCTCCCGCGTCGGGGACCTCGATCCAGGCCCGCACCGGGGTGCCGGGCGGCAGCCAGGCCAGGATCCCGGCGGCGGCCGGCAGTCCCGTCTCGTCGGCCACCAGCAGGACCGAGTCCGTGCCGACCGGGGGCCGGAAGCAGACACTGCGGTTGTCGTGCACGGCGGGGCCGAGCAGCACCACCCGGTCGCCCGGCAGGGCGTGCCGGGCCCAGCGGGAGGCGGGGCCGGTGTCGCCGTGGCTGACGAAGTCGATGTCCACCTCGGCCGCCTCGGGGCGCTGCTCCCGGATGGTGTACGAGCGCATCACCGCGCGCACGTCGGGGTCCATGGCCCGGTAGGCGCCGAACCAGTCCTCCCCCGCCTCGACGGGGAGCACCGGCTCGGGCTGACCGGGGTGCGGCAGGAACAGCGAGACGCTCTGGTCCCGGCCGCCGCCGGCGAAGTCGGCCAGCTCCGGCCCGCCGAAGGTGACCCGGACCAGGGAGGCGCCGACGCGGCGGGCGCCGACGACCTGTGCGGCGAAGAGACGGTACTGCACGGCGACGGCGGTGCTCACGACGTGACCTTCTTCGCGCCCTTGATGGCGGTGGCCAGGTTCTCCAGCAGTGGCGCGGCGCCGGCGTACGAGAAGCGGGGCACCGCGTCCCAGGCGGCGACCTGGTTGGCCTTGACGGCCGGCAGCTGCTGCCAGGTCGGCTTGGCGGCCAGGTCCTTGGGCTGGAGGGCGGTGCTGCGGTTGTCGAGCAGGAGCAGGTCGGCCGGGAACTTGCCCGCGTTCTCCCAGCTCAGCGCCTCGAAGTAGTCGCCGGCCTCCAGCTTGGTGGGGACGACGATGTCGACGCCCAGCTCGGCGAAGTACATCAGGTCGGTGCTGACCTTGGGGTTGGAGGCGTAGAACAGGTCGGGGCTGCCGGAGCAGGCGAGCACCTTGATGCCCGGGTTGGCCTTGACCGCCTGGCGGACCGACTCGGCGGCGGCCTCGAAGCGGGCCTTGGCGTCGGTGACCTTCTTGGCGGACAGGTCGGCGCCGAGGGACTCGGCGAGCTGCGCGTACCGCTCGATCGGCTTGGTCATCGGCACCCGGGCGGTGGTGACGGTGACGGTGGGGGCGAGCGGGAGGATCTTGCCCTTGCTCTCGTCCGGCACGTACCAGAAGGCGCCCGGGTCGTACATGTGGGTGACGAGCAGTTCGGGCCGCAGGGCGGCGTACTTCTCCAGGTTGAACTCGCCCCAGACGTTGCCGAGGATCTCCACGGACTCGACGTCGAGGTCGCCGGCCTGCGGGTCCTTGCTGCCGTCGGAGCGCTTCGTCTCGCCGAACACCCCGACGATCTGCTTGTCGAGCCCGAAGTCGACCAGCGCGGCGGCGACCCCCGTGAAGGCGACCACCCGGGTCGGCCGGGCGGGGGCGCTCACCTTCTCGTTACGGTCGTCCGTGAACGACCACGGCCCTTCGGAGCCCTTGGCGGCGGGGGTGGCGGAGTCCTCGTCCCCGCCGCAGCCGGCGAGCAGGGCTGCCAGGGTGGCGGCGCCACCGGCGGCGAGCAGGCCCCGGCGGGAGAGGCGGCGGGCGGACACGGGATGCGGCATGGCGGTGTCTTTCGATCAGGGTCGGGCGAATGACCATGGACAGCGGGGTTAGGTTAACCTAACCTAAACCGCTGTCAAGTCCCGTTCGGAATTCCGCACCAATCGGAGCCCACACTGTCCGCCACCCTCTCCCCCCGCGTCGGCGCCCCGCCGGCACCGCCGGCCGTACGCCGGCCCGGCCGGGCCGCACTGCGCGCCGCCGGGCTCGCGGCGTCGGTGCTGCTGCTCGCGGCCGTCGCGGTGCTCAGCATCGCCGTGGGCGCCAAACAGCTCCCCCTCACCGACGTGTGGCAGGGCCTGCTTGACCGCGACGCCGCCGAGTACGCCGTCGTGCACCGGATGCGACTGCCGCGTACGCTGCTCGGCCTGCTCGCCGGGGCGGCGCTCGGCGTCGCCGGCGCGGTCATGCAGGCGCTGACCCGCAACCCGCTCGCCGACCCCGGCCTGCTCGGCATCAACGCCGGCGCCGCGGCGGCGGTGGCCACCGGGGCGCTGCTGTTCGGCATCGGCGGCGTCGGCGGGCAGGTGTGGTTCGCGCTGCTCGGCGCGGCTGCCGTCACCGCCGCCGTGTACGCGGTCGGCGGCGGCCGCAGGGCCACCCCCGCCCGGCTGGCCCTGGCCGGCGCGGCGCTCAACGCCACCCTCTACTCGTACGTCAGCGCGGTGATGCTGATGGACACGGCGTCGCTGGAGCGGCTGCGGTTCTGGACGGTCGGCTCGCTGGCCAGCGCCGAACCGTCGACCGTCGGCACGGTCGCGCCGTTCATGGCGGCGGGCCTGCTGGTCGCCCTGGCCGTCGCCCGACCGCTCAACGCCCTCGCCCTCGGCGACGACGCGGCGCGCGCCCTCGGCGCCCGGCCCGCCCTCATCCGGGGCGCGGTCATCGCGGCGATCACGCTGCTCTGCGGCGCCGCCACCGCCGCCTGCGGGCCCATCGTCTTCGTCGGGCTGCTGGTGCCGCACCTGGTACGCGCGCTCACCGGCCCCGACCTGCGCTGGCTGCTGCCGTACTGCGCGGTGCTGGCGCCGGTGCTGCTGCTCGGCGCCGACGTGCTGGGCCGGGTGCTGAGCCGCCCGGGCGAGCTCCAGGTCGGGCTCGTGACCGCCGTGGCGGGCGGGCCACTCTTCCTCTGGCTGGTGCTGCGCGGACGGGTGGCCCACCCGTGATCACACTCCGTGTCCGCGACGGACTGTCGCTGCGGCTGCGCCCCCGCGCCATCGCCGTCGGCGTCACCTGCGTGCTGCTGGCCCTGGCGCTGAGCGTGCTCGCCATCGGCACCGGCGACTACCCGATGAGCCCCGCCGCCGTGCTGCGCGCCCTCACCGGTCAGGGCACCCCGGCCGAGGAGTTCATCGTCACCGAGCTGCGGCTGCCCCGGGTGGTGACCGCGCTCTGCGTCGGCGCCGCGCTGGCGTTGGCCGGCGCCGTCTTCCAGTCGCTGGTGCGCAACCCGCTGGGCAGCCCCGACATGCTCGGCTTCACCCAGGGCGCGGCCACCGGGGCGCTCGTCGTGGTGGTGCTCGGCGGCAGCAGCCTGGCGCTGGCCTCGTCGGCGGTGGTCGGCGGGCTGGTCACCGGCGCGCTGGTCTACGGGCTGTCCTGGCGGCGCGGCGTGCACGGCTACCGGCTGATCCTGGTCGGCATCGGCACCATGGCGATCCTCACCGGCGTCAACGGCTGGCTGCTCACCCGGGCCCCGCTGATGGACGCCGCCCGCGCCGTGCTCTGGCTCACCGGCAGCCTCGACGGGCGCGGCTGGTCGAACGCGCTACCGCTGCTGATCGCGCTCGGGGTGCTGGTGCCGCTCATGCTGGCCGGCTACGGGCCGGCGATGCGGCTGGTCGAGATGGGCGACGACACCGCCGCCGCCCTCGGCGTACGCGTGGAGCGGCTGCGCCTGGTCGTGCTGGCGGCGGCGGTGCTGCTGGTCTCCCTCGCGGCGGCCGCCGCGGGGCCGGTGAACTTCGTGGCCCTCACCGCGCCGCACCTCGCGCGGCGGCTGACCCGGGCCCCGGGGCCGAACCTGCTGCCCTCGGCGGCCGTCGGGGCGGTCCTGCTGGTCGGCGCCGACCAGCTCGCCCTGCGGGCGTTCCCCGGGCACCAGTTGCCGGTCGGCGTGGTGACCGGCGTGCTCGGCGGCGCCTACCTGGTCTGGCTGCTGGCCACCGAGCGCCGGGCCGGCCGGCTGTGACCGGGCACGGCCGACGGGCCACCCATGACGAGAACGGAGCACCGAGCATGCAGTCCCGGCTGAGCGGCACCGCGATGACCCTCGCCTACGAGCGGCGGACCATCACGCAGGACCTGAGCGTCGCCGTACCCGACCGCTCCTTCACGGTCATCATCGGCCCCAACGCCTGCGGCAAGTCGACCCTGCTGCGGGCCCTGTCCCGGCTGCTGAAGCCGGCCGCCGGCGCGGTGCTGCTCGACGGCGAGGACATCCACCGCCAACCGGCCCGCGCCGTGGCGCGCACCCTCGGTCTGCTGCCGCAGACGTCCGTCGCGCCGGACGGCATCGGCGTCGCCGAACTCGTCGCCCGCGGCCGGTACCCGCACCAGGGGCTGCTGCGGCAGTGGTCGCGCGAGGACGAGCGGGTGGTCACCGAGTCGATGGCCGCCACGGGCGTCGCCGACCTGGCCGACCGACCGGTCGACGAGCTCTCCGGCGGTCAGCGGCAGCGGGTGTGGATCGCGATGGCGCTGGCCCAGCAGACCCCCCTGCTGCTGCTCGACGAGCCGACCACCTACCTGGACATCGCCCACCAGATCGAGATCCTCGACCTCTGCGCCCGGCTGCACGAGGAGCAGGGCCGCACGCTGGTCGCCGTGCTGCACGACCTCAACCACGCCGCCCGCTACGCGACGCACCTCATCGCGATGCGCGAGGGGCGGGTGGTCGCCGCCGGCGCGCCCCGGGAGGTGGTCACCGCCGAGCTGGTCCAGGAGGTCTTCGGGCTGCCCTGCCGCGTGATCGACGACCCGGAGTCCGGCACCCCCCTGGTGGTCCCCGCCGCCCGCCGCCGGGCCGCCGCGAGCGCCCCGCCGCTCGCCGTCGCCGGCGGCTGACGGGCGTGCGCGGCGTCGTCCCGGCCGGCGCCGCGCCCGGGGTCGACCTACTCGCGCATCGACCGGAATCACCGTACGGTGGCACACGATGCGTGATCTCGCCAGCACCTACCGCCAGGACGTCGACGGCTTCGGCCGGGTGACGATCCGCCCCCTCGACCCCGACACCGACATCGACCTCGTCCACTCCTGGGTGAGCCAGGAACGCGCCCGGTTCTGGGGCATGCGCGACGCCGGTCGGGAGCGCGTCGAGGAGATCTACCGCTACCTCGACTCGCTGCCCACCCACCACGCCTGGCTGACGCACCGCGACGGGGCACCCGTCGCGCTGTTCCAGACCTACGAGCCGGCCGCCGACCCGGTCGGCGAGTGCTATCCGGTCCAGCCCGGCGACCACGGGGCCCACCTGCTGATCGGCCCGCCCGACGCGGTCGAGCGGGGCTTCACGGGCACCCTGTTGCGCGTGTTCCTCGACTTCGTCTTCGCCGACCCGCGACACCGGCGCGTCGTGATGGAGCCGGACGCGCGCAACGAGAAGGCGGTCGACCGGCTCCTGCGCACCGGGTTCGTCGCCGGCCCGCTGATCGACCTGGACGGCAAGCGGGCCCGGCTGCTCTTCCTCGACCGGGAGACCTTCGAGGCCGGCCGCCCCTGAGCGTGCGCCGACCGGTGCTCCCCGGGCGGTCGCCCGCCCGGGGAGCACCGGCAACCGCCCGCCGGGGAAGGCCTCAGCCGTGCAGCCAGCGGTGGATGCACTGCAACAGGTCGGCGGCGTCGACCGGCTTCGTGACGTAGTCGCTGGCGCCCGAGGAGATGCTCTTCTCCCGGTCGCCGTGCATCGCCTTCGCGGTCACCGCGATGATCGGCAGGTCGGCGTAGCGGGGCATGGCGCGGATCGCCGCCGTCGCGGCGTAGCCGTCCATCTCCGGCATCATGACGTCCATCAGCACGAGGTCGATGTCGTCGTGGCGCATCAGCGTCTCGATGCCCTGCCGGCCGTTCTCCGCGTAGACCACGTCGAGCCCGTGCAGCTCCAGGATGTTGGTCAGCGCGAAGACGTTGCGCGCGTCGTCGTCCACCACCAGCACCTTGCGGCCGGCCAACTCGCCGGGCAGGGCGTCGACGGCGGGCCGGACGTCGGGCAGCACCGGGGCGAACGGCAGCACCCGCTCCGGGGTCACCGCCGTCAGGTGCAGGGCGATCCGCTCGCGCAGGTCGTCCAGGCTGCGCAGGATCTCCAGCGGCCGCTCGCGGGCCAGCGCCTGCAACAGGGCCTGCGAGCCGGACGGCAACGGGTGGCCGTGGTACGCGAGCACGGGCACTCCGCGCAGCGCCGGATCGTCGTGCAGCGCCTTGAGCAGGGTCGTACCGCCGTCGTCGGGCAGGTCGAGCTGGAGCACCAGGAGGTGGTGCCGCCTGCCGGCGAGCGCCTCGACGGCCGCGGGCACGTCCACGGCGGTGCGAACCTCCACCGGCGGATGCGCGTCGCCCAGGTCCGCCGCGACGCCCTGCGCGAGCAGCGTCAGCAGCCCCTTGTCGTGACGTTCCAGCACCAGCAGCCGACGCACCTCGCCCGGCTGGAGCGTCACGGCCGGCGGCAGCGTGGCCGGCGGCGCCCAGGGCAGCGCGCCGGCCCGGCCCGCTGCCGTGAACGGGCCGGCCGGGCGGTCCGTGGCCGTCGCGTCGCCGGTCGCGGCGGACACCGGCCCGACGGGCAGGTAGAGGGTGAACGTGCTGCCCCGCCCGAGCACGCTGCGCGCCTGGATCCAACCGCCGAGCAGGTGGGCGATCTCCCGGCTGATGGACAGCCCCAGGCCCGTGCCCCCGTAGCGCCGGCTGGTCGTGCCGTCGGCCTGCTGGAAGGCGTCGAAGATGGCGGTCAGGTGCTGCTCGGCGATGCCGATGCCGGTGTCGATCACCCGGAACGCGATGACGGTGTCGGTCTCGGC
Organism: Micromonospora sp. CNZ309; assembly: GCF_002846525.1. Lineage (NCBI taxonomy): Bacteria > Bacillati > Actinomycetota > Actinomycetes > Micromonosporales > Micromonosporaceae > Micromonospora > Micromonospora sp. CNZ309. Next base: position 2,156,935 of record NZ_PJNG01000001.1, read on the forward strand.
GGAGCCCTCGGGCAACTCCCCCGGCGCGGCCCGCTCGATGCGCAGCCGCACCCGCCCCTTCTCGGTGAACTTCACCGCGTTGGAGACCAGGTTGCGCAGCACCTGCCGCAGCCGCTGCTCGTCGGTGTGCAGCTCCGTCGGCACGCCCGGCCCCGTGCTGATCTCCAGCTCCAGGCCCCGGGGCGTGGTCAGCGGCCGGAACGTCGCGTCGACGTAGTCGCGCAGCGCGGCCAGCTCGAAGGTCTCCGGGTTGATGTCCATCTTGCCGGCCTCCACCTTGGACAGGTCGAGGATGTCGTTGATGAGCTGAAGCAGGTCGGTGCCGGCCGAGTGGATGACCGTGGCGTACTCGACCTGCTTGGCGGTCAGGTTGCGGTTCGGGTTCTGCGCGAGCAGCTGGGCGAGGATGAGCAGCGAGTTCAGCGGCGTACGCAGCTCGTGGCTCATGTTGGCGAGGAACTCCGACTTGTACTTGGAGGCGAGCGCGAGCTGCTGGGCGCGGGTCTCCAGCTCCTGGCGGGCCTGCTCGATCTCGGAGTTCTTCGTCTCGATGTCGTGGTTCTGCCGGGCCAGCAGGGCCGCCTTGTCCTCCAGTTCGGCGTTGGAGCGCTGGAGTTCCTCCGAGCGGGCCTGCAACTCCTCCGAGCGGGCCTGCAACTCCGCGGCGAGGCGCTGCGACTCGGTGAGCAGCACGTCGGTACGGGCGTTGGCGACGATGGTGTTCACGTTGACGCCGATGGTCTCGGTCAGCTGGTCGAGGAAGTCGCGCTGCACCTCGGTGAAGCGGCTCATGCTGGCCAGCTCGATGACGCCGAGCACCTGGTCCTCGAAGAGGATCGGCAGCACCACCAGGTGCAGCGGGGCGGCGGCGCCGAGGCTGGAGGAGACCGTGACGTAGTCGGCCGGTACGGCGTCCACCACGATGGCCCGCTTGCTCACCGCGGCCTGTCCGACGAGGGAGTCGCCGAGGGCGTACCGGCGGCCGGAGGTGTCGTGCCCGTACCCGCCCACCACCCGCAGGCCGGCCCGGTCCGGGCCGTCGTCGACCAGCAGGAAGGTGCCGAGCTGCGCGGAGACCAGCGGGGCCAGCTCGTTCATCACCAGGCCGGCGACCACGTCCAGGTCGCGGTGGCCCTGCATGAGGCCGGAGATGCGGGCCAGGTTGGTCTTGAGCCAGTCCTGTTCCTGGTTGGTCCGGGTGGTCTCGCGCAGCGACTCCACCATCGAGTTGATGTTGTCCTTCAGCTCGCCGACCTCGCCGGGGGCGTCGACGGTGATGGAGCGGGTCAGGTCGCCGGTGGCCACGGCGCTGGTCACCTCGGCGATGGCGCGCACCTGGCGGGTGAGGTTCCCGGCCAGCTCGTTGACGTTCTCGGTGAGCCGCTTCCAGGTGCCGGAGACGCCCTCGACCTCGGCCTGCCCGCCGAGGCGGCCCTCGCTGCCGACCTCCCGGGCCACCCGGGTCACCTCGGCCGCGAACGACGACAACTGGTCCACCATCGTGTTGATGGTGGTCTTGAGTTCCAGGATCTCGCCGCGCGCGTCGACGTCGATCTTCCTGGTCAGGTCGCCCTGGGCCACCGCGGTGGTCACCTGGGCGATGTTGCGCACCTGGCCGGTGAGGTTGTTCGCCATGGAGTTGACGTTGTCGGTGAGGTCCTTCCAGGTGCCGGCCACGTTCGGCACCCGGGCCTGGCCGCCGAGGCGGCCCTCGGTGCCGACCTCCCGGGCCACCCGCGTCACCTCGTCGGCGAAGGCGCCGAGCGTGCCGACCATCGTGTTGATGGTCTGGGCGAGGACCGCCACCTCGCCCTTGGCCTCCACGGTGATCTGCCGGCTCAGGTCGCCCTGCGCGACGGCGGTGGCGACCAGCGCGATGGAGCGCACCTGGTTGGTGAGGTTGTTGGCCATCTCGTTGACGTTGTCGGTGAGGTCCTTCCAGGTGCCGGCCACGTTGGACACCCGGGCCTGGCCGCCGAGGCGACCCTCGGTGCCGACCTCCCGGGCCACCCGCGTCACCTCGTCGGCGAACGCCGAGAGCTGGTCGACCATCGTGTTGATGGTCTCCTTCAGCGCCAGGATCTCGCCGCGCGCGTCGACGCGGATCTTCTGGGTCAGGTCGCCCTTGGCCACGGCGGTGGTCACCTCGGCGATGCTGCGTACCTGGGCGGTGAGGTTGTCCGCCATGACGTTGACCGACTCGGTCAGGTCCTTCCAGGTGCCGGAGACGCCCTTGACGTCGGCCTGGCCGCCGAGGCGACCCTCGGTGCCGACCTCCCGGGCCACCCGCGTCACCTCGTCGGCGAACGACGACAACTGGTCCACCATCGTGTTGATGGTGTTCTTCAGCTCCAGGATCTCGCCGTGCGCGGTGACCGTGATCTTCTGCGACAGGTCCCCCCGGGCCACCGCCGTGGCCACCTGGGCGATGCTGCGCACCTGGTCGGTGAGGTTGACCGCCATCGAGTTCACCGAGTCGGTGAGGTCGCGCCAGGTGCCCGCGACCCCGCTGACCTGCGCCTGACCGCCCAGGCGCCCGTCGGTGCCGACCTCCCGGGCCACCCGCGTCACCTCGTCGGCGAACGACGACAACTGGTCCACCATCGTGTTGATCGTGCTCTTGAGCTCCAGGATCTCGCCCCGGGCGTCGACGGTGATCTTCTGCGACAGGTCGCCCCGGGCCACGGCGGTCGTGACCTGGGCGATGTTGCGTACCTGGCTGGTCAGGTTGCCGGCCATGAAGTTCACCGAGTCGGTGAGGTCGCGCCAGGTGCCGGCCACGCCGGGCACCTCGGCCTGGCCGCCGAGGCGGCCCTCGCTGCCGACCTCCCGGGCCACCCGCGTCACCTCGTCGGCGAACGACGACAACTGGTCCACCATCGTGTTGATGGTGATCTTCAGCTCCAGGATCTCGCCGCGCACGTCCACGGTGATCTTCTGCGACAGGTCGCCCCGGGCCACCGCCGTGGCCACCTCGGCGATGTCGCGTACCTGGTCGGTGAGGTTGCCCGCCATGGCGTTGACGGAGTCGGTGAGGTCCTTCCAGGTGCCCGACACCCCGAGCACCTCGGCCTGGCCGCCGAGCTGGCCCTCGGTGCCCACCTCCCGGGCCACCCGCGTCACCTCGGAGGTGAACAGCGACAGCTGGTCCACCATGCCGTTGAAGACGGTGGCGATCTCCCCGAGCAGGCCGTCGGCGTCCTCCGGCAGGCGGGTGCCGAAGTCACCGTCGCGTACCGCCGTCAGGCCGGCCAGCAGCTGCCGCAGCCCCGGGTCGGCCATCGCCGCGGCGCCACCGACCGTCGGGTTGCGCCGCGACGCCGTCTTCTCGACCACCACAACCACCTCGCGCAGCAGCCGGGGGCCCGCCCGCCGGCACAACATCGACCGCGCAAGTATGCACAGCCCGCCCGCCGCCCGCGCGGGCACCGCCGCCGGGTGACGGCCGGTCAACCGCAGCGCGGTGACCAGCACGGTTACCGACTGCCCGGCGCGGGTAGAGGCGACGCTCGAACCGGTGTGACCGGTACGGGGACTCGCCGGGCGGTCCTCCCCGCCGGCCCGGCGACCGGGTCCGGTGTGGAGCCCGCCCCGCCGGAAGAGGGGTACGGATGGTGCGGCAGTGGTGGCGGAGCGTGGGTGGGCGGATCCGGCGCGACGGCAGGTCGGTGGTCGAGCTGACGCTCGCCGCGACCGTCGCCTGGATGCTCGCCGCGCGGGTGATCGGCCACCCGGACCCGTTCTTCGCGCCCACGGCCGCGCTGGTCGTGCTGGGCGAGGCGCGGGGGCGGCGGGTCCGGCAGACGGTGGAGATCCTGCTCGGGGTCGCGGCCGGCGTGCTCGTCGCCGAACTGCTCGTGTACGCGCTCGGCCCCGGCACCGGCACCGTCTTCCTGGTGCTGACGCTGACCACCGGCCTGATGGTGGCGATCGGGGCGCGCACCACCCTCGTGGTGCAGGCGGCGGTCTCCGCCATGTACCTGGTGACGGTCGCCGCACCCAGCGGCACGCTGATGCCCTTCCGGTTCGTCGACGCGCTGATCGGCGGCGCGGTCGCCCTGGCCGCGAGCCAGCTCCTAGCGGCCCGCGACCCCCTCGCCCCGCTGGTCAGCCAGGCCCGGCAGAGCTTCGCCGACCTGGCCGACGTGCTCGACGAGCTCGACGGCGCGCTCGCCCGCTGCGACGAGACCGCCGCCCGGGCGGCGCTGGAGCGGGCCCGGGAACTGGACGACTGCGTCGACCAGTTGCGCACGGCGGTCCGGGCCACCGGGGAGACGTTGCGGTTCCACGTCCGCCGGCGGCGGCACGTCGGGCAGGTGCGCGACGTGGAGGCGACCACCCGGCAGCTGGACTACGCCGTCCGCAACGTCCGGGTGCTGGCCCGCGCTGGCGTGACGCTGACCCGGCTGTGCGCCGGGACGCCGCCGGAGCTGGGCGACGCGCTGCCCGCCCTGGCCGCCGCCGTACGCGCCGCGGGCGAGTCGGTGGCGACCGACCTCACCGGCGAGGACGCCGACCGCCACGCGGCGCGCGCCGACGAGGCGGCCATGACGGCGGTCCGGGTCGCCGGTCGGCTGCTCGCGGCCGACCCGGCGCTGCCCGTCACGATGATCGTCGGCCAGATCCGGGCCACCGCCATCGACCTGCTGCGCGGCGTCGGCCACGACGACGTCGCCGTGTTGGAGCGGGTGGACGAGGCGCTCGGGGTGGTGCCCGCTCAGCCCGCGTCGCAGCGCTCCGACAGCGCGTAGCGCACCAGCACCACGTCGCCGATCTGGCGGGTCTCCGCCACCCGGGCCCGGCGGCCGGGATGCCAGGGGAAGCTGCCGTCGCCGACGAACCTCGGTGCCCGCCGGTCGCCGACGAAGAACGGAGCCAACACCAGGTGCAGTTCGTCGGCGAGGCCGGCGGTGAGGAACTGCCCGAGCACGTTCGCCCCACCCTCCACCATCAGCCGGTCGACGCCCCGGGCCGCGAGGTCCGCCAACGCCCACGCCGGGTCCACCGGCTCGCCCGCGTCCACCACGGTGGCCCGGCCGGCCAGCCGCTCCCCCGTCTTGCCCACCGCCGGGGAGGCACAGTAGACGATCCGCTCGGCGTCGCCGGTCGTGAAGAAGCGGGCCGCCGGGTCCAGGTCGCCGCAGCCGGTCACCGTCACCTTGGTCGGGGAGGCGGGCAGGCCCCGCGCCACGCGTTCGGCGCGCCGCCGCGCGGAACGGACCAGCAGCCGGGGATCGTCGCGGCGGACCGTGCCCGCGCCGACCAGGATCGCGTCGCAGCCGGCCCGGACCTCGTCGACCCGGTCCAGGTCTGCCTCGTTGGACAGCAGCAGCCGCTGCCCGCTGGCGTCGTCGAGGTAGCCGTCGAGCGACGTCGCGCAGCTGAGCAGGACGTACGGGCGCTCAGTCACGGACGAAGGGCAGGTCGAGGGCGTGCCCGCCACGCCCGGCCTTCGCCGCCAGGTAACCGGCGTTCGCGCCGGACAGGTACACCCCGGTGGGTACGCGCTCGACGACCGCGACCCCGAGCCGGGTCAGCTGCGCGGCCTTGTCCGGGTTGTTGCTGAGCAGGGCGACCCGGTCCACGCCCAGCGCGGCGAGCATCTGCGCGGCCACCGTGTAGTCCCGCTCGTCGGGCCGGTGCCCCAGCGCCAGGTTCGCCTCGTAGGTGTCCAGCCCGGCGTCCTGCAACGCGTACGCGTCGAGCTTGGCGTACAGGCCGATGCCGCGCCCCTCCTGCCGCAGGTAGAGCAGGTAGCCGCCGGCGACGGCGACGCGTTCGACCGCCTCCCGCAGCTGCGGGCCGCAGTCGCAGCGCCGGCTGCCGAAGACGTCCCCGGTCAGGCACTCGCTGTGCGGGCGCACCAGCGGCGTCGGGGGTGCCGCGTCGGCGTCGACGGGGCCGGCCCGGTCGCCGAGGCCGAACGCGAGGTGTTCCCGGCCGTCGACGAGACCGTCGAAGGAGAACACCCGGGCGGTGGTGCGGTATCCGTCGGAGAACCGCAGCGGCACCGTGACCTGCGTACGGACGGTGGCGGCGGGCGGGGCTTCGGACATCGGGCTCCTCGTCAGACGGTGTCGGCGGGCACACGGACACGGCGGACCAGCAGGACGGCGGCGCCGGGCAGGCTCGCGGCGAGCACCAGGGCGCCGTACACCGTGGCGGTGGCGACGCCCTCGGCGGCGCCCAGGCCGGCGGCGCCGAACGCCCACGCCGCCACGCCCTCGCGGGGACCGAAGCCGGCCACGTTCGCCGGCACCCCCATGGCCAGCAGCGCCAGCAGCGTCAGCGGCACCAGCAGGGCCAGCGGCGCGGTGGAGCCGGCGGTGCGCGCGGCCAGCACGAAGGTGGCCAGGTGGCCGGCGACGGCCACGGTGGAGGCCACGACCACGCCCAGCCAGGCGCGGCGGCCGAGCAGCCCGGCCCGGACGTCGGCCGCCGCCGCGCGCGCCGCACGCGCCCACCGCGACGCGCCGGTGGTGGGCAGCGTGCGGGCCAGCAGGACGACGCCCAGCCCGGCCGCCGCCAGCAGCGCCGCCACCGCCGGCAGGTGGGGCCGCACCGGCGACGGGAAGGCGGCGAGCACGACCACCGCCACGACGGCCAGCACGACCTGCCCGGCGGCGCGTTCCCACACCACCGCGCGCACGCCCCGGCCGACGTCGCCGACGTCGCGGCCGTGCCGCACCGCCCGGTGCACGTCGCCGAGCACACCGCCGGGAAGCGTCGCGTTCAGGAACACCGCGCGGTAGCAGTGCGCGACCGCCGTCGGCAGCGGCAGCCGTACGCCCAGCCCGCCCGCCACGAGGCTCCACCGCCAGGCGCAGCAGAACGTGGTGAGCGCTCCGATGCCGACGGCGACGGCCAGCGCCGGGGCGTCGATCAGGCGCAGCCCGGCGAGGAACGGGCCGGTGCCGAGCCAGCCCAGCAGGACGGCCAGCAGGCCCCCGCCGCCGAGCAGCCGTGCCCACGGCCAGAACCGACGCGTCGTGCCCACCGCCATCCCGGTCCTCCCCCGACGATCGCCCCGCCCATCGGCACGCACGGGCGGGGCGTGCGGTTCACCCACAGCCGGCCAGCAGGTCGAGGTGGTCGACCCGCACGTCGAGCCGGCCGGCGGCGATCTCGGCGCGGCGCCGGCGGGCGTACGCCCTGCTCGGTCCGGTCAGCTCGGGCCGCTGCTCGCAGGCGGCGTCGAGCCAGCCGGTGAACCACTCGCCGGCCAGTTCCGCCTGCTGCGGGCCGAGCCGCCACGGGCTGGGCCGCACGAGCACGTCGACGCCGTGCCGGGCGAAGGCCGCCGCGCAGGCGGGTACGGCGTCCGGCCCGAGCAGGGCCCGCCCGTCGACCGTGCGACGCTGGTGGTCGTTGAACGCGGCGGCGATCCGCCCGTCCCACGGGTCCGCCGGGGTGAGCCGCACCCGGCCGGTCACCGAGAGGGCCAGCAGGGCCGGGCGGCCGGCGGCGGCACAGGCCGCCACGAGCCGCTCGACCTCCGGCGCGGTGAGCATGTCCAGCAGCGCGGACGCGGTGACCAGCGACGCGTCGGACAGATCGGCGGCGGTCAACCGGGTGAGGTCGCCGGCCCGGGTCCCGACGGTGACCGGGGCGCCGTCGCCGGCGGCGGCGGGCATTCCGGCGGCCGCGCGGGCGAGCAGGTCGGCATCCCGGTCGTGCAGGATCCAGTGCTGCGGGCCGGGCAGCAGCGGCCCCAGCCAGCGACCCATGGAACCGGTGCCCGCGCCGAGGTCGTGCACGACGAGCGGCCCGGCGCCGGCCAACCGGCGACGCACGACATCCACCAGGTCCACGGCGCGGGCCGCGGCGTCGGCGGGCTCCCGCAGCGCCAGCCAGGCCGCGAAGTGCGGCGGCAGCTGCCCGGTCATGCCGCCACCACCCCGGCCAGCACCGCGCCCACGGCGGTCGCGGGCACGGCCCAGTCGTCGAGCGTGTGCCGCCGCGCCCGCGCCGCCCGCCGCAGCGCGCGGCGCAGGGCGGGCTCGCCGAGCCAGCGCCGCAGCGCGCCGGCCAGGGCCGTCGGGTCGTCGGGCGGCACGAGCAGACCCGGCGCCGCCCCGCCGGGCTCGCGACCCAGCGCCTCGGGCAGCCCGCCGGCCGCCGTGGCGAGCACCGGCACGCCCCGCGCGAGGGCCTCGGTGACCACCATGCCGTACGTCTCCCGCCGCGAGGGCAGCACCAGCAGGTCGGCGGTGGCGTACGCGGCATCCAGGGCCGCCCCGGTGCGGGGGCCGGCCAGGCGCACCCGGTCGTCGAGCCCGTGCCCGCCGACCCGCCGGCGCAGGGCCGCCACGAACCCCGGGTCCCGGGTCAGCGGCCCCACGCAGACGCAGCTCCAGGGCAGGTCGGCGACGGTCGACAGCGCCTCCACCAGCACGTCGTGGCCCTTGTGCGGGGTGGGGGCGGCGACGCAGAGCAGGTTCCCCCCGGTCGTTGACCCGGGCGCGGGCAGGGCCGGGTCAACGCCGGGCCGGGCGACGTGCACCCGGTCGGGCGGCAGCGCGTACCGGTCCAGCAGCCGCCGCCGGGTCCACTCGCTGGTGGTGACGACCGCGACGGCCGCGGCCAGGGCGGCGGCCTCGTCCTCGTGCTCCAGCGGCAGGTGCACGAGGACGACGACGCGCAGCCGCCGGGCGTGCGGGGTCAGCACCTCCGGCACGCACGAGGCGACCAGCCCGTCGAGCAGGACGGGCGAGGCGTCGGGCAGCCCCGCGAGCACTTCGGCGAGCCCGGCGCGCGCGGCCCGGTCGGGGTGGGGCCAGTCGCCGGGCACGGCGTGCTCGCGGACCGTCCAGCCGGCCGCCGCGAGGCCCCGGCAGAGCCGGCGGTCGTAGCCGTTGCCGCCGCTCGGCTCGGCCGGGTCGTCGATGTCGTTGGGCAGCACGACGTGCACCGTCGCCATTCACAGCGACCGTTCGTAGCTGGCCCAGGCGACGTGCGACTCGTGCAGCGTGACGGTGATGCCGGCCAGGGCGCGGGCGCCCGCGCCGAGGTCGCCGGCGCGTACCCGCGCGGCGAGTCGGTCGGCGACCGTACGGGCCAGCACCTCGGTGGTGGTGTTCACCCCGACGAAGGCCGGGTCGTCGTCGAGGTTGCGGTAGGTCAGTTCCCCGAGCACCGCCCTGAGCTGGGCGGTGGCCAGCCCGATGTCGACCACCACGCCGTCGGCGTCGAGGTCCCGGCGGCGGAACGTGGCGTCGACGACGAACGTGGCCCCGTGCAGGCGCTGCGCCGGGCCGAACACCTCACCCCGGAAGCTGTGGGCGATCATCATGTGGTCTCGGACGGTCACGCTGAACACGGGTCACTCTCCGTCGTAGGTGATGAGGTGGCACAGGGCGGGGAGGCTGCCGGCGGTCAGCCGGGCCAGCACGTCGGGCAGCTCCGCGAAGCGGGACTCGCCGGTGAGCAGCGCGTCGAAGGCGGGATCGGCGAGCAGGTCCAGGGCGAGCCCGAGCCGGTCGGCGAAGCTGCGGCTGTCCCGCCGCGCCGGCGCCACGGCGCCCACCTGGCTGGCGCGTACGGTCAACCGGCCGGAGTGGAACGCCCCGCCCAGCGCCAGCGCGACGGTGCGGTCGCCGTACCAGCTCAGCTCCACGACGGTGCCCTCCGGCCGGAGCAGTTCCAGCGAGCGTTGCAGACCGGCGGCCGTCGCGCTGGCATGCACCACGAGGTCCCGTCCGCCGGTCGCCCCCTGCGGCGGGGCGAACCCGACGCCGAGTGCGGCGGCCACCTCCGCCCGGGTCGGGTCGGTGTCGACCAGCTCCACCCGTACGCCCGGGAAGCGGGCCAGCAGCGCCGCCACGCAGCAGCCCACCATGCCGGCGCCGACCACGCTCACCCGGTCGCCGACCAGGGGCGCGGCGTCCCACAGGGCGTTCACCGCCGTCTCCACCGTCCCGGCGAGCACCGCGCGGGCGGGCGGCACCACGTCGGGCACGGGCACCACCGCCTCGGCCGGTACGACGTACGCGCTCTGGTGCGGATGCAGGCAGAACACGGTCCGGCCGCGCAGCTCGGCGGGGCCCTGCTCGACCACTCCCACGTTGAGGTAGCCGTACTTCACCGGCGCCGGGAAGTCGCCCTCCTGGAACGGGGCGCGCATCGCCGCGTACTGGTCGGCGGGCACCCGCCCGGCGAAGACGAGCGTCTCCGTGCCACGGCTGATCCCGGAGTACCGGCTGCGCACGAGCACCTCACCCGGGCCGGGGGCGGCCAGCGGCACCGACCGGATCTCTCCCCTGCCGGGCGTACGCAGCCAGAAGGCGCGCGCCTCACCGGTCACCGGCTCCTCCTCACCCGCGTCCGCGGCGAACCGAACGGCGCTGTTTCCCGTAGTTCCTGTCGTAAGTCGTCGACCATAGACACGGAGGCACGGTGCACACGGTTCGAAGAGGCCCGGCGATCGGGCTGATCGTCCAGATTGTCCTGTTGGCGGGGCTGGCCGCGACGGTCGGCCTCGGCCCCGCGGGCTGGCTCGCCGGGGGCGCGTACGGGGTGGTGCTGTGTCTGACCCTCGACCGGGGGCTGCGCGGGTCGGGCTCGCACGCCCTGGGGCCCGCCGACCGGGTGACCCTGGCCCGGGCGCTCCTCGTCGGCGCCGTGACGGCGCTGACCGCCGACGCGCTCGTCCCGACCGGCGTCGACCGGCCCGCGCCGGCCGGGGTGCTGGTCGCCCTGACCGCCGTGGCGCTGGCCCTCGACGCCGTGGACGGCCACGTGGCCCGGCGTACCGGCACCGCCAGCGCGCTGGGGGCCCGCTTCGACATGGAGGTCGACGCGTTCCTCATCCTCGTCCTCGGGGCGGCCGTCGCGCCGGCCGTGGGCGCCTGGGTGCTCGCCCTCGGCGCCATGCGGTACGCGTTCGTCGCCGCCGGGTGGGTGCTGCCCTGGTTGCGCCGACCGCTGCCCGCGCGGTACTGGCGCAAGGTCGTCGCGGCGGCGCAGGGCGTGCTGCTGCTGGTCGCGGCGGCCGGGGTGCTGCCCGGGCCGGGCGACGCGCTGGTGCTGGGGGTCGCGCTGGCCCTGCTCGTCGAGTCGTTCGGCCGCGACGTCGCGTGGCTGTGGCGGCACCGCTGCCCCGGGGCGGTGCCGCCGGCCGTCGCGCACCGCCGGGTCCGGCCCGCGCCGGTACGCCCCGACCTCGTCGCCGCCCGTGACTGACCCGACGTCGCCGCCGCCGGTGACCGACCCGAGCCGGCCGGCTGCCGGAGGGCGCGGCCGTGGTCGCGCAGCAGCGGACGGGCGGCGACGGGGCGCGGCGTGGGCGGGGACCGCACTGGCCGCCCTGCTCGTGCTGGCCGCCCTGACGGCGCCCCACCGGCCCGCCCAACTCACGCCCGCCGCGTTCGTGCGGGTCCCCCTCGAAGGGCTGCTCGTCGTCGCCCTGCTGCTCGCCCTGCCGGCACGCGCACGGCGCCCGGTGGCGGCGCTCACCGGCGCGTCGCTCGGGTTGCTGGCCGTACTGAAGCTCGCCGACCTCGGCTTCCTCGCGACGCTCGGCCGCCCCTTCGACCTCGTGCTCGACTGGGCCCTGCTCGACGACGCGTTCGGGTTCCTCACCGACTCGGTGGGCCGGGCGGGCGCCGCCGGCGCGGTCGTCGCCACCGTGCTGCTGCTCGCCGCCCTGCTCCTCGCGACGACGCGGTCGGTGCTGCGGCTGGCCCCGCTGCTCGCCCGGCACCGTGCGGCCACCCGGCGTACCGTCGCGGCGCTGGTGGTCGTCTGGCTGGCCTGCGCCGCGTTCGGCGTGCGGGTGTCCCCGGGCGTGCCGGTTGCCGACGCCGCCGCGACCGACCTGGTCGGCGCCCACGCACTCCAGGTGCGCGCCCGGCTGCGCGACCGGGAGGTCTTCGCGGCCCAGGTCGGCGACGACGCGTTCCGGGACACCCCCGGCGAGCGCCTGCTGGGCGCGCTGCGCGGCAAGGACGTGGTGGTCGCCTTCGTGGAGAGCTACGGGCGCGACGCGGTGCAGGACCCGGAGTACGCCCCTGGCGTGGGTGCCGTGCTGGCCGACGGGGACCGCCGGCTGCGGGCGGCCGGCTTCGCCTCCCGCAGCGGGTACCTCACCTCGCCGACCACCGGCGGCGGCAGCTGGCTGGCCCACGCGACGCTGCTGTCCGGGATGTGGGTCGACAACGACCAGCGGCACCGCAGCCTGCTGGCCAGCGACCGGTTGACGCTGGGCGGCGCCTTCGGGCGGGCCGGGTGGCGCACCGTCGGCGTGATGCCGGCCGCCACCCACCCCTGGCCGGAGGGGGCCTTCTTCGGCTACCAGCGCTTCTACGACGGCCGCAGCCTCGGCTACCGGGGGCCGAAGTTCGGCTACGCGCCGATGCCCGACCAGTACACGCTGGCGGCCTTCGAACGCCTGGAACGCACCCGGGCGGACCGCGCCCCGGTGATGGCCGAGATCGCGCTGGTGTCCAGCCACTCCCCCTGGACGAGGATCCCGCGCCTCGTCGACTGGGCCGAACTCGGCGACGGGACCGTCTTCCACGGCGCGAGCACCGGCAACCCGTCGTCGCAGCCGCGCGCCGGCTACCGCCGGTCCGTCGAGTACTCGCTGTCCACCCTCGTGTCCTACCTGGAGACCCACGGCGACGACAACCTGGTGCTGGTCTTCCTCGGCGACCACCAGCCCGCCCCGGTCGTCACCGGTGCCGGGGCGGGCCGGGACGTCCCGGTCACCGTCGTCGCCCGGGATCCGGCGGTGCTCGACCGGATCTCGGACTGGGGCTGGGACGAGGGCCTCCGGCCGGGCCCGCGCGCACCGGTCTGGCCGATGGACGCCTTCCGCGACCGGTTCCTCGCCGCCTTCAGCGGCTGACCCCGGCGGACCCGCACCGGTGGGCGGCCACCGTCGGCAGGCGTCCTAACGGCCGACGGGGAAGCCGACGGGAAGGCCGAACGGGGCCGCCGCCGTCGCGGCGGTCCGTCAGCGGGGGGCGACGAGGCCGGCGTAGTCGTCGGCGGCGAGGGGTCGCCGCGACAGCGAGCCGTCGGCGCGCGGCACCCCCAGCGGGGCCCCGCCCCGGAGGAAGGCCACGGTGTCGACGTCGGAGCGGGCGGTGAGGGTGCAGACGATCTGGCCGAAGGCGAGGACCTCGTCGCTGCGGCCCGTCTCGTCGCCGGTGCCACCGAGTTCCACGTCGACCTCGGTGCCGCGTGGCCGGGCGGTGGCCACCGGCACGGCCCCGGGCAGGGCCGTCGTGAGCCCGGTCTCCCGTTCGGCGGGGGTCGGGCCGGCCAGCAGGTGCTGGAGCTGGGCGTCGACGGTGGGCGTGCCGTCGACGCGACGCTCGACGCGGACCAGCCGGTCGTCGCGGACGAAGCAGAGGACCGCGGTCGTCCGACCCGTCGCCAGGGTGGGGCTCGGCGTCGCGGCGATCGTCCCCGGCGACGGGAACGGGCCGGGCGGAGGTGCCACGGTGCGCGGGGCGTCCTCGGTCGGCACGCCGCAGCCGGCCAGCAGCGCCAGGACGACGAGCGCGCCGCCGACGCCGCGCCACCGGCCCGACCGCCACGTCCACCGGGGGGACACCGGCGACGGGCTCGCGGGCGGGCGGCCGGTCACGGCGGGCGGCCGGCGCGCGGGCGTACGGGCGGTCACGACAGCACTCCGGGCAGCTCGACCCGGAAGCAGGCGCCCCCGCCGGGGCGGTCGCCCGCGCTGGCCCGCCCCCGGTGCGCGGCGACGTGCTCGGCGACGAGCGCGAGCCCGAGCCCCGTGCCGTCGCCGTCGGCGCGCGAGTGCGCGGCCCGGCCCCGGACGAAGCGGTCGAAGATGATCTCCCGATCCTCCGGTGGCACGCCCGGCCCCTCGTCGTCGACCTCGACGATCCCCGTGCCGTCGCGCTGCGACAGCCGTACGGCCACCGGCCCGCCGCCGTGGCGCAGCGCGTTGTCGACCAGATTGGCCAGGATCTGCTCGACCCGACGCTCGTCGACCAGCCAGGTGGGGGCGACGTCCCGCTCGACCCGCACGAGGGTGTCGGGCAGCCCGCGTGCCTGGCAGGCCCGGCGGGCCAGCGCCGCCACGTCGACCGGCGTCCGGTCGACCGGCTGGTCGCTGCGGGCGAGCTGGATGAGGTCGTTGACGAGCTGCTGGAACCGGGTGATCTCGTCGGCCACCAGCCCCGCCGCGGTGGCGGTGCGCTCGTCGAGGTGCGCCCGGCGGCGGGCCAGGACGCTGGCGGCGGCCGACAGGGTCTGCAACGGCGAGCGCAGCTCGTGGCTGACGTCGGCGGCGAAGCGGCGGTCCCGCTCGATGCGGCGCGAGAGCTGGTCGACCATGTGGTTGAAGGACGTGGAGAGCCGGGTCAGATCGGGGTCGGTGGTCGCCGCGAGCCGGGCGGAGAAGTTGCCCGACGCGATCTCCTGTGCGGCGTCCGCCACCGCCGTCAACGGCCGCAGGCTGTGCCGGGTGGCGTACCAGCCGAGGGCCGCGCCGGAGCCGGCGACCACGATCGCCACGGCGGTCAGCGCGAGCGCCAGGACCTGCAGGGTCTGGTCCAGCTCCCGCAGCGACGTCAGCTCGTAGTAGCTGGTGGAGGGCGCCAGCGGCAGGCCGACGAGCAGGGTGGGCTGGCCGTTGACCCGGACCCGCTGCACGGCCGGTTCGCCGGCGTGGACGAGCCGTTGCAGGTCGACGGGGATGGCGGCGGTCAGGCCGGCGTCGGCCGTACGGGCGTACCAGTCGTCCCCCGGTGCAGCAGCGGGCGGCGGATCCCGCCGGTGTCGAGCGACCGCAGCACCTCCACCACGTCGGGGTCCTCCGTGTCCAGGCCGGTACGCACCACCGCCGCGTCGAAGTACGCCGCCCGCACCGCCGTGCGCTCCCGCTCGTCGAGCAGCGACCGCCGGGTCAGCTCGTACGAGACCAGCGCCATGGAGGCCGACAGCAGCAGCGCGCCGACGGCGAAACCGGCGGACACCCGGGCCCGCAGTCCGAGCCGCCTCACCGGGTCAGCTTGTAGCCGAGGCCGCGCAGGGTGACCAGGTGCCGGGGATTGCCCGGATCGTCCTCGATCTTCTGCCGCAGCCGCCCGACGTGCACGTCGACGAGCCGCTCGTCGCCGGTGTCGTAGCCCCAGACCCGTTGCAGCAGCTGGTGGCGCGACAGCACCCGGCCGGCGTGCTCGGCCAGCTCGCACAGCAGCCGGAACTCGGTACGCGTGACCGGCACCGGCTGCCCCGCCAGGCGTACCTCCCCGGCGTCCGGGCTGATCTCCAGCTGCCCGAACGTGAGCACCGGGACGGGGTCGGGCGCCGCCCGGGCCCGACGCCGCAGGGCGCGCAGCCGCGCCGACAGCTCCTTGATCGCCACCGGCTTGACCACGTAGTCGTCGGCCCCCGCCTCCAGCGCCGCGACGATGTCGTGGGTGTCGTCGCGGGCGCTGACCACCACGATCGGCACGTCGTCCTCGCGGCGCAGCCGCCGGATGCACTCGAAGCCGTCCAGGCCCGGCAGCATCAGGTCGACCAGGACGGTGTCGGCCGGTTCCTGGCGCTGCCTGAGCAGCCCCTCCTCGGCGCTGGCCACGCCCCGGACGCGGTAGCCCTCGTCCTCGAGCGCGAGCAGCAACGCCAGACGGATCCGGTCGTCGTCCTCGATCACCAGCACGTCCGTCATACCGGCATCATCCCCAAGGCGACGAGCGCCGCCCAACCGTGTCCGGCGTTCAGCGGTTTTGTCACGCAACTGTCATACAACCGCGTGGCCTGCGCCACGGGCGACGCCGAGGGTGGTGGGGCACGCCCGTGGTCCGGCCCTGCCGGCCGACCGGTCCCGGAGGAGGGGATCAGAATGACCGTCGCCGGTATCGTCACGGCGCTCGCCGTCGGTCTCCTCGTCGCCGGGGTGGGCTGGTGGATCACCCCGCGCCGGCGGGAGGTGCCGCTCTGGCTGGCTCTGGTGGCGGGGATCGTCACCGCGCTGCTCGGCGTCATCCTGGCCCGCATCGTCGGCCTCGACACCGACCGGTCCGGCGCGTGGCGCGTCGCTGTGCCGGCCGGTTCGGCCGTCCTCGGCGTCGTCCTCGTGGCCGCCACGGCCGGCGGCCCGCGACGCTCCGCCGCCGCGCCGCGGGGCACGGGGCCGGACCTCGACACCGCCCAGACGCCGCCGGTCGCGGGCCGGCGGATGGCACGGCCCGACCTCCCGTGGAGGAAGACACCATGACCGTCGTACCGGACGAGCACCTGATGACGTTGATCTGCGACAACTGCGGGGACACGACCACGGGCACCGCGTGCGTCCTGCCCGACGCCGAGGTCGTCTGGACCCTGGTGGCCGAGCACGGCTGGAGCGGCTCGCCGTTCGCCACCGGCCCGCACCGCTGCCCCCGGTGCAGCCTGCCGGGTCTCGACGTCGGGGGCGACACGGTCGGGCAGGGCGGGCAGCCGGGCGGCGGTGTGCTGGGCGTCGACCACCTCGACGACGTCGCGGTGGTCACGGCCGCCGGCGACATCGACGCCGACGCCGCTGACGAGCTCCGGTCCGCCCTGCGGCAGGCCGTGGACGTCTGCGGGCACGTGGTGGTGGACCTGACCCGCGTCCATCTCATCGACGCCGCCGGTCTCGGGCTGCTCGTCCGGGCGCACCGCGACGCCCGCGAGCGCGGTGCCGTGCTCTGCCTGGCGGCCCCGTCCCGCTTCATCCGCACCGTGCTGCACACGATGCGGCTCGACGGTTTGTTCCCGATCTTCGCGAGCCCGCAGGAGGCCCTGCGCCGGCTATCCCCCGGTGGGGCCGGCGAACTGGCGGCCGTCGTCGCCGGGCCGGAGCCGCGCGGGCTCTCCCCGTCGGTCATGACCGACGCGTCGTCCCGCTGACCGATCCCGGCCCCGGGGCCGGCAGAGCACCGAGAGGAAACACCCATGCTCATCCCCTGGCCGTACCCGGACGAGGGCGCGTCCCACCCGCAGCCGCCGGGCCCCTCGCCGGACGACGAGGACGGCCGGCTGGCGGCGCTGGTCGCCCAGCGGTTGAGCAGCGACTGGACCACCCGCCGCCAGCAGATCGTGGTGACCGTGCAGAACCGCGTCGTCATCCTGGCGGGCATCGTGGCCGGCCCGGACACCCGGCGGGTGGCCGGCGAGATCGCCTGGGACGTCGAGGGCGTCGTCGACGTGTGCAACGCCCTGCGGCTCGCCGACTCCCGTCGGTTCCGCCGCTGACCGTCGGCCGCGCTTGACGCCGACGGGCGGGCGCGGGTCACGCGGCGGGCTGGTCGACCGGGCAGGCGTACGCCGTGCGACCGCCCAGCTGCCAGGTGCGCATTGGCGCGCCGCAGCGCCGGCAGGCCGGGCGCTTGTACACCCACCGCTCGTCGGGTGCCGCCGGGTCGCTGACCACCTGCCCGGCGTCGCGCCCCAACGCCAGGTACCCGACGGCGAGCTCCCACAGCAGGCGGGCCGGCGCCGCCCCGACCGCCCGGGTGTCCGGGTCGAGGCCCGCGAGGAAGAGCAGTTCCGCCCGCCCGGCGTTGCCGAGGCCCGCCCACACGGCCTGGTCGAGCAGGGCCGCGCCGACCGCGCCACGGGCGGCGCCGAGCCGGCGTACCGCCTCCTCGGCGTCGGCGTCGGCGCGCAGCGGGTCGGGGCCGAGGGAGGCCCGCAGCGCGCGTTCGCCGTCGTCCGGCAGCGGTTCGCAGCGGATGGGCGCGATCAGGTCGTACGCGACGCCGGCGCCGGCCAGGCGCAGCCGGACGCCCGTGCGGGGCGGGACGGTCGGGTCGTCGTGACGCAGGAACAGGCCCCGCATGCCGAGGTGCACGTGCAGGGCCGGCGCGTCGTCTACGTGGTAGAGCAGGTGCTTGCCGTACGCCTCGACGGCGCCCAGCCGCCGCCCGTCGTACGGTCGGACGTCCAGGCGGCCCTGCGGGCTGGACGCGGCGAGGACCTGCCCGGCGAGCGCGGCGTGCTGCTCGCGCGCGTACCGGTGGATGAGGTGGCCCTCGGGCATGCGTGCGGGTACCCGGGGGTGGGGCACGAAAACCGCAGGTCAGACGGGGGAACACCGGTGCCCGGTCCGCGGTTGTCCCCTTCGTGACCGACGCTGCCCCGCACCCACGGCTGTTCGACATCCGGCGGATCTACGTGGAGCCGGAGGCTGCCGCCCTGCCCCGTGGGCGGGCCGTGCTGGAGCGTTTTCCCGACGCGGAGCGGGTGGAGGTCGACAGCCACTCCCGCATCCCCGAGCTGTACGGGGACGAGACCAACGTCGCCCGCTGGGTACGGATCAAGACGGAGGCGCTGGTGCTGGGGGTCAAGAAGTCCCTCACCGCCCGCCCGAACGGCCGCTCGGCCGACTTCATCGCCCCGTCGACCGCGAACGGCTGCGCGATGGCGTGCGCCTACTGCTACGTGCCTCGACGCAAGGGCTACAGCAACCCGGTGACGGTCTTCGCCAACATCGACCGGATCGGCGGATACCTGCGCCGGCACGTCGGCCGGCAGGGCGTCAAGGGCGAGCCGAACCAGTGCGACCCGGCCGCCTGGGTGTACGACATCGGCGAGAACTCCGACTGCTCGCTGGACGCCCGGATCTCCGACAACGTACGGGACCTGGTGACGCTGTTCCGGGACCTGCCGACGGCGAAGGCCACGTTCGCCACGAAGCACGTCAACCGTGAGCTGCTCGACTGGGATCCGCGGGGTCGTACCCGCGTCCGGTTCTCGCTGATGCCGGCCCGGGACGCGAAGCTGCTCGACATCCGCACCTCCCCGGTCGCCGAGCGGCTGGCCGCCATCGACGACTTCGTCGCGGCCGGCTACGAGGTGCACGTCAACTTCAGCCCGGTGGTGGTCCGTGACGGGTGGCTGGACGACTGGGCGGAGCTGCTCGACCAGCTCGACGATGCGCTCGGGCCCGCCGCCAAGGCGCAGCTCGCCGCCGAGGTCATCTTCCTGACCCACAACGACCGGCTGCACGAGGTGAACCTCGGCTGGCACCCGAAGGCCGAGCAGGTGCTCTGGCGGCCCGAGATCCAGCAGCCGAAGCGGTCGCAGACCGGCGGCTGGAACGTCCGCTACCGCACCGGCGCCAAGGGCGCCTACGTGTCGGCGCTGACGGACCTGATCGCCGCGAAGGCGCCGTACTGCCGCGTCCGCTACGCGTTCTGACGGCCCTTCCGCCGTGCCCGGTCGAGCTTCGCTTTCCGGCCCGCCTCCGGCTTTCGGCTTGCCTTCGGCTTTCGGCTCGCCGTGAGCCGCGAAAGGGCCCGTAACGCAGTTCAGGGCCACCCCGAAGGGTGACCCTGAACCGAAAAATTGTCCGGCGGCGTCCTACTCTCCCACACCCTCCCGAGTGCAGTACCATCGGCGCTGGAGGGCTTAGCTTCCGGGTTCGGAATGTAACCGGGCGTTTCCCCTCCGCCATGACCGCCGTAACTCTATCGACATATCAAACAACACCACACACCGCGTGGTCTGTTGTTCGTTTATCGAGAGTTGCACAGTGGACGCGTAGCAGCTTAGTAGTCAAGTCCTCGGCCTATTAGTACCGGTCAACTGAACCCGTTACCGGGCTTACATTTCCGGCCTATCAACCCAGTCGTCTAGCTGGGGGCCTTACCCCCACAAAGTGGGGTGGGATACCTCATCTTGAAGCGAGCTTCCCGCTTAGATGCTTTCAGCGGTTATCCCTTCCGAACGTAGCTAACCAGCCGTGCCCCTGGCGGGACAACTGGCACACCAGAGGTTCGTCCGTCCCGGTCCTCTCGTACTAGGGACAGCCCTTCTCAAGTATCCTACGCGCACGGCGGATAGGGACCGAACTGTCTCACGACGTTCTAAACCCAGCTCGCGTACCGCTTTAATGGGCGAACAGCCCAACCCTTGGGACCTGCTACAGCCCCAGGATGCGACGAGCCGACATCGAGGTGCCAAACCATCCCGTCGATATGGACTCTTGGGGAAGATCAGCCTGTTATCCCCGGGGTACCTTTTATCCGTTGAGCGACACCGCTTCCACTCGCAAGTGCCGGATCACTAGTCCCGACTTTCGTCCCTGCTCGACCTGTCAGTCTCACAGTCAAGCTCCCTTGTGTACTTGCACTCAACACCTGATTGCCAACCAGGCTGAGGGAACCTTTGGGCGCCTCCGTTACCCTTTAGGAGGCAACCGCCCCAGTTAAACTACCCACCAGACACTGTCCCTGAACCGGATAACGGTCCGAAGTTAGATACCCAAATCAACCAGAGTGGTATTTCAAGATTGCCTCCACCCATACTGGCGTATGGACTTCACCGGCTCCCACCTATCCTACACAAGCTAACTCAGATACCAATGTCAAGCTATAGTAAAGGTCCCGGGGTCTTTCCGTCCTGCCGCGCGTAACGAGCATCTTTACTCGTAATGCAATTTCGCCGGGCCTGTGGTTGAGACAGTGGGGAAGTCGTTACGCCATTCGTGCAGGTCGGAACTTACCCGACAAGGAATTTCGCTACCTTAGGATGGTTATAGTTACCACCGCCGTTTACTGGCGCTTAAGTTCTCCGCTTCGCCCCCGAAAGAGCTAACAGGTCCCCTTAACGTTCCAGCACCGGGCAGGCGTCAGTCCATATACATCGAATTACTTCTTCGCATGGACCTGTGTTTTTAGTAAACAGTCGCTTCCCCCTGCTCTCTGCGGCCATACAACGCTCCACCCGCGCGGGGCTTCACGTCTCCGGCCCCCCTTCTCCCTAAGTTACGGGGGCAATTTGCCGAGTTCCTTAACCACAGTTCGCCCGATCGCCTCGGTATTCTCTACCTGACCACCTGTGTCGGTTTGGGGTACGGGCCGCTAAGAACTCGCTAGAGGCTTTTCTCGGCAGCATAGGATCACTGACTTCACCTGAATCGGCTCGGCATCACGTCTCAGCCTCCATGTGTTGCGGATTTGCCTACAACACGGCCTACACGCTTACCCCGGCACAACCACCGGCCGGGCTCAGCTACCTTCCTGCGTCACCCCATCGCTTGACTACTACCCGCCAGGTTCCCACGCTCCCCAACCTTGATCCGAAGATCGCAGCCGGTTCGGATGGTTAGCACAACGAGGTTCATCAGGGACGCTCTTTCGCGGGTACGGGAATATCAACCCGTTGTCCATCGACTACGCCTCTCGGCCTCGCCTTAGGTCCCGACTCACCCAGGGCGGATTAGCCTGGCCCTGGAACCCTTGGTCATCCGGCGGAAGGGTTTCTCACCCTTCTTTCGCTACTCATGCCTGCATTCTCACTCGTGCCGCGTCCACAACTGGGTCACCCCGCTGCTTCACCCCCGGCACGACGCTCCCCTACCCATCCACACACCTGCACAACACATCAAGGCGCTGCAAGGTTAAAATGTGAATGCCACAGCTTCGGCGGTGTGCTTGAGCCCCGCTACATTGTCGGCGCGGAACCACTTGACCAGTGAGCTATTACGCACTCTTTAAAGGGTGGCTGCTTCTAAGCCAACCTCCTGGTTGTCTATGCGACCCCACATCCTTTTCCACTTAGCACACGCTTAGGGGCCTTAGCTGGTGATCTGGGCTGTTTCCCTCTCGACTACGAAGCTTATCCCCCGCAGTCTCACTGCCGCGCTCTCACTTACCGGCATTCGGAGTTTGGCTGATTTCGGTAAGCTTGTGGGCCCCCTAGACCATCCAGTGCTCTACCTCCGGCAAGAAACACGCGACGCTGCACCTAAATGCATTTCGGGGAGAACCAGCTATCACGGAGTTTGATTGGCCTTTCACCCCTAACCACAGGTCATCCCCCAACTTTTCAACGTTGGTGGGTTCGGCCCTCCACGCGGTCTTACCCGCGCTTCAGCCTGCCCATGGCTAGATCACTCCGCTTCGGGTCTAGGACACGCGACTGAATCGCCCTATTCAGACTCGCTTTCGCTACGGCTCCCCCACACGGGTTAACCTCGCCACATGCCACTAACTCGCAGGCTCATTCTTCAAAAGGCACGCCGTCACCCCGCAAGGCTCCGACGGATTGTAGGCGAACGGTTTCAGGTACTATTTCACTCCCCTCCCGGGGTACTTTTCACCATTCCCTCACGGTACTCGTCCGCTATCGGTCACCAGGAAGTATTCAGGCTTACCAGGTGGTCCTGGCAGATTCACGGCAGATTTCAGGGGTCCGCCGCTACTCGGGAACACCCACAGAAGGTCAGCAACTTTCACCTACCGGACTCTCACCGTCTACGGTCAGCCATTCCAGACTGTTCGACTAGCCACTGACTTTGTAACTTCTCGAACGAGTGTCAGCTCGCTCAGCAGGGTCCCACAACCCCGACCACGCAACCCCTGACAGGTATCACACGCAGCCGGTTTAGCCTCAATCCGCTTTCGCTCGCCACTACTCACGGAATCACTATTTGTTTTCTCTTCCTACGGGTACTGAGATGTTTCACTTCCCCGCGTTCCCCCCATACACCCTATGTGTTCAGGTGTAGGTGACTGGACATGACTCCAGCCAGGTTTCCCCATTCGGACACCCTGGGATCACAGCTTGGTTGACAGCTCCCCCAGGCCTATCGCGGCCTCCCACGTCCTTCATCGGCTCCTGGTGCCAAGGCATCCACCGTTCGCCCTTGACAACTTGACCACAAAGATGCTCGCGTCCACTGTGCAATTCTCAACAAACGACCAACCCACAACCCGAACAGTGCGACACCAAACCCGACAACCGCCGGCGGTATGCCACACCAGGCCATGCCTGGCAACCAACTCCACCCACAGGCGAAGCAATGGCTCCGAAAAAACAACCCAGAGGTTGTTCCTTCAGGACCCAACAGGGTGCTTAACGCCGAACCCCAGCCGCACCAGGAGGAACCGTTCCACACCACCCCGAAGGATGGCCGTACTAGGTATCCCGGCCGTTGCCAGCATCCGACTCACCAGTGTCTCCGCCATTGAGCACCCCGACCCGACATTCGCGGACCGCGGGCTCCTTACCGACTTTCGTCGGAAGGTGCTCCTTAGAAAGGAGGTGATCCAGCCGCACCTTCCGGTACGGCTACCTTGTTACGACTTCGTCCCAATCGCCAGCCCCACCTTCGACGGCTCCCTCCACAAGGGTTGGGCCACCGGCTTCGGGTGTTGCCGACTTTCGTGACGTGACGGGCGGTGTGTACAAGGCCCGGGAACGTATTCACCGCAGCGTTGCTGATCTGCGATTACTAGCGACTCCGACTTCACGGGGTCGAGTTGCAGACCCCGATCCGAACTGAGACCGGCTTTTTGGGATTCGCTCCACCTCACGGTATCGCAGCCCATTGTACCGGCCATTGTAGCATGCGTGAAGCCCTGGACATAAGGGGCATGATGACTTGACGTCATCCCCACCTTCCTCCGAGTTGACCCCGGCAGTCTTCGATGAGTCCCCGCCATAACGCGCTGGCAACATCGAACGAGGGTTGCGCTCGTTGCGGGACTTAACCCAACATCTCACGACACGAGCTGACGACAGCCATGCACCACCTGTGACCGCCCCCGAAGGACCTGCCATCTCTGACAGTTTTGCGGCCATGTCAAACCCAGGTAAGGTTCTTCGCGTTGCATCGAATTAATCCGCATGCTCCGCCGCTTGTGCGGGCCCCCGTCAATTCCTTTGAGTTTTAGCCTTGCGGCCGTACTCCCCAGGCGGGGCGCTTAATGCGTTAGCTGCGGCACAGGGAACCGGAGAGGCCCCCCACACCTAGCGCCCAACGTTTACAGCGTGGACTACCAGGGTATCTAATCCTGTTCGCTCCCCACGCTTTCGCTCCTCAGCGTCAGTATCGGCCCAGAGACCCGCCTTCGCCACCGGTGTTCCTCCTGATATCTGCGCATTTCACCGCTACACCAGGAATTCCAGTCTCCCCTACCGAACTCTAGCCTGCCCGTATCGACTGCAGGCCCGCAGTTGAGCTGCGGGTTTTCACAGTCGACGCGACAAGCCGCCTACGAGCTCTTTACGCCCAATAAATCCGGACAACGCTCGCGCCCTACGTCTTACCGCGGCTGCTGGCACGTAGTTGGCCGGCGCTTCTTCTGCAGGTACCGTCACTTACGCTTCGTCCCTGCTGAAAGAGGTTTACAACCCGAAGGCCGTCATCCCTCACGCGGCGTCGCTGCATCAGGCTTCCGCCCATTGTGCAATATTCCCCACTGCTGCCTCCCGTAGGAGTCTGGGCCGTGTCTCAGTCCCAGTGTGGCCGGTCGCCCTCTCAGGCCGGCTACCCGTCGTCGCCTTGGTAGGCCATCACCCCACCAACAAGCTGATAGGCCGCGAGCCCATCCCAGGCCGAAAAACTTTCCACCACCAACCATGCGGTCAGAGGTCCTATTCGGTATTAGCCCCGGTTTCCCGGGGTTATCCCAAAGCCTAGGGCAGGTTGCTCACGTGTTACTCACCCGTTCGCCGCTCGAGTACCCCGAAGGGCCTTTCCGCTCGACTTGCATGTGTTAAGCACGCCGCCAGCGTTCGTCCTGAGCCAGGATCAAACTCTCCAACAAAAACTTGTTGAAAAACTGTCCCGACAACAAAAAGTGTTGCCAAAGGAATCCAAGACCAACAAACCACCGAAACGGTCTGCCAGCCAAGGGGTATAAATCAATTTGGCACTGGCTTATCAAGCACCCTGTTGAGTTCTCAAAGAACAACCACACACCGCCCGGAAACCCCACACCGTGGAGCCCCCGACCCGGGGCATTTCGTTCACATCCCCGCCGCTTCCCGCGCCGGGCACTTTTACTACGTTACCCGGTGATTCCCGCCGTGTCAAACCGCTTCGCAGCGATCCGCACCACTTCAATCGCATTTCCGGGCATCCCGGAAATGCCGGCTCTCGCCGACGATTTTCGGGAAGTTCGGCAGACCGGCCGCTCCGCGGTCAACCCGCGAGCTCGCCCGGCTCCCTGCCGATCGTGAACCTTACCCGGTCGGTTCCGCCTCACCAAATCCGCCTCGCGGCGGATCCGGGGCACCGCCCGGTCCGGGCACCGGCGGGTGTGACACCCCCGGCCCCGAAGCTCATTGCCGCGCCCGGCCTTCCGGAGCATCGCCCCGGTTCGTCCGTTCCGCGCTGGCAGAGAGAAAGTTACGCCCACGCGACAAGATCGTCAAATCCGGGGCGGGCGGCCCCCGTCACACCGTCTCGCCGGCCGCCAACGCGGCAGCGGCCGCCCGGTCGAGCGCACCGTCCGCGACGACCACCCGGTGCCGCCCGACGCGGCTCGTACCCGCGCCGATCACCCGCGGCCGTTCGAAGGCGAACGCCACGCAGACGCCGGGATACATCGCGGTACGGACGAACCAGCGGTCGCCCTCCCCCAGCCCCGCCAGCACGAGCGTGTACGCCGCCCCGTGCGGAGCGGTGCCGGAGAAGGCCAGCCACGCGGCCGCGCTGCCGTTGACCGCTTCCTCCCCCTCGGCGGTGGCGGTGCACACCCGCGCGGGTGTCGCGCTCGCCGCCCGCCAGAAGAAGCCGCCGTAGCCGGCGCCGCCCGGGCGTCCGTTGGTCGCCGGGCTGCCCAGGCTCACCTGCCGGTCGACGGGGGCGGTCAGCGTGTAGTCGACGTCGAGGGCCCAGGCCCGCTCGCCGACCCGCCGCGCGGCCAGCTCGCGCCGCTCGGTGAGCAGCACCGCCCCGTCCCGGTCACGCCACTCCAGCCGGTGCGCCAGCCGTCGCGGGTCGCGGACGTCCCACGCGGTGTGCGCGATCCGGCCGTGGTCGTCGCGCCACGTGTAGCCGGCGTCGCGGACGTAGGTACGCCCGCCCCAGAGGTTGGTGCCGTCGACGTCCTGCACGGCCAGGGACGCGCCGAGGTGCCAGACGTGGTCGGCGGGGAACGCGTCGGTGACCACGGTTCCGCCGAGGGTCCGTACGGGGTGCAGGTACGGACGGGGGCCGTGCCGGGGGTCGATCGCCGGGTCGACGACGTACCGGGCCACCGGCACGCCGTCCACGCTGAGCTGCCGGTCGGGCTCGGTCCCGGCAGGGCCGACGTGCCCGGTCACGACTGACCCACCGGGCTGAGCACGGTCCGCCGGGCGACCGCGTGCAGGGCGGCGACCACGTAGCCGGCGAGGATCGGCACCGCGACCGGGGTGACCATCACCGCGAGCAGCGCGGCGACGACGCCGACCCCGCCGGCGGCGGCCCAGGTGCCGGGGCGGGCACGGCAGGCGACGGCCGCGGCGCGGGCGGCGGCGCGCCACCCGCGCCCGCCGCGGCGACCGACCTCGACCACGACCAGCGCGGCGTACCCGGCCAGGGCGGCGGCCACGCCGACGGTGACCAGGAGCAGCGGTGCCCCGCCGGGAACCCGGCCGCCGGCCAGCGCGGCGACGTCCACGGCGAGCAGCCAGAGGGCGGCGACCGCCAGCAGGCTCACCCCGGCACCGGGCAGCAGGGCCCGGCCGTAGCGGGTCAGGTTCTGCCGGGCCGAGGGCCAGGTTCCGGTGCTGTACCGGTCGTGCACCGCCGCGCTCGCCGCGGCGACGGACGCTGCCGCGGTGAGCACCGGCAGCGCCGCCAGGGTGAGGGCGATGCCGAGCACGGCCAGGTCGGTGGCGTCGGTGAGCACGTCGCGCCAGTCGCGATGGGCCGGCGCGTCGTCCGGGCCCGGCCCGGCGTCGGGGTGCGGCCTCATCCCTTGAGCCCGCTCGTGTTGATGCCCTCCACCAGCATGCGCTGGAAGGCCACGAAGAACAGGAACACCGGCAGCAACGACAGCACCGACATGGCGAACATCGGGCCGACGGCGCTCTGGCTCGTCGAGTCGATGAACAGGGTCAGCGCCACCGGCACCGTGTAGTCCTCGAGGTCGGAGAGGAAGACGAGCTGGCGGAAGAAGTCGTTCCAGGTCCAGATGAACGAGAAGATCGCCGTGGTGACCAGCGCCGGTCGGCTCAGCGGCAGGATCACGTGCCGGAAGATGCCGAAGGCGTTCGCACCGTCGATCTTCGCGGCCTCGTCGAGTTCGCGCGGGATGCCCCGCATGAACTGCACCATGAGGAAGACGAAGAACGCCTCGGTGGCCAGGAACTGCGGGATCAGCAGGGGCAGGTACGGCCACTCGCCGCCGACCAGGCCGAGGCTGCGGAACAGGATGTACTGCGGCACGATCAGCACGTGACCGGGCAGCAGCAGCGTCCCGATCATGACGGCGAACCAGACGCCGCGCAGCCGGAACCGCAGCCGGGCGAAGGCGTACGCGGCGAGCAGGCAGGAGACCCCGTTGCCGATCACGGTCAGCAGGCTGACCATCGCGCTGTTGAGGAAGAACCGGCCGAAGCTGAAGTCGAAGTTGGTCCAGCCGTCGGCATAGTTGCCGGGGGTGAACTCGTTCGGCAGCAGGCCGATGTTGTTGACGATCTCCTCCTGGCTCTTCAGGGACGTACCGATCATCCAGAAGAGCGGGTAGAGCACGACCGCGACGATCGCGATCAGGATGAGCAGGCGCAGGGCCTGCCCGCCGCCCGCGCGGCGCGGACGCCGCGGGCGGGTCGCCGCCGGCGTCACCGGGGTTGCCGTCGCCGTCACCGGTCCTCCCCGTCGGAGTAGTGCACCCAGAACCGCCCGGTGCTGAAGAAGATCGCTGTGATGATCGCGATGGCGACCAGGAAGACCCAGGCCATCGCCGAGGCGTAGCCCATCTCCAGGTCGGTGAAGCCCGTGATGTAGAGGTTCAGCGTGTACATCAGGGTGGAGTCGACCGGGCCGCCGGTGCCGTTGCTGAGCACGAACGCGGCGGTGAAGCCCTGGAAGCCGTTGATGGTCTCCAGCACCAGGTTGAAGAAGATCACCGGCGAGAGCATCGGCAGGGTGACGGCGACGAACTGCCGCCACTTGCCGGCGCCGTCGACGGAGGCCGCCTCGTAGAGCTCGGTGGGCACCTGCTTGAGACCGGCAAGGAAGATCACCATGGGCGCGCCGAACTGCCAGATGGCGAGCACCATCAGGGTCTCCAGGGCCCAGTCGGGGTCGTTGACCCACGGCTTGCCCTCGATGCCGAAGACGGCCAGCAGCGAGTTGAACGCGCCCTCGCGGTTGAACATGTTGACCCAGACGATGGCGAGCGCGACGCTGCCGCCGAGCAGCGACGGCAGGTAGAACAGGCCGCGGAACAGCCCGACGCCCCGCCAGGCGCGGTTGAGCAGCAGGGCCACGCCGAGCGCGGCGGCCAGCTTCAGCGGCACGGCGACCAGGGCGAAGGTGAGCGTCACCCGCACCGAGTGCCAGTACGACGTGTCGGCGGTGAACATCCGCTCGTAGTTGGCGAATCCGACCCACTCCACCTCGGAGAAGGGGGTGAGGATGTCGTAGTTCGTGAAGCTCAGGTAGAGCGACAGGAGCATGGGTATCGCCGTGACGGCCATCAGGCCGAGCAGCCAGGGCGACAGGAAGACGTAGCCGGCCAGACCGTCGCCGTGCCGGGTCCGCCCGACCCCGCGCCTGTCGGCGGGGGTCGGGACGGATCCGGTACGTCGGGTCGGGTCGGGCGCCGTGGTCAGAGCCACGAGCCGGTTCCTCTCCGTAGCGTCAGGTCAGGCGATGGCGGACTTGCAGGCGGCGATGAACTGCTCCGCCGCCTGGGCGGAGCTGATCCGGCCGTACTGCGCGTTCTCGGCGGCCTTGATCAGCTCGGCGCGGACCTTGCTGTGTCCCTTGAGCGGCACCTGCGGCGCCTCGCCGAACTTCTGCGCCAGGTCGGACTCCACCTGGATCGACTGCTTCATCGCCGGGTCGGTGACGTCGTCGCTGACCACCCGGCGCAGGTCCAGGTTGGACGGCAGGCCCCGGTCGGTGCCGAGGATCTTGACCGCCTCGGGGTCGTTGGCCAGGAAGTTGATCACGTCGACCGCGACGTCCTTGTGCTTGCTGCCCTTGAAGACCGACCAGTACATGGAGGCGCGGGCCCACTGGGCGCTCGGGTCGCCCGGGTAGGCGATGACACCCAGCTCGTCCTTGGTGTTCTTCTTCAGCTCCGGCATCTGGTTGACCCAGACCCAGCTGGTGCCGGCCTTGCCGGTGACCACGAGCTGCTTGGTGATGTCGGTGGCGTTGCCCTCGTGGATGACGTCGGGGGTCGGGGTGGCGCCCCGGTCCCGGGCGCCCTTCCACAGGTCGAACCACTTCGTCACGTCCTCGGCGGTGAAGCCGAGCTCCCTGCCCTTGTAGAGGTCCTTGCCCTGCTGGCGCAGCCACACCCAGAACGCCTTGTAGTCGGCGCTCGGGTCCTGGGTGCCGGGCACCTTGGTCTTCTTCGCGACCTGCTCGGCCCAGGCGATGTGTTCCTCCCAGGTCATGCCGGTGGTCGGCTCGGGCAGCCCGTTCTTCGTCAGCAGCGTCTTGTTGTAAACCAGGCCCTGGGTGTTCTCCCCCGAGGCCAGGCCCGCGAGCTTGCCGTCGACCACGCCGTACTGCCACAGGCTCTTCGGGAACTTCGACACGTCGAGGTCGCCGGAGTCCTTGTAGGGCGTCAGGTCGAGGGTGGTGCTGCGGGAGGCGTACTCGGCCAGGTAGTTGTCGTCGATCTGGAACAGGTCCGGCGGGTTGCCGCCGGCGGTGAGGGTCGCCAGCTTGTCGAAGTAGCCCTGGTTGGCCTGCCAGGTCTTCTCGAAGGTGACGTTCGGGTGTTTCTTGGTGTAGAGGGCGAGGGCCTCCTCGGTCAGCTTGGCCCGGGCCTCACCGCCCCACCAGAAGACCGAGAGCTTGACCGGGGCGTTCGGGTCGGTGCTGGCCTCCTCGTCGCCGCCGCATCCGGCGGCACCGAGGACCAGGGGTAGGGCGACGACCGCGGCGAGCAGGCCGCGGATCAACCGCCGTCGGCGGACGGGGGTACGGTGAACGGGCACGGCCTGCGTGCCAGTGGTGGGGGGCGTGGCGGGGTGCATGTGCGCTCACTCCTTGGCGTTAGGAGGCGACGACGCCACCGGTGGCCGCGGTCGGGCGACCCGGGCCCGCAAGGCGATGCGGGCCCGGGACGACCAACCCGGCGTCGGGACGGTTCCGACCGTCCGCCGGCGCGGCGGCGGTCGAGTCGCGGATGACCAGTTCGGTCTGGAGCATTACCTGTGCGGTGGTACGACGGTCGTCGCTCGTGACACCCCGACCGCCGCGTGAGCCACGGGCGGCGACGGTGTCGTGTTGCAGAAGCATGTCGACGGCCGTCCGGCCGGCGGCCGCGTTGGGCGTGGCCACCGTCGTCAACTTGGGCCGGGTGAGCCGGCTGAGGGCGATGTCGTCGATGCCGACGACGCTCACGTCCTGCGGGACGCGCAACCCGAGGGTGTCGAGCCCTTCGATCAGGCCGATCGCCATCAGGTCGTTGTAGGCGAGGACCGCCGTGGCCTCGCTGCGGCGGACCTGCTCGGCGAGGGCCGCGCCGCCGGTCTCGGTGGGCTGGTTGGGCCCGAGCACGGTGAACTCGGCGCCGCCGGCCCGCGCCGCGCCGCCGGCCGCCCGGCGGATCTCCCGGCTGGTCCACGAGCCGCGCGGCCCGCTGAGCAGCGCGATGCGCCGGTGACCGAGGCCGAGCAGGTGCTCGACGGCCGAGCGGGCGCCCTGCCCGACGTCCATGGTGACGCACGGCAGGCCGGCGACCTGCCGGTTGATCACCACCAGCGGCACTTCGCGGCTGAGCTGTTCGATCATGCTGTTGCTCATCCGCGGGCTGCACAGCAGCACCCCGTCCACCTGCTTGGCCAGCGCGTGGACCAGCTCCTCCTCGGCGATCGGGTCCTCGTTGGTGTCGGCCACGAAGACGTGGTAGTCGCGTTGGCGGGCCTGGCTCTCCGCCGCCTTGATCAGCGGCGGGAAGAACGGGTTGGCGATGTCCGCGATGATCAGCCCGATGTTGTGCGTACGGCCGGTGATCAGGGCGCGGGCGGCGCGGTTGGGCCGGTAGCCGAGTTCCTCGGCGCAGGCCAGCACGCGGCCCCGGGTCTCCGGGTTGACCAGGTGCGGGGCCGAGAACGTGCGGGAGACCGTGGAGATGTGCACGCCGGAGGCCCGGGCGACGTCTCGGATGGTGGCTGGCACGGCGGGGCCCTTCGTCCAGTGTGGCTGGGGTCACGTCAGGTGTCGCCAATTAATGCAAACGGTTGTGCCGGTGTCAACGGGCGATGGTTACGGATTCGTTTCGTCCGCGCTCCCACCATGCGCTCAAATCCCTATCAAAGCGGATCTATGCCGCCGGTTTGGCATCGATCGTTGACGTCGCCAGGCGGCTCGTGGTTATTTCGCTGCAAACCTTTGCAGCAACACGGGAGGCGGTCGCCATGTCGTCCAGCACCGGTCAGCGGGTCCGCCACGCCCTCGTCGGCACCGGCTCGCGCGCCGAGATGTTCGTCCGGGCGCTGGTGCGCGACCACGCCGACACCGCCGAACTCGTCGCGTTCGCCGACGTCAACCAGGCCCGCATGGACGCCCACAACCGGTGGCTCGGCGAGCTGGGGCACCCGCCGGTACCGACGTACCGGGCCGACGACCTGGCCGCCATGCTCGGCAAGGAGCGCGTCGACGTGCTGGTGGTGACGAGCGTGGACGACACCCACGCCGCGCACATCGACACGGCGCTGCGTGCCGGCTGCGACGTCATCACCGAGAAGCCGATGACCGTCGACGCCGCCGGCTGCCGGCGGATCCTCGACGCGGTCGCCGACACCGGCCGGCAGGTGCGGGTCGCGTTCAACTACCGCTACAACCCGTTGCACGAGAGGCTGCGCGAGCTGCTGGCCGAGGGCGCAGTCGGCGAGGTGGGCTCGGTGCACTTCGAGTGGCTGCTCGACGTGCGGCACGGCGCCGACTACTTCCGCCGCTGGCACCGCGACAAGGCGCACTCCGGCGGGCTGATGGTGCACAAGGCCGGCCACCACTTCGACCTGGTGAACTGGTGGCTGGACGCCACCCCCGTCGAGGTCTACGCGTCCGGCCGGCTGTTCTTCTACGGCGAGGCCGGCCGCCGGCACGGCTACGCGCGCGACTACGACCGGGCGCACGGCTCCCCCGCCGCCGACGACGACCCGTTCGCGCTGCGCCTCGACGCGCACCCGAAGCTGCGCGAGCTCTACCTCGACGCCGAGGCCGAGGACGGCTACCGGCGCGACCGCAACGTGTTCGCCCCGGGCGTGGACATCGAGGACGACATGGCGGTGCTGGCCCGCTACTCCACCGGGGCGACGATGACCTACCACCTCACCGCGTACGCCCCCTACGAGGGCTACCGGGTGATGGTCAACGGCAGCCGGGGCCGGCTGGAGCTGGAGGTCGTGGAGAGCGACCACGTCAGCCCGGCGTCCGCCGGGGCGCTCAAGGGCGCGGCACTGCACGGCGACGAGGCCGCCGCCGAGGCCGGCTCCGCCACGCTGACCCTGCGGCCGTTCTGGGCGCCGCCGCGGGTCGTACCCGTGGTGGGGCACACCCGCTCCGGGCACGGCGGCGCCGACGCCCGGATGGCGCGGGTGCTGATCGGCGGGGAGGCGGACCCGATGGGGCGGGCGGCCACCGCCCGCGACGGCGCCCTCGCCCTGCTCACCGGGCTGGCCGCGAACCGGTCCTTCACCACCGGCGCCCCGGTCCGGGTCGCCGACCTGCTCGACCTCCCCTGAGCCGCGCACACCTTCCGAGGAGCCCCATCCGTGCCCACGACCGACCTGCTCTTCCCCGCCGACCCCGCGCAGCGCGCGGTGGCCCGCCGGTTGTACGCGCTCGCCGCGCCCCAGCCGATCATCTCCCCGCACGGGCACGTCGACCCGGCGATCCTGGCCGAGGACCGCCCGTTCCCGGACCCGGCGCGGCTGCTGATCGTGCCCGACCACTACCTCACCCGGATGCTGCTCAGCCAGGGCGTCCCCCCGGCGGAGCTGGGCGTGCCCACCGTCGACGGCAGCCCCACCGAGCCCGACGGGCGCACCATCTGGCGGCGCTTCGCCGCGCACTGGCACCTGTTCCGGGGCACCCCCTCCCGGCTCTGGCTGGAGCAGACCTTCATCGACGTGTTCGGGGTGCACAGCCGGCTCTCCCCGGCCACCGCCGACGCCGTCTACGACGAGCTGGCGGCCCGCCTCGCCGAGCCGGAGTTCCGGCCCCGGGCGCTGTTCGAGCGGTTCGGCATCGAGGTGCTCGCCACCACCGAGTCGCCCCTGGACGACCTCGGGCAGCACGCCAAGCTCGCCGCCGACGGCTGGGGCGGGCCGGGCGGACGGGTGATCACCACGTTCCGGCCGGACAACGTGGCCGACATGGAGTTCGACGGCTGGGCCGGCAACGTCGCCCGGCTCGGCGAGATCACCGGCGAGGACACCGGCACGTACGCCGGCTATCTGGCGGCGCTGCGTCGGCGGCGGGAGGCCTTCATCGCGGCGGGCGCCACCTCGACCGACCACGGCCACCCGACGGCGCGCACCCTGGCACTGGGCGCGGACGAGGCGGCGCGCCTGTACGACAAGGGCCTGCGCGGGCTCGCCGACGCTGCCGACGCGGAGACGTTCCGGGCGCACATGCTGCTGGAGTTCGCCCGGATGTCGCTGGACGACGGGCTCGTCATGCAGTTGCACCCCGGCGCGGTGCGCAACCACAACCGCTGGCTGTACGCGCGCCACGGCCGCGACGTCGGCGGCGACCTGCCGCAGGCCACCGAGTACCTGCACGCGCTGACCCCGCTGCTGGACGCGTACGGCAACGACCCGCGGCTGCGGGTGGTGCTCTACACCCTCGACGAGTACACCTTCAGCCGGGAACTCGCCCCGCTGGCGGGCGGGTACGCCGCCCTGTACCTGGGTGCGCCGTGGTGGTTCCTGGACTCGCCCGAGGTGCTGCGCCGCTTCCGCGAGTCCGTCACCGAGTCCGCGGGCTTCTACAACACCGCCGGTTTCGTCGACGACACCCGCGCGTTCTGCTCCATCCCGGTACGCCACGACGTGGCCCGCCGGGTCGATGCCGCCTACCTGGCCCGGCTGGTCACCGAGCACCGGCTCGGCGAGGACGAGGCCGCCGAGACCATCGTCGACCTGGCGTACCGGCTGCCGAAGAAGGTCTTCAAGATCGGAGAAGATGTCCTGTGAGTGTCACCGTCACCGCCGTCGACGTGCACGACGTGCGGTTCCCGACCGCCGCCGCGGGCGACGGATCGGACGCGATCAACCGGGGCGACTACTCGGCCAGCTACGTCGAGCTGCGTACCGATGCCGGCGTCACCGGGGCCGGGTTCACCTTCACCAACGGTCGCGGCAACGAGCTGACCTGCGCGGCGATCCAGGCCCTCGCCCACCACGTGACCGGCCGCACCGTCGAGGAGATCTTCGCCGACCCGGTGGCGTTCTGGCGCTCGCTCAGCGCCGACGTGCAGCTGCGCTGGCTGGGCCCCGAGAAGGGGGTCATCCACATGGCCACCGGCGCGCTGGTCAACGCGGTCTGGGACCTGCGGGCCAAGCTGGCCGGCAAGCCGATGTGGCAGCTGCTCGCCGAGCTGCCCACCGAGGAGCTGGTGGCCAGCGTCGACTTCCACCACATCACCGACGCCATCACCCCGGACGAGGCGGCGGCCATCCTCGACAAGGGGCTCGTCGGGCTGGACGAGCGCCGCGCCGGGCTGGAGCGCGACGGCTTCCCGTCGTACACCACGTCCGTGGGATGGCTGGGCTACCCCGACGACAAGGTCCGGGCGTTGACCCGGCAGGCGTACGCCGACGGCTGGCGGGCCATGAAGATGAAGGTCGGCGGTCCGCCCGCCGACGACCTGCGCCGGGCGCGGATCATCCGGGAGGAGATCGGGCCGGACGCGCTGCTGATGATGGACGCCAACCAGGTCTGGGACGTCGACGAGGCGATCACCAACATGGCCGCGCTGGCGGAGGTGGACCCGTACTGGATCGAGGAGCCGACGCACGCCGACGACATCCTCGGGCACGCCCGGATCGCGCGCGCGGTGACGGGGCTGACCGACGGCCGCTGCCGGGTCGCCACGGGTGAGGTGGCCGCCAACCGGGTCATCTTCAAGCAGTTGCTCCAGGCCGAGGCGATCGGCGTGATGCAGATCGACGCCTGCCGGGTCGGCGGCGTCAACGAGGTCCTCGCCGAGATCCTGATGGCGGCGAAGTTCGGGGTGCCGATCTGCCCGCACTCCGGCGGCGTGGGCCTGTGCGAGTACGTGCAGCACCTGGCGGTCTTCGACTACCTGCGGGTCGGCACCAGCCTCGACGGCCGGATGGTCGAGTACGTCGACCACCTGCACGAGCACTTCGTCGACCCGGTGCGTACCCGCGGGGGGCGCTACCTGCTGCCGACGGCCCCCGGCTACAGCGCCACCATGAAGCCGGAGTCGATCGC
Source organism: Micromonospora sp. CNZ309 (assembly GCF_002846525.1). Taxonomy (NCBI): domain Bacteria; kingdom Bacillati; phylum Actinomycetota; class Actinomycetes; order Micromonosporales; family Micromonosporaceae; genus Micromonospora; species Micromonospora sp. CNZ309. The sequence continues at coordinate 2,192,258 of NZ_PJNG01000001.1, forward strand.
CGAGTTCCGCTTCCCGGACGGGCCGGTGTGGCGGTGACCGCCGGCGCCGCCCGGCTCGGTCTCGGCACGCTGCGCCGGGTGCCGACCGACAGCCGCCCGCTGCTGCGCCCGGGCAGCGCGCCCGCCGGGATCGTCCACCTCGGGCTGGGCGCGTTCCACCGCGCCCACCAGGCCGTCTACACCGAGGAGGCGATGGCGCGGGCCGGGGGCGACTGGGGCATCGTCGGCGTGGCGCCGCGCAATCCCGACGTGGTGACGACGCTGGCCGCGCAGGACAACCTGTTCAGCGTCACCACCAGCAGCGGCGAGGGCTGCCACACCCGGGTGGTCGGCGCGCTGGCGGGCACCCGGCACGCCGCGGGCGACCCGGCCGCCGTGGTGGCGCTGCTGGCCGACCCGGCGATCCGGGTGGTCACCCTCACCGTGACGGAGAAGGCGTACCAGCTCGACCCGGTGACCGGCCGGCTGCGGCCCGACCCGGAGGTCGCCGCCGACCTGCGCACCGACCGGGCGCCGGTCACCGTGCCGGGCCTGCTGCTGCGGGGGCTGCTCGCCCGCGCCGCCGCGCAGGGACCGCCGCTGGCCCTGGTCAGCTGCGACAACCTGCCCGCCAACGGCCGCCGGCTGCGCGGCCTGGTCGAGCAGTCGGTGGCGTACGCGGGGGTGCCGGAGCCACTGGCCGACTGGGTACGCGAGTGCGTCAGCTTCCCCGGCACGATGGTCGACCGGATCGTGCCGGCCAGCACGGCGCGGACCCTCGCCGACGCGGAGCGGGCGCTGGGGGTGACCGACCTGGCGGCGGTGGTGGCCGAGCCGTACCGGCAGTGGGTCATCGAGGACGACTTCCCGGGCGGCCGGCCGGCCTGGGAGCGGGCCGGTGCGGTGCTCACCACGGACGCGGGGCCCTGGGAGCGGCTGAAGTTGCGCGCCCTCAACGGCGTGCACTCGGCCGCCGCCTACCTGGGGGCGCTGGCAGGCCGGGAGACCATCGCCGACGCGCTGGCCCTGCCGCACCTGACGACGGTGCTGCGGCGCCTGGTCGCCGAGGACGTGGCGGCGAGCTTCGACCCGCCCGAGGGGGTCTCGGTCGTCGCGTACGGTGAGGAGGTGCTGACGCGGTTCGCCAACCCGGCGATCCGCCACCGCACCCTCCAGGTGGCGATGGACGGCTCGCAGAAGCTGCCGCAGCGGGTCCTGCACACGATCGCCGACCTGCGGGCCGCCGGGCGGTCGGCGCACTGGGCCACGCTGGTGGTGGCCGCCTGGCTGCGCTTCGCCCAGGGCCACGCCGACGACGGCAGCCTCCTGCCGCTGGCCGACCCGCTCGCCGAGGAGATCCGCGCGGCGCTCGCCGCCGCCCCGCGTACCCCCGCCGGGGCGGTCGACGCGGTGTTCGGGCTGCGCGAGGTCTTCCCCGCCGAGGTGGCCGCCGACGACGACGTACGCGCCGAGGTGGCCGGGTGGCTGGCCGCCCTGGAGCGGCACGGGGTGACCGCGACGCTGGCGGGTGCCCGGTGACGGCCGCCGCGCCGGGACGGGCCGGGTCGCCCCCGGCCGGCGCGGTGCCCCGGGTCGCCGTCGTCGGGGCCAACGGGCACGGGCGCTGGCACCGGCGGGTCGTCGCGCCCCTGCACGCCGCCGGGCGGCTGCGGCTGGTCGCCCTGGTCGACGTACGCCCGATCGAGGACGACCCGGCGGCGCCGGTGCCGGACGGCACGGCGGTGCACACCGACCACCGGGAGATGCTGCGCACGGCCCGGCCGGACGTGGTGGTGGTCTGCACCCCGCCGCACACCCACCTGCCGATCGCGCTGGACGTCCTCGCCGCGCGCGCCGACCTGCTGCTGGAGAAGCCTCCGGTGCTCTCCGCCGCCGAGCACCGGGAGCTGGCCGCCGCTCTCGCCGCGACGGGCCGGGCGTGCCAGGTGGGCTTCCAGGCGCTCGGCTCGGCGGCGCTGACGGAGCTGACCGACGCGGTGCGGGCCGGACGGCTCGGCACCGTCACCGGCATCGCGACGGTGGCGGCCTGGCAGCGCCCCGACGCCTACTACGCGCGGGCACCGTGGGCCGGGCGGCGGACGCTGCACGGCCGGCCGGTGCTGGACGGTGCCCTGGCCAACCCGCTGGCGCACGCGGTCATGCAGTGCCTGGCGGTAGCCGAGGCGACCGGGGACGGGCCGGTGGAGCCGACGCGGATCGAGGTGGAGCGCTACCGGGTCCGGCCGATCGAGGTGGACGACACCGCGACGCTGCGGGTGTCGTCCCGCTCGGGGCCGCCGATCGTCGCGGCGGTGACCCTGGCCGGCGAGGACTTCGTCGCCGGCGAGGTGATCGTGACCGGCACCGCCGGCCGGGCGGTGCTGGAGTACCCGACCGACCGGTTGCTGCTGCCCGGCGACGCCGGGCCACGCGAGGTGCCCGGCCGGCGCGGGCTGTTGGAGAACCTCCTCGACCACCGCGCCGATCCGGGCGTGCCGTTGATCGCGCCGCTCGCGCGGACCGCCCCGTTCAGCACGGTGCTGGAGGCGGTCACCACCGCACCGGAACCGACCCCGCTGGGCGGCGACCTGGTCACCGCCACGGGCGACGGCCCGCAGCGGGTACTGACCGTGCGCGGGATCAACCGGCTGCTGCGCCGGGCGGCCGAGGAGAGGGCGCTGCTGTCGGAGCTGGCGGTGCCGTGGGCGGTGGCGCCGCACCGCAGGGACCTGACCGGGCAGGAGGGACCGCAACGCACTGCAACTGAACCGCCCGCCTGACGCGGGTCCATATCGGACATAGCGGCGTCATCCCGACCCGGAGCGGTCGGGACGATGCCGGCCGATCGGATCAATTGCAACACTTCTGCACACGCTGCTCATTGACTCGCATAAATCGTGAAACCTACCGTTGCCCCATATCGAACAGGCGACGAACAGGTGGTCCGATAGATGTGGAAGCAGACACTGGGCGCGGCGACGATCGCCGTGGCGCTCGCGGCGACGTCCGGGAGCGCGGCGGCGGCCCCGGACGGCGGGGCCGCTCCGGCTCCGGACGGCGCGGCCGCCACGACCGGCGGGCTCTCCTGGGCCGCCCGGCACCTGGGTCGGCAGGCGCTGCCGGCCGGGGACGGCTGGGCGGCCGAGGGGACCGGCACCACCGGCGGCTCGGCGGCGACGCCGGAGCAGGTGCACGTGGTCGCCAGCCGCGCCGAGCTGGTCGCGGCCCTCGGCGGCGACAACGCCACCAACCGGGGCAACGCCACCCCGAAGATCATCTACGTCCGGGGCGAGGTCGACGGCTTCGAGGGGCCCGACGGGAGCACGCTCGACTGCGCGGACCTCGCCGATCCGGAGTACTCGCTGCCGGCGTACCTCGCGGCGTACGACCCGGCGGTCTGGGGGCGGGTGGCGCCGAGCGGGCCACTGGAGGCGGCGCGGGTGCGCTCGGTGACCAACCAGACCCGGCAGACCCAGATCAACGTGGGCCCGAACACCACCATCGTCGGCCTGGGCGGCGCCCGGCTGACCGGCCTGACGCTGATGCTCGACGGGGCGCACAACACCATCGTGCGGAACCTGACCTTCGACGACGCCCGGGACTGCTTCCCCGCCTGGTCGCCGACCGACGGCGAGGCCGGCAACTGGAACTCGCAGTACGACCAGATCTCGGTGCGCCGCGGCGAGCACGTCTGGATCGACCACAACACCTTCACCGACGGCGACAACCCGGACAGCGGCCAGCCCGTGCACTTCGGCCGGCCGTACCAGGTGCACGACGGGTCGCTGGACGTCACGCACACCGCGAGCCTGGTGACCGTCTCGTACAACCGGTTCGTCGGGCGGGACAAGGTCATGCTGATCGGCTCGTCCAACACCGTCGGCCCGGACGTCGGGCGGCTGAAGGTGAGCCTGCACCACAACCTCTTCGACGGGGTCCTCCAGCGGCTGCCCCGGGTGCGCTTCGGCCAGGTCGACGTGTGGAACAACCACTACCGGCTGGGCGGCGACGGGTTCGCGTACGCGATCGGCGTCGGGGTGCAGTCGGCCGTGGTCGTCGAGAACAACTACTTCAGCCTCGGCGCCGGCGTCGCGGCCGACGAGCTGCTGTACGACTGGGGCGGCACCGCCGTCACCACCCGGGGCAACTGGGTCCGCGCCGCCGGCGACCGGGCCCGCCCGGTCGACCTGGTGGGCACGTACAACGCGGTGCACGAGCCGGACCTGGCCCCGGACGCCGGCTGGACGCCGACCCTTCGACGCGGCCCCGTGCTGCCGGCACCCACGGTGCCGGTGGTCGTGGGGGCGCTGGCCGGCGCGGACCGGCTGCCCCTGTAGGACGCGGGCCAGGCGAGCTGGACCGACCACCAGGTCCAGGCGCGGGTCAAGCGGCTGTCGTTCGGCTCGTCGAGCGCCCACTCGTCGTCGGACATCACCTGGCGACAGCCCGTACCAGGGCGTCGGCGGCCCCGCGGACCACCCGGTCCCGCGGGGCCGTCGCATGTGGTCACCCTTTTCGCGGAGGCGTACGGCCGCGACGGTAGCGTGGCGCCACGGCACGGCCCGTGGCGCGGACTCCCGCGGGCGCGGCGCCCGCGATCGTACGGAGGAGGATGCATGTCCCACGGCGACGACCCGTTCGCGGCACGCGAGGACGCGGCCCCACGGCCGAGCTTCGACCTCGCGCTGCGCGGCTACGACAAGCGACAGGTGGACCGCTACGTCGAACAGGTCGACGGCGAACGGTCGGCGCTGGCCGCCGAGCGGGACCGGGCCTCGGTTCAGCTACGCGAGCTGACCGTCGAGGTGCAGCGGCTGCGGGCGGAGGCGACTGAGCTACGGGACCGGCCGGCCCCGCCCGACCGGGCGTCCTTCCGCGACCTCGGCCCGATGGTCGACCAGATCCTGGCCCTGGCCGAGAAGCAGGCCGGCGCCATCACCGACGCCGCCGGGCAGCGGGCCGCCGAGCGGGAGGCCGAGGCGGAGCGGGTGCTGACCGAGGCCCGCGAGCAGGCCGCCACGACGCTGCGGGAGCTGACGGAGGAGGCGGCCGCGCGGCGCGACGAGCACGACCGGGAACACGAGGAGCGCCGCGCCAGCGCCCAGGCCGAACTCACCAGGATCCGGGAGGCGGCGGAGCGGCTGCGGGCGGCCGGCGAGGCCGCCCACGACCACGCGTTGCAGGAGGCGAAGCGGATCGACGAGCAGACCGCCCAGCAGGTCGAGCAGGCCCGCGCCGAGTCCGAGGCGTTCCTCGCCTCGGCCCGTAGCCAGATCCAGCAGGAGGTGCAGGCCGCCCGCGCGAAGACCCAGCAGGAGCTGGGCCAGTGGCAGGCCGGCGTGGAGCGGGAGATCAACGAGCGGCGCGCCGCCGCCGAGCAGGAGATCGCCGACCAGCTCGCGTCCGCCGAGCGGGAGCTCGGCGCCCAGCGTACGGCGGCCGAGCAGGAGATCGCGACGCTGATCGCCGAGGCCCAGCAGTACGCGGCCAAGGTGCGCCAGCACGTCGACGAGCAGGCCGCGACCCACCAGCAGCAGCTCGCCGCGACGCAGCAGGGCATCCGGGACCGACGGGAGGCGCTGGCCCGGATGCAGTCCGAGCTGGACACCGCCCAGCAGCAGCTGGCCCAGGCGCGGCAGGAGAGCGCCAGCATCGAGCACGAGTTCGCCGAGCTGCGGCAGCGCCTCGACGAGACCCGGCAGGAGCTGGCCGACGAGCTGCGCCGCCTCGACGAGGCGCGCCGGTCCGCGGACTCCGCCGAGCAGCACGCCAAGGAGGTGCGCGCCCGGGTCAAGCGGGAGGCGAAGCGGGTGGCCGACCTGGCCGCCGCGGCGGTCATGGCGGCCGCCACGGGTGGCGCGGAGACCGCCGAGTACCCGCAGGTGGCGGCCCGGCCGAGGCGCGACCTCCCGGTGTCCCCGGCAGTGGAGGGCGCCGCCGACGCCCCGACGCCGGCCGGTACCGACGACGCGGCGGCCAGCGCACCGGGCGACGGCGAGCGGCCCCCGGCCGAGGCGTCGGCACCGCGGCCCGCGAACCAGGTGGTGGCGGCCGGCTGACCCGGCCGCCAGCCGGCCGTCCCCGCGCCGGGCGGGCGACGGCCGGCACGGCCCGGGCCGGTCAGGGGCGCATCTCGTACGCGCCGCTGAGCCCGGCCACCCGCGCCCACATCCGCGCCGTGCGCTGCGGGTCCGCCACCGGCCGGCGGACGTGCGCCAACGCCCAGGCGGCCTGCTCCCCGGTGGTCGCCGCCCGGCCGTGCAGCTCGATGGCGTACGCGGAGAAGTCACGCACCAGCACGTCGAAGATCTCGTCGAGCACGTCGCGGTCCAGGCCGGTCAGCTCGGCCTGTTCCAGGATCAGGTGGCCGTAGACGATCAACGCGAAGAGTTGGCCGAGGGCGAGCAGGAAGTCGAGGTCGGCCTGCTGCTCCTCGCTCGGGGCGTGGGCGGCCAGCAGGGCGCAGAAGCCGTCGGCCTGCTCGCGGAAGCGGGCGACGTTGGGCACCTCGGCGTGGGCGTCGTAGGCGGCGCGCCAGTCGTGGAACCGGATCGCGCCGAGGCCCCGGGCGGGGCCCTGCCGGAACAGGAACTCGTCGTCGGCGGCGTCGTGCCGGCTCGGCACCGGCGGGTGCTCGGCCGGGTGGAACAGGTAGTTCGCCATGAATTTCATGATCAACGTGAGGTTGACGTGCACCGTCCCCTCGAGCTTGGGCAGCCCACGGATGTCCTTGGCGGCCTTGTCGAAGTAGGTGTCCGCCTCGAAGCCCTTGGCGGCGATGACGTCCCAGAGCAGGTCGACGACCCGCTCCCCCTCGGTGGTGACCTTCATCTTCGTCATCGGGTTGAACAGCAGGTAGCGGCGGTCGTCCGGGCCCGCCGAGCGGAAGTAGTCGACGGCGCGGTCGCTGAACAGCTTCATCGCGACCAGGCGGGCGTACGCGTCGGTCAGCTCGCGGCGCACGTGCGGGAAGTCGGTGACCCGCCGGCCGTAGAGGACCCGGTTGTGGGCGTGGGTCACGGCCTCGTACATGGCGTGCTCGCAGATGCCGATCGAGGCGGTGCAGAGGTTGAACTTGCCCACGTTGACGGTGTTGAGCGCGGCGTCGAACGCGGCCCGCCCGGTGTGCAGGACGTCCTCGGGGCGCACCGGGTAGTCCGCCAGGCGGAACTCGCTGACGTACATCTGCGCGTTCACCACGTTGCGGACCAGGTGGTAGGCCCGATGGCGGCTGTCGGCGGCGAAGAAGACGTAGCCGTCCGGCCCCTCGACGTCGGCGCGGCGGCCGAAGACCGAGACCAGCCCGGCGACGTTGCCGTTGCCGATGTAGTACTTGGTGCCGCTCGCGCGGAACCCGCCGTCGCCGTCGGGGGTGAGCAGCATGTCGGTCGAGTAGATGTCCGCGCCGTGGGCGCGCTCGGAGAGGCCGAAGGCCATCACGTGCCCGTCGTCCAGCAGCGCGGCGGCGCGGGCGCGCGCGGCGGCGTTGTCGCTCTGCCAGACCGGGCCGAGACCGAGCACGGTGACCTGCCAGGTGTACCAGTAGCCCAGGCCGTAGAAGCCCAGGATCTCGCTCAGCGCCGCGTTGCGCGCGGTGTCCCAGCGCTTCGCCGGGTCCCCTCCCCCGTCGGCGGCGGGCGTGCAGAAGGCGGCGAACAGCCCCTCCTTCGCGGCGAAGTCCAGAAAGTCGGCATACCACTCGTGCCGGTTGTAGGAGTCGAGCAGCGCCTTCTTGCCCCGGCCCTCGAACCAGTCGACGGTGGCCCGCAGCAGCCGGCGGGAGGTGTCGTCAAGGTGGGTGGGGTCGTAGGTGCGCGGGTCGAGCAGGAGCGAGTCCGCCACGGCGGGACTCCCTTCGGTGGGTGGGTCAGTCGTCCAGGGTGCGCAGGGTGGCCAGCACGTCGTCGAGCCAGGCGAGCACCATCCGCTCGTACGCGATGCCGCCGCGCAGCACGACGTGCTGGAGCGCCGCGGCGGCGTCGGGTGCGGCGGGATCGGGGAAGTCGCGCCGCTCCCCGGTCAGGTAGCGGGCGAGCGTCTCCTCGTGGGTGGCGCGGTAGCGCTCGACCTCGGCGACGAGCGCGGCGCGGCCGGCGGCGTCGTCGAAGGCGGCTCCGCGGATCTTGACGGCCAGCTCGTGCCGGACCGCCTCGGGTTGCACGGGCGCGCGCAGCCAGCCCACCAGCGCGGACCGGCCGGCCGGCGCCACCGAGAAGGACCGCTTGTCCGGGCGGCCCTCCTGGCCGATCTCCTCGGCGGTGACCCAGCCGTCGGCCTCCATCCGCTTGAGCACCCGGTAGATCTGCTGGTGGGTGGCGGTCCAGAAGCGGCCGATGGAGCGTTCGAAGCGCCGGGCCAGCTCGTAGCCGGAGCCCGGCCGTTCGAGCAGGGAGACCAGGATCGCGTGTTCGAGCGCCATGCCCACCATCCTGCTATGCAACGAGTTGCATAGCAAGCCCCGAGCCAGTGGTCCAACCAGTTGACGGGTTGATGTGGTCTGCCCCACACTCCTCGGCATGGCCTTCGCTCCCGTCCCCCGCTCCTCGGTCTCCGACCACGTCTTCGGCCAGATCCGCGACGCGATCGTCAGTGGCGTCTACCGACCCGACGAGGCGCTGCCCGGCGAGCGGGAGCTGGCCGCCGCCTTCGGGGTCAACCGGCACGCCGTGCGGGAGGCCCTGCGCCGCCTCCAGCAGCTCGGCCTGGTGCGGGTCAGCCAGGGCGACGCCACCCGGGTGCTGGACTGGCGGGTGCACGCCGGGCTCGACCTCGCCCTGTCCCTCACCCGCTTCCACGACACCCTGCCGGTGGACACCCTGGTCCGCGACATGCTGGAGATGCGGGCCTGCATCGGCGTCGACGCGGCCCGGCTCTGCGCCGAGCGCGGCGATCCGGCGGTGCGGGCCGCGATCCTGCGGGCCGTCGAGGACTACGCGGGCGTGGCGCCGGACCTCACCGGGATGGGCGAGGCCACGATCGTGCTCTGGCGGCACATCGTCGCCGGCTCCGGCAACACCGCCTACCTGCTGGCCTTCAACAGCCTGGTGGCCGGCGCGCTCGCCGTCGGCGAGGTGCCGCCGCAGCGGCGCGCCACGGAACTCCTCGACGTCGCGGGCCACCGCCGGCTCGCCGACGCCATCGTCACCGGCCGGGCCGCCGACGCCGCCCGCGAGGCGCGGGCCCTGCTGACCGCACCCCTCACCACCCCCGCCGCAGCACCGAGAAGGGAAGCCCGGGCATGATCCCCGCCGTGCTCTACGCCGTACCGGCGTTCCTGCTCCTCATCGTCGTCGAGGCGCTCTCCTACCGGTTCGCCCCCGACGACGGCGAACGCGGCTACGAGCTACGCGACACCGCCACCAGCCTCACCATGGGCGCCGGCAGCCAGGTCATCGGCGTGCCGTGGAAGCTGGCGACGATCGGCCTCTACGCCGCCGCGTACACCGTCACGCCGATCCAGCTCTCCCCCACCAGCGTCTGGACGTGGGTGTTGCTCTTCTTCGCCGACGACCTCGCCTACTACTGGTTCCACCGGTCGCACCACGAGGTGCGGCTGCTCTGGGCCGGGCACGTGGTGCACCACTCCAGCGTCTTCTTCAACCTCTCCACGGCCCTGCGGCAGAGCTGGACCCCGATGACGTCCGTACCGTTCTGGCTGGGCCTGGCGCTGCTCGGCATCCCCCCGTGGATGATCTTCCTCCAGCAGTCGGTCAGCCTGCTGTACCAGTTCTTCCTGCACACCGAGCGGGTCGACCGGCTGCCCCGGCCCATCGAGTGGATCTTCAACACGCCTTCGCACCACCGGGTGCACCACGGCGCCAACGCCGAGTACCTCGACCGCAACTACGGCGGCATCCTGATCGTGTGGGACCGGCTGTTCGGCACCTTCGAGCCCGAGCGGGCCGCCGTCCGCTACGGCCTGACCAAGAACATCGACACGTACAACCCGCTGCGGGTGGCCACGCACGAGTACCGGGCGATCTGGGCCGACGCCCGGGCCGCCTCGTCCTGGCGGCACCGCCTCGGCTACGTCCTCGGCCGACCGGGCTGGCAGCCCGCCGCGCACGCGCAGCCGGCGGTGGCCCGATGAGTCTCCTCTGGCTGTTCGGCGTGGTGGCCGCCGTCGAGCTGATCGGCGTGGCGACCGACTCGACCCTCCTTCAGTGGCTGGCCAAGCCCCTGCTCGCGCCGGTGCTGCTGGTCCACCTGCTGCGGGTACGCCGGCGCGTCGACCCCGTGGCCGTCGGGCTGGTCTTCGCGACCGGCGGCGACATCGCGCTGCTGGTCGACGGCGACACGGCGTTCCTCGTCGGCATGGGCTGCTTCCTCGGCACCCAGGTGGCCTTCCTGACCGCCTTCCTGCGCCACCGGCGGCCGCCGGTCGCCGCAGTCGCCGCCTATCTCGCCTGCTGGGCGGCCGCCAACCTGGTGCTGTGGAACTCCCTCGGCCCGCTGCGGCTGCCGGTGCTCGGCTACAGCCTCGCGCTCAGCCTGATGGCCGCCGCCGCGGCCGGCGTCTCCCGGCGGGTGGCCCTGGGCGGAGGGCTGTTCCTGATCTCCGACCTGCTGATCGGCATGGGCGCCGCCGGCTCCCGGATCCCCGGCCACGGCCTGGCCGTGATGACCACCTACATCGCGGCCCTGCTGCTGATCACCACCGGCTGGGCGGCCGCCACCGCCGCCGGCACCCGGCCGACGGCCGGCGGCCCCGCGCGCGCCCCCGGACCGGTGCCCGGCGCCGCCCGCTGAACCGGGACCACGACGCCCCCGGTCCGGTCCGGACCGGGGGCGTCGTCGCGACCGCCCGGGTCAGTTGTAGGGCATCGTCGGGAACCACCCCACCCCGAAGATCGCCGGCACGCGCAGGTCCCAGTAGACGACGGTGAAGACGCCCAGCGCGACCAGCAGCGCGCCGGTCACCGTCGCGGCGCGGCGCGGCGACGCCATCCAGGCGAGGAAGCGGCCCCGGCTGGCCAGGATGAGGACCGCGAAGAGCACCGCGACGATCAGCACGTTGCCCAGCGACTGGAGGGCGAAGGCGAGCGCGCCGTAGGCCGGGTTGCCGGTGTCGACGGCCCAGTGGAACAGCTTGTTGAACAGCGGGTACGGCCGGCCGACCAGGAACCCCCCGACCAGGGCGCCCATGACGACCACCCGCGCCACCGGCCGGCGCGCGAAGACGTCCGGCAGCAGGCCCAGGGCCGCCAGCCCCAGGTAGGTCAGCGCGAGGCCGATCAGGCCGAAGACCACCGACGACTGGATCAGGCGTACGGGCATCCCGCCCACGGTGTCGGTGGACAGCTGCGGCAACCGTTCGCCGAGCAGCACCCCGAGCGCGCCGTAGGTCGCCGACACCGCCAGCATGCCGACCGTCAGCCAGGCGACGGGGCGCAGCAGCGACCGTACGCCGTGGCGGTGCCCGTCCGCGCCGGCCTGGCTCATCGGGCCGACGGAGGCCGCCATCGCGATGTTGCAGGCGGTGAAGGTCCCGGCGAAGCCGGACACGAAGGCGAACAGCAGCCCCGCCGCGGTGCCGGTGATGGCGGTGCCCTTCGCGTCGTGGCCCAGCAGGGTGTCGGCGACGGTGTCGCCGATCACCGAGTCCACCAGCTCGAAGGACCAGAGCACGGCGAGCAGCACGCCCGCCGCGGCGCTGATCACCGCCGTCCGTCGGGGGCGGGCCGCCGGCCGGGGTACGGGTTCCGGCGGCACACCTCGCGGTGGGGCCTGCGGGCTGCGGTGCACGCTCATCGCCTCGCTCTCCTCTCTGACATGCGGGTCGATCGGGACGAGGTCCGTCGCCGGCGGACCCACCCTGGGTCGCGCCGGCGACGGACCGACGGTCGTCAGGTGACGGCGGGCCGCACCTGCGGCGCACTCTCACGCCGGGAGCGGTCGCGCAGCCAGATGCCCCACCAGAGCAGGCCCCGGGCGAGACAGACGATCGTCACGGCGAAGAAGAGCGTGTAGACGACGTTGAAGGCGATCAGCACGCCGTACACGCCGGCGACGCTCGCGCCGAACATGAACTGGGCCCGACCCGAGCTGGGCGTCGTACCGGGGTCGGTGATCATGTAGTTGGTGAACAGCACGAACGCGACACCGGTGATCGGCAGCAGGGCCGCCCAGAGCGCGACGTCCCAGATGAAGTGCCGCACCAGCGCCTGGATCACGAAGCCGCCGACCCAGCCCACGATCAGCGGGATCTTCTTGGTGAGCACCCCGTTGAGCACGGTGCCGGCCGTCAGGATGACCAGCGGCACGAGGAGCCGGACCATGTCCGGCACGTCCTCGGTGAAGTGGTACGGCGGGGCGATGTTGACCCAGGAGAAGGCCACCAGGGTCACCGTGATGCCGAAGTTCGACGGGTTCATGAAGTGCCGCATGCGGCCCTTGATCGGCGCCAGGAAGATCGCCTTCTGGCCGATGGCGACGACCACCGCGAAGGCGATGGGCCAGAAGTTGTCGTTGGCGTAGAGCAGCATGTTCGCGGCGAGCGCGGTGATGTGGGTGGGCAGCAGGAACGTGTACATCCCCCAGGCGCCGTTGCCCCTGAAGGCGGGCGGGCGCTTGTTGGCCCGGGCGGTGACCAGCTCGACCACGATCTCGGTGGCGTAGCCGATCGCCAGGGCGAAGAAGGGCCAGGTCCAGGGCTGCTCGAAGCCGAGCACCGTGTACCCGAGGATGTTGAAGACGCTCATGGAGATGGCGAAGTTGCGCAGGGCCAGATAGCGGGGGTCCCGCCGGTCGACCCGCTTGGGCGCCCCGGGCGTGGCCGCCACCGGCGCGTTGCGGTCGAAGGTGACGGCCGGCGCCGGGCCGACCGGGGCGTCGGCGACCGCGGTGCCCCCCACCCCCCGCACGTCACTGCCGGTACGGGCGCTGTCTCGGACGTCGGTCATTTGGGCATCTCCTGGGCTTTGTCCGTGAGCATGATCGTGTGCCAGCCCGCGGCGAGGTCGAGGGTCTGCTTGTGCACGCCACCGTTGAGGTCGCGCCAGGCGATCTCCGCCGAGACCGGCTTGTCGCCGGCGTCGCCGAGGCCGAAGAAGACGTCGAAGCTGCGCTTGCCCGAGTGGCCGCTGCCACCGTCGAGCTGGGCGACGCGGGTACGGCCGTCCGCCGTCTTCACCCGGACCTGGGCGCTGTACGCGGGCGAGCCCCGGCCGTCCTCGCCGGGCCGGCACAGGCGCAGGCCCAGGAAGTTGCCGCTGCCGGGCTTGTCGTTGCGGTAGTACGACGGGGCGCCCCACTGCCGGGCCACGGCGAAGTCCTGGCCCCCGTCGCCGTTGGTGTCCGCGACGGCCACGCCGCGGCTCGGGGTGCTGTCGGTCATGCCGAGCTCGGCGCTGATGTTCGCGTAGCGCCCGTTCTTCTCCCGGACCCAGAACGCGAACGGCTCGGAGCCGGCGATGTCGTCGCCCGGCTCGGCCTTGGGCCACATGCCGGGGTTGCGGAGCATCAGGTCGTTGCTCATGGCCAGTTCCTGCAACCAGGACCAACGGTTGATCTCGCCCTTGACGAACCCGGCGGTCTGGACCACCGACATCTCGCCGCTGTTGTCGAAGTCCGCCATCTTGGCGTCCCAGCCCCAGCCGACCCAGGCCATGTTGAGCTCGGCGGCCTTGTTGTCGAAGACGGCCTTGCCCTCGCTCAACCGCTTGCGGGCGTCGGCCAGGCTCGACGAGTTGTTGCGCCAGACGAAGTTGCTCTCCTCCAGGCCCCAGGAGGTGGTGATGTTGCTGACGAACATGTCGAACTTGCCGGTGCCGCCGAGGTCGCCGAACTCGATCGACATGCCCTTGAACGAGTCGTGCCCGACCACCATGGACTTCGGGGTCAGCGCGCCGCGGCGGCCCTCCGCCATCGCGAAGCGGATCTGGCCCGGCGTGGAGACGTTGTGGAAGAAGCGGTCCCGGCCGAAGTCGTTGGCGAGGTACAGCTCGGGCAGCAGGTCGCCGTCGATGTCGGCGGAGCCGGCGCCGAGGGTCCAGCCGGTGGCGTACTCCGGCGGGATGGCGGACTGCTCGACGTACGTGGCGCTGGGGTTGTCGCCGCTGGTGGCGGCGGTCCAGCGCAGCACGTGCGCCCCGCCGGCGTTCTGCGCCCGCGACAGCGAGTGGTTCATCTCGACGTTCGGCTGCCCGGCCGGGTCGAGCACCTGGCTGTCGGGGAAGTAGTTGAACACGCCGATGTCCGGCCGGCCGTCACCGTCGAAGTCCGCGACCGCGACCGCGTTGGTGTTCCAGAGCTTGCCCTGGTACTCGCCGCTGGAGGAGGAGGACGGCTGACCGACCAGCTCGGTGGGGTGGAAGGTCGCCTTGGTCAGCGGCCCCGTGGCGGAGGCGCGGTGCAGGAACAGCACCGGCGTCCGACCCCAGTAGTAGCCGAGCAGGTCGGTGCGGCCGTCGCCGTTGAAGTCGCCGGGCACGCAGCCCATCGGCGCCATCGCCTTGTGGGTGGGCAGGGGCGCGGGGTCCAGCACGAAGGGCGCGTACCGGGCGGGCCCGTCGGGCGACGGCGTGACGATCATGCTGTCGCTGCGGGTGTCGACCAGGCAGAGATCGTTGGCGATCAGGTCCCCGTCGAGGTCGTTGGCCGCTACGGCGGCGCCGACCGAGGACACCCAGGCGCGGATGTGCTCGTACTCGGGGTTCACCGGCCGCACGCTGCGTTCCGGCAGCCCGGGCGGCAGCGCGATCGGCAGCTCGGTGAAGCCGAACCGCGACGCCAACGTCTGACGCTCCTCGGCCGACGCGCTGGGCAGCCGGGCCACGGCGAAGAACGCCGCCACGAGGACCAGCACGAAGACAGCGGGAATGATTCGGCGGATCGCGCCGACGGGTTGGGATGGCAAGGGTTCCCCTCCAGATTCGGCCACCACCCGTGCCGTCAGCGGCGGATTCGCCGTGCGGCCGGGTCTGGCGACGGGCAGTGTCGGCGACTGAGAGATGAATGAATCGCCCGGCGGCGCGTTCTTTCCCTGTCATTCATGGACAGTTCCTTGCCGACGGATCGGGACATCCACCACGCGGCGCTACGGCGTTCGTTGCCGGCGCCGTCCATTCCCAGCCGATCGCGGCATGTCGTGCGTCCCTTCACGATGCCTGGCGAACCGGCTGCGAAAGTCGCCACCGGCCCACTTATCGTGGCGGGGCCACGGCCCGAGTTCTTCTCAAAGGTTGCTCAGTGGCCGACTGTGCCGTGTGCGTTTCGGGTGGGGCGGATCCGCCATCTCACCCGTTCGCCGCCCTCACTCAACCGTATTCAACGGGAATCGAAGCGCGACGTGGTGTTCGTGCGCCATGCGGCGCAGGGCGGACAGGGCGACGCCGAACAGGACGCTGCGCACGATCGCCGGGCCCTTCTCGGTGCCGCCCTCGGCGGCGACCAGGTCGAGTTCCGAGACGACGAGCTGCTCGGCCGCGCGGGCGTAGGAGGTGAAGAAGGACACCTCGGCCTCACAGCCGAGGCTGCGCAGCCCGGCCAGCACGTGCGCCAGCACCTCCCCGCCGGAGAGGCTGGACTCACGCGACCAGCCGAGCGCCTCGGCGAGGTCCGCCACCTCCTCGCGCGCGCAGTCCACCGCCTCGCGTCCCAGGGTCTCGGACCCGTCGAGATAGAGAGCCTGATCGAGGACCTGGTAGGCGTCGCGCAGGGTGAGGTCCTCGTCGTCGATGGCGGCCAGGATCTCCCGGACGGACGACAGGTCCAGCCCGGCGATGCCGGTCAGGGTGCGGATCAGCCGGATCCGGCGCAGGTGCCGCTCGCTGTAGTCGGCCTGGTTGCGGCCGGTGGGCAGGCCTGCGGGGAGCAGGCCCTCACGCAGATAGAACTTGATCGTCGGGACTGACACGCCACTCTGTCTACTGAGCTCCGAGATACGCACGCGTCCTCCGCCCTGGCGAACGTTTGGGCAATCTTGCCATAGAGATCGATCATTAGCCATTGATCGACACTCGTCGCCGCCGGGAACGGCGGGGCCGGGGGCGACGGCGCGACCCCCTCGATCGGCACGCATCGGAACGGGCCGCCGATGTCCGAAAAAGTACGCTAAGGATCGACAGCCCGGCAGCGCAGATACTGGCGAGTTCCACAATACAATTAGCAACCCGAACGATCTTCACCTGGGCCGATAGTGGCACGCACCGATTCTGCGCATGAATTGATAAGCCCCCCTCCGTCACTCCGCGCTACGCTCCGAACGCAGAAAGTGTTGACCGGCCCGCCGGGGCTCGGCTAGCATCAACTGCGGTTAGCGGGAAATGGCGACCGGCTGGCATCCCTTATTGACCTCAGCCGATTCGCCACATCCACTCATTGGGATTGTCCGCAATCCGGGGGAGACTAATGCACGACAGCGCAGAACAGGCAGTGGAACGGGCCATCGACACCATGCGCAGCAATTTATCCGAACAGTTGACAGTGGATGACATGGCACGCGCAGCCATGTTCAGCAAATTCCACTTCACACGGATCTTCCAGCGCGTGACCGGCATCTCGCCGGGACGTTTCCTGTCCGCGATCCGCCTTCAGGAGGCCAAGCGGCTGCTGACCACGACGAGGCTGAACGTCACGGACATCAGCCTGCGGGTGGGCTACAACAGCGTGGGAACGTTCAGCACCCGGTTCACGAGGAGCGTCGGCCTGCCACCCACCACCTACCGACGGATGGGCGGCTTCACTCCCCGCATCCCCACCCAGCGCCCGACGGGTCAGACGCAGGGCACCATCACCGGGCAGGTCACCGCGCCGGCACGTGGGCTGGCGCCCGGGCTCATCTTCCTGGGCCTGTTCCAGCACCGCATCCCCGAGGGCCCGCCGGTGCGCTGCGCCATCCTCGAGTCGCCGGGCGCGTACCACTTCACCAACGTGCCCGACGGCACCTGGTACCTGCTGTGCCACTCGGTCTCCGGCGACGTGCTCCGGCTCGAGCAGGACACGATGATGGTGGCCACGGTGGGCCCGCTGGTCGTGCACGGACGTCAGACCCTGACCGCCGACGCCCACCTCAAACAGGTGTCCAAGATCGACCCGCCGGTCCTCCTGGCGCTGCTCGACAGCCGCAAGGCCGCGAGCGAACGCCAGGCCCAGCGGGAGAACCGGTCCCGGATGTACGCGGCCTGACCCCGCCGCCGGCGGGAGCACCGCGTACCCCCGGGGCGGCACCGTGCACCGCCGCCTCCCCCCGGGGCCGGAGACGAGGACCCCGGCCGCCGACGCCCGTGACGGGCGCCAGCGGCCGGGGTCCCGCCATGAGGTCCGACGCACGGCCCGGCGGGACCAGGTGCCGCGGGCAGCTAGGTCGTCGCCCCCGCGCGGGGTGCCGCCCGGGGCCGCCGGGCGGGCACGTGCCGGACCCGCGGGCGCCGTGGCGCCCGCGGGTCCGGCACGGAGTTCAGTCAACCTTGTGCACCGTCATCGGCAGGCCGCCGCGCACCCGCAGCGACAGCATCGGCTCGGGCACCACCGGACGGCCCGGCACCCCCGTCAGGCGCACGTCCCGCAGCAGCATGGCCAGGACGAGGGTGGCCTCCATCATGCCCAGGTTGTTGCCCACGCAGAACCGGGGGCCGGCGCCGAACGGGATGTACGCGTAGCGAGGGCGCTCCGTGCTGCGCGCCGGATCGAAGCGGTCGGGGTCGAACCGCTCCGGCTCGTCCCAGAACCGGGGATGCCGGTGCAGGGTGTACGGGGAGATCAGGATGTCGGCCCCCGCCGGCACGTGGTAGCCGCCGATCTCGTCGTCCTGCTGGGCCTTGCGGGGCAGGAGCCAGACCGGCGGATAGAGCCGGATGGCCTCCTCCACCACCATCGCCGTGTACCGCAGCCGGTGCAGGTCCTCGTACTCGGGCAGCCGGTCGCCGAGCACCGTCACGGCCTCCTCGCGGACCCGCCGCCGGATCTCGGGATGCCGGTCCAGCAGGTGCAGGCTCCAGCCCAGCGTGCTGGCGGTCGTCTCGTGCCCGGCCAGCAGCAGCGTGACCAGCTCGTCGCGCAGCCGCTGGCGGGCCACCCGCGGATCCTTCTCCAGCCGGGTCGAGACGATCAGACGGGACAGGACGTCGTCGCGCCCGTCCACGTCCCGACCCCGGCCGGCGACGAGTTCGTCGACGACCCGCTGGAGGTGCCGACGGGCGCGCCGGAACCGCAGCTGCCGGGGCAGCGGGACCCACGGCGGCACGGCGCTGAGCGTCTCCAGCTCGAACATCGCCTGGTCCTGCACGGCCGCGAACGACGCGCCGACGCCGTGGAAGCCGCTCAGCTCGGCGTCGAGCAGGGTCCGCCCGAGCACCCCGAGGGTCAGCGTGGTCATCTCCTCCAGCACGTCGACCGGAGGGCCGTCGGCCCGCGCCGTCAGCCGCTCGACCAGCAGCGCGGCCTCCTCGCCGATCACGCCCGCGTACTGGGCGAGCCGCCGGTTCTGGAACGCCGGCTGGATCACCCTGCGCTGCTTGCGCCACAGCTCGCCCTCGCTGGTGAGCAGCCCGTCGCCGAGCGCCCGGCGGGCATGCACCAGGCCGATGCCCTTCTGGTAGTTGGCGCTGTTGTCGGACAGCACGTGCTTGGCGTAGTCGGGATGGTTGAAGAAGTAGAGCTGCTTGGGCCCGACCGGCAGCCGGGCGGCGTCGCCGTACCGCTCCGCCGCCAGGGTCATCATCCGCAGCCGGTCCCGGCCCATCAGGATCAGCATGTGCAGGGCGGCGGGGCGCGGCGGACCCGGCGGCGTACGCCGGGCCCCGCCCTGGATGGTCGTCATGCCGCCTCACTCCGCTCCTGCTCGACCTGACGGAAACGGCCGGAGAGGAAGAGCAGCGCCTCCCCGTCCGTGCGGCGCTCCAGGGAGAGCAGCCGGCCGAGGAAGATGGTGTGGTCGCCGCCGTCGTAGGAGCGCCACACCTCGCACTCGAAGTGGGCGAGGGCCCCGCTGATCAGCGGCGCGCCCGTCGTCGCGCCCGGACGCCAGTCCACCTGGTCGAACTGCTCGCCGCCGAGCGGCCGCCGCCCGTCGGCGAAGTACCGGGCCACCTTCTCCTGGTCGTCGGTCAGCACCGAGACCGCGAACTCGCGCGTCCGGGAGAGGCAGGCGTGCATCACCGCGTTCCGGTCGACGCACACCAGCACGAGCGGCGGATCGAGCGACACGGAGGTGAACGAGTTGGCGGTCATCCCGTGCGGGGTGGCGCCGCCGACGGTCACCACCGTGACGCCGGTGGCGAACGCGCCGTACGCCCGCCGCAGTGTCGTCACGTCGGGCGTCCCGACGGTGAGTGTTCGCTGTACGTCCACGACGTCTCCTCCTCGCGCCGTCAGGAGCGCCGCGCCGTGGTGTACGGCGCGAGCGCCGTCACCAGTGCCTCCGGCACCCTCGCCGGCGCGGTGCGGGTGTTCGGGCCGCGCATGCAGGCGATGCGCTGCCGACCCCGGGCCACCAGCGTCTCGCCGCCGTCCCGGTCGAGCTTGACGTAGTCGAAGCTGAACTCCAGCTGGGTCTGCGCCAGCTCCACCAGGCGCATCCGGATGGACAGCTCGTCGAACGCGGTGATCTCGGCGAAGAACTCGCAGTCGACGCGGAGGGTGAACAGCTTCAGGTCCTCGCGTACGTCGGCGAGCACGTCCGGGGCCCGTTCCTTCAGGAACATCTCCCGGCAGCGGCCCTGCCAGCGCAGGTAGTTGACGTAGTACACGTTGCCGACGAGGTTGGTCTCCTCGAAGCCCACCGTGTGCAGGTACTCGAAGTACTTGTCCATCGCCTAGCCCCGTCCTTCCGTCAGGATCGCGAACGCCATCGGCTGGGGCAGGTCCCGCACGGTCGTGACGAGCGTGGCGATCCGCAGGTCGCCGGAGGCGAAGACCAGCCAGCCGGCCCGGTCCGAGGGCACCGCGACCAGCGGCGCCCGGTGCGAGAGCCCCGCCTTGCGCAGGCACTCGATCGCCGCCCACACCCGCGTCGCCGCCGCGTCCAGCGACTCCCCGCCGTCGGCGCAGCAGAGCCGGGCGAGGTCGACGTGCGTGCCGAGGAGCCCCTGCCAGACCGACTCCTCCCGGGCGCGTACCGCCTCGACGTCGCAGGCGAGCGGCCCGGTGCCGACCACGCACAGCGTCAGGTTCTCGGCGTGCGCGGCCGACAGCGACCGGCCGTCGGCCAGCTCGGGGCGCCCGTCCGGCCGGTACGCGACCTCGACCGGGCCGCCGGCGGCCCGACCGGCGGCCACCGCGGTGCGGGCCCGCCGCCGGCGGGTCTCGTCCGGCGTGCCCTGTCCGGCCGCCTCGCCGCGTCCGGCCCGCTCCGTCGGGGCCGGCTCCACCGCGACGGCGACGTCACCGCCGACCAGGTCGCCCACGGTCCGCTCCAGGTACGACCCGAGCAGCGGGGCCACCCACGGCCCGCGGCCGTCCTTCTTGCGCACCGCCCGCAACCGCAGGCCTTCCCACCGCTCCACGACCGCACCGTCGGCGGAGCGGAGCGCGATGTCGTAGACGTAGGTGTCGCCGTCGCGGCTGCGCTCCTCGGCGCAGTAGCGCAGTTCCTCCGCCCCGGTCAGCCGGGGCCCCGCCGGGTGCAGCCGCTCGATCCCGGCCGGCAGCAGGGTCGCGTCGGGGACGCAGACCTGGTTGCCGTGCATGAGGGCGTCCCGCACGCCGGGGTCGCCCAGCAGCAGGGTGTCGGGCAGGTAGTCGGCGAACCACCGCGTCTGCGGAGCCGTGACGACGTCGGCGTCGACGTGCCGGGCGGCCGAGCGGTGGTAGCGGCGCAGCCGCTGGAACCGTCCACCCTGGAACAGGATGTCGCCGTAGAGGTCGGTGGCGGGTTCCAGCGGCACCGCCGGCAGCCCGGCGGACACCTGCTCGGGCGGGCCGGCCGGCAGTCGCGTCCCGGTGAAGTGCAGCCGCGCCCGGAAGTGCGCGGCGCTGAACTCCGTCTCCGCGCTGTAGACGACCGCGTCCACGACGTCGTCGTCGACCACGAGGGTGGCGATCCGGATGGTGGTGCTGCCCTCCGGCGGCACCACGATGGGCCGCAGGAACTCGGCCCGCTCGACCACCGGCGTGTCGGTCCGTCCGGTCACCGCGGCGGCGACCTGGGCCATCGCCTCCATGCCGAACACCGCCGGGAACAGCAGGTTGCCGTCGAGCCGGTGGTGGTCCAGGTAGAGGTCGGCGACCGGCTTGAGCTCGGCCTCGGTGACCAGCTCGACGCCGTGGTAACGCACGAGCGGCCGGTCCACGAAGCGCAGCAGCGGCAGCTCCGGAAGGTCCATCCGGACGGTGTCGATGCCCTCGGTCCGCCCGCTGACGACCACCACCGACGGCGCGTGCGGGTCGGCGAGCAGGCGCCGGAGCATCGCCACCCCCTGGTCGGGGGTGACCGGGGTGATGCCGTCGCGGGTCAGCGCCTCGACCACGGACAGCCGCTCGCCCATGCCGACGCCGGACCAGACCGACCACTCCAGGCAGAGGCTGCGGCAGCCCGGGTGGCGCCGGCCGAAGTCGACGGTCAGCTCGGCGAGCCAGTCGTTCGCGGTCGCGTAGTGGGCCTCGCCGCGCAGGCCGGCCCGGCCGATGATGCTGCCGAACGTCACCAGCAGGCGCAGCCGGTCGGCGTCGACCGCGTCCAGCACGGCGCGCAGGCCGTCGACCTTCGGCGCGAAGGTGCGGCGGAACTCGTCCATGCCGAGGCCCGTCAACGCCGCCGGCTCGTTGCGGCCCGCGCCGTGCAGCACCGCCGTGACCGGTCCCAGCTCGGCGACCAGCCCGTCGACGGCCTGGCGTACCCGCGCGGGGTCGGCCACGTCGGCCCGGGCGTAGCGCACCCGCACGCCGGCGTCCGCCATCCGCGCGAGGTTCGCGGCCAGCTCCTCGTCCTGGGCGGGATCCGAGCGGCCGAGCACGGCGAGGCGGGCGCCGCTGTCCACGGCCATCGCCAGGGCGCACTCGGCGGTGATGCCCTTGCCGCCGCCGGTGACCAGCAGCACGTCCTCGGCGCCCAGCGGCTGCCGCGTCTCGGCCGGCCGTACCGGCAGCCCGCGCAGGGTGGGTACCCGCCGGCGCCCGTCGGCGTCGAGGTGGACCTCGGCGAAGCCGTCGGTGGCGGCGACCTCCGCGGTCACCCTCGCCACGGCCTGCGGCACCGGCGGGGTGTGCACGACGGTGGTCCGCACGTGCGGCGCCTCCAGCCGCAGCGTCTTGGCCAGCCCGGCCGCGCCCGGCCCCTCCTGGACGAGGACGAAGCGGGTGCCGGGGGCGGCGGCCGTCGCCGCCTGCGCGCCGCGCAGGGCCAGTTCGAGGTCGGCCTCGGCGCACGGCTGCGGCAGGCACACCAGCACACCCGCGCCGACGCCGGCGCTCTGCAGGGCCGCGCGCAGCGGGTCGGCGAACGGGTGCCCGGCCGGGGCGAAAAGCTGCCAAGGCCCGTCGGCCTCGGCCCCCGTGCCGACCGGGGAGGGCGCCTCGTCGAGGTCGACCGACCAGGCCCGGCACCAGTCGGCCACGCCGTGCACGAAGGCCGGGCCGGACACGTCGGCGTCCCGGCCGGTGCGGGCGAGCTGCTCCAGTGCCTCGGCGAGCTGACCGACGGTCGCCGTCGCGAAGTTCGTCGGGGTCTGCGCGGCCGGCACGCCGAGCTGCTGCGCCGCCTGGTTGACCAGCTGGCCGACGGTGATCGAGCTGAGGTGCAGGTCGTCGAGGAGCTGGCTGCCGTCGTGCACCATCTCCAGCGGCAGCTCGGCCCGCTCGGCGGCCAACCGGCGCAGCAGTTGCAGGCTCGACTCGCCCGCCGGCTGCTCCGGCTCCGGCCGCTGCCCCTCCGCCGCCAGCGGAGCCGCCGCCCGCCCACCGGCGCCCTTGGGCAGGTTCACCACCGGGGCCGACTCGCAGGGGCTGGCGAAGAACCGGAAGTTCTGGCCCACCTCGAGCGGCCGGACCAGCCGGTCGTGGAAGAGGGCGCCCTCCACGCCGCCGGCGCCGACCACGTACGCGGCCGCCGCGACGCGCAGCAGGCCGGCCAGCGACTCGTCGTCGGTGTTGAGCGCCACCGCCGGCAGGTCGGTGCTGGCCGACGCCAGGCCGGAGAGCACCTGCCCCGGACCGACCTCGACGAAGAGGTCGACCTCCTTGGCGGCGAGGGCCACGGCCTGGTTGAACAGCACCGGGTCGGTGATCTGGCGGTGCAGGAGGGCGGCGACGTCGGTGTCGGCGGCGAGCGGCTCGCCGGTGACCGTGGAGACGACCCGCCGGGTGACGGGCCCGAACCGCTCCCCCGCCAGCGCCTCGAGGAGGGCGTCCGCGGCCGGCTCGACCAGCGGGGAGTGGAACGCGTGGGACACCGAGAGGCGGGTGGTCCGCAGGTCGGCGGAGCGGGCCCGCTCGCAGGCGTCCTCCACCGCGGCCTCCGAACCCGCGATCACGGTCTGCTCCGGCCCGTTGTACGCGGCGATCACCACGGACAGATCCGCGATGAGCCCGGCCACCCGCTCGGGCGGGGCGCCGATGTTGGCCATCGTGCCGGAGGCGCTGTGCTCCCCCATCGTCCGGCCACGGATCCCGGCGACCCGCAGCAGCGCCTCCTCGTCGAGCACGCCGGCCCAGTGCAGGGCGGCGATCTCGCCGAGGCTGTGCCCGACGGCCACGGTCGCGTCGAGGTTGAGCAGCGACAGCGCCCGCAGGCCCGCCAGCGCGCCGGTGACGATCCTCGGCTGGGCCACCGCGGTCGCGACCAGGTCGCCGCTGCTGGGCAGCGCCGCCCGCTGGTAGACCTCCTCCACGTCGGCGAAGCGCCGGCGCAGCGCGCCGCCCGAGGTGCCCCGGCCGGAGCCCTGCCCGGGGAAGAGGAAGCCGATGCGGCCCGGCCCGCTCACGTGGCCCAGGAAGCAGCGGCCGTCAGCGGAGAACAGGCGCGCCTCGCCGGCGTCGAGGGCGTCGCAGACGCGGCGCAGCTGCCGCTCGGCGTCCTCCGGCGAGGAGACCACCACGCCCGCCCGGTAGGGCAGGTCGCGCAGCTCGCGGTGCAGGGTGGCGGCGAGGTCGCCCAGCTGGGCGTACGACACCGTGGGCACGAAGTCGACGAGCCGCTGCAACCGCTCGCGCAGCTCCTGCGCGCTGGCGCCGTCGACGAGGAGCAGTTCCACGTCCTGCATCGACGCGGCGAGGTTGCGGAAGCGGCTGTCCAGCCGCGACGAGCGACGCGGCTGCCCGTTCTCCAGCACGATGTGGGTGTTGATGCCGCCGAAGCCCATCGCCGTCACACCGGCGCGTACGGGCACGCCGCGCGGCCACGCCTCGGCCTTGCGCAGGGCACGCAGCGCGGACTGCTCGGCGGTGAGGATCTCGTGCGGGTCGACGCAGCCGATGGCGGGCGGCAGGACCTCGTGGTGGACCGCCATCGCGGCCTTGATCAGCCCGGCGACGCCGGCCGCCGCCTTGGTGTGCCCGATCATGCCCTTGATCGAGCTGATGGCGGCCTGCGGAGAGTCCCCGTCGGCGGTGCGCCGGGCCAGCGACAGCGCCTGGAGTTCGGTCGTGTCGCCGACCGCCGTGCCGGTGCCGTGGCCCTCGAAGAGCCCGACGGTCTCGATGCCGAAGCCCGCCCGGTCGTACGCCCGGCGCAGGGCGAGCTGGTAGCCGGCGACCTCCGGCCGGGTGATGCCGCCCTTGCCGTCGGAGGAGATGCCCCAGCCCGCGATGGTGGCGTAGACGCGGTGCCCCGCCTGGCGGGCCTCGGCCTCGCGCATCAGCACCACCATGCCGCAGCCCTCGCCCGGCCAGAAGCCGTTCGAGCCACGGTCGTAGACGCGCATCTCGCCGCGCGCCAGCGCACCGGTCTTGGCGAAGCCGATGATCTCGAAGGGGTCGATGGACAGGTCCACGCCGCCGGCGATCGCCACGTCGACCTCGCCGTCGGAGAGGGTCTTGCACGCGGTGGCGACGGAGAGCAGGGACGAGGAGCAGGCGCCGTCGACGGTGTAGCCGCCCCCCTTGAAGTCGAAGTGGTTGCAGATGCGCCCGGCGATGGTGTTCGACAGTCCACCCGCGAGGGTGTCCTCGTCGACCTCCGGGAACGGACCCTTGAACGTCGCCTCGAACTCGTCGAGGAACGCGGTGAGCTGGTCGTCGTCCCAGTCCTGCTCCTTGAGCGCGGCGCCGACCATGCGGCGTACGTAGGGCCAGCGCAGCCGCAGCTGGTTGGCCCGGGAGAACTCGCCCGTCAGCGTGTTGCCGACGACCACACCGGTCCGCTCGCGGGGCAGGCCCTCGGCCATCGGGAACCCGGCGTCGGCCAACGCCATGGCCGCCATGTCGAGGGCGAGCCAGTGGGTGAGGTCGGTCGAGCGGTAGGTGCTACCCGCGATCTTGTAGGCGATCCGGTCGAACTCGTAGCCCTCGATGACCGCGGCGTTGCGGGCGTAGAAACGGTCGGGTGTGGCCGGGTCCGGATCCCAGTAGTCGTCCAGACTCATCCGCTCGGCGGGCAGCCGGCGGAAGGCCCGCCGCCCGGCGAGGGCGTTCTCCCACAGTTCGCGGGGTGACGTGGCGTCCGGGTAGCGGCACGCCATCCCCACGACAGCGATCCTGGTCACGAGGTCTCTCCTTCGTTGCGTGCGATGGTGGACCGCCGGGGTGCGGGAACGGCCGGTGGGAGGGGCGTCACGGTCAGCACCGCCCCTCGAACTCCGCGGCGATGGCCTGACGCCACCGCTCGAAGGCGGGCGTGGCGCCGTCCTGCCCGCGGGGCAGCGTCACGTCGGTGACCTTCGCCGCCTCGGCGGTGGACATGCCGCAGAACACCTGCGTGGCGACCTCGTTGTGCGGCACGACCAGGCCGGCGCGTACCCGGGCCCCGGCCGCGAAGGCACTGCCCTGGGCGAGGTCCACGCGGTAGTCGCCGGCCCGGTCGCGGAACCGGTGCAGGTCCGCCTCGGTGGCCCCGCCGGCGTAGGTGGCGGCGAGGCCGGCCCCGGCGTACAGGTCGGCCCGCCGGTGCGCGGGGAACGCGGCGAAGATCTCCGTCACCCGGTCCACGTCGGTGCCGCCGACGAACCACGTGGCCCGGCCGATGCCCTGGTCGATCACCCGGTCGGCGTACTCGCGCGGGCCCTCGGCCGGCCACGGGAACCGCGGGTGGCGGTACTGCCCGTACACGTACCGGTCGGTGTGGAAGTACGCCTGGTGGAAGCCGTAGCCGTCGAGCACCAGCCACCGCAGCAGCGGGTCCGGGGCGTACAGCTGGCCCCAGCGGAACCGGGGCACCCGGGCCATCGCCCAGCCCACGCCTACGTACACCATGTAGACGTGCGCGTCGCCCCGGCCGGCGAGCAGGCTCGCCACGTGCCGGGGGCGGCCCGGCCGCAGCGCGTCCCGGACGGCGAAGCCCATCCCGGCGCCCTCGTACGCGAAGCCACGAAAACGCGTCGGCACCGTTTCCAGACGCTCTTCGGCCGCTGCGGTCGTCGCCGCCTCGGCGGCGTATCCGTAACCGGTCAGGAATGAGGCGCCGACGGTTTCGAGCAGCGTCTTCGATTCCTCGTCGCGCACGTGGAAGCCGCGTACGTCCAATTTCGTCTCGGAGATATCTGGCGTCAGGATTCTGCGCCGCAGATCACGCAGGCTCTGCATGGCACGTTCCCCCAAAGGGTCGGTGTTTTCGTTGCCGGGATGGACATCCATTTCGATGATGGCAAAAGTGGGAAGGGTTGATTTCTTCACCCTTGCGCATTCATCGCAACTATTCGAGGCGTTCACGTCCGGGGCCGGCCGCGCGCCGGCACCGCGGGCGCGACGGGGCCCGGTCCGCGCCGGGGTCGCGTACCGCCGGGCGGACGACGCGGACGGCTCTCAGCGGTCGTGGCCGACTTCGGCCGGCTCGAAGTGCGCGCGGACGTTGCGCCGCCAGACCTCGTACGCGGGCAGCCGCCCGGCGTCCTCCGCGCGGACCGCCACGTCGTCGGCGAGCGCCGCGACGGCGGCCACGGAGCGCCCGCCGAGGGCGTGCATCGCCGCCTCGCTGTGCGCCGGCACGTGGCCGGCGTGGCTGCGGGCCTTGGCGGCGAAGACCGCGCCCTGGGCCAGGTCCGGCGCGCACGGACCGGCGGCGGCGCGCAGCGCGACGAGCGCCTCGGCGTCGGCACCCCCGGCGAAGGTGGCGGCGAGCCCCACCCCGCTCCACAGGTCGCCGTGCCGGTCGCTGGCGAAGGCCCGCACGGCCCCGGCCACGTCGGCGGTGCGGGCGCCGTGGATGAACCACAGCGCCCGCCCGAGGCCCTGGTCCGTGGCCCGCGCGAAGTAGTCGCCGTGGCCCTGCCACGGGTACGCCGCCAGCCGCTCCTGCCGGGTCACCCACCGGTCGAGGTCGAAGTAGGCGCGGTCGAAGCCGTAACCGTCGACGGCCAGCCAGGTCATCGTCGGGTGGTACGGGTTGCCCGTGAGGTCGGGCACGACGTGCCGCCAGAAGCGGCGCGGCAGGCGCGCCATCGCGAACCCGATGCCGATGTAGGCGAGGAAGAGGTGGGGCGCGCCGGGCCCCCGCAGCAGGTCGCGGGTGCGGGTACCGCGCCGGGGCCCCATCACGTCGAGGATGGTGCAGGCCATCGTGGCGCCCTCGTAGGCGAAGCCGAGCAGTTCCCGGTCGACGAGCGCGAGCCGGCGCTCCAGCTCCCACGGGTCGCGGGTGTCGATGCCCCACTCGAATCCGCAGATCACCGACTGCGGCACCGCCTCCAGGCGGCGGGTGACCTCCGTGGCGGGGCCGGGGAAGCCCCGACGCGCGAAGGTGACGTCCGCGAGCGTCGGCGCCATCAGCAGTCGACGTACGGAACCCAGTACCGTCGGCATGGCAGATCCCCCTGTCGGTACGACGACGCCGGCCCCGGCCGGCGGGTGACTTCATCGTCACCTCGCGCCGGCCGGGGCCGCCTCTTCTGCTGTGCGCTCATCCGCCGGCGCCCCGGGTCACGGGCCGGTGACGGGACCTCTCCCCCGCTGCGGGCGGAGGAACATCAACAGCAGGGCCACCCCGACGAGGCCCAGGTCCAGCAGGAGGAGCACGCCGTTGATGCCGTCGATCCGGGCGTGGTCGTGGCCGGCGGCCGCCTCGCCGACCGGCGTGGCGACGGGCCCGGCCGGTGCGGCTCCGGGGGTCACGGTGAAGGCGGCCAGGCCGGCGACCTGCCGGTCGTCGGGCAACCGGACGCGGTAGGCGACACGGTAGGCGCCCGGCCCGGCGTCGCGTACCGGCACGACCAGGCGGCCGTCGCGGACGACCGGCCTCCTGGTCGAGACGACCGCCCCGGTCGGTCCGGTCACGGCCAGGTGCGGGTCCCCGGCCGACTCGGCCCCGCCGAGCGTGAGCGTCACCTCGGCGGGCGCCGACCCGACGACCGACCCGTCGCCCGGCTGGAGCATCAGCCGCCGGCTCGCGGCCGGGCTGCCGAAGGCCAGCAACGCGACGATCGACAGCACGACACCGGCCGCCACGACGATCGCCGCCCGCTGCACCCTGCCGGCCGGCGCGGGCGGTGCGGGCGGGCGGGCACCGTCCATGGTGGTCATGCCGGCTGCGCGGCGGCCCCGGGCTGCCGGCAGCTGCACGCCATCAGCTCCTCCTCCGCCGCGGAGGGCCGCAGGTGCAGGTACATCGCGATCACCATCGGCACGAAGACGACCGTGTTGTAGAACAGGTGCAGCTCGACCCGGGGGATCACGACCTGGAGCAGGCTGGTGGGCACGGGGCTGCCGAACAGGTGCCGGCCGGTCTGCGCCTGCAACAGCAGCAGCAGGTGCTCGATGTGGTGCCAGAACTGGAGCGCCAGGGCGGCGGTCCACCAGCTCCGGCTGCGCCCGACGAAGCCGGGACGCAGCATCCACAGCCCGACGAGCATCAGGATGGCGTAGCCGTAGTGCAGCCACTCGGAGCTGACGAGCCACGGGAACGGCATGCCGAGCACCCCGCGCGCCTCGGGCCGCGACCAACCCAGGCCCCAGATCTGGTACGCCTGCACCAGGTGCTCGGCCCAGTGCGCCAGCACGATCACGAGAAACGCGTTCAGGGCGGCCCGGTGGTGCGTGCCGTTGAGTGCCGCCCAACGCCCGGACGATCCGGGCAGGGTCGCCTGGTAGCTGGTCACGTTGCCTCCTTGGAAGGGTCACGGGCGCGCGAGAACGCCACGCCCTCACCCAGCGTGTCGACCCCGACACGCCGACGCGTCTTCCTGCGTGCTCAGTTCGGGTCGCGGATCCGTCAGACCGGCCCGGGCGAGCCGGCGGGGGCGTACCAGGCGCCGACCCGGCGGGCCGCGGCGAAGCTGGCCCAGGCGACCGCGTCGACCAGGGCCGCGTCGCCCGGCTGGTGGCGACGGAACTCGGTGACCACCTCCTCGTCGACCTGGTAGGAGGCGAACGCGGTCAGCAGGACCAGGCGGCCGGCGGCGCGCTCCGGCTCGGGCAGCGGCGCGATCAACCGCTCGCACCACTGTCGACTCAGGCCGGTCTCCTCCCCCCGCCAGGCGTCGAGGCGTTCGGCGACCAACTCCCGCACCGCCGGCGGGACCGCCCGCTCGCCGGCCGCCTCGAACGCCGCGTAGGCACGGGCCATCGCCCCGGCCACGTGCGGGCTGCCCGCCGCCCAGGCCGCCTCCGTCGGCAGCGGCGCCGGCGGCAGCAGCTCCACCGAGCGACCCGGCTCCCGGGCGTCGCGCAGCGTCCCCTGCAACAACCAGCCGATGCCGCGCTTCAGGCGCCGCCGCGCCCGCGGCGTCAGCCCGGGCGGGAGCAGGAAGTTGGCGAGGAAGACGTTGACCACGCGGGCGACGTAGTGGAAGCCCACCACCACGCCGACCAGCTCCGGGCGGTCCCGCTCCGCGAACGGCAGCACCGGGCGCCCGGTCTGCGGCTGGTGGGCCGTACGACCCCACTCCGCCGCCTCGCGGATGCGCCGGTCGGTGATCTCGGCGAGCCGGTCGGCCACGATCGCCTCCGCGTCGTGCTCGGTGGAGAGCTCGTAGAGCCCGACGCTGTGCATGTCCACGCAGTACGGGCAGATGTTCGCCACCGACACGGCGGCCGCCACCGCCTCCTTCGTCGCCCGGTCCACGTTCTCCGTCGGCAGCAGCGGCTCCCGCATGACCATCCAGTACGCGGCCAGCACCTCCGGCGACGGGGAGTGCAGCTGCGCCGGCGGCACCACCAGCTGCATCTCCTGCGCCACCTGGTCGTAGACGGCCGCCACCAGCCCCCGCGCGGACCCCTGCGGCACCGGCGTGACGTAGTTGACCTGACGCTGGACCACCGACGAGGCCACCCGACGAGCGATCATGATCTGCCTCCTGCTCTGCGCCGCCGGGCGGTCACGACGACGGCTCCCACGACTGCGGTAATGCCAGTATTGGGAAGGTGGGGGCGCGGGCAACGCGATCGACGCCGGTTGAGCACCCTGGGAGAAGGAGGGGTCGGCGGCGCCCGCGAATGATGGGCGACGACCCAGTCCCCCACCCGCGGGAGTCGCGATGCTGGTCCTGGTAACCGGTGGCACCGGATTCATCGGCTCCCACTCGACGGCGGCCATCCTCGACGCCGGCCACCGGGTCCGGATGCTCGTGCGGGACGCGGCCCGCGCCCGACGGGTGCTGACCACGTTGGGCGCCGACGCCGGGCGGGTGGAGGTGGTCGTCGGCGACGTCACCGACCCCGCCGACGTCACCCGGGCCGCCGACGGCTGCGCCGCCGCGCTGCACGCGGCCGGCGTGTACAGCTTCGACTCCCGGGACCGGGCGCGGATGCGGACGGTCAACCTGCGCGGCACCGAGGTCGTGCTCGGGGCGGCACGGGCGGCGGGCCTCGACCCGATCGTCCACGTCTCCACCTTCGGCGTGCTCCTGCCGGCCGCGCGCTCGCCGCTGACCGTCGACTCGCCCGTCGGCGCGCCCCGGGAGGCGTACCTGCGCAGCAAGGCCGCCGCCGAGCACGTCGCGCGCCGGCACCAGGACGACGGGGCGCCGGTGGTCGTCACGTACCCGCTCGCCTCGCTCGGGCCCGACGACCCGTACCTGGGCGACCAGACGACGCGGGTACGCAACGTGCTGCGCGGGTTGATGCCGATGTGGCCCACGGGCGGCTTCCCCGTCGGCGACGTGCGGGACGTGGCCCGGCTGCACGCCGCGGTGCTCGAACCGGGACGTGGCCCCCGCCGCTTCCCGGCCCCCGGCCGGTACGTCACGACCCGCGAGTTCGTCGACGCGCTGCGCCGGGTCACCGGGCGGGCCCTGCCCACCCTGCGGCTGCCGGCGCGGGCCCTGCTGCCGATGGGGCACCTGGTCAGCGCGGCGCAGCGGCTGTCGCCCGTGCACCTGCCCGCCGAGCACGGCGCCATCTACCTGTGCGCCACCGCCCGCCCGATGGACGGCACGCCGACGGAGGAGCTGCTCGGGCCGGCGAGCCGGTCGCTGGACGAGACGCTGGCCGACACCGTGCGCTGGCTGCACCGGACGGGGCGGCTGAGCCGCCGCCAGGCCGGGCACGCCGCGCTCCCGGCGGCCGCCGCGCCGCACCGGGCCGCCGAACCGGCCTGACCCCCTGCCCGGGACCGGGCCCGGCCGCCGCCCCCGCACGTACGACCTGCGGGTGGAAATTGCAGCCCGCCCTTCCCGCGCGCAATTTTCCGCCAATCCTCCCGGCTACCGCGACATCGGCCTGAGCAAAACGGAAGATGCGTCCCACCTGCGTCGGTCGCCACGATGATGCAGAACTTCACGCACCATCCACACCGCACGGAAAAACTCCGGGCGACCACCATTTCATTCCCTTGATTCCGTCGCTTACCGGGCGGCGGTCAAGGCTGCCCGAAAACGTCTTGGCGGGACCGGAAACCGACGCGCCCGCCCCAAAGGAGGTAGCCGTCGTGCAACCGGAGACACCAGAGGAACAGCAGGCGCGCGTGCTGACGCTGGAGGCGTTCGCCGACACCATCGTCCCCGGGGCGAAGCGGTCCGCCGACGACCGGGCGATCGCGGGCGTCTCGACCGACGGCGGCGCCGTCGAGTCCGGGGCGCTGGCCCTGATGGAGGACCCGGCCGGCGGGCTGGCGCTGATGCTGGGCACGCTCAGTGAGGCCCTCAACGCCCACGCGAGCGGGTACGCCGAGACGAACGGCCTGACCCTCGATCCGAGCGTGCCGCCCTTCGTCGCGCTCGCGTTCGACCACCGCACCGCGCTGCTGTGCCACCTGCTCGCCCCGGACAACCCGGAGAAGGAGATGTGGGTGGGGCTCGCCCTGTTCAGCAACATGGCCTACGACAGCGCCGCGCACATGAACACCGTCGACGCCCTCGCCGCCGGGCACCCGGGGCTGCTGGCGATCGGCATCACCAAGCCCGACGCCGACGGGCTGTGGCGCTTCCCCGAGTACTCGTACGGACGCCCGCTGTCGCGACTGCACCCGCACACCACGCCCACAGGGAGCCCGGCATGACCAGTAACGCAAGCACCGACGTCGTGGTGATCGGCAGCGGCTTCGGTGGGGCGATCCCCGCCTACCACCTGGCCGCGGGCGGGGCGCGCGTGGTGGTCCTGGAGCGCGGACCGTGGCTGTCCAGCGAGGAGTTCGACCACGACTTCAAGCTCGGCTCGTCGTACACCCGGATCTTCGACTTCACCGTGGGCGACGGGATGAGCGTGCTCGGCGGCAACTGCGTCGGCGGCGGCAGCGTCGTCTACTTCGCCACCATGCCGCGCGCGCCGCGGTTCATCTTCGAGCGGCAGGGCAGCATCGGCCGCCGGATGTGGCCGGCGGCCATCACCCGCGCCACGCTCGACCCCTGGTACGACCGGGTCTGCGAGTCGCTGCCGGTGACCATGCAGAGCTGGGACAAGGTGCCGTACGCCGGCGGCCTGTTCGCGGCGGCCTGCGCGCACGCCGGGCGTACGGCCAACCCGGTGCCGTCGGCGGTGGACGTCGACAAGTGCACCAACTGCAACTGGATGATGGCCGGGTGCCGCTTCGACGCGAAGCGCTCCCTGCTGCTCAACTACCTGCCGGCGGCCCTGGCGCACGGCGCCGAGATCCGGCCGCTGCACGAGGTGCAGCACCTCTCCCGCACCGACGACGGCGGGTACCGGGTGCACTACCGCGTCGTCGACGCGGAGGACTACCGGATCCTGCACGACAGCGGGACGATCGACGCCAAGATCGTCATCGTGGCCGCCGGGGCCGGAGCCACCCCGGTGATCCTGCAACGCTCGGAGCCCACCCTGGGCACCATGCCCACCGCCGTCGGCCGGTACTTCTCCGGCAACGGGGAGCGGCTCAACACGGCCGTCTTCGACGACGACCGGGTCCGGGAGGTGCTCGGGCTCAGCCGCCCCGGCGGAAAGGGCTACGACGCCAACCAGATCGGCCGCGGGCCGACGGTGGCGACGTGGGACCGGCTCGACGGCAACCTGCCCGAGTACGAGCGGTACTCGCTGGAACAGCTGTTCTTCCCGCTGGGGCTGGGCACGATCCTCGCCCAGGTGCCCGACGCGCAGCCGAGCTGGTTCGGCCTGGCCAAGAAGGACATGCTGCGCCGCTGGCAGTCGTGGCTGACGTTGTTCACGATGTCGGAGGACGACAACGAGGGCGTCTTCGGGCCGCCGCCGGCGACCGGCAACGCGGACCGCATCTCCCAGCAGATGCTGGGCCGGGGTCCGTTGCGCTACCGGCCCACCGCCAACACGCTGCGGGGCTGGGCCGCCGCCGACGCGGACGCCCGGGACATCCTGGAGCGCGACGGGCTGGCCCGGGTGATGCCGTGGACCAACGACGTGGTCGGCGCGTACACGGTGCACCCGCTGTCGTCCTGCCGGATCGGCGACGACCCGGCGACGTCGGCCCTCGACGACCGGCACGAACTGCGCCAGCACCCCGGCATCTTCGTCACCGACGGATCGGCGGTGCCGGGCGCGCTCACCGTCAACCCGGCCCTCACCATCGCCGCGCTGGCCGAACGCGCCGTGCCCGGCATCGTCCGGGCGGCGCAGGAGCGTGGCATAGACGTCACCTACCACGGCTCGCTGCCCGACGGGACGGTCACCGCGGTGCCCCAGGTCGTAGCCGGTTAGGACCACGACGGGCCGGGGGCGCGCCCCGCCCCCGGCCCCGGCCCGCCCGACCAGGAAGGAAACCGATGGGCAGGCGACTGGCTCGGGTGACGAGCCGCACCATGCTGACCCACGTCCGGCACGTGACGCCGGTCGCCCCGGACGCCGCCGACGGCCCCGTCGCGCGGGTCTACGGGCAGATGGCCGACGACTTCGGCGTCCTCGCGCCCCCGGTGCTGCTGCACTCCCCCGCCCCCGACGTGCTGCGCGCGTGCTGGCTGATGCTGCGCGAGACGCTGCTCGCCGAGGGGCTGGTCGGCCGCGACGCGAAGGAGGTGGTCGCCGCCGCCGTCTCCGAGAGCAACCGGTGCCCGTACTGCGTGGAGGTGCACGGCGCGACGGCGGCCGGACTGCTGGGCGACGCGGGCGGGTGGCTGACGGCCGGGGTCGGCGGGATCGGCGACCCCCGGCTGCGGGCCCTGGCCGACTGGGCCCGGCACAGCGGGGACGACGGCCCCGCGCGCCGCCGGCCCGCACCGTTCCCCGCCGAGCACGGACCGGAACTGATCGGCGTGGCGGTGGCCTTCCACTACCTGAACCGGATGGTGAGCGTCTTCCTCCAGGACTCCCCGTTGCCGCCCACGCCGGCCGGGGTCCGCGCCGGCGTCCGGCGCACGGCCGCCCGCATCATGGGGGCGCTGGCCCGCACCGGCCGGCCCCCCGGTCGTTCCCTGGAGCTGCTGCCGCCCGCGCCGCCGGAGGCCGACCTGGCCTGGGCCGTCGGGCAGCCGCACGTGGCCGCCGCCTTCGCCCGGGCCGGCCAGGCCGTTCGTCGCGCCGGTGCGGCCGCCCTGTCGGAACACGTCCGGCGGCGGGTCCTGGCCGGCGTGGCCGACCCGCCGCCCCCGGGGCCGGGCGGACGGTGGTTCGACGCCGCGGTCGCCGAACTGTCGCCGCCCGAGCGACCCGCCGCCCGGTTGGCGCTGCTGACCGCGCTCGCGCCGTACCGGGTCACCGACGCCGACGTCGCCGCCTGCCGCGACGGCGGCGCCGACGACGCCGCGCTGGTCGCGATCACGGCCTGGGCGAGTCTGGCCGCGGCACGCCGGATCGGGGCGCGACTGTACGGTGGCGGCCTCGGGCCGCCCCCGGCCGGCGTGCCCGTCGCCGACGCCGCCGTCGGGGAGGAGGCCTCGCGTGCGGGCGAGGCGTGATGCGGGGCGGGCCGTCGACCCGGTGACGACGACGCCGCGGGCGAGGCCCGTCAACCCGTGGGCGGCCCTGCTGGTGCTGTGCCTCGGCAACTTCCTGATCCTGCTCGACACGAGCATCGTCAACACGGCAGTGCCGGACATGATGCGGTCCCTCGACACCGGCATCGACAGCATGCTCTGGGTGCTCAACGGCTACCTGGTGGCGCTGGCGTCGCTGCTGATCGTCGCCGGACGCCTCGGCGACCTGTTCGGTCCGCGTACCGTCTTCATGGCCGGCATGGCGGTGTTCGCGGTGGCCTCGGTGCTCTGCGGCGCCGCCCAGTCACCGGGGCAGCTCATCGCCGCGCGGGTGGTGCAGGGCGTGGGCGCCGCCGCGCTGCTGCCGCAGGCGCTGGTCCTGATCTCCGGCATCTTCCCGGCTTCGCGGCGGGGCGCCGCCTTCGGGATCTTCACCGCCGTCGCCGGCGTGGCCGCCGTCAGCGGCCCCACCCTCGGCGGCCTCGTGATCACCCGGCTCGGCTGGGAGTGGATCTTCTATCTGAACGTGCCGCTCAGCGCGGCGGGCGTCGCCCTGGCCTGGTGGCTCGTGCCCGACCTGCGTACCCGCCGGCCGCGTCACCTCGACGTGGTCGGCGTGCTCCTGGCCACGGCCGCGCTGGTGGGCCTCATGTACGCCCTCATCGAGGGCGAACGGCACGACTGGGGCACGGTACGCGGGCCCGTCGGCATCCCGGCGATCCTGGTCGCCACGGCGGTGTGCGCGGTGGTGTTCGTGCTGCGCGAACGCCGGCAGCGGGAGCCGCTCGTCCCGCCCGCGCTGTTCCGCCTCGCCAACTTCGGTCCGGCGACGGTGATCACGCTCGTCAGCTCCTTCGGGCTGTACGGCTTCCTGCTGGTCTTCGTCATCGAGACGCAGGCGCTGCTCGGCATGAGCCCGCTGGAGTCGGGCCTCGCCGCGCTGCCCTGGACGGTGGTGCTCAGCGCCGTCGCGCCGGTCGCCGGGCGGCTCACCGACCGCCTCGGCGGCCGGCGGCTGCTCGCCGGCGGGCTCACCGTGTACGCGCTCGGCGTGCTGGGCATGGCGCTGCTGGTCACGCCGCACTCCACGGCCGGCACGTTCGTCGTACCGCTGATCGCCGTCGGCGTCGGCATGGGAGCGACCATCGCGCCCACCACCACCGAGGCCATGCGCGACGTGCCCGCCCCGTTGGCCGGCGCCGCCGCGGGCGTGCTCAACACGGCACGCCAGGTCGGCGGGGCGCTCGGCGCGGCGGTCGTCGGCGCCGTCCTGCAACACCGGTTGGCCGACGCCCTGCCCGGGGCCGCCCGGGCGGGCGCGGCGCAGCTGCCTCCCGAGGCCCGGGCGGACTTCCTGCACGGATTCGGCGGGGCCGCCGGCGAGGGCGTCAAGCTGGGCGCCGGCCAGGCCGGCGGCTTCGTCGTGCCGGCCGGGACCCCGCCGGAGCTCGCCGACCGGTACCGGGAGGTGGCGCAGTCCGCCTTCGCCGACGCCTTCCTGCCGGCCGTGCGGCCGGCGCTGGGCGTGGTGGTGGGCGTCCTGCTGCTCGGCGGCCTGTTCGCGCTGCGCCTGCGACGGACGCCATCTCACCAGGCGTGACCTCCGGCCGCGGCGAGCCACAGCCGACCGGGAACTGTCAGGAAGAACCGTCGGGCCGGGAGCCCGACGGTTCTTCCCGTCGTGCGGTCGAGCCCGCGCAGGGCGGGAGGCGTGGCGAATCCCCGCCGCATTCGCGCAGGGATCGGGCCAGCCGCCGTCGCGGAGCCGGAAAAGGACTGCGGGCGCGGTCTCCGGCCGCCTCTTCGACCGCTTCCAGGGGCGCACGGAAAGGGCGCCCGCCGGACCCGGAGACGGGTTCGGCGGGCGCCACCGCGGCGGACCCGACACGAGCGGCGCGGGCGCGGCGGACCTCGTCGTCCGCCGCGCCCGCGCCGTGCACCGGGCGGGCCCCGTGCGTCAGATGTACGGCGAGTTGGGCTCCAGGCCGCAGAGGACCCGGCCGTACAGCTCGTAGTTGGTCTCCGGCAGCATCAACGCGTGCATGTTCACGACCTGCACGTCGCGGGCGATGCGCTGGATCGGCACGCTGTTGTAGATGGACGAGCCGCCGCTGGCCATGTTGAAGATGTCCACGGCCTCCTTGCCGAGCTGGCAGACGACGCCGACGTCGGCCCGGGAACGGGCCCGCTCCTCCAGGGTCAGGGGCTCGCCGGAGCGGCCCTTGTCGTCGACCAGCCCGGTGACCCGGTGGGCGTGGAACTCCGCCTGGTCGATCTTCATGACGGCCTCGGCGACCCGGAGATGGGTGATCGGCGCCTCGCGCTGGCTGTCGTACTCGGTGTAGGTGATCTTCCGGCCCGGCAGCCGCTCGAAGAAGACCTCCCGGGCCGCCCTGGCCAGCCCGACCACGGTGCCGACCGAGGAGGCGGCGGCCACGCCGAGCAGCGTCGTGCGGTACATCGGCAGGTCGGCGTTCAGGACGGAGGCGAACTGGTTCTGCAGGACCGCCGGCAGCGGAAGCACCCGCTCCTGGGGCACGAAGACGTCCCGGGCGACGGTGGTGACGCTGCCCGAGCCGCGCATGCCCGCCGTGTACCAGTCGTCGACGATCTCCAGGTCCGACATCGGCACCAGCGCCATCACCGGCCAGAGCCCGGTGCCGTCCGGAGTCGGCGCCATGGCGATGATCTCCTGCCAGTGGCTGTGCTGGGCGCCGCTGATGAAGCCCCACTGACCGTTGACCACCAGGCCGCCCTCCTTGGGGGTGGCCATCGCGGACGGGCTCAGCGTGCCGCACACCCGGACGTCGGGCGTGGCGTGGACCTCGTCCTGGACCTCGTCCGGGAACATGCCCACCATCCAGCCGGGGATCGTCCAGACCGACATGGTCCAGCCGACCGAGCCGTCGCCGCGGGCCAGTTCGGCCGTGACCTCCGCCTGCGTACGGGTGTCGGACTCGTATCCGCCGTAGCGGGTGGGCACCCGCATCTTGAAGAAGCCGGCCTCCGCCATCGCGTCGACCACCTCGTCGTGCAGGCGTCGATTCTCCTCCGACCAGCTGGCGTGCTTGCGTAGCAGCGGCACCAGCTCGGTGGCCCGCTTGACCAGTTCGGTCCTGGACGGTGCTTGGGTGACCTCCACCCGGTCCTCCTTCGAGATAGTCGTGTCGATTACGGGTCAGGCAGCGAGCGCGGCGGTGCTCACGGGCAACGGCGGGGCTCCGCTGATCAGGTCGGCCGCCTTCTCGGCGATGGCGAGCACCGCGGCGTTCGGGTTGCCGCGGATCAGCGTCGGCATGACCGAGGCGTCGACCACCCGCAGCCCGTCGACGCCGCGTACCCGCAGCTCGGCGTCGACGACGGTGCCCATGGCACAGGTGCCGGCGGGGTGGAAGATGGAGTGCGCGTACTGGCGGACGTAGGTGCGCAGGTCGTCGTCCGACTCCGACGCCGGCGGCTGGTAGGCCGCCTCGGTGTAGGGCTTCAGGGCGCTCTGCCGGGAGATCTCCAGACCGATCCGTACCCCGTCGATCGCGACCTGCATGTCGGCCTCGTCCGCGAAGTAGTTGTGCACGATCTTCGGCTTCGCCGTCGGGTCGTCGGAGGCCAGGGTGACGTAGCCCCGGCTGCGCGGGGTGAGGATCGACGGACCGTACGAGAAGGCGTGGTGCGTCGGCGTGCCGAGGCCGCTGTCGGCAAACATGACGGGCGCGCCCAGGTACTCCACGTCAGGAGCCGGCAGGTCGTCCCGGGTCCGGGCGAACCCGCCGGACTCCGGACCGTTGGACGTCAACGGTCCCCGGCCCTCCGCCATGAACTGCTCCACGTTGGCCGGCGCCCCGGCGACGAGCAGGCTGATCGGGTGGGAGTGCGTGAAGATCAGCGGCACCAGGGCGTGGTCCTGGAGCCCCTGGCCCACCGCCGGCTGGTCGAGCACGACCGGCATGCCGAGCGCGCCCAGCAGGTCGGCGGGGCCGACGCCGGAGTGCATCAGCAGGTGCGGGCTGTTGTAGGCGCCGCCGGCGAGGATCACCTCACGGTCCGCCCGGACCGTGACCTCCTCGTCCAGGCGGTGACCGACGACCCCCACGGCCCGCCCGTGGTCGAACAGGACCCGGTGCACCTGGAGGTTCGTCTCGACCGTGAGGTTCGGCCGGTCGAGCGCCGGGTGCAGGAACGCGGTCGCGGCGCTGGCGCGGCGGCCGTCCCGCTGGGTGACCTGGAAGAACCCGAAACCGTCCTGCTCGGCGCCGTTGAAGTCCGGATTGACGGCGTGCCCGGCCTCGGCCGCGGCCTCCACGAACGCCTTCGACATCGGGTTGTTCGCCCGGCCCTCGGAGACGGCGAGGGGGCCGCCGACCCCGTGGTACGTCGACTCGCCCCGCTCGTTGTCCTCCGAGCGCTTGAA
Source organism: Micromonospora sp. CNZ309 (assembly GCF_002846525.1). Taxonomy (NCBI): domain Bacteria; kingdom Bacillati; phylum Actinomycetota; class Actinomycetes; order Micromonosporales; family Micromonosporaceae; genus Micromonospora; species Micromonospora sp. CNZ309. Next base: position 2,231,942 of record NZ_PJNG01000001.1, read on the forward strand.
GTACGGCAGCAGCTCGTCGAAGCTCCAGCCCGGCTGCCGCCAGCCGTCGAAGTCGAGCCGGTTCCCCCGGATGTAGATCATCGTGTTGATCGAGCTGGTGCCGCCGAGCACGCGCCCGCGCGGGAGGTAGACGCGACGGCGGTCGAGGAACGGCTCGTCGTGCGTGTCGTAGTCCCAGTCGAGGTGGGTACGGAAGAGCTTGCCGAAGGCCGCCGGGATGTGAATGTTCGGCGCCTTGTCCGCCGGCCCCGCCTCGACGAGGCAGACCGTCACCTCCGGATTCTCGCTCAACCGCGCCGCGAGCACACAACCGGCGGTTCCTCCGCCGACGACGACATAGTCGTACATTCACTCCTCCTTAGAATGCGCTGGGTCAAGGATGAGCCGACGGGCCGCCGAGTTCGCCTCCGAGATTGCTCTCCTCCGGGACGTCCGTCCGATCGTCCGAACTGCTTTTGTTCCGGCCCTGTCGGCGATCCGAGAATGAGGCGGCGGGACCGCCATTTCGGCGACGCCGGCGGGCCAACGGGGCAGGAGGCGGTCAGCGACCGGCCAGGGCGAACTGGCCCGGGGCACGACCGGCCCCGGCCGGTCCCCGGTACGCCTGGGCGATGTCCAGCCAGTGGTCGGCCAGCGCGCCGGAGGCGGTGAGCCGCAGGTCGTCGCGGTGCCGGCGCCGCGTGACCAACAGGCAGAAGTCGTGGGCAGGGCCGGTGATCCGCTGCTCGGCGTCGAGCGGCCCGAAGTCCCACCGGGCTCCGGACGGGGCGGTCAGCTCGAAGCGGAACTCCTCGTCCGGCGGCGTCAGGCCCCGGGCCAGGTAACCGAAGTCCCACACCCGCACGGCGAACGCGACGAGGTGGCGGATCCGGTCGGTGACCTGGCGGCGTACGCCCAGCGTGTCGGCGATGTCCTGGCCGTGCGCGAACAGCTCCATCATCCCGGCACTGGCGAGGACCGCGGGCGGCAGTGGGTTGACCAGCCAGGGCACCATCTGCTTCGGCGGTACGGCGGCCAGGGCCTCGATCGCCTTGTCGCGCTCGGCCCGCCACCGGGTCAGCAGCACCTCCGGCGGCTCGGCCAGGAATTCGGCCAACGCCTGCTCCACGTTGGCGTCGAAGTCGGCGCCGAGCTGCGAGAGCATCGCGGTGAACCGGTCCGGGGCGCCGGCGGCGAGCCCGGCGATGCGGAACGTGGCGGCGAGATGGGCCACCTGGTGGCTGATCGTCCAGCCTGGGGCGGGCGTCGGCAGCGCCCAGCCGTCGGCGTCGAGGCCGGCGACGAGGCTGTCGAACTCTTCGCCGTCCGCCGTCAGGGCGGCTATCACGTTCTGGGAGGCGGTCACGTCTCTGTCCTTCCTGAGGGGCCAGACGAGGAGTGCGCGGCACCGCGAGCCGCCACGGTGGTCGCAGGCTGCCGGTGGATGTCCGTACGCCCGTTCGGCGACGTGCCTCCACTATGTGGCCCCGGTCCGCCGGGCGTCTTCTCCCGCCGTGCGGTGCCGCCGGCCCGGCCCTCACCGCCGGATCAGCACCTCCGGCAGCGGTTTGCGGACCAGGTCCGGCACCGTCGCGTCGGGCGCCGGGTAGCCGACCGGCATGACCAGGTACGGACGTTCCTCCGGTGGCCGTTCGCACACCTCGTTGAGGAAGCGCATCGGGCTCGGCGTGTGCGTCAGGGTGGCCAGGCCGGCGTGGTGCAGTGCCGTGATCAGCACGCCGACCGCGATGCCCACGGATTCCTTCACGTAGTAGGGCTTCGGGGTGCGGGGGCCCTGGTGCACCTCGAACACCACGATCACGACCGGCGCCACCTCCAGGAAGGGCTTGTGCCAGTCCGTACCGATCGGGGCGATCGCCTCCAGCCACTGCACCGGCGCGCGCCGGGCGTAGAACTCGCGCTCCTCGGCCTCGGCGGCCTCGCGCAGCCGGCGCTTGCGGGCCGCGTCGGTGACCACGACGAACCGCCACGGTTGCAGGTTGGCGCCGCTCGGCGCGGTCGCCGCCGCGCGGACCGCCTCCTCGACCACCTCCATCGGCACCGGCCGTGGCGAGAAGTGCCGGATGGAGCGCCTGGCGGCCATCCGGTCGGCGAAGGTACGCGCGGTGCGCACCATGTCGCCCGAGGTCAGCGAGTCGGATTCCAGGTCACCTGTCGTTTCAGCCATGAGCGCCTCCCCGCGCGATCGACGGATCCAGCATCGCCCAGCGGCGCGGGGCGCGTTTACGCAACCGTGCGGACTTGCGGGCCTCGCTCGCGGGCCGGGACGCTCACCCGTCGGCCGACGAGCCCTGCCCGGCGGGTACGGCGTCGAGCGGTCGGGGCCCGCCGATCGCCGCGCTCGCCCCCGGCTCCGGGGAGACGGCGGGCCCGGCCGGCGGCGCGGCGAGGATCCGGGCCGTCAGGGCGGCCAGCAGCGCGGTGCGTTCCGGCATCCGCGCGACGTCGACGTACTCGCCGCGCGCGTGCGGCAGGCCGCCCACCCCGCCCAGGCCGTCCAGGGTCGGTACGCCGAGGGCGCCGGTGAAGTTGGCGTCGGAGGCGCCCGGGGCGGCGACGCCGCGCACGGGGGGCAGCCCGAGGTCCGCCGCCGCCGACTGCGCGATCCGCAGCAGCGGCGTCGACACGGAGGCCGGCAGCGGGTACCGGTTGATCCCGCCGCTGACGGTCAACCGCGCGTCGGGCAGGCGGGGGGTCAGCTCGCGGACCAGCCGGTCCACCCGGTGCAACTCCTCGCCGGTCCAGGCCCGCACGTCGACGCAGAGGACCGCGGACTCGGGCACCACGTTCGTCATCGTGCCGGCGGAGAGCACCGTCGGGGTCACGCTCGTCTCCCCCGCGGCGAAGGCCTGCACCGCGAGGACGTGGTGGGCGAGTTCGACCCCGGCGTTGACGCCCCGGTGCGGTTCGACGCCGGCGTGGGCCGCCCGGCCGCCGACCGTGATCCGGTAGACGGAGCCGCCCTTGCGGGCGACCTTCAGGTCGCCGCCCTCGGTGCTCGGCTCGCCGACCAGCACCGCACCGGAGCGCCGGGCCTGCTCCTCGATCAGCGGGCGGGAGGTGACCGAACCGCTCTCCTCGTCGCAGGTGAGCAGCAGCCCGATCCGCGAGGTGTCCGGCAGCAGTTCCAGCGCGGTGAGCATCTGCACGATCCCGGCCTTCATGTCGCACACCCCGGGCCCCGTCGCGGTGCTCCCGGTCAGCGTGAAGGGCCATTCGGAGATGGTGCCGGCCGGCCACACCGTGTCGTAGTGACCAAGCAGCAGCACGCGCTGGTCGGGGGCCGACCAGAGCAGGTGCGGCAGCCCCTCGAGGACCACGCGACGCCCGCGCCGGCCCAGCGCGTTGTCGCCCCACGCCTGGAGCAGGTCGGCGCAGGCGACCAGCTCCGGGCCCGCGCCCGGCGGCGACTCGCAGGTCACCAACCGCCGTAGCCGCTCCGTCAGCACCCCGGCCCGCGCCTGCGCCCCGCGCCGAAATATATCGACATCCACCATCATCCGATCGTGGCACCGCCGCCCCGGCCGTCACAGGGCACGCCGCCCGACACCGCACGGACGCGGTGGTATGGGCCCGACACGGCACCCTGGAAGACGGCGCGCTGACGGGTCGCGACGACGTGGAGGGCGCATGGAGGACGCACCACTACCGCCGCAGCGCAGATACCTCCATGGCATAGAAATACCTGCGTGGTATCGGGACAAGCCGACGACACCGCCGGGCGACAGGTCCGGCGCGGCGAGGAGGCGTCGTAGAGCAGGTCGTCGCTGCGCTGCCCAGCGGCGTTGCGGGTGGCGGGCCGCAAACGGCGACGTCCGCCCCGTCGGCGACGACGGGGCGGACGTGGAGGCCGCTGCGGGCCCGCCGACGCGCCGGCGGGCACGGGCAATTCGTCAGTGGCTCATCTCGAGCTGGCCGCGCAGCTTGACCAGCGCGCGGGCGAGCAGGCGGGAGACGTGCATCTGGGAGACACCGACCTGCGCCGCGATCTCGCTCTGGGTCAGGTTGCCGTAGAAGCGCAGGGTGAGGATCTTCTGCTCGCGCTCGTCGAGGGTGGCCAGCGCCGGGCCGAGGGCGACGCGCAGCTCGGCCAGCTCGAACTCGCCGTCCTCGGCGCCCAGCGTGTCGCCGAGCTCGGTGGCGCTGTCGCCGTCGCCGATGGGGGTGGACAGGGAGACGGCGTTGTAGGCACGCGCGCCCTCGAGCCCTTCCAGGACCTCTTCCTCGGTGACGCCGAGGTGGGTGGCGATGTCGGCGACCGTCGGCGCGCGGTTGAGCGTCTGGGTGAGGGTGCCGTTGGCCTCGGAGATGCGCAGCCGCAGCTCCTGGAGGCGACGCGGGACCCGGATGTTCCAGGTGCGGTCGCGGAAGTGGCGCTTGATCTCACCGAGGATCGTCGGGATGGCGAAGCCGGCGAAGTCGACGCCCCGGGAGGCGTCGAACCGGTCCACGGCCTTGATCAGCCCGAGCGCCGCAGTCTGGGCCAGGTCCCCGTTGGGCTCACCGCGCCCGCTGTAACGGAAGGCGAGGTGGTGGGCCAGCGGCAGCCACGCCTCGATCACCCGTGCGCGCAGCGCCGGCCGGTCGGGGTGCCCCTCCGGCAGGGCGGCGAGGGCGGCGGTCAGCTCGCTCGCGCGGGTCTCGTCACCGGAGACCGTGGTGGCGGCGTCGGTGCTGGCGGTCGGCGCGGTCGTCGTGGTGATCATGCTGCCCTTCCCTGTCCTACCGATGCGGCGACGCCGGGAACCGACGACCGCAGTGCCATCACCCTAGACCAACGGCCGCCGCCATATCAACCGAACGGCCGATGGATAAAAGCGACAAAAAATCGTGAACAGGGCGCGAAGGGTGTGGCTCGCGCCACGCGCGGCCGGCGCCGCTGGCACTCAGGGGGCCGGCGGCTGCCCGTAGAGCCGACTCACCGTCTCGGCGACGCAGACCGGCTTGCCACCCGCGTCGCACTCCACGGTGACGGCGGTGACCAGCTGCACCCCGCCCGCCACCGGGGACACCTCGGCGATGCTGGCGACGGCCCGCACCGCCGTGCCGACCCGTACGGGGGCGGGGAACCGCACCCGGTTCAGGCCGTAGTTGACCCCCATCCGTACGCCCCGCACCCGGTAGAGCCGGCCCACCAGCGCCGGCAGCAGGGACAGCGTGAGGTAGCCGTGGGCGATCGTGCCGCCGTACGGGCCGGTGGCGGCCCGCTGCGGGTCGAGGTGGATCCACTGGTGGTCGTCGGTGGCGTCGGCGAACAGGTCGACGCGCCCCTGGTCGATCCGCTGCCACGGCCCCGGGCCGAGGGTCTGCCCGACCGCCGCGGCCAGATCGTCGAGGGAGTCGAAGGTCCTCATGCCAGGTGCCCTCCCAGCCGGGTGTAGCCGCGCAGCAGGTCCCGCGCGATGATGAGCCGCTGCATCTCGTCGGTGCCCTCGAAGATGCGGTAGAGCCGCACCTGCCGGTACCAGCGCTCGACGGGCAGCTCCCGGGTGTAGCCCATGCCGCCATGGATCTGGAGCACCCGGTCGACCACGCGGTTGACCATGCCGGCGCCGTAGAGCTTCGCCATCGAGGAGGCGTGCCGCGGGTCCATGCCCTGGTCCACCGTCCAGGCCGCGCGCAGGATGAGCCAGCGGGCCGCCTCCAGCTCGGTCTCGGAGTCCGCGATCATCCACTGGATCGCCTGGTTGTCGCCGATCGGCCGGCCGAACGTCTGGCGGGTGGTGGCGTAGTCGATCGCCATCCGCAGCGCGCGCTCGGCGATGCCGACCGCGTGCGAGGGGATGGTGTAGCGCCCCTTGCCGATCCACTCCATCGCGAGGGCGAACCCCTGGCCCGGCTCGCCGAGGATGTTGCGCTGCGGCACCCGTACGTCGTCGAAGACCAGCGCCGCCGGCCCACCCTCGCCCATGGTCTGGATGAACTCCGAGCGCCAGCCCATCGCCCGGTCCACCAGGAAGGCCGTGGCACCGCCGTTGCGGGCCCCCTTCTCCCGGTCGGTGACCGCGATGACGATGGCGAAGTCGGCCTCGTTGCCGCCGGTGATGAAGGTCTTCTCGCCGTTGAGCACCCAGTCGTCGCCGTCGCGGCGGGCGCTGAGCCGGATGTTGGCGGCGTCGCTCCCGGCGCCCGGCTCGGTGATCGCGAAGCAGCTGCGCCGCTCCCCCTCGATCGTCGGGATCAGGAACTCCCGCTGCTGCTCCTCGTTGGCGCGGAACAGGATGTTGTCGGCCTCGCCGCCGAAGCGGAACGGCACGTACGAGCGGCCCAGCTCGGTCCAGATCAGCGACTGGGTGACGGCCGGCAGGTCCATGCCGCCGTACGCCTCGGGGGTGGCCAGCCCCCAGAAGCCGAACGCGCGCGCCTTGAGCTGCAACTCGCGCAGCTCGTCGGGCTCCAGCCCGGGCCGGTGGGCGCGTTCACGCCGCAGCAGCTCCTGCTCCAGCGGCATGACCTCCCTGGTGATGAAGTCGCGGGCCGTGTCGCGGATGGCCCGTTCGGTGTCCGAGAGCGCAAAGTCCATGTCCCCTCCGGGGTCGGGTGCGGTGGTACGCGCCTCAGCGCGCGCCGCCGTTGACGTACAGGGTCTGGCCGCTGACGTACGAGGCGTCGTCGCTGGCCAGGAAGGCGATCACCGAGGCGATCTCGGCGGGCTGGGCGACCCGGCGCAGCGGGGTGTGCTCGGCGACCGCCCGCTGGTGCTCCTCGGGGCTGCTGCCCACCCGCTCGGCGGTGGCGGCGGTCATCGCGGTGGCCACGTAGCCGGGGGCGACCGCGTTGACGGTGACGTTGAACGGGCCCAGCTCGACGGCCAGGGTGGCGGTGAGGCCCTGCACGCCGGCCTTGGCCGCCGCGTAGTTGACCTGGCCCCGGTTGCCGAGCGCGGAGCGGCTGCTGAGGTTGACGATCCGGCCGTAGCGGGCCGCCACCATGTGTTCCTGTGCCGCCTGGCAGCACAGGAACATGCTCGTCAGGTTGGTGGTGAGCACCGCCTCCCACTCGGGCAGCGGCATCTTGAACAGCAGGTTGTCGCGGGTGATCCCGGCGTTGTTGACGAGCACGTGCAGCCCGCCGTACGCCTGGATGACCTGGTCGGTCATGGCGGCGACCGCCGCGGCGTCGGTCACGTCGCAGCCGATGCCGACGGCCCGGCCACCGGCGGCGGCGATCTCGTCGGCGACGGCCCGGGCGCGCGCCACGTCGAGGTCGACCACGGCGACCGCCGCGCCCTCGGCGGCCAGCCGGTGCGCGGTGGCCGCGCCGATGCCCTGCGCGGCGCCGGTGACGACGGCGACCCGGTCGGCGAATCTGGTCACGGTTTCTCCCTGACTTCTAGAAGGCGTTGACGCCGGTGAGCGCGCGGCCGATGAGCAGCTGCTGGATCTGGCTGGTGCCCTCGTAGAGGGTGGCGACGCGGGCGTCGCGCAGGTACTTGCCGACCGGGTACTCGTCGATGTAGCCGTAGCCGCCGAAGACCTGCACCGCGTTGTTGGCCGCGCGCACGGCGGCCTCGCTGGCGAAGAGCTTGGCCATCGACGCCTCGGTGGCGAACGGCTCGCCCCGGTCGATCAGGTCGGCCACCCGCCACACGAGCAGGCGCGCGGCGTCGGTGTCGACGGCGATGGCGGCGAGCAGTTGCTGCACGAGCTGGTGGGCGGCGATGGGCTTGCCGAACTGGGTGCGCTGCCCGGCGTAGCCGACGGCCGCGTCCAGGCAGCCCTGGGCGATGCCGACGCAGCCGGCGGCCACGGACATCCGGCCCTTGGCCAGGGTCGCCAGGGCGAGCCGGAAGCCGGCGCCCTCCTCGCCCAGGCGCGCCGACTCCGGCACCCGTACGCCGTCGAAGCGCAGCTCCCCGGTGGCCTGCCCGCGCAGGCCCAGCTTGCCGTGGATCTCCCGCCGGGTCAGGCCCGGCGCGTCGGTGGGCACCAGGAACGCGCTGATGCCCCGGTGACCGGGGCCGCCGGTGCGGGCGAAGACCAGCGCGACGTCGGCCGTGGTGCCGTTGGTGATGAACATCTTCGCGCCGGTGATCAGCCAGTCGGTGCCGTCGCGCACCGCCCGGGTGGTCAGCGCGGCGGCGTCGGAGCCGCTGTCCGGCTCGGTCAGCGCGAAGCAGCCGAGCGCCGCGCCGGAGCAGAGCCGGGGCAACCACTGCTCCCGCTGGGCCGGGGTCCCGTGCGCGGCGACGGACTTGGCGACCAGGCCGAGGGAGACCGAGACGATGCCGCGTACGGCGGAGTCGCCGCGGCCGAGCTCCTCCAGCACCAGGCAGTAGGAGAGGTGGTCGCCGCCGGACCCGCCGTCGTCCTCGCCGATGGTGAGACCCAGGAAGCCCAACTCGCCGAGCTTGCCGACGATGTCGGGGTCGACGGACTCCCGGCGGTCCCAGGTGGCCGCGTGCGGCACCACCTCGCGGTCGACGAAGTCCGCAGCGAGCCGGCGGACCGCCGCCTGCTCGGCGGAGAGTTCCAGATCCATGAGCCTTAAACTAGCGGTGCAAGTTTAATTCCGTCCAGACCCGCTTGTGGCAGAGTCTGCGAGGGACGACCCGAGCGAAGGAGGACCGGATGCCCCGGCCGCGGCAGGCGCTGCTCAGCCGGCAGCGGATCGTCGAGACCGCCGCCGCGCTGATCGACGCCGAGGGGTTGGAGGGCTTCTCCACCCGCCGGCTCGCCGCCGAACTCGGGGTACGCGGGCCGTCGCTCTACAACCACTTCGCCACCAAGGACGAGATCCTCGACGCGGTGGCCGACAGCGTCACCGGCCAGGTGGACGTCTCGTTCTTCGGCACCGTCGACTGGCGCGAGGCCCTGCGCCGGTGGGGGCACTCCTACCGCGCCGCGCTGGCGGCGCACCCGAACATCGTGCCGTACCTGGCCCGGGGCCCGGGGCGCCGGCCGGCGGCGCTGACCATGGCCGACGCCGTCTACGGCGGCCTGGTCGCCGCCGGGTGGCCGCCGGCCCGGGCGACCCACATCGGCGCGCTCATGCGCTACTTCGTGGCCGGCTCGGCGCTGGGCTCGTTCGCCCGGGGCTTCGTCGAGGACCCGGGGCTGTACGCGGAGCAGTACCCGCACCTGACCCAGGCCCACCGGCTGGCCGAGCACCAGCAGCGGGTGGACGAGGGCGCCTTCGCGCTGGGCCTCGACGCGCTGATCCACGGGCTGTCGCGCACCTACGAGGAGCGCATCGGGCCGCTGCCACCCCTCCCGCCGGCCGCGGACGCGTACTAGAGTCAAAACTTGCACCGCTAGTTTCGGCCGACGTACGTGAGGGGTTAACAGCAGCTAGCGTCCCGGGGATCTTTGGGGCTCTTTGACGCTCTACATTGGAGTGTGTGAACTTGAAAGAATGGGCGGCGTCGCAGGGCATCGCGTACATCACAGCTCGTCGGCAGTACGCGGCCGGGACGTTGCCTGTTCCTACATACCGGCTCGGGCGGCTCATCATGGTCGGCGAGCCTCTGACCGGTGCTACCCGGAACGCCGGGCAAGTCGTGGTCTACGCCCGGGTGTCGTCGTCGGAGCAGAAGACGGATCTGGACCGGCAGGTTGCCCGGGTCACCATATGGGCGACCGGGCAGCGTCTGGCCGTGGACCGGGTGGTGACCGAGGTCGGATCCGCACTGAACGGGCATCGTAAGAGGTTCCTCGCCCTGCTGCGCGACCCGGCCGTGACGACCATCGTCGTGGAGCACCGCGACCGATTCGCGCGTTTCGGAGCCGAGTATGTCGAGGCCGCCCTCGCCGCGCAGGGTCGCCGGCTGCTCGTGGTCGACCCGGCTGAGGTAGACGACGACCTGGTGCGCGACGTTACCGAGATCCTGACGTCGCTATGTGCTCGCCTCTACGGGCGGCGTGCCGCCGCGAATCGTGCCCGCCGCGCTGTCGAGGCCGCCACCAAGGGCGACCCGGTGTGAATACGATCCAGGCGTACCGGTTCGCCCTCGACCTGTCCCCGGGCCAGGAGCGTGCGGTGCTGGCGCACTCCGGGGCCGCTCGCGTTGCGCACAACTGGGCGCTGGCGCGGGTCAAGGCCGTCATGGACCAGCGGGCCGCCGAACGAACCTACGGCGTGCCGGACGACCTCCTGACCCCAAGCATGTCGTGGACGCTGCCCGCTCTGCGCAAGGCGTGGAACGCCGTCAAGGAGCGGGTCGCTCCGTGGTGGAGGGAGTGCTCGAAGGAGGCGTTCAACACCGGCCTGGACGCGCTCGCTCGCGGCTTGAGGAATTGGGCTGACTGTCGTTCGGGTCGGCGGACTGGTCGGCCGGTGGGGTTTCCCCGGTTCAAGTCCCGCCGCCGCACCACTGCGTCTGTGCGGTTTACCACCGGCGCGATCCGGGTCGAGCCGGGCCGTAAGCATGTGGTGCTGCCCCGGCTGGGACGGTTGAAGCTGCACGAGTCGGCCCGGAAGCTCGCCCGCCGTCTCGAGGCAGGCACTGCCCGGATCATGTCCGCCACGGTCCGCCGTGACGGCGGCCGGTGGCACGTCGCGTTCTGCGTCGAGGTGCAACGGTGCGAGCGAACGCCGGCCCGGCCCGACAGCGTGGTCGGTGTGGACGTGGGGATCACGCACCTCGCGGTGCTGTCCACCGGCGAACCAGTCGACAATCCGCGCCACCTGACCGTCGCGCAGGCCCGGCTGCGGATGCTGGGTCGGGCGCTGTCGCGTAAGCAGGGTCCGGACCGGCGTATCGGACGACGGCCGTCGACACGGTGGGAACGCGCTGCTGCCCGGCTCGGCCGCGCCCACGCCCGCGTCGCGAATCTACGCCGAGACGGCGTGCACAAGCTCACCACCCGACTCGCCCGCGAGCACGGCACGATCGTGGTCGAAGACCTCAACGTGGCCGGCATGTTGGCCAATCGCAGGCTGGCCCGGCACATCACCGACGCCGGATTCGCCGAGATTCGCCGGCAGTTGACCTACAAAACCCAGTGGAACGGCGGACGGCTCATCATCGCCGACCGCTGGTACCCATCCAGCAAGATGTGCTCGGGTTGCGGCGCGGTGAAAGCCAAGCTCGCCCTGTCCGAGCGCGAGTACCACTGCCAGGCGTGCGGCCTGGTCATGGAGCGCGACCACAACGCCTCGCTGAACCTGGCCGCCCTCGCGGCCGAGTTCGACCCCGCCGGGAGTGGCCCGGTGGCAGCACGTGGAGCCGACCGTAAGACCCGTGAACGCGGGCAGGTGGCTGTGAAGCGTGAACCCGGCACGGCAACCGCCGGTCAGACCGGGACCGTCCCACCGCAAGGTAGGACTACTGATCACGTGTTCACCAAAGCGCACTGAAAGGTAACGGCACGATGGATCTCGCACGGACCGACTTCTACCTCGACGGACAGTGGGTCGCCGCCGGCGCCGGGGAGACCGTCGCGGTGCGGAACCCGGCGACCGAGGAGGTCGTCGCCGCCGTCCCGGCCGGCACCGCCGCCGACGTCGACCGCGCCGTCGCGGCGGCCCGGGCCGCCTTCCCTGGTTGGGCCGACACCGCGCCCGCCGAGCGGGCCGCCCGCCTGGACCGGCTGCACGCCGCGCTCTCCGCCCGGGCCGACGAGATCGCCCGTACCGTCGCCCTGGAGCTGGGCACCCCGCTGAAGGTGGCCACCCGGGTCCAGGCCGGCCTGCCGCTGACCGTCCTGCACAGCTACGTCGAGCTGGCCGCCCGCCCCCCGGCCGACGAGACGATCGGCAACTCGCTGGTGGTCCGGGAGCCGGTCGGCGTGGTCGGGGCGATCACCCCGTGGAACTACCCGCTGCACCAGGTCGTCGCGAAACTGGCCCCCGCCCTGGCCGCCGGCTGCACGGTGGTGCTCAAGCCGAGCGAGCTGACCCCGCTGACGGCGTACCTGCTCTTCGACGCGATCCACGAGGCCGGCTTCCCGCCCGGGGTGGTCAACCTGGTCACCGGCACCGGCCCGGTCGTCGGCGAGGCCATCGCCGCGCACCCCGACGTCGACATGGTCTCCTTCACCGGCTCGACGGCCACCGGTCGGCGGATCTCCCACCTCGCCGCCGACCGGATCGCCCGGGTCGCCCTGGAACTCGGCGGCAAGTCGGCCAACCTCGTCCTCGACGACGCCGACCTGGGCACGGCCGTGAAGGTGGGGGTCGGCAACGCCTTCCTCAACTCCGGGCAGACCTGCACCGCCTGGACCCGCCTGCTGGTGCACCGCGACCGCTACGACGAGGCCCTCGACCTGGCCGCCAAGGCCGCGGCCGGCTACCGGCTGGGCGACCCGTTCGACCCGGCCACCCGGCTCGGCCCGCTGGTCTCCGCGGCGCAGCGGGAACGGGTCCTCGGGCACGTCGCCCGAGGGCTGGCCGACGGGGGCCGACTGGTGTGCGGCGGGCCCGACGCGCCGGTGCCGGACCGGGGGTTCTTCGTCGCCCCGACGGTGATCGCCGACGTCGACCCCGACAGCGCCCTGGCCCAGGAGGAGGTCTTCGGCCCGGTGCTCGCGGTCATGCCGTTCGACGACGAGGACGAGGCCGTGCGCATCGCCAACAACTCCCGCTACGGGCTGGCCGGCGCGGTCTGGTCGGCCGACGAGGAGCGGGCGCTGCGGGTGGCCCGGCGGCTGCGTACGGGCGCCGTCGACGTCAACGGCGCCCCGTTCAACCCGCTCGCCCCGTTCGGCGGCTACAAGCAGTCCGGCCTCGGCCGGGAGCTGGGCCGGCACGGGCTCGAGGAGTTCCTCCAGGTCAAGGCCATCCAGCGATGAGGGCGCTGGTCGTACGGGGCGTCGGCGCCCCGCTGCGGGTGGAGGAGATCGAGCTGCCGGCCCTGGGCCCGCACGAGGTACGGGTGAGCGTCCGCGCCGCCGGCGTCTGCCACTCCGACCTGTCCATGGTCGACGGCACGCTGGCACCGCCGTACCCGCTGGTGCTGGGGCACGAGGCGGCGGGGGTGGTCGCCGAGGTCGGCGAGGGGGTCACGCGGGTCGCGCCGGGCGCGCACGTGGTGCTGAACTGGGCCCCGCCCTGCCGCGACTGCTGGTACTGCCGGCGGGGCGAGCCGTGGCTGTGCGAACGCACCGGAGCGCCCTCGGCGCCCCGGGGGCGGACGCCGTCCGGCGAGCCCCTGCACGTCACGCTCGGCCTCGGCGCCCTCGCCGAGGAGGTGGTGGTGCCGCAGGACGCCGTCATCGGCGTCCCGGCGGAGCTGCCCTTCGAGGCGGCGGCGCTGCTCGGCTGCGCCGTGCTCACCGGCGTCGGCGCGGTCCGCCGTACGGCGAAGGTGTCCGCCGGCGAGTCGGTGGCCGTGATCGGCCTCGGCGGGGTAGGCCTGTCGGTGGTCTCCGCCGCGCGGGCCGCCGGCGCGGACCCGGTGCTCGCCGTCGACGTCTCCCCGACCAAGGCGGCGCTGGCCACCGCGGCCGGGGCCACCGACTTCCTGCTCGCCGACGAGTCGCTCAACCGGACGATCCGGGGGCGCACCGGAGGTCGCGGCGTCGACCACGCGCTGGAGTGCGTCGGGCGGGCGGCCACCATCCGCACCGCCTGGCGGGCGACCCGCCGGGGCGGCCAGGTCACCGTCGTCGGCATGGGCGCCAAGGACGACATCGTCGGGCTGGGCGCGCTGGACATCTTCCACTCGGCCCGGACGCTGCGTTCCTCGGTCTACGGCTCCTCCGACCCGGACCGGGACGTGCCCGAGCTCACCCGCGCCGTGCTCGACGGCACCCTCGACCTCGGCTACCTGGTCACCGACCGGACCACCCTCGACGGCGCACCCGAGGCCTTCGCCCGCATGTCCCGGGGCGAGGGCGCCCGCACGATCGTCCTGCCCACCGCCTGATCCGCGTCGATCACGCACCTGTGGTGGGCGGTCGCCGCCACGTCGCGGCCTTCGTGGGGCACCGCGACCGCACGATCGACGCGGGCGGGCGCGGGTCAGGACAGGGCGCGGGCCAGTTCGGTGCGGGAGCGGATGTTGAGGCGGTGGAAGATGTTGCGCAGGTGGTGGTCGACGGTGCGGGTGGACAGGAACATCCGGGCGGCGATCTCCCGGTTGGTGGCGCCCTCGGCGACCAGTTGCGCGATCCGGAGCTGCTGACCGGTCAGCAGTCGCGCCGCCGACTCCTCCGGGGGGCCGACCGACTCGCCGGCCGCCCGCAGCTCCGTGGTGGCCTGCTGCGCCCAGCTGGCCGCCCCGAGCAGCGTGAACGCCTCCCGGGCGGCGTGCAGGTGCTCGCGGGCCGCGCGCGGTCGGCGGCTGCGGCGCAGTTCCCGGCCGAGGAGCAGCTCGGTGCGGGCCCGCTCGAACGCGTCGGCGTCCGTCGGGTGCAGCCGCAGGGCGGTGCGGAACTCGCGCTCCGCCTCGGCGCTGCCCCGGGGCGCGAGCAGCCCGTGGCAGCGCGCGGAGAGGGCCCGGCGCGACGGGCTCGCCGTGCTGCTGGCCCACCGGTCGAACACGGCGAGGGCGGCGCCGGCGACCGGACGGTCCGCGACGGCGGCGGCCGCCTCCACGAGGTACGGCGTGGCCATCACCAGGACCAGCACCTGCCCTCGGCCCGTACCCGGACAGGCCAGCCCGGCCAGTCGCGCGGCGGCGGCGGCCGGCCGGTTGTCGACCAGGTCGAGCACGGCCAGCGCCCACTGCGCGAGGGCGCGCGGCCGGCTGTGCGCGCCCGCGTCCTCGCCGATCTCCCGGATCCGGCGCAGGGCGGTGTCGCGGTCGGCCCGCACGGCCGCCAGCACCGCCAGCATCCCCAGGTGTACGCCGGCCCAGTTCTCCTGGCCGGTGTCCCGGGCGATGCGCAGCCCCTCCCGGGAGCTGTCCGTCGCGGCGTCGTGCCGGCCCAGCCAGTACTCCGCGGCCGCCCGCAGCTCCAGCGCGCGCGGCAGTGCGGACACCTCGCCCCGCTCGCGGGCCAGCTCGACGGCGCGCTCGGCGAGCCGGTGCGCCGCGCCGTCCACGGCCACCAGCAGCCCGGCCGCCGCCGCGCAGGTCAGGGCGGCGGGGGTCGACGCCGCCCCGGTCAGCTGTCCGCCGAGGACGACCGCCCGGCGCAGGGCCGGGCCGGCCTGCTCGTGGTCGCCGCGCAGGGTCGCCGCCGTCCCGGCGACGTAGGCGCTCAGCAGCTCGGTCGCGGGCGGGTCGTCGGGGCGGCGCAACAGCTCCGCCCGGCGCGCGACCTCGGCGTAGCGGTACTGGTCGCCGGCGAAGCAGACGGCCTCGCCCGCCCGCACCAACGCCCCGAGGGCCAGCGCGCGATCGCCGTCCGCGCCACCCGTGCCGGTGCACGCGCGATCGGCGGCGGCCAGGGTGTCGGCGGCGGACAGCAGCGTGGTGAGCGCGAGCCCGGGTCGGCCGGTGCGCAGTTCCAGTTCCCCGCGCAGCAGGTCGGCCCGGCCCGCCACGGCGACCTCGGCGGCCGGGGGCAGTTCGCCCAGCAGCAGTCGGGCCCGGTGCGCCCGGCCGGCCGACCAGGCGTACCGGGCGGCGGCCACCAGCCGGGCGGCGGCGCGTACCGGATCGTCGCTGAGTTCGGCGGCCCGGTGCAGCGCCGCCGCGGCCACCGCTCCCCCGCGTGCGTACTCGGCCGCCGCCTGCTCCAACTCGGCGGCCAGGGCGGGGTCGGGGCCCGGGGCCGCGGCGGCGAGGTGTCCCGCCCGGCGCAGCCGGTGCCGCGTCCCGTCCAGCACGCCGGCGAGCAGCAGGTGCGCCGCGCGCCGCTCGGCCAGCGGCGCGGCGGCCCGGACGACGGTGCGGACGAGGGGCTGCGGAAAGGTGACCCGTCGCGGCTCGACGCGGACCAGGCCCGCGAGTTCGGCCGGGGCGAGCGCCTCGACCGCCGTGCCGGCGGCGCGGGCCGCCCGGACCAGGGTGGCCGGCTCCCCGTCCTCGTCGAGCGCGGCGAGCAGCAGGACGCGGCGGGTGTCGGCGGGCAGCCGGTCCACGCGGGCCCGGTAGGCGCGGCCCAGCCTGCCGTCGGGCGGGGGCGTCTCGGGCACGGGTTCCTCCCCGCGGCACTGCCCGGGGGTGAGCACCCCGGCCAGGTCGAGAAGGGCCTGCGGATTGCCGCCGGCCGCCGCACCGAGCGCGGCGGCCACGGGTGGCGCGGGCGGCCGGCCGCCCAGCCGGTCGGTGAGCAGGGCGACGCTGTCCCGGTCGTCGAGCGGGCGCAGCCGGTGGCGGGCCATCCCGCCGAGCGGCACGTCCGCGGCGGTGGTGAGCAGGACGGCCACCCGCGAGCGGTGCAGGCGACGGGCGACGAACGCCAGCACGTCCGCCGTGGGCTGGTCGCCCCGGTCCACGTCGTCCATCGTGCACAGCAGGGGGGTCTCCCGCGCGGCGGCGGCCAGCAGGCCGAGCACGGCCAGGGAGAGCGCCAGGCGGCGGTGGGCGGGGCAGCCCGCGCCGGCCACCGCCCGCAGCAGCACCCGCCGCTGGTGCTCCGGCAGCGCCGGGGCGCGGTCCAGCACCGGGTCCAGCAGCCGTTGCAGCCCGGCGTACGGCAGGTCGGCCTCCTCGGGGAGCCCCGTGCCGGCCAGGACGGCGCAGCCCTCGGCGTGCCGGTGCGCGTAGTCGACGAGCGCGCTCCGGCCGGATCCCGGCTCGCCCTGGAGCAGCAGCGCTCCCCCGCCGGTGGGCAGGTCGCCCAGCAGCCGCCGGATGGCGGCGCGCTCCTCGGTCCGGCCACGCAACACGGTTAATTGCACTGACGATGCAGTAACCATGCATCGAGTGTTACCTATCGGTAGCCCGATGGAAAGCCCGACCACCCCGCTCGCGCGTCAGCGCGCGCCGATGTCGGCCAGCAGCGCGGCTACCGTGCGGGCCATCACCGCGCGGGCCTGGTCCACGCCCAGCCCCAGCCCGTCGCGCAGCATCGACCAGGCGGGCCACATGCTCGCGGCCACCAGCGCGTGGACCACCTGCGCCCGGTGCGGGCCGGCCTGCTCCAGCTCGGCGGCGAAGAGGTGCTCGACCTCTTCGCGGACCCGCTCGATGTGCTTGAGGCGGTTGCGACGCAGCTGCCCCGAGACCGGCTCGCGCATCTGGGCGGCACGGGCGGACGGCGCGATGAGCTGGAGCAGCCGGGCCCGCTGCCGGCAGTACGCGTCGACCCGCCGGGCCAGCGGCAGCGCCGGCGAGATCGGCCGGTAGGCCGCGTCCTGCTGCCGGAGCAGCTCCGCGCCACTGGCCTCGAAGAGCGTCTCCATGTCCTTGAAGTTGGTCCAGAGCGTCCGCAGCGAGATGCCGGCCCGCTCGGCGATGCGCTCGCCGGTCGGCCGCAGGTCGCCCTCGGAGATGAGCGCCAGGTGCGCCTCGACGATCGCCGCCCGGGTGCGTTCGGCCCGGGCGGTCCGGCCGTCGACCCGGACCGGCGCCTCGGCACCGCCCATCGTCGCCCGCCTCCTCATCGCCGTCACGTCGCCCGCTCCGCCGCGCCGAGTCTAGCCACGGGCGACGCGCCGGCGGCCCGGCCCCGGCCCGGCGCGGTCATCCGGCGGGCCGGCCGGCGAGGCTGACCCCGCCGTCGCCCGTGACGAGGGCGACCCGGCCCGCGAGTCGCCCCAATTCTGCATTCACGATGCAGATAGTAGGAGGGCCACGGACCGTCGTCAACGACGGAACGTCGATGGACGCGTCACATTCCATTGACAGCCTCCCCTCCTAACCGCACCGTCGATGCAGATAGTTGGATCCCGGAGAGGACGCCGTCATGCCCGAAGCCGTCATCGTCGCCGCCGCCCGGTCGCCCATCGGGCGCGCGCACAAGGGCTCCCTGCGCGACCTGCGCGCCGACGACCTGGCCGCCACCGTCGTACGCGCCGCCCTCGACCAGGTGCCGGCGCTCGATCCGCGCGAGATCGACGACCTGATGCTCGGCTGCGGACAGCCGGCGGGCGAGCAGGGCCACAACCTCGCCCGGGTCGTCGGCACCCTGCTCGGGCTGGACCACCTGCCCGGCACGACCGTCAACCGCTACTGCTCGTCGTCGTTGCAGACCACCCGGATGGCCCTGCACGCCATCCGCGCGGGCGAGGGTCACGCCTTCCTCTCCGTCGGCGTCGAGTGCGTCTCCCGATACGACCGGGGCCGCGCCGACGGGCACCCCGGCACCACCAACCCCGCCTTCGCGCCGGCCCTGGCGCGTACGGCGAGCCGGGCGGCCGGCGAGCTGTCGGGCTGGCACGACCCGCGCGGGGACGGCGAGTTGCCGGACGTCTACGTCGCGATGGGGCAGACCGCCGAGAACGTGGCCCACCTGCGCGGGGTGTCCCGGCTGAGCCAGGACGAGTTCGCCGTACGGTCGCAACTGCTGGCCGAGAAGGCGATCGCCGACGGCTTCTGGGCCCGCGAGATCACCCCCGTCACGGTGCCCGGTGGGGCGGTGGTGACCGCCGACGACGGG
Source organism: Micromonospora sp. CNZ309 (assembly GCF_002846525.1). Lineage (NCBI taxonomy): Bacteria > Bacillati > Actinomycetota > Actinomycetes > Micromonosporales > Micromonosporaceae > Micromonospora > Micromonospora sp. CNZ309. The sequence goes on from NZ_PJNG01000001.1 coordinate 2,250,316, forward strand.
CCGCGCGCCGGGGTGACCCTGGAGGCGGTGGCGGCGCTGCCGCCGGTGTTCCGGCCCGACGGCACGGTCACCGCCGGCAACTGCTGCCCGCTCAACGACGGCGCCGCCGCGCTCGTGGTGATGTCCGACGTACGGGCGCGGGAGCTGGGCGTCGCCCCGCTGGCCCGGATCGTCTCCACCGGCCTGAGCGCCCTCTCCCCCGAGATCATGGGGCTCGGGCCGGTGGAGGCGTCCCGGCAGGCGCTGCGGCGCGCCGGCATGTCCGTCGGGGACGTCGACCTCGTCGAGATCAACGAAGCGTTCGCGGCACAGGTGCTGCCCAGCGCCCGGGAACTGGGCGTCGACTGGGACCGGCTCAACGTCAACGGGGGCGCGATCGCGGTGGGTCACCCGTTCGGCATGACCGGCGCCCGGATCACCACCACGCTGATCAACTCACTGCGCTGGCACGACCGGGAGATCGGGCTGGAGACCATGTGCGTCGGCGGCGGCCAGGGCATGGCGATGGTGATCGAGCGGCTGAGCTGACCCCGACCGGGCGTGGCGGGCCGGGAAGCCGGCGCGCCACGCCACGGTCACCGGGCTCACCGCTGCGGGCCTGGTCGGAACCGCCCGGTGCGACCGGTTCAGGAGGCCGTCGGCACCCCGTTGGCCGGCGGCGCCACCGGCGCGGCGGTGTGTTCGCGTACCGGCCCGTCGCCCTCGTCCGTCTCGTACGTGGGCCCGAAGTAGGCCTGCGTCCCACCGCTGACCCGGGTCAGCCGCTGCCCGCCGTAGCCGGAGTGGTCGGTGTCGGAGTAGCGCAGCGGGGCCAGCCCCGGCCCCTGGTAGCCGCCCTTGGCGACGGCCTCGGTGACCGCCTCGCGGGTGAGGTCCTTGCCGGCGGCGAGGAGCACCTGCACGAAGAGGTAGCCGACCGCCATGCCGTAGACGGTGTTGCCGTCGAAGGGCGCGTCGCCGTTGTACTCCTTGTTCACCTTGGTGAAGAGCTGGATCCACGGGTCGGCGGCGTCGTTCTGCATCGGCAGGTAGTTGGCGCCGACCATGCCCTCCAGCAGCCCGGCGTTGGCGCCGAGCTGCTTGGCCAGCGTCGGGTGGTCGGCGCCGACGTTGGAGACCAGCCACTGCGGCTGGAACTTGAGCCGGGCGGCGGTGCCGACGGCCAGGGCGGTGAAGCCGGGCACGGTGGCGAGGATGACGACCTGGCAGCCGGCCGCCTTGAACGCGCCGATCTGGGGCGCCACGTTGGTGTTGCTGGTGACGTACGTCTGCTTCGCCGCCACCGCGCCGGCGCCGAGCACCTTCTCCACTCCGACGAGGCTGTCGCGGCCGAAGTCGTCGTCCTGGCCGAGGAAACAGACCTTGCGCCCCGGCAGGCTGGTCTTCACGTGGTGGGCCAGGATCTTGCCCTCCACCGTGTAGTCGGGGTTGAAGCCGAACGTGCCCGGATAGCGGTCGGGCTGGTCCCAGCTGCGGCTGCCGGAGGCGACGAAGAGGTCGGGCACCCGGTTGCTCTTGAGGAAGTCGAGCACGCCGGTGTGGGTCGGCGTGCCGAGCCCGTTGAGGATCGCGAAGACCTTGTCCTGCAGGACGAGCTGGCGGACCACCTGCTGGGTGTTCGCCGGGTTGTACCCGTCGTCCATGATCTTGTAGGTGATCTTGCGGCCGTGCACGCCGCCGTTGGCGTTGACGTGGTCGAAGTACGCCTTCGTGGCCGGGGCGATCTTGGAGTAGCCGGCGGAGGCGGGGCCGGTGAGCGGCATGTGCGTGCCGACCACGATCTCGGTGTCCGTGACGCCGGGGACCGTGCCCCCGCCGCCACCGTCGTCCCCGGTGCAGGCGGCGGAGGCGACGAGCAGGGTGATGGCGGTGGCGAGCGCGAATCCGCGCCGTGCCGTTCGTGTCATGTCAGACACCGACCTTTCCTCGGTCCGGTTGGTGGTGGGGTGGGTGTGGGCGGGTGCTCGGGTGGGACGGGTGCGGGCTGCCGGCGGGCCGGGACGGCTCAGGGCCGTCGTCGGCCCGGCCGGCGCGCGGAGGCGGCCCGGGCCAGCCGGGACAGCAGGCCCTGCACGCCGCCCGGAGCGGCGATCATGACGACGACGAGGGTGAGCCCGAAGATGGCCAGGGGCAGGTTGCCCTCGACCCGCTGCGCGAGCGCCGGCGACAGGGTGAGCTGCTCGGTGAGGGTGTGCGTCAGGTCGGGCAGGGCGACCAGCAGGACGGCACCCCACGCCGCGCCGGCGAGGCTGCCCAGGCCGCCGATGACGACCGCCATCAGCAGGAACAGCGACAGCGTCAGCGAGAACGCCCCGGGCGACACGCTCTGCGCCAGGACCGCGAGCAGTGCGCCGCCGAGCCCGGCGCCGGCCGCGCTGACCACGAAGGCGAGCACCTGGGTGCGGGCGACGTGGATGCCGGCGAGGCGGGCGGCGACCTCGTCGTCGCGGACCGCCCGGAAGGTGCGGCCGTACCGGCTGCGCACGAGGTTGGCCAGCAGCAGCAGGGCCAGCAGGGTGGCCGCCGCGGTGACCCAGAGCTGCCACCGCTCGTAGGGGAAGTAGGGGCCGAGGGCCACCGGCGGGGGCTCGACCGGCACCGCCAGGCCCTGCTCGCCGTTGAACACGCCGTCGAAGGTGACGGCCAGCGCCGGCACGACGACCGCGACGGCCAGGGTGACGCCGGCCAGGTAGGGCCCGCGCAGCCGGGCGGCGGCCACCCCCACCACGGCGCCCACCGCGAGGGCGGCCAGGACGGCCGCGCCCAGCGACACCGGGAGCAGCCAGCCGCCGGTCATCCCGGCGTCGGCGAACGCGTTCTGGCACAGGGCCACGGTGTACGCGCCGGTGGCCATCAGCGCCCCGTGCCCCAGCGAGAGCTGCCCGTTGAGCCCGGTGAGGACGGTCAGCCCGGCGGTGGCGCACAGGTAGGCGGCCACGGTGGCGAGCTGGAAGTTGCGGAACGGCTCCAGCCCGTAGCTCGCGGCCAACACCAGCAGCGCGGCGACGGCCGCGAGGCCGAGGTGGCGCAGCAGGGTCGAGCCGCGGCGGGGCTCGACGGGGCCGGCGCGGTCGACCCGCGCCTTCGTGCCCGGCGGGGTCGCCGCCCGGGTGGCGCTCACACCCGCCTCGCCGCGACCGGGGCGAACAGCCCACCGGGCCGGACCAGCAGCACCGCCAGCAGCAGCACCAGCACCGCGAGCGGGGTGAGGTCGCTGCCGGCGTAGCCGCTGACGTAGGACAGCAGCAGACCGACCGCGAGGCCGCCGACCACCGCCCCGGGTGGACTGTCCAGCCCACCCACCACGGCGGCGGTGAACGCCGAGACGAAGACCAGATCCATCGCGTGCGGGTGCAGGCCCAGCTCGGTGGGGATGACCAGCATGCCGGCCAGTGCGCCGACCCCGGAGGCCAGGGCCCAGCCGAGGGTGAGCATGCCGCCCACGTTCACCCCGAGCAGGCGGGACACCTCGGGGGCGAACGCCGCCGCGCGCATCCGCAGGCCCACCGCCGTACGGGTGAAGGTCCAGGCGAGCCCCACGACCACCACCGCGACCGCCGCGAAGACGAACAGGTCGTACGGCGACAGGACGGCGACGCCGCCCACGGTCAGCGGATTGCGGGAGAAGGGCGTGCCGGCGGGCAGGAACTCGCTGCCGTACACCATGCCGAGGACGGCCTGGATCAGCAGCACCAGCCCGAGCGCGACGATCACCGGGTTGAGCGGTGACGCGTGGTCGACGAACCGCATGACGACCAGGTCCACCGCCGCGCCGAGCAGCAGCCCGGCGGCAAGCGCGGCCAGGAACCCCAGCCAGTAGGAGCCGGTCGCGGCGGAGACGCTGTACGCCACGTACGCGGTCGCGACGGCCATCGCGCCCTGGGCGAAGTTGACGATCCGGGCCGCCCGCCAGATGAGCACCAGCGCCAGGGCGAACGCGGCGAGGACCGCGCCCCTGGACAGTCCGTCGAGGGTGAGGAAGACGAAGCGGTCCAACGGTCCTCCCTTGCGGGGACGAGGGGTTCAGAAACCGAGGTAGGCGTGCCGTAGGTCGGCGTCGTCGCGCAGCCGCGCGGCCGGGGCGGTGGTGACGACGCGGCCCAGGGACATCACCACACCCTCGTCGGCGATCGAGAGGGCGCTGCGTACGTTCTGCTCGACCAGCAGCACGGTCAGCCCGGTGTCGTCGCGCAGCCGGCGCAGCAGTGCCATGGTCTGGGCGACCACGCGCGGCGCCAGGCCGAGCGACGGCTCGTCGAGCAGCAGCAGGCGGGGCCGGCCGACCAGCGCCCGGCCGAGGGCGAGCATCTGCCGTTCGCCGCCGGAGAGCTGGTGCCCGTGATGTCGTCGCCGTCGGGCCAGCGGCGCGAAGAGCTGGTAGACCTCGTCGAGGGCGCGGGCGGCGTCGGCCCGGTCGCGCCGCCACAGCCCGCCGAGGCGCAGGTTCTCGTCGACCGTCAGCTCGCCGACCACCCCGCGTCCCTCCGGCACGTGGGCCATGCCGCGGCGTACGAGCTGCTCCACCGCGACGCCGCGCAGGTCCTCCCCGGCCAGGACGACCCGGCCGGCGGCCGGGCGCAGCATGCCGGAGAGCGCGCGCAGCAGGGTGGTCTTGCCGGCCCCGTTGGCGCCGACGACCGCCGCGATGGCGCCCTTCGGCACGGTGAGGTCGATGCCGTGCAGCACCGGCGCGCCGCCGTAGCCGGCCGTCAGGCCGCGTACCTCGAGCAGGGCCTCGCCGCTCATGCCGCGGCCTCGTCGACGGCGGCGCCGAGGTAGGCGTCGGCGACCGCCGGGTCGTCGCGTATCTCGTCGGGGGTGCCGGCGGCGATCACCCGGCCGAAGTCGAGCACCACGATCTCGTCGCAGACGGACATCACGAGGTCCATGTGGTGCTCGACCAGCAGCACCGCGCAGGGATCGGCCTCGCGCCGGGGCAGCCCCCGGACCAGCTCCGCCAGCTCGGCGATGTCGTCGGCGCCCAGGCCCCCGGCGGGTTCGTCGAGCAGGAGCAGCCGGGGCCGCGCGGCCAGCGCGCGGGCCAGGGCGACCCGCTGGCGTACGGCGAAGGGCAGCGTGCCCGGCACGGCGTCGGCGTGCCCGGCGATGCCCAGGGTGTCGAGGACGTCGAGGGCGTGCCGGCGCAGCCGGCGCTCGTCGCGGTCGCTGCGGGGCAGGCCCAGCAGGGCGGCGAGGAAACCGGCGCGGGCCGTGTGGGTGGCCCCGGTCATCACGTTCTCCAGCACGGTGAGCCCGGCGAAGAGCCCGGTGCCCTGCAACGTGCGGGCGACGCCGAGGCGGGTCAGCCGGTGCGGGCGCGGGCGCAGCGGCCGGCCGTCGAGGGTCAGCGTCCCGTCGTCCGGCGCGACGAAGCCGCAGACCACGTTGAACAGCGTGGTCTTGCCGGCGCCGTTGGGGCCGATCACGCCGACCACCCGGCCGGGCGGCACCCGCAGCGAGACGTCGTCGAGGGCGGTGAGGCCGCCGAAGCGGACCCCGATGTGGTGCAGTGCGAGCCCTTGCTCCATCACCCGTCCCCCGGCAGCCGCCAGTATTTACACTGGGAGTGTACGTTTCTGACGTGGGCCGTCAATACCTTCGATGCCCTGGCCGCGCACGCTCGTCGGTCGCCGCCCGAACTGGGCGGCGACCGACGGTTTCTGCACCGGCCGGGCAACCACGCGTCGCGGGGCGACCGCCGACGGCGACCGCCCCGCACCGCGTCAGGCGCTCGGGCAGGTGTTGCGATATTCCTGGATGGCCGAGCCGCTCGGGCCCGGGCAGAGGAACTGCTCGTAGCGGGTGTCGTCGTCGACGAACCGCTTCAACCAGGCCACCGCCTGGCGGGCGGTGGGCGTGTTGACCGTCTGCGGGAAGAAGTGGCTCGCCCCGTTGAGCTCCAGGTACGCCTTCTCCGACGAGGCCGGGATGCTGGTGTAGAACGGCTCCGAGTGCGACGAGACCGGCGCGATGCTGTCGCTCTCCCCGCCGACGATCAGGGTCGGCACCCGGACGTCGGACCAGGTCTTGTCCAGGTTCCACGGCGCCAGCGGCACGGCGGCCTGCAACGACGGCCGGGCGACCGCCGCCTCCAGGCTGCCGCCGCCACCCATCGAGTGGCCGGACACGGCGAGCCGACTGGCGTCGATCCGGCCCCGCACCGAGCTGCGCTGCGTCAGGTAGTCGAGCGCGGCGAGCAACTGCCGGCCACGGCTGTCGGGCTGGTCGAAGCGGCTGTTGGTCTCGATGCCGATCACCACGAAGCCGTGCGAGGCGATCCGCGGCCCGAGCCAGTCGATGCTGGACCAGGCCGCCGTGTAGCCGGGCGAGATGGCGACGGCACCGAAGGTGCCCTCGGCGGTGCTGGTCGGATAGTAGATGACGCCCCCGCCGAAGCCGGTCACGCTCCACGACGAGACGCTCAGCGACGCGGTGGCGAAGGGGCCACGGCTGGCCTCCAGCAGGGCGACGGTCGGGGCCGGACCGCGCTCGTACGGGTTGGCGGCGGCCTGGGCGGCCGGCGGCGCGGCGAGCGCGCCCGCCGTGGCGAGGACGGCGGCCACGGCCAGCCCGGCGAGCCGGAAGGCGGGACGGGGACGGACGGTGATGGTTGGCGATGACACGTCGGGCACTCCCTACGGGACGGGGCATATCGACGTGCATCAGTCTTAGGGGGTGCCGGCGGCGGCGCATCGGCGAAATCACCAGTCCCCGGAAGGCGAAGGCCCGCTGCGACGGATGCGGCCGGTCGCCGGATTGCCGATACTGTGGCCCACTTCTGCGGAAAAGCACATCCGCGCCCGGGCGCCTGCCCAGGGACGCGGGAGAGGAGACACCATGAGCGACACCGCTGCGAAGTCCCGAGCGGTCGGCTCCACCGTCCGGCTGCTGTCCGTCCTGGTCATCGTCGCCGGCCTGGTCATGCTGATCGGCGGGGCCGCCACCTGGTTCACCGTGCAGAGCCAACTGGCCGACGAACGCATCACCGTCTCCGCCGACGCGGACTGGTTCGCCGGCGAGAAGATCGACGGCCCGCTGACCGCGTACGCGGAGGCCGAGGTCATCGAGAAGCACTCGCTGGAGGCCAGCGGCGGCAAGACGTACGCCGAACTCGGCCGGGAGGATCCCACCCGGCAGACCGTCATGAACGGCTCGTTCCTGCGCGCCTCCCTGTTCACCTCGGTCGTCTCCTTCGGGGTCGCCGCCCTGGCGATGGGCCTCGGGGTGGTCCTCGCCCTGATCGGGTACTCCCTGCTCACCCTGTCCCGCCGGCTCGACGCCCTCCCCGCGCAGGCCTCCACCACCTCCTGATCCGTACCGGCGGCCCGGCCACGCCCCGTACGGCGTGGCCGGGCCGCCGCGTGGTCGGGCCGTGTCGGGGCGGGTGCGGCCGTCGGTTAGGGTCGGCACCGCCCCCTCCGGCCGCGCCGGACGACCCCTGCCCCGCGGAGGCGCCCTGATGACCGAGATTGGCGGCGCCACGAGGGTGTACGCGCTGCTCGGCGACCCGATCGCCCAGGTGCGCGCCCCCGGGCTGCTCAACCCGGTGCTGGCCCGGCGCGGCACCGACGCGGTGCTCGTCCCGGTCCACGCGCCGCCGGCCGACCTCACCCAGGTGGTGCGGGGTCTGCAACGGGTGGCCAACCTGGACGGGATGCTCGTCACCGTGCCGCACAAGGCCGCCGCGCTCGACCTCGCCGACCGCGCCAGCGACCGCGCCCGCCTCGCGGGCAGCGCCAACGCGCTGCGGCGCGAGCCCGACGGGACGTGGACCGCCGACACCTTCGACGGCGACGGGTTCGTCCGCGGGCTGGCCGGGGCCGGGCACCACCCCCGGGGCCGCCGGGCGTGCGTGGTGGGCGCGGGCGGGGCGGGCAGCGCCATCGCGGTGGCCCTGCTCGACGCCGGCGTGGCGCACCTGCACCTCAGCGACACCGACCCGGACCGGCTGGAGACGCTGTGGCGGCGGCTGTCCGCCGCGTACCCCGGCCGGGTCGGCGCGACGGCGCGACCGCGACTGGCCGACGCCGACCTCGCGGTCAACGCCACGCCCCTGGGGCTGCGCCCCGACGACCCGCCACCGTTCGCGGTGGCGGAGCTGCCGGCGCACGCCGTGGTCGCCGACATCATCATGACGCCGGCGGAGACGCTCCTGCTGGCCCAGGCGCGGGCGCGGGGGCTGCGGGCGCATCCGGGCGAGCCGATGCTCGCCCACCAGATCGACGCCTACCTGGACTTCTTCGGGCTGTGACCGGCCGCCGGTCCGCGCCGGGAACCCGGGCGGCTCCCGGCGACCGCCGCCCGGTTCCGGCCGGCGTCCGCGCCGCCCGCCGGCCGGCCGGCTCACTGATCATCCTGTCGGCCGGACCTGTTACCGTCGCGCCGCCGCTGCACCAGTCGGACCGGAGGTAGGCGTGATCAGCTCGCACGTGTCGTCGTTCGTCGGATTACCGGTAGTGCCCTTCACCCCGGGGATGAGCCTTCCCGACGATCCCTCGGCGGTCGCCTGGCGGTTGGAGGTCGAGGAGCACGACGCGGAGCCCGAGGAGTTCGCCGGTCTCGTACGGGCGCTGCGGGAGCAGGTGCCGCCCGACGCCGTACGCGCCCTGGTGATCGGTGAGTGGGGCGAGGCCTACGAGCGGCCGCTGCCGGTCGAGACGCTGGTCGAGGCCGCCGGGGAGTGGACCGGGCTGCGGGCGGTCTTCCTCGCCGACCTGACCTACGAGCAGTGCGAGATCTCCTGGCTCACCCACGGCGACATCACCCCGCTGCTCGCGGCGTACCCGTCGCTGGGGGTGCTCTGGGTGCGCGGCGCGCAGGGCCTGCGGCTGGAGCCGGTCCGCCACGCCGAGCTGCGCGAACTGCGCTTCGAGTCGGGCGGGTTGCCGGCCGGGGTGGTCCGCGCCGTCGGGGCGTGCGAGCTGCCGGCCCTGCACCGGCTGGACCTGTGGCTCGGCCGCAGGGACTACGGCGGCGACGCGAGCGCCGAGGACCTGGCGGGGGTGCTCTCCGGTGCCGGCCTGCCCGCCCTGCGGCACCTCGGGCTCTGCAACGCGGAGATCGCCGACGCCGTTGCGGCGGCCGTCGCGACCGCACCGGTCGTCCCCCGGTTGGAGGCGCTCGACCTGTCGATGGGGACGCTGACCGACGAGGGCGCGAAGGCGCTGCTGGCCGGGCAGCCGCTGACCCATTTGACGCGGCTCGACCTGGAGCACCACTTCCTCTCCGAGGAGATGGCCGCAGCGGTGGCCGCCGCCCTGCCGGGCGTGCGGGTGGACCTCTCCGACCCGCAGGTCGCCGAGGACTTCGACGGCACGCTGCACCGCTACACGGCCGTCGGGGAGTGAGCGGCGATGACCTTCGGCTCCCACGCGCGCCACTTCGCCGGCCGTCCGGTGGTGGACGTCCCCGCCGACGGGCCGCTGCCCACGGTGGACGGCCCGGTCTCGTGGCGGATCGCCCACTGGCACTTCGACGACGAGACCACGGAGAACGCGCTCTCGGAGGAGTTCCGCGACGCGTTCGACCGGTTCGTCGCGCAGGCCGGGCCGTCCGTGGAGTCCCTGGTCGTCGGCTCCTGGGGCTACGCGGCGTTCCACCGCGCCCCGGTCGCGCAACTCTGCGCGGCGGCGTCGCGCCTGCCCGCCCTGCGCGCCCTGTTCCTCGGTGACATCACCGGCGAGGAGTGCGAGGTCTCCTGGATGAGGGTGGGCGACGTCAGCGCGCTGCTGACGGCGTACCCGGCGCTGGAGGTGCTGCGGGTGCGCGGCGGCGAGGACTTCGACTTCTCCCCGGTACGGCACGCGCGGCTGCGCGAGCTGGCGGTGGAGAGCGGCGGGCTGTCCCGGGCGTTCGTCGGCGCGGTGCTCGACTCCGACCTGCCCGCGCTGACCGACCTGGAGCTGTGGCTCGGCACCTCCGACTACGGCGGCGACACGCAGGTCACCGACCTCGCCCCGCTGCTGGCCGGGGAACGGTTCCCGCAGCTGCGCCGGCTCGGCCTGCGCAACTCGGAGATCGCCGACGACCTCGCCCGGGCGCTGGCGTCGGCGCCGGTGGTGCCCCGGCTGCGACGGCTGGACCTGTCGATGGGCACCCTCGGCGACGAGGGCGCGGCGGCCCTGCTGGCCGGGCAGCCGCTGACCCACCTGGCGGAGCTGGACCTGTCCCACCACTACCTGACGGAGGAGACCGCCGCGTCGCTGGTCGCCGCGCTGCCGGGCGTCGCGGTGGACGTCTCCGACCCGCAGGAGCCCGAGGAGTACGACGGCGAGAGCTACCGCTACACGGCGGTGTCGGAGTGACATGCGCCTGACCGTCGTCGGCAACCCCGGCAACCGCCGGGTCGACCTGTTCACCCGGGCGGTCCTCGCCGCCGGCCTGCCCCGGCCGCAGGTGCTGCCCTGGGCCGACGTGCTGACCGGCGCGGCGCCGCCCGAGGCCGGCGCGGTGGTGCGGATCGACTCGCCCGGGGAGGACGCCGAGGTGGACCGGCTGCTGCGCCGGTCCGCCTCGCCGGCGCGGCACGGCGAGCTGATCGGCCTGGCCGACACGTACGCCGGGCTGCTGCGGGGCCTGGACCGGGTCGCCGCCGGCGGCGCGGAACTGCTCAACGATCCGGCGGACGTCGCGGTGCTGTGCGACAAGCGGCGCTGCCACGCCCGGCTGTCGGCCGCCGGGGTGCCGGTGCCGGCCGCGCTGCCCCCGGTGCACGGGTGGGCGCAGCTGCGCTCGGCGATGGCGGCGGCCCGCTGGAGCCGCGTGTTCGTCAAGCCCGCACACGGCTCGTCGGCCGCCGGGGTCGTCGCGCTGGCCGTGGCCAGGCAGCGGGTGCAGGCGGTCACCACGATCGAGGCGACCCCGGACGGGCTGTTCAACTCGCTGCGCCCGCGCCGCTACACCGACGAGACCGAGGTCGCCGCCATCGTCGACCGGATCGCCGCCGACGGCCTGCACGTGGAGCGGTGGCTGCCCAAGGCGGGGCTCGGCGACCGGGTGGTCGACCTGCGGGTGGTGGCGGTCGCCGGGCGGCCCACCCACGCCGTGGTGCGCGCCGCCCGGGGGCCGCTGACCAACCTGCACCTGGGCAACGCGCGCGGGGACCTCGCCGAGCTGCGCGCGGCGGCCGGGCCGGCGGCGTGGGCGGCGGCGATGGAGACGTGCGAGCGGGTGGCCCGGTGCTTCCCCCGCACCCTCCAGGTCGGCATCGACCTGATGTTTTTGCTCGGCTGGCGGCGCCACGCGGTGGCCGAGGTCAACGCCTTCGGCGACCTGCTGCCGGGGGTCCTCACCGACGGCCGGGACACCTACGCCGAGCAGGTGCGCGCCCTGACCGACGGCCGGTGGGACCGCTGGGGGGCCGCGGCCGGGCCGTCGCGCGGGGACGCGACGGGGCGGGAGGTGCTCGCGTGCGCAGTCTGATCGGCAGCCACGACCTGCTCCTGCTCACCCTCGACACGCTGCGCCACGACGTCGCCGCCGACCTGGCCGCGCGGGGGCGCACGCCGCACCTGGCGCGGGTGCTGCCCGGCGGGCGGTGGGAGCGCCGGCACTCCCCCGCCAGCTTCACCTACGCCGCGCACCACGCGTTCTTCGCCGGCTTCCTGCCCACCCCGGTCACCCCGGGCCGGCACGAGCGGCTCTACGCGGCGGCGTTCCCCGGCAGCGAGACGGCCGGCGCCGACACCTGGGTCTTCGACGCCCCCGACCTGCCCACGGCGCTCGCCGACGTCGGCTACCACACGCTCTGTGTGGGCGGCGTCGGGTTCTTCAACCGGCGCAGCCCGCTCGGGGCGGTGCTGCCGGGCCTGTTCGCCGAGGCGCACTGGGAGCCCGGGTTCGGGGTCACCTCCCCCACCTGCCTGGACGCGCAGCTCGACCGGCTGGCCGAGGTGCTGCCGCGCGTGCCGGCGCGGCAGCCGCTGTTCACGTTCCTCAACGTCGCCGCCCTGCACCAGCCCAACCGGCACCACCTGCCCGGGGCCCAGGTCGACGACCTGGCCAGCCACGCCGCCGCCCTGGAGTACGTCGACGGCCGGATCGACCGGCTCTTCGCCCTGCTCACCGGGCGGGGCCGGCCGGTGTTCGCGATCGTCTGCTCCGACCACGGCACCGCGTACGGCGAGGACGGCCACACCGGCCACCGGATCGGCCACGACGTGGTGTGGACGGTCCCGTACGCCCACTTCGTCCTGCGACCGGGGGAATGGTGACCAGCACCGACACGGGCCTCGACGGCTCGCCGTACCAGCAGTACCTGTACGCGTACCCGCACAAGACCTCCTACCGGCCGCTGCGCCCGCGCCCGCTGCTGGCGGACGTGTGGCGGGCCGAGGCGCGCGAGGCGCTCTTCCTCTACGTGCACCTGCCGTTCTGCGAGATGCGCTGCGGGTTCTGCAACCTGTTCACCCGCGCCAACGCGCCCGCCGAGCAGGTGACGGCGTACCTGCGGCAGCTGCGCCGGCAGGCCGGCCGGGTCGCCGACGCGCTGGGCGACGACGCCGGCTACGCCCGCGCGGCGCTGGGCGGTGGCACCCCCACCTACCTGACCGCCGACGAGTTGACCGAGCTGTTCGCCGTCGCCACCGCGATGGGGGCCCGGCTGCCGGGCGTACCGCTGTCGGTGGAGACCTCGCCGGCGACCGCGACGCCGGAGCGGCTCGCGGTGCTCGCCGCGCACGGCACCACCCGGGTGAGCATCGGTGTGCAGAGCTTCCTCGACGCCGAGGCCCGGGCCGCCGGCCGCCCGCAGCGGCGCGCGGAGGTGGAGGCGGCCCTGGCGGCGATCCGCGACGCCCGCATCCCCGTGCTCAACATCGACCTGATCTACGGCATCGACGGGCAGAACGCCGACACCTGGCGGCAGAGCCTCGACGCGGCCCTGGCGTGGCGCCCGGAGGAGCTGTACCTCTACCCGCTGTACGTGCGCCCGCTGACCGGGCTCGGGCGGCGGGCGCACGCCCGCGCGGACTGGGACGCCCAGCGCCTCGCCCTCTACGAGCAGGCCGTGGCGACGCTCGGCGCGGCCGGCTACCGGCAGGAGTCGATGCGCCAGTTCCGCCGGGCCGACGCGCCCACCCCCGACGGGCCGGACTACTGCTGCCAGGACGACGGCATGGTGGGCCTGGGCTGCGGCGCCCGCTCCTACACCACGTCCCTGCACTACTCGTTCGACTACGCGGTCGGGGTGTCGCAGGTGCGCGCGGTGCTCGACGACTACCTGGCCCGCCCGGCCGACGACTTCCGCTTCGCCGAGTTCGGGTTCGCCCTCGACGGCGCGGAGCAGCGCCGCCGGTGGCTGCTCAAGTCGCTGCTGCGCGCCGAGGGGGTCGACGCGGCGGCCTACCGGGCCCGCTTCGGCGCGCTTCCGGGCAACGACTTCCCCGAGCTGGGCCGGCTGGCCGAGCGCGGCTGGGCCGGCGACGGCGGGCTGCGGCTGACGCCGGCCGGGCTGGCCCGCTCCGACGCGATCGGCCCGTGGCTGACCTCGGCCCGGGTCCGCGACGCGATGACCGGGTACGTGCCGAGGTGAACCTGGCGATCCTCTACCGGGGGCCCCTGGCGAGCTGCAACTACGACTGCCCGTACTGCCCGTTCGCCAAGCGGCGGGACCCGCCGGAGCTGCTGCGCGCCGACCGGGCGGCGCTCGCGCGGTTCGCCGGCTGGGTGGCGACCACCGGCGACGTGCGGCTGTCGGTGCTGTTCACCCCGTGGGGCGAGGGGCTGACCCGCCGCTGGTACCGCGACGCGATGGTGTCGCTGTCGCACCTGCCGCACGTCGAGCGGGTGGTCATCCAGACCAACCTCGCCGCCCGGGTGGACTGGCTGGCCGACGCGGACCCGCGCGCCGTCGCCCTGTGGAGCACCTACCACCCCGGCCAGGTCGACCGGGACCGCTTCCTGAGCCGGTGCACCCGGCTGACCGAGCTGGGTGTGCGCTACTCGGTGGGGGTGGTCGGCCTGCCGGAGCACCTCGCCGAGGCGCGGGCGCTGCGGGCCGCCCTGCCCGCCGAGGTCTACCTGTGGGTCAACGCCGCCGAGGGCCGACGCTACGACGCCGCCGAGGAGGCGACGTGGACGGAGCTGGATCCGTTGTTCGGCTACAGCGCGCGCCCGCACGTGTCGCTCGACCGGCCGTGCCACGCGGGCGAGACGGCGATCTCGGTGCGCGGCGACGGCACGGTGCGCCGCTGCCACTTCATCGACGAGCCGATCGGCAACCTCTACGACGGGTCGTGGCGGGCGGCCCTGCGGCCCCGGCCGTGCGGCAACGCGGTCTGCGACTGCCACATCGGGTACGTCCACCTCAAGCCGCTCGGCCTGCGCGACGTCTTCGCCGGCGGGGTGCTGGAGCGCATCCCGGCGGCCTGGCCGCCCGTACGCCGGCCGGTGCCGCTCGCCGCGCCGGGACGCCGGCCGCCGGCGGTCCCCGCGCCGGGGTCCCTGCCGGCCTGACGGCGGTCGGCGGGGCGGAACGGATCGACCGGCGGGCGGGGGCGGCCCGGCGCGGCCGCACCGCCCCCGATCGGGTGGCTCAGTGCGCGCCGGGCAGGACGGCAGCCGCCTCCTCCTTGGCCCGCCGCTCATCACCGCTGAGGGTGTGCAGCGGCTTCTCCCGGATGAACAGCACCACCACCAGGGCCAGCACCGCGAAGGGGGTGGCCACCAGGAACAGCTCGCCGGTGGCGGTCCCGTACACGTCCTGGATGATCCTCAGCACCGGCTCGGGCAGGGCCGACAGGTCGGGCACCTCGGTGGAGCCCTCCCCGCCCGGGGCGCCGCCGGCCAGCGGGCCGAGCTTCTCCGCGCTCAGCGTGGCGACCCGGTTCGCCAGCACCGCGCCGAGCGCGCTGACGCCGATCGTGCCGCCCATGCTGCGGAAGAAGGTGAGCACGGAGGTGGCCGCGCCCAACTCGTGCGCCGGCACGTCGTTCTGCGCCGCGAGCACCAGGTTCTGCATGAGCATGCCGACGCCGACGCCGAGCACCGCCATGTAGACGCTGAGCAGCACGACGCTGGTCCCGGCGTCGATGGTGGCCAGCAGCAGCATGCCGACGACCATCACGGCGGCGCCGGTCACCAGGTAACGCTTCCAGCGGCCGTACTTGGTGATGAGCTGGCCGGCCACCGTCGACGAGACCAGCAGGCCCAGGATCATCGGCAGGCTCATCAGCCCCGCCACCGTCGGCGACTTGCCCAGCGAGAGCTGGAAGTACTGGGACAGGAACACGGTGCCGCCGAACATCGCCACGCCGACCAGGATGCTGGCGACGGTGGTCAGCGAGACCGTCCGGTTGCGGAAGATGCCCAGCGGCACGATCGGCTCCGCCGCCCGCGACTCCACCCAGACGGCCAGCGCCAGCAGGGCGAGGCCGCCACCGACCATGAGCGCCGTCCAGCCCGAGGCCCAGGCGAACTTGTTGCCGGCCAACGACGACCAGACCAGGACGGTGGAGACACCTGCGGTGATGAGCAGCGCGCCGAGCCAGTCGATCTTCACCTTGCGGCGGGTCACCGGCAGGTGCAGGGTGCGCTGGAGCAGGAAGATGGAGAGCAGGGAGAACGGGACGCCGATCAGGAAGCACCAGCGCCAGCCGAGCCAGGAGGTGTCCACCAGCACGCCGCCGATCAGCGGGCCGGCGATGGTGCCGACACCGAACACGGCACCGAAGATGCCGGCGTAGCGGCCCAGCTCGCGGGGCGGGATCATGGCCGCCATCACGATGGTGGCCAGGGCGGTCATGCCGCCGGCGCCGACGCCCTGGACGACCCGGCTGGCCAGCAGCACCTCGACGTTCGGGGTCAGGCCGGCGATCAGCGAGCCGATCACGAAGAGGCCGAGGGAGAGCTGGATCAGCAGCTTCTTGCTGTAGAGGTCGGCCATCTTGCCCCACAGCGGCACGGTCGCCGTCATGGCCAGCAGTTCGGTGGTGACGATCCAGGTGTAGACGGTCTGGGTGCCGTTGAGGTCGGCGATGATGCGCGGCAGCGCGTTCGCCACGACCGTGGAGGCGAGGATCGACACGAACATGCCGACCATCAGGCCCGAGAGTGCCTGGAGCACCTCGCGGCGGGACATGCGGCCGGCGCCGACCTTGGCGGTCTCGGCGGGCACGGTGGCGGTCATTGACCTTCCTTACCGGGTACGGGTTCACGGCCTCCCGGGCACCTTCCCGGAAGGGGCTTGCGGGTCAGGACCGGTCGGGCTGCGGCAGCCCCGCGGCGAGGGCGGCGAAGGCCTCGTCGACGAGGTCGGCCAGATCCGGCTGGGCGGGGTGGGCGGCCCAGCGGGTCATCGCGGTGCGCAGCACGGCGCCCGTCACGGCGGTGACCAGCGCGGGGTAGCCGTGGTCGGGGTCGACGCCGACCCGCGCCGCGACGACCTCGACGATGGCCCGCTCCGTCTCGGCGTTGCCGGCCACCAGGCGCGGCAACAGCGCGGGGTTGCGCGCCACCACGTCCATCCGCAGGCACCACAGCTCGCGCTCGGCGCGCACCTCGTCGATGACGTCGTCGAGGGCGGTGCGCAGCGCGGTCAGCACGGGCACCTCGGGCGGCACGGCGGCCAGCCGGGCCACCAGACGGGCGGCGTCGCCCGCCTGGTCACCGACCAGGGCGTCGTCCTTGCAGGCGAAGTAGTTGAAGAACGTACGCGGGGAGACGTCGGCCGCCTCGCTGATCTCCTCCACCGTCACCTGGGCCAGGCCGCGCTCGGCCACCAGGCGCAGCGCCGCCTCGGTCAGCGCGGCCCGGGTCCGGCGCTTCTTGCGGTCGCGCCGGCCGGGAGTGGGCTCGATGCTGGCGGAAGTCACGCGAGGACACTACAAGCGATCTTGCAGAACCTGCAATCTTTTATCAAGTGAAGTGATGTGGCCCATCCCGACGGCACCGTCCCTGGTCACCGCCACGCGGCCGTCACGGCGTCCCCGGCGCCGGTCGTCGACGGGGAGGCTCCGCCTGCCCGGCGACCCGCCGGTCCACCGGCCGGAGGCCGCCGGCCGTGAGCAGCCGGGCGATCGGAAGCGTCGCCGCGCCGAGCGCCACCGCGTCGACACCCAGCAGACCTAGCTCGATCGAGGCCTGCTGGTACGGCTGGCGCAGCGCCTGGCGGCCGGCGGCCTCCCGCACGGCCGGCAGCAGGTCGCCCAGGGCCATGCCGGCCCAGCCCCCGAGCACGACCCGCTCCGGATTGAACAGGTTGATCAGGTTGGCCACCCCGGCACCGAGGTACTCCGCCGTCTCGGTCAGCACGCGCCGGGCGGCGGCCGAGTCGTCGGCGGCCTCGATCAGGGCCGCCAGCTGGGACTCCTCGTCCCCGCCCGGGACCGGGCGACCACCCCGGGCCTCCCGGTAACGGTCGACGACGGCCGCCGCTCCGACGTAGGCCTCCAGGCAGCCGCGGGCTCCGCAGCGGCAGGGCCGCCCGCCGTAGAGCAGGGTGGTGTGCCCCCACTCCCCCGCGCTGCTGGAGGCGCCCCGGTACGTCACCCCGTCGGTCACCACCGCGGCGCCGACCCCGGAACCGACCAGCGCGAAGACGGCGTGCCGGGCCCCCCGGCCGGCGCCGAACCACATCTCCGCCTGCCCGAGCGTCTTGGCCCCGTTGTCGATGTGCAGCGGCAGGTCGGTGCCCGCCGCGATCAGCCGCTCCAGCGGCACCCGGTCCCAGCCGAGCGACTGGGCGTGCACCACGGCCTCCGGGCCCTGCTCGACCACCCCGGACACGCCGACGCCGACGCCGAGCACCTCGTCGGCGGCCACCCCGGCCCGGGCGGTGACCGCGCCGATCCCGGCCAGCACGTGCCCGGCCACCTCCGCCGGGTCCGTCCGCCGCGACGCGAGCGGGTACGCGACGCCGGCGAGCGGGGTCATGGCGAAGTCGAACAGCTCCACCCGGACCCGGGTCTCCCCGACGTCCACCCCGACGACGAACGCGAAGCGCGGCGCGACCCGCAGCATCATGCCGGGCCGGCCGCCGTCGGACCCGACGGCGCCCGCCTCGACGACGAGCCCTTCGTCGATCAGGTCGCCGACCACGTTGCTCACCGCCGGCTGGCTCAACCCGGTGCCGCGGACCAGGTCCTGCCGGGTGAGCGGGCCGTCCAGGAAGACCTTGGACAGCAGGGCGGACCGGTTGCGCATCCGGACGCCCCGGTTGGTCGCGCGCGCCAGCTCCACCTGCCACCCCGATCCGCTCGGCCGCCCGGTGCGACTGTACGACCCCGTCCCCCTGAGACCGCGTGTGCTCGGGACGTCGACCGGGCGCCGGCCCCAGCGGCGGGCACCGGCCACCGGCCCGCCCGGGTGCCGGCGACGTCGGCCGGCAGCTGCTGTCGTCGTGTCGGCGCCCGGGATGCCGATAGGGTCGGGGCCCATGCGGACGAAGCAGGAACTGGGCGCGGCCATCCGGCGGGACCGGCGGGCCGCCCTCGTCGTCAACGCCCACTCCCGCCGGGGCCGCCAACTGCACGAGCAGGCCCGGGCACGGCTGACGGCGGCCGGCTTCCACCTGCTCGGCGACCATCCCGTCGAGCAGCCCGGCCAGCTCGAACGCGCCCTCGCCGCGGCCGTCGACCTCGGGCCGGACCTGCTGGTGGCCGGCGGCGGGGACGGCACCCTCAGCACCGCCGCGCGGCTGCTCGCCCACCGCGACATGGCGCTCGGCCTGCTGCCGCTGGGCACCACCAACAACTTCGCGCGCACCGTCGGCGTGCCGCTGGAACTCGACCGGGCCGTCGACGTGCTGGCCGACGGCACGGTGATCGACGTCGACCTCGGCCTCGCCGGCGACGTGCGGTTCACCAACCACGTCGGCGTCGGCCTCTCGGCCGACATCATGCTCCGCACGCCGCCGCGCCTGAAGCGGGTCATCGGGCGGCTGGCGTACCCGCTCACCGCCCTGGCGCTGCTGGCCCGGCACCGCCCGCTGCGCGTCACCGTGCGCGCCGGGGACGCCCGGCACGAGTTCGTCACCCACCAGGTGTACGTGGCCAACGGCGGCTTCCACGCCGGGCGCCCGATCGCCGCCGACGCCGACGCCGACGACCGGCTGCTGGTCGCGTACCCGGTCGGCGGCGCGGACCGGCGTGGCCTGGTGCGCGACACCGCCCGCAACGCGGCGACCGGGCACCGGCGCTCCGTCGGCGACGAGCCGTTCCTCGCCGTCGGGGAGCTGTGGCTGGAGACCGACCGGCCGGCGCGCGTCGAGGTCGACGGTGAGCTGTGCGGCCGTACGCCCATCCGCATCGGCCTGGACGCCAACGCGCTGCGCGTGATGGCGCCGGCCGGCAGCCCGGACCGCTGAGCGACGTGGCCGGCCGGGGCCGCCCCGGCTGGACCGCGCCCGCACCCGGCGCGCCACGGCGACCCGGCGCGCCACCCGGCCCGGCGCGCCACGGCGACCGAAAGCGCGCTAGCGCGGCCGGTCCGCCGCGTCGAGGGCCGCCAGGAAGTCGGCGACGAGGTCCTCGGTGTCCTCGATGCCGGTGGAGACCCGCACGAGGCCCTCGGCGATGCCGGCGGCGGCCAACTGCTCGGCGTCCACGATCCCGGCCCACATCGAGCGCGGGTGCACCACGAGGGTGCTGACGCTGCCCAGGCTGGCCGCCCGCTTGGCCAGGCGGAGCCCGTCGAGCAGCGCCGCCGCCGCCCGCCCGTCGTGCAACTCCACGCCCAGCACGCCGCCGAAGCCCGTCATCTGCCGCCCGGCCAACTCGTGCTGGGGATGCGTCGGCAGCCCCGGGTAGCGCACCCGCCGCACGACCGGGTGGCCCTCGACCGCCCGGGCCAGGGCCAGCGCGTTGGCGTTGTGCCGCTCCACGCGCAGCGACAGCGTGCGGATGCCGCGCAGCAGCAGCCAGGCGTCGATCGGGCCGAGCGTGCTGCCGGTGACGATGGCGGTCTGCCAGACCCGGTCGACCAGGTCGGCGGAGCCGACGATCACCCCCGCGGAGAGGTCGGAGTGCCCGCCGAGGTACTTCGTCCCGCTGTGCCACACCAGGTCGGCGCCGAAGTCCGCCGGCCGCTGGTTGACCGGGGTGGCGAACGTGTTGTCGACGGCCACCAGCGCGTCGTTGGCGTGCGCCAGTTCGATGACCGCCGCCAGGTCGGTCAGTTCGAGCAGGGGGTTGCTCGGGGTCTCCACGAGGACCAGCCGGGTCTGCGGGCGCAGCGCCCGCGCGAACGCCTCGGTGTCGGTCTGGTCCACCTGGGTGAAGGCCACCCCGAACCGGGCCAGCAGGCCGGTGACCAGGGACGTCGTGCCGCCGTACGTGCTGCGCTGCACGACGACGTGGTCCCCGGCGGAGAGCAGGGCCAGGGCTATCGTGCTGATCGCGCCCATGCCGGAGGCGGTGACCATGCCCGCCTGCACGCCCTCCAGCTCGGCGACCACGGCGGCGACCTGCGCGTGGTTCGGGTTGCCGTAGCGGGTGTAGAAGCCGTGGCCCCGCGTCTCGGTGGCGAGGGCGGCGAACTGCTCGTCCGACTCGGCGCTGAAGGTGGCGCTCTGCACGATCGGCGGCGACACCGCCGCGCCGGGGCTCAACCCGTCGTCGCCGTGGACAGCGATCGTGCCGGTGCCGGTCACAGGGTCTCCTCACCACGTCGTCCGGGCCGGCGACGACGGCCCCTCGGACCGCCAGTGCCGGCGTCGACCTACCCGTCGGGAGCGTACCCGGAGCCGCGACCGGCGACTCCCGGTCCTTCACGCCGCACCGGGAAAGCGCTTACCATTTCCATTGACATCGACGTCCATGGATCACGGGCCGCCCAACGGGCGGCGTCCGCGATCCTCCTCCCACAGCACTGCCCGAAGGAGCCCCATGACACCACCCGACTCCCCCCGACACGCCGGCCGCCGTCGCCTCGCCCTGGGGGTCACGGCCGCACTGGCGATCGTCGGCGCCGCCGTGGCGACCGGACCACGGCCCGCCGCGGCGGCCACCGTCGACCCCGCCGCCAGCTACGTGCTCGTCAACCGGCACAGTGGCAAGGCCATGGACCTGTGGGGCTGGTCCACCGCCGACGGCGCGCCGGTCAACCAGTACGCCCGCAACGACCTGGCCGTGCAGCAGTGGCGCTTCGTCGACGTGGGCGGCGGCTACCACCAGATCCGCTCGGCGCACAGCGGCAAGGTGCTGGAACTGCCCAACGCCGAGGACGGGGTCCAGCTCGTCCAGAACACCGCCGTCGGCGGCAACACCCGTCAGCACTTCCGGCTCGCCGACTCCGCCGGCGGGTACGTCCGCCTGGTCAACCGGCACTCGAACAAGGCGCTCGACGTGTGGCAGTGGTCCACGGCCGACGGCGCGATGATCTCGCAGTACCAGGATCTCGACGGCGCCAACCAGCAGTGGCAGCTGGTCGACCTGGGCTCCGGCGGCAGCGGCTGCGGCACCGGCGCGTACCAGGCCGAGGCGGTGCTCAGCGGCGGCACCTGGACCGCCCGCAACGGCGGCACCACCGTGTACACCGGCGGCGACATGCGCGCCGCCGTCCAGGCAGCCGTGAACAGCCTCGGCGCCGGGCGGACCAGCAAGCAGCGCGTGGTCGTACGGGGCTCCGGCTCGATGAGCGCCGGCTCGCGGATCTCACTGCCCAGCTACACCGCGATCGACGTGTGCGGCACCATCAACGTCACCGGCTCGGGCAGCGGCGACCAGGCGCCGATCTACTCCCGCGGCACCCGCCAGGTCGAGGTCGGGCACCTCACCGTCACCGGCACCCCGCTCTACGGGATCTTCCTGCGCAACGTCACGGACGTCGTGCTGGGCCGGATCGACATGCGGCTCGGCGGCGGGCTCGGGATCCGCATCGACAACCGCGGGGACACCAGCCAGTGGAGCCGCAACGTCCGGATCGACACCGCGTACGTCTCCGGTGCCAGCTCGCACGCGGTGGAGACGTACGGCGTGGACGGGCTGACCATCGGCACCGTCACGGCGCGCAACGTGGGCGAGTCGGGTCTGCTGCTCAACCAGACCATCAACGCCACCGTCACCACCGTCGACGCCGATAACGCCGGCGCCGGCACCGGGTACGCCGCCTTCCGGATGGCCAACCGCAACGGACGGGTGGGCTCCGGCTACCCGACGAACGTCCGGGTGGGCACCGTCCGGGCGCGCGGCGGCGGCCGGGGGATCTTCTGCGTCTCCGAGTCCGGCGGCGCCACCATCGACCGCGTGGACATCGCCGACACCGGCAACAACGCGATCCTGATCGAGAACTGCCAGGGGGTGGACATCGCGGCCGGCGGCGGCACGATCAGCGGCGGCGGCGAGGTGCGGCTGGCCGAGCGCACCGAGTTCCCCGGCAACCGGGACATCACGCTGCGCAACTTCACCCTGGTAAACAGCCGGATCGTGGAGAACCCCTGCGCGGACAACCTGACCATCAGCAACGTGCGGCTGAGCAACTCCACCGTCGACCGCTGCTGACCGGGGCGGCCCGGCGGGTCGTACGGTCCCGTCCGGCGTCGTGGTCCGGATGGTCGGACGGGGCACGGTCGCCACGCGGGCGTCCGTGCCCCGTCCTCCCGCCCGGGCGGTCCCGGCCCCGAGGGGGGCGGGACCGGCTCCGCCCGGACGGAGAACGCGTCGGTCAGCCCGCGACGGAGCGGAAGACCGGGTAGTAGCCGCCGGACTGGCCGGCCGCGGTCGGGTGGTACGAGACGCCGAGGGTGGCGAAGTTGAGGGCGTGCAGCCACTTGTCGCCGTAGCTGCACAGCTGGTGCCCGACGAACTGCGCACGCACGTCGGCGAACTTGAAGCCGGCGGCGACGGCGGCGCTGCGGGTGATGTCGTCCACCAGGTTGATGCCCTCGTTGATCTTCGCCCGCGAGGTGGCGCTCAGGCCGACGCAGACCGTGCCGAGCTGGTAGAAGACCGGGTAGCCGACGACCACCACGCGGGCGTTGGGGGCCCGGGTCTTGATGCCGTTGTAGACGTTGCGCAGCAGGCCGGGCAGCTGGGCACGGGCCTTGTCCTCGGCGGCCTGCACGGCGGCCACGCACTGGGTGGTGCCCTGGAGCACGCAGGTGGACATGATGCTGGCGAACCCGACGTCGTTGCCGCCGACCGTGACGCTGACCAGGGTGGTGGTGGAGCTGAGCGCCGACAGCTGGGTGTTGATCACGCTGGTGGTGGTGGCGCCGGAGCAGGCGACCGAGCGGTACGACGCGGGCTTGATGTTGGCCGCGTACAGCGCCGGGTATGCCTTGGTGCTGCGCTGGCAGGAGCCGCTCTCGCTGGTGTAGCTGCCGGCGCCCACGCCCGAGGCGTACGAGTCGCCGAGCGCCACGTAGCGGTCGGTGGCGGCGGCCTGGGCGGGGGCTGCCATGGTGAGGCTGACGCCGAGAGCCGTGGCCAGGCTCAGGGCGAGGGAAACGAGACGGGTTCTCCGCACGTCGCACTCCGGGGGTAGAGGGATCGAGTGCGAGATTGATATCACCGAATATTTAGGAATGAAAGATCCTGCCGGAACTTTTAGGGGTGCCGGCAAAGTCCTACCGGGTTTACGTGCCGACACCGGTGCCCGGCAGGGGTCGCGCACGCCCCGACCGGGGTCCCGGCCGCGCCGCTCGGCGGACGTGACCCCGGTCGGGGCGTGCGCGGACGGGACGGAGCGTCAGCCGGACGCCCCGCAGGCGCCCGTGGCGGTCGCCACGAACACCGTCTGCACCTGCTCGCCGTCGGCGAGGCCGGGCACGGAGTGCGCCCGTACGTCGACGAAGCCCGCCCGGCCCAGCGCGGCCCGCCACCCCGCCACGTCGAGCAACGGCGACGCCGGCACCCGCGGCTCGTCGTCCGCGTGCCGCCACCACCCCTCGGCCAGGCCGAACGTCAGCGTGTTGTAGTCGAGGCGGCTGGTCATCTCGTTGACCACCAGGACGCCGCCCGGCTTGAGCAGCGCGTGGCAGTGCCGCAGCGCGGCGGAGATCCGCAGCGTGGCGTGCAGGACGTTGCTGGCCAGGACCACCTGCATCGACCCGGGCTCGAAGCCCTGGTCCTCGGGCGCACCCTCCACGTTGTAGCGGGCGAAGTCGACGTACGGTCGGTCGGCGCCGAAGCGCTGCCGCCCCAGCCGCAGGAACGCGGGCCCCACGTCGGTGTAGGAGTACCGCAGCCGCTCCGCCCGGTCCGCGAGGGCGTCCAGCACCGGCCCACTGGTGCCGCCGGTCCCCGCGCCCACCTCCATGACCTGGGCGAAGGAGCGCGGATAGCGCCGCAGGAACTGCCGGACGTGCTGCTGCACGAGCGCGGCGCAGAGCCGGTTGTGGAAGTCGAGCTGGACGTTGTCCCGGTAGATCGCGGAGACCAGCTCGGCCGAGCCGCCCGGGAAGAGCACCTCGTTCGCCGGCCGGTCACCCCGCACGACCCCTACGAGCTGCGTCTGGCAGGCGACCAGCAGGGGCACGTACCCGGCGGCCTCCGGGTGCTCCCGGCGCAGCGCCGTCGCCGCCGCGTCGACCGCGTCGTCGTCGGCGAGCCCGGCCGCCTCGGCGACGCGGTGCGTCACGGCGAGCCGGTCGCCCTGCCGGCGCAGCAGGTCGGCGCGTTCCAGCAGGTCCAGCAGGGCGTCACCGAGCCGCTGGTAGCCGGCCGCCACCGCCAGCCGGGCCAGGATCTCGTCCCGAACGGCGGTGCTGCCGGCGGCGGGCAGCACGCCCGCGGCGGCCAGCCGGGCCGCCAGCAGCCGTCGCCCGAAGTCGGTCACCGCCTCGAAGGAGGTGCGGAACCGCGCGTGGCGTTCCTGGTCCACGTCCACGAGCGGCTGCGGCGCCGCCTCGACGTCCGGTGCGGTCACGATGCGCCCTCCACGGTGCGTCCGGCGGTGCCGGTCAGGTCAGGTGCGCGGCCAGGGATGCCACGGCACGGGATGCGGTCGGCCGGTCGACGAGCTGCGCGCAGAGGTCCGCGAGCAGCTCCGCGCGCGCCGGCACGAGATAGAAGTGGTCGCCGGGGAACGCCCGCAGCCGGAAGCCGCCGGTGGTCAGCTCCGCCCAGGCGGAGACCGACTCCCGGTCGCAGGCCGGGTCCCCGGTGCCGAGGTACGCGGTGATCGGCGCGGACACCGTCCGCGCGGCGCGCGGCAGGTGGTCGTGGATCAGCCGCAGGTCCGCCCGGAGCGCCGGTACGACCAGCTCCCGCAGCTTCGGCGAGCGGAAGACCAGCGCGTCCACCTCGCCCAGCGCGGCGATGCGGGCGAGGAACTCCTCGTCGTCGAGGTGGTCGGGGTGCTGGTCGATGCGGGTGACGTGCGGGGCGCCGTGCCCGGAGACGAACAGGATGCTCGGCACGACGCCGAGCCGGTCCTCCAGCCGGGCGGCCACCTCGTAGGCGACCGAGGCGCCCATGCTGTGGCCGAACAGCGCCAGGGGACGGTCCAGGTACGCGGTGAGTGATTCGGTGACCCGGTCGGCGAGCACGTCCATCCGGTCGACGCACGGCTCACCGAGCCGGTCCTGCCGGCCCGGGTAGCGCACGGCGAGCAGGTCGACGGAGTCCGGCAGCCGGGCCGCCCAGGGCTGGAAGAAACCGGCGGAGCCCCCGGCGTGCGGCAGGCACACCAGCCGCAGCTCCGCGTGCGCGCCGCCCCGGAACACCCGCAGCCACGGATCGCCGCCGGACGGCTGGCGCAGGGACATCTCGGGCACCTTCCTCGGTCGCGCCGGTCAGTCCGACATGGCCACCAGCACCCGGCGGTCGCCCGTGTACGGGCGCCGGCCGTGCGCGGTGAGCACGTTGTCGATCAGCAGCAGGTCGCCGACCCGCCAGTCGACGTCGACCGCGGCCTCCAGGCCCCGGTCGCGGATCTGGGTGACGTACTCGTCGGGGATCGGGGAGCCGTCGGCGAAGGTCACCGACTGGGGCAGCTCGTCCGGCCCCATCACCTGCGTCATCACCCGGGCGATGTCGTCGTCCAGGCCGGCCGGGTGCCACTGGTCCGCCTGGTTGAACCACACCTCCGCCCCGGTGACCGGGTGTCGCAGCGTGGCCGGCCGGAGCTGGGTCACCCGCAGCCCGTCGGCGGTCCACTCCCAGTTCGCGCCGGCGCCGGCGAGGAACTGTTCGACCTCGTCGCGACTGTCGGTCTCGAACGTCTCGCGCCAGCTCTTGCCCAGCCCCATCCCGTCGTGCAGGTTCTGCTGGTAGCGCAGGCCGCCGGCGAAGTCCGCGCGCAGCTGCGCATCCAGCGAGTCGAGCCACAGCTCGGCGTCGACGACCGGGGTGGCGCCGCCGGTCTCCGCCGCGATCTGGCAGAAGAAGAGCAGCCGGGCCGGCCACCGGGCGGCGTACGACAGCTCGTTGTGCATCGAGATGGTGTAGCGGGCCGGGTACTCGGTCGACGTGTAGACGTTGCGGCCCACCTTGGTGCGCGGCGAGTTGCCGTGCACGTACGCCAGTCGCCTCGGCAGCAGCAGGTCCATCACCGGGTCCAGGGTCTCCGGCCGCACCCCGAAGCCACGGAAGACGAGCGCCTTCTCCGCGGTGAGCACCTGCGCCAGGTCCAGCTCGCGCAGGTGGTCGACCAGGCCCTCGGCGCTCGGCGCGCAGCCGGCGCTCTCCGGGGTGATCTCCAACGGTTTCCAGCTCGCGTGCTCGTTCATTCCGGGGCTCCTCACCGTCCCAAGCCGTGCGATCCCTCCCAGGCTCTGCCGCTCCGCTATATTCCGTCCATATCGCCACCGTCCCGCCCCGCGCGGCCCGCCCGACCGGCGCCCCGCCCCACCACCGGCCGCGACCCGGGTGACCCGGCGTCCGCCGGCCCAGCCCGCTCGGCCTCCGCCCGTTGCGACCCGACCCGGTCGGCCTCCACGCGCTCCCGCTCGGTGGCCTCCGCGCGCTCCCGCTCGGCGGCTTCTGCCCGCTCCGCCTCGGCCCGGGCCCGACCGCCGAAGCCGAGCACCGCGAGCACCGCGATCACCCCCATGGCCCCGCCCACGATCAGCATGGCCGTGGTGATGTCCGTCGAGTCGAGCAGGAAGCCCGCGAACAGCGCCCCGAGGGAGTTGGCCCCCGAGCTGAGCAGCATGACGATCGAGCCGGCCCGCCCGCGCAGGTGGTCGGGCGCGGACTGGAGGACGTACAGCATCCCGGCCACGTTGCTGATCCCGGCGCCATAGTGGATCAGCGCGAAGATCGCGCCGAGGACGACCAGG
This sequence comes from Micromonospora sp. CNZ309, assembly GCF_002846525.1. NCBI lineage: Bacteria > Bacillati > Actinomycetota > Actinomycetes > Micromonosporales > Micromonosporaceae > Micromonospora > Micromonospora sp. CNZ309. The sequence continues at coordinate 2,277,476 of NZ_PJNG01000001.1, forward strand.
TCCGGGGCCAGCCCGATGAGCGGCATCAGCACCGCCCAGGCGATGTTGACCCCCATGATGATCCGCCGGATCCCCCAGCGGCTCAGGTAGAAGTTGCTGGTCATCGCGCCGGCCATGCCGAGCACGCTGTTCACCACCAGCAGCATGCCGACCGTGGGTGGCGAGCCGCCCCGGGCCTTGACGATCACCACGAGCCCCAGCCCGAGCACCTGGAACAGGATGTTGCTGGCCGCGAAGAGGCCGAGGGCGCGGCGCAGGTAGAGCTGGCCCCAGACGAAGGCGAAGCCCTCGCGCATGCGGGCCAGCAGCCCGCCGGGCTCGTCCGCGCGCGCCTTCGGCGCCTGCAGGTCCCGCCGGACGAACAGCAGGGTGACCAGGGAGACCAGGTGCATCAGCACGGCGAAGCCGAACGGCGCCCAGCGGGTCAGCGCGTACAGCAGGGTGCCGGCCGGCTGGCCGAGGATGCTGGCCGCGTTGGCCCGCGACTCGTTGGCCGCCGTGGCAGCGCCGTAGCGCTCGGCCGGGACCACGTTGAACACCGCGGCGCGCTCGGCCAGGGCGTAGCAGATGCCCAGGCTGGCCTCCACGAACGCGACCGCCATCAGGTGCGGCAGCCACACCGCGTCGCGGGCGACCGCGACCGCGACGCTGCCGATCGCGACGATCCGCCCGGCGTTGCAGAGCACCATCGTGCGGCGGCGGTCCCAGCGGTCGACCAACGCGCCGGCCGGCAGCTGGGTGACCAGGTTGGGCAGCAGCGCGGCGAAGGTGACCAGGCTGGCCGCGGTGGCCGAGCCGGTGGACCAGAAGACCAGCAGGGTGTAGCTGATCGAGGTGGCCCGGGAGCCCAGCGCCGAGACCCCGGAGCCGACCCAGAGCAGCAGGAAGTCGCGGTTGCCGGTCAGGCGGCCCGGCTGCGGGGACGTGGCCGCCGGGTGCCCGACCGCGCTCACGACGGCTGCCCGACGGGGGTCGCCCGGCACCAGTCGAGCACGGCCATCGCGCTGTAGAGCTTGTTCTCCGCCTGCTGGAAGGCGATGCTGGCCGGCCCGTCGAGGACCTCGGCGGTCACCTCCTCCCCCCGGTGCGCCGGGAGGTCGTGCATGAAGACCGCGTGCGGGCTGCGCCGCCACAGCTCCCGGTCCACCCGGAACGGGGCGAAGTGCGTCCGCCAGTCGGGGTCGGGCTTGCTGGTGCCGGTGGTCTGCCAGCGGGTGGTGTAGATGGCGTCCAGGTCGCCCGGCAGGTCGTCCATGTGGTGCCGTTCGACGAGGTGCGCGCCGCACCGCTGCGCCTGTTCCCGGGCGAGGGCCGCGATCGGGGCCGGCAGCCCGTACCCCGCCGGGGTGCGCAGTTCCAGCTCGACGCCGGGAAAGCGGGTCAGCGCCAGGGCCAGGGCCGTCGCGGTGTTGTTCGCCTCGCCCAGGTAGAGCAGCCGCAGGTGCTCGATGCGGCCGAAGCGCCGCAGCAGGGTGGTCAGGTCGGCCAGCGCCTGCGTGGGGTGCTCCTCGGCGCTCATCGCGTTGACCACCGCCATCCGGTGCTGCCGCGACCAGTCGCGCATCTCCTGCGGGTCGGCGGCGGTCCGCGCCACCAGCACGTCGAGCATGCCCGACAGCACCCGCCCGGTGTCCGCGCTGGACTCCCCGGTGTTGACCTGGAGGTCGTCCGGCCCGTACTGGATGGTCTTCGCCCCGAGCCGCAACGCGGCGACGGTGAACGCGGTCCGCGTCCGGGTCGACGTCTTCACGAAGTACGTGCCGACCACCCGGTCGGCCAGCGAGTCGGCGGACTCGCCGGCCGCGAACCTCGCCCCCCGCGCCACGATCGAGTAGAGGTCGTCGTCGCTCAGGTCGCGGACCGACACCAGGTGCCGCACCTGCCGCGCCGGCGCATCGGTGACCGTCGCGGGGACGCTCGTCACGGTCGTCATCACATCTCCTCCGTCAGTGCGGTGTCGGACGCCAGCAGCGACACGACCTCGTGCCCCTGGTCGCCGTTGGTCAGCAGCACCAGCCCGGAGCCGTCGGGCACCCGGCCGGCGGCGAGCGCGTGGTAGCCGGCGACGCGGCCCCGGTGGGTGAACTCCACCCGCGCTCCGGCGCGCCCCTCGACGCGGTCCACCATGCAGCCGAGACCGAAGATCCCGCCCGGTCCGGCGGTCAGCTGCGCCACCGCCAGCTCCTGGCTCAGCAGGGCCGGGCCACCCCGGTACGCGACGTGGATCTCCCGTACGAGCTGGGCCAGGTCGGTCGCAGTGCTCCACAGCCCGGCGGCCGCCAGGTCCGTACGCACCTGCCAGCCGCCCGGCAGCGGCTCGCCCCGCTCGTCGTGCCCCACGGCCACCGGCCGGCCCGACGTCTCCGGGAAGCTCTGGTCGAAGCTGCTGCCGGTCATCCCCGCCGGCCCGAAAACCAGCTCGGCCATCAGGTCGGCGAAGGGCGTCGCGGTGACATCCTCCATGAGCTGCTGCACCACCACGAAGTGGCTGTTGCGCTCCACCGCGACCTCATCGGGCGCGTCGAGCGCCCGGACCGGGCCGGTGGGCACACCCCGGCCCCGAAGCACGTCCGACAGGGTCGGTACGGGGCCGCCGCGCGGATGCCCGGTGCTGCCCGTCGGCGTGAGCCCGGCGACGTGGCAGAGCAGCTGCCGCAGGCTCACCGGCCGGTCGGCGGGCAGCTGCCAGCCCTTCAGGTAGGCGTTGACGTCGGTGTCGAGGTGGAGCTGTCCCCGCCCGATGAGGACCAGCGCGCCGACCGCGGTGACGAGCTTGCTCACCGAGCCGACCTGGAACACGGTCGCCGGGGTCACCGGGGCGTCGCCGCCGGCCGTGCGGTGCCCGAGGGCGCGGACCTCCACCAGTTCGCCGTCGGCGAGCAGGGCCAGCGACGCGCCCGGCACCCGGTGGGCGGCGAGCAGCGGCTCGACGGACGGCAGCACCGCGGCGGCCCGCGCCGCGCCGGAGCGCGGGGTCGGGTCGGCCGTCGCCGGCGCGCCCGGGGCGAGCGAGGCGGCCAGCTCGGCCAGGGTCCGGTCGGCCATCGCCGCCCGCAGCGTCAACGCGACGCCGGCCTGCCGGGCCGCCGTGACCACCGGCACCACCAGCAGCGAGTGCCCGCCGAGGGCGAAGAACCGGTCGTGCCGGCCCACCCGGTCGACCTCCAGGACCCGGGCCCAGATGTCGGCGATCAGCTCCTCCAGCCCGGGGCGGGGCGGGGTGTGCCCGGCCGCCGAGCCCGTCTCCACCGGGGGCAGCGCCCGGCGGTCGACCTTGCCGTTGGCATTGAGCGGGATGGCCGGCACCGGCACGAAGACGCTCGGCACCAGCTGGCTGGGCAGCCACCGCGCGCAGTGCGCGGCCAGGTCCGGCGCGTCGCCGACGTGGTAGGCCACCAGCCGGGGCCCGCCGGCGCCCGTCGAGTCGACGGTCACCACCGCGTCCCGTACGCCCGGATGCGCGGCCAGCACCGCCTGGACCTCGCCGGGCTCCACCCGGTGGCCGCGGATCTTGACCTGGTCGTCGACCCGGCCGAGCAGGTCGAGCTGCCCGTCGGGCAACCAGCGGCCGAGGTCGCCGGTGCGGTACAGCCGCCCGCCGTGCGCGTCGAACGGGTCGGGCACGAACCGGTCGGCGGTCAGGTCGGGCCGGCCGGCGTAGCCGCGGGCGAGACCGGGGCCGCCGAGGTGGACGTGGCCGACGACGCCCACCGGCACCGGTTGCAGGTCGGCGTCGAGGACGTACGTACGCATCCCGCCCAGCGGCCGGCCGATCGGGGCCACGTCGCCCGGCAACGGCCCGGTGACCGGGAACCGGCTGACCGCCACGGTCGCCTCCGTCGGCCCGTACTCGTTGAGCAGGACGGTGTCCGGCGCGAGGGCGTGCCAGCGGTCGCAGACCTGCCGGGTCAGCGCCTCGCCGCCCAGCACCAGCAGCGGGGTCAGGGCCGCCGCCCGCGCCGCGTCGAGCTGGCGGGTCAGCAGGTCGAGGTGCCCGGGGGTCAACTTGACGAAGCTGAACGGGCCGGCCTCGGCCAGTCGCGGGCCCAGCTCGTCGAGGCCGGCGTCGGGCGGCAGCAGCCACAGCCGCTGCCCGGTGGCCAGCGGCGCCCAGATGCTGGTCACCACCATGTCGTACGCGACCGACGAGAAGAGCGCGGCACCGCCGGTGCGGTCGGCGATCAGCTCCCCGGCCGCCCAGCCGAGGTAGTTGGCGAGGCTGCCGTGGGTGATCTGCACGCCGTTCGGCCGGCCGGTCGAGCCGGAGGTGAAGATGACGTACGCGAGGTGCTCCGGGTCGGGCGCGCCGGCCGGCGCCTCGGCGGGCAGCGCGGCGATCCGCTCGGCGTCGCGGTCGAGCAGCACCAGCTCCACGCCCGTGAACCGGTCGGCGTGCCCGGTCGAGGTCAGCACCACCGTCGCCCCGGCGTCGGCGAGCATCGCGGCGACCCGCTCGGCCGGGTGCGCCGGGTCGATCGGCAGGTACGCGCCGCCGGCCCGCCACACCCCGAGCAGGGCGGCGACGAGGTCGACCCCCCGCTCCAGCAGCACCCCGACGACCCGCTCCGGGCCGACCCCCACCCCGCGTAGGTGGTGGCCAATGCGGTTGGCCGCCGCGTCCAGCTCCGCGTAGGTCGTACCGTCGACGGCCTGCGCGTCGGGGGTCGCGGCGGCCCACGCCGCGACCCGCTGCGGCACCAGCTCCGTGCCACCCGGGGCGGCCGGGGCGTTCCAGCCCACCAGCACGTCGTGCCGTTCCCCGGCGGGCAGATACGCCGCCCGGGGGTCGCCGTCGGGGTCGGCCACCATGGCCTCCAGCACCAGCCGGTACATGCCGGCCAGCCGCGCCGCGTCCGCCCGGCCCATGGCGTGGCTGTCGGTGCTCAGCTCGATCCGGCCGGCGCCCGCCGCGACGGCGAGCGCGAACTCCGAGGTGCTCGCGCCGATGCGCGCCACGGGCGCGGTGCGTCCGCCGTCGACCTCGGTGAAGTCGAGGTAGCTGAAGTAGACGTCGGTGAGGCGCGCGCCGGCGCCGGGGGTGCGGATGGCCGGCGCCGGGTAGCGCCGGTGCGGCCACAGGTCGGCCTCGCGGGCGTGCACCCGCTGCACGAGGTCCCGCCAGCTCGTCGCCCGCCGGTCGTGCGGGAACGGCAGGGTGTTCAGCGACATCGCGTAGACCCGCTCGCTGCCCACCACGTCCGGGCGGGTGTTGCAGACCAGTCCGCTGTAGAAGGTCGGCTCGTCGGTGAGCTGGCTGAGCACCTTCAGGTGCGCGGCGTGCAGCACCGCCTTGAGCGAAACCCGGGCCGCCGAGGCCAGGGCCCGCAGCCGCGGCTCCAGGTCCGCGTAGGACACGACCTCGGTGTACGGCTCCCGCTCGGCCGGCGCCGTCGGCGTCCACGCGGCGGGGAGCCGGAACCTCGGGTGCCGCTCGACCACGTCCTGCCAGTACCGCCGGTCCGTCTCCGAGGCCAGGGCGCGCAGCTCGCCGGCGACGAAGTCGGCGAACCGCACCCCGGGCGGGGCGGCGACCTCGGGCTCCGCGCCCGCGCGCCGCGCGCGGTAGCGGTCCAGGATCTCCATCACCAGGGCGTGCAGGCTCCAGCCCTCGATGATCACGTGGCAGATGGTGAGCACCAGCCGCCAGCTCCGGTCGGTCTCCAGGCACACGGTGAACCGCAGCAGCGGCGCCCGCTCGACGTCGAACAGCTCCTGGTACTCCTCGCCGACGAACCGGCGCACCCGGACCGTCCGGTCCGCCTCGGCCAGCCCGCGCAGGTCCCGCGTGCCGATCGGGACGTCCACCGTGCGGTGCACGAGCTGCATGGGCACCGAGTAGCCGGTCGTGTCCACCGAGGTACGCAGCACGTCGTGGCGGGCCACCACCTCGTCCACGGCGGCCCGTAGCGCCGCCAGGTCGAACGGCTCCTCGTCGGGGACCAGGAACGAGGCGACGTTGTGGTAGTGGTTCTGGCCGTTGTCGGCCAGCATCTCCAGCAGCATCCCCAGCTGCACCCGCGACAGCGGGTACGCGTCGTCCAGCCCGGCCGGCAGCAGCGGCAGGTCGGCGGGGGACACCAGCTCGAACGGCTCGACGGGGCGTTCGGTCGGCGCCGGCGCGTCCCGGCTCGCCAGCACCTCGGCCAGCGCCCGTACGGTCGAATGCCGGAAGATGTCCGCGACCGTCACGTCCAGCCCGGCGGCGCGCATCGTGCCGGCCAGCACCAGCGCCGTGATGGAGTGCCCGCCGAGGTCGAAGAAGCCGTCGGTGACGCCGACCGCCGGCAGGCCCAGCACCTCGGCCCAGACGGCCGCCACCCGCTCCTCCAGCGGCCCCGCCGGGGCGACGAAGTCCCGGCCCGGCAGCGCCGCGCCGGTGGGCGCGGGCAGCGCCCGCCGGTCCAGCTTGCCGCTGTTGTTGCGCGGCAGCTGGTCGAGCAGCACGAACGCCGACGGGACCATGTACTCCGGCAGGGCGCGCGCCAGCGCGGCGCGCAGCGCGGCAACCTCCGGCGCGGGCCCGTAGCCGGGGACCAGGTACGCGGTCAGCCGGGGGTCGGCCGGGTCGTCGGCGCGGAGCACGACGACCGCCTCCGCGACGCCGGGCAGCGCGGTCAGCGCCGCCTCGATCTCGCCCGGCTCGATCCGGTAGCCCCGCAGCTTCACCTGGTCGTCGAGGCGGCCGAGGAACTCCACGCTGCCGTCGGGCAGCCGGGTGGCCAGGTCGCCGGTGCGGTACATCCGGCTGCCGGGCGGGCCGTACGGGTCGGGCAGGAAGCGCCGGGCGGTCAGCTCGGGCTGGTTGAGGTAGCCACGGGCCACCCCGTGCCCGGCCAGGTACACCTCGCCGGGCACCCCGATGGGCGCCGGGTGGCCGTACTGGTCGAGCACGTACATCCGCACGCCGGACAGCGGCCGGCCGATCCGGCTGCCCACCCCGGGCGCGAGGTCGGCGCGGGTGATCCGGTGGTAGGTGGAGTAGACGGTGGTCTCGGTGATCCCGTACATGTTGACCAGGGCGGTGCGGGCCAGCCCGAGGCGGGCGGCCCACGGCGCGAGGTCGGCGAAGTCCAGCTTCTCCCCCGCCACGACCACCGCGCGCAGCGACAGGTCCCGGATGCCGGGGGCGTCCTCGGCGGCCAGCCGGACCAGCCCGCGCAGCGCCGTCGGGGTCTGCGCCAGCATGGTGACGCGCTGGCGCACCAGCAGGTCCAGCAGGTCCTGCGGCACCCGGGCCACCTCGCGGGGCACCAGCACCAGCCGGCTGCCGTGCAGCAGCGCCCCCCACAGCTCCCAGACGGAGACGTCGAAGGCGTACGAGTGGAACAGCGCCCACACGTCGGTCTCGTCCACCGCGTAGTGCTCCTGCGCGGCGTCGAGCAGGCGCAGCACGTTGGCGTCGCTCACGCAGACGCCCTTGGGCCGGCCGGTGGAGCCGGAGGTGTAGATGACGTAGAGCAGGTCGTCCGGGTCGCGGGCGACGCCCGGATCGGTCTCCGGCTGCCCGGCGAGGTCGCCGGCGTCCAGCAGCACCCGTCGCCCGTCGAAGCCGGCGAGCGGTTCGGCCTGCGCGGAGGTGGTGACCACGGTCCGCACCCCGGCGTCGGCCAGCATGTAGCCGATCCGCTCGGCGGGCTGGGCCGGGTCCAGCGGCAGGTACGCCGCCCCCGCCTTGAGCACGCCGAGCAGCGCGGGCACCAGGTCGGCGTCCCGGTCGAGGCAGACCCCGACGACGGTCTCCCGGCCGGCCCCGGCCGCGCGCAGGTCGTGCGCCAACCGGTTCGCGGCGGCGTCGACCTGGGCGTACGTCAGCTCGACGGCGCCGGCCACCACCGCCACGGCCTGCGGGTCGCGGGCCAGCTGGGCCTGGAACAGCTCGACCACGGTGCCGGTGACCGCCTCCTCCGCGCCCGGTTCGGTGACGCCGAGCAGGCGGTCCCGCTCGCCCCCGGGCACGCAGACGGCCTGGCAGTCGCCGTCGGGGTCGGCGACCATCGCCTCCAGCACCGCCCGGTACATGCCGGCGATCCGGTCCAGGTTGGCCTTGCTGACCAGCCCCGCCCGGGCGGAGAGCGCGTAGCGGCCCCGCTGCGCGAAGCAGGACAGGTCGAACTCGGTGGCGCCCTCGCCGGCGCTGCCGGTGACCACCGGCCCGCTGCCGTCGCCGCCGTGCGTGGCGCGGCTGAAGTCCTGGTAGTTGAACAGGACGTGCAGCAGCCGGTGGCCGGCCTCGCGCTGCATCTCGGCCAGCGGGAAACGCCGGTGCGGCCAGAGCGCGACCTCCCGGTCGAACACGGCTGTGACGAGGTCCCGCCAGGTGCGGGCGGAACGGTCGTACGCGAACGGCACCGTGTTGAGGTACATGCCCTGCACCTCGTCGGCGCCGAGCACCTCGGGCCGGGCGTCGCAGACGAGGCCGGCGTGGAAGGTCGGCTCGCCGGTGAGCTGGGCGAGCACCTTCAGGTGCGCGGCGTGCAGCACCGCCTTCACCGACACGTCGGTGTCGCGGGCCAGGGCGCGCAGCGCCTCGTCCAGGTCGGTGAAGTCGACCGTGGCGTCGACCGTGGCGTCGGGCGCGTCCGGCTCGCCCCAGCCGGCGGGCAGGGTGAACGGGGCGCGCCCGTCCCACACCGACCGCCAGTGCTCCCGGTCGGCGCTCGACTCCAGCGCGGCGAGTTCGGCGGCGATGAAGTCGGCGTAGCGCACCGCCGGCGACCGCACCGGGCGCGGGGCGCGGCCGTCGGCCAGCTCGGCGTACGCGTCGAGCACCTCGGCGACCAGTCGCGCGCTGCTCCAGCCCTCGGTGACGACGTGGCTGATGGTGAACGTGAACCACCAGCTCTCGTCGCTGTCCAGGTGCGCCGTGACGCGCAGCAGCGGCGCGGTGGAGACGTCGAACGGGCGGGCCCGCTCGGCGGCGATGAACTCCGCGAAGAGCGCGGCGTGCCGCTGCGCCGGCACGCCCCGGCCGTCCTCGACGCGCACGTCGGGTTCGGCGTCGGCGTGCACGAGCTGCATCGGCACCGAGTAGCCGACCAGGTCGAACGACGTGCGCAGGATCTCGTGCCGGGCCACGACCGCCCGCACCGCGCCGCGCAGCGCCTCGGCGTCGAACGGCCGCCCGTCGCGGACCTGGTGGGCCAGCACGCTGTGGTAGACCGCGCGGTCGCCGCTGACGGCCGACTCCACCAGCATGCCGAGCTGGGTGCGCGACGCCGGGTAGGCGTCGACCAGCCCGCCGGGCAGCCGGGCCCGGTCGGCGGCGCCGATCAGCGCGTACGGCGCGACCGGGCGGAACTCGTCGGTGTCGGCGTCGCCCAGCGCGGCGGCCAGCCGGCGTACGGTGCGGTGCGCGAAGACGTCCCGCACGCTGGTGCGGTGCCCGGCGGCGCGCAGCGTGCCGACCAGGGTCACCGCGAGCATCGAGTCGCCGCCGAGGTCGAAGAAGCTGTCGGTGACGCCGACGCGGGCCACGCCGAGCACCCGCGCCCAGATTCCGGCGATCTCCTCCTCCACCTCGCCGGCCGGCGCCTGGTAGTCGCCGGTGGCGTACGCGCCGGCGTCGGGGGCCGGGAGCTGCCGCCGGTCGACCTTGCCGTTCGGATCCTTCGGGATGGCGTCGAGGGTGACGTAGGCGGCCGGCACCATCGCCTCGGGCAGCGTGGCGAGCAGCCCCTCCCGCAGCCGGGCCGGTGCCGGTGCGTCGCCGGGGTCCGGCAGCACGTACCCGACGAGGGTGCGGCGGCCGTCGTGCTCGCGGACGGCGGCGACCGCGTCGGCCACGCCGGGGCAGCCGCGCAGGGCCGTCTCGATCTCGCCCAGTTCGATGCGTACGCCGTGCAGCTTGACCTGCGAGTCGAGCCGGCCGAGGAAGTCGACGGTGCCGTCGGGCCGCCACGCCGCCGCGTCCCCGGTGCGGTAGAGCCGCGACCCGGGCGGGCCGTACGGGTCCGGCACGAACCTCTCGGCGGTCAGCCCGGGCCGACCCAGGTAGCCCCGGGCCAGCCCCGTCCCGCCGACGCACAGCTCGCCGGGCACGCCCAGCGGCACGAGGTCCAGCCGCTGGTCGAGGACGTACAGCCGCAGGTTCGGGTGGGGCGTGCCGAGCGGCACCCGGGACAGCCCGGCCAGGGCGTCGGCGGTGCACGCCCAACTGCTCACGTCGACGGTCGCCTCGGCGGGCCCGTACGTGTTGTACAGCTCGCAGCCGGGCAGCGCGGCCAGGAACGCCCGCGCCACGTCGACGGCGATCTCCTCGCCGCCGACGGCCACCGACCGCAGCGACCGGCAGCCGGCGAGCCCCTCGGCGAGCAGCGCCGGGAGCATCGACGGTACGAAGTGGACGGTGGTGACGCCCTCGCGGGTCATCAGCTCGCACAGGTACGCGGGGTCGCGGTGCCCGCCGGGGCGGGCCACCACGATCCGGGCGCCCGCCGACAGGGCCGCGTAGACCTCTCCCGGCGAGACGTCGAAGCCGATCTCGGTCTTCTGCAGCACGACGGCGTCGACGTCCAGCCGGTAGACCCGCGCGCCGACGTGGTCGGTGCGGTTGACCAGGGCCCGGTGCGACAGCAGGGAGCCCTTGGGCCGGCCGGTGGAGCCGGAGGTGTAGATGACGACGCTGCCGTTGTCGGGGTCGGTGAGCGGCTCCGGGTCGGTCGGCGGCCGGTCGGCCCAGGCGTCCGGGTCGTCCAGCAGCACCACGGTGGCGTCGACCGGCGGCAGTTGCGCCCGCAGCTCGGCGGTGGTGAGCAGCACCGGGGCCGCCGCGTCGGCCAGCATGAACGCCAACCGCTCCGCCGGGTACGACGGATCCAACGGCAGGTACACCCCACCCGCCTTGTGCACCGCCAGCATCCCCACGACCTGCTCCACCGACCGGTGCGCACACACCCCGACCAGCACCTCCGGCCCCACCCCCAGCTCGCGCAGGTGGTGCGCCAACCGGTTCGCCCGGCCGTTGAGCTGCCCGTACGAGAACGACACGCCCTCGGCCGTGACCGCCACGGCGTCCGGCCGCCGGGCGGCCTGCGCCTCGAACGCCGCTGGCACGTACCCGCCGACCTCGACGGTGCGGCCCGGGGTGAACCGCGCGAGTTCCGCCCGCTCCCCCGCCGGCAGGCGCGGCGCCGCCGCGTCCCCGTCCGGGTCGGCCGCCATGGCCGTGAGCACCTCGCGGAACATCGCCCCGATCCGCACCAGGGCGGCCGGGTCGGCGCTGCGGCTGTCGCTGACCAGGCGGATGGTCCCGCCGCCCGCCCCGACCGACAGGCCGAACTCGGTGGCCCCGGGCCCGCCGACCTCGACGAGGTCGGTGGCGGCGCCGTCGGGCTTCCCGGCCGTGCCGCCGCCGTCGTGCCGGGTCTCCACGTAGCCGAAGACGACGTCGATCGGGCGGGACCCGGCGTCGGCCAGCCGCGCCACGGCCGGCAGCGGGTAGCGCCGGTGCGGCCACAGCTCCACCTCGCGGTCGAAGACCGACCGCACCAGCTCCCGCCAGGTGCCCGCCGGACGGGCGTGCGGGAACGGCAGCACGTTGATGTACATGCCGTGCACCCGCTCCGCGCCCCGCACCTCGGGGCGCGCGTCGCACACCAGGCCGGTGTGGAACGCGGGCTCGGTGGTGAGCTGGCTCATCACCTTCAGGTGCGCGGCGTGCAGCACCGCCTTGACCGACGTGCCGGTGTCGCTGGCGAGGCGGCGCAGGGCGGCGTCCAGGTCGTGCACGTCCACGGTGTACCGGCAGACCGTCGCGCCGGACCGGTCGCCGAAGGCGTCCGGGAGGGTCAGCTTCGGCCGGCCGGTCACCACCGCCCGCCAGTGCGCGGCGGTCTCCGGCGAGCGCAGCGCCGCCAGTTCGCCGGCGACGTGGTCGGCGTACCGGACGGCGGGCGGCTCGTCCTGCTTCAGCGCCTCGCCGCGGCTGCGCCGGGCGTACTCGCCGAGCAGTTCGGCGAGCAGGGCGTTGAGGTCCCAGCCGCCGGTGACCAGGTGGCTCACCGCGAGGGTCAGCCACCAGGCCCCGGCGCCGTCGGCGTGCGCGGCGACGCGCAACAGCGGGGCGTCCGAGTCCAGGTCGAAGGGGGTACGCCGCTCGGCGGCCAGGTGCTCGGAGTGACCGGCGGCCGGGTGCACGGCGACCGGTACGGCGACGCTCGCGCGCACCAGCTGCATCGGCACCGAGTAGCCGGTCAGGTCGACCGAGGTGCGCAGCGTCTCGTGCCGGGCGACCAGCGCGTCGACCGTCGCCTGGAGCGCGTCGGCGTCGAACGGGCGACCGTCGTCGACCCGGATCGACTGCACGACGTGGTACAGCGACCGCTCCGGGTCCTTCTGGATCTCCACGGCCATGCCGACCTGCGCCTGCGTCGCCGGGTACGCGTCGACCAGCCCGCCGGGCAGCTTGGCCCGGTCGGCGGCGTCGATCAGCGCGTACGGCTCGACGGGGCGAAAGGCCCCCTCCTTGGCGGTGTCGGCCTCGGCGAGGGCGGTGACCAGGCGGCGGATCGTGCGGTGCGCGAAGATGTCCCGCACGGTGACGTCGTGGCCGGCGGCGCGCAGCGACCCGACCAGGGTCACCGCGGTCATCGAGTCGCCGCCCAGGTCGAAGAAGCTCTCGGTGACGCTGACCCGGTCGAGGTCGAGCACCCACGACCAGACGCCGGCCATCGCCGACTCCACCGGGCCGTTGGGCCGCTCGTAGCGTCCACGGGCGTAGGACTTCGCGTCCGGCGCCGGCAGTTGCCGCCGGTCGACCTTGCCGTGCGGGTCCACGGGGACGGCGTCGACGGTGACGTAGGCGGCCGGGACCAAGGCCTCCGGCAACTCGGTGAGCAGCCGCTCCCGCAGCTCGCCGGGGGTGGGCGCGGAGCCGTCGTCGGTGACGAGGTAGCCGACGAGGGTGCGCCGGCCGTCCTGCTCGCGCACGGCGGCGACCGCGTCGGTCACCCCGGGGCAGCCACGCAGGGCCGTCTCGATCTCGCCGAGTTCGATGCGTACGCCGTGCAGCTTGACCTGCGAGTCGATGCGACCCAGGAAGTCGACCGTGCCGTCGGGCCGCCACGCCGCCGCGTCCCCGGTGCGGTAGAGCCGCGACCCGGGCGGGCCGTACGGGTCCGGCACGAAGCGCTGCGCGGTGGTGCCCGGCGCCCCGAGGTAGCCCCGGGCCAGCCCGAGTCCGCCGACGCACAGCTCGCCGCGCACCCCCACCGGCACGGGTTGCAGGTGCTCGTCGAGCACCCGGACGGTGAGGTTGGTGAACGGGGTGCCGAGCGGCACCCGGGTCAGCCCGCGCAGGGCGTCGGCGGTGCAGAGCCAGCTCGTGACGTCGACGGTGGTCTCGGCCGGCCCGTACGTGTTGTGCAACTCGCAGCCGGGCAGCGCGGCCAGGAACGCCCGCGCCACGTCGACGGCGATCTCCTCGCCGCCGACGGCCACCGACCGCAGCGACCGGCAGCCAGCGATCCCCTCGGCGAGCAGCGCCGACAGCATGCTCGGCACCAGCTCGACGGCGGTGACCCCCTCGCCGACGATGAGGTCCCGCAGGTACGCGGGGTCGCGGTGCCCGCCCGGGCGGGCCACCACGATCCGGGCCCCCGCCGACAGGGCGGCGTAGACCTCGGCCGGGGAGACGTCGAAGCCGATCTCGGTCTTCTGGAGCAGCACCGCCCGCTCGTCGAGGCGGTTGACCCGCCGGCCGGCGTGCGCCGAGCGGTTGACCAGGGCCCGGTGCGGCACGAGGACGCCCTTGGGCTGGCCGGTCGAGCCGGAGGTGTAGATGACGTAGCAGCCGCTGTCGGCGTGGGTGAGCGGCCCGGGGTCGGTGGCCGGCTGGCCCGCCCAGGCGTCCGGGCCGTCCAGCAGCACGGTGACCGCCTGGGCCGCCGGGAGCTGACCGCGCAGCTCGGCGGTGGTGAGCAGCACCGGGGCCGCCGCGTCGGCCAGCATGAACGCCAACCGCTCCGCCGGGTACGACGGATCCAACGGCAGGTACACCCCACCCGCCTTGTGCACCGCCAGCATCCCCACGACCTGCTCCACCGACCGGTGCGCACACACCCCGACCAGCACCTCCGGCCCCACCCCCAGCTCGCGCAGGTGGTGCGCCAACCGGTTCGCCCGGCCGTTCAGGTCGCGGTAGCTCACGCGGGCGCCGTCGCAGGTGAGGGCCACGGCGTCCGGCCGCCGCGCCGCCTGCGCCTCGAACGCCGCCGGCACGTACCCGCCGACCTCGGCGGTGTCGCCGGCCGACCAGCGCTCGATCCCGTCGCGCTCCGTCGTCGGCAGCCGGACGGCGATCGCGTCGCCGTCGGGGTCGGCCACCATGGCCGTCAGCACCTCGCGGAACATCGCCCCCACCCGGGCCAGCGCGGCGGGGCCGAAGGCGTGGCTGTCGCCGACCAGGTCGAGGAAGCCGCCGGCGGCGGTCACCTGGAGGGCGAACTCGGTGCCACCCTCCCCGGCGATGGCCTCGAAGTCGACGGACTCGTCGGCGACCGCCCCGGCGCGACGGAACTCGGTGTAGTCGAAGACGACGTCGATCGGGCGGGACCCGGCGCCGGCCATCCGCTGCACCGCCGGCAGCGGGTACCGCCGGTGCGGCCACAGCTCCACCTCGCGGTCGAAGACCGACCCCACCAGCTCCCGCCACGTGCCCGCGCCCCTGGCGTACGCGAACGGCAGCACGTTGATGTACATCCCGTGCACCCGCTCCGCGCCCCGCACCTCCGGGCGGGCGTCGCACACCAGGCCCGTGTAGAACCGCCCCTGGTCGGTGAGCTGGCTCATCACCTTCAGGTGCGCGGCGTGCAGCACCGACTTGGGCGACACGTCGAGGGTCGACGCGAGCGCGCGCAGCTTCGGCTCCAGGTCCTGGTAGCTGACCCGGGTACGCAGGCTCTCCCGCGGCCCGTCGGTGCGACCCCAGCCGTCCGGCGTGGTGAAGCCGGCGTACGCGTCGACGACGCCCCGCCAGTACGCCTCGTCCTCGCCGCCCTTGAGCGCGGCCAGTTCGGCGGCGACGAAGTCGGCGTAGCGGACGGCGGTGGGCTCCGGCGACTCGGGCACCATGCCGGCGCTGCGCCGCTCGTAGCAGCCGATCAGCTCGACCAGGAGGGTGTTCAGGTCCCAGCCACCGGTGACGAGGTGGCTGACGGCGACGGTGAGCCACCAGCCCCGCTCGTCGGTGCGGTGCGCGGCGACGCGCAGCAGCGGCGCCGGCTGGTCCAGCTCGAAGGGCCGGGCCCGCTCCGCGTCCACGTACGCCCGCAGCCGCGCCTCGACGTCGTCGCCGGTCAGCTCCGTCACCCGTACGTCGACGGGCGCCTCGGCGTGCACGAGCTGCATCGGCACCGAGTAGCCGGTGAGGTCGAACGAGGTGCGCAGCGTCTCGTGCCGGCCGACCACGTCCCGCACGGCGGCCCGCAGCGCGTCGACCGAGAACGGCCGGCCACTGCGCACCCGGAAGCAGCGGACGATGTGGTAGAGCGACTTGCCGGGGTTTTTCTGGATCTCCACGGCCATGCCGACCTGCGCCTGCACGGCCGGGTAGGCGTCCACGAGGCCGGCGGGCAGGGCGGCCCGGTCGGCGTCGGTCAGCAGGGCGAAGGGCGCGACGGCCTGGAAGGCCGGCGCCGCCGGGGCGGCGTCCTTGGCGCCGAGGTGCCCGGCCAGGGCGGCGACCGTGCGGTGCAGGAAGACGTCCCGGACGGCCACCCCGAAGCCGGCCGCCCGCAGCGCGCCGACCAGGGCGACCGCGCGCAGCGAGTCGCCGCCGAGGTCGAAGAAGCTGTCCTGGGTGCTGACCTGCTCCAGGTTGAGCACCCGACCCCAGATGCCGGCCAGCTGCTCCTCGAGTTCGGTGGCGGGGGCGACGTGGGCGCGTTCGACCGGTACGGCGGCCTCCCAGAGGGCGGCCCGGTCGACCTTGCCGTTGGCGTTGAGCGGGATCGTCTCCACGGCCACGAACTCGGCCGGGATCATGTACTCCGGCAGGTGCTCCGCGCACCGCTGCCGGACCCGGTCCAGCAGGCCGGGCGTCGCCGACGCGGCCGGGCGGTAGAACGCCACCAGCCGGGCGTCGCCCTCGGCGGCCGAGCCGGAGACGAGGGCGACCGCGTCGGCCACCCCGTCGGTGCCCTCCAGGACCGCCTCGATCTCGCCGAGTTCGATGCGGTAGCCGCGGATCTTCACCTGGTGGTCGACCCGCCCGACGAACTCCACCGCCCCGTCGGGCAGCCGCCGCACCAGATCACCCGTGCGGTACATCCGCGCCCCGGCGGCGGTCCCAGGCGCGGCCTCGGTTCCGGCTGCCGTTCCGCTGGCGGCCGCGGCGAAGGGGTCGGGCAGGAACCGCTCCGCCGTCAGCGCCGGCTGCCCCGCATACCCACGGGCCACACCCACACCACCCACGTACAACTCACCGACCACACCCACCGGAGCCAACTGCAGATCCCGGTTCAACACGTACATCGTCATCCCCGGCAGCGCCCGACCGATCGGCACCACCGCACCCGCCTGCTCCACCTCCACCGGGAAAATGCACGTACCCACACTCGCCTCGGTCGGCCCGTACTCATTCACCAACCCACCCGGACCCAGAAGCGTCAACCACCGATTCGCCAACGCCGCCGGCAACGCCTCACCAGCGACCACCACCACCGCCGCCAACGACGCCAACGCCTCATCCGACAACTGCCGACCCAGAATCTCCAGATGACCCGGCGTCAACTTCAAGAAACTGAACGGCCCCGACGACGCCAACACCGCACCCAACTCGGCCAGATCCACATCCTGACCCACCATCACCACACGCTGACCCGCCACCAACGGCGCCCACAAATTCGGCACCTGCAAGTCGAACGCCACCGACGAGAACACCGCACAACCACCCGCACCACGCGACACCAACTCACCCGCCGCCCACCGCACATGATTCGCCAACCCCCGGTGCGACACCTGCACACCCTTCGGCCGACCCGTCGACCCCGACGTGAAAATCACATACGCCAACTCGTCGAGGTCGATCGGCCCGGGCAGGGCCGCGCGCAGGTCACCGTCGGCCGTGGCCTCCTCGGCGCCGCCGTCCTCGATCCCGTCCACCCGGAGCACGTCGACCCCGGCGCCGGCGAACCGGTCGGCGTACCGCTCGGAGGTGATCGCGACGCGGGCACCGGCGTCGGCGAGCATCGCGGCGATGCGGCCCGGCGGGTACGACGGATCCACCGGCACGAACGCCGCACCCGCCTTCCACACCCCCACCATCGACGCCACCAGCTCCACGCCCCGGTCCAGCAGCACACCCACCACCGCACCGGCACCCACACCCCGGCCGACCAGGCTCCGCCCGATCACGGCAGCGCGGGCGTCCAGGCCACCGAAGTCGACCGACCGGCCGCCCGGCTCGGAGACCGCCTCCGCCGACGGCGCCTCCGCAGCCCGCGCCTCGCACTCGGCGAGGACCGAGCGCGACACGGGCTCCACCGCCGACGCCCCGTCGGCCAACACGACCGACACCTCACCCGCCGGCAGACACGTCACCGACGCGTCACCGTCCACGTCGGCCACCATCGCCTCCAGCACCGCCCGGTACATGCCACCGAGGCGCAGGACGTTGGGGTAGCTGACCTGGTGCGGGCGGGCCAGGATGTTGAGCACCCCGCCGAGCGTGGAGACGTGCAGGCCGAACTCGCCGCTGGCCTCGTAGATGGCGTCCTCGAAGTCGACCCGCTCGGTGTCGACCTGCTCGAAGTCGAGGTAGTTGAAGAGGATCTCGATCGGCCGGCGCCCGTCGCCCAGGCGCTGCACGGCCGGCAGCGGGTAGCGACGGTGCGGCCACAGCTCCAGCTCCCCGGCGAACGTGTTGCGGATCAGCTCCCGCCAGGTACGCGCGCCCGCGTCGTGCACGAACGGCAGCGTGTTGAGGTGCATCCCGTAGACCCGGTCGGCGCCGGTCACCTCGGGCCGGCCGTGGCTGACCAGCCCGCTGGTGAAGACGGGTTCGGCGGTGAGCTGACTCATCACCTTCAGGTGCGCGGCCAGCAGCACGCTCTTCAGCGACGTGTCGGTACGGCTGGCCAGCTCGCGCAGGTCGTCCATCAGGTCGTGCAGCGGGACCCGGGTGCCGCACTCGTACTCCGGGACCGACTCGTCCTCGCCCCAGCCGGCGGGCAGCTCGAAGACCGGCCGGGCGACGACGCCCTGCCAGTACTCGCGGTCCTCGGCCGACGCCAGCGCCTCGACCTCGCCGGCGACGAAGTCGGCGTAGCGGACCGGGGGCGCCTCGAACGCCGCCGGCACGCCGGTGTCGCGCAGGCTGCGGTAGTTGTCGAGGATCTCCATCAGCAGCGAGTGGTGGCTCCAGCCTTCGAGGATGCCGTGCGACATGGTCAGCACGAACCACCACGTGTCGTCGCGGCCGGCCGCTCCGGCGATGCGCATCTGCGGTACCTGGTCGGGGGTGAACGGCCGGGACCGCTCGGCAGCCAGGTACGCCCGCAGCCGGTTCTCGGCCTCCTCGTCCGTGCCGTCGCGCAGGTCGAGCAGCGTGACGTCGACGGGCACCTCGGCGTGCACGAGCTGCATCGGCACCGAGTAGCCGGTCAGGTCGAACGACGTACGCAGGATCTCGTGGCGGTCCACGACGGTCCGCACGGCCCGGCGCAGCGCTTCGCCGTCGAAGGCGTGCTCGTCGCGGATCGGGAACGCCGACACGTTGTGGTAGGTGCGCCGCTCGGAGTCGGAGAGGGTGACCACCAGCATGGCGAGCTGCACCTGCGCGCACGGGTACGCGTCGGCGAGCCCGGCGGGCAGCCTGGCCCGGTCGGCGTCGTCGAGCAGGCTGAACGGGGCGACGGCCCGGAACGCGGGCGCTGCCTCCTGGTCGTCCCCGCCGGCGAGGTGCGCGGCCAGGGCGGCGACCGTACGGTGCACGAAGACGTCGCGCACCGAGACCGGGTGCCCGGCGCCGCGCAGCGCGCCGACGAGGGCGATGGCGCTGATGGAGTGCCCGCCGAGGTCGAAGAAGCTGTCCTGGGTGCTGACCTGCTCCAGGTTGAGCACCCGGCCCCAGATGCCGGCCAGCTGCGCCTCCAGCTCGGTCGCGGGGGCGACGTGCTGCCGGTGCGTCGGCTCGGCGGTGTCCCAGAGGGCGGCGCGGTCGACCTTGCCGTTGGCGTTGAGCGGGATCGTCTCCACGGCCACGAACTCGGCCGGGATCATGTACTCCGGCAGCTGCTCCGCGCACCGCTGCCGGACCCGGTCCAGCAGGCCCGGCCTCGCCGACGCGGTCGGCCGGTAGAACGCCACCAGCCGGTCCGACTCGCCGACCAGGGCGACGGCGTCGCCCACGCCCTCGGTGCCCTCGACGACCGCCTCGATCTCGCCGAGTTCGATGCGGTAGCCGCGGATCTTCACCTGGTGGTCGACCCGCCCGACGAACTCCACCGCCCCGTCGGGCAGCCGCCGCACCAGATCACCCGTGCGATACATCCGCGATCCCGCCACACCGAACGGGTCGGGCAGGAACCGCTCCGCCGTCAGCGCCGGCTGCCCCGCATACCCACGGGCCACCCCCACGCCGCCCACGTACAACTCACCGACCACACCCACCGGGGACAACTGCAGATCCCGGTTCAACACGTACATCGTCATGCCCGGCAGCGCCCGACCGATCGGCACCACCGGACCCGCCTGCTCCACCTCCACCGGGAAGATGCAGGTGCCCACACTCGCCTCGGTCGGCCCGTACTCATTCACCAACCCACCCGGACCCAGAAGCGTCAACCACCGATTCGCCAGAGCGGCCGGCAACGCCTCACCAGCGACCACCACCACCGCCGCCAACGACGCCAACGCCTCATCCGACAACTGCCGACCCAGAATCTCCAGATGACCCGGCGTCAACTTCAAGAAACTGAACGGCCCCGACGACGCCAACACCGCACCCAACTCGGCCAGATCCACATCCTGACCCACCATCACCACACGCTGACCCGCCACCAACGGCGCCCACAAATTCGGCACCTGCAAGTCGAACGCCACCGACGAGAACACCGCACAACCACCCGCACCACGCGACACCAACTCACCCGCCGCCCACCGCACATGATTCGCCAACCCCCGGTGCGACACCTGCACACCCTTCGGCCGACCCGTCGACCCCGACGTGAAAATCACATACGCCAACTCGTCGAGGTCCGTGGCGCGGACCGGCAGCGGCGCGTCCGTCTCGCCGATCTCCTCGACGCGCACCACCTGCACGCCGGTCGGGGCGAACCGGTCGGCGTACCGCTCGGAGGTGACCGCGATCCGGGCACCGGCATCGGCGAGCATCGCCGCGATGCGACCCGGCGGGTACGACGGATCCACCGGCACGAACGCCGCACCCGCCTTCCACACCCCCACCATCGACGCCACCAGCTCCACACCCCGGTCCAGCAGCACACCCACCACCGCACCGGCACCCACACCCCGGGCTGCCAGCCAGCGGGCGACCTGCCCGGCCCGGGCGTCCAGCTCCGCGAAGCCGATCCCCGCGCCACCCGGCACCGACACCGCCTCCGCCGACGGCGTCTCCGCCGCCCGCGCCTCGAACTCGTACAGCACCGAACGCGACACCGGCGCCACCGCCGACACCCCGTCGGCCAACACCACCGACACCTCACCCGCCGGCAGACACGTCACCGACGCGTCACCGTCCACGTCGGCCACCATCGCCTCCAGCACCGCCCGGTACATGCCACCGAGGCGGGCGACCTGGGCCACGCCCAGGTGGCGCAGGTTGGCCTCCAGCGTGAGGAAGCCGAGGCGGCTGATCACGCCGAGCGGGAACTCGTTGGGGCTGTCGTCGATCGAGTCGGCGTAGTCGATCTCGTCGGTGTCGATCTGGTGGAAGTCGTGGAAGCTGAACCGGACGTCGAGCATCCGGCCGCCGTCGCCGACCTCGCGCTGGAGCACCGGCAGCGGGTAACGGCGGTGCGGCCACGCCTCCATCTCCCCGGCGAACGTCCGGGTGATCAGCTCCCGCCAGGTCCGCGCGCCCGCGTCGTGCACGAACGGCACCGTGTTGAGGTGCATCCCGTAGACCCGGTCGGCGCCGGCGACCTCGGGACGGATGTTGCACACCAGTCCGGTGAAGAACGACTCCGCGCCGGTGAGCTGGCTCATCACCTTCAGGTGCGCGGCCAGCATCACCGACTTGAACGGCACGCTGGTCTGGCGGGCCAGCGCCCGCAGGCCCGGCTCCAGGTCGTGCAGTGGCACCCAGTGGTCGTACTGGGCTCCCGCCTCGGCGGTCGGGTCGCCCCAGCCCTCGGGCAGCACGAACCGGTCCCGGCCGGCGACCCGGTCGTGCCAGAAGGCGCGGTCGACCCCCTCGGCGGTGGAGCGCAGCTCGGCGGCGACCGCGTCGGCGAAGCGCACCGGCGGCTCCGGGCGGGGCTCGACCGGCAGCCCGTCGCGGATCCGGTGGTACGCGCCGACCAGCTCCATCATCAGCGAGTGGTAGCTCCAGCCGTCCATGATGGGGTGGCACTCGGTGAGGGTGAGCCACCAGCTGCCGTCCGCGCAGACCCGCGCGTGCAGCCGGAACAGCGCCGGCCGGGCGAGGTCGAACATCTCGGCCCGCTCGGCGGCGATGAAGTCGCGCAGCTCCCGCTCCAGGCCGGCCCGGTCGGTGGCGCGCGCCCGGTCCATGCCGACGGGCATCTCGGCGGTGGCGTGCACGAGCTGCATCGGCACGGAGTAGCCGGTCAGGTCGAACGACGTGCGCAGCACCTCGTGCCGGCGCACCAGCAGCGCGGCGGCCTCCCGGAACGCGTCGAGGGAGAACTCTCCGGTGTCGGGGATGCGGTAGGTGGTGGCGTTGAGGTAGTGGTTGTGCTCGTCGGCGAGCATCTCCGCGAGCATGCCGAGCTGCACCTGCGTGCAGGGGTACGCGTCGACGACGCCGTCGGGCAGCGCGGCGCGGTCGGCCTCGCCGATCAGGGCGAACGGCGCGACGGCCGGCTCCTGGGCGGCCGGGGCGGGGCGGCCGGTGAGGAACTCCGCCAGCTCGGCGATGGTGCGCCGCTCGAAGAGGTCGCGCACCTGCACGTCGAGGCCGGCGTCCCGGATGGCCCCGGCGAGCGCCACGGCGCGGATCGAGTCGCCGCCGACGTCGAAGAAGCCGTCCTCGACGCCGACCCGTTCCAGGCCGAGCAGCTCCGCCCAGATCGCGGCGAGCCGCTCCTCCACCTCGGTACGCGGCGCCACGTAGGGCCGGTCGGTGGCGGTCACCGTACGGTCGGGGGCGGGCAGCGCCCGCTTGTCGAGCTTGCCGTTGACGGTCAGCGGCAGCCGGGCCAGCGGCACGAACGCCGACGGGATCATGTACTCGGGCAGGGTGCGGGCCAGCGCGGCGCGCACCTGCCCCGGCCGGGGCAGCTCCACCTGCTCGTCGACGACCGAGTACGCCACCAGCCGCCGGTCGCCGGGGGTGTCCTCGCGGACGACGACCACGGCCTCGCGTACCCCGGGCAGGGCGGCGATGGCGGCCTCGATCTCGCCCAGCTCGACCCGGTAGCCGCGGATCTTCACCTGGTCGTCGATGCGGCCGACGAAGTCCAGGCTGCCGTCGGCGCGCCGGCGGGCCAGGTCGCCGCTGCGGTAGAGCCGGGCGCCGGGCGGCCCGAACGGGTCGGGCACGAACCGCTGGGCGGTCAGCTCGGGCCGGTTCAGGTAGCCCCGGGCCACGCCGGGCCCGCCGACGTGGATCTCGCCGGTGACGCCGACCGGGACCGGGTTGCCGTACGGGTCGAGCAGGTGGATGCTCAGGTCGGCCAGCGGGACGCCGACGGGGTTGGCGGCGCCGGCCAGGTCCTGCGGGCCCACCTCGTAGTAGGTGGCGTGCACCGTGATCTCGGTGATGCCGTAGAGGTTCAGCAGCCGGGGCGCGGTCAGCCCGCGCCGGGCCACCCAGGGGCCGAGGTCGGCGTACTCCAGCTTCTCACCGGCGAAGACGACCACGCGCAGGGCGAGCCGGTCGATGCGGGGGTCGCCGTCGCGGGCCAGCCCCACCAGGCCGCGGAACGCCGTCGGGGTCTGGTTGAGCACGGTGACCCGCTCCTCGACCAGCAGGTCGAGCAGGTCGCCGGGGGAACGGGTGACCTCGCGGGGCACCACCACGAGCCGGCCGCCGTGCAGCAGGGCGCCCCACAGCTCCCACACCGACACGTCGAAGGCGTACGAGTGGAACAGCGGCCACACGTCGGCGGGGCCGAAGTTCAGGTCGTCCTGGGCCACGGTCATCAGGCGCAGCACGTTGGCGTGGGTCAGGAAGACGCCCTTGGGGCGGCCGGTGGACCCGGAGGTGTAGATGACGTAGATCAGGTTCTCGGCGTCGACGGTGACGCCCGGGTCGGTGCCGGGTCGCCCGGCGATCCGCCCGGCGTGCTCGGGGTCGTCGAGCACCACCACCGCGCCGTCGAAGTCGGCGAACGGCGCCCGGTGGGCCCCGGTGGTCACCACGATCCGCGCGCCCGCGTCGGCGAGCATGAACTCGAGCCGGTCGGCGGGGACGCCGGGCTCCACCGGCAGGTAGGCCGCCCCGGACTTCAGCACGCCAAGCAGGGCGGGCACCAGCTCCGCGCCGCGGTCCAGGCAGACCGCGACCAGCCGTTCCGGGCCCGCGCCGAGGGCCCGCAGGTGGTGCGCCAGCCGGTTCGCGGTGGCGTCCAGTTCGGCGTACGTCAGGCGCACCGCGCCGGCCACGACGGCGGTCGCGCCCGCGTGGGCGGCGGCGGTGGCGGCGAAGACGCCGTGCACGGTGCCGGTCACCGGTGCGGCGGGGCGGGCCGGCGCGGGGGTCGCCGCGGCCAGTTCGGCCTCGTCGAGGAGCCGCAGCGCGGAGACCCGGGCGTGCGGGTCGGCGCCGACGTGCTCCAGCAGGCGGCCGAGGTGGTCGGCCAGCCGCCGCACCGTGGCGTGGTCGAACAGCGCGGTGGCGTACTCCAGGTGCCCGCGCAGCCGGCCGTCGGCGCCCTCGACGACGTGCAGTTGCAGGTCGACCTTGGCGACCCGGGTGGGCGGCCAGAGCGTCTCGGCGGCGAGGCCGGCCGGCCAGGTGCCGCCGGGAGCGTCGTCGCCGAGGGTGAAGGCGACCTGGTAGAGGGGCGTGCGGGAGAGGTCCCGCTCCGGTTCGAGCTCGTCGACCAGCAGCGCGAAGGGCACGTCGGCGTGCGCGAAGGCGTCCCGCACGGTGGCGCGGTTGGCGCGCAGCAGGTCGGCGAAGGTGGGGTCACCGGTCCAGCTGCCGCGCAGGACGAGGTTGTCGATGCCGTACCCGACGAGGTTGCGCAGCTCGGCGCGGTCACGCACGGACGTCACGCTGCCGACGGGGATGTCGGTGCGGCCGGTGTGGCGCGACAGCAGCGCCTGGAAGGCGGTCAGCAGCGTGACGAAGAGGGTGGTCTCCGCGTCGCGGGCGATCTCGCGCAGCGCGGCGGAGAGGTCGGCGGAGAGCGCGAACGGCACCGACGCGCCCCGCCAGTCGCGGACGCGGGGCCGGGGCCGGTCGGCGGGCAGCTCCAGCGGGGTGAGGCCGGCGAGCCGGTCGCGCCAGTGCTCCAGGTGCCGCTCCAGCAGGTCGCCGCGCAGCCGGTCGCGCTGCCACGCCGCGAAGTCGGCGAACTGGACCGCCGGCGGCTTCAGCGGCGACTGCTCGCCCCGCACGTACGCGCCGTACAGCTCGGCCAGGTCGCCGAGGAGCACGGCCGTGGAGGGCGCGTCGCAGGCGATGTGGTGCAGCACCAGCACCAGCAGGTGCTCGGTGGGGCCGAGGCGCAGCAGCGTCGCCCGTACCGGCCACTCGGTGGCCAGGTCGAAGCCGGTGGCGGCCAGCTCGGTCATCGCCTCGGTGGCCCGGTCCTCCCGCTCCGCCTCGGCCACGCCGGAGAGGTCGACCAGCGGCAGTTCCTGCGGGCGGGGCTCGTCGACGACCTGCACGGGCGTCAGGTCGGCCATGGCGTACCGGGTGCGCAGGATCTCGTGCCGGGCGATGAGGGCGTCCCACGCCCGGGCCAGCGCGGCCCCGTCCAGCGGTCCGCGCAGCCGCAGCGCCGAGGAGACCAGGTACTCCGGACTGGTGGGGTCCAGCCGGTTGAGGAACCACATCTGCTGCTGGCCGAAGGAGAGCGGCAGGTCGCCCGAGCGGTCGACGGTCGGGATCCCGGCGCGCCGGCCGGCGGCCCTGCCCGCCAACCGGCGTTGGACGAGCGACTCGCGCAGGTTCGGCTGGTTCGCGGTCGAGGTCATGCCTGGTGCTCCTTGGTCTGCCGCAGGTCTTCGGTCAGGTCGGCGTCGGAGAGCGCGTCCACCTCGGCCCGGACGAGGTCCTCCACCGCGCCCGCCATCGCCTCGACGGTCGGGTGCTCGAAGACGAGCCGGAGCGACACGTCGAGGTCGAACTCCTCCTGGAGGCCGGCGACCAGCCGGCCCGCGAGCACGGAGTGCCCGCCCATGGCAAAGAAGTTGTGTCGTACGCCGACGGGCACGCCCAGCAGGTCGCTCCAGATCGCGCAGAGGCGTTCCTCGACGAGCGTGCGCGGCGCGACGAGGGCGTCCTCGGCGCCGGCCGCGCCGGTCGACACGGCCCGGGAGAGCAGGTCGAGCAGGGCGGCGCGGTCGACCTTGCCGTTGGTGTTGAGGGGGATCTCGGCGACCGGCACGAGCAGGCTGGGGGTCATGTAGTCGGGCAGCAGCCGGGCGCAGTGCGCGGCCAGGTCGGGCGCCTCGCCCCGGTGGAAGGCGACCAGGCGGTCCTCGTGGACGATGACCACGCACCGGTCCACCCCGGGGTGTTCCTCGACGACCGCGCGGATCTCGCCGAGCTCGATGCGGTAGCCGCGCACCTTGACCTGGTCGTCGACGCGGCCGACGAAGTCCATCACCCCGTCGGGGCGCATCCGGACCAGGTCACCGCTGCGGTACAGCCGGCTGCCCGGCGGCCCGTACGGGTCGGGCACGAACCTCTCGGCGGTGAGGTCGGGCCGCCCGGCGTAGCCGGTGGCCAGGCACTGCCCGCCGATGTACAGCTCACCGACCACGCCGACCGGCAGCAGCCGCAGCGCGTCGTCGAGCACCCGGACGGTGGTGTTCGCCATCGCCCGGCCGATCGGCACGATGTCGGTGCGCTGCGGTGTCTCGACCGGGTGGGCCGTCATGATGACGGTGGTCTCGGTCGGCCCGTAGCTGTTGGTGAGGCCGCCCGGCCCGAGCCGGTCCAGCCACCGGTTGGCGATCTCCCCGCGCAGCGCCGCCCCCGCCGTCCAGATCAGACCGGAGAGCTGGCCCGCCTGCTCGTCGTCGAGCTGCTCGGTGAGCAGCTCCAGGTGCGGCGGGGTCATGATGAAGCGGTCGAACGGGCCGGCCTTGACGAGCAGTCCGCCCAGCTCGGCGATGTCGAGGGCGGCGGGCAGCAGGGTCACCGACTGCCCCGAGACCAGCGGGCTGAACAGGTTGGGGATGGACAGGTCGAAGGCGATGGTGGTGAACAGCGGCGCGCCGTCGCCCCGCCCCGCGCGGGCACCCCGGTCGCCGAGGGCCTCGGTCTCGACGGCGCAGGCGAGGAAGTTGGTGACCGCCCGGTGCGGCAGCAGCACGCCCTTCGGGCGGCCGGTCGAGCCGGAGGTGAACAGCACGTACGCCGTCTCCTCCGGGTCGGTGTCGCGCTCCGGCCGGTCGGTGGGGCCGGCGCAGACCATCAGCCGGTGGGTGTCCACGTGCAGGGTCGGCACGGCGAACCGGGACGCGTACGCCGCCTGGGTGACGCCCAGCTTCACGCCGGCGGTGGCGAGCATGTGCGTGATCCGCCCGGCGGGGTACGACGGGTCGAGCGGCAGCACGGCCGCCCCCGCCTTCCAGGTGCCGAGGATCGCCGCGACCAGGTCGACGCCCCGGTCGAGCAGGACGGCCACCACCGCGCCCCGGGCGACGCCCGCGTGCCGCAGGTGGTGGGCGAACTGGTTGGCCCGGTCGTCCAGCGCCGCGTAGGTGGTGGTGAGGTCGCCGTGCCGCAGCGCCACCGCGTCGGGCGTCCGGCGGCGCTGGGCCTCGAAGAGGTCGCAGACGGTCTCGGTGCGGCGGGGCACGGTCGGCCCGTGCACCTCGTGCAGGAGCAGGTGGCGTTCGCCCGGCGAGAGCAGGTCGAGGTCGTCGAGCGGGGTCCTCGGCTCGGCCACGGCCGCGGCGAGCAGCCGGACGAAGTGCTCGGCCATCCGCCGGACGGTGGGCTCGTCGAACAGGGCGGTGGCGTACTCCAGGCTGCCGGCCAGGGTGCCGTCAGGGCGGGGCCAGACGTGCATGGTGAGGTCGGTCTTGGCGACGCGGGCGGCCCGGCGCAGGGCGTCCAGCAGCGCCTCGTCGTCGGTCGACTGGCCGGTGATGCCGCCCTCCTGGGCGTTGAGCATCACCTGGTAGAGCGGCGTACGGGAGAGGTCGCGCACGTCGACGAGGTCGTCGACGACCCGCTCGAAGGGCAGGTCCTGGTGGGCGAGGGCGGCCAGGGTGCGCGACCGGACGGCCCGCAGGGCCGCCTCGAACGGCGCGGACGGGTCGAGGGTGCAGCGCACCACCACGGGGTTGAGGAACACCCCGGCGATCTGTTCCGCCTCGGGGGGCCGCCGGCCGGAGGTGGGCGCGCCGACGGCGACGTCCCACTGCCCGCTGTAGCGGGCCAGCAGCGTGGCGAAGCCCGTCAGCATGGTCATGAACGGGGTGGCCGAGCAGCGCCGGCCCAGCGTGGTCAGCTTCTGCGCGAGGTCCGCCGGCACCTCGAACTCGACGTGCGCCCCGCTCGGGTCGCGCTCCGGGGGCCGGGGCCGGTCCAGCGGGAGGGCCAGCTCGGGCACCCCGGTCAGGTGCTCGCGCCAGAAGCCGAGTTCCCGTTCGACCAGTTCGTCGGTGAGGTACCGGTGCTGCCAGGTCGCGTAGTCGACGTAGTGCACCGTCAGTTCCGGCAGGTCGGGCTCCCGGCCGGCGGCCCCGGCCGCGCAGAGTTCCCGCAGGTCGCGCTCCAGGACGGCGGCGGTGCTCGCGTCGGAGGCGATGTGGTGCAGCGCCACGAGCAGCAGGTGGTCCGCTCCGGCCGAGGTGACCAGGGTGGCCCGCCACAGCGGCCCGGTACGCAGGTCGAAGCCCTCGCGCAGTTGCGCGTCGACCAGGTCGACGAGCGGGGCCTCGGCCGCGTCGACGACCGTGAGGTCGACGGGGCCGGGCGCGTCGACGCGCTGGTACGGCTCACCGTCGCGGGTCAGGTAGCGGGTGCGCAGCGCCTCGTGCCGCGCCTCGAGCGCGGTCAGCGCCGCCCGTACGGCGCCGGGCGCCAGCGAGCCGGGCAGGCGCAGGTAGAGCGGCACCACCCACTCGGGGCTGCCCGGGTGCAGCTGGTCCAGCAGCCACAGTCGCCGCTGGGCCGGGGAGAGCGGCAGCGCGCCGGTGCGGGGCACCGGGAGCACCGCCGACGTCGCGGGTGCGTCGTCGGTCAGCAGGGCGGCCTGCGCCTCGACGGTGCTCGCCGCGAGCAGGTCCCGCAGCCCGATCCGTACGCCCGACTCGGCGGCGAGCCGGCTGGCGAGGCGGACGGTCACCAGCGACGAACCGCCGAGCTGGAAGAGGTCGTCGTGCACGCCGACGCGGTCGACGCCGAGCAGCTCCTGCCAGAGCCGGGCGACCAGTCGCTCGGCGTCGGTGCGCGGGGCCAGGTAGGCCGTCCGGTCGGCGGTCTCGATCGGCGGCAGCGCCGCCCGGTCCACCTTGCCGCCGGTGGTCAGCGGGAACTCCGCCACCGGCACGAACACGGCCGGCACCAGGGGGTCGGGCAGCCGGTCGGCCAGGAAGGAGCGCAGCTGCGCGGCGGTCAGCGGTCGTCGGCTCGCGACGTACGCGGCCAGCCGGGGGCTGCCGCCGGTTTCGGCGAAGCCGACGACCACCGCCCGCCGGACGTCGGGGTGGGCGGCCAGCGCGGCCTCCACCTCGCCCGGCTCGATGCGTACGCCATTGATCTTCAGTTGGTCGTCGGCGCGGCCGACGAACTCCAGGCTCCGGTCCGAGCGCCAGCGGACCTGGTCGCCGGTGCGGTAGAGCCGCGCGCCGGGCGGCCCGTACTCGTCCGGGACGAACCGCTCGGCGGTCAGGTCGGGGCGGCCGAGGTAGCCGCGGCCGAGCCCGGCCCCGCCCACGTACAGGTCGCCGACCACGCCGATCGGCACCGGCCGCCGGTTGGCGTCCAGCACCTGGAGGCGGAGGTTGTCCAGCGGCCGGCCGATCGGCACCGGGCCGGTGCGCTGGGCCAGGTCGACCTGCTGGGCGGTGACGTCGATGGCGCACTCGGTCGGGCCGTAGGTGTTCCAGACCCGTACCCCGGGCACCGCCGCCAGCCGCTGGCACAGCTCGGCGTGCAGCGGCTCACCGGCGGAGAAGACCAGCCGCAGCGAGGTGCACCTCGGCCAGTCGGGCTCCTCCGTCACCAGGTGCAGCACCGACGGGACGCCCTGGAGTACGGTCGCCGAGGTCCGGATGACCGCCGCCACCAGGGCGGCCGGATCGCGTTCGGCGCCGTCCGGGGCGAGCGCCACGGTCGCCCCGCAGATCAGCGGGGCGAAGAACTCCCAGCCGGCCGCGTCGAAGCTCACGGCCGTCTTCTGCAACACCCGGTCCGCCGGCGACAGGCCGTGCTGCCGGACCGTCCAGGCCACCCGGTTGCCGATGGCCCCGTGGGTGACGACCACGCCCTTGGGCCGTCCGGTCGAGCCGGAGGTGTAGATGACGTACGCGGCGTTGTCGGGGTCGATGCGTACCGGGGGCGCGGTGTCCGGCCCGGCCTCGATCCGGGACCGGTCGGCGTCCAGGCAGACCACGTGCGACGGCCCGGCCAGCCCGTCGTCGCGCAGGTCGGTCTGGGTGAGCACGACGTCCACCCCGGTGTCGGCGACGATCCACCGCCGCCGGTCCACCGGGTGCGCCGGGTCCAGCGGCAGGTACGCGCCGCCGGCCCGCCACACCCCGAGCAGGGCGACCACGAGGTCGACGCCCCGACGCAGGTACACGCCGACCGTCGACTCCGGACCGACGCCCAGCCCGACCAGGTGCCGGGCGAGCTGGTTGGCGCGCCGGTCCAGCTCGGCGTAGCCGACCCGTACGTCGCCGGCCAGCACCGCGGTCGCGTCGGGCGTCGCGGCGGCCTGGCGGGCGATCAGGTCCGGCAGGACGACGGGATCGGCCGTGCCCGCTCCGGCGGCCGGCGGGGTGGACAGGGGGGTGCTCATCGGGGTGCTCCTCCGGGGTGGGGGTCGGTCGCGGACGGCCGGGGGGTCACGCCTGCCGGAAGGCCGTCAGACGGACGCGCCGTCCATCCGCAGGCGCAGGCTCTTCGGCCGCATGTCGGTCCAGAGCTCGTTGATCCGGCTGAGGCACTGCTCGCGGCTGCCCTCGGTGCCCTCGGCACGCCAGCCGGCCGGCAGCGCCCGGTCGCTCCACCAGATCGAGTACTGCTCCTCGTCGTTGAGCACCACCAGGTAGCTGCGGTCGTCGTCGCTCATGTCGTCTCCCTCGTGGGTTCGGCGGTCGCCACGGCGGCGGCCGGTACAGGTGTGAAGTCGTCGATCCGCACGCCGAGGCCACGCTGGGCCGCCTCGCGGCGGACGTGTTCGGCCAGCGCGATGTCCAGCACGCCCAGCCCGAACGGCGAGACCACCACCGGCCCGGGCACGTCGGCGGTGGGCAGCGCCGCACCACCGGCCAGCCGGCCGATGGTGGTGTGGATGAAGTCCCGGCCGCCGGTGAGCTGCTCGGCGAGGTGCAGCGAGGTCCGCTCGCGGCACACGTGGTCGGGGTCGTCGACGACGTTGCGGGCCGCCAGCACCGACGCCGGGCGCAGGTCGCGCAGCGACAGGTGCAGCACGACGCTCTCCGGCTGGCAGGCCGTCAGCTCCAGGTGCGGTTCGCTGGCGGTGGTGGCGATCGAGACCAGCCGGTGGGCGGCCAGCGCCCGCTCGGCGCTCGCCGCCACGCTGATCGCCGTGGCCGGCAGCAGGGCCGCCGCGCGGGCGGCGAACGCCTCGGCCCGGCGCGGGTCGGCGTCGTACAGCACCAGGGCGGCCGGCGGCGCCAGCGCCACGGTCAGGAAGCGCAGCACCTGCTCGTTGATCAGCCCGCAGCCGATCAGCGCCACGCCGTCCGGGGGGCGCTCGGCGGTCAGCAGCTGCGCGGCGAGGGCCGCGCCGGCCGCGGTGCGCCGGGCGGAGACGACCGAGCCCTCGATGACCGCCTCGGGCCGGCCGGTCTCCAGCGAGTTCAGCACGATGGCGGCGCTGGCCCGGTCCAGGCCGCGCTCGATGTTGGCCGGGAACGAGGAGATCCACTTCATGCCGGCGGCCGGCGGGTCGGCGCCCAGGTACGCGGGCAGCCCGATGATGCGGTTGCGGGCGTCGTCGGGGAAGCGCAGGAAGACCGAGTGCGGCACGCTCGTGCGGCCCTGCTCGTGCAGCAGGTACGCCTGCCGGACGAGGTCGATGACCCGGGCCTCGTCGCCGTCGAGCACGTCCCGGACCACGGCATGGCCGATGATCAGCATTTGTCGCCCTTCCACAGGTGGCTGACCTCGCCGAACTGTTCGGTCACCCAGCGATCGGAGTAGATGGTGTCGAGGTAGCGGTCGCCGTTGTCCGGGAAGATCAGGACGCTGGTGCTCCCGGCTGGCAGGTCCGCCATCCGGCGCCGCAGCGCGGCCACCGTCGCCCCGGAGGAGCCGCCGGCGAGGATGGCCTCCCGCACGGCCAGCAGCCGGCAGCCGACCACGCAGTCGAGGTCGGAGACGTGCAGCACCTCGTCCGGGCGGGCGTTGGCGGCCAGCGGGGGCACCACCGAGGCGCCGTGCCCCGGGATCAGCCGGGGCGCGGGCGGGTGGCCGAAGATCGCGCTGCCGACGGCGTCGACGGCGACGATCCGGGTCCGG
This sequence comes from Micromonospora sp. CNZ309, assembly GCF_002846525.1. Lineage (NCBI taxonomy): Bacteria > Bacillati > Actinomycetota > Actinomycetes > Micromonosporales > Micromonosporaceae > Micromonospora > Micromonospora sp. CNZ309. Next base: position 2,309,463 of record NZ_PJNG01000001.1, read on the forward strand.
TGGCCGTTCTCGCGCAGGTAGTCGGCGCAGCCGACCAGGGTGCCGCAGGTGCCGGTGGAGCAGAACAGGTAGTCGACCCGGCCGTCCAGCTCGGTCATGATCTCGGCCATGGTCTGCCGCTGCGCCCCGGCGTTGAGCGGGTTGGTGTACTGGTCCGGGCGGTAGGCGCCGGGCACGGTCTCCACCAGCTCGCGCACCCGGCGTCGCCGGACCGCGAGATACTCGCCGGTCACCGGGTCGGGGTGCTCGATCATGTCGATCTCGGCCTGGTACGCGGCCAGCACCGCCAGGTTCTGCCGGGTGGTCTTCGGGTCCACCACGCAGATGAAGCGGATGCCGAAGTACGCGCAGATCTGGGCCAGGCCGATGGCGAGGTTGCCGGAGCTGGACTCCACCACCACGGACCGTCCCGGCACCAGTTCGCCGGATTCGATCTTCCCGCGCAGCATGTTCAGCGCCGCCCGGTCCTTGATGCTCCCACCCGGATTGAACTGTTCGAGTTTCGCGTACGCCCGGGCGGGAAACTCGGGAAACAACCGGTCCAGGCGCACCAGGGGCGTGTTGCCGACCGTGGAGAGAATTCCCTGATCCATTTCAACCCCCTCTCCGGGCTGACGGAAGGTCGCCCGCAGCCACCGTGCGGGCGCTGTGCGGCACCGCGTCGATGACGGGCGCCGGGTGGCCGGGTTGCTCAGCTCATGCCGAGTTCGAGCAGCATCCGCTCGTCGACGTCGCCGGCCAGGCGGGCGTCGGCCACCGTCGCGGCCGGATCGGCGCAGGCCGCGCCGAGCAGGGCCAGGTACTGGTCGAAGAGCCGCTCGACGGTGGCGCGGTCGAGCAGGTCCGTGTCGTAGTTGAACTCGGTACGCAGCGCCAGGTCGGGCAGCTGGTGCACCGTCACGGCGAGGTCGAACTGCCCCTCGTCGTACGGCACCACCACCTGGCGGACCCGGTGCCCGACGAAGCCGTTGCTGGTGTCGGACAGGGTGTCGCCGTGCTGGCGGGTGAGCAGCGTGATGGTGACCCGCACCAGCGGGTCCCGGTCCCGGCGGGCCGCCTGGACCAGCGGGAACGGGTAGGCGGCGCGCGCCACCCCGTCCGAGAGCTGGCGTCCCGCGGCGGCGATCGCCGCCGCGAAGCTGGTGTCCGGGGCGAACGACGAGCGCAGCACGACCGGGTTCACCAGCAGCCCGACCACCTCCCGCAGCGCCCGTCCCCGCCGCACCGAGACCGGGCAGCCGATCGTGAACTCGCGCTGCCCGGTGCACCGGTGCAGCAGCGCCTCGAAGACGCCGAGCAGGACGGCGAACGGGGTGACCGCCAGGGCGGCGGCCGTGGCGCGTACCTGCCGGGCGACGTCCTCCGGCAGCGTCCGGGCCACGGCCGCGCCCCGGTACGAGCGGGTGGCGGAGCGGGGCCGGTCGGTGGGCAGGGTGGCGGCGGTGGCCCCGGCGCAGGTGCGGGCCCAGTGCTCCGCCAGTTCGGCGCGGCGGGGGCCGGCCAGCATGGCCTGCTCCCGCGCGACGAACTCGTCGTAGCGGGGGTACGTCGGCCAGTCGACCGTGCCCCCGCCCCGCAGCGCCCGGTACGCGTCGCCCAGGTCCCGCCAGATCAGGTACTGGGAGAGCCCGTCGGTGGCGATGTGGTGGATGACCAGCACCAGCGCGCAGTCCGTGCCCCGCCGCAGCAGCACCGCCCGCAGGGGGCCGTCCTGTTCGAGCCGCAGCGGCCGCTCGCCGACGGCGTGGATCAGCGTACGCAGCGTCGCGTCGTCCACGTCGCCGACGTCGCGGACCTCGACCGCGCCCGAACCACGGGGCGCCACCAGCCGCACCGGCCCCGCGCCGGTCTCGGTGAACCGGGACCGGAGCAGGTCGTGCCGTTCCTGCACGGCGACGAGGGCGGCCCGCAGCACGTCGGTGTCGAAGGCCGGCTCGGCGAGCACGGCCGTCACCACGTTGCTGGTCGAGCTCTCGGGCGCGAGTCGGTACAGCGCCCACTGCGCGGCCTGACCGACGGACAGCTCCCGGGCGTCCCCGTCGCCGGCGTTCACTTGGCGCCGAGCACGAAGTCGGTCAGGTCCCGGACGCGGACGAAGTTGCCGACCTCCTCGTCCGGCACCTCGATGTCGAAGTGCACCTCGGCGGCGCCGAGCAGGTCGACCAGCTTGAGCGAGTCGAGGCCCAGGTCCACGAAGGTGTCGTCGGCGGAGATCGGCCGGTCCGGCTCCTCGGTCATCAGCTTGCGGGTCAGCTGCTCGACGTCGGCGGCCACCTGGTCAACGGTCATGTCAGTGTCCTTTCGGGAGGGTGTTCAGGGCATCCGGACGATCTGGCCGGCGTAGGCGAGGCCGGCGCCGAAGCCGAGCAGCAGCGCCTTGTCGCCGGGCTTGGTCCGGCCGCTCTCGTGCAGCCGGCTCAGGGCGAGCGGCACCGAGGCCGCCGAGGTGTTCCCGGTGTCGATGACGTCCCGGGCGACCTTCTCCTCCGGGATCTCCAGGATCTCGGCGAGCTGCTCGATGATCCGCAGGTTCGCCTGGTGCGGCACGAACCAGTCGATCTCCGACAGGTCGATCCCGGCGCGGGCGCAGGCCTCCCGCGCGACCGGGGGGATGTTCTTGGTGGACCACCGGTAGACCAGCGGCCCGTTCATCGAGGCGTACTCCTTGCCGTCCTTGGCCCACTTCGTGCCGAGGATCGGGGCCCGGCGGCCGTCGCTGCCCCACACCACGGGGCCGATGCCCTCGGTCCCGGAGCGGGAGATCACCGCGGCGCCCGCGCCGTCGCCGAAGATGACGTACGTCGCCGGGTCCTCGGGGTCGATGAACTCGGTGAGGTGCTCGGCGCCGACGACCAGCACGTTGCGCGCCTCGCCGAGGCGCACCGCGTTGGACGCGACCGACACCGAGTACGCGAAGCCCGCGCAGGCGGCGTTCAGGTCGAACGCGCCGGTGGCCGGGATGCCGATGCGGTGTGCGACCTCCGGCGCACCGCCCGGGATCCGGTCCCGCTTGGTGGCGGTCGCCAGGATGAGCAGGTCGACCTCGGAGGGGTCGACGTTCGCCATCGCCAGCGCCTTCGCGCCGGCCTCGGCCGACATCATCGGCACGGTCTCGCCCGGGCCGGCGCTGTGCCGGGTCTTGATCCCGGTGCGCTCCTCGATCCACTCCGTGGTCACGTCCGTACGCAGTGCGATGTCCGGGTTGGTGACCACGCGGGTGGGCCGATAGGCACCGAGCCCGGTGATCGCCGAACCGAAGATGCCCGACATCGTTCTCCCTTCGTCAACCCGGCCGGCAGCCGCGTCGAGGACTGCCGGGAGAAAGGTCGGGCAGCCGCCTCATAGCTTCTCTACATATCGACGCGGCATAGGAATGTCATAGCCGGCGGAGGAATCCTGCGTCGGGCGCGGACCGCCGAGGCCCGAAGACCGGATCGGGAAGGTCCAGGATGCGAGACTTCACTGACAGGGTGGCCGTGGTCACCGGCGCCGGCTCCGGCATCGGGCGCGCGCTCTCCGTCGAGCTGGCCGCCCGGGGCGCCCGGCTCGCCGTCTCCGACGTGGACGACGAGGGGCTGCGGGAGACCGTACGCCGCTGCGCGGGCACCGGGGGCCAGGTGCGGGGTTACCGGCTGGACGTGACGGACCGGGCCGCGGTGCTGGCGCACGCCGAGCGGGTCGAGGCCGACTTCGGCCGCGCCGACCTGGTCGTCAACAACGCCGGGGTGACCCTGCTCGCATCGGTCACCGACGGGGCCTGGGAGGACCTCGAGTGGGTGATGGACGTCGACTTCTGGGGGGTCGTGCACGGCACCCGGGCGTTCCTGCCGCTGCTGGCCGCCTCGCGTGGCCGCCTGGTCAACGTCTCCAGCGTGCTGGGCCTGGCCGGCGAGCCGATGCAGAGCGGGTACAACGCCGCCAAGTTCGCCGTCCGGGGCTTCACGGAGGCGGTGGCGCGGGAACTGCGGGCCGACGGGGTGCCGGTCGGGGTCAGCTGCGTGTATCCGGGCCGGATCAGGACGAACATCATGCGCAACGCCCGCAACGACGGGCTGCGCGACTACCAGGCTGTCCGGGAGCACTTCGAGCGCTCGGTGGCGGTCACGGCGGAGTACGCCGCCCGCGCCATCCTGCGCGGGGTGGCCCGCGACCGGGCCAGGATCCTGATCGGAGCGGACGCCTACCGCACCGACATCCTGACCCGGCTGCTCGGCCCCTGGTACCCGAGGATCACCCGCGACGGCCGGCGGCCGGTCACATCGCGAGGCCGCCGTCCACGGTGATCACCTGGCCGGTCAGGTACGACGCGCGCGAGGAGAGCAGGAACGAGACCACCTCGGCGATCTCCTCGCTGCGTCCGAGCCGGCCCAGGGCCACCCGGTCCCGGGCGACGGTCTCCAGTTCGCCGGAGAGCGCGGCGATCATGTCGGTGTCGATGTAGCCCGGCGCGACCACGTTGGCCCGGATGTTGTACCGGCCGACCTCCTTGGCCAGCGCCTTCGTGAACCCGATGACCCCGGCCTTGGACGCGGAGTAGTTGGTCTGCATCGCGTTGCCGGCCACCCCCGACACCGAGGAGACCGTGACGATCGACCCGGCGCGCCGGCGCATCATCCGGCGGACCACGGCGCGGCAGAGGTGGTACGTGCCGTCCAGGTTCACCTCCATGACCGCGCGCCAGTCGGCGTCGGCCATCAGGGCCAGCGGCCGGTCGCGGATGATGCCGGCGACGCTGACCACCGCGTCGGCCTCGCCCAGCTCCCGCTCCGTGGTCGACACGAAGTCCCGGACCGCCGCGGCGTCCGCGACGTCGACCATCATCGCCAGCACGCGCCCGCCGTCGCGGGTCGCCTCGGCGACGACCTCGTCGGCGGCGTCCTTGCTGGACTGGTAGCACATGGCGACGTCGTAGCCGTCGCGGACGAGCTGGTGCACCACGGCCCGGCCGATGCCCCGCGAGCCGCCGGTGACCAGGGCGACGGGCCGCCCGCCGGCACTCACCGGGCCACCCCGGTGCCCGCCGCCGTCGGGACGCCCGTGGCCGCCCGCGGATCGGGGCCGGCCTGCGGGTCGTCCGGCGCCGCCGGCCGCGCGTCCCGGGTCGCCGCCAGGGACGCCCGCAGCGAGTCGACCGAGCGCATCGCCCCGACCAGCCGGCCGACCCGCAGCACCACGGTGTCGCCGACCACGCTGTCGCCGGTGACGAAGGCGGTGTCGGCGACCAGCCGGGTCATGGTGACCCGGTGCTGCACCGTCTCACCGGGCAGCACCGGCCGGCCGAAGCGGATGTGTTCGAAGACGCCGGCCACCGGCACGCCGTCGGTCAGCACGTCCGGCATGGGCCGGTCGTGGCGGATCAGCACCAGCGCCGCCTGCCCCCACGACTCCAGCAGCAGCGACATCGGCAGCGGACGGTCGCCGGTGACGGTGAGCGAGCCCACCAGCCGTCGCCGGGGCACCAGCTCGGTGACCCGGTCGACCAGCAGCATCGGTGGCCGGTGCGGGACGATCCGTTTGATCTCCTCGATCCCCATCATGGCGGTCACTCCTCGCTCGCGTAGCGCAGCAGCACCTCGGCGACGGGCACGGCGGCGACGGCGACCTCGCCCCGCCACAGTTCGCCGTCGCGGTGGATCGTGACGACGAGTTCGTCGTCGCCACGGAAGGGCAGCAGGAAACGGCAGCTGACGATCTCGGTCAGCACCAGCTCGGGGGCCACGGCGCGCACCGCCCGGTGGACGAACTCGAAGATGTGCACCCCGGGCAGCAGCGGGAAGCCCGGGTAGTGGCCGGCGAAGACCGGATCGTCGAGGTCGGGGCGGACCCGGGCCACGATCGTGTCGGGGGCGACGCGCTCCACGTCGACGGGGACGGCCGTTGCGCAGTCCCTCGTTGTCACGCTTTTCACCCCGTGACCGTGCGGCCGCCGGCTATATCTTCTCTACACCGCCGCCGGCTCAGCTTCCCACCGCGCTCAGCGCCCCGGCGCCGGCCACCAGCACCCGGTCGGCCTGGTCGGCCTTCTCCCGGGCGAAGACGCGCACGAGGTCGTGGAAGCGGAACCGCTGCCGTCGGCCGCCGTCGGACTCGACGATCTCCAGCAGCCGGGCGTCGACCAGGTGCTCCCCCACCTCCTCGCCGGCGTGCCGGGACACCCCCAGCACCTCCGCCGTGCACCAGCTGGGGAAGGCCGGCGTGCGCAGCAGCGCCAGCCGGCGCAGGGCGAGCTGGCCCAGGTCGGCGAGCTGGTGGTAGCTGCTGTCCAGCCGTTCCCGGACGTCCATCGAGCCCAGCCGGAGCTCGTCCAGCCGGTACCGCTCGTCGGCGAGCCGGTCCGCCAGGTACCCGAGCGACCAGTGCGGGCGCGCCAGCAGGCGCGATCCGGCGACCCGGACGCCGAGCGAGAGCCGACCGCACAGCTCGACGATCCGCTCGGCCGCGTCGGCCTCCTCGGCGATCCGCTGCGCCCCGATGATCCGCCCGAGCAGCGCGAGCGCCTGCCGCCGGTCCAGGGTGCCGACCTCGATCGACGTGGCGCCGGCCAGCTCGGGCATCCGCAGCCGGCTGGTGACGATGACCTGGCAGCCGGGGTCGCCGGGCAGCAGCGGGCAGACCTGCGCGTAGTCCGCCGTGCCGTCGAGCATAACCAGCAGCCGCCGGCCGGCGAGCTGGCTGCGGTAGAGCCGGACCCGCTCGTCGAGGCCCTTCGGGATCGCCGCCTCGGCGTGGCCGAGGCTGCGCAGGAACCAGCCGAGCACGTCGTACGGCTCGACGGCGTTGCCGCTCGCGCGGCCGAGGTCGGCGTAGAGCTGGCCGTCGGGGAAGGCGCCACGGGTGAGATGGGCCGCGTGCAGGGCCAGCGTGCTCTTGCCGACGCCCGCCATCCCGGTGACCACGGCGACCGGCGGGCGGGCCGCCGGCTCGGCCGTCAGCACCCGCAGCAGCCCGCTCAGCTCCTCCTCCCGGCCGGCGAAGTCACCGACGCCGGGCGGCAGCATCGCGGGCCGTACGCCGTGCCAGCTCGGCTCCGCGACGACCGCCGGGGCCGGGGGGCCGGCGAGGATCGACCGGTACGCCTCGGCGAGCAGCGGCCCCGGGTCCACGCCCAGCTCGTCGGCCAGCACCCGGCGGCCCTCGTGGTAGACGGCCAGCGCGTCGGCCTGCCGGTCGCAGTGCAGCAGCGCGGTCATCAGGTGGCCCCGCAGCCCCTCGTGCAGCGGGTGCTCGGCGACGAGCTGGGTGATCTCGGGTACCAGCCGCACGTGCCGGCCCAACCGCAGGTCGGCCTCGATCCGGCTCTCCAGGACCGCCATCCGCAGCTCCGCCATCCGGTGCGTCTCTGCCGCCGCGAGCTGCTCGGTCACGTTGGACAGCGCGGGGCCGCGCCACAGCGACAGGGCGGCGTGCAGCCGCTCGGCGGCCTCGGCGTACCGGCCGTCGCGCAGGGCCTCGCGCCCGGTCTCGGCGAGGCGCTCGAACTCGTCGAGGTCGAGCTGGGCGGCGCCGATGCGGAGCTGGTACCCCGACCACTGCCGGACGATGTCCACCTCGGCGCCGAGGTACTTGCGCAGCCGCGAGACGTAGTTGTAGAGCTGGGCGGCGAAGGTGGCGGGCGGACGCTCCCCCCAGAGCAGCTCGCACAGCCGGGTGTCCGGCACCGTACGCCCCTCGGCGAGCAGCAGCGCCGCGAGCACGGTCCGCTGCTTCGCGCCGTCCAGCGCCACTTCGGCGTCACCCCGCCAGGCCCCCACCGGCCCCAGTACCCGAAACTCCATCCCTGGCTCCGTTCATCGCGCCGCCCCGGGTAGACAGTCGTCCGAAGACTCATCGGCACCGGCAGCGTCCACATGCGTGGGCGGCACCCAATTTCCCGCCGATGTCACGCTGACCGTCCAAAAGATCACTGATCGTGACTAGGATGGGGCTGTCGCGCCCGGGGTGGGGCTCACCGGCCGGCACGGTCCGCCCGGCCGTCCCGGGCCCCGGCGGGTTCGCACCCACCGTCGCGGCCAGCACCGGAGCATGAATGTGGGTAGTTTCCACGCATGAACTCCGCGCCCCGCTCTGGCACCGTGCAACGGTGACCTCGACTCCCCCGGCCGGCGCCACCGAGCACGCCTCTTCCGGCGTACGGCTGGCTCCGCACTGGTGGGCGCCGGGGCTCGCGCTGCACGAACGCGTGCCCGGCCGGGCCGTCGGCGCACCGGGCCGGCCGCCCGCCGACGCACCGACGGACGCGGACGGTCCGACCGGCGGGCCCGGCAGCGACGGCGCACACGCCACGACCGGCGGGCCCGACGGCGCACACGCCACGACCGGCGCGGGCGGCCCGACCGCCGCCGATGATGCCAGCGGCCCGGACGTCGAGCGGAGGCTGGCCCGGTGGCGGGCCGGGCACGGGCCGGGCCTCGCGGCCCGGCTGGCCGAGGTGGGCCTGGACGAGCCGGGGCTGCGCGGGCTGCTGGCCGAGGCCCCGGCCGCGCTCGCCGCCAGGACGACCCGCCCGCCGTGGGCGCAGACCGTCGAGGCGGCGTTGGCCGCCCCGGCGGCGCCCCGGCCGCAGGCCGACCCGGCGGACTGGCGGGCCGCCCTCGCCGCGCCCCTGCGACCGTTCGTCGACGTCGCCGCCGACCGGTTCCGCGCCGGCGCCGGCCGGATCGCGACGCGGCAGACGGTCGACCTGACCCCCCTCACCGACCGGTTCGCCACCGCGCTGGAAGACCGCCTGCTCGCCGTCGCGGCCCGCACGCTGGTCTCGGAGCTGCACCGGCGCCGCGCGGCCGGCCTGCTCGCCGGCGCCGACGGCCGGGCCCGCTTCGCCGACTTCGTGGCGCAGCTCCGCGCCCCCGCCGGGCTGGCCGAGCTGGTCGAGCGCCGTCCGGTGCTCGCCCGCCTGCTGGCGCAGGCCGCCACCGCGGCCGCCCGGGCCGGGCTGGAACTGCTGACCCGCTTCCTCGCCGACCGCGACGAGGTGGTGGCGGCCCTGCTCGGCGGCGCCGACCCCGGCCCGCTGGTCGCGTTCCGCAGCAACCTGGGCGACGCGCACACCGGCGGCCGGACGACCACCGTGCTGTGCTTCGCCGACGGCCGGCGTGTCGTCTACAAGCCGCGCGAGCTGGCCTCCCAGGTCCGCTTCACCGCATTCGTCGACTGGCTGGAGCGGCGGGCGCCGGGGCTCGGGCTGCGCGGGGTGGCCGCCCTGACCCGCCCCGGCTACGGCTGGTCGGCGTACGTCGACGCGACGGCACTGGGCCGCCCCGAGCAGGCGGACGACTTCTACCGCCGGCAGGGCGCCCTGGTCGCGCTGCTGCACGCCCTGCACGCCACGGACATGCACTACGAGAACCTGATCGCCGCCGGTGACACCCCGGTCGTGGTGGACACCGAGACGCTCTTCCACCCCGCGCTGGGCGAGGCGGCGGGCACCGGCGACCCGGCCGCCGACCTGCTGGCCGCCTCGGTGCACCGCACCGGCCTGATACCGGTGATCGTCGTGGGCGACCAGGGGGCGATGGACCTCTCCGGCGTCGGCGGCGACCACGGCGCGACCGCCCCCGTCAGCGCCCTCGACTGGGCCGACCCGGGCACCGACCGGATGCGGCTGACCCGCCGGGCCGTCGACTTCGTCGGCGGGCGCAACCGGCCCCGCGTCGGCGACGCCGTGGTCGACCCCGGTGCCCACGAGCCGGCCCTGCGGGCGGGGTTCCGGCTGGCGTACGACACGATCCGGGCCCACCGGCGCGAGTTCACCGAGCTGGTCAGCTCCTGCGCCGACGTCCCGGTGCGGCTGGTGGCCCGCCCCACCTCGGCGTACCACGGTCTGCTCACCGAGACCACGCACCCGGACGTGCTCGGCGACGCGCTGGAGCGCGACCGCGCGTTCGGCGTCCTCTGGTCCAGCGCCGCCGGGCACCCGTTCCTCGCCCAGTTCCCACGGCACGAGGTCGCCGCGCTGTGGTCGGGCGACGTACCGCTGTTCGAGGGCACGCCGGGCAGCCGGACCGTCCGGGTGGCCGGGAGCGGCGAGCCGCTGCCCGTACCGCTGGCCCGCCGCGGGCTCGACATCGCGTTGGACAAGATCGCCGCGCTGGGCGAGGCCGACCGGCGGCAGCAGGAGTGGATCGTCGCGGCGACGCTGGCGACCCGTCGCCCCGCCGGGGGCCGGCACGCCGGCACGCCGACGTCCCGGCCGGTCGCGGACGCCGCCGCCTCGCCGGAGCGCCTGCTCGCCGCCGCGTGCGCGCTGGCCGACGAGATCCAGGCCCGCGGCGTCACCGGCGCCGGCCGGGTCAACTGGCTCGGCCTGGAGCTGGTCGACGACCGGCAGTGGCTCGTCCTGCCGATGGGGGCCGGGCTCGCCAACGGCCACCTCGGGGTCGCGCTCTTCCTCGGCCAGCTCGCCGAGGCGACCGGCACCGCCCGCTACGCCGAGCTGGCCCGCCGGGCCGTCGCCGGGGTGCCGGGGCTGTTCCGCCTGCTCGGCGCGCGCCCGGACCTGGTGGCCGCCATCGGCCCCGGCGGGCTGTACGGCCTCGGCGGCATCGCGTACGGGCTCGCCCGGCTGTCCACCCTGCTGGCCGACCCCGGGCTCGCCGGGCAGGCCCGCGCGGCGGTGGACCTGGCCGCCGCCGCCAGCGCGGGATCCTCCGCCCTCGCCTGGGCCGACGGTGGCGCGGGCTGCCTCGCCGCCATGCACGCGGTGCACGCCGAGCTGGACCACGCGCCGGCGGCGTCGCTCGCCCGCGACTGGGCCGACCGGCTCGTCGACGCGGTCGAGCGCGACGAGCTGCCGGCGGAGGCCGGCTTCGCCGGCGGACTGGCCGGCATCGGCTGGGCGCTGGGCCGCTACGCCCGCACCGGCGGCGCCCGGTACGCGCGGGCCGGCCGGCGCGCGCTGCGGGGGGCCGGCACCCCTGGTGAAGGCGGTCCGGCGGGGTACGGCTGGTGTCGTGGGGCGGCCGGCCTGGCCCTCGCCCACCACGCCCTCGCCCCCGACACGGGCCCGCTCGACGCCGACGCGTTGTGCCTGCTCACCGACCGGCCGCTGCTCGACGACCTCAGCCTCTGCCACGGCGAGCTGGGCGTCGCCGAGGCCACAAGCGTCCTCGACGGCGAGGGGTCCGCGACGCGCCGACTCGCCGGTCGGATCCTCGCCGCCGTCGACCGCCACGGGGCTCGCTGCGGTACGCCGGGCAACGTGCCCACCCCCGGTCTGGTCGACGGCCTCGCCGGCATCGGGTACGGGCTGCTGCGGCTTCGCGGGGTCGGGCCGGTGCCGTCGGTGCTGCTGCTGGAACCGACCCCTGAACCGTGTTCCTCGGGTTGAGGACCGCCCGGCGAGCGACGACGATCTCGAGTGGAGCGGCAAGCTCCGGAAGCACCCTACGAAGCACCACAGGAGGAATGACAGTTGTCCGAGAACCAGCTCCCCTCGTACCGTGCCGACGAGATCGACCCCGCGGCGCCGATCGACGACCCGGCCGGAACGATGTGGTTGCAGCCCGTCGTGACGTTCGGCATCCGCGCGGCGGCCCTCGCCAGCCTGGTCGTACCCGTGGGCATGGTGATCGGCGGTCTCGTCGGTGACGGCGGCGCCGCGGCTGCGGACGCCGCGCCCCTGACGACCTGCTGCCCCGAGCGCCCGCTGTGACGATCGGATAGCCGCCCGGGGGGGCCGGCGTCGTCGGCACCGCGTTGGGCCGTGGCCTGCCTCCTCGGATAGCGTGCGCAGTGTGTACCGCTCCTCGAAGTTCATCGGTAGGGACGTCGAGCTCAGCGCGGTGCGCAAAAGCCTCGAATCGGCGCGGGCGGGCCGTGGCGGCGCGGTGTTCGTGGTCGGCGAGAGCGGCGTCGGCAAGTCCCGCCTCGCGTCGAGGGTCGCCGAACTGGCCACCACGGCGGGCATGCGGGTGATGCGCGGCCGGGGCAGCACGATCGGCACGGCGGTGCCGCTGCGGCCCCTGACCGAGGCGGTGCTGTCGCTGCTGCGCTCCGGGCCGGTCGACCCCGGCGCGCTCGGCCCGTACGGCCCGATCCTCGGCCGGCTCGTCCCCGACTGGGGGCGGCCGCCGGCCGATCAGGAGAACGCGTCCCTGGTGATCCTCGCCGAGGCCGTCCTCCGGCTGACCGGGGTGGCCGGCGCGGGGCGGGGTTGCCTGATGCTGCTGGACGACCTCCAGGACGCCGACACGGAGACGTTGACGGTGCTGGAGTACCTCATCGACAACCTCGCCCTGCAACCGACCCTGCTGCTGGGCGCCATCCGGGCCGAGCCCTGCGCGGCGTCGACCATCGCCCGGTCGGCCGCCCAGCGCGGTCAGTGCACGCTCATCGAGCTGGGCCGGCTCGACGACGACGAGCTGCGGCAGATGGTCGGCGCGTGCCTCGACGCCGACCCGCAGCGCGTGCCGGCGGCCGCGCACGCCCTCGTCTCGACGGGCAGTGCCGGCAACCCCTTCCTGATCGAGGAACTAGTCGCCGGCATGGTCGACGGCGACCTGCTGATCGGGGGCCCCGAGGGCTGGCGGATGTCCGAGGAGCTGCCCGCGGGCCTGCCGAGCACCCTGGCGAAGGGCATGGCGCAGGGGGTCGAGCAGCTCGATCCCCGGGCCCGGGAGCTGCTCTCGATGGGCGCGCTGCTGGGTCAACGTTTCCCGCTGGCCGTGATGCAGGCGGCCACCGGGCTGAGCGACCGGGGCGTGCTGGAGCACCTGTGCGGTGACGTCGCGGCACGGCTGGTCACGGTCGACGACCAGCTCACCGACTGGTACGCCTTCCGGCACCGGCTCACCCGGGAGGCGCTGCTCACCCTCCTCGGTCCCGGCGACCGGGCCCGGCTCGCCCAGCGGATGGCCGACGCGGTGGAGGCGGTCTTCCCCGGGCTGCCCGGCGAGTGGTGCCAGGTGTCGGCCACCCTGCACCTGGAGGCCGACAACCCGGAGACGGCCGGCCGGCTGTTCACCGAGGCGGGCCGGCGGGCGATCGCCCAGGGCGGCGCCACCACGGCGGTCGCCCTGCTGGACCGCGCGATCGGCCTGCTCGGCGAGAACCCCGTGGCGCGCGCGGCGGCCCTCGAAGCCCTGCTGCACGCCCTGGCCGAGGCGGGGCTGGTCGAGCGGGCGCTCGCCTCGGTCAGCACCCTCGACCAGATCGGTGGCGTCGATCCGCGCCGGCGGGCGCAGCTGCACACCCGGCTGGCCTGGGCGGCGACGGTCGCCGGCCGGTCGGCCGAGGGGCTGGCCCAGGTGGAGCAGGCGCGGGCCCTGCTCGGCCCGGACGCCGCCGCGGAGGACACCGCCCCGGTCGACGTGGTCGCCGCCCACCTGGTGCTGGACACCGCCGGCCAGGACCAGCTCGCCACCGCCGAGTCGCTGGCCCGGCGGGCCGCCACCGTCGCCGAGACCGTCCCGCTGCCCGTGGTGGCCTGCCAGGCCTGGCAGCTCCTCGGCGCGTTGATCCGGCACCGCGACCCGGCGGAGGCGACCCGGTGCCTGGAACGGGCCCTGGCGATCGCCGCGCAGCACCGGCTGCCGATCTGGGAGATCCACGCGCTGATCCGCCTCGGCAACGACGACGCGCTGCGCGACGCGCGCCTGGACCGCCTCGAACAGGCCCGGGAGCGGGCCTCCCAGGCCGGCGCGGTGACCGCCCGCCACCAGGCGGAGGCGAGCCTCGCCCTGCACGCGGTGCTGCGGGGCGACTTCGACACGGCGGCCGCCCTCGTCCAGCAGGTGCTGGCCGCCACCACCCGGCTGAAGCTGCTGGAGACGACCCAGTACGTGCTGCTGGTCAGCGCCGTGCTGGCCGCGCACCGGGGGCGGCGCCGGGAGATGGAGCACGCGCTGGCCGAGTTCCGCCGGTGGAGCGGCGACCAGGCCCTGCACGCCACCCGCGTACACGGTCTGGCCCGGGCCTTCTGCGCGCTGCTGGAGGAGGACCGGCCCCGCGCTCTCGACGAGCTGGCCCGCGCGTTCGACGCCGAGGCGCAGAGCCCGACGGTCTTCCACCTCTCCGGCCGGCACGGCCTGCACCTGCTGCTCCAGGTCATGTCGGGCGAGGCCGGCTGGCCGGCCTACGAGGCGGTGCAGGGCGACTCGGCGAGCAGGCTGCGCTGGGACCTGCAGTTCGCGCTCTTCGCGAAGGCGGTGCTGCTCGGCCGCTCCGGTCGGCCGGAGGCGGCGGCGCAGGCGGCAGCCGAGGCGATGCGGGCCGGGGCGCCGTACGCGATGGGTCGGCACCTCGCCCTGCGGCTGGTCTGCGAGGCCGCCCTCGCCGACGGCTGGGGAACGCCCGTGCAGTGGCTGCGCGCCGCCGAGGAGCACTTCCACTCGAGCGACGTGCCGGCCGTGGCCAGCGCCTGCCGGGCCCTGCTGCGCCGGGCGGGCGTACGGCTGACGCAGCGCCGCTCCGGTGCCGGCGACATCCCCGCCGAGCTGCGGTCGGTGGGCGTGACGGTGCGGGAGTACGAGGTGCTGCGGCTGCTGGTCGGGCGGCTGAGCAACCGGGAGATCGCCGCCCGGCTGCACCTGTCCCCGCGCACGGTGGAGCGGCACGTGTCCAGCCTGTTGGGCAAGACGGGCCTGCCGAACCGGATCGCGCTGAGCGAGTTCGCCGCCGAGGTGGAGAGCGCCTGACCGGCGGCGGCCCCGGCGGGCCGCGCGCTCCCCCGTGGGGCGTCGCGGGCTGGCAGGATGACCGGATGGACCTCGACACCGGCGCCGGGCTGCTGCACCGGCTGACGTCCTACGAGCCGGGCCGCGAGTGGAACGTGCCCGTGGACGATCCCCGCGTACGCCACGACCTCGTCCCGAACGACCCCGCGACCCTGCCGCCGCCCATGAAGGGCTACCCGGACGGCGCGGGCGTCCTCGCCCTGCCCCGTGACCTGCCCGATCCCGGTGCCCCCGCGACCGCCGTGCTGGCCGGCGTCGCGTCCGCCGCCCGGCCCCTCGACGCCGCGCAGCTCGGCCGCGTCCTCTTCCTCGGCGCCGGCGTCGTGCGCACCGCCGAGCGCGACGGCCGCCCCGTCCTCTACCGCGCCGCCGGCTCGGCGGGGGCGCGGTTCCCGCTGGAGGTCTACGCCAGCACCCGGGGCGTCGCCGGGGTGCCCGACGGCGTGCACTGGTACGACGCGCGGCGGCACGCACTCGTCCGGGTGGCGCCCGCCGCGGCCGGGGCGGTCACGACGCTGGTGGTCACCGGCGTGCCCTGGCGCACGGGTTGGCGCTACGCCGAGCGCGGCTGGCGCCACCTCTACTGGGACGCCGGCACGCTGCTGTCCCAGCTGTCGGCGGCGGCCGCGAGCGCCGGCCTGGCGCCCCGGCTGCGGTCGCTCTTCCCGGACGCCACCGTGCGCGCGCTCGTCGGCGCGGACGGGGTGCACGAGTACCCGCTGGCCCTGCTGTCGTTCGGCGACGGCGAGCCGGCGATCGGGCCCACCGGGCCGGCGCTCCCCGGCGAGCTGCCCCCGGTCGAGCTGCCGCTGTGCACCGCCGCGCAGCGCGCGGGCGAGCGGGACGTGCTCGGCGCGCCCTGGCCGTCGGCGGAGCCACTGTCGACGTTCCCGCCGTCCGACCCGCTCGACGAGGTCGTCCGCCGGCGCGGCTCACAACGGCGGATGGACAGGTCCCGGACGCTGCCGCGCGCCCTGCTGGAGTGGCCCCTGGCCGCGGCCCTGCGCGGTGTGCCGGTGCCGCACTGGGTCGCCGTGCACGGGGTCGACGGCGTGACGCCCGGCCTCTACCGGTGGCCCGACCTGTCGGCGCCGCTGCGCGCCGGTGACCTGCGCGACGAGCTGCTGCGGGTCTGCCTGGACCAGGCGCTCGCCGGCGACGCGGCCTACGTCGTCGTGGCCGCCGCGCCGCTGTCGGCGCTCGACGACCGCGGCTACCGCGACGCCCAGCTCGCCGCCGGGCTCGTCGAGGGCCGGCTGCACCTCGCGGCGTACGCCCTCGGCGCGGGCGCCTCCGGCATGACCTTCCTCGACGCGGCGGTCCCGGGTCTGCTGGCTGAGCCGGACGACCTCGCGGGCCTGCTCTTCACCTGCGTGGGCGTGCCGGAGTACCGCTCGCGGGCCGGCGGGCGGCCGGGCGCCCCGGTCGAGGTCCGGCCGGTCATGCCCCGCCTCGGCGGTTCGTGACGCCGGTCGCGCCGCGAGCGCAGCACCCCGCACACCGCCGACCGGAGCGGAGCCGTCCGCCCGATTGATGAAGGTTTCCGTCATCGCCACCCGCGACGACGGAAGGGATTTACATCGACTCACGTCGCGGTGTACGGTACCGCCACCCGTCGACTCCTATCGATGTCGACGAATATCGGGAGGGGTGCAGATGACTGCTCGACCCGTCGCGCGACGCAGGCGTGGGCTGCTCGGCGCCACGTTGGCCGCGACCCTGGTCCTGTCCGGCGGATCAGTCCTGGCCGCCGCGCCGGTGTCGGCCGCCCCGGAGGCGGGCCCACCGGCCGCCGCCCGGCTGGCCGCCGCCTTCGACACCGCCGCCGGCCGCTACGACGTCCCCCGCGACCTGCTCGTCGCCCTCGGATACGCCGAGACCCGCCTGGACGGGCACGGCGGCGCCCCCAGCGCGGCGGGCGGCTACGGCATGATGCACCTGGTCAGCAACCCCAAGCTGCGCACCCTGGACGAGGCGGCGACGCTGACCGGGCTCAGCCGTGGCGCGCTGCGCGCCGACCCCGCCGCGAACATCACCGGGGCGGCTGCCGTCCTACGCTCCTACGCCGACCGGGCCGGCCTGGACGCGGCCGAGCGCGACGACGTCGACGAGTGGTACGCCCCGGTCGCCCGCTACGGCGGGGCGGCCAGCCCGGCGCTCGCCCGGCTCTACGCGGACGCCGTCTACGACCTGCTCGGTTCCGGCTTCGACACCGGTCCCGCCGGGGTGGGCAGCGTCCAGGGCCGCCCGGTGGCGCCGGAGCGGGACCTGCCGGGCGCCTCGGACGAGGTCGGCATCCTCAGCACCGACTACGGGCCGGCCGCCTGGGCACCGGCCAGCACCAGCAACTACACCGTGGCGAGCCGACCCACCAGCCACCCGGTGCGGTACATCGTCATCCACGTCACGCAGGGCAGCTACGCCGGCTCGATCAGCTGGTTCCAGAACCCGGCCGCCAAGGCCAGCGCGCACTACACGTTCCGCTCCTCCGACGGGGCGGTGACCCAGTCGGTACGGGAGAAGGACATCGCCTGGCACGCCGGCAACTGGACCTACAACACCCAGTCCATCGGCATCGAGCACGAGGGGTACGTCGACAACGCGGCCTGGTTCACCGACGCGATGTACCGGGCGTCGGCGACGCTGACCCGCAGCCTCGCCAACAAGTACGGCATCCCGAAGGACCGGGCGCACATCATCGGCCACCACGAGGTCCCCGGCGCCACCCACACCGACCCGGGCCCCCACTGGAACTGGACCTACTACATGCAGCTGGTCAACCAGCAGAGCGGCGTCGGCTCCGGCACGGTGAACACCGAGGGGGTGAGCCTCAACGTGCGCTCCGGCCCCGGCACCGGCTACAGCGTCGTGGGTTCCGTCGCCGACGGCACGACCGTCAGCATCTACTGCCAGGCCGTCGGCACCACGGTGACCGGTCCCTACGGCACGACCAACGTCTGGGACCGGATCGGCACCAACCGGTACGTCTCAGACGCCTTCGTCCTGACCGGTCACGACGGCTTCATCCCCGGCGTACCGCGCTGCTGACCGCCGCGGCCGATGCCGTCCGCCCCGCCGGCGGACGGCGTCGACGCGTCACAGCCGTGCGACGACCAACTCGTGGATGGCGGCGAGCAGGTCCTGATCGCGCTCCGCGTGCGCGGTCACGGTGACGGTGGCCCGGCGCGCGGGGCTGACCACCACGTACTGGCCGTAGCGGCCGTCCAGCCGGTACGTGTCGGCCCGGTCGATCCACACGCCCAGCCCGTACCCGTGGGTGTACGCCTCGCCGTACGTGGCGGTGCCCGTGTCGACCCGCTCCCCCGTCATCCGCCGCACGTACGGCGCCGGCAGCACCTGCCGGCCGTCCCACCGGCCCTCCTGCACCAGCAACCGGGCGAACCGGGCGAGTTCCCCGGTGCGGAGGAAGAGGTCGCTCTCGGCGAGGGGGTGGCCCAGCGGACACGTGCGCCAGGGCGGGTCGCGCAGGTCCAGCGGCGCGAACAGACGCGGCAGCAGGAACGAGCGCAGGTCCGCCCCCGTGACCCGGGCGATCACCCGCCCGAGGGCGTACGCGCCCGAACCCGTGTACGCGAAGCGGGTGCCCGGCGTGGCCGCGAGCGGCGCGGCGACGATCTCGTGGAGCAGGTCGGGGGCGGTGATCCGCTCGTCGGCGAACCAGCGGTGACCGGTGCCGCTGGTCATCGTCAGAAGTTGACGGAGCGTGACGTCCTCGACCCCGTCGGCGGCGATCGGCCGCAGCTCGGGCAGGTGGTCCAGGAGACGGTCGTCGAGACTCAGCCGACCCTGCGCTCACGGGCGGACGATACGCGGCGCCGGGGGGCCGCGTCCGGCACCGGTGGTCCCCGTCGTCGCGTCCCCGTTTCCCCGGCCCGGCTGGGGGTACGGGCCAAGACGCCTGCTCAACGCCACTTTCACGGAGGAACTCGTCAGATGGATGTCAGCAAGCCCGCCAAGGCGGTCAGGGACGTCGTGGGAACCGCAGCCGGAAAGGTGGCCGACGCGCTGACCCCGGACGTGCCGGGCGCGCCGGGTAGCGCCCCACCGACGGTCGAGGAGCCGACGACGCCACGCGAGCCGTTGCCGTCCAAGACGGAACAGGGTGCGCCCGAGACCCGTACGCCGACAGGCGCGCCGACCGGCGCCCCGACGACGGCGAACGGCCAGCAGGGCGCCTTCCTCACGACGGCGCAGGGCGCGCGGCTGCGCGACACGGACCACTCGCTGAAGGCCGGCCCGCGCGGTCCGGTCCTGCTCCAGGACCACCACCTGCGCGAGAAGATCACCCACTTCGACCACGAACGCATCCCCGAGCGCGTCGTGCACGCGCGTGGGGCCGGCGCGCACGGCGTCTTCGAGGCGTACGGCACGGCCGACGGCGTGACGAAGGCCGGCTTCCTGGCCAAGGGCAGGACGACCGACGTCTTCGTCCGGTTCTCGACCGTCCTCGGCTCGCGCGGCTCGGCCGACACGGTCCGCGACACCCGCGGCTTCGCGACGAAGTTCTACACCGACGAGGGCACCTTCGACCTGGTCGCCAACAACATGCCGGTCTTCTTCATCCAGGACGCCATCAAGTTCCCGGACATCATCCACGCCGGCAAGCCGCACCCCGACCGGGAGATCCCGCAGGCCCAGAGCGCGCACGACACCTTCTGGGACTTCGTCTCCCTGCACACCGAGGCGCAGCACCACACCATGTGGAACATGTCCGACCGCGGCATCCCGCGCTCCTACCGGATGATGGAGGGCTTCGGCGTCCACACGTTCCGGCTGGTCAACGCGGCCGGCGAGACGGCGCTGGTCAAGTTCCACTGGAAGCCCAAGCTCGGCGTGCACTCCCTGACCTGGGAGGAGGCGCAGCTGCTCGGCGGCGTGGACCCGGACTTCCACCGCCGGGACCTGTACGACGCCATCGAGGCCGGCGCCTTCCCCGAGTGGGAGCTGGGCCTCCAGGTCTTTCCCGACACCCCCGAGGAGACCTTCGCCGGGATCGACCTGCTCGACCCGACGAAGATCGTGCCGGAGGAGCTGGCGCCGGTGCAGCCGGTCGGGAAGCTCACGCTCAACCGGACGCCGACGAACTTCTTCGCCGAGACCGAGCAGGTCGCCTTCCACGTCGGCCACCTGCCGCCGGGCATCGACGTCACGAACGACCCGCTGTTGCAGGGACGGCTGTTCTCCTACGTCGACACGCAGCTCACCCGGCTGGGCGGGCCGAACTTCTCGCAGATCCCGATCAACCGCCCGCACGCCCCGGTCAACGACATGCTGCGCGACGGCTTCCACCAGCAGGCCGTGCACGCCGGGGTCGCGCCGTACCGGCCGAACTCGCTCGACGGCGGCAACCCCTTCCCCGCCGGGGACACCGACGGCGCGTTCGTCGACGTGCCGGTGCAGGTGACACAGGCGCCCAAGGTGCGCGCCAATCCGGTCTCGTTCGACGACCACTACAGCCAGGCCCGCCTGTTCTGGCTGAGCATGTCGCCGGTCGAGAAGGAGCACATCGTCCGCGCCTACACCTTCGAGCTGGGCAAGTGCTACCACCAGGCGATCCGGGAACGCCAGCTCCAGTGCCTCGCCAACATCGACCCGGTGCTGTGCGCGGAGGTCGCCACCGGGCTGGGCCTGCCCGCGCCGGAGCCGACCGTGCCGCTCGCCGACGCCGCGCCCAGCCCCGCGCTGTCGCAGGTCGGCGGGCAGTGGCCGGCCGACGGTCGCACGGTGGGGATCGTCGTCGACCCCCGCGCCGGGCTCGACGACGTCGACGAGGTACGCCGGGCGGTCTTCGCCGCCGGCATGGTGCCGCTCCTCATCGCCCCGCACGGCGGCCGCGTGGGCGACCTGCCCGTGCAGCGCACCTTCGCCACCGGCCGCTCGGTCGAGTTCGACCTGCTCCTGCTTGCCGGGGCGCCGGCGCCCGCACCGGACGCGTCGCCGGCGCGCGACGCCAAGGCCGGCGCGGCGGACTCCGCCACCGTGGATCCGCGGGTGCTGCTGCTGGTCGACGAGTGCTGGCGGCACGCCAAGGCGATCGGCGCGTGGGGCGCCGGCGTCGACGTGCTGGGCCAGGCCGGGGTCGCCGGCACGCCGGGCGTCGTCGCGGGTGGCTCGGGGGCCGAGGTCTTCGCCGCCGTGCAGCGGCTGCTGGCCGCCCACCGGGTGTGGGAGAGGTTCCCCGCCTCGGTCGCCTGACGCGTCCGTACGTCGACGAGGGCCGTCCCCCGCAGCATCGGGGGACGGCCCTCGTCGGCGGTCCTGTGCGCCCGACTGGCGCTCAGTCCCACCTGTCCTGGTTGAGGAAGCGGGCGAAGCCGCGCCACGAGTTGGGGCCCATCACCCCGTCGATCGGGCCGGTGTAGCCGTAGCCGGAGGCGAGGCGCTGCACGGCACGCCAGGTGTTCGGGCCGGGCTGGCCGTCGATCGGTCCGGTGTAGCCGTAGGCCCGCATGGCCCGCTGGAGGGCGGCGTACGTGTTCGGCCCTGGCACGCCGTCGATCGGGCCGACGTATCCGGCGGTGAGCCGCAGCCAGTTCTGCATGCGCTGGTAGAAGATGGTGCCGGGAATGCCGTCGTACTCGGTGGAGGTCTTGGGCAGTCGCCCGGGCGCGGGCTGCTGCCCGAGGTAGGCCAGCGGGTTGATGCGTACGCCGGCCGGATTGATCATGTGCCAGTGGAGGTGCGGCCCGGTGGAGGATCCCGAGCCGGGCGCGCCGGCCGCGCCGCCGGAGAGACCGACGACGGTGCCGCTGGACACGGTCGCGCCGTTGCCGAGCAGGAACTGCGACAGGTGCATGTACTGGCTGCGGTAGCCGTCGGCGTGGTGGATGGTGACGGTGTGCCCGCCCGTGCCGTTGTACGGGATGTTCTGGACGGTGCCGGCGCCGCAGGCGGGCAGGCGGGTGCCGACCGGCATGCCGAAGTCGACGCCGCCGAGCGAACCCCGGTTCAGGTGGTCCTGCCAGGTGCCGGTGACCGGGTACGCGGCGAACGGGTGGTAGATCACGGGCGCGGCGGAGGCGCGGCCGGGGACGGCCAGCCCGGCCAGGGCGCCCGCGCCGAGGGCGGCGCCGAGCAGCACCGCCCGGCGGTCGATGCCGGTGACCGGCGGGCCGTCGCCACAGCAGGTGGGCGGGTCGAGCTGGTCCATCACGTGCTCCCTGCTGGTCGGGGTGCGCCGGTCGAGGCAGTGACGATACATAGCCGCGGATGGATCTGTCGACCATCCGGCCCCGATCGGGCGCGTGGCGGGCCCGCCCACCCGGAGCGCTCAGCCGCCCGGGCAGCGGCTGTCGCCGCCGCTGTGCTCCTGGCAGGTCGTCGGCGCCGGGACGGGCGCGGGCGGCGGCCTCAGCGTGCGCGCCGCGTCCGCCACCGCAGGCGTCAGCGCCGCCGTGATCACGACGGCCAGGAACGCGTAGACCAGTGCGGTGCGGCGGTACCGGCAGCCGAACGCCACCAGCGCGATGACGGCCGCTCCGCCCGCCGCCACCACCGCCAGGAGCAGCAGCGCCCGGGCGGAGCGACGCCCGATCTCCGCCGCCCGCGCGTCACCGTTCGAGTGGTGGTCGGCCCATCCCTCCATGCCGATGGTGAACAACCACCACAGCAACGCCAGGCAGGCCACCACCCAGAGCGCCGTCAGGAGCACCAGGACGTACCGGGGGCGGGCGGCGGATGTCGACGGGGTCATGGCGTACAGCCTGGCGGAGGCGGGGCTCCGGGACGTGAGCCCGCGTACTCACCGCGCTTCCCGACCCGGCCGCCCGAGGGCCGGCGGCAGCCAGGTCAGCGACGAGCCGGGCGGGGCGGCCGGCTCACCACCCCCGGCACTGGCCGGAGGCGGGGCCGCCGACCGTGTTGGGCACCCCGCCGTCCACCGGCGGCGGCTGGTTGCCCACGCACCGCAGCGGCCCGTCGATCCGGTTGCCGGAGAGCACGACCGGTGTGTCGCCGGTGCGGCTGTCGACCACACCGACCGGGCCGGTCACCCGCGTCCCGGCGATCAGGACCCGGCCGGTGACGCCGGTGACCGAGAGCGGGCCGTCGATCCGGCTGCGCGTCAGCTCCACCACCGAGGCCCCGGTGGCGGTCACCGGCCCGACGACGCCGGCGTCGAGCGCGATCAGCCCCGCGCCCCTGCCGACGCTCACCGGTCCGGAGACCGCGGCGCCGGGCGCGAGGCAGGCCACCCCGGCGCCGACCAGCAGGGGCCCACGGCGCTCGCCGCTGACCACCTGGGTGCAGGTCTGGTCGGTGACCTCGAGCGTCACCGGCAGCGTCACCAGGGGGGTGCTGGGGTCGTCGCTGGTCACGCAGAGCTGGGCCCGGTACGTGCCGGCGGCCAGCCCGGTGCTGTCCATCGAGATGGTCACCTCGCTGGATCTGCCCGCACCGGTGCCGGCCGCCGTACGCGACGCCGTCAGCCACGGCACCTCGTCGGGCGTGACGCACGGCTGGAGGTCCGGCAGCCGTACGTGGGTGATGAAGCGGGCCGCCCCCTTGTCGTTCTCGACCTCGACCAGGCGGCCGGAGCGGTCGATCTCGTGGACCCCCTTGGAGCTGGTGGTCAGGATGTTGCCGTTACCGAGCGGGTGGACGCCCTGGTATCCGCTTCCGCCGGGCGGCGTGTAGACGCCGACCAGCTTGCCGTCGCGGTCCATCTCCCAGACTCCCGGGGTGGAGCCGCTGCCCCAGCTCGCCGCGAGCACGTTGCCGTTGGGCAGCTCCGCGAGCTGGCCGGGCCAGCTCAGCCCCTCGAAGAAGCGGGCGTTGGCGCGGGAGCCGTCCTTCGTGAAGCTGTGGATGGCGTCGCTGTCGCTGGCGGAGACGAGCATGTCGTCGCCGCGGAACAGGATCCCCCACGGCCCCTTGAGCCCGTCGGCGCCCGGGGCGACGAACGTGCCCAGATACCTGCCCTCGGCGTCGAACTCGACCACGGAGTGGGCGTTCGCCTGGGACGCGACCGTCACCAGCACGGTGCCGCGCGGCGAGAGCGCGATGCCCCGGGTGTTGCCCATGACCGTCGGATCCCCCGCACCACCGGCGGGGGCGAAGACGCGCCGGAAGCTGCCGTCCAGGCCGTGCTCGGTGACCACCGAGTTGACCTGGTCGGACATGAGGAAGCCGCTGCCGTCCGGCTTGGCGATGACCTGGAACGGCGTGTAGAGGTTGCTGGTCGGGTCGAACTTGACGTGCGGGATGAACTGGGGGTCGATCTGATTGCCGGTCTGCGGGTCGAACGCCATCACCCCGCGGGTGGCGCTGCCCGAGTTGGGGATCAGCAGGACGCCGTCACGCAGGAGCCGGATCCGCTCGTCGCTCGGGCCGGCGTCCGGGTCGTCCAGCCGCCAGTCCAGCACGCCGTGCCCGGCGTTGCGTACCGCGAACTTCTGGCTGGTGACCAGCCCGGCCGGCTGCCGCGCGGAGAGCGACCTGGGTGCCACCTCGATCTTCGGCACCGGCACCACCGTCAGTTCCAGCGCGATCGTCGTCGTCGGCTGGTCCTGGTCGTTGCTGGCCAGGCACAGGTCGGCCCGGAACACGCCCCCGTCGTCCAGGCCGGTCGAGTCGAGCGTGATCTGGATGTCCTGACTCTTGAACGCGCCAAGGACGCCCTGCGCCGGGGTCACCTTGACCCAGGTCGGCCAGGCGCATTCGTCGCCGTCGCCGGTCGCCCGCCAGGTGAGCTCGGCGCCGCCGGCGTTGCCCACCTTGACGGTGTGGCTCTCGTTCTGCGCGACGTCCATGCTGGAGCTGAGCTCGGTCTTGTCGACCGTCAGGTCCGGGGCCGCGGGAAGGACGGCGACCGGGAAGTGCGCCCGGGCGATCGGCTGCCCGTCCGGCGCGTGCCGGGCGTCGGTGGTCAGGTCGATCGCACCGAAGAGCCAGTTCTTGCGGGCGGTCCCGGTGACGTCCAGGGTGATGGTCAGCTCCTGGCTGGCGCCGGGCGCCAGGGTGAACTGCGTCGGCGCGACCGTGATCCGCGCCCCGGTCGGCGCCTGCGGCGTCACCTGGTAGGTCGCGGCCACCTTGGCCACGCTGGACACCGTCCGGGTGAAGGTGCAGACCTTGAGGCAGTGGTGCTCGACGACGGCCGGCAGGTTCAGCGTCTGCGGGTCGCCACCGGCGTCGGGGTTGGCCGCGACGAAGTTCGCGGCGGTCTCGTCGAGCACGATGCCGGTCCGGGCGGCCTGGGCCAGGTTGATCCGGCCGGAGCCGATGTCGAACGCGTCGGCCGGCGTGCGGCCGTCCTCCTTGACCACCCCGTCACGGTCCGCGGTGACCGCCAGCGCGGACCGGATCCGCGTCGGCGACCAGTCGGGGTGCAGTGCCGCCAGCAGCGCGCCGGCGCCTGCGACGTGCGGCGACGACATGGACGTGCCCTGCATGAATGCGTACGTGGCCGAGTTGTCCTTCGACGCCATGGTGGCGGCGAGGATGTTGCGGCCCGGGGCGGCCACGGTGGGCGCGAGCATGTCGAACTTGCTGGGTCCGCGCGAGCTGAAGTCGGCCACCACGTCGGTCCATTCACCGTTGCGCAGCACCTCGCTGCCGGGGTCGACGCGCACGGTGACGGGGCCGTCGGTGGCGGCCACGTGGTCGCGCAACCGCTGCCCGTCGGCGAGGGAGACCATCACGGCGGGGATGGTGGTCCCGGCGAGCGCGCCCATCGTGATCGGCGGGCCGCTGTGCTGGTTGTGCACGACCACGCCGGTCGCGCCGGCGGCGGTGGCGTTCTTGACCTTCACGGAGAAGTCGCAGCCGCCCCGGGGCAGCAGGGCGACCTTGCCGCTGAACGCCGCTGCCGGGAACGGGACGCAGGCCTGTACGTTGTCCACGTCGACGGCGCCGGAGTACCGGATCTCACCCTCGATGGGCGGGTTCGGCGAGTTCTCCCCGATCACGGCGGCGATGCCGGTGAGCGCCGCCGGGACGGGGGTCGGGCCCGTCACGTCGAGCCGGTGGGCGATGACCCGCTCGTGGCTGACCGCGGCGACGGACATGTTCCACGGCGCGGTCTTCGCGACGGTGCTGGCGCCCGGGCCGCTGTTGCCGGCGGAGGCGGCGACGAAGATGCCGGCCGAGTACGCCTCCAGGAACGCCTGGTCGACGAGGTCCTTCCAGGGGTCGTCGCGACCGGAGATCGAGTAGTTGAGGACGTCCACGCCGTCGGCGATCGCCTGGTCCACGGCGGCGATCGTCGCCGAGGAGAGGCAGCCGATGGCCATGCAGACCTTGTACGAGATGACGTTGGCCCGCGGCGCGACCCCGGAGACCGTGACCTTGTGCGTGCTCGTGCCGACGGTCATGGTCGCCTCGTGCCGGTTGCCGGCGGCGGTCGACGCGGTGTGGCTGCCGTGACCGTTGTCGTCCCGGGCGTCGGCGCCGACCATCGACCAGGCGCCGATCAGCTTGTCGTTGCAGATCGCCTTGTGCTGGGGATGGGTCGGGGCGCAGACGCCGACGTACCTGCCGGCGCCGTACGGGTTGGTGTGCCGGTAGCCGTCGCCGTCCACGGCCGCGAACGACGGGTGGTCGGGGTTGATGCCGGAGTCCAGGATCCCGACGATGGCACCCTCGCCACGGGTGCCGACGTTCTCCGCCGTCCTGCCCTCCCACACCGCGGGCGACTGGATCAGCGCGTTGCTGGTGTCGGTCGTCAGCTCCAGGACCTCGTCGGGTACGACGGCGCTGACCCCCGGCAGGCCGGACAGGTGCGCCGCCTCGTCCGCGCTGACCTCGACCGCCAGGCCGTTGACCACGTTGCGGTAGGTGTGGGCGACCCGCACGGAGCGGCCCAGGACCGCCTCCATCTCGTCCACCAGCGTGTCCTGCTGCCGCGCCAACTCCTGCGCGTAGGAGGTGCTCGCCGCGGACCGGGTGTCGATCCTGCCGGTGCGTGCCGGCCTCGCCCGCGAGGCGGCCACCACCGACGGCTTGTCCATCTTCACCAGCCAGAGCCCGCTCTTGGGCTGCGCCTTGCGCGACGCCGGGCGGGCTGCCCCCTCGGTTGTCGTGTCGCCCGCTGGCAGCGGTGCCGCCACGACCGGCGCGGGGGCCACGGCGAGCAGCATGGTGCCCGCCGCCATCGCCGCGACCAGCCGGACCGGCGTGCGCCAGCGGGAGGGGAACGTTCTTCGACCGGAGGACGGTGCCACGGTGAGCTCCTAAGTCACGTCGGCGGCGCGATGGGTCCTGCCTCGCTGCCTGGCCAGAGCCGGGGAGGTGCTCGCTGCGGCTGGGTGCGATCGGGTGACAACCTAGGTGATCACGAGAAGCAAGGCAATGGCGTACGTCCATGCGTGGATTCCGCCGGCGTCGCCGGCCCGGTCCGGTGGCGGGGCGGCTCGTCAGCGGGGCGGCGACGAGACCGTCGACGGTCTGCCCCGGCGGCTGACGCATCCGTCGGCCGGGGCTCCGCGGGCCAGGTCGCCTCCGGGACGGGCCCCGCAGCGTCCTCAGCGGCGGGTCAGGCCCGCCAACCAGCGGTCCAGCTCCGCCGGGGAGCGGAACAGCAGCACCGGCGGGCCGGCGGGATCGGACTGCCAGGCGCGCATCCGCCGCCGGGCCCGGCGGAAGGCGGTCGCGTGCCACAGCAGGATGGAGTCCCGGGACAACACGCTGCGCAGCGACTCGCGGTTGCCGTTGCAGGTCTCCTCGCCGCTGACCAGCCGTCGGGCGGTGCGCCGCAGTAGCCGCCAGAAGGAGAACCAGCGCGGATAGTCCAGGCCGACGACGAGGTCGGCGCGCGCCAGCACCACGTCCCGCCACCCGTGGTACGCGCCGTCGAGGATCCAGCGGTCGCGTCGGCAGACCGCTTCGATCCGGCTGCGCTGCTCGGCGACCGGCACCTCGACCCAGCCGGGTTGCCACAGCAGGTCGTCGACCGGGTGCCACGGCAGCCCGAGCCGCTCGGCCAGCCGCGCCGCCAGCGTGGACTTGCCGGCGCCGTACACCCCGTAGACGAGGATGCGGGCCGGCGCGGTCATCGCGGCAGCGTACGCCGCCGTCGGCTGGCCGGTGCCGGACGGTGGGCGCGCCCGTGGCGGCCCGCGCGGTCGCGGCGGTGGCCCGGGATCGCGTCGCAACGGCGGGCCGTGCCGCGCGTGCTGCCCCCGGGTCATACACTCACCCCCTGGTCAGGCGCCCGGGCGTTGCTCGCGCCCGGGGCCGGCGACGCACCGGTGCCGCGCGGACGGCAGCCGGTCACGACACACGACGCGGCGCCCGGTCCGGCAGGAGCGGGACACCGGTTCGCGTAACCGCCGCTGCCGGACGGGGCGGGCCCGCACCGAGGGGACAATTGGTGACGCGACGAGGCAACGGGACCCGGCGGCTGCGGGTCGCGGCGGGGGCGGTCGTCGTCCTGGCCGTCACGACGGCCCCCGGCCCGGCCGTGGCCGATCCGACGCCGACACCGGCGCCCGCGACGCCGGTGTGCGAGGTGCGCGGCGGCCGGCTGAGCGAGATCTCCGGGATGGTCGCCACGGACGGCGGGTTCGTCATGGTCAACGACGGCGCGGACGACGAGGCCCGCCGCCGGATCTTCTTCCTGGACGAGCGGTGCTCCGTCGTACGGACCGTGTCATATCCGTCGCGTCCGCGCGACACGGAGGACCTGGCCGTCGGCGCGGACGGCACGGTCTGGGTGGCGGACACCGGCGACAACGACCGCTCCCGGCAGACGATCGCGGTGTGGAAGCTGCCGCCGGGTGCCGACCGACCGCTGCTGTACCGCATGGCGTACCCGGACGGCCCGCACGACGCCGAGGCCCTGCTGGTGACCGCCGACGACCGGCCGCTGGTCGTGACCAAGTACTCGGCCACGCTGTACGCCCCGAGCGCCCCCCTGCGCCCGGGCACCACGGCGAGGCTGGAGAAGGTGGGGCAGGCCCGGCTGCCGGCCTCCACGACGAGCAACCCGTACGGGGCGCTCGGCCGTACGGCGGTCACCGGTGCCGCCACCGCGCCGGACGGACGCCGGGTGGTCCTGCGCACGTACGCCGACGCGTACGAGTTCGAGGTCAGCGACGGCGACGTGGTCTCGGCGTTGACCGGGGCAACGCCACGGGTCATCGCGCTGCCGGACGAGCCGCAGGGCGAGTCGGTCACCTACAGCCGCGACGGGCAGTTCCTGCTGACCGTGTCCGAGACCGCCGACCAGCCACCCGGGACGTTGCCCACGGTCCTGCGCTACCCGCTGCCGGCGCCCGTCGCGTCCCCCACGTCGCCCGCCGCGCCCGACCCTACGACCCGCGCCGCCGACGACGGGACCGGCCGCCTTGGCGCCGTGGAGACCTACCTCGTGGTGGCCGGCGCGCTCGGGCTGGCGCTGATCGCCGTGGGGCTGGTCGCGCTGGCCCGCGCGCGGCGTTCCCGGTCGCGCTGACCGAGGACGCGGCGAGCCACGTCGCGCTGATCCGCGCGCGGGCCCCGGGTCGTGCCACCGTCCCGGTCCCCGGGGTCTGGCCCGCCGTCCCGGCTCCCGGGAGCGCGTCGGGTCAGGCACCGTCCCCGTGGGACGACCCGGCCGTGTGCAGGCCGGTGAACAGGGCGGCCAGCAGGTCGGCGCGGGCACCGAGGCCGGCGGCCGAGACCCACTCGTGCCGGGCGTGCGCGCCCCCGCCGGGCGGGGCGAGCCCGTCGACGGTGGGACGGCCGAGCGCGCCCGTGGTGTTGGTGTCGGCGGCGCCGTCGGCCGGGCGACCGGCCAGGCGCTGACCGAGGCCGGCGGCGACGGCCACGATCCGGTCCAGCAGGTGCGCCCCCGCCTCATCCGGCTGCCAGGTGGGCCGGTGCGACAGCAGCCGGGTGGCGAGCAGGGCGCGCTCGCGTACCGGACGCAGCGCCGCCAGGCCGGCGAGGACGGCGTCCTCGTTCCCGGGGTCGGTGAAGCGCAGGCCGAGGTCGGCGTGGGCCGCGCCGGCGACCACGTTGGTCCGGCCCCCACCGGCGACCGTGCCGGTGTTGAGCAGGACCGGCCGGCCCGCGACGAGCGCGCGGACCCGCACGAGCTGGTCGACCAGTTCGTCGATGGCGTTGACCCCGTCGTCGGGGTCGAGCGCGGCGTGCGCCTCGGCGCCGGTGACCTCGATGCGGACCCGGGTGCTGCCGCGCCGGCCGGTCTTGAGGTCGCCGCCGGGATGCGGCGGCTCCAGGCCGAGCACCGCGCGGGCCCGGCCCGCCTCGGCCCGGACCAGCCCGGTGGCGGTGGGCGAGCCGGTCTCCTCGTCGGCGACGACGAGGACCCTGATCTCGGGGTGCGGGGCGCCCTCACGTGCGACGCGCGCCGCCGCCGCGAGCAGTGCGACGAGCCCGGCCTTGGTGTCGTAGACGCCCGGGCCGCGGACGGTGTCGCCCTCGACGGACCACGGCATGCCCGCCAGCGTGCCGACCGGCCAGACGGTGTCGTAGTGGCTCAGCAGCAGCAGCGGACCGCCCGCGACCCCGCGCGCCGGCAGGGTCCAGACCAGATGGTCGCCGTCGGGGTGCGGCTCCCGGGCGGTGTGGAAGCCGGCGTCGGCGGCGTCCGCGTCGAGCACGTCGGCCAGCGCGGCCAGCGCCCGCCGGTCGCCGGTCGGCGACTCGTGCAGCGTGTAGCGGCGCAGCGCGGCGAGAGCGGGATCGAGATGCGACGATGACGACACATACGGACACTATGATCGACCCGGGACCTTGTCAACGAGCGGATATTACGGCAGCCTGACAGACATACGATCGCTATCCTTGGAAGGGCGGGCGCGATGGCCGGTGACACCCACGGGATCGTGGCGCGCGACCTCGCCGGGCTGGCCGAGCGGACGGCGGCGTCGGCGCTCTACCGCAGCGTCTTCGGCTACGAGGGTCCCGAGCACGCCGTCAGCCCCCGCCTCCTGGCCGCGCTGGGCGAGAACGCCGGGACCGCGATCGGCGCATTCGACGAGGACGGCTGCCTCGTCGGCTTCTGCTACGGCTTCACGGGCGTCGAGCACGGCGAGCTCTACCACTACTCGCAGGCCGCCGTCGTCGACGCGCGGGTCCAGGGGCGCGGCGTCGGCCGGCTGCTCAAGCACGCCCAGGCCGACGCCGCCCGGCGCGTGGGCGCGCACACCATGCGGTGGACCTTCGACCCGTACGCGCTGCGCAACGCCCACTTCAACCTGAACGTGCTGGGCGCCGTCGGGATCCGCTTCCTGCCCGACTTCTACGACGACGGCGGCAGCGACCGCGTCCTGGTCCGCTGGGACCTCGACCGCGCCGGAGGCAGCACGCCGACGCCCGCCCCCGGGCACACGGCCGTGGACTCGCCCGCCGACGACCGTACGGCCGCGCGGGCGCCCGACGAGCGGGCGCGGCTGCGCCGGGAGCTGGCCGACCGGTTCGCCACGGGTGGGCGGCTGGTCGGCGTCGTGCGGCGCCCCCGGACCCCCGGCCGCGTCAGCTACCTGTTCGGACGGGACGAGGCATGACCACGACGAGATCGACGCCCGCGGAGCGCTTCGACCGCAACGTGCAGCGCAGGTCGGCGCAGGTGCTCAAGCAGCGGGTCCTGGAGCAGCAACGCACCGAGTTCGCCAGGGCCCTGGCGTGGGCCGCCGAGCAGGACGCGATCGAACGGGCCGCGGCGCTCATCGTGTCGGCCCGGCGCCGGTACCTGCTCGGCCACGGCAAGTCGCTCGGCTTCGCGTCCCTGCTCGCCGCCGACCTCAGCGCCGGGCTCTCCGGCGTGCACCTCGTCGACGGCGCGGCGCTGCGTTCCCTCGACGTGCTCGGCGACATCCGCCAGGGCGACCTGCTCGTGGCCGTCTGCATGGCGCGCTACCGGCGCGAGACCATCGACGTCGCCGCCGCGTACGTCCGCCACGGCGGTCGGCTGGTGCTCGTCACCGACGCCGAGGACGCGCCGTTGGCCGAGAGCGCCGCCGCGCGCATCGTCATCGGCGCCGACAGCGCCTCGTACGCCAACTCCCCCACCTCGGTGGTGCTCGCGCTGCACCTGCTCGCGACCCTGACCATCGCCAGCTCGAAGGGCGCCGGTCGCCGCCTGCGCGAGCGCGACGCCCTCGCCGCCGAGCTCGGTCTCTACGCGGAGCGGACGTGACCGGCCGGCGGCGGGGCCCGGGGGCCGCCCCCGGGCCGGCCCGGGGCCACGCCGAACACGGAAAGGGGGCGTCGTGAGGCGGATCGAGGTGGTGGAGCTGCGCCGGGTCCGGCTGCCGCTCGTGCGCCGGTTCCAGACCAGCTCCCACGCCAAGCGCGAGCTGGAGCACGTCCTGGTCACGCTCACCGACACCGACGGCGCCGTCGGGTGGGGCGAGATCGCGTCGCCGAGCGGGCCGTTCTACTGTGCCGAGACCGTCGAGAGCTGCTGGGCGGTCGCCCGGGACCACCTCGCGCCGATGGTGCTGCGCACCGACTGGGCACACCCGGCGGAGCTGGCCTCGGCGCTCGGCAGGGTACGCGGCAACCACTTCGCCCGCGCCGGTTTCGACATCGCCGCCTGGGCGCTGTGGTCGACCGCGAACGGCGTCCCCCTCGCGCACGCGCTGGGCGGCTCGCGCGGCACCGTCGAGGCGGGCGTCTCCCTGGGCATCGAACCCACCGTCGACGACCTCCTCGCGCAGGTGCGGCTGCGGGTCGACGAGGGCTACCGCCGGATCAAGCTCAAGATCGCGCCGGGCTGGGACGTCGAGCCCGTACGGGCCGTCCGCGCGGCGTACCCGGACGTGCCGCTGCACGTCGACGCCAACGGCGCCTACCGGGACGTCCCCGGGCACCGGGCCGTCCTGGCGGCGCTCGACGGCCTGGGCCTGATGATGATCGAGCAGCCGTTCGCGCCACGGGACCTCGTCGCGCACGCCGCCCTCCAGGAGCGGATCGACACCCCCGTCTGTCTCGACGAGTCCGTCGAGGAGGTGGACGACCTCGTCACCGCGCTGCGGCTCGGCGCCGTACGCGTCCTCAACGTCAAGGTCTCGCGGATGGGCGGGCTCACCCACGCCGTACGGGCGCACGACCTCGCGCGCGAGCACGGTGTCCCGGTCTGGTGCGGCGGCATGCACGAGTTCGGCATCGGGCGGGCCGCCAACGTCGCGCTGAGCGCACTCGCCGGCTTCACGCTGCCCTCCGACGTCTCCGGCTCCGACAAGTACTACGCCCGCGACGTCACCACCCGCCCGATCGTGAGCACCGACGGCCTCGTCGCGGTGCCCGCCTCGCCCGGGCTCGGCTGGGACGCCGACCTGGCGTACGTCGAGGAGAGGACCACCGACCGGCTCGTGCTGCGGGCGGGCGCGGCGAGACGGTCGCCCGGGTAGCCTGACCGGCACCATGGACGGTCACCGATTCGCCGCGTCCCGGCTCCTGCCGCCGCCCGGGCTGCCTCGGGCGATCGCGTACCAGTCCGCCATGGTGGCCGTCGGCAGCGGCACCTTCCTCACCGGCAGCATCGTGTTCTTCACCGAGGTGCTCGGGCTCAGCGCCGTGCAGATCGGGGTCGGCTTCTCGATCGCGGGGCTCGCCGGGGTGCTCACCTCCCTGCCCCTGGGCGCGCTGGCCGACCGGATCGGCGGGCAGCGGTCCTGGGCCCTCGGCGCGCTCGGTTCGGCGCTGACGTTCGCCGCCTATCCGCTGGTGACGTCCTTCGTGGGCTTCGTGGTGCTGATGGTGGTGGCCGCCGCCACCGACTCCTTCGCCAACGCCGGGCGCACCATCTACACCGCCGACGCCATGCCGGCCGGGGACCGGGTGCGCACGATGGCGTACGCGCGCTCGTACCTCAACGCCGGGTTCACCCTCGGCACCGGGCTCGGTGCCGTCGCGCTGGCGTTCGACTCCCCCGCCGCGCTCGTCGCCATGGTGCTGCTCAACTCGGCGTTGTCGCTGCTCAACGCCGCCCTCGTGACCCGGCTCCCGGCCGCGCCCGTGGTGCGGCACGACCGGACGACCAGCGCGTCGCGGTGGGCGGTGCTGAAGGACCTGCCCTACGTCGCGACCGCCGTGCTCCTCGCCGTCATGATGTTCCACGCGGTGATCCTGGTCGAGATCCTGCCGCTCTGGGCGATCACCCACACCGACGCCCCCAAGCCGTTGCTCGGCGCGATGCTGGCCCTCAACACGGTGCTGGTGATCACGTTGCAGGTGCCGGCGGCGCGCGGCGCCGACTCGCTTCCCGGTGCGGCCCGCCTGATCCGCCGGGGCGCCCTCGTCACCGCGATCGCCTGCCCGGTGGCCGCGCTCGCGGGCCGGACCGGCGGCTGGTGGACCGTCGTGGTGCTCCTCGGCGTCGTGGTGCTGGTGACGAGCACCGAGCTGTGGTTCTCGGCGGCGCTCTGGTTCTTCCAGACCAACGTGCCGCCCGCCGCGTCGCGCGGGGTGTACCTCGGTACGGCGCAGACCGTCAGCTCGACGGCGGACGTCTTCGCGCCGGTGGGCCTGACGCTCCTGGCGATCCAGACCGGCGGCTGGGGCTGGTGGGTCGTCGCGGCGATCTTCGTGGGCTGCGCGCTCGCCGCCGGGCCGGCCGTCCGTTGGGTCGCCCGGACGCCCCGCATCGGCGACGCCACCGCGCCGCCAGGTCCGTCCACACCGGATCCGGAGCCGGTCGTACGGCCCACCTCCGCCTGACGTCGGAAGATCGCCCGATTCCTTGACACGCGATCGACGTGGCTGGAATCCTTCCCGGCGAAGGGGGGTCCGATGAGCGCTGACGACGACACCCGGACGTACGCGGTGGTCGTGAACGACGAGGAACAGTTCTCGATCTGGTGGGACGACCGGGAACTGCCCGCCGGCTGGCGGCGCGAGGGCACCACCGGGACACGCGCCGAGTGCCTGGCCCACATCGACGAGGTGTGGACGGACATGCGGCCGCTGTCGTTGCGGCGCTGGATGGACGAGCACGCCGCGACCGGCTGACGCCGCACCGGACGAGGGCGCATGAACGACAGCCTCCAGCGGTATCCGGCCCTCGCCGTGCAACGCGGCATGGTGCTGCAGACCCTCCGGCAGCCCGCCGGGGGCGTGGACGTCCAGCAGGTCACGATCAGGTGGGACGGCCCGCCGGAGCGCGACGCGTTCAGCGCCGCCTGGCAGGCCGCGACCCGGCGGCACGCGGTGCTGCGTACGGCCTTCGAGGTCGACGGCGAGCACGGCGTGGCGCAGGTCGTGCTGCCCACCGTGGCGCCGGACCTGCGGTGGCGGGACGCGGCGCTCGCCGACTTCCTCGACGCCGACCGCCACGAGCCCCTCGACGTCGGCCGGGCGCCCCTGTTGCGGGTCACCACGCTGGCCGACCACCACGTCGTCGTCACCTTCCACCACGCGATCCTCGACGGCCGCTCCACCCGGATGCTGCTCGACGAGGTCCTCGCCGACTACGCGGCGCGCCAGGCCGGCCGGGCGCCCGATCCGCCGCCCCGGCCGCCGTACGCGGACTTCGTGCGGTGGTGGGGCACGCGCGACCCGAGCGCCGGCGACGCCTTCTGGAAGGAACACCTCGCCGGCGCCCCGCTGCCCCGGGCGCTGCCGGGCCGCCTCGACGCGGACCCCGACGCCCGCGGCGTGCCCGCCTCGGACGAGATCGTCCTGACCCGGGCGGACTCCGACCGGCTGCGCGCCTCGGCCGCCCGGATCGGCGTCGGCGTCGCCGCCGTGGTCCACGCGGCCTGGGCGCTGCTGCGCGGCGGCTACGGCGGGGTCGACGACGTGACGTTCGCGGTCACCAGATCCTGCCGGTACGGCAGCGTCCCGGGCGCCGAGGAGATCCTCGGGCTGCTGCTCAACACGGTGCCGCTGCGGATCCGTGCCGATCCACGGTGGACGGTGCGGCGGTTCCTCGCCGACGTGGCGGACCGGATCCGGCGGCTGCGCGAGCACCAGCTCACCCCGCTGCACACCATCCTCGACCAGGCGGGCCTGGCACCCGACACGCCGCTGCTGGACAGCCTCGTGGTCTTCGAACGGCAGCGACTGGCCACCGCCCTGGCCGAGGGCGGGCCGGAGGCGGCCCGACGCTCGGCGCGCGTCCACCGCATGCCCGGCTACCCGCTGACGGTGCACGCCTTCGACGAACCGGCGCTGTGCCTGGGCGTGACGTGGGACGACAACCGGCTGCTGGCCGCCTCGGCGCGGCGGATCCTCGCGCAACTGCACCACACCGTGCGCGAGCTGGCCGAACGGCCGGACGCCCGCCTCGCCGACCTGGATCTCGGCGCCGCCGGGGAGGCGCCGCTGCGCGCCGCCTGGAACGCCACCCGCCGGCCCCGCCCCCGCGACGCGTCCATCCCGGAGGTCTTCGCGGCCCGGGTCGCCGACGACCCCGACGCCACCGCCCTGGTCCTCGCCGACCGCACGGTCTCGTACGCCGAACTGGACCGGGCCGCCGACCGACTGGCCGGGACGCTGCGCGGGTACGGGGTGACCGGGGAGGCCCCCGTCGCCGTGCTGCTCCCCCGGGGCGAGCCGCTGATCCGGGCCCTGCTGGGCGTACTCAAGGCCGGCGGGGCGTACCTTCCCGTGGACCCGGCCGCCCCGCCCGCCCGGATCGCGGGCCTCCTCGCCGCCAGCGGCACCCGCCTGCTGCTGACCACCGCCGGGGCCGCCGCCGCGCTGCCCGACCTGGGCCCGGTCCGGGTGCTGGACGTCGACGCGCCGCCCGGGGAACCCGCGCCGGCCGGACCGCCGCCCGGGCGGATCCACCCCTCGCAGCTCGCCTGCGTCCTGCACACCTCCGGCTCCACCGGGACGCCCAAGCGGGTCGGGATCACCCACCGGGGTGTGGTGCGGCTGGTGTCCGACCCGGACTTCGCCACTCTCGGGCCCGGCGAGCGGCTGCTCCAGTTCGCCCCGATCGCGTTCGACGCGTCCACCTGGGAGATCTGGGGCGCGCTGCTGACCGGCGCCACGGCGGTGGTCGCGCCGCCGGACCCGGTGGACCTCGACCGGCTGACCGCGCTGATCCGCGACGGCGGGGTCACGATCGCGTTCCTCACCGCCGGGCTCTTCCGGCAGCTCGCCGAGGAGGACGTCACCGCGCTGGCGGGCGTGCGGCAGCTGCTCACCGGCGGGGACGTGGCCGACCCGCGCGCGGTGCGCGCCGTGCTCACCGCGCGCGCCGGGCTGCCGCTGGTCAACGCGTACGGGCCGACCGAGAACACCACGCTGACCAGCTGCCACCTGATGAGCGGGGCCGGGCCGGTGGGCGACCGGGTGCCGATCGGCCGTCGGGTGCCGTGGACCACCGTCCACGTGCTCGACGCAACCGGTCGGCCGGTGCCGGTCGGCGTGGCGGGTGAGCTGTACACCGGCGGCGACGGGCTGGCCCGCGGCTACCTCGGCGACCCGGCGGCGACCGCCCGGGCGTTCGTGCCGGACCCGCAGGTGCCCGGTGGGCGCCTCTACCGCACCGGTGACGTCGTGCGCTGGCGCGCGGACGGCGTGCTGGAGTTCCTCGGCCGCCGCGACGAGCAGGTGAAGATCCGGGGGTTCCGGGTCGAGCCGGGCGAGGTGGAGGCGGTGCTGCGGGCGCACCCGCGGGTCGCGGCGGCGGCGGTGGGCGTACGGGGCGACGGGCCGGAGCGCCACCTGGTCGGCTACGTCACGCCGGCCGGCCCGACGGCGCCGACCCCGGCGGGCCTGCGTGAACACGTGGCCACCCGACTGCCGGCCCACCTCGTGCCGGCCGCGTACGTCGTCCTCGACCGGCTGCCGACGACCGCGTACGGCAAGGTCGACCGGGCGGCGCTGCCGGCGCCCGAACCCGCCGGGGAGGCTCCCGACGTCGCCGGGCCCGCCTCGCCGACCGAGCACCAGCTGGCCGAACTGTGGTCCCGGCTGCTGCCCGGCGGGCGTGCGCCCGCGAGCATCGGGCGGGAGAGCGGCTTCTTCACCCTCGGCGGTAACTCGCTCACCGTCACCCGGCTGATGTTCCGTATCCGCGAGGCGTTCGGCGTGCAGCTGGGCGTGGGCCCGTTCTACCAGGCGCCGACCCTGGCGGCGACGGCGGCGGCGATCGACGCGGCGAGCGGACCGGCGCAGGCCGGCCGGGGGCAGGCCGGGCCGGCGATGCGCCGCCGCGACCGCGTCGCGCACCGCGACGGGCGCGAGCGCCCCGCGCACCTGGCCCGGCTGACCGACGGGTGGGCGCTGTGGCGCACGGTCTGCCTGCGGGGCGCCGGCCTCCCCGTGGACCTGCTGGCCCCGATCGGCGACGCGGAACTCGCCGCCGCCGCCGACCGGGTGGTGGCGGCCCGGGCCGACGGGGATCCGGCCGGCGTCGCCCACGCCGAGGCGGCGTACGCGGCCGCGTACCCGGCGGCGGTCGACCGGCTCACCGGCGCGCTGCACGCGGTGGCGGCCCACCCCCGCTTCCGCGAGGCGGTGGCCTGGCAGAACCCGCACGCGCTGCGCACCGGCATCGACGCGCTGCTGCGCCGGGGTGCCGACAACCCGACCCGCAACACCAAGCACCGCCAGCACGAGGCGCTGGTCACCAGCTACCTCCAGCGCTACTGCGTCAAGAACGACACCATCGGGTTCTTCGGGCCGGTCGGCTGGGCGCGGATCGAGCCGGGCGCGCACGTACGGGTCGACCCCGCCGACCCGCCGGCGCTGCTGGCCGAGCGGACGGTCTACCTGGAGGGCTGGGCGGTCGCGGCGGTGCTGGCGCCGTACGCGTCCCGGCTGCGCCCGTGGCTCGTACCCCGGCTCATGCCCTTCCTGGAGCTGGCCGGGACGACGCTGCGGGTGCCGCTCGCCGCGCCGGTGCGGCTCAGCGACGCCGAGGCGGCGGTGCTGCGCGCCTGCGACGGGGTCCGCGACGCGACCGAGGTCGCGGCGGCCGTGCTGGCCGAGCCCGGGTCGGAAGCGCGGTCGGCGCGGGAGGTGCACGAGGTGCTGGAGGCGTTGGCCGCGGCCCACCGGATCGCCTGGCAGCCGGAGGTGGCGCCGCACGACACCCGGCCGGAGGTGACCGTGCGGGCCCGGCTAGCCCGGGTCACCGACGAGGCCGTACGCGCGCCCGCGCTCGCCGCCCTGGACGAGCTCTGCGCCGCCCGCGACGCGCTCGCCGCGTGTGCCGGCGACCCGGACGGGTTGACCGCCGCGATGGCCGCGCTGGAGGCCACGTTCACCCGGCTGGCCGGTGTCCCCGCCACCCGGCGCGCGGGCACGATGTACGCCGGGCGCACCCCCGTCTACGAGGAGTGCCTGCGCGCCGGCACGGTCGACGTGGGCGAGGCGAGCCTCGACGGGATCCGCGACGCGCTCGGCCTGGTGCTGGAGAGCGCGCGCTGGTTCACCGCCGCCGGCGCGACGCTCTACCGCCGCCTCTGCGTCGACATCTACCGGCGTCGGGCCGCCGAGCTGGGCACCGACGTGGTCCCACTGGCCGACTTCTGGCTGCTGGCCGGCGAGGCGCTGTTCCATCCGCCGCAGCGGCTCACCGCGCTGCTGACCGCCGCGCTGCACCGGCGCTGGGCCGACGTGCTGCCGCTGCCGGCGGACGGGCGACGCGTCCGGCTCACGGCGGCGCAGCTGGCCCCGGCGGTCGCCGCCGCCTTCCCGCCGGGGCGGCCCGGCTGGCCGACCGCGCGCCAGCACAGCCCGGACCTGATGCGCGCCGGCGACGAGTGGGTCCTGGGTGAGCTGCACCCGGGCGTCAACACCCTGCGGTACGCCACCTGGATCGCCTACCACCCGGAGGCGGACGCGCTGCGCGCCGCGCTGGCCCGGGACGTGGGCGCCGGGGCGGTCTATCCCGCCGAGACCGGCCAGGAGGGCGGCGTGCCGACCAGACAGAGCAACGCGTTGACCGGACCGGACGACGTCCGGCTGGTGTTCGCGCACGACTCGTTCGGGCACGACCCGCACCGCAGCCTGCGTGTCGGCGAGTGCGACCTGGTCGAGGTGGCCGGCGGTTTGCGCGTACGCTCGCGCGACGGGCGCTTCGACGCGGACCTGACGCACGTCCTCGGCGACGTCATCGGCGCGGGGCTGTCCCAGCTCTTCCGCATCCTGCCCCCGGCGGCCCACCAGCCCCGGATCACCATCGACTCCCTGGTGGTCAGCCGTGAGGCGTGGACGTTCGCCGCCGCCGACCTCGCCTTCGCCGACACCCGCGACGAGGCGCTGCGGTTCCGGCAGGCGCGGGCCTGGGCCGGCGCCCACGGCCTGCCGCGGCACGTGTTCCTGCGCTGCGCGGGCGAGCGGAAACCCGTGCACGCCGACCTGACCAGTCTCGCCTCGGTCGACCTGGTGTCCCGCTCGGTGCGCCGGGCCCGCCGGCACGCCGGCGACGACGCCACCGTCTCCGTGGTGGAGATGCTGCCGACGCCGGACCAGCTCTGGCTCACCGGGCCCGACGGCCGGTACACCGCCGAGCTGCGGGTCGTGGCGGTCGACGGGCGGGGGCGCTGAGATGGACGTCTTCGAGTTCCCGGCGTCGGCCGCGCAGCGGCGGATGTGGCTGCTCGACCAGCTCGACCCGGGCCAGCCCACCTACCACGTCGGCTGGGCGGTGTGGCTGGACGGCCCGCTGGACCCGGCCGCGCTCGACGGGGCCTGGGCGGCGGCGGTCGCGCGGCACGAGATCCTGCGCACCACGTTCCGGGCCAACGGCGGGCGGCCGATCCAGGTGATCGACGACGACGCCCGGGCGGACGCCATCGAGGTCGTGGCCCTGGACCGGCTGCCGGAGGCGGACCGGGAGGCAGCGGCCCGGGCCGCGCTGCGCGAGCACGCCCGCACCCCGATGCCGTTGGAGCGGGGGCCGCTGGCCCGGGTCAAGCTGCTGCGTCTTGCCCCGCAGCGGCACGTCCTGGCGCTGGTGGCGCACCACGCGATCGTCGACGGCTGGTCGTTGCGGCTGCTCTGCGACGAGCTCTCGGCCGACTACGAGGCGCTGCGCGCCGGCCGGCCGCCCGTGTCGGTCGAGCCGCCCCTCCAGTACGCCGACTTCGCCCTCTGGGAGCGGGAGCACGTCGACGCGGGCGGTCACGCCGAGGCGGAACGCTTCTGGCCGGCCGAGCTGGCCGGTGCCCCGCCGGAGGTGCCGCTCCCGGTCGACCGCCCGTACCCGGACCGGCTGTCGCCGGCCGCCGCCGAGGTGGCGGTGCCGGTCGACGGGGAGCTGGCCGGGGCGCTGCGCCGCCTGGCCGGGGCGCGGGGCAGCACCCTCTTCGCCGTGCTACTGACCGCGTACGCGGCCCTGCTGTCGCGGCTCAGCGGCGCGGACGAGGTGCTCGTCGGCGTGCCCGTGGCGGGGCGTACCCGGATCGAGACCGAGCCGATGCTGGGCCTCTTCGCCAACACCGTCGCGATCCGGGCGGCGCTGCACGGCGACCCGACGCTCGCCAAACTCCTCGACCGGGTGCACGCCACCACCGCGCGCGCCCAGGCCCACCAGGACCTGCCGTTCGCGCGGGTGGTCGAGCTGTGCCGGCCGCAGCGGCAGCCGTCGCGGGCGCCGCTGGTGCAGGTGATGTGCACGGTCGAGGAGGCCCTGGCGCCGGTGGAGCGGGGGGCGCTGCGCTGGCGACCGGAGCTGGTGCCCACCGGCACCGGCAAGTTCGAGCTGGAGCTGGCCGCCGTCGCCGGCGAGGACGAGCTGTCGGTGCGGCTGCGCTACCTCACCGACCTCTTCGACCCGGCCAGCGCGGGCCGCTTCGCCGACGCCCTGGCCGCGATCCTGGCCGCGCTGGCGACCGCCCCGCAGACCCGCGTGTGCGACGTGGACCTGCTCTCCCCCGCGACGGCGGACCTCGTCACCCAGGTGTGGCCGGCGGCCCGCTCCGGGTCCCTTCCGCCCCCGGGGTGCACCGCGGCGGCGCTCGTGGCCGACGTCGACGCCGGCGACCGGGTGGTGATCGCGGGCGACGACGCGACCCTGACCGGCAGCGCGGTGCGCCGGCTGGCCGCCGGCATCGCCGCCGGGCTGCGCGGGCTCGGCGTACGGGCCCAGGAGACCGTGGGCATCGTCCTGCCCCGGGGAGCCCGGCCGCTCCCGGCGCTGCTTGGCGTATGGCGGCTCGGGGCGGCGTACCTGCCGCTCGACCCGACCCACCCGCCGGGGCGGCTGCGGGCGATGCTCGCCGACGCCGGGGTGCGCGTGGTCGTCACCGACAGTGGCGCCGTCCCCGCGCCCCTGCTGGCCGAGCTGACCGCGGCGGTGACCCTGCTCGACCTGGCCGCGCAGGCGCCGGCCGCCCCCGGGGCGCAGCCGGCCGACGCGGAGACGCAGCCGGTGCTGCCGCCGCCGTGTGCGGTGCCGGCGACGGCGGCGGCGTACGTGCTGTTCACCTCGGGGTCCACCGGCCGGCCCAAGGCGGTCACCGTCACCCAGGGCGCGGTGGCGCACCTGCTGCACGCGTTCCGGGAGATGGTCCCGCTGGGGCCGGGCGACCGGGTCCTCTCGGTGAGCCCGTTCGCGTTCGACATCGCCCTGCTCGACCTGCTCCTGCCGCTGCTGTGCGGCGCGCCGGTGGTGGTCGCCGGCGAGGACGACGTGATCGACGGCAACCGGCTGCGGCGGCTGCTCGCCACGACCGGGACGACGATGCTCCAGGCGACGCCGACGACGTGGCGGATGCTGGTGGCGGCCGGCGGGGTGCCGGCCGGCGTGCGGCTGCGCCTCAGTGGCGGTGAGGCGCTGCCCCGGGCCCTGGCCGATGCCCTGGCGGAGCCGGGCACGCGCCTGTGGAACCTCTACGGCCCGACCGAGACCACCGTCTACTCGACGGGGGCCGAGGTCGAGGCGGGGTCCTCCGCGCCGCCGGACCTCGGCCCGGCCCTCGCCGGCAGCCGGGTGTACGTGCTGGACCGGTGGCTGCGGCCGGTGCCGCCGGGCGTGGTCGGTGAGGTCTGCATCGGCGGGGCGGGGGTCGGCCGGGGCTACGTCGGCGCGCCGGGCTGGACCGCCGGGCGGTTCGTGCCCGACCCGTTCACCCCGGGCGGCCGGCTCTACCGCAGCGGGGACCTGGGGCGGTGGCTGCCCAACGGGCGCATCGAGCCGCTGGGGCGGGCCGACCGGCAGGTGAAGGTGCGCGGGTTCCGGGTCGAGACGGCGGAGGTGGAGGCGGTGCTGCGCGGCCACCCGCAGGTCCGCGACGCCGTCGTGACGGCCACGTCCGACGTGGACCACGACGGGGTGCGGCTGGTCGGGTACGTGGTCACCGACCCGCCCGCGACCGACCCGCCGGCCGGGCTGGCCGAGTACGCGCGCCGGTTCCTGCCCGCGCACATGGTGCCGGCGGTCCTCGTGGCGCTGCCCGAGGTGCCCCGGACCTCGCGCGGCAAGCTGGACCTGCGCGCCCTGCCGGTGCCGGCGAGGGGTGCCGGCCTCGGCGGGGTGCCGGTGGCTCCGCGTACGCCGCTGGAGCGGGAGCTGGCGGCGCTGGTGGCCGACCTGCTGGGCCTGCCCGGCCCGGTCGGGGTCGCCGACAACTTCTTCGTCCTGGGCGGGCACTCCGTGAAGGCCACCCAGCTGATGGCCCGGATCTGGACGGCGTACGGGATCGACCTGCCGGTCCGGACGCTCTTCGACGACCCGACCGTGGCCGGGCTGGCCGCGGCGGTCAGCGCCGCCGGGGCCGCGACCACCAAGGGCGCCGGCGCGGCGGGATCCGGCGGCGCGGGCTACCTCGACACGTTGACCGACGACGACGTCGACGACCTCCTCGCCGGCATGGACCGGCCCTCGGGGTGGGACGGATGAGCGGGCCTGCGGAGCCGCCGGCCTGGCTGGCGGCGGTGCTCACCGCGCTCGCCGAGGGCCACGACCCGGCCACCGCGCCGCACTGGCGGCGGCGGGTGGACGTCGAACTCGACCGGCTCGCCGGCCGGGTGCCGTTCCGGGTGGTGCACGACTGGCACGCGCGCGTCCTCGCCCCGGCGCCCGGCGGCGACGCCGGCCGGCTGGTGTGCGACCTGCACCGACGGGCGCTCGCCGGCGACCGGGCCGGGGCGGACGAGTGGCGCGACGCGCTCCGGCCCGCCCTGCGCGAGCTGTACCGGGCCGCCTACCCGTACGCCGAGGCCCGGGC
Source organism: Micromonospora sp. CNZ309 (assembly GCF_002846525.1). Classification (NCBI taxonomy): domain Bacteria; kingdom Bacillati; phylum Actinomycetota; class Actinomycetes; order Micromonosporales; family Micromonosporaceae; genus Micromonospora; species Micromonospora sp. CNZ309. The sequence goes on from NZ_PJNG01000001.1 coordinate 2,353,177, forward strand.
GGTCGCGCACGCCAACGCCCACGCCTACGCGACCGCCAACGGCTACGGCCCGGACGAGGTGGCCGGGTTCGCCGCGCACTACGCCGACCTCAGCACCGGGGCCAACGCGGCGGCGTTCGCCGACGCCAACGCCCTCGCCGTCGCCGACGCGCTGGCGCAGGCCCTGGCGCGGGCCGACGCCTCGGCGTACGCCGAGGCGTACCCGGCCGCCCTGGCGCGCGCGTACGCCCTGGCGGCGGCGAACCGGGCCGGCGGGGCGGGCGCGGCGCGCGTACTCCGGGCGGCGTACGGACGGCTGGGCGGGGCGCTGGCCGAAAGTCTGCGCGACGTGTCGGATTGAGGCCCCCGGACCCGTCCGTCGGCCCCTGGTTTCGGCCCGGCGAGTCATCTACTGTGGATCCACTTCGGCCGATGTCGGGCGGCGCGGCGGGCCAGCGGGGACTCGAGGGGGAACACTTGTCGGACGACAACCCGATCCGTGTCCCGGCCCCTCGTCGCGTCCCACCGGCACCGCCATCCGCCGAGGTCGAGCGCCTGCCGGACCGGTCCGGCCCCCTGCCGCTCTCCTTCGCGCAGCGGCGGCTGTGGTTCCTGGAGCGGCTCGGCCGGGTCGGTCACGCGTACCACATGCCCCTCGCCCTCCAGCTCGACGGCCGGCTCGACCGGGACGCGCTGCGGGCGGCCCTGGACGCCCTGGTGGACCGGCACGAGGTCCTGCGTACCCGCATCGTGGCCGACGGCGCGGAGGCCGCCCAACGCGTCGACCCGCCCGGGGGCGGGTTCCCACTGCGGTTCGAGGACCTGACCGGGCACGCCGATCCCGACGCCGCCCTGGCCGGCCTCCAGCAGGAGGAGAGCACCGCCCCGTTCGACCTGGCGGCCGGCCCGCTGTTCCGGGGCCGCCTCGTCGCGCTCGCCCCCGACCGGCACGTCCTGCTGCTGACGATGCACCACATCGTCAGCGACGGCTGGTCGATCGGCGTCCTGACCCGCGAGTTGGGGGTCCTGTACGCGGCGTTGCACGAGGGCCGGCCCGACCCGCTACCGCCCCTGCCCGTGCAGTACGCCGACTACGCCGCCTGGCAACACCAATGGCTCACCGACGGCACCCTGCACCGCCAGGAAACCCACTGGCGACAGATCCTCACCGACGCACCCACCCTGCTCGACCTACCCACCGACCGACCCCGACCAGCCGAACAGGACCACCACGGCGCCCACCTACCCATCACCATCGACACCGACCTCACCACCGCCCTCAAAACCCTCACCACCCACCACGGCGGCACCCTCTACATGACCCTGCTCACCGCATGGGCCATCGTCCTGTCCCGCCTAACCGGCCACCACGACCTCATCATCGGCACCCCCACCGCCAACCGCCGCCGCGCCGAACTCGAAAACCTCATCGGCTTCTTCGTCAACACCCTCGCCCTCCGCATCGACCTCACCGGACAACCCACCACCACCGACCTGCTACACCGCGTCCGCGACCTCACCCTCACCACCCTCGACCACCAGGACCTCCCCTTCGAACACGTCGTCGAAGCCGTCAACCCCACCCGCAACCTCGCCCACACCCCCCTGTTCCAGGTCATGTTCGCCTGGCAGAACAACGAGGACGTGGACCTGGACCTGCCCGGTGTCGAGGTGACCGCGCTGCGCAGCCCGTGGACGAGCGCCAAGTTCGACCTCACCCTCTCGCTGGCCGAGCACGACGGGCGCATCACCGGCAGCCTCGAATACGCCACCGCACTCTTCGACACCGCCACCGCGCAACGACACGTCCGCTACCTGCACCACGTCCTCACCCAACTCGTCGCCCACCCCGACCAACCCATCGACCGGCTCAGCCTGCTCGACGAACGGGAGCGCCGCGAACTCCTCGCGGCCTGGGGCGACGCGAGCGCCCACCCCGTCGAGGAGACGATCCCCGCGTTGTTCGCGCGGCGGGTGGCGGCGGCCCCGGACGCGGTGGCGCTCACCTTCGAGGGCACCTCGCTCACCTACCGCGACCTCGACGCGCGCGCCAACCGACTCGCCCACCACCTGCGCGCGTACGGCGTCGGCCCCGACGTCCTCGTCGCGGTCTGCCTGGAACGTTCGCCCGAGCTGGTCGTGGCGCTGCTGGCGGTCCTCAAGGCCGGCGGCGCGTACGTCCCGCTCGACCCGACCCATCCCGCCGAACGCCTCGGCGAGCTGCTGGCCGACAGTGCCCCGGTCGCCGTCCTCACCCACGCCGCCACCCGCACCACCCTCGACGCCCTGACCACCGCACCCGTGATCGACCTCGACGCCACCGACGTGGCCGGGCACCCCGCCACCAGCCCCGACCCCGGCACCCGACCCGGGCACCTCGCCTACGTCATCCACACCTCCGGCTCCACCGGCCGCCCCAAGGGCGTCATGGTCGAGCACGCCAACGTGGTGCGCCTCTTCTCCGCCACGGCGGGGTGGTTCGGCTTCGGTCCGGACGACGTGTGGTGCCTCTTCCACTCCTTCGCGTTCGACTTCTCCGTCTGGGAGATGTGGGGCGCGCTGCTGCACGGCGGCCGGCTGGTGGTCGTCCCCCGACTGACCAGCCGCTCCCCCGCCGAGTTCCACCGGCTGCTGTGCGACGAGGGCGTGACCGTCCTCAACCAGACCCCCAGCGCGTTCCGCAGCCTGATCGCCGCGCAGGCCGACAGCGCGCGGGCCCACCGGCTGCGCACGGTGGTCTTCGGCGGCGAGGCGCTGGACCCGACGATGCTGCGGCCGTGGTACGCGGACCCGCGCAACGGACGCACCGAGCTGGTCAACATGTACGGCATCACCGAGACCACGGTGCACGTGACCCACCGGCCGATGACCCCGGCCGACGCCGAACGGCCGGGCGTGTCCCCGATCGGGCGGCCCCTCGCCGACCTGCGCCTCTACGTGCTCGACGGGCGGGGGAGCCGGTGCCGCCCGGCGTCGTCGGTGAGCTGCACGTCGGCGGCGCGGGGGTCGCCCGCGGCTACCTCAACCGTCCCGGGCTGACCGCGCAACGCTTCCGGCCCAGCCCGTTCGTGGCGGGCGACCGGCTCTACGCCACCGGTGACCTCGTCCGCCACCGCGCCGACGGGGGCCTCGACTACCTGGGCCGCAACGACTCCCAGGTGCAGCTGCGCGGCTACCGCGTCGAGCTGGGCGAGGTCGAGGCCCAGCTCGCCGCCTGTCCCGGCGTACGCGACGCGGTGGTGACGGTCACCACCGACGCCGCCGGCGAGCCGCGCCTCGTCGGCTACTACACCGCGTCCGTACGCCGGCTGACGGCCGAGTCGCTGCGCACCCGGCTGGCCGCCGTCCTGCCGGAGCACATGGTCCCGGCCGCGTACGTGCGGGTCGCCGAGTGGCCGCTGACGCCCAACGGCAAGCTCGACCACCGGGCGCTGCCCACGCCGGACGGGTCGGCCTTCGCCACCCGGCACTACGCCGAGCCGGTCGGTGCGACGGAGACCACCCTCGCCGCCATCTGGGCCGAGGTGCTCGGCGTCGAGCGGGTCGGTCGGCACGACAACTTCTTCGCGCTGGGCGGGCACTCGCTGCTGGCCCTGCGGGTGCTGGAACGGATGCGCCGCCAGGGCCTGTCCGCCGACGTACGCGCGCTCTTCGCCGCCCCGGTCCTGGCCGACCTGGCCGCCGCCGTGGGTGCCGACGCGGACCGGGCCGACGCGGCCCCGGAGCCGATTCCGGCCGACTGCGAGCGGATCACCCCGGAGCTGCTACCGCTGGTGCGGCTGAGCCAGCCGGAGATCGACGCGGTCGTCGCCACGGTCCCCGGCGGGACGCCGAACGTGCAGGACATCTATCCCCTGGCGCCGGTGCAGGAGGGGATGCTCTTCCACCACCTGATGGCCCGCGACCGCGACCCCTACCTGGTCACCACGGTCCTGCGCTTCGCCGACCGGGGCCGGTTGGACCGCTACCGCGCCGCGCTGGAGGCGGTGGTCGCCCGGCACGACGTGCTGCGTACCGCGGTGGTGTGGCACGGGATCAACGAGCCGGTGCAGGTGGTGTGGCGCCGGGCGCCCCTGCCGGTGGAGGAGGTCCCGCTCGACGCGGCGGGCGACGACCCGCTGCGGCAGCTCCGCGAGCACGTCGACCGGCGGTACGGCCGCCTGCCCCTCGACCGGGCTCCCCTGCTGCGGCTGCTGGTCGGGCGGGACCCGCGCGACGGCGGGTGGCTGGTCGTGGAGCTGATCCACCACATCGTCGACGACAACACCTCGCTCAAGCAGTTGCGGGCCGAGGTCCGCGCGTACCTGGCCGGCGAGGGCGACCGGTTGCCGCCGCCGCTGCCCTTCCGCGACTTCGTGGCGCGCATCCGGCGCGGCGCCGACCGGGCCGAGCAGGAGAGCTTCTTCCGCCGGATGCTCTCCGACGTCGACAGCCCGACCGTGCCCTTCGGCCTGCGGGACATCCACGGCGACGGGCACACCATGCGCGACGCCCGGGTCTGGCTCGGTCCGGAGCTGGCGCGGCGGCTGCGGCAGCGGGCCCAGTCCCTCCGGGTCGGGGTGACCAGTCTCTTCCACGTCGCCTGGGGGCAGGTGCTGGCCCGGGCCGCCGGCCGCCGGGACGTGGTCTTCGGCACCGTGCTCTCCGGACGGATGGACGCCGGCGCGGGCAGCGACCGGGTCCTCGGGCCCTTCCTGAACACGCTCCCGCTGCGGGTCACCGTCGACGCCACCGGCGCCACGGAGTGCGTGCTGCGCACCCACGAGGCGCTGACCGGGCTGATCCGCCACGAGCACGCGTCGCTGGCGCTGGCCCAGTCGTGCAGCGCGGTGGCGCCGCCGGCACCCCTCTTCACCGCCCTGCTCAACTACCGGCACGCCGAGGTGCTGGCCGAGTCGGAGACGCCCGCGCCGACGCCCGACGCGGACGACCTGACCTACCTGGCCGCGCAGGAACGCGGCAACTACCCGCTCGCGCTGGACGTCGACGACCTGGGCGACGACGTCGTGCTGACCGTCGCCGCCGCTGCCGGGGTGGCGCCCGAGAAGGTCTGCGCGATAGTCGGACGGGCGCTGGAGACGCTCGCCGACGCCCTGGAGCGCACGCCCGACGCGGCGGTGGGCGGGCTCGACGTGCTACCCGCCGCCGAGCGGCGCCGGCTGGTCGAGGACGGCAACGACGCCACGGTGGCGTACCCGCCGGGCCGCCTCGTGCACCACCTCGTCGAGGCCCAGGCCGCACGCGACCCGCAGGCGGTGGCCCTCGTCGGCGACGACGTACGGCTCACCTACGGCGAGCTGAACGCGCGGGCCAACCGGTTGGCCCACCACCTGCGCGCCCGGGGCGTCGGGCCGGACCGGATCGTGGCGATCTGCGTCGAGCGGTCGCCGGACGCCGTGGTGGCGCTGCTGGCGGTCCTCAAGGCCGGTGGCGCCTACCTGCCGCTCGACCCGGCGTACCCGCCCGAGCGGCTCGCCGCCATGCTGCGCGACAGCGCGCCGGTGGCGGCGCTGACCCACGGTCCGGCCCGCGAGCGGCTGCACGCCGCGCTGGCCGGGCTCGACACCCCGCTGCTCGACCTGGACCTCGACGCGGCGTGGGCACAGCAGCAGGCGACCGACCCGCTGGTCGACGGGTTGGGCGCGCAGCACCTGGCGTACGTCATCTACACGTCCGGCACCTCCGGCACCGCCAACGGGGTGCTGGTCGAGCACCGGCAGCTCGTGGCCGTCGCCGCCGCCTGGGAACGCCTGCTCGACCTGCGCCCCGGCCTGGTGCACCTGCAGATGGCGAGCTTCTCGTTCGACGTCTTCACCGCCGACGTGGTGCGGGCGCTCGGCTTCGGCGGGCGGCTGGTGATCTGCCCGCGTCCGCTGCTGCTGGACAGCGCCGGCCTCCACGAACTGCTGCGCCGCCACGACGTGGACTTCGCCGACTTCGTACCGGCCGTGCTCAACCCGCTGCTGGAGCACCTGGAGTCCACCGGCGAAAGCCTCGCCGGGCTGGAGACGGTGGTCTGCGGCTCGGACGCCTGGAGCGCCGCCGACGCCGCCCGGCTGCGCGCCCGGTGCGGGCCGCGGGTGCGGATCGTCAACGCGTACGGCGTGACCGAGGCGGCCGTCGACAGCACCTGCCACCTGCTGCCGACCGACGATCTCGCCGAGGCGACCTGCCTGCCGATCGGCCGGCCGCTGCCCAACGTGCGGATCTACCTGCTCGACGGCGAGGGCGAGCCGGTGCCGGACGGGGTGGTCGGCGAGATCCACATCGGTGGCGCGGGTGTGGCGCGCGGCTACCTGAACCGGCCCGGCCTGACCGCGCGGCGCTTCCGGCCCAGCCCGTTCGTGCCGGGCGAGCGGCTCTACCGCACCGGGGACCTGGGTCGTCGCCTGCCGGGCGGGGAACTGGAGTTCCTGGGCCGCGACGACTTCCAGGTGAAGGTCCGGGGCTTCCGCGTCGAGCTGGGCGAGATCGAGTCCCGGCTCGTCGCCGTCGAGGGCGTACGGGAGGCGGTCGTCGTGGCGCGCCCGGACGCCGGCGGCCACCAGCGGCTCGTCGCGTACGTGCTGGGCGGGGCGGGCGAGGCGCCGGACGCCGCGCGGCTGCGGGAGCGGCTCGCCGCCCAACTGCCGGAGCACATGGTGCCGTCGGCGTACGTCCGGCTGGCCGCGTGGCCGCTGACGCCCAACGGCAAGCTCGACCGGGCGGCGCTGCCGGCGCCGGACGGGGAGGCCTTCGGCCGGCGCGGGCACGTCGAGCCGGTCGGCCTGCTGGAGACCATGGTGGCGGGCGTCTGGGCCGAGGTGCTGGGCGTCGAACGGGTCGGCCGGCACGACGACTTCTTCGCCCTGGGCGGCCATTCGCTGCTGGCCATGCGGCTGGTCTCCCGGCTCCGGCAGGTGCTGGGGCGGGAGGTCTCGCCGGCGGCGCTCTTCGCGGCGCCGGTCCTGAGCGCCTTCGTCGCCCGGCTGACGCCGGACGGCCGCGACGTGCTGCCCCCGATCCGCCCGGTCGACCGGGGCGGCGCGCTGGAGCTCTCCTTCGCGCAGCGGCGGCTGTGGTTCCTGGAGCGGCTCGGCGGCCTCGGCCACACCTACCACATGCCGCTGGCCCTGGAGCTGGCCGGCTGGCTCGACCACGGCGCGCTGCGGTCGGCCCTGGACTCCCTCGTCGACCGGCACGAGGCCCTGCGCAGCCGCATCGTCCCCGCCGGCTCCGACGTGCACCAGCACGTCGACCCGCCCGGGGCCGGCTTCACCCTGCACACGCACGACCTGACCGGCGCGCCCGACGCCGCCGCCCGGCTGGCCGGGCTCCAGGACGAGGAGTTCACGGCCCCGTTCGACCTGACCACCGGTCCCCTGATCCGGGGCCGCCTGGTCACCCTCGCCCCGGACCGGCACGTCCTGCTCGTCACGATGCACCACATCGTGTCCGACGGCTGGTCGATCGGCGTCCTGACCCGCGAGTTGGGGGCCCTGTACGCGGCGTTGCACGAGGGCCGGCCCGACCCGCTACCGCCCCTGCCCGTGCAGTACGCCGACTACGCCGCCTGGCAACACCAATGGCTCACCGACGGCACCCTGCAACGCCAGGAAACCCACTGGCGACAGATCCTCACCGACGCACCCACCCTGCTCGACCTACCCACCGACCGACCCCGACCCACCGAACAGGACCACCACGGCGCCCACCTACCCATCACCATCGACACCGACCTCACCACCGCCCTCAAAACCCTCACCACCCACCACGGCGGCACCCTCTACATGACCCTGCTCACCGCATGGGCCATCGTCCTGTCCCGCCTAACCGGCCACCACGACCTCATCATCGGCACCCCCACCGCCAACCGCCGCCGCGCCGAACTCGAAAACCTCATCGGCTTCTTCGTCAACACCCTCGCCCTCCGCATCGACCTCACCGGACAACCCACCACCACCGACCTGCTACACCGCGTCCGCGACCTCACCCTCACCACCCTCGACCACCAGGACCTCCCCTTCGAACACGTCGTCGAAGCCGTCAACCCCACCCGCAACCTCGCCCACACCCCCCTGTTCCAGGTCATGTTCGCCTGGCAGAACACCGACGACGGCGAGTTGACCCTGCCGGGCCTGCGGGTCACCGCCCTGCCGCCGCCGCACACCACCGCCAAGTTCGACCTCACGCTCGCGCTGGCCGAGCACGACGGGCGCATCACCGGCAGCCTCGAATACGCCACCGCACTCTTCGACACCGCCACCGCGCAACGACACATCCGCTACCTGCACCACGTCCTCACCCAACTCGTCGCCCACCCCGACCAACCCATCGACCGACTGTCCCTGCTCGACGAACGGGAAAGTGAGCAGGCGCTGCGGCAGGCCGCGCCGTCCCCGGTGGACAGGGGCGTCCTCGCCCGCCTCGCCGGGCGGGTCGAGGCGGCCCCCGACGCGGTGGCGCTCACGTTCGAGGGCACCTCGCTCACCTACCGCGACCTCGACGCGCGCGCCAACCGACTCGCCCACCACCTGCGCGCGTACGGCGTCGGCCCCGACGCGCTCGTCGCGGTCTGCCTGCGCAGGTCGCCGGAGCTGATCGTCGCGCTGCTGGCCGTCGCCCGGGCCGGCGGCGCGTACCTGCCCCTGGACCCGGCCCATCCCGCCGAACGCCTCGGCGAGCTGCTGGCCGACAGCGCCCCGGTCGCCGTCCTCACCCACGCCGCCACCCGCACCACCCTCGACGGCCTGACCACCGCACCCGTGATCGACCTCGACACCACCGACGTGGCCGGGCACCCCGCCACCAGCCCCGACCCCGGCACCCGACCCGGGCACCTCGCCTACGTCATCCACACCTCCGGCTCCACCGGCCGCCCCAAGGGCGTGGCGCAGACCTGGCGGTGCCTGGACAACCTGATCGACTGGCAGCTGCGCTACGCCGCGCCGGGCAGCCCGACGCCGCACCGGGTGCTCCAGTTCGCCTCGATCGGCTTCGACGTCTCCGTCCAGGAGGTCTGGAGCACCCTGTGCCAGGGCGGCACGCTGGTGCTGATCGGCGAGGAGCGCGTCCGCGACCTGGGCCAGCTGCGCCACGTCCTCGCCGAGCAGGGCGTACGGCGGGCGTTCCTGCCCGCCGCCGTGCTGCACCAGATGGCGGGCCTCACGGGACCCGTCGCGCCGCTCGCGCCCGGCTGCGAGATCGTCACCGCCGGCGAGGCGCTGCGGGTCGACGACGACCTGCGCGCCCTGGTCACGGGGCTGGGCGGCCGGTACCTCTACAACCAGTACGGCCCGACCGAGACGCACGTGGTCAGCCAGTTCGCGCTGGCCACCGCGACGGCGGACGACTGGCCGGCGCTGCCGCCGATCGGCCGGCCGATCGCCAACGCCCGGCTCTACGTGCTCGACGAGCGGTGCGAGCCGGTACCGGCGGGCGTGCTCGGCGAGCTCTACATCGGCGGGTCCGGCCTGGCGCGGGGCTACCTCAACCGCCCGGCGGCGACCGCGGAGCGGTTCGTGCCCGACCCGTTCGCCGGGCCGGGCGAGCGGATGTACCGCAGCGGGGACCTCGTCCGCCGCCGGGCCGACGGCACCATCGAGTTCGTCGGGCGCGCCGACGACCAGGTGAAGGTACGCGGATTCCGGGTCGAGCCGGGCGAGGTGGAGAGCGCCCTGCGGCACGTCCCGGGCGTACGCGAGGCCGCCGTGCTGCTGCGCGAGGACGTCCCCGGCGACCCGCACCTGGTCGGCTACCTGGCCGGCGACGTCACCGCCGAGGTGGCCCGCGAGCAGCTGCGGCGCCGGCTGCCCGAGCACCTGGTGCCGACCCGCTGGGTGGTGCTCGACCGCCTGCCGCTGACCGCCAACGGCAAGCTCGACCGGCGCGCCCTGCGCGCGCCCGAGCAGGCCGACGTCGCCACCGCCTACGTCGCGCCCCGCGACGAGCGGGAGGCCCGGATGGCCGCCATCTGGGCCGAGGTGCTGCGCCGCGACCGGGTCGGCGCCCTCGACGACTTCTTCGCGCTGGGCGGCCACTCGCTCCTGGCGACCCGGCTCGTGCACGCCATCAACGAGCGGATGTCGGCGCGGCTGTCACTGCGTACGCTCTTCCGCCGGCCCGTCCTGGCCGACCTGGCGGCCGAACTGGCGGGCCCCGGCGCCCCCACCGTCGCCGCCCTCCCGCCCCTCGTCGCCGACCCCGACGCCCGGCACGAGCCGTTCCCGCTCACCGACATCCAGGAGGCCTACTGGGTGGGGCGCGGGTCGACCATCGAACTCGGCGGGGTCGGCGCGCACGGCTACAGCGAGCTGCGGCTGCGCGACTTCGACGAGGAGCGCTTCACCCGCGCGCTGCACCGGCTGATCGACCGCCACGACATGCTCCGCGCGGTCTTCCACGACGGCGTCCAGCGCGTCCTGCCGAGCGTGCCGCGCTACGCGATGGCCCGGCAGGACCTGCGCGGGCTCGACCCGGAGACCACCGCCCGCCGGCTGGGCGAGATTCGCGAGCGGATGTCCCACCAGGTGCTCGACGCCCGCCGCTGGCCCCTGTTCGAGTTCGCGGTGACGCTGCTCGACGGCGAGGCGCGCCTGCACGTCAGCACCGACGCGCTGATCCTCGACGCGGCCAGCGGGCAGATCCTCGAACACGAGCTGGCGGTGCTCTACGCGGACCCGGACGCCGACCTGCCGCCGCTCGCGGTGACCTTCCGCGACTACGTGCTGGCCGAGCGGGCCCTGCGGGGCACGCCGCGCTACGAGCGGGCGCTCGACTACTGGCGGGAGCGGGTCGCCACGCTGGCCCCCGCCCCGCAGCTGCCGCTGGAACGGCAGCCGGAGAGCGTCGGACGACCGCGCTTCACTCGCTACGACGAGGTGCTGCCGGCGCAGCGCTGGAGCCGCCTGAAGGCGGCCGCCGGCCGGCACCACGTGACCCCGTCGGTGCTGCTGGTCACCGCCTTCGCGCAGGTGCTGGCCCGGTGGAGCCGCCAGTCGCGGTTCACGCTGAGCCTGCCGCTGTTCAACCGGCTGCCGCTGCACCCCGGCATCAACGCGGTGATCGGCGACTTCACCTCGCTGGTGCTGCTGGAGGTCGACGTGGCGGCCGGGGTCGACTTCGCGACCCGGGCCCGTGCCGTGCAGGAGCAGCTCTGGCAGGACATCGACCACTCGGCCGTCAGCGGCGTACGGGTCAACCGCGAACTCGCCCGCGCCCGGGGCACCCGCCACGCGGCCCTGCCGGTCGTCTTCAACAGCACGCTGACCGAGGCCGCGCCCGACGTCGGCGACAGCGGCCTCGCGGCGGCGCTCGGCGGCGAGGTGGTGCACGGCATCACCCAGACGCCGCAGGTGTGGATCGACCACACGGTCCTGGAGGCCGACGGGCGGCTGCACGTCAACTGGGACAGCATCGACGAACTCTTCCCGGCCGGTCTCGTCGCCGAGATGTTCGCGGCGTACCGGGAGCTGCTCGGGCGGCTGGAGGAGCCCGACGCCTGGCACACCACCCTCGACGGTCCGCTCGCCCCGCCGGTGCCGGCGGCCCCGCCGGCCAACCGTGGGCTCCTGCACGAGCTGGTCGACCGGCAGGCGCTGGCGACGCCCACCGCGCCCGCGGTGCTCGCCACGGACCGGCGGTTGGACCACGCCACGGTGCGCGTCGAGGCACGCCGGCTGGCCGGGCGGCTCCAGGAGCGGGGCGTACGGCCCGGCCAGCTCGTCGGGGTGCTGCTCGACCGGGGCTGGCAGCAGGTCGTCGCCACCCTCGCGGTGCTGCACGCCGGGGGCGCGTACCTGCCGCTCGACCCGGACTGGCCGGCCGAGCGGGTGGCCCGGGTGCTTGAGCGGGCCGGGGCGGGGCTGGTCCTGACCGGGTCGGACCGGGTGGCGCTGCCGGAGGGCGTCGAGCGCCTGGCGGTGGACGAGACCACCGTCGGCCCGGACGCCCCCGCGCTGCGACCGGTCGAGCTGGCGGAGACCGACCTCGCGTACGTGATCTACACGTCCGGGTCCACCGGCACGCCGAAGGGGGTGGCGATCGACCACCGCGGCGCGGTGAACACGCTCCTCGACGTCACCGCGCGCTTCGGCGTCGGGCCGGCCGACCGGGTCCTGGCCGTCAGCGCGCTCAGTTTCGATCTCTCCGTCTTCGACATCTTCGGCACCCTCGCGGCCGGCGCGGCGGTCGTGACGCTGGACCCGGAGCTGGCCCGCGATCCGGCCCACTGGTCGGACGTGGCGCACGCCCACCGGGTCAGCGTCTGGAACTCGGTGCCGGCGCTGGCCGGCATGCTGCTCGACCACGCCGACGCCGGTCACCCGCTGCCGGCGTCGCTGCGGGTGGCCATGCTCTCCGGGGACTGGATCCCGCTCGCCCTCCCCGGCCGGCTGCGCGAGGCGCTGCCCGGGATCCGGGTCGAGAGCCTCGGCGGCGCCACCGAGGCGTCCATCTGGTCCATCCACCACCCGGTCGACGAGGTCGATCCGGCGTGGCGCAGCATCCCGTACGGCCGGGCGTTGGCCCACCAGGGGGTCCACGTGCTGGACGAGGCCCTGCGCCCCCGGCCGACCTGGGCCACCGGCGACCTCTGGATCAGCGGCGTCGGGCTGGCGCGGTGCTACTGGCGCGACGAGGCGGCGACGGCCGCCAGCTTCGTCGTGCACCCGGTCACCGGCGAGCGGCTCTACCGCACCGGCGACCTGGGCCGGCTGCGCCCGGACGGCACGATCGAGTTCCTCGGCCGCGAGGACGGCCAGGTCAAGGTGAACGGCTACCGCATCGAGCTGGGCGAGATCGAGGCGGCGTTGGAGGGCCACCCGGGCGTACGGGCCGCCGCGCTGCGGCTGCTCGGTCAGGCGCAGGGCGAGAAGCGGCTGGCCGCGTACGTGGTGCCCGACGCCGCCGCCCCCGAGCCGACCACCCTGGTGGCGTACCTGGAGCGGCGGCTGCCGGCGTACATGGTGCCGGCGTCGTTCACCGTCCTCGACGCGCTGCCGCTGTCGGCCAACGGCAAGGTCGACCGCGCCCTGCTGCCCGACCCGAAGCCGTCGGCGGAGGCCGCCGTCGAGGCGCTGGTGCTCACCGATCCGGCCGAGCAGCGGCTCGTGGAGATCGTGGCCGAGATCCTCGACCTGCCCGTCGTCGCGCCCGACGCCAACCTGCTGCTGCTCGGCGCCACCTCGATCGACGTCGTGCGGATCGCCAACGCCCTCTCCGGCGAGTTGGGCTTCCGGCCGAAGCTGGCCCGGCTGATGCGTCAGCCGACCCTCGGCGACCTGCTGCGGATGTTCCGGGAACACACCGCCGAACGGGCCGTCGTCGCGACCGCGCAGCGGGCCGCCACGCTGGTCGAGGACCCGGCGGCCCGGGCCGCGTTCACGGCCGACGGGCGGGGCCGGCGCGACTTCGCGCCCGACACCCCGGCGGTCGCGCTGACCGCGCCGGCCGGCCCGGCGTACGACCGCCGCTACACCGGCCACCGCTCGGTGCGCCGCTTCGCCGCGGACCCGCTGCCGGCCGGGGCGCTCGGCCACCTGCTGGCCGTCCTCACCGCGCGGGAGGTCGACGGCCGGGCCAGGTTCCCGTACGCCTCCGCCGGCGGCACCTACGCCGTGCAGACGTACGTCCTGGTCAAGGCGGGACGCGTCGACGGCGTGCCGGCCGGGGCGTACTACCACGACCCGGCGACGCACCGGCTGCTGGCGCTCGGTCGCGACCGCGAGCTGAGCCCCGACGCCTTCGACTACTTCGTCAACCGCCCGGTCTTCGAGGCCGCCGCGTTCGCGCTGTTCCTGGTGGCGCAGCGCGCGGCCATCGAGCCCCTCTACCAGGAGCAGAGTGCGACGTTCACCGCGATCGAGGCGGGCGAGATGGCCCAGCTGCTGACGATGGCCGCCCCCGACAACGGCCTCGGCCTGTGCGGGATCGGCGCACTGGACACGGCGCAGCTGGCCGCCCTGTTCGACCTCGAACCCTCGCACCGGCTGGTCTACGCGCTTCTCGGGGGCGGCCGGGTGGACGCGCCGACGCCCGACGCGCCGGCCACCGACACCATCACGGTGGAACTGTGAACGCCTACGAGCTGCTCGACACGCTCAACCGGCACGCGGTCGGGCTGCGCGTCGACGGCGACCGCCTGCGCCTCACGGGTTCCCGCGAGGTCCTCACGCCCGACCTGCTGGCCGACCTCAAGCTGCACAAGGAGGAGCTGGTCGCGATCCTGACCGGCGCCGACGCGGACACGATCCCCCGCCGGCCGCGACCGGACGCGCCGGTGCCGGTCGCGTTCGCCCAACGGCAGCTCTGGTTCCTCGACCAGCTCTCCCCCGGCAACCCGTTCTACAACAACCCGGTCGCCTTCGACGTCGTGGGCGCGCTGGACGTGCCGGCGCTGGCCCGCGCCCTGACCGAGGTGGTCCGCCGGCACGAGGCGCTGCGTACCGTCTTCACCCTGGTCGACGAGGAGCCCTGCCAGGTGGTGCGGCCGGCCGGGCCGGTCGCCCTGCCGGTCACGGACCTCAGCGCGCTGCCGGCTTCGCAGCGGTCCCGCCGCGCCGACGCCGCCACCGAGGCCGAGGCGCGCGCACCCTTCGACCTGGCCACCGGTCCGCTGCTGCGCAGCGCCCTGCTCCGGTTGGCCCCCGACGAGCACCGCTGGCTGCTCACCGTGCACCACATGGTGGCCGACGGCTGGTCCGTCGGCATCCTCATCGGCGAGGTCACCGCCCTCTACGGCGCGTACGCGCGCGGTGGCGCCGCCGCACTGGCCGAGCTGCCCGTGCAGTACGCGGACTACGCGCTGTGGCAGCGCCGGCAGCTCGGCGGCGGCGAGCTGGAGCGCCAGCTCGGCTACTGGACGCGGACGCTGGCCGGGGCGTCCGCCCTGCTGTCCCTGCCGACCGACCGGCCCCGGCCGGTGGTGCAGCGCTACCGGGGCGAGATCCACGGCACGACGGTGGACGCGGCGGTGCTGCGCGGGCTGCGGGAGGTGGGGCGGGCCGGCGACGCGACGCTGTTCATGACGCTCATGGCGACCCTGTCGGTGCTGCTGTGGCGCCACAGCGGGCAGGACGACGTCTGCGTCGGCACCCCGTTCGCCAACCGCAACCACCGCGACGTGGAGGGCCTCATCGGCCACTTCGTGAACACGGTGGTGATCCGCAACCGGCTGGCGGCGGAGCAGCCCTTCGCGGCGCTGCTGGCCGACGTCCGCCGGCACCTGCTCGACGCGTACGCCCACCCCGACCTGCCGTTCGAGCAGCTCGTGGACGCGCTCAACCCGGAACGGCACACCAGCTACTCGCCGCTGTTCCAGGTGATGCTGGTGCTGCAGAACATCCCGCGCGGCCGGCTGGAGCTGCCGGACCTGACGCTGCGGCCCCTGTCGAGCAGCACCGGCGCGGCGAAGTTCGACCTGTCGGTCGAGGTGATGGAGCACGCCGACGAGCTGCACGTCATCTTCGAGTACAACACCGATCTCTTCGACGCCGCGACCGTCGCCCGGTTGGCCGGGCACTTCGTCCGCCTGCTCGCCCAGGTGGCGGCCGACCCGTCGGCGCCGGTCGGCGCGCTGCGGCTGCTCGGTGCGGACGAGCGGCACCGCCTGCTGGTCGAGGACAACCGCACGGCGCGGCCGCTCGCCGGCCCGGCGGACCTGGTGGCGCGCGTCGCGGCGCAGGCGCGGCGGCGCCCCGACTCACTCGCCGTGGTCGACGGGGACGAGCGGCTGGACCACGCCACGCTCCAGCGGCGGGCCAACCGCCTGGCGCACGCGTTGATCGCCCGGGGCGTACGCCCCGACCAGGTGGTCGGCCTGCACGCGCCGCGCTCGGCGGGGCTGATCGTCGCCATCCTGGGCGTGCTCAAGGCCGGGGCCGCCTACCTGCCGCTGGACCCGGCCCTGCCGCCGGAGCGACTCGCCGGCATGGTCGCCGACGCCGCGCCGGCGCTGGTGCTCGGCGAGGGCGACCTGGCCGCCGTGGAGGCCGAGGGGCGTCACGACGGCCCGCCCGACGTCGTCGTGCACCCCGCCAACCTGGCCTACGTGATCTTCACGTCGGGCTCGACCGGCCGGCCCAAGGGGGTCGCGGTCACGCACGGCGCGGTGGCGAACCTGCTCGACGACTGGGTGTCGCGCCTCGGCGCCGCCGAGGGGGAGGCGGCGGCGCTCTGGTCGAGCGTCGGCTTCGACGTCTCGGTGCAGGAGATCTTCCTGCCGCTGACCACGGGCGGGGTCCTGCACCTCGTACCGGAGCAGTTGCGGGGCGACCCGGCGGCCCTGATGGGCTGGCTGCGCGAGCACCGCGTCGTGCAGGCCTACCTGCCGCCGGCCTTCGTCCGCTGGCTCGACGAGGACCCGGCCGGGCGGCTGGCCGGGCTGGCGCTGCGCCAACTGCTCGTCGGGGTGGAACCCCTGCCGGAGCAGGGCCTGCACCGCATCCGGCAGGCCCTGCCCGGGCTGCGCATCCGCAACGGGTACGGGCCGACCGAGACCACCGTCTACAGCACCGCCTACCTCGACCCCCAGCCGTGGGCCCGGCAGTGCCCGATCGGCCGGCCGTTGGCCAACACCCGCGTCTACCTGCTCGACGAGCGGCGGGAACCGGTGCCGGTCGGGGTGACCGGCGAGATCCACATCGGTGGCGCCGGTGTCGCCCGCGGCTACCTGGGCCGGCCGTCGGCGACCGCCGAGCGGTTCGTCCCCGACCCGTTCGTGCCCGGGGAACGGGTCTACCGCACCGGCGACCTGGCCCGCCTGCTGCCCGACGGGAACATCGAGTACCTCGGCCGCCGCGACGGCCAGGTCAAGATCCGGGGCTTCCGCATCGAACTGGGCGAGATCGAGGCCGCGCTGCTGGACCGGCCCGACGTACGCGAGGCGGCGGTCCTGGTCGACGCCGACGCCGCCGGCGAGCCGAGGCTGGTGGCCGGTGTCGTCCGGGGCGGGGCGACGCCGCTGCTGGTCAGCGAGTGGCGCGAGGCGCTGTCGCGACGGCTGCCCGGCTACATGATCCCGTCGCTCTTCGTGGAGCTGCCGCGGCTGCCGCAGACGACCAACGGCAAGCTCGACCGCGCCGAGGTGCTGCGGCTGGCCCGGGCCGGCGCGCCCTGGCAGGTCAACCTGGCCAGCCCGCGCGACCAGATCGAGCTGACCCTCTACCAGATCTGGAAGCGCCTGCTGCTGCACCCGGACATCGGCATCGGCGACCGCTTCTTCGACGTGGGCGGCACCTCGATCTCGGCGATCAAGCTGGCCCACGCCATCGGCGAGGCGTTCGGCGAGACGCTGCCGGTCCACGAGGTCATGCTGCATCCGACGATCGAGGCGCTCGGCGGCCGGCTGCGGCGGGGCGCGTCCGGCCGCCCGCCGAGCAACCTCATCGAGTTCCGGGCGGGCGACGGCGCCGGCCGGGTCATCTGCGTACACCCCGCCGGCGGCACCGCGTTCTGCTACCTGTCGCTGGCCAAGGCGCTGCCGGAGTCGCTCGGCGTGTACGGCATCCAGTCGCCGGGGGTGAACCCGGGCGAGGAGTTCCTGCCCACGGTCGAGGCGATGGCCGAGGCGTACCTGGGGCAGGTCGCGCACCTGCTGGACGGGCCGGTGGTGCTCACCGGACTCTCCTACGGCGGCCTGGTCGCGTACGAGATGGGACGCCGGTTGGCCCGCGCCGGGCGCCCCGGGCTGAGCGTCGTCCTGCTCGACACCCTCGGCACCGACGACCCGGCCCACCGCGGCGCGATCGAACCGGTGGACATGGCCGAGTTCCGCGACAAGCTCGTCAAGTTCAACGGGATGTACCCGGGCATCGACGACGAGCAGATCGACCAGTACCACCGCGTCTACAACCACAACCGGTCCACCATGCGCGACTACCGGACCCCCGCGTCGCCGGCCCGGCTGGTGCTGTTGCAGGCCACCGCCGGGCGGGACGAGGGCTTCCTGCGGGAGGTGCGCGCCTTCTGGCGCCGGCGCGGCGACGCCGACTTCCTGCTGGAGCAGGTGCACTGCGACCACTGGGACATCCTGGAGAGCGCGGTGGTGCTGCGGGTCGCCGCGCTGCTGCGCCGCGAGATGGACCGGCTCCGCGACCCCCGAGCGGCCACGCCGGCCGTACGGGAGGCGTGATGGCGTCCGCCCCCGGCCTCGCCGCCTCGGTGCTCGCCCAGGCCCGGCGGACCCCGGACGCGGTCGCGGTCGTCGACGGCGACCGGCGCCTGAGCTACGCCGAACTGGACGGCGCCAGCGCCACGGTCGCCCGGTCCCTGCGCCGGGCCGGGGTCCATCCGGGTCAGGCGGTCGCGGTGCGGCTGCCGCGCGGCTGGCGGCTGATCTGCGTCATGCTCGGCGTCCTGCGGCTCGGCGCGACCGTGGTGCCGCTGGACCGGCAGAGCCCGCCCGGTCGCCGGGACCACATGCTGCGCGACTCGGCCGCCGTGGCGGTGGTCCACGGCCCGGACGCGCCCGGCGACCTGCCCGACGGGATCCGGCCGCTGCCGGCGGCGGCGCTGCTGGCGGCCGACGGACCGACCGGGACGGACGGGCAGCCGGATCCACCGCCCGCGCCGGTCGCGTTCGTCTTCTACACCTCCGGCACCACGGGCCGGCCCAAGGGCGTGGAGGTACGCGACGCGGGCGTCCTGCGGCTGGCCCGGCCCGGCTACCTCGCGCTGGCTCCGGCGGCCCGCTACGCGAGCCTCGCCAACCCGGCGTTCGACGCGATCAGCTTCGAGGTGTGGGTGCCGCTGCTGACCGGCGGCTGCTGCGTCGTGCTCGACGACGAGACGGTGGCGACGCCGCACCTGCTCGACGCCGCGCTGCGCCGGGAACGGATCGACACGCTCTTCATCACGGTGGCGCTGTTCAACGCGGTCGTCGACGAGCTGCCGCACTGCTTCGCCGACGTCGGGCAGGTGCTCATCGGCGGCGAGCAGCTCAACGCCCGGCTGATCCGCCGCTGGTACCGCGACAACCCCGCCAGCCGCACCCGGCTGCACAACGTCTACGGGCCCACCGAGGCGACCACGTTCGCCCTGTGCCACCCGATCCCCCGCGACTTCGACGCGGACGTGGTGCCGATCGGCCGGGTGCTGCCGGGCACCGACGCGCACCTGGTGGTCGACGGCGAGCGCCTCGCCGCGCCGGGCGAGGTCGCCGAGCTGTACCTCGGCGGCGCGGCGCTGGCGGCCGGCTACCGCAACCTGCCCGGGGAGACCGCCGCCCGCTTCGTCCGGCTGCCGTGGCTGGACGACACCGCCGGGCGCCACTACCGCACCGGCGACCTCGTGCGCGCCGACGCCGCCGGCCGCGTCGAGTACGTCGGTCGGGTCGACCGGCAGGTCAAGGTCCGGGGCTTCCGGGTCGAGCCCGGCGAGGTGGAGCGGCAACTCCTCGCCCACCCGGGGGTCCGGCAGGCGTACGTGTGCACCCGGCGGGACCCGGCGCACGGGACGAACGAGCTGCTGGCGTACGTGGTGACGGCCGCCGGCCTGTCGTACGCGGAGTTCGACCGGCACCTGGGCGAGACCCTCCCGCCGTACCTGCGCCCGCACCGGGTCCACCGCGTCGCGGCGCTGCCCCTGACCGCGAACGGCAAGGTGGACGCCGACGCGCTGCTGCGCCGCGACGACCCGCCCTGGCGCGACGGGCGCGACGACCCGCACCCACACGACACCCGCGACGGACGCGACGACCCGCACCCACGCGACGGACGCGACAGACGCGACGACCCGCGCCCACACGGCACCCGCGACGGGCGCGACGGCGACCGCGCCGACGCGGGCGGCGCGGAGTGGCAGCGCACGGTGCTGGGGCTGGCCGGCGAGGTGCTGGGCACGCCCGACCTGCGCCCGGAGGACGGGTGGATCGCCAGCGGCGGGGACTCGCTCAAGGCGCTGCGGCTGCGCTTCGCGATCCAGCGGCGCTGGGGCGTCGAGGTGCCGCAGGCGGTGGTGCTCGGCGGCGACCTCGCCGCGCTGGCCACGGCGATCGAGGAGGCCCGCGCCACGACCGGCTCGCCGTACCCGGTGCCGGCGGCCCCGGCCGGTGCCCGCTCCGCCCCGGCCACCTCCGAGCAGCAGCGGCTCTGGCTGTTGCAGCAACGCTCACCGGCGTCCACCGCCTACCACGTCGGGCTCGCCTTCGAGCTGCGCGGGCAGGTCGACGTGCCCGCGCTGCGGCAGGCGCTGCGCCGGGTGGTGGCGCGGCACGCGGCGCTGCGGACCGCCTTCCGGGCCACTGCCGAGGGGCTGCGCCAGGAGGTGGGCGGGCCCTACGACCCGTGGCACGAGCCCACCGCGCACGACGACGCGGCCGGGTGGCGCGAGCCGGGCGACGACGGCGACGCGGCCGGGTGGCGCGAGCGCGCCCGCGCCCTCTTCGCCGCACCCTTCGACCTCGGGCAGCCGCGCATGCTGCGGGCGTACTGGCTGCCCCGCGCCGGCGGCGGGGTGCTGCTGCTGCACCTGCACCACGTCGCGGTCGACGGCTGGTCGCTCGACGTGCTGTTCCGCGACCTGTCGGCCGGGTACGCGGCCGCGCTGCACGGGACGGACGCCAACGAGGACGAGCCCGCCGCGACCCCACTGGACTACGCCCGGTGGCAGGCCGACTGGTTCGCCCACCCGGCCTACCGGGCGCAGCGCGAGGCCCTGCGCGGCCACTACGCCGCCGTGGACGAGACAGCCGCTCCGCTGCGGCCGATCCGACGACGCGGCGACGGCGGGGACCACCTAATCCGGACCACGATCGACCCGGCGCGCCGGGACGCGCTCGACCGGCTCGGCGCCGAGCTGGGACTGACCCGCTTCCCGCTGCTGCTGACGCTCTTCGGCTGGGCCGTGCACGGGGTGACCGGCCGCACCCGTCCGCGCGTCGCCAGCCCGGTGGCGAACCGACCCGTACGCGCCTTCGAGGCCAGCGTCGGGATGTTCGCCAACACGGTGCTGCTGCCCCTGACGCTGGCGCCCGCCGAGGAGTTGCGCGCGCAGCTGCGGCGGCAGGCCGACGCCGTACGTGCGGTGCTCGACGCCCAGGACGTGGCGCTCGCGCACGCCGTCGCCGACCACGACTTCGGCGCCGACGCGCCGCTGTTCGACTTCCTCTTCGTTCTCGACAACACCGACTTCTCCACGCTGGCGCTGCCCGGCTGCGCGTCCCGCCCGGTCTGGCTGGCGCCGACCGACGCCAAGTGCCCGCTCACCCTCTCGGTCGTCGCGCACGGGTCCGGTCTCGACTGCCTCTGGGAGTACGCCGACGAGCACTTCGACGACGCCGACGTGGCCGCGGCGGCCGAGTTGTTCCGGCGCGGCCTGGACGCCCTGACCGGCACCGGCACACGCACGCTGGCCGAGCTGGTGCGGCCGTACCGCCGCGGCCTGCCCGAGCCCGGCCGGGGCCCGCGTACGCCCCTGGCCCGCCCCACCGTGGCCGAGGACTTCGCGCGGCGGGTGCGGGCCCAGCCGACCGCGACGGCGCTGGTCGCCGGCGAGGTTCGCCTCAGCTACGCCGACCTCGACGCGTACGCCTCGGGGCTCGCCGCCGAGCTGGTGCGGCACCAGCCGGTGTCGCCCGACGGCCCGCACCGCGTCGCCCTGTTCTTCGAGCCGTCGGTGGAGCACGTGGTGGCGCTGCTGGCGGCGGCCCGGCTCAACCTCACCGTCGTGCCGCTCGACCGGGCCTACCCGCCGGCGCTGCTGCGCCAGGTCCTGGGCCAGGTCGATCCGCTCTGCGTGCTGCTGGCGCCCGGCGACGGGCCCGCCCTCGACGCCATCGACGAGGGCGGCCACCCCCGCCTGCCGGTGGTCCTGTCCCGCTCGGCCGCGCCCGTCGCGCGGACGTACGCCGGCCGTCCGCTCTACACGCTGTTCACCTCGGGCTCGACCGGCACGCCCAAGGGGGTCCAGGTCGGCGACGCCCTGCTGGTCAACCTCCTGCGCTGGCAGGGCGAGGCCGGCGGTCTGGCGGGCGGGGCGGCGACCCTGCAGTTCTCCATGCTCTCCTTCGACGTCTCCTTCCAGGAGATCTTCGGCACGCTCTGCGGCGGCGGCACCCTGCACCTTCCCCGCCCCGGGCTCAGGCGGGACATGCCGGCCCTGCTGGAGCACCTCGACGCCGCCGGCGTCGAACGGATCTTCCTGCCGTACGTCGCCCTGCAACTGCTGGCCGAGCACGGGGTACGCCTCGGCCGGTACCCGTCGCGGCTGCGGGAGGTCGTCACCGCCGGCGAGCAGCTCATCTGCACCGACAGCATCCGCCGCTGGTTCGCCGGGCTGCCCGGCGCGCGCCTGTTCAACCACTACGGCCCGACCGAGACCCACGTGGTCAGCAGTCTCTGCCTCGACGGCGACCCGGCCACCTGGCCGACCCGTCCCGCCATCGGCCGGCCCGTGGCGAACACCTGGCTGCGGGTGGTCGACTCGGCCGACGAGGTGGTGCCGCCGGACTGCCCCGGGCAGCTGCTGATCGGCGGGGAGCTGGTCTCGCCCTGCTACCTGGACGATCCGGCGCTCGACCGGGCTCGCTTCGTCGAGGTGCCCGGCCTCGGCTGGTTCTTCCGCAGCGGCGACCAGGCCCGCTTCGACCGCGACGGTCTGCTGCACTACCTGGGCCGCGACGACCAGCAGGTGAAGGTGAGCGGGCACCGGCTGGAGCTGGGGCAGGTCGAGGCGGCGCTGCTGACGCACCCGGCGGTCGTCAACGCCGTGGTGGTCCGTGACGACCCGCACCTGGTCGCCTGCCTGGAGTTCCGGGCCGAGGCGCCGACCCCGCAGGAGCTGCACGCCCACCTCGCGGGGCTCCTGCCCGCGTACGTGCGGGTGGACCGGTTCCGGCGGCTGGCGCAACTGCCGCGTACGGCCAGCGGGAAGCTGGACCGCCGCCGCGCGGCGCGCGCCCCGGGCGAGGACCTGCAACCGGGAGGTGCGGCGCCCGCACCGGTGATGTCGGCCCTGGAGGCGCGACTGGCCGCGCTCTTCACGGAGGTCGTCGGGGCGCCGGCCGATCCCGATCGGCGCTTCTTCGACCAGGGCGCGGGCAGCCTCGACCTGATGCGCTTCCACCTGCGCTGCGTCGCCGAGGGGTTGCCGCTGGGCATTCCCGACCTGTTCGAGCACGTCACCATCCGCCGCCTCGCCCGGTTCCTCGGCGACGAGCGGGCCGTCCCCGGCGCGCCGGAGTCGCGCCACCCGGCGGCGGACGAGCCGGCCCGCCAGACGGCTGGCGTGGTGGCGACCGGGCGGGACGAGGCCGCCGCGGGCCCGGCGGACGAGCCGGTGGCCGTGGTGGGGATGGCCGTCCGGCTGCCCGGCGCCGACGACCTGGCCGCCTTCTGGGCGATGGTGGAGGCCGGCGACCGGGGCATCGAGCACTTCGCCGCCGCCGACGGCCTGGTCGGCGCCCGCAGCCAGCTCGCCGGGCCGCTCGGCTTCGACCCCGGGCACTTCGGCATCAGCCGGCAGGAGGCGCGGTTGATGGATCCGCAGCAGCGGCACCTGCTGATGAGCTGCGTCCAGGCGCTGGCGCACGCCGGCATCGCCGATCCCGCCGGACGGCGCGTCGGCCTGCTCGCCAGCTGCGGCGAGAACACCTACTTCCAGGCGCTGCTGCGCGAGGCCGACCCGGCGCGGCTGCCGGACTCCTTCCAGCTGGCGCTGCACCACGAGAAGGACTTCCTCGCCACGAAGGTCGCCTACCACCTGCGCCTGACGGGGCCGGCGTTCACCGTGCAGGCGGCCTGCGCCAGCTCGCTGGTGGCGGTCCACGTCGCGGCCGGGCTGCTGCGTCAGGGCGACAGCGACGTGATGCTGGTCGGCGGCGTGCTGGTGGACCCGCTGCTCACCGCCGGCTACCGCTACCAGCCGCAGCACATCTTCTCCCCCGACGGGCACTGCCGGCCGTTCAGCGACGACGCCGCTGGCACCGTCGGCGCCAGCGGGGTGGGCGTCGTGGTGCTCAAGCCCCTGCGGCTGGCCCGGCGCGACGGCGACACCGTCTACGCGACGATCACCGGGTCGGCCGTCAACAACGACGGCGCGGAGAAGCTCGGCTTCGCCGCCCCCTCGGTGGCCGGTCAGCGCGAGGTGATCCGGGCCGCGCTGCGCCGCAGCGGGCGCGTCGGCGGCGACCTGGGCTACGTGGAGGCGCACGGCACCGGCACGGAGCTGGGCGATCCGGTGGAGGTGGCGGCGCTGCGCCAGGCGTTCGACCTGGCCGAGTCCGGCCGTACCGCGCTGGCGTCGGTGAAGAGCCAGATCGGTCACCTCGGCGCGGCGGCGGGGGTGGTCGGCCTGGTGCGCGCCGTGCTGGCCGTGCACCACGGGCGGATCCCGCCGAACGTCGACTTCCGGCGCCTCAACCCACGGCTGGGCCCCGATCCGACTCCGTTCCACATCCCCACGAAGGCCGGACCCTGGCCGGTCGACCGGCCACGCGTGGCGGCGGTGAGCAGCTTCGGCATCGGCGGCACCAACGCCCACCTGGTCTGCGAGGCGGCCGGGCCGGCCGGCGCCGACCCGCCGCCGGGCCCGGGCGTACCGGTGGTGGTGCTCGCCAGCGGCAGTGCCGCCGCCCTGCGCGCCGACGCCGGCCGCGTCGCCGACTACCTGACGGCCCGGCCCGAGACGTACGGCCGGGTGCTGCGCCACCTCCAGGCCGGCCGCACGCCGGGCCGCTGGCGGGCGGCGGCCGTCTGCGCCGACGCGACGGCCGCCGTGGCCTGGCTGCGCACCGCGACCGCCGTCGAGGTCGCCCCCGTCGAGGCGGCACCCGTCGAGGCCACCGGCCCGGCCGGTACGCCATTGGCGGCCGACCTCGTCGCCGCCTGGCTGGCCGGCCGGCCGATCCGGTGGCCGGCCGGGCCGGCGCAGCCGCCCTGGGACTTCCCCCCGCCGGCGTTCGCGCTCGAGGACCACGAGTTCGCCCGCGCCGCCCCGCCGGCCGGGACGACATCGCCCGCCGGGGAGGCCCTGCCAGCCGAGGAGACGTCACCGGCCGGGGCCCCACTGCCGAACGGGGCGGAGACGGTCGACCAGGGGTGGCCGGCGCGGCTGCCCGAGGCCGAGTGGTTGCACCAGCCGCACTGGGTGCGCTGGCGGCACGCGGGCGCCGACCCCGCCGCCCGCCGGCCGGAGACGCTCGTGATCATGGCCGCGGAGCCACCGTCGCCGGGCGTGCTGCGCGCCTTCGCGGCGTCCCACGCCCGGGTGGTGGTCGCCACCGCCGCCGACGGCTTCGCCCGGCTCGGGCCCGACAGCTACCGCGTGGACCCGGCCGACCCCGACTCGCTGGGCCGCCTGCTCGCCGCGCTGACCGGCACCGACGCGGCGGCCGGGACACCGCCGGACGCCGTCGGGCTGGACGGCAACGCGCAGGACGACCACGCGCGGGGCGGCGTCGAGTGGTTGCACGCGCTGCCGCTGGCCGTCGACGGAGCGGTCGACGCGGACACGCTCGCCCAGTCGTACCGGGCCTGCGTCGACGCCCCGGCGGCGCTGCTCGCGGCCGTCGCCGGGCTGCCCCACCGGCCCCGCCTGCGCGCCTGGTGGCTGTCGCAGCAGGCGCAACCGGTCGACGGCGACGTCCGCCGGCCGGAGCTGGGCATGCTGGCCGGGGCGTGCGAGGTCGCTCCCCAGGAGGGCGACGTCGACAGCCACTGGCTGGACCTGCCGGGCCCCGACGCCGCCGACTGGGCGCCGGCGCTCGCGGCGCTGCTGGCGGAGCGGACGCCACCACCCCGGCGCCTGGCGCTGCGCGGGGGCTACTGGTGGGAGCAGGCGCTGCTGCCGGTGCGTCAACCGGCCGTGCCGGCAGCGCGTCCGCTGCCGTCCGGCCCGACCCGGTACGTGGTCCTCGGCGGCACCGGCGGCATCGGGCGGAGCATCGCCGGCTGGCTGCTGGAGCAGGACGACGACTGCCGGGTGGTCCTGCTGGCGCGGCGCGGGCCGTTGCCGGCCCAACTGGCGCCCTGGGCCGACCGCGTCGACCTCGTCGAGGTGGACCTGGCCGAGACCGACCCCGACGAGCTGGTGGCGCGGCTCGGCGCCCGACGGGTCGACGGGGTGGTCCACGCGGCGGGCATCGCGGCCGGC
The DNA here is from genome assembly GCF_002846525.1 of Micromonospora sp. CNZ309. Lineage (NCBI taxonomy): Bacteria > Bacillati > Actinomycetota > Actinomycetes > Micromonosporales > Micromonosporaceae > Micromonospora > Micromonospora sp. CNZ309. The sequence goes on from NZ_PJNG01000001.1 coordinate 2,379,223, forward strand.
GGGCTGATCGGCCGGCGGGACGCGGCCGCGATGCGACGCGCCACGGCTGCCAGGGCCCAGGGGGCGCTGCTCGTGGAGCGGCTGGTGGCGCACCACCGGCCGGCGTTCGTCGTCTACTGCTCGTCGATGTCGGCGCAGTTCGGCGGCGTCGGCCAGCTCGACTACGCCGCCACCAACGGAATGCTGGACGGCTTCGCCCGGCACCGGGCGGACGCCGCCGACACCACGCTGCGCGTCTGTGTCGACTGGGACGTCTGGAGCGAGGTGGGCCTGGCCCGCGACGCCCTGCCCACCGACGCCCGGCACCGCGCGCACCTGGCGGTCGGCCTCTCCGTCGACGAGGGACGCCGGATCTTCGCGCAGGCCCTGCGGCTGCGACTGCCGCAGCTGCTCGTCTGCACCACCGCGCTCGAGCGGGCGCCGGAGTTCTACGCGCCCCCGGCCGGCCCGGCCTCGCCACCCGCCGCGCCGCCCCGCTCGGCCGCCGAGGAGATCGGCGGATGGCTGCGCGACTGGTTGGGCACCGACCGGCTCGACCCGGCCGCCTCCCTCTACGAGCAGGGGGCCGACTCGCTGCTGCTGCTGGACCTGATCGACCACGTCAAGGAGCACTTCGGCGTCGGCATCAGCCTGTCCCAGCTCAGCCACCGGGTGAGCCTGACCGAGGTGCTGGGACTCCTCGGCGAGACGCCCCACCCCGCCGGGCCCACCGTGGCGGTGCAGGTGTGGCAGGCGGGCCGGGGGCGTACGGTGCTCTGCCTGGTCCATCCCGTCGGCGGCGACGTGCAGGCGTACCGGTCGCTGGTGTCGGCGCTCGACCCGGAGCTGACGGTCTGCGTCATCGCCGACCCCGCGCTGGCCCGGCCCGGCGAGCCGGCCTGGTCGGTCGCGGAGCGGGCCGCGCGCTACCACGCCGCCCTGCGGGAACGCTTCCCCCGCGACGAGTGGCGCTGGCGGCTCGGCGGGTGGTCGTTCGGCGCCTGGGTGGCGCTCGGGATGGCGGCGCAGGCCGAGGCCGCGGGCCAGCCCGCGGAGGCGCTCTACCTGCTCGACCCGCCGCCGCCGGACGCCGCGCCGGCCTTCGGGGCGTACGACGAGCAGCGGCTCGCGGCGCTCTTCGCCCACGAGCTGGGGGCGGCCGCCGGCACGCGGACCCCGGCGACGGCGTACGCGGACGCGTTGGCCCGCTGCTGCCGGGCCAACCTGGCGAGCATGGCGCAGCACACCCTGCCCCGGCTGGCCGCGACCCCCGGCCGGCTCTGGCTCGCCGGGCGCCCGACGGCCGGCCTGCCGGCGCTCGCCGACCCGCAGGAGCAGGCCCGACAGTGGCGGGCCCACCTCGCCGGGCTCGCCTGGCACCTGGTGGACACCACCCACTACGGCATCGTCGGGGTGCCGCACGTCCAAGCGGTGGCCGGGGCGATCAACGCGGCGGAGCCGACCACCGGCCGGACGGTGACGCCATGAACCCGTACCGGTCGCTGCCGCCGCGGTCGTTCTGGCGCACGGCGGTCGCCGAGCCGGAGATGCTGGCCATCGGGCAGGTGTGGACGCCGAAGTTCGGCATCGGCCCCGACGAGCCGATCCTCACCGCCGGTTCCTGCTTCGCCCGCCACCTGGGGCCCGCGCTGCTCGACGAGGGGATGAACTGGCGTGAGGTCGAACTGCCCCCGCCGGGGCTGACCGAGGCGGAGCGCCGCGCCCGCCACTACGGCGCCTTCTCCTTCCGTACCGGCACCATCTACACCGCCGCCACGCTGCGGCAGTGGCTGAGCTGGGCGCTGACGGACGACACCGGGCCCGACGAGGTGTGGCGCGACGGCGGGCGGTTCTTCGACCCGTACCGCCCGTCGGTCGAACCCGACGGCCACGACTCGGCGGAGGCGGTCCTGGCCGCCCGCCGGTCCACCCTGGCCGCGATCCGCGGGGCGGTCGCCGGGGCGGGCTGTCTCATCTTCACCCTCGGCCTGACCGAGGCCTGGCGCGACACGGTCACCGGCACCGTCTACCCGGTCTGCCCGGGCACCGTGCGGGGCACCTTCGACGCCGGGCGGCACGCCTTCCACAACTTCACGGTGGCCGAGGTGCACCGGGACCTCGACGCGGCCGTCGCGCTGCTGCGCGCCGCCAACCCCCGGCTGCACGTCCTGCTGACGGTGTCGCCGGTGCCGCTCACCGCGACGGCGACCGGGGCGCACGCGCTGACCGCCACGACCTACTCCAAGTCCGTGCTGCGCGCTGCGGCGGGCCAGCTCGCCCAGGAACACGGCCACGTCGACTACTTCCCCTCGTACGAGCTGATCACCGGATTCCCGTTCCGGGGGGCCTTCTTCGCGCCGAACCTGCGCGACGTGACGCCGGCCGGGGTCGCCTTCGTCATGCGCCACTTCTTCGACGCCCTCGACCCCGACCGGTCGGCGGGTCCGACCGCCACGGCGTCCGACGCGCGCGCCGACGCCGCCGACGGAGGTGACCTCTACTGTGACGACGCCGTCCTCGACCGCTACCGCGCCGGCTAGATTCCTGCTGCTGGGCGACTCGCACGCCGGGCCCGTCGCCCGCGCGGCGACCGCCGCCGGGGTGCCCTTCGTCGGCGGGCCGATCGGCTCCGGGCGCGACTTCAACGTCGGCTTCTTCGACGTACGCGACGAGGGCCTGGTGTTCCGCGACGCCGCCGCGCAGGAACACCACCGGGGTTTCCTGGGCGAGTTGGGCGTGGCCGACCTCGGCCAGCTCACCGTTCCGCTGGTCTCGACGTTCGGTCTCAGCGCCCACTTCTTCGCCACCACGCAGAACTGGGCCATCTACCGGGCCGGCGACGGCGCCTTCCCGGCGGGTTTCCTCGCCGGGGGCCTCTTCGACGGCATCGTGCGGGCCATGGCCCGCGACGCGCTGGCCTTCTACCGGCACGCCCTCGGCCTCGGGCTGCGCGTGCTCGCGGTGCTGCCGCCGCAGCGGGTGCCGGGGATGTCCGACCCGCAGGTCTTCATGGCGGCCCAGGAGACGATCCGCCGCGCGCTCGTCGCGCTCGGCGTGGAGATCGTGGACCTGCGGGCCCGGGTGACCGACGGCACGGGCCGGCAGCGGGCCGCGTTCTGCGAGCCGGACGACCCGATCCACGGCAACCTCGCCTTCGGCCGGCTGATCGTGGCCGACCTGCTGGCGCGGGGGCTGTGACACAGGATCCAGGAGGGAACGAGTGGAAGAGCACGTCCTTGCCGCCGTCGAGCGGGCGACGACCCGCCCGCCGGAGCGCTACGACACCATCACCGTCCAGCCGATCTCGCCGGTCATCGGCGCGGAGGTCTCCGGCCTCGACCTCGCCACCGAACTGTCGGACGCGCAACTGGCCGAGGTCCGGCGCGCCTTCCTCGCCCACCACGTGCTGGTCTTCCGCGACCAGGTGCTCTCCGCCGAGGACCACAAGCGCTTCGCCGGGCACTTCGGCGAGCTGCGCCGCCAGCCGCTGGCCGACCTCGACGGCGGCGACCCCGCCATCCTCGAGATCAGCGCCGGCCGGGACTCGCGGTTCGTGGCCGGCGAGGACTGGCACACCGACGGCACCGCCGAGGCCGAGCCGTCGCTGGGCTCGATGCTCTACGTCACCAGGACGCCGGAGATCGGCGTCGGTGGCGACACCCTCTGGGCGAACATGCACCTGGCGTACGAGATGCTCTCCCCGCCGATGCGGGCCTTCCTCGACGGCCTCACCGCGGTCCACGACGGCCTCATCCCCTGGCAGGGTCACACCCCGCCGCCGGAGTACGTGGTGCCGAAGAGCGAGCACCCGGTCGTCGTACGCCATCCGGAGACCGGCCGCCGGCTGCTCTTCGTCAACGCCGGCTTCACCTCGCACATCGTGCAGCTGTCCCGGGTGGAGAGCCGGGCGCTGCTGGACATGCTCTTCGACTGGGTCGCCCAGCAGCCGATCCTGAGCTGCCGGGTGCGCTGGACGCCGAACACGCTGGTGTTCTGGGACAACCGTTGCACCCAGCACCACGCCGTGTGGGACTACTACCCGCACTCCCGCTACGGCCAGCGGGTGACCATCAACGGCAGCCGGCCGGTGGCGTAGCCGGTCGGGCCGACCCCCGCGCCGGCTCGGCGGCGGATCCGCTCGCCGGTCGGTGGGGGCGTCGGCCGGTGGGGGTGTCGGTCAGCCGCGCACGATCTGCTCCGTGTAGGCCCAGTCGGCGTCCAACGCGGCGTCGCGCTCGTCGGTCAGGCCCGTCAGGGCCGCGCCCGCGACGCGGCCGGCGCCCGCGATCCGGTCCCGCAGGATCCGGGCGGTGACCACGGCGGCCCGGGTGCCCTGGGCCGTGACCGGGTCCAGGTGGTAGCCGGCGTCGCCGACCAGGCACCAGCCCGGGCCGCTCATCGGCCGCCGCAGCATGCGCATCCGCCCGGCGCCGCCGATCGAGGTGGTGCGGCGCCCGGCGGCGACGGCCGGGCCGAGGTACGGGTCGTCGCGCACCATCCGCTCGTACGAGTGGGCCGGGTGCCGGCCGGTCTCGTCGATCAGGCTCTGGTGCAGGTCCACCGCGACGCACCACTGCTTGTCGCCGCAGGGCGTCGAGATCATGACGCTGCGGTCCTGCAACGAGAAGTACGAGCGGTCGGTGGGCAGCGGCAGGTTCTCGTAGTAGGCCAGCAGCGCGAACCACGGTGACTCGACGACCCGGTAGGCGCCCGCCCCCACGCGCTCGGCGTTGCGCGACAGCCGCCCGTCGGCCAGCACCAGCAGGTCGCAGGTGACCTCGCTGTCGACGGCACCGTGCCGCACGGTCGCCCCGCGTACCCGACCCGCGTCGATCGTGAGGTCCCGCACCCGGGCCGGGCGCAGCACGGTGACGTTGCCCCGACTCTGCGCCGCGGCCAGCAGCGCCGGGTCCAGCACCTCGCGGGGCACGCTCATCCGGAACGAGTGGGCGTCCTCGCGCGGGTAGACCCGCTCGATGACGTCCTCGCCGATGCGCTGGGTGTCGCCGTAGGTGGGCGGGGCCCCGCAGGCCAGGACCGTCTCCAGCAGGCCCAGCTCGGCCCACGCGAGGTTGCCGGAGCGGTCCCAGGTGGACTGCTGCGGCCAGAACGCGGTGGGCCGCGAGGCGTCGACGACGAGGACGCGCTCGGCGTACGGCGCGAGGGCCCAGGCGGTGCATGCGCCGGCGATCCGGCCGCCGACCACGACGACCTCCCAGTGACCGGCGATCACGCCGGCACCGGCTCGACGCGGTGGTGCTCGGGCGGGCTCCCGACGTCGTCACGCGACACGGCTCAGTGTCCCATCCGGACCCGGCCGGGGGAAGGCGGCGGCCCGGCGGGCAGCCCCGCGCGGCGGGTGCCGGGACGGCTGGCCTGCGCCCCGCGCGGGCGAGCGGCCGGGTGCGCGCGACCCGTCGCAGAGACCTCGTTTGTTACTGGCGGATTACCCAAGACCATTAAATTCACCCAGGTCAGCGGGCTCGCGTGCGGGACGTGGGGTGCAATGTGAACAGTCAGACGATCGCCCGGCCGGAGCCCCGGCTCGAGGTCCGGGATCTCCGGTGGCGACAGCTGTGGGCGGGCGCGCGGCTGCTCGCCCAGGCGTACGAGGACGGCGCCATCTGGGCCGCCGCCGGCTCGCTCCCCCGGTGGCAGCGCCGGTCGGCGCTGACCGCCCTCTACCTGGCGGAACTGGTGATCGCCCAGCTGATGAGCTCGGGCATCACCCTCGCCGCGTACCGTGCCGACCGGCTCGACGGGATCCTCGTCCTCTACGGCGACGAGCGCACCACGCCGTGGTGGGGTTGGGCGCTGCGCTCGGTGGCGTGCCTGCTTGCCGGGCCGCGGGCCGTGGTGCACGCGGTGCGGATCTCCAACGCGCTGGACCGGATGCGCCCCAGCCGCCCGCACGTGTGGTTCGCGGTGCTCGGCCGGCGGGTCGACTCGGTCGGCGTCGGCTACGTCCTCATCCGCGCCGGCCAGGCGCGGGCGGACGCCCTCGGCCTGCCCGGCTACCTGGAGACCTCGGCCGGCCCGGAGCAGGTGCAGATCAACGAGATGCTCGGCTGGACCTCGGTCGACGAGTACGTGCTGAGCACCGGGAGCGTCATCAAGACGATGTGGCGCGACAGGACGGCCCCGTCGTGACCGCGGCCGGGTTGTGTCGCGGGCTCGACACGCTCTTCGCGGTCCCACCTGAGCACCGGCTCGACGACGTCGACCGCGTCACGGCCCGGCAGGTGCTCGGCTGCGACGACCACACGCTGTCCGAGTTGCTGGACCGTGGCCTCCCGGCCAGCGGCGACGCGGGCGAGGAACGCTTCGACTCGCGCGACCTGTTCAACCTGGCGCTGTACTCGGGTACCGGCTCGACGGTGCCGGAGCAGGCCTTCGCCTACTCGCTGCGGTGGATGCGCGCGTCGACCGAGGAGCTGCTCGCGCCCCGCGCCTCCCGGTTCGCGCTGAGCGTCGCGTGCGCCGCCGACGCGTGCGGCCCGCAGCCGACCAGCGTGCTCGCCCTGCCGCGCCCCGAGCGCTGCGGCGGCGCGGTGCACGACCTGACGGTCGAGCCCGCCGGCGGCACGGTCGGGCCGGGCGACGACACCGTCACCCGTACGGCGTCGCGGCTCGCCGTCACCGCCACCGTCCACACCCGCGGCGAGCGGGCCGAGCTGCGCTCGCCGGAGCTGCGCGCGATCGCCGCCGAGTTCGCCGCCATGGACCTGCGTTGGGTCAAGCTGCCCGAGGCCCTGAGCGACGACGTCGACCTGGTGACCACGCGCGGCGTGGCGAGCTGCGACTCGGCGAGCCGGTACCTGGCCGGGCTCTGCGAGCGGGCCGGCTTCGCGGCGGTCACCCGCATCGGCTGGGTGGTCGGCATGCTCGACCTGGTCCACGCGTGGGTGGAGGTCGAGGACGACGACGGGGCGACCAAGGTCATCGACCCGGTCTTCGCGCTGTTCTCCGCCACCGTGCGCGACGCCAATCCGCTGCTGCGCGACCCGGCCGTCGCGCTGCGCACCAACCGCCTCATCCCGACCGGCCTGTCCACCGGAGGGACCGTCGCCGCGCACCGGTGCGCCGGCGGACCGACGGCGGCCCGGGTCACCACGAAGATCCTCCCCGCACCGACGCGCCCCCAGGAGGGGTCATGAGTACGACCGAGACGGTTCCCGAGTTCCTCACCGCGTTCCTGCGCGCCAGGTGTCCCGACATCGACTCGGTCGGGGTCGACGAGGACCTGGTGGACACCGGCGTCCTGAACTCGATGCACTTCGTCGAGCTGCTCTACCTGATCGAGGCGGAGCTGGGCACGGAGATCTCCCTCGACGAGGTGAGCACGGACGACTTCCGCACGATCTCGCGGATCACGCGACGTTTCTTCACCCCGGGGCAGGGCCCCGGCGCGACACCCAAGGAGTAGCAATGTTGGAGACCCGTGTCCGCGAGGTGGTGGCCTCGGTGTTCGGTGTCGCGCCGGGCGAGTTGCCCGAGCGGCTGGACCCGGACACCGTGCCGGGCTGGACCTCGCTGCGTCAGATCCAGCTCATGATGGCGCTGGAGAAGGCGTTCGGCATCGAGATCGACCCGAACCTGCTGCCGGCCCTGGCGTCGGGTCCGGCGATCGTGCGGTACCTCGAGGAGACGCTGGCGGTCCCGGGCGGGACGAGTCGATGAGGGCGTACCACCCGCAGTTGCGCACGGTGTACGACGTCGTCGCCTTCCACGCCGCGCAGCGGCCGGAGCACCCGGCGGTGCACTGCGAGGACCGTACGGTCAGCTACGCCGAGCTGCACCGGTCGAGCAACCGGACGGCGCACGCCCTGCGGCGCGCGGGGGCGACGGCCGGGAACCGCGTCGCCTACCTGGGCAAGGAGTCCGAGCACTACTACGACGTCCTGTTCGCCTGCGCCAAGACCGGCACCGTGCTGGTGCCCATCAACTGGCGGCTGCGCGCCGGCGAGATCCGCCACATCATGCGCGACTCCGGCAGCACGGTCCTCTTCTGCGACGAGGACCTGCTGGACACCGCCGAGGCGCTGCGGCCGGATCTGCCCGAACTGCGCGAGGTGGTGTCGCTGGCCGACTTCACCGGCTGGCAGGGCGACGAGGACGGCGACCTGGGGCCGTCCTGGACCGAGGAACAGCCGCTGGCGCAGGTCTACACCAGCGGCACGACGGGCAATCCCAAGGGCGTCGTGCTGGCCCACCGCAGCTTCTTCGCGGTGCGTGACGCGCTCGCCTCCGAGGGCCTGGACTGGATCGACTGGCGCCCCGACGACGTGAGCCTGATCGGCATCCCCGGCTTCCACATCGGTGGGCTCTGGTGGTCGATCCAGGGCTTCAGCGCCGGCATCACCAACGTGTCGGTCCGGGTGTTCGCCGGGCACGAGGCGGTCCGCCTCATCCGCCGGCACGGCGTCACCACGGCGTGCGTCGTACCGGCGCAGTTGCAGATGATGCTCGCGCCGCCCCGGCCCAAGCGGGAGGACTTCGTCTCGCTGCGCAAGATCGTCTACGGCGGGTCGCCGATCTCCGAGGCGCTGCTCGCCCGCAGCATCGAGATGTTCGACTGCGACTTCGCGCAGATCTACGGCCTGTCGGAGAGCGGCAACACCGCGGTCTGCCTGCCGCCGTCGGCGCACGTCGTCGGCGGGCCGCGCATGCAGGCGGCCGGTCTGCCGTACCCGGGCTTCGGCGTGAAGATCATCGACGGTACGGGCCGGGTCCTGCCGCCGTACGAGGTCGGCGAGATCTGCCTGTCCACCCCGGCGCGGATGATCGAGTACCGGGGCCTGCCCGAGGCCACCGCCGCGACCCTGGTCAACGGCTGGCTGCACACCGGCGACGCCGGCTACCTGGACGACGAGGGCTTCCTGTTCGTCCGCGACCGGATCAAGGACACGATCATCGTGGCCGGCGAGAACGTCTATCCGGCGGAGATCGAGAACGCGGTCAGCGCGTACCCGGGCGTGGTCGAGGCCGCCGCCGTCGCCGTGCCCCACGAGCACTGGGGCGAGGTCGTGCACTGCTTCGTGGTGACCCACCCCGACCAACCCGTGACCGCACGCGACCTCACCCCGTTCCTGCGGGGGCGCATCGCCGACTTCAAGATCCCGGCGAGCTATGAGTTCGTCGACCAGCTGCCCCGCAACCCCAGCGGCAAGCTCCTCCGCCGGGAGCTGCGTGAAAGGTTCTGGCAGCACCTGGAGCGGCGCGTGGCCTGACGGCCCGCCGCTCCCGTTCTGGCTCCACGACCCTCACCCTTCATGCAAAGGCGGACCCATGCACATCTTCCTGCGACACAACAGCGACCGCATCGCGCTCTCGATGGGCAACCCCAACCGGATCTCGCTCGGCTACTCGGAGGACCCGCGGGCGGTCGCGAAGAGACTTCCACGTCGCGGCGACGACGAGCCGAAGAACGTGCTCCTGCTGGGTGCGAACGGCTTCGTCGGCATGCACATGCTGCGCGAACTCCTCGGCGACGCCCGCGTCGCGACGGTCTACGCCCTGGTACGCCGCAAGGGCGACAAGTCCGGCGAGGACCGCATCGCCCGGCAGCTGCGCAAGTACAAGCTGGAGCTGCCCGACACCGGGAAGCTGTCCGTCCTGGAGGGCAGCTACCTGGACCCGGCGATGGGCCTCGACCCCGCCGCGTACGACGAACTGCTCACCGAGGTCGACGTGGTCATCGACGCCGCGGGGGCGACGACCCACGACTACCCCTACTCCCGGTACCGCGAGGAGAAGGTCCTGCCGACGCTGCGGCTCGCGGAGTTCTGCCTGCAGAAGCGGTTCAAGACGCTGCACGTCATCGGCTCGGTCGGCAGCGAGGTCTACCAGCAGTGGCGCGACTTCTACCGCAACAGCTTCTTCTACACCGGCTACAGCCGGATGAAGTGGGTCGTCAAGCACATCAGCCTGCGGGCCAACCGCGACGGCGTGCCGATCCACATCTACCAGGCGCCGTTCGCGTTGGGCGGCCCGGGCACCGGGTTCAAGGACCCCGGGATGGAGTACTCGTTCTGGAACATGATCTCCCACATCCTCCAGCTCGGCATGGTCTGGGACTCGGAGGTCACCAGCCCGGTCGTGGCGGGCGACGTGCTGGCCCGGTCCGTGGTGGCCAACGCCCTGTCGAGCGCGCCGAGGGTGATCAGCTACCCGGTGACCCCCGTGACGACCGAGGAGATCGCCGAGCGGTTCAAGCTGAAGCTGGTGCCGTGGGCGACGTTCCGCCGCGAGCTGGTCCGCCAGCACCGTTTCCGGCCCGGCCAGATCGACTGGTCGAAGCCGGTGGCCAGCATCCGGCGCGGCCGGCAGCAGTCGAAGTTCGTCAGCTCCCTGTTCCCGCGGTCGTTCCACACCCTGCTGAACAACATCCACACCGCCGCGTCGAACCCGACGACGGTGCGGATCGACGCCGACCTGCCGTCGATCGACGTCATGGAGAACAACGCCAGGCGGATCCGCAAGCTCGGCAGGTACCTGCCCGAGAACACGCCGGCTCCCGTCGCCGTCGGCGCGGGCGTCCCCGCTCCGGTTCCCGCCCCCGAGCCGGTGGCCGTCGGGGCCCTCTGACGCCCCACCTCTCCCGGCAGCCGGCCGCTTCCCCCTCCGGGTGGGCAGCGGCCGGCTGCCTTTCACTGTGCGGGAGCGACCGGCTGGCCTCCCGCGCCGCCGACCCGGTCGCCGGCCCTGGGAAGCGTCGTCAGGTCGACGCGGCCGGCATCGCGTCGAGCGGCCGAATTCGAGCCGAACGCGTCGATGCGCAGCGCGGGCCCGAATGGCGGCGGGGCTTCACGAAATGGAATCGTCGCGGCGTCCACCCTCGCCATATAGCGTTGCGCCCATGAATGGCCCACTCCTCGCCCACCGGCCGGGAATCGCCTGGCCGGAGGCGCTTTCCTGCCGCCCTTGCGCCCACGCCATGCCATTGTCTGGAGGATTCCTCACGGGCGCCTTGCATTCTCATCGACTTCCGCTGCATGTCGGCGAATGAGCGGCGGTCGATCCCTTGGCAAGGGGTCAACGCATTCGCTACCTTCTTTATGTCGCGAGCGAGAACGGATGAGAGGAGTTGTCATGACGGTGCGCCGACCGCAGACCTGTTCCGCATTCTCGACGGGCTCTGCGAAAGCCGCCGGAGACGACTCCCCTGCCGCAGGCGCCAGCCGACCGGCTGCCATCCCGAACGCGTTTCCGCGGCACTGAGGTTCCCCCGTACGCCCGTCTCGAAAGCCGGCGGAGACGGTCCCGTCCAGGGGGGCACGAGCCCACCGCGCCGGAGAGGAGGTACGAGCCATGGCCTTCGACATCGTGATCGTCGAGACGAACGAGGAAGTCCTGAACCACGGGGCCGCCTGACGAGCCCGGTGCCGGACCCGCACGCGGGTCCGGCACCATCTCCGTTCATCGTGCGTGGGAAAGGCATCGGAATGCGTGTACGCCGCCGCGACCAGCTCATCTGCCGCTGGGACAGCGATGCGCTGATGGTCGCCCTGCCCGGCCAGCGCCGATGGTTGCGCGTCACCCCCGACCTGTTCGCCCTGTTGCAGCGCCTGGACGACTACACCGACGTCGACGAGGTCACCGCCCACTTCGGAGACGAGGCCGCCGAGGGCGCCACCCGGGCGCTCCACCAGCTCCGCGACGCCGGCATCCTCGTGGCCGACACCGACGACGACGCCACCCCGCCCGTCTGGCAGCACTGGGGTCCGGTCGCGTCGCGCATGCACACCGAGGCCCGCGACGCCAACTACCTCGTGGATTCGCCGCGCCGCGACGCCACCGCCGCGCAGATCGCCGCCGACGGCGAGCCCCCGGCACCGTTCAAGCGATACCCGCACGCCCCGGCCGTGCACCTCCCCCGGCGCGCCCTGCCGCTGCGTACGCCCGTCGAGGAGGTGTTCGCCGCCCGGCGCACCCACCGCGCGTTCGCCGGGACCCCGGTCGGGATCGACGCGCTCGCCACCGTGCTGGCCTGTACCTTCGCGCCCCAGCGCTTCCTCGACGGCGGCGCCTTCGGCCCGCAGCAGGGACGCATCAGCGCCTCAGCCGGCGGCCGGCACGAGGTCGAGTGCTACGTGGCCGTCTACGACGTCACCGGCGTGCCGCCCGGCCTCTACCACTACGCTCCCGAGGTGCACCGCCTCGAACTCCTCGACGCCAGCGTCGACCGGCAGCGCATCGCCGCCCTGGCCTACGGGCAGGAGCCCTCCTACCAGGGGGCCTTCACCTGCCTCACCACCACCGTCGCCGCCCGCCTGTCCTGGAAGTACCGGCACCCGCGGGCCTACCGGCTGTGGATGTTCGACGCCGGCCACTACGGTCAGACCTTCGCGCTGACCTGCACCGCACTGGGCCTGGCGCCGTTCCAGACGGTGGCGTTCCACGACAGCGGCGTCGAGGCGATGCTCGGGGTGGACGGCGACCACGAGTTCGCCACCTACCTGCTCTCCGCCGGCAATCCCGCTCCCGGCGACGGCACCCGCCCCGTGGGGCCGGAGTACCCGCCACCGGCCCGCCTCGCCGCCAGCACGCACACCTCACCCGCCGACCTGGCAGCCGACCCGGACCAGCTCGGATGAGCGCGGCCGACCGCACCGGCGTCCCCCGCCGTACGCCATGAGCACCGCCACCAGCCCGGCCACCGTGCCGGCGGAGAAGCTGAGCCAGCATCCGCGGTTCCTGCGGGTGTGGGCCAGCCAGTCCGCCGGAGCGGTCGCCGACCAGATCCTGCCGGTGGCGTTCGCGCTGCACGCCGTGCAGCTCGGGGCCGGCGCCGGCACCATCGCCGTCATCCTCGCGGGCCGGGCGATCGCCCTGGTGGTCTGCCTGCTCGCCGGCGGCATCCTCGCCGACCGCGTCTCGCGGCCCCGGATCCTGTTCACCGCCGACGCGCTGCGCACCGCCATCGTCCTCGGCACGCTCTTCGCCCTCGACGATCTGCCCCTGGCGGCGCTCGGCATCGTCACCGCGCTGTCCGGCGTGGCCGAGTCGCTGTCCCGGCCGGCGATGCGCTCGCTGATCCCGGCGCTGCTCCCCGCCGCCCTGCTGGAACGCGGCAACGCCCTGGTCTCCGCCGTACAGCGCTCCGCGACCCTGCTCGGGGCGCTCGCCGGCGCCGCCATCGTCACCGCCATCGGCATCCACGCCGCGCTGGGCCTGGCCGCCCTCCTCTTCGCGACCGGCGCCCTCGCGGTGCTGGGCGTACGCGACGTCGCCGCCGGCAACCGGCCGGGCAGCAGCGTCCTGACCGACGCCCGGGCCGGCATCGCCACCGTCCGGCGCCGCCCCTGGGTCGCCGCCGTCATGGCCGCCGTGGCGGTCCAGCTCTTCGCCGGCACCGCGCCGAGCCTGACGCTGCTCCCGCTGATCGCGGCGGACCGCCTCGGCGGCGAACTCGCCTACGGGTTCGTCCTCGCCGCTGCCGCCGCCGGTGCGCTGCCCGCCATCGCCCTGGCCGGCCGGTGGCGGCCCCGCCGGCCCGGCACGGTCAGCATGCTCGCCCTCACCACGTACGCCGCCCTGCCCGGCAGCCTCGCCTTCGCCCTGCCGCTGCCGGTCACCGCCGTCTGCTTCGCCGTCGGCGGATTCGTCGTGGAGATCTACTTCATCTACTGGCTCTCCGCCCTGCAACGCGAGATCCCCGCCGAGGTGCTCGGCAAGACCCTCGCCCTGGATCAGCTCAGCGCCTTCGCCCTGCTGCCGGTCGGGTACGCCCTCACCGGGCCCGCCGTCGCGGCGTTCGGGATCCGGCCCACGCTCGTCGCGGCGGCCGTCCTGACCGCCGTGGCCAGCGCCGTCACGCTGCTGGTCCCCGGCGTCAGCACCTTCAGCGACCCCGCCCGCGCGCGCCGCGGCGAAGCGCCGGGTGGCAACGACCACGGCGGATGATCCGTCGGGTACGCGGAGACGGGCCGTGACCGGCTCGCGGCCACGGCCCGTTCCGACGGGGAGACATCCGTGCCGGGTCAGCCCGCCCGGACGGCGGCGGCGGTGACGCCGGTGACGCTCCCGCCCGATCTGGTGACGTGGTAGGTGACGGTCGTGCCGCTCCAGAAGTGGAAGGTGAGCGTCACCCGGGCACCGTCGTCGACCGCCGCGAAGAACGCCTCGGTCAGGGTGATGCGGTTGCCCGGGTAGTCGGGGGCGAAGGCGACGTCGAACTCCTTGAACGGCGTCCAGTCGTGCGGGCCGGCGTTGCGGCCGTCGGCGTACCTCGCCTCCATGGTGGCGAGCTGGTCACCCCGGAACTGGGTCGGGACGGCGAACGAGGTCGTGTTCCCCGTCGCGTTCGACAGCGCCGGAGGATCGTACGTGACGACGTCGATCCGCCACGGCACCCCGGCGGAGAACCGTGCCTGGAGGGTGGCGTTCACCCCGTACGCCCGGTTGCCGACCAGCCGGGTCAGCGCGCTGGCGGTCAGCGTGAGCTGGTTGCCCGACACGGTGTAGTCGCTGCCCCGCACGAGGGCGGTGCCGCCCTGGTACAGCCCCTGGAAGGTGGTGCCGTTCGGGTTCAGCGTCAGCGACCGGGCGGCGACGGAGCCGGTACGCGGCACGTACACCTGGTCGGACGAGGCCGTCCCGGAGCGGGTGGTCCAGCTCGACCTGATCTGGGCGAACAGCTCGGGGTCCTTCCACCGCAGGGCGGTGCGGTCGAAGTGCTGCCCGTTGTCCCAGAGCTGCGTGGTGATCTTCTTCGTCCTGGCGTACCAGCCGAGGAACTCGAAGAACTTGAGCTTCTCGCCCTGCTGGATGGTGCCGGTGTGCCGGTCGAAGCCGAGCAGGCCGTACTCGCCGATCACCACCGGGATGCCCCTGGCGACGAAGGCGTCGTGCACCCGGTCGAACGCGTCGGTCAGGTCCTTCTGGGCGGTGGCGTCGAACCGGGTGCCCCCGGCGACGTTCACGCTGAACGGCCAGTAGCCGTAGAAGTGCACGGTGGCGATGAGGTTGCGGTCGCCCAGCTGGGTGAAGGTGCTGGTCAGCTCGTCGATGCGGGCCTGGTCCGCCGAGGTGTGCAGGGTCGGTAGGACGAGCATGCGGGTGGCGTTGTTGCCGCCGGAGGCCCGCACGATCCGGTGGAAGGACGCGTTCAGCTCGTGCAGCAGCTGCGCGTTCTGGGCGTCGCCGGAGCTGTTGGCGAACTGCGGCTCGTTGACGCTCTCGAAGTGCAGCTTCGGCGAGGCGTCCCGGAACGCGGCGGCGATCTGGGTCCACAGCGCGTTGTAGCGGTTGAGGACGGTGGTCCGGTCGGTCGGCATCGCGTTGATCCACTGCCACGAGTCGTGGTGGATGTTGATCATCACGTAGAAGCCGTCGTCCAGGGCCCAGCCGACGACCTCCTTGATCCGGTTCAGCCACGCCGCGTCGATGGTGTACGCCGGCGCGGGGCCGTGGTGGTTGCTCCAGGTGACCGGGATCCGGATGCTGTTGAAGCCCTGCGCCCGTACGGCGTCCAGCTGCGCCTGGGTGACGCGCGGGTTGCCCCAGGCGGTCTCGTCGCTGCCGACCGCGTCGAAGGTGTTGCCGAGGTTCCAGCCCGGTTGCATCGCGGCCACGTAGGCCAGCGGGTCGCCCGTCGGCGGCGGGGTGGTCGGTGGCGGCGTGGTCGGTGGCGCGGTGGTGGGCGGGGCCGTCGTCGGCGGGGTCGTGGTGGGGCCCACGCCGCCGGTGCAGGTGACGCCGTTGAGGGCGAACGTCGTGGGGGCGGTGTTGGCGCCGGACCACGTGCCGTTGAAGCCGAACGACACCGTGGCGTTGGTGCCGACGGCGGCGTTGTAGCCGAGGTTGACCGCGGTGACGTCGGCGCCGACGGCGCTCACGGTGGCGTTCCAGGCCGAGGTCACCTGCTGCCCGGCCGGAAAAGTCCAGGTCAGGCGCCAGCCGTCGATCGGGTCACCGAGGTTGGTCACGGCCACGTTCGCGGTGAAGCCACCGGGCCACTGGTTGGCCGAGTACGCCACCCGGCAGCCGGCCGCCGCGTGCGCGCTCGCCGCGAACGTCAGGCCGAGGCTCACCACCAGCATCGTGAGGACGCCGGTGACCAGGCTCAGGCGCCATCGGGTTGCACTCGTCGTGCCTCGTTTATCGACCATGACGCTCCTCGCGTGGGTACCGCTGGGACGGGACGGCGGGCGGTGCCGCCCGAACGCGGCCGGCACCCGATCGCGAATCGCAGATTAAGTTTGGATTCCAAACTTTGTCAATCGGCGTACCTCTATCCGGATGCGCTCCCGCCCCGCCGACCCGCCCCGTCCCCCGAGCCGGCGCGGGCACCTCCCCCGCGCCGGACGGGTCAGTGGCCCGGGTCGCGAAGCGTGGCCGAGACGTACCGCCCCGCGTCGGGTCCCGCCTGCGCGAGCAGTTCGCCGTCGGGTGCCCACACCGCCGAGCCGCCCGCCGCCCGGTCGAAGCCCCCGCCGGTGGACCCGGCGAAGCTCGCCGCGGCGACCCACACCCGACGGTCGGCGACGACGCGCCGGGCCCGCTCGGCGGGCACCTGGGCGTCGCGGGCGTGCTCGAGGACGGCGGCGACGTAGACGTCCATGCCGAGCGCCGCCGTGGCGGCGTCGTGCCCGGCGAAGCGGGTGTCGCGGCAGATCGCGAGGCCCAGCCGCCAGCCGTCCACGTCGAGCACCGCGGGTCCCCCGCCAGGGCTGAACCGCTCCTCGGACCGGTGCACGTGCACCTTGCGGTACGCCACGCGCGCGCCGGCCCCGTCGACGGCCAGCATCGCGATATGCTCGCGGCCCCCCTCGCCGCGAACGGGGGCGCCCACCAACGCGAGGGAACCCGCCTCGGCACACGCCCCGACGATCGGCGCGAGGCCGGGGTCCTCGGCGGTGATCGCGGGCGCGTCCAGCTCGTACCCGGTCAGCGAGAGCTCGGGGAAGACCACCACCCGCGCGTGCGCGGCCCGGACCACGGCGGCGTGCTCGACCGCGTTCGCGATCACGTCGTACGCCCTGACGTGCGGCTGGGCGACGGCGACGACGAGCGGCTGACGGGGCATGAGCACTCCTGAGCTGGACGAGATCCTGCGTGCCGACCGTCGTCGGCGCCTGGTCGGACGGCCGGGTCAGCCGCGGGCGGGGCGCGCCTGCCGCCAGCCGTCCTCGACGGACCGGCGACAGGCGTCGGGCCGGTCCCCCGAGCTGACGAACAGGGCGGCCAGCAGGTTGGTGCCGTGGTCGAGGGTCTGTCGCGGCAGCGGGCCGGTGGCGACCAGGGAGACCAGTCCGTGACCGACGACCCAGCTCTGGGTGGCCAACTCCAGCGGCTCGACGTCGGCGCGGAACCGACCGGCCGCCCCGCCCCGGGCGGCGGCCCGGACCAGGTACTCCAGCGTGTCGTCCGCCGCCTGGGCGTTCTCGAGGTCGAAGTCGGCGTCGAACATGACCCGGTACAGGTCGGGGTGCTCCAACGCGTTGTGGACGTAGGCGGCGACCAGGGCGGTCAGGTCCCGGACCGGGTCCTGGGACGTCGGCACCGTGGCGAGCTGGGCTCCGAGGCGGGTGAAGCCCTCCTGCCGTACGGCCTTCCACATGCCCTCCATCCCGCCGAAGTGGGTGTAGACGGCCATCGTCGACACGCACGTGCCGGCGACCAGCGAGCGGAGGGTGACGGGCTCGCGGGTGCGGAGCATGTGGGCGGCGCGCTCGATGAGCAGGGTGCGTACCGCCGGATCCTTCGTCCTCGCCATGCCATGACGATACATAACATAGCTGTGCTATGTTTCGGCGGACACCCGATGTCGAGGACAAGGAAGAAACGTGGCCATCACCCTGGTGAACCCCGAAGGACTGCCGACGGTCGACCTCTACCGGCAGGTGTCCGTCGCCACCGGCACGAAGCTGGTCTTCACCGCCGGCCAGGTCGCCGTCGACGCCGACGGCGACACGGTCGGCGCGGGCGACTACGCCGCCCAGGCGGAACAGTGCTACCTCAACGTGGCCACCGCCCTGGCCGCGGCCGGCGCCACCTTCGCCGACGTGGCGAAGCTGACCGCCTACGTCGTCGACTGGACGCCCGACAAGATGCCCGCGCTGATGGAGGGGATCGCCCGGGCCGCCGCGAAGCTCGGCGTCACCTCGGCCCCGCCGTTCACGGGGATCGGCATCAGCGCGCTCGCCGGCCCCGATCTCCTCGTGGAGATCGAAGCCACCGCGGTCGTCGACTGAACCGGCGCGACACCACGGGTCGAACAGGGGCCTGAGGCGCGACACGGCTCCGCACCCCCGAGGGCGTCCGGGCCGGCGACGTCAACGGTTGCGCGGGGCGACCAGACCGGATTCGTAGGCGAGGACGACGAGTTGGGCGCGGTCCCGGGCGTGGAGCTTGGCCATCGCCCGGTTGACGTGGGTCTTCGCGGTCAGCGGGCTGATCACCAGACGCTCGGCGATCTCCTCGTTGGACAGGCCCTTCGCCACCAGGGCGACGGCCTCGCGTTCGCGGTTCGTCAGCCCCCGCAGCCCCGCCTCGGCACCGCCGTGGAGCGGTTCGCTGACGTACCGGTCGATCAACCGGCGCGTGATCGACGGCGCCAGCAGCGCGTCGCCGCGCGCGGCCACCCGTACGGCGTGCAGGAGGTCCTCCGGTTGGATGTCCTTGACGAGGAAGCCGGCCGCGCCGGCGCGCAGCGCGTGGAAGACGTGTTCGTCGAGGCCGTAGTTGGTCAGGATGACGACGTGCACCCGGGCCAGGGCCGGGTCGGCGGCGATGCGGCGGGTCGTCTCGATGCCGTCCATGACCGGCATCTGGATGTCGACGAGCGCGATGTCGGGCAGGCGTTCCCTGGCGAGCACCAGCCCCTCCCTGCCGTCGGCTGCCTCGGCCACCACCTCGATGTCGTCTTCGGCGTCGAGCAGTGCGCGGAAGCCGCTGCGCAGGAGCGGCTGGTCGTCGACCAGCAGGACGCGGATCATGCCGTTCCGCCCACGGGGAGCTCGGCGTGGACGGTGAAGCCGCCCTCGGTGCGGGGTTCCGCGCGCAGCCGACCCCCGAGGGCGGTGACGCGTTCGCGCATCCCGAGCAGTCCGATGCCCGGCACCGGGGGCGCGTCCGGCGTGGCCCTGCCGTCGTCGTCGACGCGGATCGCGAGGGCGTCCGGTCGGTAGTCGACGCGGACCGACGCCGTGGCGGCAGCGGCGTGCCGGGCGACGTTGGTGAGGGACTCCTGGACGATCCGGTAGGCGGTCCGGTCGACCGCGACGGGCACGTCCTGCCGCCGCCCCGCGATGGTCAACGTCGCGTCCAGACCGGACATCCGGGCCCGTCGCACCAGCTCCGGAAGGTGGGCGAGCCCGTGCGGCGGGGTCCTGCCGTCGTCGCGCAGCGCCTCCAGGGTCGCTCGCAGCTCCCGGGCGGCCTCCCGGCCGGCCTCCTGAATCACCAGCAGGGCCTCCGGCACCGGTTCGCCGCGCCTGCGGGCCAGGTGGACGGCCACCTCGGCCTGCACCTTGATGACCGAGATCTGGTGGGTGAGCGTGTCGTGCAGTTCCCGCGCCATGTGCAGCCGTTCCTCGTCGGCGCGGCGCAGCGCCGCCTCCTCCCGGGTGCGTTCGGCTTCGTCCGCGCGCCGCTCGGCCTGCCGCAGCGCCTCGCCCGCCGCCCCGGCGGCGACCAGCCAGGCCAGCTCCAGGGCGCCCCGGGACCGGACGAGCGCCTCGCCCAGGGACAGGTCCGACGGCCGGGCGAGGGCCGCGAGCGGCAGCGCGGCCAGCATCGCCACCGCCGCCACGATCGTGACGACGCGGTGCCCGGCCCGTACGGCGGCGTACACCGCGAACAGGAACGCGACGGCGGGCACGTCGAGACCGACCGCCTGGTGGCCCACCGCGCACAGCCCGGTGACGGCCAGGACCGCGACGGGAGCCCGGCGTGCGGCGGCCAGCGCCAGGCCACCGGCCACCAACAGCGCGTAGCCGAGCGGGCCGGCGTCGGGTCGGTCCCCGGACAGCCCGGCGACCAGCAGCGTCGCCGCCACGCCGACGGCGACCGCCCAGTCCCTGACACCGGCCGGAACGCCGGACCGTCCTGTGCCCATGGGCGCACCTTAGCCAGATCCCGCCGCCCGCGACTCCTCCTGGCAGGCGAGCGGCCGCCTGCCGCGCCCGTGGTACGCGCGCCGTCGCCTACCGCGTCCGCGGTAGCCGGCTGCGGCGTCCACGGCAGCGCGAACCGCATCCGTACGCACGACGACCGGCGGCGTGCCCGGCGACATGATCGGACGACATCCGGACCTCGCCATCGAGACGCACGCAGGAGGAGACGACATGAGCTCGTCACGAACCTTGAAGTCGGCCCGACTGATGCTGGCCGCCGCCGTGGCCGCCCCGATCGGCGGGCTCGGGCTCGCCGCGCCGGCGGCCGCACACGTGGCGACCCGACCGGCGGCCGCCGAGGCGTACGCCATGAGCGCCGGACGGCTCACGGCGGCCGTCGCCGGCGTGCTGGCGCTGGCCGGCGTGATCGTCGGTGGGCTGGCCCTGGCCCGCCCCACCAGTCGGATCGGCACCGGCGCCGGGCGGCTCGGCGCCACCCTGGCCCTGGCGGCGGCGCTGACCGGCATGGTCCTCGGCGCCGTGGTGGTGTTCACCGCCGACAGCGGCATCGGCACCGGCAACGGGCGGGGCGGAGCCTACCTGGCCCTGGTGATGGGGCTGGCCGCCACGGTCCTCGGCGGGCTGGCGATGGCCCGCTCCCGACGCACCGGCTGACCGCCGCGACGACCGGCCGGAACGGGGGTGGGCGTCGCGGCGCGGGCAGCCGTGGCCGCGACGCCCACCGGATCGGCGGACCGCCCCCCTCACCGCCGGCCGAAGACCTTGTGCAGCCAGGTGAGTTGTTCGAGCTGATGCGCCGCCTCGCCGCCTTCGTGGTCGTTGAACTCGTACACGCGCAGCTCCTTCTCACCGCCGTAGCGGTGGTAGGCGGCGAAACAGGTCGAGGGCGGGCAGACCTGGTCCAGCATCGCGATGGAGAACAACGCGGGCGCGGTCGCGCGGGGCGCGAGCACGGCGGCGTCGAAGTAGGACAACGTGCGGAACACCTGGCCGACCCGGTCGCGGTGCAGCTTCAGGTATTCGGCGATCTCGCCGTAGGGGCCGCGGAGGGCGACCTGCACGCCACGGCGGAAGTCGCACAGGAACGGCACGTCGGGCATGGCCGCCGCCACGCCCGGGAACAGCGCCGCCACCTCCAGCGCCAGGCCACCGCCCTGGCTGACACCCGTGACGGCGACGCGGTCGGCGTCGACGGCGGGATGGTCCCGCGCGGCGCGGGCGAACCGCACGGCGTCGGTGATCAGCCTGCGGTAGTAGAAGTCGTCGGGATCGGTGACGCCGCGCGTGAGGAAGCCGGGCACGGTGCCCCCCGGCTGAGGGTGCGGATCGGCGGTGCTGCCGGCGGCGGCGCTCCAGCCCTGTCCCCGGGTGTCCATGATCAGATGAGCGAAGCCGGCCGCCGCCCAGAACAGCTTCTCGTGCGGCAGGCCACGGCCACGGCCGTAACCGAGGTACTCGACCACGCACGGCAGCGGCCCTGCGACGTCCGTGGGCAGGTGCAACCAGCCGTGCACGGGCTCGCCGCCGTATCCGGGGACGGTGACCGAGAACGTACGGACCTGGGTGAGGCCGGTGTCGACGGGTTCGTACGCCGCCGGTCCCGCCCCGTCGTCACCCAGCGTCCGCGCCCAGAAGGCGTCCAGGTCCTCTGGCTCGGCCAGTTCGGGCCGGTACGCCCGGCAGTCGGCGAGGGTGAGATCGCTCAACGCCACAGTGTGACCTCCGTGCAGACAGGATCGTCGGGTGTCGTCGTGCGGGTGCGACCGGCGACGGCGGCCGGCGGTCGGGCCGCCGTACGCCCCGGTCGCTATCGGGCGTCGGCCATGGCGGACGCGAACCAGCCGGTGATGGTGGTGGGGTGGGTGATCGCCGTGCCGACCACCACCGCCCACGCGCCGGCCCGCAGCGCCTGCGCCGCCTGGGCGGGGGTGTGGATGCGGCCCTCCGCGACCACCGGCACGTCGATCTCGCGGGCGAGCCGGGCGACCAGGTCCAGGTCCGGGCCGGGCTGCTTGCGGGTGTACGCCGTGTAGCCGGCCAGGGTGGTGCCCACCAGGTCGGCACCCGCCTCGGCGGCGGCCACCCCCTCCTCGAAGGTCGCGCAGTCGGCCATCACCAGGGCCCCGGTCCGCTCGTGGACGGCGGCGACGGTCTCGCCGAGGGTACGGCCGTCGGGCCGCGGCCGGGACGTGCCGTCGAGC
Source organism: Micromonospora sp. CNZ309 (assembly GCF_002846525.1). Lineage (NCBI taxonomy): Bacteria > Bacillati > Actinomycetota > Actinomycetes > Micromonosporales > Micromonosporaceae > Micromonospora > Micromonospora sp. CNZ309. The sequence continues at coordinate 2,401,484 of NZ_PJNG01000001.1, forward strand.
GCGACGACGTGCGCGCCGGCCCGGGCCACGGCCAGCGCGTGGTCGAGCGTCGGGGTGATGAAGACGTCGTCGTCGCCGTCCTTCCAGAGCCCGATCACCGGGAGGCCGACGGCGCCCCGGATGGCCGCGATGTCCGCCAGCCCCTGGGCGCGGATGCCGGCGGCGCCGCCGGCGGCGGCGGCGAGGGCGACCCGGCGCATCGTGTCCGGGTCGCGCATCGGCTCGCCCGGGTAGGCCTGGCAGGACACCACCAGGCGGTGGCGCAGCTGTGCGACGAGCGCGTTCACGCGACGGTCTCCCAGGCGAGCGAGGCGGCGCCGAGCAGGGGTGCGTCGGCGCCGAGGGTCGAGGCCAGCACGGGCACGTCCACCAGGCCGGGCAGCGTCTCCCGCCGTACGGCGTCGCGAAGTGCCCGCCACCAGGGCTCGCCGAGCCCGGTGACGCCGCCGCCGACCACCACGGCGTGCGGGTCGAGCACGTTGACCAGCCCGCCGACGGCCGAGCCGACCGCCGTCCCGCCCAGCCGGACGACCTCCCGCGCGGTGTCGTCGCCGCCCTCGGCGCGGGCGGCCACGGACCGCAGGTCGTCAACCGGCCGACCGGTGCGCCGCGCGTACTCCTCGGCGAGGCCGGGCCCGGCGGCGATCGCTTCGAGGTGCCCGCGCCCGCCGCAGGTGCAGGGCAGCGACCCGGCGTACGGGGAGGGCTGGTGACCGGCGTGGCCGGCCGCGCTGTGGGCGCCGGCGAGCACGCCGGCGCCGACGACGAACGAGGCGCCGATGCCGGTGCCGACGGCGACGAAGAGCATCGTCTCGTGCCCGGCTGCCGGGCCGTGACGCGCCTCGCCGAGGGCGTGCGCGTGCACGTCGTTGATGACGGCCACGGGCAGGCCCGTCAGCTCCCGCAGCCGCCCGGCCAGGTCGGTGCCGGCCCAGCCGGTCAGCACGTCGGTGGCCGAGAGCACCCGGCCCGTCCGGCTGTCGACCACCCCGGCGCTGCCGACGCCGAGGGCGCGTACGCGGGTCCCCGGCGCCCTCGCCCGCAGCCGGTGGACGAGGTCGGCGGCGGTGGCGAGGACGGCGCTGGCGCCCGCCGTGCCCGGGGTGGCGGCGGTGACCCGGTCGAGGACGACCCCCTGCCCCGTCACGAGGGCGGCTGCCGTCTTCGTACCTCCGATGTCGAGCGCGGCGACCGCCTCGTCGGCGCCGGCTCCGCGATCGCGTGCCTCGGACATGCTCAGAGCAGCCCCGCCAGTTCCAGCTGCGTACGCACGCGGGCCGTCTCGTCGGCGTCGAGCGGCCGCAGGGGAAGCGACACGGCGTTGCCGTCGATGACACCGAGCAGGGCCAGCGCGGTCTTGAACGCGCCGACGCCCCTCGTCGCCCCCGCCGTCGTGGCGGGGTCGGCCGCGTCGACGATCCGGAACAGCCGGGTCAGGCGGTCCTGCTCACGCCGGGCGGTGTCCCATTCGCCACCGATGCAGGCCCGGTGCAGTCGCACGTAGCCCGCCGGGTCCACGTTGCCCAGCCCGGGAACGGAGCCGGAGGCGCCGGCGAGCATCATCGCGTCGACGACCACCTCGTGGCCGGTCAGCAGGCTGAAGCCGGTGTCCGGCGCCCGCTCGGCGATCCGCAGCACCAGTTGGCGGAACGCGACGTCGTCCCCGCTGGAATCCTTGACCCCGGCGAGGACCCCGTCGGCCGCCAGCCGGGTCAGCAGGTCCGTGGAGAGCTTGGTGTGCACGCAGACGGGAATGTCGTACGCGAACAGGGGCAGCTCGACCGACGAGGCGAGGGACCGGAAGTGCCGCTCGATCTCGTGGGGGCCGACGATGGTGTAGAAGGGCGCGGTCGCCACCAGGCCGTCGGCGCCCAGCCGCGCCGACGCCTCCGCGCGGTCCAGGACCCGCCGGGTGGTCGGTTCGATGCAGCCGGCGATGACGGGTACGGCGCCACCGACGGTCTTCACGACGGTTTCGAGGACCTGGTCCCGCTGGTTGTCGGTGAGGAAGACCGTCTCGCCCGAGCTGCCGAGCGCGAAGATGCCGTCGACGCCGGCCGCGAGCAGCCGCTCGACGAGCCGCTCCAGGGAGCGGACGTCGACCGTGCCCTCCTCGGTCAGGGGGGTGACGACCGGCGGTACGACTCCGGCGATCCGCGGGGCTGGGGTGGTCACGCTGTCTCCTCGACGTGTAGGGGGGTGGTGCGGCCCGTCGCTGCCCTGGCGAGTTCCACCAGCTCGGCGTTGCTGGACCCGGCGGGCACGGGGTGGTGGCAGCGGAACTCGTGGCCGCCGCCGTCGGCGCCCGGCTCGACCGGTGGCATGTCGGAGGCGCACACGTCGGTGGCCTTCCAGCAGCGGGTGCGGAACGGGCATCCGCTGGGTGGCCGGGTGGCCAGGGGGACGGGACCCACGAGCGGGATGGGGTCGATGGGCGAGAGCAGACCCGGCGTGGCGGAGAGGAGCGCGCGCGTGTACGGATGCTGGGCGCCCTCGGGGAGCCCGGCGGCGGGCGCCTGCTCCACGATCCGGCCGAGGTACATGGTGACCACGCGGTCGCTGATCCGCTTGACGGTCTGGATGTCGTGCGAGACGAAGACCATGGCCAGGCCGAGGCGCTCCTTGAGGTCCAGGAGCAGGTTGAGGATCTGCGCGCGTACCGAGACGTCGAGGGCGCTGGTGGGCTCGTCGGCGATCACCAGGCCCGGCTCCAGGGCCAGGGCGCGCGCGATGGAGACCCGCTGGCGTTGCCCGCCGGAGAGCTGGCTCGGCAGGACGTCGGCGACCGAGTCGGGCAGACCCACCAGGGCCATCAGCTCGGCGACGCGCTCCTCCCGCTGGCTCCTGCCGCCCCGGCGGTGCACGTCGAGCGGGTCGCGCAGGATGTCGCGTACCGGCATCCGGCGGTTCAGCGACGTGGCCGGGTCCTGGAAGACCATGCCGATGCCCGTGCCGATGAGGTGGCGCCGTTGCGACGCGGCCATCGACCACACGTCGGAGCCGGCGAAGGTGACCGTGCCGCTGGTCGGCCGCTGGAGCCCCACCAGCACCTTGGCCAGGGTGGACTTGCCGCACCCGGACTCACCGACGACGCCGATGGTCTCGCCGGCGCGGACGGTAAGGTCCGCGCCGGTGAGGGCGTACACCCGCTCCCGGTTGAACATGCCGCCGCTGCGGGTGCGGTGGACCACGTGCACGTCGCGCAGCTCGACGATCGGCTGTCGCGTGGCTGTCGCGCTCATCGGGCCAGCTCCTCTTCGCTGACGGTGACGGCCGGGTGGTGGCAGGCGTACCCGTGGGCGGCGGTGCCCGTCAGGCGGGGCGCCGTGTCGCGGCAGACCTCGGTCGCCATGGGGCAGCGGTCCGCGAAGCGGCATCCCGGTGGGAAGTCCGCCGGGGACGGCACCACGCCACGGATCTGGGTGAGCCGCTGGGCGCCGGCCTCCAGCGAGAGCACCGAGCCGAGCAGCCCCCGGGCGTAGTGGTGCGCCGGGGCCCCGACCACGTCGGCGGTGACACCGCTCTCGACGATCTGACCGCCGTACATGACGACGACCCGGTCGGCGACGTCGCTGACCAGCGCGAGGTCGTGGCTGACCAGGATCAGGGCGAAGCCCAGCCGGTCCTGTAGCCGCAGCAGCAGTTCCATCACCTGCGCCTGGACCGTCACGTCGAGCGCGGTGGTCGGCTCGTCGGCGATGATCAGGCGCGGGTCGCGGGAGAGGGCCATGGCGATCACCACGCGCTGCCGCTGCCCGCCGGAGAGCTCGTGGGGGTACGCCGCCAGGGTGCGCCCGGGGTCCAGGCCCACCAGTCCCATCAGCTCCTCGGCCGACCGGGTGCCGCCGCGGCGGATCATCTGCGCCAACTGCGGGCCGATGCGCAGCGAGGGGTTCAGCGCCGAGAGGGCGTCCTGGTAGATCATCGCGATCTCGCGGCCCATCAGGGCACGCCGCCGTTTCGCGCTCACGGTGAGCAGGTCCGTACCCGCGAAGTGGACCGCACCGCGCACCCTGGCCCCCTGGGGCAGCAGCCCCATGACCGCGAGGGACGTCAGCGACTTGCCCGAGCCCGACTCCCCCACCAGGCCGACGACCTCGCCGGGACGCACGTCGAAGCTCAGGCCGTCGACGATGTCGACGCCCCGGTGGCGTCCCTCGAACCCGATCGACAGGTCCCTGACCTCGAGCACGGGCTCGCCCTGCGGGAGGGGGCGGGCGCGCTCGCGCAGCCGCCGCGCCGCCTCCGGCAGGCCGGGCAGCTGCACGACCTCGCCGGCGCCGGGCTGTGCCCGTACCAGCGGATCGGCGGCTGGCGAGCTGGTGGCGCGCCGGGCAGCCGGGGCGGCCCAGGCGTCGGACATCCCCTCGGAGAGCACGTTCAGGGCGAGCACGGTCAGCAGGATCAGCAGGCCGGGGAAGAACGTGGCCCACCAGCCGCCGATCTGCACCATCTCCTTGCCGAAGGCGATGACCGAGCCCCACGAGGACTCCGCCTCCTGGGGGGCCAGCCCGCCACCGATGAAGGAGAGGGACGCCTCGAAGACGATGGCGTCGGCCACCATGACGGTGACGAAGACGAGGATCGGCGCGGCGCAGTTGCGCAGGACGTGTCGCCAGAGGATGTGCAGCCGGCGCGCGCCGATGATCCGCTCGGCCGCCACGTAGTCCTCCCGGTACTGCGAGAGCACGTTGGCGCGCACGATCCGCGCGACGGACGGGGTGAAGACGAAGCCGATCGCGATCACGAGGACCAGCAGGCTGTTCTTCCCGAAGGAGATGATCAGCAGGGCGGACAGCACGATGGCCGGGAAGGCCATGACGACGTCGAGGCAGCGCATCACCGCCTCGTCGACAGCGGTCCGGCTGGTTCCCGCCAGCGCGCCGAGGATCGCGCCGACGAACAGGGCGATGCCGGCGGCGCCGAAGCCGACGATCAGTGAGCGCCGGGTGCCGGCCACCAGCCGCGAGAAGACGTCGCGCCCGAGCTTGTCGAGGCCGAACCAGTGCTCGCCGTTCGGGCCGGTCAGGGCCGGGCCGAGCCCGGCCTGGGCGGGATCGTGCCGGAGAAGCAGGGGCGCGAAGATGCCGACCAGGACGATGAGCAGGACGAAGCCGAGCGCGATCCGGGAGGTGACGGTGAGCCTACTGAAGGCGATGCCGGGACGCGACAGCCGGGCGGTGAGGGTGCGACGCATCAGTGGGCTCCGCGCAGTCGAGGGTTGGCGAAGAGGTAGAGGATGTCGACAACCAGGTTCACGACGACGAACCCGACGGCGATCGTCAGGACGGTTCCCTGCGCGAGGGCGGTGTCGTTCTGCTGCACCGCGCTCATGATCTGGGTGCCCATGCCGGGCAGCGAGAAGATGGCCTCGATGACGACGGTGCCGCCGATGAGGTAGCCGATCCGCAGGCCCAGCACGGTGAGCGGGTTGACCAGCGCGTTGCGCAGCACGTTGCGGCCGATCACCACCCGGGGCGGCAGTCCGGCGCCGACGGCCGTACGGACGTAGTCCTTGTCGAGTTCCTCCACCATCGACGTGCGCACGATCCTGGCGAGCGAGCAGCCGACCGGCACGGCGAGGGCCAGCGCGGGCATGGCGAGGGACTGCAACCAGAGGCTGACCGAGTCGGCGGGATTGACGTAGCCGCCCGTCGGGAAGACCGGGCGCCGCACGGAGAACTCCTGGATGAGCAGCAGCGCCAGCCAGAACGACGGCGTGGCGATGCCCGCCATGGAGACGAACCGGATGACCTGGTCGGGCCAGCGGTCCCGGTACAGCGCGGCGGGGATGCCGAGGGCCAACGCGATGACCAGCGCGCCGACGACGCCCAGGGCGGTCAGCTGGATGGTCAGCGGCAGCGCGGTGGCGATCTTGTCGGCGACCGGCACCGACGGCGGGAAGGTCATGCCCAGGTCACCCCGGACCAGGTCACCCAGGAAGTGCAGGTAGCGCAGGGGCAGCGGGTCGTCGAGGCCGTTGGCGGCCTTGAACGCCGCGACCTGCGCGGGGGTCGCCTGGTCACCGAGCACGGACAGCGCGGGATCGATCGGGGAGAACTGCATGATCACGAAGACGAACAGCGTGATGCCCAGCACCAGGGGGATCAGGGTCAGGAGTCGTCGCGCGACCAGGCTCAGAACGCTCAGCATGGTGTCTTTCTTCTCGTCGAGGGCCGCCGAGCGTCCCGCCCGGTCCGCAGGTGGCGTGGGCCGGGCGGGACGCGTAGGGCCGGGGCTGGGCCCCGGGGCGGGCTCAGCCGCTCCGGCTGGCGCCCAGGAAGTACAGGCCGGTGGTCGCGGCGCCCGAGAAGCCGGTGAGCTTGGCGGGGTCGTACGCGGTGACGACCTTGGTGTGCAGGACGGGGTACAGCGCGGCCTCCTCGGCCGCCAGGTCGAGGGCCTGCTTCCACAGCGCCTTGCGGGCCGCCTCGTCGGAGGTCTGGGCCGCCTTGTCGAGCAGGTCGGCCATGGCCTTACGGTTCGCGTCGCTCCAGCGGTAGCGCTGCCCCGGCCACGTCTCGCCGTAGTAGAACCAGCGCATCAGCAGGTCGGTGTCGACGCCGAAGACGCTGGGGTCCCCGGTGGCCATCAGCACCCGGAAGGTGTCCTTCGGCACGATGTCGCCGTAGATGGCCGAGGAGGGCACCGTGTTCAGGCTGGCGTTGACGCCGATCTTCTTCCACTGCTCGATGACCAGCGGGGCGACGTCCTTCACCACGGAATTGTCCGTCGTGTCGAGCCGGAAGGACAGGTTCGTGACGCCGGCCTCGGCGAGCAGGGCCTTGGCCTTCTCGGGGTCGTAGTCGTAGACCGTGGCGGCCTTCTGGTAGTCCTTGTTGCCCTCGTCGAGGTAGCTCGTCGCCGGGCTGCCGTAGCCGTTGAGCGCGGTCTTGATGACCGCGTCCTTGTCGATCGCGTGGTGCAGGGCCTGGCGCACCCGCTTGTCGCTGAACGGCGCCGCCGCCGAGTTGAACATGAGGAAGACCTGGTTGAAGGCCTGCTTCACGTCGACGGTGTACTTGCCCTTGAGCGCGTCGACGTTGAGGTAGGGCACCGACTCGATGGCCTGGACGCGGCCGCCCTGCAGGTCCGACACCCGGGCCGAGGCCTCGGTGGTGGTGTTCCACGTCATCGTGTCCACCTTGGCGGGCCGGGGGCCGGCGTAGTTCGGGTTCCTGCTCAGCTTGATGCCCGACTCCTTGGACGCGCTGTCCATCTTGAACGGGCCGGAGCCGATCGGTGCGGTGTCGAAGGCCTTCGCGGCGGCGGCGTCCGCCGTCTTCGCCTTGGGGACGATCTTGATGACCGAGATGCGCTCGGCGAACAGGGCGAACGGGTACTTCAGCGTGAACTCGACCGTCGTGGCGTCCTTGGCGTCGACCGAGTCGATGAACGAGACGAACCCCTGCATCAGCGGCGGCGTCTTGGGGTCCGCCGGCTTGAGTACCCGGGTGAAGGACCAGGCCACGTCCTCGGCCGTGACGGGGGTGCCGTCGGAGAACTTCGCGCCGTCACGCAGCGACACGGTGTAGGTGCGCCCGTCGGCGCTGGCCGTCGGGTCGTCCTTGGCCAGCGCCCGGTAGGGTTCCCGGGTGACCGGGTCAAGATCCACGAGGCCCTCGAAGATGTGCTGGTTGACCGCCGTCGCCACCGCCGAGGAGGCGTTGGCGGGATCGAACCCGCTGGAGAGGGTGAACGCCAACGTGGTCTCGATCGACGATCCCCCCTTACCGTCGCCGACGGCGTTGGTCGATGCAGGGCCGCCGCTGCACGCCGCCAGCCCGATCGCCAGGGTCGCTGCGACGGACGCGATGGCCAGTGAGCGGACCCGGCGCGGGGGGACGCGTCGGCTCCTCGGCGGCTTACCAGTGGTGCTCACGGAGATGCCTCCATAGGCTCTTCATGCGCTCGCGTCACCGCTCGCGCTTGGGGGTTTCGAAGTTATGGGTATGACGTCTGACGTCTGATGCCGATAGGCTGAGCGTGTCAGATTCATGAACGAAGGGCAAGGGGCAGATGACGACCATTGACGCGACTCCGCTACGCGGCACGGAGCGCCCGGGTCCCCGCCGGCAGGAGGTCGCGACCAGGATCAAGGAGTACATCCTGCGCAACCGCCTCAAGCCGGGCAACCTCCTGCCCACCGAGATCGAGCTGTGCGAGGCGGTGGGGGCCAGCCGCTCCAGCGTCCGCGAGGCGGTCAAGATCCTCTCCGCCCTCGACATCGTCGAGGTACGGCACGGCCACGGCACCTTCGTCGGACGCATGTCCCTCAACGCCCTCGTGGAGAGCCTCGCCTTCCGTGGCCTGCTGAGCGGCGAGGAGGACCACCACGTGCTGGGGCAGGTCGTGGACGTCCGGCAGACCCTCGAGCAGGGGCTGGCGGCCCAGGCCATCGACGTCCTCGGCGAGGAGCACCGCGCGGAGCTCTCCGCGCTCGCCGACGAGATGGAGAACCTGGCCGCCCAGGGCAAGGACTTCCTCGAGGTCGACCGGGCGTTCCACCTCAAGTTGATGGAGCCCCTCGGCAACGACCTGATCCTCCAGCTCACCGAGGCGTTCTGGCAGGTACAGGCCATCGTGGCCCCCACGCTGCGCACCGAGCCGGAGGACCGGGTGATCACCGCCCAGCGGCACCGGGCGATCGTGGACGCCGTCGCGGCCGGCGACCCCGCCGGCCTGCGCTCCGCCATCGCCGAGCACTACGCGCCCATCCGGGCGAGCATCGCGCGCGCCGTCCAGCCCTGAGCCGGCAGACGGCGACCCACCTCCCCCCGACCCCGCACGCCCGCGACAGCGCCCGACCCCGCACGCCCACGCGAGCGACCGCGCCGCACCGCGCCGCACCGCGCCGCACCGCACCGCACCAGGTTCTCGGCCGGCGCCCGCTCGCGGGCGACCCGACCGAAGGCGTACGCCGCACCGGCCCACCGGCGGGCACGAGGATGCCCGCCGTGGCGCAGCGTGCCGTCCGGCCGGCCGTCACACCCGCCCGGCCCGCGCCCGTGGGCAGACCCGCCAGCACCCGCCGTCGGCCGGACAGCTCCGGGGCGGTGGCAGGTGGACACGTCCCCAGCACCCGCCCTCGGCCGGACAACTTCGGGGCGGTGGCAGGTGGACACGTCCCGCGCCGGCGTCGACGCCTGCCCATCGATCGATCTCTTGACGGCCGGCGCGGCGCCCCTTAGCGTCAGGACATCGGACATCCGACGTCTTATGGCTGATTCGGCTCTCCGATTCCCCACCCGTCCCGGAAGGAATCCCCCGTGCCTCCTGCCCGCGCCATACCGCGCCGAGTGACAGCCGTCGTGGCCGCCCTACTCGGCCTGGCCGCGCTCCTGCCCGCCACGCCGGCCCACGCCGCTCCCGCCGGAGTGGGCGCGACGGTCAGCGCCGACTGCACGACCAGCCGGCTGCTCCTGCTGCTGGACAACCGCAGCACCACCACACAGACGTTCACCGTCACCTGGCCCGGGCGCGCCAACTCCCCGTGGACCCGGACGGTCGCCGCCGGCAGCAGCGCACAGCTCTACTGGACCCTGGCGGCCGGCACGGCGTACACGCTGCGCACGACCACCCCGACGGGTCTGGACGACACCTCCGCCGGCGTGTTCCACTGCGGCACCGGCATGTCCGCGCTGACCGGCTTCGACTGCACCGCCGGCCGCCTCCAGCTCATCCTGGAGAACCGCACCACCACCGCCCGCGACTTCACCGTCACGTGGCCCGGGCGCACCGGCTCACCGTGGACCCGCACGGTCGCCGCGGGCGGCAACTTCCTGCACTACTGGACGGTCGGCAGCGGCACCCCGTACACCCTGCGGGTCACCGCCCCGGGCTTCGACACCACGCTGCGGGGCACCACCGCGTGCGACATGGCCGCCGGCAACCCGCAGCTGACCACGACGACGCTGCTGACCACGCAGACCGTCATCCGCAACCTCAACGGCGCGGGCGGCCGCTACGACGGCACCGTCGCCTCGGTCCGCATCCCCGGCATGGCCGTCACGAACAACGGCACCGTCATCGCCGTGGCCGACGCGCGGGTCGACGGCTCGTACGACCTCGGCGGCGGCACCAACAACATCCAGATCGCCATGATCCGCAGCACCGACGGCGGCCGCACCTTCGAGCAGCCGCGCGTCATCCACGCCCCCGCCACCACCGGTGAGGGGGCGGGCGATCCCAGCCTGCTGGTCGACCGCGCCACCGGCACCGTCTACTGCTTCTTCACGTACTCCCCCAGGCCGGGCATCAGCTTCTGGTCGGGCAGTTCCGGACTCAACACGGCCGACGACCCGAACAGCATGCACCTGCGGTACATCACGAGCCGGGACGACGGCGCCACCTGGAGCGCGCCGGTGGAGCTGAACCCGGCGATCAAGGACCCGGGCTGGCGGCAGGTGTTCTTCTCCTCCGGCCACGGTATCCAGACCAGCACCGGGCGCCTGGTCCAGCCGATCGCCTACCGGGACGCGGCCGGCACCAGTCACGCCGGCAACATCTACAGCGACGACCACGGCGTGACGTGGCGGCGGGGCGGCTCCGCCGGCGGGAACATCAACGAGAGCAAGGCGATCGAGCGCGGCACCGGAGCCGTCGTGCAGAACATGCGCCACAACTCGACCCGCAGCCGCTTCTACGCCACGTCCACCGACGGCGGCGCGACGTTCGGCCCGGCGACGGCCAGCGCCGCGCTGACCGATCCGCTGTGCAACGCCGACGAGTTGTCCTACCTGCGCCCGTCGGACGTGGGCGCGAACGGGGCGCCGGCGCGCACCCGTACGGCGCTGTTCAGCAACAACGCCCACCCCACCGCGCGCAACGACCTCACCGTCCGGCTGTCCACCGACGACGGCGCCAGCTGGCCGGCCCGGGCGCTGATCAAGCCGGGCGGGGCGGGCTACTCGACCATGGCCGTGCTGGCCGACGGGAAGGTCGGCAACCTGTACGAGGTCGGCAACACCGGAGGCATCCACTTCGCCCGCTTCACCCTCGACTGGGTCAAGGCGGCCTGACGCGGAACCCGGCCGGGTGCCGTACGCACCGCGGCACCCGGCCGGGTTCCCGCCGACGGGGAACGTTGCGGTGTGGCGGCGTTGCGCGTGTTCCGGCCCGCCGGGTCCGGTTCGGGGTTACGGTGGGGCAGGCATGGACTCACTCTCCGTGATCATGCGTTACGGGCCGCCAGTACGGGGCGTCCTCCGTCCCTGCTGAGGCGCCTGACGGCCGACACGGCGAGGGTTTCGACGCCGACGGGGCTGGGCAAGATCAGAACCGACGACAACCCCTCTGGAGGGACGACTCTCGTGGAAGTTACCGGCTTCTTCACCGCGATCATCATCGGTCTGATCATCGGCGCGCTGGGTCGGCTGGTCGTACCGGGCAAGCAGAACATCCCGATCTGGCTGACCCTGCTCATCGGCGTTGTCGCCGCGATCCTCGGCACCCTCGTCGCCGGCGCCCTCGGTGTCGACGACACCAGGGGCATCGACTGGATCGAGCTGGCCATCCAGATCATCTTCGCCGCGATCGGTGTGGCCGTCGTCGCGGGCGCCTACGGTCGCCGCCGGATTCGCTGACCGCGCAGCGCGTACGCCGGCCCGTCCCCCCAGGGGGCGGGCCGGCGCTGCTGTCCGCGCGACACCGGTGCACCGTTCCCGGTGTCACCACCAGTCCGGCCGTCAGGGGCACCGGCGGGTGTTGAGCCGGGCGGCCTGGCGGGTCAGGTGGGCGCGTTCGGCGAGGTTGGGCGCCTTCCGGGCCGCCTCCGCGTACAGCCGGGCCGCCGTCGCCAGGTCGCCGTCGCGCTCGTGGAGGTAGGCCGCCACCGCCGTGTGGCGGGGCAGCGAGTCGTCCAGCGCCGCGAGCGCGGCGAGTCCGGCACGCGGCCCGTCGGCCTCGCCGACCGCCACGGCGCGGTTGAGCCGTACGACGGGGCTGTCGGTCAGGCGCACGAGTTCGTCGTACCACTCGACGATCTGCACCCAGTCGGTCTCCTCGGCGGTGGGCGCGTCGGCGTGCAGCGCGGCGATGGCGGCCTGGGCCTGGAACTCGCCCAGCCGGTCGCGGGCGAGGGCCGCCTGGAGGATGACGACGCCCTCGGCGATCGACGTGGTGTCCCACCGGCCGCGGTCCTGCGCGGCGAGCGGCACCAGGCTGCCGTCGGGCGCGGTCCGGGCGCGGCGCCGCGCGTGGTGCAGCAGCATGAGGGCGAGCAGCCCCGCCACCTCGGGGTGGTCGATCGCGGCCGCGAGCTGCCGGGTGAGCCGGACGGCCTCGGCGGCGAGGTCGACGTCGCCGGAGTAGCCCTCGTTGAAGACCAGGTAGAGCACGCGCAGCACGGTGGCGACGTCGCCCGGCTGGTCGAACCGTACGCCGGCCACGGTGCGCTTGGCGCGGCTGATGCGCTGCGCCATGGTCGCCTCGGGCACCAGGTACGCCTGGGCGATCTGGCGGGTGGTCAGTCCGCCGACGGCGCGCAGCGTGAGCGCGACCGCGGACGACGGCGTCAGCGACGGGTGGGCGCACAGGAAGTAGAGCTGGAGCGTGTCGTCGGCCACGGGCACGGGCCCGGGCGTCGGCTCCTCGTCGAGGAGGTCCTCACGCCGGCGGCGGGCCACGTCGGAGCGGGTCGCGTCGAGGAACCGGCGCCAGGCCACGGCGACCAGCCAGCCCTTCGCGTCGCGCGGCGGGTCGGCCGGCCACGTCCGGACCGCGTCGAGCAGCGCGTCCTGAACGGCGTCCTCGGCCGCCGCGAAGTCGGCTCCGCGGCGGACGAGGACGCCGAGCACCGCCGGCGTGAGGCTCCGGAGCAGTGCCTCGTCCATCAGGTCACTCGGTGATGGTGGGCGGCGCGGTCAGGAACGGGCGCAGCTCCAGCCACTCGTGGATCGGCTTCCCGCCCGCCCCCGGGGCCGCCGACAGTTCCCCGGCCAGTTCGACGGCGCGCTCGTAGCTGTCGACGTCGATCACCATCCAGCCGGCGATGAGGTCCTTGGTCTCGGCGAACGGGCCGTCGGTGACCGGCGGGCGCCCCTCACCGTCGTACCGGACGAACGTCCCCTCGGGGGCGAGGGCCTGGCCGTCGACGAACTCGCCGGTGCCCTCGAGCCGGGTCGCGAAGTCGTCCATGTACTGCATGTGCGCCGAGATCTCCTCCGGCGTCCACTGGTCCATGGGCACGTCGTTGACCGCGGCCGGTGCGCCACGGTAGTGCTTGAGCAGCAGGTACTTGGCCATGATGTCTCTCCTCGGTGCTGGCGCCGACCATTGTGGTCGCGTTCATGGCAGGGACGGAGCCAGTCGAGGATTCTCGACATCGCCGTGGAGATTCTTCTCGGGTCTCCGCGGTCACGCGTCGGAGGGTGGGCACAGCCGGTTGTTCACGTCGTGCACGCCAGGGATGCTCCACGCGAGGGCGTGGGCACGAGCCTTCAGGGCGGGCTCGCCGACCGCTCCTTCCAGGATCGCCACGCGGTTCTGCACCTCGATGCAGATGCGCTCGTGCCGCAGCAGCGGATCGCGCTGCATCCGGTCGAGCAGCCGGCAGGCCAATCGGGCGTCCGCCGAGGTGGGCTCGGCACGGAACTGCGACGGCAGGCCGTCGGGGAACAACCAGGGGTACGTCACGACTAGCTCCTCACGTCTTGGCGTCTCCCGGAGAGCCCTACCCCGCAGGCTCCGCCGCAATACGACAACCCCGTGACGATTCGCGCCCGGGACGGTGACGAGCCACGGCGGCGGAGGATCGGACGTGTGCGCCTGCCGTCGCGCGGGTAGATGCCTTGCCGGGGACGACGGGAGCGGTCGGCGACGAGCGCGACCGTGCGGGGGCGCCGGCGGCACGACACGGCGATGGTGTCCCGTCTCACCGCGATCTCGCTCGCCAGGCCACCGCAGGTGGCGGGTAGTGTTGATTGGGCAGAGACGTACCGATATGTCCGCCATTTCGAGGGGTGACCATGCCCGATCACGCGTCCGACCGCATCGACCTCGCCCGCCTGCGGGAAACGCTCGACGGGCCGTGGGCCGACGTCCGCAACGCGCACCGGGACCACCTCGACGCGCGCTTCCTCCCGGTGTACGGCGAGACCGGCGACCAGGCACGTGAGCGGATCACCCGGCTGCTCTCCGAACTCCCCGTCGAGCTGGGCATCGCGTCGGCCTTCCCCACCGAGTACGGCGGCAGGGGCGACGTCGGCGGCTCGATCGTGGCCTGCGAGATGCTGGCGCAGGTCGACCTGTCGCTGATGGTCAAGGCAGGCGTGCAGTGGGGCCTGTTCGGCGGCGCGGTCGCGGCCCTCGGCACCCGGCGGCACCACGACGCCTACCTGCGGGACATCGTCTCGGGCGAGATCTTCGGCTGCTTCGCGATGACCGAGACCGGCCACGGCTCCGACGTCCAGCAGCTGCGCACCACCTGCACGTACGACCCGCAGACGCAGACCTTCGACCTGCACACCCCGCACGAGGCGGCCCGCAAGGACTACATCGGCAACGCGGCCCGCGACGGGCGGATGGCGGTCGTCTTCGCGCAACTGATCACCGGTGGACGGCGGCACGGCGTACACGCGTGGCTGGTCCCGATCCGCGACGCGCAGGGCAGAACGCTGCCCGGCGTGACCATCGGCGACGCCGGAGCCAAGGCCGGCCTGCTCGGCGTCGACAACGGACGGCTCAGCTTCGACCACGTGCGGGTGCCCCGGGACATGCTGCTGGACCGCTACGGTCAGGTCGCGGAGGACGGGACGTACTCCAGCCCGATCGAGAACGACTCCCGGCGTTTCTTCACGATGCTCGGCACGCTGGTCCGGGGCCGGGTGAGCGTGGGCGGGGCCGCGTCGGCGGCCACCAGGTCGGCGCTGGCCATCGCGGTGCGCTACGGCGACATCCGCCGCCAGTTCGGCACGCCCGACGCGGAGCGGGAGGTGCTGCTCAACGACTACCTGGCCCACCAACGCAAGCTGCTGCCCGCCCTGGCCACCACGTACGCGTTGCACTTCGCCCAGGCCGAGCTGGTGGCCGCGCTGAGCGAGGCGCAGGGCGGCGACGAGCCGGTCGACGAGCACCGGCAACGGGAGCTGGAGTCCCGCGCCGCCGGTCTCAAGGCCGCGCAGACCTGGCACGCGACCCGCACCATCCAGATGTGCCGCGAGGCGTGCGGCGGCGCCGGCTACCTGTCCGAGAACCGGCTGCCCAGCCTCAAGGCCGACACCGACGTCTTCACCACCTTCGAGGGCGACAACACGGTGCTGCTGCAACTGGTGGCCAAGGGGCTGCTCACCGGCTACCGGGACGAGTTCGGCTCGTTGGACGGCTGGGGGCGCGCCTCGTTCGTCGCCGAACAGGTCCGCGAGATGGTGCTCGAACGCACCGCCGCGCGCTCGCTCATCGAGCGGATGATCAGCGCCGTGCCCGGCCGCGACGACGAGGTCGCCGTCACCGACCGCGGCTGGCAGCTCAAGGTCTTCGAGGACCGCGAGAGACACCTCCTCGACGGCGCCGTCCGGCGCCTGCGCAACGGAGCGGCTACCAAGCAGGACCGCCCGTTCGACATCTTCAACGACGTCCAGGACCACGTCCTCGCCGTCGCCGCCGCGCACGTCGACCGGGTCACCCTGGAGGCGTTCGTCGCCGGCATCGAGGACACCGCCGACCCGGCCGTCCGGGCGCTGCTCTCCCGCGTCTGCGACCTGTACGCGCTCAGCGTCATCGAGGCCCACAAGGGATGGTTCCTGGAGCACGGCCGTCTCACGCCGGCCCGTTCCAAGGCGATCACCGCTGTGGTGAACGGTCTGCTCAGGGAACTACGCCCGCACATGCGGACCCTCGTGGACGGCTTCGGCATCCCGGACGCGTGGCTGCACTGCGCCATCCTGCGCGAGGAACCCCTGCGGCAGGAGACCATGGCCGCGCACGACGCCGCCGGGGATCCGCAGGCGGTACCGGCGTAAGGCGGATTCCGACACCAGGACCCGGGTCGTGACTCGCGACCCGTGGCGTGCCATGTCGCGGCCCGTCCCGAAAATCCGATGCCGACGGACGGGCCGGTGGCTACGTTGCGGGACATGTCCCGAGTCAGAGTACGGCCGATGGAGTCCGCCGATCTGGCCGCGTGCGGCGCGCTGCTGGCCGAACGGCACCGCCGGCACCGGACGGCCGAGCCGCTGCTGTCCGCGCGGTTCTGTGCGGTCGACGCCGCGCTGCGCGAGCTGACCGCCGCGTTCGAGACGAGCGGCGCATCAGGCGCGGTGGCACTGCGCGACGCCGTTCCGGTCGGCTTCGTCCTCGGAGCCCCCAAATCGTCACCGGTGTGGGGGCCGAACATCTGGGTGGAGGCGGCGGGGCAGGCGGTGACCGACGCAGAGGTGGTACGGGACCTGTACGCGGCGGCGGCGACCCGATGGGTCGCAGAAGGCCGGACGGCCCACTACGTGCTGGTGCCGGCGCACGACGCCGACCTCGTCCGGGCCTGGTTCCGCCTCGGTTTCGGGCAGCAGCAGGCGCACGCCGTCAGGCCTGCGGTCAGGACGCGGACCGTCGACGTCGCGGGGGTGTCGGTGCGTCGGGCCGGTCGTCCCGACATCCCGGCACTTGCCGAGCTCGACCTCGAACTCCCCCGGCAACACGGCTCGTCCCCGACGTTCTCCCCCGGCGTGCTGTCGACCGTCGAGGAGAACCTGGCCGAGTGGGAGGAGGGCATCGCCGACACCGGACTCGCCACGTTCGTGGCCGAGTCGGACGGCCACGTGGTCGGTTCGGCCATCGGATGTGCTCTGGAGAAGTCGGGTTCGCATCTGGGTCTGGCCCGCCCGGACAACGCCGGATTCCTCGGCTTCGCCGCTGTCTTCCCCCACGCGCGGGGCAGGGGCGCGGGCCGGGCACTCGGCGGGGCCGTCATCGACTGGGCCGTCGACAGTGGATTCGACAGCGTGGTGACCGACTGGCGGGTGACGAACCTGCTCGCGTCGCGCACCTGGCCGGCACTCGGATTCACCGAGTCCTTCCTCCGGCTGCACCGTACCGTCGCCACCTGACCCTCGTCGGCACGGAACGCACGTCGCTCCCGGGGAGCTCGGCGGTGCCGGGGAGCTCGACGGTGCGCGGCCAGGGCGGACGAGCCGCGCCGGGTACCCGACGAATCCGGTTGGCGACAGCCGTTGTCCCTTCACCCGCGTCGACGCCCCTGACACTCTGCTTCCGACGGGTGACCCTCCGGGTTGGGGAAAGGTCGACAGCGATGGCGAAGCGATGGTTGATCACGGGGTGTTCGAGCGGACTCGGCCGGGCCCTCGCAGCCCGACTCGCCGCCGAGGGGGAACAGGTGGTGGCGACGGCCCGGCGGCCGGAGACCCTCGACGAACTGGTGGCCCGGCATCCGGGCAACCTGGTGGCCGCCGCCCTGGACGTACGGGATCCGGCGCAGTGCGCGGAGGCGGTCGAGCGGGCGGTGGACGCCTTCGGTGGCGTCGACGTCCTGGTGAACAACGCCGCCTACGGGCAGTTCGGCACCTTCGAGGAGGTCTCCGACGCGGAACTCGCCGCGCAGTTCGACACCAACGTCTTCGGGCCGTGGCGGCTCACCCGGGCCGTACTGCCGGTGTGGCGGGCGCAGCGCCACGGGCACGCGGTCTTCGTCAGCTCGGTCGCCGGTGTGGTCCCCTTCCCCGGGTTGGCCGCGTACACGGCGAGCAAGTTCGCGATGGAGGGTGCGGCCGAGTCGCTGGCCGCCGAGGCCGGGCACCTCGGGGTGAAGGTCACCATCCTTCAGCCGGGCGGCTTCGCCACCGGCTACAGCGCCAACCTGGTCATGCCGGAGCACCGGATCGCGGACTACACGCCCGTCAGCGACGGCCTGCTCGGCGCGCTGCGCGGCATGAACACCAAGGTCGAGGTGAACTCTCCGGCACTCTTCGCGGACGTGGTCTGGCGGCTCGGTCAGATGGAGTCGCCGCCGCTACGGCTGCCGGTGGGACCGGACTCGGAGACCTTCCTGGAGGCCGCCTACGACGCCCGGCGCAGCGAGTACGACCAGGTCGTCAAGGCGGGCCATCACATCGTCGCGTGACCCCGGCCCGGAACCGGCCGGGTCCGCGGTTCCCCGCGCCTGAGGCGGCAGCCGCGCTCTGTCCGGTCCGGAGACCGGGCAGAGCGCGGCGTGGCCCCGTGGGCCGACGGGTCGGTCAGCCGTTCAGCTTGGCCAGCAGCGCGTTGGCCATGCCCTGCTCGCCCCTGGCGTTGGGGTGGAACGGGGCCGCGGCGTTCTGCGGGATCAGCCCCTCGACCCACCGGGTGCCGCTGCTCTTGCACGTGTCGTGGCCGACCGACGGGGCGTAGACATCGGCGTAGCTGGCGTCGTTCGCGGCCGCGGTGGCGGCGAGCATCGTGTTCAGCGACTTCTGGACGCTGCGCAGGTACGGCACGTCCTGGTAGGCGATCGGCACCACCGGCCAGCAGCCGTAGCCGCTGTCGGGCAGGATCGCCGGGTACCCGAGCACCACGACCCGCGCGCCCGGGGCGGCCCGGCGGACCGCCTGCAGCACGGCGGTCACCTTCGGCGCGGTGGCGGCGATCCTGGCCTGCAACTGGTCGACGCCACCGGCGGTGTACCGGTTCTTGCACGGGGATCCGAGCGGGCTCTTGAGGCTCGCCTCCGCGCAGTCGCTGATGATGCCGGAGAAGCCGATGTCGTTGCCGCCGATCTGCACGGTGACCAGGCTCGTGTTCGAGGTGACGGCGCTGAGCTGCGGCGGCAGCGAGATGCCCAGGGCGCCGCTGCCGCCGACGAGGATGTCCTCGGTGGTGGCGCCGGAGCAGCTCACGTCGGCGAACGACGACGAGCCGGCGGAGGCCGCGACCAGCGACGGGTAGTTGCGGTTGGAGCGCAGGCAGTTCAGGTCCACCTGGGTGGGGACCAGCGGGGCGGAGGTGTACGAGTCACCGAGCGCGACGTAGCGCCCGGTGGGTGCGGCGGCGTTGGCCGGTACGGCGAAGGCGAGCAGCACACCGGCGGTGGCCGCGGCGAACGCGGCGAGCCGGCTGGCCGCCCGGAGCAACGGCAGGCGGGGACGGGTCATGGCATCTCCCAGAGGGGATCATGGTGGGTGCCGTGATTCTGTCCGTGCCGTCGTCGAACGTCAATATCGACGGCCTTTACCGGTGCCCCCGGCCGGGTCGGCGGTTGGTCGGACTCGGCCGCTTCTCATACGTTGGGTCTAGACAGCCCGACCAGTGGCGCCTGCGGCGATCAGGGAGTGTTCGGCCGAGAATCAGCAGGTCAGTCGGCCCGGCCCGCGACCCGTCGGACGACCCCGCTCGTCCACCACGACCGCATGCCGGGACACAGCCGCGCGCCGGAGGTCGACGCCGCCGAGGGCGCTCCGGCGGTCAGGACGCGGCCTGCCGCGACCGGCGGTTGGCGTGCCCGCGGGCCACGAAGGCGTACGCCTCGGCCCGTCGCACCGCGCCCGCGCGCGGTGGGGTGGCTAGCGGCGCGGCGGGGCCGCGACGCTGGCGCGGGCGACCAGGCTCGGTGCGACCGTCTGCCGCAACGGGCCGGCGAGGTCCGGGGACCCGATCTGGGCGAGCAACATGTCCAGGCTCGCCCGGGCGACGGCGGCGAAGTCGGGCCGCACGGTGGTCAGCGGCGGGATGAAGTACGCCGCCTCCGGCACGTCGTCGAAGCCGACCACGCTGATGTCGTCGGGCACCCGCCGGCCGTGCTCGTGCAACGCCCGCAGCACACCCAGCGCCAGGTGGTCGTTGGCGGTGAAGACCGCCGTGACCTCCGGCATCCGGGCGAGCATCTGACCGCACCGGTAGCCGGCCGCCGCGGACCAGTCCGCCGGGACCAGCGGTGGCACCTCGGCGCCGGCCAGGTGTAGGGCCTCCCGCCATCCTTCGATGCGCCCCGCGCTGTCGAACCAGTCCGGCGGGCCGGAGACGTGCCAGACCGTCCGGTGCCCCGCGTCGAGGAGGTGCTGCGTGGCGGCCCGGGCGCCGGCGACCTGGTCGACCGTCACCAACGGGATCGGTCGGCGCGGGTCACCGTCGACGGTGACCAGGGGCACGTCCTGGGGAAGCCGTTCGAGGGCCTCCCCGGCCGACTCCACCGGCGCGATCACGACGATGCCGGCGACCCGGTGCGCGAGATGCCGCTCCACCGCCGCGGAGATGGACCGGTGGTCCAGGTCGCTCACACTGCCGACGCTGACCGCGAAGCCCGCCTCGGCGGCCGCCTGTTCCAGCGCGGCCAGCAGCGAAGCCGGACCGTAGAGGGTGGTGTTCTGCGCGACCACACCGATGACCTGGGACTTGCCGGTCACCAGTGCCCGCGCGGCCCGGTTGGGTCGGTAGCCCAGCTCGACGATCGCCGCCTGGACGCGAAGCCGGGTCTGCTCGCGCACGTTGGGGTGCCCGTTGAGGACGCGGGACACCGTCTGGTGGGAGACGCCGGCGAGGCGAGCCACATCCGTCATCGCGGGACTCCGCACGGTCACCTCACCTCCCCCGCCCGCCCGTCGGCGATCGCGCACGCCGACGTCGACGGGAGCGGCCTTCGTGGTGCTGAATCCGCCCTCCCATCCGCCACGGCGACGTGTGCCGGGTGACCGAGGTTGGAACGTCGACAGTCTACGCCAGCCGTCCCGTCGCCCAGAGTGCGGCTGAGCCGTCCGGTCCGGCACCGCGTCGCCGAACCCCGACGAATCGGTGGGGTGCGTCTGCATCCATCGCCCCTACGGGTCCGGCGACAACGTCTGTGCCCGCTGCCCGAGGGGATCGCGTGGCTCCCCCGGAGCAGGGACTCCTGGCGGCGCGCGGCCCGGGGCCGGAGCGGTTCGCGGCGATCGTCCGCGTCCCGCCCCCGGCCCGTCCGCCGCGCCGTCCTCAGGCTGCCGTACGCCCGGGGAAGGCGACCGACATCACGGTGTGCTGAGGGTGAACCGGCGCACCGTCACCGCGCCCCCCAGGGACCGGGTGGCGTAGTTGAAGATGCCGAACCGGTATCCCATGAAGAACTGCCAGGCGTTGTTGAGGGTCAGCGCGTTGCCCAGCGCGACGAAGGTGACCCCGTCGGTGCTGTACGAGAACCTCGCCTGCCGCCCCGAGCCGGGTCGGATGTCGGCGTTGGCGCGCAACCAGATCCGCCCGCCGGAGACCGGGGCGCTGGCGATCTCGGTGCCGGTACCCGTCGTGTTCCAGTTGTCGCTGCCCATGGTCAGGCCATTGGTCATGACCACGCGGGTGGCGCCGTTGTCCCGCTTGATCCCGATCCACGCCGACGTGTCGCGCAGCATCGCCAGCCCGGCCCGGTCGCCGTCACGCATCGTGGAGTAGTCCAGTTCGATGGTTCCGGTCGAGGTCGGCCCCTGGATCCGGTGGGTCAGCGTGTTGCGGGCCCGGTAGAGGTCGTTGGTCACCGACGCGGCCTGCAGGCGCAGCCCGTCATTCACCGACCACCGGTTGTCGTCCGGGTTGTGGTTCCACTCGTACTGGACGCCGAGGCTGGTGCCCGGGAAGGTGTCGGTGCCCGTGAGCGGCTTGACCGGGCGCGGTGGCAGCGGATGGGGATAGGTGCTCCCCCAGGCGCCGTTGACCGCCTGCACCCGGGGCCAGCCGTCGCTGGTCCAGGTGATGGGCGCCAACGTCGGCATCCGCCCACCCGGGTACGCGTCGGTGAACGCCATGTAGTACCAGGCGCCGGTCTGGGTCTGCACCAGCCCGCCCTGGTGGGGCACCCCGCCACCGGCGATCGGACCGGGCATGTCGAGCAGCACCTGACGCTGCTCGTAGGGGCCGAACGGGCCGTTGGTCGACTTGAGCACGTACTGGCCGTTGGCCGGGCGGGTGAGCCAGATGTAGTAGGCGCCGTTGCGCTTGTAGAAGCGTGCTCCCTCCAGCGTGCCGATGCTCGACGGCGTCTGGTAGACCTGCTGGGCCCGCACCTGGGTGCGCCCGTCGGCGGACAGCTGGGCGACGCTGATCGTGCCGTTGCCGTACGCGACGTACATGGTGTCGTTGTCGTCGATCAGCATCCCCGCGTCGTAGTAGCAGTGGGGGATGGTGGCGTGGCGGTTCCACGTGGCGTCGACCGCGGACGCGGTGTAGATGTGCGTCTGGGCGAAGTCGATGCACCCGGCCCAGTAGAAGGTCCGGTTGCTCGGCCGGTAGTTCAGCGTGGAGGCCCAGATGCCGTCGACGTAGCCGTGGGTGCCGCCTGCCATGTCGTACTTCGTGCCGAAGTCCAACCGGGGCACCGAGTGCCCGGCGAACTCCCAGTTCACCAGGTCCCACGAGCGCAGCACCGGTGCGCCCGGGGAGTAGTGCATGGTGGACGCGGACATGTAGTAGACGTCGCCGACGCGGATGATGTCGACGTCGGCGAAGTCCTGCCAGACGACCGGGTTGGTGAAGGTGCCGCCGGGGGTGCCGGCGTCGCCCACGCGGATCAACTGCCACTGCTGGTGGGTGCCGTTGAAGTCGTCGTACTGCACGACGTTGCCGCCGTCGGCGGTCGAGGCGTTCTGCATCTCCACGACCTTGTTCGAGTTTCGGTTCACCAACCGCACGAAACCGCCGGCCGAATCCGCCAGCCGGAACTGCTGGTTCGTGCCGTTGTGGTCCGCCCACTGCACCACGGCCGCGCCGTTGGCCGTGGAGAAGTTGTACACGTCGAGCACCTTGCCCGAGTGCCGCGACCTCAGCCGGTAGAAACCGCCGCCGGAATCCACGAACTGCCACTGCTGCCAGTTCCCGTCGTTACGCGACCACTGCGTGATGCGCGCCCCGTCGGTCGTCGCCTGGTTGTACACGTCGAGGGCCTTGCCGCTGTTGCGGTTCACCAACACGTACCACGCGTTCGTGTCGACCGTCGCCGCCGACGCCGGTGCCGGGGACACCGCGACGAGCCCGCCCGCCACGAGCACCGCCACCACCGCGGCCGAGACACGCGTCAGCCAACCGCGCCGTCGGGGCACAGCCCGCGGGGGTTCATCGATGGCCATCATGATCCTCCTTCGGGAGCGTTGACAGGGACCGGATCCGTCGGGGCGCGCGGGTCAGAACCCCCGGGCGAGCCGGTAGTAGGCCTGGTTCCACCGGATCTCGTCGGCGAAGCGGCGTGGGTCGGTGTGCCCGTCGATGACCACCAGCTCGGTGCGTGTCATCTCGGCCAGGTCGTACAGTTCCTCCACGCCCACCGCCTGGGACAGCACGGTGTGGTGCGGGGCGCCGGCGGTGATCCAGGCCTCCGCCGAGCCGGCCAGGTGCGGACGGGGCCGCCACACGGCCCGCGCGACCGGCAGCCGGCGTAGCGGACGCGGCGGCGCCACCACGTCGACCTCGTTGGCCACCAGGCGGAAGCGCTCCCCCATGTCCGCGAGGCCGAGCACCACCGCCGGACCGGGCGCGGCGTCGAACACCAGCCGGACGGGATCCTCGCGCCCGCCGATGCTCAACGGATGGATCTCGACCTGCGGGGTGTCACCGGCGATCGTCGGGCACACCTCGAGCATGTGGGCGCCGAGCACCAGCTCGTCGCCGGGCGTCAGGTCGTAGGTGTAGTCCTCCATGAAGGACGTCCCGCCCTGCACCCCGACCGCCATCGACTTGAGCGAGTGCACCAGCACCGAGGTCTTCCAGTCGCCCTCCCCGCCGAAGCCGTAGCCGTCGGCCATGAGCCGCTGCACGGCGATGCCCGGGAGCTGGCGCAGACCGCCCAGGTCCTCGAAGTTCGTGGTGAAGGCCCGGAAACCGCCCTCGTCCAGGAAGGCGCGCAGGCCCAGCTCCAGCCGCGCGGCGTAGCGCAGGGAGTCGTGTCGCGCCCCGCCCGGCCGTAGCTGCGGATCGACACGGAAGGTGTCGTCGTACTCCTTGACCAGGTCGTCGATGTGCGCGTCGGCCACCTGGTCGACGACCGCGACGAGGTCGTTGACCCCGTAGGTGTTGACCGAGACGCCGAAGCGCAGCTCCGCCTCGACCTTGTCGCCCTCGGTCACCGCCACGTCGCGCATGTTGTCCCCGAAGCGCGCCAGCCGCAGCGAACGCATCGCCGAGTACCCGAGCGCGGCCCGCGCCCAGGCCCCGATCCGGGCGGTCACCCGGGGGTCGCTGACGTGCCCGGCGACGGTCTTGCGGGCGACGCCGAGACGGGTCTGGATGAAGCCGAACTCACGGTCGCCGTGCGCGGCCTGGTTCAGGTTCATGAAGTCCATGTCGATCTCGTCCCAGGGCAGCAGGACGTTGGCCTGGGTGTGCAGGTGCAGCAGCGGAGTCCGCAGGGCGTCCAGACCGGCGATCCACATCTTGGCCGGCGAGAAGGTGTGCATCCAGGCGATCACCCCGACCGCGCCCTGCACGGCGGCGTCCCGACACGCGTCGAGGATGTCGGTGCTGGAGGTCAGGATCGGCTTCCAGACCACCCGTACGGGGATCCCCGGTGCGTCGTCGAGCTGCGCGGCGATCTGCCGGGACTGATCGGCGACCTGCCGGAGGGTGTCCTCGCCGTACAGGCCCTGACTGCCGGTGAGGAACCAGACCTCGGGTTCGGGGTGCGATGCCATGCAATTGCCTTCCGAGAGGGGCGGTCACTTGAAGCGGATGCCGATGAGGCGCTGGAGGAGGATGAAGGCGAAGAGCAGGCCACCGATCACGATCCTCGTCCACCAGGAGTTGAGGCTCCCGTCGAAGGTGATCAGGGTCTGGATCACGCCGAGCACCAGCACGCCGAGCACCGTGCCGAACACGTAGCCGGCCCCTCCGGTGAGGACGGTGCCGCCGATGACGACGGCCGCGATCACGTCCAGTTCCATGCCGACGGCGATCAGCGGTGCCCCGGAGAGCGTGTAGAACGACAGCAGGATGCCGCCCACGGCCGAGCACAACCCGCTCACCGTGTAGACGGCGATCCGGGTACGCCCCACCGGCAGGCCCATCAGCAACGCCGACTGCGGGTTGCCGCCGATCGCGTACACGTTGCGGCCGAAGCGGGTGTACGTGAGCACGTAGGCGGCCACGAGCACCACCGCGAACGCGATCAGCACGCTGATCGACACGAAGTTCCCCCTGGGATCCCCGATGCGCTCCTGCGACACGGCCGTCCAGAAGCCGTCGGTGATGGGGATCGACGCGTCGCTGATGAACGTGCACATGCCCCGGGCGAAGAACATCCCGGCGAGGGTGGCGATGAACGGTTGGATCTCGAAGAAGTGGATGGCGCAGCCCATCAGGAACCCGAGGGTCGGGCCGATCAGCAGCGCGATGACCAGCACCAGGCCCGCGGGCAGCCCGACGCGCAGCAGCGACGCCGACACCATCGCGGTCATCGCGACCACGGAGCCGACCGACAGGTCGATACCGCCGGTGAAGATCACGAAGGTCATGCCGACCGCGACGACCAGCAGGAACCCATTGTCGATGAAGACGTTGAAGACGACCTGGACGTTGGAGAACGCGCGGTACTGGGACACGCCGACGCCGTACATGACCAGCAGCAGGGCGAGCGTGGCCAGGACCGGTACGTGCCGCCGGGGCACCCCGGGCCGCCAGGCGCGGCCGGTGGTCAGCGACGTACTGCTCATGCCGGCACCTGCTCCTTCTCCCGCCGCGCCGCCGCGGGCCCGGGTGTGGTCGCGCCCCGTCGGCGGCGGAACCTGGCCCGGAACGCCGGCGACTGGATGAGGCAGACGGCGATGACGACGACCGCCTTGAACAGCAGGGCCGTCTGCGGCGAGATGTTCATGGCGTAGACCGAGGTGGTGAGGGTCTGGATGATCAGCGCGCCGAGGACGGTGCCGCCGAGGGAGAACCGGCCGCCGGCGAGTGAGGTGCCGCCGATGACCACCGCGAGGATCGCGTCGAGTTCCACCCAGAGACCGGCGGCGTTGCCGTCGGCGCTGGACACGTTCGCCGTCATCATGAACCCGGCGATCGCGGCGCAGGCGGCGCTGACCACGTACACGAGGAAGATGACGCGCCCGGAACGGATGCCGGCCAGCCGGCTCGCCTCGGCGTTGCCGCCGACGGACTCGATGATCAGGCCGAGCGCGGTGCGGCGGGTGAGGGCGGCGATGAGCAGGGCCGCCGCGAGTGCGGTGAAGATGGCCAGCGGCAGGGTCAGGAAGTGGCCGAGCCCGATCGCCCGGTACGGGCCGGAGTTGATCGTGATGATCTGGCCCTCGGTGATCAGCTGTGCCAGGCCTCGCCCGGCCACCATGAGGATCAGCGTGGCGATGATGGGCTGGATGCCGATGACGGCGACCAGCACCCCGTTCCAGGCGCCGAGCACGAGCGCGGCGCCGAAGGCCAGCGCGACCGCCGTGAGGACGGTCGACGGGCTGTTCTGGTCGGGCGCCGTGCTGATGTGCAGGCAGGCGATGGCGCCGGCGATGGCACAGAGCGAGCCGACGGACAGGTCGATGCCACCGGTGGCGATGACGAGGGTCATGCCCAGCGCGACCAGCATCAGCGGTGCGCTCAGCCGGAGGATGTCGACGAGGGAGCCGTACAGGTGCCCGTTCTTGACCTCGATGGCGAGGAAGCCGGGCCGGTGGACCGCGTTGGCCAGGATCATCACCACCAGCACGAGCACCGGCCAGAACAGGCGGTGGACGGTCAGCGGGCGGAGGCGGTCGGCGAGGGCGTTCACCGGATCGCCTCCTCGCCGCTGGTGGCACGGGCGATGGTCCGCATGACGCGGTCGGCGTCGAGGGTGTCGTCGTTGTCGAGCTGGGCGACCATCGTCCGGTCACGCATCACGGCGACCCGGTGGCTCAGCCGCAGCACCTCCTCCAGCTCGGCGGAGATGAACAGCACCGCCATGCCGTCGTCGGAGAGCTGGACCACCAGTCTCTGGATCTCGGTCTTCGCGCCGATGTCGATGCCACGGGTGGGCTCGTCGAGGATCAGCAGACGCGGCTCGGTGATGAGCCAGCGGGCCAGGAGGACCTTCTGCTGGTTGCCGCCGGAGAGGTTGCGCACCGGCAGGTCCGGGTTCGCCGGCCGGATGCTGAGCGCCCGGACGTACCTCTCGACCAGCTCGTCCTGCCGGCGGCGGGGAATCGGCCGCAGCCATCCGCGGGCCGCCTGCATCGCGAGGATCATGTTCTCCCGCACCGACAGCTCGGGGATCACGCCCTCCGCACGGCGGTTCTCCGAGCAGAACCCGACGCCGCGGTCGATGGCCTGGCCGGGGTGGCGCAACGGCGTCCCGCCGCCGTCGATGGCGACCCTGCCGTGGTCGGCGCGGTCGGCGCCGAACAGCAGACGCGCCACCTCGGTACGGCCGGAGCCGAGCAGGCCGGCGAGCCCGACCACCTCACCGGCGTGGATCCGCAGGCTGAAGGGCGCGACCGCGCCCGTGCGGCCCAGCGCCGACGCGTCCACCAGCGGAGCCGCGTCGCGCCGGACGGCGGTGGTCCGCTGCTGCTGCTCGTCGAGGCGTTCCAGGACGTCGAGCTCCTTGCCGATCATCTTCTCCACCAGGCTCAGCTGGGGCAGCTCCCCGGTCCGGTACTCCCCCACCAGGGCGCCGTTGCGCAGCACGGTGATGCGGTCGGCGATGTCGTAGACCTGGTCGAGGAAGTGCGTCACGAACAGGATGGCGATGCCCTCGTCGCGCAGTTGCCGCATGATCCGGAACAGTTGGGCGACCTCGCCCGCGTCCAGGCTGGACGTCGGCTCGTCGAGGATCAGCACCCGGGCCCGTACGTCGATCGCCCGGGCGATGGCGACCATCTGCTGCACCGCCAGCGAGTACGTGCCGAGCTGCGCGCCGACGTCCACGTCGAGGTCCAGCCGGGCCAGCAGTTCCCGCGCCCGCCGACGCGTCTCGCCCCAGCGGATCGCGCCGAACCGGCGAGGCTCGCGGCCGATGAAGATGTTCTCCGCCACGGACAGGTTGGCGCAGAGGTTGACCTCCTGGTAGACGGTGCTCACGCCGCAGGCCGACGCCTGCATCGGGCCGCTGAAGCTGACCCGCTCACCGTCGAGCACGACGGTGCCCTCGTCGATGGCGTGCACGCCGGTCAACACCTTGATCAGGGTCGACTTGCCGGCCCCGTTCTCGCCCATCAGGGCGTGGACCTCGCCCGGGAACAGCCGGAAGTCGACGTCGTGCAGCGCGCGTACCCCGGGGAAGGTCTTGCTGATCCCGGTCATGGTCAGGACCGGACGGCTACCCGTCATCTGATCGGACCTCTTCTGGAGAGTGGCGGTACGAGAAGGGCCAGCGACGAGCCGGGGTCGCCGCCGCCGGGCGGCGGCCCCGGCGGCGGTCAGTACTTGCGGTTTGGCAGCGCCTGCTTGGCCTGCTCCTGGGTGAAGGTGGTCTCCTCGGTCTCGATCCGGGCGGGCACCTCCTCGCCGGCGTGGACCTTCTTCGCCAGGTCCATCAGCTGGGGGCCGAGCAGCGGGCTGCACTCGGCGATGAAGTTGAACTTGCCGTCCGCGAGGGCCTGCATGCCGTCCTTCACCGCGTCGATGGTGATGATGGTGATGTCCTTGCCGGGCACCTTGCCGGCCGCGGTGATCGCCTCCAGCGCGCCCAGGCCCATGTCGTCGTTGTGCGCGAAGAGCACGTCGATCTTCGGGTTGGCCTTGAGGAACTGCTCCATGACCTGCTTGCCGTCGGCCCGCTTGAAGTCGCCCGACTGCGAGGCGACGATCTTCAGGTTCGGGTTGGCGGCGATCGCCTGGGCGAAGCCCTCCTTGCGGTCGTTGGCCGGCGCCGATCCGGTCGTTCCCTGCAACTCGACGATGTTCACCGGGCCGCTGGCGCCCTTGGTCTGCTCCACCAGCCACTCGCCGGCGAGGCGGCCCTCCTTGACGAAGTCCGACCCGAGGAAGGTCTTGTAGAGGGACTTGTCGGCCGAGTCGACGGAGCGGTCGGTCAGGATCACCGGGATGCCGGCGTCCTTGGCCTCCTTGAGCACGGTGTCCCAGCCGGACTCCACCACCGGCGAGAAGGCGATGACGTCCACCTTCTGCTGGATGAAGTTGCGGATCGCCTTGATCTGGTTCTCCTGCTTCTGCTGCGCGTCGTCGAACTTCAGCTCGATGCCCGCCGCCGCGGCGGCTTCCTTGATCGAGGTGGTGTTCGCCGTCCGCCAGCCGCTCTCCGCGCCGACCTGCGAGAAGCCCAGCGTGATCGTGCCGTCGGCGGCGGAGCCGTCGCCGGTGTCGCTGTTGCCGCAGGCCGCCACGCTGCCCGTGAGCAGCACGGCGGCGACGACGGCGACGATGGTGCGTGCCGTTCTCCTGGTTCTCATCGGTTCTCCTCGGGATGGGTGATCCGGATCCGTGACCTTGGGCGCGTGTCCCGGGTCGTGACGGGGTTGGTGCGGGAGGGGCCGTGCCCGACGGATGGGCCGGTCAGGAGCGTCGAGGCACTCCCGGTGACCCGCCGGTGGAGCGTTGGCCGTAGACGTTCTGGTAGCGGTCGTGAAGCGAGCTGATGTCGGCCTGCGCCATCGGCAGCGGCTGCCCGAGGGCCCTCGCCAGGTGCGCGGTGCGGGCGACGTCCTCGCACATCACCGCGGCCTTGACCGCCGCGCGGGCGTCCCTGCCGATGGTGAAGACCCCGTGGTTGCGCATGAGCACCGCGGGCGAGCGGTGCCCGGACAGGGTGCTGACGATCCCCTTGCCGATGTCGTCCCCACCGATCAGCGCGAACGGGCCCACCGGGATCTCCCCGCCGAACTCGTCGGCCTGCGCGGTCAACCAGCACGGGATGGCCTCGCCCCGAGCCGCCCAGGCGGTGGCGTAGCTGCTGTGCGTGTGCACGACGCCGCCGACCTGCGGCATGGCCCGGTAGACGTAGGCGTGCGCGGCGGTGTCGCTGGACGGCGCCCCGCCCCCGTCGACCACGGTCCCGTTCAGGTCGCAGACGACCATGGTCTCCGCCGTCAGGGCGTCGTAGTCCACCCCGCTGGGCTTGATCACCATGAGGTCCTGGCCCGGGACCCGAGCCGAGACGTTGCCGGCGGTCCAGGCCACGAGCGCGTACCGGGTCAGCTCGCCGTGCAGCCGGGCCACCGTCTCCCGCAGGGCCCGCACCTGCCGTGCCGTGTCGGTGTTCATCCGACCACCTCCAGGGCCGTCGCCCTCGGCGCGTGCGCGGCGGCGTTCCGCATCGCCCGCAGGCGGAGCATGACGTCGTCGCCGCCGCGACCGAAGTGGTCGTGCAGGGCCCGGTACTCGGCGTACAGGGCGTCGTACGCCCGCACGTTGTCCGGGTCCGGCTGGTACACGCCCTCGTCGACCCGGCCCATCGCCTCGGAGGCGCGGTGGACGTCCGGGTACGCCCCGGCGGCGACCGCCGCGTGGATCGCCGAGCCGAGCGCCGGCCCCTGGGCGGAGCCGATGATGCCCAGCGGGCGGTTGGTGACGTCGGCGTAGATCTGCATGAGCAGCCGGTTCGAGGTGAGACCGCCGGCGACGACCAGGTCGTGCACCGGTATCCCGGCCTCGACGAAGGCCTCGATGACCAGCCGGGTGCCGAACGCCGTGGACTCCAGCAGGGCCCGGTAGATGTCCTGCGGCCGGGTGGCCAGGGTCAGCCCGACGATCATCCCGCTGAGGTCGTGGTTGACCAGCAGCGACCGGTTGCCGTTCCACCAGTCGAGCGCGACGAGGCCGTGGGCCCCCACCGGCTGGCCGGCGGCCAGCTCGGTGAGGCGCTCGTGCGACGCGACTCCGGCCGGCGCGGCGTGCCTGACGAACCAGCCGAAGATGTCCCCGACCCCGCTCTGCCCGGCCTCGTAGCCCCACGCGCCCGCGCTGATGCCGCCGTCGACGACACCGCACATCCCGGGTACCTCGGCGAGCCGGGTGCCGTTGACCACGTGGCAGGTGGAGGTGCCCATGATGGCCACCAGTCGCCCGGGCGCCAGGGCCCGCGCGGCGGCCACGGTGACGTGCGCGTCGACGTTGCCGGCGGCGACCGCGATGCCCGCCGGCAGTCCCGTCCAGGCGGCGGCGCGGGCGCTGAGGGTGCCGGCGCGCGCGCCGAGCGGCAGCAGCGGGCCGTCCAGCTTGGTCACGAAGTCGGCGAAGTCCGGGTCGAGCGCGCTCAGGTAGTCGGTCGACGGGTATCGGCCGTCCTGTCGGATGCCCTTGTATCCGGCGGTGCAGACGTTGCGGGTCTCCTCGTCGCACAACTGCCACACGATCCAGTCGGCGGCCTCGACGAAGCGCTCGGCGCGGTGGTAGATCTCCGGGTCCTCCGCGAGGATCTGCAGGCCCTTGGCGAACTGCCACTCGGCGGAGATCTTGCCGCCGTAGCGACCGAGCCACGGTTCGCCGCGCTCGCGGGCCAGCGCGTTGATGCGGTCGGCCTGCGGTTGGGCCGCGTGGTGCTTCCACAGCTTCACCCAGGCGTGCGGGCGGTGGCGCAGCGCCGGTATCTCGCACAGCGGCGTGCCGTCGGCGAGCGTCGGCAGCACCGTGCAGGCGGTGAAGTCGGTGCCGATGCCGATCACCTGCGACGGATCCACCCCGGCGTCGGCCATCGCGGCGGGGACGGCGTGCCGCAGGACGTCGCGGTAGTCCTGCGGGTCCTGAAGGGCCCAGTCGGGGGGCAGTGCCGGACCGCCGTCGGGGAGCGCGGCCTCGATCACGCCGTGGCGGTACTCGTGCACCGCGGTCCCGACCTCGGCACCGTCGCGGACCCGCACCACGAGGGCCCGCCCGGAGAGCGTGCCGTAGTCGACTCCGACCACGTACCGATCGCCCGTACCGTCCACACTGCTCATGCCCACCTCCGATCGATGACCGGCTTAGTGTTAACGCTCACATCGAGCACCGTCAAGACACCGTCCGGCAACAGCTCCGTAACGGAAAGGACGGCCGGAGCGCGAACCCGGGCCAGAAAAATCACGCGGCGTCACCGCCCGCCTGCGCCCGGCGGCCCGGACGGGGCGCCGAGGCCCGCCGAGCGGGGACACCGGAGCGGGGCCCCCTCGCCACCCGCCTCCGACTCGCCGGCCGCACATTGTTAGCGACAACTCTCGACCCCCGTCTGCATTCGCCCGCCCGCAGCGACAAGCAGCCGGGCGGCAGCTCCGCTCCGGGGTCGGTCACCTTCGGATACGCATTGACCAGCATGCATGGCGCACCGAGGCGGATCCAAATTGGCGCCGACCTCGGCGCAAACCGACCGGCATCGACAGACTGATTTACATCGGTGGATGTCAGCGATAACATTTCGCACATCTTCGCGACACCCCCGGGCAGCCACGGGGCTGGAGCCGACCGGGGTCGCGACGACGGACGGCGACGACGTGATCCGCACGAGGTCGGCCGCGGACTGACCGAACCGACCCGAGGCGCGCCATCGATGCCCGCCGACAGGGCCGGGCGAGCATCCCCCCGGCCACGCCCGGTGACGCCCTCGTCCGCCGTACCCGGCGTCGGCGCCCGACACCGACGCCACTCACCACTCAGACCGAGGAGGAACACGTGCGCAGACCGAGGCAATGGCTGACCGCCGCCCTGGGCGTCCTGGCGGTGGCCCTCGCGACGACCGTCGCGGACGGGGTCATCGCGCCCCCTTCCGCACAGGCGCTGAACAACGGCGTCGCCCGGACGCCGCCGATGGGTTGGAACACCTGGAACACGTTCGGCTGCAACATCAACGAGACACTCATCCGCCAGATGGCCGACTCGATCGTCGCCAACGGGCTGCGGGACCTCGGGTACAGGTACGTCGTCGTCGACGACTGCTGGTTCAACCCGGACCGGGACGCGCAGGGCAACCTCCAGGCGCATCCGCAGCGATTCCCGAGCGGCATGAAGGCGCTCGGCGACTACCTGCACTCGCGCGGCCTGCTGTTCGGCATCTACCAGGCGCCACTGGACCAGACCTGCGCGCAGTACTTCGACGCCTTCCCCGGCTCCACCGGCAGCCTCGGGCACGAATACCAGGACGCCCGGCAGTTCGCCGCCTGGGGCGTGGACTACCTGAAGTACGACTGGTGCTCCCCCACCGGGACCATCAACGACCAGGTCGCCAGGTTCGGCATCATGCGGGACGCCCTGGCCGCCACCGGCCGGCCGATCGTCTACAGCATCAACCCGAACAGCATCCACGAGAAGACCGGGCCGCAGCGCAACTGGAGCGACGTGGCGAACCTCTGGCGCACCACCGAGGACATCACCAACGCGTGGAACACCGGCCAGACCAACGGCTACCCGATGGGCATCCAGAACATCGTCGACGTCAACGTGCCGCTCGCCGGGTACGCCGCACCGGGCGGCTTCAACGACCCCGACATGCTGGAGATCGGCAACGGCGGCATGACCGACACCGAGATGCGCAGCCACTTCGCACTGTGGTCGATCATGGCGGCGCCGCTCATGATGGGCAACGACCTGCGCTCGGCCAGCGCGGCGACGCTGACCATCCTGCGGAACCAGAACCTGATCGCCATCAACCAGGACGGTCTCGGCCGGCAGGCGGTCCAGGTGTCCCACGACGGCACCCGGCGGGTCCTGGCCAAGCGGCTGGCCAACGGTGACGTCGCGGTCGCCCTGTTCAACCAGGGCAGCTCGGCCACGACGATCTCCACCACGGCGACGGCGATCGGCAAGACCGGCACCTCGTTCACCCTGCGGGACGCGTGGACCGACGCCACCTCCACGACCACCGGCGCCATCTCCGCGAGCGTCCCCGCCCACGGCACGGTGGTGTACCGGGTAAGCGGCGGCGGCACCACCAACCCGCCTCCCCCCGCCACGTTCCGGCTACGCAGCGATTCCGCCGGGCGATGCCTCGACGTCGACAACTCCAACACCGCCAACGGCACCGGGACGCTCATCTGGGACTGCCACGCCGGTCCCAACCAGCAGATCACCCAGAGCGGCCAGACGCTGCGGATCCTCGGCAAGTGCCTGGACGTCCCGACGACCGCCGCCAACGGCACCCGGGTGCAGATCTGGGACTGCAACGGCGGTACGAACCAGCAGTGGGCCTTCCGCAGCGACGGCACGGTGAGCAACGTCCGCTTCCCGTCGCTGTGCCTGGACGTCAACAACGGTGGCACCACGAACGGGACCACGGTCATCCTCTGGTCCTGCCACGGCAACCCCAACCAGCGATGGAGCCGGGTGTGACCGGTGGCGCCGACCGTGGTCCGGCGGCCGGTGGACGCGCCCTCTCCCACCCGGCCGCCGCCCGCGGACGCGGGCCATACCGGTCAGCGGTTGCGCCGGCGCTGGACCACCCGACACCTTGGGAGTGAACCATGAAGCTGACACGTGCACGCCGTATCAGGACGAGAACCCGGCGCGCCATCGCCGTACTCGCCGGCCTGATCTGCGCCATCGCCCTACTGCCTGCCACGGCGCAGGCCGACAACCCGATCGTCCAGCACATCTACACCGCCGACCCGGCTCCGATGGTGCACAACGGACGTGTCTACGTCTACACCGGGCACGACGAGGACGGCTCGACGTACTTCACCATGCGCGAGTGGCGGGTCTTCTCGTCGGCCGACATGGTCAACTGGACAGACCACGGCGTCCCGATGAACCTCGGCACCTTCGCCTGGGCGGAGGCGGACGCCTGGGCAGGCCACGTCGTCCCGCGAAACGGAAAGTTCTACTGGTACGTCCCGGTGCGGCAACGCGGTGGAGGAATGGTGATCGGGGTCGGGGTCGCCGACAGCCCCACCGGGCCGTTCCGGGATGCGCTCGGCCGCCCGCTGGTCGGCAACGGTGAGATCGACCCGCACGCCTTCGTCGACGACGACGGGCAGGCCTACCTGTACTGGGGTAACCCCAACCTGTGGTTCGTGCGGCTCAATCCCGACATGATCTCGTTCTCCGGCAGCCCGACCCGGATCCCGCTCACCACCGCCGGGTTCGGCACCCGGACCGGCAACCCGAGCCGCCCGACGCTCTACGAGGAAGGCCCGTGGGTCTTCAAGCGCAACGGGCTCTACTACAACGTGTTCGCGGCGGAGTGCTGCTCCGAGTTCATCGGCTACTCGACGGCACCCGGCCCGACCGGACCGTGGACGTACCGGGGCACGATCATGCCGCGGCAGGGTGCCAGCTTCACCAATCACCCCGGCCTCGTCGACTTCAACGGGGGATCGTACTTCTTCTACCACAACGGGGCGCTGCCCGGCGGCGGCGGATTCACCCGATCCGTGGCGGTGGAGAAGTTCGCCTACAACCCCAACGGCACCATCCCCACGATGAACATGACCACCGCCGGCGTCCCACAGGTCGGCACGCTGAACCCGTACACACGGCAGGAGGCCGAGACGATCGCCTGGGGTTCCGGCATCGAGACCGAGCCGTCCAGCGAGGGTGGCATGAACGTGGGTTACCTCGCCAACGGCGACTACATCAAGGTCAAGGGCGTCGCCTTCGGCGCCGGCGCGAGCTCCTTCAGCGCCCGGGTGGCCTCCGGAGCGGCCGGCGGTCGGATCGAGGTACGACTCGACAGCGTCACCGGTCCGCCCGCCGGCACGTGTGCCGTCGGCGGTACCGGCGGCTGGCAGACGTGGACCACCTCCACCTGCGCGGTCAGCGGGGCCACCGGCACCCGCGACCTGTATCTGCGATTCGCCGGAGGCACCGGAAACCTGTTCAACGTCGACTGGTGGCAGTTCGGCAGCGGGACGGCCGCCCCGTCGTACCGGGTGACCAACCGCAACAGTGGCCAGGTCATCGACGTCCAGCAGCCGAACCTCGACGACCTGGCCGTGATCGGTCAGTGGACGGGCAACGGACAGAGCTGGCAGCAGTGGCGGTTCCTCGATGCCGGCAGCGGCAACGTACGGCTGCAGAGCGTCCACAGCGGCAAGTGCGTCGACGTGCTGAACTTCTCCACGGCCGACGGGGCCCAGATCGTCCAGTACACCTGCCACGACGGCCTCAACCAGGTGTTCAGCTGGCGATCCACCGGTGATGGCTACCACCACCTGGTCAACGCCAACAGCAACAAGTGTGTGAGCGTGGTCGCCGGATCCACCGCTGTCGGCGCCGCGTTGGAACAGCGGACGTGCAGCTCCGCCGCCAGCATGCAGTGGTCCCGCGCCTGAGTCGACCTCCCCGGCAGAGGGCTGTGCGGCGACGTTCGCGCGTCGCCGCACAGCCCTCTCCCGTCGGCGATGACCGATTGTCGGTATACGAAGTCAGGTAGCAGCCGACACCTGTCGTGTCATCGAGGCCAGGGTCGAGCGGATACCGCTGGCCGGCGGGAGACCCGCACGCCGGGCGTCCGGCGCGGGACCGGTCGTCTCCCGCACCACGTACCCTCCGCGTGGTCAGGGGCGGGCTCGGCGTCGCGCCGAGCCCGCCCCTGGTGATTCTCCGATCCTGGTCCCGCGCCCGGACGCTGACCGTCGGCACTCGCCGGCGCCCGCGAACGTCAGGAACAGCCGAGCGGAACCGGTGTCACGTCGTCAACGCTGCAGCGTCAGCAGACCCGGTCGGTAGGGCAGCAGGCCGTAGTCGCCGCCGGAGTTGGGGGATCGGCCCTGGTAGAGCAGTTGGAGGTTGCAGGGGTCGATGGTCATGGTCTGGTCGGCGTTGCTGCGGATCAGCTCGCCGTGGCTGATGTCGTTGGTCCAGGTGGCGCCGCTGTTGGTCTTGCCGGCGAAGGGGTTGCTCTCGGTGGCGGCCTGCGGTGTCCAGGTGCCGCCCAGGCTGGTGGCGGTGAAGGAGCGGAAGTAGCGGCCTTGTGCGCCGATCGCCTCGACGAGCATGAGGTACCGGTTCTGGCCCTGGAGTTTGTAGACCTGGACGCCTTCGAACAGGTTGTTCGTGGTGTCGCTCATGATGACGGTGGAGGTGGAGCCGAAGCTGCCGGGGAAGTTGCCGATGGGCATGCTGGCGCGGTAGATCCTGCCGTTGTCGCCGGCGAAGAACAGGTACATGGTCGTGCTGTCACCGATGATCGCCTGGTCGATGGGGCCGGTGCCGGAGCCGGAGATGCTGCCGGAGAACAGCGTCTGCGGTGACGACCAGCTGTTGACGTTGGTGGGGTCGGTGGAGGTGCGGTAGGAGAAGGCGGGTCCGCCCCACTGGTAGGCCAGGACCCAGACGTTTCTGGGGGCGAAGTAGAACAGTGAGGGTGCGACGGCCGCGAAGGGCATGGGGTTCTGGCTGGCCGAGGCCATGTCGGACCAGTTGTTGAAGAGGCCGAAGTTCATCGAGCCCCAGGTGGTGCCGGTGTCGTGGGTGGTGGCGTAGACGAGGTGCCGGCCGTTGTAGGGGGCGTGGGTGAAGTCCTTCAGCGACACCCACCCCGCCCTCGGCTGCGCCAAGGCACCCGACGACGACCACCGGTACGACGACGGCAGAGCACACGTACCAGGCGGCGGCGTGGTGGGGTTTCCGCCGCCGTCGACGCGGACGAGCTGCCACTGCTGGTTGTTGCCGTTCCAGTCGTCGTACTGCACGACGCTGCCGCCGTCGGCGGTCGAGGCGCCCTGGACCTCCACCACCTTGTTGCTGTTGCGGTTGACCAGGCGGACGTAGCCACCGGCGGAGTCGGCCAACCGGAACTGCTGGTTGACCGAGTTGTTGTCGGCCCACTGCACGATGCTGCCACCGTTGGCGGTCGAGAAGTTGTAGACGTCCAGCACCTTGCCGGACAACCGCGACCGCAACCGGTAGTAGCCACCGCCGGAGTCCACGAACTGCCACTGCTGCTGGTTGCCGTCGTTGCGCGCCCACTGCACGATGCGCGCGCCGTCATTCGTGGCCAGGTTGTAGACGTCCAGGGCCTTGCCGCTGTTGCGGTTGATCAATACGTACCACGCGCTCGTGTCGACCGTCGCCGCGGCGGCGGGCGTCGACGACACCACCGCCGCGGCGGCACCGCCGACCAACAGGGCCACGCCGGCGGCGACGAACCGCAGCAGCCGCCCGCGACGCCACGACGGCGGCGCGATCGATGGAGCCTGACGAAAGACAGACATGATCCTCCTCAAACACAGGGAGATGGCGTACGAGGACGGGCGCACCGCTTCGCGTGGCGGCACGCCGGGCGCGCAGGAGTTAGCGCTAACACATTCCGCGCACGCCCTGGTGGAAACCTGACCCGAGGCGGACGAGCGTGGCCGCCCGGTGAACCACACCGCCGCCGTCCCTAGCCATCGACTGTGAGCGATAACATGCCGTTCGTCAAGCCGTAACGTCGCCAGGCCGCCAGCCGGTGACGCGCCACGCACCCGAAACACGACTGCGACATCCCCGCACGCGTGCCGCTGGCCCGCCGCGCGGAGGGCCACGATGCTCATGGTCCGCCGCGCGAGGCCACGTGTGCCGCTGGCCCGCCGCCACGAAGGGCACGACGGGTGCCCGGGGTGGCCACCACGGGCGCCGTGGCGGTCAGGCCACCCGATCCGTACGGGAAAGCTCTGACGCACTAGCATTGCCGCGGTCCGGGACGGCTCTGCTGAAACGAGGCGAAATGCGGTGGCTCCGGGGGTTACTGGGCGGTGGCGGGCGGCTCCAACTCGATGCGGGTCGGCAGCAGGCGCTGCTGCGGGACGTCCAGCACCGGTACGGCGCCCACACGCGAATCCCGTTCCGCGAGCAGGCCCAGGCGGTCACCGCCATGCTGGGCGACGACGACGGCCTGGTGGTGGCGGCCCGGATCGTGAGCCAGGTCGCCGACGAGGCCCACGCGGACCTGCAGGCCCAGGCCCACGAGGTGCACCGCCGCACCGGCCGGCGGCTCCTGGTGAACCGCCGCAACTACCGTCCGCTGTGGAAGGAAGCCGGCCAGGCCCTGCGATGGCCGCTGTCCGCGTTGCCGTGCGGCTTCCATCCGTACGCCCAGGTGGCCGCCGCCGTCGCGGTGCTCGGCAGCCAGGCGTCCCGGCTCGACCGGGTGACCGACCCGGACCCGCTGGTGACCCGCATGTTCGAGGTGCTCGACCTGACCACGGCCGGCTGGGAGTACGGCCGGGTGCGGCTGGACACCGACGCCGCCACCCTGGCCGACCGCCTGATCTCGAGCACCGCGCAGGTCCTCGCGGCCATGGACGACCCGCCCCGGCTGCCACCCGCCGTCCGTGAGCTGATGCGCCGCAACAACACCTACGAGGTGTACGACCCGACCGGCCCCCGGGCGGTAGGTGCGATCAACCTGGGCGCGCGGATGCGTGAGGGCCTGCTGGCCTGAGGACACCGCCGGGGCGGGCGAGGGCCGAGGAGAGCGCGGGTGCTGAATACCAATCCCCCGCCTGGCGGAGGTACCGAATCGAACGGGATAGCAGGAAGCGCCCGCATGGCCTCGGCTCTCGCCGCTTACTCAGGGATCAACTCACTGAGCCGATCGAGCGTATACGCCTCCGATCCGTCCGGCAGCCCCTCGGGCGCCTCGATGCCGACGAAGGTGACCGGCTCCTCCGGCAGCCGACCGTCCCACATCGTCACCTCGGCTCCCGCCCGCCACCGGTCGACCAGGTACGACACCGTGAGGTAACGCCGCTCCAGCAGAGCCCGCACCCGGTCGGCCGTGGTGAACGTGGTCCCCTCCACCCGGTTGAACGAGGGCCGGCCGCGCAGGTACAGGTGCAGCCACACTGCCTGCCAGCCATGCTCGCCCCTGACGAACACCATCGGCAGCGCGACCCGGCCCTGACCCCGCAGGTGCGAACGCGCCCGCACCGTACGCGCGTCGAACGGGGCGCCGAGCTGGTCGCGCGCACGGGTCTGGTACCCGAACATCGACTCGGCGACCTCGTCGAACGACTCGCCCGCGTAGATGTTGACCTGCGGCACCACGTAGCGCCCACCGACCGTCAGGGGCACGTCGATGAACTCGGTCGCACCGTTGACCGCCTCGGTGATGTCGCCGGAGTGCACCACGCCGTCGTGGTGGTAGTTCGTCCACGACACCTGGCCCGCGCTGTGAAACCCGTCGTCGAGCAGCAGCACCGACAGGTCGTAGTCGGTGCGACGACTGCTCTGACGCCAGTACGTGAAGAAGCGCAGCAGCTCACCGGTGACCACCGCGCGCGAGCCCCTCGGCAGCACCGCGAAACCGCCCTCGGCCGCCTTGCCGGACAGCGGCAGTGCGACGTCGAGCACCTCCGGATCCACCACCAGCGGTCGTTCCAGCTCCGGCAGCCGGGCGCTGATCCCGGCGTCCAGCAACGACGACAGCTCGGCCACCAGCCCGGCCGGCAGCGGCGGCCGCTCGTCGGGCCCGACCCAGGCGTTGCGCGAACGGCTCGCGTACAGCCGGGCGGACGCGGGCGTCAGCCGGTTGTCGACATGCTCGCGCAGCGACAGGAGGACCCGGCCCGACGCCGAGGCGAGCGCACCGGTGACCGACTCGACCACAGCGGCCCGCTCCGCCGGCGGCGCCAGCCGCAGCAGCCGGTCGGCGGAGCGCAGGAGCAGGCCCGGCGCGGCCGACAGCACCGATGCGGCCCGGCCGACGGCTCCGGCGCGGATCGCGGCCTCCGCGCGGCCGGCGATGGTGCGGACCGGCCGCTCTCCGCGCGCGACCGCGAACACCGCCTGCGCGTGCGGCCACTGGCCGTACTCGTGCGGGTGCAGCCGCTCCCCCAGCCGCTTCCACCGCTCCGCGTGCCGCACGACGTCGGCGAGCTTCGCCGGGCTCGCGCCGACGACCTCGTCCAGCGCGGCCAGCAGCATCCGCCGCTCGGGGCGCCGGAACGCACGGAACCGCGTGGGTGTCACCAGTGCGGCGTCGCCGCCGGAGACCTGGCAGGCGAGGCGCAGTACGTCGGTCGTCGTGTCGACGCCGACCAGCGGCCGCCCGAGGACGAGCCGGATCCCGTTGAGCACGGCCCGGTTCTCGCGTACCGGGATCTCGGCCGGCTGCGCGCCGTCCACGCAGACGACCGCCAGCTCGCTGAGGATCGCGAGGTCCGCTTCGCCGTGCGGCGTCGAGCTGCCGGCGAGGGCGAGATAGAGCCGCTCTGCCTCCACGTCGGCGGTGTCGCCGAGACGCAGCACCGTCACCCGGTCACCGGCTG
The DNA here is from genome assembly GCF_002846525.1 of Micromonospora sp. CNZ309. NCBI lineage: Bacteria > Bacillati > Actinomycetota > Actinomycetes > Micromonosporales > Micromonosporaceae > Micromonospora > Micromonospora sp. CNZ309. The sequence continues at coordinate 2,442,460 of NZ_PJNG01000001.1, forward strand.
CGCTGATCAGATCGTCGTGCGCGGCAAGGAGCTCGGCCCAGGTGTGCTGGTACGTCCCGTAGGCCGGCAGGCCGAGCAGGTTCACGCCGCCCGAGGTCACGGCGTCGCGCAGCTGGGCGTCGCTCGCCGTGCCTCCGCCGGTGAGTACGGCCGCCCGCAGGCGGTCCGTCCAGAACTCGATGGTGTCCGGCACCTCGTCGGGGAAGCCGATGAAATAGGCGTTGTGCTGGACGTGGTCGCCCACCAGCTCGCGCACCGCCGCGACGACCGTGGCGGCGAGGTCCATCGCCGGCGCGGGCGCCAGGGCGCCGACGTGCTCCAGCAGCGCCCGCGACGCCGAGAACCCGACGTCGAGCAGCGCCGCGTCCAGTTGCCGGGCCACCGGCCCGCCGTCGCCGGCCGCACCGGTGCTGGCCGGCACCCGCAGTGTCTTCTGGATGATCAGCTTCTCGAGCACGTGGTCCCCCCGTTCCGGTCGACTCCGGCGGTTGCCGACCCGCAGCCGCGGCACAGTGGGTCGCCGGGGACTCGAACCCCGAACCCTTCGATCCAACAAGGAGAAGGAAGCGCCTCCATGCCCGCACAGGCGGAGAGCGGACGCGCTACTCAGTCGAATGCTCTAGCCAGTTGAGCTAGCGACCCAGGTGTCGATCATCGCACCCGCCGCTTCGGCGTGGCTATCGCATTTGCCGGCGAATGGCGCTGCGGTGGGCCCGCATGGTGATCAGGACGTCATGGACGTCGCCCGGCTGCTTCAGGGTCCAGGAGGTCCTGACCGCCTTGGCTGGGCGTCGTGGACGGCGGTGGGGCGCGTGGACGTTCGCGGGAGCAGCGGGGATGGCGGCCCGCGCCCTTCCCGACCGGCATGGCGAGGGGTAGCCCGCCGACCGGCGCCGATGGGATCCTCCATTAATGGATGCCAATCGATTCTTGACGCGACTCGCGACCCGTTCGGCACTGGTCCTCGTGACCGTCCTCGCCGCCAGCGGCGTCCCCGCCCTCTGCCCCACGCCGGCCAGCGCCGCCGGGCCCGACCCGGTGCTGGACAAGCCGGCATTCAGCCGGCCGCTCGGCTCGGTCGCCGAGCAGAACGCGATCTTCATGCAGCTGGGCGGGATCATCGACCGGGTCCCGCCGGGCGAGGAGATCCAGATGTCGTGGTTCCACTTCTCGTTCTCGGACGTGACGGACTCCGCCACCACTCCGGACATCCCCGGCCGCCTCATCTCCGCTTACCAGCGGGGCGTCCGAGTGAAGATCATCGTGGACCAGTCCTCGGCGACCGGGCGCCCGTTCCAACGGCTGCAACCGGTCCTCGGCTCGACCGACACCGCCGGCTCGTACATCGTGCACTGCGCGGACCGCTTTCCCAGCCAGGACCGGGGCTGCATCGGCACCCGGGCGATCCAGTACACCAACTCCACGGTCACCGCGTACAACCACAACAAGTTCCTGACCGCGTCGAGGATCGTGCTCGGCACCGGGGCGAGCGTGTCCAACGTGGTCTTCCAGGGCTCGGCGAACCTGACGTGGTGGGACGCGAACGAGGCGTACAACAACGGGGTGACGTTCAGCGACGCCACCACCTACAACGCCTACCGGACGTACTTCGCGGACCTGCGCTCCCACCGGTACAGCTCGACCGGCGACAACGACTACTACTGGGTGACCCCGACCGGCAGCACCTACAAGGCGCACTTCTTCCCCCGCCGCGAACGCTCCGGCCAGCCGCTCTCCGACCCCGCCACCGACACCGTGGTCAGCATCCTGAACGCCGTGACCTCGTGCAGCTACGACGACGCGGGCACCCGCCGGCAGACCGACATCCGGGTCAACATGTACTCGTTCAACCGGCCCGAGGTGGCCAAGCGACTCACCGCCCTGCGTAACGCCGGCTGCTGGGTCGACGTCGTCTACACCGAGGCGAACACCGCCGTGCTCAACGCGCTGGGCGGCAACATCCAGCTCACCAGGTGCAACTTCAACGTCGGCCCGGGGCGCGACGTCCGGACCCACAACAAGTACATGCTGATCGACGGCGCGTACGACGACGACATCGTGCCGCGGGTCTTCACCGGCAGCCACAACTACGCCGTCTCGGCCCTGCGACAGGCCGACGAGACCCTGCTGCGGATCATGGGGCGCGGCATGCACGACGAGTACCTGCGCGACTTCTGGCACGTGCGGGACACCTGCCGGGCCCGCGGCGGCGCCGTCCGCTGAACACGACCTGACCGGATTCCCGCCGCCGTCCGGGTGTCGGACTCCGGCCACCCCGCGCGTCACCGCAACCGTCGGCGCAGGGCCGAGACAGCGTCGCAGGCGCTCAGGCGCTCAGGCGCTCAGGCGCTCAGGCGTGCAGGTCGCGGCGGCGGTATCCGATCGCGCCCGCGACGAGCCCGGCCGCTGCCAGGCCGGCCATGACCAGGGCTGCGGCCCAGTCGGGTGTCGTGGCCGGCACGGCGGCCAGATGCGCGAAGGGAGTCGACGCGGCGAGCCAGGCGGGGGCGCCGACGCTGTCCGCGACGACGTGCCACAGGAAGCCACCGGCAGCCGGCAGGACGCCGATCGTCGCGACGGCGCGGGGCATCCAGCCCAGCGCCAGGACCGCGGCGCCGAGGCAGAGCACCACGACGGCCAGGACGTTCCACGCACCGGCGAGGGCCTCGCCCACGCCCAGTCCCGCATCGACCGTGGCCGTACCGACCCACATGGCTAGCCCCGCCACCGTGACCAGGACAAACGCGCCGCCGATCGCGGCGGCCGTCTCGGCGGTCAGCAGCCGCAGCCGGGTCACCGGCGCGGCCAACACCAACGTGAGCCGCCGGGCACTCTCGTCCGCCGCGACGGCCGCGAGCCGGACCGCGACGAACACCCCGACGGGCACCGCGAGCAGGGCGTACATGGTTGCCGCGTAGCCCCGCACGGTGCCGAGTTCCCCGAAGCCGGCCGCGGCCGCCCTCGTCGCGAACTCCGGACTGGCCGTCAGGAAGTCGGTCATCGACCGGGCGATCACCCCGATGAGCAGGAAGTACGCGCCGACGCCGGCCGACCACCCGGCCAACGGCCGCAGGGTGCCCCGCACCGCGAAGGCCGGCACGGAACCGAGCAGCGTCGTGCGCGCCGACCGGCCGCCGGCCGGAGCGACGATCGCCCCGCCGACGTCGCGGCGCGCCGCGAGCCGGCCCGTGCCGACCGTCAGCAGCACTGCGGCGAGCGCCAGCACCAGCACCGGCAGCCCCCGGTCGGTGTCGAACGGGCGGACCAACGCCATGAGTCCGAACGGTGACAGCCAGCGAAGCCAGGCCAGGGCGGACGCGCCGTCGCCCACCATCCGCATCAGCAGCCCGACGACCAGAACGGCGGCCGCGGCGCCGTTGGCCGCCGACCGGCTGGCGAACAGTTGCGCGGCGAGTCCACCCACGACGACGAAGAAGAACCCGACGACGGTCAGAGCGGCGCCGTGCAGCAACGAACCGGTGACGCCCGCGCCTGCGGCGATCATCGCCGCCGCGGTCGCCCCGCCGGCCACAGCCGGTACGACCGCGAGGATGCCGAGGTGCCAGCGGACGGCTTCGGGGAGGGTGGCGCGACCGGACAGCAGCAGGCTCCACCGACCGGCATCCTCCTCGCCACGGGTGATCCGGGTGGCGGCCAGCATCGACCACACACCGAGCAGCACGGCCAGGACCGTTCCGGTCCGCCACACCGTGAACCCGCCCGCGTCGTCGAGGGCGACCGGCTCGCCGAACAGGGTGCGGATCGCCGGGTTGCGCGTCAGCGCCGCCAACGCGGCCGGATCCAGCGGCTGCGCACGGTAGGTGCCCACGACCAGCGCAGACATGCCGGCGCAGATCGCGACGACGACCGCGGCACCACGGCGCACCTGCCGCGCCGCAAGAGCGTTCAGCACCAGCCGGGGGCGCACCGCGGTCAGCGTGGGGGCGCTCATCGGGCGTCCCGGCCGTAGTAGGCGAGGAAGATCTCCTCGAGGCTGGGCTCGCGCACCGCGATCGTCGCCACGCCGGCGTCTGCCAGGGCGCGCAGGGCCGCCGCGGGCGGGCCGTTCAGGGTGAACCGCAGGGCCGACACGCCGTCGGCGCGCAGCGCGTCGATGCCGGGTATGCCGGTGAGGTCCGGTGGCGTGCCGGTGAACGTGGCGGCCACCTCGGTGCGGTGCAGCCGGCGCAGCCCCGCGACGGATGCCACCTCGATCAGCTTGCCGGCGCGCAGGATGCCGACGCGGTCGCAGACGGACTCCACCTCGACGAGCTGGTGGGAGCTGAGGAACACCGTCTGCCCGTTGTCGCGGGCGGTCCCGACGGCCCGCCGGAACTCGAGTTCCATCAGCGGGTCCAGGCCGCTCGTCGGCTCGTCGAGCACCAGCAGCGGCGCCCGGGTGGCGAACGCCGCGACCAGGGCCACCTTCTGCCGGTTACCCGTCGAGTAGGTGCCCGCCGGCTTGGACAGGTCCAACGCGAACCGCTCGGCGAGCTCGTCCCGATAGGCGGTATCGACGCCGGGGCCGATGCGCCCGAGCAGGTCGAGGACCTCGGCGCCGGTCAGCCGCGGCCACAGCGCCACGTCCGCCGGCACGTAGGCGAGCCGGCGATGCGCGGCGGCGACATCGGCAGCGTCCGTGTCGAAGATCCACGCCCGGCCCGAGGTAGGCCGGGCCAGGCCGAGCAGCAGCCGGATCGTGGTCGACTTCCCGGCGCCGTTCGGGCCGAGGAAGCCGAACACCTCCCCCGGCGCGACGTCGAGGGTGACGTCGTCGACCGCGAGTAGCCGACCGTACCGCTTGGACAGGTTCTCGGTGCGCAGGGCGGCAGTGTCCATCGGAGCCTCCGGAGGTCAGCAGCAGGACCGAACTGCCGACCAGACTTCCCGGCGCACCTGCTGTCACCGTACTCCCGGCCGTCATCGCGGGGAAGCCGCAACTGTCGGGGCAGGAGCGGCTCCCGCCGCGTTCAGAACTGCCGCACGGCCAGCAGGCCGACGGCGGCCACGAGCACGGCGCCCGCCGTCACGGTGATCGTCCGGATCCGTACCCGCAGGTCGGCGTCCCACCTGTCGCCGGTGCCGGCGGCACGGCGGGCCAGCGGGGTCATCGCCCGTCCGACGCCGAATCCGATCCCGGCGAGCATCGCGACGTGCGGGCGCTGACCGCCGAGGAGCACAGCGACCGCCAGCACGTACGGGGCGCTCGCCGAGACGTACGTGCGGACCCCGGTGCCCATCTCGAAGCCGAACTGCAGCGCCCCGCGCCGCAGGCTGCGCTGGAGCACGTCCTGCGGCACCTGCCGGGCGTTCTGCGGCAGCCGGACCGGCACCAGGCCGACCTCGCGGAGCAGCCCCAGCACCGCCACCGCCACGATGCCCGCATACCGCCACGGGACGGGCAGGGGCGCGGAGAGGCCGGAGAGCAACCACAGCACCGATCCGCTGAGCAGGCCACCGGCGATCAACCCCACAACGAACAGGGTGAGGACGACGCCCTGCCGATCTCGATCCCGCCACCCGGGCGAGGCCAGCGCGTGCGCGCTGTTGTGCGTTCAAACGGAGCCGGAGAGCGTGTAACCCGCGAGCCCCCCGATCATCGCCCAGGTGAGGACGTGCCCGTACGCGGCGGCGGCGAGCGCGCCGACGGCGAGCAGCAGCAGGGGTACGAGGGGGTCGCCGCCCCGGCGCAGTACCGCCCGGGCACGTCCCGGCAGCGTCCGGGTCATACGGCGGCGCCGGTCAACGTCCGCCAGGAGTTGCCCCCGATCACCCCGTCGATCGTCAGCCCGTTCTGCCGCTGGAAGTCCCGCGTCGCGCTGTCCGTCGCCGGGCCGAAGGAGCCGTCGACCACCAGCGCGTAGCCGCGCCTGTTGAGCTGGCGCTGGGCGGCGCTGACGGCGTGGCCGTTGCTCCCGGAGCGGACCGTGGTCACGAGCTTCGGCCAGGTGGTCGCGTCGACGACACCGGTGGCCCCGAGGCCGGCCGCCGTCTGGAAGCTCTTCACCTTCGCCTCGGTGTCGCCACCGAAGATCCCGTCGATGTCGGTCGCGTGCCCCCGGACGGTCAGCAGGTGCTGCACGGTGTAGACGTTGACCCCCGTGTTGCTCCGCCGGGTGGTGGGCCAACTGGCCGCGCCCAGGCATCCGCACTTGGTGTTCCAGCGGCAGATCGACTTCACCCAGCCCGCGCTGGTCTTCTTGTACCCGTCGTGGCACCGGCGTTCCACCGAGCAGGCGCAGGCGCCGCACGCCCCGTTGTAGGCCCACAGCCAGCCGTCGTAGGTGCCGCCGTAGCACTGGTTCGGCCGCAGGATCCAGGTGACGCCGTCGTTCTTGTGGAACCCCGTGTACGTCCCGCTGGTGTTGCAGGAATCGGCGAAGATCGTGCTCGGGCCGCACCCCGGCGAGCAGTTGTGGTCGCTGGCGTACGTCGGGCACCCGGCGTAGATGGTGTAGCCGTCGGCGTACGCGCGGCGGGCTGCCGGGAACACGCTGAGCGCGGCCATGCCCACCGCGGTGCCCGCCCGGAGCAGGGTGCGTCGCGACAGCGCCCACCCCGCGCGTCTGTGGCCGCCCCGCTCCGGCGGCACCCGCCGCACGGCGGGCCCGGTCCCCGGGTCGTCGCCGCGCAGCCAGGGGACGGTGTCGATACCGGTCATGCCCGGCCTCCCTGATTCGTGGCGCCCGCCGGTGCGGAGCCGCCGGGTGGGCTGTCGACCTCGTCGAGCAGGCGGTGCAGTGCCGCGCGGGAGCCGATCGGCTCGGCGCGGAGCACCCGCCCGGCCCGGTCGACGACGGTGGCGAACGGGGTGGCGATGGCGTCGTACCGCTCGAACAGTTCCGCCTGCCCACCGAGCACGGTGATCGGCGACTGCGCCGCCCGCGCCGGCGGGTCCTCCCGGTAGAGGACCCGGAACTCCAGGCCGGGGCGCTCGTGGTGGTCGGTGGCTTCGGCCAGCACCTCGGTGCAGGTCCCGCAGTCGGGCGCCAGGAAGAGCAGCACCAGCGGAACCGTCGGTGCCGCCGGCGCCAACCGGGCGATTCCGGGGGCCGGTGTGCCCGGCCGCAGGCCGACCGACTCGGGGCGACGCTGCACCGCCCCGCTCGACAGCGCGTGCACCTGGCGTACCAGGCCCGAGACCGTGAACGCCAGCAGGAGTATCGCGATCCAACTCAGGATCAGTGCGCTGGTCTGGAAGCTCATCCGGGCAGGCCCTTCTCCGTCGTGCCGATGGACCGGCCGGTCGTGGGGCGCCCGGCCGGCGCCGTCGTCGGGTCGTGCATCGCGGCGGGCAGGTGCCACAGCAGCGCGGTGAACGTGGCGGAGGCCAGCAGCACGACGGCGAGTGCGGCGTCGGCGCGGTTCAGCGCAACGATCGAGTCGGACAGCGACAGCGCGACCAGGGCCAGCCCGGCGAGCACGGCCGCTCGTGCCACCACCCAACCGGTCATCGGCAGTTCCACCCGGGAGCATCCGCACGGCCCGGCGCGCCCCGTCGACCTCACGAGCAGGCCGTAGCCGGCGTACAGCGCGAGGAGCGCGGCGCTGCCGGCGAGGACCCCGACGAGCAGGCCCTCGCCGCCGGGACGGAGCAGCGCCACGATCCCGGCGCCGGCGAGCACCGCCTCGACGGCGACGGCGACGGCGGCGAGCGCGGTCGGGGCGGGAAGGATCCGGTGCGCGGCCAGGGCCCCGGCGAGCGCCGCCGGCCGGGACAGGTGCTCGGCGGTGCTGACGAGCAGGGTGAACAGGACGGTGTACGCGGCCACGCCGGCCAGCAGTACGGACATCGCGGCCTACCCGGCCGTCCGGACGCGGAGCCGGTCGACCAGGGCGGGCACCTGCTCCATGTCGGTGTCGGCGAACGGCACCAGGCTGAGCCAGGCGTCGGCCGCAGCCAGTACGAAGTAGGGCTGCCCGTCGGGCAGGACGTCGCGGAAGAGCTCACCGGCCTGGGTCCGCAGGCCACGCCAGGAGGGCAGTTGCCCGACGCGCTGCTTGGTCAGCGGTGCGATCTCCAGCAGGCCGAGCCCGGGCACCTCCTTGAGCACGGTGGCGGGTTCGGCGAACTTGGCGCCGGTCTTCGAGGTCGGGCGCAGGGCCAGCCCGTCGTCGTGCTCCTCGACGCGCAGTGCCCGCAGCGCGCCGAGCAGGTCGGTGGTGGCCGCGCCGTACATCTCGGTGAAGAAGCAGTGTCGCCGCCCCCGCCAGACCGCCACGAGCCGCTCCTCGGCCAACTGGATCTGGGGGTCGTAGGACCGGATGCGCGCGGTCAGCAGGGTTCCGCCCTGATAGGTGAGTTCCTCGTCGAACGCCTCGACGCCGAGGGTGCGGGCCACGTCGTCCGCGAGCCCGATCGCGCCGGCCGTGAACTCGTGCAGCCGGCCACCGATCGTCACGTCGGCCACGGAGGTGAACGGCGCGCTGAGGTCGAGCGAGCCGTCCAGCGTGAACCGGTTCTGGTCGATCGCACGATGCGTCACCGGCGCACCTCTGGCTGCCATTCGACCGCCCTTCGTCTGGTCCGGAACTTAGCACCGGCACGATATACGAGTCGGTAAATATTTGACAAGATCGATCACGTGACGAGGTGGTGACCGCGCCGGTCCGATGCCGTGGCGCCGCGGGCGCGCGGACGACCGCTCCTGCCCGCCGGTCGGCTCGGGCGCTGGAGCGCCGCGTCCGTGATCCGTACCATCGGTCCTCGACAGCGGCGCCCGGCACGGGCGCCGCGAGCGGAGCGGGGCCACCGACCACCGGCATGCGGGCTCATGCCGGTCGACCGGCGTGCGCACCACCTCCGCGAGAACCTCGCCCAGCGGTCCGCGCGCATCCACCCGTACCGGAAGGACACCCCCATGCGCGCTCCCTGGACGCGCCGTCACCGCCTCCTGCCGGGGCTGCTGGCCCTGGCCTGCCTCGCCACCGTCGCCGTGGCCGCCGCCGTGCCGCTGTCCACCCCCTCCGCCCGCGCCGCCGACCCCGTCCTGGTCCTCGACGCCACCTTCGAGGACGGCACCACCCAGGGCTTCCGGCCCCGGGCCGGCGAGACCGTCGCGGTCAGCACCGCCGTCGCCCACGGCGGCACCCGCAGCCTGCGCACCTCCGGTCGCACCGCGAGTTGGCAGGGCCCCGCCATCGACCTGCTCGACGAGATGGTCAAGGGAACCCGCTACACGCTGTCGGTGTGGGTCCGGCTCGCCGCCGGCCAGTCACCCGACCAGGTCCGGCTCAGCGTGCAACGCGACTCCGACGGCACCTCCGCCTACGACCAGGTGGTGGGTGACACCGCGGTCACCGCCGACGCCTGGGTCCGGCTCAGTGGCACGTACGTGCTCGCCCACGACGTGGACGGGCTGTCGGCGTACGTGGAGACCGCCGGCGGCACCGCCGACCTGCACATCGACGACTTCACCATGGCGTACCAGCCGACCAAGCCCGTGCAGACGGACATCCCGGCCCTGCGGGAGGTGCTGGCCGCCGACTTCCCGATCGGGGCGGCGATCGGCAACCGGCAGATCATCGGCGACCAGGCGGTCCTGCTGCGCCGGCACTTCGACACGGTGACGCCCGGCAACGCGCTCAAGTGGGACGCCACCCAGCCGACCGAGGGCGCCTTCCGGTGGGCCGACGCCGACACCCAGGTCGGCTTCGCCACCGACAACGGCCTGGCGGTACGCGGACACACCCTCGTCTGGCACCAGCAGACCCCGGCCTGGGTCTTCACCGACACCGACGGCACCCCGCTGACGTCGGACCCGGCCGACAAGGCCCTGCTGCTGTCCCGGCTGGAGGCGCACATCCGGGCGGTCGTCGGCCGCTACGGCGGCGCCATCGGGGTCTGGGACGTCGCCAACGAGGTGATCGACGAGAACCAGTCCGACGGGTTGCGGCGCAGCCGCTGGTACGAGATCAGCGGGCTGGACTACCTGCGGACCGCGTTCCGGGTGGCCCGGGAGGTCGCGCCGACGGCCAGGCTCTACATCAACGACTACAACACCAACGTGCCGGCCAAGCGCGACAAGCTGCGCGACCTGGTGACCCGGCTGCGGGCGGAAGGGGTGCCGGTCGACGGCGTCGGGCACCAGATGCACGTCAACGTCCAGTGGCCGTCCATCGCCGAGACCGAGGCAATGCTCCAGGCGTTCGTCCCGCTCGGCGTGGAGCAACAGGTCACCGAGATGGACGTCAGCATCTACGTCGACAACAGCGAGTCCTTCCCCACCCCGCCGGCCGACCGGCTGCTGACCCAGGCACACCGGTACCGGGACCTGTTCGCCCTCTACCGCCGCTACGCCGACGAACTGACCTCGGTGACCCTCTGGGGGCTGGCGGACGACGACACCTGGCTGGACACCTTCCCGGTGGCCCGCAAGGACGCGCCGCTGCTGTTCGACACGGAACTCCAGGCGAAGTCGGCGTACTGGGGGATCGTCGACCCGACCCGCATCGATCCGACGCCGACGCCGACGGTCTCCCCCACGGTCAGCCCGACGGTCTCCCCGACGGCCAGCCCGACTGCCACGCCGACCACGGGGCTGGACACCTGCCGGGCGACGTACACCGTCACCAACCAGTGGCCGGGCGGCTTCCAGGCGAGCCTCAGGATCACCAACACCGGGGTGACCGCGCACGACGGCTGGACCGTGCGCTGGCGGTTCCCGGACGGGCAGCTGGTCAGCCAGCTCTGGAACGGCACGGTCCGGCAGGACGGTCCGGAGGTGACGGTCACCCCCACGTCCTGGAACTCCGCCCTGCCCGCCGGCGGGACGGTCGAGTTCGGCTTCCTCGCCGGCTGGAAGACGAGCAACAACCGACCGGTCGGCTTCACCCTCGACGGGCTGACCTGCACGACGGGCTGACCCGCCGGCCGCGTACGCCAAAGGCCGGTGACCAGCCGCCGCCCGAGCGCGACGCCCGATCGGCGCCGCCGGTCGGTGGAGGGCCCCGGGGCACCCGAGGTGTGGGCCGGGCGGTGGCCGGGCCGGGCAGGCCCGGCCACCGCCATGTCCGGGTCCGCCGCCCTGCGGCGCTGGCGGCAGGTCGGGCACCACCGGAGCCGCACCAGGCGGCGTCGACGACCGGGTGGTCCTCGCCCGACCGGCCAGCAGGTGTCAGGTGTTGACCGGACGGCGGGCGACCAGGCGTACGTGGGTGACCGGCCAGTCCAGCGGCTCGCCCGCCGGGGTGCTGAGGGCGGCCACCGGGGCGAGCCGGTTGGTGACGATCCAGTCGTTGCGGGACGTCCCGCTCGCGCCGTCGATCTCGAAGCCGACGTCGGTGAGCAACGACTTCCAGTCGGCGTACTCCATGCCGCAGAACTGCTCCTGGGTCTCCGACAGCCAGTTGTCGGTGTAGTCCTTGCGGGTGAGGAAGTCCATGGCCGCGCCGAGGGTCAGTTCGACCGTGTCGTCCGCCCCGTCCACCGGGCGGTACGCGAACGGGAACCGGTAGTCGACCGCGAACTGGTCCAGCCGGGCCCGGGTCGACAGCCCGCCGACGTACGCCGCCACCTCGCCGGGCGGCAGGCTCGCCAGGTCGGTACGCGGCCGGGGCGGGTTGGCGCCGTCCGTGGCGGTCAGCCGCAGGTGCACCGTCCGGTCCCTGCCGTCCGGCCCGCACACGTCACTGTTGATCCACACGCCGCCAGGCACCGTGTGGTCGTAGAGGGCCCGCACGAACCGGCGCAGCGACGCCATCCGCTCGCCGTACGACCAGATCTCGTGGGTCAGCGCGAAGGTCATGGTGGTGTCCACCGAGCGCGGCGCGAACACCGCCCCGCCGAGCACGTTACGGCGGTAGAAGAAGACGTTCGGGTTCGTGAACACGCCCTGCGCCTTCTTGTGCACGCACTCCTCGAACAACTGCCGGGCCACCTCGACGCCGATCAGGTCGCTCTCGCGCAGGGCCGGCTCCCGGTCGGCCAACTCCAGGACGGCGCCCGCGCCACAACCGACGTCGACGATCCGCCCCGGCCGCACGTGCTCGCGTACCGCGTCCCACTTGCGCCGCGCGGCGTCGCTGAACGCCTCGGCGTACGTCCGGTAGTCGCGGGTGGCGGTCAGTCCGCCCTCGTCGCCGACCACCGGGTCGTTCACCACCGAGCGGACCAGGTCGTCGAGCCGGTAGCGGCGGTACACGTCTACGGTCGCCGGGTGGGTGAGGTCACGCCACGACGGGTCGTCGTCGGCCAGCCGCAGCAGGACGTCCCACGGCCGCACCGGTGCCGGCTCGACGTCGGCCTCCACCCCGGCGATGCGGAAGCCGAGTCGTTCGTACATCGCGGCGACCTCCGGCGTGGAGCAGGCGACCACCGTGTCCACCGGGGTCAGCTCCAGCCCGGTGGACGCCGCGACGGTCTTGAGGGTCACCTCGGCGAACCGGTCGGTCGGGGCGGTGTCGAAGATCGGCACCACCACCGACCGGAGCCCGGTGAGCACGCTGAACCGTTCGATCGCCGCCTCCCGCCGGTGGTACGGGAGCGGGTTGCGCCGGGTGTTCTCGTGGTTGGCCGAGGTCACCGCCCAGACGACGGTCGCTCCGCCGGCGTCCTCGCTCCCGGCCGCCGCGTCACCGTCGGCGAGGCTGTCGTCGCCCTGCGCCGCGAGCTGGCGCAGGTACCCGGCCTGGAACCGGGTCAGCAGGTGGTGGCGGCCGGGAAAGAGCAGGTAGCGGGGCATGTCACGTTCCTAGCCGATGCCTGCTGGGCGGCGCGCGGCAGGGGTGGCTCCTGCGCGACGCGGGGTCGAGCTTCGCCCCCGGTCCCGGCTACGGCCGGAAGTACTCCGACATCAGGCGGCTGACCCATTCCGGCTGCTCGACGTCCACCGGCAGGAACTCCGTCATCGTCGGCTTCAGGTCGATGACCGGGGTGCCGGACACCGCGTCGAGGCCAACCACCGTCAGTTCGCGGCCGTGGACGGACTCGATGGCGCAGCACGTCACCCCGATGCGGTTCGGCCTGCGGGGGCCGCGGCCGGCGAACACGCCCACGGGCGGGAGATCGGTGCGGCCACGGTTGGGGCGGGGTTCGCGGTGGTCGCCGTGTTCCGGGAACTGGTCGAAGAGGAAGAGGACCTCCACGTGGGAGAAGCCCTCCAGGCCCTGGAGGCACGCCTCGCCGAAGCGCTCGTCGACGGTGATCGTGCTGCGGACGGCACCCCAGTTGTCGGTGTGCTGGACATCCGTACGGTCGTTTCGGACCGTACCGATCGGAGTGATCTGGAAGCTGAGCATGGCTGGACACCTTTCCCCCCGTCCGCCAGTGGGCGTCCTGGCCGGCCGGAGCAGTGAGACGATCGGTCAGGCGACGAGGAGGATCACGCCGATCGCCAGCATCACCACGGCGGTCGCCCCGTGGACGCCGTAGACGGCCACCCTCGGCCCCTTGCTGCGCCACACGACCAGTGCGTCGCCGGCGGGTATGCCGGCGGCGGCCAGCATGAACCAGCCCAGCAGGTCGGGTGTCGCTCCCGCCAGCAGGACGAAGATGAAGAGCCCCGCGGCCATGTCGCGCACGGCCTTGACCGACAGCCATGCCTGGAAGGTGCGGTCCTCGGTCGGCGTGCCGGGGATGCCGAAGCCGGCTGCGGCCTGCGGTGCCCAGAAGGCGCGTACGCCGATGAAGCTGATGCTCACGCCGATCAGGCCGGCGAGCACGTTGGCGACGTTGATGAGCATGGGTTGTCCCCTCGTCGGCGGAAGCGTCCGATCTAGCGGCGCTAGCGGTGAGAGCGACGGTACTCTACCGCCGACAATAGGTCTAGCGCCGCTAGGATGTCGTCATGTCCGCCATCAGCGAGCGCCGCGAACGCGAACGCGCCCACCGTCATCAGCTGATCATCACGGCCGCCCGCGAGCTCGCGGAGACCGAAGGCTGGGAGGCGGTGACGACCCGACGGCTGGCCGAGCGCGTCGAGTACAGCCAGCCGGTGCTGTACAGCCACTTCAGCGGCAAGGACGCCATCGTCAGCGCCGTGGCCCTGGACGGCTTCGGGAAACTCGCCGTCCACCTGCGCCACGCGCGGCAGGCCGCCCCCGGCGCCGGGCGGGCCCTGCGCGCCGTCTGCCGCGCCTATCTGGACTTCGCGACCGAGCGACCCGCCCTGTACCAGGCCATGTTCATCCTGCCCACCGACCTGAAGTTCGCAAGCGTCGAGACACCGCCTCCGCTGCGGGCTTCGTTCGACGAGTTCGTCAGCTGCTTCCGTCCGGGCAACAAGCGGCGGGAGCTGTTCGCCGAGGTCGTCTGGAGCGCGTTGCACGGCATGGCCGTCCTGTCGGCCACCGGCCGCATCCCACCGGACGCGCAGGAGGAACGCCTCGACTTCCTCGTCACCCAGCTCGCCGGCACCCCGACGAACCCGGCCACGCCGTGAAGGGCCCGCCGCCGTACTCAGCTCGCCAGGCTGCGGCCGGGCCCAGCTCGCAGGCCCGACCGGACTCAGCCCACGAGCAGGCGCAGGCCGAGTTCTGCCGTGTCGAGGCCGACGAGGTCGTGGTTGCGCTCCGTCCACCGACCTGAGGCGAGGTCGTCACGGAGGCTGCGTACCGCCCTCTGCTCGGCGTCCGGCCCGACCTTGGTCCAGACCGACATGCCGCGCCGGACCCCCTCGTCCAGGTACGCCTCCGGCCGGCGCCAGTAGGCCTCGAAGAAGCCGTCCGCACAGTCCCACGGGATGGGTACCGGCTCCACCCGGGCCTCGATCGCGCCGGCCAGTCCGCCCAGCGCCGGCCGGCCGACGAGGAGGCTCGCGGCCTCGGGAAGGTAGTCGCGGGTGAGCCAGAATCGATCGAGCCACCCGGCGGCACTGGTGTCGTGCGTGAACACCACCACGCGGCGGGCGACGCGCCGCATCTCACGCAGGCCCGCGACCGGGTCCCGCCAGTGGTGGAGGGTGGCGAAGGCCATCGCCGCGTCGAACGACCGGTCCTCGAACGGAAGGCTCTCCGCAGCGGCAGCCACACACGGGGCTGCGCCCGCGGGGCGCTGCGCGCGCATGAGCGCCGACGGTTCCACTGCGGTGACGGCACGGTCGACGGGCTCGTAGGAGCCGGTGCCGGCCCCGACGTTCACGACCGTCCGCGCGTCGCCGAGGGCGGCCCAGACCCGGGCGGCGATCCGCGGTTCGGTGCGCCGTGTCGCGGTGTAGGTGGCGCCGATGGTGTCGTACAGCTGCGCGCTGGACATGTCGCTGCCTCCCCGGCTGTCACCATCCCGCGCGGTGCGCGCGACGGTCTCGCCGCCCTGGATCTCGGCTGGTGTCAGGCGATATATCGGTCTGATACATCGGCAACTTACGTTCCGGCATGCCTCGGCGCAAGCCCCCTGCCGCCGCCCTGGTCAGCCTCGTGCAGCACGTCGCGCCACGTCCCTGACGGGGCGCCTCGGGTGGGAAACCGCCTTGCGCCGGTGCCGCGTCGTGGGCCATAGTCGTGCCATGATCTCGTACCGGAAGGGCGGCGACGCCCTGGCGCTGTGAGCGCCTCCGCGCGGCGCAACGACGCCGCGAAACCTCCACAGACCGTTCGCAGCGGCAACCCGCACGACCTGTGGCAGAAAGCCATCCGGATCCGCCAGGAATGGCTCGATCACGCCCTGTCCACACAGCCGGCTGACAAGCCGACCGCCGAACGGTGCCTGACCGCGATCTACGCCCGGGCATCGCGGCCGCGACCTCGGTTCGAATGGGTCGACTCGCCGGACAAGGCGCGGCCCCTGATCACCGGCTGGCCCACCCTCGATCAACTCTACGAGCGCATCCGGGCGCCCCGGCCGCGCGGAGCACCGCCGCTGGCCAGCGATCTCGCCATGATCGCCTCCCAGTTGCGCGGCGCGCTGAGCGCGGGCGTCACGCACACCGATCCCGAGCTGTCACCCGTGCGCACGAGCAGGACCAAGGAACCATGGCCCGAACTGGCGCCGTCGCAGGCGCTCGACAGCGGCGTCCCGCTCGCTGTGGTGCTGCACCAGGGCGTACGCACGGCATTGCACCGGAGCCTCGCGCACGGGTACCACCTGCCCGTGCGCGCGGCGCTCGCGGACGACGGCCCGGTGCCCGTGTGCTGGTACGGGCAGCAGGACGCCTCGTGGATCGCCTACTACGACGTGCTGCATCGACTCGGCCTTGCCCGGTACGAGCCGGACGATGCCGCACACCTCGACGCCTGGGCCGGCCTGGCCCGCTCCTGCGGCTGGTGGTGGCCCGGCGAGGACGTCTGCGTCGTGGTGGACCGGCCCCAGGCGGTACGAACCGAGCCGATCTCCGGGGCGGTGCACGACCAGATCCGACTGCAACCTCGCGGCCTGCGCTACCGCGACGGCTGGCAACCAAACCTGAGCAGGTGACCTGAGCCGACAGCCGGCCGGGACGGGCACTCGCCAGTCCCGGCCGGTCCGCTCACAGCCCGCGAACCTCGGCACGAACTCCAACAGGACGGTCGAACCCCGGCGGAGAGCCGATCGCGGCTCCTCGCACGTCGTCGGCGGGCCTGCCCGGCCTGCGTTCAGCCCGCGTCCAGAAGTCGCCGCTCGACCTCCGGGGACCACAGCGGATCGAGGTCCCGGCAGGCCGCGCGGCCGTCGGCGGTGCACATCCAGGCCCAGGTGTCGGCCACGGTGTCCCGCAGCGGGCGCTGCACGAGCCCGTGCCGGGCCGCCCTGGCCGCCGCGCCGCGATGCACCGCGGCGTGCTCCGGGCCGGGCGGGAACCAACCGGGCAGGTCGGTCCACGGTTCGACACCGGCGGCGGCGAAGGCCGCGGGTTCGCGCCAGTGCAGCGTGCTCCCGCCCCCGGTGATCTCCACGCCCAACTCGAGCAGCTCGGCCGTGGTCGTTCCGCCCGGCGGGCCGACGGCGTCGAACGCCCCGCCGAGTCCGTCCGCCGCGGCCCGCAGCGTCCACGCCGCGAGGTCGCGGGCGTCGACGTACTGCCAGTCCAGGTCCGCGGGCCCGGGCACCGGTACGGGACCGCCGGCGGCCAGCCGGGCCAGCCAGCGGGGTAGCCGACCGGTGTTCTCGCGCGGCCCGACCAGCAGGCCGGCGCGCAGGATCAGCGCCCGTGCGCCGAAGGCCTGCTCGACGGCGAGTTCCGCGGCCAGTTTGCTCTCGGCGTAGCCGATCCTTTCCGGATCGTCGCCGGACGGCGGATCGACCAGTGGCGCGTCCTCGTCGGCACCGTCCACAGCCGGCCAGGCGTAGACCGAACGGCTCGACACGTAGGTGTACCGGTCGGCCCTCTCGCGCAGCGCGGCGGTCGACCGGCGGACCGCGGCCGGGTCGCCGGACCAGGTGTCGACCACGAGGTCCCAGCGTTCCCTGGTCAGCCGCTCCTCGACCGCGGCCCACGAGCCCGGATCCGTCCGGTCGCCACGGACCGCGGTCACGCCGGGCGGCGGCTCATGCTCGCCACGATGTGCGACCACCACCCGCGCTCCCCTGCGGGCCCCCTCCTCCGCCACCGCCCGGCCGAGGAACTGGGTCCCGCCGAGCACCAGTAGCGTGCTCACACCGTCACGGCCGATCGTGCCCCGGCCTGGTAGGCCGGGTCGATCAGTACCCGCTCGCGGTAGGCCGCGAACCGCTCGGCGATCTCCCGGGCCTGCTCCTCCGCCTCGTCGAGCCGCATCCGGGTGCAGTGGTAGCCGAGTTCCCGAGCGAGCACGTCGGCCGCCTCCGGTTCGAAGACGACCGTACCGGCGCCGTCGATCTCGGTGATGCCGTCGCAGCGTTGCCCACTGAGGTTGACCGCGACGGCCTGCGCCTCGCTGACACCGTCCGGCAGCACCACGTCGACGCCGGACGGCGACAGCGCCACCGGATAGCCGCCGACCCGCCCCAGCGGTCCCGGCGCGTGCACGATCGCATTCCGGCCGTCCAGCAGCGGCGCGAGCACGCTGAGCGCGGATGCCGCCGTCATCACCTGCCCGTCGCGGCCTCCGGTGCGCCGGTAACGCCCGGGCAGCGCGCGGAGCATCTCGCTCAGCTCCAGCCGGCCGGTGACGTCCCTGCCGTCGAGGAGCACCCGCAGGATCATCTCGGCGGCGCCACTGTCGCCCGTGCGGGACAGCCGGTGCGAGACGTAGTGGTGCGCGATGAACCTGATCTCCACCCGGTGGACGTCCGCGCCCAGCAGGTCGGCGGCGGCACTCCGGAGGCCCGGCACGTTGTTCGCGACGTTGCCGATGCCGACGTGCGGCGACAGGCCGGCGCCGGCCAGCGCGGGGTGGACCGCGTCGGGGAACGCGGCGTTGACCACCACGGCGTCGCTGCCGGCGGCCCGGACCGCGCGCATCGCGTACAGCACCGGAACCAGGTGCATCGGCAGCCAGGGACCGAAGTTGGCCTGGTAGAGCCGCTGGAAGGCGGGCTGCGGCAGCGTCGAGATCACCCACCACGACTGGAGGCTGGCGGTCAGGAAGATGACGTCGGGCTGGAACGCGCTGATCGTCTCGGCGGTCCGGTCGACGTCGAACAGGTCACTGACCGCGTCCGACACCACGTTGCGGTGGCCGGTCTGCAGGGAACTCAGGGCGGCCAGGTTCGCCGCGCGCAGCGTCGCCTCGCCGTCGCGCCCGACCAGCCGGAGTTCGCGTCCGGAACCGCCCGAGGCCAGGCCCTGCAGGACCCGGCTGCCGAGGTCTCCGGCGCCGATCACCATTGCCTTGCGGGTATCAACCATCGTGTGACTCTCCCAACGCGTTCATGCACGAGGACCGGAGAAGTGCGAGATCAGCGCCGGCAGGTCGGCCATCTTCGCGAAGGAGCTCAGGCCGGTGACAGCGGTGCCGGGCGGCAGGTGCGGGCTGATCGCGGCATGGTCGGCCGGGGTGCCGTCGGGGCCGTACCGCAGCACCGGCATGCCCGCCGCGATCGCGGCGGCCACCCCGACCGGGCTGTCCTCGATCACCACGCACGAGGCCGGGGGCACACCGCACTCCCGGGCCGCCCAGAGGAACAGGTCGGGGGCGGGTTTCCAACTGCCGATGTCGTACGCGGAGTAGAGCCGCTCTCCGAACGCCGAGGCGATGCCGGCCGCCTCCACCCGCTTACGGATCAGCTCGCGAGGGCTGTTGGAAGCCACGCACATCAGTCGGTCCACGGCGTCGACCACGTGGCGTACGCCGTCGATCGGTTCCAGGCGGTCGCCGATCAGCTCCTCGCAGCGCGCCCGGACCAGCTCCACCGCGCCCGGCGGCGGCTCCGCCGCGGCCCGATCGGAGATCGCGGCGATGCAGTCGGCCATCCGCTTGCCGGCGAACAGCTCGGCGGCCTCGGCGGCGGACAGTCGCACGCCCATCAGCCCGGCCAGGTCGTTCAGCGCCCCGGTCTCGGCGGCCTGGGTGTCCACCAGCACGCCGTCCAGGTCGAAGATGACCAGTTCCGGCGCCGTCACGGCCGCGCGCCGAGCGTCGCGGCGTCCCGCGCGGCGAACCGGTCGGTCAGCGCCCGCCGGTCGATCTTGCCGTTGTCGTTCAGCGGCATCGCGGGCAGGTGTTCCAGCCGGGCGGGCACCATGTGGATCGGCAGCTCGCGGCGCAGCCACCGGTCGAGTTCGGCGGCCGCCACCCCGGAGCCGGTGTGCACCCCGACCAGTTGGGTGTCGTCGTCGACGCGGATCGCGATCACCGCGGCGTCGGTGACGCCCGGATGGCGGTGGATCGCGGCCTCCACCTCGCCGATCTCGATCCGGTGTCCCATCACCTTGACCTGGTGGTCCAGGCGGCCCCGGTGGACCAGGTCAACGCCCTCGCGGGTGACCCGGTCGCCGGTGCGGTACCAGTCGTCGAGTGACGGCGCGTGGCCGGGCGGGCACGGGGTGGCCGGGCCGGTGCCGTCGTACGCCACGAACCGGCCGTCGTTCTCGCGCGGATCGAGATAACCGTCGAACCTCTGCCATCCCCGCAGACACAGTTCGCCGTCGTCGACCGGATTGCCGTCCGGGTCGATGACCAGGGACTCCATGCCCGGGTACATCACCCCGATCGGCAGGGTGTCGTTGTTGGCCGCCGTCCAGCCCGCCGGATCGCCGGTCAGCCGGAACTCGGTGCAGTTCACCACGGCCTCGGTGGGGCCGTACAGGTTGTAGATGTCGGTGTTCGGCGCGACCGAGCGCCACAGCCGGGCGTGCTTGAGCGTGACCGGCTCGGCGCCGAAGAGGCTGTGCCGCAACGACGTCGCGACGCCCAACGGCAGGTTGCCCAGGTGCTGCGCCACCCGGACCGCCGACGGTACGGAGAACCAGTGCGTCAGCTGGTTGCGCACGATGAAGTCGACCGGCTGGAACAGCTCCTCGCGGCTCGGCACGACGAGGGTGGCACCCCCTGCCCAGGTCATGAAGGTCGCGCCGACCGACGCGTCGAAGGTCAGCCCGAACGTCTGCGATATCCGGCAGCCCGGGCCGATCTCGAACCGGACCAGGTTGTGCGTCAGGTACGGCGAGATGTGCCGGTGTCTGTACGGCACCCCCTTCGGCATGCCGGCGGTGCCGGAGGTGAACAGCAGGTACGCCTCGGCGTCGGCGTCCTCGCCCACCGGCGGCAGTCCGTCCACGTCGGCGTGCCCGCCCGGGTCGGTGTCGCCGACCACCAGGGTCGCCGGCCGGAACCGTCGCGGCAGGTCCTGGAACGGGTCACGGACGTCGCGGTCGACCAGCGCCACCTCGACGTCCGCCCGCTGGGCGATGTCGATGTTGCGGTGGCTCGGGTGTTCCGGGTTCAGGGGCACCACCGTGGCGCCGAGCCGTTGCACGGCCAGGATGCCCACGTACGCGGAGGGCGTGGTGCGCGGCGCGACCAGCGCGATCCGCGCGGGCGGGCGGTCGCGCCCGGCCATGATGTCGGCCGCGACGGCCAGCGCCCGCCGGTGCAGCTGGGCGTAGCTGAGCGCGGTCCCGCCCGCCTTCAGCGCCGTGGCCTCCGGGTGCCGGCGGGCCGACTCCTCGAACCATTGATACAGCGTCCGTGTCAGCATGACGTCTCCCAGATCGGAATCGGTGCGGCGGTCTGTCCCGGCCACGGGTCAGCAGCCACGGCGGATGTGGGTGTGCCGCCGTGCCTCGCCACGGTTGGCCGCGGGTGGCGGCGCCGCCACCGGCTGGCCCAGTGCGTCGGACATCGCCCGGATCGTCGGGTGGCTGAACAGGTCCGTCAGCGACACCTCGGTTCCCAGGGCCGTCCGCAGTTCGTCGCGCAACCGGATCAGCAACAGGCTGTTGCCGCCGGCCTCGAAGAAGTTGAGGTTCGCCGGAACGGCGCGCCCGAGGACCTTCTCCCAGGCCGCCGCGATCGCCTGCCCGTCCGCCGCCATCGGCTCCGCCGCGTCCACGCTGGTACGCGCGGCGGCCAGGATCTGCTCGATGTCCTCGTGGTCGGCCGGCAACGCGTCCACAACGACGATCCGGTCCGGCCGTAGGTAGCCGGGCAGCCGGGCGGCCAGGTGGACGGCCAGGGCGCCGGGCTCGGCTGCGGCGGCGGTACGGGCGACGAGCGCGAGCAGCTCCGGCCCGCCGTGCTCGGGGCGCCACGGCAGCACCCGGGCCTCGGCGACCCCGGGATGCTCCAGCAGGGCGTCCTCGACCGGCCCCGGGTCCACCCGCAGCCCCTGGCGCAGCAGCGGCTCGCGGGCGTCGCCGAGGATCTCGAAGCGACCGTCCGTGGTGAGGCGGGCGAGGCGCCCGGTGGCGAAGCGGCGCGCGCCCGGACGGGCGGCCAGCGGGTCCGGCCGGAACGTGGCCGCCGTGGCTTCCTCGTCGAGGTGTCCGTCGGCGATCAGGTCCCCGCCGAGGAACAGTTCACCGGCGGCGCCCGGCGGCACCGGCGTACCGTCCGGCGCGAGCACGTAGGCGCGGATCCCGGGCCGGGGACGGCCGTCGAGCAGCGCCAGCCCGCCTGCGGCGAGCGGGCCGAACACCTGATGCACCGCCCGCAGCCCGTGCTCGTCGAGCAGGCGCCGCACGGCGGCCGGCGGCACCGCGCCGACGTGGCCGGCGACCACGACGGCGCCGGCCGGCACCGTCCCGGCCAGCCGGTGGATGCCGTCGGCGGGTGCGAGGAGCAGGGTGGCGCCGGCCTCGGCCGGCGGTGCCGGTACGACAGTGCCGCCCGCCGTCGTGGCCAGCAGCGTCTCGATCACGACGCTGATCGAAGCGGTCGAGCTGACCAGCGGCAGCACCACCGCCGGCGGCGACGCGACCTCGCGCCGCAGGGTGCGCAGCACCGCCGAGAGGAGGTCGCCGGACAGGACGACGGCCTGCTGCTCCGCGTCATCGTCGTACGCGACGAACGCGGCTCCGCCGTGCCCGGCGTCGACGTCGTCCGTGGGGGTGCCGGCGGCGCCCATGTCGAGCACGTCGACCCGGGACCGGTCGAACAGCCGGGCCACGTGCGCGTCGGCCAGCACCACCCGGAAGCCCGCCTCGGACTGGGCGTTGCGCAGCTCGAAGGAGTGCCGGCCGGGATCGAGCAGCACCGCGCGCACACCCATCCGGATCACCGCGAGCAGGGCCGCCACCAGGGCACCCGACGGCTCGCCGCACAGGGCGACCGGGTCCCCCGGCCTGACCCCGGCCGCCACCAGCCGTCCGGTGGTCGCGGCGACCGCCGCGGCCAGGCCCCGGTAGCTCAGCTCCGGCGTGCTCCCGGCCGCCTGCACGGCGATCACGTCCGGTGTGCTGGCCGCCCGGTCCAGGACCGAGGCGACCAGGTCGTGCAGCGCGACCGGACCGGAGTCCGGCAACGCGGCCGGACGGTTCGGCTCGTCCACCGCCGCGCGCAGTTCGCTCTCGCTGAGCTGCCTCAGCTGTGACACGGTCGCGGTCGGGTCGACGGCGATCTGCGCGAGCACGGCCTCCATCCGGTCCGCGATCCGGACGAGATCGGCCTCGGCGAAGAGGTCACGTCGGTAGTCGAGGTCCAGTCGCAGGCCGCCGGGGGTGTCGGTGCAGACCACCGACAGGTCGACCTTCATGGTCGCCGGGGCGAACTCGGTGACCGTGAGCCGCAGCTCGCCGGCCCAATGCGCCGCCCGCTCACCGGAGTAGGCGAACATGACCTGGTAGAGCTGGTTGTAGCTGGGGTCGCGGGGCACGCCGAGGGCCCGTACGACCGCGTCGAACGGCAGCTCGGGGTGCTCGTGGGCGTCGAGCAGGTCCCCGCGTACCGCACTCAGCAGCGTCAGGAACGACGGATCGCCGCCCAGGTCACTGCGCAGCACGACCGGCCGGGCCAGATAGCCGATCAGGCCGTGGCTCTCGGTGTGATCGCGGCCAGCCAGCGCCACGCCGGTCAGCACGTCGGCACCGCCGTAGTGGCTGAGCACGACGTCGCAGGCGGCTTTGAGCAGGATGAACATCGTCGCCCGGCGCGACCGGGCGAGCTGCCGCAGCGGCTCGACGGCGTCCGTCGGCACCACCCGGGTGTAACGGGCGGCGGCATGGTCGGTGGTCACCGGGCGCACCCGGCCGCTGGGTAGCGGGATCGCGGCCGGCGCGCCGGCCAGCCGGGCGGACCAGAACTCGACGTCCGCGTCGGGTGACCGGCCGGCGTCGCGCCGGGCGAGGTAGTCGGCGTAGTCCGGCGGCGGCCCGGAGAACGCCTGCTCCGGATCGCCCCCGGCCCGGTACAGGGCGGCCAATTCGGCGACGAACAGGTCCATCGACCAGCCGTCGAAGACCAGGTGGTGCACGGTGACCGCGAGCCGGTGCCGCCGCTCGTCGAGCCGGATCAGCTGGAGCCGCAGCGGCGGCCCGGCGGTCAGGTCGAACGGCGCGCGCCCGATGGCGTCGATCTCCCGATCGGCGGCCGCCTCGTCCGGGACGTCGAGCACCGCACCCCGGAACCAGTCCACGACGGACTCGTCGGCGGGCGGGACGCTCAGGCAGACCCGGCCGTCGCGCGAGGCGATGCGGGCGCGCAGGGCGACGTGCCGGCGGATCAGCTGACCGAGGCAGACGTGCAACAGGGCGTCGTCGAGCCGGCCGTCGATGTCGATGACGAAGGGGATGTGGAAGAACGGGTCACCCGGACGGATCTGGGTCGAGATCCAGAGCCGCTCCTGTGCCGGCGACAGCGGTACGACGGTGTGGCCCACTCAGATCTGCCCGCCCTCGTCCACGATCTCGTGCAACGGCCGGCCAGCCCGGACCTGCGCCAGGATGCGGGCCTCGGCGTTCTCCACCGCGACCGCCTTCGTCAGCACCTCCAGCAGGATCTCGTCCTTGATCACGACGGTGCCGTTGCCGTCGGTGAACACCCAGTCGCCGGTGACGACCCGTACGTCGCCGATCCGGCACTCGGTGCCGGTGGCGGCGACCCGGTAGGCGCCCTGGGTGTCGGTCGGGGTGAAGTTGCTGGCGATCACCGGACGCTCCGCCGTCTCCACCACCGCCCGGTCCCGCACGGCGCCACCCAGCACGATCGCCTCGAAGCCGACCTGCTCCAGCAGGTAGGTCACCGACATGCCGCCGGCCAGCGCGGCGTGGGTGAGCAGCTCGCCGGCGCCGCCGACGTAGATCCGGCCGGCGCCGTCCGTGACCTCCGGAACCAGGAAGTCCCGGACCTGCTGCCAGGTGCTCGGCGCCGGCTGGTGGATGGAGGCCTGCTTGCGCACCTCCACCCAGGACACGGTGTACGCGGTCCCGTAGGCCAGAGCGGGCCGGCCGGCCCGCTGCTGCAGCGTGCCGGGCAGCACGGCGGAGGTGACGCCCAGCCCGTCCAGGACGTCGACCAGCGCGCAGGTGCTCAGCTCCACGTCACCGATCGTCTTCGCGACGATGTCTCGGGTCTCTGTCATGCGCGGCCTCCCGGGATCAGAACGGCGGCCGGGCCGGACGTCCCGCGCGGTGCGGGATCGGCGAACGCGGCCGACGGGGTGGAGTGGGTGAGAACGTGCTCGTCGTAGTGGCCGAGCAGCCGGGTGGTGAGCGCGCCGGGGCAGCCGTCGCCGAACACGTGGTCCTCGACGGCCAGCACCGGCCGAACGCCGGCCGCGGTGCTGGTGAGGAACACCTCGTCGGCGCCGAGCACGTCGGAGACGGTGAGGTCGGCCTCCCGTACGCCGATGCCCGCCTGGCGGGCCAGGTCGATGACGGTCCGCCGGGTGATGCCGGGCAGGCAGGCCCGGGTGGTCGGGGTGAGCAGGCCGCCGTCGCGCACCAGGAACACGTTCATGCTGGTGGCCTCCGCGACGTGGTCGCGGTCGTCCAGCATGATCGCGTCGGCGAAGCCGCGGGCCGTCGCCTCGTTGTGGGCCAGCTTGGCGATCAGGTAGCTCCCGGCGGCCTTGGCGTGCGGCGGAAGGCTCTCCGGCGACGGGCGCCGCCGCCTGGCGATCGCCAACCGGACACCGCCTCCGCCCGGTGCCGGGTTGGCCCACGGCCAGGCCAGGATCGCCAGGTGTGCCTCGTGCCGCTGGGTGCCCAGCCCGGCGAGGCCGTCGCCGAAGAAGGCGATCGGCCGGATGTACGCCTCCGTCAGCCCGTTCGCGGCGAGCACTTCGTAGTGCGCGGCGACGAGGGTGTCGTTGTCGTACCGGATGGGGATGTCCAGGGCGGCCGCGGAGCCGAGCAGCCGGTCGATGTGTGGTTGCAGGGCGAAGATCGACGCGGTGCCGCCGACGTCGAACGACCGCAGTCCTTCGAAGACCGAGTACCCGTAGTGCAGGCCGAAGGTGCTCAGTGTGGGCTCGGCGGTGACACCGGTGTGGACGCGGCCGTCGAACCAGACCGCCGGCTCAGCCATGCCGGCGCCGGTAGGTGCGGTTGGCGTGGATGGTGAAGCCCATCGGCACCGGACCGAAGTCCTTCACCACGGGCAGGCCGAGCTCGGCGGCGGCGACCGAGGTGGTCACGCACGCGTCCGCCGCACCGCTGGCGACGGCCAGCGCGGCCCGTACGTTGCTGTCGACGAACCTGATCTCCGGCTTCCACGCGTCCAGCAGGTTGATCGGGGCGGGATGCGATGCGACCGTCGGCACCGGCTTGGACATGTCGCCGGCCACCACCATGTGGTGGGTCGGCATCACGAAGCACTCGACCAGGGCCAGCGCGCCGAGGTTGCGGAAGACGATGTGGTGCAGGTCCGGGTAGACCACGCAGCCGAGCAGCACGTGTGCGCCGGGCGCCGTGGTGACCACCTCGACGGCTTCCTCCAGCGTGCCGTACAGGGTCACCCGGTGGTCGTCGGTCCCTTGCTGGTCGAGCCAGTGGTGCGCCGCGGCCTCGCAGTTCGTGCCGGACGGGCCGAGGGTGTGGACGTGAACCTGGGACTCCATCAGCGTCATCGTTCTCAGATCCGGTAGTCGTCGCGTACGGGATGGAAGACGTCCAGGCAGCGCGCGTCGGTGTGTGCCACGGCCGAGTGCTCGACCCCACCCGGCACCACGACGCTGTCACCCGGGCCCATCAGGTAGACCTCGCCACCCACCCGCATCTCGAACGTGCCTTCCAGGCAGTTCACGATCTGCTCGTGCGGGTGGCTGTGGCTGGGCACCTCGCTGCCGGCCTTGACGTCCCAGATCGCCACCGTCAACTGGTCACCGTGGACGAACCGGCCCTGGTAGCCGGGGATGAGTTCGGTCGTCGTGCCGGTGGCGGGGGTGAAGTGCAGTCGTCTCGTGGTCATTCGGGTCCCTCCTTCAGTGGCGTGGCGGGTCGCGACGCGGTCACCAGGCCGTCGATGAGCCGGCCGACCGCGCCGAGCTGATCGCGGTAGTAGAAGTGGCCACCCGGCAGCACGGTGACCTGTGCCGGGCCGTCGATCAGATCGGTCCAGGCGGCGAGGTCGGCGGCGGGGCACCGGCCGTCCTCCGCGCCGCCGACGATCACGGCCCGGGTCCGCACCACCGTGGCGGCGGTGCGGGCGTCGGGGCCGTACCGTCGCGCGAGCACGAAATCGTGTCGGATCATCGGCAGGTACAGGGCGCGGGCCTCGGCGTCGGCGAGGATCTCCCGCGGCAGGTCGCCGATGTCGCCCAGGGCTGCGGCGAGCGCGTCGTCGTCCCATCGGCTGATGTCCGGCAGCCCGGCCCGGCGGTGCGGCGGCGCCGCCGCGGAGAGGAACAGGTCGGGGACGGGCCGGCCACGGTTCTGGAGCTCACCGGCGATCTCGTGGGCGAGCAGGGCGCCGAGGCTGTGCCCGCCCAGGATGAGCGGACGCCCGTCGAGCGCATCCTGCACCGCGACGAGAAGGTCGCTGAGTTCCGTCACGACGCTGCCCAGGTCGGCGCTGGGCGGTTCGCTCATCCGGGTGCCGTGGCCCGGGTACTCGACCGCCAGCGCGGTGACGCCCTCCGGCAGGGCCGGGCCCCAGGCGCTGTAGGTGTGCGCGGCACCGCCCGCGTGGGGCAGCAGGACCAGCATCGCGCGCAAGGGGCCGGTGGTCCCGGTCGCGGTGCAGGGCCGCAGCCACCGCGACGGTGGCAGCTCGATCGACGCGGAGTCGCCACCGCTCAGTCGTAGGTGATCCACGGCACCTCCTCCAGGGCGGCGACGGTGTCGGCCAGCTCGGTGTGGGATCCGGCGGCGCCGGTCACCGCGGCCGCGTTCGCCGCCGCGCCGAGCCGCCAGTCCGCCGGCTCCCCCGGAGCCGTCAGCACCGTGACCCGTCCTACGCCCGGCACCCGGCGCAGCGCGGAGACGTTCTGGATGCTGCGCACCCGGCGGGCGTGCACCGGCGGCACGAGCAGGTAGTGGAACGCGATCGGGCTGTCCGGCGCGGGCCGCCGGCGGGCCTCGAACGGGCGGCCCAGCGCCGCCCGGACAGCGACGTCCGCCGGGTCGGCGAAGCCGGAGCGGACAGCGAGGTCGTCGACCCAAGCCCCCAGGCGGCCGTTCACCTCGATCACCCGTGGGCCCGCCGCAGTCAGCTTGATCTCGACGTCGGCGATGCCGGTGGTGACGCCGACCGCCTCCACCGCCCGACACGCGAGCGCCTCCACCTCGGCGACCAGGGGGTCCTCCACGAACGACCGGCCGCCGTAGCCGCCCCTCTCACGGAACGGCTCGGCCAGCGCGAACTTGCTGGTCACGAACATCGCCTCGGCCCGCCCGGCGGAGACCGCGCAGTCCACCGCGATGTAGTCACCCCAGGGCGCGGGCGTCGGCCGGCCGACGAGCAGCTCCTCCAGCATCAGAGCCGACTCGCGGGGGCCCGGTCCGTCACCGGCGAGGGCCCGGGCCACGAACGTGTGCGCCTCCGCCGCGGTGTGCACGGCGACGGTGTTCCGGCTGGACGCGCCACGTACCGGCTTGACCACGGCGGGCAGCCCGACGTGTTCGATCGCCGCGTCGACCTGTTCGGTGCCGGTGATCGTGGCGACCCGTACGGCGTCGACCCCCCGTTCGGCGAATCGCCGCCGCTGCACGTCCTTCCGGGTGATCCCAGGCAGATCGGCGGGCCGGTGGTGGGCCAGGCCGAGCCGGGCGGCGAGCCGGGCGGTCCACTCCAGCCGGAACTCGCTGAAGGTCACGATGCCGGCTGGTCGGTGCCCGCTGATCAGGGAGAGCAGTTCGTCCTCGCCCGTACCGGTGGCGTCGATCGTCTCCCCGAGCATCCGCAGCGTCGGCAGCATCAGCTCGGTGTGCGCCTCGGCCTGCCGGTCCGGCGCGCCGCCGCCCAGGGTCTGGGCGCCGACCAGGAACAGCAGCTCGACGTCGTTGGCCTCGGCGGCCTGAGCCAGCCGGGTCGGTGCCAGGCTGCCCCGGTCATAGACGACGAGGAGGGTCTCGCGGTCACCCATCGCGCCCCTCCCCGGCTCCGGCTCGTGCCGGGAACTCGAATCCGCCGGCGCGGCGCGCCCGAACCAGCGCGGCGGCGAGCTCGCTCACCGTCGGGTGTTGGAAGATCGCGCGGATCGGCACGTCGAGCACGAACTCCTGTTGCAGGCGGAGGGTGACCTGGGTGGCCACCAGCGAGTCGCCGCCCAACTCGAAGAAGTCGTCGTGCACGCCGAGTTCGTCCGCCCACAGCGCCTCCCGCCAGATGCGGGCCACCGCCCGTTCCGCGGCGGTACGCGGTTCCACCCGGCCGTGCTCTGGGTCGGGGGTGGAGGTGAGCCCGGCCCGTATCCGCGCGGCGTCGGGCAGGGCACGCTCGTCGAGCTTGCCGGTGCCGGTGCGTGGCAGCTCGGAAAGCGTCAGGCAGACGGTCGGGACGAGGTACTCCGGTAGCGTGTCGGCGCACCAGGCCCGCAGGTCGGCCAGGGACAGCGGGCGGCCGTCCCTGGTGACCACGAACGCGACCAGCCGGGTGTCGTCCGGCCCGAACTCGCGCGCCCGCACCACGCACGCGGTGACGTCGGGGTGCGCGTCGAGCCGGGCTTCCACTTCGCGAGGTTCAATCCGGTGGCCGCGGACCTTGAGCTGGGCGTCGATGCGCCCGATCGGCCGCAGCCGGCCGTCCGGCGCCCACCACACCAGGTCGCCGGTCCGGTACACCGTCCCGCCGGGCGTGGCCGGTCCCCACGTGTCCGGGACGAACAGCTGGCCGGTGAGCTCGGGCCGGTTGAGGTAGCCGCGGGCCACGCCGCGGCCGCCGATCAGCAGCTCACCCGGGACGCCGGCGGGAACCAGCCGGTCCCGCGCGTCGACCACGTAGAGGGTGGTGTCGTCGACCGGCCCCCCGATCGTCACGTCGGCGGGGTCGGTGATCCGCGCGAACGTGGAGTAGATGGTGGTCTCCGTCGGGCCGTACCCGTTGATCACCTGACCGGCCACCGCGGTCATCCGGGCGGCGAGGTCCGGCGTCAGCGGCTCGCCGCCGGTCAGCGCCTGGAGACGCTCGCGTCGCCCACCGGCCGTCAGGGCGTCGGTGAGCGGACGCCACGCGGTCGGCGTGGCCTGGACGAACCGCACGTCGTACGCGTCGATCAGCCGGACCATCTCGGCCGGGCTGCGACTCTGGTCCCGGGTCGCGACGACGACCCGCGCGCCGTTGACCAGCGGCAGGAATATCTCGATGGTGGAGATGTCGAAGATCGGCGCGGAGCTGGCCAGCGCGGTGTCGCCGGGTCCAAGCGTCACGTACCGGCCGACCGATCGCAGCAGGTTGCCGACCGCTGCCTCGGGCACCGCAACGCCCTTGGGTTCGCCGGTGGACCCGGAGGTGTAGAGGATGTAGCCCAGCCGTCCGGTGTCGGACGGGTCGGCCGGCGGCGTCTCGGGCCAGGCCGCCAACTGCTCGCGCGCCTGCTGCGTGCCGAGCCGGACGACCGGCCGGCCCGCCGTGGCGGCGGCGGGCGTCGCGTCGTCGCCCAGCACCACCGCGACGTCGGCGTCGTCCAGCAGGAACGCGATCCGGGCGCTCGGGAACCCCGGGTCGACCGGTAGGTAGCAACCGCCCGCCTTCAGCACGGCGAGCATGCCCACCACCAGGTCGATGCCCGGTGGCAGGCAGAGGGCGACCCGGACGTCGGCGCCGACGCCCCGGTCAGCGAGCAGGTGCGCGAGCCTGTTCGACCGGGCGTCGAGTTCGCCATAGGTGAGCCGCTGCTCCCCGCAGATCACGGCGAGCCGGGTGGGCTCCTGGCGTGCCTGTTCGCTGACGGCCCGGTGGCGCTCGGGCGCCGGCCCGTCGACGACCTGGTGAGCGGCCTGCCGCCAGCGTTGCGGCTGGCGCCGGTCGTCGTCGCTGAGCAGGTCCAGGTCGGACGGCGGGCTGTGCGGCGCGCGGTGGAGCTCCCGTACGGCCCGGCCCGCCAGCTCGGCCAGCAGCGTGGCCTGCATCGGGTCGACGGCGCCGGGCCGGTGCCGCAGTTCCGCCCCTGCCTCGGTGACGGCGAGGGTGATCGGGTCGGCGGCCGGGCCTCGACCGGCCGGCCGCCGCACCGCCAGCGCGGACGCGCAGTGAGCGATCAGGTCGCTGGTGGTGGGGGTGGCGGCCAGGTCGACGTCCACTTCGGTCGACTGCCCGCGCAGGTCGAGCGGGACGGTGAGCGCCTGCTGCCGGAGGGCGGCGGCACGGACGATCGCCCAGGCGGCGACCAGCTCCGCCTCCGGCAGGCCGAGCTCCGCGTCGACTGGCGTGGCGAGGTCGTCGGCGCTCATCGCGGGACCCCCGCCTCGGTGTCGGCAGCGGGAGCGAGGTTCTTCTTCTCGGTGCGCGACCTGGACAACAGCACCAGGGCCGGCGGCAGCAGGACGACACCGGTGAGGACGATCGACGCGGCCGCGCCGATGGCGTTGGCCACCACGCCGCCGAGCAGGACGCCGACGATCGAGAAGTTGATCATTACTGCGTTGAGCAGGGCGATCCCTCGTCCCCGCAGCTCCTCGGGGAGGTCCCGGAGCAGGATGTTCGCCACCGGCACCTGCACCAGGCTCATGCCGAGGCCGACCAGGGCGCACCACGCGCAGACCAGGGCCAGGCCGCTGCCCGGCCAGCGGTCGTCGATCGGCCACAACACCAGCAGGGACACGGCGAACAGGGCGACGGCACCGGCCAGCAGCCCGGTCAGCGAGAGCCGCCGGACCAGGGCCGGCCCGAGGAACGCCCCGATGATCGCGCCGCCACCGAGCATCGCCTGGGCGAGGCCGAATTCGAAGGCGGGCAGGTCGAACCCGGCCAGCAACTGCGTGTTGACGTTCGTGGTGAACAGCCCGATCGCCAGCATCACCGGGACCATCGCCCACGCCACCAGGCGCAGCGACCCGATGCTCAGCACACCGGTGACACCGGTCCGCAGCGAGCTCCAGTACTGGCCCGGACCGGCCGCGGTCACGGTAGCCTCCTTGAGCACCGCGATGCTGCCCAGCAGGAGCGCGGAGACCACGAAGGTCACCGCGTTGACCACGAACGCCAGCTTGACCCCGGCGACCAGGATCAGGAGGCCGCCGAGCAGCGGCCCGGCCAGGTTCAGCGCCTGCACGGTGCTCTGGAACAGGGCGATGGCGACCGGGATGCTGTGCTTGCCGACGACCTTGGGGATGGCGGCCATCCGGGCGGTCTCGAACACCGCCTTGCCGAGCCCCTCCAGGAAGATCAGCACCACGAGGAGCCATGCCGAGTCCACCGCGAAGATCATCGCCAGGACGATCACCACGCGGGCGAGGTCCGCGCCGACCAGCAGCACGCGCGGCGACATCCGGTCCACCAGCGGGCCGATGAACGTGCCGAGGACCCCGGACGGCAACAGCTGCGCGATGACGATGGCGGCGATGAACAGCGCCGGCGAGTCTGTCAGGTCGGCCGCCACGAAGATCACGGTGACCTTGGCGATGCCGTCTCCCAGGAAGGAGGTGACCACCGCCAGCCAGTAGCGAATGTAGACCCTGTCCCGCAGCAGTTCTCTCACGACTCGTCCCCTAGCGCCCGGATACGGGCATCGCTCACGACCTGTGCCACCACTCTGACGTGGGGCCACCGCACCACCGTGTAATGGTTTCCGGGCGCCTCGACCTCCCGGAACCGCCCCGCCGCGAGCGACTGCCACGCGCGGAACGGCACGAGCTCCTCGGCCTCCGCCCGGACCAGGGTCACCGGGCCCCGCAGCGGCGGCGGTTCGTACCTCCACAGCAGGCGGAGGTTCGCCAGCCACATCTCGACGACCGACGCCATCTGCGCCCGCCCGCTGTCGGCCGGCAGGTAGTTCGCCGCACGAGCGATGCGCAGCAGGTGGTCGATGTGCTCGTCGTCGCTCATCGCGCGCAGGTCGTCGACAGCCGTGTCGTCCTGGTGGTCCCAGCGCAGATTGGCGGCGATCGCCGCGACGATCTCGGCGCGGTCCGGTTCGACGTCCACCGGGGCCGGCGGGTGGGCGTCGATCAGCACCACCGACGCGGTCTCACCGGCACGTTCCAGCTCGGCGGCCACGGCATAGGCGTTGGAGCCGCCATAACACCACCCCACCAGCTCGTACGGGCCGGACGGCTGAAGCTCGCGGATCAACCCGGCGAATGCGGCCGCACGCTGTTCGAACGTCTCGTACGGGAACCGGCCGTCGACCGGCTCGGGCGACGCCAGGGCGTACAGCGGCCGCTCGGCCGGCTCGACGAGCTCGGTGAACGGCATGTAGCAGACCACCTCGCTGCCCGCCGGATGCACGAAGAAGATGGGTGTCTCGGTGTCCGCGCCTGCCCGCAGCCGGATCGCGTGCACGTCGCCCTCCGGGCGGAAGCCGTCCCGCACCATGCGGGCGAACTGCTCGACGGTCGCGCCCTGGAAGATCGCCGTCATCGGCAGGGTCACCCCGAACTCCGCCTCCAGCTCGGCCATCAGCCGCAGCACCAGCAGCGAGTGCCCGCCCAGGTCGAAGAACCGGTCGTGGACGCCGACCGGCCGGACATCGAGCACGTCCTCCCAGATCCGGGCGATCCGCAGCTCCAACGGATTGCGTGGCGCGGCGTAGCTGGCCGCGGCGCGGTCGACCGTCGGCGCGGGCAGCGACGTGCGGTCCAGTTTGCCGTTGGCCGTCATCGGCAACGTGTCCAGCACGACGACCGCGGCGGGGATCATGTAGTCCGGCAGGGTTCCGCGCAGGTCCGAGGTCAACTCGGGCGCGGTGGGGAGCTCCTCGCCGGCCGGCTCGACGTAACCGACCAGCCGCGCGTCGCCGGCCCGGTCCTCGCGAACGATCACCACGGCGCGTCGTACGCCGGGATGCCGCTCCAGCGCCGACTCGATCTCGCCCAGTTCGATCCGGTGTCCGCGCAGCTTCACCTGGTTGTCGTCGCGGCCCAGGAAGATCAGGGTGCCGTCGCGCTGCCACCGGGCCCGGTCGCCGGTCCGGTAGAGCATGCCGCCCGTGCGGAACGGGTCGGGGAGGAACCGCTGCGCGGTCAGTTCCGGTGCGCCGCGGTAGCCGCGGGCCACGCCCGCCCCGCCGATGTAGAGGTCGCCGGGCACGCCGACCGGCACCGGCCGGCGATCCGCGTCCAGCACGTAGACCTGCGTGTTCGCCAGCGGCCGGCCGATCGACACCGGCCCGCCTTCGGCCGGGACGGGCCAGCTGGTCGACCAGATCGTGGTCTCGGTGGGCCCGTACACGTTCCAGGCGCGACCGGGCAGCGAGCCCATCTCGGCGGCCAGGGTGGGCGGCAGCGCCTCACCGCCGACCAGCATCCGCAGGCCGGCCGGGTTGCGCCAGCCGGCGTCGAGCAGCAGCCGCCAGGTCGTCGGCGTCGCCTGCATCACGGTGGCGCCGCACTCGGCCAGCGCCCGCGCCAGCCGACCGCCCTCGCGGGTGTCCGCCCGTGGCAGCACCGTGACGGTGGCCCCGGCCAGCAGCGGCCCGAACAGTTCGAAACCTGCGATGTCGAAGGTGACCGGGGTGACCGCGGCCAGCACCTCGCCGGGTTCCACGCCGACCCGGTCGTTGAGGTCGAGCAGCACGTTGATCAAGTTGCCGTGGGTGATCTCCACGCCCTTCGGCGTGCCGGTCGACCCGGACGTGTACATCACGTACGCCAGCCGCCGGCCGTCACCCGACGCGGGCGGCTCCTGCTCCGTCTCCCGCTGCGGCAGGTCGTCCAGGAGGAGCACCTCGGGCGCCGGGACATCGTCGCTGTGCTCCGCCGTGGTGATCACGACGCGTGCGTCGGAGCGCCCGACGATGCCGGCCAGCCGCTCCCGCGGGTGCGACGGGTCGAGCGGCAGGTACGCGCCGCCCGCCCAGAGGACGCCGAGAAGCGCCGCCACCAGGTCGCAGGAGCGCTCCAGTCCGACGCCGACCACGACCTCCGGGCCGACCCCGAGCAGCCGCAGCCGCCGCGCGATCACCGCCGCACGATCGATCAGCTGCTGGTACGTCCACTGTTGCGCACCGCACCGGACCGCGACCGCGTCCGGTGTGCGCAGCGCCCGTTCGCGGACGAGCCGGTCGACCGTGGCGGCGGGTTCCCGCTCGACCGCCGTCGCGTTCCACTCCCCCACCACCTGGTGCACCTGCTCGGCGCGCATCAGCTGGTAGTCGGCGACGGTGCGCCCCGGGTCAACGACGAGCTGCTCCAGCAGCTGGACGACCTGCTCGCCGATCCGCTCCACCGTCTCGGCGTCGAACAGGTCGGTGTTGTACTCCAGCAGGCCGTAGAAGTGGTCGTCGCCGAGTGAACGATCGTCGAAGAAGCCGAGGGTGATGTCGTCCTTCGCGGTGAGGTTGTCCAGCATGACCGTCTCGGTGCGCAGTCCGTGCAGCGGCACGCGATCCTCGTGCACGAAGTCGACGTAGATGAACGTCGACTGGTAGACCGGGTTCCGGCTCGGGTCGCGTTGCACGTCGAGCGCGTCCAGCAGCACCCCGAACGGCACGTCGTGATGGTCGAACCCACCCAGGACGGCCGTCCGGGCCTCGCCGAGCAGCTCCCGGAAGCTCATCTCCGGCCGCACCCGCACACGCAGCGGCAGCATGGTGAGGAAGTAACCGATCATCGACTCGGTCTCCGGCCGCCCCCGGGTCGACGAGGTGGTGCCGACCACGATGTCCTCCTGGCCGGACAGCCGGTGCAGCAGCAGCTGCCAGGCGGCCAGCAGGACGACGTTCACGGTCACGTTCTCCGCGCGGGCCAGCTCCCGGATCGCCGTGGTGAGTTCCGGCGTGAGGCGGAACTGGTGACGCGCGCCGTGGAAGGTCTGCACCGGCGGGCGCGGCCGGTCGGTGGGCAGCTCCAACGCCGGCGCGGCCCCGGCGAGGTGTTCCCTCCAGTACGGCAGGTGCCGGGTCGCCACCTCCCGGCTCAGCCAGCCGGGCTGCCATTCGGCGTAGTCGCCGTAGTGCAGCTCCACCGGTCGCAACGTGTGCGCGCGCCCGGTGGCGTGCGCGTTGTACAACTCCGGGAACTCGGCGTTGAACACGGTGAGCGAGGCCCGGTCCCAGATCAGATGGTCGACGGTGCCGATCAGCAGGTGTTCGTCGTCGGCGATCCGCAGCAGGCGGATCCGCATCAGCGGGCACACTGTCAGGTCGAACGGCGTACGGATCTCGTCGAGTGCGAGCCGCTGCGCCACCGCCTCCCGCTCGTCCCGCGGCACGTGCCGCAGGTCGGTCACGACCACATCGACCGGAACCTGCGCGTGCACGACCGCCCGGGGCCGCTCGTCCACCGCCACGAACGTGGTCCGCAGCGGCTCGTGCCGGGCGACGAAGTCGCCGACCGCCCGGCGTACCGCGTCGAGATCCAGCCGCCCGGTGAGACGCGCGGCGAAGAAGATGTTGTACGCCGGGTCGTCCGGGTCGAACTGGTGGATCAGCCAGATCCGCTCCTGGTCGACGGTGAGCGCGTGGCCGCCGATGTCCCTACGGCGGGTGACCGGCGGCACCTCGGGCGCCCGCGCACCCTTCTCCCGCAGCCGGCGGTCGAGCACCGCCCGTTGTGCCGGAGTCAGCTGCGCCAGCCGTTGTGCGAGGTCGGTCATGCGGCACCCCGGGTCCCCTGGTAGCGGTTCTTCAACTCGGTCAGGTGGGTCAGTCCCTCGATCACCAGGTCGGGCGCCACACCGAAGTCCACGAGGCAGGCCACCTCGTCGATGTCCAGGTCGATCAGGTCCTCGACGAAGCTCTCGCCGGTGTCCGGCGTCCCGAGCAGTGCCAGATGGTCGAAGTACCGGTCGAAGGTGGCCGACAGCATCACCTCACGCTCGGCCCCGGACAGCAGCGCGTACCCGCTGCCGGTGCTGTCCTGCTGGCGCAGGAACGTGCCGAGGTAGTCGATCAGCGGGCGGCGGACGATCTCGCGTACCTCGTCGAGATCCGAGCCGAGGAAGGTGTGCACCATCGCGGTGACCACGCCGGCGTCCGGGTCGTGTCCGGCGTCGGCGCGTGCCTGCCGGTAGGCGGCGATCTTCGCCTTGACCTGCTCCGGCTGCTGCGCGACCAGTCCGGTGAGCAGATTCGCGCCGACCCGGCCGGCTTGCACGAACGTGTCGATGCTGCCCTGCGAGGAGACCCACACCGGTAGCCGCGGCTGGATCGGGCGCGGCAGGGTGCGCACGGCGGTCGGTGTGCCGGTGATGCCGGGCATCTCGACGGTCTCACCGGCCCACAGTCGCTGCACCGTCTCCAACTGGCTGAACATCACGTTCTTGCGGTCCTGGTAGACCTGGGCGCCATCGCCGGGGGCGAGGACGAAGTCGTCCGGATGCCATCCGGAGGCCGCCGAGATCGCCACCCGGCCGTGGGAGAGGTTGTCCACCACCGACCATTCCTCGGCGATCCGGGCCGGGTGGTGCAGCGGCAGCGCGACGCTGCCCGCACGGATCTGGATCCGCTCGGTGGCCACGGCGAGCGCCGCCGCGATCACCGACGGGTTCGGGTAGAGACCGCCGAAGTCGACGAAGTGCCGCTCCGGCACCCAGATGCCGGCGAATCCCTCCCGGTCGGCTATCCGGGCGCACTCCAGCAACAGGTCGTAGCGGTTCTCCTCGACGCTGGACCCGTTCCCGGAGAAGAAGAAGACGCTGAAGTCCATGGTGCTGCCCGGACGTCGCCGGCGGCGGGGGGCTGCCGGGCCGCCCGCCTGTGGGACGGCCGGGACCGGTCCGGTGGCGGCCGCCCGCTCACGGCGGCGACGCTCGAACGCCGCACGCTGCTGCGGGGTCAGGGTGGCGAGTCGCCGCTGGAGTTCGTCGCGAGACGCCATGGCCTCAGCCATGGTCGCTCGCCAGCAGCGCTTCGAGTTCCTCGGGTGACATGGCTTCGACCTCGTCGAGCATGCTCGCTATCTCCTCGTCGGCCAGCGCTCGGGTCTGCTGGGCACGGATGGCGGCGGCCAGACCCGCCACGGACGGCGCCTCGAAGATCACGCTCATCGGCAGCGGGCCGAAGATCTGCCGGAGCCGGGCGACCACCTGGATGGCGAAGAGCGAGTTGCCGCCGACGGTGTAGAAGTCGGTGTCCGGCTCGTCGAGAGTGACGCCGAGCACCTCCCGCCAGACGGTTGCGACCTGCTGAGCCACCTCGTCGTCCGGCCACAGCCGGGCGGGGTCCCAGCCCGGATCGGCCGCGTCGCCGGGTGCCACGACCGCCGAGGCGAACCCGGCGGCGGTCAGTTGCAGTTGCTCGGTGAGCACGTCCCGCAGATCGCGGGTGGAGACGAGCACCGACGGCAGCCCCTCGGCCACCACGGCCTCGGTGCGCTCCAGCCCTTCGGCGACCGGAATGCCGTACCGGCGGCGCTGCCGCTCGTAGTCGGCGCGGATCTCCGGCAGGTCCGCCATCTGCTGTTCGAACCAGTCGTCCCAGCTCCACTGCCCCCAGTGCAGGGCGGTGACGGTACGCCCCGGCACGTCGTGCGTGTGGGCGTAGGCCTCCAGGAAGGCAGCCACGGCGCAGTTCTCGAGCTGCCCGAACCCGCCGACCACGCCGGTGATGGAGGAGCCGAGCAGCAGGAAGCCGTCGAAGCCGTCGCCGGTCATCTGGTCCAGGGCCGCGCCCAGCAGCAACGTGGTGCGCACCCGGGCGTTCAGGGTGGCCATGATGTCGGTCGCCGACTTCATCGCGACCATGCCGGAGGCCCGGTGGTCGAGCAGGTGGAACACGCCGTCCAGCCGGTCCAGCCGGACCAGCGCCTCCTGGATCACGGCGGTGACCTGCACCGCGTCCAGCAGATCGGCGGTGAGCAGCGTCAGCTGTCCCCCCGCCCGCTCCTGCAGGTCGGCGAGCCGAGCCCGGCGGTCCTGCGGGGACGCGGCCGGCCCGGTCACGCCGACGACGCGCGCCCCGCGGACGATCAGCTCCTCGGCCACCATCAGCCCGGTCTCGGTGTCGGCGCCGAGCAGCAGATAGCCGCCGTCCGGACGCCACACCGTCACGCCGCCGGCCAGCTCGACGGGAGCGAACGCCCGGCGCCAGCGGACGCCGTCACGGTAGGCGACGAACAGGTCGTCGGGCTCCGCGGCCAGCAGTTCGCCGGTCAGCGTGGTGGCCAGGTCGGCCCACCGGGCCTCCGCACCGGGCGGCGGCAGTTCCACGTCGACGCCGCGGCAGCGCAGGCCGGTGAACTCCTGCGGCAACACCGTCACCGCCCCGTGGACGGTGGCCCGCTCGGGGCGGACCGGAACGGACCCGGCGACCTCCTGCAACCGGTCGGTCAGCACGACGACGCCGAGCCCGTCCAGGTGGCCCCGGTCGTTGAGCGCCTGTGCCAGCCCGACGAGGCCGAGCAGACCGCGACCCTGCACGAGGTCGAAGGAGCCGATCGCATCGCCCGCGTCGGCGCCGAGGATCGCCCCGGCGTACAGCACCCGGCTCGGCAGCCGACCGTCGGCGGCCAGCCCCTGCACCAGCCGCTGTGCCTCCCGCGAATCCGTCAGGGCGGACGCCGCGACGGACTCGACCTCGTGCCCGGCCGCCCGCAACAGCACACCGATCCGGTGTGCGAGCCCGACCTCGTCCTCGATCACCAGCCAGGTCTCCGGCGTCCCCGCCGGGTCGGCGGCCACCCGGCCGCCGCGATGCCACACCGGCGCGTACGTCCAACGCAGCGGCTCGGCCGGCTCGTCCGCCCGTCCGGCGGCGGGATCACGGCGCGGCAGCGCGTGTTCCTGGCGGTCGAACTCCAGGCCGGGCAGCGGGACCACCCGGCCCGCGCACCCCCCGGCAGCCCAGTCGATCTCCACGCCGGCCCGCCACACCGCGGCGAGCGGCGACGACGGCCGGTCGCGTCGCGCGAGCAACGGCACCAGGGCCGCGGTCGTTCCGGTCAGCCGGGCCATCGCGGTCAGCGCCGATCCGGGGCCGGCCTCCACCAGTACGCGCCGGTCGTCGCCGGTGCCGAGCAGCCCGGACAGGCCGTCCGCGAACCGGACCGGCTGACGCAGATGCGCGGCCCAGTAGTCCGGGGAGGTGGCCTGCCCGGCGGTGATCAGGCGACCGGTCACGTTGGAGGCGAACGGACGTCGCGGCGCGTGGCGGGTGACGTCGGCGACGACCGCGGCGAACTCGGCCAGGATCGGGTCCATCAGCGCGGTGTGGAAAGCGTGGGACGTCGCCAGTGGGCGGACCGGCACGTCCCGTTCGGCGAGCAGCCGCTCGGCGGCGGCGATCTCGTCGTCGGTGCCGGCCAGTACGCACAGCTCGGCGCCGTTCACGGCGGCGATGGTGCCGTGGTCCCGGACCACCGTGGCGAGTTCCTCCGGACCGAGCGCCACCGAGATCATCCGGCCGGGGGCGGCCCGTTGGACCAGGGCACCACGGGCGGCGACGATCCGGGCCGCGTCCGGCAGGCTGAACACCCCGGCCAGGCAGGCCGCGACGTACTCGCCGAGACTGTGCCCGATCATCGCGGCGGGTTCGATGCCGGCATCGAGCAGCAGCCGGCCCGTCGCGTACCCCACGCTGAAGACCGCCGGCTGGGTGTACTCGGTCTGCCCGAGCAGTTCGTCGTCGTCGCCGAAGGCGACCTCGCGCACATCGAAGCGCAGATGCGGCCGGAAGGCCTCGGCGCACTCGTCCATCGCCCGCCGGAACGCCGGCTCGTCGCGGTAGAGCTCGGCGCCCATCCCGGCGTACTGGCTGCCCTGGCCGGGGAACATCAGGACCACGCCGGGCGGCTGGTCGTCGTCGGTGCCGACGGTGTCCACGTCCTGCGGGGTGAGCGCGTTCAGGGCGCTGATCGCCTCGCCGACGTCACGGGCCACCACGGAGGTGCGGGCCGTCAGCGGGCGGCGCCGCTGCTGGAGCGCGTAGGCCACGTCGGCGAGCGAGGCCGGATGCGGGCCGGCGAGCACGGCCGCCACCTTGCCGGCGGTGGTGAGCAGACCCTCGGCGGTGCGCCCGGACAACGGCAGCACCCGCCTCCCGGCACCGTCGTCGGCGGCTTCCGCGCGCGCGGGCGCCGCCTGGAGCACCACGTGGGCGTTCGTGCCGCCGACGCCGAAGGCGCTGACCCCGGCCCGGCGGGGCGCCCCGCCCGGCGGGGACGGCCACGCCGAACTCTCGCCGCTGACGCGGAACAGCGCCGGGTCGAGCTTGAGCTGCGAACTGGCGTCCCGGAAGTGGGCCGTGCCCGGGACGATGCCGTACCGCATCGCCAGCACCGTCTTGATCAGGCCGGCGACGCCGGCCGCGGCGTCCAGGTGGCCGATGTTCGACTTGACGCTGCCGAGCAGGCACGCCTCGGCACGCGGGGTACGGGCGAACACCTCGGTCAGCCCACGCACCTCGATCGGATCGCCGAGCGGCGTCCCGGTGCCGTGCGCCTCGACGTACTGCACGTCGGCCGGGGTCACGGCGGCGACGGCCAGCGCCTCGTCGATCGCCGCGGCCTGGCCCGCGCTCGAAGGCGCGGTGAATCCGATCTTCGTGCTGCCGTCGTTGTTCACGGCCGAGCCGATGATCAGCGCATCGATGTGGTCGCCGGCGGCGAGCGCGTCCTCGAGCCGCTTGAGCACCACGACGCCGACGCCGTCACCGGAGACGGTGCCGCCGGCCTCGGCGTCGAACGGACGGCACAGCCCGTCCGGGGACAGGATCGAACCCTCCTCGTAGCGGTAGCCGCGCGGGTCGAGCGACCGGATCGCCGCACCGCCGGCGAGAGCGGTGTCGCACTCGCGGGTGAGCAGGCTCTGCACCGCGAGGTGCACGGCCACCAGGGACGAGGAACAGGCCGTCTGGACGGTCAGGCTGGGACCGGTGAGGTTCAGCTTGTACGACACCCGCAGCGCCAGCATCCCCGGGTCGGTGCCGATCACCCGTTGCAGCTCGTCCGAGCCCCGCTCGCCGGCGTCCCGCGGCGGCATCCGCTGCTCCAGGTAGGCGCTGGACGAGGCGCTCAGGAACACCCCGATCGGCTCCCGCGTGCCGCGCGGCGGATACCCGGCCCGCTCCAACGCCTGCCAACAGGTCTGCAACGCGAGCCGGTGCTGCGGGTCCATCATCGCCGCCTCGGCAGGCGAGTAGCCGAAGAACGAGGCGTCGAACTCGGCCCACCCGTCCAGCGGATAGCCCACCGGAACGTGTCCGTCGGCGTCGATCTCGTGCGCGGGCACGCCCGCGGCGAGCAGCTCGTCGCGGGTGAACCGGGTCGCGGCGACACCGCCGTCGACGATCAGTCGCCAGAACGCCTCGACGTCCGGCGCCCCGGGGAAGCGGCCGCTCATGCCGATGACGGCGACGGCGTTGTCCGGGATCATGCCCGCGCCTCCAGCACCGGCGCGGCGTCCGCCTCCGCGGCCAGCAACCGCACCGTCGGCGCGTCGAAGATCGTCCGCAGCGAGACAGGCATCTCCCAGCGTTCCTGGGCCAAGGCGGCCACCTGTACGGCAAGCATCGAATGCCCTCCCAACTCGAAGAAGTCGTCGTCCAGGCCCACCCGGTCCAGGCCGAGAACCTCGGCGAAGATCTCGGCGAGCCGCTGCTGCGCCGGTGACGACGGGGCGACCAGCGGTGTGGACAGTTCCGGACGTTCCGCGCTCGCGGCGGGCAGGGCGGCGACGTCGACCTTTCCGTTAGGGGTCAGCGGCAGACGGTCCAGCACCATGTACAGCGCCGGCAGCATGTACTCCGGAAGCGTGCGGCTCAGGTGGGCCCGCAGGTCCGGCGGCGCGGGTGCCTCAGCGCCGGCGGGAACCAGGTAGGCGACCAGCCGGGGTTCGGCCGCCCCGTCCGGATCGAGGATCACCACGGCCTCGTGCACCGCGGGATGCCCGCGCAGCCCGGCCTCGATCTCGCCCAGTTCGATCCGGTAGCCCCGCAGCTTCACCTGGTGGTCGAGCCGGCCCAGATATTGCAGTTCCCCGTCCGGCCGCAGCAGACAGCCGTCACCCGAGCGGTAGAGCTGCGCGCCGTCCGGGCCGTCCACGAACCTGGCCGTGGTGAGGTCGGGACGCCCGACGTAGCCGCGTGCCACCCCGACACCGCCGACGTAGAGCTCGCCCGGCTCACCCGGCGCGACACTCTCCCCCTGCGGGCCGAGGACGACGGCCGTCCAGTTCTCCAACGGCCGGCCGATCAGGCTGGCCTCCGGCTCGGCGAGG
This sequence comes from Micromonospora sp. CNZ309, assembly GCF_002846525.1. Classification (NCBI taxonomy): domain Bacteria; kingdom Bacillati; phylum Actinomycetota; class Actinomycetes; order Micromonosporales; family Micromonosporaceae; genus Micromonospora; species Micromonospora sp. CNZ309. The sequence continues at coordinate 2,485,363 of NZ_PJNG01000001.1, forward strand.
TCCGCCAGGGTGATCCGCCGCCACGTGCTGTGCACTGTGGTCTCGGTGATGCCGTACATGTTGACCAGGGCGGGCTGTTCGTCACCGTGCCGCCGCATCCAGGCGCCGACCATGCCCGGGGTGAGCGACTCGCCGGCGAAGACCAGCCAGCGCAGGGTGCGGACCGGCGCCGGGGCGGCTTCCTCGTCGTAGCGGGACAGCTGGCGGAACGCGGCGGGTGTCAGGTTGACCACGGTGACGCCCTCACGGGCCAGCAGGGCGTGGAAGGCCGCCGGCGACCGCCGCACCTCGTTCGGCACGACGACCAGCCGGGCACCGTGCAGCAGCGCGCCCCACATCTCCCACACCGAGACGTCGAAGGCGAGCGACGCGAAGAGGGTCCACACGTCGTCCGGCCGGAAGTCGAACCGGGCGCTGGTGCTACCCAACAGCGCCACCAGGTTGCCGTGTTCGACCATGACGCCCTTCGGCGTGCCGGTCGACCCACTGGTGTAGATGATGTACGCCAGGTGCTCCGGCCGGACCTCCACCGGCGGCGGCTGCACGTCCTCGCCGGAGATCTCCTCGTCGGAGCTGTCGAGCAGGATCGATCGCGCGCTCCCGAACGTCCGTTCCCGCTGGTCGGTGACCAGCAGGGTCGCGCCCGAGTCGTCGCAGACGAAGGCCAGCCGGTCGTCCGGGTGCTCCGGATCGAGCGGCACGTACGCCCCGCCCGCCTTGAGCACGCCGAGCAGCGCGACGACCGCCTCGGCCGACCGTTCGACACAGACGGCGACCGGCACATCCGGCCCGACGCCGAGCCGGCGCAGCCGGTGGGCCAGGCCGTTGGCCCGCCGGTCCAGGTCGCGGTAGGTCATGTCGCGGCCGTCCCGGGTGACCGCGACGGCGTCCGGCCGAGCGTGCACCTGCCGGGAGAACAGCTCATGGACGCAGGCCCGTAGGCCCGGCTCCAGTCGCGTCATCAGAACTCCACACATTCGGGTTTGTCGAAGCCACTCGGCCCGTGGAGGTCCACGACCGCCGCCGGGTCCGCCACGAACGCCTTCAGTTGGGCGCGGAAGGCACCCAGGATCGCGGTCGCCGTCTCCGCGGCGTACAGGTCGGTGTCGTACTCCAGCTCGAGCCGCAACGCGGGGCCGGTGGCGACGGCGTACAGGCTCAGGTCGTACTTGGCCGTCCCCGCCGGCCGGCTCACCGTGAGCGTGGTGTCGGCCAGCCCGGCGAAGCGGACCGGCGGACCGCTGACCTGGTACGACAGCATGACGGTGAGCGGCTGCACGTTGCGGCGGGTGATCGTGCGCATCAGGTCCTCGAAGGGCACGTCCTGCCGCTCCAGCGCACGCCACGCCGCCTCCGCCGCGCCGGCGATCACCCCGGCGCCGGTACTGCCGTCCGGCACCGTGACCGCCACCGGCACCATGTTGATGAAACAGCCCGCGACGTCGTGCCACTTTGGAAGCAGACGCCCGGCGGCGGGCGTCCCGACGACGACATCCGGACGTCCGGCGGCCCGGCGCAGCACGACCGCGAGGGCCGCGAGCAGCACCGCGAACGGCGTCACCCGCTGCTGCCGGGCCAGGCTGCGCACTCCCGCTGTCAGGCTCTCGTCGAGCGCCACGGCCACCGCGTCGCCCTGGAACCGGGGAAACCGGGGCCGCGGGAAGTCGGTGGGCAGCACCAGTGGGAACGGCAGCCCGCTCAGCTGCGCGGCCCGCTCGGCGACTGCCCTCCGCCGGGCCTCGGACGTGGCCGCCGCCGCATCGGCGCGAGCGAACTCCGCGTACTGCCGCGCGGGCGGCGGGGTCGGCGCCGCTCCCGAGCCGGCGTGCCGGCTGTACAGGGCGCCCAGTTCCCGGCCGAGCAGATCGAGCGTCAGGCCGTCCACGGCGATGTGCTGGAACGTGCCGATCAGGATGTGTCGGTCGGGCGCGCGGCGGACCAGCACGAACCGGACGGACAGGTCCCGCTCCAGCCGGAACGGGATCCGCGCCTGTTCCTCGGCCAGGCGGTCCACCTCGGCTTCCGTGGACGCGTCGACCCGCGATACGTCAGCAGGCCCCGCCGGCCGGACCGCGACGGACGGCACACCCGAGCGCGCCGGGTAGTAGGTCCGCAGGATCTCGTGCCGGGCGAGGAGGTCGGTGAGCGCCGCGTGCAGGGCCTCGACGACGAGTGGGCCCGTCAGTTCCAACCTGGTCGGCACGTTGTAGACGGTTGAGGACGGGGAGAACTGCTGCATGAACCAGATGCGCCGCTGGGCGCCGGACAGCGGCAAATCCTCGTCGGCCGAGGGATCGGGCCGGGGCTCGCCGTCGGCCTTCCCGGCGGCGAAACGTCTGGTGAGCGCCGTCTGCACGAGAGCGCCGAGGGCAACCAGGGAGTCCGCGGTGGCGATCTCACGCTCGGTCAACTCGATCCCGAAGACGGCGTTGACGTCACCCGCGACACTCGCGGAGATCGTTCCGGTGGCGCTTCCGCCGACTATGTGCGCAAGTTCCTCGAGCACATAGTCGGAAACTTCCAGGCATGGATCGGACACCCGGCTCCCCCCGTCGCCTACCAGGAGGAACACTTACACACCGTCTCGGCTTGATCAACCAGTTACATGTATTAATTCGAAGGCGGAACCTGGAGGAGGTGCCGCCCGGATGACCACTCACATCGTCGCGACACAGCGTGACCCTCTCGCACCGTTCAGCTAACTGCCCCAGAGGGACAACCGCAGCCACCAGGGCATTGCCGCGCGCCTCGGGCCCGTGCGGCGGTCCACCCCGCGGCTACCCTCGGTGCCCTCCCGCTGACAGTGGGCCCACAAGCGCTCCCCCACGCAGCCCGAACGAGCCAGCCAAATGAAAACATTGTGAAGTGCGTCATACCGCAGCCTGGCTCGCTGGACCGCGAGCCGGTCGGCGAAGAGCACGATCGCCCAGCGTACGACCGCACCCGCCGCCGCCCGGGTCGCGTCGACCGGTAGCCTGAGATGGCCGCCGCACCCCATCGATCGGTCCCGCCACCGCCGGCGCCCGGTCCCGACACGGCGGACGGGAGGCAACCATGGCCGCATCCACTCGTGTCGCGATCAGGATCCCCGGGTCGCTCCGCTTCGTGGCCTCGGCCGCTCTCAGCCAGGTGGCCACCTACCTCCTCGTCGGCTTGATCGCATCCCGCGCCCTGGACTACGCCGAGATCCTCGGGCGACCGGTGATCGGCGACTACTACCTGCCCTACGGGTCCGTGGACATCGTGGCGTCCACGACGCTCCAGGTGCTCCGAGGGGTCCTTTTCGGCGCGGTGCTGCTGCCTTTCCGCGGCGTCCTGGCCGCCTCCCGGTGGGGATGGCTGTGGCTCTGGGCCGTGTTCGTGACGATCGGGATCCTCGGTACCCCCGCAGCCGCCCCGAGCTCGTTCGAGGGGCTTCTCTACACCCGGCTGCCGCTGTGGTTCCACGCCGTCGGGCTGCCGGAGATGCTGCTTCAGACCATGGCGTTCAGCGTGCTGGTGCACCGGAGCCTACGGGCGCGTACGCACCCGCTGGCACCTCGGGCACGGCAGCTGCTCACCGCCCTGTCGGTCGCCTGCATCGCCTTCCTCGGCTACACGGCGGTCTCGCTGCTGTTCGCGTTCATGGCTGGCGTCGGCCTGGCATCCGGCTCGGACACACGCGTGCTGGGCCAGTTCGTGGCCCCGCTGGTCCTGGGGTTCCTGACCGCACTGGTCGCGAGAGGGCAGTGGTGGGCGCCGGCGCACGCCGTGCTCTACGTCGCCTCAGCGGCGGCCCTGGCGGCGTACCAGGGATTGGTGTTGGGGTCGACGGGATGGCTCTACGTGCTGCTTGCTCCGGTGCTGCCCGTGTTCATCTCGCTGGCGATGACCCGTTCGAGTCGCCTCCCGTCGCCTCCCCTCGGGAACGGGTGACGGTGTGCGCCGCCCGCCGTCCGGGCGTCAGGGTCAGGCGTCTCCGCACCTCCGGCGGGCTGTCGAGGCGTACCTCGTACAGCCGCCCCTCGGCGTGCGCCGGCGTCTGGTCCCCGTAGTGCGGTGAGAGGGGATGGCCCGAGCTGCCGTGGCGGAGCACGTCGCGGATGCGGGTGCTGCCGGCGGGGCCGAACTCGACGACGAAGCGCCACGGCGCGCCCTCGACCACCTGGCCGTCGCGGTCGGGATACATGAGACAGACGCTCTGCCCGCCGCCGCCCACCGGAGTCGGGGGTGATCCATACAGCGAGCGCAGCGTGTCCGACACCGCGGCCAGGGGGTGCTGGTCCGCGATCCGGTTCAATCTGCCGTAGCGCCAGCCGGTGGGGTCGTCGCCGAGTCTGTCGGCGATTCGACGCGCCGCCTCGGTGAGGGCGTCCGCGACGACGACCGGCAGGTCCTCCGTCTCGCCGAGCCGCCGGCGGGCGTCGCCGTCCAGCACCAGGTGGTCCACCTGAAGGGTGGCATCGGTCATGGCGTCGGCGACGGCCGCGCCGAGCCGGCTGGTGATCCAGCGTTCAGTCAGCACCCGGGCCAGCGCCCCGAAGACCAGTGGTGCGGCCTGTTCGGCGTCGTCCCTGCCGTCCCAGGCGGCCAACGACTGATGGCCGAACACGGCCAGCGGCGACTCCGGTGGATTCTCGTCGAGCGCCTTCAGCAGGGTGGGCAGGATGCGCTGTGCCCGGCCGTTGCGCAGGTCCATCTGCCACGCGCCGAAGTCGTCCGGGTGGGCCGTCGGCGTCGCCGTCAACAGCTCCCCGATCCGGTCGGCCCGGTACGGTCCGCCCCAGTCGCTGCCCAGGTGCGGGCCGACCCCGTCGGGCAGGATCTGGTGGTTGGCGCTGACCACGTAGCCCGCTGGCGGATCGACGACCTCCGGTAGCTCGTCGAATCCGAGCGTGGTGGTCCAGCGAGCGGCCACCTCGGCCGCGCCGGCCGGGGCGAGGCCCTCCCGGCGGTCACGGCGGGGCACGATCCCGACGGTCCGCAGCGCGACCGTACCGTCGCGGGTCGCGACGACGAGATTGAGCACGGGCACCCCGAAGCCCCGCAGGGTCTCGCGGAACGCGGGGTAGTCGTGCGCCCGCCACATGCGCTGGCAGCTCTCGGCCTCCGTGGACGGGTGCAGGCCACTCCAGTAGAGGGCCACCGGGTCCGCTTCCGCACCGCGTGGGCCCGGCAGGTCGACGTATCCGGCCCCGCCCGCCGCGACCACGGAGACCTCGGTCCCGCCCCGCACCCGGACGACGCTGGGCTGTGTCCACCGTGGCTCCCCCGGCGGGACCGCCCGCTCCCCCACGGCCAGGTCCTGGGTGTCGATGGTGGAGTTGGTCACCCCCCACCCGAGATCCGGGTTGGCGCCGATCACCAGTCCGGGCACGCCCGGCACCGTCACCCCGTACGCGCGCTCGCCGTCGAGGTCCAGTCCCAGCTGGTACCAGAGGCTCGGCTGGGTGAACAGGATGTGCGGGTCGTTGGCCAGCGCGGCGAAGCCGGTGGCGGACCTGGCCGCCGACACCGCCCAGGCGTTCGAGCCACTGCCCTGCCGGCCCGCGAAGAGGTCGCCGAGGTGGGCGGCGCCGGCCGCGGACAGCAGCGCGGTGTCGCCGCGCCGTGCCGCCGGCCCCGCCGGGGCGTCGGCGTCGATGGTGACGCTGCCGCCTGGCGGGTACTTCGGCGCCAGGAAGCTGCGGACGAACTCCGGTCGCGCCGCCAGCAGCCGGCTGCGGAAGACCTCCTGTTGCAGGTTGCGGCCCAGATGGAAACCGAGCTGCTTGACGATGGCCAGCGAGTCGCCGACCGACCACGGGCCCGGCCGGTACCTCGTGAGGTGGAATTCGGGCGGGAGCTGCCCGCGCTGGCGCATCCGGCGCACGGCGGTGTCGACCCCGTGGGCGAAGGCCGCGAGGTTGGCGCGGGCAGGCGGTGAGAGCAGCGCCTCGCTCTGGCGGGCGGTCCGCTCGAAGGCGAGGGTACGGGCGAGGACGTCCGAACCGGCGGCGCGAGCGCCGAACACCTCCGCCAGTCGTCCGGTCGCCCGCCGGCGCAGGACGTCCATCTGCCACAGCCGGTCGTACGCCATCGCGACCCCGACGCCCACGTAGAGATCGCGCTCGTCGCCCGCGCGGATCCACGGGATGCCGCGTTCGTCACGGTCGATGTCGACGGTCCCGTGCAGGGCCGCCACGGAGAGCACCCGGGTGCGCCGGAGCGCACGACTGCTCGGCCAGGCGGCCAGGCGCAGGATGCCCGCCGCGGCTCTCATGACGCCTTCTCGGTCTCCGCCTCCGGGAGGGTGTCATGGCGGCTCAGGTCGGGAATGCGCCGGCCGACCAGCAGGTAGAGCGCGACGCTCACCAACGCCAGGGAGCCGATGGCGAGGAACATGACCGGCCCGCCGAAGGACGCGAGGACGAGGCTGCCGAGGAACGGTCCGGTGAACCCGCCGACCTGGGCGAAGGTCTGTGCGCCGAAGTAGGCCCCGCGCCGGTCCTCGGGCGCGATGCGGTCGACGAGCGCGAACTCCGACGGCACGATCAGGGTCTCGGCGACGGTGAACACCACCATCGCCACGATGTAGTGCCACATCTGCTCGGAGATCGCGAAGCCGGCCATCCCGACGAAGGTGAGGATCCCGCCGAGGGTGATGGCGTTCAGCGGGTTGTAGCGCTGCACGTAGCCGGCGGCGAAGAGTTGGAGGACGATCACCGCCACCGCGTTGGTGGTCATGACCGCGGCGAGCACCCGGGCGCTGTCGGCGAAGTCGGTGACGAAGTTCTGGGCGAGCAGCACCGAGATCCTGCTGTGCACCGTCTCCAACAGGATCGCGCCGATGAGCAGGAGAAGCAGGCGGCGGTCCGACATCACCGCCCGGGCCGATTCGCCCAGTCCGCGGACGATGGCGCCCGTGCTGCGGCCGAGCGTCGCCAGCCCTCTGTCTTCGAGGGACGGTCGTGGCAGTTGCCGCGTGGCCGCCCAGAGGACGGCGAAATAGACCAGGTACACGGCGGCGGCGGCGGGGAAGGAGATCCGGGCGCCGGTGAACCCGAGGGCCACGCCGATCAGCGGACCGACGGCGTAGCCGGCGTTGATCGCGAGGTACTGGTAGGAGAACCACTTCACCCGCAGCGGGACGGGGAGCAGGTCGCTGATGAGCACCTTCGCGACCGGGCTGAAGGCGCTGGTGGCGAACGCCATGGACGCGTTGAAGGCGAAGGCCGTCACGGCGTCGCGCGCGAAGAAGAACCCGACGAAGCTGCCGATCACCACCAGCAGGCAGGAGAGCAGGACCCGGCGGCGGCCCACGATGTCGGAGAGCGCGCCGCCGAGGAACCCGCCGGAGATGCCGAAGAGGACGGAGGAGCCGATGACCAGGCCGACCGTCGAGACGGACAGGCCGAGTTCGTTGCGGAGGTAGATGGCGAGGAAGGGAATCGTCACGCCGTTGGCCAGACTCATCACGCCGGAACCGCCGACGAGGATCCTGGCCAGTCGCGGTGGGCGGAACGCTGCGCTCGCAGCCGGTTCCCGGGTCAACTCGGGTTTCCTTCCGTCTTGTCCCGCTGGCGCTGGAACTCGATCATTGCCTCGGCGACGGTAGCCGCTTCGGGGTCACGCAGCATGCCCTCGTGGCTGGTGGCCACCACCGTCTCGGTCAGGTTCGGCAGCACCAGGTGCCAGTCCTCGGTGTGCCCGTCATCGTCGTCGGACCTCTCCAGGCCCGCCACCAGCAGCAGTGCGGGCACGGCCAGGGCAGGCGCCGGCTCCGCCATGATCCGCCCCATCGTCCGGTAGTCCGCGAAGGCGTGGGCGAGCCCGCCGATCGTGGCAGCCAGGGCGGGCGCCGCGGTGGAGGCGGCCCACCGCAGGAGTTCCGTGTCGGCCAGCCCGGCCGCGGACTGCGGGGAGAGCTCGCGCCACCGGCGGGTGTGCTCGGGAAACGCGAGGGCGACGTCGGAGAGGAAGGCGACCAGCCGGGTCCGGTGATCCTCGGAGAGGCGCTGGTGGAGACATCGTGGGCTCGGTGCGTCGAGCAGGGTGATGCTCCGTACCTGACGGCCGGCCGCCCGCATCGCGTGGGCGAGGTGCAGCGCCATCGCCCCACCCAGGGAGTGTCCGACGAGGTGGACGCCGGGTTCGACGACGGGCAGCAACTCGGCCAGGCAGGCCTGCGCGACGACGGCGGAGGACGGCGTGCCGTTTTGCGCCCGCAGGAGGTCGCGGGTGTGCAGGGCGTAGAACGGGCGGCCCCGGACGTGCGTCGACAGCCGCGCCATCGAGGCTCCGATCCCGAAGACGCCGGGCAGCGCCACCACGGGCGCCCGGCCCGCCGTGGAGTCCCCCAGTGGCAGCAGGTCGACCGCGCGGCGGGACGCCGCGCTCCGTCCGGCCGGCCGGGCCCGGCGGACCGCGCCCGCCACCGCCCGTATCGTCGGCGCCTTCAGGAAGTCGCGCAGCGGGACGACGACACCGAACTGCCGGCGTACGGCGGCCAGCAGGCGGGTCGCCAGCAGGGAGTTCCCGCCCTGCCGGAAGAAGTCGGTGTCTGGCTCGACCTCGGTGCCGGGCAGCAGCTCCGCCAGGATCGCCAGCAGGGACCGCGTGACGTCGTCGACGCCTGCGGGCAGGTGTGGCGTCAGGACGGGGCCCGGGTCGGGCAGGGCCGCCCGGTCGAGTTTGCCGTTGACGGTTCGCGGCAGCGCGTCGACGACGATGAACGCGGACGGAACGGCGTACACCGGAAGCCGACCCTCCATCCAGGAGCGCAGCTGCGCCGGACCGACGCCATCGTCGCCGACGACGTACGCCACCAGTCGGGTTCCCGTGCCGGGTGCGGTGTGCGGCACCACCGCGGCCTGCCGCACACCGGGCAGGGCGGCCAGGGCGGCGTGCACCTCCCCCAACTCCAGGCGGTAGCCGCGGACCTTGACCTGGTCGTCGTTGCGCCCGTGGTACTCGTACTCGCCGGAAGGCGTCCGCCGGGCGAGGTCCCCGGAGCGGTAGCCGCGTACGGGCCGGCCCTGCGCGTCGGTGACGGTGACGAACCGCTGCGCGGTGAGTTCCGGTTGCCCCAGATAGCCGAGGGCCACGCCCGCACCCGTGACGATGATCTGCCCGGTCTCACCGTCGGCGACCGGCTGATCGTCCTCGTCCCACAGCAGGAAGTCGAGGTCGGGAAGGGGAACGCCGATCAGGCTGGTCGTGCCGGCGACGTCGGAGGCCAGGATCCGGCGGTACGACGCGTGGACGGTGGTCTCGGTGATGCCGTACATGTTGACCAGTTCGGGCGCGGCGTCGCCGTACTTGGCGACCCACGGCCGCAGGTCGGCGAACCGGAGCGCCTCACCGCCGAAGACCACCCACCTCAGCGGCAGCCGGTCGTCGTATTCGTCCTCCTGGGCCGCCAGCGAACCGAAGGCGGTGGGCGTCTGGCTGAGCATCGTGACCCGTTCCGCCCGCAGCAGGCGCCGTAGGGCGACCGGGTCCCGCATGACCTCGGCCCCGACGACGACCACACACCCGCCGGTGAGCAGCGCCCCCCACATCTCCCACACCGAGAAGTCGAAGGCGAACGAGTGCGCCATGGTCCACACGTCCCCGGGCCCGAACCCGAACAGGGGTTGCGTGGTGCCGATCAGGCGCAGGACGTTGGCGTGGGAGACCTCGATCCCCTTGGGACGGCCGGTCGTGCCCGAGGTGTGAATGACGTACGCCCGGTCGGTGGGCGCGATCGGGCGCACCGGTGCGGCGGGCGGGTCCGGCTGCTCCCCGCCGGGGTCCGACGCGTCGAGCAGGACGGCCGCGACCGTCGCGGGCAGGGAGCCGGCCAGCGTACCCGTGGTGATCACCAGGGACGGCGCCGCGTCACCGACGATCATGCCGGTGCGGACGGCGGGCGCCTCCGGGTCGAGCGGCAGGTACGCGGCGCCCGTCCGGAGCACCGCCAGCGCCGCCACGATCATCCGTGCCGAGCGCGGCAGCAGCACGCCGACCGGCTGGCCGGGCGGCGCGACCGGCGCGATCCGGCTGGCCAGGGTCCGGGAGGCGGTGGCCAGTTCCCGGTACGTCAGGGCCTGCCGGTCGCAGCGGACGGCGACCCGGTCGGGGTGCCGGCCGGCGACCTCGTCGAAGGCGGCGACCAGGTTGTCGGCGGTGACCGTCGCGGTGGCGGTCCGGTCGACCGCCGGTACGGACACGTCGTGGCGGCCGGCGAGCCGCCGACGCAGCCGGAGCGCGCGATCGGTCGACGTCATGAGCGGTTCTCCCCAGGTTTCGTCCCGCCGGTCCTCACAGGGCGAGCACCAGCGGGACGATCAGCCCTGCCGCTTCGACCCGTGACACGTACGCGCCCCAGTGCGGGGAGTCGATGAGCGTCGCCGTCGCGCGGTGGTCGATCTCGAGGGACTGGCCGCTCACCTCCCGCCAGAGCTCCCCGAGCGCCCCGCGGTCCTCGTCGTCGACGAGCGTCGCCTCCTGCACCGGCCGGTCCGGGCTGCCCGAGAAGAACCTCAGCAGCCGGTCGGCCGCCCCGGCCAGCCGGTCGACGGCCTCCGGGGTGAACAGCGACCGGTCGTACTCGATGGTCAGCCCGATCCGGTCCTCGTCGGTGAAGTGCAGCAACAGGTCGAAGCGGCTCGTCTGCGCGCCCAGTTGGGTCACGGTCGTGTCCAGGCCCGGCAGCGCGGCGACACCACGCATCGACCGGGCGACGGAGACCACGACCTGGACCAGGGGGTTGACCCCGGGTCGACGGGGTGCTCCCACGAGGTCCACGATCTTCTGCAACGGCAGGCTCTGGTGATCCAGGGCGTTCAGGGCGCTGTCCCGGACCGATGCGATGACGGCCCGCGCGCTGTGCTCCGGGTCGACCTGGTACCGGAACGGCACGGTGTTGGCGAAGAAACCGACGAGGTCCCTCGTCTCCGCCGGGTGCCGACCGGCGACGGCCGCGCCGATCACCACATCCGACTGCTGGGCGAGCTTGGCCATCAGCACCGCGCTGACGGCGTGCACGACCATGAAGAGGGTCACGTTGAGCTGTTTCGCGAACGCCCGCACCTCGGCGGAGAAGGTCTCGTCCCACTCCCGGCGGTGCTGGCCCGCGGCCCGCGCACGGTCCTCGGTCCGCTCCAGGTCGGTCGCGAGGGCGAGTTCCCCGTCGTAACCCTTGAGGTAGGACCGCCAGAAGTCGCCCTCGCGTCGGGCCGGCGCCGATTCGAGGTAGTTCTGCTGCCAGCGGGAGTAGTCGCCGTACTGGATCGGGAGCGGGGGCAGGTCCGCCTCCCGTCCCGCCCGGTGGGCCGCGTACGACTCCGCGATCTCCCGCAGGATCACCTCGTTGGACCAGCCGTCGGTGACGACGTGGTGGCTCGTCCATTCGAGCACGTGGTCCCGGTCGGAGAAGCGGTACAGGGTGGCTTCGGTCAGCACGCCACCGAGGTCGATGCGCCGCGTCGCCCGCTGCCGGACGTACTCCAGCATCGCCTCGGTGTCCCCCTCCACGGCCACCGCGTCAGTGGCCTGCCGTACCCGCAGGCGCGGTCTCGCTTCGGGATCCACGACCAGCAGCGGCACGCCGTCACGTTCGACGATCCGGCTGGACAGCACCTCGTGCCGCGTGACGAGGCGGTCGACGGCCGCCCGCAGCGCCGCCACGTCGAGGTCACCACGCAAGTGCAGGAGGTAGCCGTCGGTGTAGGCGCCGTCGGAGTCGAGCTGGTCGAGGTACCAGAGGCTCGACTGCGCCATGGACAGCGGGAACTCCCGCAGGCCGGCCGGCCTCGCCGGGATCGGCACCGCCGACTCCCGTTCGTCCGTCAGCGCCGACTCGACCCGAGCGGCGAAACCCCGCAGCGTCGGGTTCTCGAACAGTTCCCGGATCGGCAGGCGGACCCCGAGGCGGTCCCCCAGCCGGGCGAGGACCTGCGTGGCGTGCAGGGAGTGGCCGCCCAGGTCGAAGAAGCTGACCTGGGGTCCGGGCCGGCGACCGTACAGCACGGAGGCCCAGATCTCGGCGACGGCCTCCTCCATCGAGGTCATCGGGGCGGAGCTCTCCCCGGTCGGTTCGTCGACCGGGGAGAGGGCCGTCGCCGCCAGCGAGCGGGTGTCGACCTTGCCGTGGCTCGTGCGCGGCAACTCATCGATGCGGACGAGGAAGTCCGGGATGGCGTTGCGTGGCAGGACCTGGCTGAGCCCGGCGCGGACCTCCTCGGGCCGCAGGTCCCGGCGGACCAGGGAGCCCTCGGTCGAACCGCCGGCGCCGCCGGAGACCACTTCCGGTACGAAGAACCCGACGAGTTGCTTGCCGCCGTCGTCGGACTGCCGGACGATCACCACGCTCTCCTGGACCCCCTCGACACCGGCGAGGGCGCGGCTGACCTCGTCCAGTTCGACCCGGTTCCCTCTGATCTTCAGCTGGTTGTCGATCCGGCCGAGGAACTCCAGCGAGCCGTCCGCCAGCCGGCGGCCGCGGTCACCGGTGCGGTACATGATGCCCTCCCCGTCGACGGCGAAGGGGTCGCTGACGAAGACCGCGGCGGTCCGGTCGGGGTCGTTGACGTAGCCGCCGCCGACGCAGATGCCGCCAGCGTAGAGCTCGCCCGGCGTGCCGGTGGGCACCGGCTCCCGGCCGCCGTCCAACACGTACAGGGCGGTGTTGCGCACGGGCCGTCCGATGGGGACGGAGGGGTCCCGCTCGTCGACGTCCACCGCGACGAGGTGGTGCAGGACGTCGTCGGACGTCTCGGTCGTCCCCCACATGTTCAGCAGCCCCACCGCGGGCAGCAGCCGGCGGAACGTGTTGGCGGACTGTGGGGTCAGCGTCTCCGCCTGCGAGGCGACCCAGCGCAGGCGGAACGGGGGGAACGCGTCGACGCCGTAGAACGCGAGTTCGGCGCACATGATGTTGAGCACGGAGGGCGTCACCTCCAGCACGGTGACCCCGTCCTCGGCCACGGCCCGCAGCAGCGACGCCGCGTCCTGACCGACCTCGTCCGGGTAGATCACGGTCGTGGCGCCGACGGCAAGTGGCGCGAGGAACTGCCAGACGGAGATGTCGAAGGTGGCGGCGGCGTCCTGGGCCAACCGGTCGCCCGGCCGCAGGCCCAGTTGCTGGATCTTGGCGTCGATGTGGTTGAGCATGCCGTCGTGCCGGATCAGGGCGCCCTTGGGCTCGCCCGTGGAGCCCGAGGTGAAGATGACGTACGCGCTGTCCCGACCGCCCGGTGCGGGGCCGAGCGCGACCGGGTTGCCGGCATCGGCGGCGAGGACGTCCGCCAGATCGACCAGCTCGACCTCACCGATCGCGGCCAACGCGGCGCGGTGCGTCGGGTCGCACACCACCAGCCTCGTCTCCGCCCGTTGGACCATGCGGGCGACGCGTGCGGCCGGGCCCTGCGGCAGCGGCAGATACACGGCGCCGAGGCGGAGGATGGCGAGGGTGACGACGAGGTAGTCGATGTTCCGGCCGCTGGCCAGGCCGACCACGGTGCCGTGGCCCACCTGCCGTTCGCGCAGCCGTCCGGCCACCCGCTCGACGTGTGCGGCGAGCTCCCGGTAGGTGACCTCGCGGCCCCGGCAGACTGCGGCCACCTCGTCGGGGAACGTCTGCACCGAGTGGGCCATCCGGTCGAGGAAGCCCGTCGCCGTCGCCGGCTCGACCGGCCCGCGTGCGATCGCCAGCAACGCCCGGTACCGCTGCTCACCGAGCATCGCGACCTGCGTCGGCTCGTCGTCCGGCTGGTCGACGACGCTCGTCAGCGCCCGCAGGAAGATGTCCGCCACCTCGTGGAGCTGGTCTTCCGAGATCCGCTCCATGTTCGCTTCGAGGTCGAGCGTGAGCAGCCGGCTGAACGGATCCTTGTTGAACTCGGCCCGCAGGGTGAAGTTCGTCTGGATGTAGCCGAAGCCGTCCACCACCTCGATGCCCGTGGCGTGGGCGAGCCGTTCGTAGCCGTGGAAGTGGGTGTAGTTGAACATGATGTCGGTCAGCTCGGATACGCCGGCGAGACGGAGCATCTCGGCGTGCGGGAAGCGCCGCACCGGCAGCAGTTCCCGCTCCTTGTCACTGGTCGCCGCGATCAGCTCGCGCCAGGTGCGGCCCCGCGGCCGCAGCCGGAAGGGCACGAGGTTGAGGTGCAGGCCGATGACCTCGGTGCCGCCCTCCTCCTCGACGCGCCCGTTGGCGGCGACGCCGAGCACGACGTCGTCGCGTCCCGTGAGCGCCATGACCACCCGCGCCTGGACGGCCATCACCACGTGTTTGACCGACACCCCGCAGGCGGCGGCGAGCTGGTGCAGGCGGTCGGAGAGTTCCGCCGGGAGGTCCACGCTGAGGAAGCCCATCCGCCCCTCGTGGACCTCACCGGAGCCCCGGGCCAGGCGGGGCAGCAGGCTCGGCTCGACGTCGGCCAGTTCCTGTCGCCAGAACTCCCGGACCGCCTCGTCGCGGAGCACGGCCTGCTCCTTGGCGATGAAGTCGGCGTACCGGCGCACGGGCAGGGCACGGTCGTGCGACGCGATGCCCCGCAGGTCCTGCCAGTAGTCGACGAGGATCTCCGCGAGCAGTGACGTCTCGCTCCACCCGTCGAACATCGTGTCGTGGAAGCTCATGGAGAACATGAACTCGTCCGGGCCGAGCAGGTGCGCCGTGAACCGGACCAGGGGCGGCCGCGCCCAGTCGTACGGATTGCTCATCTCCCGACGTTGCCAGGCCTCGAACTCGGCCAGCTGCCGGTCCTCGTCGAGCCGGCTCAGGTCCGCCACGCTCAGTGGGGTCCGGGCCTGCGCGTGGACGACCTGGAGCGGTTGCGAGAAGCCGGACAGGTGGAACGACGTCCGCAGGATCTCGTGGCGCTCGGTCACCCGTGCGAGCGCGCGGCTCATGGCGTCGCGGTCGAACCTGGCGCGCAACCGGAACATGAAGATGTCGCAGTACATGTTGACGCCCTCGGCGTACGCGCTGTGGAACAGCACGCCGGCCTGGAGGGTGGCCAACGGGTAGGCGTCCACCGCGCCGGCCGGCAGGTGCACCCGGTCCGCCGGGTCGATGAGGCTGAACGGCTCGACCGGCGGGTCGATCGACTCGTCCGTGGCGACCGCGTTGGCGGCCAGCGCACGCGGCGTCTTCAGCTCGTAGATGTCGGCCAGGTCCAGCGTCATCCCGCGGTTCGCAGCGGCCGCACGCAGCTGCACCGCGATGATGGAGTCCCCGCCGATGCCGAAGAAGGAGTCGTCGGGTCCCACCCCCTCGATGCCGAGCACCTCCTCGAACAGCGCGCGGATCGCCCGCTGCAGGGTCGCCGACGAGGCGTCGGCGACCGCCTCCGTGGCCATCGGCGCCCGGAGCTGGTTGGCCGCGGTCGGTGCGGGCAGGAGCGTGAAGTCGACCTTCCCGTTGGCGTTCACGGGAATCTCCGGCACCGGGACGACGAACGCCGGAAGCATGTACGACGGCAGGCTCGCCCGCAGCAGTTCCGGAATCTCCCCCAGCTCGCAGCCGGGGTCGTGGGTCACGTACGCGACGATCTGCGTCCGGTTGTTGCCGGTGCCCGGCGCGGCCTGCCCGGCCCGGACGAGACTGCGGACCGCGGAGATCTGCCCGGACACCGCCTCCTGCTTCACCACCGGGTTGCGCTGCGGCCGCGCCCGACGGACGGTCACCGCGACCTGCTCGACGCCGGGTACCGCGGTCAGCGCCGCGTGGATCTCCCCGAGCTCGACCCGGTGCCCACGGATCTTGACCTGGTCGTCGGCCCGCCCCAGGTACTCGTACTCCCCGGCGGGGGTCAGGCGCGCGAGGTCACCGGAGCGGTATCCCCGCACGGGCCTGCCGTCGACGGTCAGGTCGAGGAACCGCTCGCCGGTCGGTCCGGGCTGGCCCAGGTATCCGGTGGCCACCCCTGCTCCGGTCACGATGACCTCACCGGTCTGGCCCGGGGCCACCGGCCGGCCCTGCTCGTCCCAGAGCAGGAAACCGAGATCCGACAGCGGACGACCGATGAGGCTGGCCGTGCTCGTCAGGTCGGCTTCCAGCACCCTGCGGTACGAGGAGTGGACCGTCGTCTCCGTGATGCCGTACATGTTCACCAGCTGCGGTTGCTGGTCGCCGTACCTGTCCACCCAGGGCCGGAGGTCACCGAAGCGCAGCGCCTCACCGCCGAAGACCACCCACTTCAGCGGCAGCCTGTCGGGCTGGGAGGTCTCGTGCGCCACCAGACTGTTGAAGGCGGTGGGCGTCTGGCTGAGCATCGTCACCTGTTCGTCGGCGAGCAACGCCCGGAAGGCCACCGGGTCCCGTGCGACGTCCTGTCCCACGACGACCAGGCGGCCACCGGACAGCAGCGCCCCCCACATCTCCCAGACGGAGAAGTCGAAGGCGAACGAGTGGAACATCGTCCAGACGTCGCCGGGGCCGAAGCCGAACTGCGGCCGGGTGGCCCGGATCAGGCGCAGCACGTTGCCGTGGCTGACCTCCACGCCCTTCGGCCGCCCGGTGGTGCCCGAGGTGTAGATGACGTAGGCGCGGGTGTCCCACGCCGCGGGGCACCGCCCGTCGGCGTCGTCGCTGCGGTCCGCCGCGACGTCCTGCGGCCCCAGGACCGGGGTGCCCGGCGGCAGCAGCTCCGCCAGCCCGGGAGTCGTCAACACCACCGAGGGCGTCGCGTCCGCCACGATCAGTCTCAGCCGGGCGGCGGGAGTGGACGGATCGACCGGCACGTACGCCGCGCCCACCCGCAGCACGGCCAGGCTCGCGACCACCATGTCCGCCGAACGCGGCAGGAGCAGCAGCACCGGACGCGACGGGTCGTCGACCCGCGCCCTGATCGCCGCGGCGAGCGCCGTCGACCGGGCGGCCACCTCGGCGTACGACATCCGCCGGTCTGCGCAGCACACCGCGATGCTGTCCGGATGAGCGCGGACGACCTCGTCGAACGACTCCACCAGATTACCGACGGCACCATCGGAAGCAGTCATCATCTCCGCCTTAGCTGAGTCGAACCGTGTCGTGAGCGAGTGGTGTGGACGGCCGTCGGACCAACCGGGCGAGATTCTCGGAGAACCGCCGGCACACCTCGGCTGCCGCCTCCGCAGGCACGAGGTGGCGTTGGTGGACGAGGCGGAACGCGAGTCCGCCCGCGTCGAGGGCGCCGTAGAGGCTCGTCGCGAAGGCGGCGTCCAGGGGCGGCAGGTCGAACGTCTCGACGTCGTGGGAGCCGATCCGTCGCCGCCGGCGGATCCAGGGCACGGACAGTCCCACGTCGCTGCCGTCCACCGGCTGCTGGAGCGTCAGCGTCGCTTGGAAGAGCGGATTCTGGCCGTGCCGATCCGCGGCGAGTGCCCGGACCAGGTCGCTGAAGGGAACGTCCGCGGTCGACAGTGCCGCCCGCAGTTCCCGCCACAGGCGTTCCTCGAGCGCCGACGGATCGGGCCGGTCGGTCAGGTCACCGAGGATGGGCACCATGTTGACCAGGTAGCCGACGGTGCCGGCGAAGCGCTGGTCGGTGCGCCCGTGGTGCGGCGTGCCGATCACGATCCGCGGCTCGGCGGTCACCTGGTGCAGGGCTTCGACGTAGGCGGCCAGCAGGGGGACGAAGGGGGTGAAGCCGCGCCGCGCCGCGTGCCGGTGGAGGGTCCGTACGACGTCCGGGTCGACCTCGAAGTCGATCCAGCCGGCCCGGTGCCGGTCCGGGTCCGGTCGTCGTCGTGGCGACCGGGCTGAAGCGGGTCGTTCCGGAAAGAGGACGAGGTCACGCAGTGACCGCCACCTCTCCGCCAGGGCCGTGACCCGGTCGCGCCGATCGGGATCGAGTCGCGCCCGCTGCTGTAGCCGGGCCCAGTCGGTGGCGTCCGCCGCGCCCGGTCCCGCCGTGGCCGGCGGGGCGTCGGCGCCCGTGATCCGGGGCAGGATCTCGGCGAGCAGGAGCTGGAGCGACCAGTGGTCGACGACCGCGTGATGACACGCCACGAGAAGCACCGTGCCGTCCGGCGGGTACGCCACCCCGGCCCGCACCAACGGGCCCTTCACCAGGTCGAAGGGGCGGTAGGCCCGCTCGTGCAGGTAGGTCCGTGCCGCCTCGTCGGGGCCGTCCGGGAAGGCCCGGCACTCCCAGTCGACCGTGCCCTGGTCGTGGACGGTCTGGACGCCGGAGCCGAGCGGTCCGAGCGTCGTGCGCAGCGCGGGGTGCCGAGCGACGGCCGTGTCGATCGCGGCACGCAGCAGTTCCTCCTCGACGCGGCCGCAGAAGCGCAGGGCGATCGCCAGGTTGTTCGCCCGGTTGCCGCGGGACACCTCGTCGTAGAAGTGCAGCTCGACCTGGCCGGCCGAGGCGGGGCTCACCGCGCCGGTCTGCACCGGCAGCGGTACGGCGGCCGGGCCGGGAGCCGCGGCGGCGGCGACCAGCTCGGCCACCGACCGGTCGCCGAAGAACAACTCGGTGTCCAGGGTCCCGTTAACCAGGCGCTCGACCGCCGCCTTGAGTTCGATCAGTCGCAGCGATCCGAGTCCCAGCGCCGCCAGCGGCAGCGACGGATCCAGCTCGGACCCTCCGAGGTTCGCGTAGCGCCGGACGAGCTGTTCCACCCCAGTGGGTTGCTCGCCGGGGTGGGTGTCGGCGGCGGCCCGCTCGGTTGCCACAGACGGGACCGCCGGCACGACGAGCTTGAGCCGTCCGCCGACGAACTGCTCCCTGGTGGCACGCCGGCGGATCTTCCCGCTGGAGGTCTTCGGTATCGCGCCGGGCATGACGACGAGCACGTCGTCGAGGTCCAACCCGCACTCGGTGGCCACCCGCCGCCGCAGCCCGCCGGTCAGCGACGTGACCAGCGCGGGGTCCGCGCGCAGCCGCGCCAGCCCGCTGCGGGAGGCCTCGACCACCAGCGCCACCCGCTGATCACCGGTCTCCGGTTGGAACGCCGCGGCGCCGCCCGGGCGCAGGTGCTCGTCGCCCGCGGTGGCGACGGCCTCGATGTCGTGCGGGTGGTAGTTGCGGCCCGCCCGGATGATCAGATCCTTCTGGCGCCCCGCGACGTAGAGTTCGCCGTCGTACGTCGCGCCGAGGTCCCCGGTACGCAGGAACGTCCCCCGCTGGCCGCCGACGGTGGCGGCGAACGTCGCGGCGGAGTCGGGTTTGCCCCAGTACCCGGCGGCCACCCCGCCGGAACTCACGCAGATCTCGCCGACCTCGCCCGCGGCGCAGGGTTCGCCGTCCGGGCGGCGCACGGCGACCGTCGTACCCGGTGGCGGGGTGCCGCAGGAGACCAGCGTGACCGAGTCGGTCCCTGCTGCTCCGGTCGCCTCGGTCAGCCGGCCCGTTTCGACAGCGTGCCGATCGAAGGTGCTGGCGCGGTAGCCGGTCGAGGCCTCGGGGCCGCTGACGAAGAGCGTCGCCTCCGCCAGGCCGTAACACGGATAGAACGCTCGGCGGTCGAACCCGAGCGGCGCGTACGCGGCGGAGAACGCGTCCATCGTCCGCCTGTCCACCGGCTCCGCGCCGTTGAAGGCGATCCGCCACGAGCTGAGGTCGATGCCGTCGAGCAGCCCGGCGTCGAACCGGTCCGCCAGGAGCTGATAAGCGAAGTTGGGTCCACCGGAGAGGGTCGCCTCGAAACGGGACACCTCCGCCGGCCACCGCAGCGGATCCCGGACGAACGCGTACGTGTCGAGCAGGATCGCCGGTATGCCCACGAACAGTGGCAGCAACGTGGTGCCGATGAGGCCCATGTCGTGGTACATCGGCAGCCAGCTGAGCACCACGTCGTCGGTGGTGATCCCGAAGCCGGCAGCGATGGCCCGGTGGTTATCGGTGAGGTTGCCGTGGCCGACCATGACCCCCTTGGGATCGCCCGTCGATCCGGAGGTGTACTGGAGGAAGGCGAGGTCGTCCCGCCCCGGCCGGTGCGGCCCCACCGGAGCGGCTTGCGCCCGCACCGCCTCGATCGGGTGCACCGCCGGTCCGTCCGGCTCGGCCGCCAGGCCCGACAGCGGTTCGACCAGCTTCGCGGTGGTCAGCGCGTGGGTGGCTCCGCAGTCGCGCACGACGGTGGTGACGCGGTCGAGGCGCGCGTTGGGGCCCGGCGGGTAGAGCGGCACCGCGACCACGTTGGCGTAGAGGCAGCCGAGGAAGGCCGTGACGTAGTCGAGGCCGGGTGGGAAGAGCAGTAGCGCCCGGTCGCCCGGTGCGGCGATCGACCGCAGGTGGCCGGCCACGGTACGGGCGCCCTCGTCGAGCTGCCCGTACGTGGTGCTGGTCGCCGCCCCGGCACTGTCGACGAAGGTCAGCGCGTGGTCGTCGGCCCGGGTGTCCGCCCAGGCTGACAGGGCCGCGATGAGCGAGGTGTGCGTCATGGTCGTCTCTCAGTGGGCCGGGGCCAGGGACGCTTCGTCACTGACGGCGACCGGGCTGTCCTCGTCGACCAGCAGCCGGACCTGGTCCACGGCGGTGTGGATCCGGTGGATCACCTCCGCTCTGCTGGAGCCCGTGGCGATGACGTACCCCAGCCGGTCGTAGGCGTTTCGTGGTGGTCGCACGGACGTGCCGGGGGACGCCGTCACGGTCACCTGTTCGACGCCGTCGAGGCGCGCGATCTCCGCCCCGCCCGCGGTACCCCGCAGCGTGCCGGGTCGAGCGGCCACCAGGAACTCGATCCCGGCGTACCCGTGCGTGGTCGAGGAGAGCCGGGTCGGTTCTCCCACGGCCGCGGCCAGCTGCGCGGCGAGCAGGTTGGAGCCGGTGGCGAGGCGGTAGAGCTCGGGGATCATCCCGCCGGCCGGGCGCGGATTGATCTCGATGATGGCCGGGCCGGACGGCGTGAGGCGTACCTCGGTGTGGGTCGCCCCGTGTGACATCCCGACCGTGGCGAGCGCCCGCAGGACGGCATCCACCATGTCGATCGCCTGATCCGCCGGCAGGTCCGCGGGAAAGACGTGACCGAGCTCCACGAAGTGCGGCCCACCGGTCACCCGCTTCTCGGTGATCCCGAGACAGCGGTTCCCGGTGCTCTCGCCGAACACCTCGACGCTGAACTCGGCGCCCCGCACGTACTCCTCGACCAGTGCGCAGCGGGCGGTCGGCATTCCCCGGACGTTGAAGCGCATCCCCAGGACCGTCTCCACGTGCGCCGTCGCCTCCTCGACGGTGGCGCAGAGCAGCACGGCGTTCGATGAGGAGTCGTCCGCGGGCTTGACCACGCACGGCAGTCCGACCTCGCTCACCGCGGCAGCGGCCCGTGCCGGGTCCGTCACCGCGACGAAGCGGGGTTGCCGGATCCCGCTGTCGCGCAGCGCCTCCCGCAGCAGGGCCTTGTTCCGGCAGGCGGCCACGGCTGCCGGCGGGTTGCCCGGCAGTCCCAGCCAGTCGGCCAGCTCGGCGGCGAGCACGGTGTAGAAGTCGCTCGTCGTCGTCACCCCGGCGAGCTGTTCACGACGGAACCTGCCCTGGATGAGCGAGCGCAGGCCCGGCAGGTCGTGGGTCTCGCAGACGAGGACCTCGCAGTCGGTGTCGGCGAGCCCCGGGTAGCGGTCGGGACGGTCGGTGAGCAGTACCGGACGCAGCCCCATCTGTCGCGCGACGCCCAGGGCGAGCACGCCGGTGCCGCTCGTGTTCGCCTCCAGGAACAACAGGTACCGCTCGTCGTTCGTGCGCGGGACGTCGTGCGTCCGCGACCAGCTCACGGCGACCTCGCCGGGGTTGATCGGACGCGGTCGGTCCGCCGCGTCCATTTCGTGGAGGCGGTCGGCGGCCCATCCGTCGTCGTAGACGGTCTGCGCGTACCGGTCGCCGCGATCGGGGAAGATGCCGACGATCCGGTCCCCGGCTCCGCCCGGCGAGCCACGTCCTTCAACACCTGGTAGACCGATCCCGACGTGTTGCCGCCGAAGATCTGCTGCTCGCGGGCCAGGTCCCGGGTGGCGCCGAAGGCCTCCCGGTCGTTGAGCCAGTGCACCTCGTCGATCTGGCGACGGTCCAGGTTGGCGGGCTCGAGGCTGTTGCCGAGTCCGCCCTGCAGCCTGTTGGGCACGTCCGGTTGACCGAACAGCACGCTGCCCACGCAGTCCACCCCCACCACTCGCAGCTCGGGCAGCGCGCGTCGCAGCGCACGGGCCGAGCCGCACAGCGATCCACCAGTGCCGACCGCCCCGACCAGGACGTCGAAGGAGGCGAGGTCCCCCAGCAGCTCGCCGGCCAGGGACCGGTACGCGCCCGGGTTGTCCGGGTTCCGGTACTGCTCGGGGAAGAACGCACCCGGCAGGCCTTCGAGGAGCTCGTGCAGCCGTTCGAGGCGGGCCCCCTGCCAGCCCTGGCTGGACATCCGGTCGACGACGTGCACCTGGCAGCCCAGGGCGCGCAGCTTGGCGAGCGTCACGGGGTCGATGCGGGGGTCGGTGACGACGTGCACCGGATGTCCCAGGGCGGTTCCGACGAGGGCGACTCCCAGCGCCATCGTGCCGGAGGAGCTCTCGACGATCGGCGCGCCCGGTCGGAGGACGCCCAGCCGCCTGGCCTCGAGGATCACGTGGCGGGCGACTCGGTCCTTCATCGCGAAGAGGTTCTGGAGTTCGAGTTTGGCGTACACCTGGACGCGCGGGTCGACATCCATCCTCAGCCTGATCAACGGCGTGTGCCCGATGGCGTCGACGACGTTCTGGAAGATCACGCGCTGACCCCCGATCGTGCGTCGGTGCCGACGTCGTTAGCGCCCACCCGGGCTGCTCCGCTCAAGATCGTCATTCTTCCCCGATTCGACGCTGACGCCCGAGCAGGGCCCGAGCGGAACCTCGCCGTTCACGACGGTCGTCCCACTGCTGCCGGAGGAGTCGGAAGTCGTCCGCCTGGCTGGCGAGCAGGTCGGCCAACGCCTGGGGATTGACCGAGCCCGTCGACCGCTTGTCACGAATTGCGTTTTCGATGTCGAAGGCGTTGGCGAGCACGCGTGCGGCGTCGGAGACCTGATATCCGTGCCGGCCGGCGACCTCGGCAAACAGCCCGGGGTCTCCGGGATGGGGCGGGATGCCGGAGGAGACGGCGGCGGCGATGTACTGCCCGACGACGATCTGGGCGTCGCGCCAGGGGATCCCGTCGTTGAGGGTCAGGTCGTTCGCCAGTGCGAACGCGCCCAGATACTCCCGCCGGCAGGCCTCGCGCATCCGGTCGGATCGGAAACGCAGGTTGTCGATGACGGTCGAGAGGAGCCGCAGAGCCGTCCGCGTGGTGGAGACGGAGACATGGAGGTTCGCGGTCGCCTCCTTGGACACCTCCACCATGTTGGAATAGGGCGTCGAGCGTTGGGCGAGGACGATGTCCACACCGAAGGCGCCGAGATGCGCCAGCTTGCCGCGGATCCGCTCCAGGATCGGGAAGTTCTTCTTCTGCGGCATCGCCGCCGAGATGCCGGAAAGCTCGTCAGGTAGGTCGATGAAGGCGTACTCGTTGCTACCCCAGGTCATGAGGTCAGTGACGAAGCGGCTCAGCTCGGCTCCCAGAATGGAGAACTCCGCCATCATCTCCAGGGCCAGCGACCGGGACGCCACCGCGGTCAGGGCGTGCGGAACCGGTCCCGCGAAGCCGAGCAGGTGCGCCATGCGGTGACGGTCCCAGGGCAGCTGCTGACCTGCCATCGAGCCCGCGCCGAGCGGTGAGAGGTCGTTGCTGTCATAGGTGGCGAGCCACCGGCGCAGGTTGTGCAGGATCTGCTGGGAGAGGGCGGCCAGATAGAAGCCGGGAGTGATCACCTGGGCTGCCTGGAGATGGGTGTATCCCGGCATCAGCATGTCGGTCGTAGCGTTGGCGAGTCGATGGACGGACTCACCGAGGCCCAGCAGGTCCTCCGCCGCCCCACCGAACCACTCGCGTGCCGCGAGAGCGTGTGCGGTCGCCTGGGAATCGTTACGACTGCGATCGACGTGCCAGGCCGGGACCGGCCCGGTCAGCTGACGATGCACCCATTGTTCGATGGCCATCGACGTATCGGACATGTTGGTGGAGGGGTCCGCGCTGAGCGTGGATTCGTCGATCCCGCCCAGTATGTCCGTGATGTCTCGTCGCTGATCGCCGGTGATGACCCCCATCCGCTCGTACTCGAACAGGAGAACCACTTCCACAGCGAGATAGTGCGGAAGCAGGTGAGTCATGTCGAAGATGAACTGCGGCCGGAGGATTTCTTCATGCACCTGACGGGACGGACCGCTGGACAAGCGTCCCGACATCAGGGCGGAGCCCTCGGAAACGAACTGCAACTGAAGACCTCCGTTACGCAGTTGCACGGCCGGACTGCAACCCGGATCCGCGCCTTGCGGCGCGTGACACCGCCTGCGGATCTGGCCCCCCGAATGAAAGACAGTCACCCGAGGAAGGCGCGACGATTCACAGGTAAGGCGCGATCGGCAGCGCTGGACGAATTCGACGTTTGCCGTCAGCAGACATCGGACCAACTCCCCCGTGGAGCGACTACGAACTCGTGCAAACAACGGAGCGTGGAACGGCAGTTCGCACCAATGGGCGATTTTCGATGGGGCGAGCGTAGCCGCGCACCCTGGGCCACGCAAGGCACTGCATTCGCACGCTATGTCTGGTACAGGTCGTATTTGCTCAACCCGGCATCCGGCTCCGAAGCATCCGCCTGAGCACCTTGACGATGGTGGGATCTTTCCCCGCGCCTGAGGCCACCCCTGGCTATTGTTACTGCTGGAAAGGCTGGCGACCTGGACGGGTCGAGCGTCTTTGGCGCTTGGAGACTTGGAAGGCGTCAGGGGATTTAGGCCGGTTCGAGTTGACCCCGATCATCGTCAGCCAACACGGGACAGCGTCTGTCCACACATGGCATATTCAAGCAGGATTCCAGGCTCCGTCGATGACGCCTGACCATAAGCCGCTCCGCGGCTACCGTCCGTGCGGGCGATCATGGCATTGCGACTTCCCGGGACGGCGGCGACTTCCCCCCGCCACCTGACTGACCGAGGGCGGGCAATGCCGTGTCGGTGGTGGACGCTCTCGATGGGTCGGAGAGACGGCCGACAGCCGCTCCAGCACCGCCGGTGACCGAGCCAAGTTCCCACGAGGAGCGGGACCACGCAGCCGCGCCGCCGATCGCTCACCCGATGGTGTCACTCCTGGCGCCGCGGAGTGTCGGGGCCCCCGGCCCTGACCCAGAAGCCACGCTGCCCGGAGCGCCGCCGGCGGGTCGCCCAGGGGCGGGCATGCCAGCGGCAAGTGGCCGGAACACCATGACTTGACGAGCGGCATGTTATCGCTCACAGTCGATGGCCAGAGACGACGACACCTGTGGCTTACCGGGCGAGCCTGCTTCGTCAATCTCGAATCCGCCGTGCGCCGGGGCATGCAGACGCCCCGTCGACGCCTGCACCCGGCCACACGTCGCGGTACGCCCATCTTCGAGTAGACCGTTCGGCTCGGTCATCAAAGGAGAATCATGTCTGCCTCAGGTACATCTCCGTCGATCGGGAGAAGACGCAGGGCGACCAGCACCGCCCTGGTGTCGGCTGGCACTGTCCTGCTGGCCTCGGTCGCAGTCGCCGGGGCGTTGCCGGCCGGGGCCGCCGCGGCCGGCTGCGCCGTGGACCACACGGTGTCGTCTCAGTGGCCGGGTGGCTTCGGTGCCAACGTCATCATCACCAACCTCGGTGATCCGCTCACGAGCTGGACGCTGACCTGGACCTACAGTGCCGGCCAGACCGTCACGCAGGCCTGGAACACGGCTCTCACCCAGAGCGGTCCCGCGGTCACCGCCAAGAACGTCAGTCACAACGGCGCCATCCCGACGAACGGCACCACCTCCTTCGGCTTCAACGGCTCGTGGGCCGGCAGCAACCCCGCTCCCACCAACTTCGCCCTGAACGGGGTGGCCTGCACCGGCGGCACGGCTCCGACCACCCCGCCGACCGCGCCACCGTCCACCACGCCGCCGCCCAGCGGGCCAGCGGACATCATGGTCGACAGCGCGACCAGGTACCAGACGATCGACGGGTTCGGAGCCGCGACACCGATCTGGGGTGGCACCTGGTCGGCAGCGGAGACGCAGACCCTGGTCGGGATGGGCGCCAACCAGCTGGGCCTGTCGATCGTGCGTACCGGCATCTCGCCGGTCTCCGGTGAATGGCCGACACAGGTGAACGCCCTGAAGACGGCGAAGTCGTACGGGTCGGGGGTGAAGATCCTCGGGTCGCCGTGGACAGCGCCGGCAGCGTGGAAGACCAACAACAGCCGGACCAACGGTGGCAAGTTGAAGACCGACTACTACGACGACTACGCGAACCATCTGAACAGCTACGTCCAGTACATGCGCAGCCAGGGGGTGACCGTTGATGTCACCTCGGTGCAGAACGAGCCGGACTGGCACCCGAACTACGACTCGATGGACTGGAGCGGCACCGAGCTGCGGAACTTCGTCCGCGACCAGGGTACGAAGGTGCAGAACACCAAGCTGATGGTCGCCGAGGCGGTGAACCTGAACTACAACTACACCGACCCGACACTGAACGACACGAGTGCCCGGAACATCATCGGCTACATCGGCGGACACCTGTACGGCACCGAGGACTCCGGTCGACTGAAGCCGTACTCCCTGGCCGACCTGCACAACAAGCCGGTGTGGATGACCGAGTGGAACCTGCACGAGGCCGACGGCAGTGGCTCCAACATCTGGGGCAACCCCGGCAACCAGGCGGTCTGGAACGAGACGCTCGACGACATCATGCGCACGGTGCACAAGTCGATGGAATCGAACTGGAGTGCCTACATCTGGTGGTACGGCAAGCGCTACTACTCCTTCATCGGCGACGGGGAGGCCGCCTACGGCACGATCGCGGGTGCTCCGCTGAAGCGTGGGTACGCGTTCTCGCAGTACGCCAAGTACGTCCGCCCCGGCTACCAGCGGGTCGCCCTGACGAAGAGTTCCAAGGCCTCACCGCTGGAGGTCACCGCCTACCAGGGTGGTGGAAAGATCACGCTGGTGATCCTCAACCGCTCGGCGAGCGCGGTCGACAATGCCGTGATCCAGGCACCGCAGAACGTGACGAGGGCGGAGCACTACCTCACCTCGCAGAACGCCAATGCGGCCAGCCAGCCGACCAGCGTGAACGGAGGGCAGGTCAGCGTCAACATCGGCGCACGCAGCATCTCCACGGTCGTCTTCACCCTCTGAAGATTCCCCACCGCGCTCGTCGCATCGCGTTCGGGCGGGTGGGTGCAGGTACCGCGGCACCCGCACCCACCCGCCCCGTCCCCGGGTCTGCCCGAGGTCTGCCGCCGGCGCGGGGCCAGTGCGCAGCGAACGGAGGGCAGGCCCTCGACGGCCTGCCCCCGCTGTTCCTCGACGTCGACGGGCCGCTCCTGCCGTTCCGGGACGGCCCGCAGCGCGGAACGCCAGGCGACGCATCGACCTCGCATCTGGCGCGGCTCGACCCACAAGTCGGGCACCGTCTGGCGGCGCTGCCATGTGCGCTGGTCTGGGCCACGACCTGGGAAGAGGAGGCGAACGCCGAGATCGCGCCCCGGATCGGGTTGCCACGCCTACCAGTCGTGTCCTGGCCGGAGGCCTCCGACGAGCACGAGCGTGAGGACCAGTGGTTCGGCCTTCACTGGAAAACCCGGACCGTGGTGGCGTGGGCGGATGGACACCCGTTCGCCTGGGTCGACGACGAGATCACCGACGCCGATCGGGACTGGGTGTCGGCGCACCATACCGGCCGAGCCCTCCTCCATCACGTCGTGTCCTCACGCGGCCTCACTGACGATGACTTCGCACTCCTCGATCAATGGCTACGCGCAGCCTGGGCCAACCACAGGATTTGACAATTACTCTGCGCTGCATCCGCAGTTGCCGAACCTGGCGCACCAGGACGCTCATGAGGGGCCCACGGGGATCCGATCTCAACGAGCCGGGTCACGTCGCCTAACGGGAGGAGCGACCGGCGCCGACCGCCTGAATGCCCGCTCATGCCTATGAGCGAGCGGTGGGTGGGCTGGCGAATCAAGCAGCCCGGATGTCGAGCAGTTCGGGCGATGGAAGCTCATCTGGATCCGTGTCCTCGACGCCGACCCACTCGATGCCGCCGAGGCCTTCCCCCGCTGGCGGTCCTCGATCGTGTATAGGAACAGACCGTCATGGGAGCCTCGAACGCCCGCATTGACTCTTATGGCCATCCCGAGGCCGTGCCCGTGCTGGAAGTCGATGGACGGGCATCCGCAGCCGCACGTGCCGACGACGACCACTTCCCCCGTCTGGCGCCGCAGGGTTTCAACGCCCTGGAATTCAACAGCCAGCAGCGCCTCAAGCACCGCTCGCTCTCGCTGAGTCAGCGGCCTCGCGTCCATGCCGACGATCATCCCATCAGCGACGGCGGCGGTCAGCATCCGCTATCGCCGCGAAGCGCTCGTCACGCAAGGTACCCCAGCTCACGGGTGCATCAGGGCGTGCCGATGAGTAGCGCCGGCTTCTCGTCAGACGACGGGATGGCGGAGGCGTCGAACGCCTGAAGAGAGCCTGAAGAAGCGGCTTACTCGCCGCGTGCCGTCGGTTCGGATCCACCGGTCTTCGCGAGCGGGAAGCTCTACTGCGCCGAGCTTGAGGATGGCCGCAGCCGAGCGTAGGTTGCGTTCATCGGTGCGGAACTGCACCGATGCCGCGCCATCGTCAAACGCCGCGGACGCCATCAACTGCTTCGTCCGGCGATTGACGCCGCTACCCCACAGTCGTGGCGACAGGTACGTCGACCCGATCTCCACACCGGCATCGTCGTCGGGGTCGAGGAGGAAGGATCTGGTGCCTACCACGTCACCGGCGACTTCGATGACCCATGTCGAACGCAGGCCGTCAGCCAGGCGCCTCGCAAACCGGGTAGCCAGCGTAGCGGCTGAGTCCGGGGCCCCTCCGGGGATGTGTAGCCAGACGATCGGGTCATCCAGCACCCGGAACAGGTTTGGAAAGTCCCGCTCAGCGTTGTACGGGCGCAACACCACGTCACCGTCAACCATCGGGGTCCGCACCCTCAAGGGCCACTCCACCCAGGCATTATGCCCGCCAGAGCCAGTCGACCTGCTGAAGCACACACGGAAGCCCGAACCATCAAGCGACGCGGTCGACGCGGCGGCCCGCTCGGTGCACTCTCATGCCGCCGTCCGTGCGCGGCAGTCGGCCTGGAGTCATCACACTCAGTGGCGGGCGGCACCCCGAGCCGGCAACACCCGGAACTGCCGAGTTGAGCCACCCCCGCTTTCATGGAGCTTCTTGACCATGGTCTGATGGCCGTGGGGGAGGAAGTCGTCCGTGGCAGCACCGAAGAAGTACCCCGATGAGCTACGTCAGCGCGCTGTGCGTTTGTACCGCGAGTCGGACCCGAAGCCGGTGATCCGGCGCCTGGCCGAGCAGCTCGGCGTGCATCACGAGGCGCTCAGGAACTGGATCCGGCAGGCCGAGGCCGACGCCGACGAGCGTCACGACCGGCCGACCAGCGAGATGGCCGAGGAGAACCGCCGGCTGCGCCGGGAGGTCGTCGAGCTGCGTCGGGCGAACGAGATCCTGAAGGCGGCGAGCGCGTATTTCGCGGCGGAGCTCGACCCGACCCGGCGACGGTCATGAGGTTCATCCACGAACATCGTGACCAGTTCGCGGTCGCGCTCCTGCTACGGGTCCTGAACATCGGCGCCTCGACCTACTACGCGTGGGTGAAGCAGGCCGAGCAGCCCTGCGACCGCGACGTGGTCGACCTGGGGCTGATCTCCAACATCCACGAGATCTGGGAGACATCGGGGCGCACCTACGGCGCGGACCGGGTGCATCGGCAGCTGCGCCGTGACGGCATCCATGTGGGCCGCAAACGCGTCGAGCGGTTGATGACGCAGCAGGGCTGGCAGGGGGCGTTCCTGCGTCGAGGCTGGCGCGGCGGCTCCACCCGGCAGGACCCGCGGCACATCCCGGCGCCGGATCTGGTCAACCGGCAGTTCACCGCAGCGGGGCCGAACCGCCTGTGGGTCGCCGACGCCACCCGCATACCGTGCGGCGAAGGGGTGTTCTGGCTCGCCGCGGTCCGGGATGTGTTCTCCCGCCGGATCGTGGGGTGGAAGACCTCCGACCGCTGCGACACCGACCTGATCCTCGCCGCCCTCGAATACGGCATCTGGTCGCGCGACGTCCGCGACGGCCAGTTGATCCACCACTCGGACAGGGGATCGAACTACACGTCGTTCCGCTTCTCAGAACGCTTACAGGACAACGGGATCCTGCCCTCCATGGGCTCCGTCGGCGACTCATACGACAACGCGCTGATGGAGAACTTCTGGTCAACGTTGAAGATCGAACTCGTCTACCGCACCTCGTGGCGGACCCGCGACGAGGCCGAGAACGCGATCTTCGCCTACATCGACGGCTGGTACAACACCCGCCGCATCCAACGCGAGCTGGGCTACCTCAGCCCGAACGAGTACGAGACCGCCTGGCACAGCCGCCAGACGCAACCAGCTGAGCCGCCTATCGCCATCCCGGCACCAGCCGGGAGCAGGTAACCACCGCTCCATCAAAGCGGGGGGAACTCAGAGTTGAGGACGTTCTTTCGGCTGGCCCGGAGTCGGGGTCAGGAGGTCGGCTACCAGCCGGACCAGTGCCATCGGCGGACATCGGGCCATCGGGTGGTAAGGGCGGTGGCCAGCAGCCCACCGAACGCTACGGTTCCTTCATGTGAGGCGTAGGCGATCCAGGCAAGGCTGTTATCGCTCCATACGCCCTCGGCGCCGGTATATCGAGGCACGAACAGATCGAGGTCGACCAGGTAGTCTGCGCCGTATTCACGCAGCTCAGCGGCCCGTTGGCCGCCCGCGTCCTGTAGCACCTGGCGAACTCGGGCGGACTTGGTATCCCACCAGTCCCACCACCGCTCCGGCGCTTGCTCGAAGGCAGCAACGGTAGGCGCCTTGTGTCGGGCAATGCTGCCGTCGATGCCGGGGGCGCAGAAGCGGAACGGGCCGTCGGGGCCGAACAGCACCGGCAGGTGGTGGTCCAGTTCGCGCAGTCAGCCGAGCATGCCGGTCATCTCCAGCCGGGCGTGTTCCCAGCCGTACCACAAGGCGGTCAGCCGGGTGACAGCTTCGTCGTGGCGCCACCACTGCTCGCACCAGTGCCACCGCACCAGCCCAACCTCGCCGACCGGCCGGGGAAATCCCGGCAGAAGGTAGTCGCGGACCCACTCCTCGACAGTTACGTACACCGGTGGCTGCCCCTCCCCGCCGCTGGCCACGCGGTCGGCGACAACCCGCTGAAGTTCGGCGACCTGCCTGGTCAAAAGCGCCACCTGGGCTGCGAGGCCCTCTGTCATCCCGTCCACCTCGCCGCAAGGACTTGAGGTTTCCACGCTGGTCATCGCATCACCGCCCGGACCCGCTCCGTTACCACGGTCGCCGGCCGCTTGGCAGCCACGAGGGGGTCTGGGCTTCCCCCTGAGATGTGGACACCCTGAGACTGGATGTTGGTCCAGAGGAAGGGGTGTCCCCGTTGGGGCGTCCATCGAAGTACACAGAAGAGTTCCGGCGTGACGCGGTCGACCTGGTCCGCTCGTCGCAGCGGCCTATCAATCAGGTGGCCCGTGAGCTAGGGATGAGTCACGAGACGTTGCGGAACTGGGTCCGCGCCGCCGAACGCCAGAGCGGGATCGCCGCGACCGCCTCGGGTGGGGACGGGTTGTCGGTGGCGGACAAGGACGCCGAGATCGCCCGCCTGCGGCGTGAGGTCGCGGAGTTGCGGCAGGAGAAGGAGATCCTGCGCAAGGCAGCCGCCTATTTCGCGAAGGAGATGGATCGGTGACCAGCCGCTTCCGGTTCATCTCCACCCACCGTGCCGCCTTCGGCGTCAAGCGGCTGTGCCGGGTCCTGGCGGTCTCCCGCTCCGGGTTCTACCGCTGGACCGCCAGCGAGCCCGCCCGGCAGGCTCGCGCCGCCGACGAGGACGCCCTCGCCGAACAGATCAAGGTCATCCACGCCGGCTCGGGCGACACCTACGGATCCCCGCGGGTGACCGTCGAGCTGCACGATCAGGGCGTGCGCGTCAACCGCAAGCGGGTGGAGCGGATCATGCGCCAACGTGACGTGGTGGGCCGGCACCTGCGCCGCCGCAAACGCACCACCATCCCCGACCCGGCCGCCCCACCAGTGCCGGACCTGATCGGCCGGGACTTCACCGCCACCGCACCGGACCAGCGATGGTGCGGCGACATCACCTACCTACGCGTCGGCGCCGGCTGGCTCTATCTGGCCACGGTCATCGACATCGCCACCCGACGGCTGATCGGCTGGTCGATCAACACCCACATGCGCGCGGAACTGGTCATCGACGCCCTCGACGCGGCGGTCGCCGCCCGCGGCGGCCGGGTCGACGGGGTGATCTTCCACTCGGACAGGGGCGCCCAATACGGCAGCGGCGACTTCGCCGACGCCTGCCAACAGCACGGCATCCGCCGCTCGACGGGGCGGATCGGCTCGTCGTACGACAACGCCCTGGCCGAGTCGTTCTTCGCCACCCTGAAGCGGGAACTCGACGTCGACCGCCGACACTGGACATCCGAGACCGACGCCCGCCGTGACGTGTTCCGCTGGATCGCCTTCTACAACCACCGACGACGCCACTCCGCGCTGGGCTACCTCAGCCCCGCCAATTACGAACAGGCTCTCGCACCGACTACGCTGCATCAGATCGCGGCATAACCCGGTGTCCACATCCCGGGGGGAACCTCAGGTCCACCTTCCCGCCGACGACCAGCGGAGCGAACGTACTGCCGAGGCGGCGCTGCTGGGCCACGGCTTCGTCGTGGCTGGCCGATCCGAAATGCCCCGTAGCCACAACGAGCCTCTCGGTGTGCTCATCGACTGCGGTGCGAGGCAGGTCTCCACCGCAGCATGATCACACAGACGTTCTCGGACCAGCCCGCTGAAGTGACGCAGCCGAGCCGCCGCTCCCCGTTGCATGCCGAGACGCGGACGCGTTGGCCGTTCGCGTCCCTGGCCCGTGGACACGGGCGGATGGCCACCATCGCCCGCCACCCTGACCAGGTCGCAGAGCAATGTCGCTACACCCGCGACCCGCATCGACGATCGAGGACTCGCGATCCGTCGTTCGGCGAGGGCCACTGTTATCGCTAACGAGCTGGATCGTTGGAGCATCCGGAAACACATCGCCATCGGCGCGACCTGAGCCACCCGGGCGTGGCAGCGAAACCGAGTGATCCGACACGCCCTCCGAGCCGGTCCCGGGTGGGCCACCGGCAGCGATGCGCTCAGGTGCTTCACCGTCGCCACGGAGCCGGACGCCGTGCCTAAGCGAACCACCAGGTCTTGCGCGAAGCCGGGGCCGAGGCTATGTTATCGATAACATCGAAGTCTACCCATTAATTCGCCATTGACGGGTCGGTGAAGCGCCGCCGGCCCGACCGTGCTTGTGGGGACCGCGCACGATGCGCTTTCACGGCAGACGAGACGCCTGGCACGCGCTTCGCCCAGTGCAGCCGGCGCGGCCACCGCCACCCACCTCGCCGTCGCACCAGGGGCGGCCACGGCTGCCATCCACACCGCCGGATGCTGCTAGCGCACCAACTCGTTGAGCACGCCCTCCAGTGCCACCGGCCGGCAGGAGCGGGCTGCCGGACGCCGCCGCGAGGAGCCGGGGCAGGCGGCAGGACGCCACCTTCCGGATCAGTTCGTGAGGATCCCGCTGCCGCGCGAGCCCACCACCCCGCCACCACCACCAACGGAGGCCGACATGCCCGCCCCCTTCGTCAACCGTCGTACCCTGCTGAAGGCAGCCGGCGGAGCCGCTGTCGCGAGCGCCGCCGGCCCCGCCCTCGCCGGTGCCGCCAGTGCCGCCCTGCCCCCGGCCCGCGCCGACATAGGTGTCTCCGCCCACGCGTTCGAGCCGAGCCAGGTCAGGCTGACCGGGAGCCGTTGGCAGGACAACCAGAACCGCACCCTCAACTATCTGCGCTTCGTGGATGTCAACCGGTTGCTCTACAACTTCCGCGCCAACCATCGGCTCTCCACCGCCGGTGCCACGCCCAACGGGGGTTGGGACGCGCCGACGTTCCCCTTCCGCACCCACATGCAGGGGCACCTCCTGACCGCCTGGGCCCAGGCCTGGGCCGTCCTCGGGGACACCACCTGCCGGGACAAGGCCAACCAGATGGTGGCCGAGCTGGCGAAGTGCCAGGCCAACAACGGCGCCGCCGGCTTCAACACCGGCTACCTGTCCGGCTTCCCCGAGTCGGACTTCACCGCGCTCGAGGCACGGACGCTAAGCAACGGCAACGTGCCGTACTACTGCATCCACAAGACGCTCGCCGGGCTGCTCGACGTCTGGCGCCTCATCGGCAACACCCAGGCCCGCGACGTGTTGCTGGCGCTCGCCGGATGGGTCGACTGGCGCACCGGCCGGCTCACCGCCAGCCAGATGCAGGCCATGCTGGGCACCGAGTTCGGCGGCATGAACGCCGTCCTGACCGACCTATACCAGCAGACCGGCACCGCCCGTTGGCTCACCGCCGCGCAGCGCTTCGACCACAACGCCGTGCTCAATCCGCTCGCCGCCAATTCCGACCAGCTCAACGGGCTGCACGCGAACACGCAGGTGCCCAAGTGGATCGGCGCCGCCCGCGAGTACAAGGCCACCGGCACCACCCGGTACCGGGACATCGCCAGCAACGCATGGAACATCACCGTCAACGCGCACACCTACGTGATAGGCGGGAACAGCCAGGCCGAACACTTCCGGGCACCGAACGCCATCGCCGGATATCTGCGCGCGGACACCTGCGAGGCCTGTAACACGTACAACATGCTCAAGCTGACCCGGGAGCTGTGGCTGCTCGACCCAGACCGGGCGGCCTACTTCGACTTCTACGAGCGTGCGCTGCTCAACCACATGATCGGCCAACAGAATCCGGCCGACAGCCACGGGCACGTCACCTACTTCACCCCGCTCAACCCGGGCGGCCGTCGTGGCGTCGGCCCGGCGTGGGGTGGCGGCACCTGGAGCACCGACTACAACTCGTTCTGGTGCTGTCAGGGCACCGGCGTGGAGACCAATACCACGCTGATGGACTCGATCTACTTCCACAACGACACGACGCTGACCGTGAACCTGTTCATGCCATCGGTCCTCACGTGGACACAGCGGGCGATCACGGTTACCCAGACCACGTCGTACCCGGTCGGCGACACCACCACCCTGACCGTCACCGGGTCGGTCGGCGGTTCGTGGACGATGCGGATCCGGATCCCGGGCTGGACGAGCGGTGCCACCGTCAGTGTCAACGGCACGCCGCAGAACGTCACCGCGACGCCGGGCAGCTACGCCAAGCTCACCCGATCCTGGGCCTCCGGTGACACGGTCACGGTCCGACTGCCGATGCGCGTCGTGATGGTTGCCGCCAACGACAACGCGGCGGTCCAGGCGGTCACCTACGGCCCGGTGGTGCTCTCCGGAAACTACGGCAACACCGCCCTGAGCGACCTGCCCTCGCTGACCAGCGGCTCGATCACCCGTACCAGCAGCAGCGCGCTGGCCTTCACCGCAGTCGCCAACGGCGTCACCGTCAACCTCGGGCCGTTCTACGACGCGCACGGGCACAACTACACGGTGTACTGGCGAGCTGACGGGACGGCCGACGGCACCGTCGCGAGCTTCCGGCTGGCCAACACGGCCAGTGGTCTCGTGCTCGGCATCCGCGACATGTCCATGGCCGACGGCGGGCTCGCCATCCAGTGGGGTGACAGCGGCACGGCGGACCACGACTGGCAGCTGCTGGTCGACGGCTCGGCGATCCGACTCCGCAACGTCAACAGCGGCAAGGTCCTCGGGGTGGAGAACATGTCCACCGCCGACAACGCGCGGATCCTCCAGTGGGCCGACAACGGCACAGCCGATCACACCTGGTCGATCGTCGACGTGGGCGACGGTACGCACAAGCTGCGCAACACGCACACCGGCAAGCTCCTCGCCATCATCGACGGCTCCGTCAGCCAGGGTGCCCAGGCGGTGCAGGACCAGGACAACGGCACGCTGGACAACCAGTGGCGGTTCCTGCCCAACGGCGCCCGCCGGATCCAGAACCTCGCCAGTGGGCTCGTCCTCGGCGTGCAGAACATGTCCACCGCCGACGGCGGCCTCGTCATCCAATGGGGCGACAGCGGCACCGCCGACCACCTGTGGACCGCGATCGTCGACACCGCCGGATACCTGCGCCTACGAAACTCGCACAGCGGCAAGGTGCTCGCCGTGGAGGGTGGTTCCGCCGCGGCCGGCGCCCGGATCGTGCAGTGGGCCGACAACGGCACACTCGACCACCGGTGGCGGCTGCGCTACGGCGGTAACGCCTACTTTCGTATCCAGTGCGCCAACGGCGGCCGAGTCCTCGGCGTCAGCGGCGGCTCCGGCAGCCAGGGCGCGCAGGTCCTGCTCGGCAACGACAGCGGGTCGGCCGACCAGCGCTGGCGGTTCGTCTAGAAGCGGTAGGGAACAGGCCGGGCGCCCGCGCCGGGCCTGTTCCCTACCGGACGGGCCATCCGCGCGCGTCCCGCTCGGGACGCGCGCGGAGGTGGGGATGCCGTCGGAGTACTGCCTCGCAACGAGGTGACGCCGACCATGAGCGTCCGGTGCTCGGCCGAGGGCATCATCACCAACGCCATGAGAACGTCGTTCCAGCAGAACAGAGCGTCGAGGATGCCGACCGACAGCAGCGCCGGGGTGCCCAGGGGCAGCATGATCCGCCGGTACACGCCGTACACGGTGTTGCCGTCGGTCCGGGCGGCATCCACGATCTCGGGCGGGATGCCCTTGTAGTAACTCGTCCTCAGAAAGACGGTGAAGGGCAGGATCTGGGCCATGTAGACGAGGACCAGGCCGGGGTACGTGTCGATAAGCGCGGTGTCGGCCATGATCCGGGCGAGCGGCACCATGATCACCTGAAAGGACGAACAGGCCCGCGAGGCAGCCCATGAACAGCGCCGACGAGCCGCGGAACCGCAGCTGGCTGAGCCCGAACCCGGCCATCGATCCCAGCAGTAGCAGCAGGACCACCGACGTCGTCACCACGAGCAGGGAGTTCGCGAAGTAGCGGCCCATGCCGACGCTGCTCCCTGCGGTGTCGACGTTCTCCCAGCACAGAGCGTCGGCCAGGGAGAACCGGTCGAGGATGTAGTCACGCCGCGTCTTCATCGCGACGTTGGCGGTGAACAACAGGGGGTAGATCGTCGCCAGCGCGAGCAGCGACATCGGGATCGCGACCAACCATCGTCCGAGACGGACGCGGGACATCAGTCCTTGCTTCCCGTTCGTTCGAGCAGTTTGATCTGCAGTAGCCCACCACGATCATGATCTCGAAGAGGATCGTCGATGCGGTCGACGCGAGGGCCGGCCGGTACATCTGGACCTGCTGGATCCAGATGTAGTACTCCGGCAGGTACGTCGACCCCTCCGGGCCGCCGCTGGTCATGACGAAGAGCAGCCCGAACATGGAGGTCAGCATCCCGATCATCGTGGTCACGATGACGAACTGGATGGTGCGCGTGAGGCTCGAGACGATCACATGCCAGACGACCTGACGTAGGGACGCCCCGTCCACCCGGGCGGCGTCCAGGAGCGCGGAGTCCAGGGTGGCGAAGCCGGCGAGGATCATCACCAGGGCCATCCCGAACGTGGCCCAGAGGTGCACGCCCACCACCATGAACATCGCGAGGTCCGGGTCCCCGGGCCAGTCCACCGGGCTGACGCCGACCGACCCGAGGACGGCGTTGAGAGGGCCGTCGAAGGCGAGCAGCAGGTTGACGATCGCACCGACGATGACCGGGGAGAGCACCGCCGGAAAGAAGTAGACGCTGCGGTAGAAGCGGTGGCCGGGCACCCGGAGGTGGTTGAACGTCGCGAGCAGACCGGGGATCGCCACCGCCACCGGAAGCAGCAGCACCAGCAACCCGACGTTGCCCAGCGCGGTCCGGAAGAGCGGATCCTCGAACAGCTCACGGTAGTTGCCGAATCCGACCGCCGTCCCGTTCTGCGCACCGTCACCGGTGAAGGAGAAGTTGACGCCGAGGAGCAACGGGTAGAGCCGCAGCGCCACGATCGTCAGCACGGCCGGAGCGACCAGGACGTAGGCGGCGAAGCGTTCGGACCTCAGGCCATCGCGGGCGCGCCGGGGACGCGCGCCGGCTCGCGGGGCGGGGAACGTGACCGCCGCCCCGCTGGCCCGTGGCGGCTGCGCCGAACGGACCGACGGTCGCGTGTCTCCGATGGGCACGAGGTCAACCCACCTGGTCGGAAGCGGCCAGTTGCTTCACCACCTCGTCGACGGTGACCGACCCGCTGAGCAATTGCTGGGAGAGCCGCCCCATCAGGTCCAGCGTCTTCGAGAACAGGGCCACGTGCAGAGCGGGCTTGCCGCCCCTGAGTTCGGAGACGATGGTGGCGACAACCGGACCGCCCTGTGACACGTCGATCGTGGCGTCGGCGGCGATGGCGTCCGCGTCGGCGTGGAACGCCTTCAGCGCCTCGGTCGAGGTCAGGGAGCGCACCAGGTCGACGGCCACCTTGTCTTCGTCCACTTGGCGACCCCGTAGCCGATGCCACCGTCGTACGGATGGCTCGCAGTGGTGCCAGCGGTGACGACCGGAGCCTTCATGACGCCGAGCTTGTCGGCGGTCAGGAACTCGTTGAAGTCCTGCCAGTGCCTGACGTTCGACCTCAGGCCCTTGACGTGGGCGGCCTTGCCGGACTGGAAGAGCGCGAAGGAGTCGTTGAACATCGCGGTCGAGTTGGCCCCGTCGTTGTTCATCCCCGCGTCACCGGCCTCCTTCCAAAGCTGGAAGATCCGCTTGACGTTGGCCGAGCTCCAGTCCCGCTTCCCGGCGATCCAGTCGTCGTGCTCCTGGGCGGTAAGGGTGCCCGACGCCATGCTCGAGAGCCAGACAGGAGGCCGCGCTCAGGATCCTCGCCATCTCGACCCGAGGTCAGCCGGCGCCGATCCCCGCATCGCGGAAGCCGGCGCCGGCTGACCCGTCTGCGTCACGAGAACTGCGCGAAGAACCTCCAGATCTCACCCTTGGTCCAGGTGGTGACGCCACTCTCGGCGTACGTCCCGTCCACCGGCCCGGGCATGTGACCGTTGTCGAACGCGGCCCACTGGACCGGGTAGCCGGCCCTGCAGCCGGAGTAGGTGGTCGTGATGTGCGTACGGCTGCCCGGCCCCGGCTCGGGCGCGTTCTGGGCGGTGCAACCGTTGTTCCGGACGAACGTGTCGCGCAACGACCGCCCCTGCGAGATGTTCAGGACGTTGTCCGAGATGCCGTGCAGCCCGAAGTACGCGATGGGCTGCGTACCGCCGCTGCACCCGCTGATCTGTGCGCCGGAGATGACCGCGACCGCCCGGAAGACGGTGGCCCGCGCGCAGGCGAGCGCATAGCTCATGCCGCCGCCCCAACTGAAGCCGAGGGCGAACCGCTGCCTCGGGTTGACGCAGAGGTCACTCTCGATCCGTCTGATCATGTCGTCGACGAAGGTGACGTCCTCACCGCCGGCGTTGCCCCAGCCGTTGCCAATTCCCTGGGGCGCGACCAGGATCGCGCTGTTGTTCGACTGCTCCTGCTGCCCGTAGTAGGACCAGGCCGTCCCGCTGGTGCCGCCCGAGGATATCTCCTGCATGGTGCCGCCGCGCCAGTGGAACGCGAAGATCAGCCGGTAGGGGTTGTTGCTGTTGTAGTTGGTGGGCACCCGCAGGATGAAGGAGCGGCTCTTGCCGTTGCTCTGAATCGTGTGCGTGCCGCTGGACAGCGTCGGTGCCCTACCGCACCCGGTGCCTCCCGACGGCGGGTTGCCGCTGTCCACGCGGACAAGCTGCCACTGCTGGTTGGCACCGTTCCAGTCGGAGTACTGCACGATGTTCCCACCGTCGGCGGTGGAGGCACCCTGCACCTCCACGACCTTGCCGCTGTGCCGGCTGATCAGCCGGACGTGACCGCCGTCCGAGTCCGCGAGCCGAAACTGCTGGTTCGTCGCGTTGGTGTCGGACCACTGGACGATCGCTCCGCCGTCGGCGGTCGACCAGTTGTGCACATCGAGGACCTTGCCGGAGTGCCGGGACTTCAGCCTGTAGTAGCCGCCACCCGAGTCCACGAACTGCCACTGCTGCTGGTTGCCGTTGTTCCGCGCCCACTGCGTGATCCGCGCACCGTCATTGGTGGCGAGGTTGTACACGTCCAACGCCTTGCCACTGTTCCTGTTCAGCAAGACGTACCAGGCGCTGGTGTCCACGGTCGCCGCAGCCGCGGGGGCCACGTCCACGGCGACCAACGTGCTGGCCGCGATGACCGCCGCAGCCGTCGCGGCCAGCCCTGACCGCCAGCGATGTCTCGGTGGAAGGGCGCGACGACCCGCACCGATGGCATTCATGGTCCACTCCTCTGGTCGGGGTCATCCGCGAGCGGAACGCCTGCGGGTGGCCTGGCGTGCGTGCCGACGTCTGGTGGCGTCAGCACGGTGTTCGTCGTACGGGCGCGATGCGGCCACCGGCGCACGTCCTTGGCCGGCTGCCCGCCTGCGGTGGCGCGAACGGATGCCGTCCGCGCACCGGACGGAGGACCAGCTACCCGATGCGGATCAGTTGCCATTGCTGGTTGTTGCCGCCCCAGTCGGTGTACTGGACGATGTTCGCCCCGTCGGCGGTGGACCCACCCTGCACCTCCACGGCCTTGCCGCTGTTGCGGTTGATCACGCGCACGTAACCTCCGGCCGACTCGGCGAGCCGGAACTGCTGGTTGATGCCGTTGCCGTCGCTCCACTGCACGATCGCCGCGGCGTCGGAGGTGGAGAAGTTGTAGACGTCCAGCACCTTGCCGGAGTGCCGGGACTTCAACCGGTAGTAGCCGCCACCCGACTCCACGAACTGCCACTGCTGCTGGTTGCCGTTGTTCCTGGCCCACTGGGTGATCCGGGCGCCGTCATTGGTCGCGAGGTTGTACACGTCCAACGCCTTGCCACTGTGCCGGTTCACCAGCACGTACCAGGCACTGGTGTCCACCGGGGTGCCCGGCGGAGGCGTGGAGGGCGGGTTGGCGCCGGCGTTGAGGGCGTTGAGGACTGAGGTGTACGCCGGCTTCTTGTTGCCCGATCGATCGAACAACAGGGCGTCGTCGGTGCCGCGCCAGGAGTCGCTGTCCCGCACACCCCAGACGGTGATGCCGTTGCAGCGCGAGACGGCCAGGCAGGCGCGGGTGACCGTCGCGTAGATGTTGGCCTGGTTGGAGCCGGTCATGACGTCGAGTTCGGTGATCTGCACGTCGACGCCGAGGTCGGCGAAGCGCTGCAGATTGGCCTGGTAGTCCCCCGGCAGCGAGGTGCCCAGGTGGGACTGGAAACCGACACAGTCGATCGGCACGCCCCGGGACTTGAAGTCCCGCACCATGTTGTAGATGCCGGTCGACTTCGCATTGACGCCGTCGGTGTTGTAGTCGTTGTAGCACAGCTTCGCGCCGGGATCGGCCGCCCTGGCGGCGCGGAACGCCGCCTCGATCCAGTCATTGCCCGTGCGCTGCAGGTTCGAGTCACGCCGACCGCCGCCGCCACCGTCGGCGAACGCCTCGTTGACCACGTCCCAGGAGTGGATCTGCCCACGGAAATGGGCGGCCACCTGGGTGACATGGTTGATCGCGGCGTTACGCAGGGTGGTGCCGGACAGCCCCTGCGCCCAACCCGGTTGCTGCGCGTGCCACAGCAGGGCGTGACCGCGCACGCTCATGCCGTTGGCCCGTGCGTGACTGACGAGACGGTCGCCGCCCGTGTAGGTGAACCGACCCTGTTGCGGCTCGGTGGCGTCCCACTTCATCTCGTTCTCGGCGACGACGCTGTTGAACTCGCGGTTGAGGATGCCAACGTACTGGCTGTCGGAGAGCTTGCCCGTCGCGACGGCCGCGCCGAAGTAGCGCCCCTTCTCGGCGGCGGATGCTTTCAGGGTCGTGCCGGCACTGGCCGTCGAGGCCAGCGCCACCGTCATACCCGCGGTCAGTGCGACGACGAGAGTCGCCGTCGACAGCAGGGTTCTCTTGATTCTCATGTCGTTCCTTCTCGTTGTCCTCAGCGGTGGTGGTGATGTGCCATTTCGCGCTCAGGCAAGCCGGTCCGGACGGCGGACGCGGTTCGCCGACGGTGAGACGGGTGGGTGGCGACGCCCTCCCAGGCGCGCTCCGCCGGTCCTCGGCCGGTCCGCGCTGGCACGCCAGCCCTATCGGCTGTCGTACACAGCTGCTGATGGTCCTGAGGCGGCGCCTGGGATGCCCTGGACGCGAGGTCCGGCCAGCGAGCTCGCCCGGTGAGCCACGGCTGCCGTCATCCTCGACATCGAGAGTGAGCGATAACATTCGGTTCGTCAAGACGTGCCGGCGTCGCCATGCCACACCTCCGGGACAGCGCCGGAGCGCGCCGGGCGCGGCCCGCATCGCCATCGGCGCACGTTCGCGCGATCAGTTGCGGCGGACGCGAAGCCGGCGACGGTCACGTCGGAACGCGGCATCCCGACCGGGTGCCCCGGGCGACGACCTGGGGGCAGAAAAGCCGGGGGCAACTCATGTTAGCGATATCATGGCCGGCCGAGCGGCGAGCTCCGGGCTGGGCGCTGCCCAGCTACGACTACACCCGACCGGGCGTCATCGAACGCGGTGAGCTGCTGAAGTTCTTCGAGGCCGTCGGCTACCAGGCCCGGATCAGGAAGCTCACCACCATCTCTGGGACGCGGGTTCGTTCCTGAACCGCAACGACCTGCGGTGGCGCGACCCGGGCCTGTTCGCGCTGATGAAGGCGAGCTGGACCAGCTGATCCGCCACCGCGTCCTCGGAGCAGGTCTACGTGCCCCGCACCGGCGCCATCAACCAGCAGCGCGCCCACCCTGAACCTCATCTCGTACGACCGGCCGATCCAGGCCGCAGCCACCGGAACGACCGGCTCGTTCGCCATCCCCACCCAGTTCCGTGGTGACCAACTCGCCACCATGGAGGCCAAGTACGCCGACGGAAGCCCCGCCGGACCGAGCAACTGGACCTCGTACAAGGAGTTCTGGACGAACTTCCAGCCCGACTACGGCGCGAACAGCATCCTCATGAAGCCGGAGTTCTTCGCCGAGGTCGACAACGGCCCGGTCACCCTGACGTTCCACTTCTGGAGCGGCACGCAGATCACGTACCGCCTGAGCAAGTCCGGTAGCTCGGTCACCGGCAGCCCCGTCTGACGGACAGCGGGGCGTCGCGGGTAGCGCCTGCCGCGACGCCCCGCCCTGCCCTGCCCTCGGTCGCTTCCGGGACGGTCCACTATCTGTGCTGGTCACGAGGTGTGTCCGGACTCGAACCCTCAACCTTTCGAGTGGGACGCCGCCGTAGCGCGTAGAGCACCGCGCTGACGGCGAAGATCGCTGCACTGGCCACCAGCCAGCGGGCCAGCAGCGGCTGCGGAGGCAGGCCCGTCGCAGCCGTGTACGTGTTGCCGCCGAGTCCGAGGATGCTGGGAAGGTAGACGAGCAGGAGCAGCCCTGAGGCAAGCGCGGGCACCCGCACGTGATTCAGCGCCGATCGACGCTCGGGGCTACCCACCGCCGCGCGCAGCGCCCGATCGACCAGCGCGTAGAGCGGGAACAGGAACAGGTCGTGGGCAGTGACCGCGCCGATGAACCAGAGCAGCATCCGCCCCGCGGTCGGCTCTCCGGCCAGCCGCAAGGCTATCCAGCCGGTCACCGCGAAGCAGCCGAGCAGGAGCAGTAGATGCCAGAGCGCGGCGCCATAGGTGCGCCGGAACTCAGTCATGGGGCTGCTCCTCGAAGGTGATTCCGCGGACCCATTTCGTGCAGTGCACGCCAGGCAGCGCAGGCACGATGATCCGCGCCGGATAGCCGTGGTCGGCCGAGAGGTCGACGCCGTTGACCCGCAGGGCGAGCAACGAGTCGGGGTGGCGGACCTGGTTGACCTGCAACCGGGCCTGACGGAACAGACCGGCCTGTTCCAACGACTCGACCCACGCCACGGCGCTGTCGGGTGCGCCGACCACAGCGGCGAGGTCCCGTAGTCGGACCCCGGTCCAGGTCTGCGTCGTCGACCAACCCTCGACGCAGGCGATCGGCAGATCCGCAGTGTGCTGCGTCATCGCGAGCAGGCCATCGCG
Organism: Micromonospora sp. CNZ309; assembly: GCF_002846525.1. Classification (NCBI taxonomy): domain Bacteria; kingdom Bacillati; phylum Actinomycetota; class Actinomycetes; order Micromonosporales; family Micromonosporaceae; genus Micromonospora; species Micromonospora sp. CNZ309. Next base: position 2,529,517 of record NZ_PJNG01000001.1, read on the forward strand.
GTCCACCTCGACCGTACGGCTGCCGCCACGCACCATCAGTCGCCACCGGGCCCCGGCGTCAGCGGGTCGGATACCGGCCGCGGCGGCGGTCCGGTTGACCGGGAATCCGTTCGGTCCTTCGTCGGGCTGCCGCCCCCTGGGTAGCAGCAGCGCGGTCCGGCGCAGCATCCCGTCCAGGCTCTGCCCGACGGTCAGCGCCGCCAACAGCAACGCGCCGCCCCCGGTCAGGGCGAGAACGCCACGTCGGCTCATCGTCGCCGGGCCGGGCCGGCGGGCTACCAGCCCGTCCGGATCCGCCGGCTCCGGCGTGGTCTCCTCCGCCGTCGTACGCGTGAGGCGCGGGCCACGCAGCGCGGAGATCGTACGAGGAAGCTTGATCACCACGTGCGTGACGAGGGCGACGGTGAAGATCCAGGCGCCGTACCAGTGCGCGGTGTAGAAGTCGAACCCGAACAGGTACACGTACTGGATGTTGAGCAGGCCGGTCGCCATCTCGAAGAGGATTCCGCCCACCAACAGCAGCAGCGACAGCCGTTCGAGCACCTGGGCCAGCGAACGGGCCGGCGGCCAGTCGAACAGCTTGGGTACCACCGACCAGAGCTTCGCCACCACCACCGGAACCAACACGATGCCGAGCGTCACGTGCAGCCCCTGGGTGAGCCGGAACAACCAGGCGGGGCGGGTCGGCCAGTCGAAGACGAGAGGGCGCAACCAGCCCACGTCGCGGGGAAAAGCCTGGCCGAGCCGAGGGCCGTACGCGATCCAGTCCAGGAGGCCGGTGATGATCACCAACGGTAGCGTGGCGAGCAGGACGACGCCGAACACGGACGTCAACCACGGGCCACGCACCGGACTGCGCCACGCGTTGGTGGCGGCGTCCGCTCCAGGCGGGCGATGCCGATCCAACGCACGCCACAGCCGCGCCGGGTAGGCGTCCACTCGCTTACCGATCGCCCCGGCGGACCGCCCAGGCCCGTCGGACATGCGCCTCGGCTCACCACGGTCAGCTCCCGCAGGTGGATCGTCAGACGGCGGGTCGGCTGGCACGGTTCCTCCAGTCGGCGAGGGCGTCGAACCGGACGCGACGGGCTTCGTGCAGGACGCTAACCGGCAACGGCGCCCTCGGGCGGGCTTTGCGGCATTACCGAAGGCTTACCGGCCGTCCCCTTACGAAGTGCTGACGTCGGAGCCGAACCGGCCCCGGCGGCCGCCCCGCTGACCTAGCGTGACGCAATGCGGGTACTCGTCACCGGCGCCGCCGGGTTCATCGGATCGCAGGTCGCGGACCTGCTCGTCGCACAGGGGCACCAGGTGGTGTGCCTGGACGCGCTGTTGCCCCAGGCGCACGGGAGCGTGCTGCCCGCGTGGTTCCGCCGCCATGATCCGGTCGTTGGCGACATCCGCGATCCGCACCTGCTCGACGATCTGCTGGCCGGGGTCGATGCCGTGTGTCACCAGGCGGCGATGGTCGGGCACGGACTGGACCCGTCGGATGCTCCCGACTACGTCAGCCACAACGACTACGGCACGGCGGTACTGCTGGCAGCGATGCACCGGACTGGCGTGTCTCGTCTGGTGTTGGCCAGTTCCATGGTCGTCTACGGTGAAGGGCGATACACGTGCGCCCGGCACGGGGTCGTTCGACCGGCCCCACGTCGCGAGGCCGATGTCGCCGCCGGCCGGTACGACCCCATCTGTCCGGTATGCGCCGGCCCACTCACCAGCGCACTCGTACCGGAGGACGCCCCGCTCGAACCGCGCAGCACCTACGCGGCCAGCAAACTGGCCCAGGAGCATCTGGCCGCCGCGTGGAGCCGGCAGACCGGGGCAGGGGTCTGGGCACTGCGCTACCACAACGTGTACGGCCCCCGGATGCCCCGCGACACCCCGTATGCCGGAGTCGCGTCGATCTTCCGGTCGGCGCTGGCCCATGGTCGGCCGCCACAGGTCTACGAGGACGGCTTGCAGCAGCGCGACTTCGTGCACGTTTCCGACGTGGCGCGCGCGAACGTGCTGGCGCTGACCGCTTCGGCTCCGGACGGTCTGGTGCCGGTGAACGTCTGCTCCGGCCAGCCGCACACCGTCGGCGATCTCGCCACCGCCTTGGCGGCGGCGATGGACGGGCCAGCACCGGTGGTCGTCGGCGGCGCCCGGGCCGCCGACGTGCGGCACGTGGTCGCCGACCCCGGCCGCGCGCGCGACCTGCTCGGATACACCGCCCGGGTCAGCTTCGTCGACGGAGTGAGCGCCTTCGCCACCGATCCGCTACGGGAACCCGCCGTCGTGTCGGTCTGAGCAGACTCGCCCCACCCCCTCATCGGCGGCCGGGAGGCAGGCTCACGAGACGGTGAACAGCAGGTGATTGACGGCCAGGGCGGTGAGCGCCTGCCCGGCCAACCACCAGCGGTGCGTCGCCGCGGGCAGCTGCGCGGTGGCGACGAGCAGCCAGACCGTGAACGGTAGCCAGATCCGCTCCACCTCTGCCTTGCTCATGCCCGAAAGGTCGGCGGCGAGCACTGCCAGCACCGCGGCGGCCGGTAGCAGAACGGTAGGCCCGAGTGTCTCGACCCGTCGCGCGAGCGCGCCGAGCCGCCGGTTTCGCATCGCGACGCGGGTCAGCAGTTCACCGCCCAGTCCCGATCCGCTGGCCCTCGGCGTCGGCGCGGTCAGTTCCGGGGGTCTGGCCCACGCCCGCCAGGCCCGACATGCCGAGTGCAGAGTGCGGCGCAGCGCCGGCCCGACCACCGGCCCGGCAGAGAGCAGCAGCGCCGCCAGGTTGGCCCAGACCCAGTATGCGTAGGGACGGTCGGCCGCCCAACCCTGGTAGTAGCGCTCGACCACCCGGTCGTACCCCTGCCACCAGCAGAACCCCGCCACGGTGAACGCCACTGCCACCGTGGCCACACCGGTCGCGCCAGCGAGCAGCGCGGCACCTCGGCCTCCTGGACGCAGCGCGAGCACGACGAGAGCCAGGGGCGCGACAAGCACGAAGCCGTAGGACAGGTACAGCGCGAAGCCGAGCAGTACGCCGCCGGCCAACGCGGTCGCGGTTCCTCGTACTGCCAGCAGCGCGAGGCCGGCGGCTACCACCCCGGTGAAGAGACCGTCGGCGGAGGCACCTACCCAAACCGCTCCGGGCAGCAGCACCAGGAACGGCAGCGATGCTCGGGCGGCCCCGCCGGCGCCCAGGGCCCGTAAGGCGATCGGCACGGATACCACGACGCTTGCCCCGACCAGGACGCAGGCCAGCGCCGCCGCCGTGCCACCGCCCAGGCCCACCCGGTCGAGTGCGACGAACACCAGCAGGGCACCTGGTGGATGGCCGGCGGTGTGGGTGGACCACGAGCCGGGCTGGAAGTCCAGAATGCGGTCCGCGAAACCGGCCAACATCCGCCCGATGTCTGTCACCCGGGGTACCTCGTGCAGATACTCCGCCTGCGGGGTGAGCCGTCTTGTCAGCCCCTCCGACCAGCCGTCCACGAGGGCCAGGGCGAGCGTCCAGCCGACCGCCGCCAGGTAGCCGACGGACAGCAGAGGGCCCCACCGGGCGGTGCGGGCCCACTGCGTTCCGGGCCCGACCACCGCGACGGCGATCGCCAACGCGGCCGGCGTGCCCCAGCCCAGGTGCGGTCTCCAGGTGGCGTAGAGCGGCGCGGCGTCGGCGTGCAGGCCCACGCCTGCGCGGTTGAGCATCGCGCCCACCGCCACGGCGGTGACCAACAGCGTCGCCTCGACGCCCAGCACCAGCAGGTCGCCCCGGTGGCGGTTCGGGATGCGGTGGTGGACGGACGAGCGGGAAACGGTGGCACCGGGTCTCATGTCGACCGGACGGTACGGCTCGGTCCACGCCCCCGTCAGCCACTTCGTCGGTATGTCACCGGACGGTAAGAAGTGTCTGTGCGGTAAGTGTTCCGTAAGGTCGAATCGGGCGCGGGCCGCCCTGGGCCGGCCCTAGCGTCGGCGGTATGCCGACACAGATCGATGTGGTGCTGCCGTGCCTGGACGAGGCCGCCGCCCTACCCGCCGTGCTGACCGCGTTGCCGCCCGGATACCGGGCGATCGTCGTTGACAACGGGTCGCGCGACGGCTCACCCGAGGTGGCCGCACGGCACGGTGCGCGGGTGGTGTACGAACCACGGCGGGGGTACGGAGCGGCCGTGCACACCGGGATCGAGGTCGCCGACACCGAACTGGTCTGTGTACTGGACGCCGACGGATCCTTCGCCCCCCGAGAGCTACCCGCCCTGGTCGCCCTCGTCGCCGACGGGGTCGCCGATCTGGCCGTCGGCCGTCGTCGACCGGTCGGCGTCGGGGTGTGGCCCTGGCACGCCCGGGCGGGCACGGCGCTGGTCGCCGCGCTGCTGCGGCACCGGGGCGTGCCGCTGCGTGACCTCAGCCCGATCCGGGTGGCACGCCGGGAGGCACTGCTCGCCCTCGGAGTCACAGACCGGGCCTTCGGCTATCCGCTGGAGCTGTTGATCCGGGCCGCCGCGGCGGGTTGGCGCATCCACGAGGTGGATGTCACCTACGCCCCGCGCGCTGCCGGCACCCGTTCCAAGGTCTCCGGGTCCGTACGGGGCACCCTGCGGGCCACCCGAGACTTCGCCGCCGTGTTGCGTACCGTACGGGAGCCCCGGTGACCGTCGTGCTGGTGATGGCCAAGGCGCCCGTGCCCGGCTTGGTGAAGACCCGGCTGTGCCCGCCGGCGACTCCCGTCCAGGCCGCCGAGTTGGCCGCCGCCGCGCTGCGGGACACCCTGGATGCCGTCCGAGAGACGCCAGGGGTGACACCCGTTCTGGCGTTGGCCGGACACCTCGCGGAAGCCGTGGACGGCGTGGAGTTGACCGCCGCCCTCGCCGGTTGGTCGGTCCTGCCGCAGCGAGGCACGGATCTCGCCGACCGACTCGCGCACGCCCACCTCGACGTCGCCGAGACATTCCCCGACCGTCGGGTGCTGCAGATCGGGATGGACACCCCGCAACTGACCCCGGCGCGGCTGGCCGCCGCCATGTGCCGGCTCGAAGATGCCGACGCAGCGCTTGGGTACGCCCACGACGGCGGCTGGTGGGCGCTGGGGCTACGCGACCCCCGGCAGGCGGTGATGCTGCGCGCGGTGCCGATGTCGACGCCGGATACGGGCCGATCGACATGGTCCGCACTGACTGGACGTGGGCTACGCGTCGTGCCGCTGCCCGTGCTGCGAGACGTCGACAACTGGTCCGACGCGGGCGCCGTGGCGGCGGCGATCCCGGATGGCCGGTTCGCCCGCCAGGTCGAGGCCGTGCGTCGCGCCATGGTGGTACGCGCGTGAACGGGGACGGATTTGCCTCCGCGCTACGCGACCAAGCTGGAGACGTGCACTGGCTGATGCCTGCGGACGGGCCCTGCCGCCGTCTGTCGGTGAAGCGGTGGCATCGACCGGCCACCCCCGCGGACGCGACGGTGGTCGCCCGCTGTGCCGGCCCCACCCTCGACCTGGGGTGCGGTCCGGGCCGGATGTCGATGGCACTGACCAGGGCCGGGCTGAGCGCCGTGGGGGTGGACGTGTCGTCGCAGGCGGTGGCGTTGACCCGGGCGCGCGGCGCGGTCGCCGTGCACGCGGACCTGTTCGGCCCGCTGCCAGCCGAGGGGCGGTGGGCACACACGGTGCTGCTCGACGGGAACATCGGCATCGGGGGCGACCCGGTCGCGCTGCTGCGACGGTGCGGGGCGCTGCTGCGTCCGTCCGGCACGGTGCTGGTCGAGCTGGAACCGCCTGGCACCGGCGCCTGGCAGGGGCAGGTCCACGTGGCGACCGGACGACACCAGGGCCCTACCTTCCGCTGGGCGTGGCTGGACACGGATGCGGTGTCAGGTGTCGCTGCCGCGGCGGGACTGGCGGTCGGCGAGGTGTTCCGGTCTGGCTGTCGCTGGTTCGCCGAGTTGACCCGCTTGGACCGTCCCGCCGCGCCATGACCTCCGCCCCTGGCAGGCCGCAGCCGTAAGAACCTGGCAAGCTTTGGGCCGGCCGTCGGCGACCGATTCGTCGCTACGCTGGCCAGATGGATGCGGCCGGGACATGGCGGGAACGAGGGCCGCAGGCCAAGAAGCAGGTGTTGGTGGTCGACGACGACCACAACGTCAGCGACGTGATCTGCCGTTATCTGGAGCACGACGGTTTTCAGGCCAGCCACGCGGGCGACGGGGCAGCGGCGTTGGCGGCCGTCGCCCGGCAGACGCCGGACCTGGTGGTTCTCGACCTGATGCTGCCCGAGGTCAGCGGCCTGCAGGTGTGGGCTTCCCCCTGAGATGTGGACACCCTGAGACTGGATGTTGGTCCAGAGGAAGGGGTGTCCCCGTTGGGGCGTCCATCGAAGTACACAGAAGAGTTCCGGCGTGACGCGGTCGACCTGGTCCGCTCGTCGCAGCGGCCTATCAATCAGGTGGCCCGTGAGCTAGGGATGAGTCACGAGACGTTGCGGAACTGGGTCCGCGCCGCCGAACGCCAGAGCGGGATCGCCGCGACCGCCTCGGGTGGGGACGGGTTGTCGGTGGCGGACAAGGACGCCGAGATCGCCCGCCTGCGGCGTGAGGTCGCGGAGTTGCGGCAGGAGAAGGAGATCCTGCGCAAGGCAGCCGCCTATTTCGCGAAGGAGATGGATCGGTGACCAGCCGCTTCCGGTTCATCTCCACCCACCGTGCCGCCTTCGGCGTCAAGCGGCTGTGCCGGGTCCTGGCGGTCTCCCGCTCCGGGTTCTACCGCTGGACCGCCAGCGAGCCCGCCCGGCAGGCTCGCGCCGCCGACGAGGACGCCCTCGCCGAACAGATCAAGGTCATCCACGCCGGCTCGGGCGACACCTACGGATCCCCGCGGGTGACCGTCGAGCTGCACGATCAGGGCGTGCGCGTCAACCGCAAGCGGGTGGAGCGGATCATGCGCCAACGTGACGTGGTGGGCCGGCACCTGCGCCGCCGCAAACGCACCACCATCCCCGACCCGGCCGCCCCACCAGTGCCGGACCTGATCGGCCGGGACTTCACCGCCACCGCACCGGACCAGCGATGGTGCGGCGACATCACCTACCTACGCGTCGGCGCCGGCTGGCTCTATCTGGCCACGGTCATCGACATCGCCACCCGACGGCTGATCGGCTGGTCGATCAACACCCACATGCGCGCGGAACTGGTCATCGACGCCCTCGACGCGGCGGTCGCCGCCCGCGGCGGCCGGGTCGACGGGGTGATCTTCCACTCGGACAGGGGCGCCCAATACGGCAGCGGCGACTTCGCCGACGCCTGCCAACAGCACGGCATCCGCCGCTCGACGGGGCGGATCGGCTCGTCGTACGACAACGCCCTGGCCGAGTCGTTCTTCGCCACCCTGAAGCGGGAACTCGACGTCGACCGCCGACACTGGACATCCGAGACCGACGCCCGCCGTGACGTGTTCCGCTGGATCGCCTTCTACAACCACCGACGACGCCACTCCGCGCTGGGCTACCTCAGCCCCGCCAATTACGAACAGGCTCTCGCACCGACTACGCTGCATCAGATCGCGGCATAACCCGGTGTCCACATCCCGGGGGGAACCTCAGTGTGTCGTGAGCTGCGGGCCGGGCCACACGGCGTACCGATCATCATGCTCACCGCGCTTGGTGACGAGGCCGACCGGATCCTCGGCCTGCAACTGGGTGCGGACGATTACCTGACCAAACCCTTCTCGCCGCGGGAGCTGGTGCTGCGGGTCCGTTCGGTGCTTCGCCGTGCCGGCGGTGAGCAGCCCCTCGGGCGGCCAGAGACTCTCACCGACGGCAGCCTGATGGTGCAGACCGGCCCCCGCACGGTCCATCTCGCCGGCAGGGAACTCGCTCTGACCCTGCGCGAGTTCGACCTTCTCGTCCACCTGATGCGGCACCCGGCCCGGGTGTTCACCCGAGCCGAACTACTCGAGCGGGTCTGGGGCTGGAGCTTCGGCGATCACTCGACCGTGACCGTGCACGTCCGGCGCCTGCGCGAGAAAATTGAGACCGACCCTGCCAACCCCCAACGGCTCGTGACCGTCTGGGGCATCGGCTATCGATACGGGCCTGCCGATGCGTGATCTGGCACTGATCTTCGCGATCGCTCTCGGCGCGGCGCTCGCCGCCGGCGTCGTCGGAGCGCTGCTGCTGCGTCTGCTCCGAGGCAGCTCGATCATCGTGCACCTCTGCGTGCTGCTCACCACGGCGGTGGTCGCGGTTGTCCTCGGAGTCGTAGCGGTCGCGGAGGCGATGTTCCTGTCCCCGCACGACCTGGAGGTGGTGTTGATCACCGTCGGCGCGGCGGCGGTGGTCAGCCTCGGCGTCGGCGGGCACTTCGGCCGCCGGTTGGCCACTGCCGCGGTGTGGGCCGACCAGGCCCGCGAACGGGAGCGACAGGTGGAGGCCGGGCGTCGGGACCTCGTCGCCTGGGTCTCCCATGACCTGCGTACCCCACTCGCCGGGCTGCGGGCGATGGCGGAGGCGCTCGAGGACGGCGTCGTCCGTGATCCCGCGACGGTCGAGGAGTACCACCTGCGTATCCGGCTGGAGACGGACCGGATGACCAGGCTCGTCGACGATCTGTTCGAACTGTCCCGGATCAACGCCGGGGCCCTACGGCTGTCCATGGCGGCGGTACCGCTCGGCGAGGTGGTCTCGGACGCACTGGCCAGCACCGCCCCTTTGGCCGCAGCCCGACGAATCAAGCTGGTCGCTGCGGAGTCCGGCTGGCCGATGGTCGCCGCCAGTGAACCAGAGCTGACCCGGGTAGTGGCGAACCTGCTGCTCAACGCGGTGCGCTACACGCCACCGGACGGCACCGTACTCGTCGAGGCCGGCCGCGACCGGGACCACGCCTGGCTGTCCGTCGCCGACACCTGCGGCGGCATCCCCCCTACCGATCTGCCTCGGCTGTTCGACGTCGCATTCCGGGGCGAGCCCGCCCGCACCCCCCGCACCGCAGGTGGTGACAGCGCGTCCGGAGGTCTCGGACTAGCGATCGTGCGCGGACTGGTCGAAGCGCACGGCGGCCGGGTCGAGGTAAGCAACACCGCAGACGGATGCCGGTTCGTGGTCCGGCTCGCGGCCGTCTGAGCCTCGACAATGGGCGGGTGCCTTTGCAGCGCGGCACGCCGCCGGCCGCAGTGAGTCGTGGCCGCACGGCGATGGCGATCGTCGCGGGGATGATGCGCTGCCCGCGCCGCCGCGATGCTGGCCGGCAGCGTACGACGACGGCCGCGCGCTTCGGCAGGTCACGTGATCAGAGTGCTGGCCCGATCCTCAGTTGGATGGGCGACGGCCCTGCTGGGCCAGTGCTCGGCGCCGGCGCGTCAGTGTCACGCCGGCGGCCAGGGCGAGCAGCGCCAGCGCCAGCGCGGCGACGGTCCACGGCCCCAGAACCGCCAGCCAGCCGCTGAGCGCTGTCTGAACGGCGCCGGCCGCGTCGATGATCGGGTCGTCCGTGTCACCTCGACCGGCGAAGACCCGCACCTCGTACCAGCCGTACCAGGCCACGTATCCACCGGTGACCATCAGCAGCAGGCCGGCGACACGCCCCAGCAGCGGTGCGGCCCGACGGGCACGGCGCACCAGTGAATCGCGGGCCAACGCGACGGCCAGTGCGGCGGCCCCCACCGCGAGCCCCATACCCACCGCGTACGCCACGAAGAGGCCGATGCCGGAGAGCGCCGACCCGGCGCGGAACCCGGCGACCACGACGGCCAGGAAGGGGCCGATGGTGCAGCCGAGCGAGGCGATCGCGTAGGCCATGCCGAACAGCATCATCGAGCCGAACCGTCGGCGGACCGCCGGTCCGGTCGCCACCTTCGGGGTGAAGGCCGGCAGTTGGCGTCCGGCCAGCAGCCAGCCGCCGGCCGCCACCAGGGCGAGGCCGATCAGTATCGACACCCAGGGCAGGTGACGGGCGACCGCGTCCGCCGCAGGGGCGGCGAGCAGCCCGAACGCGCCGAACACCGCGACGAACCCCAGTGTCATCGCGCCGGTCAGCGCGACCGCCCGGCCGATCGGTGCGAGCAGGCCCCGCTCGGCCGACGGCTCGTCGCCCAGCACCAGCATCGACAGGTACGCGGGCAACAGTGCGAAGCCGCACGGGTTGACCGCGGCCAGCAGCCCGGCGCCGACGGCGAGGCCGTATGGCGTGTCCGGCATGGTCAGTTCAGCCCGGCGACACGCTTGCGCAGGTCCGCCGGGGACAGTGGTCCGGTGTGCACGACGGTGCCGGCTGAGTCGAGGAGCACGTACTGTTCCTGGCTGGTCACCTCGAAGCGACGCCAGACCTGGCCGTCGTCGTCGGCCAGGTGGGGGAAGCCCTCGATCCCGGTCTCCTTCGCAAACCGTCGCATCGCCTCGTCGCCGCTGCCGAGCCCGGCCACGCCGACCACGTTGACCCGGCCGGCGTTCTCGCGCTGCACGGCGGCGACCTCGTCGGCGACCGCGCGGCAGCGGGTACACCAGGCCGCCCAGAACCACAGCACCGCGGGCTTGCCGGCGAGGCTGCTACCCGCGAAGGCCCCGCCATCGATCGTCCGGCCGGTGAACGAGATCGTCTCCGGGACTGCGGCGTTCGTCGCAGCGCTGGCCGGCGGGCCGACCGTGCCCGCAGTGGTCGGCGGGGCCGCTGTGCGTGGCCCGGCGGTCGTGCCGGCCGGAGCGGCGGGCGGCTCGGTGCCGCCGCAGGCAGCGAGGGCGAGAACGACCGCCGTCAAGGCGGCCACACCGGGCAGGGATGCGGTACGGGGACCGGGCATGAGCGGATATTAGCCCGGCCGCCTGGTCGGGCAGCATTACCGCTTTCTTACGTGCAGGTGAGATGCCGTCGCCGGTCGAGGCAGCCGGTCTGGTCGGTAACGCCAACCCCTGCGGCAGACGCGCCGGGACCGTCCTTCTGCACACTGGAGGGTCGCCGCGCAGTGACGAACGGATGCCGTTCGAACAGTGCCCATACGTTCCTCGAACGTGCATGGCCTATCGACCGTGACACCGGCACCCGAGCCGACGGACGAACGGCATCGCCCGAGGAGGTCCAGCGGGCGATGCCGGAAACCGCTTCTGCCGCCGGTGAGCCGAACCCACCCGTCGCCGAGGGGTCGCGACCGGCCGTTGTCGGGGTGGTTGTTCTGCCGTACGCTCACGTCGGCCCGCCCTCACGGTCTCCAGTGAGGAGCAGTCATGCCCTTGAACCGTCTGCTGACCCTCGGGGTCGGCGCGTGCACGGCGGTCGCGTTGAGCGTCCCCCTGGCTGCGGTCCCCGCCTCGGCAACCTCGTCGTCCCACCCCTCCGGTGGCAGCCTCGTGCTGGTCGGCGGCGCGCTCGCCGACGACAACGCGACCATCTACGGCGACATCGTCCGGCTGGCCGGCGGCACCGGCAGGGCCCGCATCGGCATCTTCACGGCGGCGGCACCCACCCCGTCGGAGGATCCGGACGCGGACACCCCGGACTGCAACAACAGCGTCTGCAACGGCGACTACTACGCGAACCTGTTCAAGACGTACGGCGTGGCCGACGCGCAGTGGATCCCGATCGACGTCGACCACCCCGAGAAGGCCGACGACCCGGTCGTGGTGGCCCAGATCAACTCGATGACCGGCTTCTTCTTCGGCGGTGGCGACCAGTACCGGTACGTCACGACGATGACGCGGGGCGGGGCACAGCGCGACTCGGCGGCGCTGGCCGCGGTTCGGCGCAAGCTGCGCGCGGGCGCGGTCGTCGCCGGCACCAGCGCGGGCGCGCAGATCATGGCCGGCCGCGACATGATCACGGGCGGGTCGGTCGACCCCGGCCTGCGGGACGGGTCGAAGGCTGGCTACTTCGACGACTCCAGCGTCCTCGGGTACCTGCCGAAGGGCGGGTTCGGCTTCTTCCGCGACGGTCTGGTGGACACCCACTTCTCCCGGCGCGGCCGGGAGGCCCGGTCGATCCGGCTCGCCACCGACACTCGCAACAAGCGCATCTTCGGCCTGGACGAGAACACCGCGCTGGAGGTGACCGGCGTCGGCTCGCGGCACCAGCAACTGCGGGTGCTCGGCCAGCGCGGGGTGACCGTGCTCGACCTGCGGTGGGCGCGCACCACCCGTACTCCCGTCTGGGGTGTCGGGGGCGTGCGCTGGACCCGGTTGACCGAGGGCGACCAGTACCGCTCGGACCGCTGGCAGCCGGTCATCGCCCGGTCGAAGCAGCGGGTCACCGGGGTGCCGGGCTGCGACGTCACGCCCACGGGGGACGTGTTCTGGAACTACGGCCTCGTCACCGGCGCCGAGGCGTTGATCGACAACGCCGGCTGCGCGTCGGTGTCCGACGTGTCGTACGAGGACGACCCGCGGTGGGAGGCGACGCTGACCCGGGGACGGGGCTTCGCCGCGTTCCGGGCTGGTGGGTCGACATCGTTCACCGGCGTCGTGATCGGCATCGCCGCCCGGTAGGCGTGGTCCGGTAGATAGGTGGGGAAGGGCCGTTCGACGCCTGTCGAGGGGCCCTTCCACAGTCGCGCATGGGGCCGGAACACGTCATCAGGATGTAACGGAAGTTACGTATTGAGCAGGGAACTTAATCGATGTAACTTCTGTTTCATCGATTCGTGGCCCCTCGGAGGTGCCCATGTTCCCTGTCCGCAACCCCCTGCGTACCCGTCTCGCGGTGTTGACCGCCGCGAGCCTCGTCGCGAGCCTCGCCCCGATCGGGGTGACCGCAGCCCACGCCCAGGTCATCCGCGACCGGCAGGGCAGCTCCACCGATGCGAGCCGGGCGAGCTGGTCCGGCCCGGCATACACGATGAACGGTTCCGGCGGTGTCGTGTCCGCCACCATGACGCGGGCGATCAACGCGATCCGCGGCGCCAGCGGCACGATCGACGTGGCGGTCGTCGCCGCGTCCGACGGCGGCACCCCCGAATGCGACGACATCATGGGCCTGGCCGGAGTCAACTCCTGCACCACGTTGACGCTGACCGCCAAGAACGACGGCAACAACAGCCAGGTGAACGCCGACATCCGCAACGCCGAGTTCGTCTACTTCGCCGGCGGCAACCAGTGCAACTACGCGGCATGGAAGGGCACCGCGCTGGAGGCGTCCGTGGAGTCCGTCGTGGCCAAGGGCGGCGGCGTCGGCGGCGGCAGCGCCGGCCACCACATCAACAGCGACATCGTGTACGACGCGTGCGCCGCCAGCGCCACGTCGGCGATCGCCCTGGACGACCCGTACGACCGGTCGATGACTTTCACCACCGGCATGTTCCGCTGGGCGAACTACGCCAACACCGTCAACGACTCGCACTTCCAGGAGCGCGACCGGATGGGCCGCACGATGGCGTTCGTCGCGCGGGCCGTCAAGGACGGGCGCACCAGCGCAGGCGCGGCCTGGGGCGTCGGGGTCAACGAGGGCGCGTCGCTGTTCATCGACAAGTCCGGGCTGGCCACGCTGAGCGGCTCGAACGCGTACGTGGTCCTCGGCGACCACCAGCCGGAGGTGGCGGTCTCCGGGCAGCCGCTGACGTACTCCAACTTCAAGATCTGGAAGCTCGCGAACGGCCAGACCTACAACTTCGCCAAGCGTCCCACCTGCGGCTACTACCTGAAGAGCGTGACCAACGGGGTGCCGAGCAGCAACCTCTACAGCGGTACGCCGGTCACCGACTGCTCGACCACCCCGCCGCCCCCGCCCGGAGGTGGTTCCGCGTACGCCGAGGTCGAGCCGAACGACAGCCGCACCGCCGCGAACGACGTCAGCGGCCACAGCTACCCGCTGACCGTGACCGGTGACATGAAGAGCGGCAGCGACCGGGACTACTTCGAGGTCAGCCTCGCCAGTGGCCAGACGCTCACCGTCGACTGTGCGGTCCCGACCGCGTACGACGCCGACCTCTACCTGCTCAGCTCGACCGGCAGCACGCTGACCCGGTCGGTCAACGACGGGGCGGGTGCGGACGAGTCGGTCTCACTGACCCGTACGTCGTCCGGGTCGGCCACCTACTACGTCGAGGTGGAGGCATACTCCGGATCCGGTACGGCCGACTACGCCTGCACCCTCGCCAAGTCCTGATTCCACCCGGCCGAAGGCGCGCCCTCCTCAGCCCGGGGGCGGGCGCGCCCCGCCGGTGCGGTCCGACCTCCAGGTAGGGGGTGCGCGGGCGGGGACACTCGCCCGTTCCGTGTCGGGGTCGGCCGGCACGGACCGGCGGATACGCTCAGCGCGTGTCGACCTTCGATCCTGCTGGCGAGCCGGGTACGGGTGCCGGTCCGGAACACCTGCCCGACGACGCCGCTGTCGAGCCGCCCGCAGTCGGGGTGGCCGCCCTGGTCCGACAGAGGTTGGGTGAGTGCAGCCCGGCCGAACGTCGGGTGGCGCGTGCGCTGCTGGCCTCGTACCCGGCCGCGGGGCTGGGTACGGTCGCCTCGCTGGCCGAGCGGGCCGAGGTGAGCGCACCGACCGTGCTGCGGTTCCTCAGCCGGCTCGGGTTCGGCGGCTATCCGGAGTTCCAGCGCGCGCTGCGCGACGAGCTCACCGAGCGGGAGACGTCGCCGCTGACGGCATACCGGGCGGCGGAGCGGACCGGCGGTCGGCCGGAGGGTGCGCTGCCCCGGGCGGCGGCGAGCCTGCCGGAGGCCGTGGCCGGGACGCTGGCCGAGTTGCCGCAGGGCGAGTTGGACGCGGCGGTCCGCCTCCTGGCCGACCAACAACTGCGGGTGACGGCGGTGGGTGGCCGGTTCTCCGGTCTGCTCGCGCACTACCTGGTGCTGCACCTCATGCAGGTGCGCGGGGGCAGTCGTCTGTTGCCGTCCACGCCGGTGGAGCGCACCGACATGCTCGTCGACGTGGGCCGCCGGGACCTGTTCGTCCTCTTCGACTTCCGCCGGTACGAGGAGCCCACCCTGGCCCTGGCCCGGGAGGTCACCGCGCGGGGCGCCCGAGTGCTCCTGTTCACCGATCGGTGGCTCTCCCCGGTGGCCGGCCTGGCCGAGGTGGTGCTGCCCAGCCGGGTCGAGTCGCCGTCGCCGTACGACAGCTTCGTGCCCACGTTGGCGCTGGTGGAGACGCTGGTGGCGGCGTTGATCGACCGCCTCGGGCCGGTCGCCGGCAAGCGCCTGAAGGCGATGGAGCAGACCCAGCAGACGTACGGTGGCAACTGAGAGCGACGGAAGCTCGTTACAGGAAACTGTAACTACACCTAGATAGTAATGTGCGTTACAGTCCGGGTGCTGGTTCGGCTGGCACCCGGAAGGACACCCCCCATGCGCATCCGTCACCTCGCCCTGGCCACCGCGGCCTCGGCCCTCCTCGCGGTCACCACCGGCTGCGGCGGCGACTCCACCGCCGCCGGCTCCGGCGACGAGGTCACGACCGTCTCCGTCACCATCGAGGGCGTCGGTGAGGTCGGCACCGATGCCGACCTCGCCCGGAAGGTCCCCGGCGACGTCCGGGACCGGGGCACCATCACCGTCGCCACCAACGCCCCGTACGAACCCTTCATCGACTTCAAGACCGAGGGCCGCACCGACGAGTTCAAGGGTCTGGACCACGACCTGTTCCTGGCCGCGTCGGCCCGGCTCGGCATCAAGGCCACCTTCACCCAGCAGCCCTTCGACGGCCTCGTGCCCGGCCTCCAGGCCGCCAAGTACGACGCCATCGCCGGCGGCATCACGGACAAGAAGGAGCGCCAGCAGGTCGCCACCTTCGTCGACTACTCCGCCTCCGGCACCGGCTTCCTCGTCAAGACCGGCAACCCGCTCGGCGTGCAGACCGTCGCCGACCTCTGCGGGCGCAAGGTGGCCGTGCAGAAGGCCAGCAACCAGGCCAAGAACCTCGCGGAGTACAGCCGGTCCGACTGCGCCGGCCGAGCCGTCGAGGTCAAGGAGTACCCGGAGAACCCGCAGGCGGTGCAGGCCCTCATCGCCGGCAACGTCGACGTGGTCGCCGCCACCAAGGTCAACCTGGTGGACATCGCCCCCGCCCTGACCGGCAGGGCCGAGCTGGTCGACGACCCGTCCGCCCCGAACGGCTGGCTGGCCAGCCCCAACGGCTTCGGGTTCCTGAAGGCGCAGAAGGAGCTCGCCCAGGCGTACCGGGCCGCCGTGCAGTCGCTGATCGACGACGGCACCTATACCAAGATCCTCGCCCAGTGGAAGCAGGAGCCGATCGCGGTCAAGCAGGCCACCATCGACCAGGCCATCGACTGACCCTGGCGGAGACGACTCCCTGAACCGCGGTCGCCGGGCGCCCTTTCGACACCCGTGAGGGCGGGCCCGGAAGGCGCGCCCGGCGACCGCCGCACCCCGTCCCCCGCTGGAGGCGACCCAATGACGAGCGACACCGAGACCGTACGGGTCGTCCCCGTACGACACTACGGACGCTGGCTGACCGCGATCCTCGTGGTCGGCGTGGCGGCCCTCTTCCTCCGGGCTCTACTGGACAGCCCCAACCTCGAACCCGCCACCATCGGCGAATACCTGTTCAGGGACTACATCCTCGACGGCGTGGTCACCACGCTCTGGCTGACCCTGCTGGCCATGGTGCTCGGCACCGTCGGCGGCGTCCTGCTCGCGGTGATGCGGCTGTCAGCCAACCCCGTACTGCGGGGTGTCTCCTGGGCCTTCGTCTGGGTCTTCCGGGGCACTCCCCTGCTGGTGCAGATCATCTTCTTCGGCTTCCTCGGCGCGCTCTTCCCCCGGATCACCTTCAGCCTGCCGTTCACCGACCTGGTCCTGTTCGACAAACCGACCAGCGTCGTGGTCACCGGCACGGTCGCCGCCGTCCTCGCCCTGTCGCTCAACGAGATGGCGTACGCCGCCGAGGTCATCCGGGGTGGCATCCTCGCCGTGGACACCGGGCAGACCGAGGCCGCCGCAGCGCTCGGCATGAGCCCCGCGCTCATCCTGCGGCGGGTCGTCCTGCCCCAGGCCATGCGGGTCATCATCCCGCCGATGGGCAACGAGACCATCACCATGCTCAAGTCCACCGCGCTGGTGTCGATCATCGCCGGTCGTGACCTGATGACCGCCGTGCAGACCGTCTACCAGGGCAACTACAAGGTGATCCCGCTGCTCGTCGTGGCGGCGATCTGGTATCTCGCGCTCGTCAGCGTGCTGTCCGCCGGCCAGTGGGCGATCGAGCGGCGGTTCGGCCGTGGCTTCGCCGGGAGAGGAGTCCGATGACCACCCAGACCGACACCTCCATCAGCCCCACCCGCCAGGCCGGGGCCCGGCCGATGGTGCGGGCCGAGGGCGTCACCAAGAAGTTCGGGCCGATCGAGGTCCTCAAGGGCATCGACATGACCGTCGCCCCCGGCGAGGTGGCCTGCCTGCTCGGGCCCTCCGGCTCCGGCAAGTCCACCTTTCTGCGCTGCGTCAACCACCTGGATCGCATCGACGGCGGGCAACTCTGGGTCGACGGTGAACTGGTCGGCTACCGTCGCCAGGGCGACAAGCTGCACGAGTTGAAGGCCCGCGAGGTCGCCCGTCGCCGCCGCGACATCGGCATGGTCTTCCAGCGGTTCAACCTCTTCCCGCACCTCACCGCGCTCGGCAACGTCATCGAGGCACCCGTACGTGTCCTCGGCACCCCCCGCGACCAGGCCCGCGCCGAGGCGACGGCCCTGCTGGAACGGGTGGGTCTCGCCGAGAAGGCGAACAGCTACCCCGCTCAGCTCTCCGGCGGGCAGCAGCAGCGGGTCGCCATCGCCCGCGCACTGGCCATGCATCCCAAGCTGATGCTCTTCGACGAGCCGACCTCGGCGCTCGACCCGGAACTCGTCGGCGACGTACTCGACGTGATGAAGGGCCTCGCCGCCGACGGCATGACGATGGTCGTGGTCACCCACGAGATGGGCTTCGCCCGTGAGGTCGCCGACTCCGTCGCGTTCCTCGACGGTGGCTGCGTCGTCGAGGAGGGCACACCGAGCGAAGTGCTCGGCAATCCGAAACACGACCGCACCCGCGCCTTCCTGGACAAGGTCCTGTGAACGAACGGAAGGTCGGCGGTGTGGTGGACGGTGCGGAACTGCTCGCGGCGGCCGGGAACCGGCTCGCCCCCTACCACGAGCGACTCGCCCGACTGGTCGACATCGACTCCGGTTCCGGACAGGTGGACGGCCTGCGGCAGGTCGCCGACCTGATGCAGACCTGGTGCCTGGAAGCCGGCATGGCCGTCGAGCGGGAACCGGTGGCCGACCCGTCCGGCCGGCCCCTCGGCGACGTCCTGATCGGCCGGCACCGTGGGCGGGGCCGCCGACGGATCCTGCTCGCCGGCCACCTCGACACCGTCTTCCCGCCCGGCACGGCCGCCGCCCGTCCGTTCCGGGTGCAGAACGGCCGCGCGTACGGACCGGGGGTCAGCGACGACAAGGGCGGCGTGCTCGCGGGCCTGGTCGCCGTCGAGGTCCTCACCGCGCTCGACCGGACGGAGTACGCCGAGCTGGTGCTGGTCTGCACCCCCGACGAGGAGATCGGCTCGACGGGCAGCCGGCCGCTGCTGCGTACCCTCGGATCCGCTGCCGACGTGGCCCTCTGCCTGGAATGCGCCCGCGACAACGGTGACCTGGTGTCGGCACGCAAGGGCGTCGCCGACCTGGAGGTCATCCTGAGGGGGCGGGCGGCCCACGCCGGCATCGAACCGGAACGCGGAGCCAGCGCCCTGCTCGCCGCCGCCCGGCTGACCGTCGCCCTGGACGCCCTCAACGGCCGGTGGCCGGGGGTCACCGTCAACGTCGGTCACCTGACCGCCGGCGACCGGCCCAACGTCGTCCCGGACCGGGCCCGCATGCTCGTCGACCTGCGTGCCTGGCACAGCCGGGAGTACGAGGCCGCGCTCGCCGAGATCCGCCGCCTGGTCGCCGAGCCGTGGGTCTGCGGGGTACGCGCCGAGGTGGCCGTGCACGCCCCCACCCCACCCTGGGAGCTGGGTCCGGCCGGGCAGCGGCTCGCCGACCTCGCCGCGAAGGTCGGCGCCGGGCTCGGCGTACCCGTGTCCCACACCGCGACCGGTGGCTGTGCCGACGCGAACCTTCTCGCCGAAGCCGGCGCGGCGGTGCTCGACGGGCTCGGCCCGGTCGGCGGCAACGACCACAGCCCCTCGGAATGGCTGGACCTGGACTCCGTCGTACCCCGGACGGCCCTGCTCGCCGGCCTGATCGACGAGGTCAGCCGGGCCGACCCAGGCTGACCACGGCGGCGCTTTCGGTCCCGCTCACGGCGACGCAACCGCGCGGACCCGTCGCCCTATGTCCGGCAGCGCGGGCTGCCCCCGGGTCCCGGCCGGAACGCGGCCCAAAAAGCCGCCGGATGGCGGGCGGGGGCCCGGCCATCCGGCGGATGATGCTTGCGTCGAGCTATCGGCTACAGGCCACGGCACTGCCCGGTGGCTACTCCGGACACCGTGTTGGGCACGCCACCGTTGACCGGTGGCGGCTCGTTACCGCTGCACTTCAGGGGTCCGACGACGGTGTTGCCGGAGACCAGAGGTGCTGCCGAGCCGGTGTTGTTACCCGTCAGCGACACCAGGCCGGTCACGTGGTTACCGGTCAGCGACAGCGGCCCGGTCCCGCTGCTCAGGTCGATCGCGCCGACCACGGCCGTTGCGGACAGCTCCACACCGGCCGCGCGTTCGGCGGAGATTGCCCCGACGATGTTCGCACCGTTGGTGTGCAGGCTGGCACCCGGCGCCACGGTCACCTTGCCGGCGACGGACGACCCGTAGGCGAGACAGGTCAGCCCGGCCGACGCGGTCAGCGGGCCCAGGTGAGCCTTGGTGATGGTGCGGGCACACGCCTGGTCGGTGACCGTTACCTTGACCGGTACGCCGAGCAGCGGGCTGTCCGGGTCGTTGCCCGCGACGCAGAGATGCGCCTCGTGCACCCCGGGCGTCAGCCCGGTGGAGTCGACCAGGACGGTGACCTTGCTGCTGCCCCCCGCCGGGGTCTTGCCCTTCGGCGTGGTCACCCGCAACCACGGCACGTCGGCCGGCTCGTCACACGGCTGGGACCGCGCGATCTCGCTGATCATGCGGGCACCGTTGGTGGCGAGCGGGGTCTCGACGAGCGTCGACCCGCGATCGATCTCGTGCACCCCGCCGCTGTTGGTGGTCAGGATGTTCCCGTTGCCCAGCGGGTGCACCCCGCGGTTGCTGAGCGCCCCGGTGAACCGGTTGACCGGTGCGCCGTTCGGGTCGATCTCCCAGACGCCCGGCGGGCTGGAGAAGGCCGCCGCGAGGATGTTGCCGTTCTCCTGCTGGTACATCTGCTGCGGGAAGTTGATCGTGTCTTCCCAGACCGACAGCGGCTGACCGGAGTGGTCGTACCGGTAGATGTTGCCGCCGCTGGCGGAGACCAGCAGGTCGTTCTCCCGGAAGGTGAGGTACCACGGTCCGGAGATTCCACCGGACCCAGACGTGATGAAGTCACGCAGGTAGTTGCCCTTGGCGTCGAACTCCACCACCTTGTTGCCGCTGCCGGAGGCCACCAGCAGCGTGCCCGAGGGCGAGAGCGTCATGCCCCGGACGTTGCCCATGATGCCCGGATTCGGTCCACCGACCGGCGCGTGCACCCCCTGGTACTGCCCGTCGAGGTTGAACGAGTAGACGGCACCGGTGCTCTGGGACGAGACCAGGAAACCATCCTGCGCCTGGTTGAGGATGATGTGTGTGGTCGTCCCCAGGTCCACCTCGGTCTTCGGCGGGTAGGTGATGAACGCCGGTTCGAGCAGGTCGCCGTTCTGCGGGTCGAATGCCGCCACGCCGGGCAGCGCCGTGTTGGGTACCAGCAGGACACCGTTGCGCAGCAACTCGCGTCGCTTCGGGTCGGTGGTCGCGAGCGTGGTCCGGTTCGCGACCACCGGCGCCTCGCCGACGGTCCACTCCAGCGGCGCGGTGCCGGTGTTCTCGATGGTCAGTTTCGTTCCGGTGACCGTTCCCGCCGGCTGGCTCACGGCCAGCTCCGGCGTGACCTTCATGGTCGGCAGGTCGGAGACGACGAGGGCCACCGTGACCGGGACGCGCGGGTTGGCCGGGTCGTTGCTCGCCACACAGAACATCGCTCGCAGCTGTCCCGGTGCCTTGCCGGTCGAGTCCAGGGTGATCCGGAGCTGGGTCGTGCTTCCGGGGTTGAGCGTGCCGGACGTGACGTCCGTCGACAGCCAGTCCACCTGGTCGGGGAGGACGCAACCGTCACCGCCGGCCAGTTGCCACTTGAGCGCGCCGTTGCCGGTGCTCCGGATCGTGACGCTGCGGGTCGTGGACAGGCCCGGCTTCTGCGTCACCTCGATCTTCGTCGGGTCGACGGTGATTCCCGGAGCCACCGGGATCACCGCCACCGGGTAGTGCACCCCGGCGATGGCCGCGCCGTTGGCGTGGTGGCCGTCGGTGGTCACTTTCAGGTCGGCGAAGGTCCAACTGCCGCCGGAGCTGCCCGAGACGTTCAGGTCGACGGTGAACCGCTGGCTCGCACCGGGGGCGAGGGTGAACGTCGCCGGGCTCACCGTCGCCGTCAGCCCCGCCGGTACCGTCACCGACGCGGAGTAGGTGGCGGTAGTGTCGGCGACGTTGGTCACCGTACGGGTCCACGAGCAGGACAGGTTGCACTGCCGGTTCACCAGGTACGGCACGTTCAGCTCGCGCGGCACACCGCCGGTGGCCGGGTTCGCCGCCAGCATGTTGGCGTACGACTCATCCATCACCAGGCCGACCCGGCCGGCGGCGGCGAGGTCGAGGCGACCCGCTCCGGCGTCCAGCGGGTCCGCGGGGGTGCCGGGTGCCTCACGTACGCCGTCGGGGTCGGCGGTACCGGCCAGTGCGGCGCGGATCTGCGCCGGGGACCAGTCCGGGTGCAGCGCGGCCAGCAGCGCTCCGGCCCCCGCCACGTGCGGCGAGGCCATCGACGTACCGCGGATGATGTTGTACTGGTTCGGGTCCCCGTCGACCTCGCGGTAGGCCGCGAGGATGTTCACCCCGGGAGCGGCGAGGGTCGGGGCCAGCAGGTCGTAGTCGCTCGGGCCTCGGGAGCTGAACCACGCCACCAGGTCGGCACTGCCGGCGTCGCGGGCCAGTTCCGTGGCGGCGCCCAGGCGGGCGGTCACCGGCTCGACGGTGGTGGTGGCGAAGCTCTGCAGCGCCTCACCGTCGGTCTGGGTGACGCTGATCGCGGGGATCGTCGTCTTCTCCACGCCGGAGAGGAACACCGGCGGGCCGGGCTGCCGCTCGAACAGGACGGCCGCGACGGCACCGGCGTTGGCGGCATTGGTGATCTTGACGGCCGAGGTGCAGGTGCCCAGCGGGATCAGCGCGATCGCCCCGGCGAACGAGCCCGCCGGGAACGCGGAGCAGCCCGTCGCCGTACCCACCTCGCCGGAGTAGCGCAGTTCGGCGTCGATCGGGCTGGAGTTGCCCGGACCGAAGCCGGGCCAGCCCTTCAGGTTCGCCAGCGCCGGCGGGACCGGCGTCGGACCGACCACCGACAGGGACTTGCCCCAGGTACGGTCGGTGGTGGTCGCGGCGACCGAGGCGTTCCAGGGCGAGGTGTGCGCCACCGTACCGGCACCGGGTCCGCTGTTGCCGGCCGACGCCGCCACGAAGATGCCGGCCCCGAACGCCTCCAGGAACGCCCGGCTCACGGAGTCGGTCCACGGCCGGTCCGCCCCGGAGATGGAGTAGTTGAGCACGTCGACACCGTCGACGACGGCCTGGTTGATTCCGGCCAGAATGGACGAGACCGGGCAGCTCTCGACACACACCCGGTACATCACCACGTTGGCGCGCGGCGCGACACCCTGCACGGTCCGCACAGGCTGGTCCGGGCCGTACTTCAGGGTCACCTGATGCCGGTTGCCGGCGGCGGTGGAGGCGGTGTGGCTGCCGTGGCCGTTGGTGTCCCGGGCCGAGTTACCCGACACGAAGCTGTACGCGCCGACCAGTTTGTCGTTGCAGATCGGGTCGTGGTTCGGGTGCGTCGGGTCGCAGACACCCAGGTACCGGCCGTACGGGTTGGTGTGCGCGTAGCCCTCCCCGTCCGTGGCGGCGAAGGCCGGGTGGCCCGCGTTGATGCCACTGTCGAGGATGCCGACGACCGTACCCTCACCCCTGGTGGCCAGCTCCGGGCCGGTCTCGCCCGCCCAGACCGCGGGCGAACCGATGATCTCGTGACTGGCGTCGCTGGTGAGCTCGTACACCTCCTCGGGCTCGACCGCGGTCACGCCCGCCACCTTGGCCAGCTTCGCGGCCTCCGCCGCGTCCGCCGTGATGACGATGGCGTTGAGTACGTTCCGGAAGGAACTGGTCACCGTGACCTTGCGGCCCAGCCGCTTGCCGATCCGCTTGGCGACCTCCGACTGCCGGGCGGCGAGCCGGTCGGTGTAGGTGCGGGCCTCAGCCGATCTGACGTTCATCCTGCCGGATCTCGCCTGGTGCGCGGCCAGCGACGGTTCGTCGAGCCGCACGATCCACGAGCCGGTCTTCGACGTGGACAAGGGGGCGGCGGTGGTAGGGCTGCCTACCGCCACCACGCTGACTGTTGCCGCCACGAGGGCAGCGACAGCGGCTGCCAACCTTCGTCTGGGCATGGAAAATCCAGGGATGGCCAACGTTGCTCCTAGGGATGATGCCGGTGGTCCCCATGACCGGCATTGATCGGCAACGCTACGGCAGGCCGTAGGGCAGGTCAACGAAGCAGTTAGAACTATCGATCAATGGACCGGCAGGCCGCGGTCTCTGGGCGACGGGCCGGAAACGGCACGTTCCGAGGCCAGGATGGTGGCGCCGAGAGCGCACGCGTCTACGGGCACCTGGCGGTCGGTCGTCCCGGCACCAGGAGCGACGCTGATCCTGCGCGGGAGACCGGGAACCTCGCCGCCCGGATGCATCCCCTCACCGCCATGGTCCCCGCGCGCAGCGACCGGCGGACGACACGCTAGCCATCCGAAATGAAAACCGTTACCATCACCAAGTCCGGTTGTCGCAGGGAGCGGGGGTCGCCGATGGCGCATCTGTTGGTGGTCGAGAGCTGGGTGGGCGCCATGAGCGGCCTGCTACCGAGGGCCATCCGGGAGGCCGGTCACCGCTTCTCGTTCCTGACCCGCGACCTGCACCACTACCTGCGCAGCGCGCCGACAGACAGGCCGCACCCGCTACTGGCGGCCGAGAACGTGTTGACGACCGAGACCAACGACCTGCCGGAACTGTTGTCCTATGTAGAGGCCGTACATCGGGTGCTGCGCTTCGACGGGGTGGTCACCTCCTGCGACTACTACCTCGGCACCGTCGCCCGGCTGGCCGCGCGCCTGGGCCTGCCGGGCGCCGCACCGGAGGCGGTGGAGTGCGCGTACCGCAAGGATCTGGCCCGCGCCGCGATGCACCGGGCCGGGGTCCCCCAGCCTGCGTTCGCGGTGACCCAGGGCTGGACCGCCACCAGCGACGCGGCCGACGGCATCGGATACCCGCTGGTGGTCAAGCCCGTCGACCTCTGCGCCGGCATGTACGTCCGTCGGGTGGACGACCGGACCGAACTGCGGGCGGCGTACGACGCACTGGCCGGATTCCCGGTCAACGCCCGACGCCAGCCGAGGATGCCGCTGGTGCTGCTGGAGAAACTGCTGGACGGGCCGGAAGTGAGTGTGGAGACGGTCACCGTGGACGGCGTCACCACCGTGATCGGGGTGACCGACAAGAGCCTGGCCGGCACCTCCGGGTTCGTGGAGAGCGGGCACATGTTCCCCGCGTCCATCGAGCCCGATCTCGCCCGCGCCGTCGGCGCGACGGCCACCGCCGCCCTGCGCGCGGTCGGGCTCGACCACGGCGTGGCCCACACCGAGCTGCGGCTGACCCCGGACGGCCCCCGGGTGGTGGAGGTCAACCCCCGGCCTGCGGGCAACCAGATCACCGAACTGGTCCGCCGGGTCACCGGCATCGACCTGCCCATGGGGTACGCGCAACTGGCGCTCGGCGAGCGGCCCGACCTGACCCCGGCCGACACCGGGGTACGCAGCGCGGCGATCGCGTTCCTGCTGCCCCCGCGCCCCGGCACGGTCACCGGTATCACCGGCACCGAGGCGGTGGCCGCCGAGCCCCGGGTGGTGGACTGGGCGGTGAAACCGGCCGGGCACCGGACCGGAGAGGCCAGCAGCAACAACCACTACCTGGGTCACGTCATGGTCGTCGACCCCACGGGTGCCGGCGCACGGGCGCTGGCGGACCGGCTGGTCGCCGGCCTGCGGGTCGGGTACGCCGAGGTGCCGGCCGGAGTGCCGGCGTGACCGGCCCGACGACCCGACCCGGGTACCGGTCGTTCGACGCGCTGGTCACCGACGTGCGCGACGGCCGGGTCGGCCCCGATCCGGCACAGCATCAGGTCAGCGTCGGCTTCGTCACCCGCCAGGGGGCCCGGCACGTCACCCGGGGCCGGGGCTACCGCAACCAGGTGCTCAGCCTGCGGGTCGGGGCGGCGGTCGGCTCGTGCGCCGTCGAGCCGGACGAACTGCCCGACGACGTCGCCTACGCCTGCGTCGGCCGGTCGGTGGCGGAGCTGCTGACCCATCCGGCGCTGCCGGTGCGGGTCGCGGCGTTGGACGCGTACCTGCTCACGGTCCGGCCGCACCTGGACGCGGCCGACGCGGTGCTGACCGTGCCCGCCGGTACGTCCCTGGCGAAGTCGACCGCCCGCGCCGCGGCCGTCGTGGATCTGCTGCCCTGCACACCCGGGCAGACGGTACTGGTGGTCGGGGTGGTCAACTCGCTGCTGGAGCAGTTGCGCCGGCGCGGTCTGCGCTACCTGCCCTGCGACTACGCGGGTGGGCGGACCGAGTGGGACGAGGCCTGCCTGCCCGACGCGCAGGCGCTGCTCGGCGCGGCCGACGCGATCCTGGCCTCCGGGATGACCCTGGGCAACGACAGTTTCGCGCCGCTGCTGGCACACGCGGCGACCACCGGTACCCCGCTGGTGATGTTCGCCCAGACCGGCAGCGGGGTGCTTCCCTGGTTCGTCGGCTCGGGTGTGACCGCGGTGTCCGCCGAGCCGTACCCGTTCTTCTGGCTCGACGGCGGCCCCACGCCGCTCTACCAGTACCGGGCCGCACCGTGACCGCCCCGCACCTGCTGAACCTCGTCGGACACACCCCGGTGCTGTTCGTGGACACCCCGCTGCCGTACCCGCACGACGGGTTCTGGGCGAAGGTGGAGTGCCTCAGCCCCGGCGGGATGAAGGCCCGCGCGGCGGTGTCCATGCTCACCGGCGCCCGGATGCGGGGCGAGTTGCGCCCGGGCGCCCCGGTGGTCGAGTCGACCAGCGGCACCCTCGGCATCGGGCTGGCCTTCGCCGGGCAGGCCCTCGGGCACCCGGTGGTCCTGGTCGTCGACGGTGAGCTGGAACCGTCGATGCGGGCCCTGCTGCGCGCGTACGGGGCCCGGCTGGAGGTGGTGGACCGACCACACCCGGTGGGCAGCTGGCAGCAGGCCCGCCTCGACCGGCTCGCCGAGGTCCGGGCCGGCCTGCCCGGGGCGTACTGGCCGGACCAGTACGACAACCCGGACAACGCCGCCGGCTACGCCGGGCTAGCCGACGAGATCGCCGGGCAGGTCGACGCCGTCGACGTGCTGGTGTGCAGTGTGGGCACCGGCGGGCACAGCGCCGGACTGGCCAGGGCGTTACGTCGGCACTGGCCGGCACTGCGACTGGTCGGGGTCGACACCGTCGGCTCCACCATCTTCGGCCAGCCGGCCCGCTCCCGGCTGATGCGGGGCCTGGGCAGCAGCATCCACCCCCGCAACGTCGACTACCTGGCGTTCGACGAGGTGCACTGGGTGGGCCCGGCCGAGGCGGTGGAGAGCTGCCGGCGCCTGGCGACCAGCAACTTCGTCACCGGCGGGTGGAGCACCGGCGCGGTGGCCCGGGTGTCCGCCTGGGCGGCCCGTACCCAGCCCGGCGCCAGGGTGCTGACCGTCTTTCCCGACGGGCCACACCGGTACCTCGACTCCATCTTCGACGACGGCTACTGCGCCCGGCACGGGCTGCTCGGCCCGACGCACGGGCATCCGGTGGAGATCCACCACCCGCAGGCGGTCGAGGTGAGCCGGTGGAGCCGTTGCCGGGTCGTCGTCGATCCCATCGGTCCGGTCGGGCGGCGCGAGAGCACGGCGAGCGGCACGGCACCGGGCGGGACACGGGGGCCGGCATGGAACTGACCTGGCGGTCGTACCCGCTGGTGCTGCGTGAGCCGCTGAGGATCTCCCGGTCCAGCATGGCCGGACGTGACGCCGTGCAGGTCACCGTCAGCCACGACGGGGTGAGTGGCCACGGAGAGCTGGTGACCAGCAACTACCAGCGGCTGGACCTGACCACGGCGGTCACCACGCTGGCCGGTGTCGCCGGCCGGATCGCCGGCCACCCCGATCCGGAGACACTGCACGCGGACCTGTCCACGCTGACCGAGACGGTGAGGCCCGGAGTACGGGCCGCGCTGGACGCCGCCGTGCACGACCTCGTCGCACGGCGGGCCGGCGTACCGGTGCACCGACTGCTCGGGCTGCGCGACGGCACCCCGGTCGGCACGGCGTACACCCTCGGGCTGGTCGCGCCCGACGCGGCGGGCGCGACCGCGCGGCGGCTGGTCGCAGCCGGTTTCACCACGCTGAAGATCAAGGCCGGCGACGCGGACGACCTGGCCCGGGTCGCGGCGGTGCGGGCCGCCGCCCCGCAGGCGCGGCTGCTGCTGGACCCCAACGGCGGCTGGAACGCCGAGCAGGCCGTCCGGCTGCTGGAGGCCATGGCGGCACACCGCGTCGACGCCGTCGAGCAGCCAGTGCCACCCGGTGACCCGGACGGGCTGGCCTGGATCGCGGCCCGTACCCCGGTGCCGGTCGTCGCCGACGAGGACGCCGTCACCGTCACCGACGTGCACCGGCTGGCCGGATCGGTGGCCGGGGTCAACGTCAAGCTCGCCAAGTGCGGCGGGATCACCGCCGCCCGGGAGATCATCGACGTCGCCACCGGCTACGGCATGGACGTCATGCTCGGCTGCCTGGTCGCCAGTTCCCTCGGCATCGCCCCTGCCGTACACCTGAGCGCGCGGGCCCGCTGGGTGGACCTCGACGGGCACCTGCTGCTGGCCGACGACCCGTGGACCGGCATCGGCGGTCACGACGGGACCCTGCGGCTGGCCGGCACGTCGGGGCTCGGGGTCACCCCGGCCGGCACCGGTGACCGGGCGGTGGCGCCCCGATGACCGCCACCTGGGCGACGCTGCGCAGCTTCCCGTTGCCGGTCCGGCTGCTGGTGGTCAACCAGCTCGGCGTCAACATCGGCTTCTACATGCTGCTGCCCTACCTCGCCGGATACCTCGCCGACGAGGTGGGCCTCTCCGCCGCCCTGATCGGGCTGGTGCTCGGGGTACGCAACCTCAGCCAGCAGGGCATGTTCCTGATCGGTGGGTCCGCCGCCGACCGGCTCGGTGCCCGGGGTGTCATCATCGCCGGCTGTGCGCTGCGTACCGTCGGTTTCGCGGTGTTCGCCCTCGGGGTGTCCCTGCCGGCGCTGCTCGCCGCGTCGGTGCTGTCCGGGCTGGCCGGGGCGCTGTTCAACCCGGCGGTCCGCGCCTACCTCGCCCAGGCCGCGCCCGACCGTCGGGCCGAGGCGTTCGCCCTGTTCAACGTGTTCGCCAGCGCCGGCGCGCTGCTCGGCCCGCTGGTCGGCAGCGCGCTGCTGCTGGTCGACTTCACCGCCGCCGCGTGGGGCGCGGCGGCGGTCTTCGCGGCGCTGACCGTCGCGCAGGCACTCGTCCTGCCCCCGCAGCCCGTGGCGCGCAGCGGGCAGGCCCTCGGCCGGGACTGGCGGGAGTGCCTCACCGACCGCCGGTTCCTCGTCTTCACCCTCGCGCTGAGTGCGATGTTCGCCCTGCAGAACCAGCTCTACCTGGTCCTGCCGGTCCAGGCCGAACACGCCACCGGGTCACCCGCGGCCGTGGCGGCGCTGTTCGTGGCGTCGACCGTGGTGACCCTGGCCGGGCAGGTCCCGCTGACCCGCTGGTTGTCCGGTCGGATGCTCCGGGGCACCGCGATCACGGTCGGGATGGCGGCCATGGGCAGCGGTTTCCTGCTGCCGCTGCTACCGGCCGGCACCGGGCTGGTCGGGCTGCTGCCCGTCCTCGGCGCAGCCGTGCTGCTCGCCGTCGGGGTGATGATCGCGCAGCCGTTCGTGCTGGAACTGATCCCCGGCTTCGCCCGCGCCGGCCTGACCGGCACCTACTTCGGCCTGTTCTACCTGGTCTCCGGCGTGGTCGCGGCGGCGGCCACCACGGCGGTCGGCCGGGTGATGGGCGACGCCGACGGTGCCGCGGTGCCGGCCGGCGCCTGGCTGCTCTGCGCGGCGCTCGGCCTGGCCTCGGCGGCGGCGGTCCGACTGTTGCACCGCCGGCACCGGCTCGGACCCCGACCGGTACCCGTCGACGCGGAGGTGCCCGCATGACCGACCCGGTCGTGGCCACGGCCAACCTGCTCACCGACAACCCCGAACTGTACGAGGCGCAGTTCCCGGACCCGCATCATGCGGCGGCGACCTTCGTCGACGACCTGGTACGGCGTTTCGCCCCGCAGGGCGGCCCGGGACGACGGCTGCTCGACATCGGCTGCGGTACCGGCCGGGACGCCGGCCACCTGGCCCGGATCGGGTATGCGGCGACCGGGCTGGACACCTCCGCCCGGATGCTGGTCCACGCCCGCCGGCACCACCGGCAGGTCCGGTTCGTGGCCACCGACATGCGCGACTTCGACCTCGGTACCCGGTTCGACGTCGTCACCTGCCTGGACAGCGCCATGCTGTACTGCCACCGCAACGCCGACCTGACCGCGTTCCTGGACCGCTGCCACGCCCACCTCGTGCCCGGCGGGCTGCTGGTCGCCGAGATGCGCAACGGCGCGTACTTCCTGGGCGACACCGACCTGCTGGACGCCCCACGCACCCGCACGGTCACCTGGCGCGGCGTCGCCTACACCTCACGGACCCGGCTCTGGATCGACCACGCCGCGCAACTGCTGCGCCGGGAACGGGTCTGGACCTGGCCGGGCGGCGGGCAGCCACTGGTGCAGAACTCCGCCTGGCGGCTGCTGTTCCCCCTGGAACTGCGGCACCTGCTCGACGCCGCCGGGTTCGACGTACTCGCCCTGTTCGACCTGCCCGGCCCACGTACCGAACCGCCGTGGCAGCCGGACGCCGAACTGTCCACCACGCTCTCCGGCGACCGCCTGCACCTGGTCGCCCGCCGCCGCGACGACGCGGCCTGAACCACGCACACCCTCGGAAGGACAAGCCACGCATGACCCCCTTTCTGACCGGCACGACACCCGGGCTGAGCCGTCGCGGCCTGCTCGGCGGTGCCGCCGCGCTCTCCGCGGTGCTGCTCACCGGCTGCGGTACCGACAACGCACCGGCCACCGCCCCGACCGGGCAGCCCAGGCGCGGCGGCCGGCTGCGGGCCGCATTCGCCGGCGGCGGCGCCAACGAGACCCTCGACCCGCACCTGGCGAACCTCTTCGTCGAGGCGTCCCGGGCCAAGGCCATGTACGACAAGCTCGCCGACTACGGCCCGGACGTGTCGATCCAGCCGCGCCTGGCGCAGCGCTGGGAACCCACCGCCGATCTCACCCGGTGGCGGGTCAGCCTGCGCGAGGCCACCTTCCACGACGGCCGCCCGGTCCGCGCCGCCGACGTGCTGGCAAGCTACGCCCGGATCACCGACCCGAAGCGCGCGTTCCGGGCGAAGGCCAGCCTGGCGATGATCGACCTGCGGGCCAGCCGGGCGGTCGACGACCGCACCGTCGAGTTCGCTCTGACCCGCCCGTTCGCCGAGTTCGGCAACCTGCTCGCCGCGTTCGGCGCCTACATCGTGCCCGAGGGCACGGAGACCTTCGACCGGCCGGTCGGCTCCGGCGCGTTCGTCTTCGACTCCTTCCAGCCGGGCCGGTCGCTGCTGCTCAAGCGCAACCCCGAGCACTGGGACGGGGCGGCGTACCTCGACGAGCTGGAGTACCTGATCAGCAACGACGAGTCGGCGCGGATCAACGCGCTGCTCGGCGGGCAGGTGGAGTACGCACACGACATCACCCCCACGACCGCCCGTACCCACGCCGGTGACCGACGGGTGGCCATCACCCGGATGGCGAACAGCACCATGCAGGGCTTCACCATGAAGGTCGACCGGCCGCCGTTCGACAACCGGGACCTGCGCGAGGCGATGTTCCTGCTCACCGACCGGCAGCAGCTCGTCGACACGGTCCTCTCCGGTGCCGGGCAGGTCGGAAACGACCTCTACGGCAAGGGCTACCAGTACTACGCCGCAGACATCCCGCAACGCGCCCGGGACCTCGACCGGGCCCGCTTCCTCATCGACCGGGCCGGCGCGAAGGGGCTGCGGATCACCCTGGACACCGCCGCCGTGGCCAGCGGATTCGTCGAGGCGGCCACCGTCCTCGCCGACCAGGCCCGACAGGTCGGCCTCACCGTCGTACCGGCCACCGGCAACAAGGACACCTACTGGAAGGACATCCTGACCAACGGGGTCCTGGCCTGCTACCGCTCCGGGGCCATGCCGATCGAGACGCACATCTCCCAGCGGCTGCTGACCGACTCCACCACCAACGCCACCCGCTGGGCGCGGCCGGACTTCGACGCGCTCTACGCCAAGGCGGTGTCCACCGCCGACGAGGCGGCCCGCCGGCAGGCGTACGGCGACATGCAGCGGATGCTGCACGCCGAGGGCGGTTTCCTGATCTGGGGGTTCGCCGACTTCCTGGTCGCCACCGGCCCGAACGTCGGCGGGGTCTCCGCCGACGCCCCGGCCAACACCCTGGACTGGGCCCGCTTCGACAAGGTCTGGCTGGGTTGAGCCTGCCCCGCTACGCCGCCGGGCGGCTGATGCTCGGCGGCGGGCAGGTCGCCGGTGTCGCCACCGCCGTGTTCGTCCTCACCGAGGCGCTGCCCGGGGACGCGGCGGTGGTGATCGCCGGCGACCAGCCCGACCCGGAGCGCATCGCGCTCATCCGGGCCCAACTCGAACTCGACCGGCCCGCCGGGGAACGCTACCTGGACTGGCTGGTCGACCTGCTGCACGGCGACCTGGGGGTCTCGCTGGTCTCGCAACGGCCGGTGACCGAGGTGCTGGCGGCCACCGCCGCACCGACCGTCCTGCTGGCCGCGGCGACCCTGCTGCTGCTCGTTCCCCTCGCCGTCGGGATGGGCATGCTGGCGGCACGCCGCGAGGGCGGCCGGCTCGACCGGTCACTGTCCGCGGTGGCGGTGGGCCTCTACGCCGTACCCGAGTTCGCGCTGGCCATCCTGCTCGCCGCCCTGTTCGGCGTACACCTTGGCTGGTTCCCGCCCACCGCCGTCGGTACCGACGGCGACCTGCTGGCCCAGCCGGCGGTGCTGGTGCTGCCGCTCCTGGTGCTGCTTGCCCGACCAGTCTGCTCGATCAGCCGGCTCACCCGCGCCGGCATGGTCGACGCGGTGCGCTCCGAGTACGTCGCCCACGCCCGTCGGCTGGGCATCCCGGCCCGCCGACGGTGGCTGGCGCACGCGCTGCCGAACGCCCTCGCCCCGGTGGTGCAGCAGCTCGCCCGCACCACCGACTGGCTGCTCGGCGGGGTGATCGTGGTCGAGGCGGTGTTCGTCATCCCCGGCCTCGGTACCGCCCTGGTCGACGCGGTCACCGCCCGTGACGTGCCCACCGTGCAGGGCCTGTGCGTGCTGGTCGCGGTCACCACCGTGACCGTCAACCTGGCCGCCGACCTGGTGGCGTTCCGGCTCGCGCCACGCACGGCGGGTGCCCGGTGAAGCGCGGGCTGCGCACCGTGGCCGGGGCGGTGCTGCTCGGCGGACCGCTGCTGCTCGCCCTGGCCGGGCCGCTGCTGGTGGCCGGCCCGGTCGGGCACGCGCGCCCGTTCGACCCGGCCGGCCCGCTCGGCACCGACTTCGTCGGCCGGGACGTCGTCGACCAGCTGCTCCTCGGCGGCCGGTCCGTGGTGCTGGTCGCGCTCACCGCCACCGCGCTGGCGTACCTGGTCGGCGTACCGGTGGGACTGCTGGCCGCGACGACCCGGCACCGACTGGTCGACGAGCTGCTGATGCGGCCACTGGACCTGCTGCTGGCCGTACCGTCCCTGCTGCTGCTCATCCTCGTCGCGGCCACCGCGCCACGCGGCCCGGCCACCCTGACGGTGATCGTCGCGATGATCGCCCTGCCCGAGATCGCCCGGGTCACCCGGGCCGCCGCGCTGCCGCTGGCACACGGCACGGTGACGGAGGCCATGCGGCTGTACCGGGAGACCTGGTGGCGGCGGGCCGTCGGCCATGTCGCCGTCGGCATCCGTCGGGTGCTGCTCGCCGACGCGGGGGTCCGGTTCATCGGCGCCCTCTACCTGGTGGCCACCGCCAGCTTCCTCGGCGTGGGGGTGGCACCCGACGCATCCGACTGGGCGGTGATGGTGGACCGCAACCGGACCGGCATGTTCCTGCAACCCTGGGCGGTGGTCGTACCGGCCGCGCTGATCGTGGCCATGGCCGTCGGCGTCAACCTGGTCGCCGACCAGTTGCTGGCCGGCCGGCGGTCCACCGGCGACCGGGATCCGGCGGAGGTGCTCCGGTGAGTCCCGCGCTGGTCCGCGTCACCGGGCTCGGCGCCCGCACCGGCGACGGGAGAGTCCTGGTCGACGACGTGTCGTTCGGCGTGGCGGCCGGGCAGGTCCTGGCCGTCATCGGGGCGTCCGGCAGCGGCAAGACCACCACCGGCCGCGCCCTGCTGGGCGAGACCGGGCCGGGGGTACGGCTCACCGGCCGGATCGAGATCGCGGGCCGGCCGGTCACCCCGGACAGCCCACCGCCGCCGGGCACCGTCGCCTACGTACCCCAGCAGCCCGCCGCCGTGCTCAACCCGGTCCGCCGGATCGGGGCGGTGCTGCGCGAGATCGCCCACCGGCACGCCGCCGCGGGCGCGACCGGCCGGGCGCAGCTCCGCCGGGCCGTGGCCGACGCACTCGCCCGGGTGGGCCTGCCGAACGGGCGGGAGTTGCTGCGCCGCTTCCCGTACCAGCTCTCGGGCGGGCAGCAGCAGCGCCTCGTCCTGGCCCACGCGCTGCTGTCCCGGGCCCGGCTGCTGATCGCCGACGAACCCACCACCGGGCAGGACAACCTGAACCGGGCCGACATCGCCACCGAGCTGCGCGGCCTCGCCACGGCCGGCCTGGCCGTCGTGCTGCTCAGCCACGACCTGGACCTGGTACGCCTGGTAGCGGACCGAACCCTGGTCCTGGCGAACGGGACGGTAGGTGCCAGCGGTCCCACCGCCGAGGTCCTCGCCCTGCACCAGCCGCCCGCCGCAGCCGTCGACGACCGACCGGCCGACGGTGACCGACCCGACCGGGACCGGGCCCCGGTGCTGCGGGTCACCGGGCTGGTGGCCCGCCACCGCGACGGCGCCCGCCGGCACACCGTCCTGCACGCCATCGACGCCAGCCTCACCGCCGGGCAGTGCCTCGCCGTGGTCGGCCGGTCCGGCAGTGGCAAGACCACCCTGGCCCGCTGCATCGCCGGCCTGCACCGGCCGGCCGGCGGCACCGTCGAGCTGGACGGGCGGCGGCTGGCGGCGAACCTCGACCGGCGCGGCCGGGCCGACCTCGCCGCCGTGCAGTACGTCTTCCAGGACCCCCGGGCCAGTTTCCACCCGTACCTGCCGCTGCTCGACCAGGTGGCCCGGGTCGCGGTACGACTGCGTGCCCTGGAGACGGCGACGGCCCGCCACGCGGCGCAGGCCGTCCTCACCGCGGTGGGCCTCACCGGGGAGTTCACCGGCCGGCACCCCGAGCGGCTCTCCGGCGGGGAACTACAACGCGCCGCCCTGGCCCGCGCCCTGCTGGCCCGGCCCCGGCTGCTGATCTGCGACGAGATCACCTCCGGGCTCGACGCCGGAACCCAGGACCGCATCCTCGACCTCGTCGGGCAGTTCCGCCGGACGGAGGAGTTGAGCCTCGTCGTGATCAGTCACGACCGGGAGGTCGTGGCCCGGCTCGCCGACCACATCGTCGTCCTCGACCAGGGCCGGATCGTCGAGCACGGCCCGGCCGCGGACCTGCTCACCGCCGGTCGGCAACCGTTGACCCGCGCCCTGCTGCGCTCCACCGACCACCTGATCACGAGCGAACCACTGTGACCGGACACCTTGTCGGCGACCACACCGCGCGGCAGGCCGCGGCTTGCCGCGCAGGATGCGACCGGGGGTCACGAGGTCGATTTCGCCCGCGTCGAGCCGGTGAGCGCGTCGCGTAGCGGACGGGAGCCGAGGAAGTCGCGGGTCAGGCCGATCGAGCCGACGGTGGTGGAGGGTGGACCGGTGACGTGTTTGACCCAGCCGGTCAGATTGCGCGGCCGAGCCGGGAAACGGATGTCGGCGAGGGTCATCGCGTGGCCAGGCATGACAATCCGTTGATCGCCGCCAGTTGCCACCTGGGGTCAGGCCGCTTCCAGCTCCCGCTTCAACCGGCGCAGGGTCTCACGCATGCCGTTCCGGTTCACGGTCGGGCGGTCGCCCGCCACCTTGCCGGTGAAGATCCGACCGAGCACGTGGGCCGCTTTGTTGCGCCGGTCCTGCCAGTACTCGGTCACCTCGGTGCCGCCGTCGGTCACGCTGAGCCGGTAGCCCCAGCGGGCCACCGGCTGGCCGAAGGTGGTGACGTCGAAGGCGAACTCGCTGCCCGGTGTGGCGGTGACAACCCGGCAGGTGGTGAACCACAGCAACGGGCCCCGACGGTTCCAGCCGACGAACCGTCGCGGCTGCCCGCCGTCGCGCCGGGTGACCCAGACCGCGACGCACTCCGGGCTCCACCGGGCCATCCGCCGCACGTCGGCGACGGCCGCGTAGACCGTCCCCGCCGGCGCGGCGACGGTGATCTGTTCGGCGATTTCCGGAACGTGCCCGGCTGTCTGCGTCATGCCGCAACCACAGATGTCATTCGTTCCTCCACGGGAGATGGTCGGGCAGGTCGCTGCTGACCCGCCCGGGGAAGGCCGGAGCGCGTCGCTGCCGGAAGGAGTCGAAGCCTTCCCTCGCGTCCGCGCTGGTCAGCGCCTCGGCGGAGAGGCGGGAATCCAGCCGGTGTGCCGGGTACGGCGAGTCCAGCGCGCTGGTCCGGTACAGCATCTGCCGGATGACCGCCACGGACACCGGCGCGGTGGTGGCGATGATGGTCCGGGCGAGCTGGTAGGCCTTGTCGAGCAGGTGCTCCGGCTCGTGGACGCTGTGCACCAGGCCGGCCGAGAGCGCCTCGGCGGCGTCGAACGCCCGCCCGCTGATCATCCAGTCGAGCGCGCAGCCCATCCCGACCAGCCGCGGGAGGAACCAGGTGGACGCGCCTTCGGCGTAGATGCCGCGTCGGCTGAAGACGTACCCGAATCGCGCGTCGGTGGCGGCGAGGCGGTAGTCGGCCGGCAGGATGATGGTGGCGCCCGCGCCGACAGCCGCGCCCCGGATCGCGGCGATGACCGGCTTGTTCATCGCGAAGATCCGCATCGAGCACCGCCCCGCCGGCTCCGCCCACTCGGCCTCGGGGTCGTCGGGGGTGTCGAACTCCGTCACGGACGGGTCCAGCCCGGCGCAGAAGTGCTCACCCGTACCGGTGAGGACCACGACGCGGACGTCGTCGTCGCGGTCGGCACGGTCGAACGCGTCGGCGAGTTCGTCGGCCATCCGCAGGGTGTAGCCGTTGCGCTCCTCGGGACGGTTGAGCGAGACCGTGGCGATCCGGTCCGAAACGGAGTAAATGATCTCGCGGTACGTGTCCACGGCCGCACCATAGAGCAAGGTCAACGCCCGCAGCAATGCTCGACGGGTCGGCTGTTCGGACACCGTCGGCCGTCCTGAGTAGACCATTGTTCGGCTGGCGCCATTCGGGCAGACTTCCGCCGTGTCCTCCAGTGTCTTCGAGATCTACCGCCGCCATCTGGGCGAAGGGCTGGGGCGGGTCGCGGCCATGCTCCACACACCACTGGAGGTCGGCGCCACGGGCACCGTGGTGCACACCGCGGACGGTCGTCAACTGCTGAACTGTGCCGGCTACGGCGTGTTCTTCGTCGGTGCCGGCAACCCGGTCGTGCTCGCGGCGGTGCGCGACCAGCTCGAACGGCAGGCGTTGTCCACCCGGGTGCTGCTGAACGAGCCCGCCGCCCGGGCCGCCGAGGCGTTGGTCTCGGTCGCGCCGGAGGGCCTGGTCAAGGTGCACTTCTCCAACTCCGGCGCGGAGGCGGTGGAGACCGCGATCAAGATCGCCCGGGCGAACGGGCGGCACCGGCTGGTCTCCATGCACAGCGGGTACCACGGCAAGACCGTCGGCGCGCTGTCACTCACCGCGCGATCGCTCTACCAGGATCCGTTCCGCCCGCTGCTGCCCGAGGTCACCCACGTCAGGTTCGGCGACCTGGACGAACTGGCCGCCGTCGTCGACCGGGACGTCTGCGTGGTCGTCGAACCGGTGCAGAGCGAGGGCGGGGTGATCATTCCTGAGCCCGGCTATCTCAAGGCGGTCGAGGAGCTGTGCCGCGATCGGGGGGCGATGCTCGTCCTGGACGAGGTGATGACCGGGCTGGGGCGGCTCGGGGCCTGGTGGGCAGCGGACCGCGAAGGCGTACGACCCGATGTCCTGCTGGTCGGCAAGGCGCTCAGCGGCGGGCTCGTGCCGGTCGCGGCGACCCTGGCGACCGCGGAGGCGTTCGCCCCGTTCGACAAGGACCCCTACCTGCACACGTCCACGTTCTCCGCGAACCCCCTCGCCATGGCCGCCGTCCGCGCGACGGTCGAGGTGATCAGGGATGAGAAGCTGGTGGAGCGGGCCGCCGATCTGGGCACGCGGCTACTCGCGGCGATCACCGAGGCGGTGCGCCCGATCGGGCACCTGGTGGCCGACGTACGCGGGGTCGGGCTGCTCATCGGGGTAGAGTTCCGCTCCGCCATGCACGCCGCGGAGTTCCTGATGGACCTGCTCGACAACGACGTGGTCGTCAACCACTCGATGAACGCGCACCCGGTGCTGCGGCTGACCCCGCCCGCCACGATGGCCCCCGACGAGGAGATGCGGCTGGTCGCCTCGTTCGAGCGGGCCTGCGCCGGCCTGGCCGCGCGTTTCCCCGCCACCGGAAGCGACTCCCCCGAATGAAGCGACGTACGGTCCTGGTCACCGGAGCCAGCGGCG
This sequence comes from Micromonospora sp. CNZ309, assembly GCF_002846525.1. Classification (NCBI taxonomy): domain Bacteria; kingdom Bacillati; phylum Actinomycetota; class Actinomycetes; order Micromonosporales; family Micromonosporaceae; genus Micromonospora; species Micromonospora sp. CNZ309. The sequence goes on from NZ_PJNG01000001.1 coordinate 2,567,728, forward strand.
TCGTGGGCACCGCCGTGCTGGCCGAGCTCTCCGGGTACGACGTGCTCGCCGCCGCCTACCGACGCCTGCCGGGCGGCTCGAACCGGGTGGTCAGGCTGGACCTGCACGCCCCCTCGCTCGGGCTCGACCGCCGCGCCTACCGCGAGTTGTGCGCCGAGGTCGACGCGGTGGTCCACACGGCCGCCATCGTCAACTTCTCCGCCGACCAGACGGAGGTGAACCGGCTCAACATCGAAGGCCTCGGCCGGGTCGTCGAGTTCGCCGCCGAGGCGGACGCGACCCTGGTCCACGTCAGCACCGCCTACGTGTCCCGGTACGGCCGCGAAGGCGGCGGTGGCAGGCTGGGCACCGAGAAGGCGGCCGCCCGGACCGACGAGTACGTCACGTCGAAGTACCTCGGCGAGCAACTGGTCCGCGACAGCGGCATCGACGCGGTGATCGTCCGGCCGGCGATCGTCATCGGCGACTCCCGTACCGGCGCCATCCGCCAGCACCAGGGGGTGCACCAGCTCGCCGAGTACCTGGTGACGGGCGACCTGCCCTTCGTCCCGGCGCATCCCGGCACGTTCTTCGACCTCGTCCCGCAGGACATGGTCGCGCAGGCGATCCGCGCGGTGCTCGACGCCGACCTGCGCAAAGGCGACTACTGGCTGACCGCCGGACCCGCCGGCATCCCCGTGGAGCGCTACCTCGAACTGGTGACGGAGACCGCCCGCGAGTGCGGCATGGACGTACCCGACGGCCGGATCGCGGACCCGTCCATCGTCGATCGGCTGGTCCGGCCGGCATTCGCGGACGTCCTTCCCCCCGAGGACCTGGCACGGCTGGACGGCGTGGTGGCTGTCTGCGGGCTGGTCATCATCCCCGAACTGCTGCCGACGTCGTTCGGCACGATTCCCGGCGGACCCGACGCGATGACCCCGGCGCAGGCCGAGGACGCGTGGCGGGTCAGCCTGCGTCACCTGATCCGGGGGTTGCAGCAGTGATCCTCAACCCGAGCTGAGGAGGCCACCCGCGATGGAGTGCTCCGTCATCGTGCACGCTCTGCTGCCCGCGGCAGAGGCCAAGGAGTCGTTCGACCGGCTGGCCGACTTCGCGGCGTATCCGGAGTTCACCGACACCGTACGCACGGTCGGGGTGACCCAGGTCAGCCCGACCCAGGTGGAGTCGACGTGGGAGGTGAACTTCCGCCGCGGCATCCTCGTCTGGACCGAACGCGACGAGATCGACCCGGTCAGCCGCCGCATCGACTTCGAACAGACCAAGGGCGACTTCGCGACATTCACCGGCTCGTGGCTGGTCGTCGAGGCCGACGAGGCGGTGCGAGTCGAGTTCGAGAGCCGCTTCGACCTGGGCATCGCCTCCCTGGCGAGCCTGATCGACCCGGTGGCGTGCGCGGCGATGCGCGACTCGATCCGGAACATCCTGCTCGGGCTGTTCGGCTCCGACATCGAGGTCACCGTGGTGGAGGCCGCCCCGCTCGGCTGAGCGACCCGCGGGCCGTCTTCCAGTCGTCCGAGCGGCTGGAAGACGGCCCGCTTTCTTGCGGCCGGGGCGGATTCCTAGTCGAGCAGGTCGAAGAAGTCGTCCTTCGCCGCGTCGACCTTGTCCGACTCGGTGTCGACCAGCGACAGCAACTGGTTCAGGGCGTCGGCGAGCCGCTTGCGCGCCACGGCGTCCATCGTGAGGTTGGCCAGGCTGGACTCCAGCCGGGTCAGCTCCTCCAGCACCCCGATCGGGGTGGACGCCTGCTCGGGTAGCAGCTCACCGCGCAGGTAGCCGACGAGCTCCCGCACGTTCGGGTAGTCCAGCACCAGGGTCGCCGGCAGCGTCAGCCCGGTCGCGGCAGCGAGCCGGTTGCGCAGCTCGACCGCCGTCAGCGAGTCGAATCCGAGTTCGGGCAGGCTCCGGGCGCCATCCAGGTCGGCGGCGGAGGCGTGGCCGAGCACGACGGCGGCCTCGGCGAGCACCAACTCACGCAGCACCCGGTCCTGTTCGGCGGGAGCGAGCCCGGGCAACGTCCCGGCGAGCTCCGTGCCGGCGGCGCGGGTGCCGCCGGGCGCGCCGCCGGTGACCGAGTCGACCGACGCGGTGGCCGGCGACGCCAGGCCGGCGACGTGCGCGCCGGTCAGGCGGTCCGTGGCCATCAGGTCGTGCAGCACCGGCGGCACCGACCGCCGGTCGTGCCCGTCGAGCAGGGCGCCGTCCACGTCGACGAGGACGGGCGTCGCCGCGTCCGAGTCGAGCGCCCGATCCAGCAGGGCCAGTCCGCGTTCCGGCGACAACGGCGTCAGCCCGATCCCGCGCATGCGACGCAGGCCGGTGGCGCTGACCTGTCCGGCCATCCCGTCCGGCAGCTCCCACAGGCCCCACGCCAGCGACTGCCCGGGCAGCCCCTGCGCGCGACGCTGTTCGGCGAGGGCGTCGAGGTAGGCGTTGGCGGCGGCGTACCCCGACTGCCCCGGCGAGCCGAGCAGGCCGGCGGCGGAGGAGAAGAGCACGAACGCGGCCAGCTCGCACCCGCGGGTCTGCTCGTGCAGCTGCCGGGCGCCGTCTGCCTTCGGCCGCAGCACCGCGGCCACCCGCTGCGGGGTCTGCGTCTCGACGACCCCGTCGTCCAGCATGCCGGCCAGGTGCAGCACGGCGGTGAGCGGATGCTCGGCGGGGATGGACCTCAGCAGGTCGGTCAGGGCCGACGGGTCGGCGACATCGCAGGCGACGACGCGCACCGACTCCGCGCCGAGCGCGGACAGCACGCCGACCAGGTCGGCGGCGCCGGGGGCGTCGGCTCCACGCCGGGACGTGAGCACCAGGTGCCGCACCCCGCGCCGTTCGATGAGGTGCCGTGCCACGAGACGGCCGATGGCGCCGGTCGCGCCGGTGACGAGGACGGTGCCCTGCGGGGCCCACGACCGTGCTCCGACGCCGGTGACGGCCGGGGAATCGGCGAGGGCCCCGGCCTCCGGGCCGCGGCCGTCGGCGGCCGAGGGGCGCAGCCGAGGCACCAGCAGGCTGCCAGCGCGGACGGCGACCTGCGGTTCTCCGGCGGCGCCGGCCGCGGCGAGCGCCTGCCGCGACGCCGGGTCGTCGTCCAGGTCGATCAACACGAGCCGGTCGGGGTGCTCGGACTGCGCCGAGCGCAGCAGCCCCCACGCCGCCGCCTGAGCCAGATCCCGGCACTGGTCGCCGACGGCCCCCCGGGTCACCACCGCCAACTGGGCGGCACCGAACCGCGGGTCGGCCAGCCAGCGGTGTGCCAGGTCGAGCGCGGCGGCGACGGTGGGGTTCGGGTCGTCACCGCCCGGCGGCAGTTCGGTGAAGACGAGGTCGGGAACCTGGTCGCTGGTTGTCAACTCGTCGAGCCAGACCGGCTCGGACAGGCTGGCCGACGCCACCACCGGCTGGTCGGAGCGGACCACGGCGGCCGGCACCCAGCGCAGCTCGTACCCGCCGCCCGACCCGGACGGCCCGAGGGCGAGGCGGTCGGGGGCGATCGGCCGCAGCGCGACGTGCCGCACCGAGGCGACCGGCGCACCGGACGGATCGGCGAGGACGACGTCCACACCGTCGCCCTCGCGGGTCAGCCGAACCCGCAGCGCCGTGGCGCCCCGGGCGTGCACCTGCAGGCCCGCCCAGGAGAACGGCAGCGCGATCCCGTCGTCCGCGCCGGCGTCGCCGAGCAGGCCGAGGGCGTGCAGCGAGGCGTCGAGCAGCGCCGGGTGCAGCAGGAAACCCTCGGTCGCGCCGGCGGCGTCGGCCGGCAGCGTCACGTCGGCGAAGATCTCGTCGCCCCGCTTCCACGCCCGACCGAGGCCCTGGAACACCTGGCCGTAGTCGTAGCCACCGGCTCGCAGGCGGTCGTAGAAGCCCTGCGTGTCCAACGGCGTCGCGCCCGGCGGCGGCCACAGCTTCAACCGGGTGGCGTCGCTGCTCCGCACCGGGGCGACGGTTCCCGTCGCGTGCGGCGTCCACGCTCCGCCGGGTGGGCGCGCGTGGATCGTCAGCGGGCGGGTCGGGTCGCCGTCGGTCCCGGCGACGACCACCCGGGTCTGCACGGCACCGGCCTCGGGCAGCACCAGCGGTGCCTGCAGCAGGAGCTCCACCACCTCGGGGCAGCCGGCGCGCGCACCGGCGCGCGCCGCCAGCTCCGCCAGCAGCGCGCCCGGTACGACGACCGCCCCGCCCACCCGATGCTGGGCGAGCCACGGTTGGGCGGCGACCGACAGTTCGCCGGTCAACAGCACAGCGTCCGACGTCTCGACCGGCTCCCCGGGCAGCGGCCGGGCCGCCGGGGTCAACCAGTACCGCCGGTGCTGGAACGGGTAGGTGGGCAGCTGCGCGGGCGGGACGTCCCCGCCGACCAGCGCGGGCCAGTCGACGTCCACGCCGCGGACGAACAGGCGGGCCACCGCGTCCCAGGCGGAGTCCCGTTCGTCGCGCCCGTCGCGCAGCAGCGGCACGGCGATCGCCGTGTCACCCGTGTCGGCGTCCAGGTCGCCGACGCAGTCGAGGACCATGGCCGACAGCACGCCGCCGGGCCCGACCTCCAGGAACCGGCTCACCCCCTGCTCGCGAAGCCGGCGTACGCTCTGCGCGAACCGCACCGGTTGCCGCGCGTGCCGACTCCAGTGCCCCGGTGTGACCATGTCCACCGGCAGGCCGGTCTCGTTGGAGACCAGCGGGATCTCCGGCGCCCGGTGGGTGAGGTCCGCCTCCAGCTTGGCGAGGTCCGCGAGCATCGGCTCCATCAACGGGGAGTGGAACGCGTGGCTGACGCGTAGCCGGGTGGTCCTGCGGCCGCGGGCGGCGAACGCGTCGGCGACGGTCTGCACCGCGTCGTGTGGGCCGGCGATGACGACCGACGTCGGGCCGTTGACGGCGGCGAGCCCGACCTGCGCCGCAGGGTCGGCGATCAGCGGCTCGACCTCCTGCGCGGTGGCCTGGATCGCGGCCATCGCGCCGCCGGCGGGCAGTGCCTGCATCAGCCGTCCGCGGGCGACGACGAGGCGGGCGGCGTCGTCCAGCGAGAGCGCTCCGGCCACGTGGGCGGCGGTGATCTCCCCGATCGAGTGGCCGAGGACGAAGTCCGGCCGGACGCCCCAGTGTCGCAGCAGCCGGTACAGCGCCACCTCCACGGCGAACAGCGCCGGCTGGGTGTATTCGGTCTGGTCCAGCAGGTCCGGGTCGCCGTCGACGACCGCGCGGATGGGGCGGTCCAGGTGCCGGTCCAGTGCGGCACACACCTCGTCCAGGGCGGCGGCGAAGCGCGGTTCGGCCGCGGCAAGCTCCCGCCCCATCCCGGGCCGCTGCGAGCCCTGTCCGGGGAAGACCAGAGCCAGCCTGCCCTCGCCCGCCGTGCCGGTGACCACGGCCGGGGTGTCCTGCCCAGCGGCGAGCGCCGCGAGAGCGGCGCGGTCGAGGACGACGGCGCGCTGTTCGAACGCCGTACGCCGGGCTGCCGCGACCGCCGCCGCGCGGGCCGGCAGATCGGGGTGGGCGTCGAGGAAGGCGTCGAGGCGGCGGGCGTGTTCGCGCAGCGCGGGAACGGTCCGCGCGGAGAGCACCAGTGGCGCCGGCACGGCCGCGTCGTCGGTCGCGGCGGCGGGCTCGTCCTGCGGCGCCTCCTCGACGATGACGTGCGCATTGGTGCCGCTGATGCCGAACGACGACACCGCCGCGCGGCGCGGCCGGGCACCGGCCGGCCACGGCTGCTCATCGGTGAGCAGCCGCAGCGGGCCGGCGGACCAGTCCACGTACGGGGTGGGTTCGTCGACGTGCAGGGTGCGGGGCAGCCGCTCGTGCCGCAGCGCCGCCACCATCTTGATGACACCGGCCACGCCGGCCGCCGCCTGGGCGTGTCCGATGTTCGACTTGACCGATCCGAGCCACAGCGGACGCTGCCGGCCGGGCCCGTACGCGGCGATCAGCGCCTGAGCCTCGATCGGGTCACCCAGCCGGGTGCCGGTGCCGTGTGCCTCCACCACGTCCACGTCGCAGGCGTCGAGTCCCGCATCGGCGAGCGCGTCGGCGATGAGGCGCTGCTGGGACGGGCCGTTGGGCGCGGTGAGGCCGTTGGACGCCCCGTCGGAGTTGACCGCGCTGCCCCGCAGGACCGCCAGGACGCGCCGACCGTGGCGGCGTGCGTCGGCGAGCCGTTCGAGGACGAGCACACCGGCGCCCTCGGCCCACCCGGTGCCGTCGGCCGACGCGGCGAACGACCGGCACCGCCCGTCCGGCGAGAGGCCACGCTGACGGCTGAACTCGGTGAACACCAGCGGCGTCCCGATCACGGTGACCCCGCCGGCCAGGGCGAGGTCGCACTCGCCGCTACGCAGCGAGCGGGCTGCCAGATGCAGCGCGACCAGCGACGACGAGCAGGCGGTGTCGACCGACAGCGAGGGCCCTTCCAGGCCCAACGCGTACGACACGCGGCCGGAGACGATGCTGGACGCGTTGCCGGGCATCAGGAAGCCGGCGACCTCCGCCGGGATGGCGCCGAGGCGCGGGGCGTAGTCGCTGGCGATGACGCCGGTGTACACGCCGGTGCGGCTGCCGCGCAGCGTGCGGGGGTCGACGCCGGCGCGTTCCAGCGCCTCCCAGGAGATCTCCAGCATCAGCCGCTGCTGCGGGTCGGTGGCCAACGCCTCGCGGGGCGACAGGCCGAAGAACCCGGCGTCGAAGTCGCCGGCGTCGTAGAGGAATCCCCCGTGCCGGGCGTAGGTGGAGCCGGGGCGGTCGGGGTCGGGGTGGAACACCTGCGGGTCCCAGCCCCGGTCGGTCGGGAACGGCCCGACGCCGTCGCGGCCGTCGGCCAGGAAGGTCCAGAAGTCCTCGGGGGTGGCCGCTCCGCCGGGGAAGCGGCAGGCCATCGCCACGATGGCGATCGGCTCGGGCTCACCCGGTGTGCCACCTGGCTCACCCGACCGCGTGCCGCCCGGCTCGCCCGCCGCGCTGTGCTGCCCCGGCCCCGGGTCCGCGTCCGGGCCGTCGACCTGTGTGGCCAGGTACTCAGCCAGGGCCTGCGGGTTGGGATAGTCGAAGGCGAGGGTGCCGGACAGTTGGAGGCCGCTCGCCTCGGACAGCCGGTCGGCCAGTTCGAGCGCGGTCAGTGAGTCGAAGCCCAGGTCGGCGAAGGCGCCGTCCGGAGTGACGTCACCACGCGGCCGGCCGAGCGCCTCAGCCGCCTGGGTGCGTACGACATCCAACCACCACTGCGTCCTGGAGTCACCCATTCAGGCGGCCGCCTTCCGGATCATCATCGTCAGTGCCGCGGTCGACTACCGGGCAGCGGTCATCCTTTATCGGTCCTGTCCGCGTGCACAATCGCCCGTACGGACTCCACAAAGGATCTATGGTCTTTGTCGATCGGCCTGTCTAGGCTGGCCCGCATGATTCTGGCGAGACTGAGGTGAGCCGTTTCGTCGACACCGTCGTCGGCATCGCCGGGAGGTCCCCGGGCGGCATGGTCACCGGCGCCCCCGCGAACCCGGTGCGGCGCGGCTGGGGGCAGTTGCACGAGGCGGCCCGGCGTACGGCGGCGGCGCTGGTCGCGGGCGGGCTGGCCCCCCGCCAGGCCGTCGCGGTCCTGGCCGGTGACCCGGGGGAGGTCGCGCGGGTCGTCCAGGGGACGTGGCTGGCCGGCGGCAGCGTGACCATGCTGCACCAGCCGACCCCGCGGACCGACCTGTCGGTCTGGCGCGACGACACGCTGCGGGTGCTGCGCATGATCGACGCGCGGCTGGTGCTGGTGGGCGCGCCGTTCGAGGCGATGGCCGGCGTGCTGCGCGAACGGGGCATCCCCCACTTGATGATCGGCGACCTGGACAGCGACCGGGAGTTCACCGTCGTGACCGCCGCCGAGGACGACGCCGCGCTGCTGCAGTTGACCAGTGGCTCGACCGCCGAGCCGAAGGCGGTGCGGATCACCCACCGCAACATCCACGCCAACCTCGCCGACACCGCGGCCCACCTCGAGTGCGGCGGCGACGACGTGCTGGTCAGCTGGCTGCCGCTCTTCCACGACATGGGCATGGTCGGCTGCCTGCTGCTGCCCATGTTCACTGGCATCGACCTGGTCATGGTGACGCCCGCGGAGTTCCTCGCCCGTCCGATGGTGTGGGCGGAACTGATGAGCCGCTACGGCGGCACGATCACGGCCGCGCCGAACTTCGCGTACGCGATCCTGACCCGGCAGCTCGCCCGCGCCGACGCCGCTTCGCTCGACCTGTCCCGGTTGAAGGCCCTGTGCAACGGCGCGGAGCCGATCGACCCGTCTACGGTGGAGGCATTCGTCGCGGCCGGCGCACGGTTCGGCCTGCGCCCCGAGGCGGTGAACTGCTGCTACGGCGCGGCGGAGAGTGCCCTGGTCATCTCGCTGTCGGCGCTGTCGGATCCGATGCTCCTCGACACCGTCGATGCCCTGGAGCTGGAGAAGAACCGGCGGGCGGTACCGGCGGGCGACGGCCACCCGGCCGGCGTACGCCGGCTGCCCATGCTCGGCGCCGCCCACCCGAGCGCCGCCGTGCGGGTCGTCGACGACTCCGGCGCCGAGCTGGGCGACCGCGAGGTCGGCCGGTTGCAGCTGCGCGGTGACTCGGTGACCCGCGGCTACCTCACCGAGGACGGCCCGGCGCCCGCCCTCGACGACGACGGCTGGCTGGACATCGGCGACGAGGGCTACCTGGTCGACGGGCAGATCGTGGTCTGCGGCCGCCGCAAGGACGTCATCATCATGGGCGGCCGCAACATCTACCCCACCGACATCGAACGCGCGGCCGCCGGCGTCGACGGCGTCCGGGACGGCAACGTCGCGGCGGTACGACTCATGGCCGGCGACTCGGTGGCCCGGGAGTCGTTCGCGGTGCTGGTCGAGTCACGCCTGGCCGGGGACCCGGCCGCCGAGAAGGCGCTGTCCGACGCCATCGCCAACCGGGTGCTCGCCGACGTCGACGCCCGTCCGGCGCAGATCGTGGTGCTGCCACCGGGCACCCTGCCGAAGACGCCGTCAGGCAAGCTGCGCCGCGCGGCGGCCCACTCACTCATCCCTCGTTGACCGTCGTCCCCGGAGGAATTCTGTGCGATCCCTCGATCAGGCCCGCGCCCTCTGCGAGTCGTACCTGCCGGGGCTGCTCGACGGGTTGTCGAAGATCCCGTTCGAGCAACGGGAAGCCTCCGGCGGCGCCACGCTGCCGGCGTTCCGGGCCAGCGGCGGCCCGAGCCTGGTCATCCCGAAGGACTACGGCGGGCTCGGCGCGTCCCCGTTGGACGCGGTGCGGGTCACCCGCGCGATCGGCGCCCACGCGCCGTCGCTGACGGTCGCGACCACGATGCACCACTTCTCCGTGGCGACGCTGTTCACCTTCGCCGAGAGCATCAAGAACTCGGGCATGGAGTGGGCCCTGCTGGAGGCGATCACCAACCGCAACCTGCTGGTCTCCTCGGGCTTCGCCGAGGGCCGCCCGGCCCAGGGGATCCTCTCCCCCGCGATGACGGCGACGCCGGTGGACGGCGGCTACCGGATCAACGGGTCGAAGAAACCGTGCAGCCTGAGCCACTCGATGGACCTGCTGACGGCCAGCGTGGCGGTGCCCGCACAGGGCGGCGGCCAGCAGACGGCCTTCCTGCTCATGCCGGCCACGCTACGCGGCATCACCCGGCACCCGTTCTGGGGCAGCAGCGTGCTCGCCGGCGCGGAGAGCGACGAAGTCCGGCTGACCGACGTGTTCATCGAGGAGGAACTGGTCATCCCGACCGAGAACGGCCCGGACGGGATGCTCGACGACCTGCAGACCGTCGGGTTCATCTGGTTCGAGCTGCTCATCACCGCGTCGTACCTGGGCATGGCCAGCGCGCTCGTGGAACGTGCGTTGGCCGACCGGCGCGGCGCGGTCACCGACCGCGCCGCCCTCGGCACCCGCCTGGAGACGGCGACGCAGTTGCTGGAGGGCGCGGCCCGCGCCATGCAGGCCGGCGACAGGGACAACGACGCGCTGGCCCGCGTCCTGATGGCCCGCTACGGTGCGCAGGACGCCATCACCGACGCCGCCCGCCAGGCGGTGGAGATGCTCGGGGGCATGTCGTTCATCCGCTCCCCCGAGGTGGCCTACCTGGTCGCGGCCTGCCAGTGCGTCGCGTTCCATCCGCCGTCGCGGGCCAGCGTCGCGTCGCCGCTGGTCGATTTCCTCGATGGCACCGGCCCGTTCATGATGAACGACAGCCCGGCACCGGCCGCGCAGCCACCGGCGGCGCCACAGCAAGTGGCAGCGGCACAGGCGCCGGTCGCATCACAGCCGCGGGTCGCGCCGCAGGCACCAGTCGCGCCGCAGGCACCGACCGCTGCGGCGCAGCCGTCCGTGGTCGCGCCGTCCGCCGCGCCCGCGGCCGGCCGCGCGATCGAGCCAGCCCCGGCCCCGGCTCGAGCCGCCGACGGGGCACCGGTCGCCGTGCCCGCTCCGCGTCCGGTGGTCACCTACGGCCCCCAGCCCGCCGCCCCCCGCAGCGGCGAGCGGTCGGGGATGACGGCGGACGAGGCCGCCGACTGGGACCAGGCGTCCTCCCTGTTCGACGGCGCGGAGGGCATCCGGCTGACCGCACGCGACTGCGACCTGCGGTACTGGTTCGCCAACGTTCCGCAGCGCACGCTGCGCGGGAACATCCTCGGCTACTCGCCGGAGCTGGTGATCCCGGGCTTCCTGCACGAGCCGGGCCCGCTGCGCGACGCGCTGATCCAGGAGGTCGCGTTCCGCGCGCTGGCCGAGGAGCGGGCGGCCCGCGCGATCGGCTACATCGTGGCGTGCGCACCGGACTCCACGACCGCCGAGTTCTACGCCACCCAGCTGATGGACGAGACCCGGCACGCAATGATCTTCCGAAACCACCTGCGGAACCTCGGCATCGACGAGCGGGACGTCGCCGCCGTCATCGCGCGGGAGACCGCGCACGACAGGGCAGCCATCCTCGATCCGTTGGAGGACTACGGTATGCCGATCGTGCGCGATCGACAGGACTTCCTCGGCGGCGTGGTGCTGCTGACGATCCTGGTCGAGGGCTTCCTCGCCCCGTCGTTCGAACTCAGCGAACGCAAGTGGCGGCCGATCGACCCGCGGATGGCGGACATGGAGAAGGGCGCCGCCATCGACGAGGTGCGCCACCTGGCCGTCGGCACGTCGATCATCCGCGAGCACCTGCAGCGGCACCCCGACGACAAGGAACGCCTCGTCGAGCTCATCCGCGAGGGCATGCGACTGTGGGAGCAGTTGCCGGTCTCCGACCAGCTCACCCGCTGGGAGAACTGGTTCCAGGAAGGCATCGCCCCGCACCTGGCCGCCATCGGCGACTACGAGGTGTGGGACGGGCGGCGGCTGATCGACACCACGCCGGAGGAACGCCTCCAGAAGGCCGTCGAGATCACGAGCATCGTGCACTCCACCCGCCTCACCGACATGGGCCTCGGCCGGGCGTTGATCTACTGACCTCCGTGCCGTGGCCTGGGGGCGCCCCCAGGCCACGGCACGCGGGCACGGCGGGGGCCTTTCCGGTACGGGCATCGGCGGCGCGGCTCTAGACGGACGTACGCTCCGCGTCCAGGTTGCCGCTCTCCCCCCGGATCCCCCACCGGCTGTAGAGCGGCCGCAGCGGCCCGGGCACCCACCAGTTGAGCCGGCCGAGCAGCCGCATCGTAGCCGGCATCAGCAGCGCCCGGACGATGGTGGCGTCGACGACGACGGCAAGTGCGAGCCCGATACCGATGATCTTCACGACCAGCACGCTCGCGGTCGCAAACGACCCGATCACCACCACCAGCAGCAGGGCCGCGCTGGTGATGATCCGGCCGGACCGCTGCAATCCGACCGCCACCGCCTCGGTGTTGTCACCGCTGAGGTCGTAGTGCTCGCGGATGCGCGAGAGCAGGAACACCTCGTAGTCCATCGACAGCCCGAACGCGACGGCGAAGATCAGGATGGGTTGCACCACGTCGATGTTGCCGGTGGAGGTGAACCGCAGCAGCCCGGCGAGGTTGCCGTCCTGGAAGACCCACACCACCGCGCCGAACGCCGCGGTCAGGCTCAGCACGTTCATCAGGATCGCCTTGACCGGCAGCACCAGCGAGCCGAAGGACAGGAACAGCAGCACGAACGTGGTGGCCACGACGAGCAGCGCCATCCACGGCAGCCGCTGCCCGAGCATGTCCATCAGGTCGGCGAACCCGGCGGCGTCGCCGCCGACCAGCACCGTGCCGGACGGCGGCGGTGCGACGCCACGCACCGCGTCGACCAGTTGCCTGCCCTGCTCGGAGATCGGTTCCGCGTCGAAGCGGACGGTGACCCGCGCGGTGTCGCCGGCCAGACCGCTCACGTCCGCCTGCCGCACGCCCGGCAGCGCGGCCACCCGCTGCACGTACGCGGTGATTTCCTCCCGACCGGGCGAACCGGTCACCGGGCCGTCCAGCGTGACGATGGCCTCGATGGGCCGGGTGACGCTGTCCGGGAACGACCGCTCGATGGCGTCCTGGACCTGCCGGCTCTCCGCCGAGGCGGGCAGCACCCGGGTGTCCAGCCAGCCGTAGGAGATCCGCAGGAACGGCAGACCGAGAACCAGAAGCACGGCGATGACCGCGCCCCCGACGAGTACGGGTCGGCGCATCACCGTCCGCGCGATGCGCGCCCACGCGCCGGAGTTCGGGTCGGTGTCGACCGGCCTGCGGCGACGTTCCCGCAGCCGCAGCCCGAACAAAGACAGCATCGCCGCCATGACGGTCATCGCGAAGAACCCCGCCAGGAGCACCGCGGCGACCCCTCCGACGGCGATGGACCGGAGGAACACCTGCGGGAAGACGGCCAGGCTGGCCAGCGCGAGCGCGACGGTCACCGCGGAGACGACGATGGTCCGGCCCGCGGTGACCATGGTCCGTCGCAACGCCTCCGGGACGGGGTGGCTGGCGCCGAGTTCCTCCCGGAACCGGCTGACCATGAACAGGCTGTAGTCCACGGCCAGTCCGAGACCGAGCAGCGTGACCACGTTGACCGCGAAGATCGAGATGTCGGTGAACTGCGCCAGCAGCCGCAGGCCGGCCATCGAACCCACGATCGCCAGCACTCCGACCACAACCGGCAGCAGCGCCGCCAGCAGGTTGCGGAAGATGAACACCAGCAGCAGGAACAGGATCGGCAACGCCAACGCCTCGGCGCGGGTCAGGTCGGCCTTGCTCTGGCTGTTGACGTCGTCGATCAGCGCCAGCGGGCCCCCGACGGTGACGTCGAGATCCGGACTGGTCAGGCTGTCCTTGATGGCCAGGTAGTTGGTGAGGCGGTCGTTCTCGGTGGCACCGGCGATCTGCACCGCCGCAAACGTCTCCTGCCGGTCGGTGCTGACGAGGGCGGGAACCCTGGCCCGCCAGTAGTCAGTGACGCCCTCGACCCGGTCCGCCGGCAGCCCGTCCAGCACGCGCCGGGCGGCGTCGGCGTACGCGGGGTCCTCCACCGTCCAGCGGTCGCTGCCGAACAGCACGACGACGTCCGCGTCGTTGCGTCCGAGCGCCTTGCGTTCGACCTCGTCGGCGCGGGAGCTTTCACTGGACGCGTAGGTGAACCCGCCGACGGCCAGGTCGTCGAAGGCGCCCGCGCCCCAGCCGCCCGCGGCGACCAGGAACACCGCGGCGGCAGCGATCACCCACCACCGCGCCCGGTGGGCGAGCCGGCCGAGGAGATCCAACATCGCAGTTACCCTTCGCTCGACTGCGGTGGTCCACAACGACGCGGCGCCGGCACAGTCTCCACCGGCGCCGCGTCGTTGTGGTCAGAGGACGACGACGGTCAGTTCCAGCGCCCGATGCCGATCGCCTGGGCACCGGAGAGCAGTTTCTCCCGAAGCGCGACTCGGCGGATCTTCCACGTGCCGGTTCGTGGGAACTCGTCCCATTCTATCTGGATCGGCGGGGCCATCGGGCTCAGGTCGGCGACCGCCCGATCCCAGTCGGCCTTGTCCAGCGGTACGTCGTCCATGGTGCTGACCACGGGTACCGGCAGGTCACCGGCGACCGGAAGGATGACGACCTCGGTGGTGTACTCGATCCGGTCGAGGATGAGGTCCTCGAACTCGATCGCGCTGCCGCCGGGAATCCGGTCGATCTCCCGGTCCACGATCCGGACGGCACCCCACTTGTTGATGACTGCGAGGTCGCCGGTGTTCCACCACCTGCCGTTGCACTTCAGGTCATGCCGGTCCTGCTCGCCCACGTACGCGAGGCACCGTCCCGGCTGGTCGATCTCGATCAGGCCGACCTGGCCGCGCGGGACCTCCTTGCCGGTCTCCGGGTCCACCGCCCGCATCTTGGCGTGGAACGGGATGGGCCAGCCGATCAGCTGCGTCGGCGGCGGCCGGTGCCCCCTGCGCCGCACGACGAAGCGGAAGAACGGCCGGATGCACAGCGCGCCGTTCTCGCTCTGGCTCCACGACTGGACCCAGATCGGGAAGCGGCGCTTGGTGGCGGCCATGAAGGTGCGGATCGTGCGGGTGTGAATGGCGTCGAACGAGTTGACGTACTCCCGCACGTTGCTGAACAGGCCGGCGGGGTCGCGGGCCAGCGGCTCCCAGGCGAGGTAGATGTTCGGCAGCGCCTCCACCAGTGTCGGCTTGTGCTCGGCCAGCAGCTCCCGGACCCGTGGCGACAGCGGGTCGGACAGATAGATCACCCGTGGGCCGACCGCAGCCATCGCCAGCTGCATGGTGGTGAGCCGCTCGTGCGTGTAGGGGTCGCAGAAGGCCACCGTGTCGCTGCGCCGCAGCCCGAACCGGGGCCACCGTTCGGTCTCCACGATCGCCATCGCGTAGATGGACTCGGCGGAGTGCATGACCAGCTTGGGGATGCCGGTGGTGCCGGAGGTGTGGGTGATGACCACCGGCTCCTTGAACTCGCGCATGTTCGGCTGGACCGGTGGCGCGTCCTTGAAGTCGTCCAGGCGCAGCACGTCCGGCCGGTCCGCGACCGCGTCGACGCTGATCGTGCGTACGGTCAGCTCCGCCACCACCTCCGGGGTGATGCCGCACTTGTCGAGGTGCTTCTGGTCGGTCAACAGGAACGGCCGTTCCAGCCGCTCCAGCATCGGGATCATCGCCTCCGGGCCATAGGAGCCGGAGAACATGCAGGGGATGGCGCCGATCCGGGCGATGGCGCAGCCGAGAACGACGATGTCCAGGTGGTTCTGCTTGAGGATCGCCACCCGGTCCCACGGGCGCACGCCCGCCTTGTGCAGCCAGGCCGCGGCGCGATCGACGAGCTCCGCCCACTCGGTGTAGGTGCGGGCTTCGGCTCCGTCGGGGTCGATGTCCGGCGGGCGATCGACGATGACCAGCTCGTCCGGGGCGGTCTTCGCCGCCACGTGCCAGGTCTCGCCCATCTTGGAATGCTTTGGTACGCGCGAGAAAGGGCTCAGCCGACGGCGCCACCGAGTGGGCGTGAACTCGGTGAGGAACCGTGGAATGGGCCGCTGCGGCTCGACGTCGCCGCCGGCGACCGTCGAATCGGCGGGTGAGGCCACGAGCGCGTCCTCTCATCTCGGGGCTTGGGCAGGTCGGCGGACGACGAATGATCACCGGCCGTCCGATTGGCCGGTAACGATATCGACGTTCTCCGGCGTCGGCCAGACCTGCCTGGACGGACGTCCGCCCACGAACGCGCCTCAACTCGGACCGTCAGACCAGTGTGGACGGCACGACCACCGGCCATAATGCACCCCGGCGACGTAGCGGGACACGGCCTCCCCCGGCTTGGCCAGTCAGCGGTCGAGCGCGGCGTCGAGCAAAAGCACCACCGAGGTGCCCTGCACGGCAGGGTGCAGCAGCAGTTCGACCACCAGACGTGCACGCTGGGACCACCGCCGGCGAAACCACCGCCGTCATGGCCAACGCCGTGGCTGCCGTGGTGACCGGTGGCGTGCCGGTTACCGCCGTACCGGTCCGGGGCTGCGGCTCGTCGCTCGGCGGCGGCGATGGTGACGGACTCGTGGGACCACCAGTACCGGCCCGCCTCGCCGACGCCGATCACCTGCTCCAGGGTCTCGGTCGCGGCCGGGGCCCAGATCCACTGTGCGATCGGCTTGAGGTCCTCCATGTGCCCGGCGAGCTGCGGCGCGGTGAACGGTCCCCGCTCCCGTGGCCGTACCGGGGGGTTACGTCGTTGCGGTACACCTGCCCGCACGCGCGGTATTGACGTAAATCATTGGCGTGGGCGAGGGTATCCAGACAGCCGATTGCCACACCACTGGTCAGTCCGGTGCTGAGATCATCGTCCCGCCTCAGTCCTGGCAGGCCCCCAGGCCGGCCGGCGCCTCTCATGCGAAGGAGCCCACCCTCATGGGGCCTACGCCAACGCCAATCCGCAAGGTCGCCATTGGTGCGACCCTCGCCGCAACCGTCGCAGCCCTCACCGGCATCGGTATCGTCGCCGCACCGAGCAGCAGCGCCGCGGTCGGCTGCGGCGTGCTCTTCGATGACTTCAACTACTCATCCCGTACGGACGCGGCCCTTGGCCAGCGGGGCTGGCGCATCCGGAGCAGTCCCGGCGGCCCGGGCGTGAGTGGTGCGCGCTGGCTCGCTGACAACGTGTCGTTCCCGACCGTCGACGGGCAGAAGGTCGCCCAGCTGAGAGCGGTCACCGACGGTACCGCGGGCGGTACGTCGCACGCCGAGTTCTCGCAGAGCGACCGCCGCTTCTTCGAGGGCACCTACCTCGCCCGGATAAAGTTCGCCGACGCCCCGGTCAGCGGCCCGGACGGCGACCACGTGAACCAGACCTTCTACGCCATCTCCCCGCTTGCCGCGCCGCGCGACCCGATGTACTCCGAGCTGGACTTCTCCGAGTACCTGCCAAACGGCGGCTGGGGTGAGCCGGGCCCGATCAACTACCAGACCAGCTGGTACACCTACGTGGCCGATCCGTGGTACGCCGACAACCAGCACAGCAAGCAGGCCGGCAGCATCAACGGCTGGCACGACGTCATGGCGACGGTCTCCGGTGGTCACGTGAAGTACTACATCGACGGCGCGCTGGTCGGTGACCACTCAGGCAAGTTCTACCCCCGGCAGAACATGTCGATCGACTTCAACCAGTGGTTCATCGACCTGACGGGGCACACGGGGGTCGGCACCAGCACCTGGATCCAGTCGGTCGACTACGTGTACCACGCCAAGAAGCAGGTGCTGAGCCCCACGCAGGCGGCTGCGGCGATCAACGGGTACCGCTCCGGAGGCACCGTGCACGTCGACAGCGTCGTCACCACCAACGACTGTGACCCCGGCGTACCACCGGGCACCAACCCGCCGACGACCCCGCCGGTCGGGGCGACGATGCTGCAGTCCAACTTCAGCGGTCGCTGCATCGACATCCCGGGCGGCAACCCGGTCGACGGAGCCCGCCTCCAGATGTTCGACTGCAACGGTAGCGCCGCGCAGAGCTGGGCTTTCCACGGGGACGGCACGCTGCGGGCGATGGGCAAGTGCATGGACCCGGCCGGTGGCGCCCTCGCCAACGGCACGCCGATCCAACTGACCGCCTGCAACACCAACCCGGTGCAGCGATTCACCCTCACCTCCGCCCGGACCCTGGTGAACGTCTCCTCCGGCCGATGCGTGGACATCAAGGACTGGGTCGGTAGCAACGGCGCCGCGCTGCAACTGTGGGACTGCGCCGGCACCGCCAACCAGATCTGGGGCAAGCTCTGACCGGATGTCAGCAAGAAGAAGGCCCGCACCGGCTCGGTGCGGGCCTTCTTCTTGTGCGCGGAGGTTCGACCTCGGCCGCAGAGCGACCACCGCAGCCGTACGTCCCTGGCCGAGCAGCCGTGTTCGAGCATCGATCAGCACGGTCGCGTAGCGGCTGCGTCGCCGCAGCGCGGAATCATCCACGCCCAGCATCCGTGGGACCACAGGCGCGGCATACGGTATCCGCAGCAGCGCCCGGATCGGGGAATGCCGCGATAGTGGCACCGCCAGCGCCGACAGGAGTAGCGGCCACCTCAGGTCACCAGGCCCCGACGGTACGCGTACACCACGGCTTGCACCCGGTCGCGCAGGTCGAGCTTGGTGAGGATGCGGGACACGTATGTCTTTACCGTCTCCTGGCTGATCACCAGGGCCGCGGCGATCTCGCTGTTGGACAAACCCTCCGCGATGAGGCGGAGCACCTCCATCTCGCGCGGGGTCAGCGCGCCGCTGCTCGGGTCGCCTTCGGCCGGGCGGATGCGGGCCGCGTAGCGGCCCACCAACTGCCGAGTCACCTCCGGGGCCAGCAGCGCGGCGCCCGTCGCGACCGTGCGGATGCCGTGGAGCAGTTGCGCCGGTGGGGCGTCCTTGAGCAGGAAGCCGCTGGCGCCCGCACGCAGTGCCTCGTAGACGTACTCGTCGAGGTTGAACGTCGTCACCACGAGGACCTTCACCGGCTCGGGGACCCCGGCGCCGGCCAGCAGGCGGGTCGCCTCGATGCCGTCGAGCACCGGCATCCGGACGTCCATCACCACCACGTCCGGCCGGAGCCGAGCGGCCAGGTCGACCCCAGCGCGCCCGTCGCCGCACTCGCCGACGATCTCCATGTCGGGCTGGGCGTCGATGATCGTCGCGAATCCGGCGCGGATCAGCTCCTGGTCGTCGCAGACCAGCACCCGGATCGGCGCGGTCACGACGGGTACCCGGCCGGGATCCGGGCCCGCACGAGGAAGCCGCCGTCGGTCTGCACGCCAGCGCTGAAGTCGCCCCCGAGGGCGGTGACCCGCTCGCGGAGCCCGGCGAGGCCGCGCCCGCTGCCGCCCGGAGACGCGCTGGCGGATCCGGAGCCGTCGGTGCTGATCTCCACGGTCGTCTCCCTTTCCCCGTGGTGAAGGCGAACTTCGGTCCGGCTGCCGTGCGCGTGCTTCAGCGCGTTCGTCAGCGCCTCCTGCACCACGCGGTACGCCGCCTCCTCGGCGCTGCCGGTGGCCGTCGCCGGCGTGCCCTCCCGGACGAACTCGACCGGCTGCCCGGCCTGCCGGGAATGGTCGACGAGGGTGTCCAGGTCGCCGACGGAGGGCGTACGAGGGTCGCCTGCGTTGTGATCCGGGTTGAGCAGGTCGAGCAGCTGCCGCAGGTCGCCGACGGCCCGGCGGCCGGTGCCGGTGATCGCACTCAAGGCCTGGTCCAGCTTGTCCGGGGCGCCCGTCAGATAGCGTGCCGCCTCGGCCTGCACGACCATCGCCGTCACGTGGTGGGTGACGACGTCGTGCAGCTCCCGGGCGATGCGCGTGCGCTCCGCCGTGCGGGTGGCCTGCTCGACATGGCGGCGGCGTTCCGCCTCGGCGGCCCGGTTCTGGCGCAGCCACGCCCCGATGCCCCACGCGAGCGCCAGCAGAAGGTAGAAGGTGGTGAACCCGGCGACGCCCTCACCCGATCCGAGCCGGTCGAGGGAGATCGCCAGGGGCACGTACGCCGCCGAGGCGAGACCCGCGACGACCCAGCGGTGCCGCTCCAGGTGGGCGCCGGCGCTGATGAGCGCGATGGCCAGTCCCGTACCCGCGATGGTGTGGTAGCCGCGGAGCTGGTCGATCGCGAAGCCGAGCGACACCAGCGCGAGGCAGACGGCCGGCCACCGACGGCGTACGGCCAGCGGCAGGCACTCCAGGGCGACGGCACCGACGGTCAGCGCGTCGTACGGGCGGTCCGGGAGGTCGCCGAGCTGCGTACCCTGCCGCTCCAGGGCCGGGACCACCGCCGCGAGGGCCAAGGCCAGCGCGAACGGGAGGTCCCGGACCGTGATCGGCCACTGCCGCCACAGATCCGGGAGCCTCCGGAACTTGCTCACTGGGACACCGTAGCGGTTGCCGGGACCTTCGCTGTACGGCCGCGGCGCGGGACGATGCGCCCGCGGCGCTTGGCCAGCCACAGGAACACCACGGTCAGCACCACGCCGGCCAGCACCGCGTACAGGCTGCCCTCCGGCCCGAAAGCGCCGCCGCTGAGCGCGACCGGCCCCGACGTCGAGGCCTCAAGCAGCCCCTTCGACTCGCCGTTACCCGACACGGCGACGCTGAAGATGCCGCCGGCGGCGAAATTCCAGCCGAAGTGCAGGCCGATCGGGACCCACAGGTTCCGGGTGGCGGCGTAACAGGCGGCCAGCATGAACCCGGCCTCGATCGCGATGGCGGTCGCCCCCCACAGGCTGGCGTCCGGGTTGACCAGGTGCATCGCGCCGAACGCCACGCCAGTCAGGGCGAGAGCGATCCAGGTGCCCGTACGCTCCTCGATGATGCGGAACAGCACCCCGCGAAACAGCAGCTCCTCGGTGACCGCGATGGCCGCCATGAGCCCGAGCAGACCCAGCGCTCGCGTCGGCGAACCCCAGCCCTCGACGTGGTAACCGCCGAGGAACGCGATGTTGGCGATGACGGCCGCGAACATGGCGAAGCCGATGAGCGTCCCGCGGCCCAGCTTCCCGCTCCAACCGTCCGGGCCGAGCTCGGTCGGCTCACGGCGCTCGGTGCGCCGCACGACCCACCGGTAGACGACCACGCCCAGCACCGCCGTCACAGCGCCGATCACCAAGGTGAGGAAGAAACTGCCCTCGACGGCGGCGATGCTCTGCCCGCCGACGAGGGCGACGGCGGCGACGGCGAGAAGCTGTTTGACGAAGCGCATGACGACTCCTTCGCAGTCCGCGACCGGAGCGCCGCGGACACAAAGAAACCTATGGAGTTCGGCCGCCACAATCGTCCCCGTGCGGTGGACACTTGCAGGTAGCTCGCATGGGGGACAAGACTCCCTCCGGAGTCCGGCCGTGAGAGATCAGCGACGCAGCCAACGACCGTTGAAGAGCAGCCGAGTGCAGCCCGTGTCGCTCTATTACGTCCGAACTGCCGCCCCTGCGGCGTGAAAGGTGTCGCGAGTAGCCGTAGTCGATACGCGGACAGTCGGTACCGTCGATCGCGGCCTGGAACACAGCCGTCCAACGCTGCCACCAGCCGCTGCCGCCGCTCATCGGCTATGTCGTTATGGCGTAAGGCTGTTCCACCGATTCTTGCCCGGGCGGTCCGGCCGTGGCCGGACCGCCCGTCGGTTGGTCAGGCGCGGGTGCGCTGACGCAGCCGGGTCGAAATGACCGCGACGACTGCCATGAGGACCGCGACGACCAGGGACGGCAGGGCGTCGGGCCGGTGCAGCAGTTCCCCCGTCGACCCGGCGTTGCCCAGTTGGTGGAGCGTGCCCAGCAGGAGGGTGGGAACGACGGCAATCAGCAGTCGCTGGTCGGCCGTCGCCACCCACAGGAAGGCGACTACCCCGACTATCACCATGGTGGCGGCAACGATCTGCGAGTTCATGTCGACCCTGCGGAAGCCGTCCCCAGGAATCAGATGCAGGGCGAGTATGCCGGCGGTGACCAGAACGGCGTTGGCCCGGGGCGTCGGCGGCACGTCCGCCGGACGCCGCAGGCCCACCAGGATCAAAGGCGTGGCGACAACCGCTGCCCACCACTGCGGCAGGCCGTTGAGGAACAGGTACGGGGAGATCGCGGTCGGCACCACCACCGCAGCTACCACCAGGACGGCAGCGGTGCGGGTGCGGCCCGCGACGAGCGCCACCAGCGCCGCGATCACCATGACCGCGAAGATGCCCTGATCCCGCAGGACGGCCAGGGGGTCCAAGAATCCGCCGAACTGGAACGCCTCGACGAGGTCGTCCAGGCCGATGAGCGCACCCAGCGCCAGCACCGCCATGGCACCCAGGTGGATGCCCTGCCAGAGCAGCACGGCGGTGGGCCGGGCCGCGGTGCTGCCACCGTGCACATGTAGGGCGCCCCGGATCAGCGAGGCCGCTTCCCGGACGCTGGGCCAGCGGCGGGTGGTCGGTTCCTCGCCGATCAACGTATCGATCAGTTCGTCGGCACGTTCGCGGCGATAACCGGCCGGATAGGCCCGCAGCAGCATGCGGTAACGCTTCTCCAGAACATCAGAACTCATGCTGGTCTGATCCTCGCGATAGAAGGTTGATGGGTGCTTCCCTGCGGGAAGCTCCGGTGCGGCAGGCGATCCATGACCACCCGGGCGGCCCGGGCGAGCCGGTCGGCTTCCTCGGCGAGTACGCGGTGGCCCTCGTCGGTGAGCCGGTAGTAGCGGCGGGCACGCCCGTTGACGATCTCTTCACCGTCGGCGGTGATGAGTCCCTCGCCGAGCAGCCGATCGATCACTGAGTACAGCGAGCCGGCAGCGAGTGTCACCCGCTCATCGGACAGCTCAGTCACCCGCTTGATCACGGCATACCCGTGGAGAGGGCCACCGAGTAGGGCAGCAAGGACGAAGTACGACGGTTCCCGCAGCGCGGGACGCGAAGTCGATCGCATGGTGCCGAATATACAAGCAACATGAATATCTAGCCAAGGTGACCGTACGCTCTCGCCGACCCACCTGAACGTCCCCAATAGACGCGCACGCCGGACGTCCGGACGCGCACACCACCCCGGGCACGACATCGAGTGACCAGCCTCGTGCGCGGGTCTGCCGCAGACAAGGCGCGAGGTCGGCGCCCCTCACTGCTCGGCAAATACCAGCGCAGACTACGTTCAGTAGCCGAAAAGGTCGTGCTCGTCGAGTTCCGGCAGGGTGTGGCGGGCAAGGACGCGTACGTCCTCCGGGGCGCAGGAGAAGTAGAGCTTGTTGCGGGCGTTGGTCGAGGCGGCGGCGAGGAGATCTTTGGGACCTGGGCAAGATCCTGGTGGGACAGCACGAGGGACAGCCGGCACTCGCGGGCTTCGGCGAGCATGGCGTCCAGGGAGTTGGCGAGGGGTGAGGAAATTCTGGTGAAAGTCGGCCCGCAGCGCCCTGGCAGAAGAAGGTCAACCGCCGCTCACGCCCGCATCCGCGCCATCGGTGAACGCGCCAACGCCACCTCCAAAACCTGGCAAGTCCTGACAAAGCTGCGCTGCCGCCCACGCCGCGCCACCGCGATCGTGCACTCCATCCTCGTCCTTCATCACCTCGAGAACCCGGTGCACCGCAGTTGAAGAGGCTCCCTAGACCGGGACGAAGGTGGCGGCCAACACCCGCCAGTTGCCGTCCTCACGCACCCAAAGTCGGGTGTAGCGCAACCGCGCGGACATAGCGACACCGCCCTGAACGGCATCCACCGCAGCGACCATGCGAGTCACCCCAGTCTGACCGTCTTCCTGGACGCCGAGCGACTCCTCCACCAGGCTGGTGATTCGCAGTGCACCGGAGCGGTAGCTCTCCAAGTCGTCTTCCTTCGTAAAGACCGTGCCGTCCGGTCCGGCACCCACCACCTGCGGGTGCAGTAGCACGTCGAGGGACTCGACGTCGGCGGCGCGCTGGGCGGCTTGGAGTTGCCGTTCCGCGGTGAGGAGATCCATCCACCGATCCTCCGAAGCGCACCGCAACAAGACAAGCGGGTTCGCTCGCGGCAGAACCCTGCTGGAGACCGGCCAGGACGCCGTCGCTTCCGGAACCGCCACGAACCCGGTGCCGACCTCGCGGGCACGGCGACCGCTCTCCATGCGCAGGCGACCTCGTGCACGCCCTGCGAGACGCCGAGCCGGAACACAATCTGGAGGTCTACCGCAGCCTCGGGCTGCACCTGTCGTACGACCCGGAAACACGAACGGTGCGGGCAAGTGTTGAGCTTGCCGCGCACCGTTGGGATTCTGTTCGTGTCCGAGGGGCGACACGAACCATTGCCCCACCGCCGATGACAATCGGCAAGACCTTGAAGCTCGCGCAAGTCTAGCCGCCTTGGTGACCTCTTCGGGATCGCCGAAGAGGTCACCAAGTCAGACCGGCGCAGAGCCCGACGGTCCAGGTAGTCACGATCGGTCAGGCAGCCGTGCTTCGGCAGCGCCGTCAACACGTCGTACCGAGCGCCCTGTCGTGTCACCTTGGGACGGCCTGCCAAACAGTGGATTGGTGCCCGGCCCGTCGGCCAAAAGAGCGACGCAAGTCTGGACATGATCGGCTCACTCCGCGACACTACGCGTCGTGTCGTCGTCGTTGCACAACGCCGCACCATCTGCGCTGGGCTACCTGTACCAGTCACAGTGGCCGTTGCTTGAGCTGCTGCGGCGGTCCGAAGAGCGGCCTGACTGTGCCATCACCTTGGAGCTGCACGACGATGTCGCTTGGGAGCGAGACGGAACACCTACTGAGTTGTTGCAGCTGAAGCATCACCTCCGTGCCGGCCGCGGGCTGGGTGACAAGGACGTCGACATATGGCGCACGCTCAGAGCGTGGATGGATACCCAGGACGTGGGTGATCCGGAGGGCCCGACGCTCACCATGGTGACGACGCAGACAGCGGGACCGCACAGTGCCGCAGCGGCGCTACGACCGCTGGAACGAGACGTCAAGCGGGCGCTGGCGCTGCTGGAGGCCGCAGCAGCGGATTCGACCGCCGAGGTGAGCGCTGGTTGGCGTCGCCAGTTCCTGGACCTTGACCCCGCGGTGCGCGCAGTCTTCGTCGCCCGTATCTATCTGCTGGATGCCGCACCTCTGATCCGCGATCTGGACGATGCGGTGCGTCGGGTCCTGCGCTGGGCGCTGCCGCGCGGGCACGAAGACACCTTTATGGGGTTGCTGTGGTCGTGGTGGCACGCCAAGGTCGTCGACCTGCTGCAGGGGCATCGACGACGGGTCAACGCCGTCGATGTCGCGGTAAAGATTGATGAGCTGCGTGACCAGTTCACTCGCGACAACCTTCCGACGCTGGTGCAGCCGGAGCACTTCGATCCTGCCGAAGAAGTGACCTACCTGGACCGGCGCTTCGTGCAGCAACTGCGCTGGGTCGGCACACCAGCACGGCTGATCCAGAAGGCGATCATCGACTATTACCGGGCGTATGCGCAGACGGCTCGTTGGATCGATGACGACCTCATCGGCTTGGATGAGTTGGAAGCGTTTGAGGCACGGTTACGCGACGAGTGGGAACGCGAGTACGAGTGGATGGTGGCCGAGCTACCTGCCGACGCGGACGAGGATGCCAAGCGGCGGGCCGGGCTGCGGCTGCTGCGCGAGACTCTCGATCGCACTGGCATCCGGGTTCGCGACCGCTACGACGAGTCGTTTTTCTGTCGGGGCAAGCACCACGAACTCGCCGATGCGGGTCGGGTGGGTTGGCATCCCGAGTTCGCCGACCGGGTTGGGTCGTTGCTGCTGGCGGGCAGCCAGTGACGGCTTGGCAGGATCGACCGCAGGTGTCGGCGGCGTACCTCAACCCAGCGATGGTGGCGACTGTGTTGGCCGCTGCCGCGGCTGGTTACCGGACTGAACGGCAGCGGACGATGATTTGGCCGCTAGCGTTTGTCGTCGCACCTCTGGTCCTACACCGCAGCACCCGCCAGGCGTTGCCCCGCAGCACCACGACGCACCTCGCTTCGTGGGTGTCCCGCAACGCTCTGCTGCACACTGGCTTCGCGGCGCGGGCGCGGGCACTTACGCCGGCAGTCCGGGAGGGCCTCCGGTTCGGGCTGCGCCATGGCGTCTTGACCGTCGAGGCTGGCGGGCTCAGCGGCGCGGTCGGGAGGAGCCGCGACCCTGAGCTTCGGCAACTGCTGCGCAGTGCACAACTAGTGGGCCGCTGGCTGGCCAAGGCCGACCAGCCCGGCACCGCCTTCGCGATTCTCGGTGTGGAGCCCTGACGACATGAATCTGCTAGCAATCGTGCTGTACAACCGAGCCGGTGACCGGCGCGTGGTCGACTTCCGGCCCGGTGAGCTGAATATCGTCACCGGCTGGTCGGCCACCGGCAAGAGTGCCTTGCTCGACATCACCGAGTTCTGCTTGGGCCGTGACACCGTCACCATGCCAGTTGGGCCGATTACCAACACCGTCTCGTGGTACGCGGTGCTTGTCCAGCTACCCACCACCCGTGAGGTTCCCCCCGGGATGTGGACACCGGGTTATGCCGCGATCTGGTGCAGCGTAGTCGGTGTGAGGGTCTGTTCGTAGTCGGCGGGGCTGAGGTAGTCGAGTGCGGAGTGGCGGCGTCGGTGGTTGTAGAAGGCGATCCACCGGAACACGTCGCGGCGGGCGTCGGCTTCGCTGGTCCAGGTGCGGCGGTCGACGTCGAGTTCACGTTTGAGGGTGGCGAAGAACGCCTCGGCCAGGGCGTTGTCGTACGACGAGCCGATCCGCCCCATCGAGCGGCGGATGCCGTGCCGTTGGCAGACGTCGGCGAAATCGCCGCTGCCGTATTGGGCGCCCCTGTCGGAGTGGAAGACCACGCCGTCGACCCGGCCGCCGCGGGCGGCGACCGCCGCGTCGAGGGCGTCGATGACCAGTTCCGCGCGCATGTGGGTGTTGATCGACCAGCCGATCAGCCGTCGGGTGGCGATGTCGATGACCGTGGCCAGATAGAGCCAGCCGGCGCCGACGCGTAGGTAGGTGATGTCGCCGCACCATCGCTGGTCCGGTGCGGTGGCGGTGAAGTCCCGGCCGATCAGGTCCGGCACTGGTGGGGCGGCCGGGTCGGGGATGGTGGTGCGTTTGCGGCGGCGCAGGTGCCGGCCCACCACGTCGCGTTGGCGCATGATCCGCTCGACCCGCTTGCGGTTGACGCGCACGCCCTGGTGGTGCAGCTCGACGGTCACCCGCGGGGAGCCGTAGGTGCCGCCGGAGCCGGCGTGGATGGCCCTGATCTGCTCGGCGAGGGCGTCCTCACCGGCGGCGCGAGCCTGCCGAGCGGGCTCGCTGGCGCTCCAGCGATAGAACCCCGAGCGGGACACCGCCAGGACCCGACACAGCCGCTTGACGCCGAACACGGCACGGTGGGCGGAGATGAACCGGAAGCGGCCGGTCACCGATCCATCTCCTTCGCGAAATAGGCGGCTGCCTTACGCAGGATCTCCTTCTCCTGCCGCAACTCCGCGACCTCACGCCGCAGCCGAGCGATCTCGGCGTCCTTGTCAGCCACCGACAGCGCCTCGCCCGAGGCCCCCGAACCCGTCTGGATTTGGCGTTCAGCGGCGCGGACCCAGTTGCGCAGCGTCTCGTGACTCATCCCCAGCTCACGGGCCACCTGATTGATCGGCCGCCGCGACGAGCGAACCAAATCAACCGCGTCACGCCGGAACTCTTCCGTGTACTTCGATGGACGCCCCAACGGGGACACCCCTTCCTCTGGACCAACATCCAGTCTCAGGGTGTCCACATCTCAGGGGGAAGCCCACCCGCGCGTTCGTCGCCCGCCCAGCCCCACGGGCCGGTCGCGCCTCCACCCAACAAGCAATGCTGGAACTCGGCGCGGATCTGCAGCCGCTGGATTACGCCGACCTGATGGTCAACGTCGACTCCGACACCGTCCGCCAGCAGCTCGGCCGGCTTATCGGGATCGGCGAGAACCTGCACCTCCCCGAGGCCGGTGCCCTACGTGCCCCTCTGGAGGCCCACCTCGGCCACGCACTGCTCTTATGCCTGCAACGCCAGGGCGAAATTGGTAACCGCGACCTGCTGTTCCATCGGCAAGGCGACCGCGGGATCCACCAGGCGATCACCGACACACTGCCGTACTTCCTTGGCGCCGTGCCGGGTGACCAAGCCGCCAGGCGCCAGCAGTTGCAGACTGCTCGCCGCCAGCTTCGCCGCCTTGAGGCCGACCTGGCCGCTGCCGAGAGACTCAACCGCGATGTGGAGGTCGAGCTCCGAGCGTTGCTGAACGAAGCCCACGCCAAAGGGCTCATTGCCAGCACGGACGTCGACGGCCGTGACGCTGCCGTGGAAGCCCTGACACAGGCCCTCGGTACCCCAACCGTCGACCTAGCCATCGACCACAACAACGACACCCGACGCCGGGAACTCGAACAGCGCCGCGACAACCTGCGCCGACAGTTGCGGGCCATCGGCGAGCAGCGCGCACTACTGGATGACCAAGCTCGCGGCGAGCGCGACTACCAGACAGCCGTCCGCGTCGGTGCCGGCCGGCTGCAAAGCCTGGAGTTAGTGCAACCCAACGGTCACGTTGACGCCCACATCTGCCCGATATGCGGCAACGGCCTGGGCGAGCCCGATCCCCAGATCAGCGAGTTGCAGCAGACCCTCGATGATCTTCGGAGCCAGCTCCGGGCCGTCGAGAGCGCCCAGCCGCGACGTGTGGCTGCCCTCGACGAACTCGAGCGTCGCGCCGACAGCGTCCGCCAAGAGCTACGCGGAGCCGACGCTGCCCTGGCCGGACTCCGCGCCGCTGACGCCGCCCTCGATGCGGCCCGCAGCCGTGGAGAAGACCGAGCCTTCACCAAGGGCCGCATCGACCTGTATCTGACCCGCCTACGCCAAGCCGGAGATGAAGACACCCTCGACGGTCTACGCACCCGCGTCGACATAGCCCGTCGAAACGTCGACCGTCTAGCCGCCGACCTCGACCCCGACGAAGAACGTGAGCAGGTGACCTCACGGCTCGGCGTCGTCGGCGCCGACATGACCCGTTGGGCGGACCGACTTGAACTTGAGCACCGCGGCGGCAACATCCGTCTCGACTTGCACCGCCTCACCGTCGTCATCGACACCGACAGCGGGCCAGCACCGCTGTTTCGCATCGGCAGCGCCGAGAACTGGATCGGCTACCACCTCATCGCCCACCTCGCACTGCACCGCTACTTTGTTCGCCAGCGCCGACCGGTGCCTCACCTGCTCATGCTCGACCAGCCCACTCAGGCGTACTACCCGTCCGAGGTGGACCAGCACCGCGGCATCCCCAGCCATGACGATGACCGTGCCGCGGTACGTCGCCTGTTCGAGTTCATGCGAGACGTCGCCAGCGAGCTGGCACCCGACATGCAAATCATCGTGTGCGATCACGCTGACCTCCCCGAACCGTGGTTCCAGCAAGCTGTACGCCACAACTGGCGCGGCGATGCTCTGATCCCCGACGAGTGGATCGGAAGCAACTCCGACGCTCGCTGAAGTCCGGCGCCTGTCCGCGTACGTGAAATGGCGGGCTGGCTCCTCATACCAGAGCCGTCTTGCCAACGGCCCTGTCTCACAACGGTGGTTGCAGATGAAACAGTTTGACGAGGCGGAGACCAGCGAGCGCCGTCGAAATGCCCTCGGACGTCTGGTCGCACACGAGAACACTGCCAGCGACCTGCTTGCCTTCCTCTTCGAAATAGACCCGCGGCCCCTGCTGCGCCTACTGAACCTGCACGGTGGGCCCTACACCTGTCAGCGCGAGGTCCAAGCCGGCAAGGGAAAAGGCCGCCTTGACCTGGTCCTACGGCGGCAGGACAGCGGAAAGCCGGTCGCCGTGCTGGAGATGAAGGGCGCATCCGACGTTCACGGCGACCAACTCGACCGGTACAACGTATGGGCCGAGAACGTCGAGCCAACCGCCCCACGACGGTTCTACTGCACCCTCCACGGCGACGAAGCAACCCCGCCGGCACCGTGGCAGCCCTTGAGTCTGACCGCCCTCTTCGACGCCTGGCAGTCCTGCGATGACGCCCATGCCGCGTGGCTGGCACGCGAGATAGCCTCCGTTCTACGTACCTGGGACGCCGAGGCCGACGGCCTCATCGGGCAAGCCACCGGCTGGTACGTCCCAGACCTCGTAAGCCGGCGAACCGCCATGGCCGTCAACGCCGACCTGCGCCGCGCCCACGATGCCAGCGGGGCCCGCGCCTCACGCACCAGCGGCGGCAACCCCATGTTCATGGCATGGCGCCGGCACCCCCGCGGATCCGGCGACGCGCGAATCGGCGTGGACGTACGCTGCGAAGGCCGTGGCGCTCCGCAGCGCCCGTGGCTGCTCCGCCCATGCGTAGATGTCCTGGCCGACGGGCAGGCCGCACTCCTCGAAGCACATGACCTAGCCGTGAAGCTGCAGCCAGCGATGGTCCTAACAGCCATCCGGGATGCGCTGAACGCGCAGGGGTGCAGTCAGGTTGCGGCGGTCCTGCAAGCCAACGAGCATGATGGTCTGGCTTATCCCGCCGACCCCGGTGTTCTGGCCGGCTGGCGCGCACGGATGATTGAGTTCCCCCCGCTTTGATGGAGCGGTGGTTACCTGCTCCCGGCTGGTGCCGGGATGGCGATAGGCGGCTCAGCTGGTTGCGTCTGGCGGCTGTGCCAGGCGGTCTCGTACTCGTTCGGGCTGAGGTAGCCCAGCTCGCGTTGGATGCGGCGGGTGTTGTACCAGCCGTCGATGTAGGCGAAGATCGCGTTCTCGGCCTCGTCGCGGGTCCGCCACGAGGTGCGGTAGACGAGTTCGATCTTCAACGTTGACCAGAAGTTCTCCATCAGCGCGTTGTCGTATGAGTCGCCGACGGAGCCCATGGAGGGCAGGATCCCGTTGTCCTGTAAGCGTTCTGAGAAGCGGAACGACGTGTAGTTCGATCCCCTGTCCGAGTGGTGGATCAACTGGCCGTCGCGGACGTCGCGCGACCAGATGCCGTATTCGAGGGCGGCGAGGATCAGGTCGGTGTCGCAGCGGTCGGAGGTCTTCCACCCCACGATCCGGCGGGAGAACACATCCCGGACCGCGGCGAGCCAGAACACCCCTTCGCCGCACGGTATGCGGGTGGCGTCGGCGACCCACAGGCGGTTCGGCCCCGCTGCGGTGAACTGCCGGTTGACCAGATCCGGCGCCGGGATGTGCCGCGGGTCCTGCCGGGTGGAGCCGCCGCGCCAGCCTCGACGCAGGAACGCCCCCTGCCAGCCCTGCTGCGTCATCAACCGCTCGACGCGTTTGCGGCCCACATGGATGCCGTCACGGCGCAGCTGCCGATGCACCCGGTCCGCGCCGTAGGTGCGCCCCGATGTCTCCCAGATCTCGTGGATGTTGGAGATCAGCCCCAGGTCGACCACGTCGCGGTCGCAGGGCTGCTCGGCCTGCTTCACCCACGCGTAGTAGGTCGAGGCGCCGATGTTCAGGACCCGTAGCAGGAGCGCGACCGCGAACTGGTCACGATGTTCGTGGATGAACCTCATGACCGTCGCCGGGTCGGGTCGAGCTCCGCCGCGAAATACGCGCTCGCCGCCTTCAGGATCTCGTTCGCCCGACGCAGCTCGACGACCTCCCGGCGCAGCCGGCGGTTCTCCTCGGCCATCTCGCTGGTCGGCCGGTCGTGACGCTCGTCGGCGTCGGCCTCGGCCTGCCGGATCCAGTTCCTGAGCGCCTCGTGATGCACGCCGAGCTGCTCGGCCAGGCGCCGGATCACCGGCTTCGGGTCCGACTCGCGGTACAAACGCACAGCGCGCTGACGTAGCTCATCGGGGTACTTCTTCGGTGCTGCCACGGACGACTTCCTCCCCCACGGCCATCAGACCATGGTCAAGAAGCTCCATGAAAGCGGGGGTGGCTCAGATCGCCGGTGATCAGCCACGCCGGCGGCACCCGGTCTTCTTCCACGACCGAGGTCTGCGGTTGGCGACCCAGATTCGTGTCCAGACCGCTGGTCTCACCCGCCACGATCTCGCGGCAATAACGACGCCGCCGCTGTAGTAGTTCAGCTTCATCTGCCAGGCGGCCCCGTTCTTGCTGTAGATAGCCCCGCGGCTGATGCCCCTGATCCATTGCATAAACTTGTTCTTCGAGCACTTCGTCGCCTTGCAGTGGCGCGGGTAACAGCCTTTCGGGGTTTTGCTCGCCGCATCATGCTTCCCGTTTTCGACTGCCTCGGACTGCGTCTTACCCTCGCCGTACCCGTAGACGCGCTTCCCATTGCACCAGGGGTACTTAGAGCGTGTCTCAGGTGGTGAGTTTGAGGTAGCGCTTGTGGCAGGTGAGAGCGGCGGCGAGGGTGACGAACGCGCAGTAGAGGCTGGCTGAGCGTTCGTAGCGGATGGTCAGCCGGCGGTAGCCGGTGAACCAGGCGAAGGTTCTCTCGATCACCCATCGATGCCGCCCGAGCCGGTGTGAGGATTCGATGCCGCGGCGGGCGATGCGGGGTCGGATGCCGCGGGCACGGAGCATGCGGCGTAGGTGGGGGTAGTCGTAGCCCTTGTCGGCGTGCAGCTTGTCGGGGCGCCGGCGGCGGGGTCCGCGTCGGGAGCGGACGGCGGGGATGGCCTGGATGAGGGATTCCAGGCAGCGGCTGTCGTGGGTGTTCGCGGCGGACACGCCGACGGACAGAGGCAGCCCGTTGCGGTCGGACAGGGCGTGGATCTTGCTGCCGGGCTTGCCTCGGTCGACCGGGCTCGGTCCGGTCAGGTCGCCCCCCTTTTCGCCCGCACCGACGCCGCGTCGGCGGTGGCCCGGGACCAGTCGATCAACCCCTTCGTGCCGAGTTGGTCCAGGGCGGCGACGTGCAGCCTGCGCCACAGCCCGGCCCGGGTCCAGGCGACGAACCGGCGGTGCGCGGTGGCCTTGGAGACTCCGAACCCGGGTGGCAGGTGCCGCCAGGCACAGCCAGTGGTCAACACGTACACGATCGCGGCGAACACCGCCCGTGCCTCGATCGGTGGGGTGCCGCCGCCCTGCGGGCGTCGAGGCGGTGGCGGGATCAGCGGGGCGGCCAGGCTCCACAACTCGTCAGGCACCCGCTCTGAGATCAACCGGTCGTCCACAGTAGAAGAGATCTACCACCAAGGTCAGCCGACTGCCACCTGAGACACGCTCTTACCACCCATGCCCTCAAGGTTGCACTGGATCTCGCACTTCCAGGCGCGACCGTCCGTGTCGAGGTTGATGAAGGGATCGCCACCGGCGTACTCGTAGGGATTCGCCGAGCCACCCACGAGCGGATCCACCTGGAGGAAACGACCGCTCACCGGGTTGTAGAGGCGCACCCCCATCAGGGTGAGGCCCGCTGTCGGATCCGTCGCCCGCTGGTACGCGCCGAGGTAGCCGTACCGCTGATCGGCCGTGGTTCCGGAGCGGGTCATTCCGAACTCGGTCGCCTCGTGGGTCGCCGACGGTGTGGACTGCCCCTCGGGGATTGTCGCGACGAAGTCCCCGTGCAGGTTGGCCAGCTTCCAGGTGCCTCCGCTCACGCTGTCCCAGATCCCCGCCGTGCCCGCCAGGCCGGTGACGGTCCGCGTCCACCGCCCCGCCCCCTCGGCCGTCCAGACAGGGCTGTCGCCGTCACAGGCGTAGTGGTGGGTGCCGCTGCCGCTGCCGCCCGAGCCCGTCGTGGTCCAGGACCGCACACGGTCACCCATCACGTCGACCGTGTACTCGGTCTGGCCGGACGCGTTGCTGATCGACCTGACGAGGTCGCTGGAGTAATAGCTCAGGCTGATGTTCCCCTCAGCGACGGTCGGCGAGTCAACCGAGGGCACCGTCACCGCCCGGCCGAGTGTGTCGTGGCTGTAGCCCCCACTCGCGCGGTCGGCAGTGTCGAACTCCCACTCTCGGCTCGCCGATACGACGGTTTCCTGGCATGCCCCGCCGGCCGCCGGTGCGTAGGCCGAAACCCCGGTACGGTTCGTGCTCCCGTCGTACGCGTACGTCCGCGTCTCGCACTGCGACCCGACCGTGTCCCGCACCGAGAGCAGCCGCCCCGCGTCGTCATGTGCCAACCGCTGACCGGAGATCGTCGACTGGCGTTCCCGCCACTGCCCGTGCGCCGACGGCAGCACCGAATCCGCGTAGAGGACGCAGTTCGCGCTTCCGCAGCCGGGCTTGTCGTAGGTGAGCCCGACGGTCGTCCCCGCCTCGTTCACCTGGGCCGTGACAAGCACCCCGTTGGGCCACTCCTCCCGCACGAATTGCCCGTCAGCGTCGTACTCCGCTTCGAACCTGCCGACCGTCGAGTCGGTCATCGCGACCGCCGGGTGCGTCAGGTCGGAGGCCGCGTCGTACTCGTTGGTCTGGGATGCCTTGCCGTCGACCGGGAGTTGTATCTGCCCCGCGGCTGGTGCGACGACGCTGCTCGCCGTGAGGAATCCGGCATCGCTCGCAGCGTCGGATTCGCCACGAAACCCGTGCTGGGCCTGCGGATGCTTCAACGTGCCATCGAGGCGGGACTGCCCGCGCGGTGGGTCACCGCGGACGAGGCATACGGGCAGGACTCCAAGTTCCGGGCGCGGCTGCAGCGACAGCGCGTCGGCTACGTCCTCGCAGTGCCCCGCGACCAGCGGATCCCGACCGTGAGGGGCAGTTCCCACCCGGACGTTCTCGCCGCCGCCGCGCCGACCCTGGCATGGAAGCGCCGCAGCTGCGGCGAGGGCGCCAAGGGACCCACGGCTCTACGACTGGGCCGTGGCATCCCTGCCCGGCACCGTCGACGGACACGACCACTGGCTGCTGATCCGCCGCAGCATCACCAACCCCGCTGACCTGGCCTACTACCTGTGCTTCGGCCCCGCCGAGACGCTCGACGAGGACCTAACCCGGGTCGCCGGGACCCGTCGGGCGATCGAGGAGTGCTTCCAGACCGCGAAGACTGAGGTCGGTCTCGACCACTACCAGGTCCGCCGATACGACGCCTGGTACCGACACATAAATCTCAAATAGCGTCGACGTCGCGACTGCACGGCTGACATGACTCAAACGTCGATCAAGCCGGTAGCTGCTGAAACCTAAGATCGGGCAACTACGGCTGGAGCATTAGGGCAAGGACGGCGGAATCCCCGAATCCCCTGCGGCACCCCAATAATTTAGCGGGCCACTTTGCGGCATAGCCAACTTGACCCCGGCCTGAAACCTGGTCTGGACCCCGAGATACTCCAACAGTTCGCCGACTCGCCGACTGAAAGTCCTAGGCGAACAATTCAACTGGTGGCTAGCGGCGACGTCAGTTGCCCCACTGAGTAAGGCCGCGACGATTACATCCAGGTGGGGCGGAATCGGCTTCAGAGGAAAAGCTTCACTGCCAGCCCGGTCACGAACCGCTCCGCCGAACTTACTCTTCGTCATCCCATCTTCCTTATCCAGCAGTTACCACGAGGCAAGGGCGGACTTCGACGCTGAAGCCGACCACCCAACGCGACGCTCATTCTGCCAGAAGGACGCTCAGTGGCGATTATCACGAAACAGCAAAAGACCTGCACTTCACGCAGTCGCCGGGTTACCCAAGGTGGGGATTAGCCAGCGACAAATGGGGCTACTCTCGCACTGGCGGAACAAACGCTTCACTGCCGTCCGATTCCGATCATCCCGTTTTGGACCCCGCCCGACACCACAGCCAGCTTCCGGACGAAACAGACAAGGGGTGGCTAGTAAGGGTTTTCGATAGGTATGAGGCGTCAATTAGGGGTACCGTGGCGCGGTATTCGCCGATCGAAAGCGCTCCCACGAACTGCGCGAGGAGTTCCGGGCCCGAGCCGGGTGATGGCGACGCGCGTCAACGAGCAGACCCGGTGGTGCTGGGCAGACCGACACACGGGTCGGCGAAGTCTCATAGCATCGGCGTGGAGATGCTGCCGCCGTCGCGGTCGGCTACCCCGCCTCGCCACCCGTCGCCGACGCGAGCCCTTCTCAGGCATGCGCGCCACGACCGGGTACCGGCACCGCTCAGGAACGCCGACGATGGCGGGCCAACGCCACGCCGGTCGTCGCCATGGCCACCGCCGCCAACCCCGCCAGCAGGCCCAGGCCCGTCAGCACCTTCCCCAGCTCCAGGCTGTCGTTGAACGAGTCGCGACACAGCTCCACCGCCCAGTTGACCGGGTTCGCGGCGATCGCCGCGGCGACCCAGCCCGGCACCAGGTCCTTGGGCATGAAGGCGCTGGAGAGGAACGTCAGGGGCATCACAATGAAGTTGACCATCGCGATCAGGGACTCCTCCCGCCCCACGATCAGCGCGACGGTGCTCGACAGTGCGGCGAGCGCGCAGGCGACCCCCGCGAGCGCGAGGATCATGACGACAACTCCGAGCACGCCCCCGTGGAATCTCACCCCGAGCCCGTAGCCCACCACGAGCAGGATGGCCGTCGGGATCACCGCGTTGACCACCTGCTGCACCAGCGGACCGATGATCAGGGCGATCGGGCGCACCGGGGACGCCAGCAGCCGGTCAAGGGTGCCCCGCTCCATGTCCGCCAGCAGGGACAAGCCGTTCCAGCCACTCGCGAGCAGGACCGTCATCACGATGAGCCCCGGCAGGAAGAACTGGGCGTAGTTGTCCGACCCGAATCCGGGAATGTCGGCGATACGGCGGAAGGTCCCGCTGAACAGCAGCAACCACAGGAACGGCTGGACGAGGTTGATCGCGATGAGCCACGGTTGACGAAACGTGTGCAGGATGTGCCGACGCGCGATGTAGGCGGACTGCCCGACGAGCTCACTCACGATGCCTGCCCTCCGGCGGTCGCCCCGGGATCCACCTGGGTGGCGAATCTGCGTCCCGTGTACGCCAGGTACACGTCATCCAGGGTCGGCTGGGACACGCTCACCGACCGTACCGCCATGGCTTCCTGGCCGAGCCGCGCGAGGACGACCGGCACCGCCGCCCCGCCGCTTGGCGCCCGTGCATGCAGCCGGCGCCCGTCGACGCGGATCTCGTCGAGACCGTCGAGCCCTGCCAGCGCGCCGCGGATCGCTTCCTCGGACTGGTCGGACTCGAACTCGACCTGCAGGGTGTCCCCCCGCAGCTTCTGCTTCAGCGTCTCCGGACTGCCCGTCGTCACGATCTTGCCGCGGTCGATGATGGCCACGTCGTTCGCCAACGCGTCGGCCTCTTCGAGGTAGTGGGTGGTCAGCAGGATGGTGATCCCCTCCTGCCGGACCAGCGCGGTGAGGTCGGCCCAGAGCTGCACGCGGATGTCGGGGTCGAGGCCGGTCGTCGGCTCGTCGAGATAGAGGACCCGGGGGCGGTGCACGATCCCCATGGCGATGTCGACCCGACGCTTCATGCCACCGGAGCAGAAACCCGCCTGCCGGCCTGCGACGTCCGAGAGCGCCAGCATCGAGAGCACCTCGTCGGTGCGGGTCGCCAACGCCCGGCCCTTGAGTCCGAACATCCGCCCCTGGAGAAGCACGTTCTCGCGCACGGTGGCGGTCGGTACGGCGCTGAGGCGCTGTCCGACGAGCCCGATCCGCCTACGCACCTCGGTCGCCTGCCGAACGACGTCGTACCCGGCGACGAGTGCCTGCCCCGAGTCCGCGCGGGCCAGCGTCGAGAGGATCCGCACAGCGGTGGACTTGCCGGCCCCGTTGGGCCCCAGCAACCCGAACAGGGTGCCCTCGGGCACCACGAAGCTCAGCCCGTCGAGGGCCCGGACGCCCCGCGGGTAGCTCTTGACCAGGTCACGTACCTGGATGGCCATCTCGGCCATGTGCGTTCCTCTCGTCCTTCGTGGATGTCAGAGGTCGAGCTCGGCCAGCAACAGTTCGCCGAGTCGCGCCGAGGCCGACCCGAGGAAGTCGTGCCCGCCCGGCATGATCCGCAGGGTGAAGTCCTTGCTCGTGTGGTCCTGCCACATCGCGAGGTCCGCGAAGTCCACCGACGCGTCCTCCCGGGCGCCGACGACCGTGACCGGCATCCCGAGTGGCGCACCGGGCTGGTAGTCCCAGTTCTCGTAGACGGCGAAGTCGGCGCGGATGGCCGGTTCGAACATGCCGAAGAGGTTCCGGTCCGACAGCACCGACTCGGGGGTGATGCGGGAGTCCCGCAGGTAGGTAATGAGGTCCGGCTCGGCCAGCGTGTGTATGCGACGTTCCGGGGCGACCACCCTCGGCCCGGGCGAGGCCAGCACGATGAGCCGGACGGGCGGGCGGCCCGCCTGGGTCAGCTCGCGCGCCACCTGGTAGGCGACGAACGACCCCGAGCAGTAGCCCAGCAAGGCCAGCGGCACGTCGTCCCACTCGTCCAGAGTCTTGATCACCTCCGCGACGGTCTCGTGCATGTCCGTGAGCGGGGTCTCCCGTCGGCGGGATTCCCGGCCCGGCAGTCGCAGGGCGCAGAGGTCGACGCTCGGCGGGAAGACGGCGCTGAGCGGCCGGAAGGTCGCCGTACCGCCGCCGGCCTGCGGGAAACACAGCAGCCGGACTCGCGGGTCGGTCACCGCACCGATCCGGACGATGGTGGACTGGGGGCGGACGGTCATGCCGAGTCGGCCTCCATCAGCAGGCGCAGGCTGCGGGGCCGCATGTCGGTCCAGACCGTGGCGATGTGGTCGAGGCACTCCTGCCGGGGGCCGGAGGGGCCGGACGCCGTCCACCCGGCCGGGATCGGGCGGTCGTCGGGCCAGATCGAATACTGTTCCTCGTCGTTCATGACCACCTGATAGGTGCGCCCGTCGTCGTCGAACAACCTGCTCACTCTCCGTTCTCGCCTCGGTACTGCTGACTGTCGACGCAGGTCAGCCTGAACTCCGCCGTGTAGCGGCGGCCCTGCGAATCGCGCAGCCACAACTGGTCGGGTCCCGGCAGCATCTCGGTGACCGAGACGCTGCCACCGGGATCACGTTGCCGGCCACGGCGCAGCTTCGCCCAGAGCGTGTCGATCAGGGTGTCGTCGCGCAGGTCGACGTAGATCGGCTTGGCCTCACCCGCGACGACCCAGAACGCGACGTCGGGCAGCCCCCGGTCCGCCGCGACCTGCCGCACGTGCGACGCCACCGTCGCCAACCGGGCCTGCGCGAACTCGGCGAACCCGGTGAACGGGAGCTGCCACCGCTCCCGCGACACGACGACCCGGTCGATCTGGATCCGAGGCTGGTACGGGGACGGGGCCAGCAGCCCGAACCGGTTGAACGCGGCCAGGGCGAGGTAGTCGTCCAGCACCTCGATGAGATCGGCCTCGAAGTCGTCCACCACGGAGCGGACCACCAGCCGGCCACCCTCCCGGTGCACCCGCAGCACGCCCGCCGCCACCACGTTCGCCCGCGGTGGCGCGTACGACTGCTCGGAAGAGACCCCCAGGTAGGTGTAGCCGGGCGAGTGGTACGCCTCGGGCGGCCCGGTACGGGAGTTCACCAGGCCGTCGGTCATCGAGTAGAGCGGGACGATCCGCTTCGGCATGTCGCTGTCGATGTCCCGGCGCAGCCCCGCCTGGTCGGGGTGCGACCACGAGAAGCACAACTGGTCGAGCGAGTTGATCGTGGGATGGACCTCGCCGAGCACGGCCAACCACCGGCCGTCGCGCAGGTCCTCCGGGCTGGCCGCCGCGAGCATGAGATCCGGACTGTGCCACCGTGCCGTCGGCCAGCCCGGTGCCGTGGCGGGGAAGGCCGTCAGGACCTTGTCCCGCAGTTCCTGCGACGAATAGGTCACCGGCCCGGCCATCGGATGGGGGGCCAGGATCTCCGTCCAGCGTCGGCGCAGTTCACGCGCTGCGGCGCCGGTCGGTCCGGTCGTACTGTCCTGGAAGGTCGGTGCGAGCTGGGCGAGCAACCTGGGCAGGGGGTAGCCGTCGGCCGACTGGTCGGGCTCCTGCGCGAGCAGCTCGCCGACCAACGACCGGTATCCCCGGGCGATCTCGACCGAGAACCACCGCGCGCTCTGCAACAGGAGGCCGAGGGCCGGTGCCACGTCAGCCCGCAGCTCCGCCCCGAGTTCCGGGACGGTGTCGGCGCGACACTCCTCGTAGACGACCGTCCGTCCGGCGTAGTACCTGCCGTCGTGCCGCCGCGACGACTCCAGGGCGACGGTGGTGAACCGTTCGTGCAGCGCCTCCAGCGCGGAGGCCACCGCGGCCGGGTCGCCCACCGCGGCCGCGACCCGGTCCCGGGCCCGTACCAGCGACGTCAGTTCGTCCTGTGTCGCCTGCCGGCGCGCGGGATCGGCCACCCGGGCCAACTGCATGGCCAGCCGGCGCTCGGGATGCTGGGCCTGCGGAATGAAGAACCCACGGGTCAGCACCCCCATCGCCTGCAACTTACGGATCTCGGTGACGACCCGCGCGGCGTCGGTGGTCCCGTCGTCCAGGACAGCCGCCACATCCGCCACGGTCCGGAAGCCGTCGACCGCCCCGAGGACCCGTTGGCCCAACTCCGACAGGGACAGGAACGACCCGTCGCCCAGGTGGACGCCGCCCGGCCCCGGTGCCACGGCCGAGGCCACCTGCGGGACCGTCCAGTCATGCAGGTCGTAGCGCTCCGCGAGCGCCCGGCCCACCGCTTGGACGGCCCACATCTCGAAGAACACCTGCCCCCGGGTGACCGACCCCTGCTCGGGAACGACCGTGTCACCGTCGGTCCAGCGGCCCCAGGCCGTCGGTCCGAAGAACCCGATCGAGTCGTTCTTCGCGCAGTACCGCGACCGGTAGCTCGCCAGCGTCCTCAACAGATCCCGCTTCATCGGCCTGCCGTCGGTGACCCGACGCCGGGTCAGCTCGGCGACCTCGAGGTGCTGCCAGGTCAGCGCCTCCAGGAACGACGGTTGCCGGACGATCTCCGGGTCAGCGACCCACTCGAACGGCATGCCGGTGCTACGCAGGCAGAACCGACGCCAGACCGAGAACTCCTCGTCGCCCAACGGAAGCAGATGATCGGGGATCATGCGCTGGCGCTGATCCCGTACGTGGCGCGCAGCGTCTGAAGGCAGGTCTCGTAGCCGCGCTGAGCGGTGCCCGCCGGGGCGATCACGACCTCGTCGACGCCGGCCCGCCGGAAGGCGGCCAGACCACGGGCCGCCTCCTCGGGGCCGATCGCGGCCAGGGCCGACACCATCCCGGCGTCGGCCCTGCCCGTCTCGACGCAGTCGGCGAACCCGCTGTTGCGGAACAGCGCGCGGTAGGTCGCCACCCGCAGGTACGACGCGAGGAGCCGGCCGAACAGTTCGCGGTCGCGGTCGGGTTCGTCGCTGACCGCCGCGTGCATCATCGCGACCACGCGGAAGCCGTCCGGGCGCCCACCCCGCTTCGCCCAGCCGCGACGTAACGCGGGCAGCACGACGTCGGTGACGTACTGCGGCGTGCACATCCAGAGGATCACCCCGTCGGCGACCTCCGCGGCCAGTTCGAGCATCCGCGGGCCGAAGGCGCCGAGCAGGACGGGCAGGTCGTCACGCCGCCCGGGCGGAAGCGAGGCGTGCCCGCCGTACCATTCGCCGTCGACGTTCACCTCGCCCTCGTGGCACAGCTGCGTGACGACGCCGAGATACTCGCGGGTCCCCGCGAGCGCCGGCACGGAACGGCCGCCGACCATCCAGTCGCCGATCCCCCGGTGGCCCAGTCCCAGCCCGAGGTTCACCCGCCCGCCGGACATCTCGTCGATGGTCGCCGCGGTCTGCGCCATGACCACCGGAGGGCGCGAGTACATCGGCAGGATCGCCGTGCCCAGGCGCAGTCGTTCCGTCCTGACGGCCAGCCCGGCGAGCAGCGTGCCGACCTCAAGCTGATTGGGCATCTGCGGCAGCCACACCGAGTCCATGCCCAGCTGTTCCACGTCGCTGGTGAGCCTGAACATGTGCTGCGCCGACATGCCCTGGCCGCCCACCACGGCCCCGATGGCGGGCCGGTCAGCCGGCATCGGTGGTCAGCCCCATCGTCTGCGCGACCTGCTCATCCGACATCGCCGAGATCTTCGCCACCAGGGCGGCCTCGATGACCTGGCCCAGGCCCCGGACGTGGCGGGAGTCGAACAGCTGCGCGGCCGAGACGTCGACCGAGAAGCGCTGCCGGATCCGGGACACCAGCTGGACCGCGAACAACGAGTTGCCGCCAAGGTCGAAGAAGTCGTCCTCGGCCCCGATCTGCTCGACGCCGACCGTGTCCGACCAGAGTTGCGCCAGGGCCCGCTCGAGGTCGGTGCTCGGCTCCACGTACGGCGTGGACAGGGTCCGTGCCGTGCCCGTGGAGGCACCGCCGGCGGTCAACTGCTCGGTGACCGCCGCCCGGTTGACCTTCGAGGTACGCCGCAACCGGACGTCGAGGCCCTCCGGGCACCAGATGACCTGCGGGCCCACCGCGCCACCGAGGATCAGCCGCAGTGCCTCCGCCCCGGCCTCGGGGGTGACCTCGTCCAGCGGCTCGGCGACTGCCGGTGCGGCGACCGCCGTCCCCTGGGTCCGCTCGGGCAGATCCTCCGGCATCCGGAAGATGGTGAACCGCTCCACCGTCAGGACCTCGTTGCCGTCGTCGTCGACGAGCGTCACGTCGGTGCTGGCGGTCTCGCCGAGGGTGTCGTCGAGGTGCCGGATGATGGCGTGCACCCGGCCGGGCAGCGCGCTGTGGACGCGGATGCGGCCGTAGCTGAACGGCAGGTAGAAGCCTTCGCCCCGGATGACCTGGCCGATCCCGATGCTGCAGTCCAGGACCGCCGGGTGCAGGTGGTACTCGTCGAGGTCGGAGCGGAACTGCTCGTCGAGCTCGACGGTCACCAGCTCCATGCCCGGCGCGGACCAGCGGCCCCGGATTCCGGACCAGCGGGGTCCGAACTTGAGCACGCCCTCGAAGTTGGCGAGATCGGGGACGGAGATCTCCGTCGCCTCGGCCCGGAGTTGCGCCAGGTCGTGCTTGGCGGGGTCGACGGTGCCGCCCGGGCTGACCCGGCCCTGTGCGTACTGGTTGCCGTCGGGGCTGCGCAGCACCACCTCGAACCCGTCGGGCTGCCGGCGCAGATCGAGCTGGCACCGCAGGCCGGGGTGGGCGACCAGCGGCTGGATGAGCATGAGGTCGGTGATCTCACCGTGCTGCTCGCCGGTCAGCTCGGCGAACGCGGCACGCACCAGCTCGATGATCCCCGTGCCGGGCATCGTCGGGATGCCGGTCATCCGGTGCTCGTCGAGAACCCAGTTCGTCGCGGACAGGTCGATGTCGAAGGTGCTGAGCGAGTCGTCGACGTTGGTCCGTGCGGAGAGCATCGGGTGGGCCACCGGACGGGCGTCCGCCGCGGCGGGCTGCTCCCCCCAGGCGATCTGGGCGAAGACCGACGGGGCCTCGACCTCCTGCGCCATGCCCACCTCGGCGAACGGCGGCCAGTTGATGGAGACCGTGTGCCGGCCCTCCGCCCACCGTGCCTGCGCGAAGGCGTCGAGCACCGCGTTGGCGCCGACGTAGTCGCCGAGGCCGAAGTCGGAGGAGAGCACCGCGATCGACGAGTACAGCACCATCAGGTCGGGCTGGAAGATCTCGTCGAGCAGGTACGTGCCGCGCACCTTCGGCGCGAGCACC
This sequence comes from Micromonospora sp. CNZ309, assembly GCF_002846525.1. Classification (NCBI taxonomy): domain Bacteria; kingdom Bacillati; phylum Actinomycetota; class Actinomycetes; order Micromonosporales; family Micromonosporaceae; genus Micromonospora; species Micromonospora sp. CNZ309. The sequence goes on from NZ_PJNG01000001.1 coordinate 2,610,677, forward strand.
GCCTGCGCGTCCTCGTGGGACCGGGTCTCGAGCATGCCGCCACCGGCCACGGCCGCCAGGTGGAACACCCCGTCGACCGGCCCGAAGTGGTCGAGCACCCGGTCGCGTACCGCGTGCATGCTGTCGGCGTCGGTGACGTCCGCCGCCAGCGTCAGAACCTGCCCACCTGACTCCTCGATCTCCTGGACCGCGCGGATACGGTGCGCGACCGGCGCCTGCGGGGTGTCGGCCAGCACGGCCGGCCACTCCGCCCGGTCGGGCAACCCGCTGCGGCCGAGCAGCACCACCTTCGCCGACACCAGGTCGACGAGCTGACGGGCGAGGATCAGGCCGAGCCCGCCCAGGCCGCCGGTGAGGAGGTAGACACCCCCCTGGCGGAGCGCCGGCGGGGCACCCGCCGGCGCCGTCACCGATATCCCGGCGTACGACCAGGCCCAGCGCTTGCGACCACGGTAGGCGACCTGCTGCTCCGGGCCCTTCCCGGCGATCTCCGCGAAGAGCTGTGCCACCGCCAGGTCCTCGCGGTACGTCCCGCCGAGGTCGATGCTGCGGCTGGTGACTGATTCGAGCTCCTTCGGCGCGAGCTTCACCACGCCCAGTACCGCCGCCTTGGCCGGCTCGACCAGGCCGTCGCCGGTGACGTCCTGCATCTGGCTCGTCACAACGACCAGCTCGACGGGCGTACTCGGCAGCCGGCGAACGGCCTCCTGGAGCATTCGCAGCACGCTGTGGAAGCCGTTCCTGAGCCAGTGCTCGGCGGCGGTGGCCTCGGTCAGGCCCTCGGGCCGGGTCCCGACGCAGAGCCCGTGCACCAGCGTCACCGGCGTCGGCAGGTCCGCGGGCAGGTCGGCCAGGAGCGCCATGGCCTGCTCGTCCGTCGTCGCCAGCAGCACGTTGGCGCCGGCGGCCCTGGCCCGCTCCGCCACCCGGGGCAGGACGGTGTCGTCCGGCGGGGAGAGGACGAGCCAGGTCCCCTCCGCGGCGGCCGGGTCCGGTGCCGGGGTCTCCAGCCACACCGGTGAGGTGTACGCACCGACCGGTCCGGCCGCGACGGCCGTCCCGCCGACGGCGGCCGGCTCTTCCTCGTCAGGTTCGATCCAGTAGCGCTGACGCTGGTAGGGGTACTCGGGCAGGGCCAGCAGGTTGCGCCGCTCGTCCGACCAGAACCCGGCCCAGTCCACCGGCACGCCCTCGGCCCAGAGCCGGCCGACCGCGCCGAGCAGGGTCTCCGCGTCGGACTGCTGCTGCTTCGGGTGGCGCAGTGTCGCCACCGCCACCGCCGAGCGGTCCTGGGCGGTGACGTAGCCGGTGAGCGTCCGGCCGGGTCCCACCTCGACGAAGGCCCGGTTGCCGTCGGTGGTCAGCAGCTCCACGCCAGCGGCGAACCGGACGCAGCCGCGCAGGTGCCGGGCCCAGTAGCGCGGGTCGGTCGCCTCGTCGTCGGCGATCCAGGTGCCGGTCAGGTTCGACACGAAGGGAATCGTCGGCGGGCGCAGGGTGGTCTTCCGTACCGCCTCCTCGAAGCGGTCGAGGATGCCGTCCATCGTCCGGGAGTGGAACGCGTGCGAGGTGTGCACCCGGCGGCTGGAGACGCCGTGCAGCATCAGTTCGTCCTCGAACCGTTCCACGTCCTCGGTCAGGCCGGCAACCACGCACACGCCGGGTGCGTTGATGGCCGCGATGTCCAGCGTGTCGTCCAGCATCGGGACGAGCAGCTCCTCGGGCAGGGTCACCACGAGCATCGAGCCGCTCTCGGCCGTCTGCATGAGCGCACCCCGCTCCGCCACGAGCCGCACCGCGTCGTCCCGGCTGAAGACCCCGGCCAGGGTCGCGGCCACGTACTCGCCGATGCTGTGCCCGAGCATCGCGGTCGGCTGGATGCCGACGCTCTGCATCGTCCTGCCCAGCGCGTACTCGATAGCGAACAGCAGCGGCTGGGTGTTGCGCGTCTGGTTCTGCGTCTCGCTGTCCGCCTTGAGCAGCAGGTGCAGCAGGTCCACGTCGTGGGTGGCGCGCAGCGCCGCCGCGCAGGCGTTGTACTCCGCGCGGAACACCGGCTCCGAGTGGTACAGCTCCCTGGCCATCCCCGGGTACTGCGCCCCCTGACCGGGGAAGAGGAAGGTGGCGCCGCGTGCCGCGGTGGCCCGGAAGGCGGGCAGTTCGACGGTCAGCCGGGCGGCGCCCTCCGCCGGTTCAGCGGCCACCACGAAGCGGCGCAGCGTCAGCGCTCGGCGGCCCGTGCTTAGGGTGTACGCGAGGTCGGCGAGCTCTTCGTCCGTGCCGGACAGCCAGTCGGCCAGCCGGTCGGTGAGCGCGTCGAGCGCCTCCGGCGTGTGGGCGGAGACGGGGATGAGCTGGACGGCACGCCGTCCGGGCCGGGACGCCGCGCGGGCCGGTGGCTGTTCGATAATGACGTTGGCGTTGGTCCCACCGATCCCGAACGAGCTCACCGCGGCCCGCCGGGGGCGCTCCGACGCCGGCCAGGAGCGCAGTTCGGTGCTGACGTAGAACGGGCCGTTGACGAAGTCGATGCGCGGATTGGGCTCGTCGAAGTTGATAACCGGGGCCAGCACCCCGTCCCGAACGGTGCAGACCGCGTTGACGAGACCGGCGACGCCGGCCGCCGCCCCGAGGTGACCCACATTGGCCTTGACCGACGCGATCGCGCAGTAGCCGGCCTCGTCGGTCTGCTCACGCCACGCGGTGCTGAGCGCGCCGACCTCGATCGGGTCGCCGACGAGGGTGCCCGTGCCGTGCGCCTCGACGTAGCCGATGGTGGCGGGATGCACGTCGGCGTCCCGCAACGCGGCGCGGACCACCGCGACCTGGCCGGAGGCGCTGGGTGACGAGAAGGCGCCCTTGTCGCTGCCGTCGTTGTTGATCGCCGTGCCGCGGATGACGGCGTGCACGGGGTTGCCGTCGGCCAGCGCGGCGGCCAGCGGCTTGAGCAGGACGGCACCGCATCCGTTGCCGAAGACGGTGCCCTGGGCCTGGGAGTCGAACGGCCGGATCCGGCCGTCCGGCGAGAAGATCCCGCCTTCCTTGTAGGCGTACCCGCCGATCTCCGGCAGGCAGATCTCGACGCCGCCGGCGAGAGCGACCTCGCACTCACCGGCGCGCAGCGCCCGCACCGCGACGTGGACGGCCACCAGGGAGGTCGAGCAGGCGGTCACCATGCTGATCGCCGGGCCGGTCAGGCCGAGCCGGTAGGCCACGCTGGTGGCCAGGTAGTCCGTGTGGTTGCTGATCGAGGCGAGCAGGTTTCCGGCGCTGCGCATCGCCTGCGCGCTGCGGTAGATGTTGTCCTCGAGGTAGTTGTTGGGCCGCGAACCGGCGTAGACACCGATCCGGTCGCTGTCCTGACCGGGGACCACGCCGCCGTTCTCCAGCGCCGAGTGGCACGTCTCAAGGAACACCCGGAACTGGGGATCCACCAGCTGGGCCTCGCGGCTGCTGAGCCCGAACAGGGCGGCGTCGAACATGTCGACATCGCCGATGACCGGAGCTGCCCGCACGTACGCCGGGTCGGCCAACTCGGCGTCGGTCACGCCGGCGGCCCGCAACTCCTCGTCGTCGAAGAAGGAGATCGACTCGACGCCGTCGAGAAGGTTGTCGCGAAACTCCTCAACGGAGCGGGCACCGGGGAATCGACCCGCCATACCGATAATCGCGATGGGTTGTCCAGCCGTCCGGGCGACGGGATCAAGACCAGCCTGATGCGCCATGGGGCACATGCTTGTTTCTCGTGGTCCACGCATCAAGGTCGCGGCGAGTTCCTGGCGACAACTCGCCAGGTTCTTCCCGGCCACCAGGCGACCTTGCATCCTTTGACAATGCTGGACAGGAATCGGAGGATCGCGCCGACCCCGGTCTCAGAGCTTCTCGTGACGCGTGGCAGCGACAATCACACGGTACTCCTCAAGCACGAGTGCCAACATCCGTCCGGCTCAGTGAAGGAACGGACCGCCCTCGGCCTGCTGCGTGCCCTCGACCGGGAGCGCCCCCTGGTGGCGGGCACGGTGGTGGTGGAGTCCACATCGGGCAACCTGGGCATCGCGATGGCGGGGCTGTTGGCCGACATCGGTTGTCACTTCATCGCGGTCGTCGACCCGAAGACCCCGGCCGTCTCCCTGCGGGCGCTCACCGAGGCCGGCGCCGAACTGCACCTCGTCGAGGAGCACGACGGTCAGGGTGGATACCTGCTCACCCGGCTCGACGCGGTACGGCGGATCCTCCGGTCACGACCGGACTACCGCTGGCCGAACCAGTACGAAAACCCGGCAAATCCGGATATCCACGAGGAGAGCACGGCGCCGGAGATCATCGAGCAGGGCGGCCAGCATTTGGATGCCGTCTACGTCGCGGTCTCCACCGGTGGCACCGCCGCCGGGATCGCCCGACACGTCCGCGGCTCGGGTAGAGCGATCCGGGTGATCGCCGTGGACGTGTTCCACTCGCTGGCGAGCGAGGTCTGCCCGGGTCCGCGCACGGAGATGCCGGCGACCGCCCGTCTCCTCCCGGGGATCGGCGCCAGCCGCCGGTCGTCGTTCCTCGAGGCGGGTTCCGTCGACGGCCGCCACCAGATCCGCGACAGCGACGCGATCGCGATGTGTCGGATGCTGCGGGAGGACACCATGATCGGCATCGGCGGGTCGGCGGGCTGCGTGCTGACCGCATGTGTGACCGACCTGTTCGGACCGGCGGCTCCGGCGTTCCCCCTGTTGCTGATGCCGGACGACGCCAGCAAGTACGAGGACACGGTCTACGACGACGCCTGGCTGGCCAAGGTCGGCCTGCTCGATGCGGTCGAATCCGCGATCCGATCGTTCCGCCGGCAGGGCCTGTCGTTCAAGGCGAGCGAGCCGCCGCGGGCCGGCTGACCCGTCACTCGCGCCGCCGCAGGCCACGCCGGACGACGGCCAGGCTCAGCAGCAGGCCGACGATGCACCACAGTCCCAGGACCAGGGCCACCCGCCCCAGTTCCCAGGAGCCAGCCAACTCCTGCGTCGCCATCGTGTCCGGCAGGAACGCCGCCCGGAACCCCTGGCCCATCCACTTCAGCGGGAACAGGGACGACAAGGTGGTCAACGGCGCCGGCAGCACGGTGATCGGGGTGACGAAGATGCCCGAGGTGAAGACCAGGACGAGATAGGTCAGGTTCGCCGCCGCGCTCGCCCCCCGGACCGATCTGGCCAGCCCGCTCAGGACGATACCCAGCAACGAACACGCCGTGGCTCCCAACAGGAACACCCAGGCCAGGGTCAGCCAGGACCCGGCGTCCGCCGGCAGCGCCAGGTCGAACAGCAGCACGCCCGTGGTCACCATCAGCACGGCCTCGGTGACGCTGACCACCAGCACGAGAAGCAATTTGCCCAGCACATACGCGGCCGGCGGGGCCGGCATTCCGCGCAACCGCTTCAGCGTCCCATTGGCCTGGTCCTCAGCAATGCCCACAGCGAGAGTGACAAAGGTGGCGGAGGCGATGCCCGCCGCGATCATGCTCGCCGTGATGTGTTGACTCGCGGTCACACCGGTTCCGGCGTACTCGGTGGAGAAGATCGATCCAAGCAGCACAAGCAGGACGATCGGCAACGCGAATGTGAACAACACGGTGTCGCGTTCCCGGAAGAAGGTCCTGATCTCCACGGCCCCACGGGCCAGCCCGAGCCGGCCCGTACGGGTCAACGAGGTTGTCGTCGCATGCGTGGTCACGGCTTGTTCCCTCCCACCAGGTCGATGTAGACGTCCTCCAGTCGGGGGCGGCTGACCGTCAGCCCGGGCACGGACGGCCCGAGCCGGGCGACCAGCTCGTTGACGAACGCGCCCGGGTCGGCCGTCCGGGCGCTGCGCGCCTCGGCGTTCTCCAGCCAGCTCACCGTGGCCTCCCCGCTCATCCGGCCGCCGAGCGTCGCCGGGTCACCGTCGGCACGGACGACCCCGTCGGCGATCACCACCACGCGGTCCGCCAACGCCTCGGCCTCCTCCAGATAATGGGTGGTCAGCAGCACGGTGGTGCCCTGCTCGTCTCGCAGGCTGCGGACCAGGTCCCAGAACTGCCGGCGCGCCTGCGGGTCGAACCCGGTGGTCGGCTCGTCGAGGAACAGCAGCCGCGGTCGGCCCACCACTCCGACAGCGACGTCGAGGCGACGCCGCTGACCGCCCGAGAGGGTGCGGACCCGGCGCCCGGCCGCCTCCGCCAGGCCGACCTGCCGCAGCAGGTCGATCGGATCGTGCGGGGACGGAAAATAGCCGCCGAAGTGCCGCAGCGTCTCCAGCACCGTCAGCTCCCCCGCGTCGCTGGCCTCCTGCAGGACGATGCCGATGCCGTACCGCCAGGCCAACGGGGCTCGCCAGGGGTCCACGCCGAGCACGCGGACCTCGCCGGCGTCCCGCCGCCGGTGCCCCTCGAGGATCTCCACGGTCGTCGTCTTGCCGGCGCCGTTGGGCCCCAGCAACGCGACCACCTCACCTTCCTGGATGTCCAGGTCGATGCCGTCCAGCGCGACGACCGTGCCGTAGCAGCGCCGCAGGCCGCGCACCGTCACCACGGGGCTGGTCATGTGGCACGCACCTCCTCAGGGTGTCCCATGGCAGTCTCCTCAAGATGTCCGATGATGCCGGCGACGACCTTGCCGAGACCCTCGATGTGTGGCGGCAGCATAGCGGTGATGTTGCCACCGGATATCCGGTGCACCTCGACGCCGGCCGGCACCAGGCGACGCCACCGGCCGACGTAGCCCTCAGGCTCGAGACCGGTCAGGCTCTCGTGCGTGCCGTTGACGAGGTCGTCGCAGGTGAGCAGGTGCAGCGGCCCGTCGTACGGCTGGTACAGGTACGAGAGCCGGGCCTCCATCTGCTGCCGCCACGACCGCACCGCCAGGGGCCAGACGTGGTCGAAATCGGGATCGCGCAGCGCGTCGTGGAAGCCCTCCACGACGATGCGCGGCAGCAGACCGGCGATCTCCGCCCGCAGTTCGGCGGCGCGTCCGGGCGGCGGGTCCTGGGCGAGCTCCTGGTACGCCCGATCGCACCGGGCCAGCAGCCGGAGGTTCTCGCCGCCGTCGGCGGGGACGTCGGGCAGTTGGAGCACTGGGTCCTGAAGGATGAGCGTCACGCTCTCGCCGCTCGCGCGCAGCCCTCGGGCCATCTCCCAGGCGATCGGCCCTCCGCCACACCAGCTGAAGAGGTGGTAGGGCCCCTGCGGCTGATCGGCACGGAGCTCGTCGAGGTAGCGCCGGGCCAGGTCCGCGGTCGAGCGAGCCGCCTCCCCCGGATCGAACAGGCCGGGATGCTGGTACGCGACCACGTCCAGGCTCTCCGGCAGGTGCCGCGCCAGATTCTCGTACCAGTGCGCGCTTCCCCCGCCCGGGTGCACGCAGTGCAGCACCGACCGGCTGCCGTTGCGGCGTACCCGGATCTGGCTGGAATCGGCCGTCCCGACCACGGACAGCACCTTCGCCCGCGGGTCGGGCGCCGGCCGGTCGGGCCCGGGGGACGGCGACGGGGCGGCGGGCCGCGGATCGGGCTGCTGCCAGGCACCGTCGAGGCTCGTACGGGCGGCCTCCGGCGCGGTGCCCTGCCGCCCGGCGAGCAGCTCGGCCAGGGCCGCCACCGTCCGCCGCACCAGGATGTCCGTCGGTGAGATGACCATGTCGAGCTGCCGGCCGAGCCGGATCGCGATCCGCATCGCCCCGAGCGAGTCCCCGCCGAGTTCCAGGTAGTCACGCTCGACGCTGACCTCGCCGCAGCCCAGCTCGCGCTGCCACACCCCGGCGATCGTCCGCTCCAGCGCGTTGCGCGCGGGGACGTGGTCCGCCGCCGTCCTGCCGTCGTCCTCCGGGCGGGGCAACGCCCGCCGGTCGATCTTGCCGCTCACGGTCATAGGGAACTCGGGCAACACGACGAAGTACGCGGGAACCAGCAGCGCGGGCAGCTGGGCGCGGGCGTGCGCCCGCACCGCGTCGACGTCCCACTCGACGTCGGGGCGGGCCAGCAGGTACGCGGCCAGGCGCGGCGCGCCATCGTCGGAGACCACGGTCACTGCGGCGGCCCGCACCGCGGGATGAGCCGACAGCACCCGCTCGATCTCGCCCGGCTCGATCCGGACCCCACTGATCTTCACCTGCTGGTCGAGCCGGCCCAGGTACTCGATGACATCGCCGTCGAGCCACCGTACGAGGTCACCGGTCCGGTACAGCCGCCCACCGGGTGCACCGAACGGGTCCGGCACGAACCGACTGGCGGTCTCGGCCGGTCGTCCCAGGTAGGACTGCGCGACACAGTGCCCGCCGAGATACAGCTCGCCCGGCACGCCGACCGGCACCGGGTTGAGGTCGACGTCGAGGACGTGGTTCGTCACGTTGTCGATCGGACGGCCGATCGGCACGCTCGTCGCCCCCGGGTGCGGCTGCGGGGCGACCTCGTACCAGGTGCAGGCGATGGATCCCTCGGTCGGCCCGTAGAGGTTGTACACCCTGGCGTCGGTCCGCTCGGCCAGGCGCCGGGCGGTCGACAGGGTGAACTTCTCCCCGAGCAGCATGACCTCACGCAGACAGGCGGGGATCCCCGGTACGGCGTCGAGGAACGCGTTCATCATCGACGGTACGAAGGCCGCGTGGCTGACCTGGTGCCGCTCGATGAACGCGGCCAGACCCAGCGGGTCGAGGTGCAGCTTGTCGGGCGCCATCACCAGCGTCGCCCCGGCGACCAGCGGCCGGAAGATCTCGCCGACCGACACGTCGAAGGTGTAGGGGGTCTTCTGGACGACCCGGTCGCCACCGCGCAGGGGCAGCGCCCGTTGCAGCCAGTGCACGTAGTTGGCGGCGCCCAGGTGCGGCACGGCGACACCCTTCGGGCCGCCCGTGGACCCCGAGGTGAACAGGACGAAAGCGGGGTGGCCTCCGGTCACCTCGGCCGGTGTCCGCTCCGGACCGCCCGGGCGGGGGTCGAGCACCGGCACGACGCCGGCCAGCACCTCGTGCAGCTCCTCGTCGGCCACCACCAGCGCAACGTCCGCGCCGACCAGCCGCTGCCGCAGCCGCGCCGCCGGATCGTCCGGATCGAGCGGCACGAACGCCGCACCCGACTGGAGGATGCCCAGCAGCACGGTCACCAGGTGGACACTGCGCCGCATGCAGACGGCGACCGGCCGGTCCGGCCCCGCCCCCGCCCCCGCCAGTCGCCGGGCGAGCGCCGTGGCGGCGGTGACGAGCTCCCGGTAGGTGACCGTCCCGGTGTCGTCACGGACCGCCTCGGCGTCCGGGGTCGCCGCCGCCTGCCGGAGGACGCCTCCGTGCAGCGTCGTCTCGGCCAGGGCGAGCGGCGCGGCCACCGGTCCGGACAGCCGCCGCGCGAGCTCGGCGCCGGAGAGCAGCGGCCCGGTGGCGGACCCGCCGACATCGGCGAGCATGTCGGTCAGCACCCGGTGGTACGCCTGCGCCAGCCAGTTCAGACGTTCCGGGCGTACCCGCTCCGGCATCGCGGTGAACATGACGTACCCGGGCAGGACGGTCACAGCCAGCGGGAACTCGTTGGGACTGTCGTCCTCGGTCTGGGTCGTCTGCACCGCCGTGTCGCGCAGCAGGTAGTAGTCGAGGAAGTTGAAGACCGCCTCGACCAGCGGCTGCGTCGTACCAGCCAGCGACTGGAGCCGGGGCAGCGGGAAACGCCGGTGGGGCAGCAGTGCGGTCTCCGCCTCGGCCGCGGCCCGGATCAGGTCCAGCCAGGTGCCGCGCGGGCGCGGGCCGACCACCGGCGGCGTGTTGAGGTACATCCCGAGCACCTCGTCACCGCCGCTGACCTCAGGGCGGCCGTTGCTTACCAGGCCGCACAGGAAGCCGTCCCCGGCGCTCAGGACGCTCATCGTCTTGAAGAACGCGGCCAGGTAGACGCTCTTCACCGGAACGCCGATCGCCGCGGCCAGTTCGCGCAGCCGGTCGACGTCGGTGCCGAGCGGCTGCGCCACCGTGTGCGGGGCACCGGCGCCGGCCGCCCCCCACTCCTGCGGAAGGCGCAGTGTCTCGTACCGGTCCAGCACGCTGGTCCAGTACTCGCGGCTCTGCGGATCGGCGACCACCGCGCGTTCCATGGCGATGAAGTCCGCCCAGCGGCGCGTCGGCCGCTCCATCGACGGCGGCGTCCGCTGGTCCCGCACCGCCACGTAGCGGTCCATCAGCTCGCCGAGCAGCGAGTTGTGGCTCCAGCCGTCGAGGATGACGTGGCACTCCACCCAGGCCAGCACCCACCGGGTGGCGCCGGTGCGGTACGCGAAGAGACGCCACAGCGGTGCCCGGTCCAGCACGACGGGAGCCAGCCGGTGCCGGGCGGCCTCCTCCCGGATGAGCAGCTCCTGCTCGGCCTCGTCGAGCCCGTCGAGGTCCTGCACCACCACCTCGGCCCGGGCCTCCGCGTGCACCAGTTGAAGCGGCTCGCCGTAGCTGGTGAGGTCGAAGGAGGTACGCAGCACGTCGTGCCGGGCCACGACCTGCCGCACCGCGGTACGCAGGGCGGCGGCCGACAGCGGCTTACCGTCGTCGACGAAGTACAGCGTCACGTTCTGGTACGGCCGGCGTTCCTCGTCGGCCATCAGCTCGTAGAGCATGCCGGCCTGGACGTCCGACAACGGGTAGGCGTCGAGCACGTCCTCCGGGAGTTTCTCCCGGTCGGCGGCCGATATCTGCCCGAACTCCTCGGTCACTAGGTCGTCCGGCCGCTCGTCGATGCACTGTCGGGCCACGGCGGCGACGGCGGCGACGGTGCGGTGCTGGAACAGGTCCTGCACGCTCACCGCCAGGCCAGCCTCGCGCAGCGCGCCGACCAGTCTGATGGCGCGCATCGAGTCGCCGCCGAGGGCGAAGAAGTCGTCCGCGCCGCCCACCTGCGGCACCTGGAGGACCTCGGCCCATACCCGCGCGACCAGGTGTTCCTCCGGGGTGCTGGGCGCGACGTACGCGGTGCTGGTCGTGCGGCCCTGCTCCGGGGCGGGCAGGGCGCGACGGTCGATCTTCCCGCTGCTGGTCCGGGGAAGTGCGTCCAGGGACACGAACCGGCCGGGCACCATCGCCGCCGGCAGCACTCCGGAGAGCCCGGCGCGGAGCCGGTCCGGCGTGGCGTCCGCGCCGTCGCGTGCCACGACGTAGGCGACCAGTTGGGCGGGCAGGTCCGCGGGCCGGTGCAGGGCGACCGCCGCCTCGGCAACCGCCGGGTGCTCCATCAGCCGTGCTTCGATTTCACCCAGCTCAATCCGGACGCCGTGCAGCTTGACCTGCGCGTCGATGCGTTCGAGGAAGTCGATGGTCCCGTCGGCGCGCAGCCGGACCAGGTCGCCGGTGCGGTACATCCGCTCGCCCGGCACGGACGAGAACGGGTCCGGCATGAACCGCTCGGCGGTAGTGCCGGGCCGGTTGCGGTACCCGTGCGCCAGCCCGACGCCGGCCAGGTAGAGCTCACCGGGCCAGCCCATCGGCACCATCCGCAGCCGCTCGTCCAGGATGTGGACGCGGATGTTGCTGATCGGCGTGCCGATCGGCACGCCGGCGGTGTCGAGGGTGGCGAGCAGCCGCTCGTCGACCCGTTGGGCGGTGACGTCGACCGACGCCTCCGTCGGGCCGTACAGGTTGTGCAACGCCGCCGACGACCAGGCCGCGAAGCGCCGGGCGGTGACGGTACGCAGCGCCTCGCCGCTGCAGAACACGTGCCTGAGGCTGGGCGGCGCCTGCGCGACGACAGCCAGGAAGGCGTCGAGCATCGACGGCACGAAGTGCAGGTGCGTCACCGCCTCGGCCCGGATCAGGCGGTCCAGTTCCAGCGGGTCCCGGTGCACGCCCGGCGGTGTCACCACGATGGTCGCGCCCGTGATCAGCGGCCAGAAGAACTCCCACACGGCCACGTCGAAGGTGAACGGCGTCTTCTGCAACACCCGGTCGCCGGGTCGTAGCTGGTAGCTCTCCTGCATCCAGGTGAGCCGGTTGACTATCCCGCCGTGGTCGATGACCGCGCCCTTGGGGCGCCCGGTGGAGCCGGAGGTGTAGATGACGTACGCCCGGTCGTGAGCGGTCAGTGCCGGAAGCTGCCCGTAGAGGTCGGTCGCCCCGTCTCCCGGGGCCAACGGAGGAACCACCGGCACGTCGCCGAAGCCGGCCGCGTGGTCGGCTCCGGCCACCACCGCGCGGACCTGGGCGTCGGTCGCCACCTCCGCCCGGCGCGCGGCCGGATCCTCCGGGTCGAGGGGCAGGTAGGCGCCGCCGGACTTCAGGACCGCGAGCAGCGCGCAGACGAGTTCCGCGCTGCGGGGCAGGCAGACCCCGACGACGTCGCCCCGGCCGACGCCGTGCCGGCGCAGGGTGTGAGCCAGGGCGTCCGAGAGCTGGTCCAGCTCGGCGTAGCTCCAGCTGCGCCGCCCTTCCCGTACCGCGACCGCCGCCGGGTCCCGCCGGACGCGGTCCCGGACCAGCTCGTGCAGGGGGCTGTCGGGGACATCCCGGCGGGCACCGGTCAGCACCGCCCGCAGCCGGTGACGCTCAACCTCGTCGAGGACGTCCAGCGCGCCGACCGACGCCCCCGGCGCGGTGACGGCGTGTTCCAGCAGAACGAGGTAACGGGTGACGAGCTCGTCGACGGTCCGCTCGTCGAACAGGGCGGTCGCGTAGTCGATCGCGCCGAACAGCCCGTCGGCGGTCCGCCGCAGCCCCATGCTCAGGTCGAGTTTGACGCCCCGTGGCGGGGTGGCGACGTCGACGACGTCGAGGTCGTCGAAGCGGCCCGGCAGCCCCCCGTTCTCGTCCTCGAACAGGAACATCGTCGACACCAGCGGGTTGCGGGACAGGTCCCGCTCCGCCGCGACCGCGTCGACGACCCGGTCGAAGGGGATGTCCTGGTGGCTGACGACGGCGTGCAGCGTGTCCCGCACCCGATCGACCAGCAGGTCGAAGCTGGGTTCACCGGAGCAGTCGCAGCGCAGCACCAGCGTGTTGAGGAAGGGGCCGACGACGGCGTCCACTCCCGTCCGGGTCCGTCCGCTCACCGGCATGCCGACGACGACGTCGTCCTGCCGCGTCAGCCGGGCCAGCAGCGCGGCGAAACCGGCGAGCAGCACCACGTACGGCGTGGTCCGGTGCCGCTGGGCCAGCTCGGCGCAGGCCCGATCGACGTGCGCCGGCACCGCGAAGGTCACCCGGGCGCCGGCCGGATCCCGCGGGGCCGCGCGGGGCCGGTCGGCGGGCAGGTCGAGTTCGGTCAGCTCGGCCAGGGTGTCCTGCCACCAGCGCAGACCGGCCTGTGCCTCCGCGGTGCCGAGGTGTCGCCGCTCCCACCTCGCGTGATCGACGAACTGTCCCGGCCGGGCAGGCTGCGGCGCCCCGGTCCGGGCCGCGTGGTAGAGCTCGGCGAGGTCGGCGCAGAGCAGTTGCACGGACCAGCCGTCGCAGGCGATGTGGTGCAGGTGTGCGACGAGCACCTGTTCGTCGTCGCCCAACCGCACCAGGACCGCTCGCCAGACCGGGCCGGTGGCGAGGTCGAATCCGCGCCCGGCCTGGTCGGCCAGCAGGGCGGCGAGCCCGGCCTCGTCGGTGGTCACGACCGGCAGGTCGACCGGCGCGGGTGGATCGATCACCTGGACCGGCTCGCCGTCGCGCAGCTCGTACCTCGTCCGCAGGATGTCGTGGCGGGCGGCCAGGCTGGTCAACGCGACGTGCAGCGCCTCGACGTCGAGCACGCCGCGCAGCCGCAGCACGAGAGGCACCAGGTAGTCCACCCCGCCGGGCGCGAGTTGGTCCAGGAACCACATCCGGCGCTGCGCCGACGACAGTGGCGCCGGACCGGTGTCGGTCACGCCGGCAGCGGCATCGGCGGCGGGTCCGTCGTCGCGCCGCCGTACCCGGCCCGCGAGGCGTTGCGCCACCAGCCGGCGACGCAGCTCGGCCCCGCTGTCGGCTGCCGGACGTGGCCCCGCGGTGTCGCTCATCGTCTCTCCCCAGGCTCGTCCTGATCCAGCAGGAGCGCGGCCACCTCGTCCTCGGGCAGCGCGTCGACCTCGTCGACGACGAGCCGGGTGACCAGGTCCACCTGTTGCTCGACCGTCGTCGCCCCGAACAGGTCCCCGAGCGGGATGGTCACCGCGAAGAGGTCCTGGATGCGGGTACGGACCCGGGTGGCCAGCAGCGAGTTGCCGCCGATCGCGAAGAAGTCGGCGTCGTGCTCGACCGCGGGGAGACCGAGCACGGCGCACCAGATCTCGGCTATCAGCTCCTCGACGGTCGCCTCGGCGGATGCCTCCCCGGTGCGCTCGCCCTCGTCGTCGGCGGCGATCGGCGGGAGCGCCCGCAGGTCCACCTTCCCCGCCCCGGTCCTCGGCAGCTCGGCGAGGAAGACCCAGTGCCGCGGGACCATCGCCTCCGGCAGCCGCGCCCGCAGGTACGCACCGAGATCGCGCGCGTCCGGTGGGGTGGCTTCGGCGGCCACGACGTAGCCGACGAGCTGCGTGGCGCCGTCCCGCATCGCGGCGGTGACGCTCGCCGCCCGGATACCCGGGTGGGTGAGCAGGCACGCCTCGACCTCGGCAGGCTCGACCCGGAAGCCGTTGATCTTTACCTGACGGTCCGCCCGGCCGTGGAAGTCCAGCACCCCGTCGGCGTTTCGGCTGACCACGTCACCCGTGCGGTACATCCGGGCCCCGGGCACCGTCGAGAACGGATCCGGCAGGAAGCGCTCGGCGGTCAGCGAGGGGCGTCCGTGGTAGCCCCGCGCAAGGCTGCCCCCCAGGAACAGCTCGCCCCGGACACCGGGCTGCGCCGGTCGCAGCCGCTCGTCGAGCACGTAGCCGACGGTGCGGCCCACCTCGGTGCCGATCGACACGACCGCCCCGGGGGGCAGGCTGGCGGCACGCGCCTCGGTGACCTCGTAAAGGGTCGACGTGACGACGGTCTCGGTCGGCCCGTAACAGGCGATGAAGCGCGCGTCGATGCCGAGTTCGTGCCACCGGTGCACGTCCTCGGCGTACACCACGTCCGTGCCGATGTTGACCGCGCGCAGGGTGTCCAGCCGGCTGTCGGCCTTCACAACCCGGTCGAGCATGTCCCGCCACGCCATCGGCGGCAGGTCGAGGAAGGTGATCCGGGTGGCGGCGACCAGGTCGGGCAGGTCGGCCGGGCTCCACCCACCAGCGGCGGCGAGCACCAGGGTCGCGCCCGACACCAGGGTCACGCCGAGGTGTTCCATCGCGACGTCCACGAAGGGCGGACTCGTCGTCAGGATCCGGTCGTCGGCGGCCAGCCCGTACCGCAGCGCCACGTCCTCGCAGTGGGCTAGGAACGCGCCGTGTTCCACCTGCACGCCCTTGGGCTCGCCGGTGGAGCCGGACGTGTGGATGACATACGCGAGCTGTCCGGCGACGACGGCGGCCTGGCGCTCTCCCCCGCCGTCGGTGGGCGCGGACGTCCGCAGGTCCTCCGGCACCAGCACCGCGGGACCACCGGAGGGCACCAACCCGACGGCGTCCGGCGTCACCACCACGACGGCGGATTCCAGCGACGCCACGATCGACGCCAGCCGCGCTCCGGGTCCGGCGACGTCGAGCGGGGCGTGCACACCGCCGGCAGCCATCACCGCGAGCGCGGTCACGATCAGGTCCAGGCCACGGGGAAGGCAGACCGCGACGATCGACTCGGGCCCCACCCCGGCGGCGCGCAGGCGGGCCGCCGCCACATCGACCCGCCGCGCCAACTCGCCGTAGCTGAGGCGGTCGCCGCCCTGCTCGACCGCGACGGCGTCCGGCCGCGCCGCCGCCTGACGCCGGAGCAGTTCGGGCAGGGTACGGACGGCCAGCCCGCCGACGGACGCGTCCGGATCGGTGGCGACCTGCTGGAGCAGGTGCCGGTAGCGGCGGATCAGCCGTTCGACGCTCGCCGGCCGGAAGAGGTCCGTCGAGTACTCGACGAGCCCCAGGTAACCACCGTCCGGTTCCTCGCTCAGCGTGACGGTGAGGTCGTAGATCGCCGTCGGCCACGGCAACGGCAACAGATCCAGCTGCTCCGGCAGGTCGGGCAGGTACGACGGCCGCGCCTGCCCCACCTCGAACATGATCTGGAACAGGGGATTACGGGAGCGGTCGCGGGCGATCCGCAGGCTGTCCAGGACGCGGTCGAACGGGATGTCCTGATGCGCGTAGGCGGCCAGGGAGGTCTCTCGGGTGCGCCGCAGCACGGCCCGGAAGTCGTCGCCGGGGTCCACCTCGGTACGCAGCACGAGGATGTTCGCGAAGTAGCCGATGAGCCTCTCCACCGCCGGGTTGGTCCGACCGGCGACGGGTGCGCCGACGACGATCTCCCGGGTGCCGGTCAGCTCTGCGAGCAGGCAGTTGAAGGCGGCCAGGAAGGTCATGAACGGGGTGGCGCCGAGTTGCTGCCCGACCTGGACGACCGGGGCGGCGACCGTGGCCGGCACCCGGAACACGTACAACGCGCCCCGGCCCTGCCACTGGGCGGGACGGGGCAGGTCGGTGGGGAGTTCGGTGGCGCGTGCCCCGTCGAGCTGCCGCCGCCAGTGTTCGAGCCCGCTGGCCGCCTGCGGGCCCTGCAACCAGGCCGACTGCCAGGCGGCGTAGTCGGCGTACTGGACGGCCGGTGCGGCGGCCGGGTCGGGGGACGACAGTTCGGCGGCGAGGATCTCCGTCGACACGCCGTCCCAGGCGATGTGGTGCACGAGCAGGACCAGCGACTGCCGGTCGGGGCCGGAGCGGACCAGGCGGGCGCGCAGGACCGGATCGGTGGCCAGGTCGAAGGGCCGCTGGGTCAGCTCCCTGATCTGCCGGGTCGCCGCGTCCTCGCCGGTGGCCTCGACGAGTTCGATCTCGACCGGGGCGGGCGGATCGACCACCTGGCTGAGCTGCTCGTCGACCATCTCGTAGCGGGTACGCAGGATCTCGTGCCGCTCGACCACGCGGGCGAGTGCGGCGCTCACCTCGGCCAGCGTCATCCGCTCCGGCAGCGGCACCACCACCGGCACCATCTGCTCCGGGCTGCCCGGACTCAGCTGCTCCGCCATCCACATCCGCTGCTGTCCGGCCGACAACGGCAGCAGCCCGGTCCTGGGCAGCACCTCGATCTCGGGTGCTGTGGGTCGACCCGCCGCGTCGTTCTCGCCGCCGGCCGCCGCCGCGTCCCGGCGCAGCAGGTCGGCCTGGGCGGCGACGGTGGTGGCCTGGTACAGCTGCGCCAGCGAGACGTCCGCACCGGTACGCGCCCGCAGCCGGGCCGCCAGCTCGCCGAGTTGCAGGGAGTGCCCGCCGAGCGCGAAGAAGTCGTCGTGCCTGCCGACGGTGCCGGCGCTCGCCAGTACCGTGGCCCACTCCTGCGCGACGACCTGTTCCACCTCGTCGGTGGGCAACGCCCGCTCGCCGGGCGGCAAACCGTCTGGAGTCCCGTTCAGCAGGGCGACCGCGTCGGTCTTGCCACTGGACGTGGCGGGTATCGCGTCCACCCGGACGAACAACCCGGGCAGCATCGCCTCCGGCAGGGTCCGACGCAGGTGCGCCCGCAGCGCACCGGCCTCGATGGCGGCGTCGGTGACCAGGAACGCCACGAGCTGCCGCCCCCCGTCGGGACGCGGACGCCCCAGCACGACAGCGGCCCGCACCAGGGGATGCGTCTCCAGCGCCCGCTCGACCTCGCCGGGCTCGACACGGACACCGTTGATCTTGATCTGATCGTCCGCCCGGCCCACGAACTCGAATTCCCCACCGGACCGCTGCCGCGCCAGGTCGCCGGTGTGGTACATCCGCGATCCGGGTGGCCCGTACGGGTCGGGCACGAACCGGGCAGCGGTCAGGTCGGGTCGCCCGACGTACCCCCGGCCGACGTTGACGCCACCGACGTAGAGCTGCCCGACGGCCCCCCGGGGCACCAGTTCGCCGTCCCGGCCGAGCAGGACCGCCCGCAGCCCGTCCAGCGGGCTGCCGATCGGCACGGGTCCCCGGCGCTGCTCCTGCGGCCACCGGTGCGCGGTCACGTCGATCGCGCACTCGGTGGGTCCGTACGTGTTGACGACCGTGACGTCGACCCGGTCGCGGACCTGCGCACACAACTCACCGGTGAGCGGCTCGCCGGCGCTGAACAGCAGCCGCAGCGAGGTGCAGTCGGCCCATCCGTCCGCGGCGAGCAACCGCCGCAGCACCGAGGGCACCACCTGGAGCACGGTCACCGCCCCCTCGGCCACCGCGCGCAGCATCACCGCCGCGTCACGCGGCGCGTCGGGCGGGGCGACGACCACGGTGCCGCCACTGATCAGCGGGCCGAACATCTCCCAGCCCGCGGCGTCGAAGGTCAGCGCCGTCTTCTGCAGCACCCGGTCGCCCGCGCCGAGTCCGAGCCGGTTGACCGGCCACCAGACCCGGTTGGCGATGCCGCCGTGGGTGACGACCACGCCCTTGGGCCGCCCGGTCGAGCCGGAGGTGTACATCACGTACGCCGCGTGTTCCGCCGCAAGCCGGACCTGGGGGAACGGGACGCCGCGCGCTGATCCGTCCACCGTGAGGATTGTGACTCCGAGCTCCGCCAACCGTCCGGTGTCGGCCGGGGCCGCGAGCAGGGTCCGTACGCCCGCGTCGGCGACGATCGTCTCGATGCGCGCCCGCGGGTGCTCGGGGTCGAGCGGGACGTAGCAGCCCCCGGCCCGCCAGACCGCCAGCAGGGCCACCACCGCGGCGGCGCCCCTCGGCAGGTGGACCCCGACCGGGGTTTCCGGCCCGACCCCCCGCTCGGCCAGCCGGGCGGCCAGCGACTGCACCTGGTCCAGCAGCTCCCGGTAGGTCAGGGAGGTGCCGCCGTCCTCGACCGCCACGGCGTCCGGGGTGCGGGCGGCCTGCGCGGCGACGAGTTCGGGCAACAGCGCCGGTGGCGTCCCGGTCCCGCCGGTGACTGCCGACCTGGCGGTGACCGGTACCTGGCCCACCGCGAGCGCCGGGTCCGCCGTGAGCCGGTCCACCAGCTCGACGTACGTGGTCAGCAGGTCCGTGGCCGTCGACTCGTCGAACAGCGCGGTGGAGTATTCGAGCTCGACCCGCAGGGCGCCCTGGGCGGCCGGTACGACGTGCACGGTGAAGTCGAGCAGCGACCCCTGCGGCGTGATCGGCAGCGCGGGCCGCACCCGGTAGGCGTTGTTCTCCTGCGTCGGCATGTTGAAGCCGACCTGGGCCAGCGGCGGCTGGTTGGGACTGTGCGTCGGGCTGGTCTCGCGCACCACCACGGCGAACGGCACGCCCTGGTGCTCCAGGGCCTCCGCCACCCGGTCACGGAGCTGGGGCAGCAGCGTCTGGAAACTCTCCCGGCTGGTGACCGTGGCGCGGATCGGCACCACGTTGACCAGCATGCCGATCATCCGTTGCAGCTCGGGCCGGACCCGACCGGACACGCTGGCCCCGACGATGAGATCCGAGTCGCCGGTGTAGCGGTGCAGCAGCACGAAGTAGGCCGCGAGCATCGTCATGTAGGTGGTCGCGCCGGACGCGCGGCCGACGGCGTGCACCCGGTCCACGACCGCCCGTGGCACGTCCCGGTGGATGGTCGCGCCGGAGAGGTCGCGGTGCGCCGGCCGGGGCCGGTCGGTCGGCAACGCCAGCGGATCGGGCAGCGCCGCGAGCCGTCCGCGCCAGTAGTCCAGGTCGGCCTTCGCGCCGCCGTCGCGGATCTGTTCCCGCTGCCAGACGGCGAAGTCGAGGAACCCGACGGGCGGCGCACTCCCCCCGGTCGCCATGTCGTCGATGACGAGGGCGAGCGACGCGGCGTCCAGGGCGATGTGGTGCGCGGCGAACAGGGCCAGCCGGCGCCCCGAGGGCGTGGTGATGACCGCGGCCCGCCACAGCGGCGCCTGGTCCAGCCGGTACGGCCGGGCGGTGACGGCCAGGGCGGTGGCGAACACGCCGTCGGGACCGTCCCCGTCCGCCGCCGTCAACTCTTCCACCTCGACGGGCACCTCGGCGGCCACGGTCAGCAGCGGTCTGCCGTCGGCGTCCGCCTGGATCGCCATCCGCATCGCGTCGTGGCGCTCGACGACCCCGCGCAGCGCCCTCACGAAGCTCGCCGCGTCCGTGCCGTCGGCCATCCAGTCGGCGGCGACCACGTTGAACAGCGGCACGTCACCAGCGATCTGGTGCAGGTGCCAGACCGCCTCCTGGGCGTACGAGAGCGGCACCGGATCGTTGCCGCGCCGGCGCGGCAGTGTCGCCGGCGCCGGTATCGGTGCGCCCACGCCCCCGCCCTTGATGATCTGGGCGAGCAACTGCCGCTGGAGCGGCGAGAGTTCGGCACTCACGACAGGTCCTCCTTCGCCGGGACGAAGTTCTCGATCCGCGCGCCGAGGCCCGTGTCCCGGGCGATCTCGACGACCAGCCCGGCCACCGCCAGGTCGAGCACGCCGAGCCCGAACGGAGAGACGACGGTGACCCGGTGCGGATCCCTCGGGGGAGTCTGCGGCCGGGCCGCGAGTTGACCGATGGTGGCGGCGATGAAGTCGTGGTGACCGACCTGTCGTGCGGCGACGTCGACCGACGTGGCGGCACGCAGCACGTGGTCGACGTCGTCGACCACGTTGACCGCCTCGAGAACGGCGTCGGGCAGCACGTCCCGCAGCGAGACGTGCAACACCAGCGTGCCCGGCCGCAGCAGCCGGGTGTCCAGGTACGGCGTCAGCGCGTTGGTCGCGACACTCACCAGGGTGTTGCGGCCCAACGCCCGCCCCTGGTCCGTCTCGACGTGCACCGTGAGGGAGGGCAGGACCTCCGCGCACCGGGCCTGGAACGTGGTGGCCCGCTCCGTGCTGACGTCGTGCACCGTGACGTCGGTGAGGCCGGGGACGACCTGGCTGAGGAACCGCAGCACGGCGAAGTTGATGACCCCGCAGCCCAGCAGGGTCACCCCGGCCTGGTCGGTCTCGGCGGGCAGGAGCCGGGCCGCCAGGGCGGCACTGGCGGCCGTACGCCAGGCGGAGACCCGGGCGCCTTCGAGCAGCACCTCGGGCTGCCCGGTGCGCATCGAGTTGAGGATGATGGCGGACGACGCCCGCGGCACCCCCTGCCCGATGTTGGCCGGGAACGACGAGATCCACTTGACCCCGGCCGTCGGCTCCGGGCCGCCCAGGTACGCCGGCAGCGCGATGATCCGGTTCCGGTCGTCGTCGGGGAACCGGAGGAACACCGAGTGCGGCAGCGCCGACCGCCCCGCCTCGTGTGCGAGGTACGCCTGCTCCACCGCATGCAGCACCTCGGCCTCCCTGCCGTGCAGGGCCGCGCGCACGTCGGTGCTGGTGAGGATCAACATGGGTTCTCCGTTCGCCCTGCGTCAGCCAGGCCGGGCAGCACCCGCGCCTTACGGTCCACCGCGACCATGCGGAACTCGCTGGTGTAACGCCGTCCTGCCGCGTCCCGCAGCCACAGCTGGTCGGGGCCGGGCAGCATCTCCTGGAGGACGACCGGCCCCCGGGCGGCCCGCCGCCAACTGCGAGCCAGGTTCGTCACCAGCAGCGGCGCGTCACGATCGACGTAGAACGGCTTCGGTTCACCCGGCAGTTGCGCGAACAGGTGCCGTGGCAGGCCCCGCTCGGTGAGGAAGTCGCTGAGCACCTCGGGCCGGTAGCCACGGGCACCGAGCACCTTCGGCGGCAGGTCGTCGACCGCGAATGCCCAGGTCGCCCGCCGGATGACCAGGTCGTCCAGGGTGATCCGCGGGCCGGGCCCGGGAATCCGGAACCGGTTGACCGTGATGGCCGAGAGGAACTCGCCGAAGAACTCGGCGACCGGCAGCTCCCACCGCCCGTCCCGGGGGCCGGCGGTGAGCCCCTCGTCCCGGTCCCGGACGACGAGTCCCGTCGCCGGCAGGACCGACACACCGTCCGGGGCGCCCATGTCCGTGCTGTGCGCCCAGTACAGGTACCGGTCGGGCACGTGCACGGTCAGCGGCGGATACCGACGCGAGTCGATCTGCGGCCCGTACGGGTAACTCGGCACGATCCGGCCACCGGCCATGTCCCGGGCCGTCAGCTCCACCAGTCGCCCCGGCTCGTCCGCGAGGGTGTGGAAGAACCGCGACTCTAGGGTGTTCATGGCGGTGTGCAGCTCACCGAGGACCCAGAGCGGCCGCCCCCGGCCCGTGGCGAGCATGAGGTCGGGACTGTGCTGCCGGGCCGCCGCCCAGCCGGGCTCGCACGGGGGAAAGAGCCGGTCGACCAGCGCCTCGATGTCCTCGCTGGCCAGTTGGACCGGATCGGGGCCGGTCGCGTCGCGCAGGATCTCCGACCACCGCAGCCGAAAGTCCTCGCCGATCTCGTCGATGAGCGTACCGGGGGCGCCGGCCAGGACGTCCGCCGCGGCGATGTGCAGATCGGAGAGGAGGACGGTCTCCCGCCGGTGCCGCAGCTCCGCGTACGTCTCGCACAGCCGCTCGTCCACGGCCGCCCGCACCTCGGCGGTCAGCCACCGCGCCGATTGCAGGAGCAGCCCCAGCGGCTCCGCCACCTGGTCGACCAGCCCGGCGGGCACCACCGCGTCGAGGTCCCGACGGCAGTCGACGTACGCGAGGGTGCGTCCGGCCGCCGCCTCGTCCTTGGTCCGCTGGGCGGTCTGGCCGGCGAGTTCGGCGAACCGCCGTTCCACCGCGGACAACACCGGAGCCAGTTCCGCCGGCTGCCGGACGAACCGCTCGGCCGCCGCGAGCTGGTCGATGAGGCCGGTCAGGTCCGCGACCGCCTGGTCGCGGGCCCCGCTCTCCGGCAGCTTCACCAGTTGGGCCAGCAGTTCCCGCTCCGGATGCGCGCACGGCGGCAGCACGAACTCGGCGACGACGATCCGGTGCGCGACCAGTCCGGCCAGGGCCGACCGCTCGTCGGCGTCGAGGTCGGCCTCGGTGCAGCCGGCCCTGGCGAGACGGTCCAGCAGGGCGAGCTGCGCCGGCGCCAACGCCAGCGGCACCTGGAACGGCCGGTACGCCTGTCCCTCGTGGACGCTGACGCTGGGCACCCGTCGCACCGGCAGGTGCGGCCGGATGGCGGGATCCTCGGCCCACCGCTGCGCCAGCGCGCGCACCGCCCACAGTTCGAACGAGGCGCTGGTGCTGCGCACCCCCGCCGTCCCGGTCACCTCCAGCGAGTCGCCGGCACCACCGAAGGTGGCCCAGCCGACCGGCCCGAAGAAGCCGATGCTGTCGTTCTTCGCGCAGTACCGCTGGGCGTACCTGGTCAGCACACCCGCCCGGTACGAGGTGAGCGCGGAGCCGGGCCGCCGCGCCCACTCGGCCACTGCCGGGTTCTGCCAGGTGAGCGCGGCCAGGAAGTCCGGCTCGGCCAGCAGCTCCCGGACGGCGGCGAGCCCGTCCTCGGCGAAGCCGGCGAGCCAGTCGAACGGCATGCCGGCGGCACGTACCGGGGCCACCGGCCACAGCGCCCAGTCACTGGTGAGCACGACGGGTTCGTTCACCGAAGTCCCTGCTCCCGCAGCAACGTGGCCAGTGCCGCGATCGTCGGGTAATCGAAGATCGCCCCGATCGAGAGCTCCACCTGGAACGTCTCCCGGATGGCGGAGATCAGCGCGATGGCGGTGAGCGAGTTGCCGCCGACCGAGAAGAAGTCGACGTCCATGCCGATGTCCGGGTCGCCGATCGCCTCGACCCACAGCGCCTTCATCCGGGACTCCAGGCTGTTCGCGTCGCCCGGCCCGGCGGTGGCCGCCACCGGTCCGGCCGACGCCATCCCCGCGACCGTGTCGGCCAGTGCCTCGGCGGCCGCGGCGGAAGCCACCGCCGTCGGGCGCTGATCGACGACGGGAGCGGTCGGCCCCGGCCGTTCGGGCGTCTCGCGGCCGCGCAGCGGCTGGGCATTGCTCTCCACGAGCACCTGCCCGGGATGCCGGGCACCGAGGATGGCCAGGGTCAGCGCGACCCCCAGCCGGGGCGGGATCCCGTCGGCCGCCCCGCTCTCCCCGCCGCCGGCCGGGGCGGTCACCTTCGTGCCGGGTTGTATCTGGCGCAGGGTGTACCCGGTCGCCACACAGAGCGGCTGCCCGTCGAACCCGAGCAACTCGAGATCCGCCCGGATCACACCCGGCCCGCTGGGCTTGCGCCGCACATGCACGAACACCTCCGCCGGCAACCGGCCGTGGAAGACGATCGACTCGCAGCAGAACGGCAGGTGGAAGCCGTCGTCGGGCCGCCGGAACGCCGTCGACGCCGAGTCCAGCAGGGTGGGATGCACCGGGTGCACCGCCAGGTCGTCGGCGAACTCCTCGGGCAGTCGCAGCTGCACCAGCAACTCGGAGGTCTCCTCCGGCGTCCGGGTCCAGGTGGCGACGGTGTTGTCCCACCTGCGGCCGAGGTGGAACAGCCTCGGCCCGTCAGCCTCCGACTCCATCAGCTCGTGGGTGAAGGACGAGCGCAGCTCCCCGATCGGCCGGGGCCCGCCCGGCTCACCCGCCGCGGCGACCCGGGCGCTGGCATGCCGTACCGCCGGGGCGCCCGGGTCGCTGCCCGAACGCGACCACGACTCCAGGGTGCCGTCGGTGTGCAGCCGGATCTCCACCCGTCGCTCGTCCTCGGTGGCGAGGACCTGGTGGTAGACCACGTCGGTGAGCCGCACCGGCAGGTCCCGCCCGGTCAGCTCGCAGTAGCCGCGCAGCATGAGGTCCAGCTGACCGGTCCCGGGCAGGATCGCCGCGCCCTCCAGCCGGTGCTCGTCCATGATGGGGCTGAGCGCCGGACCGATCGTGGTCGACCAGGTCCGCACCCCGTACTCGGCGGCCATCCCGACCTCCGCCCAGGACGGCCAGTTGATGGAGACCGCGGGCACCCCCGCCCGGCGCAGCGTCACGGCGTACGCGTCCTGGAAGGCGTTCGCGGCGGCGTAGTCCGCGCTGCCGACGAGCCCGTCATGGGCGGCCCGGCTGGAGAAGCAGGCGAAGAAGTCGAGTGGCGGGCCGGACCGCAACGCCTCGTCGAGCACCACCGTCCCCCGGACCTTGGGGCTGAGCACCGCCGCGACGTCGTCGGGTTCCCGCAGCCGAACCAGGCCGTCGCCAGGCAACCCGGCCAGATGGAAGACCCCGTTGACCGGCCCGAACCTGGACACCGTGACGTCGAGGGCCCGCCGCAGTCCCCGGCGGTCGGCGACGTCGCCGGTCAGGACGCGGACCTGTGCGCCAAGTCCGGTGATCTCCGCGAGCTGGGCGCGCAGACGCTCGGAGCGTTCGTCCGTCGCGTCGTCGTCCAGGCCGGTGCGGCTCAGCAGGATCAGCCGGGGCTGCAGCCCGGTGCCGGCGAGACCGCGCGCCAGCGCCATGCCGAGTCCGCCGGTGCCGCCCGTGATCAGGTAGACCCCCTGGCGCCGCAGCGGCGACGGCGACTCCCACGGCGCCGCGTCGAATGCCACCTGGGTCGGCACCCAGCGCCGCGTACCGCGCAGCGCGACGACCTCGTGCCGCCGCCACTGGCCCAGCTCGCACGCGAGCTCGTGGTCGGCGGGCAAGGCCACGTCCACCACGCGGCAGCCCAGCTCGGGCGCCTCCTTCGCCAGCGAACGGGCGAACCCGACGAGCATCGCG
This sequence comes from Micromonospora sp. CNZ309, assembly GCF_002846525.1. Classification (NCBI taxonomy): domain Bacteria; kingdom Bacillati; phylum Actinomycetota; class Actinomycetes; order Micromonosporales; family Micromonosporaceae; genus Micromonospora; species Micromonospora sp. CNZ309. Next base: position 2,636,247 of record NZ_PJNG01000001.1, read on the forward strand.
GCGGTCGGGTCGAGCGGCTCGGCGCCCGTGACGTCGACCGCTCCCCGGGTGAGCACCAGAAGGCCCGCCGCGCCGCCCGCCGGCAGGGCGGCGACCGTCTGGGCGGTGACGAAGAGGCTGGTGAAGCCGGCCTCCACGGCCCGGTTCACGCCCGCGCTGGTCAGTGCGGGGTTGGGCCCAGCGGTGAAGGCGTGCACCACGAGCGTGACCGGTGTCCCCCGGCCGGCCAGCGCGGCCAGCACCCGGTCCAGGTCGACCCGGGAGCCGGGGCGGATCCGGAATTCCGCGCCCACCTCGGCGTACGCCTCCGCCGGCCGGGCGATCGCCACGGCGGCGCCGGCCTGCTGCACCGCCAGTACGACGGGAAGGCTGTCCGCCTCGGACGCCGGTGCCAGGAGCAGGCACAGCCCCGACACGGCGCTCCTCGGCAGCGCCTGCGTCTCGGTCCACACCACGGTCGACAGTGGTGTCCCGGCCTCGGTCGGCTCACCGTTGACCGGCAGGGCCGCCTCGACCGCCGGGACAGCCGCCACCGCCGGGGGCGTCGTCAGTGCCGGTGCGTCCACCCAGTGCCGGCGCCGCTGGTAGGGGTAGCCCGGCAGCGGCACCCGTCGGACCGGGCCGGCGTCGTCCGGCTCGGGCCACTCGACGTCGTGTCCGTCGACCCAGAGTCGCGCCACCACCGCCAGCAGCCCGGCGAGGTCCGTGTCGGTTCGCGGCAGGGCCGGCGTGAACGAGGAGCCCGGTCCCCCGGTTCCCCTGCCGAGGTCACTGAGCACGCGGCCCGGCCCGACCTCGAGCACGCGGCGTGGCCCGTCGGCGAGCACGGCGGCCACGGCCCGGTCGTACCGGACGACGCCGGCCACCTGGTCGGCCCAGAAGTTCGGGTCGACAGCCTGGTCCTCGCCGATCAGACCGCCGGCGGCGGCGGAGTAGAACGGGATCGTCGGCGCCGACAGCTCGACTCCGTCGAACGCGGCGGCGAACTGCACGGCGGCCGGGATCATCAACGGGCTGTGGAAGGCGCCGGCGGTCGGCAGGACCGTGGCCAGGATCTTGCGGCTCTGCAACGCGGACCGCGCGGCGAGCACGTCGTCGCGGCTGCCGCTGAGGACGACCTGTCGGGGTTCGTTCACCACGGCCACCGTCAGGCCGGCCAGCAGTTCGGTGGGGAGGTCGTCCAGGGGAGCGGCCACCGCCAGCATCGCACCCGTCGTGATGGCGGACATGGCCCGGGCCCGCGCCGCCACCAGGGCCACCCCGTCGGCCAGCGAGAACACCCCGGCCGTCACGGCGGCGGCCAGCTCACCGACGCTGTGCCCGAGCACCGCCCCGGGACGGACCCCCCGGGCCCGCAGGGCACACACCAACGCGTACTCGACGGCGAAGAGGGACGCCTGGGTCGCGACGGTGCCGGTCAGCCGCTCCGGGTCGCCCGAGAGCCAGTCCTCCCGGACCTCGATCCCGTGCGTCCCGAACAGGTCGAGCACCTCGTCCATGGCGTCGGCGAAGGCCTTGTCCTCGCGGTAGAGGCGGTGTCCCATTCCGGCCCGCTGGGAGCCCTGGCCCGGGAAGGCGAAGACCAGGTCCCGCCGCTCCGCGCCGGCTCCCCGCAGCACGCCGTCGTCGGCGGCAAGTCGCTCGGCGGCCACCGCCGGGTCGTCCGCGACGATCGCGGAGCGCAGCGGGTACGGCCGCCGACCGTGCTGCAGGGTGTGCACCGCCGCGGGGAACGTCTGCGGGTCGTGGTCGGTGAAGTACCGGGCCAGGTTCTCCTGGTACTGCCGCCCGGCGACCTCGCTCTGCGCCGACCAGACCACGATCCGGGGTTGTGCCCGCACCGGCTGCGGTGCGCGCACCGGGGGCTCCTCGATGACCACGTGGGCGTTCGTACCCCCCACGCCGAAGGAGCTGACCCCGCCGACCAGGGGCACTCCGGGTGCCCGGGTCAGCGGCGTGAGCCGGTCGGCGATGACGAACGGCGTCGAGTCCAGGTGCAGCTTGGGGTTCGCCTCCTGGAAGTTCACCGTGCCGGGAAGGGCACCGTGCCGGAGGGCGAGGACGCCCTTGATCAGCGAAGCGATGCCCGCCGCATGACCAAGGTGTCCGATGCTCGACTTGACCGAGCCGAGCGCCACCGTGGTCCCGGTGCCGTCGCCCATCGCCTGCAGCGCGCGATGCAGCGCCGCCACCTCGATCGGGTCCCCGAGCGGGGTGCCGGTGGCGTGGCATTCGACGAACGCCAGTTCACTCGCGGTCACCTCGGCCATGGCGAACGCCTCGGCCAGCATCGTCGCCTGGCCGATGACGGAAGGGGCGGTGAAACCGGCCTTCGCCGATCCGTCGTTGTTGAGTGCGGTGCCCCGTAGGACGGCATGCACGGTGTCGCCGTCGGCGAGCGCGTCGCTGAGCCGCTTGAGCACCACGGCGCCGGCGCCGGTGGAGAAGAGCGTGCCGTCGGCCTTGCCGTCGAAGGGCCGCACGTGGCCGTCGCGGGAGAAGGGGCTGCCCTGCGTCCACAGGTAGCCGTGCCCGAACGGCATCTCCACCTCTGCGCCACCGGCGACAGCCAGGTCGCACTCCCCGTTACGCAGCGCCTGGCTGGCCAGGTGCACGGCGACCAGGGAGCTCGAACAGGCCGTGGAGACGGAGATCGCCGCCCCCCGCAGGTTCATCTTGTACGCGGCGGTGATCGCGACGTAGTCGGTGTTGTTCAGGGAGGTCAGCGCGAAGCTCGTGCTCGCCGCAGCGTCGCCGGTCAGGCCCAGGTTGTCGACGTACCGGTTGGTGCCGGCGGAGCCGTAGACCGCGATGGTCGCCTCTTCGCGGTACGGGTCGTAACCGGAGTGCTCCAGCGCCGCGTGCGCGCTCTCCAGGAACATCCGGATCTGCGGGTCGGTGAAGTCGGCCTCCTTCGGCGTGTAGCCGAAGAGCGCCGAGTCGAAGTCCTGGACCCCCGGGGCCGTGGCCACGGCCTTGACGTAGTCCGGATGCCGCAGCATCTCCTCCGAGACCCCGTACGCGCGCAGTTCGTCGTCCGTGGGGAACTGGACGCTCTCCACCCCGTCCCGCAGGTTGGCCCAGTACTGGTCGAGATCCGCCGCTCCCGGGAATCGGGCAGCCATCCCGACGATCGCGATGTGGTGCCGGTCGCTCATGACATGTCCCTTCGCAATGTCTCGCGTATCCGCAGCCGGCGCGCGGAGTCCAGAGAGACCGGTCGCCTGACGGAACGGACCTCGACCGCTGCCTCCTGCTCGCCCGCGACATAGGCGGCGAGCGATCGAACCGTCGGAAGTTCGAAGAGTTTGAGCACCGGCACAGGGCGTCCGAGGCGCTCCTCCAGTGCCTGCTGTACGCCGATCGCCAGCAGCGAGGTGCCACCGAGGTCGAAGAAGTTGACCTCGCGGCCAACCTGCGCGACGCCCAGCGCCTCCTGCCAGGTGCGGGCGATCGTCTCCTCGACGGCCGTGGCGTAGACCGGAGCGGGGGTGTCTTCCGAGGCTCCGTTGCCGTCGGGCCGCCAGGCCGGCAGGCGGGTCCGGTCCGGCTTGCCGTTGGCGGTCAACGGCAGCTGGTCCAACCGCACCACCCCCACCGGCAGCATGTGCGCCGGCAGCAGGGTACGCAGGTCCGCTCGCAGCCGGGCGGTGGACACGGTCTGGCCGTCGACGGAAGTGAGATAGCTGACCAGGCGTGCCTCGTCACCCGAGCCCACCAGCACGGTGATGCAGTCGGTCACGTACGACAGGCTCCGGGCCGCCACGTCCACGTCCTGGAGTTCGACCCGGTATCCGGCGATCTTGACCTGGCCGTCGTCCCGGCCGAGCACCTCGATCATGCCGTCCGGCAGCGCCCGACCCAGGTCGCCGGTGTGGTATTCCGGACCGCACCCCTCGGCGAGCAATTCGCCGCGTACCACGATGCGACCGCGCTCCCCCACCGCGGCCGGACGGCCGTGCCCGCCCAGCACGATGACACCGCCGCCGTGGATGCCGGAATCGACCGGTATCCGGCGATCCGGTCGACCCACCGGCTGACCCGGCCGGATCACCGACCAGGCCGCGACCTGCGGAGTTTCGGTGGCCCCGTAGGCGTTGACCACCGTCACCCCCGGGGCCGACCGTCGGATTCCGGTGACGTCATCGGCGAAGAGCTGGTCGCCCGCGACGACGGCGAGACGCAGGTGCGGCAGCGGCAGATTCGCGACCAGGAGCAGCCGCAGCAGCTGTGGCGTCAGGTGGACGACGGTGACGCGCTCCCGGACGAGCCAGGCGTGCAGCTCGTGCGGGGAGCGGATCACCTCCTCGGGCGGTACGCAGAGCGAGGCACCGACGGTCAGCGGCGCGAAGACGTCCCGCAGCAACGGGTCGTGGCCGAGACCGGAGAGTAGGGCGAACCGGTCGGCCGGCCCGAGGCCGAGCTCCGCGGTGTAGCGGGCCAGGAAGTAGGCCAGTGGGGCGTCGCCGGCCCGCACGACGCGCGGTCTGCCCGTCGTACCCGAGGTGAAGCCCACGTGACCGGCCGGGCCGGCCACCGGGGAGAACGGGTCACCGCCGCGGACCGGGCCGACCTGGATCACGGTCGGGGCGATCGCGGCGAGAGCGGACGGCAGATCACCCTCGACGAGGATGGCTCGGGCCTGCGCGATCTCGCGGAGTTGCGCCACCAGTCGGGCGGGCGGATATCCAGGGTCCAGGACGCAGAACCGCGCGCCGACCGACGAGACGGCGAGCAACGCCGCGACCAGTGCGACGCCCCGCGGCGCGAACACCGCTACGAGGTCCCGACGGTGCACCTCGCCGAGCGACAGGTCCTGGGCGATGGCGCCGACCCAGTCGCCGAGCTCGCGATAGGTGAGCGTGCCGCCGGACGCGCTCAGGGCCGTCGCCTCCGGCACGCGCTGCGACTGCTCCGCGAAGCGCGTGCTGACCACAACCTTTCCGGCGTGATCCGGCCCCGGGGTCAGGAGCGCGGCAGGTGCCGACGCACCGCGACCGGCGCCCAGGACCTGCCCGTCGAGCGGCAGCTCGGGGTCGATCGACATCGCTGACAGAAGCTCGATGAACTGGTCGAGCAGTTCCGCGCTGAGGCGGGGCTCGATCGTCGCCCGGTCGTGCACGACGGTCACCGCGATCCGGTCACCGTGATCGGTGAGGTAGACGTTCAGGTCGAAGATCGCCCCCGCCGGGTCCTGGTCGATCACGCGGGTGGTGAGGCCGGGCAGCTCCGGGGCGATGTCCGGGCCGCCGAGGAAGTTGAACCAGGAGGTGAAGGACAGGTCCGTCCCGCGCCTGCGCAGATGGTGGTGCAGCACCTCGAAGGGCACGTCCGGGTTGGCGGCCGCATGCGCCACCGCCGCTCTCGCTGCGCGAATCAGGTCCGCGTACGAGGGCGCCTCGGGCAGGATCACCCGCAGCGCGGCGGTGCTGACGAAGAACCCCACGAGTGATTCGGTGCCCGGCACGGTACGGGCACCGAACGGCGCCCCGATCAGGATCTCGTCCTGCCCGCTCCACCGACGCAGCAGGCCGGCGTAGGCGGCCAGCAGCGTCACGAACATGGTGCTCCGGTACTCGGTCGCCAACTCCCTGAGCTCGGCCGTCCGGTCTGCGCCGAGGTCACGGCGGTGGGTGACCGTCCCGGACAGGTCGTCAGCCGGGGCTGGGAAGCGCTCTGCCGGGGCGCAGCCGTCCAGCCGATCGACGAGTTCGGCGAGCTGCCCGTCGTAGGCTCCGGCCGCGAGGCGACGAGCCTGCCAGGCGCTGTAGTCGAGATAGGTCAACGAGCCCGGTGGCTCGGCCGGCGGAGGGCCCCCGGCGACGACGGCCCGGTAGTGCCGGCCCAGGTCGTCGAGGATGATCCGGACGCTCTGCCCGTCGGCGACGAGATGATGCAGGGTGAGCACCAGCCGGGACTCCGCATCAGGCAGCCGGACCAGGGCGGCCCGCAGCAGCGGCGGCCGGGCCAGGTCGAACGGACGCCGGATCTCGGCGGTGATCCACTCCTCGGCCTCCTGCGGGCCGGCCACCTCGACCTGACGCAACGGCGGTGCGACCGGGTCCTGCACCCGCTGCCGGGGCCGGCCGTCATGGACCTCGAACGCCGTGTGCAGCGCGCGGTGACGGCGAACCAGACCAGCGACGGCGGCAGTCAACGCGGGCACGTCCACCTGTCCGCGCAGAGCGAGAACGACCGGGATGTTGTACGCCGAGGAGGCATTGTCCGTCTTGTCCAGCAGCCACAGTCGCTGCTGCTCGGGAGCGAGCGGACCGACCAGGGCGGCGGGGTCGACCGGAACCGGTTCGGCAGCGACGGCCCGGCTGACCAGTCCGGCCAGCTCGCCGAAGGTGGGCTGGGTAAAGAGCACACCGGGCGGCAGCTCCACGCCCAGCTCGGCGCGGACCCGGATCACCAGCTCCGCCGCGCGGAGCGAGTCTCCACCGCAGTCGAAGAAGTCGTCGGTGCCGCGTACGCGGTCGACGGCGAGCAGTTGCGACCAGATCCGCCGCAGCGCCTCGCGATGACCGTGCGCGGTCTCCTCGGCCGGCACCGCCTCGAACCCTCCGGCGGCCACCTCGGACCGCAACGCGGTCAGGTCGACCTTGCCGCCCGAGGTCGTCGGCAGGACCGGCACGACCGCCATCACGGTCGGCACCATCGCCCGGGGCAGGCGAGCGGCGATCCACCGACGTACCTCGGCGATGTCCAGCTCGGCGGTCGGATCGGCCGCGACCAGATAGGCTGCGAGCACCGTCCGCGCGTCGTGTTCGAGCAGGTCCACCCGGGCCGCGCCCACGCCTGGGCAGTCGGCCAGGGCGGTCTGCACCTCCGCGAGACTCACCCGGACGCCGTTGACCTTGACGACGTCGTCGAGGCGCCCTCGGTGCACCAGAACGTCGTCGGCGTTGTAGCTGACGACGTCTCCGGTGCGGTAGAGGCGGGCTCCCGGCGGCCCGTTCGGAGCGGGCACGAAGCGGGCTGCGGTCGCGGCCGGATCGCCCAGGTACCCGCGCGCGACCTGATCACCACCGAGGTACAACTCGCCGTGCCGCACCGGCTGCAGGTCATCGTCCAGCACCAGCGCCTCGGTCGAGGCGAAGGGCGTGCCGATCGGCACGCTGCCCTGGGCGTAGCCGGCGTCGGCGTCCGTCTCGTACCAGGTGTTGTCGACCGTCACCTCGGTCAGACCGCAGGTGTTGAAGATCCGGACACCCGGGCCGGTGACTGCACGGGCCGCGCGGTACTCGGCGCCGGACCAGAGCTCGCCACCGACGACGAGGTGGGTCAGACTGTCCAGCCGCTCCCCGACGGCCGCCAGGTGCGCCACAAGCGGGCGGAGCACCGAGGGGGTGATCTCGACGTACTCGACGTCGGCGGCGCGGATGAGCCGGACCAGGTCCGGCGGGCTGAGCACCGTCTGCTCCGGGCACATCACCAGGCATCCGCCGGTGAGCAGGGTACGCGCGAAGTCGGCGGTGGCGACGTCGAAGCCGAAGCCGGCGAGCTGGAGGACCCTGGTCACCTTCTTCCCCACGCCGTACAGCCGGCGGTAGGAGTCGACCAGGGACAGCAGCGACCGGTGGCTGACGGCGACGGCCTTCGGCTGGCCGGTCGATCCGGAGGTATGGATGACGTAGGCCAGGTTGTCGGGGTGCACTGGTGCCGCCGGCGACGCCGCGGCACGGTCGCGGACGCCGTCTGCGCCACCGTCGTCGTCCTGTGCGCACAGATCGTCGACGACCAGGGCGGGAGCGCCCAGCGCGTCCGCTCGTCGGCGCAGTCCCGAATCGGTGAGGACAGCGGCCGGTCGCAGCTTGCCGCCGATCGACCGCAGCCTCCTACGCGGCGTGTGCGGGTCCAGGGCGATGTAGGCGGCACCTGACTGCCAGACACCGAGTACGCACGCTGGCAGCGCGGCCGAACGATCCACCATGATCGCGACGAGCGACTCCGGGCCGACTCCCTGGCCGCGCAGCAGTCCCGCCACCGCGTCCGCGCGGCGGTCGAGTTCCGCGTAGGTCAGGATCCGCTGGCCGTCGACCACCGCGGGTGCGCCCGGCCGGTCCGCGACGATCGTGCGGAACTGGCTGTGGCAACTCACTGGCTGTCAGTCCCGCCGACGCACCACTCCAGGACCGCCTTCGCGCTGTGGAACTTCTGCTCCGCTTGGCGGAAGGCGATGCTGCCCGGTCCGTCGAGGACTGCGCTGGTCACTTCCTCACCGCGGTGTGCCGGGAGGTCGTGCATGAACACCGCCTCCGGGTACCGGGCCATCAGTGCACCGTCGACCTGGAACGGCGCGAAAGTGTCCCGCCAGTTCGGATCCGGCTTGGACGTCCCCGTCGTCTGCCAGCGCGTGGTGTAGACGACGTCGACCTCGGACGGCCCGGCCGCCAGCTCGTGCGTCTCGGTGATGCTGCTGGCGTTGGCCTCCGCCGCGCGCTGGGCGCGGGCGAGCAACGCCGGCTCCAGCCCGTATCCCCTAGGGGTGGCCAGGCAGAGCCTGACGTCGCGGAACCGGGCCAGCGCGAGAGCCAGCGCGGCAGCCGTGTTGTTGCCCTCGCCCACGTACAGGACCCGGACGCCGTCGACTCGACCGATCTGCAATTCGATCATGGAGAGGTCCGCAATGGCCTGGGTCGGGTGTTCGTCGGCCGTCATCGCATTGATCACGGCCATGCCGTCCTGCACGGTGAGGGCGGCCAGTTCGGCCGGGTCTCCGGCGGTACGGACCACCAGCGCGTCCAGCATTGTGCCGAGCACCCGGGCCGTATCGGCCATGGTCTCGCCCGTGTTGAGCTGGAGATCGTGCGGTCCGTAGGCGATGTGGGCCGCACCGAGCCTCAGCGCCGCCGAAGCGAAGGCCGTCCGGGTCCGAGTCGAGGTCGCCCGGAAGTAGCTGCCGACGACCCGGCCGCGCAGCGCCTGCCCAACGGCCTCACCTTGCTCCGCATACCAGGCGGATCGCCGGACGAGCCGGTACAACTCGTCATCGCTCAGATTGTCAACCGAGGTGAGGTGTCGCACGCCGTACAGCCTGGCCGAGCAATGACCGGGCATCAACGCTACCGAAGAACGTTGGCGAGAACTCGTCAGCACCTTGACCAGCGCAGACGGATCACATCATCTCGACGCACGCCTGACGTGCACCTAGTGGCCCTGGCCTGGTGGTCCAGCGACGAAGTACGCCCCGTGCTCATGCTTGCCCTGCAGCCACCTCGGGCGACATCTAGCACACCCATCAGGCCCCAGCCCTGGTGGCGGTCAGCCACCAGGGCGTCACGGCCAGCCTGCGCGGGATGCTGCCCTCCTGGTGCCCCTGACCCATACCGGATACCCGACCTCATCGTCAATGAGAGCGGGTTCCTAGAGCAGGGCATGAAGTCGGCCGGGGTGCAGCGTCAGTACTCGGGCATGGCCGGACGGACGGAGAACTGCCAGCTCGGGGTGTTTCTGGCCTACGCCAGTTCGGCCGGGCGCACGCTGATCGACCGGGAGTTGTATCTGCCCCGCGGCTGGTGCGACGACCTCGCCCACGGTGAGGAGGCCGGCAGCGCCGTGAACGTCGAATTCACCACGAAACCTGCGCTGGGGCTGCGGATGGTCGAATGCGCCGGCCTGCCGGCGAGGTGGTGACCGCGGACGAGGCATAAGGGCAGGACTCAGGCCCGGGCGCTGGTGGAGTCGACACTGAGGTCCCAGGTGACACCGCCCGGCCGCGCAGGCGAGTACCTGCAATGCGGTGAGCACCTGCTGCCATGTCCCGCCACGCTGCCACCGCCGGAACAGGGCATACACCGCCGACCAGGACCCGTACTGCGGCGGCACGTCCCGCCACGGGGCACCCACCCGGATCCGCCACCGCTTCCCATCGATCAACTGCCGCCTACTCCACAACGACGGACGACCCGACCGCTTCGGCGCCGGCAGCAACGGCTGCAACACCGCCCACTGCACCTCGGTCAGATCGAACCGCCCCGTCACCGCTAGGGTGTCCACGAGGTCTCCGGTCTCAGGTTCTGCTTGGTCGCTGAACCATCTACCGGAGACCTCACGCACTTTCGAACTTCGACACGCCGAGCAGTCACACCAGCTCAGCCACCACCGCCGACTTCGACACAGGCCCTAGAAGACTGCGGTTTGCTTGAAGAACCTCAAGACAGTCAACTCGGCACTGATTCACCTTACTCGATCGATACGCCCCGAAGTGACGTCGGGCGGCAGGCCACCGCGATATCCTCCGGACTTGGAAGGCTGGCCGCGCTGGTCTTAGGCTGTCGCGACGCGCAGGCAGATCGCTCCGTCCGAGGGCGCAGCCCACACGATCTGGGGAAGGACCATGGCGTTCAGCCGAGAGACATACAACTACCGCGATGGCCGTATCGGCATCGCGGTTGACTCTTCACCTGAGTACGGCAGCCGCCCAGCCATCTGGCCCTCGGTCGGCGAATACCCAATCTACGATCCGTACCTCTACTACGCGATGAGCAACGACACCGTCCGGAACGACGCCTTCCGGGCGGCGCTACTGCCGGCCTGCCCGGGTCGTCGGGTGCTCGACATCGGCACTGGCGAGAACGTCCACTGGGCGCTGGAGGCTGCCCGTCAGGGGGCCAAGAGTGTCGTCGCCCTGGAAGCCATGCCAGGCAGCCACGCCGTGGCGACAGAGCGGCTGGCCCGGTCACCGGAGCGCGAGAAGGTCGAACTTCGCTACGGGCTCTCCTTCGACCACGACCTCGACCTCCGAGCGGACGTCTGCGTCGCAGAGCTTATCGGCTCGTTCGCCAGCTCGGAGGGGATGCTGGCGGCGATGGCGGACGCCCACGCACGCCTACTAAACCCTGGCGCGGTAGTCGTCCCGGCCGCCTGCGACACGCTCGTCGCACCGGTCTCCCTGCGCGAACTCTTCCCGGCGGGTCTCGCCTTCTCCAGCGACGCGCTGCCGTATCTGCGGCAGATCTTCGATTTCAACGGCGGCCCCTTCGATCTCCGCCTGACGGTCGTCAACCCCGATCCGAGCTGCGTACTGTCGAGCGGCAGGGCCGTCGAGCAGCTCCGGTTCGATCGTTCGGAGCCACTCGACGCTACGACCGAGGTGGAGCTCCGGATCGAGCGGGCCGGAAGGGTCGACGGGCTGCTGTGCTGGATTCGGCTGGACGCCAGTCCCGGCGCAGACACGACGATTGACTCGCTCCTGGACAAGACCAACTGGATGCCCGCCTATCTCCCGTTGTTCGATGAGAGCCTCGCCGTGTGCGAAGGCGACGTCATCACAGTGCGCTTCGAACGCCGGACGAGCCTCGACGGCGTCCATCCCGATTACCTGGTAGATGCCACGCTGACCAGATCCCTCGGAGTCGTCGCGGGGAGCTTCGTATCATACTATCGAGGGCGGTCGTTGGGCACCGCTGCCGTCTACCGGGAACTCTTCTTGTCCTGACCGCCTGCCAGTCGCTGACGACCTTGTGCAGGGCTGACGTTCCAAGGAGCAGCGCCGTCTCTTCAGACGTGTGGGGGTACGACATCTGCCCTACGCCTGTTTGCCGGGAACATTTTGGGCTTGCGTCGAAGTCAGTGCCAGGGCTTGAGGATCTTCGCGTGTCGGTGATCGAGATATGACGAGGTCTCCGGTAGATAGTTCAGCGACCAAGCAGAACCCGAATACCGGAGACCTCGTGGACACCCTAGCGGTGACGCGGCAGCATGACCTGGCACCTGATCCGCAACACGTTCCGGTTGACTTCCCGCAAGTACTGGTTGGCGGAGCCCAGCGAAGGGGACTGTTCAGAAATTTTCACAGCACTGTTACACGGCTGGCAGGGCCAGGAAGTCGAAACCGGCCCGCGATCCCACTCGGCGCCGACACGAACAGGGGCGCCCCGACGGCCGCCGGACCATTCGAAGCCGCAGGATCGCCGGAATCGGAGGCTGGGCGAAGTCGGCCTGTTCGGCTCGTTCGACTCCCTGCGGGCCCAGCCTGCGCTCATAGGAGGCCCACTCGGCTTCGATGACATCGGGTCGACCCTGAGCGTCGGTGTCGAACCCACCATCGACGTGATGTGGCCGCAACCAAACGCAGGCATCGCCTCTCCAAGAGCGGCAGGCGCACGACGACGGGGTGACCGTGATCGGGCATCAGAGATGCCGACGACACGAGCCGCACCTCGTTCGAGCGCCATCACCTTAATCCGCTCCTGCCCTGTCGGCCGGGAGCGGTTAACCGGCCCCACGCCTGGTATCCGGGCTCTCAGCGAACACGCCATATCGACCCTCAGGACCTGGAAGGTACTGGCCCGATTGCACCTGCTGCCCCGCGTCGCGGGCGCACGGCTGTGCAGGCACTCCTCGTCCCACATGCCGTCAAAGCCGACCGTCACACGGGGTGGAATTGGCGCAGTTCGACCCGATCAGCTGGGCGATGGTCTGTTCGACGACTCACCGTCGGGTGCCGAGCCCGAACCTGTGGCCGACGCCGCGCCCGGCGATGACTGGGGTGATGCCTCCAGGGGGGTGTCCCTATGGGTTTCGTCAAGCGGGGACCGGGCTGGTGGGGCGCGGCTGGTAGGGGATCTTGTCGCGGAGCATGGCGAAGAGGACGTCGCAGCGGCGTCGGGCGAGGCAGATGAGGGCGGCGAACGCGGCGAGGAAGAAGGCCCGTTTGAGGTTCTTGTTGCCGCCTCGGGGTGGGTGCTCGCCGCGGATGCTGCTGCCGGATCGTCGGGTGACGGGGGCGAGTCCGGCGTAGGCGGCGAGGTGCCCGGGGGTGGGGAAGGCGGTGCCGTCGCCGACTTCGAGCAGGATCCGGGCTGCGGTCCTGACGCCGATGCCGGGCATCGAGGTCAGGACCGAAGCGAGAGGGTGCGCATCGAGGATCCTCTCAACCTCGCCGGCGACCTGGTCACGTTGTCGCAGGACATCTCGGAGGCTGTCAGCCAGGCGAGGCAGGATCGTCTCGGCCGCGGCGGTGCCGGGGACGGTGACGGTCTGCTCGTCTAGGGCGGTCATGATCTGCTCGACCAGGCGTTCGCCCATGCGTGGCGCATGAACAGCGGCGATCGAGACCAGCTTGCGGCGGCCGGCCTTGCGCAGCCCGACTGGGCCGCCGCAGCGGGACAGCAACTCCAGGACCGCCTTGTGGTGGACCTTGGGGCCGAGGACTCGCTCCAGAGCGGGATGGATCTGCGTCAGCAAGCCCCGGATCCGGTTGGACACGCGGGTGGCTTCGCCGGCGAGGTCGTCGTCGAAGCCGACGAGGACCTCCAGCTCGGCCAAGGTCTCGTCACCGACGTCGACCCGCCGCAGCGTGTGGGGCAGGGTGCGGGCGGCGTCAGCGATCACAAACGCGTCCCGGGCGTCGGTTTTCGCCGCACCGGGGTGCAGGTCAGCGATACGGCGCATGGCCAAGCCGGGCAGGTAGGCCACCTGATGCCCGGCCGCCCTCGCGACCGCGACCGGCAGGGCGCCGATCGAGGCCGGCTGGTCGACCACCACCAGCACCCGCCCATGGCGGGCGAGCTTGTCGAACAGTTGCCGCAGCCGAGCCTCCGTGTTCGGCAACGCCGCATCATGCAGCCGCTTGCCGTCCGGGCTCAACCCGACCGCGTGGTGACCCTCTTTGCCGACGTCCAAGCCGAGGTAGACACCGTATCCGTCGCTCACCAGACCCGCCTCCACGCATCGATCCCGTGGCCCCGGCCGCTGGTCCAGGCGTCGGACTGCCGGCAGCCACGTTACGAAGAGACCTACCCCAACACGGGTGACCGTGTCCCTATCAGCGGTCCACCGACGCCACCCGACCCGGCGACAACACCCCCCGGATCATCCAAACGACAGGGGCAAGCAGTCATACCAGGCCGGGCGACCGAGGGTCCCCGGCTGGGGACGACAATAAAGGTAACGGGCGGCGGTCCGCAGCGAAGACAACAACGCTGGGGCCAACCCGCCACCCGCGCAGCCTGACCCAACACCGTAAACGTTCGCGGTCAGAGCACTAGCCGAGGATTTCCCAGGCCAGCGCGGCTGACCTGCGCGGACTCGCGGTTGCGGCGGCCTGCGCCTCACCGTCGGTACGGGTCAATGATCTCCTTCGGGCGGAGCGCTGGAGCGGCGAGATCGCGGAGGGTCGGCGAGGCGAGGTAGAACCTACCTCGGGTCTCGCCGTGCTGTTCGAGCACGTCCGCCCGGACTAGGGCGCGAAGGTCGCGGGCTGCTTGGTCGTCGGTGAGGTTTTCATCGCGTTGAAAGACGGTGCGGCGTACTCGGCTGCCAGTAGCGGCCAGGTGCAGGGCGCTGACCACCCGCTCGGGCAGCCCGTTGCGCCGGACCCAGATGTCGAGCAGTTCCCAGAGATGCGCGGCCTGATCAATGCGTTGCCGGACCAGCTGGGCCTGTTGATGGTGGGCGCTTAGGCAGAACCGGATCCACCTGCTGGTGTCGTTGTCAGGCTGCCAGCCTGGGCCGCCCACCTCACCGAGCGCGTCGTAGTAGGAGTACGTGTTCCGCCCGACGCCGAGCCACTCCTCGATCGAAGAGAACTCCGGGGCGAGTACACCGTCGCGGGCGAGTACGAGAGTGTGCAAGCAGCGCGACATCCGGCCGTTGCCGTCCCGCCAGGGATGGATCTTGACCAGGTTTAGGTGGGCCATTGAGGCCCGTACGAGCAGCGGGGTCTCCGGTTCGCCGTCGGCCAGCCAGTCGATCAGCTCGGAGATCAGAGACGGAACATCGTCCGCGTCCGGCCCGGTGTAGACCCGTCGGCCGGTGTGCGCCTCGTCGATGTGGATGTCTCCCGGGCGGAAGCGGCCCGGCCACTTGCCGAGGTCATGCCGAAGCATCATGAAGTGCAGCGCATTGATCAGCATGTGTTGCCAGGTGAACTCGCGCGAGCGGGCGAGCTGTTGCACGTAGGTCAGGGCATCCCGGTAGCCGGTGATGACCTCCCAGGTTTGCGGGTTAGTCTCCACCGGTTCGTCCCCTGCCACGGCTGCGGCTGCGTCGTCCAGAGAAACCTGGTAGCCCTCGATCGAATTCGAGCCCTGGATGGCATGGGCGATCAGGGTACGTCGGAGTTGTCCCGTCCAGCGGTGCGGCTCGGCGATCTGATGCCGCAGGGTGTCTCGCATAGTTTCGAGTTCGCCGAGCACGCGCTTGTCGTCATTGGCGAGCATGGGTGTCTGATACAGCATGCGCCAATCTTACAATGCTTTCTGCTTAATCCCGGAATCATATCGGCATAGGTTTGCAAGCACCGTCAGGCAGCGACGAGCGGTCGGCGTGTGCCGGTCCGTCGAGCGCCGACCGACACGTAACCGGCACCGCAGCGGCCAAGACTGGATGCTGACCACGGTCGCGGCGATCCTGGCCAATCCCCGCTACACCGGCCGGCAAGTCTGGAACCGGCAGCGCCAATGACCACGATGACCTCACGCCCGATGGGACCATCGCGCGACAGCGCGAGGTCCAGCGCTGGAACGCCGCCCCGCAGTGGGTCATCTCCTACCAGATCGCCCACCCGCCGCTGGTCACCGTGGAGCAGGTCGTCGCGGCCCAGCCGATCCCCACCGCACCTATCCCCGCGGCGCTCCCGCCGAGGTCCGCGCGGTCACCCTCTGGCAGGAAGACGGGGACGTCCCCCGGTTCCGTGAAGACGTCGCCGGCCTGCACCGCACCCTGCTGGCGCTGCTGCACGGCCCGCTCGGCGACACCTTCGAAGGGCAGACCACCACGCCGATCCGCCTCGATACCCCGGCGGTGTGCGTCGACATCTCCAGCATCGACGACACCGACGAGCTACGCACCGCCGGCTACCCTGCTGTCGACCTGGTCCTACGGCTTCGCCCAGGTGGAAGCCGCGCACCTGATGGCGCAACCTAGCCCCGGCCCGCACCTTCTTTACCGTGCTCGACGAGCTGTGGCGGGCGCTGCGCGTAGGGCACGGCCTGGTCGACCGCGCCGACGGCCTCACCCGCCTCAACCGGCAGAAGGGCACCGGCACTGTGTTCATCACCCACAGCCTGGCCGACCTGGAGGCGCTGCCCACCGCTCACGACCGGGCCAAGGCTCGCGGCTTCGCCGAACGATCCGCAGTGCTGATGATCGGCCCGTGCTCCGAGCAGGAACTCGACGCCGTCGCCCGGGTCCGGCCGCTGTCGCAGGCCGAGCGGCGCGAGGTGCTGTCCTGGTCGGCGCCGCCGTCGTGGACCGCAGCTGAGGGCAGCGGCACCGTCGGCCGTGGCAACTTCCTGATCAAGGTCGGATCGCGGCCGGGTATCCCGGTGCACCTGGAACCCACCGAGACGGAGATGCGGCTCGGCAACACCGACTTCCGCTGGACCATGGCATGAGCCGGCCGGCCGGGCCGCGCGGTGGCCACGACGACGCGGGCCTCATCGTCGGCGGCATCGCCGCCGGGGTCCTGGTCCTCGCCAGCGGCGCGTGGCTGCCCGTCGTGCTGGCCCGCCCGCCCGGATACACCGGCGGCGGGCCGATCCAGGTCGCCGCCGCGGTGCTGCGCGGTGACATCACCTGGACCACCACCTGCACCCTCATCGCCGTCGCCGAGGTGACCGTCCTGCTGCTCCTGGCCGTCGGTGGGACCGTCGCCTGGCGGTGGATTCGTCGGCGCCGCACCCGCGTCGACCCGGCCGCCCGCCGCATGGCCAGCCGCACAGACCTCGCGCACCTCGGGCCGAAGGGTGTCGCCGACAGCGGCCGGGGGCGCGGATGTGTTCGACCAGGCTGACAGCCGTCTTCGGGTAGCGCGGCTCCGTGCGGGTCGGTGGGCGACCACGCCCGGACCACACCCGCGGCACCAGTTGCACCTCTGGCTTGTGGGCGAGGGCGTCGCCTTTGACCTGCATGATGTAGCCGATCCCACGCTCGTCCAAGGCGCTGCGGAACTGGCTGTTGTCCCCGTAGCCGGCGTCCGCCGCCAGTAGTGGTGGGCGCAGGCCGTGCTCGGCCAGTTCGTCGAGCATCTCCACGACCAACGACCACTTCGGCCGATGGCGCTCATCGGCGGGAATCGCGCAGCGAGCCCGGGCAGCGGCCACCTCGGGCCGTTCAGCCTCGTCAACGGCTTGATCATCCCACGACGTCGGCACGAACAACCGCCAATCCAGAGGGCACGACGCGTGTCGGTGACGGCGTGCACGCTCACCCCGATCTGACAGTTCGCCACCTTGCCCAACGTCCCCGAGTACTGCTTCGCCACACCCGGCGAACTCTTACCGTCCTTCGGAAAGCCGGTATCGTCGACCACCCACGCCACCGGCTCGACCACCTCAACCGCCCGGCGGGCCAACCGCATCCGCACCGCCGTGATGTCCCACGTCGACGTCGTCACGAACTGCTGCAACCCCTGATGATCCACCCCGAGCCGATCCGCCATCGGCTGCATCGACTCACGCCGCCCGTCCAGCAGCAGCCCCCGCAGATAAGTCTCACCCCTGGCCCGCTGATCCGAGCGCACCAGCGGGATGAACACATCCGCAGCGAACGCCTCAAGCCGTTACCGCACAACGGAAAGCTCATCAGGGGTCACACCAACCATCGAACTACCCGAACACTCCCGGCGCTCCAACGACACGCCGACCTAACAAAGCACTACTAGGCAGTGTCTCGAAGTCAGGTGCGGCGTGTCGGTGATCGATAGACGGCGAGGTCTCCGGTAGAGGGTTTTTCGACCAAGAAGAACCTGAATACCGGAGACCTCGTGGCCACCATAGCGGTGACGAGGCGGCACGACCTGACCGACGCGCAGTGGGCGGTGCTGGCGCCGCTGCTGCCTGCGGGTAAGCGGCCAGGTCGACCGTCGCAGTGGAGCAAGCGGCAACTCATCGACGGTATCCGCTGGCGGGTTCGGGTCGGTGCGCCGTGGCGGGATGTGCCGGCGTGTTACGGCTCCTGGCAAGCGGTGTACGCGCTGTTTCGACGGTGGCAGCGGGCCGGGGTCTGGCAGCAGATCGTGACCGGATTGCAGGCCCGTGCCGACGCGGCTGGGTTGATCACCTGGGATGTCAGCGTCGACTCCACCATCGCTCGGGCTCACCAGCAGCCGCCGGCGCACGCCGGCGCCCGCAGCAGCAGGTCGAGCCGGCGGGCGGGGTGGTGACGGAACCGGCCGACCACGCCCTCGGGCGCTCCCGCGGCGGGTGGACCACGAAGCTGCACCTGGCGTGCGAGCAGGGCGACCTGCCGCTGTCGATGCTGCTGATCGCCGGGCATCGCGGTCACCCAATGGCGACTTGGGATGTGTTCTCTGAGGATGAGCTCGCACGGCTTCGGGGGTCCTGGAGGTCACGTGGGCCGAGTTGATCCGCTACTTCACGGTGACCGGTCCGGACGAGGCGGCCCTGCGGAAACCGGACCGGCCGCAACGTGCTCTGCGCGGCGCGGTGCGGTTGTGCACGTTGCCGTGGCTGGGTTCATGCCGGACGACGGCCCGTCCGCGGTCGCTGTCTTGGTGGGCTTGTTGAGTTTCGAGGCCCTCAAGTGTAGCCCCGGAAGTCGTATTGGAAGACATCGCCGTCCTCGATGACTGTGACTGGTGTGCCGGTGTCGTCGCATCTGATGGTGTACAGGATGTGTTCTTTGAGGGGGTGGCCGTTGGGGTTGGTCACGGGATCGTCGGTCCACTGCGGTGGTACTGGCACGGGCAGGACGAGCGGCAGGTCGGGCAGACGTCGCTGCTGGCCGTCGAGTGGACCGCCGCAGAACTCGATGGTGACCGGCTGGCCCATGTCGTCAGCCTCTCATGTGTCAATCCCCTGGAATCGTGGAGGGCTCCGTTATGCGGCCTGGGCCTCCAGGGCGCGGGTCTCTGATCGTTCGTAGTCGATGGGGGATCGCCAGTCGCAGACGGAGTGCCGGCGGCGCCGGTTGTAGAAGTCGGTGATCCAGGTGGCGATCTTCAGGCGTGCCTCGGTACGGGTACGGAAGTGACGGCGGTGGACGTACTCGACCTTGATGGTGGAGAAGGTGGCCTCGGCGACGGCGTTGTCGAAGCACGACCCGACCCGGCCCATCGACTGGCGTACCTTCCACCGGGCACAGGCCCGGTCGAAGTCGGCCGAGGTGTACTCGCTGCCCCTGTCGCTGTGGAAGATCACCCCGTCCACGCAGCCGCCGCGGGTGACGGCGGCCATGTTCAGCGCGGCGACGACCAGCCCGGCGTCGTGATGGGCGCCCATCGCGTAGCCGAGGATGCGACGGGAGTACAGGTCGATGACGGTGGCCAGGTAGAGCTTGCCCTCGTCGGTGCGGATCTCGGTCATGTCGCCGCACCAGGCGACATCCGGCGCCGGCGCGGTGAACACCCGCTTGATGAGGTCCGGTGCGGCCGGACGCTTACCTTGGCGGGTCAGGCCCCGCCGGCGGCGCTTGACCCGGGCGGCCAAGCCCAGCTCGGCCATGAGCTGCGCGATCGTGTTGTCGGAGACCTGCCAGCCGGACTCGCGCAGCTCGATGCCGATGCGCGGGCTGCCGTAGGTGCCACCCGAGTCGTCGAACACCTTCTGGACCGCGGCCGACAATCGAGCACGCCGGTCATCGCGGCGCGTTGGCGGCCGGTCACGCCACTTGTAGAACCATGACTCGGACACCCCCAGGGCCCGGCAGGCTAGCGCGTGCGGCACGTCGTGCTCGGTCCTCTGGGAAGCGATGAAGGCGGCCACGCTCACCGGCCCGTCGCTTCCTTGACCCACAGGACCACGGATCGCTTGAGGACATCACGCTCCATCGCCAGCTCCGCGTTCTCCCGCCGCAACCGTGCCAGCTCCGCCCGCTCGTCCTCTGCCAGCTGCCCAGCAGCGGCCTCACCGCGAGTCTCGCGGTCCCTCTTCACCCAGTTCGCCAGGGTCCCGCTGTTGATCCCCAGGTCGCGGGCGACCTGAGCGATTGACTTGCCCGTCTCGCGCACGATGCGCACCGCGCCCGCCCGGAACTCCGGATCGAACTGGCGTCTCGTCTCAGCCATGAACCTCTATCCCTCAAGCTCTGGCCTCCACGCTACGAGGGGAAGGGCACATGTGCAGCTCCCTACGGGAGGAGCTTTCCGTGGGTCTTGACGTGCTTCCGGGCGAACCTGAAGGGCACTTAGAGCGTGTCTCAGGTGGCAGTCGGCTGACCTTGGTGGTAGATCTCTTCTACTGTGGACGACCGGTTGATCTCAGAGGGCGGTTCGGAGTGTTAGAGGGCGGTTCGGAGTGTTAGGTCCGTTTCTTGGCGAGGGTGAATACTCCGGGTTCGTCTTCGGTGAGGACGTGGCGGTTGACCATGCGTTTCAGCTTTGCGCGGGTACCTTCGACGTTCTTCGGTGAGGGCTCGACGCCGAGTGCGAGGCAGATGCCTTTGGCGCGCATGCCGGCGGGCGCAGTGCCGAGGACATGCAGGATCTGCTGGTAGGGCCCGCTGGCGATCGTCGGATCGTCGGCGGTGAACTCGGCGGCGGCGAGGGTGCGCAGGGTGGTGCGGGTGGTTGCCAGGTCGGCCAGTTCGCTGTCGAGGCGGGCGAGTTCGCCGGTCAGCTCGGTGATCTGCTCGCGGAGCTGGTCGGCGTGCCGGCGTGCGGTGGTTTCGCGGTCGGTGATCAGGTCGAGGACGGTGGGAAGATTCACCGATGCCGCCAGGAGGGTGTGCTGGTTCCGGTCAGCCGCCGCACGATGTTCGCCGTCGACGCCCACAGCGTTCGTGACACCGCCGATTCTGGTCGGCTCTCGTACTCGCGCACGAGACGGCGGTGCAGCATCAGGGTGCCGTTGACCTGCTCGACGATCCACCGCTTGCGGATCGGCACGAACCCGGGTCGGGTGTCGGAGCGCTTGACGACCTCCACGTCGATGCCCAGGACGGCGCCGTGCAGGGCGAGGTCCTGTTTGAACCCGGCGTCGACCCAGGCGCGGCTCACCGTCGGGGTGTGTTCGACGACCTTGTCGAGCAGCCGGATGCCGATAGCGTTGTCGGTGACCGACGCCGCGGTCACCACGACCGCGATGACCAGCCCCAACGCGTCCACAGCCAGGCCCCGCTTACGCCCCGACACCTTCTTGGCCGCGTCCTTGCCGGTCGTGGAGGCCGGGATGTGATTCGCCGCCCTGACCGACTGGGTGTCCAACACGACCGCGGTCGGATCCTCCCGACGGCCGGCTTTCTCCCGGGCCTGGCAGCGCAGCAGATCGTGGATCACCTGGTCGGTGCCGTCGTCACGCCACAGCGCGAAGCAGTAGTAGGTGGCCGACTTCGGCGGCAGGTCATGCGGCAGGTACGCCCACTGACAACCCGTCCGGTTCTGGTAGAAGATCGCGTTCACGATTTCCCGCAGGTCGTAGTCGCCTGGCTGGCCCGACACCGAGACCGCGACGCGCTTGGACTTCCACGCCTGCAGAAACGGCCCGATCAGCTCCCACTGCTCGTCGCTGACATCGCTGGGGTACGGATTTCGATCACCCATGACCGGGCTAACGCCGCAGCCACCCGACAGTCACGACCAAGACTCACACCCCACAGATCGATCTAGCGCTATGCGTAGCGAGCCTGCCGGAAGGCCACCAACCGGACGCAACGCATAGATCAGCTCAAGTTACTGCGGACCGCCCTCTCAGGACCTACTGCGACACCTCGTGCAGGAACTGCTCCCAGTCGCTCATCACCGCGATGATGCCAGGACCACCCTGCCCACCAGCCAACGAGCCGAACGCCTACTCATCGACGGGCGCTGGCAAACCCACAAAGCGACGCGCTGCCTGAAACGCCGCCTCGCGGACGTCGTCTACCGCACCATGATCCGTGACACGGAGTCCTCTGTTGCCGACGCCTTGATGCAGAGAGGTGCCGTTAGCGAGACAGTCCTGCTTCTAACGCTCGTGGGTCATGACTGACCAAGGTTGGTGACCAGGTTGACGGCGACGGCCAGGATGCCGGTTCCGAAGGTGTACGAGAGCAGTGCGTGCCCGAGCGCGATCCGGCGCATGTGGTTACTCGTCGGTTCGTTCTCGCCCGGGGCATAGGACATGCCGACCGTGAAGGCGATGTACGCGAAGTCGGCGTACGCCGGTGGATCTTCCCGCTTGAAGTCGATGCCACCGCCGTCGTCGCGGTAGCACAGCCGGGCGTACTTCAACGCGAAGACCGTGTTCACCAGCGCCCACGCCAGGACCACCGCGATGACGCTGAGGATCACCAGCGTGACTGCCACTGCGTCATGCTGGTTCGAGGCGCGCACGAGCGCCCCGGCCACGGCGGCGAGACTAGCAACGGACGCGATCAGGATCGCCGAGTCGGTGGAACGGGAGTGCTGCTCCGCCTCGGCAAGCTGCTCGGTACGCTTCGGGCTCGCCGACCAGCAGGCCCGCCACACCCAAACGAGGATCGTGCCCGCCGCGATCGTCCAGACCACCAGCGGCGTCAGCTCCGGCGCCCCGACGAGCGCGGTGGCCGTGCCGGCGACGACACCGGCGGCCAACGACCACAGCGCACGCCTGACGGACAGCAGGCGTCCCAGCGCACGTCCCGATCGCTGCTCCACCCGTTCAGCGTTCCGGATCAACCGGGCCGGCCAGCGGAAACCCGGAGCCATCACCGGATCGGGCCGCATCGAGGGTGGGGCGGGGTGGCCGGTGTGCTGCGGAAAGCGTTCCTCATCCGCGACCGCAAGTACACGGCCGCCTTTCGATCACGTCTTCGCCGCCCGAACTCGGCGGAGATGTCTGGGGCGCAAGACGGCGGAGAGCGTGGTGCTGTCGGAACACTGAGCGCAATTCGGTCCCCCGCCGATGGCCAAACTCGGACGCCTGCCGGACGCCTGGGTCAAGTCCACCGGTAACAACGCAGCGCTCGTGAGGGCAGACCGCAGGGTCCGCGGGTACCGGGGTCCCGCGCCTCCCGGCCTGCCGGTCAAGGCGCCGATCCGATGGTGGGCAGGCCGCAGACGCCGACGGGGCCCAGCGCCTGGGACGCTCCGGTGCGACCTCCGCGACAACCACCCTCAGTGGCTACCCTGCACCCGCAGCGAGTACAAACCCTGGCCTCCCCACAAACCCACAAAGGCCAACTCTGTGGGCGAAAGGTGCGTAGCGTTCAGGTGGGCCTGTGCCGAGGACCCACCCCACCGGCAGAAAGGGTATGAGATGTCGCTCGACGCGTTCCGCATCCCTGACGGCTCCTTGGACGACTTGATCAGTCGGTTCTTCGGCGGAGACCCGTTCGCGGGACGTCCGGTGGAGCGCGTCGACCTGTCCCGGCTGCTCTCCACCGAATCGCGGCAACTGCTGCAACGGGCAGCCGAGCAGGCTGCGGCGTGGGGCAGCCCGTACCTCAATGTCGAGCACCTGCTGTGGGCCGCAGCCCAGTCCGACCCCACCCGCCGGATCCTCGACGCGAGCGGCGCCGACCCCGACGACCTGGCCCGCCAGATAGAGGCGGCCGTCCCCAGAGGCAGGCCACGCGAGGACACACCTCCGCTCGCGCCAGCGGCGAAGCGGGCCCTGCTCGACGCGCACCGCGAGTCGCGACGGTCCGGCGCGACATACATCGGCCCCGAACACATCCTGCTCGGCATCGCCGCGAACCCGGAGACGACCGCGGGCCAGGCGTTGCGCGCGCTCGGCGGGGCCGTCACCGACCCGGCGCGCCCGGCGGGCGGCGCCGACGGGCGCGGCGTCAGCACCACTCCCACCCTGGACCAGTACGGACGAGACCTCACCGAGGACGCCCGGGCCGGGCGGCTCGACCCGGTCGTCGGGCGCGACGACGAGATCGAAGACACGATCGAGGTGCTGTCCCGGCGTACGAAGAACAATCCGGTGCTTACCGGCGAGCCGGGCGTCGGCAAGACGGCGATCGTCGAGGGCATCGCCCAGCGCATCGTCAACGACGACGTGCCCGAAACCCTGGCCAACCGGCGTGTGGTTGCACTCGACCTGGCCGGGATGGTGGCGGGCGCCAAGTACCGCGGTGAGTTCGAAGAGCGACTGAAGAACGTGATCCAGGAGGTGACGGCCGCCGAGGACGGGCTGATCGTCTTCATCGACGAACTGCACACCGTTGTCGGCGCAGGTGGCGGCGGCGAGGGGGCGATGGATGC
Organism: Micromonospora sp. CNZ309; assembly: GCF_002846525.1. Lineage (NCBI taxonomy): Bacteria > Bacillati > Actinomycetota > Actinomycetes > Micromonosporales > Micromonosporaceae > Micromonospora > Micromonospora sp. CNZ309. Next base: position 2,660,329 of record NZ_PJNG01000001.1, read on the forward strand.
CAGCAACATGCTCAAGCCCGCCCTAGCCCGCGGCGAACTGCACGTGGTCGGCGCGACGACGCTGAACGAGTACCGTCGCTACGTCGAGAAGGACGCGGCGCTGGAGCGCCGGTTCCAGCCGATCCTGGTGTCGGAGCCGAGCGTGGAGGACACTGTCGCGATCCTTAAGGGCGTACGCGACCGGTACGAGGCGCACCATCAGGTGCGCTACACGGACGAAGCCCTCGACGCCGCGGCCGAGCTGTCCCACCGCTACATCACCGACCGGTTCCTGCCGGACAAGGCGGTCGACCTGCTCGACCAGGCGGGGGCGCGGGTCCGGCTGCGGTCCCGCACCCCGGCTCCGGACAAGAAGGAGATCGAGAAGCGGCTGTCCCAGTTGCGCCGGGAGAAGGACAGCGCGGTGGCGAACGAGGACTACCACCGCGCGGGTGCGCTGAAAGCCGAGATCAGTGCGGCCGAGCGGGACCTGGCGGCGGCGCAGGAGGGCACGCGCCCGGTGCCCGAGGTGCATATGAGCGACATCGCCGAGGTGGTCAGCCGCCGTACCGGTGTTCCCGTCACCCAGCTCACGGAGGTGGAGAAGCAGAGGCTGAGGCGCATCGAGGAGCAGCTGCACGAGCGCGTGGTCGGCCAGCACGAGGCCGTACGGGCCGTGGCGGCCGCCGTACGCCGATCGCGTTCCGGGCTGAGTGACCCCCAGAGACCCGACGGGTCGTTCCTCTTCCTCGGCCCCACCGGCGTCGGCAAGACCGAGCTGGCCCGTGCCCTCGCCGCGGCGCTCTTCGGCGACGAGTCCAGCATGATCCGTTTCGACATGAGCGAGTTCCAGGAACGGCACACGGTCAGCCGGCTGGTCGGGGCACCCCCGGGCTACGTCGGGTACGAGGAGGCTGGCCAACTCACCGAGGCGGTCCGGCGCCGGCCGTACTCGGTGCTGCTCTTCGACGAGGTAGAGAAGGCGCACGCGGACGTGTTCAACACGCTGCTGCAGGTGCTCGACGACGGTCGCCTCACCGACTCGCAGGGTCGCACTGTCGACTTCAGCAACACCATCCTGATCATGACGAGCAACATTGGCGCGGACCGCATTCTGGCCGCGCAGACGGCAGGGCGTCCGGTCAGCGACCTGCGCGAGGAACTGATGGGGCTGCTGGGGCAGCGGTTCCGGCCGGAGTTCCTCAACCGGGTCGACGAGATCATCATCTTCACCGGCCTGGACCGGGAGCAACTCCTCGAGATCACCGGCCTGCTGCTTGACCGCACCCGCCGCCGGTTGCACGCACAGGACATCGACCTTGAGGTCAGCCCGGACGCCGTGCAGTGGCTGGCCAATCGGGGCTACCAGCCCGAGTACGGGGCGCGGCCACTGCGGCGCAGCATCCAGCGCGAGTTGGAAGACCGGCTGTCGACCCTGCTGCTCGATGACAGGGCGAATCCGGGCGACACCATCGAGGTCAACGTCGTCGGCGGCGAGCTCGACCTCTCGGTCCGGCCCGCCGCCGTACCGGCTGGCACGTGACACCCGACGAGCAGCTCGGCGAGCCGTCGCGGTGTGTCCCGAGGGGCTCCACCCCGGCGAGTTGTTGCAGCAGATCATCCACACCGCGGCCGTGCTGGGAGGGCTTGACGACGACGCCGGCGCAGGCCGGTCAGCCTGCGGGACAACCGCCCGGCCAACCCCTGTGCCTGAAGGACGTCGCCATCGGCCCCCAATGCGTAGAAGGCGCTGCGCCGCACGGGCGGCATCCGCTGCACCCCACTGAACGACGGCACCGTGAGCGCCGGACCGGTCGACGTGACGGTCAGTCGCTGACAACCGGCCGCCATCACCGACTGGCCGTCTGGAGGCGGCCGGTGATCGTCCTCAGGCAGCGCCGACGTCGGTGGTGAAGGTCGCGAAGGCGAGCAAGCCGGAGTAGGCGGCCAGGCCGATGGTGAACCAGGTGAAGCTGGAGTGCCTTTCGGGGGCCAGTTCGTCGACGATAACGTTGAGCAGGATCCCGCCACCCAGGAAGGCGGTGAGCACGTTCATCAGCACGCCGGTGGGCTGGACGGCGACCGCGGTCACCCAGCCGCCGGCGGCGCCGGCGACCAGGACGAGGCGCCACCCGGTGGTGAGGCTGACCGGGAAGTGCTCGGCCAGGACGCCGTCGGTGGCCAGCACGTGCAGCCCCATGGCGACGGCGAAAAGTACCGCCGGCCCGAGCCCCACGTCCAGCTTGGTCGCCAGGGTGTACGTGATCAGGCCGCTGTACAGGGCGAAGAAGCCGAGCTAGAACCCGAAGACCAGCCGGGTGGGCTCTTGCCGGCGCTGCTGCGAGTGGTGGGTGACACGTTCCAGGGCGTAGAACGTGAAGAAGCCGACCAGCGCGACGAGGAACAGCACGAATCCGCGGGCCGGGGTGGGCCTGATCTCCTCCTCCAGGACGTGGGCCACCGCCTGGTTGCCCTCCGCGAGGCGCGGCAGCAGGTAGAGGAACACGTACGCGGCGGCGATGCCTCCACCGAGGGACGTCGCCGCGTGGGTGGGCACCGGCAGTCTCCGGCGGATGGCCGGCGCGAGCAGGTGCAGGGCTCCCAGCGCCACCGCCGCCAGCGCCGCCCACAGGCTGCCCGCCCGGGTGAGCGTTACCGGGGCGGTGGGTTGCCGGCGGCCGGCTTGGAGCGCTGGAAGATGCCGAACAGCCAGAGCAGGGAGGGCGCCAGCAGCAGCGCTCCGACCGCGAGGACGGCGAGCACCGTGGCGAGCACGGTGGGATCACCGGCCGCCTCGGTGACGGTCAGGTCGGGCGGCAGCAGGTCTGGGTACTGGGCGGCGCCCCAGGCCCAGAGGACGGCCGCGACCGCGAGGGCCGCGGTCACCCGCACCGCCCGGTAGCGGCCGGTGGCGATCAGCACCAGCGACCCGAGCCCCGCGGCGAACGAGAGCAGCACCAGGGCGAGCGCCCGGCCCCGAAGATCGGCGAAGAGGTCCGGCGCGTCGGCGGCGACGACGGCCAGCCCGGCCGCCGCGCCGACGCCCACCACTATGCCGGTGACCAGGGCGCGGCGGCGGAACTGGGCCACCAGGTCGGCGCGCGTCGTGGATGAGGTAGACCGCGGCGAGGTACGCGCACACGCCGATCGCGAGCAGTCCGCCGTAGATGGAGGTGGGATTGAGCCAGCTGCGCCAGATGTCACCCTCGGCGATGCCGGGTGGGACGCGACCGGAGGCGACTGCGCCGACGATCGAGCCGAGGAAGAACGGGGTGGCCACCGAGGAGAGCGCGAAGGTGGCGCCGTAGAGGCGTTGCTCGGTGAGGGTGTGACTGGCCTTGCGGAAGGCGAAGGCCGCGCCACGACCGATGATGCCCAGCGCGGCCAGGGTCAGCGGGATGTAAAGGGTGGAGGCGAACGCGGCGAACGCAGGCGGAAAGGTGGTCCAGAACAAGTGATCACCAGGATCAGCCAGACGTGGTTGCCCCCCACACCGGGCCGATCGAGTGCGCAATCAGTTCCCGGCGGGCTGCGCCGCGGCGCGCCCCGCCGGCGAGGAGGTCCCAGATCCCGGCGCCGACGTCCGCGTCGGCGAGCAGGGTGTAGAGCGTCAGACCGGCCAGCAGCACCCCGAGCAGGACGTCGACGACGGTCATCGGCCGCTGTCCACCGGTTCGGGTACGCCCTCCTGCGGAGCGACCGGCTCGTCGCGGTGGCAGGCCATCCGCCACAGAACCGCGACGGTGGCGACGGTGAGCACCGCGTAGACGGCGGCGACCAGGGCCAGGCCGGTGGCCAGGCCCGGCGCCGGATTTACCGCCTCGGCGGTGCGCAGCACGCCGTACACGATCCAGGGTTGCCGCCCGACCTCGGTGACGACCCAGCCGGCCTCGACCGCGACGGCGGCGGCGGCGACCCCGGACAGGGCGGCGGCCCGCAGGAACCACGGCGAGCGCGGCGGACCCCGACGCCGCCAGCACGCAAGCGCCCACCAGGCGGAAAGCGCCACCAGCCCGAAGCCGATGGCCACCATCAGCTGGAACGCCCACTTGACCACCGTCACCGGTGGCTCCTGATCGTCGGGCACCTGGTCCAGGCCCATGACCACGGCGTCCGGATCCCACCTGGCCAGCAGCGACAGGGCGTTGGGCACCTCGACCGCGTACCGCAGTTCCCCGTCGACGTAGACGCCGCCGAACGAGAGCGGCGCGCCGGCCTGGGTGCGGGCCAGCCCTCCATCGCGGCGAGCTTGGTGGGCTGGTACTCCGCGACGAAGCGCGCCGCCCAGTCGCCGACCACGACCTACACCGGGGAGAGCACCGCAGCGACGGTGAACGGGATGGCGAAGCCGAGCCGGTGGTAGCGGTCCCGGCGGCCGCGCAGCAGGGCCACCGCGTAGACGCTGGCGATGCCGAAGCCGGTCACCATGAACGCCGCGACGATCATGTGCAGGGTCTGCGGCGGCGTCGCCGGGTTGAACATCGCCTGCCACGGCCTGACGTCGGTGACCTCGCCGGAGACCAGGTCGAAGCCGCGGGGCTGGTTCATCCAGGCGTTCGCCGACACCACGAAGAACGCGGACGCCACGTCCGCGACACAGACCGGCAGTCCGGAGAGCAGGTGCACCCGGGGTGGCACCCGGTCCCAGGCGTACAGGTAGATCCCGACGAAGATGGCCTCGACGAAGAACGCGATGCCCTCCATCGCGAACGGCAGGCCGATCACGTCGCCGAAGCGGCCCATCAGGCCGGGCCAGAGCAGCCCCATCTCGAACGACAGGATGGCCCCCGACACCGCGCCGACCGCGAACAGCACGCCCATCGCCTTGGCCCAGCGGCGCGCCAGCCGGGTGAAGGTCGGGTCCCCGGTGCGCAGACCGCGCCACTCGGCGAAGACGGTGACCGCCGGCATGCCGACGCCGAACGAGGCGATCACGATGTGCCAGCCCAGGGACAGGGCCATCTGCACCCGCGCCGCCATGAGGTCTCCCGGGGCGGCGTCCTGGGCGAGCAGGTCAACCAGCATCGGGTTCCCCACCTTCGTTGCGTGTCAGCCCCATGGTGGTCTAACGGCCCGGCTGCTGGTCGGCAACGCGAATGCCGCATCCCGGGCGCGGAATCAGGGCTTGTACTCGCTGCGGGTGCGGGGCAGCCACTGCGGGTGCTTCTCCCGCAGGTAGCGAACCATCGCCTCGCGCAGGTCGCAGCGGAGGTCCCAGGCGCTCGGCCCGTCGGCGGCGGACGCCTGGATCTGGATGACGACGGTCTGCGGGTTGGCATCGACCATCTGAAGCACCCACTGGTGCCGGTCCCACAGCGGCGACGCCTCGATCAGGCGCTGCGCCTCGACGCGCAGGTCGTCCAGGTTGGCGGTGTGGTCGACGTGGATCTGGACCTTGCCGACCACCCGGGTCTCGTGTCGCGTCCAGTTCTGGAACGGGCGCTCGGTGAAGTAGGTCGTGGGCAGGATGAGCCGGCGGTCGTCCCAGAGCCGGATCACCACGTTAGTCAGTTTCACCTCCTCGACGCGACCCCACTCGCCGTCGATGACGAGCACGTCACCGATGTAGAGGCCGTCCGCGAAGGCGACCTGGATGCCGGCGAAGGCGTTGCCCAGCGCGGTCCGGGCGGACAGGCCGATCACGGCGCCGATCACACCGGCCGAGGTGAGCACCGAGATGCCGAACAGGCGTATCGGCTCGAAGGTGGTCATGATCAGACCGATCGCGACGATCGTGACCGCCGTCGAGGTCAACCGTCGCACCGGCCGGATCTGGGTGCGGGTGCGGCGGATCCGACGGTCGGCCACCACCCCGGTCGGCAGCCGGCTGAACGCCACGATCTCGGCGACGTGCAGCGCCCTGACCACCAGCAAGGCGACGCTGCCGATCAGCAGCAACAGGATGGCGTGCCGGCCCTCGTGCAGCCACCGGCCCGGCCCTGCCGGCAGCGCGGCGTAGATGCCAGCGAGTAGCAGAACGGCGGTCATCGGGCGGCGGCAGGCCTGGCGCAGCGGCGCCAGCAGCCATTTGTAGCGACCATGGGCGATCCGGTTGACGGATACGCCGCTGAGCACGTCCACCAGCACGGCCGCCGCCACCGCGGCCAGCATGATCACCGCTCGGCCCATCAGCTGCCGTTCACCGCGGTACCGATGGTCATTACTTCCGCTCCCGTCCGGGTCGTCCCCACGGCAGCGTGTCACGAGACGGCCGATCGCCGGGCGTACATCGCGACCGGCCGAAGTCCCCCGGCGGCCGCGGCACGCGGCGCCGCCGTCCGGGGCTCGGGTGGCGAGGAGGTCGCCCGTGATCAGCCGCGCCCGCTAACTTGATCTTTAACCTGTGGCGGGTCCGTGGGTGCCCCGGCTGATCATGCCGACAGCCCCTGGTCGATCATCTTCTTGTCGAGGGAAGAGGATCAATACCAGGGGCTGTCTTGGTGATCAGTGTGCATGATGCTGGTTCTGCTCCTGCGTTCGGGGAACTGGCGGCGTTCCGGCGGGAGTTCCATGCCTGTCTGACCGCGCGGACGGACGCGATGTTCGAGTTGGCCGACGCGGTGTTGTGCGGCGACGGGCCGGTGCATTCGCTGGTGGAGCTGTCACTCGTGGGCGAGCATCACCGTGGTCATGGGTCGCTGTACGCGGCGCTGGCCCGGGGCCGGGTCGATGTCGAGCGGCTGCGCACGAGCTTGGCGGCGCTCCCGCTGCCTCGCGCTACCGACGGCCGCCTGGTCTTGGCGGTGGACATCACCTGCTGGCTGCGGCCGGACGCGCACACCTCGGCGGAGCGAATGGGCTTCCCCCTGAGATGTGGACACCCTGAGACTGGATGTTGGTCCAGAGGAAGGGGTGTCCCCGTTGGGGCGTCCATCGAAGTACACGGAAGAGTTCCGGCGTGACGCGGTTGATTTGGTTCGCTCGTCGCGGCGGCCGATCAATCAGGTGGCCCGTGAGCTGGGGATGAGTCACGAGACGCTGCGCAACTGGGTCCGCGCCGCTGAACGCCAAATCCAGACGGGTTCGGGGGCCTCGGGCGAGGCGCTGTCGGTGGCTGACAAGGACGCCGAGATCGCTCGGCTGCGGCGTGAGGTCGCGGAGTTGCGGCAGGAGAAGGAGATCCTGCGTAAGGCAGCCGCCTATTTCGCGAAGGAGATGGATCGGTGACCGGCCGCTTCCGGTTCATCTCCGCCCACCGTGCCGTGTTCGGCGTCAAGCGGCTGTGTCGGGTCCTGGCGGTGTCCCGCTCGGGGTTCTATCGCTGGAGCGCCAGCGAGCCCGCTCGGCAGGCTCGCGCCGCCGGTGAGGACGCCCTCGCCGAGCAGATCAGGGCCATCCACGCCGGCTCCGGCGGCACCTACGGCTCCCCGCGGGTGACCGTCGAGCTGCACCACCAGGGCGTGCGCGTCAACCGCAAGCGGGTCGAGCGGATCATGCGCCAACGCGACGTGGTGGGCCGGCACCTGCGCCGCCGCAAACGCACCACCATCCCCGACCCGGCCGCCCCACCAGTGCCGGACCTGATCGGCCGGGACTTCACCGCCACCGCACCGGACCAGCGATGGTGCGGCGACATCACCTACCTACGCGTCGGCGCCGGCTGGCTCTATCTGGCCACGGTCATCGACATCGCCACCCGACGGCTGATCGGCTGGTCGATCAACACCCACATGCGCGCGGAACTGGTCATCGACGCCCTCGACGCGGCGGTCGCCGCCCGCGGCGGCCGGGTCGACGGCGTGGTCTTCCACTCCGACAGGGGCGCCCAATACGGCAGCGGCGATTTCGCCGACGTCTGCCAACGGCACGGCATCCGCCGCTCGATGGGGCGGATCGGCTCGTCGTACGACAACGCCCTGGCCGAGGCGTTCTTCGCCACCCTCAAACGTGAACTCGACGTCGACCGCCGCACCTGGACCAGCGAAGCCGACGCCCGCCGCGACGTGTTCCGGTGGATCGCCTTCTACAACCACCGACGCCGCCACTCCGCACTCGACTACCTCAGCCCCGCCGACTACGAACAGACCCTCACACCGACTACGCTGCACCAGATCGCGGCATAACCCGGTGTCCACATCCCGGGGGGAACCTCAGTCTGCCCCTGTGCTGCTGCCGTGGTTTGTTGTGACCCCTTGTGGCTCGGCTTGGCGCTTGCCCTGTGTCCGCCTGTTGACCGCAACCTGCTTGGCGGGTTGTGGCGACGCCTGCTGCCCGTGTCGCCTGCCCCTGTGTGGGGTCGGGCGTGTTCGTTGACTCGACCACAGTGACCTTTACGACCCCTTGCACCATTGGGGTCCGCCCGGCCAGGCGTCACCCGGCAGGGTAGCGCCTGCCCGCAGAACTGTGCCGGGCAGGCGCGCCCCGGGCGGTCCTTGATGCCGCACTGCGAACCCTACAAACCCAAACTTGGAGTAAGAGCGTGTCTCAGGTGGTGAGTTTGAGGTAGCGCTTGTGGCAGGTGAGAGCGGCGGCGAGGGTGACGAACGCGCAGTAGAGGCTGGCTGAGCGTTCGTAGCGGATGGTCAGCCGGCGGTAGCCGGTGAACCAGGCGAAGGTTCTCTCGATCACCCATCGATGCCGCCCGAGCCGGTGTGAGGATTCGATGCCGCGGCGGGCGATGCGGGGTCGGATGCCGCGGGCACGGAGCATGCGGCGTAGGTGGGGGTAGTCGTAGCCCTTGTCGGCGTGCAGCTTGTCGGGGCGCCGGCGGCGGGGTCCGCGTCGGGAGCGGACGGCGGGGATGGCCTGGATGAGGGATTCCAGGCAGCGGCTGTCGTGGGTGTTCGCGGCGGACACGCCGACGGACAGAGGCAGCCCGTTGCGGTCGGACAGGGCGTGGATCTTGCTGCCGGGCTTGCCTCGGTCGACCGGGCTCGGTCCGGTCAGGTCGCCCCCCTTTTCGCCCGCACCGACGCCGCGTCGGCGGTGGCCCGGGACCAGTCGATCAACCCCTTCGTGCCGAGTTGGTCCAGGGCGGCGACGTGCAGCCTGCGCCACAGCCCGGCCCGGGTCCAGGCGACGAACCGGCGGTGCGCGGTGGCCTTGGAGACTCCGAACCCGGGTGGCAGGTGCCGCCAGGCACAGCCAGTGGTCAACACGTACACGATCGCGGCGAACACCGCCCGTGCCTCGATCGGTGGGGTGCCGCCGCCCTGCGGGCGTCGAGGCGGTGGCGGGATCAGCGGGGCGGCCAGGCTCCACAACTCGTCAGGCACCCGCTCTGAGATCAACCGGTCGTCCACAGTAGAAGAGATCTACCACCAAGGTCAGCCGACTGCCACCTGAGACACGCTCTAAGAACGTGACTTCACCCCAGATCATCTCGCCGGAAGCGGCCTGAGCCACCCCCGCTTTCATGGAGCTTCTTGATCATGGTCTGATGGCCGTGGGGAGGAAGTCGTCCGTGGCAGCACCGAAGAAGTACCCCGACGAGCTACGTCAGCGCGCTGTGCGCTTGTATCGCGAGTCGGACCCGAAGCCGGTGATCCGGCGCCTGGCCGAGCAGTTGGGCGTGCATCACGAGGCGTTGCGGAACTGGATCCGGCAGGCCGAGGCTGACGCGGGTGAGCGTCACGACCGGCCGACCAGCGAGATGGCCGAGGAGAACCGCCGGCTGCGTAGGGAAATCGCTGAGTTGCGTCGGGCGAACGAGATCCTGAAAGCGGCGAGCGCGTATTTCGCGGCGGAGCTCGACCCGACCCGGCGACGGTCATGAGGTTCGTCCACGAACACCGTGACCAGTTCGCGGTCGCGCTCCTGCTACGGGTCCTCAACATCGGTGCTTCGACCTACTACGCGTGGGTCAAGCAGTTCGAGCAGCCCTGTGACCGGGACGTAGTCGACCTGGGGCTGATCTCGAACATCCACGAGATCTGGGAGACATCGGGGCGCACCTACGGCGCGGACCGGGTCCACCGGCAGCTACGTCGCGACGGCATTCGCGTGGGCCGCAAGCGCATCGAGCGGCTGATGGCCGCCCACGGCTGGCAGGGTGCGTTCCTGCGTCGAGGCTGGCGTGGCGGCTCCACGAAGCAGGATCCCCGGCACACGCCGGCGCCGGATCTGGTCAACCGGCGGTTCACCGCCGACGGGCCGAACCGGCTCTGGGTTGCCGACGCCACCCGCATTCCCTGCGGAGAGGGCGTGTTCTGGCTCGCCGCGGTCCGCGACGCGTTCTCCCGCCGGATCGTGGGATGGAAGACCTCCGACCGCTGCGACACCGACCTGATCCTCGCCGCCCTCGAATACGGCATCTGGTCCCGCGACGTCCGCGACGGCCAGTTGATTCACCACTCGGACAGGGGATCGAACTACACGTCTTTCCGCTTCGCGGAACGCTTGCAGGACAACGGGATCCTGCCCTCGATGGGGTCGGTCGGCGACTCGTTCGACAACGCGCTGATGGAGAACTTCTGGTCGACGTTGAAGATCGAGCTCGTCTACCGCACTTCATGGCGGACCCGCGACGAGGCCGAGAACGCGATCTTCGCCTACATCGACGGCTGGTACAACACCCGCCGCATCCAGAAGGAACTGGGCTACCTCAGCCCGAACGAGTACGAGACCGCCTGGCACAGCCGCCAGACGGAACCAACCGAGCCACCTATCGCCACCCCTGCGCCAGCCGGCAGCAGGTAACCACCGCTCCATCAAAGCGGGGGGAACTCACAGCCACAGAACCACCGGCAGAGACTCGCCCCGGCTGCGCATACACCACGCCAACGGGCACCTGAAATCCGCGCCCGACATAACCATTCCGCTCGTTATCTACGAGCGCAGCGCGGCATGAGCGTGCGTCGAGAGGCGCCGCCACAGGCCGATGGGTCTGTAGTTCAATGCCGCGTCGACGATGGCCGCGGTTGACGCGTCGACCAGCTCCGGTGGTGGCCAGAAGATCAAATCGGTGACTCTTGGGTGCAGGACGTTGGTGACCAGCAGCAGAACGTAGTAGTCGATGTCGTCGTCGGCTGCCTGTATCCGCCGGACAATCTCGATCAGCTCGTCCCGGCTGATGTTGGCGACCTTTGGCCTTGCCGGTCGGGCGGCTTCGAGCGCGAAGTCCTCGACGTTACGAGACGTCCAGTAGGTAAGGAACTGAACGGCGTCGTAGTCATGGCCGGTTTCGGCGTTGAACCCGGAGATCGCTGAGTCGGCCGGCTCGCCGCGCTCCAGCAGCCTTGCGATGGTTTCGATGGCGGCACAAAGCTCTGTGATGCGCTGTGGTCCGACCACCGGCGGGTAGAGCTCGTCATCCGAACATTGTCCCTGGGCCGACCGGCGTCCTCTACTGAGCGCACTCGCACGCTCATCGACACGTCCGGACAACACTCGGCCAGCTCGGCGTGACGCTTCGTGACGCGCCGATCGCGGCACGAGCGAGCACCTGATTGAGCGCGTGATCACACGGTCCCTCGGTGCGAGCCTGGCGTGCCTGAGAGGGTGGTTCGGGAGGTTATGTCCACTGTGGGCTTGGCGGCTGGTTAGAGGCCCTGATGGTGGGTTACGCGGACGTTGTTGGCGAGGCCAGGGTGAACAGTCCGGCCTCGGGTTCGGCGAGGATCTGGCGGGCGGCGAGGCGTTTGAGCTTGGCGCGGAGATTCTCGGTGTCCTTCGCGGTGGTGCCGGTGCCCAGCGCCTGGCAGATGTCCTTGGCGCACATCGGTGCGGTCCCGGCGTGGAAGACGGCGAGGATCTGCTGGTAGGCAGGGCTGGCGACGGTCGGGTCAGCGGGCGCCGCCGCGTCGAGTGGGCCGCCCAGGCTCAGGAGCGTCCTGCGGGTGATGGCGAGTTCGGCGACCTCGGTCTCGGCCACGGTGAGCTGCTCATCGAGGGAGGCGATCTGAGCGCGGAGCCGCTCGACGGTGGGGCCGGCGGCGGTTTCGCGTCCGGTGAGCAGGGTCAGCAGCATCGGCTGGGTCACCGTTGGTCGCGACCCTGATGCCCCGACACGGACGGGTGCCGGTCCTTCCACGCCTGCAGGAACGGACCGACCACCGCCCACTGCTCATCGGTCAGGTCATTCGGATACGCCGCACGCTCACCCATGATCAGCCTAACGCGGCCGGACCCTACCGGTTACGACCACGGCTCACATTCACATGCCGACCCAAACCCACAATGGACGAAAGCTACCCAACCACCCTCTTAAAGGTAGCCCTCCCCCGTCGACAGCCCTTTCCCGCAGCTACCGCCACCAGGCCGATCACGATGAATTGGCCTCAGTGCCGCTCCGACTGGCGCGGAAGATGGAGGTTGCGACATCGTCAGCCCGAGTGTGCCTACCGGTCCACTTGGCGAAGTTGGATTTCTGCACTGCCCACGCAACCACGCGTTCGTTCGTCGAGGTCGTGATAGTCAAGCCCCCATACCCGGGCTCGACATGCACAACATCACGAATATCAATGCGCCGGGAAACATTGGGGTTTCGCACAATCACTTCCGCGCCGGCAAGGACCACGGCCGGACGCCAGGCGAATTTCCACCAACCTACAAGCGCACCAAGAACGGCTAGAAAGCTAACCAGTACGTTGCCCCAGAGCAGCCATACCAATACACCAAACAGAGGAGCCAACGCAATTACACCGAACCGTCCGAGCCGTGAGACCCTCCAAGTTTGAGACATGAGCCGGGATCCTACGGACCGTTGCCCACTCATACTGCCCTTCCTGCCGTAGCCGTTACCTGTCGCGTGGTCTGATCGTCCTGGTCCACCTGTTACCAGCCTTGCCACGCCAGCCGCCTAGCAGCTATACGGACAGGTCAGGATGGACCCGTTGCGGACCGTCACCCCGAGTCGGCGGCCCTGGACCTGCTGTTCGCGTAGTTCCAGATCCCCTGGATCATCGGCGACTTGTGGGTATGCGCTGGCCGCTCCGTGAACAGCAGGTGTTCAAGCTCCGGTGACGGACCCTGCTCCGCCAGCAACCAGGCCCGTACGCGCCAGCCACCAGCCCCGAGAAACTCCCGCCTGTCAGCCACCGCAAGGAACTTCTCGCGGTCCAGCAACGGCAGCAGTTCCGCCACCGCCTCGTCCAGGCGCCGGCGCACCCGCGCGGACACCTCGGCGGCGCCGGCCTCGTCGGCGATTCGCCACTGGTCTCCACCAGAGAAGGTGGTGAATCCGATCCGGTGTTCCCAGATGGCGTGCAGCGGCCGCGGTTGCTCGGACGCTGGCAGGCGGTAGCGCTGCCGGGCGTGTTCCCACGCCGGCGCCAGAACCAGGCCCACGTTGATGTAGAAGACTTTCTCCGCCTTGCTGGCGTGGTCGGACATTTGAATTTCGATGACGAGCGCGTCGCCCGTCGGTGAATACCGACGGAAGACGCGGCCCTTTCCCTGATCGAAGCCGTACTCGGCCAACTGCTCCGCCACGCCTTTGACGAAGTTGTTGAACAACGCTTGCAGCGACATTGGAAAATTCCTTCCAGCCGGCCGGGACGGCAACGAGCAGATCAGCCTGACGCGGCCACCGTACCGCCGATGGCGCCGACACCGATCGCCACTCCGCACGCACCGGCGCTCGCGACGATGCAGACACCGGCCAAGCCGACCACTCCGACGGTAACGACGGTCGTGACCACCCACGGGCTGAAGATCGGCTTCGGCGCCTCGACCGTCTTCGGCGCCTCCACGGGGACCCTTACCGGCTTCGGCGGAGGCGGCGGGGTGGGCTTGCGCCACCGGAAGGCACGGTAGAGCACCTGACCCTCGGTGGGTCCGTTGTAGACGACCACCGACTCCTGACTGCCGGGTACCGCCGCGAACACGAGAGAGGTCAATGCGAACCCCGGTTCGACGTTCGTGAACTTCCCATCCGCCCTGAGCTTGCGGATGTAGTGCTTGACGTCGCGCTCCGCCTCGTCTTCGCGATGAGCAATCTTGACCTCCCACACGTAGATCGTGTCGGTCTTGCGGTCAATATAGACGATGTCGGCCTTACCTGGTTCTCCACATTGACCCTTGTGGCTCTTTGTCTTGCAGGCGTCCGGGATTGAGTATTCAATCCTCACCTCTTCGGGATCACCACCCATGTCCTCTACCTGTTTGCGAATCCGATCGCGGGCAGCGAGCTGGGCAGCTTCGTGGCGCTTATTGTTCAGGTAATTGAGGAAATTGTCCTTTTTCTTTTTCTTTTCCTTGGCCTGCTTGGCCCGATTCTTCCGCTGTCGCTCGTTGTACTCGGCGACAGTTTCCTCCTCGAACTTGAGCCCGGAGGGGTCGGAGAAGGTGACCGGGTTGTTGTTGCTGTAGACGTACCCGTTTATCTGCTGCGGATCGAGCAGGTCCATAACTGGGTCGAGAGAGATGAATTTTCCGAGGGTCGGGTCGTACTCTCTGGCTCCCAGGTGCGTCAACCCCGTGTTGTCGATCGTGCCACCGACGAACCCCTTGTCGTTCGGCCAGGCCGGCGTGGTTCCGCGGGGTGTGCCGTACGGGGTCTGCCTACGTACCGTCGCCTGTTGGGAGTTGGCTTGGATGGCGACCAGCGCCGTGCCTTGGTGGTCCGCCCCAAGCCAGGTGAGGCCGCTCGCCGTGCGCGACCCCACGATCGACCCCGCGAAGGAGTAGTAGCGGGTACACGACGTCGTGCCGGTGCTGTTGGTATAGCGGATCTCCTGACCAGGGAGGTAGAGAGTCCGACCGGCGGGGTCACGGCGGACGAGCCGATTGCCGTCCGCGTCGTAGACGTAACGGGTCTCACCGGTGGCGTCCGTAGAGGTTTCCAGATGGCCCTCGGGATCCCAGGTGAGGGTCTGGGTGCCCGCTGACGGTGTGGGGCGGGTCGTCATGTTGCCCGTCGCGTCGTAGGTGTAACTGCCGCTTCGGGCACCAGAGGTGTTGGTGACCGCGTGCGGACGGACGCTCGTACTCCCCGAGGCGGGATAGTGGTAGGTCGTGGTTGATGCGCCCGAACTGGTGTGTATCACCTCGCTGGTGCGATTGCCGAGCAGGTCGAACTGCCAGGAGTGCCAGTAAGGGGCGGGCCCTCCGAGCGCCGTTGTTGGCGCGGCCGTGCAGTCGCCGTTGGCCGGGGTCCACGCCTCGGTGAGTCGGCGGAGATGGTCGTAGTCGAAGCACTGGGTATCGTCGACCGGGTCCGGCGCTACATCGGCTGCTTTGGTGATGTTGCCGAAGTCGTCGAAGGTGTACCGCGTGTCGGCGACGACGTTCGGTGCCACGGAGTCGCGATCGGTGCGGACGCCGGTCAGCCGACCTGTCTCCAGTTCGCGCGTGTACTTCTGGAAGACGCGCCCACCAGTGCCGGCATACAGCTCGATTTGGTCGACGTTGCCCAGAGCGTTGTAGTCCGTGTCGGCGACATATGACGAATTCGTGCTGCCGTACAACGTGCTGAGCGTGGTTGGCAGACCCAGCGGGCTGTAACCGTAGGTCAGCGTCTCGGCGGGGAGGTCGGTGTTGGTCGACGGCAGGCTGGTCGATGCGGTCGTGTCGTCGAGGTTGTACGTGTTGTTGTAGTTGTACGTACCGCCGATACCAGTTTCGCTGGAGGGGATCACGACCTGGGTGTTACCGGGTTGGTAGCTATCGGTGTAGTCGAGGATCCTCACCTGGTAGGATGCGGACCCGACTTTGCGCGTGGACTGCGACAGATAGCCCTTTGCGATGGTGTCGTAGATCCATTGGGCGCGCATAGTGCCGCCGACCTGGTTCTCGTACGTGGCCCGCTTCCGTCCCAGCGGGTCGTACAGGTAGGCGATTTTCTTACCACGCGCGTCGGTGACCGTGGTAACCCGGTCGGCGTTGTCGTAGGTGGATTCCGTGAGGCCCTTGTCGGGGTCATCGGTTTCGACCTGCCGGCCGCGGACGTCGTAACGGTAGATCCAATCGTTGCCCTTCGCGTCGGCCACTGTGGTCAGGTGGCCCCTGCGGTCGTAGGTGTAGCGCGTCGCGTCCCAACTCCCGGCCGTGCCCGGGGTGGGGGTGGCGGTGTGGTACTCACGCAGTTCGACGGTCCGGTCTCGGACGTCGGTGACCTTGGAGGTTGCCGTGCCGCCCGCCGGAGGGGTGACGTCGGTACGGTCGCCGGAGTAGTAGGTGGTTGTGCGCCACCGCTCCGTGCCGTAGGGCTGGAAGACCAGATCGGTGGTCCGGCCTGCGCCGTCGTAGATGCTGCGCGTCTGCTTCGGGACGGATGCCTTGTCCGTGGCGGTCAGCAACGTGCCGCCGGGCGAACCGCTCGCGTGGTACGCCTCGAAGTTCAGCACCGAGCGGCCGGTCGAGTCGTAGAAGGCCTCTGTGATGAGCCGGCCGCCGGATGGCGACGGTTTCTGCGTCTGGCGGCTGCGAAGCAGGCCGTCGAAGAGTTCATAGGTGGTTACGTAGGCGCCTGCGGCGTTCAGCCGGGAGGATGCGATCACCGATGGCGCGTCGGCGCGGATCTGGTAGGTGAAGGTGCTGTTCGCCGTCTCGGTCGCCTTGTCCCGGCCTGGCATCCATACCGACGACAGTCGGCCGAGCGGGTCGTAACTCAGGTCGGTTCGTTTGCCGTTCGGGTCGATGATCGACGTCGGCAGCCCCCACGCCGCGGCCATCGTCGTCGTGGTCTCGTGCAACAGGGGATTCTTGGTCAGCGTCGAGGTGACGACCCCGTCGTTGGCCGGAGTGAAGGCGACGGTGGTCTGCTTGTCCATCGCGTCCCAGGAGGACGTGACGCGGCCGTGGACGTCGTGGGCGTCCCGCTTGACCACCGTGAACGTCGGCGTCCCGGCGTTCCAGGCCGCCATTTCCTCGGTGTGGGTCGCGAGGCCCTTGGTCGGCGTGGCCTCGAACGCCTGGTTGTCGTAGCGGGTCCGGGTTTCACCGATCACGTCGGCTTCGGTGAGGGTGGTGGGGTTGGCCGTATCCGCGCACTTGACCGCATAGGTCTCGACCCGGTGGAGGCGGTCCATGATCCAGTCGGTGGAGTTGCGCGGGATAAAGTCGTTTTTCGTGCACTGCTCGTCGCCGGCGACCCCGTCTTGGCCGAGGTCGTCGATGGTGAGTGGCATGCCGAAGTTGTCGTACGTCGTGACTGTCTTGTTGACCCGTTCGCCGCGGCCCGCGTCAAGGGTCGTGTGGCGGGTCACCGTACCCACCCGGGTGAAGCGTGCGGTGACGGTGTCGCCGTTGATGGTGCGGGTGGCGGTGGCTGGTGACGGCCACGGGGCTGCCAGCTCACGCTGGACGACGGGTCCGCCGGGGCCGTTGAGGATCTTGGTCTCGCGGAGCAGGCCGGCGTACCAGTCCTCGTCGTTGATGCCGTCGACGGTCGTGGTTCGGGTGCCACCGCTTGGTGTCAACTTGTCGCCGTACATTCCGCGGAAGTAGCGGGTCTCGGTGTAGGTCTGTTCCCCCGGGTCACCGACGGTGAGGCCGACCCGGCCGTACCCCCGGTAGTCCGACCAGGTCTTGTGCTTCTTCTCAATCAGGCCGTCATCGTCGTTGTAATGCCAGGCCGCTCCGTCGAGGTAGTCGTACGAGTAGACCGTGCGTGGGCTGCCGTTCGGTGGAACACCGCCAGTGTTGTCGTTTTCATAGATAGTGGTCACCACGTACTTGTGGAACCAGTCAGTGACCGGGTTGGTGTAGCCCTCCGGTTCCCAGACGACCGGGTAACACCGCCGAGTGTTCGTGTGCGGTGTCGGCATGGTCTGGCCGGCCGTGCAGTCCTGGTCGGAGTAGTTGACGCTGATGGTGCCGCCGGTCTCGTTGCGGATCTTGGTGATACGCATCCAGTTCATGGCGGCTGCGAAGTCGATCGTGTCCACCCGATTGGACAACTGCACCGGGGTGAACAACACGTCCGGGACGGAGGCAGCCCCCGCGACGAGGCCGGCATGGGACAGTTTGTCCAGCCACAACCCGGCGCGGGTGCCGTCGCCGGGGTCGGGGAAAGTGTGCGTTAGCGTCCAACGCTCGACATCGCTGTAACCGGTGCCACTGCGAATCTGGGTGGTGACCGTGGAGAGCCGTTTGGTCGACCAGAACGTGGGGAAGAACTTGTCCGGGCAGGATCCGCCGGAACAGGCCATGTCCCACGGGGTGTCCGGCCAGTGCGTCTCGTCGTGTGTCGCGCAGTCGCTCAGGCAGCGGTCACCCACGCCGAGGTCCACCCGCAGGGGCGCTGCGGTGCTGAGGACCGAGTCGACGCCGTTGACCTGCCGGGTGCCGTAGTCAATCCGGTCCAGCCAACCACCTCTGTCGTAAGTGGCGTCGTCCTCGGCGTCTAGATTACGGCCGTACTTGTTGGTTTCCTGTTGGTACCAGTACGACGCCGAGTTGCCGGAGGTGTCGACAACGTAGTCGAGGTTCCACCGCCACGCCTGCATGCAGTCAGAGTCGATGAAGGCCGGCGCTTGACAGGGTTCACCCGGGTCGTTGCCGAAGACCGGGACGGTGAACGTCGAGTTGGTTTCGGAGTTGCCGGATGCCCATCCGGGCAGCCGGTTGCGGCCGAACCAGTACTGGATGCCGTCGCTGGTGGTGACGACCCAATGCTCGCCGTTGTTGTCGCCGTTGCTGGCACCAATCTTGCGCTCGATGCGGGAACCGTCGTCGCCCCGCAGGTGCCAACGACCCTCAGCGGCGTTGTAGATCAGCTCACCGGAGTGGCCGACGAGGGACAGTACCGCGTTGTCCGTCTCCCAGCAGAGGTCGCCGGTCTTCTTGTCGTTGTTGGCTGAGCCATCCATGTCTCGCGCGCAGCCCTGGTACCGGCGCTCGATGAACCCGCCGATTGACGGCTCGAAACCCTCGCCTATCCAGGACGGCTGATTGTTGGAGGCGGCGTGCTGGCCGTCGACCGACTGCGAGGAGTATGACAGGCCAATCTGGGGTGCTGGGCCACCGAGCGCCGGGGGTGTCCGCATCGGGTACGACCACGTGAAGGCACCGGTGTTGCCGCCGGCGGCCCATGTCGCCGATGGGTTCAGCGGGGAGGCCGCATAGTCCCCGGCGGGACCGGAAGGTCCCGCCGTGGCAGCCACCAGGGTCTGCGCTCCGTTCACCGGCACATCAGCTGACAAGGACCTGGTGGCGAGATCGTTACGTGACGGCAGTGGGCTCCCGACGCACTGCTTCTTTTCGGGGGTGCTCAGGGCGCAGGCGGGCAGCGCCACAAGCCGGAGTCGGCTTGCCCAGTCGGCACCGTAGGCCGTGGCGAACGATCGGTAGTCGACAGTGAGTTTGGTGTGGCCGGCGACGGCAACACCATCAGCACGGCCGAGACGCAGCACCAGACCCTGCACTCGGGCCCGCTCGGTCGCCACCCGGTCGAGGACCTCGACTCTCACCCGCTGTGGGTCTCTGGCCGAACGTACCTTCCGCTCCGCCGCAGCCAATGTCACGGGCAAGTCGCCGGCTTTGACCCCGCCGGTGCCGGCAGCGGCCACTTCGACCACTTCCACTCCGGACTGCGGCCACGCCGCAGCCGGTTTGCCGGCCGTTGATGGCGGCCGCTTCGCCAGCACTGCCGTCTGCGGTTTGACCGGCTTCACTGGCACGGTCGGCACCGGTTTAGCCGACGACGGGGTGTAGGTCTCCTTCGACGCCGCCTGCACCGGGGGTGCGTGGAGCAGGGCGGCCACCACGGTGGCAGTCAGGGGCGCAGCAATCCACGAGCGTCGCCGAGATATGACTCTTTGCCATATTTCCAACACCGAGGGTGATCGCAATGGCATGGGTGACGTCACCAGTGGCCTCCGGGGCTTCGGATCAGCGAGGGTTCAAGGACTGGGTGGTACCGGGTGGGTCAGGAACTAGGCGGGTTGAAGCGCAGCCCCAGGCCCGGCCGGAGGGCCGGCTGGCGGTAGGTGTACTGGATGGCGGCGGTGCCCTCGGCGTTCTCGATGCCGATGGTGGCGGCGCCGCCGCGTTCCAGGAAGGTGCCGTCGTTGTCGATGTAGGTGAAGCTGTAGCCGCCGGCCTCGTCGATGACGACCTGGAAGGTGATCCGGGTGAGGGGGTCCTCGTAGGAGTGCACGTTGCGCCACTCGACGACGAACTGTCGGTTGGGGGCGCTGCCCCGCACCGCGGTGCGGACACTGGCGTTGCTGTCGACGAACCAGTCGTGCCAGAAGGGGTAGAGCGCGGCGTTGGGCTCCTCAGGACTGTCCGGTGAGGGGATCGGCCACGCGTCCGGTGACGGTTCGCCGGGGTCGACGAAGCTCAGCACGCCGTTGATGTCCACCCAGCCGGTGGTGTACGTCTGGCCGTAGTGCGTCACGGGGAAGGGCAGGGTGACCGGGGTGAAGGCGTCGTCGCCGCTCATCGGGAGCACGGTGCCGCTGGCCGGCGTGTAGGGCACAGCCTGTTCGGTCAGCGTGTAACCGCCTCCGCCGGGGGTCGCGCCCAGGGCGTAGTCGGCGGCCGCTTGAATGTTGGTGCCGACCACCACCTGCCGGACGTCCGAGCCCTTGCAGGCTCCGCCGGCCACGGTGACGACAGCCGCCCAGCTGCCCGCCGGCACGACGGCCACCTGGTACGTGCCGTCCGCGGCGGTGGTGGCCGTCCGGTCGGCCACCTTGACGGTCGCCCCGGCCACCGGGGTGCCCTGGCAGGTCACCGTGCCTGCCACGCTGCCCTGCCCCGGCGGGTTGGGCTTGAAGGTGACGCCTTGGCCGCTGGCCAGCCAGGTCTCCCGGTGCAGGTACTGGAAGCCGATGGACCCGTCGGCGTTCTCGATGCCCACAGTGGCCTCGCCACCCCGCTCGACCGGTTTGGCCGGGTCGATGTCGGCATAGGCGAGCGTGATGTCACCGCCTTCGCTGAAGATCACCTCAAAGGTGGCCCGGGTACTGGTATCGCCGTAGAGGTGCACGTTGCGCCACTCCACGACCCACTGCCGGTTCGGTGCGGTACCGCTGATCTTCGTGGCGATCCGGGCCTGCGAGTCGACCACCCAGTCGTCCCAGTGCACGTACACGGCGGCGTTCGGGGAACCCTCGGCGGCAGGTGACGGGAGCGTGCCGGGAATCGACCCGATCCAGCCGAAGTAGGCCGGGTCCTTGAAGCTGATCAGGCCGTTGGCGCTGATCCAGGCCGAGGTGTACGACTCGCCGTAGAGCTTGACCGGGAACGGCGGGTTCTTTGGCCACACCGTCTCGTCGCCCTGCCATCCCTCGACCACGTCGCCGGGGACGAAGGTCTGCGCACCGCTGGTGCACTTGTAGCCGAACTCATCCCCGTCGACCATGACCGACAGGTCCACGTCCGAAGTCCCCCGGGGTGGTTGACGGTCTCACGGGCGTACTGGCCGGCGCACCGGTTGTCCCCGGTGGACGCGGTCACCTTGTACTCACCGACCTTCACGCCGGTGAACTGGTAGCTGCCGTCCGTGCCAGTAGTGGTGGTGCGGTTGCCCGGGTTCAGGGTCACCGTCGCACCGGCGACCGACTGACCGGTCACCGCGGTGGTGAGCACACCGCTGACCGTGCCGGCCGGCGCGGGGCTGTAGGTGATCGAGCTGTTGCCGGTGAGCACCGCCTCCTGGAAGGAGTACAGCGCCGCCACCGTGCCCGAGCCGTTCTCCAGGCCGATGGTCGCGCCCGCGCCCTGCTGCACCGGGGTGGACATCGCGCCGTAGTGGTACGCGATCCGCCCGTCCTCGTGGAAAATCACCTCAAAGGTCAGCCGCCCGGTGCTCGGCGGGCGGAAGTTGACGTTGCGCCACTCGACCACGTACGACCGGTTCGGGGCGGTACCGAGGGTCTGGGTCCGCACGCTGGCCGACGCGTCGACCTCGAAGTCGTCCCAGAACGGTGCCACCACCGCGTTGGGTGCCGTGGCCGTCGGCATCGTCGGGTTCGCCCAGGTGTCCGGCTCACCGGAGGCGCTGCCGAAGCTGACCAGGCCGTTGGTGTGCACCCGACCGGTCGTGTACGCCTCGCCGTGGAACTGCACCGGGAACGGCAGCGTCACCGACGCCGTCGCGTCGTCGCCGGTCAGGGCGAGGACGT
This sequence comes from Micromonospora sp. CNZ309, assembly GCF_002846525.1. Taxonomy (NCBI): domain Bacteria; kingdom Bacillati; phylum Actinomycetota; class Actinomycetes; order Micromonosporales; family Micromonosporaceae; genus Micromonospora; species Micromonospora sp. CNZ309. The sequence continues at coordinate 2,682,264 of NZ_PJNG01000001.1, forward strand.
TGGCCGCCGCGACGAAGCCGCCGCTGCCGGTGGTGCACGCGTACCCCATGTCCCCGTAGTCCGGTCCGAGCTGCAGGTTGCGCACGATGTCGGCCGAGAGCTCCACCTGGGCGCGCACGGCCGAGCCGCAGCGGCCGGCGAGCTTGACCGAGACGGTGTAGCTGTCGACGACCAGGCCCGTGAAGGCGTACGTCCCACCGGCGCCGGTGGTGGCGGTCAGGCCGCTCGGGTCGAGCGAGATCGTGGCGCCAGCGACCGGGGCGCCGCCGGCGTCGGTCAGCGTGCCGGAGAGGTTGTGCGTCTCCAACTCGCCGGCGACGTCGGGACGGATGAAGGTGATCGCCTTCCCGCTGGTCAGCACGGGCTCGCTCACGGAGTACGACAGGCCGTCCTCGCCGGCTGCCGCCTCGATGCCGACGATCGCGTTGCCGCCCTTCTCCGCCGGGGTATCGAGCTGGTCGTAGTTGGTCGTCACCGTGCCGTCAGGTGCCAACACCACCCCGAAGGACAACCGCTCCGCCGTGTTGCCCTTGCGGTGCACGTTGCGCCACTCGACGACGAACCGCTGCCCGCTGCCCGTGCCGGTGCTGGAGGTACGCACGCTCGCTGACGCGTCGACCACCAGGTCGTCCCAGAACGGCGCCACCAGAGCGTTCGGGTCCGCCGGCGCGGGCAGTTGCCCGCCGCCGGTGTAGGGGTGGGAGCCGCCCGGGTCGGTGAAGGAGAGCAACCCGTTCGTGTCGACCCAGGCGCTGCGGTACGCCCCGCCGTAGAACGGGAAGGCGAACGGTAGCTGGACCGTGGCGACCGCGTCGTCGCCGGTCAGCGTCAACGGGGTGGCCGCCGTGGCAAGTGCGGCGGTCTGCTCGGAGCAGGTGTGGCCCAGGTCGTCACTCAGCGCGGACATAAAGATGTCAAACGTGAGGCCCTGGCCGTCGATCTCGATTTGGCCGCTGAACGCCTGGCCGCACCGCCCGCCGAACGTCGCGGTGATGGTGTACAGGCCGGGTGCGAACCCGGTCAGGGCGTAGCTGCCGTCGGCGCCTGACGCGCTCTGGTGGCCGCCGGGCTGAAGCTGGACGACCGCTCCGGCCTGCGGCATGAAGTTCGCATCCCACACGGTGCCGGAAAGGCTCGCGGCGGGGGCGACGGTGAACTGCCCCTGGTTCATGCCGCTGACCCGGTTGCCGTCGTCCACCGCGACCGCGTACACCGGCCGCTCGCCAATGGTGGTGGTGCCCACGTCAACGGTCACAGTGGCCGTGCCACCTGCGGCGGTGGCGTTCACCGTGCTGCCCAGGCCGGTGCCGTCGACGCTGTACTTGAACTTCGTGACATTCGTGTCGCCGCCGGCGTCGAACGTGACGGTGAGCTGGCCGCCGGCGGTGATGGCGGTGCCGTTGGGGAAGGTGATCTTCGGCTGTAGCGGCACGGCCAGCTTCGCGAGGTTGGCCGGCGTCTCGATGAAGTTGTAGAACCGCACATCGTCCACCGTGCCGGTGAAGAAGCTGTCGGAGTTGCCGTTGAACTTGCGCTTGCCGATCGCCACCTCGGTGGTGGCGTTGAAGCCGCCCACGAGGGTGGCGGTGGCGGTCTGTGCGACCCCGTTGACGTAGAGCGTCATCTTCTTGGTCGACGCGTCGTAGACGCCCGCCAGGTGGGTCCACTTGCCGGCGGTGGGCATGGAGTCGGACAGGACGCTGTACCCTGCGGCGTTATCGGTGTCGGCGGCCGCCATCGTGAACCGCCAGCGTTGGTTGCTGCCGGCATAACCGAGGTGGTACGCCGACATCCGAGAACCGCTCGTGCTGACCACGGTCTGCACGCCCGTGCCCGCCGTGGAGTTGATTTTGACCCACGCGGCGACGGTGAAACTCGAGTCCGTCCGGACCGGGGTGGAGACTCCCGTGTCAGGGTGCGGTGTGTTGATCGTCCCGGTCTTCGTCGCCGCGGTGGTGCCCGACAGCGACAGCGTGGAGCCCACCCCGGACCTGCCGGCAACTCGGGTAGCCGAGCCGAGGGCCAGGGTGTTGCCGTGGCCGGAGACGTCGGTGGCGTTGGTGCCGGTCTCCTCGAACGTCCACTCCGCAGCGGGTCCGGATCCTGCCTTGACGCTGAACGTGTACGTCACCGGGGTGGAGAATCGACCCGCGTGGTCCTTGGACCACACGTGGAGCACGTTGACTCCGTCGTGCAGCGGCGCCAGGCTGATGGACGCCCCGTAGTCGGTGGTACGCGCCGGCACGGTCTTCGCCGCCGTCAGCACCCCGGAGTCGAGGCTGTAGGCGTACTCCCGCACCTCGTGCGGCCGGGTCGACGGCGGCGCGACGGTGAACGTGCCGGGCAGGCCGACGCCACCGCGCGGCACACCGTCGTTGGTGTAGTTCGTGGAGCTGACGCCGGTCGGTGCCGGCGGGGGCGTCGCGTCTACGGTGAACTCGCACGTGCCGGACCAGGCACCGTAGTGGGAGCCGTCCCACGTCCGGGACTGCCAGACGTAGCTGCCGCCGTCGGTGAGCTTGCCCGACGGGATCGCCTTCGACACCGCCGAAGGGTTACCCGCCGCCTGCGAGACCTTGTCGGTCTCGTTACGCGCACCGCCGACCGGCCACCAGTAGAACCAGGAGGTCAGCGACTGCTGCGAGGTGTCCGGGTCGGAGTGCCTCGCGGCCAGGATCGGTGTCATGGTCAGCACGTACGGGCGCGACGTGCCGGTGGCACAGGCCTTGCCGTCCGACTTGCGGTCCGACGGGGCATTCGGGTTGGTGTTGTAGGTGATCGCCAACTTCGGCGACGCGTGGTTGAACCGCTTCCACTGCCCCAGCGTGCCCTCGTCGATCGCCCGCAGACCCACCGTCAACGTCGACCAGTTACTCGCCGCCGCCTTCGCCACCATGGTCTTGACGTTGAACTCGATGGTGCCGGTGCCGAGACAACCGTGCGCTGCCCCGTACTTGCGGTTGCCGACGGTCTGCGCCGTGTAGCTGCTGTACCAGCTCGGCTGGTTGTTCCACGTCGTACCCGACGAGATCGCCCCCGTCATCCACAGCTTCGCGTTGGTCTTCGGGCTACACGTCCAGGCGTGCCGCTGCTCCACCCGGAACTGCGCGGCGAGGATGTGCTTACCGCGTACCGACGAGGTGTTCATCCGGAACATCGACCGGATGATGTGGTCCGCACACCCCTTGCAGTCCTCTGTACGACCGGCACCCGCCGAACCGAAGGTCTTGCCGTTGTACAGCGCCGTCGAGTTCTGCCAGAACGAACTCGACTTGTGCTTGCTCCACACCGACGTCCACGCGTTGCTCGAGATGCCACCGGTCCACGAGGGGTCGATGTAGATCGGCAACTTCGTACGCGGGTCGGTCAGCATCGCCCTGTCCGGCACCAGCGTCACCGTGTCACCATCCACCCGCACCGGCATCACGGCACGACGAGCGGACTCCGGCACCGCGCTGCGTCCTGGCGAACCCGGCGCGGACCGCTCCTGCTCCTGCTGCGCCGCGTCCGGCTTACGCGGTGCGCCGAGCACGCGCACCCGCTTCTCCGCCGGCTTGGCCCCGTCGACCTCGACGTCCGGAGCCTCTGACGAGTCCCACATCAGGGGCGCGGGCGCGGCGAACACGGTGCCGCCCTTGTCGTCACGAGCCGCGAGACCTCCCCCGGCCGCCGTACCGACGGTGACCCCCTTGGTGCGCAGCCCGAACCGCAGGGACGCCAACTTCGGATCCGCCGCCGCCTGGCGGGACCGCACGACCAGCACCTCGGAGAAGCCCAGTGGCTGTGCGGTGACCCGTAGGTCGACGTCCGGAAGGACGTTCCGGTACACCGCCGTGGACCCCTCCAGCACCGGCTTCGGCAACCCACCCGGCCAGGTCATGGCGACCTCGCGGTCACCGTCAAGGAGCCGGGCGATCGGGGCGTCGCCGCCTGCGGAGAAGGCCATGGGCAGCACGGTGGCCCGCGGCGCCACCCCGTCGGCGGACGCCTTGAGCGTGGTGTCCACCGGCGCCCAGGAACCACCCTTACGCACCCGGGTCGGCTCGATGCTCTGCTCCAACGTCCGCGATCCGTCGACGTTCAGGAACGTTTGGGACCACTCCGTACGCGCCGAAAGATCCTCCACTCGACGGCCGCAGATCGCCAACATCCGACGGGCCGCACCGGCGTCAGGCTGCTCGTCGACGCACAAGGCCTTCGCGGGTTCGGCACCGGCAGCGGAGGTAGCGGGCACCCCGAGCACCGAGGCAGCGATAGCCGCGACGACCACCACCGCCGTCCACCGTTGGCGAAAACCCGATGTAACGCGCGAGACGTCCGCAGGCATGGGCCAACCAGCCACCAGCCACCCCCGTGATCATGTCTGACAGTGCGCCGAACACTAGAGATGCAGATGCATAGATGTAAAGAGGCAACTACAACTGGTGATCACAAGACGGACAACGCCCCCTACAGGGGGCAGCCGATTGACTGAACGTCGCCTGACATTCCCGATGACTGGGCGACAGCAGCCCCCGCTCGGGCTGGGTCCTACGCAGGCCGTGATCAAGGACGCTGGAGAAGGAGAAGCTGCTGGCGGTCCTGGCCCGCAAGCAGGACGCGGTCCTGGAAAACCTGACCGAGGAAGACCTACTGGCCCGAATCAACAACCTGTAGCCCGCCGACAATCAGCGTCTGCCAGCAGGCCCGCACATCGCCGAGAAGTACGGTCGCCATGCAAGACCTATGCGGCCAGGCCGGCGCCCAACGGCCACTTCTCGGCGAACTCACATCGGTACAACAGCGACGCGACGCCCTCTCATTGGCAGATCCGCGCACTGTCGTGCGGCACACCGCAGTCTTGGCCCTTACGCACCGTTACTTGGCTCTCGGCGAGACCGCCCGTGGTGGGTCCAGTTATGGCCGCCTCGGCGGAGCCCTCTCGGCCGTCATACGTAGCCATCATGACGAAGGATCGGGTTGTGGGTCCTGAGCACGACGCGCACAGAGAAGTCCACCGTAGCGGGGTGGGCTCATAGTAGGCGCGCTCCTCTCCGGGCGGTGACGGCGTTGGCAGCAGCCGGGGCTGGAGCTAGGTCGCCGGCGTGCACCGTTCGGGGAAGCGGCGGAAACGCGCGCGCGGCTGCGACGAGCGGCTGCTCGATACTGGCGGTCGCACGGCTGGCGGAGGCTTCGGCGGTGGCACGCGCCGCCGAGGCGCGGCGTACACCGTTGGAAACTTGGGCGGCCAGCGCCGGTGCGACGGTGGCGCCGTCGGGGGTGCGGTTGGTGTCGACGGCTTCGGTGATGCGAAACGCGGCGGAGACGATCCGCTGGCCGGCGGCCTGCACGATGCTTTCTGGGCTCTGGCCGGTCTGCTCGGCGGCGCGCTGTGCCCACAGCGCGACGTAGGCGAAGGTGTACGTCGATGTGTCCAGCCCGTAGCGTTCGGCGACCAGGAACGCGACGCTCTCGGCCTCGACCTCCCGCTCGCCTCGGCAGCCGCGAGTGGTGTCCCAACCGAAGTCGCTCGGCGTGTGCAGGTCCACGTGTCCGAGCTCGTGGATCATCGTCTTGACTGCCTGGGCGTCGTCCACGTCGTCGCGGACTTTGATCAACCGGTTGGTGTAGTCGGTGAACCCGTTCGCGCCTCGGCAGTCACCACGCTCAACGGTGTATCCCCGCTCCTCTGCGAGCATGACCAACTGGTCGTACAACCCTGCGGGCGCCTGGCCCTCGAGGAGTTGGGGCATAACGTCAGCGAATGCAGGTCCGCCGGGCACATCGATGTCCGGACCTTCGGTCTGGCTGATGTCGAAGACGGCCACGGGCTTGAACGCGTACAGGACTCGCGCCGGCTGGGCGGCCTGCTCCCCTGCCGACAGCTGAGGGCCCTGCTTCGTGGGCTCGCTGCGGTCCTCGGAGCTTTCCTGTGGATCGTCCGTCACGCGCTTCGTGACCGGGGCCAGGATGGCGATGCCCTTCTCGCCCTTGCGCACGTGCCGACCGAATTCGGTCTTCCACCGCTTGTAGCCGGCCACCCACGTTGCATCTGGGCGCTGCGCCATGATCAGCAAGACGTTGTTGAAGGAGTAGCCGTGGAATTTGGCGGCGAACTGAAGCCATCGGCGCCACTGATCGCTGTCCGTGATCTTGCCGACCTCCGCGACGACGCGCTCGTGGAGGTCGGCGAGCTTGGCCCGTCGTTCGGCAGCCCACTCTTCCCGCTGCTTGTCGCTTGGCGACGTCCCTCGTCGGGTAGCCATGTCACCGTCCCGCCGATCCGGCCAGAGGCAGGCCCATCCGGGTGGCAAGCTGGTTGATGAGTCTCTGCTGGGCGTCGAGCTGGCGCTGTTGCGCCTCGCAGGTCGCGGTGAGGTCGTCGATCTGATCCTGCAACGCAGTGATGGTGGCGTCTCGGTCGAGTCTCGGCTGAATGCTCATCGGGGGTCCCTTCAGTGGCGTGGTGTGGCTGGGCGATGGGCCCGGGATGGGAGTTCGTCAGCGGCTTCGCCGGGGCGATGCCGGTTGAGGAATGGAAGCCACCGGGCTCACGGTGGGGGCGGCGGTGTGGGTGACCGACAGTGGCCGGAACGCGACGGCCGCTTCGGAAGCAGCCGGGGAAGATCGAGGTGTGGGTGCCTCGGGCGGGACTTTGAGGACTCCGCCGATGACGTCGACGAACCAGTCCACGGCGGGTCGTCCGTCGATCTGCGTCTTGTTGATCTGGTGCTCGCCGGTCTTCTTCGTCACGGCGGCGTAGATCGCTCGGCTGGTGGAGTGGGGGGCGTCCTGTTGGCCCTGCCGTTGGCCGTGATTCCAGCCTGCGACGACGCCTGCGGCGATTGGGCTCAGGTCGGGGTAGTCGTTGCGGGCGGCCAGGTGGGCGCTCTCGCGGGCACGGCCGGGGGTGTCCTGATGGCCGGTCTGGCCGATGACGGTGGCGGCTTCTGCCACCGCCCATAGGAGGTTGCGGGCGTCGGGGTCGTCGATTCCGGTGCGGGTGAGTCGGGACATGGCGTCAAAGGCAGCGTTCTGGAAACCTTCCACGGCTCGCCGGTGGCCGGCTTCCGCGCCGCTCCGGTAGCCGGGCTTCCACGCGGCGTCGACGACGGCGCGTTCGGCGGCCGGTGACGTGGGCATTCGTCCGGTCAGTGCTTGGCTGATGGGTGCGGCCAGCCAATCCACGGACATCCCGGGCATGCGGGACTGCAGGTGGAACAGCATCGTCCATGCTCTGATCTGGTCCATCGGGTCTCCAGTCACAGGAAGTTGGGGTCAGAAGCGGATGCCTAGGTCAGCCATGACGGCTGCCGGGTCCTGGGCCGTCTGGTTGTTGATCGGCGGCGCGTTTCGATGGATCTGGTAGTGCAGGTGTGGACCACTGGAGTGGCCGGTGGAACCGACGCGGCCGATCTCCTGGCCGACGTCGACGGCCTGCCCAGGGGCGACACTCAGGGAGACCAAGTGGCAGTAGGTGGTGCCCATCCCGCCGGCGTGCTGGATCTCGACGGTCAGCCCGCAGCCGGGCAGGTCAGGGTTGCCGGGGCGGTCGCAGTAGGCGCTGGTGCATTCGGCGGAGGTGACGGTGCCTGCGGCGGCCGCCAGGACTGGTGTGCCGGTGGGGGCGATCAGGTCGATCCCGCGGTGAGCGCGGTTCCCCCGCGGGGCACCCCATCCGTCACCGACGCTGTAGCTGCCCTCCGGCAGGGGCACTCGCCACTCGCCGGTCGCGCCCCCACTGCAGCTGATGCCCAGCTGGCCGCGGACGAGCTGCACCAAGCGCTGGGCCTCGCTCTGCCACTTCGCGTACGCGTCCGGGTACCTGGAGACCTGCACCGCCTGGGCGGCCTCAGCCAGGGACATGGCCTCCCAACCGTTGACCTTGACCAGAGCGTCGTAGAACTTCCCGGCGGCGTAGTCGGGAGTCATGCGCTGCACGACAGTGCCCCACCCGGGCCGCTGCTGGAACAGGCCCACAGAGTCGTGGTCGCGCCCCACGCCCTCGTGGGGAATGCCCAGGGATTCCGGCACCATCGAGTTGGCAAGGTTCCGCAGTGTCGACTCCTGCATCGCCGTCGCGACGGCAACCGTCCACCCCTTCGACGGCACGTCCTTCTCGGCGCCGACCCGGACGATGGTGGCGGCGTGGCCGACCTGCGCCGGTTTCCAGGAGGCGTCTGCCGCGCTTCCGGGAGGGTTAGCTGAGGGTGACGGCGGGACGACCGTGCACTGGTACGGGGGCGACGCCACCACCGCCACACCGCCGACCATGACCAACGTGAGCGGCACGAGGAACGCGACGGCCAGGGCGGCGGCGCCCCACTTCCACGCCGTGCTGCCGTTCATGGCCGCACCGGCTGGACGTCGTAGTGCGCCACCCGCCATCCGGGCTGGCCGCTGTCTCCGGCGCGCAGGGTGCAGGACACGACACTGTGCTCGGTCCAGCCGCGCCACCCGCCGTCGCCGACCGGTGTCGCGGTGAGCCGGACGGCCCGGTGCGCCTCGATGGTGCTGTCGTGCTGCGGGTGCATATCCGGCTGTGGACGTACCTGGACGTCGACTCGTACGCGGTGCGCAGCCCACGTCTCCCATCGGCCGTCGCGGTCAGCGGCAGCGCTCTGACCCGCCAGTGCCCCGGTGGCGTAGGCCGACGCGCGGGCGAAGGCGTCGCCAGGCCCGGCGTCGCGCGTGGTGTCGACCCGGTACAGGGCGGTGACGAAGGCCTGGCATACGTGCGCCGGATCGGTGTAGTCAGCCTTCGAGTCACGTGGCGGCACCACAGGAGGCGCGACCGAGGGCGCGGCGGCGGCCGGCTGAGCGCCAGTGTCCTGTCGGCTGGGGGCGGCGGGGCGGGTCGCGCAGCCAGCCACGACTGCCACCAGCATCGCGGCGCCGAGCGCGCCAGCGTTCGGCGGCGTGATCTTCATGGAGAACATGGCGTGACGATGCCGCCCGGGTAGCGCCGTTACCGCTGCCATCGCAGGTCACGAGGGGTGGTAACGCTGCCGGCTACACCAGCGGCAACGGTCCCGTCAGCGCTACACGGCGAAGGTCATCGGCAGACGCACCACCCGGTGCGACACCCCGACGATGGCCAAGGAGACACCCGTGCTCGCTACCTTGCTCGCGTTCGCGGCCGACAACACCCAGGGGGCGGTCGACGTCCTGGGCGCGGCGCCCTCTCCGAGTGGCGCGCCTAAGCCGGTCGACGTGCCCAATCCGGCCCCGGTCGCACCCGAGGGCCTGCAGGCCTTCGGCGACATGTTCTTGGGCTGGATGAAGTGGGTCCTCATGATCGGCGGGGTCGCTGGCCTGTTCGCTTCCGGGATCATGATGACCGTCGGTCGGCGCAACCGGTCCTCGCTGGCCGCCGACGGCGCGGCCGGCATCCCGTGGGTCCTCGGCGGGCTCACCCTCGGCGCGATGGGCGCCCTGGTTGTCGGCGCGGTCCTGCAGTAATGACCTACGACGTCATCGACCGGGCCCGGCACCGCACCCGTCGCTGGATCGCCGCCGTCACCCTCGCGCCCGCGGCGGCGGCTGCGCTCGGCGTCGCGGCCGTCGCCGCCCTGCGCGACGAACCCAACGCGGCTGCGCAGCAGGCGAGCGTCACCACCGCCGCGCCTGTCCCCGACCCCACTGCCCGCGCCGTGGCATTGCCAGCCGACCTCAGATGGACGCCGGTTGCCGGAATCTCCCTGCCCGTGTCCGGTCAGGCCGGTCCGCTCGACACCGGCGGCGGTGCAGCACGCCGCTTCAGCCACGACGAGGCTGGTGCGCTTCTCGCCGCGGTGCACATCACGGTGCGCTGCGCCCCGCAGCTCGGACCGGGCGTGTTCGACCAGACCCTGCAGAAGCAGGTCGTCGGCGCGGACGCCCCGGCGATGCGGTCGAAGGTCGGGCAGGGCTACGACCACCTACGCGCCAACGCCAACGTCCCGTACGGGCAGCCGGTCGGGCGCCTGGAGGCGGTACTGCGCGGATACCAGCTGACCAACTACAGCCAACAGGCGGCGTCCGTGCTGCTTCTCACCGAGGCCCGTGACGCGCAGGGCAACCCCCTGCTGGCCGCCACGACCGTGTACCTGCAGTGGACCGGCACGGACTGGGCGCTGCTCGCCCCAGCCGGCGGTGACTTCAGCGCGGCGGTGTCGCGAGCGGGCAGCCCGGACGGCTTCCATCCCTTCATCCCTGGACGGTGATCATGTGCAATCCGTTCATGCCTGTGAGCTGCACGGGCGTCTTCGGTGCAGAGAGCAGCGTCAGCGAGAAGATCGGCGGCTCGGTCACCGACATGTTCCTCGGCGGGCTCGCGGGCTCGATGAACGACGCCATCAAATGGGTCATCACCGTCATGGCGTCCTGGATCTTGGTGCCCTCCACGGATCTGTGCGCCGGCGACCCGAACGCGGCGGGCTGGCTAGCTGACTGCAACGCCGCTGGTGGGCCCGCTCAGCAGTTACGGGGCTTCCTCCTGCCGATCACGGTCCTGGTCATGGTCGGTGGCCTGATCTGGCAGGGCATCACCATGGTCATCACCCGCAAGGGCGAGCCGATGCTGCAAGCCGTTCGCGGGGTGTGGACCAGCGCGCTGTGGGGCGCCATCGGCATCGGTGGAACCCACCTGGCACTCAAGGCCTCGGACTCGTACTCCCTGTGGATCCTGAACAAAGCGATCATCAACGGCTCCAACAGGCCACCCCTCGACGCGCTCAGCGCGGCACTGGGTTCCATGCTCCTACCAACTGCCGGCGTGACACCCCTGGTGACGATCTTCATCGGCGGCCTGGTCTTCTTCCTCTCCGCTGTCCAGGCCGTACTGATGATCTTCCGCGAGGGCTCGGTGGTGATCCTCGCCGGCGCTCTGCAGCTGGCGGCCACCGGCTCGATCATGCGGGGCACCAGCCAGTGGCTGTCGAAGGTCACCGGCTGGGGAATCGCGCTGATCGCGTTCAAGCCCGTCGCCATGACCGTGTATGCGACGGGCTACATCCTCACCGACGGCAACGGGCGCAGCTTTCTCATGGGCCTCGCGGTGCTGGTGCTCTCCGTGGTCGCGCTCCCGACGATGATGAAGTTCTTCACCTGGACGACCGGCGCGATCGCCTCCGGCGGGAGTAGCGCCGGGATGGCCGCCGCCGGCGCTGCAGCGGGTTTGCACGCCGCGTCGTCGCTGCGCAGCGTCGGCGGGTCCAGCGCCGGCGAGCACGCCCGCTACCTCGACACGAGCCTGGGCGGTAGGTCCGGCGGCGGACCGACCGGCTCCGTCCCCGTCACACCGACGGCAATGCCCCGTGCTGGGGCGTCAACTGCCGCCAGCGACACTCCCGTCGGGGGTGCCGCGGGTCGCACTGCCGCCGCAGAGCGCGCCGCCGGAGGTGGGGCGACGGCAGCCTCAGGAGTCGACGCAGCCGCGACAGGGCCTACCGCTCTCGTCGTCACGGGCGTCGCCACGGCCGCCCAAGCCGCTGGCAGCGCCGCCAAGTCCGCCGCCGACGCAGCCGCCTCCACTACCCAGGACAACAGGTGACCACCATGACCACTGACCAGCAGATCCGCACCTACGGTGGCTGGCGGCGCAGCCGCGGCATGGGCCTGCTCGGCCTTGGCCCGGCTCAGACCCTCACCGTGTTCGCGGCGATCACCTCGCTGCTGATCGCCGCATCGATCAGCATGACCGCATTGGCGTGGGTGGCCGCTCCCGCCGTCGCCACCATCGCCCTGCTACTACTGCGCTGGGACGGCGTACCGCTGGCCACCGGCATCATCCGGCGCGTCCGGTGGCTGATCGGCACCACCCGCGGCTACACCTCCTACCGGTCCGGGGTCATGGCCGTCGGCGAGAGCGCCTTGCAGCTGCCCGGTGTCCTCGCTCCGACCACCGTGCTTACGGTCACCGACGAGGCCGGTGGCAACTACGGCGTCGTCTACAACCGACGGCTGGGCAGCATGACGGTGACGTTGCGCTGCGCCGCCACCTCCACCTGGCTCGCCGACCCGGACGCCACCGCATCGTGGGTCGCGAACTGGGGAGGCTGGCTTGCCAACCTCGGCTACCTACCCACGGTCCAGCACATCGCGGTAACCGTCGACACCGCACCCGACCCTGGCTCCCGGTTGTCCGACTACATCTCCGGCCGAATCGTGCCCCACGGTCCCGCCGCCGCGAGGCGGGTCCTGCAGCGCCTGGTGGAGGTGTCCCCCGCTGCCGCTGCCGACGTCGGAACCCGTGTCAGCATCACCTTCAATCCGGCGGCGTCTCCGACGAAACCGAAGGGCGTCGAGGAGGCACTGGCGGAGATCAGCCGCGCCCTGACCGGGCTGCAGGACTCGCTGGGCAGCTGCGGGCTGACGGTCCTCGGTCGGGCCACCGCCGACCAGGTCACCGCGATCGTGCGCACCGCCTACGATCCCGTCATCCGCGGTGACGTCGCTCGCCTGGGCGCGCGCGGCGGCGATCTGGCCCGGTGGTTGGACTGGGACTCCGCCGGCCCGGTCGCCGCCGAGGAACACGTCGACCGCTACGTCCACGACTCCGGCACATCGGTGACCTGGTCGATGCACGAGGCACCGCGGCAGTCGGTACACGCCGACGTCCTCGCGCGGCTGCTGGCGCCCGGCCCGTACACGAAGCGGGTGAGCCTGATCTATCGGCCGCTGCCCGCTGGCGATGCGGCCCGTGTCGTGGAGGCGGAGGTCAACGCCGCGCAGTTCCGGCAGGCCTACCACCGGGCGCAGAAGCGGGACGAGTCCGCCCGCGACCTCGCCGACCGGGAACGCGCCAACCAGACCGCCCGCGAGGAGGCGGTGGGCGCCGGGGTCGGGCTGATGTCGCTGTTCTGCACCGTCACCGTCCTCAACCCCGAGGACCTCGGCAAGGCCGTCGCCGACGTCGAGTCACGCGCCGACATCGCGAAGATCAGATTCCGCCGCATGTGGGCGAGCCAGGCGGCGGGTTTCGCCACCACGCTGCCGTGCGGTGTCTGTCCCCCGCAGCTGTCCCGCCATTGGCCCCGCTGACCGCCGCTCCCACTGGAGGAAATCCCGATGGCACCAACCACCGCCGGTCTTGCCCCCGCATGGGGAGTGCGCGCCCCGGGCACCGGCCGCGCCAGCCACATCGACCCCGGAATGGAATACCAGGGCACCACCGTCCAGCTGGCTGGGCTGTACCCGTTCGTCGCCGGCTCTGGAGCACCGACCCTCGGCACCCCGATCGGCCGACACATGCTGTGGGGCGAGGTCGTCTGCCTCGACCCCCTCGAATGGCTGCGCGCCGGCCTCATCACCAACCCCGGCATGTTCGTGCTCGGCCAGCCCGGCGTCGGCAAGAGCACCATCGTCAAGCGGCTGATCACCGGCATGACCGCCACCGGCACGCAGGCGCTCATCCTCGGCGACACCAAACCTGACTACACCCGCCTGGTCGAGCACCTCGGCGGACAGGTCATTCGCATCGGCCGCGGTCTCGACCGACTCAACCCCCTCGACTCCGGTCCCTTGGGCACGGCGATGAAGCGCATGGGCGCCGCGGAGGCCCGGCAGTTGCGCCTGGAGATCCGCGGCCGCCGCATGTCGCTGCTGCTGGCTCTGTGCGCCCTGGTGCGGGGCCGGCAGATCGACAACCCGGAGGAGGTCGTCCTCGGGCGGGCGATCGACGTGCTCGCCGAGCGGTCCGAAGCCGATCCGACCGTGCCTGACGTGCTTGCCCTCATCGAGGCCGGCAGTGACGAGCTGCGCACTGCGGCACGGGCCCGCAACGACGGGGAATACCGCCGCCGCGTCGACGCACTCGTGCCGACCCTCGCGCTGCTATGCGAGGGCAGCCTCCGCGGCGTGTTCGACGGTCCTACCACCCGGCCCCTGGACCTGGACGCTCCGGCGGTCAGCGTCGACATCTCCCGTGTCGCCGCCGCCGGCGACCAACTCGTGGCAGCCGCGATGCTGTGCGTGTGGGGCTACGGCTTCGGGATGGTGGATGCGGCCGCCGTGCTCGCCGAGCAGGGTCTCGCCCCGCGCCGGCAGTACCTCGGGGTGATGGACGAGCTGTGGCGGGCCCTACGCGGCGCATCCGGGCTGGTCGAGCACGCCGACGCGCTGACCCGCCTGAACCGGCAGCGTGGCATGGCCTCGGTCATGGTCACTCACTCGCTGGCAGACCTCGATGCCCTGCCCACCAAGGAGGACCGCGCCAAGGCGCAGGGCTTCATCGAACGGTCCGCCGTCAAGATCCTGGCCGGGTTGCCGCCTCGGGAGCTGGCCCGGGTCAACGAGGTCATTCGCCTGTCCGGGCCGGAGCGGGACCTGGTGTCGTCGTGGGCGGCGCCGGAAGCGTGGTTCGCCGGCAGCGTGCACCCTGGCCGCGGCAAGTACCTGGTCAAAACCGGTGAGCGGCCCGGCCTTCCGGTGGCGCTGTCGCTGGTCGGTGAGGAGTGGGAGCTCTACGACACCGACACCGCGATCCGGCAGGCGCAGCCGTGAGCACCCAGCCCGTCGAGCCGCGCGGCAACGCCGGTGGGATACAGACCCCGTTCATGGTGCTCGGCCTGGCCTGGGGGGCCATCGCCTTGGTATGGCTGTCTTGGCTCGCAGGGCGGATCGCCGCAACGGTTACCGGTAACGCGGCCGGGCCACGCTTCGGCGGTCCATTCGTGCAGGCGCTGTTCGCTGCCGATTGGGTCACCTTGTTCCCGGGCGTGCCGCCGCCGCTGGTAGCGGTGATCTACACCGTCATCCTGGCGGTCACGGTGGCTGCGGTAACGGCAGGTTGGCTGTGGTGGCAGGGCCGCCGGCCGCCGGCGGACGACCCGCTGCCGTCGCTGGCCGCCCCGTCGGAGGTGCGCCCGATGACGTTGCCGGAGATCGCCCAGCGGGCGCGTCGGCTGCGACCCAACCTCGCCCACGTGCCGGCGAAGGCGATCGAACCGGCCTCGGCGGGGCTGATGTTGGGCGGACACCGACGTCGACGTGGCAGCGGCGCGACCCTGTATGCCTCCTGGGAGGACGTCCTGGTGGCGCTGATGGCGCCCCGGGCCGGCAAGACCACCGCGCTGGCGGTCCCGGCGGTGATCAACGCGCCAGGTCCGGTCATCGCTACCAGCAACAAAGCGGATCTGTGGGCAGTCACCGCCGCGCACCGCGCCGAGCACGGCAGGGTCTGGGTGTTCGACCCACAGGCCATCACCCACGAACAGCAGAGCTGGTGGTGGAACCCGCTGGAAGCCGTCGGCGGGATCGAGGACGCCCAACGACTGGCCGACCACTTCGTTCAACAGATCCGCAATGGCCGCAGCGGCGACGACTTCTGGATCCTCGGCGCCTTGGACCTGCTGACCTCCCTGATCCTGGCGGCCGCGCTCGACAGGGGCACGCTCACGTCGGTGCAACGGTGGCTGTCGGACTCCACTGCCCGGGAACCCGGCGAGATCCTCCAAACCCAGGGGCACGCCGCGTCCGCGCGGGCCCTGGCGGGCCGGCAGGCCGGCGCGCCAGAGACCCGCGAAGGCCTGTACGAGACGGCACGGACCGCAGCCGCCTGCTTGGCCAACCCACAGATCATGGCCTGGGTCACCCCGCCAAAGCATCGGGTGTTGCCGGTCCTCGACGTGCGGGCATTCCCCGGCAGCGCAGACACCATGTACCTGCTCAGCAAGGACGGCGCCGGTAACGCCGCCCCGCTCGTCGCCGGGCTGGCCGACCAACTACTCCGGGAGGCGGTGCGCACCGCCGAGGTGCGCGGCGGTCGACTTGACCCGCCCCTGGTCGCAGTGCTGGACGAGGCGGCAAACATCTGCAAAATCCGCGACCTTCCTGACCTGTACTCGCACCTGGGCAGCCGGGGGGTGATCCCACTGACGATCCTGCAGTCCTACCGGCAGGGCGCCCGAGTGTGGGGCGACAAGGGCATGGACACCCTCTGGTCGGCGGCCACAGCGAAACTCGTGGGCGCAGGAATAGACGACGCGAAGTTCGCCGAGGACCTGTCCCGGCTCGTCGGTGACCATGACATCGCCGTGGCCTCCCGCACCCGTGACGGTCGGGGCGGTACCTCCTGGCAGACGTCGGTACGGCGCCAGCGCATCCTCGACGCCGCCCAAATTCGCGCCATGCCCAAGGGCACCGCGCTACTGCTGGCCACCGGCACCCGGGCCGTCATGCTGGACTTACAGCCCTGGTACACCGGGCCACTGGCCGCACAGCTCACTGCGGCGGCAACCGCCGCCGAGGCACGGATCACCACCAACGCCAACCGGAACCACCACGGGATGACGCGTCATGAGGAGGCGACGACATCGTGATGGCCTCCCCTGACCCAGTCCGAGCGGCGAACACCGGCCGGGAGCACGATCCCCGGCGACTCCTTGCCGCCAACGAAGCCGCGGTGGCCTGGTTCCGCAGCCAGCTCGCCGGCACCGAGGAACCGCGCCGCTACCTGACCAGCCGCGCCCTGGGCACCCTGGTCGACAGGGAATGGCCCTGGCGGGTTGGCTACGCGCCACAAACCTGGTCGGCCCTGACCGATCACCTGAAGGGAATGGACTTCTCTCCCGAGGACCTCGTAGCCGCGGGGCTCTCCAAGCCCACCCGCGACAACCCGGACCGCCTGATCGATGTGTTCCGCGACCGGATCATCTTTCCCATCCGCGATCCCGACGGACACGTCGTGGCGTTCATCGGCCGTGCCAGCAACCGATCCCTCACCGCCGACCCGCAGCTGCCCAAGTACCTCAACACCCATGAGTCGCCCCTCTACCGCAAGGACAAGCTGCTCTTCGGCGTGGCCGAGCAACAGGACCGCATCCGGGCCGGCTGGCGGCCTGTACTCGTCGAGGGCCCGGCGGACACGATCGCCATCTGGCTCTCGTACTCTCGCTCCGGCTTTCCCGGGGCGGTCGCGGTCGCACCGTGCGGCACGGCCTTCGGCGCGGCCCAGGCTGCCATCCTCCGTTCGATGCCTGGATGCCGCGACGCGATCGTGGTGGCCTTCGACGGCGACCCGGCCGGGCGCAGGGCCGCCGATGCCGCGTTCGCACTGCTACGACGGCCGGGCGGGCAGGGCAGGCTGCTCGCCGCCGAGTTCGCGGCCGGCGCTGACCCGGCCGACCTGCTCGCCCGGCCCAACGGTCGCGCGCAGTTGCGCGCGGCGCTGCGACACCAGACCCGGCCGCTGGCCTTCGCCGTCGTCGACCACCACCTCGACCGCCTGCTCGGCCGCAGCCCGCAGCTGCTCGACGACATCGGGGGTCGCTACGAGGCGGCGCGGATCCTCTCACCCTGGGTGCTCGACGCGGGAGACCCTGGTGAGGCGTACCGGCTCGCGCAGCACATCGTTCAGAGGACCCGGATCGCCGAGCGGTCCCACGACGGTATCGGCACGGTGACGGCCTACGCCGCCGACGGTCTACTGCACCGGATCGGTGGGTTCCCCGCAGGACTCGACAGCGGTTCCGCCGACTCACACGCTGGTCGCCCCCGCCCGATCGCGGTTCCACCGCTGCGATCCGTACCCACCGCTCCTTGGGCACTTACCGACCCATCTCGGCCTGGGCCCGCGTATGTGAGTCAGCGCGGCCCACGCCAGCAGCGCCGCCAAGCATGAATGAGGACGAGACTCGACTCAGCACGAGGGCTCTGCTTGCGTTGCATCCGCAGTGGCCGAACCCTGGCCCACCAGGACACCCATGACTGGCCCCACGGGGATTCGATCCTAACGAGCCGAGTCACGTCGCCTAATGGGAGGAGTGACCGGCGCCGACCGCCTGAATGCCCGCTCGTAGCCGAGAACAGTGCGTGCACCTGGCTCGGTCACGCCCAGGCACCAAGACGGTTTGGCGATACCCTCTCTTCGTGACCGATAGGGCGGAGAGGACGGAGCGGATCCGACTCCTGACGGAGATGGCACGGACGATGCTGGCATCCGGTGCCGACGGGGATCAGGTAGGCACCCCTCTGTGTCAAGAGGCGGCGGCGAGGGTTGTTCTAGGCTGGGGTGTGGCGGGTCCGGGAAGTGACTTTTCCGAAGTGTCGATCTTGGGGTTTGGGTCGGCCGCGCTGGATTGCAGAGTCGCCCCCGCGTGTCCTCCCGGGCCCGTCTTGACCAGCTTCGCGTCGGCCACCATCTGCCGGTAGACGATGTCGGACAGACGCCGCTTCAGTGCCCGTAGGGCCTCCATCGGGGTCTTGCCCGCAGCCAGTCTGCGTCGGTAGTAGCGGCGCCCTTCGGTGTCACGGCGCAGCTGGACGATGGCCATGATGTGCAGGGCCCGGTTGATGCGCCGGTTGCCGGCTCTCGAGAGCCGGTGCCGGTTCTGGTCGCCGGACGAGGCGTCGATCGGTGCGGTGCCGTTCCACGAGGCGAAGTGGGCGCGGCTGGCGAACCGGGCGATGTCGCCGATGTCGCCGAGCAGGCGGGCCGCGCCGGACGGTCCGATGCCGGTCAGATTCATCAGCCGGCTGCCGGTGTTGTTGACCAGGTCGGTGAGTTCCTGTTTCGCGGTTTTGATCTTCTTGTCGATGACGACGAGTTCGCCGATCAGCTCGGAGGCCAGCCGGCGGCGGGTCTTGCCGACCACGTCACGTGGGCGCACGGTGCCCAGCAGGGCGCGTGCCTGCTGGGCGGACAGGTCCTTCTTCGCGCCGCCGGGCACCAATTCGAGCAGCAGGTGATGCAGGCGGGAGACCACGTCGGTGCGGGCCCGGCCGAGCTGGTCACGGCGGTCGACCAGCAGCCGTAACGCGACCGTGGTGTCGTCGGTGACGACCTGCCGCAGACCTTCGGTGCGCAGGGCGACCACAGCGACGCTGTGGGCATCGACCGGGTCGGTCTTGCGGCCCTGGCCGGTGGCGAACACGCGGGCCCGGGCGGACAGCTTCGCGGGAACGTCCACGACGGTCTCGCCGTCAGCGACCAGGCGTTGAGCGACATGCCGCCCGATGCCGTTGCAGCCTTCGACCGCCCAAAGGCGGTCCTTGTGCTTGCGTCCGGCGGCGAGCATGGCCTGGTAGCCGTCGCGGTCGGTGCCGAACCGACCCTGCCCTACTGTCTTCTCCCGGGCGTTGATGATTTCGATGGTGGCGGAACGCTTGTGCGGGTCCACGCCGATGATGACCTGGGCCATCGTGTCCTCCCTCGATCCGACGATGGGTCGTCGACGGGAGGGCAGCGCTACCTTGAGCTGGGCAGTCCCCTCTTGAGCCTCTCTCCGCCGCGGTGACCGGCGGGGCGCACGCCAGATGAGAGCCACACCAGCCTGCGGTGGGCAGCCGCGATGAGAGCGACCCCACCGGTCACCTCGACCAAGCCTGGCCGGGCTGCGGTCGTACCACCAGTCAATAGGTAGCCGCGAAGCGCTCGTCACCGACGGTGATGTCGGCGCCGGTCGCCGAGGTCCAGACGTGCCGATGTGAGTGTGTTAGCTGGCGGGCCAACGAGCTGCAGGCGCGGGATACGATCTCGCGGATTCACCGGGAGTTGAGGAGCCGCACGTGGATGCCGTTGAGTTCCGGCCCGGCGATCATCTGCTGGTTTCCTGCGAACCGCACCGTGCCAAGGTGGTAGGGGCTGACCGGTTCTATGTCTACGTGCGCTGGCCGTGGCGCCGCCCGGATCCCGAGTCGGCGTTCTGCTGGGATGGGACGCGTGCCTTCGCCCGCGAACCCGAGCACCGTGACTTTGACCAGCTCTGGCGGCTTGCCCCCCCGCCCGCTGAGCTGCAAGAGGGTGACCTTTGCGAGGTCTTGATCCCGCCTACCGAGGTCGTCGTCACGTGGGCCGCTCGCTTCGATCCGCCGAAGGATTTGGGCTTGTCAACGCCGGCTGAACTTTGGCTCTGGCACACATTTTGTGAGTCGTGCTCATCGGTAGGTCGGGTTGGGTGCCGGGATGGAGATCATTCCGGCGTTGCTGCCGCATCTGGCGGGCCTGCGGCTGGAAGCGGTGGTGATCCGGGCGGTCGGGGTCAGGATCAGCGCGGCGACCCAGACGGTGCGGGCACGGTGTGGCGCCTGCGGCACCTGGTCGACCACTGTGCACGGTCGGTATGTGCGGCGGCTGGCCGACGTCAGGTTGGGTGGCCATGAGGTGCTGGTCGCGTTGACGGTCCGCCGATTCGCCTGCGTCGACAGCAGTTGTCAGCGGCGGACGTTCGTCGAGCAAGTGCCCGGTCTGACTCGCCGTCATGCCCGTCACACCGTCTCAGCGGCGGGCGACCTGGAAGCCGTCGCGGTGGCGTTGGGTGGTCGACCGGGCAGCCGGTTGGCGCATCGGTTGGCCGTGTCGGTGTCCCGCTCCACGTTGATCCGAATGACCCGCCGGATGCCTGACCCGCCGCCAGTGACGCCGACGGTGCTGGGCGTGGACGACTTCGCCCGCCGTCGTGGCCACCGCTACGCGACCGTGCTGCTCGACATGCATACCCGCCGCCCGATCGACGTTCTGCCCGACCGCACCGCCGACACCCTCGCCGCGTGGCTGCGCCAGCATCCTGGCGTTCAGATCATCTGCCGCGATCGAGGAGGCAGCTATGCCGAGGGCGCCCGCAAGGGAGCACCTGACGCGATCCAGGTCGCCGACCGGTGGCACCTGCTGAAGAACCTCAGCGACACCGTCGAGAAAGTCATCCGCGGGCACCGCCGATGCCTACGCACCCACGCCGAACCGACATCTGCCCTGGTCGCCCCGGTCGACGAGCCGGGCGAGGCGGGGCGGCGGGCGGCGAACACCCGCCAACGCCACGCGGCCGTGCACGCCCTGCGCGCCGAAGGACTGACGATCAGCGCGACCGCCCGCCGACTCGACATGAACGTCAGAACCGCCCGCAAGTACGCCCATGCCGCCACCGCCGAGGCGTTGATCGGCCCGAACGCCAGCACCCGACCCAGCGTCCTAGCCCCGTTCCACTCCTACCTACGGCAACGCCTCACCGGCGGCGTCCACCAGACAGCCCTGCTACACGCCGAGATCCTGGCTCGCGGCTATCAAGGCAGCCTGCGCGTGCTGCGCGACTGGCTCGCCACAAACCGCACCCGCCCCACCCCTGCGACCGCAGGTCGGGTGCCGTCGGCCCGGCGCATCACCGCTTGGATCATGCGACCCGGCCACAAGCTCACCGACGACGACCGCATCGACCTCGCCGACGCCCGCAGCCGCTGCCCGGACCTCGACACAATCGCTGACCTCGCCCGCGGGTTCGCCGCGCTGGTCCGCCACCAGGGCACCGGGCAGCACCTCGACGCCTGGATCGACCGCGCCCGCCACGCCGGATACCCCGAAATCCGCGGCTTCGCCGCCGGCCTGGCCAGCGACCGCGACGCCGTCGTCGCCGGTCTCACCCAGCCCTGGAGCTCAGGCCCGGTCGAGGGCCAGGTCAACCGCATCAAGACGATCAAGCGACAGATGTATGGCCGCGCGAACCTCGACCTCCTCCGCAAACGCGTCCTGACCACCCCGTGAGCCATCAACAAGATCAATCACAGAATGTGTGCCAGAGCCAGTTTTCAGGCGGAGCCGACAGGGCTGGCTTCCCCGTCCTACCGGAGCGCTGAACGTTGTGCCGGTCTTCGGGGAGTGGCATCCAGATGGAGAAGACGAAGCAGAGTCCGGTGAGGGTTTGTACCTCAACGATGCCGAGCCGCTGAAGATCGAGCGCTTGGTCCAGCTGCCTGTTCGCGCGTGACTAGCTGGCGTACACGGATCTGCCCCTCCAGGTGGACTGGCGTTCATCGCCGATGGTGACGCACGGTGACGTATGGCTATCTCTCCTGTTTCGGCTTCCAGTGTCGTACCTGCCGATCAACTCGTTGTGCGCGCCGCAGTGTCGGCCTTCCTGGGTCGCTACCGTGGCCAAACCCGCGTCCATACCGAGTCCGACCTGCGGATCTTCCTGCGCTGGTGCACCGACCACCGCCTTGATCCGTTGGCTGCGGCGCGGGTGGACATCGAGCGGTACGTGCGCTGGCTGCAAGACGTGCGTCGCTACCAGCCCTCGACGGTCTCGCGGCGACTGTCGGTGGTGGTCGGGTTCTATCGGGTCTGCGTCATCGACGCCATCCTGGAACACTCGCCGGCCGACTACGTCCGTCGGCTCACGGTGCCGGCCGAGTCGCCGACCCTCGGGCTAGGTCACCTACAGTTCGAAGCCCTGATCACCACCGCCCGGAAGTCCCCGAACCTGAACGACTTCGCACTGGTCGCGCTCTTGGGTCTGCTCGGTTTGCGGATCTTCGAAGCCTGCGGGTCGAACATCGCCGACCTGGGCGAGGAACACGGCCACCGGGTCCTGCGCGTGCGCGGCAAAGGAGGCAAGGTCGCCCTCGTCCCGCTGCCACCCGCGGTCGCCAGGGCCATCGAGCGGGCCGTCGACGAGCGCACCAACGGGCCGATCCTGCGCAACACCCACGGACAGCGGATGGACCGGCACGCCGCCACCCGCCGACTCAAGCACCTCGCCGTTGCCGCGGGGGTCCGTATGCCGAGGATGCACCCCCACATGCTGCGCCACACATTCGTGACCACCATGCTCGACGCCGGCGTCAGCCTCCGCGACGTACAGATCGCCGCCCGCCACGCCGACCCGCGGACCACCATGCGCTACGACCGGGCCCGCAAGAACCTCGACCGCCACCCCAACTACATCCTCGCCGCGTACATGGCCTCCGGGACATAGCCAGCGCTCGCGGCTTTGCCGAGATCAGCGCAGCCGATCATCCCAATGTTCGTACAGGTGTCTCGCTGAGAAGCTTGTGCGCGGCGCGGCCGACCACAGCCCACGCCGAGGCGGTGATGTCGTACGTCTTTGCCGACCAAACCGCGATGCGCAACTCGGCGCAACGCCCCCGTGTCGAGGTTAGGTGAGCCTGTTCATGGCAGCCTGGATCTTCAGCCATGACGGGTCGCTGTCTGACGCGTCGGTGACCGATTCCAGATCGCCGGGCTGCCAGGTCCGGTTTCCGTCGGTGAGATCAAGTTGGTCCATGTCGATGACCGAAGCCTCAGAGGTGCCGGCAAGGAACTCGGTTACTGCGGCAGTTGACGCCTCGGCTGGGCCGGCCCGTCCCCCCGACAGCACCAGAAGCGTGCCGTCGCGGCCGGCAACGATCAGTTCGCCTGTGGCGGCAGCCGTCAGGGCGGTCACCATCGACCCGGGCAGCACCTCATACTCGGTCACCTGTTTCCCGTCGATCTCGAACTCGATGACGGCACCCTCCGGCGTACCGATCCAGAGAACACCCGGAGATGGCCCGAACGCGACGTTGTGGCGCGACCAAGCGCGCATTCTGTCCAGCCACTCCTGCGGGTACGGGTACCCCGGACTTGGGTCCCCGAGTGTCAGGCCGAGAACGCGGCGCAGCGAAGGAAACTCGAACACCTCCAGCGAGTTGTCGTAGGCGTTGCCCCGCACCGCGAAATGCCGCCCGTCCGGGCTGAAGATAGGTGTCTCGTAGCCGTCGCAGTCGAGGACCAACGCCCGCCGCATTGGCCGCAGCACCGGCTCGGTGTCTCGAGAGAACAGCACCAGCGTGGCACCCTGATCGCTTTGTAGAGTGGCCAAGAGGCCACCGCCCGGATACGCCGCGACTCCGGTGTCCCAGCGCGGGCCGATTGCGGTTGCGCCGGAGGCGAGGTCGAGCGTGATGGAGGACTCCCAGCCCTCCTCGCCGCCGCCGGGCGACACCCAGAGCGTATGACCGTCCGGACTGAACGCCACTTCCCGTTGGTACTCGGTCGGCGGAACGCCATCGATCGCGGCGATGCCCGAAGGAGTCCAGCAGGCCGTGCTGTTGCCGTCCGCTATAACCAGCTGCGGCTCACCCGGATGCCAGGCGACAGAGGGTGTCCGCTTGAACCGGTCATAGCCAGTGGCGTCGTAGACGGCCGAATCCGCACCGACACCGCCAATCTCACGCAACTGCCCGACCGCATACTCCCAGATCCGGATCGCCGGGCGTTCGGTGTCCCAACCGGCTATCAACGGCAGCCTGGGGTGGCAGAGCAACCGCTCGAGCGTGGCTCCGGAGCGCATCTGTGCCAAGGTCTCCACCGGCACACCGTACCGGCGAGAAGCGCGCATAGACGGGCATGCCGGTCCGAGGGCTATGACCTTGAACTCGCCGACCTGCCGCAGCTATCCGGATCTGCCGCGGACAGAGCGTTCGCGATGGTTGCGCTCAGTGCTATCGCCGCTGTCGGCGGCCCTGGGTGTTGGCGTTCTGGGTGAGGTCGGCGCGTAGCTGGATGCGGGTGCGCATCAAGATCCGTCCGAGCATGTTCTTGCCGGTGCCACTCCGGCCGCGTCCCCAGTAGTGGTCAGTGCTGGTGTCCTCGACGATCTCCTCGTCGCCGGTGTCCAACAGGATGGCGCGGATGTCGGCGTGGGCGGTGAACTTGGCCGTCACGGCCCGGCGCATCACGTCGTCTTTGACCCGTTCCCAGTCGCGGCGCAGCGGCCGGGACCGGTCGCGGCCCAGCTCGGCGGCCCGCAACGGGGTCGCCGTCCGCCGGATGAGTTCGGCGTGGCGGGTACCGGGGAACTTCTGGGCCTGGAAATAGTGCTCGGAGGTCGTCCACCAGTGGCCGTCGAGGTCGAAGCCGTGGCCGGAGAAGTTGGAGAAGCAGCCGTACGGAACCTCGTCGGCACCGTAGAAGTAGATCGTCATCGGGGCTCGGAGCGGGGGTCGGGGATCTGCACCGTGTCACAGGCATCGACAGAGCGGCAACCGAGTTCGCTGGCCACCATCCGGATCTGCCGCGAGTCGCACGCTACGCAACGTCACGATGCTTGGTCGGTCGGCGTCCGGTCGTGCCGATGTGAGTGCAGTTCCCTTGCTCAACTTGCCCGATCCGCAATGATCTGGACTGTGTTCTCGTTGCCGGGATACTCGGCCTGAAGGTCGCCGTCGAACAAGCGCCAGCAGAAGTCGTTCATCCGGGCAGCGGCGGGGGCATGTCTGGCGATGATCTCCCCTACGGGCGGCGGCAGGTCCGGTGGGATATCGCCGGCCGCGCATCGGCGCACAAACTGGTCGCGTGCGACGGGACCGCCGCCGACCGGCACGGGCACCCCGCATACCGAGGTGGCCAGCCAGTTCACCAGCCGCATGGAAGCATAGTCGGCATCGTGACCGGCATTGCGGGCAGCGAAGTGGCGCTCGGCGTCCGACAGGTCGAAGCGCGGTGAGGTGGCGAGCCCGAAGTCAACGAGGTAGAGCCGCTCTTCGTCGGCCCGGATATTGCCGAAGTGTCCGTCCAAGTGCAGCATCTCGCGGTTACGCAGGAACGCCACCATCTCGAACAGCTGCCGCTCGACCGCCGCGGCTCTGCCGACCGGGTCGCTCAACCAGCGAGGCAGCTCGTCGGGAAGATGTTCGAGGAACAGCACGAGGCTCGCGGTGGCGCCCGCCAGCGCTTCAAACCGCGCACGTACGGCCTGGTTACCGCCGAACTGGGCGACGACGGCGTCGATGTCGAGGTGCTCGGCCGCGACCGGCGGGCGGCCGGGCAGCACCCGCCAGTGGTGCAGCAACGGGAACGACTCCGCCTCGCCAGCGAGGACGCCCTCAGTGACGCTCTGGTTCGCGACCAGTTCGCGCCACGCGCCGAAGCCCGGGCCAGCCAGGCGGTACATGCCGTATTGCCAACGGGCTGGCATGCCGAACAGGTTCGCCGTGCTGTGCGGATGAGCCAGCTCCCGGTCGGTAATCGGGACCCGCTTGACGAACACGGGCACGCCGTCGACGTCGGCGATCGAAGAGCTGCCGCCCACGCCCACGCCGTTGAGTGACGCGGCCCGCAACAACGCTGCCAGTTCACCATCGGTGCGCCCGGCCAGCAGCGCCGCGACGCCGTCATGGCGGGAACGTCGTGTGAGGAGCACCGCTGCATCATGCCATCGAGCGACAGCCCTTTGACACGGTGCGAAGCGGTCTTCTTTGCCAGGCTAAGTGATGCGCCCGATTGGACAGTGACGGTTCTGAACGGGTTCGGAAAATGCTGACAGGGCGCCATGACAACTCACTGTCATGCCGCGTACGGCGCTGCGCGGAGCGTGATGCCCTCGGATGCTGCAGTGCTCACCCGGCGTTCGGCCAGGTTCTCGGAACGGCGGGATAAGACAGGGCCGTGAAGATGCGCTGGGGTGTCTCGCTCATCCACCGCGTCGTACAAAGCCTGCCACCGAGGCCGGCAGTTCGTCCTGCGGCATGTCCTCGTAGCCAGGACGGGCGAAGTCAAACAAGAACACGACGCGGTCGCTGGAGCCGTAGTTCCACGCCTCATGCGTGACGGTGTCGTCGAAGACGAAGGTCTTGCCTTCGCGCCACTGCCGGGTCTCGTCGCCCACTCGCAGTGCGCAGTCCGCAGGCACGACCAGCCCGAGATGCGCGCGGTATACGGTCGTCACCCACCCCTGATGTGGCTTGATCTGGGTGCCAGGAGCCATCCGAGAAAACCCAGCGTCGTCAGGTGAGGAACCTTCGTCAACGCAGAGGCAGTGTTCGGGCACGCTTCGAGCGCCTCCTCAACCCGTTCCCCGAAGGCGACAAGCCCGTACACGCTCCAGCCCTGGCCGTACATCTCGCGTTGCACCCACGGCTGATAGGTCCCCCGCGGCAGAGCAAGGCACTCATCCCGGATGGCCTCCCACCGTGCCCGAAGATCGGCCAGGAAGGGAAACTGCCGCTGATCCACGAACATGAGAGACCATGGCACCAACGACGGATGATGCGGGCTACGGCGCCGCCTCGTGACGATCGTGGCCCTCGTACGCACCTCCAGCGGTAGACGCACGCTCATGCCGCTGACGGTGCCGCAGTCTGTTCCAGGCACAGGGCGCGTTGGACATCTTGTCGCATCTGCAGCCGGTTAGCAGTTCGGCTAGGTTGGCCACGTGAATGTCCAGGTGCTGGAAGGTTCGTTCGTCGAGGTGCCGACTGCCGAGGGCGAGGGCGCGGGAATGGACCGCCGCGCATTCGGCGAGTTCGTCGGGCCTCGCGGCGAGTTGGCCTCGTACGCGTTCGGCTGGACCACGCGGTCGCAGCCCCACGTCGCCCGACTGTCGATCGGGATCGGTGCCGGCAATCCAGGTGGCGGCACGTTCCACGCCGTCGTGTTCCAGCACCAGGACGGTCATGCGTTCTCACTCATCGACGAGCCGTTCGAGCGGGTACCACAGGGCGGCCCGGATTTGACCGCAGATCAGGCTCGATCCCATGAGGATCTGCCGTTCGTGTGGTGGGTTGCGGACCACGTCATGCAGCATGATCGACGCGCGTGGTGGATGCGGCACTGGCTGGTGGGCACCACGTGCATCCAGACCATCGAGGTCTTCGAACGTCGCGAACCTGTTCTGCTGGTGAGCAACGAGGTTGACGACGGGCTCTGGCAACTTATCGGCGCCACGGACGCGGACAGCAGCACCGGCAGGATCGGCCACCTCCACCACGTCGTGGACGAAGATCCGACCTTGATCGACGTTCTCGACCTGCCGCCGGGAAGTAGCGCACAACGCGCCCGCCGCGGAGAACCTTGGACCGGCCACCCGACCACCCAGCCTGAGCCGATCGCGTAAGGGCTTCCCTGACCGGCGGCAGGCTCGGCGAGACGAATGCACACGCACTACTTTGCCGCGATCAGCTCATCTTCCAGGGCTCCGTGCGCTAGACGGGCGGTCAGGCACGGGCACGACGGCGAATGGTGGGCGGCGAAGTCGGAGACCGCTGCCATACTCCCGCGTCATGAGTGTTGACGAGTTCTGGAACGTGGTGGCGAAGGCACGGGAGTCTGCGGCCGACCCCTCGGACGCCGAGGACGTCGCCAAGCAGACACTGCGGCTGCTGGCTGCCCTGCCGGCCGACAAGATCGCGGAACTGGCGCAGCCGCTGTGGGATCTGCGTGCGCAGTCGTACGGGTGGGACCTGCGGCAGGCGGCCTATCTGATCAACGGCGGTTGCTCCGATGACGGCTTCGAGTACTTCCGGGGCTGGCTGCTCACACAGGGGCGTGAGACGTTCGAACGCGCTGTGGCAGACCCGGATACGCTCGCCGACCTGCCGGTGGTCCAACGCGTTGCCGTCGACGGCGGGTTCGATCTTGAATGCGAATCCATGTATGGCGTCGTATGGGACGCATACGCGGTCGTATCAGGGAGCATGGAGCTGCCCAGTGCGGTCACTGGCAGATACCCGGAGCTCGGCCAGGGCTGGGACTTCGAGGACGACGGCGAGGTCCGTCGGTGTCTGCCGAGGCTCGCCGCGCTCTTCATGGATTAGTCGCGTCAAGCGGATCTGCCACGGAGCGCCGTGATGCCGAGGAGCGGATGGGGCAAGTTCAGTCCCGCCTCCGGGGTGAACCTATTCGGGCGGCCAGGAGCCCGTGACGTAACTGAGTGTTGGGGAACCCGTCACGGCGCAAACGGGTCCCAGTGGGTGGCATAGCGGAGCAGGGACAGCGCCAGGTCGGGGTGGGCGGCGGCCCATTGCGTGTCGAAGAGGAACAGTTGCTCGTGGCCGAAGAAGTCGTCGATGTAGCGGGCGGCCTGGGCGAGGTGCTCATCCACCGCGACGCGGGCCTTCGGTGGCGGCTCCGGCAGCTTCCATTGCATGGTCTGCTCGTGGCTGGGTGCGGTCCATGTTCCGGGGATCGACAAGTCGTATGGTTCGAGGCGGACGTAACGGTCCATGGCGGGGCCGATGCCATCGTCGCCGGGTCCGACGAGGCAGCGCAGCAGGTCGGCGTCGAAGCGTTCCCGGGACACGGGATCGGCGATGCCGCGTAGGTGGTCGGCAAGTCCGGGCAGGTTGACGCCGGGGAAAACGGTCGCTTCCCGCTGGTCCAGGTTCGTGCCGTTGTGGTCGGTGTGCTGCCAGGTGACGCGGACCGCATAGACGGAATCCGGACCGGGCCCAGGTGGGCCGACGAGGCGGAGCGCCACGTCAGGGGTGAAGGTCGCGCCGGGCGCGGCGGCGCCGGACGGCAGCGGCCAAGTGTCGTTTACGAGGTACGCGAGCCGGTCGGGGTGGGCGGCGATCGCCTCGTCCTCAAGGAAGAAGTAGGCCAGGTCCACCTCGTCGTCGTTGGTACGCACCCGCAGCCCCCGCTCGTCGAGGCGTATCAGGTCGTCAGATTCGACCGATAGGTGCTCGTCCAGGAGTTCGCGCAGCTCGACGAGGGTCTGTGGGCAGGGCAGGCGGTGCTCCTCGATCGCCTCGAAGATCGAGTTGAAACCGTAGGCACCGCCGCCGATCTCGGCGTCGAGAAGCGCTTCCGGGTCCTCGTGGTGCCAGGAGCGCTGGAACCAGCCGAGCACCGTCGTTTCCGGCACGTGGAAGACCAACTTGCTGAACGGAGAATCCACGCGCGACCGCTCCACGAAATACACGTGAGGAGCTTAGTACTCCAGCCGGGGATGTTGACCTTGGCTGAGCTGGGGCTTGGTGTGGTGTGTGAACGGGTGCAGCCACCGTCGATCATGGGCGGTTGTGTGGACTGACCATGACGCGGCGGTGGCTGCGGGATACAGGGTAGACGCTCAGCGGTGGCGGGTGTTGTTCGACGGCCTGATGCTGACGGTCGGGGGACGTTTCCGCAGGCCCGAGCCTCGCCGTCGGGTGCGTGACTTCGTCCGGGGCCTGCTGGCGCCGTTACCGTCGAAGAACTGCTGGACGATCGCCGAGCACGCCGGTGACAGCGGCCCGGACGGGATGCAGGACCTGTTGACCCGGGTGCGCTGGGACGACGCCGCCGTTCGTGTCGATGTCCGCGAGTTCGTCGCCCAGCACCTCGGTGATACCGAGGCGGTGCTGGTCATCGACGAGACGGGGGACCTGAAGAAGGGCCGGCACACCGTCGGTGTCCAGCGGCAGTACTCAGGCACGGCCGGGAAGATCGAGAACTGCCAGCTCGCCGTGCACCTCGTCTACGCCACCGACACCGCTCACGCGATGCTCGACGCGGCCCTCTACCTGCCGAAATCCTGGTGCGACGACCCCGAACGCCGGACACGGGCCGGTGTCCCCGAGCAGGTGCGGTTCGCCACGAAACCGCAGCTGGCGTCCCGGATGATCACCACCGCGGTCACCGCCGGGCTGCCGTGCGGGTGGGTGGCCGGCGACGAGGCCTACGGCAACGATCCACGCCTGGCCGCCCGGCTACGTCAGCTGCGCCTGGGCTACGTCCTGGCCGTGGCCCGCTCCCACCAGGTCACCACCAGCCTCGGCGTCCACCGCGTCGACGCCCTGGCCACCGGTCTTCCCACCACCGCCTGGCAGCGCATCTCCGCCGGCCGAGGCGCGAAAGGCCACCGCTGGTACGACTGGTCCTACACCGCCCTACCGCACGCCACCGACGCACACGGCGGACACCACTGGCTCCTGACCCGCCGCAACCGCCGCACCGGTGAACTGGCCTTCTACCGCTGCTGGTCACCGCAACCCGTCCCACTCCACCGCCTGGTCACGGTCGCCGGCCGCCGCTGGAAAATCGAAGAATCGTTCCAGGCCGCGAAGACCGGACTCGGCCTCGACCAGCACCAACACCGCCGCTGGACGTCATGGCACCGCTGGACCACCCTGGTGATCCTCGCCCACGCATTCCTCGCCGCCGCGACCGCCAACCACCACCATCAACCGGCCGGGCTGATCCGACTGACCGTCAACGAACTACGCCACCTGTTCCACGTCCTGATCATCGAACCCACCCGCCGCCGAGCGGACCCACTGCTCTGGTCCATCCGCCGACGACGCCACCAAGCCCAAGCCATGACCAGCCACTACACCCGACAAGACCTCACCGAGCCGTGATCACAATCCCCGGCTGGAGTATTAGGTGTGCGAGTGGAGATCGCATACGCCCTGATGCACAGCCCGTTGGAGGGAAACGGGCGCGCGGACGTGACTCGGCCGACCGCAGCCCATGGTGTTCAGTGCCCATGAAGCCGGAATCACGCGGGCGGCCTTCGATCGGATGTCCGGATCTGCCGCCGACCGGGCGTCAGGGTGCATCACCTGAGTGAGATCAGGTGACGCGCTCGCTTCCGCCAACAGGCGAGCACCGGAGGCGCTACGCCCACGGTGGGATGTACCGGCTCACGTACTCGCGAGCACGAGGAAGCGGGTCGCGCCAATACTGGTTCGGCATACGGGAGTGGTGCTCCTCGCAGAACTCAGCGAGACTGACCGTGATCTTGACTCGCTCCAGCGGGCGGCCTTCGAACTCTGTGTTGACCGCCAGCAACTGCGGCTCGGGATGCCAGCCTGAGTGGTCGAACGCCCAGCCGTCCCAGACCGCGTAGACGTGGAAGACCTGCCGCTCGCCAGCGAAGCGCACCGCCGCCATCTCAATCGACCGGTCCGCGTAGAACTCCCGGCATGCCCAGGCGAGGACATGACACGCCCCGGCAGCGAAGAAAGCCTGGTCTGTCCGCTCCCATGCGACGCGCTGGTCCGATCGCTCGATCTGCGTCCGACGAAACGTTCCCGCTGCTTCTGCTGCCATGACAGGGACGTTAGTCACTGGCCCGACGCAGTCGCTCATGCCGCTGACCGTGCGTCACGGGTGGCAGCCGCCGTCCAAGGGTGGCGGGCGCGCGGTCGTGCCGATGACAGCGCACTGGGATCTGGTCGGAGTTCATAGTGGCGGCGGGCTTAGCGTGGTTCAGTGCTCGTCCTGGATCCACGCGCACACCGCGGCCCGCTCGGCCTCCGACAACTCCATCCGGGCGTTGACCGTCAGCCGCAGGACGTTACCGGCGAACTCCGAGGCGAGGTTCGCCGCGTCGTGTCGTGCTTCCCGCCAGTCGACTCCGCTGTACTTCAGGCCGATGAGCACGAAGTGGATCGCGCTCCTCGTGACCGTGTGTCCCCGCCGGCCGCACGCCTCACGGATCACCTCCTCCGCCTGCGCCTGTGGTAAGGCGGGGTTGGCGCGGCCTTCTTCGGCGATCGACCGGAACAGTGCCTGGTAGGCGTCTGTGCCGATCAGCGGTGCTCCGACGACCCGGCTCACTCGTTCGGCGATCTCCGGCGCGCTCGCGGGCTGGACCAGTTCATGCCTGGCCGGGTCGAGCAGCCAGCCGGGGTGGCGCGGCTCCAGCACCAGGGTGTCGCTCTGGATTGCCGCGACGAATTGCTTGAACCCGCCCGCCCCGGCCCAGTTTGTCGTCGCCTCCCGTCCCACGGTCTTGCGGACGTGGTGTGCTGCGGAGGCGAGGTCGACCGGTGTCGTCGACTGTGCCACAAGCTGCCGCACCGCCGCCTCGAGGCGGTTCCGCACGTGGTTGCTGTCGCGGTCGGTCGGCGCAGCAGCGGTCGCGCGTGGCTGCGGCACGGGGGTGCGGACCTGGTCCACTCCGGCTTGCGACGGGCTCAGGCCCAAGGCTTCCTCGATGAACATGATGTCCGGAATCGCGAAGTCGCACACCGACTGCAGCGCGGCGGCGGTCGGCCCGCTCACCAGCATCGCCGAGGTCCTGTCGTGCTCCCGCAGCCGCATGAACACGGGGGTGAAGTCTGCGTCGGTCGACAGGACGACGAAGTCGTCGAACCGGGTCGGGTGGGTCAGGGTGTCGAGGATGTCGAGCACCATGTGGATGTCGGCACTGTTCTTACCCATGCTCGTCAGCGACGGGCAGTCCACGACCCGGAACCCGGCCCGAGTGAAGTATGAACGGAACTTGCCGGAATGGCTCGGCTCCAGGTAGCAGATCCGACGTAGCAGCACCCGCGGGACTTCGTCGTCGTCGACCCGGAATGGGCCGAGATCCTGCTCCATCCACCGCACCCAGCGCCCCGGGTCAGTGGCGAACGCCGTAGCCGCGTCGGGGCTTGAGTTGCGCAAACCGATGTACACGTTCTCGAAGTCGACGAATAGCGCCGCACGGCGATACGAAGCGAGCTGGGCTTCGGCCATGGCGCTACCTCCGGGAACGTGGACTGATCGACCATAGACGGCCGAGGACGTGCCCGGCGTCGACCGTTCGACCCCCAGTTCCGTGCCGCCAGGACGAGTGTTGAGGACCAGCGGGTAGAGGAAGGCCGCTGTGCCTACTTGGTATCCCACCAGTCCCACCACTGCTCCGGCGCTTGCTCAGCGACGGCCACGGTGGGTGCCTTGTGTCGGGCAGTGCTGCCGTCGATGCCGGGGGCGCAGGAGCGGAATGGCCCGTCGGGGCCGAGCAGCATCGGCAGGTGGTGGTCCAGTTCGCGCAGCCAGCCGAGCATGCCGGTCATCTCCAGCCGGGCGTGTTCCCAGCCGTACCACAAGGCGGTCAGCCGGGTGACGGCTTCGTCGTGGCGCCACCACTGCTCGCACCAGTGCCACCGCACCAGCCCGACCTCGCCGACCGGTCGGGGAAATCCCGGCAGGAGGTAGTCGCGGACCCACTCCTCGACGGTCGTATACAGCGGTGGTTGTCCCTGCCCGCCGTCGCTGCCCGCGCGGTCGGCGACAACCTGCTGGAGTTCGGCGACGTGCCTGGTCAACAGCGCTACCTGGGCGGTGAGATCCTCTGGCGCCCCGTCCACCTCGTCGAAGGAGAGCCTTGAGGTTTCCTCGCGGGTCATCGGGTCACCGCACGGGCCCGCTCCGGTACCACGGTCGCCGGTCGCTTGGCGGCCACGACGGGGTCCACCTTTCCGCCGACGACCAGCGGGGCGAAAGTCCTGCTCAGGCGCCGCTGCTGGGCTACGGCCTCGCCGTGGCTGGCCGAGCCGTAGTGCTCCGCCGCCATAACTCGCCCCTCGGTGTGCTCGTCGACTGCTGTGCGCGGATGGTCCTGTGTGGCGACGGCGCGGGCCTGCACCCGATCCTCGTCCGCGCGTGCCAGCAGGTCGCGGTCGACGGCGTCGGCGACCACCGGCGTCAGTGCGCCTGCCTTGCGGGCCTGACTCACGTACTGGCGTGCCAGTCCGAGGCTGTCCGCCGCTGGCGCCCGGCCGCTGGCGCGCAGGTCACGCTGTAGCCGGTCCAGCGCCTCGGGACTGACGTCGGCGAGTAGTTTGCCTGCTTCAGCGCGTACGGCGGCGTCCAGGTCGTTGAGCGCCTTCCCACCAGCGGGTAGTGCCTTCCCGTTCGCGCTGGCGCGCAGCTTCGGGCCCTCGGGGCCACTGTGCGGTCGCGCCGCTCTGCCGCTGGCGCCGGCCCTCGTCGCTTCGCTCTCCCAGACCTCGTGGGCCGCGGCGCGGGCGGCGTCGGGGGCGGACTTTCCAGCCGCTCGCTGCCGGTCGTACGCAGCCCGCCACTGCGGGTGCAGCTCGCCCAGGCGGTCCAGTGCGAGCCCCGCGAGCTTCTGTGCGACAGGGTCGCCGGCGGCGGCGTGCACCGTCGCGGTACGCCAAACCTCGGCCACCTCGGTGAGGGTGGCGTCCTTCAGCCACGCGCCGTCGACCCGGCGGGCGAGTCGCTCCCGGTCGGCGCGGACGGAATCGCTGAGCCGATCGGCGGCGCGGCTGGCCGCCTCGGCGGCCCGCTCCCGGCCGGCCACGCGTTCCTCCTCGGCGGCCCTGCGCTGAATGCCCACCGCAGCAAAGCGGGCGACGGCCTCGCTGAGGGTAGAAACGACGCTGAAGAACTGCATCGCCTTCTGTCTGGCCTCGTCGACCGGGTCATCGTGCTGCGGTTGCAACATTCTGGCTCCTTCCGTTACCGGGCCCGCGGTGTGCGGCGGGCACTGTCCACTGTCGTGCTGGGCGTTGCCGCCACCGTGAGCGGCGTCGTTACCGGCCGCTGCCAGCCGGCGGCGAGGGCCCGGAGTTGCCCGGCTGCGTCCCGGGCGGCCTGCGCCTGGTGCAGCCGCTGCTGAGCGGTGCGGAGGTACTCCAGCGCGTCGGCAAGCCGGGCCATGTCGAGCACCAGCGCCATCGCGGCGACCGAGTCCTCGTCTGCGGCGATGCGACCTATGAGCGCTACCAGCCGCGACATCGCTCGTAGCTCGTACGACAGGGACGTCGTGCGCGCGGTCCGTGCGTACATGTCACGTGCGGCGCGGTCGAACACCCCCGCCGCCCGGTGCAACGGCCCACGCAGGCTGCCTTCCCTCGCGTACGCCAGGCTCGTGAGCACGTCGGCTGCGGCGGTAGCGGCGGCCTGGGCGGCCGCGGGATCCTCGCGGGCGCTGCGGCGGATCTCTTCCGCCGCCGCCTGGGTGACGCTGGCGGCGTCGCGTAGGGCTTGGGCGCGGGCCGTGACCCGACCTCCCGACGGTAGGCCGGCGGCCGGCGGCGGGTCGCCCCACCGGCGGCGCAGCTTCGGCAGGGTCAGATCGGGGGCGAGTCGCCCACCGGAGAACCACACCGGTTGCCCGTCACCGGTGCCCGCGCCAGGCAGAGCGACGGCGTAGCCGGTGATCTCATCGGCGTTGACGGTGCTGCAACGCACTCTGATCAGCACCCCTGCCTCCCGCAGCCGGTCGAGGAACTCCAGCTCGGTGCCGGCGGCGGCGACGGCGGTGCGGACCCGCCGTCGCAACTCGTCGCGAGAGGTGTCGCTCCAGCCCATGCGGCGGGCCTTGTTGACCTCCACCGGGTGGGGCCTCCGGTGGGCGGTGCGGTCGGCCGGGGGTACCTGCCTGCGCAGGCCGTAGCGGCGGGCGACGTTGTAGGTGGCCTTCACGCACTTGGGGTAGTCGTTGCGGGCCCAGTTCGTGCGGCCGTCTTCGCGCACGAGGGTGGCGACGATGTGGACGTGGTCGTCGTTGTGCCGCACCACCACCCACCGCAGGCCCGGGTCGTCGGCTTGCGTGGCAAGTCCCGCTTCGGTGAGCATCTCCCGGGCCATGCGCCCCCAGGTGCCGTCGGTGAGCACCCGGTCGCGGTCCTCCGGCGCCAGGCGCATCGAGCAGTGCCACACCGGTTTCGCCGGCGGGCGGATCCCCGCGCGTACCGACTCCTCCAGGAGAGCGATCAACCTCCGGAAGTCCCGCTTACCCGAGGCGGTGATCTCCGGCTCCAGATCGGCCAGCTCCCCGGCACCGTCCCACGCCGCGACCAGCCGCGGGTCGACGTGCTCCTCCTGCTTCCCCGGCCCGTAGAGGTAGCGCAGCAGCCCACCGACGCGGGTGCCGCGACGGTGGACGCGCGCGATCACCGCAGCCGCCGGTCGATCAGTGCCGTCACCTGGTCGAGGCGGGCGACGGCGTGCGCGCACAGTTGCACTGCCTCGACGGCCCAGCCGGGTAGCTCCCCGGTCGCATTCGCGGCCGCCGCAGCCTGGTTGACGTTGGAGCCGAACATGTTCACTGCGCGGCGGGCGGCGAACAGTTGCCGCTGCAACTCCCGCAAGTCACCGGTAAGGCCCGTGGCCGGCTCTTCTGCGCGCGCTACGCCGATTACCACCTGCGCCGTGTATCCCGCTGGCGTGAGACCGGCTCGCCGGGCCGCCTCAACGACCAGCGCCTTCTCCTCGTCCGAAAGCCGAGGATAGATCCGGTGGGAGCGACCGGGGCTGAGGTGCTCCCGGTGCCGGCCCTGGCCAGAGGCGCTGACATTGCCTTCGGTGCTCACGGCAACGAGTCTTACGCCTGGCCGTTAACGCCCCTGTGAGCGGAACCGTTACCGGCACTGGCCAGCGGCCGGACCTTGGGACCCGGGCGGCCTGATGGCTGCAGCATCGGGCGGCGATAGCCGCGTGGACGATGCGGTCGACGACAGAGGCGGGCGAGGGAAGGCGGATCCGGCGTGCTGGTCGGCGTTCGGGGTGTCGGCACCGAACAGGTCGAGGGTGAGTTGGCGTGGCTGCCGCAGCGCGTGCATGACCTTTCCCGCCACACTAGGGCGTAGCGCAGGCAGTTGTTGCAGGGCCCCGCGTGCTGGCAGCCGGGCAGCCGGACCTTGTCGGCTCGCGCCCCATAGCTCCAAGCCAATGATCAGGGCGTTGACCAGCGGCTCGCAAAGTAGTTCCGGACGGTGCGAGCTGCGATCGTCCGGAACTACTTTGCGGTTTCCTGGCTCAGCTGACTCAAGGCCGACGGTCCCCACCTGGTCGGGTCGTCGCCGGGCGGCACCATCGCCAGGGCCTGCCAGAGCAGGAGGATGTTCAACCAGCCCGCCTCGGCCGGAGTCAGCGGACGCTCGGACTGGTAGCCAGTAAGGAACTCTGCGCGAACTTCGGCCGACACTGGCCCCCAGTTGTGGTAGCGGGTGCCGAGCAGGACCGCCGCGCGGGCTAGCTCGACGATTCGGTGATCATGCTGGGCCTCCTCGAAGTCGAGGATCGCGACGACCTCGCCGCGGGCCCACAAGATGTTGGCGGAGCGGATATCGAAATGGACGAGTTGGCGAGGAAGCCGGTCGGGCGGTGCGCTGGTGACCAGCCCGCGCAGCGTGTCACGAGCGGCCATCGGCAGATGGTCGGCGCGGGAGTCGAGCCAGTCGGTGACCCGGGCCGTCAACGGCTTGAACGAAACGGCGGGGGCGAGAAGGTGATCGGCGTCCGGGTATGCGGCCAGCGCGTCCTGCAATTGGGCGAGTATGAGTCCGGCCGCCCGCACCTGGTTGAGATCAGCGGTGTCGAGGAGGTCGCCCACGATCTCGCGCTGCAGGCTCATCGAGACACGGTCGACCTCGACCTGGAGGCGGCCTTCTCGTGCGGGAACCGGCGGCGAAACCGGTAGCCCTCGGCCGTCGAGCCAGCTCGTGAGACGCGCCGTCTCCATCAAACGCGGAAAACGCTCGGGCACTACCGACCATTTCGCGAGCAGTCGGCCGGACGGCGTGCCGACCCAAGCTATCGCGTTGCCCCCGCTCATGACGATTCGCTCGCAGGAGTCGATGCGAACGCCCCAGTGCTCCTTCAGCATCGCGGCGACCCAGCGGCCGGCCGACTCTGAATCGCCGAAGCCGAACCGTTCGTCGAGCGCGTGGCGAGGGTCGTGCGGCTCCCACAGCATCTCCAACGTCGGCGCCTGCGATTCGATCATGCGTTGTATCCCATCACAGGGCCGGCGGATGCCGCTCGCCCGGCGCCGTCAGACAACCACTCGAATAACCATCCAGGTGGCGGGCTGCGCGGGCGGCATACGCGTGCCAGTAGATGCCGATCTTCTATCGTCCCGGGCGGGCAGAGTCGGAATCATCCCCGGCGCGCGGTGTCGATGGTGAGGTCGGCGCGATCGCGGGTGCCGTCGGTTCTCAAGAAGTCGTCTTCCTCGATCATCCACTTCCGCCAGCGTTGCTCGGCAACGGCGAAGGAACGGTCGCGAGGACTGCATCGGATGAACCCGCCACGGTCGGAGCAAGATATGGCCATTAGCCGCCAATCTCGACCGGGCGCGGTCGAGAACACCCGGCGGGGTGTCGGTTGGCTCACGTCCGGTCCGGTCGATCTGGCACCAGCGGTCCTCCGTGGCCTGCGGCGGGGCCAACTTCCCGAGGCATGCGGCGCAGGTCGTCCGCCTGACGATCGGTGCTGCACGGCCTGGCTACGTGGTGGCCCACTTCGCGCGGTCACGGGCCACCTCATTTGTCAACGCCAACTGAAAGCCATCCTCAAGATCACTCATAAAGTGTGTGCCAGAGCCAGATCCAGCTTTCAGGCGGAGCCGACAGTTACTCGTAGACGCAGGCCCCCCCCGCAGGATGTCCGCTACCAGGGACCACGTGGGCTGCTCAGGTACCTCCCGACCCTGATTGCGCGCCCAGCCGTCCATGCTGCCGATCCAGGAGGACATAGCTTCGAGGTAGCGGGGCAGGTCTACGTTCTCCCAGTAGTCCGGGGGCGTAGCCGACTCTTCGGCGAGCGCCCGAACGTAGGCCGCCAGATCCTCGCGGTTTTTCACTGCGCCGGTGTCGTTGAGATCCATCAGCCGATGATCGCTTACCAGTCGAATGGCCCGATAGGAGCCGTCCAGGGCCGATCGCAAGGTCGTGACGATCGCAGGGCGCTCAACCGCCGTCGAGGGCGGGGCGATCGCTGCCGCGCCGCTTCGCGGCTTGCCATCGGGTATTGGACTCCAGGCGCGCCGAAGCCGGTGGTACGCCAAGCCGCCCCCGGCCTGAGAGGCCGGGGGTGGTAAGCCGTAAGCCGCCGGACCAGACAGCCACGCGCCCACCGCCCAGCCGCGTGCCAGTAACCGGTGTTCCAAACGGTCAGCAGCGGCAGATCGGGGCACCCATCGTCACTCAGCTCAACGGCGTTATGACGACGCACGGTGCCGAGCAGGGCCTGCTCGTCGCTTGGGGGTGGACTGACGAAGCCCGCGCGAGACGCGCTGAAGAACCAGCACCTACGGGTGCGGGTCGACGCCGCCCTACGGACGTACGACCGGCTGCCTGAAGAGATCCGCACCCACATGCCGCTACGCCGGGTATGGATGCTCTCGGACGCTGGCCTCTGACACGTGCCGCTCTATTGAAGCGCATGCCGCGCACCGCGCACGCATTCCTGGGTGGGCCTGGACTGCAGCAACCAGGCCCACCCCGCGGTCGGTTCCGATTCAGGCCAGAGGATGTGGCTCGTTGGTCAAGGCCGCTAGAGCGGCGGCAACCTCCTGAAGACTCGCCCGGACGTACGTAGTGGTCGTGCCGACGTCGCTGCCGCTGTCGGAGTGACCGGCGTACGCGCGGGCCACGGCGTAGCCGAAGTTCCGCTCGACCCACGTCAACGTCGTGTGCCGCAGCCAGTGCGTGCTGATCTGCTGCACGTACACCCACGGCAGGTGCTCACCGATGCGCACCCACAGATGGTCGTAGCGCCGATAGGTGATCGGCTGACCGTTGCGGTAACGCAGCAGCTGGCCAGTTCCCACCGCCTGGCGTTCCTCGGCATGCTGCTGCAGATGCCTCATCAACGTCGGTGACACCGGCTGCCACCGCACCGTGTCGCCCTTCTCCCGCAGCAGGATGAGGCACTGGTCCGGGTCCAGGTCGACCGGCCGCAGGGCGAGCGCACCGCCCCGGCGGCACGCCGTCTCTGTGTGCAGTCGCAGCAGCAGGCTGTCCAGCGCGGGGTCGTCGCCCGTGCTGGCGGCGACGGCGTTGATCTCCGCCAGCCTGCTGTCTGCCACGGCTCGTCTGGTGCTGGGCAGGCGCCGCGGCTTGGCCACTTTGAGGGCGGGGTTGTCCGCCGCGGCGATGTACCCGTCGGCAACAGCCCGCTTGTACAGGCACCGCAGCGCGGCGATCAGGTGCTCCGCCGCGCTTCTTCCGCCTCGGGCGTTGCGCCGGGCCACCACGTGCGTCTTGGTGTACTCGGCGAGCTGCTCGATCTCCGAAGGGGTCGGCTCGTCGAGCCGCCGCTGCCCCCAGTGCTCCAGGACCCGCTTCCAGTACGAGCCGTACGCCCGCCGGGTACCGTCACTGACCGCCGCCGCTACCACGGGCACGTACTCGGCAAACGTCGGTGCGGGTGGACGGTCCGACGCCGCCTCGACAAGATCGGCAGGCGAGATCCCCATCCGCGCCAGCAACAGCCGCGCGGCATCCAGCTCTGCCCGGCCCATGGTGGTGTCGCTCATGCCTGACCACCGCCCAGCAGATCGGCATGAACCGCGACGACCATCGTGTCCAGGGCGGCAGGAGGGTGCACCACAAGCAGGCCGTCAGCGGGGTTCGCGGCCAGGAGCACCCGATCGCCGGCGGTGAGCCCGCACCAGTTCCGGACAGCCGCCGGCAGGTGGAGGTGGCCCTGGCCGGTGACGGTGAAGACGCCCTGCCGGTCCAACCGGACGACGATGACTCCCGAGCCCTCACGGATGTGCAGCCGCGTGCCCGGCCCCCACCCGAGGGCACGGGTGATCGTACGGTCGGCGATTCGGCCACTGGGGTCGATGGCAGCCAGGCCGTACACCATCGTGCCGGCACGTGGCGACGGCAGAACCGGCAGCGGCAACGGCGGGCGACGAGAAACTCCCCCACGCGGCTCGCTCCGCCCCGGCTGTCGATCAGGCAGCAACACGGGCGGAATGACCGGAGCCACAGAACGCTCAGCCACGACAACCGCCCCCGCTCGAGACAGGCTCGATCGAGGGTGTCGCTGAGATCAGATTTGCGTGATCAAGCGTGCTTGACCACCAGTACGCGAAACACAGCATGGATGCTGCAATTTGGTGTCCGAGGGGGGATTCGTACACGAATTTGCGGCACCCATGCTCAGCATGGGTGCTCATGCCGTAATGCTATAGCAGTCAGCGGGCACTGCGGAAATACGAGACAGGGCGGCCGCAGCGATAGCCGAGGGGGCATGTCCATAGCCGTCAGTTCAGGTGATCAGCTACGGGAAACCCCGGCCACAGCGCAAACCGACGGCACAACCGTCGGCGAAGGCGTTG
Organism: Micromonospora sp. CNZ309; assembly: GCF_002846525.1. Classification (NCBI taxonomy): domain Bacteria; kingdom Bacillati; phylum Actinomycetota; class Actinomycetes; order Micromonosporales; family Micromonosporaceae; genus Micromonospora; species Micromonospora sp. CNZ309. The sequence continues at coordinate 2,723,498 of NZ_PJNG01000001.1, forward strand.
TGCGGGATCCTGTTCGTGCTCCACACCGCGATCCCGTGGGAGTACCTGCCCCAAGAGCTTAGGTTCGGCTCAGGAATGACCTGCTGGCGCAGGTTGCGGGACTGGAACGACGCCGGTGTCCGGCAACGACTGCATGAGGTCCTGCTGGGCAAACTCCGGGCCACCGGGCAACTCGACATTTCCCGGGCGGTGATCGACGGCTCCCATGTCCGGACGCTCAAGGGCGACCCAAACCGGTCCGAGCCCGGTCGACCGCCGTAAGCCAGGCTCGAAACACCACGTCATCACCGACACGGGCGGCATCCCCTCGCCGCGACCCTGGCCGGCGGCAACCGCCACGACGTTACCCAGCTGATGCCCCTGGTCGACAAGTCCCACGGATCAGGGGCATCAGCGGCCGACCCCGGCAGCGACCGCAGCGACTCTACGCCGACCGTGGCTACGACTACGACTGCTACGACGTCAGCTTCGGGCCAAGGGGCATCACCCCGGTCATCGCTCGACGCGGCGTCGGGCACGGCTCCGGCCTCGGCGCCCGACGGTGGGTCGTCGAGCAGACCATCGCCCTGCTGCACTGGTTCCGCCGCCTGCGCATCTGCTGGAAGATCCGCGACGACATCCACGAAGCCTGCCTCACCCTCGCCTGCGCCATCATCTGCTGGCGCCGACCCCAACACTGAAAAAGTTAGGAGTTGTTAAGCCATGGGAGCGGCCCGCCGGTGGCGGGCCGCTCCTCGTCTTCCACGGCTCCGGTCAGCCGCTGGTCACTGACGGGACGGGGGCTGGCGATCCACCGGCCGCGGCGCCCGGGTGCGGCACGTGGGCCGGGGCCTGCGTGAGCCCTGCGGGTACGGGCAGTGCGCTGCCCTTGACGAACTCGTCCCAGCCGATGTTCCAGGCCGTCCAGCCGTTGCCCGGCTGCAACGGCACTTCAGTACCCTTGAAGGTCACGAGGTCGCCGACCTGGGTGACGCCCATCAGCCAGTCCGCGGCGGCGGCGGCGATGTTGGTGCAGCCGTGGGAGACGTTGACTTTCCCCTGGTCCCCCTCGGACCATGGCGCCCCGTGGATGAATTCGCCGCCCCAGGTGAGCCGCTGTGCGTCCTCGACGTCGACGACGTAGCCGCCGTTTGGTTCGCCCCTGGTGTCGAACGTCGTCTGCTGGTGCTTCTCCATGATCACCATCTTGCCGCTGGAGGTCGGGGTGCTCGGCTTGCCGAGGCTGACTGGGATCTTGCGGATCAGCTTTCCGTCCCGCATGACCGACATCTGCTTGGTGGCGTTGTCGACTTCCAGGGACACCTGTCTGCCGATTTTGGAGGTGGCGCTCCGGTCGGTGTCACCGATTCGGTCACTACCGATCGGCAGGCCCTCCAGGCCGGCCCGGACGCTGATCGTGGTGCCCGGTCGCCAGAAGTCAGGTGCCCGGTAGTAGACCTGGCTGCCATCGTCCAACCAGGACCACGTGCCTGGCTGCGGTGGGTTCGTCTTCACGAACAACCGGCGCTGCACATCCGCTCGGGCCTCTTTCTGGATGGGCGGATCGAACGCGACAGTTACGGGCATGGCGGTGCCGTAGGTCTGGTTGGCAGCGAAGTAGAGCGTGCTGATGATCATCGGTTTGGTGGGTCTAGGCATCGTGGTGAAGGTTGCCTTTCGGGTGGTGGACTGCCCGGAGTCGCCGGTCGCGGTTACCTCGGCGGTGTAGGTCCGTTGGGGCTGCAACGGCACGCTCGGCACCCAGGCGGACCCGTCTTCGCGCGGCTCCGCCCTGACCTGGGTTCCCCTGTCGTCGGTGATCCGCACAGCGCTGATCCGCCCGCCCGTCACGGCGGTTCCCACCTCGGCGCTGATCGGCACATCGCGGGTGCCGTCCAGAGGTGTAAGGGTGAGCCTCGGCGGTGTCGACCGCCCTTCGGCCGGCCCGACGCTCGACGTGCGTTCGGTGGTGCAGCCGCCCAGGACCGACGGTGTGGCTGCAATGGCCACCACCAACAACGTCAAGCGCTGCCTCAACTCCATGATCCGCCCCCGCTCAATTAGTTCCCTCCGCCACATTTTCCCTACTATGCGGCGATAGTAGGGCCGATTTCAGAAATACGTGAGAGTCTCTAGCCTCGTCTGTGCCTGTTTGCCCGAACCGGCAGAGGCAGGCCCGTTTTCATTGGGATCCGTTTGGCTCCCACTGTCGCGATTGGGGGATAACGTCCGTAGTGCATCTGCGCTCCCGGTCGGCCCAGTCGGGCTTGCGCCGAGGCGCGCTGACTCCTGCGTCGCCAGCACCGATTACCTCGGTAGGGCATGGCGTGCCAGGATCTGCAACCGGGCCAGAAGGGGCAGGAACGATGAACAAGCTCAGCGGGATATAAAGACGAGATCGGGCAGTCAACGGAACATGCCGACCAAGGGCGTGCGGCAGGCGTGAATCGAACCAATGGCTCTTTCAGCGCTCGCGCCTGCAACAGGCTCTCGCCGTCGCTGCAGGCCGCTTTCTCCAACCCGACCCCACTCACCCTGCCGAGGACTTACCGTGCATCAACATGACCACTTCTCGTGTTGCGGCAGTTACATTAGGCACCGCATTGCTTGTGCCCGCCGTGGCGGTCTTGCCGCCATCGCGGGCAGCGGCCGCACAGGAGGTGCCATGCCCGGCCCTCGAGCCGGCTGTGCCCCCACCCGCTACACCGTCTCCTCCCCCGGTTGACGCCGCCGAGCGGAAAATCGGAGGAGACGCGCTGGCCACAGCAGGGTTGGCGATCCCCCCGGATGTGCCGATGCCGCCGGCGGTGACCGCCACCTCGTGGATCGTGGCGGATCTCAACAGTGGTGCGGTCCTTGGTGGGTGCGGTCCGCACGAGCGCCGGACGCCGGCCAGCGTACAGAAGCTGCTGTTGGCCGCCGCCTTGGTACCTCGCCTCGATCCGGCTCAGGTCGTCGAAGTGAAGCGGGAAGACCTGGCCGATCTTGACCCGGCCAGCTCGTTGATGGGGGTGGTCGAGGGCGGCCGGTATTCGGTCGAGGATCTGTGGCTGGGGCTGATGCTCAGGTCGGGAAATGATGCGGCCAATGTGCTGGCCCGTGTAGGTGGCGGCAAGGCCGGCAGGCGGGGCGGCATCGACGCGATGAACGACGAAGCCCGCAGGTTGCGCGCGAACCAGACCCACGCCGCAACACCCTCTGGCCTGGACGGCCCCGGTCAGTACACCAGCGCGTACGACCTGGCGCTCATCTCGCGAGCGACGTTCGCCCGGGAAGACTTCCGGCGATACATGCAGACCAGGGTGGCGACGGTGCCGACACAGCCGCAAAAGCCCGCCTTCGAGATCACCAACGACAACACCTTGCTGGACCGCTATCCAGGGATGCTGGGCGGGAAGACCGGCTTCACTCAATTGGCTCGGCAGACATACGTCGGCGTGGCCGAACGCGACGGTCGACGGCTCGCCGTGACCCTGCTTGGCGCGGAAACTGCGCCGCTGGGGAGCCTGGGCGAGGCGATAGCCCTGCTCGACTGGGGCTTCGCCGTCCCTGACGACGCATCCGTCGGCCGCCTGGTTTCAGCAGAAGAGAAGAGGTCGTCGGTGATGTTGCTGCTGAGCGGCCTAGGCCTGGGAGCAGCCGTCGCTCTGCTGGTGATCGTCGTGGGACCCTGGAGGCGAAGATTAGGTGGCCGCCGAGAAGCTACACGGAAAGCGTGGTGATTCTGCCACATCCGTGCCTGCTTGCTATTTCGGGGCATTGACAATCTGCGGCCGAAGAGGTCGTGCGTGTGTCGGCGCCATTGGGCGTCCCCCGTGGCATCTCGGGATGCCCTCGGCTGATAGGGCATTGCGGGTCGCGCAAGATCGCCCCGTACGCTGTGCGAGATAGCCATAGCAGTTGGGCGGTAGTACGCCCAGACGCCCCGCTTCTCGCGTTCGAGCAGGCCGGCCTCGGTGAGGATCCGAAGGTGATGACTCACGGTCGGCTGGGATAGACCGAGCGGCGCGGTAAGGTCACTCACGGATGCCTCCCCCTGCGGAGCGGACTGGATCAGACTGAGCAGCCGGGCCGGGTCGGCGACTGCCTTCAGGACTCCCGCGAGCCTAAAGTGACCCCTATCGGCCGGACACCTCGATGTCTGTCGGGGACTCTCGGTGGATCTTTTTGTAGGTGTTGGGGCTGACGTTACCCAGACGGCTGTGCCGGCGGCGAGGGTTGTAGAAGCCTTCGATGTAGGAGAAGACCTCCATCTCCAGTTCGTGTCGGGACGGCCAGGCGCGGGTGTAGACCAATTCGGTCTTGAGGGTGGCGAAGAACGACTCGGCCATGGCGTTGTCGTAGCAGTCGGCGACGGAGCCCCTGGAGGCCAGAACGCCGCAGGATCGCAGGGTCCGGCCGAACTCGAACGACGTGTACTGCGATCGGAGCGGTGGACGAGCTGCTCACGCGCCGGTCGACGGTGCTGGATGTCCATGCCGACCGCGTCGAGGATCAGCTCGGTGCGCAGGTGATCGGTCATCGCCCACCCGACGACTCGGCGGGAGTAAGCATCGACTACGACCGCGAGGTAGAGGAACCCTTCCCAGGTGCGCAGGTAGGAGATGTCCGCGACCCACAACCGGTTCGGTGCGGTGGCGGTGAACTGCCGCCGCACCAGGTCCGGTGCGGTCGCGGTCGATGCGGCCTTACGGCGGGGCTTACCGCGCCGGCGCCGGTGGGCGCCCTCGATCTCAGCCAGCCGCATCAGCCGGGCAACCGCCTTGCGGTTCCAGCGGTGGCCGCGTTCGTGCAGCTCGGCGGTGAGCCGCCTGGCGCCGTAGACGCCGCGGTGTTCCGACCAGGCTTGCCGGGTGACCTCGATACGGTGCTGGTCGTGGCGTTCCCGGTCGGCGGCGCGATGCCGGCCGGCGCGTAACCACTGGTAGAAGGCGCTGTGGCCGACGCCGAGGAGTCGGCAGAGCAGACGGACCGGGTAGGTGGTCTTCTCCGCGTCGATGAACCGGTACACGTCGGTCCGGTTCACCGCTCCGTCTCGCGTGCGAAGAAGACCGCGGCTTTTTCAAGATCTCCTTCTCCAACTCCAACTGAGCGACCTGACGCCGCAACCGCAACAGCTCAGCCCGCTCATCAGCGGCCAGGTCACTGGGCCGACCGCCGTCGCGTTCCTGCCGCAACTGCGCCACCCAGTTACGCAGCGTCTCGTGGTTGACGCCCAACTCCCGACCCACGTCACGGATCGTGCGACCAGAGTCGAGCACCAACGCCGCAGCGTGGCGCCGGAACTCCTCGGGGTACTTGCTCTGTCGAGCCACAGCGGTTTCCTCCTCCTCGGCAGGATGCCAAGTCAGGAGGTGTCCGGTCTCAGGGAGTCACTTCAATGATCAATTCGGTGGCCTGCTGCCGTTGGCTGTAGTCGACACATGACAGCAGGGGCCCCACCCGGCCCTGGGGATAGCCGCCAGCAACCCGGGCCGGGGTATCCCCCAGCCCGGGTTGCCGCCGGTGGAGCGGCGGACATTGCGTCGGCATCGAGGCCGACGCCGTACTGCCGACAGGGACGGGAGGGCGGCGCCTGGACCGGGGGCCAGGTCAGGCCCGAGCCGCCTCGTACCCGGCTTCTTCGAGTGTCTCGACAACGCAGGCATCATCGATGTCACGGTCCGCCCGCAGCGTGGCCCGTCCGGCGGCCAGGTCCACCTCGACGGCGTCGACGCCATCCAGCTCGCTGAGTAGGTTCTTGACCTTGTTGGCGCAGCTGTTGCAGGTCATGCCGGTGACCTTGTACACGGTTGTACTCACGATCGCACTCCTCACTATACCCGGCAGGGGTATCTGTGCGCCCGACCGTACGCCATAAGCCGATGTCTTCGCAACCATGACCCGGTAGGGGGTATCTCCCGTGGCGCCGCCCGTCGCCTCCAGGAGGGCTTATACCCCTTCCCCCTATGCGTATATGCTGTTGGCTACCCGGATGGGGTATGCACGCATGGAGGTGCGACATGGAAAAGATAGTTGTGGTCGGGGCGTCGCTGGCCGGACTGCGTGCCGTTCAGGCTCTGCGCAGGGAGGGTTTTGCGGGTGAGGTGGCGCTGATCGGCGCGGAGCCGCACGACCCGTACAACCGGCCGCCGCTTTCGAAGAGCGTTCTTCGGGGCGACGACGATGTCGCCTTGCCCGGCGCGGAGGAGCTCGACGGGAGTTGGCTGCGCGGCAGGACGGCGGTGCGCCTGGACACCATCGACAAGGTGGTGGTCGTGGATGACGGCACGGTGGTTCCCTATGACGGCCTCGTCATCGCGACCGGAGCCCGGCCGCGGCGGCTGGCCGAGCATCCGGCTGGCGTGCACACGCTGCGGACACTCGAAGACGCGCTCGCTCTGCGCGCCGCCTTGGCTGAAGGTCAGCGGCGGGTCGTGGTGATCGGCGGCGGCTTCATAGGCGGGGAGGTGGCCTCGACCGCGCGGTCCCTCGGCCATGAGGTCACGGTCGTTGACAGCGCGGCGCACCCCATGCTCGCCACCCTGGGCGCCGATGCCGCCCGCTGGCTGGGCGCTCATCACCGCCGCAACGGCGTGGACCTCATCTCTGGCGTGCGTGTCACCGGCTTCCACCGCACGCCGCAGCTCGCCGGCGTACGGCTTGGTGACGGAGAGGTGATCCCGGCCGACCTCGTGGTCGCCGGCATGGGTGTAGTTCCCAATACCGAATGGCTGGATGGCAGCGGTCTCACCGTTGACAACGGCGTGGTGTGCGAGCCGACTCTGCACGCCCGGGGCGCGGACGACATCATGGCCGCCGGGGACGCGGCCCGCTGGCCACACCCGTTGTACGGCAACGCTTTGGTCCGGGTGGAGCACTGGGCCAACGCCAACGATCAGGGCGCGGTTGCCGCGCTGAACCTGCTGGCCGGGCCCGAACACGCGACGCCGTTCGCGGATGTGCCCTCGTTCGCTACGAACGTGCACGGCGCACGGATCCAGATCGCCGGCCTGCCGCATCTGGCCGAGGCGGCCAAGCTGGCCATCGGCACCTTTGAGGACGACAAGTTCGCCGTCGGCTTCACCGCCAACGGCGTGCTGGTCGGTGCGGTGGCGGTGAACTCGCCGAAAGACTTCGTTCGCCTGAAGCGGGGTATCGCGGCGGGCAGCCCGCTCGAGCTGTGAGCCACGTGCACGGGGCAGGTCCAAGCGTGGCCTCGATCACCGAACTCGATACTTGATACCCCTAGGGGGTATGGGTAACCTATCGGCATCGGGCGGACGCCTCGGGCCGCTGATCAACGAGTTTTATCGGAATCGATAGAAGGACGGTAGTCATGCAGGCCAAGACCTACACCGTGATCGGCATGACGTGCTCTCACTGCGTCAACTCGGTCGGGTCGGAGATCGGCAAGATCCCCGGCGTCACGGACGTTCAGGTGGACCTGGCCAACGGCACCGCGACCGTCACCAGCGATCGGCCGCTGGACGACGCGGCGGTCGCCGCGGCGGTCGACGAGGCCGGCTACGAACTGGGAAGGTAGTCATGCGAACTTCGATAAGGCTGGGCGCGTGCGCGCTGGGTTTGGCGGCGGTGTTCACGGCTGCCCTCGGGGCCGGAAATGTGGCCGGGCCGGCCCCGGCCGCGCCGGCGTCACACGACGACGTTCATACCGGCGGCAACGCTGATGCCGGGAAGCACGGCGCTACCGGGGAGCACGGCGCGGGTGGGCAGCTGCCGGCCGGCCTGCAGGTGACCCAGGATGGTTACCGGCTCGCGCCGGTGTCCGGGACCCTGGCCACTGGTACGCCTGAGGAGTTCCGCTTCCGAGTGCTGGGCCCGGACAGCGCCCCGGTCACCCGGTATGTGACCAGCCACGACAAGGACCTGCACCTGATCGTGGTGCGCCGGGACCTGTCCGGCTTCCAGCACCTACATCCGACGCTGGCTACCGACGGCACCTGGTCGGTGCCGATCGCGGTCGCCGCGCCCGGGCAGTACCGGGTATTCGCCGACTTCCAGCCGCACGGGCGCGCCGACGGGCTGACCCTCGGTGTGGACGTGCCAGCGCCCGGGGACTACCGCCCGGAGTCGCTGCCGGCCCCGGCCCGCACCGCGACCGTCGACGGCTACACCGTCACCCTTGACGGCGACCTCACGCCAGGCGCGTCCTCGACGCTGACCCTGTCGGTCAACAAGGACGGGCGGCCGGTGACCGACTTGGAGCCGTACCTCGGCGCCTACGGGCACCTGGTGGCGTTGCGCGACGGTGATTCGGCGTACCTGCACGTGCACCCCGACGGCACGCCCGGCGACGGACGTACGGTAGCCGGGCCGCAGGTCACCTTCCACACCGAGGTCCCGTCCGCCGGCGCCTACCGGTTGTTCCTGGACTTTCAGCACGGGGGGAAGGTCCGCACCGTCGCGTTCACCGCGGTGGCCGGACAGGCCGGCCCGGCCGGAACCGCGTCGAGTGCCGCCACACCGGCGCCCACCACGTCCGCCGGCCACGGCGGGCCGGGCCACACCCACGGGTAAGGAGACAACGACATGACATCCGTCGGTAACCGATTGCAGGTGGCACCGAATCAGATCGAACTGTCGATCGGGGGGATGACCTGCGCCTCCTGCGCCTCTCGCATCGAGAAGAAGCTCAACCGCATGGACGGGGTCACCGCCACGGTCAACTACGCCACCGAAAAGGCGAGCGTGACCTTCCCCGACGGCCTGACGCCGGCCGACCTGATCACGACGGTGGAGAAGACCGGCTACACCGCCCGGTTGCCAACGCCGCCCCAGCCGCCCGGCGAGGGACCCGTCGAGGCGACGCCTGCGGTCGATAAGTTGAGCGGGCTACGGACCCGGCTATGGGTGTCGCTGGCGCTGTCCGTGCCGGTGGTCGCGATGGCGATGGTGCCAGCGCTGCAGTTCACGAACTGGCAGTGGCTGTCCCTGACCCTCGCCGCACCCGTCGTGGTGTGGGGGGCGCTGCCGTTCCACAAGGCCGCGTGGACGAACCTGCGCCACGGTGCGGCCACCATGGACACCTTGATCTCGATGGGCACCCTGGCGGCGTTCGCCTGGTCGCTGTGGGCGCTGTTCTTCGGCACCGCCGGCACGCCGGGCATGACGCACCCGTTCAGCCTCGACATCGGCCCCAGCGACGGGGCGGGCAACATCTACCTGGAGGCCGCCGCCGGTGTCACGACGTTCATCCTCGCCGGCCGGTACTTCGAGGCCCGGTCCAAGCGCCGCGCCGGCGCGGCGCTGCGGGCCCTGCTAGAACTCGGCGCCAAGGACGTCGCGGTGCTTCGTGACGGGGTGGAGACCCGCGTGCCGGTCGTCGAACTGACGGTGGGAGACCGGTTCGTCGTACGTCCAGGAGAAAAGATCGCCACCGACGGCGTGGTCGAGGAAGGCGCCTCCGCGGTCGACGCCAGCATGCTGACCGGCGAGTCCGTCCCCGTCGAGGTCGGCCCCAGTGACGCGGTGGTCGGGGCGACGGTCAACGCCGGCGGCCGCCTGGTGGTACGGGCAACCCGGGTCGGCGCCGACACGCAGCTGGCCCAAATGGCCAAGCTGGTTGAGCAGGCGCAGACCGGCAAGGCGGCCGTACAGCGCCTGGCCGACCGCATCTCCGGCGTATTCGTCCCGATCGTGATCGCCCTCGCGGCGGGCACCCTGGGCTGGTGGATTGGCGCCGACGCCGGGCTGACTGCCGCGTTCACCGCCGCGGTCGCGGTCCTGATCATCGCCTGCCCGTGCGCCCTCGGCCTGGCCACCCCGACCGCCCTGCTGGTCGGCACCGGCCGCGGCGCCCAGCTCGGCATTCTGATCAAGGGGCCTGAGGTGCTGGAGTCGACGCGCAGGATCGACACGGTGGTGCTGGACAAGACCGGCACCGTCACCACCGGCCAGATGACCCTCGTCGACGCCATCGCCGTGGAAGGGCAGGGCAGCGACGAACTGGTACGCCTCGCTGGAGCCGTCGAGGAAGCCTCGGAGCACCCGATCGCGCAGGCAATCGCCCGCGCCGCCACCGAGCAGCACGGCACGCTGCCGCAGGTGTCCGACTTCGGCAACCTGGAAGGCCTCGGCGTACGCGGCACCGTCGACGGTCACGACATGCTCGTCGGCCGGCTGCGGCTGCTCAGCGAACAGGGCTGGCAGGTGCCGGTCGACATCGAGCGGGCCACCGCCGCTGCCGAGGCGGCCGGGCGGACCGCGATCGTAGTCGGCTGGGACGGCACTGCACGGGGAGTGCTGGCCGTTGCGGACGTGGTCAAACCCACCAGCAAGGAGGCGATCGCAAAGCTCCGTGCGCTCGGGATGACCCCGGTGCTGCTCACCGGCGACAACACCACCGTCGCCCGAACAGTGGCCGCCGAGGTCGGCATCGACCAAGTCATCGCCGAGGTGCTGCCCGCCGACAAGGTCGACGCGGTCAAGCGGCTCCAAGCAGAGGGCAAGGTCGTGGCAATGGTTGGCGACGGAGTCAACGACGCCGCTGCCCTGGCCCAGGCCGACCTCGGTCTTGCCATGGGCACCGGCACCGACGTGGCGATCGAGGCGTCCGACCTGACCCTGGTCCGGGGCGACCTGATGGCCGCCGTGGACGCGATCCGGCTCTCCCGCCGCACCCTGCGAACCATCAAGAGCAACTTGTTCTGGGCCTTCGCCTACAACGTCGCCGCCCTGCCACTGGCGGCAGCCGGGCTACTCAACCCCATGATCGCCGGCGCCGCGATGGCCTTCTCCTCGGTCTTCGTCGTCGCCAACAGCCTACGACTGCGCCGCTTCACCACCGTCCAGTAACAACAGAACCACCGCCCCGCGCCGCTGCCACCCGCCGAGGTGGCAGCGGCGCGGGACCGACGGCAGATATCGGGACAGCGCCTCCCACTCGACGTCAGACAACTCGTAACGACGACCCCACGCGCTACATCATCCGACACCAAGATCCTTGAAGACATTGCCTAGGACGACCGGACGCACGGCGGCCGGCCGGACCGGGTCATTCATGTCCAGCCACGGCGACGACGCAGCACCTCGGGACGATGAAACCGGTCGTTGGGCGGCCGGATGACCGGCCGGAATCGGCTTAGGCGCACGGCGAGCTCATCAGCGAAGGCGATCTCGCCTGCCGCATCCGGGCGCGGTAGTGGTTGCCCCTGGTCAAAGGCATAACCGTGATGGCAAAGACAGGATTCGAGACAACTCACGGTCGGCGGTGGTGTCGATGCACCACGGCGTGGCCCTTGCCGCGCCGGATCAGCGCCATCCGCCACCTCCAGGTGTTCGAAGCTGCTATCTGTACAGGTAGACGTCCCTCGGCTGATGCAAAACACCTGACCTGGCTGCGCCCAGGCCCTGGATATCGGCCTCTGACACTGATCTTCTTGGTGCGCCTTGTCACATGCGCCCCGGTTGGCTGGGATACCGGGGGGAGGTATACATTTTGATACCCGGGCCGGGTATCTGCTGGAGCGCGGGTTGGCGACTGGCTGGCCGCGTGAAGCGAACCCGAAGGCCGGACCGGGCTTCCCGGGTAGCGGCTGGCGCACGAAGGAGACGTTGTGACTACGAGTCCCGGACAACGTGGCGGGTTGGTGCCGCTGCTGGTGATTGCGACCGCGCAGTTGATGTTGGTGCTCGATGACTCGATCGTGAACATCGCGTTGCCGACCATCCAGCGCGAGCTGGGCGTGGCGGCGGTGCACCTGCCGTGGGTCGTCAACGCCTACATCCTCGCGTTCGGAGCGCTGCTCCTGCTCGGCGGACGCATCGGTGACCTGTGGGGACGCCGTCGGACGCTGCAGGTCGGAATCGCCGTCTTCGTGATCGCCTCACTCGTCGGTGGCCTCGGGCAGAACGCAACCATGCTCATCGCGGCCCGCGCCGTGCAGGGCCTCGGAGCGGCACTGACGGCACCGAACGCTCTGGCACTGATCGCCACGACCTTCTCTGACCGCAAGATGCGCGACAGCGCCTTGTCGCTCTACGGCGCGATGTCCGGTCTCGGCATCGTCGTCGGGTTGCTCCTCGGCGGCCTTCTCACCGATACCCTCGGCTGGCGGTGGGTGTTCTTCATCAACATCCCCATCGGTCTACTCGTGCTCATCGGCAGCCGCACCCTCGTCACCGCCGACCGTCACACAAAACGCCTCGGCGTCACCGGCGCCACACTCGGCACGGGCGGAATGGTCGCGCTCGTATACGCGATCACACGGTTCGGCGAGGACGGATTCACCGACCCCATCGCACTGCTCCTCCTGGGCGCGGCCGCGGTGTTGCTCGTCGTCTTCACGCTCACCCAGGCTCGCAGCCGCAACCCCTTGATGCCGCTGAGCTTGTTCCGGGACCGCAACCGTTCGGGCTCCTATCTGACGATGCTGCTGCTTGCCATCGGCCCGATGGGATCCTTCTACGTCATCACCCTCTACCTTCAGCAGGTACAGCAGTTCAGCCCCCTCCAGGCCGGCGCAGCATGGCTGCCGTTCGCCGCCGGGCTCGTCCTCGGCGCCGGGACCGCCCCGAAACTCCTGCTACGAGTCGCGCCACGCCTCGTCGCCGCCGTCGGCGCGCTGCTAAGCGCCGCGGCCGCATTCTGGTTCTCTGCGATCACCGTCGACACCAGCTACTGGCTGCACCTAGCACCGGCGATGTTCGTCCTCGCGCTCGGCTTCGGACTCGGCGTCCTCACGCTCACCCAAGCCGCGGTCTACCGCGTCGACCCGGACAAGGCCGGCATCGCATCAGCCCTACTCAACTCCGCCCAGCAAATCGGCGTCGCCCTCGGCCTCGCCGTCCTCGCCGGAATCGCCGCCACCGTCACCGCCAGCCCACAAAACGCCGGCCTGAACACCGCGGAAGCCCTCGTCGCTGGGTACGGCACCGCGCTGACCGTGGCCACAGGCCTCCTCGTCGCCGCCGGTGCACTCGCACTTGTCACCCTCAGCGCCAGACCGCCTGCCGAACTCGTCCAGCCCCGCTGACGACACCAGACCTACCTGCGCCAGCTCGACGCCGACGGTTACCGCCCGCTGCGCCTGGACACCGCCACCCCTAACCGCCGCGGATACGCCCCCTCCCGGGGTGTGGTTGGCCGGTCGCGGCGGCGTGGCCGGGGTCAGGGCAGTTGCTGGCGGACCCGGCGGGCCGGGGTGATGACGTGGAGGTCGAGCATGCCGGGCGGGTCGGCCAGGCCGGGGCCGCCCGCGTGGATCCAGGCGGCGATGTCGTCGGCAGCGCCGGGGGCCTTGACCAGGCCGAGCCATACCGGCCGGCCGCCGGCCCGGCGCCCTTCGGGGGAGGGTTGTACGACTATGACGTTGGCGTGCTCGCACGCGTCGAGGCAGCCGCTGACACGGACCTACGCCGACCCGGCCAGCGCCTGACGCAGCTCGGCCAGCTGGGCGGCGTGGTCGATACCGGGCACCTTGCCGGTGCCGCAGCAGCAGCCCCGGCACACGGTGACCGTGCAGCCAGGTGCCGTGTCGCGGCCGGTCGCGGGGCGGGAACGGCGGCTCACAACGCGGCACCGGCACCGGCGCTCGCACCGGCGGTGGCGCGGCGCCAGGCCCGGCCCGACAGCAGCCGGAGCCCGTTGAGGCCCACGATGACGGTGGAGCCTTCGTGCCCGGCCACGCCGAGCGGCAGGGGTAGGTGGCTGAACAGGTCCCAGGCGACCAGTACGGTGATGAAGGTGCCAGCAATGACCAGGTTGGCCACGACCAGGCGGCGGGCGCGGCGGGATAGGGCGATGACCGCGGGCAGGGCGGTCAGGTCGTCGCGGACCAGGACAGCGTCGGCGCTGTGCAAGGCCAGGTCGGAGCCTCGCCCGCCCATCGCGACACCCAGGTCAGCAGCGGTCAGGGCAGGGGCGTCGTTGACGCCGTCACCGACCAGAAGCACCCGCCGGCCACCGGCTTGCAGGGCGCGCACGTGGTCGACCTTGTCGGCCGGCAGCAACCCGGCATGCACGTCGCTGATGTCGGCCTCGGCGGCAAGGCGGGCCGCGGCGCCGGGGTTGTCGCCGGTGAGCAGCACCGGCCGGGCACCGGTCAGCTGCGTCAGTGTGGACACGGTGGCGGTGGCGGCGGGGCGAATGCGGTCGGCCAGCGCCACGACACCGGCCGGGACCCCGTCGACGAGCACAACCACGGCGGTGTGCCCGGCGGCCTGCGCGCTCTGCGTGGTGGCGCGCACCTGCGACACCCGCGTCGGCGTTGCCGGTCACGGTGTCGAGCAGGATCGGGCTGCCGACCTGCACGAGACGCCCGTCGACGACGGCGCGCACGCCGCGGTCCGGGGCGGAGTCGAAGTTGTCGGCGGCGAGCAGGGCAAGGCCGCGCTCGCGGGCGGCGGCCACCATCGCGGCGGCAATGGGATGCTCGCTGGGGTGTTCGGCCGCGCCGGCCAGGCGCAGCAGGTCCTCGTCGGGGAGCGTGCCGGCCGGGTGGATCTCGGCGACTCGAGGGGTGCCCTCGGTCAGGGTGCCGGTCTTGTCGAACGCGACCACCCCGGTGTCGGCGAGCTGTTCCATCACCACGGCCGACTTGACCAGCACGCCATGCCGGCCTGCCAGGGCGATCGCAGACAGCAGCGGCGGCATCGTCGCGAGCACGACCGCGCACGGCGACGCGACGATCATGAAGGTCATCGCCCGCAGCAGCGTGGATTGCAGGTCCGCGCTGAACAGCAGCGGCACGGTGAACAGGGCCAGGGTCGCGACCACGACACCGACCGAGTAGCGCTGCTCGACCTTCTCGATGAACAGCTGGGTCTTGGCTTTGCTCGCCGCGGCTGACGGCGCGTCAGGCCGAGGTCGCCCAGCAGCGCACACCGTGGTGTGTCGTTCGCCCCTGCGCCTGCACGTGTTCGATCGGCTGGCCTGAGGGTGGCCAGCCGACCGAACGTGCTGCGGGTGTCGGGTTGGTTCGCTGAGGTCAGCCGATCGGGGTTGGCTGGGCCTCGGCGGCGGTTTCCTGCCGGGTGGTGGTGCGCAGGGTGAGCGCGGCGAGCACCGCACCCAGCGCGGCGATGGCGGCTGCGCCGAGGAAGGCTGCGGAGAACCCGTCGGTGAGGGCGGGCCGATTCCCGAGCTGGTCGGCGCCGAACGACGCGGCCACCGCGGTCATCGCCGCCAGGCCGAGCGCGGACCCGACCTGGTAGCTGGTGTTGACGATCCCGGAGGCGAGGCCGCCCTCTTCCTGACGGGCGCTGGAGATCGCCGTGCCCAGGGAGGGGATGAAGGCCAGTGACATGCCCAGTGCGGCGACGAGGGAGGCGGGCAGGACGTCGACCCAGAAGTTGCCGTCGGGGCGGATCAGCGACAGCCACCCCATTCCGACGGCGAGGACGGCGAGCCCGGTGACCGTCATGGCCTTCGTACCGAACCGCGCGATCGCCCGTGGGGCGAGGACGATCATGCCGATCATGATCAGGATGGTCATGGGCAGCAGCGCGGCGCCGCTGGGGAAGGCGCTGTAGCCGAGGACCTGCTGCAGGTACAGGTTGAGGAAGAACCACATCGGGATCCACGCTCCACCGAGCAGTACCTGCGCCAGGTTCGCGGCACCGAGGTTCGGCGTACGGAAGATGGACAGCCGCATCAGCGGTTCACGGCGGGCGGCCTGGATGGCCAGGAACACCGCGAGCAGCGCTACCGCGCCGCCGAGCACCAGCCAGGTCCGGGCGCTGGCCCAGCCCACCTCCGGCGCCTGCACGATGGCGTAGACGGCGGCGGCCAGGCCGGTGGTGACGGTGAGCGCGCCGGCGATGTCGAGGGAGCCGCGGCTGGCGCCGCCGGCCGGCATCAACGCCGGGGTGGCGATGATGGCGAGCAGGGCGATCGGGATGTTGATGTAGAACACCCAGGGCCAGCTGACGTACTCGGTGATGACGCCGCCGAGGAAGACGCCGGCGGTGCCGCCCGCCGGTGCCGCTGCCCCGTACAGAGCGAGGGCTTTGGTCAGTTCCTTCGGCTCGGCGCCGAAGAGCATCATCAGCAGTGTCAGCGCCGACGGCGCGATCAGGGCGGCACCGACGCCCTGGGTGGCGCGGGCGGCCAGCTCGACGGCGACGCTGTCGGCGAGGCCGGCGGCGGCCGAACCGACCAGCAGGATCAGCCAGCCGGCGCTGAACACGCGCCGGGCGCCGAAGAGGTCCGACAGCCGACCGCCGAGCAGCAGCAGACCGCCGAAGGCCACGACGTAGGCGTTGAACACCCAGGAGAGGTTCTCTGGCGAGAAGCCGAGATCCGTCTGCATCCGAGGTAAGGCGACGCCGATGATCGAGGTGTCCATGATGACCATGAACTGAGCGAGCGCGATGAGGCCGAGAGCCCACCACCGCTTGGATCCGCGTGACATCTCCATCACTCCTCTTGCCCCTAGGGGGTATGGGTAACGCATGAAGGTGTACCCCCTATGGGTATCTTGTGTCAAGCGGTTCATCGCGCAATCTCCTGCGACGCCCCGAATTGGCGGGCCCCCTTGCCACGCATACCCCCCACAGGTATCTTGATGGCCCTGACGGAGAGGTGGGTAGGGATGAGCCACGGCTACATCAAGGACAAAGGCGATTACCTGCGGCGGCTTCGTCGCATCGAGGGACAGGTCCGCGGACTGCAGCGGATGGTCGACGAAGATGCTCACTGCATCGAGATCCTCACCCAGGTTTCGGCGGCGACGAAGGCGTTGGAGAGCGTCGCGCTTGGGCTGCTCGACGAGCACCTAGCCCATTGCGTTGTCTCGGCCGCCAAGGCCGGCGGCCCGGATCCTCAGGCCAGGCTGCGAGAGGCGTCTGATGCCATCGCCCGGCTTGTCCGCTCCTGATCCCGCCCGCCAACATCCATCGGGGTCGGTCGCAGGGAGAGACTCGTGTGCCCAGCGGAGCCATCTGCGGCCTCACCACCGCCGACAGTGACGCCGCATGCGGCTCGGCACCGTCACCAGCGAATCACGCTGGAGACCGCCGACGTCCGCACCGCCGTCGAACTGGCCAGTCACCAGCTTGTCAGCTGACCGGCCTGCCGCGTCCGCCGAGGTCACCCACAGCCACGGCGGACGAGGCGGCCCCATCCGGTATCGCATCCTCACACCGCAGGGAGACCGACATGACGGGTGAAGGCCCTGAGCGGTACGACGGCAGCCGGGTTCACCCGATGGCCGGTGGCACCGCATGGTGTCCCAACGCCCGCCGCAGCGGAGCGCGCTGCTCGAGCCGCCAACGTCACCTGTCACTACGTCGACCTCGACGAGGACAAGGCCGCGACAAAGCTCGTTCGGCAGCTGCAACGCGGACACCGCCGCGATCCCCACGCTGATGCGGCCGGACGGGACCTACCTAATCGAGCCCACCGACGAGGACTGGTGCGCCCACGTCCTCGCACGGGCGGGCGCACCCGACATCCTCACCGGCTGACCGCTCCACGCAGTCCGGTGACCAGACGGAGGAGAATCATCATGACCCACGTCGTCCGCCGACCCGGACTAGCCAACGGAATCTGGATCGCCGTACTGCTCACCCTCGTGCACGCCGTCAACGACGTGCTCACCGCCATCCTCGGCGCGCTACTACCCACCCTCCAGCACCGTCTCACGGCGAACACCACCACCCTCGCGCTGCTGGTGGCTACATTCAGCATCAGCTCCTCGGTCACCCAGCCCTGGCTTGGCGCGCTGGCCGACCGGCTCGGGGCGCGTCGGGTCGCCGCCGCCGGGGTGGCCTTGGCCGCCGTCTCGCTCAGCCTCGTCGGCGTGGCCGGCACCGCTGCCCTGCTGGCCGTACTGCTCGCTCTCGGCGGGATCGGCTCCGCCGCCCTGCACCCTGTGGCAACCAGCATCGTCGGCGGTCCGACCAGCGCAAACCCAGGCCTGGCGATCGGCATGTTCACCGCCGGCGGCATGGCCGGATTCGCCACTGGCCCAGTGCTCATCCTCTACCTCGTCGGCGTGTACGGCATCGGCGTGAGCCCATGGCTTATGGTGCCGGGTCTGGTTCTCGCCGTCGCCCTGCTCACGCTGCTACCTGACTGGGAGCCGCACCGCACCGGAGCCACCTCTCCACGGATCACGCCACGCATCCTGAGGGGCCCGCTGGGCCCCCTCACCGCGACGGCCACGATCGCCAGCCTGGTCTTCCTCACCTTCACCAGCGCCGTACCGCTGTGGCTGGTATCCGAGCACGGCGTGGCCACCGACGCGCCGCTGCTCGGCTGGGTTCTCGCCGCGTTCTCCTTCTCCGCCGGACTTGGGGCCGTGGCCGGCGGCGCACTCGCCAATCGCCTCGGACATGCACGAACCACGAGCGTGTCGCTGCTGGCAGCCGTGATACCGCTGACCGCCGTGCTCGTGCTGCCGCCGGGCACCGCGACTCTGGTCGCGGCCAGCGCCGCAGGCGCCCTGCTCTACGCCAGTCAACCGCTGTTGGTCGTCGCCGCTCAGAACGCCCTCCCAAAGGCACCCGCAGCGGCCGCCGGCATCGTCCTGGGCGTCGGCACGGCGGCGGCGGGCGCGGCGTACCTCGCCGTCGGGGCCGTCCAGGACGTCGTCGGTCTCGCTCCCGCGATGGCGGCGACCTTCGCGCTGCTGGTGGCGGCTGCCGCGATCGGGCGGCGGGCGCTGCCCTGATCATGTGGCAGTAGTGCGGGCGTCAGCAGCGAGCCTGGTGGCGCCCGCCGCGGCTTGTACCGCGCTGAAGTCCTCTCGTCGTGTCGAGGAGGCCTTCCGGTCAGCTGCCCTGAACCCCATGTCGCCAAGGTCAGCTGTCAAGCCAGCCCAGCTTGGCGGCCCGCATGCCGGCCTGGAAGCGGCTGCCCGCTCCCAACAGAGTGGTGAGTTCACCCACGATTCGGGTCACAGTGCGGGTGGACACGCCGAGGCTTCGGGCGATCGCATCGTCTTTCGCGCCGCTGGCGAGTAGGCGCAGAACGGCCGCCTGCTGATCATTGAGCGAGGTATCGGCGAAGCGTGGGACGTCGTCGGGTTCGGACGCAATCGGAAGTCGTAGAGGGAGGCCACCAGGCGATGGCCGCGAACCACAACGGCACCGCTGCTCACGTCGAACGGATCGACCTGGACGATCGCGACCGCATGGTCGTAGATGACCATGCGCGTGGGACCACCGGCGCTACCCGGACATCCACACCCATGCGGCTCTCTCCTTGAGCCAGACCCATGCGGCTCTCTCCTTGAGCCAGCCGCGAAGGCCCGGTTCCGACAGCATGACCTGCGCGTGTACGGCGCGATCGCGAACCCCGTTGTCGAGGGTAACCCGATCCCGTTGAGAGAAGCTCTCGGGGAACGGGTAGCGCCAAACCGCAGGCGGGTGCATCTCCTGGACCTCCTGCGTGACCAACTCCGCGAACTCGTCGAACCGTTGGGCGAGTTTGGTCATGTGGTCACCGCGTTCGTAGAACTCCATTCGCGTGATCCGTCCGGCAGCGTGTGCCGCAGAGCCCGGCCGCCTCCGCACGTATGCGTTCGGGGCGACCCGGGCTGGCCGGGACGCCAAAAGGGCGTCTGGGCAGCAGCATCTACAACGGCTAAAACTTCCCGGGCATCGAATGCTGCACGGCCTTGGCTTACACGTTCGCTCTCAGCCCTTGTGACCGTGGTCCGTGGCGTAGGCAGCGAGGATCTCTTGGGCTGACTCACCCATGGTGACGAGGTACCGCCGAAGTACGGCGCAGAAGTCGTTCAAAGCTCCGGCGAGCAGGTCCGCCGCCAAGCGGACATCCGAGCGGGAAGACCGGCGTCCCACCTCGACCAGTTGAGGGATGTAGCCGGACACCGCAGCCATCGCCGAGCGGGAATCGGAGTCACGGAAGTAGTACGTCTCGCTGTACTCGGTCAGGTCGACCGTGACCTTGACGAGGCCGCGGGCAAGGCTATCCAGCAAGGACGCGGTATAGGGCGTCTCAGTCACGGACAGCCGAGGGGCTGTCTCGGCGTCACGGAGAAGGTGTAACCGTGATGCCACCGCGCGGCGGCGCGCCAGCGCTGGGTATATCTGCAGGAGCCAGGAGGACCGTAGCAGTGAGCAGGGCGAATCCGACAAGTGCCTGCAGCGCACGGCGGTGCGTAGCCACGGCGCCTGAGGAACGATGTCGCCGAAGCCCAGCGTGGCGCCGGTCACCAATGACAGGTACATCGAATCCAGTACGCCCGCACGTTCTGCGGGGGTTGAGCCCCGTGCCGTATACGAAACCTTCGGGCAAGTGGGGCAGGTATATGAGCGCCCATCCGGTCACCGATAGGGCGGTCCACGTCCCGATGACCGTGACGATTGCCAATGGCCCTACGAGGCCGGCGTGGCGGGGCGGGCAGCGGGCCAGCCTCCACATCGACTTCATGATCACAGTGGTGAGGCGTCCGCGACCGCCCGGGTGCCACAGCGTGTGGAAGACGTCGTTTAGGGCTGCGGCGACGAGCAGGACGCCCAGGACACTGATAAGCCGGTCCACCCGCAGCTCCTCCCCACCGACTGCGACCCCAGCGAGGCTGTCCAACAAGAGGTGCCGTCGTCCGGAACGCCCAGGATTAACTTGTCGGCTACGCCCGGTTAGCCTGCTTATCGGCGGCTTGCCGCCTTGCCTCCCAATGTTCCTTGCCCATCGCCGCGCAGCCTGACTATTCCAGGGGCCATGCACGCACTCCGCCAGACGGCAAAGCACTCCGCCGACACGAGAGTCGCCTGTTCCACGGGCTGCGGCGCGCTCCTCGCATGTCCGGGCGAGATGCCCGGTCGGACGGTTCCGGTGCCAAGTCGAAGTTGGCCGAAAGCGAGGCCGTACATCGCGCGGTACCGCAGGGAGAAGGCAGAGGGAAGCTAGGGCCGCAGCCCCGAGATCGTTGTGGCTACAAGCCGTTCGACGGCGGCTTTGGTCGATAGTTCGGTGGCTGCGTCCAGGGCGTGCAGGCAGTAGGCCGCTAGCTCGGTGGGCGGCACCTCACGGCGGACACGGCCAGCTGCGGCCGCTTCGGTCAGCAAGTCGGCGAGGAAGTCACACAGGTGCTTCCGTGCGTCAACCATGTGAGGGCCGTGGTGCAGTAGCGCCGCGAGTGGGTGGCCGCGGTGCTCGTATTGGATCGCGGCATAGGCGTGCAGCACGGCATGGAGGCGCCGCTCAGGACCGTCGGCGTTGAGGCCGACAGTGGTCAGGTGATGAAGGTGGCGGGTGACCTGGCGTTCATGCCACGCGATCATGACCGCCTCAACATCGGGAAAGTACTTGTACAGAGTCGCGCGCCCGATCCCCGCGGACTGGGCGACCTGCGTCATCGTCACCGACGCCAGTCCGTGCTGCGCCACGAGACGAGCTGCCGCATCGAGGATGGCGGCGTGCACCGTCCGGCGGTGCTCCTCGATCGTGTCGTTCCACAGCTTCGGCACTGTTGCAGCATACGAGGTGGGCGTGGCACGTCATGCTGTCTTGGCACTATGCAATGTGTCTTGCAAAATGCTGGGGGCGGTCGTTGAGGTGCGAGGAGGTTCCATGACTGAAGGAAGGCCGGACGGTCGCGACAAGCCGGACAGCCCCACCCAGAGAGCGGCGTGCCCTTCCCCTCGTAGCGTGGAGGCCAGAGCTTGAGGGATAGAGGTTCATGGCTGAGACGAGACGCCAGTTCGATCCGGAGTTCCGGGCGGGCGCGGTGCGCATCGTGCGCGAGACGGGCAAGTCAATCGCTCAGGTCGCCCGCGACCTGGGGATCAACAGCGGGACCCTGGCGAACTGGGTGAAGAGGGACCGCGAGACTCGCGGTGAGGCCGCTGCTGGGCAGCTGGCAGAGGACGAGCGGGCGGAGCTGGCACGGTTGCGGCGGGAGAACGCGGAGCTGGCGATGGAGCGTGATGTCCTCAAGCGATCCGTGGTCCTGTGGGTCAAGGAAGCGACGGGCCGGTGAGCGTGGCCGCCTTCATCGCTTCCCAGAGGACCGAGCACGACGTGCCGCACGCGCTAGCCTGCCGGGCCCTGGGGGTGTCCGAGTCATGGTTCTACAAGTGGCGTGACCGGCCGCCAACGCGCCGCGATGACCGGCGTGCTCGATTGTCGGCCGCGGTCCAGAAGGTGTTCGACGACTCGGGTGGCACCTACGGCAGCCCGCGCATCGGCATCGAGCTGCGCGAGTCCGGCTGGCAGGTCTCCGACAACACGATCGCGCAGCTCATGGCCGAGCTGGGCTTGGCCGCCCGGGTCAAGCGCCGCCGGCGGGGCCTGACCCGCCAAGGTAAGCGTCCGGCCGCACCGGACCTCATCAAGCGGGTGTTCACCGCGCCGGCGCCGGATGTCGCCTGGTGCGGCGACATGACCGAGATCCGCACCGACGAGGGCAAGCTCTACCTGGCCACCGTCATCGACCTGTACTCCCGTCGCATCCTCGGCTACGCGATGGGCGCCCATCACGACGCCGGGCTGGTCGTCGCCGCGCTGAACATGGCCGCCGTCACCCGCGGCGGCTGCGTGGACGGGGTGATCTTCCACAGCGACAGGGGCAGCGAGTACACCTCGGCCGACTTCGACCGGGCCTGTGCCCGGTGGAAGGTACGCCAGTCGATGGGCCGGGTCGGGTCGTGCTTCGACAACGCCGTCGCCGAGGCCACCTTCTCCACCATCAAGGTCGAGTACGTCCACCGCCGTCACTTCCGTACCCGTACCGAGGCACGCCTGAAGATCGCCACCTGGATCACCGACTTCTACAACCGGCGCCGCCGGCACTCCGTCTGCGACTGGCGATCCCCCATCGACTACGAACGATCAGAGACCCGCGCCCTGGAGGCCCAGGCCGCATAACGGAGCCCTCCACGATTCCAGGGGATTGACAGCGGGTGTGGTACCAGAGGATCGGGCCGCCGCAGGGCCAGCGGCTGCGCCCAGTGGGGCACCCCGCTGGTTCAAGGTGTTGGCAGTCGTTGGTGCGGTGTTCCTATTACTGGTGATAGCGCTGCTTCTTACCGGTCACGGGCCGAGCCGGCACATGCACAGTAGTGCCGCTGCTAACGCCTTCCACGGCTCGCCGACGGCCGGTGACAGCGAGCACGGGGAGTGCTGGCCATGCGGATGAGTCCGCTTTGGCGCAAGGTCGCCTTGGTGGCGCATGTCGGGTGTTCGGTGGGCTGGCTGGGCGCCGTCCTGACGTCCTTGGTCCTCGCCGTGGCGGGGCTGAGCACCCGTGACACCGAGGTGATGAGGGGCGCTTACCTGCTGCTGGAGGTAGTCGGCTGGTATGCCCTTATCCCGCTGGGCCTGGCCTCGCTGCTGACTGGCCTAGTCCAGGCTCTGGGCACGAGGTGGGGGCTGTTCCGGCACTACTGGATCATCGCGAAGTTTACGATGAACCTCGTCGCGGTCGGTGTGCTGCTGCTGTATATGCAGACCCTGGCCTACTTGGCGGACCTCGCCAGTAGCCCCGCCTTCCCCGCAGACGTCGACCGCTTGAACGGCCTGTCTCCAGTCGTGCACGCCGCAGCGGCGGTGGCGCTTCTGCTCACGGCGCTGACGCTGTCCGTGCTCAAGCCCCGAGGTCTCACCGCGTACGGGCAACGCAGAGTCGCATCGATGACCCGCGGTGACGGCACCATGAGCGCGAGGCGGGTCAAAGTCGTGCCGTAGCCATGCCGGCGAGTCTCAATGTGAGCTCGGAACGTATCCGATAGGCCGTACGTCATGAGTCAAGTCAACTTGGGTTGGCCGGACGCGTGGCCGCTGGATTCTCGGCTGAACCAGTTCGGACTGCGTCGACTTCCGGGAAACAGGGCCACGAAGAGTGCGACGTTAATGACCGCATCAACGCGACTCCCGAAGGAACAGACACCGCTTGACGCCTCGGCGGCACGAGGTGCCTGAGCGGGAAATTAGCCCATCGCAGTCAACAATTGCTGACACTTCTCCGCGCAGCCCCGGCAAGCCTCTGCACACACCCGACAGTGCTCATGCATCTCGGCGTGCCGCTCGCACTCGTCGGCGCAGGACTGGCAGGCCGTCAGACAAGCTTGCACGACTGCACGGGTGAGGTTCGCGTCGTAGCCGGTATGGCGAGACAGAACCCGCGTGGTGGTCTCGCAGATGTCGGCGCAGTCTAGGTTGGTGCGTACGCACTTGACGAGCCGTTGCACGACGTCCTCGCTGAGGCAGGCGTCAGCACACGCCGTGCAGGCCTGGGCGCATTCGATGCACGCCTCGATACACCTGCTGAGGGCATCGCGATCGATGTCCCCGAGATCCTTGGGGTAGGTGTTCAACATGTTCTCGACCGTGCCCATCCAGCCCCTCGCTTTCATGTTTGCACTGCTGCTTGATGGGTCCTACCCATTCCTGCCGCCTACTAACGACCAGTAGTAGAAATTTGACCGGACCCGTGTAACGTCCGGTGATGCGATCAGCATGCACAGCGCGGACCTGTCCTGGGTGGTGTACGTCGGGCGGACCGGCTTGCTAGGCAGGTGGCAGCCGAAGTGTGGGCGGAGCGTTCGGCATGGAGAGGTGCGCGGGGGTGAGGCCACCCGGTTACCGCTTGCTGATCAATGCTGTGGTGGCTCTGCTCATGGGCGTTGCGGGCGCGACGAGCGTTTACTACGCCAGCTGCTGCCGAGCCGCCGCCGGCGGAGATTGAACGGCAGCCCGACCCGGTGTGGGAGAAGCTCGAGCCAGTCATCGAGCAATACAACAAGATTCACTCGGAGCTGCTGACCGACGGGCGCAGGTCCGCGGCGCTGCAGAAGAGGATTGCGCCACTGCAACCGCACTAGCCATCCGCGAGCGTTACAGAGTCGGTAGCTGCTACCTGGGGTTCCGCACCTACGTTTGACCATGTTGGCAGGGATGTCTTCTCCGGCTGCCGGTATCCGGCCTGGGGGCTCACCGCCTCCGGGTTTACCGGTGCCGAACCAGCTCGCCCAGCCGGACGACCCTCTTGTTTCCCAGCAGGCGGGCACAGCCACGTTAGAGCAGCGGCGGGAAGGGAATGCGCTGCCGCCCGAAGCCCTGCTATCCGCGGCCGCTGCTTGCCGCTTTCGAACTAATCCTTTGTCTAGGCCCCTTGCTGGTCATTTGGAGGCATGCATGAGCAAGAGACGGTTCCGACTCGTAGGGTCAGGTGCGTTGGTCGCACTGGCCATTGCCGTCGGGGGATGCGGCGACGGAGTGCCGGTCACCGCAGCCGTCGCGACAGCCAGTCCGAGCACGCCGGTTCCGGCAGCGTCCGGGCACGGATCGGCCATGTTCGCGGCAATGATGGTCTCCCACCACGAGGAGGGCACCGAGCTCGCCCAGCTGGCGGTGAACAAGGCATCCACGCCCGGAGTAAAGGCGGCGGCTGAGCGCTCATTGCGTAACCAGCAGGCTCAGCTGCCTGAGCTCCGACGGGTCGCCCAGGGCGGGAACATGACCGCGCAGCCGCCGGAACCGCCGCTGGCGAGATTCAACGAGCAGGAGATGAGCGAACTGCAGGCCCTGTCCGGCAAGGAGTTCGACCTTGCGTGGTTGGACGCGTTCAGTGCTCACCACATGTCGGCGATCATGATGGCGGACATGGAGTTGTCCACCGGTAGCGGCGAGGCGGCTGATCTGGCGAGAAAGATCCACGATGAGCAACTCCAGGACATTACGGAAATGAACAACCTTCGCGATCAGCTGCGATGACGTACCTGTCTGCCGGGGTTCTCTGTCGATTCGTCGACTCAGGGCTCGCGACGCTGAACGAAATGTCCAGAGAGCTGCTACAGCCCTGACTCGAAGCCATGTCAAGGCGCACCTGCCGTGGCAGGTGCGCCTTGACGTGCGGTCTCTAGCTGACGGCGCGGAAGCCCCGCAGCCGGAGGCTGTTGGCGACCACGAAGACCGAGGAGAAGGCCATCGCGGCGCCGGCGATCATCGGGTTCAGCAGGCCGGCGGCGGCCAGCGGCAGGGCCGCCACGTTGTAGGCGAACGCCCAGAACAGGTTGCCCTTGATGATGCCGAGGGTGCGCCGGGCGAGCCGGATCGCGTCCACGGCGGCCATCAGGTCGCCCCGCACCAGGGTCAGGTCGGACGCCTCGATCGCCACGTCCGTGCCGGAACCCATCGCCAGGCCGAGGTCCGCCTGGGCCAGCGCGGCGGCGTCGTTGACCCCGTCACCGACCATCGCCACCGTCCGCCCCTCGCCCTGGAGCCGCCGCACGACGTCGACCTTGTCGGCGGGCAGCACCTCGGCGACCACCTCGTCGATGCCCAACTCGGCGGCCACCGCCCGGGCGACCGTCGTGTTGTCGCCGGTCAGCAGCACCGGCGTCAGGCCGAGCGCGCGCAGCTGCGCGATCGCCGCCCGGCTCGTCGGGCGGACCACGTCGGCCACCGCGAGGACGCCCCGGGCCCGACCGTCCCAGCCGGCCAGCACCGCCGTCCGCCCCTCGGCCTCCGCCGTGGCCGCCGCCCGCGCGACCTCCTCCGGTACGTCGAGACCGTGCTCGCGCAGCAGCCGGGGCCGGCCGATCAGCACCTCCCGGTCCTCGACGGTCCCGCTCACCCCGAGCCCCTCGGCGTTGACGAAGCCGGCCACCGGCGGCAGCGTGCCCGCCTCGGCCGCGCCGGCGGCGATGGCCCGGGCGATGGGGTGCTCGGAGGCGGACTCCAACGCCCCGGCGAGCCGCAGCAGCTCCGCGCGGTCCTCGCCGGTCGCCGGTACCACGTCCACCAGGGTCATCCGACCGGTGGTGACGGTGCCGGTCTTGTCCAGCACGACCGTGTCCACCTGCTTCGTGGACTCCAGCACCTCCGGCCCCTTGATCAGGACGCCGAGCTGCGCGCCCCGGCCGGTGCCGACCAGCAGGGCGGTCGGCGTGGCCAGCCCGAGGGCGCACGGGCAGGCGATGATCAGCACCGCCACGGCGGCGGTGAACGCGGCGGTGGCGCCCGACCCGCTGCCGAGCCACCAACCGAGGGTGCCCACCGCGAGGGCGATCACGATCGGCACGAAGACGCCGGAGATCCGGTCGGCCAACCGCTGCACCGCCGCCTTGCCGGTCTGCGCCTGCTCGACCAGCCGGGCCATCTGGGCCAGTTGGGTGTCGCCGCCGATCCGGGTGGCGGTGACCACCAGCCGGCCGCCCGCGTTGACGGTCGCGCCGACCACGGAGTCGCCCGGGCCGACCTCGACCGGGACCGACTCGCCGGTGAGCATGCTGGCGTCGACCGCCGAGGTGCCCTCGTCGACCACGCCGTCCGTGGCGATCTTCTCCCCGGGCCGGACCACGAACCGGTCCCCCACCACGAGCTGGTCCACCGGGATCCGGGTCTCCGTGCCGCCCCGCAGCACCGCGACCTCCTTGGCGCCCAGCTCCAGCAGGGCGCGCAGGGCCGCGCCGGCGGTCCGCTTCGCCCGCGCCTCGAAGTAGCGGCCGGCGAGGATGAACACGGTCACCCCGGCCGCCGCCTCCAGGTAGATGTTGCCGGCGCCGTCGGAGCGGCTGATCGCGAGGCTGAACGGGTGGGTCATCCCCGGCGTGCCCGCGGTGCCGAGGAAGAGGGCCCAGACCGACCAGCCGAACGCGGCCAGGGTGCCGAGCGAGACCAGGGTGTCCATGGTCGCCGCGCCGTGCCGCAGGTTGATCCAGGCCGCCCGATGGAAGGGCAGCCCGCCGTAGACCACGACCGGGGCGGCCAGGGTCAGCGACAGCCACTGCCAGAAGTCGAACTGCCAGGCGGGCACCATCGCCAGCGCGATCACCGGCACGGTGAGCAGGGCCGAGACCCACAGCCGGGTACGCAGGACGCGCAGCTCGTCCACCGGCTCGGCGGCCGGTGCGTCTCCGGCGGACCGGGGCGGGGGCGGCAGGGCCGCCGTGTAGCCGGTCTTCTCCACCGTGGCGATCAGGTCGTCCGGGGTGACCTCGTCGGCGTACCGGACGGTGGCCTTCTCCGTGGCGTAGTTGACGGTGGCGGTCACCCCGTCCATCCGGTTCAGCTTCTTCTCGATCCGGGAGGCGCAGGAGGCACAGGTCATCCCGCCGATCGCCAGCTCGATCTGGTTCGGCGCGTACGCCAGGGGCTTGCTGCTGATCGTCATCACGGTCCCTCAGTCGTGCCCGTGACCGGGGACGCCGTGGCCGGCGTCGGCGGTCGGGGAGCTCGTGGCGGCGGGCGTGCCCGCCGTCGGGGTGCCTGTCGTGGCCGGGACACCCGGCGCGGTCGGGCTGCCGGCGACGACGGTGAATTCGGCGGTACGCACGACGCCGCCGTGCTTGAAGTCCAGGTAGAGCCGGTAGGCGCCGGCCGACGGCACCTCGGCCGAGAAGCTCACCTCGGGGCCGGGCCGCGTCCGCCCGTCACCGGGCTCGCCGTTGGGGTGCACGTGCAGGTACGCCAGGTCGCCCTGGCGCAGCGCCACCAGGTGGCCGTACGCGCCCAGGTAGGGCTCCAGGTCGGTGACCGGCGCGCCGCCGCGGCTCACGCTCAGGGTCAGCTCGGCGGTGCGGCCGGGCTGCGGAGCGCCGGCGAGCGTGACGGTGTAGCCGTCGACCGTGGTGCTGGTCGCCGGCGCGGGCAGGGGGTGCCCGGTCAGCGCGCCGGGGACGGTCACGTCGACGCCGAGGGTCAGCGCCTCGCCCCCGGTCGGGGTGAAGTCGGCGAACGCCCGCCACACGCCGGGCCCGGCGAGCGGCGAGTCGACCCGCCAGGTGCCGTCCGGCGCCATCTCCGGGTGCACGTGCCGGAAGCCGGAGAGATCGCGGCGGGCCACGATCAGGTGCATGCGCTTGTCGTGCGCCACGTCGTACGCGGTGACCGCCCGGCCGTCCGGGCCGGTGACCTGGAAGGCGAACTGCCCGGCCGGGGCGTCCACCGGACGCAGGGTGTACCCGCGGTCGGAGACGAGCAGGCCGCCGGGCAGGTGCGCCGTTGCTCCGTTGTCGCCCCCGTGTCCGGCCCCGCCGTCGTTGCCGTGCCCCCCGGTGGCGTCGTGCGGGGCTTCGGCGGGCGGCGCCACGGGGTCGGCCACCCGGCCGACCCCGTACGTCGCGCCGAACAACACCGCGAGGCCGAGGGCGAAACCGCTCAGCTTCGTCGCCGTGTTCATGTGACTGGCACCTCGGTTCTTCGGGTTGGTGGGGGCTGTCAGGCGTCGACGAGGTCGTAGCCGGCCTCGTCGACGGCGGCGCGTACGGCCGCGGGGTCCAACGGCGCCTCGCTGGTCACGGTGACCTGTCCGGTGGCCAGGTCGACCTGGACGTCGCTGACCCCCGCGATGGCGCTGATCTCGCTGCTGACCGAGTTGACGCAGTGTCCGCAGGTCATGCCCTTCACCTGGTACGTCGTGGTGGTCATGGAACGCTCCTCTCGCATTCTCTCAGCAGATACCCACCAGGGGTACCTGAAGGGCGAACACATCCCGATCGCCCAGTCAAACTAGTACCTGGAGGGGGTATGAACTCCTGATGACCGTAGCATACCCCCGAGGGGTAGGCTATCCTGGATTCATGACCGCACCCACGCCGACCCCGACCAGGGGATACACCGCCAGCAAGGACCAACTGCTCGCGCGGCTGCGCCGCGTCGAGGGACAGGTCCGTGGCATCGAGAAGATGGTCGACGACGACCGCTACTGCATCGACGTGCTCACCCAGATCTCCGCGATCCAGGCCGCCCTGGACAAGGTCGCCCTCGGCCTGCTCGACGGGCACGCCCGGCACTGCATGCACGAGGGGGCAGCCGATGGCCGGGCCGACGAGATGGCCACCGAGATGATGGCCGCCGTCGGCCGCCTCATGAAGCGCGGCTGATTCCTGACGTGACCTCGCCTGGTGCGGACGTTTGGCTGTAGGTGGCTGGCAGACTCATCCAGCCACCTACACCGTGTCCGGGAATGACCTGCGGGGCTGCGCCAAGTCCGTGAGCAGTCACAGCAGCGCCGGCGTCGGCATCACGCGCGTCGCCTCGCCCTGGAGACCGCCGACGTACGCAGCGCGGTCGAACGGGTCGGCCACCAGCTCGTCTGTTAACCCCATGGCCGGTCGTGTCCCTTCGAGTCGCAGGCGATACAACCGGCCGCACCCCTGCCGTCGCTCGTCATCATCACAGTCTCAGGAGCCGACATGACCGGTGTGAATCGTCCCGACCACCACCCCACCAGTCCCGGGCTCGTGGTCTACGGCACCGACTGGTGCCCCGACGTTCGGCGCAGCCGGTCAGTGCTCGACGCCGCTGGCGTCACCTACCACTACGTCGACCTCGACCAGGACAAAGCCGCCACCACACTCGTTCGGCGGCTGCAGCGGGGGCGCCGACGCATCCCCACGCTGCTATGGCCCGACGGCACCTTTCTGATCGAGCCCACGGATGAAGACCTGCGAAGTCACCTCACTCAGCTAGTGCCTCGTCATGCAGCCTTGAACGGGTAATCCGGGTGGCGGATCTTGGAGCCGGTGGCGAATCCGGATTTCGGTTTGGCGCGGTGGTTGCGCCAGCGGATGTAGTCGCCGATGGCGGAATCCTGCTCGGCGTGGCTGCGGTGGTCGGTGCCGTTGAGGGCGAAGTACCGCACGGCGGCGAACTCGGCCTCGATCCAGTTCAGCCAGGAGGCGTAGGTCGGCAGGAACACCAGCTCCACGCGGTTGGCCGCGCACCAGGCACGGACCTCGGGGTGCTTGTGTGGGGAGAAGTTGTCCACGACCAGATAGAGCCGCTGGTCGGGCCAGCGGCGACGCAGGGTCTTGAGGAAGCTCAGGAACTCGCGCCAGCGTTTGCGGTCACGGATGCGGTAATGCAGGCGCCCGGTGGCCAAGTCGAGGGCAGCGATCATGTGACGCACACCCTGGTCACGGGTGTACGTGGCCCTCAGCCGAACTGGTTGGCCCTGCGGGCGCCAGGCACGGCCGGGACGGGGTTGCAGGTTCAGTGGCCCGAACTCATCGACGCAGAGCACCCGCCCATCGGCCGGCGGGTGGTCGTAGAGGTCCAGGACCCGGCGCAGCTTGGTCGTGAAGTCCGGGTCTGTGCTGGCCTTCCACGTCTTGGCGGCCTGCCAGGACACGCCTCGCTCGTGCAGGATCCGCCGGATCGTCTCGACGCTGATCGCCGTCGCGTAGCCGGCGTCGATCAGGTAGTCGCGCAGCTTGGCCAGGGACCAGCAGGAGAACGGCCGGCCGAGGAAGCGGGGGTCGC
This sequence comes from Micromonospora sp. CNZ309, assembly GCF_002846525.1. Taxonomy (NCBI): domain Bacteria; kingdom Bacillati; phylum Actinomycetota; class Actinomycetes; order Micromonosporales; family Micromonosporaceae; genus Micromonospora; species Micromonospora sp. CNZ309. The sequence goes on from NZ_PJNG01000001.1 coordinate 2,754,597, forward strand.
ACCGGGCGATGACGCAGATCCAGTCGCGGGTCTGTTCATCGATCCGTCTCGGTGCGCCCCCACTCCATTTTGGGTCCAGCGCGTCGAACCCCCGCTCGTTGAACGCGTGGATCACGTCCCGCACGTAGTCCTCAGTCACCTTCAACAGGTGAGCGATGTCCGGGGCCGGCTGGCCCTGGGCGGACATCAGCACCACGATCGCCCGGCGCAGCTTCACCGGGTCCTTCGCCGTCCGGGTGATCCGCTGCAACCGCTGACCCTCAGCCATCGACACCTGCCGGACGAACACCTCCGGGCGCCTGCCCACCGGCCACCACCTCCCACCGTGAACGATGAGAGACAGCCTGCCCGATCCGTCCTCAGAACCGACGGATTACACGATCAACGTTCAAAGACGAGGCACTAGAAGCAGAATCCGGCACTAACGAGCGGTGATGACCAGCCGGCCACGAACGTGCGGCGAGAACTACGTCGGGCGGCATGTCGTAACCGAGCCGACGTGGACTGCGGAGTCGGGCTCGCGGGGCGGGCTCTCGACAACGATGCACACGCCGAGCCGGTAAGTGGGTAGTTCACGCAGGACCAGCAGCTCCAGGGGTGGCCAGTCCGGTCCGGGTGAGCTTTCGATGGCGAGCGCGTCATCGACGGCAGTGCCTCCCTGCTCGATCCCCTCTCCGAAGCGGCGGAATGCCTCGCCGTCGTGAGCATCAGGTGTCACCGCAATGCCGTGGAGCCGCCCCTCCCGCGGGCGCTAAATCCGGAAGTCTTCAGCCTGTGATGGGGTAGCAGGCGGCCGGCTGCTGCGCCTGCCGCCTGCTGCGCCGCCAATCAGTCTCCTACCGCCGCCTCGGTGCGAAACATGGTGAGGCTCAGGCAACTCGCTTGGGATGGATGACGTGCGAGAGATTTCGGGAGGTGCATGGCAGCGGATCTAGTGCCTCGTCTTTGAACGTTGATCGTGTAATCCGTCGGTTCTGAGGACGGATCGGGCAGGCTGTCTCTCATCGTTCACGGTGGGAGGTGGTGGCCGGTGGGCAGGCGCCCGGAGGTGTTCGTCCGGCAGGTGTCGATGGCTGAGGGTCAGCGGTTGCAGCGGATCACCCGGACGGCGAAGGACCCGGTGAAGCTGCGCCGGGCGATCGTGGTGCTGATGTCCGCCCAGGGCCAGCCGGCCCCGGACATCGCTCACCTGTTGAAGGTGACTGAGGACTACGTGCGGGACGTGATCCACGCGTTCAACGAGCGGGGGTTCGACGCGCTGGACCCAAAATGGAGTGGGGGCGCACCGAGACGGATCGATGAACAGACCCGCGACTGGATCTGCGTCATCGCCCGGTGCGACCCCCGCTTCCTCGGCCGGCCGTTCTCCTGCTGGTCCCTGGCCAAGCTGCGCGACTACCTGATCGACGCCGGCTACGCGACGGCGATCAGCGTCGAGACGATCCGGCGGATCCTGCACGAGCGAGGCGTGTCCTGGCAGGCCGCCAAGACGTGGAAGGCCAGCACAGACCCGGACTTCACGACCAAGCTGCGCCGGGTCCTGGACCTCTACGACCACCCGCCGGCCGATGGGCGGGTGCTCTGCGTCGATGAGTTCGGGCCACTGAACCTGCAACCCCGTCCCGGCCGTGCCTGGCGCCCGCAGGGCCAACCAGTTCGGCTGAGGGCCACGTACACCCGTGACCAGGGTGTGCGTCACATGATCGCTGCCCTCGACTTGGCCACCGGGCGCCTGCATTACCGCATCCGTGACCGCAAACGCTGGCGCGAGTTCCTGAGCTTCCTCAAGACCCTGCGTCGCCGCTGGCCCGACCAGCGGCTCTATCTGGTCGTGGACAACTTCTCCCCACACAAGCACCCCGAGGTCCGTGCCTGGTGCGCGGCCAACCGCGTGGAGCTGGTGTTCCTGCCGACCTACGCCTCCTGGCTGAACTGGATCGAGGCCGAGTTCGCCGCCGTGCGGTACTTCGCCCTCAACGGCACCGACCACCGCAGCCACGCCGAGCAGGATTCCGCCATCGGCGACTACATCCGCTGGCGCAACCACCGCGCCAAACCGAAATCCGGATTCGCCACCGGCTCCAAGATCCGCCACCCGGATTACCCGTTCAAGGCTGCATGACGAGGCACTAGCGCTCCCAAAGCTCCCACAGGTCAGCGAGTTTGAGTCTTTGGCCGGATCGGGATGTCACCAGGTCGAGTCCGTCCGGTCAGCTGCCAACGATCGTGTCCACCACCTCGGCGGCCCGCCACTCGTGCTGGGCATACAGATCCGGGAACGCGGAAACCTGCACGGCCTGCGCAGCGACGGTCAACGGCAGGTCCTGCCAGCCGGGAATCTCCTGCAGCGCGGTCAGGAACTGCCGGGTAGCGAACTCTGGGTCCATCAGCCGGCCCACCGGACCCCAGCCGGTGCTCGGGCGCTGCTGGAATAGCCCGACGGAGTCGTGGTCCCAGCCGACGGCCTGGTGCGGGTAGTTCTGTGACTCCGGCAGCACGCCGCTGGCGTAGTTGTAGAGGTTGCTCTCCTGCATGGCGGTGGCCACGGCGATGACCAGGCCCCGACGGGGCACGCCCATGTCACGCCCGGTCCGGACGATTACCTTGGCGTTGTCCATCTGAGCCTCGTCCAGCCCGGCCACTGGCGCAATCCGCTTCGGCTTGGCCTTGGGTTTTGGCTTGGCCTTTGGCTTTGGCTCGGCCTTGGGCTTTTCCTGCGTCGGAGACGGAGCGATGTCCGGGTCGGCCGGGAGGACGGCTGGCGTCGACGCCTGGCGTGCGCTCCCCCGTGAGGCAGCGTCCCGCTCCGCCCGCTGGGCGATCTCCGTGCGGTTGATGGGCTCGCCGGTCTCGTCGGCTGCGCCGCGATTGACCTGGGCGAGGCCCACCAGGCCGAGGCAGCAGACCACACCGGTGGCCATCACGACACGGGGTCGGACGGGTCGGCCGGCGAACGGGTTACCGAAGGCGTTGAGGCGGGCGAGGAGGTTGGCTAGACCGAGGGCTTGGTTTGGCCGAGTGCGGGGACTGAGGGGAGCCGGGGTCGCACGGGAGGCGGCCGAACGATCGGTGGATGGGGTATCGTCCGAACGGTCAGTCGGATCGCCGAGGCCCTGCCGGTTGTCGAGGGTGCCGTCGTCACGCATTCGACGAGGCTAGGCAGGACAAACTCCGATCACCCAGGGTGATCATATGGCCCTCCTCACACTTCGACGCTCGGAGAGTGGACGTCATGCCACGGCGCGGGAGGACTGGTAACGACCACCCCAGTCCGGGCATACCTCTGCTGGACGACGTGGTGTGCAGCGCGCGGCAGGTAGCGCCCGGTTGAACCACGGGCTGCCCTTGATCACCATCTTCCGCCTTTTGGGCGATGCGCTGATCCGCCTGGCGGCCCGCCGCCATGCCCAGATCGACTACTCGGCCCTTCCTCGTCTGGCAAGGAGGGTGGCCGACAGTGTCCGCGCTCCGCACCTGACACTTGGTCGGTGGGTAGCAGCTGATGGACTCGGTCCGGGCGGCGCCCCATGCGGGATGACCGCCCGGACCGTGCGCTTCAGTCGCTGGGACTCGTGCCGGCGATGAGCTGCCCGAACAGGCCCGTGCTGATATTCCCGCCGGAGACGATCAACCCCACCCGGCGGTGCAGCATTCGGACCCGGCCGGCCAGCATCGCGGCTACGGCAAGGGCACCGCTCGGCTCGACAACGATCTTCATCCGGTCGAACAGAAATTTCATTGCCGTAAGAATCTCCTCATCGGTGACCACGACGACGTCGTCCACAAGCCGCTGAATGATCGGAAACGTCACGTCTCCGGTCCGTTCCCCGGTCACTCCGTCCGCGATGGTGCGGGGCACCGGAATGCGGATCGGCTGACCGGCCCGCAGAGACCGCCGGTTTTTATCCCCGGCCTCAGTCTCCACCCCGATAATGCGCGTGGTGGGCGCAATCACCCGAAGGACGGTGGCGCAGCCGGCCAACTGCCCCCCACCGCCCAGCGGAACGACCAGCGCGTCCAAGCCATCGACGTCGTCCCAAAGCTCCACCGCCGTCGTGCCCGCACCAGCGACCACGTCCCGATGATCATAGGGTGGGATCACCGTCAACCTGCGCTCGGCGGCGAGCCGGTCGGTAATCTCGAACCGATTGTCGGTGTACCGGTCGAACATAACCACCTCGGCGCCGTACTGGGCGGTGGCAGTCACCTTGGACGCCGGTGCGTCACGCGGCATCACGACGACGGCGCGGGAGCCGAGGACATGCGCGGCCAGTGCAACCGCCTGTGCATGGTTGCCTGAGGAGAAGGCGATGACGCCACGACGGCGGGCACCATCGTCCAACCGCGACACGGCGTTGTATGCCCCTCGGAACTTGAAAGCGCCGACGCGCTGGAAATTCTCACATTTGACGAACAACGTGGCACCGGTCCGCTGGTTCAAGGTGCGTGAGGTCAGCACGGGCGTCCGATGCGCAACACCGGAGAGCCGTTTCGCGGCGGCAAACACGTCGTCTGAGCTGACTGCGAGGCGATTTGTCATCGTGAAGTCGCTCCTTGCGAGATGGCCGTGTCGGCTGTGGCAGGGGCCGGTGCAGAGGCAGGCTCGAGTCGATGGGAGCGGGCGAGCAGCGTGACCGCACCGGCACAGGCTCCCCCCGTCGCGGCGAGTGCTAGCCAGGGCAGCGCGGGAAACTCCCAACGCTGAGCAAGTCCCCAGACAGCACCCGTGGCCAGGTTCCCGGCGGTGATCCCAATGCCGGCGAACGTGTTGTACAGCCCGTAGTGCGTCGCGACGAGCCGGTCCTGGGCTAGCGCCACGATGGTGTCCATCTCGAACGGGTACGCCACCACGGCACCCAAGGTGAGCAGCACCGTGGCGACCAGAGTCGGAAGAATCGCCACCGTGGCCGTGCCCATGGAACCCTGACGGGCGGTCAGCCCGGCGGTCGCGGCCAGCGGCAGGAACGCCACTGCCATCAGGACTAGGCCGGCGGCGACCGCCTTGCCGGAATCCCAGCGCTGCCGGGCCCAGCTGGTGACCCGAATCTGCCCGATGATGGCCACGACGGCGGAGAGGGCGAACAGGGCGCTGCTGCCGATGGCGCCGCTCTCCCCCAGCACCTTTGCGGCCTGCAATGGCAGTGCGAGGTAGATCTGCGATGACAGCACGTAGGAACCAATCATGGCCAGGGAGAACAGCAGGAATGAGCGGTTGCCGATGACCTGGCGCCAGTCCGCTCGCAGCCGACTGACACCGTCTTGCCGTGCATCAACGGTGGGTGCGGACCGCGCCGGTAGGGCACGCACCTGCACCACGGTGAGCACCAGGAAGATCGCCGCCGCGGTCGCACAGACGAGCCGGAAGTCGACGCTGATCAGGGCAAGTCCCACGACCGGCCCGATGAGAATGCCGGCTTGATAGAAGATGTTGAACGCCGCAAACGCCTCGACGCGGTGTTCTCCTGCCTCCGCCGCGACGTATGCCCGCACCGCAGGATTGAACAGCGCGCCAGCGAGCCCGGTGGCCACCGATGCGATCAGTAGAGTGCGCAGGTCTGCGCCAAGGCCGAGCAGCGCGAATCCCATGGTACGTAGGGCGCAGCCGAGAACGATCATGGGCTTGTAACCGAATTTGTCGGCGAGCATGCCGCCTATGAGAAACATGCCCTGCTGGCTGAGCGTTCGCACGCCTAGGACCAAGCCCACGGTCCAGGCGGCCATGCCCAGACCCGAGGCGAGATAATTGGCCAGGTAAGGCATCAACATGTAAAAGCCGAGATTGATGCCGAGCTGGTTGACCATCAACAGTTGAAGGGGCCGGTCAAACGAGCCGATTTGGCGCCAGGTGTTCCTCACCATTGTCTCCTGGCGTCCCAGCGCGCTCCTTGGCCGCTGCTGATTCTGCTGTCCTCTGCGCCAGCCGCCGGCAACGGTTCGGCTTCGGCACGCTGGTGTTGTGCGGGATCGATGACGGTGTCGCAGCGGGTCCAGCGGGTAACCTCGCGCTCCTGCGGGTGACCGAGGTGCTCGGGTTGCGGGGCCGGCGGCCGATCCAACAGGTGATGCCGGCGGCAGTAGTCGTCGTTGAAGATGGTGTCGACGTAGCGAGCCGCCCCGTCGGGAAAAACTGCTGCGACCCGAGTGGACGGAGAGTGGGTACGGGCGACCCAGGAAGCGACAACCGCTACGGCACCTACGCTCCATCCGCCCGTGAGGTAGCGGGCAGCGGCAAGACGCCGACATGCCCACACCGCTTCGGCCGGGGACACCCAGTGCACTTCCGCGAAGGCCCCGTAGTCGACGTTACGGGGGTAGATGCTGCTGCCCAGCCCTCGCATAAGGCGCGGCCGATCGGGTTGACCGAAGATCGTCGACCCCACGGTGTCGACCCCAACCAGCTGCAGGTCCGGGTTCGTCTCCCGAAGCACACGGGAGACACCGGCGCTGTGGCCACCGGTGCCGACGCTGCAGACCAACACGTCGACGTGGTTGAGCTGCGTTGCCAGTTCCCGGGCCAGTCCCTCGTAGGCTTTTACGTTATCCGGGTTGTGGTACTGGTCGGGGCACCAGGCGTCTGGTTGTTCCGCGAGCAACTGGGCGACCCGATCCCGGCGTGCCTGCTGCCAACCACCCTGCGGGTGCGGCCTGTCGACGACTTCGACCCTGGCACCGTAGGCGGCCAACAGGCGCCGCATGTGGGGCTCCATCCCCGCGTCGGTGACCAACGTGACCGGGTGCCCGTAAAGCATCCCGCCCAAGGCCAGCCCGAGCCCGAGGGTCCCGGAGGTGGATTCGACAACTGGTGCTCCCGGAGCGAGGTTCCCTCTCCTTCGTGCCTGATCCAGGAGGTAAAGGCCGGGCCTGTCCTTGATCCCGCCAGGATTGTGGCCTTCCAATTTGGCCCAGAAGCCCGCCTCACTGTGCCCAGTCAGGTCGGGAATCCACAGGACCGGAGTATTTCCCACCAAGTGTTCGGGAGTCGATGCGGCCATCGCCGCACCGGGGACAGGATGGTCTGCAACGCCGTAGGGGGCGTGAAGGTACTTCGCCACAAGATGCCTCTCGTCTTCTCGTCTACGCTTATGGTCACCGCCGGGAAGCGCGGACCCTGTGGGTGTCCGCGCTGCTGGGGCCCCTATATGCGAAGGACCGACGACGATGTTCCTGCCGTCACGAGCGGCATCGACGAATGCGTCAAATGGGATGGCCGTTGGCTGGCGGATAGAGGGCCGCCGTCCATGTGGTGCCTGTGGGTGAGCAGCGCAGGGGGGCCGATGAGTTCGGTGACGGATCTGTAGGGCATGACCATTGCCACTGGGGCAGGATGTGAACATCCCTCGGAACGCACTGGGCTGCCCGCGACCGATGAGTCGGCGCCATCGACACTGAGCGATGCATTGGGCGGATTGCCATGGTGACCGACCGGATGGCCGTGGTGACCGGGCGGAGTGGAATGGGCCGGGGCGGATGGCGTGCACCAGCCGACAAGCGTGACCAGACCTGCCGCCACCAGGGCGACCAGGAGAGTGGCCAGAGGTGCCCGCGGCGTCCGGCCCAGCCAGTGACGTCGCGCCACGGATCCCCCCTACGCATAACGGCTGAAAGGATGGCAATAGCCGATATTCGCCGACGCAAGCCTAGCGCCTGGGCAGCTATAACTACAGAGGGAGACTCTTTCACTACATCGAGAATCGCGGTCGGCAGTCACGGACATCGTCCAACTGCGACATCCGGACGTCGATGCGGTCTGCCAAAGGGACGGCGAGGCGATCAGTGAGTTGGGCTGGGTGGGCAGGGCATCCATGACGCGCATGGCGGATCCTGGCCACCGCGATGCTCAACTTCGGCGTTTGCTCAACACCGCATGGGTCACCGGCCAGCCCAACGGCACGCGAGGCAGCTGCTGCGCTACCGCCACCACTACAGGCGGAGCGATCAGAGCAGTTGTGTCAATCCCCTGGAATCGTGGAGGGCTCCGTTATGCGGCCTGGGCCTCCAGGGCGCGGGTCTCTGATCGTTCGTAGTCGATGGGGGATCGCCAGTCGCAGACGGAGTGCCGGCGGCGCCGGTTGTAGAAGTCGGTGATCCAGGTGGCGATCTTCAGGCGTGCCTCGGTACGGGTACGGAAGTGACGGCGGTGGACGTACTCGACCTTGATGGTGGAGAAGGTGGCCTCGGCGACGGCGTTGTCGAAGCACGACCCGACCCGGCCCATCGACTGGCGTACCTTCCACCGGGCACAGGCCCGGTCGAAGTCGGCCGAGGTGTACTCGCTGCCCCTGTCGCTGTGGAAGATCACCCCGTCCACGCAGCCGCCGCGGGTGACGGCGGCCATGTTCAGCGCGGCGACGACCAGCCCGGCGTCGTGATGGGCGCCCATCGCGTAGCCGAGGATGCGACGGGAGTACAGGTCGATGACGGTGGCCAGGTAGAGCTTGCCCTCGTCGGTGCGGATCTCGGTCATGTCGCCGCACCAGGCGACATCCGGCGCCGGCGCGGTGAACACCCGCTTGATGAGGTCCGGTGCGGCCGGACGCTTACCTTGGCGGGTCAGGCCCCGCCGGCGGCGCTTGACCCGGGCGGCCAAGCCCAGCTCGGCCATGAGCTGCGCGATCGTGTTGTCGGAGACCTGCCAGCCGGACTCGCGCAGCTCGATGCCGATGCGCGGGCTGCCGTAGGTGCCACCCGAGTCGTCGAACACCTTCTGGACCGCGGCCGACAATCGAGCACGCCGGTCATCGCGGCGCGTTGGCGGCCGGTCACGCCACTTGTAGAACCATGACTCGGACACCCCCAGGGCCCGGCAGGCTAGCGCGTGCGGCACGTCGTGCTCGGTCCTCTGGGAAGCGATGAAGGCGGCCACGCTCACCGGCCCGTCGCTTCCTTGACCCACAGGACCACGGATCGCTTGAGGACATCACGCTCCATCGCCAGCTCCGCGTTCTCCCGCCGCAACCGTGCCAGCTCCGCCCGCTCGTCCTCTGCCAGCTGCCCAGCAGCGGCCTCACCGCGAGTCTCGCGGTCCCTCTTCACCCAGTTCGCCAGGGTCCCGCTGTTGATCCCCAGGTCGCGGGCGACCTGAGCGATTGACTTGCCCGTCTCGCGCACGATGCGCACCGCGCCCGCCCGGAACTCCGGATCGAACTGGCGTCTCGTCTCAGCCATGAACCTCTATCCCTCAAGCTCTGGCCTCCACGCTACGAGGGGAAGGGCAGTTGTCACCCCGGCCGAGGCGACCGTGAACGCGTGCTCGCCTCTCGTCAAGGAACGCCAGGAGTGGGAGCCGAGCCGCGAACGATGCGGTTCACGAGGACGCGGTCAACCATCATCGTCACCACCCCGCCAGCGCGGGGTCGTGGCGGTGGCATGAAGATTGGCGCTTGCAGGCGCGATCGGGTCTCTCGTCACCGGCCGGCCGGAGGAAGACCGGCGAGATCGCGGACACCTGCCGTCGTGGGTGGGGGAGCTGCTGCCTACCCAATGACCTTGTTGCGGTGGCAACATGACGCCGGTGAAAGGTGGGCGATGTCAGTCGCCCGGGTTGGGTGCCCGTGAGCAGGGATCACGATAGGGAGGAATTCCAGGTGGCCGACGGTATGGGGGCGCTGGTGGCGCTCCCCGTGGTAGTGGGGCTGGGGATGCTCGTGTGGGTTGGCGTGGCGGTCGGACGGGGCGTGGTCGGCGCGGGAGTGGGCTTCGGCGTGTTGCTCGGGGTCGGGCGTGGGTTCGCCGTTGCGGTGGGCGTGGGCCGCGGGGTTGGCGGCTTAGGTTCCGTGGGCTTGGGGGTGGGTTTGGCGGTAGGCGTCTGGGGGGACGGCACCTCTGGGATAACCCTGGTGGCGGCGAAGAATCGCGACCACCAAACGGTGGAGACCTTGACGACGTCACCGGTGGTCGGCGCGTGGACCATCTTGCCGTTGCCGATGTACATGCCCATGTGGTGGATGGTGTTCCAGCTGGCACCGGAGGCGAAGAAGACCAGGTCACCGGGGAGCAGCGCGTTGCGGTCGACGGTGCGCCCTCGCGTGGCGTAGTACTGGTCGCGTGACACGCGTGGGAGTTGGTCGTAGTCGGCACCCGTGGAGCGGTACGCGGCCCAAATCAGCCCTGAGCAGTCGTAACGGCTAGGGCCTTCAGCGGCCCACTCATAGGGCTTGCCTAGCTGCGCGAGTGCGAAGCGAACGGCGGCCATAGCCCGCGGGTGTGCCGCCTTGCCGGCGATGCTGCCACTACCGATGACATCGACGCCGAGACGTTGTTCCGCGGCTTCGCGTTGCCGCTCAATCGCAACCAGCTCATCGGCGTTGCGTCGTTTGAGCGCAAGCAACGCCGCCTCACGTTGCTTGTAGGTCGCCTCCAAGGAGCTGTATCGGCCGCGAGCCGCCATGTCAGCCGCGGCTGCCGCGCTGTGCTTTGTATAAGCCTGTCGTTCGGCAACCTGCGCCTGTCGTAGCTCGCGAGCGGCGGCGTCGATATCGATGTTGTCCTGCTGTCCGCGATAGGTGCGGGCTAGCGCGCCTATCTCACGCAGGTCGGAGTTCACGGCACCAGAGGGCCATGCGGCGGCCTGCTTGAGGGCATCGGCGGCAGCGGGCACGAGACTCTGCCGTGCCCGCTGAAGAACGTCCCGTGCCTCGCGTAGCTGCCGTTCGGAGTTCTTAAGGGAGACGCTCGCCCGTGTCTGGTCCTGCCCTAGCAGAAGCAACCGCTCGCCGAGGGCAGCTACCTCGGTTTCCAGGGCGAGGATCTGCCCGGCGAGGGGATTCGTCGACGGCAAAGCACTTCGGCCCTCAGGGCTCGGCGTTGTCGTCGCTTGGCCGCCAGGCAGTGGCATAGGTCCAACCGGCACCGGCCGCGTCCCCGCGTCGGGGACGACATTGGGCAGCGGCGGTTCGGCATACACCGGGCTCGCAAACGCCACCGCGGCTACTGCGCCCAACAGAGCGGACCATGCGACCGGACGGAGGACCGCCACGCTTTGCTCGTACCGCCTGGCCCGCCCATACCCGTTACTCATCATCTCGCTCCCCCCGCCCGGGCCTGTCCCACATGGCGTACCGCGGCGGCATCTGGTCCGACAGCCGTCGTCAGGCAGTTACGGAACGACAATAGCGGCCATCTACGATGCGGCGATAGTAGGTGAAGCAAGCTGGAGGAGCGCCGGCACCGACCGGCGGAAGCCGCAGGTGCGCACAGGATCGCCGAACGGTGGAGCGGGTGCAGGTAGCCCCGCCAGAGCAGAGCGAACGCCGTCGGATGCGGCACCTAGTCAGCGAGCGCCTGAGAGACGAAACCCGCACGCAGACGGCGCTGCCGGTGCCAGCCCGCCTTCGGCAAGCATCGCCCCGGTGCCTGTCCCCTAGAGATGGTGGTCTTACCTCAAGGGCCGCAGGCCACATCAGCTCAGGCGCAGAAGAAGACAGCGGTGGCGACACTCACGAGTGCCGGCGCGAACACTGCGGCCAGCGGAAGTGCGATTCGGGCCGAAGTTCGATAGCCCAGTGTCCCGGTCTGCAGTCGGTGCAGCCGCGTCGGCACGTCCGATCCAGCCATCGGCAGGGCGTGCCCGGGGTGTGGGGCACCGTTGAGGGCGATCAGCGCCGCGCGAACTGCGGGCGCGCCGCAGGCGCGCACGGCGACCGCGTCAGCGCACAGCTCGACCAGAAGTCGCATGGCGCCCGGGGCGCGGCGGGTCAGCGGCACCCACGGTGCGGCTGCGGCGAGGACCTCGGCGAAGGCGACGATCAGATGGTGGCGGCCGCGCAGGTGGGCTCGCTCGTGACACACCACCGCTGCGCGTTGCGCCGCAGGCAGCCGCAGGACGCCAGCGCTGACGACGAGAAGTCCCCGGCGGCCACCAACGCTGTAGGCCAGTGGCGCGCGGTGCGGAACCCGCAACACTGGTTCGCGCTCTGGCGTAAGGGTTTCGCCGAGCAGGGTCACTAGGTCCTGGTGCGCTTGTCGGGACTCGCGCTGGGCACGCCACTGCCGAATGGCCACGACCACGCAACGCGCGGCCAACGCAGCGACCCCTACCACGCCGGCGACGCCGAGGACCACGTCCTGCGCCGGCAGCCTGCCATGGCGCACCGCGAGCCAACAGTGGTGCGCGAGATGCTCTGCCCAGTCCTCGACGCTGTTGGCGGGCGCGAGCAGCAACCCCACCCCGGCGGTGAAGGTCAGTAGCACTGCGGCCAGGCTGCCCCACCAGGCGAGCAGCACGGCGACCGGATCACAAACTCGACCCAAGGCGCGGTCCAGCAGGGCCGGGGCCCGCCAGGCTACGACGAACGCACCGACGATGAGGGCAACGGCCGGGCTCACCGGCGATCCGACCGCTCGTCGAGCACCTGCCGCAACACCGTCAGTTCCCGGTCGGATGCCGAACGGGCGAAGTGCAGCAGCACCACGTCGGGCTGGAGACTCGTCTCCAGCATGCGCCGCAAGGTTCGAGCCACGAGTTCCTCCCGGCTGCCGGCGGGGCGATAGTGGTAGGCCTTGCCGCTCTTGTCACGCAGCACCCACTTCTTGCGGTGCAGGTTGTCCAGCACTGTCATGACGGTGGTATAGGCCAGGGTGCGTCCGGTCAGCATTTTGAGCACCTCACGCACCGGCAAGGGCTCGCCCGCTTGCCACAGCACGTCCATGACGGCGGCTTCCAACTCACCCAGGCCGTTCAACGACACACCGCCTCCCACACGCACGTCAGCCTACGCTGACGTCTGAACGCCAGACATCCGTCTGCGGTTTCCGGCGCCGACAGATAAGAGGAATGCGGCGGCCCTGGGCGTTGTGCGTCCAGGGCCGCCGCATTCGGTGTTGTTGCTCAGCGTGGGCCTCAGGCGGAGTAGCCGCGCGAGGCAGCCCACTCGGCCAACTCCCCGACCGACATCCAGTAGGTGCCGTCGCCGACCGGCTGCCACGGATCGGCGATCTTCACCTGGTCGCCGTCATAGGCGACCACGGTCAGGTAGTGCCCGACCGGGAAGTCGCGCGAGACGCCGTCTACGTCGGTGCCAGCGCCGATGACGTTCACCACCGGAACGCGTTCGTTATCGATCGCGGTGGTCAGGTCATCCTTGAGGCGCCGCACCTCGTCTGCGGTGGCCGTGTCGTTCGGGATCTCTCCGGTTTTGTAGACGTCCTTACCCAGCTCTTCGTTGAGCACGCGGGTGACGTCGAAGGCCGAGGCCGTCCCGGCGACCGTGGTGCCCAGCTTCGCCGCCAGCTCGTCCTGACTCTGAATCTTGCCCTGAGCGCTGAGCGCGATGCGGGTCGACGCCGGGCCGCAGAAGTAGATGTTGGGCTGCTCCTGGAACCGGTAGTCGACGCGCTTGTCCGACTTCTTCTCTGCCTGCTGCACGGCGGCGACCGATGGCACCGATGACGGCGCGGCCAGCGCGTCCGTCGCCGGGATTGCGACGCCGGTCGCGATGAGGGCCAGTCCTGCTACGCCGAGCGCGCTGCGGCGCCCCAGTGCGGTACGAGCCGTAGCCCAGTGCGTGCGGGTGTTCATCGTTTGTCACCTTTCCTCGGAGTGACCAGACCGAGGTGTTTATCGGCTGGCATCACGGGGATCCGCCATCTGGCTTCGAGGGCCGGATATGGCGAACGCCGGGGCGGTGCCGCTCCGGCGTACATCTGGGCAACCGGCCATGGCCAGCAGGCATTCCGCGATCATGGCTCAGGCGCCTTGGCCACACCCCCGCCGAGCCGACGAAAATCGGGCATAGCGCCACAGATACGCCAGCCGTGCATCCATTTCCTAACGTCACAGGCCCCAGCAACGCGGCGGCGGCCGGACCCATGTTGGGTCCGGCCGCCGTCTGGTCATGCTTACAGGCGGTCGAGGATCTTCTGCAGGGTCTGCACCTCGGCGGCCTGGTCCGCTTCGATCTTTGCGGCGAGAGCCTTGGCCTCGGGGTTAGCGCCGTTGGCCTGCTCGGTCTTGGCCATTTCGATGGCGCCGTTGTGGTGGGCGATCATCATCTGGGCGAACATCTTGTCGAACTCGGTGCCCTTGGCCGCCTTGAGCTTGTTCATTTGCTCGTCGTTGGCCATGCCGGCCATTCCAGAGCCCGTGCCGTGCATGTCGTGCCCCTCGGGGGCGGCGGTGGGCTTGCCCCACGCGGTCAGCCAGCCGGTCATGGTCGTGATCTCCGGGTCCTGCGCGGCCTTGATTTTCACCGCGAGTTCCTTCAACTCAGGGTCGTTGGCACGGGTCGGCGCGAGATCGGCCATCTCGACGGCCTGCTGGTGGTGCGGAATCATCATCTGGGCGAACATGACGTCGGCGTCGTTGACGGTGGCGCTGGTCTGCGCCGAAGCCGATGCCGTGACGGCCGGGCTGTTGCCGCTGCCGTGGTCCATGCCGCTCATGTCATCGCCGCATGCTGCGGTGGTCGCGAGGACAGCGGACAGCGTGACCCCGGTCAGCAGTGCCCGGCGCAGCACAATGGTGCGCTTCATGGTAAAGGAATGCCTTTCGGTTGATGGTGTGGCGATACAGGCAATTGGCGGTCGCTTGACCGGCCGCGTTCCTATATGCGCGACACCGACACCACAGCGAGGCGCAGCCCCAGCGACGGAGCTGGTGGGCCGCGCCCACCCCTGCGGGCTGCGTGACCAGTCCGGACTGCACGCCTGTTGCGGTGGGATCGCACACGCAACAGAGCCAGTCCGACGGCCCACCCGAACGCGCCGAGCACCGCCAGGCACACCGAGAAGAGATCCAAATCGGTGCCGCCGCCTGTCGTCGGTTCACCTACCTGCGCGATCTGACGCAATTCGTGGAAGCCGTCTGGACCAGCAGCGGTGAGCGCGTGCGGCAGGTCGGCGGCAGTGCTCTCGTGCCCGCTCGCCGCGTGGCCCTGGTGGCCGAAGGTGTGCATGCCGGCGACACCGAGGGCCAGCAGGACGAGCAGCAGCACCCGCGGCGGGCTGATTAACCCGGCCGGGCGCTGGCATGCTGTCCTGTTCATACCGATCCAGGATAGTAGGTGGCATAAGGGGCGAGTAGTCGCGCCTGGCGGAGAAGTGGCACGTGCGCGGCGGCCGGGCGGGATGGGCCGTGTGACGGCCGGGCTTACGGCGTCAGGTTAGGGATATCGAACCAGGAGAACGGCGCCCACGGCAGGTTGCGCAGCACCGTGCTGTAGAGCAGGAAGAAGACGATGTACATCCCGTAGATCCACGCGGGCAGGCGCAGCGCGGGTAGTTCGCGCCCGAGCCAGGCCGAGGCGAGGAAGCGTACGCCGAGGTATGCCAGGAATGGCACCGCGATCAGCGCGGCCAGGTGGTGGCGCGCGGCCTCGGCGAGGTCGCCGTGCAACAGGTAGTAGAACATGCGGGTGCCGCCACAGCCTGGGCCGTTGATGCCGGTGAGGGAGTGCCACAGGCAGGGGCCGGTCGGGTCGGCGACCCGATCGGTGGGATCGAACCGCAGCACGGATCCGACCGCCGCAGCCAGCACTGCGGCTGCGGCCACCGACGCCGCGCGCCGCATCGCCTGGCCAGGCGCCGCCGTAACCTGACGCACCGGTAACCTCCTCGCTGCGCCAGAGGGCGCCCACCCGACCTGTCGCGGTCACGTCTAGACCGTTACGCCTCCACGAGGCTACTACTAGCGAGCGATAGTAGATGGCTTACCATCGGGGCGCGGCTGCGGGATGGTCCCGCGTTGCCTGCAGATCGCGGAGTCGAGGCAAGGGAGCTGAGTGTGGCCCTCAAGGGGCAGAATCGGATGGCCTGGGTGGGGGTGGCCGTCAGCGTCCTCCTGCTCGTCGCAGCCGCGGCCATCGCGAACAGCTGGCGTGAGGACGCCGCCACCTCGACCGCCTCGACGGCGTCGGGACGCGGTCAGCTCAGCCACGTGCACGGCCTCGGCGTAAACCCCGCTGACGGGCAGCTGTATGTGGCGACCCACCACGGCGTATTCCGGCTCTCCGACGCCGAGGCGACGCGGGTCGGGGACGGCCAGCAGGACACCATGGGCTTCACGGTGACCGGCCCTAACGAGTTCCTCGCCTCTGGACACCCTGCCGCGAACGAGGACGGGCCCAGGCACCTGGGGCTCATTCACAGCACCGATGCCGGCCGCTCCTGGCAGAGCCTTTCCCTGGCTGGGCAAGCCGACTTTCACCTGCTGCGCTCCTCCGGCGGCATCGTGTACGGCCTCGATTCGACCAGCGGCACCCTGATGGCCAGCAGTGACCGGATCACCTGGCAATCCCGCTCCACCATCGAGGCCTACGACTTGGCGGTCGATCCCAGCCGGCCAGACACCCTGCTGGCAACGACTGAGCAGGGCATGCGCCGCTCCACCGACGGTGGCCGTACCTGGACTCCGGCTGGCGGCCCGCGGGCGGTGCTACTGCACTGGTCCCCGCGGGAGCTGCTGGCAGTCACGGCGGACGGCGCACTGGTGCGCTCCGCCGACGCGGCCGCGACATGGTCGCCCACCGCCGGCCGGGCGCCGGGTACCCCGGCCGCCCTCACCGTGCACGAGAACGTCATCTACCTGGCGACCGAGGATGGCCAGGTGCTGCGCAGTGCTAACGCAGGCGTGACGTGGCAGGCGATGACGCCCTGAGCCGGGGTCCCGAATCGGCTCCACCCCGGTCAGGGACGGTGCGGCGGCGCGGTAGGGATGAATCCCGGCCGCGCCGCCGTCGTTGGGTGTCAGTGCTGTTCGGCGGTGAGCTTGACCCGGCGCAGCAGCTGGGCGTTCAGCGCCACCACGATGGTGGAGACGGACATCAGCACCGCACCGACCGCCGGGCTGAGCGTGAACCCAGCCCAGGCCAGCGCTCCAGCGGCGAGCGGGATCGCCACCACGTTGTACCCGGCGGCCCAGACCAGATTCTGGATCATCTTCCGGTACGACGCCCGAGACAGCCGGATCACGCCCGTGACCCCACGCGGGTCCGACGAGGCCAGGATGACCCCGGCGGACTCGATGGCGACGTCGGTGCCGGCACCGATCGCCAGGCCGACGTCGGCGCGGGCCAGGGCCGGAGCGTCGTTGACGCCGTCGCCGACCATCGCCACGGTCAGCCCCCGTGCCTGCAGCTCGGCGACCGCCCGGTCCTTGTCCGCGGGCAGCACCTCGGCGAAGACCTCATCCACCCCCGGCCGGAACCCGAGGTCGGCGGCGACCGCCTCGGCAACCGGACGGGCGTCTCCGGTAATCATCACGATCTTCTTGATGCCCTGTTCGCGCAGGTCGGAGATGGCCTGGCGGGCCTCCGGACGAACCTCGTCCTCCAAGGCGAACGCGCCCACCGCGGCCGGTTGGCCGTCCTCGGGCAGACGGATCAGGTGCAGCACGGCCGCACCACGGGCCGACCATCCCCGTGTGATCGTGGCCAGGTCCTCGGGGACCGCTACGCCGAGTTCCCGCAGCAGGGCGGGGCCGCCGACCGCCCAGGTGGTGCCGTCGACGACCGCCTGGACCCCTCGACCAGTCAGGGACCGGAAATCCCGGGCGGTCGCGCGCAGCCCCCAGTCCTGCGCGACCTTGACCAGAGCCTTGGCGAGAGGGTGCTCACTGTCGGCCTCGACCGCGCCGGCGACCCGCAGCACCTCGATTTCGCTGACGCCGCTGGCGGCGGCCATGTCGGTAACCGTGTGGGCGCCCTTGGTCAGGGTCCCGGTCTTGTCGAACAGCACCGCGTCGACAGTGCGCATCCGCTCCAGCGCCATGCGGTCCTTGACCAGGATGCCCGCCTTCGCCGACACCGCGGTGGACAGCGCGATCACCAGCGGGATAGCCAGACCGAGGGCATGGGGGCAGGCGATCACCAGGACCGTCACCGTCCGCACCACGGACTGGTCAACATCGCCCAGCGCCCACCAGGCGGCGAAGGTGACCAACGCGGCGGCGGAGGCGACGTAGAAGAGCATTGCGGCGAACCGGTCAGCCAGGACCTGGGCCCGGCCGCTGGACGCCTGCGCCTGCGCGACGAGCCGGCCGATGCCGGCCAGCGCCGTGTCCTCGCCTACCGCGTCGACCCGGACCCGCAGCGCGGAGTCGGTGGCCACCGCGCCGGCCACCACCCGGTCGCCCACGCCGCGCGGCACCGGCCGGGACTCCCCCGTGATCATCGACTCGTCCAGCTCGGCGGCACCGTCGATGATCCGGCCGTCAGCCGGCACCCTGCCCCCGGAGCGAACCAGAACCACGTCGCCCACTCGCAGCTCGGACACCGATACCCGGTGCACAGCACCGTCGTCGTGGACCCGTTCGGCGTCATCCGGGAGCAGCGCCGCCAGCGCGGCGAGGGCACCCTGCGCCTGGCCGATCGCCTTCATCTCCTGCCAGTGCCCCAGCAGCATGATCGTGACCAGCGCGGCCAGTTCCCACCAGAAATCCAGATCGAACGCGCCGAGGCTGGTGGCCATCGAGGCGACGTAGGCCACGGCGATCGCCATCGAGATCAGCAGCATCATCCCTGGAGCCCGGTCGCGTACCTCGCGGACGCCGCCGACCAGGAACGGCCAGCCTCCGTAGAAGAACACCACCGACCCGAGAACCGGTCCAACCCAGTTCATGCCAGGAAAGTCAAGGGTGTAGCCGAACCAACCCATCACCATATGGCTGGTCGCCACGATCGGAATCGTCAGCGCGAAGCTCAGCCAGAACTTACGCCGGAACTGCTCCGGGTCGTGCCCCGCGTGCTTGTCATGGGCCCCGTGGCCGTGTCCCGCGTGCTGGTCATGGGCCCCGTGCCCACCGGTGGATCCGTGCCCCGCGTGGTCGTGGTGGCCGCCGTTGTGGCTGCCCGCCGGCTGAGCATTGCCCAGATGTCCGTCATGCGGTCCACCGCTGTTGTGCTCGCCCACCTGCACCTGATGCCCCTGGTGCTGCGACTCACCGGTCGGATCAGTGTGGGTCCTGTGTTCGTGTCTCATGCCGTCCACCTCCGACCGGCACCATATACCCGGTAGGGGTATTCGGCAAATCATCTGGCCGCCGCTAACTCGCCCGGCGGGCAGGGGATCAGGAACCCGACGACTGGCATCGATTGGTACCCCTACCCCAGAGCCGTATCGGGGCTCAGGTTGAGAGGCCGGCATGCCGCAGCCGTGTTCGCGCCCCGCAAGGACAAGAGGCCCGGAGCTCCCGGATCCAACGGACAACAAGGACAGCGCGAAGCCTGCCCACGAACCCCAGCCCGCCGCTTGCAATCCCCAGCACTGGGAACCCGGCGGGGGGTAACGGGCTTCAGGATGTGGACCCCGCCTACTGGCGGTCGAGGCCATAGGTGCGGTCGAGGCGGCGCACGGGCCCGCATCCATACCTCCCGCCCACGGGAAGCGCCGCCGGCATCCTGCAGTGGTTGGGCCAGCCGGCAATCACCAGGCAACCACCCAAACAGGGCAATCCTCCGTGAACCCCCCGCTGCCGCGCTCCGTCGCAGCAAGACTCGTTCATGACATCGCCCGCCGCGCGCCGAAAATGCGGCGTCGTCACGACTGAGGAGTAGCCATGACACCGGCCATCACCCGCCGTCGGTTGCTGGCTGGATTGGCAGGCACGATGGGGCTTGCAGGAACCGCTGTCACCGGCGGCGCTCTCGATCCTCGGCCGACTAGCCCTCACGCCGACCTGGTGTCCCGCGTCGAGGGGGCCCGTCGCCATCGTGACGGGGGTACGGTGACCGCGATACTGAATCCCCGGCCGGTCACCATCGACCTCGGCGGGCCACAGGTAAGGACCTGGGGCTACGCAGACGACCTACCCGGGCCGCTGATCAGGGCTCGCGCCGGTGACCTGATTCGCGTCGACGTGGTCAATGACCTGCCCGCCGACACCAGCGTTCACTGGCACGGCGTGGCACTGCGCAATGACATGGACGGCGTCCCGGGCCTCACCCAGGCGCCGATCCTTAGCGGAGGCAGGCACCGCTATGAGTTCATCGCCCCCGACCCTGGCACCTACTTCTACCACCCGCACTCGGGGTTGCAACTCGACCGGGCGCTGTACGGGGTCCTCGTCATTGATGACCCGCACGACCCCGGCGACTATGACCGCGAGTGGATCGTGGTCATCGACGACTGGGTCGACGGCACCGGCCGCACCCCGGAGGACGTACTCGCCGCCCTGACCGCGATGTCCGGCCACGACAGCACCCCGGGAAGGGATCACGGCAGCACGGGTGACGTGCCGAGCATGGGCCACGGCGCCATGGACGTCACTGGTCCCGGGGACATGAGCGGCCACGGGGACATGGCGGGGATGGAGATGATGACCTCGCCCCTGCTCGGCGGCGCCGGGGACGTCGCGTACCCGCATTACCTAATCAACGGCCGTGTGCCCACCGCACCGGTCAGCTTCCGGGCCTCGTCAGGGCAGCGAGTGCGGATCCGGCTGGTCAACGCCGGCTCCGACACGGCGTTCCGGGTGGCGCTGGGCGGGCATCGGATGACGGTCACTCACACCGACGGCTTCCCGGTCGCCCCCACGACGACCGACGCCGTCATACTCGGCATGGGTGAGCGGCTCGACGTCAACGTGGAGCTCATTGACGGGGTGTTCCCACTGGTCGCCGCAGCCGAGGGGAAGTCCGGGCAGGCTCTCGCCCTCGTTCGCACCTGTGCGGGCGACCCACCCCCGGCCGCCGCCCGACCGGCGGAACTGGACCGGCACGTCCTGCTCACCCACACGCTGAGCGCTGGCGAGAACGTAGCGCTGACCGGGCAGCGACCGGACCGGGTGCACCGGCTGGTGCTGGGTGGGTCGATGGCGCCCTACCGGTGGACGATCAACGGCGTGACCTTCGATCACGCCGACCCGCTCCTGGTAGAGCACGGTGAGCGGGTGCGGCTCGAATTCGTCAACGACACGACCATGTTCCACCCCATGCACCTACACGGGCATACCTTCGCCGTGACCGGCAGCGGCGCCCGCAAGGACACCGTCATCGTCACCCCGGACCGGACGGTAACCGTCGACTTCGACGCTACCAACCCGGGTCTGTGGATGGCCCACTGCCACAACGTCTACCACGGCCAAGCCGGCATGATGGCGCACCTGGCGTACCGGCTGTGACACGCCTGCCAAACAGGCGGTGGACCTGCGCACCAAGACCACCGACAGAGGCCAGGGCCGCAGGCGATGTCAGTCATAATGTCCCCTCTCACCGGATTAGGTGGGGCGCTCGACGGCGGCGGCCGGAGAGCAATGCCCACGCCTGAGCTCCACGCAGTCGCCGAGTCCGGGGAGCGGAAGTGGCCGATTGAGCGCCAGTCGACGCCGGACAGCGACGGTTCCGCACGCCAGATCCAGTCCGAACCGCGACCCGCGCGGTGAATCGGACACTTGGAATGACACCGACCTGGACGCGTTGCGCTGATCCGGCGAGCGGCTGCCCGGCACAGGTGGAGGCCGCCCTGGGTTGCGCCATGGCTCTCACCCAACCGGACGGGTGTTCGCCGGCGGCAGGGTGATCGTGAAAGCAGCACCCGCGCCTTCACCCCCACTCATTGCCTTGACCGCTCCCCATGCTGCGCGACGGTCGCGCGGACGACGGCCAGACCAATCCCGGACCCTCCGTGGTTGCGGTCCCGAGACGGGTTCGAGCGGTAGAACCGCTCGAACACATGTGGCAGATGGGCGGCATCGATACCTTCCCCGGTGTCGACCACGGACAGGTGCACACCAGCCGGGCCACGCGCGGCCGTGACGTTCACCCGGCCACCGGACGGGGTGTGGCGGAGAGCGTTGTCCAGCAGGTTCCCCAGCACCTGCCCCATCCGCTCGGTGTCCGCGTCAACGTCGCCTACGTCCGGCTCGATGAGCGTCCGCAGCGCCACCCCCTTGGCGGCGAAACGGGGGCGCGCGGCGGCGACGGCGGTCCTGACATCTCGGCCGCCGGCACCCGCTGCGGACGCAGGTCGAGGTGGTGCTCCTCCGCGCGGGACACGGCGGCGAGGTCCTCGGCGAGGCGCCGCAGCCGGGTGGTCTGGGTGCGCAGGACGCGCCACGTGCTCTCACCCTCAACCGCGATGCCGTCTTCCGCCGCGTTCACGTACGCCTCGATGGTGGCCACGGGGGTGCGCAACTCGTGCCCGATTGTCGCGGTCGCCGAGGGCAAGACCGGGCAGGGGTTGGCCCTGGTTCGTACGGGCACGGGCGGCACTCCCTCAGTCGCCGTGCGGCCCGCCGAGCTGGACCGGCGGGTGCTGATTACCGGCGCATTGCGGGCGTCGGATGCCGTCGCGCTCGACGATCGTCGGCCCGATCGGGTGCATCGCGTCGCGTTGGGCGGCGCCATGATGCCGTACCGCTGGACGATCAACGGCGCGACTTTTGACAAGCTGGATCCTCTGCTGGTGCGGGGCGGCACCTGGGCTTTCTACGGGCTTTCCTTCGCGGGCTGCCATCGCGACGAGTTGGCCGCAGGAGCAGGGACCGCCGAGCCGGTCGGCAATCGACGGGAAGCCGGCCGCACCTATCGGTGTCGCGGACGCGGTTCGCGAGACTCGCTTGAAGGCGACGCTGCAGGGGCTTGGGGTTGAGGTCTTGGTTTTTGACGGGAGAAATCCAGGGCGCGGCCATCGCAGTGATCTCGGCGTCGATTCCGTCATCGCCGAGGTGCTTCGCGGGGACAAGTTGCCGAGATCACGGAGTTGCAGGCCAGCGGCTGCCGCGTGGCCGTGGTGGGCGATGGCGTCAACGACGGCCCGCCCTTGCAAGGCCGATCTGCGCATCGCCATCGGCGCGGGCGCCCATGTTGCTCTGGAGACCGTCGGCGTGGTGCGCTCGGACCCGACAGAAGTGCCAACCGCCCTCGAATCGTCCGCGGAACTACGCACCAGGACCTGGGCTGGGTGATCGGCTATAACATGCTGGCGCTGCCGATCGCGGCCGGGATGTTCGAACCCGCGTTCCCTCTGATCCTGGGGCCGATACCGCCGCCTTCTTGATGTCAGGACACAGCTTCATCGTCACGGTCAACGCACGCGCTCAATCGAGTCCAGCTACCTCATCGCCACCTCGATGTAGGGAGCGGCGGGAGAGCGGGCCGCCGTCGCCCGGTGACGATGACCTACGGCGCGGAGGCAACAGCCCAGACAGAGCCAGCTGCAACGCCCATCGCCACACTTACCGTGGCTGCCGCGACGGCCAGCCTCGTCGACCACGGCCGGACCGTCATGGCGTCGGTCTCCGGCTGCGGGCCGGAGGCCGGATCCGCCGATCCGGGACGTCCATATGCCGGGGCGATCCAGCGCAGGTAGTAGAAGAGGCTGATTACGGTATTGACGAATACGATGATGGCGAGCCAGGCGTGGCCGGCGTCCCAGGCGGCGGCCGCAGTGGTGAGCTTGCCGACGAACACGGCGGTTGGTGGCGTGCCGACCAAGCCGAGCAGCGCCACCAGCAGCGCAGCGGCAAGCCAGGGGTGTCGCCCCGCTAGTCCTCGGTAATCGACGAGGTCGCGATGCCCGGGTAGGGCGGCGGTGACCGCGAATGCGGCGATGTTGGTGACCGTGTAGCCGGCCAGGTAGACCAGCAGAGACGGCAGCGCGAGGTCGCTGCGGCCGGCGGCGACGACCGGCACGAGCATGAAGCCGACCTGACTCACGGTGGACCAGCCGAGCAGCCGCCTCGGGTCGGACTGCCAGTACGCGGCGAGGTTGCCCAGCGTCATGCTGGCCACGGCGAGGACCGCTACCAGGACCGGCCAGGAGAAGGCCGGGGGAAAGACCCCGGCGAGCCGGAACGCGGCGATCAGAGCGCCGATCTTGGGCACGGTGGTCAGGAAGGTCGCCGCCGTGGCGCTGGCCCCCTGTGCGGCGTCGGGCACCCAGAAGTGAGCGGGCACCCCGCCGGCCTTGAACATCAGCCCCGCGAGCAGGGCCAGCGCGGCGACGGTGACCGCCGCGCGCGGGGCGTCGGGCAGACGGTCGGTCAGCTCCGCGTACGCGGTGCTGCCGGTCAGTCCGGACAGGACGGTCACGCCGAGCAGGAGCAGGATGCCGAACAGTGCCCCCATCAGGTACGTCTTCATGGCCGCCTCGGCAGCGTCGGCGGTGAACGCGAGGCCGATCAGCGCATAGAGCGGGATGCTGGCGAGCAGGAAGCCTGCGGCGAGGACGAGCAGGTCGTTGGCGCCGGCGAGCAGCACCGCGCCGGCGGTGGCGAAGAGCAGCAGGGCGTATATCTCGCTCTCCCGCGCGGTGCCGGCGACCTCGTCGGTGGCGATCGCGAGGATGAACAGGGTGCCGGCGGCGGCGAGGAGGCGGGCGATGCCGGTGGCGGTGTCGACGGCGTACGCATCGTCGAAGGCGGTGGTGGCCGGGGCACCCAACTGGACCGCCGCCGCCACGATGGTGCCGACGAGCACGAGGGCGGTGAGAGTGCGGATGATCCCCTGCCGGTGGCGGGGGACGAAGGAGCCGCCGATCAGGGCGGTGAGCGCGCCGCCGGCCAGGAGCATTTCGGGCAGCAGCAGCGCCGGCCGCATCATCTCGGTTTCCACGGATCATCGCCCGAGCAGGTCGACGACGGCCCGTGAGGCGGGTTCGACGATGTCGAGCAGCGGGCGGGGCAGGACGCCGATCAGCAGGGAGAGCAGCAGCAGCGGCCCGACCGACCAGAGTTCGCGCGCGGTCAGGTCGGCAAAGCCGATCGACCTGGCGCGGGTTTCGCCGGTGAAGACACGTTGCAGCGCGCGTAGGAACAGCGCCGCTGTGATCAGAATCCCGAGCAGCGCAACGGCGGTGGCCGGGGCGGCGGCGACACTTCCAGTGAAGATCTGGAACTCGGCGATGAACCCGGAGAAGGCCGGCAGGCCGAGAGAGGCGAAGGCACCGACGGCGAATAGGGCGGCAAAGGCAGGCGCGGGGGCGGCGAGGCCGCCGTACTCCTGCATGTCGTAGCTGCCGGCGCGGTCTCGCAGCACACCGGCGAGTAGGAAAAGCGCGGCGGTGATCAGGCCGTGGCTGACCATCTGGGTGACCGCGCCGGTGACCGCGACCGTGCGAGGTTGCGCGGTGTCGGCGGCGACCAGGCCGGCGACGCCGACGGCGAGGACGATGTAGCCCATGTGGTTGACCGAGGTGTAGGCGATCATCCGCTTGAGGTTCGACTGGCCCATCGCCACCAGCGCGCCGTAGATCACCGAAACGACACCAACCACGATGATCACCCACGCCCAGGCACGCCACGCTTGCGGCAGCATCGGCATGGCGATGCGGACGAAGCCGTACGTGCCCATCTTCAGCAGCACCCCGGCCAGCACGGCCGAGCCGACGGCGGGGGCGTCGGTGTGCGCGGGCGGCAACCAGGTGTGGAACGGCACGGTCGGGGTCTTCACTGCCAGTCCGACGAGGATCGCCGCGAGCACCAGCCCACCGGCGAGCGGCCGGCCGGATAAGGGCGCAGCGGCGGCGAGCTCGGGTATGTCGAAGGTGTGCGGGTCGGCGGCGACGTAAAGGCCGATGAAGCCGACGAGCAGCGCGAGCGAGCCGAGGAAGGTGTAGAGGAAGAACTTTAAAGCCGAGCGGCCCTTGTCGCCGTGGCCCCAGCCGGCGATGACGAAGTACATGCCGACGATGGACAGGTCGAAGAAGACGAAGAACAGGATCAGGTCGGCGGCGACGAACAGGCCGAGGCTGACGCTCTGCAGGAACAGGAAGAGCGCGCCCTGGCCTCGGGGTTGGTGGTGTTCCCGCAGCGCGTACACCGCGCAGGCCAGGAAGATCACCGCAGTCATCGCCACCAGGGGCAGCGAGAAGCCATCCACTCCGACGTGGTAGCTGCTGTTCACCCCAGGTATCCACGCCGCTCGCTCGGCAAAGGCCAGTTCCCCCGGCGGCGGGGAGTCGTAACGTGCCCAGAGGGCGGCGACGAGCGCGAGGTCGACGGCGGCCACCGCAACCCACACCCAACGCGCGGCGGTGGCAGGCAGGCGCGGCACGGCGACCAGCGCCACGGCGGCGAGCAGGGGCAGAAAGACGATCACGCTGAGCACGGGCTACCCCCACACCACGAGGACGACGACGCCGACGACCAGCACCACGACAGCTTGCAGGTAGTACTGGTGCAGCTGGCCGGTCTGCGGTCGGCGCGCCAACTGCCCCAGCCGGCGCATCCCGGCGGCAAGCGCCTCGACCGCGCCGTCGAGCCACCGGTCGTCGGCCCGCCCGACCCGACGAGCGGTCCGCAGCGTCACGGCGGAGGCGAGGTCGACACCACGGTCGAGGACACGGTCGTCGAACCGCCCGGCCCGGCGGGACAGCCGCCATGTCGCCCGGGCCAGGCCGGTCACTGCCCGGTCTAGGACCCGGTCGTCGAAGCGGGCCAGCGCCTCGGCGCAGCGCATCGTCGGCCGGGCCACCAGCACCCGCGCCGCCGTCTCCAGCCCGAGCCACCTGCTCGCCCAATGCGGTTGAGGGACCGGAAGGCGGGCGACGACGATCACGACCACCAAGGCGAGCGCTGCGGAGACCGTTAGTTCCACTGCGGAGACATGGACCTCCCCTGGCTGGCCGACCGCCCGGGCGACCAGCGTGCCGGCTGGCGGGAGCGCCAGTAGACCGGCGTACGCGGCGCCGACCGCGAGCACTGTCAGCGGCACCTGCTGGAGCGCTACGACGCGGCCGCCGCCGCGTTCGTCCTCGTCGCGGTGGGCGTCGACCTCGGCGCGCTGGTCGGCGGGCACCCGCCGCCAGATGACGGCGAGCACCTTCCCGGCGTAGGCCGCGGAGAGAGCCGACGCGGCCAGGCCGACGGCGTAGAGCCACGGGGACTCCTCGAGCGCTTTGGTGAGCACCGCGTCCTTGGTGGCCCATAGCGACAGCGGCGCGATCCCGGCCAGGGCTAGCAGGCCGGTGACGGCCGACCAGCCGACACACCGCCATCGGCCGGCGACCCCGCGCAGGCCGGCGAGCTGCTTGGTGCCCAGCGCCGCCAGCCACGCCCCCGCCGCGAGGAACAGCAGGGCCTTGGTGGCGGCATGGGCGACCAGGTGCGCTGCCCCGCCGGCGACCGCGCCCGCCCCGGCCGCCAGGACCACGAAGCCGAGCTGGGCAGAGGTGGAGGCGGCGAGCAGTTGTTTGAGGTCGCGTTGGGCGAGCGCCACCGCGCCGAGTAGCAGGGCGGTCGCCGCCCCGACCCACATGGTCACCGGCCCCGCCCAGCCGGTTGCGGCGAGCAGCGGCTGTACCCGCAGCAACAGGTAGCCGCCCATGGCGACCATTGCCGCAGAGTGAAGCAGCGCGCTGACCGGGCTGGGGCCAGCCATCGCCCGGGACAGCCAGAATGAGAACGGCAGCTGGGCGGCCTTGCCGAGCGCGGCCACGAGGATGCCGCCAGCGACGATGTGCCGCCACCCCGGGCTGCCGTCGGGCAGATCGGCCAGCCCCAGGCCGGCGCCGCCGGCGAGGGCCGCACCGGCGGCCACGTAGAGGCCCAGGTCGGCAGCGCGGGTGGTGACGAACGCGGTGAGGCCGGCCGACACGCGTTCGGCGTCGCGCCACCAAAACCCGATCAAGGCGTACGAGGCCGCCCCCATGATTTCCCAGGCAAAGAGTAGGACAGGCAGGGTATTCGCGGTGACGGTGAGCGCGACGGCGGCGGCAAACAGGAGCATCAGGCCGTGGAACCTGGCCCGCGACCGGTGGATCTCCCCCGCGGCGGCGGCGAGCACCAGCAGGGTAACAACGGTGAGCATCAGCAAGACCAGAGCGGAAAGCCCGTCCACGGCCAGCGCGAAATCGGTGCCGGCAAGGAACGGGACCGCGACGGCCGGCCTCGCCACCGCGACCACTACCGACAGTGCCACCGACACACCGGCCGTGCCGAGCGCGACCGGCACGGCGACCCGCTCGCCGCGCCGGGACACGGCGAGCAGGGCACCCACCGTGGCCGGGAGGATCACCAGGGCCCACAGTGCCGCCTGCGTGTACGGGCTCATCGGGACAGGTCCGCGGCCATGTCGGTCATGTCGGCGCGGCGGACCCGGTGTAGCAGGGTGGCCACGCCGAATCCCATCGCCATCTCCACGGTCATCGCGGCGATGATGATCAGTAGCAGCACCTGCCCGGACGGGTCGGGGGCGAGAAACCACCAGAATCCGGCGGCGGCCAGGATGAGCCCGTTTAACATCAGCTCCAGACCCATCATCACCATGACCACAACCTGCTGGGACAGTGCGCCGTAGAGGCCGACGCTGAACAGGGCCGCCGCCACGAGCAGCACAGTCTGTAGGGTCACCGCCCGACACCGCCCGGCTGCGGGTCGTCCGCCGGGCGACGGCGCAGGTCGTCACCGAACCGGTCGTACCGGGTGCGATGCGCGGCGAGCACGATGCCAGCGACGATGGTAACCGCCATCACGGCGCCGATGCCGGCCATAGCCAGCATTTTGGGGCCCATCAACTCCTCCCCCAGCGCCATCGTCACATCAGGCGCGGGCTCACCCCGCCGGGTGGGCCACGGAACGAGCAGCACACCGGCGGCGAGCAGCACGAACACGCCGATCGACACGGCCAAGGCGTGGCGCTTGTCGTGGACCATGCTCATCGGCATCAGCGCCGGGTTCATGCCCATGAACATCACCATGTAGACGGCCATCACGGCCATCTCCATGACCATCATCAGGATGGTCACCACCCCGACATAGTTCTGCTGCAGCAGCAGCACCTGCAGTCCGACGGCGATGAACGACGCGGCGAGTGCGTAACTGGCGCGGGCCATCGAGTCGACGACGAACACCGCGGCACCGGTAAACACGGCCACCACGGCCAGCACCCAGAACGCGACGGCGGTGACCATCAGTTCCTCCCTGCGGCGACGACCGCGACCAGCAGGTCCTGCACCAGTACGGCGGGCAGCAACACGACCCACCCGACCTCCATGAACAGGTCCGGTCGCACGGCGGGCACGCGGCGACGTAACCAGACAAACACGGCCAGCAGGACGACTGTCTTGACCAGTACCCACGCCCATGCTGGCAGCAGGGGGCCGGCGCCACCACCGAGGAACATCGGCACCGCGAACGCCGCCCCAGCGGCCAGCAGCGCGTACCGGCCGCCCTGGAACAGCAACCGGTCGACCCCGGCGAGCTCGGCGGTGACACCGCCGGCCACGTCGGCGCCGAGGGCCGGGGAGAACGGTCCCCAGACCGCGATCGCCAGCACGCCCATGCAGTAGACACCGAACGCCACCGGCATCCACACCGCAAACCACAGATCCTGCTGCGCGGCCGCTATTTCCCCGACGTTCAAGCTCGACGCGGCCACGGCGGGCGCCACCAGCGCGAACATCAGCGGCAGCTCGTAGGCCAAGCCGTGGGCGAGGAACCGGTACCCGCCGACCAGAGAGTGGGCGGAGTTGGCACCCCAGCCGGTCAGCCAGACGAAGGCCCAGGCGAGCACGTCCATGGCATTGAACCAGACCACCCCGACGTCCAGGTTGAACAGCGTCCACTCGCCCAGTGGCACCACCGTGACGATCAGCAACGCCATCACCAGCAGGCCCGCCGCACCGATTCGCCACAGCAGCGAATCCGCCGCCAGTGTGCTCCGGCGTCGTTGCCGCATCAGCCGGGCCACCTCCCCGACCGGCCGGCCCAGGCCCGACCGGACGGCGCCGGCCGATCGGGCGGACAGCACGCCGTCGAGCGCGGCGGCCGCGACCGCCAACAGGCCGAGCAGTCCGGCGGCCACCGGCGCCCATCCGGCGGGGACCACGGTGACGGCGGGTTCAGACATGGCTCGCCGCGTGGTCCGCCGTCAACGGGTCGAGGTCGAGACTGGCGACGATGAGCCGCGCGGTCGCAAGGTCCCACCCCCGTAAGAGGTCGGCTACCGCTTGCACCGGTGGGGTGCTCGGCGGCTCGGGCATCTGTTCCCCCGCAATGCCCGCAGCGGCGCGGTCAAGCATGGTGAGCAGCCGGTCCCAGGCATCACCCCGCAGATGTTCAGGCAGGCGCCAACGGGCCAGGTCCTGGGCGGTAAGCGGACCGAGCCGGCGCAGCGACCAGCGCAGCGCCCGCGACCGCCGGAGGTCGCGACGGAGCCGGTCGAGGTCGGCCGCTGGGCCGGCCAGGTCGCCGCTATCGGCGAGCAGCGCGTCACGTACGCGGCGGGCACAGGAAGCAGCGTTCTCCCACCCGGCCAGAGCAAGCAGGCTTCTTGCGTTGTCGCATCGCCGGGCAGCGAAGCGGCGCGACCGCTCACCTGTGACGTCGATCCTGGCTGGATTGTCACCAGCGTCGACCAGGTCGGCCTCCACGTCGACGATCACGTCGCCTTGAAGGGTGCAGCGCAGCACGAGGCCGGCCGGCCAATATGGCAGGACCGGGCCCAGCCGTACGTGCAGGACGTCCAACTCCAGGCCGTCCCGGTCCTCACCGCCCTGAGCGAGGGGGACGCCACCCGGGGCCATGTCCATGTGCCCGTGGTCCATGCCGCTGTGCTCACCGCCGCCATGGTTCATGCCACCGTGCCCACCGTGGCCCATCTCGCTGTGCCCACCGTGGCGCATCCGGCCGTGGCCGTCGTGCTGCATTCCGCCGTGACCGCCCTGACCGCCGTCGTCACCGTGCCGCATTCCGCCATGGGCGTCATGCTGCATCCCGCCGTCGCCGCCGTGCTCCGCCCCACCGTGGACGCCGTGTCCCGCCACGTGGTGCTCGGGCGCATCGGCGACTTGTCCCGCACTTCGGGTCCGGTCACGGCTGTCGGCCCGCTGCCGTGCCGTGTCGAGCAGTTGGGCGACGGCGTCGTCGAGGGCAGGCGCCACCGCGTCCACCGAGTGGATGTCAGCCCGTGCCCGCGGCCCGGGCAGCTGATCCCACAGGTGTGCCACGACCGGCGCCATGCCCGGTCCGAGCGAACCGCAGACGGCCATGACGTCTGCGTCGGCCGGTGACAGGGCCAGTCGCCATCCCCGGGCAAGGATGTTCCGCTCGACGGCGGCGCGGGTCGACCAGTGTCCCGGCGCCTCCACAGTCAGCACATGGACGTGTCGGCTGGCGGCCCGGGCCAGCGCGGTCCTCACACCCATCGGAGGGCACCTTCCCGCCACGCCCAGAGCACTGCCACGAAGACCCCGCCCAGGAAGACGAACATCTCCACGATGGCCGTGGCCCCCAGCTCGGCGACGACCACTGCCCAGGGATACATGAACAGCATCTCCACGTCGAACGCGAGGAACAGCAGCGTCGCCGGGTACCACCGCACGTGGTACCGGGACAGGGCGTGCTCAGCGGGGCGCCAGCCGGATTGAAAAGGCAGACCCTCCAGCGGTGAAGACTCGATCGCGAAAGCCCGGTGGGCCAGGTACAGCCCGGCGACGACGAGCGCAGCTACCAGCGCCATCCCCGCGACGCCTGCGTACATGTCCACTCCTGTCTGATCGCGCCCGACGCTAGTTCGACACCGACGTCGCCCCAGCCGGCACACTCGAACCTGGCAGGGCAGCCGGGCCGAAGATCCCATGCGGCACAGGCGCCCACTCCCTATCTACTATCACGCGATAGTAGGGCGCGCACCTCCTCGGAGTGGTACGGGCGACGTCGCACCAGCACGGGTGTCATCACTTCGGACGGAGCGCGTCGACACGGGCCACCGACTGATCGATCCGGTCCTCGGTGAGACGGCCGACGCGGACGAGATCGACCACGTTGTCGATCGTTTTCTCGACGATCCTGGCGTCGTACACCTGCTGGTTGGCGAAGACGAGCAGGTCCAGCCCGGCCTGCAAGGCCAACGCGACGGCTTCGGCGGCGCCGTAACGGCGGGTGATCGCTACCGCCTGCATGTCGTCGCTGACCACCGGCCCCTGCCAGCCCAGCCGGCCTCGGAGCAGATCCGTCACGGTCGCCCGCGACAGCGACGCGGGATATCGCGGGTCCAGTTGCCCGTTGAGGACGTGCGCGGCCATAACCGAGTCGGCGAGGCCGGCCTGGATTAGGCGCTGGAAGGGTTCGAGCTCCCGCTCCTGCCAGCCGCCGCTGACGTCGACTACCTCGAAGTCGGTATTACCGGCGGCGCTGCCGGAACCGGGGAAGTGCTTCAGCGAAGTCTTCACGCCCGCAGCCCGGTGCGCCTGGATCTCCTCGGCGGCTCTGGCGACCACCACGTCGGGATCGGCGGAGAAGCTGCGGTCGAGCTTGCCGATCGCCCGACTCTCGGGGTTGATGTTCAAGTCGACGACCGGCGCGTAGTTGAGGTTGACACCGATCCGGGTGAGGCTGGCGACCAACCCGTGTGCCCAGTCCCGCGTCGCGGTCGGGTCGTTTTCCGCGCCGACCTCCGCTTGCGACCTGGTGGCCGGGAATCCGTTGCTCGAGTTGAGCCGGGAGGTCGTGCCGCCCTCCTGGTCGATCGAAACGATGAGGCGTCCGGGCGACGCGTCTCTCAGCGTGGTCACCAGCCTTGTCACCTGCTCCGGTGAACGGATGTTGCGAGCCGACTTCTTCTCGAGGTCACGATCGAAGAGGATCACACCGCCAAGGCCGCCCCTGACTGCTCTGACGATCCAATCGTTGTCGTTCAGCCGCTCACCCCGGAACCCGACGACCAGCAGGCCCGCGATCTTCCGCCGCAGCGCCGCCTCGTCGCCGGAGCCTGGCGCCCGCCGTGAATGGGATGTCCCGGCACTCGGGCCGGGTTTCGTGGATGTGACACCACTCGTTGTGCAGGCTGTCGCGGCTGCCACTGCGGCGAAACCGATTCCGGCCAGCAGCGCCCTGCGAGGCAAATGCACGGGGTCCACCCCCGGCACGCTACGTCCGCCGTTCCCTTCGACCTCACCGGAGCGCGACGTTTCACCCGTCCGGTACCGGACATCAGAGTCTCGTACCGACCCGGTTGGCCCGGGAGCGGAGGGTTCACCCGCGCACCGCGCGTTGCCCCAACCGCTGTCGAATCGACTGCGGTCTGCGATCTCTCTCGCGCTCGCCGCCGGTAGGGCTCACCGAGCCCGGGAGCCGCGCGACGTCCTCCGCTTCAACCGTTACTACAGCATATGGCCCACAGCTTCGGCTCGAGGTCGCGTCCGCGCTGGTGGTGTAGGAGACGGCCATCGCGGGATCCGGTTTGATGCTATGCGGCGATCGGGGTGGGGTCGGTCTGGTCGGTGTCGTGTTGGCTGGTGTCGATCGTGACCATGCGGGCTTTGGCGAGGAGTTCCAGGCCCATGTAGCGGCGGCCTTCGGTCCACTCGTCGGTCTGCTCGGCCAGGACGGCGCCGACGAGGCGGATGATCGACGGCCGGTTGGGGAAGATCCCGACGACGTCGGTGCGGCGGCGGATCTCCTTGTTCAGCCGTTCCTGCGGGTTGTTCGACCAGATCTGGCGCCAGATCTCGCGGGGAAAGCCGGTGAACGCCAGGAGATCGTCGCGGGCGGCGTCGAGGTGTTCGGCGGCGGCCGGGAACTTCGCCTCGATCGTGGCCACGACCCGGTCGAACTGGGCGCGGACGGCGTCGGCGTCGGGCTGGTCGAAGATCGTGCGCACCAAGGTGGCGATCCACGGCTGCGCCGATTTGGGCACCTTCGTCAGCAGGTTGCGCAGGTAGTGGGTCCGGCACCGCTGCCACGACGCCCCGGGCAGAGCCGCGCCGATGGCGGCCACGAGGCCGGCGTGGGCGTCGGAGATGACCAGACGCACCCCGGTCAGACCACGGGCGGTCAGGCTGCGCAGGAACGCCAGCCAGCCGGCGCCGTCCTCATCCGAGGCCACGTCCAGGCCCAACACCTCACGCTGGCCGTCGGCGTTGACGCCCACGGCGATCAGCGCGTGGACGTTGACGGTGCGGCCGTGCTCTCGGACCTTCATCGTGAGCGCGTCCATCCACACGAACGTGTAGTGGGCGGCGTCGAGGGGCCGGTTGCGGAACGCCTCAACCTGGACGTCCAGGTGCGCTGCCATCTCCGAGACCTGCGACTTCGACAACTGCCGGATGCCGAGCTGCTCGACCAGCTTCTCCACCCGCCGCGTCGACACCCCGAGCAGGTAGGAAGTGGCCACGACCGACACCAACGCCTGTTCGGCCCGCCGCCGGTGAGTCAGCAGCCAGTCCGGGAAGTAACTGCCCTGCCGCAGCTTCGGGATCGCCAGGTCGATCGTCCCGGCGCGGGTGTCCCACTCCCGCGGCCGGTAGCCGTTGCGGGAGTTGACCCGCTCGTCGCTGCGCTGCCCATAACCAGCACCGCAGATCGCGTCGGCCTCGGCGGACATCACCGCCTGCGCGAACGTCTTGATCATCGCCTGCAACAGATCCGGCGACGCGCCCGCGATCTGCTCGCACAGCAGCTCAACAGGGTTCACACTCTCAGATGCGGCCATCGCGCATCACTCTCCTTCACTGGGCTTAGCCGTCTCGAAGGATCGCGCGGTGGCCGTCTCCTATCTACCCAACACGCCCATCACGGGCAAGTCGTACACCACTTCCGTGGACGCAACCCGGCTCGACGGCCGAACCTACCGCGTTATCCGCGAGCTCATCGTCTCCTGTACAGGGAGGGTCTGGCTGCGGCCCGCGCCCGGGTTGGCGGCCGATCGAGCGTTGCGATGCTCGAGATCATCCACGCTGTCGGGACATGCCGGCCCAATCCGCATACGACCACATCCCCAATCTGCGAGAGCTCCACGCGCCAGCCACGCCCGCACCGCCCTGCCGGCAACCTCCAGCATCGGAGGTGCTGCGGGTCCAGGTACGGCGGGCGTCGGTGGAGCGGGCGACGCGGGTCTCGCCGTTGCAGCAGCGGGGCGCGATCCGGAGACACGGCCACAGCGTGCGGGGTGGCCGTGGAGTCAGTGGCTGCCGGGGACAGTCGTCCCTGGCAGCGGCCAGATGCTCGCCGTCGCCTTCGACAAAGCCCGCGCTGGTGTGACGAGCATCCTCTGCCACAACTCCACCTTCCCCCTACTATGGCCAAATAGTAGGAGACCGTTGAAGATCCGCGCTGCAAGGTAAAGACCGGCCAAGAGAGCACAACAGGAGTGACACAGCCACGTCTGCTCAATCAGCAGCTGACCGTCCCGCCGTCATCGCACGTGGCGACGGCGGGACGAGTGCACGGGGAGATCTCGCAGCAGAGGCAGGGGCACCTGAGAATGTTAGGAAGTTGTTCACAGCCCAGCTCACGACCGGTGGGAGAGTGAACGTGGGCGCCGACCACAGCCGCCCCGCACCATCCGCCCCGCCGGGGGTGCGACGGATCCTCGTCGCCACGGTGGTGCCCCTGATCGGCGCCACCCTGATCGCGGCCCTGGCGCTCTGGCCGTGGGACGCCCCAGACGCGGCGCCCGGCACCGACCCGGCCCGCCACCACGGCACGGTAACGCGGGGGTGACCGAGCATCAACACGGCAAGCCGCTGCTCTGGCTGGTCGCGCTCTTCGCCGCCGCGATCGCCACCGAGTGCCGTGGGCTGGCTTCGACTTCGCGGCCGACAAACGGCATCTACATTGACCAGGAGGGCAGAGTCATGAACGACACCGACCGCACTATCCGGGCTACAGACGGCGCCGGGGCCTGGCAGGCCGCGGCACGGGCGTCGGTCGGGCGGCTACTGACCGCCGAGCTGACCCGCGTCGGCGTGGCCTCAGGGCAGCGGGTACTCGACCTCACCGGCACGGTCGATCGCACGCGCCTGACCGACATGCTCGGTCCGAGCGGGCACATCGACAGCACCGACGCCACGAAGACGGGGCTACCCGACGGACCCGCCCGCTACGACTTCGTCCTCGCCGGACGTCTGCCCCACCACGCCGACAGCCTCGCCTGCATGATCGCGCTGCTCCGCCCCGGCGGCTGGCTCATACTCGCCGACACCACCCCCCTCAGGCCACCGGTCATCTACACCGCGCCGCCGGCCGCCGCCGAACTCATCACCCTGGTTGTGCACACTCTCAACACCCTCAACCCGCACCCGACACCATCCTCGGTCGAGGGCATCCTCCGGCTACTGCTCGATCTGGGGATGGACCACGTCTGCGCCGGCAGCCACACCGAGACCAGCCGCGGCGGCGGACCCCGCTGCGCTATCTACCGCGACACCGCCCAACACCACCGCGACCACCTCACCACCGGTGGCTTCAGCCCCGCCCAACTCGACCGCTTTCACCACCTCATGACCGACCCCGCTGTTGTGCTGCGCACGCACCACAGCACGATGATCCACGCCCGAAAGAAGGCCGCCTAATGCAATAATCCAGCGGTGCGTGTCGATTTCCGCGTTTTGGCCTGCGGTGTGATCGAGATTGTTCGATGAAGATCGGGTCGTCGTAGGCAAGGATCAGGGCGGCCGACCTCGTGGTCGTAGCGTAAGGAAGGCACGAACTGCGCCTAACGACCTCGTGCACGGTTGCGAATCCTTGAGTATCGATGATCGTTGTTTCGACCATGGTTGGTGTTGCGATCATGACGAATCGTCGGTTGACGGGCCTGTCCCGTTCGGTGATTGAGGGCCTGGTCAGCGAGGTGGGGCCGCAGTGGCGGGCACGACACCGTGACCGGCTTGCCGCACGGACACGCCGTCGCCGTATCGGAGCTGGCGCCAAGCACCGGTTCGGGTTCATTGATCGGCTGCTGGCCACGCTGGTGCATTTGCGGCACGGGCTGACCCACGACGTCGTCGCCGCCTGGTTCGGGGTGCACCGCTCGACGATCAGTCGCAGCATCGCGGAGATCCGACCGCTGCTGGCCGAGCGTGGCTGCCGAGTACACAGCGGCGTCAGGCTACGCACGCTCGCCGACGTCGTGGCTTACCTCGGGTACCACCCGCAGGCGTTGATGGACGCCACCGAGGTGCGGGTACGTCGGCCGATCGCGGGGCGGAGCGGGCGGGACCGGTTCGTGTCCGGCAAGGCCCGGCTGAACACGATTAAGGCCCTGGTGATCTGTGATCCGCTCGGCCGGCTGCTGTTCTGCGGGGAGACACGTCCAGGCTCGATGCACGACATCACCCAGGCCCGCACCGCCGGACTGGTCGATCTTCTTCTGCACGCGCCACTGGGCGTGCAAATTCTCGCTGACGCCGGCTACCAGGGCTTGGGTGCCGACACCGGCGGCGTGGTCATCACCCCCAGACCCAAGCCGCGTAAACGCCAGACCTCACTACCACCGAGCGTCATCGCCGCACACGAGGCGATCCGCAAACGGCACTCCTCCCAGCGCATCCGTGTCGAACATGCCATCGGACATCTGAAGAACTGGCGCATTCTGGGCCGCTACCACGGCCGACGCGATTCCTTCGACGCCACCATCCGCGCGATCGCCGGCCTCCTGTCCGAACACCAACACACCGACCGCAGCGAAGACACCACCCGGCGGCGCAGGGCACTACCCGCCGCACCCCTCGTCCAATGAAACGACGCTTATCCTTCGTCCCGCCAACCGTGCACGAGGTCGTTAGGGCCAGATCTACTCGATGGCGTCGGTCATGCCTCGAGACGGTCGGAGCAGACCATGAACATGTCCTCCACGCCCCGGTTAAACAGTTCGGTGAGGCAACCGACCCACTGTTTGGCGCCCTCATCACCGGTGCCAGCCCACATGCCGAGTACGCCACGTTCCCTGTCGAGGCTGAGTCGACACGACGCAGACCTCGATTCGCGACCTGACCCTGCCGGATCTTCATCACCAGTGCGTCGATGAACACCAGCGGATACCCTGTCGAGGGGCCGTAGCCGCCAGGCTTCCATGTCTCCCACGACGCTGGCGGTGACACTGCTCATTAACTCCCGGGACACGTCGGCGTCGTACACGTGAGCCACCCCCGCTTTCATGGAGCTTCTTGATCATGGTCTGATGGCCGTGGGGAGGAAGTCGTCCGTGGCAGCACCGAAGAAGTACCCCGACGAGCTACGTCAGCGCGCTGTGCGCCTGTATCGCGAGTCGGACCCGAAGCCGGTGATCCGGCGCCTGGCCGAGCAACTCGGCGTGCATCACGAGGCGTTACGGAACTGGATCCGTCAGGCCGAGGCCGACACGGGTGAGCGCACCGACCGGCGTACCAGCGAGATGGCGGACGAGAACCGGCGGCTGCGCAAGGAAGTGGCCGAGTTGCGGCGGGCGAACGAGATTCTGAAGGCCGCGAGCGCGTATTTCGCGGCGGAGCTCGACCCGACCCGGCGACGGTCATGAGGTTCATCCACGAACACCGTGACCAGTTCGCGGTCGCGCTCCTGCTACGGGTCCTCAACATCGGCGCCTCGACCTACTACGCGTGGGTCAAGCAGGTCGAGCAGCCCTGTGATCGGGACGTGGTCGACCTGGGGCTGATTTCGAACATCCACGAGATCTGGGAGACCTCCGGGCGCACCTACGGCGCGGACCGGGTCCACCGGCAGCTACGCCGTGACGGCATCCGCGTGGGCCGCAAGCGCATCGAGCGGCTGATGGCCGAGCAGGGCTGGCAGGGGGCGTTCCTGCGTCGAGGCTGGCGTGGCGGCTCCACGAAGCAGGATCCCCGGCACACGCCGGCGCCGGATCTGGTCAACCGGCAGTTCATCGCGGACGGGCCGAACCGGCTCTGGGTTGCCGACGCCACCCGCATTCCGTGCGGTGAGGGCGTGTTCTGGTTGGCTGCGGTCCGCGACGCGTTTTCCCGCCGGATCGTCGGGTGGAAGACGTCTGACCGCTGCGACACCGACCTGATCCTCGCCGCCCTCGAATACGGCATCTGGTCCCGCGACGTCCGCGCCGGCCAGTTGATCCACCACAGCGACCGCGGGTCGAACTACACGTCCTTCCGCTTCGCGGAACGCTTACAGGACAACGGGATCCTGCCCTCGATGGGCTCCGTCGGCGACTCGTACGACAACGCCCTGATGGAGAACTTCTGGTCCACGCTGAAGATCGAACTCGTCTACCGCACGTCCTGGCGGACCCGCGACGAGGCCGAGAACGCGATCTTCGCCTACATCGACGGCTGGTACAACACCCGCCGCATCCAAAAGGAACTGGGCTACCTCAGCCCGAACGAGTACGAGGCCGCCTGGCACAGCCGCCATACCGAGTCAGCCGAGCCACCTATCGCCACCCCTGCGCCAGCCGGCAGCAGGTAACCACCGCTCCATCAAAGCGGGGGGAACTCAACGTCAGCCAAATGAGCGGCAAGTCGAGTCGGCCCACAGCACGGTTCCGGACGGGCCCGACCCGGGGCGGGTAAACCGGCCCGGCCGTGACTCCGGCATGCCCGTTCCGTGTGGGATGCACGGGTGAGGCATGCGTACGACACGGTCGGAACGTGACGCGACGGGGGTTGGATCCGTCGCCGGTCGCCGGCAGCCTGTGAAGCATGGATGACGTCGTGATCGAAGTGGACGGGCTGCGCCGCAGCTACGGGGAGTTCGAGGCGGTGCGGGGGATCTCCCTGCGGATCCGCCGGGGCGAGCTGTTCGCCCTGCTGGGCACCAACGGTGCCGGCAAGACCACCACCATCGAGGTGCTGGAGGGGCTGCAACCGGCCACCTCCGGCCGGGTCCGGGTGCTCGGGCTGGATCCGGTGCGGGACCGGGCCGCGCTGCGCCCCCGGACGGGGGTGATGCTCCAGCACGGTGGGTTCACCGGTGCGCTGACCGTCCGGGAGACGGTGGAGATCTGGCGCTCCCTCACCGTCCGGCCGCAGACCACCGCGGAGGTGCTGGACCTGGTCGACCTCGGCGACCGGATGAACGTGGCGGTCGAGCAGCTCTCCGGCGGCGAGGGCCGGCGGCTGGAGCTGGCGCTGGCCGTGCTCGGCCGCCCGGAGGTGCTCTTCCTCGACGAGCCCACCACCGGCATGGACCCGGCCTCCCGGCGCCGCACCTGGGACGTCGTCCGCGAGCTCCAGAAGGGCGGCACCACCGTCCTGCTCACCACGCACTACCTGGAGGAGGCGGAGGTCCTCGCCGACCGGGTGGCCATCATGCGGGGCGGGAGCATCGTCGCCACGGGCGCCCCGGAGGACGTCGTACGCACCCTGCCCGCCCGGATCAGCTTCCGGCTGCCGGCGACGGACGCCCTTCCCGACCTGCCGCACGCCGCCCGCCTGGTCGACGGCGA
The DNA here is from genome assembly GCF_002846525.1 of Micromonospora sp. CNZ309. NCBI lineage: Bacteria > Bacillati > Actinomycetota > Actinomycetes > Micromonosporales > Micromonosporaceae > Micromonospora > Micromonospora sp. CNZ309. The sequence goes on from NZ_PJNG01000001.1 coordinate 2,794,607, forward strand.
CCGGGTCACGTACGAGTCCCGCCAGCTCCAGACCGACCTCACCCGGCTGCTCGAATGGGCCAACGCGGCCGACATCCGGCTGGCCTCCCTGTCGGCCCGACCGGCCACCCTGGAGGATGTCTTCCTGGACATCGCCGCCGACCACGACCCGACCGACCAGCACGCGGAACCGGAGGCCGCCCGATGAGCGGGACGATGACGACGCCGAGCCCCACCACCACCGCCACCCCGCGCGACCGGGCGACCCGGCCGTTCTGGCAGATGGCCGCGATGCTCAAGATGGAACTGCTGGCGCTGCGACGCAACTGGACGGCCACGGCCATGTCCGTGGTGACCCCGCTGATGATCGCCATCCTGCTCGTCAGCGAGTACGGGGGCGAGGCGGTGCCCGGCGTCCGCCGGGTCGTCAGCATCACCACCCTGATCATGGTCTTCCTGGTGCACCACCACCTGACCACCGTGTACGCGTCGCGCCGCCAGGAGTTGGTGCTCAAGCGGCTGCGGGCGGGGCTCGCCTCGGACCGCACCATCCTGCTCGGCACGGCCAGCAGCACCGTGGCGATCTTCCTCGCCCAGTTCGTCGTGCTGGCCGGCTACGCCCTCCTGGTGCTCGGCCTGCCGATGCCGAAGAACCCGCTGGTGATGGCGGTGGCGCTGCTGTTCGGCTCCGCGATCATGGCGGCGTTCTCGGCGGCGCTCTCCGCCATCACCCGCAGCTCCGAGGCGGCCATGCTGACCACCCTGCCGACCCTGGTGATCTTCCTGGCCACGCCCGGCGCGCTGCTGCCGCTCGGCGCGCTGCCGGAGTCGCTGGAACGGATCCTCTGGTTCCTGCCCATGGGGCCGTTCACCGAGATCATGCGCGTCGGCTGGCTCGCCCGCACCGACGAGGGCCAGGCCCTGAGCTTCGCCGGGACGATCGTCGAGACGCTGCCCTCCTTCGGTGTGCTGCTGGTCTGGCTGGCGGTGTCGCTGTTCATGGCCGCCCGGTACTTCCGATGGGAGCCCCGGCACGGATGATCGAGGTCATCGCACCACCTGGCATCGGGAGCGTGCGCATGGAGCGGGCGCAGGTCGAGCGCGACGTCGGCCTGCGCCGCGCCCGTGCCGTCACGTTGAGCACCGTCGGCAGCGGCGTCCTGGGCACGTTGCTGCTGGCCGCCGTCGGACTGTCGCGGGAGGAGGACCCCCGCTGGGCGGTGGCCGGAACGGTGGGCGTCGTCCTGTTCGTCGCCGCGCAGAGCGGAGCGCTGTACGGGGCGATCACCCCGTGGCTGGCCGAGTCGACGCGGCGCCGCCTGCTCGCCGGGTTCGTCTGCGCCGCCGTGCTCTCCGTACCGCTGGTCGGGCCCGTGGGCGGGCCGGAGTGGGCGACCTGGGGCTTCCTGGGCGCGTCGGTGATCGGCTCGGTGTCCCTGCTGCGGCAGTGGTGGGTCGCCGGCCCGGCGGTGCTGCTGTCCCTGGCGACGGCCGCCGGGGTGGCGGCCTGGAACGGAGCCCCGGTCCGCGGCCAGGTCACCATCGTGATGGTCGCCGGCCTCTCCATGGCCGCCTGGAACGCCCTCCAGCTCTGGCTGTGGGGGCTCCTCGTCGAGGCGCAGCGGGGGCGGGCCGCCCAGGGGCGCCTCGCCGCCACCGAGGAGCGGCTGCGGTTCGCCCGCGACGTGCACGACCTGCTCGGGCACAGCCTCTCGGTCATCGCGCTCAAGGCCGAGCTGGCGTCCCGGCTGGCGGCCACGGACGCCGGGCGGGCCAGCCGGGAGGCCGCCGAGGTGCAGCGGCTGGCCGCGTCGGCGCTCGTCGAACTGCGCGAGGTGGTGCACGGGTACCGTGCGGTGGACCTCGGGGACCAGATCGCCGCGGTGGAGCAGGTGCTGCGTTCCTCCGGCATCCGCTGCGCGGTCGCGCTGCCCCCGGACGCCGTGCCGCCGGACATCGCCCGGCAGTTCGTCGCGGTGCTGCGTGAGGCCAGCACCAACGTGCTGCGGCACAGCCGGGCCACCTGGTGCACCATCGAGATCAGCCAGGACGAGGACGAGGTACGGATGACCATGACGAACGACGGCGCCGAGGGGGCGACGCCGGACCGGCACAGCTTCGGGCTGCGCGGGCTGGCCGAGCGGCTGGCCGAGGCCGGAGGGACCCTGCGCCACCGGATCGACGACGGGGTGTTCCGCCTCGACGTGACGGTACGGACCCGCCCGTGATCAGGGTGCTGCTCGCCGACGACGAGGACCTGATCCGGGCGGCGCTGGCCGCCCTGCTCGGTCTGGAGTCCGACCTGGAGGTGGTGACCGAGGCGCCGGACGGGCGGGCCGCCGTGACCGCCGCGCTCGCCCACCGGCCGGACGTCGCCGTGGTGGACCTCCAGATGCCGGCCCTGGACGGGCTGGAGGTGACCGCGGAGCTGGCGCGCGTCCTGCCCGCCTGCAAGGTGGTGATCCTGACCGGGCACGGACGGCCGCCCCACCTGCAACGCGCGCTGGCCGCCGGGGCCAAGGGGTTCCTGCCCAAGGGCGCGCCCGGCGGCACGCTCGCCGACGTCATCCGCCGGGTGCACGCCGGCGGCCGGTACGTCGACCCGGCGCTGGCCGCGGACGCGCTCACCGCGCCGGAGTGCCCGCTCACGCCCCGCGAGCTGGACGTGCTCCGGCTGGCCGAGTACGACACGCCGGTGGCGGAGGTGGCCCGGCGTACCCACCTCTCCGCCGGCACGGTCCGCAACCACCTCTCCGCCGCGGTCAGCAAACTCGGGGTGGCCAACCGGGCGGAGGCGTTCCGCACCGCCCGGGACAACGGCTGGCTCTGACGGCACCGCTCAAGACCGTCGGCGACGAGGCCGTTGCGGCTCTGGAAGGTAGCCGTCGGAGTCGATGCAAGCGTCTTGTACTCCTGGGACGCCGATGAGCTGGATTTCCCGCTGGACCTCGGCGTTGAAGCGGTCGACGCGACCTCTGGTTTGAGTCAAGGCCTGCTTCCGGCACTTGATGTCCGCACGAACCGTTCTCTGTTGGTTCTCGTCCACGTGCAGCCGTTGCTCGATATCCTTGAACCGCTCAGGTTGGTCATCTCATCGAGCGAGGCGGGCCAGCGTCGTAGCATGCTGACCGCTCAGGGCCGCTGTCTGAGTGAGCAGCGGCGCGGTACGGCTGCGGGTGAGCTCGTCAACACGTTATCGACGCGTGCAGGTGCAGCCACGCAGGCCTTGCTAGATCGGCGGCGCGGACTGCTGCGCGCTCATCCGCGTCAAGCAGTTGTCGGATCTCGGCGATCTGGTTCTCGAAGCGCTGCCAGGTCCCATCGTCGATGCCGGAGGCCGCCAATGGTGAAAGGTTCCGGTTGCAGACAGACAGGCATTGGTCATCGGTGACCGTTCGGTCATCGAGGTGCTGTGGGCAACGGAGGGAACACCGCGAACTCCAGCACCCAGGACGCGGCCGGCGTTATGGGCTTGCTGTGCAGGAGATAGTCCAGCTCCAGTTGCGCAAGCACACACTGGCGAGCCACGGCATCTTCAACCCCGAGACCATCAGCCGCTACGTCCACGAGTCCTACGTCGCGCTCTACCGAACCGCCCGACTCAACCAGCGCCTGCCCGCGCTGACCGAACGCTTCACCACCGGCCGGCTTACCGCCCTCGCGCAGGCCAAGGGCACCATCGCCAAGCCCGTGCCCGAAATCCTGTTCCTCTGCGTGCACAACGCCGGCCGCTCCCAGATGGCCGCCGCACTCATGACCCACCACGCCCAGGGTCGGGTCAACGTCCGCTCCGCCGGGTCCGCACCCGACGCAACGGTGTCCGCCTCCGCCGCAGCCGTGCTCACCGCGATCGGCATCAGCCTCGACGAGGCGTTCCCCAAGCCACTCACCGACGACGTGCTACGCGCCGCCGACGTCGTGGTCACCATGGGCTGCGGCGACGCCTGCCCCATCATCAGCTGCAAGCGCTACCTCAACTGGAACCTGGCAGACCCCAGCGGCGACAACCTCAACCTCGCGCGCCGTACGCGACGACATCGACACCCGCGTGCGGGCCCAGCTCGCCGACCTCACCGCCCACCCCACCGACCGGTAAGGGAAACCCGTGTCTGACAAGCCCAGCGTGCTGTTCGTCTGCGTTCACAAAGCCGGCCGCTCCCAGATGGCCGCCGGCTGGCTGCGCCACCTCGCCGGCGACGCCGTCGAGGTCCGCTCCGCCGGCTCCCGCCCCCGCCGAGACCATCAACCCCGCCGCCGTCGAAGCCATGCGCGAGGTCAGCATCGACATCACCGACCAGATCCCCAAGCTCCTTGAGTACGACACCGTCGAAGCCTCCGACGTCGTCATCACCTTGGGCTGCGGCGACGTCTGCCCCGTCTTAACAGGCAAGCGCTACGAAGACTGGAACTCGAAGACCCGGCCGGCAAAGGCGTCGAGGCCGTGCGGCTGTCAATCCCCTGGAATCGTGGAGGGCTCCGTTATGCGGCCTGGGCCTCCAGGGCGCGGGTCTCTGATCGTTCGTAGTCGATGGGGGATCGCCAGTCGCAGACGGAGTGCCGGCGGCGCCGGTTGTAGAAGTCGGTGATCCAGGTGGCGATCTTCAGGCGTGCCTCGGTACGGGTACGGAAGTGACGGCGGTGGACGTACTCGACCTTGATGGTGGAGAAGGTGGCCTCGGCGACGGCGTTGTCGAAGCACGACCCGACCCGGCCCATCGACTGGCGTACCTTCCACCGGGCACAGGCCCGGTCGAAGTCGGCCGAGGTGTACTCGCTGCCCCTGTCGCTGTGGAAGATCACCCCGTCCACGCAGCCGCCGCGGGTGACGGCGGCCATGTTCAGCGCGGCGACGACCAGCCCGGCGTCGTGATGGGCGCCCATCGCGTAGCCGAGGATGCGACGGGAGTACAGGTCGATGACGGTGGCCAGGTAGAGCTTGCCCTCGTCGGTGCGGATCTCGGTCATGTCGCCGCACCAGGCGACATCCGGCGCCGGCGCGGTGAACACCCGCTTGATGAGGTCCGGTGCGGCCGGACGCTTACCTTGGCGGGTCAGGCCCCGCCGGCGGCGCTTGACCCGGGCGGCCAAGCCCAGCTCGGCCATGAGCTGCGCGATCGTGTTGTCGGAGACCTGCCAGCCGGACTCGCGCAGCTCGATGCCGATGCGCGGGCTGCCGTAGGTGCCACCCGAGTCGTCGAACACCTTCTGGACCGCGGCCGACAATCGAGCACGCCGGTCATCGCGGCGCGTTGGCGGCCGGTCACGCCACTTGTAGAACCATGACTCGGACACCCCCAGGGCCCGGCAGGCTAGCGCGTGCGGCACGTCGTGCTCGGTCCTCTGGGAAGCGATGAAGGCGGCCACGCTCACCGGCCCGTCGCTTCCTTGACCCACAGGACCACGGATCGCTTGAGGACATCACGCTCCATCGCCAGCTCCGCGTTCTCCCGCCGCAACCGTGCCAGCTCCGCCCGCTCGTCCTCTGCCAGCTGCCCAGCAGCGGCCTCACCGCGAGTCTCGCGGTCCCTCTTCACCCAGTTCGCCAGGGTCCCGCTGTTGATCCCCAGGTCGCGGGCGACCTGAGCGATTGACTTGCCCGTCTCGCGCACGATGCGCACCGCGCCCGCCCGGAACTCCGGATCGAACTGGCGTCTCGTCTCAGCCATGAACCTCTATCCCTCAAGCTCTGGCCTCCACGCTACGAGGGGAAGGGCAGGCCGATCCGCGACGAGATCAAGGTGAGGTTTCCCCGATAACGCGGAGGGTTTGATGTTCCCCGGGTTTCTCGGAGCCGTGTTGGTTGGCGTGAGGCTACGAATAGGGCGATCGGGTGGAGCCTTTCATACTCGACCGGAGTGAGCATGCCCAGTGAGCTGTGGCGGCGTTGCCGGTTGTGGAAGATCTCCAGGTACTCGAAGATCGCGCTGGCTAGTTCGATTCGGGTGCGCCAGCGGCGGCGGTTGAGCAGCTCGGTCTGCATCCGGCCCCAGAACGACTCGATCATGCCATTGTCGTAGCAGTCGCCGATCGATCCCATCGACGGCGCCAGGCCGGCTTCCTGGATCCGGCAGGTGAAGGCCCATGACGTGAACTGGGCGGATTCAACCGGTCGTCGCAACACCGGCTTGTTGAAGCGATCGTAGATGTTCGTCGAGGGCTTCGGCTGGAGTCATCCAGCCGAGGGTTTTCCGGGGTCGGCTGTTGAGGGCGTGGGCGACGGCGTTGATCTCGTCGGCGCTCCATCGGGACAGGTCGGTGCCTTTCGGGAAGTACTGCCGCAGCAGCCCGTTGGTGTTCTCGTTGGTGCCGCGTTGCCAAGGGCTATGCGGGTCGGCGAAGAACACCGGGACGCCGGTTTCGATCGTGAAGCGGGCGTGCGCGGACAGCTCTTTGCCGCGGTCCCACGTCAGTGACCTGCGCAGTTGCTCAGGCAGTTGGGTGATCGTCTCAGCGAGGGCTTTGCTCATCGTGATCGCCCCATAGCCGGCGAGAGCCGGGCCGTTCTTCGTCCGCGGGATCACACCCCAGCCAGCCTCACGAGGCAGGTGGACCAGCATCATGAACCTCGTCGTCCGCTCGACCAGCGTCCCGATCGCGGAACGCTGCAACCCAATGATCAGATCCCCCTCCCAGTGCCCGGGGACGGCACGGTCGGCGACTTCGGCGGGCCGTTCACTGATCAGCGTGTCGCTCGTGACGTGCGCTACGCGCGTTGCCTCGCGCGGGCTCGGGGAACGCGAAGCGCCCGACCGGTCCGCAAGCAGGCGACGAGTTCGCGCTTGAGGGCGCCACGGCTCTGGACATAGAGCGCCTGGTAGATCGCCTCATGGCTGATGCGCATGGACTCATCCTCCGGGAACTCGGCCCTGAGCCTGCGGGAGATCTGCTCCGGGCTCCACCCGGTCGTCCATGCCCGATCGGCCCGATGGGGCTTGTTGCGGCCCTTCCACTGCGGGCCCCGAGGCCCAGCGACAGGCCGGCCGTCCGCTGTCCGGATCGCACCGGCAAGCCGCTGCTGGACGTACTCTCGCAGCCGCTCATTGGCCAGCAGCTTCGCGGTCTTCGGCCGACGGGCTCGACGCTCCGCATGCCACTGCGCAGTCGAGGCCTTGTAGTCCAACCGGTAGGTCCTGGTCGAGGCGTTGCGCCGCAACTCCCGCGAGATCGTCGACGGGTCCCGGCCCAGCCGGCGTGCAATCTCCCGAACGCCCAGGCCGCGCGCCCGCGACAACGCGATGTCCTCTCGCTCGCTGAACGACAGATAGCGGCCCGACACCTTCGGCGGCAACGCGGGATTCACGCCGCCAGCGTGCCGGAACCACCGGAACCCGACCGGCGAGGACACGCCAGCTGCCGCAGCCGCGTCCTCGGTCATCACACCGCGACTGATCGCAGCCCAGAACTTGACCCGGTCCTCCCGCCACGCCACCGTCGGCCGTCCCGGCGAAGGCATCTGACCCCGATACTCCCGAACCTGCCTCTGCCTCGGCCCGTACGCCATCGCTCCACCTCTCCAACGAGGTGTTGCGACGAGCGGTTGAATCCGCCCTGGACTCCGCGGTCCGAGTGGATCACGGTGCCGGTGGGTTGGCGGTTGCTGATGGCCATACTCAGGGCGTTGGTCACCAACGTGGCCGTCTGGGTGGCGTCGGTGGACCAGTCGACGACCTTGCGGGAGAAGGTGCCCAGCACGACTGCGCAGTACACCTTGCCCTCCCGGGTCGGGTGCTCGGTGATGTCGGTGACCCACAACTGGTTCGGCGACGAGCGGGTGAAGCCGCAGTTGACCAGATCGCTCGCGGTTGGGGGTCTGGTGCTTTGGCCGCGGGCGCCGGCTACCAGGCAGCCCGCGGATGCCGGCGCGGCGCATCAGCATCTCCACCGCGTGATAGCCCACGACGAGTCCACGGCCCAGCCGTAGTTCGGCATGCACGCGGCGGGAACCGTACGTAGTACCCGGACGCCGAGACCTCGAGCACACGGCAACAGACCTCGACGGGTAGCCCCTCAGCGGCCATCCGTTGGACGGCCGCGTACCGGTCTTGTGGGGGCACCACCTCCTTGAGCAGTTCAGCCGCACGGCGATGCACGGCCAACTCGGCCTCCAGTTCGGCAATACGCCGCCGAGCGGCGACCAACTCCGACTGGTCAGCGGACCTCACGCCCGGCATCTGACCGGTGTCGATCAGCTCCTGGCGGCGCGCCAGTTGTAAATCGTCTGATCACTGATATCCAGGTCACGGACCAGCTCCGCTACCGATCGGCCAGCCTTGAGCAGATCGAGGACCTTACGACGAAACTCGGGTGGATATCTCCTCGGCACGTCTCTCCTCAACGAGTGACGAGCCTGACGAGTCAACCAACCTGACTCCACCGAACCCGGGGAACATCAGAGTTTCCGAGCTACCGGGGGAGCCTCAAGGCCAGCATCGAGGCCCTACTCACCGATCTGTTGCCGGCCCGCTGACCCACGGCCTGCGGACGGCTCGTACGCCGTGCTCGTCAACGAGCTGGCCGCGATCGACCCCGTGGTGTTCGACGCGCACCGGGCGCTGCTGGACGACATCCTGAGCAACCGCACCTGGTCGACGAGCACCCGCGCCCCGGGGCCGGGTGCTCGTCGGCGTCCGGGCACTCATGGGGTGGTCGGCACTCATGGGCCTCGCCGTAGGTTCCAGCGAAAAACAACTCCATCCCTGGTCAGGGGCCCTGCGCGAACGCCTGGAGCCCCGAATCGTCATCCCTCTTTGACCAGCGCTGGAGTTGTTTTCAAGTCCTCGGATGCCTTTCTGGAATCGGCCTGTCGCTTCGAGAAGTAGAGCTCACCGAGCGGTTCGGAGAAAGAAGTGGGTGCGGTTCGCCTGTCAATGCCGTGAGAGCGCGGGCGACCTCGTATACATCTGCGCGCACGTAAGTGCTGGTTGTACCTGCGTCGGATCTGCCGTTGTGGCCTGCGTATGCTCGCGCGACGGCGTATCCGAAACTACGCTCCACCCAGGTCAGGGTTGTGTGGCGCAGCCAGTGCGTGCTGATCTGCTGGACTGCTACCCAGGGCAGGTGCCGGCTGAGTCGCTGCCAAAGATGGTCGTGGCGGCGGCTCGTGATTGGTCTTCCTGTTCGATATCTGAGCAACTTGTCGGCGGGATCGCTACCGCCGCGGTCCCCTGCATGCTCCGCGAGTCGACTGGCCAAGGTGGGAGAGATGGGCTGCCACCGCACGGTCTCGCCCTTTTCGTGCAGCTGAACCATGCACTGGTCCGCATCGAGGTCCCTTCGGCACAGGGCGAGGCCGCCGCCGCGTCTGCAGGCGGTCTCGATGTGGAGTCTCAGCAGGAGAGTATCGAGTTCAGGATCATTTCCGGTCGTAGCAGCGACTTCATTGATTGATGCGAGTTGCGCCTGCGACAGGGCGCGGCGCGTGCTAGCAAGGCGTCTCGGCTTCGGGACCCGCTTGGCTGGGTTGTCGGCCTCGGTAATGAGTCCGTCGGCTACGGCATAGTTGTAGAGGCACCTGAGTGAGGAGATGAGGTGCTCGGCGGCCGTCCGACCGCCGCGAGAGTTTCGTCGCACTACCCCCTGTTCTTTCATCCGCTCGGCGAGCTGTCTAATTTCCAAAGGGCTGGGCTCATTCAGGTGCCTGTTTCCCCAGACGTCACTCAACCGTTTCCAGTAGGTGCCGTAGACACGCCGCGTGCCAACCGTTACTGCCTCGGACACACGATCGATGTATTCGTCGAAGGTAGGCATGCATACGGGCGTGTTCGGCACCGATAAAAGTTGCTCGGGGGTTAGACCCAATCGGGCTAGGAGAAGGCGTGCCGCCCTCAAATCCTCACCCTCGGCGGCCTGCCTGCCCATTTCCTTCACCGCACCTCATGCTCTCCGGTGTACAGGGCAACCATCAATTCCAGCGCGCCCATCGTGTACACCATCAACGATCCTCGGTCAAGATACGCCAGAACCAGAAGGCGGTCACCGACTGCAATGCCGCAGCTCCGGCGTATCGCGGACGGCAACAGTAGATGCCCCTGTCTGGTAACCTTCCAACGACCGCCGCGCCGGGCGGTCACAGCAACAGCACCGTCCTGGCAAGCGATATCAAGGGTTCGCCCCTTCAACCATCCGAGGGACAGAAGCGGCGCCCGATCACCAAGGCGACCGCTAGAGTCGACCGGTGTGACCGCACAACAACGTGCCTGTGGTTGCACGTTCCGCGCGAGGCGTGGAAGCGGCAGGCCCTGACTCAGAAGGTTCTCATAATGGCCGTGTCGATCAGGTCGGCACTGATCAGTTTCTGATCTCGCTGATCTAGCCACATGATTCTCGCCCGTAAGCACTCACATCACCTCCGTAGCTTCAACCAGCAGTAGGCGCACTGATCCCTGACCGTCATGTACATCTCCCACGTCCACTGCAAGAGACTGTCCGCGTGCAGGTCAATCCTTTACCGGCCTACCAGTAATCGTTCGGCAGGTGGCGTGGCGACTCACGCTTGGGTCACTAATTTCCCCGTTCCTGGTGGCGTGTGCCAGGCCAGACGGACTAGCACTTCCACCGCAACCGACGCTAGCGAACGCGGTGATGGCGTTCAAGAGAACGGGCTAAGGGTGGCTACGTCTTGATGCGGCTCGAAAGGTGTCGCCTGGGACTCGAAGCCCGAACCCGCAGATTAAGAGTCTGCGCTCGTCAATGCCGGAGGCATGATGGTTGATGCTAGCCAATGCCGCCCAAGCAGCCAATAAGCCCAATGGCGTATCGTGCACTATCACCCCGTGTCGGACCGTTCCGGGACGTCCGGGTCCCCCAAGCAGGGAACCGTTGACCAAACGGGCAAAGTAGACAGTCGATAAGAGCGCGTCTCAGGTGGCGGTCAGCTGACCTTGGTGGTAGATCACTTCTACTGTGGACGAGCGGTTGATCTCGCAGTGGGTGCCGGACGAGTTGTGGGACCTTGCTGCCCCGTTGATCCCACTGCCGCCTCGACGCCCGCAGGGCGGCGGCACGCCGCCGATCGAGGCGCGGGCGGTGTTCGCCGCGATCGTGTACGTGCTGACGACCGGCTGCGCGTGGCGGCACCTGCCGCCGGGGTTCGGGGTGTCCAAGGCCACCGCGCACCGCCGATTCGTCGCCTGGACGAACGCGGGCCTCTGGCGGCGCCTACACATGGCCGCCTTGGACCAACTCGGCGCCGAGGGGCTCATCGACTGGTCCCGGGCCACCGCCGACGCGGCGTCGGTGCGGGCGAAAAGGGGGGCGACCTGACCGGCCCCAGCCCGGTAGACAGGGGCAAGCCCGGCAGCAAGATCCACGCCCTGTCCGACCGCAACGGCCTGCCCCTGTCCGTCGGGGTGTCCGCTGCGAACACCCACGACAGCCTCTGCCTGGAGTCCCTCATCCAGGCCATCCCTGCCGTGCGCTCCCGGCGCGGCCCTCGCCGCCGGCGGCCCGACAAGCTGCACGCCGACAAGGGATACGACTACCCCCATCTACGCCGCATGCTCCGCCAGCGTGGCATCCGTCCTCGCATCGCCCGCCGAGGCATCGAATCCTCACACCGACTCGGGCGGCACCGGTGGGTGATCGAAAGGACCTTCGCCTGGTTCACCGGCTACCGCCGGCTGACCATCCGCTACGAACGCTCGGCCAGCCTGTACTGCGCGTTCGTAACCCTCGCCGCCGCCCTTACCTGCCACAAGCGCTATCTCAAACTCACCACCTGAGACACGCTCTAATACTGCAACGGCAGTAGGCGAATCGAGTTCGGTTCGCGTTCGTTGGTCTGCCTGTGACGGACGTTGATGTCGATCGTTGGCATGGGGAGTTGGACCGGTTGCATGCCCGTATCGGGCCTCGGTTTCGCCGTTCCGAGCCGCGGCGGCGGGCGCGTCAGTACCTGTGCGGCCTGGTGTCGGGTCTGGGCCGTAAGAACGGCTGGACCCTCGCTGAGCAGGCCGGGGATGTGTCGCCGGACGGGATGCAGCGGCTGCTGCGGTGGGCGGACTGGGACGTCGATGCGGTCCGTGATGATGTGCGGGACTACGTAGTTGAGCACCTCGGCGAGCCGGACGGTGTGCTGATCGTCGACGACACCGGGTTTCTGAAGAAGGGCACGCGTTCGGCCGGGGTGCAACGGCAGTACTCCGGCACCGCCGGTCGGACGGAGAACTGCCAGGTCGGCACGTTCCTGGCCTACCGGTCGGCGAAGGGCCACGCGCTGATCGATCGGCAGCTCTACCTTCCGACGTCATGGACTGAGGACCGGGACCGGTGCCGGGCTGCCGGGATCCCGGACGAGGTGCAGTTCGCCACGAAGGTGCAGATGGCCCGCGAGATGCTGGCCCGCGCTCTGGACGCTGACGTGCCGGTGGGGTGGGTGACGATGGACGAGGCCTACGGGCAGTCGAAGTCGCTGCGGCTGTGGTTGGAACACCGGGATGTGGCTTATGTGGTCGCGACCCGCCGCAACGACGACATGATCACCACCACGATGGGCATCGCCCGTGCTGACAAGCTGATCGCGGCCCTGCCTGCTCGGGCGTGGTGCCGGCTGTCCGCCGGCGCGGGCGCCCACGGCCCCCGCGAGTACTGGTGGGCGCGGGTGCCGGTGCGCATCGGTTGGCAGCCCGGTCGCGGGCACTGGCTGCTGGCCCGGCGCAGCATCGCCACCGGCGAGATCGCCTACTACGTCTGTTACGGGCCCCGCCGCACCCGCCTGGTCGACCTCGCCCGTATCGCCGGTGCCCGGTGGGCGGTCGAGGAGTGCTTCCAGCAGGCCAAGAACGAAGCCGGCCTCGACGAATACCAGGTCCGCGACTGGCGAGCCTGGTACGCCCACATCACCCTGTCCATGGCCGCCCACGCCTGGCTCTCCGTCGCCCGATCCCTGACTACAAAAGGGGATCCAGTCCCGGCGACGGCATGATGATCGGCTACACCGTACCCGAGATCCGAAGACTGCTTACCGCACTCGTAGTGCGATCAACTCACCCACCAGAACGCGTCTGGGCTTGGTCCAACTGGCGCCGACGACGCCAACACCAAGCCCGAACCTGCCACTACCGACGACGCGGCTACCCCTGACCAACTGCCGTTGCAGTATTAGGGGCGTCGGCGGCGCAGCGCCCATATGGTTTCGGTGACGGCGGCGACGGTGAGGCCGAACGTGAGGTGGGCGGCGAACCCGCGCAGGTGGGCCACCAGTGGGTAGGCCCGGTTGGGGGCCGAGAACTACAAGGCTGGGGTGATCGCTTCGTCGACGATCAGGCTCATCGCGGTGCCCAGTGTCAGCCCTGCGGTTACCGGCCGCATCGGCGTGGTGCGGCGCAGCAGGGCGTACAGGGGTGCCCACGAGACAGCGAGCCCGTAGTGGAACAGCAGTCCCGCCCAGTCCAGCTGCTTCTGGCTGAGGTCGAGGCCGAATAGCTTGGCGGTTTGGGCGGCTGCGATTCGGTACGGTGACCCCCGGGACGGGCCGCGTCTTCGTGGGCGCGGCCTGTGCGGGTTCGAGTTCGTAGAGTTTCTGCGACACCAGCTCCATGATCTTCGTGCCCAGGTAGCCGGCCAGAGCGGCGACGCCCAGGTCTTCGCCGGTGGTGGCTGTCCTATTCACCAGGCATCTCCTGTCGTGGGACTGGTGGGCGCGGGTTAATCAGGAGGCGCAGCAGGACAGTTTCGACACGTCGCGGGTGTAGGTCTGGGCGGCGAGTTTGAGGCCTTCGGCCATGGTCAGGTATGGGCACCACAGGTCGGCCATCTGCTGCACGGTCATGTCGTTGGCAAGGGCGTACACGGCGGTGGCGATGACCTCTCCGGCGGTGTCGGCGACCACGTGGGCGCCGAGGAGTCGGCCGGTGTCGGCGTCGGCGACCAGCTTGATGAGGCCGCGGGTGTCGCGGTTGACGATCGCGCGTGGCACGTACTCCAGCGGCAGTACCCGGCAGTCGCAGCGGTGACCAGCGCTGATCGCCTGGGCCTCGGTCATCCCGGCCGACGCGATCGCCGGGGTGGTGAAGGTGACTTGCGGCAGGTGGTGGTAGTCGACGGTGCGACCCGCGTTGTCGAAGGCGTTGTCGGCCACGATCGACCCGTGTGCGCCGGCGACGTACACGAACTGGGGGTGGCCGGTGACGTCTCCGGCGGCCCAGATACGCGGGTTGGTGGTGCGCAGGTGCTCGTCGACCAGGATCTCGCCGTGCTGGCCGGTCTTGACTCCGACCGTCTCCAGGTTCAGGCCGTCGACAACTGGGCGGCGTCCGGTGGCGATCAGAATCTGCTCGGCGTGGATCTGTCGGCCGGGTTGTCCGTCGAGCACGGCGACGACGTGTCCGTTCTCGCGGCGTACCGACCGTACGGTCGCGGTGGTGTGGACGGCGATGCCGTCGTCGGCGAAGACCTGCTCGATGGCAGCGGACACCTCCGGTTCTTCCTTGGGCGCGAGTCGGTCGAGGGTCTCGACCACGGTGACCTGGGTGCCGAGTCGGGCGAACAATTGCCCCTGTTCGAGGCCGATGTAGTTGCCGCCGACCACCAGCAGGGACTGCGGCAGGTGGTCGGATTCCATCGCCGTGGTGGAGGTTAGGTAGCCGACCTGGGCGAGGCCGTCGATGGGTGGTATCCACGGGGCCGAGCCGGTGGCGATCAGGTAGTTCTCCGCCTCAATGCGCTGACTGCCGCCGTCGGGCAGATCGACCCACAGCAGCGGGCCCTCGGTGAACCGGCCGTGGCCGGTGAGGATATCCCAGCCGTACTCGGCGGCGAGGTCGACGTACTTGTCCGCCCGCATGTCTGCCACCAGTCGCCGCTTGCCGGCGATCAGCTCCTGGAAATCCACCTGCTCGGCGCTCGCGCGAATTCCCGGGAAGCGGGCCGCGTCCAGCGCGACGTGGCGGGCGTGCGCGGCGGCCAGCAGCGCCTTGGACGGTACGCACCCGGTGTTCACACACGTGCCGCCCACGTCGCCGTGCTCCACCATCACCACGTGCTTGCCCTTACGCCGCACGGCGATCGCCGCCGCGAAGGCACTGCCACCGGAGCCGACGATTGCCAGGTCGTACCGCATCACGCACCGTCCTCAAGCGGAAACCATCCGGGTACCGGATCCTTGGATGCCACGCTAGCATCTGCTTATCCGGATGATTCCAGGATTGGGGTGGTGAGGTGACCGAGCGTGCGACGCCGGCCTTGACAACGCCGGCCGTGGCGCTGCTGCCGGCCGAGGACGAGGGGGTGGGGATGGTGGCCAAGTTCTTCCGCGCCCTCGCCGATCCGACCAGGCTGCGGCTGCTGGAGTTCCTGCTGCACGAGCCGCACACGGTCGGCGAGTGCGTGACGCACGTCGGCCTGGCCCAGGGCCGGGTTTCCAGCCACCTGGCCTGTTTGGCCGACTGCGGCTACGTTGCGGCCCGCCGCGACGGGCGGCGCACCTTCTACCAGGTCACCGACCCTCGGGTGGCCGACCTGATCATGCTGGCCCGATCTCTGGCCGCGGACAACGCCACAGCCCTGGCCGCCTGTATTCGCATCGCCCCGACGCGCAGGACGGAGGGGTGAGCGCCGTGCCTCCCACCGGCAGCACCCCGGCCCAGCGCCCATCCACCGTCGGCGGCCCGGCCGCCATCGCTGGCGGGGTCGGCGCGATGGTCGCCTGCTGCACCGTGCACCTACTCATCGTCGCCGGTGTCCTCGCCGGGCTCGGCGGCACCGCGATCGGCGGCATCGCCCTCGCCGTTGGGCTGGCCACGGCCGCCACCGTGTGGGTGATCGCGGTCCTGCTGCGCCGTCGCAAGACGACCACCGCAGCGGTGTGCTGCCCACCGCGGTGAATGCCTGGGCGTCGAGCAGGCCGCGCGCACTTCACCGGTGGAGTGCACTTATTCGATTCGGCGCTAATCGGGCCGCTTTGATCAGTTGATCCAGGCGGCTGGTTGGGTCAAGGGTGAGAGTCACCAGGAGCCCGGCAGACTTGTCATCGCCGGCTTGGGCTATCATCGTGGTGTGGCGATGAATTCGGATGAGTGTGTGACTGCTGCGGTGTCAGCCGGGATGACGCCGGCGGTGGCGCTGTTTCGTTCCCTGGCTGACGAGACTCGGCTGCGGATCGTGGCTCGGCTCGCCGCAGGTGAGGCTCGGGTGGTGGATCTGACCGGTGAGCTGGGTCTGGCCCAGTCGACGGTGTCCAAGCACCTGGCTTGCCTGCGTGACTGCGGCTTGGTCGACTATCGCACCGAGGGTCGGCAGTCGTTCTACGCGCTGACCCGCCCAGAGCTGATGGACCTGCTTGCCGCTGCCGAGGGGGTGCTCGCCGCGACCGGTGCCGCCGTCGCGCTGTGCCCGGCCTATGGCGCCGACACCGCGGTGGTGACCCGGTGAGCGCTCCGACTCCGGTGGCGCCGAGCTCGGCGCGGCGGGCGCAACTCAACCGGCGCAGCCTGCACCTGGCGTACGCGACTGCTGGCTACAACGCCCTCGAAGGCGTCGTCGCGGTCGCGGCCGGGGTGGCGGCGTCATCGACGGCGTTGCTGGGCTTCGGCTTGGACTCCTTCGTCGAGGTGTCCAGTGCGCTGGTGGTGATCTGGCAGTTCCGCTCCCGCGTACCCGAGAGCCGCGAGCGGCTGGCGCTGCGACTGATCGCCGTGTCGTTCTTCGCACTGGCCGCCTGGGTCACCGTCGACGCGGTGCGCTCCCTGCTCGGCAGTGAGCAGGCCGAGACGTCGCCGGTCGGCATCGGCATCGCCGCCGTCTCCGTCCTCGTCATGCCGCTGCTCGTCTGGGCCAAGCGGCGCACCGGCCGCGAACTCGGCTCGGCCACCGTCGTGGCCGACTCCATGCAGACCATGCTGTGCACGTACCTGTCGGTGATCGTG
Source organism: Micromonospora sp. CNZ309 (assembly GCF_002846525.1). Lineage (NCBI taxonomy): Bacteria > Bacillati > Actinomycetota > Actinomycetes > Micromonosporales > Micromonosporaceae > Micromonospora > Micromonospora sp. CNZ309. The sequence continues at coordinate 2,811,448 of NZ_PJNG01000001.1, forward strand.
CTGGTTGGGCTGCTGGCCAACGCCGCTCTTGGCTGGTGGTGGGCCGACCCGGTCGCCGCGCTGGTCATCGCCGCCGTCGCTGTGCGTGAGGGCGTCGAGGCATGGCGCGGTGAGCAGTGCGACGACTGCGCCCTGCCCGCCGTTGGCGGCGGCACCGACGGTTGTGGGTGCGGGCCCGGCTGCACCGACGCCTGCTGTACCGACCAAGCGAACCGGTGACCCGCCCGGTCGGGCCGGCCGCGGTCGCCCTGGCCGGGCCACGAGGTCCGTCCCGGAGACGAGGGTTACGGGACGGTCCGGCTGTTGAGGTAGGCGGTCCAGTCAGCTTGTGCGTAGCTGCTCCAGGCGCTGGCGGTCTTGTAGGTGAGCCCGAACAGGTCAGCGATCACGGCTGCGGGCAACTCGGCCGCGAGAGCGATGAGAGCGGTGTTGCGTGCGGCACCGACGGGGATGCCGTGCCGCCGGAGCCGGGCGCCGAGGTGGGCTGGACCGATGGGCCGTGCCGGCGGTCGGCCGGGGAACAAGTAGGTCGTCAGCGCCGGGGTGGTGGGCCGCAGACCGAACGTGCGTGGTGGTTCCGCGATGAGTTGGTTGACGAGCTGGGCGAGGCTCGGTGGTAGCAGCACCGGCACGGAGTCGATCGCTAGGTAGGTGCCTCGGTCGTCTTGGCTCAGGCGGTCGGTGGTCAGCCTGTGGATCTTCGACAGGCGCGCGCCGTAGAGCAGGATGAGGCTGCCGGCGACCTTCACGTCGAGCGGCGCGGGTCCGTCGGTGGTGAGGCAGCGTCGCAGCAGGTCGAGGTGGTGTTCTTCGGCGATGAACCGCGATGGGGTGTCGTCACGACGGCGAGCGATGATCAGCTCTGGAGTGATCCGGCGGGCGGCGGTCCAGGCCGTGAACGCTCGGACCGCTCGACGTCGCTTGGATCTGGCGAGGGCCATGAATTCGTCCAGGTGAGCTTGCGTGAGGTCATCGATCGTCAGGTGGCGCTCCGTGAGCCAGGACAGTAGGACGAGCGCCTGGCGGATGTCCTCGCGGTCGGCGTTGGCGGAACTGCCGGTGTATCGACCGCGGTTGGCGGCTCGGCGGGCTTTGCGCAGGACGACCCACTGGGCGAAGGGGCGCACGAGTCGTTGATGCTCGGCGGGCTGGTCGGCGAGTTGGGCATCGAGCCATGGTTCGAGCCGGGCAAGGGGTTCCAGCCGATCGGGCAGCACGTTGGTGGCGATGAGCAGTTTCCGGAGGTAGTCGACCGCGGCCATCCTCGGTGATTGCAGTAGTTGGTCGAGGACGTCGTGGGTGACCGGGGTACCGGTGGATGCCAGCTCGGCGAGAAGCCGGGCGGAGTCGCTGCGTCGCAGCCAGGCGAGCACGTTGCGGGGAACGGCTGCGTCGACCAGGGCGTCAGCGAAGGGCAGGAGCTGAGGGCCGATCACGGCGTTTTCGTCGCCGAGAAGGTCGCTGACCCGGTCGGTGAGGACGCAGCGGGCGCAGCGGTGCGCGGCGTAGAGGTCACCGGCTTCGCCGCAGGAGGCGCACAGGTAGTCCAGGTTCGCGCGGGTCTCGATCGGGCCGGCGACCCGGATCGCGCAGGGCCCACACGTGCCGGCCCCACCGTCGTCGCGACCGACCAGGACCCGGTGCTGTCCGCAGATCGAGCAGGAGCAGGGGTTGTTCACGGTCGCGCTGTAGCAGGTCGAGCACACCGGCCCCAGTGGCCAGAACGCTTGAGTGGTGCGGTGGCGGTGGCACACGGCGCACTCACGCAGCGGCCGGGGCCGACAGCTGGGACAGCGAAGCGCGCCGTCCGGTCCGCGCTGGCAGTGCCGCCACCGGCCGCAGACCCCGCATTCGGACACGGGTGACTGGTTGCAGGCGGAGCAGAGATCCGGGTCGCCGCCGATGGCGCGTTGCTTGATGGGCCGGGTGCGACCACAGCCTCCGCAGCGGCGCTCTGGCTGCTGGTAGCAGCGGCGGCAGATGGGCCCCTCGCTGGTCAGGGCGTGGGCGGGCGCCGAGAGGCCGCACGTCGCGCAGATGTGAACCGGGCGGGGCGCGCACCCCTGGCACAGTGGTTCACCGGCCGGTGTCCGCCGGGTCGGCTGGCGTCGCCGTCCGCAGCGGGCGCACGGTTGTTGCCGGGCCGGGTCCGTGCGGTAGCAGGAGCGGCAGATCACTCCCTCGTCGCGGCGGGCGGCGCGGTCACCCGGTCGCCCACATCGTGCGCAGATGATCTGCTCGATCTTGAGCATGCACGGCTGGCAGCATCGGCCGATCCCGTCTGGGTGTGGTCGGCCACGTTGCAGGTCCGGTAGCGAGCGACCGCAGTTCGCGCAGCCAGGCAGGGTGACGGCATCGCCGAAGCCGGCGTCGACCAAGGCGTAGACCAACCGGAGGAAGACCCTCGGTGCGTGCGGGTCCGGCGCGAGCAGGGCGTCAGGGCGGGCTGTCAGGTGCTGGTCGAGCTGGCGCATCGGGATGAACGTCCAGGCGTTAGCCCCTTCCAGCAGGGCCCGCGCCGCCTCTCGGGACAGGCGATCGCTGGTAGCCGCGAGCACGTGACCCACGAGCCGTTCCTGGGCGGCCTCCGTGGGGTCGCCGGCATAGCGGTTCCGGTTGCGTCGCCGGCGGGCGCTCATCCGTTCCGCGGCCGGCGTATCGCGGCACGCGGCGGTGCCGGTAGCGCAACCTTGCCGCCGCCGGAGGCAGCCTTGCGGACGGTCTGGTTCACCACCTGCGGTTCGATCAGGTCGTTCGGCGTGCATCCGAGGATGTCGCACAACGCGACGAGGGTGTCCATCGACAGCCGCTGCGGCGGCTGGGTCACCAGCCGGAACACCTGTTCCCGCGACAGGGTGACACCGCGTTCGGCCAGTAGCGGCACCAGGTCCGTGGTGGCGAACATGTCCTTGCCGGCCATGAGCTGCCGAAGGTGCCACCGGTAACCCATCTTCTTGATCACTGCGCCTCCCACATCCGTCCGAGCCGGTCCTGCAAGGCGCGTTGCAGCAGCTGATTGCGGTACTCGTTGGACACCCCGGTGTAGATGGCCGTGGTGCTGGCGAACTTGTGCCCCACCTGGTCCTGCACGAACTTGACCGGGTAGTCGAACTCGACCAGATGGGTGACGTAGGAGTGCCGCAGGCAGTGCGGGTCGAGCGCCGGGTCCAACCCGGCCGCCTTCTTCGCGGCGACGAACGCCTCGTTAACCAACCGCGTGGACACCCGTCCCCGACGCTCGGTCACCCACAGCGCCGGATGTTTCCCCGGTCCCAGAGCCGGGCGAACCTCGTGCACCCAGTGCTCCACCACCGGCACCATCCAGTCCATCTCTGGCACCAGCAGCACGGTGCGGCGCCGCGGTGGACCGCCCCGCGATGCCTTGCCGTAGCGCACCATGACCATCCCGCACCGGCCGAACTGCGGCGCTTTCGGATTCGATCGCACGTCAACGAGATCAAGCATCGCCACCTCGCGTCGGCGCAGCCCGAAGGCGTACGTCAGCTTCAGCATCGCCGCGTCCCTCAGCGCGGACAACGCGCCCTTCACCCCTCGCGCTCTGATCTGCTCTGCCCGTCCGTCGGCGGCGTCGAACAATGCCTGCAACTCGTCGTAGGTCAGCGGTCGCCGGCTCGGGTCGCCCTCGTAGTCCTCGACATGGATCACCGAGTTGTCCTGGTGAAAAAGGATCGAAGCCGTCGCCGTGCCGCGCACCCCCAACGAGATCACGGATAGCACCGGCGCCGATCCAGGGTTGCGCAGTTGGAACTCCTGCCCGAAAAATCTCTCGGAATGGGCTCGGACGACCAGGTAGCACGGATGAGCGACCATGGTCGGGTGGGTTCCAGTGCGCCGTCGTGGATGGTCCTAGTTGCTGCTGCCCTAGCCGTGATCGGCACGCTCGCTGCTGCTGTCGTGACCCAGGTCCTCAGCGGACGGCGCGAGAGCCGACAGTGGAAGAGGCAGCAGAGGCAGGAGCTTGCCCGCTGGGAGCGCGAGCGGGCGGAACGCCAGGAACAGTGGGATCGCGAGGACCACGCCCGCTGGCAGCAGGAACGCCTCACCTCCTACAGCGAGCTGATTCAACAGCTAGACCGCTTCCGGACCGCAATCTCCATCCGCTTGCCCGTCGATGGCCCTGGCCCAAAGAGGCTCGACGCGGAGTGGCGGGGCGAGGTCGCACAACTCTTCAACCACCTAGGCTTGGTCCGGGCCAAGGCGAGGCTCTTCACGTCCACGGAGACGGACAGGATCTGCGGGGATGCCTTCGTGCGGGCGACGGTCTGCTGGAACGCCTTCAACGGTGGCTCCCTGCAGAACGAGGAGCGCATCCGCATATTGAGAAGCAACCTATGGGACCTTGGCGCGCGGTCTGCTGACCTTCTAAGGGCGATTCGCCGGGAGCTTGGGCTAGACGTTGACGCGTAGCTACACCCGCGCCGACGTACGGCGTCGCGTCTCCCCAGGCGAGCTCACTGGCCCCTCTGAGCTGCGGGAGGGCTCCCGGGTGGTCGCACCATGCCGGTAGGTGCGGGCGTGGTCGACGCTGTGCGGCGCGAGGTCGGTCACGAACTTGTCGACGTGTTGGTAGGTCATGCCGGGGTGGCAGGTGATGCGGCTGATTCTGCCGTCGGTCATCAAGGTCCATTGAGCGGTGACGTCTGGTGGCGGTGTGGGCAGGACAACGGCTGGTGCGCCTGGGCGGCGCCAGTTCGGCCAGCCGATGTCGTGGAGTCGCTGTTCGGTGTAGGCGGCCAGGTCGATGCCGTACTGGACGCGTTCGCGGAGTCCCTGGCGGCCCAGACTGGCGACGACGTGCCAGAGCATGATGGTGGCGAGGCCGCTGTGGGCGTCGACGGGGTCGCCGCTGCGGTGAGCGCTTGTCAGGGCGGCTGTGGCGCGTCGGCGGCGAGTGACGAGGACGCCGACGGGCACGGGTAGGCCGAGAACGGTATTGCCGCTGATGCTGATGCTGTCGGCTCCGTCGGACAGGTCGAACGGCGGTGGGGCGTCGCTGAGGGCCAGCGGGATGCCGGTGCCTGCGGCGTCGCTGTGGACGTGCCGTCGGATGATGGCGAACTGGTCCAGGCGTCGGTGGATCTCTGCGACGTCATCCGCGGCGTCGGTCCAGGGTGTGCCGATGCTCGCCACGACGATGGCGGCTGGGCCGCGGTGGTGGGCGAGTTCGTGGGTGAGGTGGTGGTAGTTCATTTCGCCGGTGTCGGTCGTCTGGATGGCGATGGCGTGCAGTCCGAGGATCCGTGCCGCGTTCGGCACGCTGGGGTGCGCGGCGGCCGAGTGGTAGACGACTGCCGTCCCGAGTCGGATGCGTGCCAGGTGTAGGGCGTGCAGTGTGGCGTCGGCGGCGTTGTGGGTGACGCAACCCCACCATCGTTCAGGGGCGCGGAACAAGCCGGCGAAGAAGCTCACGGCTTCGCGTTCGAGGTCGTGGCAGTGGTTGAGGTGGGTGGGGTCGGAGTCGGTGTCGCCGCTGTTGTAGATCGCGAAGTCGAGCAAGGGCGCAAGGGCGCGGAATCCGGTGGTGGCGGTGGTGCCGCTCAGGTCGGTTCGGCGTGCGGTGGTGAGTCGCTCGCACAGCGCGGCCAGCCGGGAGCCGAGGTCGGGATCAGGGTGAGGGGTGTGGGGCATGGGTGTTCCTTCGTCGGTCGGGGGATGCCTTGTCAGGGGCGCAGGCGCGAGGCTGCGGCGGCGGCTGCGGCGGGCAGCAGCGCGGCCAGCGCTAGGGCGATGCTGGGTCCGCAGGGTTGCCACAGGGCGGCGCAGAGTGCGGTGCCGCCGCCTCCGCCGGTGAAGATCGCGAGCATGAGTAGTCCGGTGGCGCCGCCTCGCTGTTGTGGTGTGACGTGGCGGGTGATTTCTGCGGTGAGCAGCATCTGCGCGGTCGCCGATGTGGCGAACGCGGCTGTGGCTGCTGCGGCGACGCCGAGCGGCCTGGGGTCGAGTGCGGCGTAGCAGAGCGTGCCTGCAAGGAGCAGGCTGGCTGCCGTCAGGACGTGCCGGGCGGGTAGCCGTCGGGCGGCGACGGCGGCACCTCGGGCCAGGCCGGCTCCGACTGCGGCGCCGGGCAGTAGGAGCAGCCCGATGTCCATCGTGTCGTAGCCGAGCGTGGTCAGCAGGTGGGGTGCGGCGTAGAGGACGGCGAACAGCCCTGCGTAGACGCCCGCCCCGGCGAATGCCGTGCGCCGAAACCATGGGGCCGCGATCACGCCGTCGACGACGAATCCGTTCGTGCGGCGGCGGCTGCGAAGGGCGAGGGTCAGCGCGGCGGTCACCGTGGCTGCCGCGGACGCCGCGGTGGTGAGTGCACTGGTGTGCTGAGCAGCGGTCTGGGCAGTCAGGAGGAGCCCGGCTGCCACAGCGGCGAGGAGTCCCGCCCCGGGCCAGTCCAGCGGTTCTCGCTGGCGCCGAGGGGTGGTCAGGGGCCAGCAGAGCGGGATCGCGGCGATGGACAGCACGGGCAGGGCCAGGGCCACACGCCAGGACCAGGCTGCCGCGAGTGCGCCGGCCAGCGGCGCGGTAGCGCCGAACGCGGCCAGACACGCACCGAAACGCGCCAACGCCGTCGGGCGCTGCGGTGCGGGTAGGCGGGCGGCCGTGGCGAGGCTTACGGCTTTGACCGCGCCGGATCCCACTGCCAGCAGAATGCGCCCCGCAACGGCGATGGTCAGGTTGGGGGCCACGACGCAGGCCAGTGTTCCGGCGGCGAGCAGCGTGACCGCGATCAGCAGGACCGGTCGGTCACCCCACAGGTCGATGGTGCGTCCGGCGGTGACGGCGCCGACGCCGATGCCCACGGCGTACGCGGTGAGCAGCCATGCCAGAGCTGGGCCGCTGGCGTGCAGGTGTCGGGCGGCGTCCGGAAGCGCGACGGCGGCGGCGCTGACGCCGTAGACCGCAGGCCCGTACAACAGGCCCAACCGCCACCCCGCCCCTGCGGTGATGCGTCCGGCGGTGACTCGGGCCGGCTTCGGGCTCGACAGCGTTGCCTGTGTGGTCATCGGGTTCTCGCTTCCGTCGCCGCCGCGTAAGCGGGGGTCTGGGTGGAGGCGGTGTGGTGGGTAAGCGCTTCAACCAGCAGTTCGGCCGGTCCGGCGCCGCGTACGGCCACGGCCGGCGCGACGCGGACGCTGGGGTCGAGGACCGTGGCGACGCACGGGACGGCGTGTTGGGCCGTGCGGCTGGTCATCGCGTGTCCCCTCCCGTGGCAGGGGTGTCGTTGGGGTGGCTGCGGGTGGCCACCACTCGCAGTGCCCTGGTGAGGGCGTCTTTTGGTGGCAATCCCGGAGCGGCGAACAGTTCCGCCTGCTGTAGGTGGACGCGGTGTTGCAGCTCGCGTGCCAGTTCCATGCCGGCTTGTGTGGGTCGGACGACGATTCGTCTGCGGTCACGCTCGTGGAGCTGGCGACGCACGAGGTCGCGCTGAACGAGGTCGCGGAGGACTTTGGTGAGGGTGGCTTTGGCGATGCCGACTTCCACGGTGATGGCGCGGGTTTCGATGACGCGGTGGGTGCAGATGAGCACCAGCACGTCGTAGCTGGTCCAGGTCAGGTCGGCCTCGCGCAGCACGGTGCGTTCCAGCAGGGCGCGGACGCTGTTCGCGGTGCGGCACAGCTGCGCCACCGCATCGGGACGCGGTGGTGCGATGGGCCGGGTGTTGACCGGTGGGCGGTAGACGCCGGCGGTCTGCCGGCGGTGGCGGTGGTTCATCGCGGCCTACGCAGGTGTCGCGGTCGGCGCAGGGTGTTGCGGTCTCGGCGCTGGCCTTTGCCGCCGGCACGGTCGGCCGGTGGCGGCGGTTGTGGTGTGGGCACGCGCGGGTGCCCGTTCTGATCGGTGCGCATCTTCACCCCCGTGATTGGTGCGCTATCGATGTGCTGTTGAAGGTCCGGGTATAGCTGTTGTCGCCGAGTGGGGCGCCGCGTTCACGCATGAACGGCACCGGGTCGGTGGAGTTGGCGTTGCTGAGGTCGCAGCGCGACTGGTCGCAGACCGCCTGGTGGGTTTCGAAGTGCAGGTGTGGGCCGGAGGAGTGGCCGCTGGTGCCGACCAGGCCGATGGGCTGGCCTGCCTGGACGGTGTCGCCGTCGCGGACGTCGGGGCGGCGGACCATGTGGCAGTAGCGGGTGCCGTAGCCTCCGGCGTGCACGAGGTCGACGTACCAGCCGCAGCCTCGGGTGCTCGGGCTGCCGTCGATGTCGCAGTTGCCGGTGCTCGGGTCGCAGCCGGACCACACCACCTCACCGGCGCTGGCCGCACGGATGACGGTGTTGCGGGGCACGCTGAGGTCCACGCCGGCGTGCAGGCGGCCAGCGCGTGGCCCGTAGCCGCTGCCCACTTTCGCGCGCAACGGCACGGTCCAGCCCGACGCCGCCACGTTCGGTGCGCTGCCGCAGGAGGCGAGACTCGCCCCGGGCAGCTCGCCGATCGCGTTGACGCCGACCACGGCCGCGACAACCTGCTCGGCGTCGTGCTCAAACTCGCCGTAGCGGTCGGGGAACGCCGAGACCTGAACCCGCTGCGCGGCAACGGTGAGCGGCATCTTCTCCCAGCCGTCGATGCGCAGCAGCTTGTCGTAGAACTTCCCGCTGGCGTAGACGGGATCGAGGATCTGCGCGGGAGTGCCCCATCCCTGGCTGGGCCGCTGCTGGAACAGGCCAAGGGAGTCGCGGTCGCCGCCGCGCAGGTTGCGCAGGCTGGACTCGACCATGGCCGTCGCTACCGCGATGACCCAGCCTCGGGCAGGTATCCCCCGCTGCTGACCGACCGCGACGATCGTGGCCGCGTTGGTGACCTGCTCACTGGTCCACCGGCCGACTCCGCCACGGGCACCGGCACTGCTCGCGGTCTGCGCCGCGGTGGGGCCGCAGGCCGCCGCCGGCGCCTCGGTGATCACCGACGCCACCGGCAGCCCGCACAGCAGCAGCGCGGCCACCACCGCCACGACGAGCCCGGCCCGGCCCCTGCTCATCGGCGGTTATCCGAGTTCCTGCCGACGGTGGCCACCAGCCACCGCTGGTCGTCGCGCACGCACACCACGCGGAGCACGCCTGCGTCGGTGTCGACGTCGACCTCCGCCCGGGTGTCGCTGGCGGACACGACCCGGGCAGGCGCGGTGATGCGGGTGGCGGGCACGTTGGCCGGGTCGACGGTGCCGAGCAGATCCGCGTAGGCCGGCACCGCGTAGGGACGCAGTTCAGCGCGCCACCGGGCGGACGGCACTGTGGGGCGGGCCCACAGTCCGACGAAGCGGGCCGCCGCGGTCGCGGCAGCCGGATCCGTGGCGGCGGAGCGGGTGGGCAGCACCCCGTCCGGATCCGCCGCCAGCCCTGACGGCGGCTGACCGGGTGAGGTACTGGTAGCCGGCGCCGCCGGGGCCTGGTACGTCGGGTTCGCGCATCCGCCGGTCAGCAGCACGGCCGCCGCCAGGACCTGGGCCGTGAGGTAGTGGCGGGTCATGTCGGCTCCGCGGGCTCAGCGTCCGGGGCGGGCGCCGGGCCGAGCGCGGCGTTGACGCACTGTCCGAGCACACGCAGTTGGTGGTGCACGTCAACCAGCGCCGCGCGGCGCTGCGCCGAAAGTTGCCCGGCGGAAGCGTCAACGAATTCGTTGATGTCGATGTGCAGGTAGGTGAGGCTGGTGATGGTCGCGGTGAGGCGAGCGTCGCGCGACATCGCGTCTACTCCTCGATGTCGCGGTGGTAGTCGCCGTCGAGGTAGCCGTCGCTGGCCCAGTCCAGCTCCGTGTTGCGCCGTGTCTGCTGATCGATGTCCGTCCACTGCTGCTTCTCCTCGGGGTTGCGGCTATTGCCGTATGCCTCGTTGGGGTCTTCACGCAGGCCGGTGATGAAGTCGTCGAGGGTGTCGACCCCGACGCGCAGCCCTGCCAGGGCAGCCTCGAAGCGCTGCCAGTCCCACACGTTGGTGATCTCGGCGGGATGTGTCATCGGCTGGTCTCTCCTTCCTGGGCTACCGCCGCGGCGGGCGCCGGGCGTGCGTCGATGTCGGCGCGCACGGCGTCTTCGGCCGGTGTCGGCCACGGCTGCGACCAAACGGCGTCCGGGCTGGGTTCGCTGTGCTGGCCGTAGCGGCAGCGGGGGTAGTCCCACTGCTGCCAGCGGGTGCGTGCGCGATGCAGCGCCTCGTGCCAGCGCAGGGGCGCGTCAGGGTCGGCTTTGGTCGAGTAGGCGTGGTGCCACGACACCGCCAAGGCAGTCAGTTCCTCCACCAGCGGCGGGTGTGCCGGCCAGCAGGCGCCGAAGTCCTGGGCCAGCCCGTAGCGGTCGGACAGCCAGCGGGTCCACGCGATGAGCCACGCCCACAGCTCCCGGGCGCGGTCGCGGTCCAGGTCACGCCAGCAGTGCCGCGCCGGCACGAATCCGGTCGGTGAGCCGAGGGCGTCGACGCGCTCGGACAGCGTCACGTGGGCCTGGGCGAGTTGTTCCACCGAGCCGCGCAGGGTATCGATCAGCGCGGCGAGTTCGGCGGTGGCGCGTTCCTGCGGTGACGCCTGCTCGGGAATGTGGAACAGGAAGGTGCGGTCCGGCATCAGCTGGCCCTCCTCAACCGTGTGTTGAAGGCGTCCTGCGCGGTGTGGAATCGGTCGGCGTCCGGGCGTTCCCACCAGGCTTGCTGCACCACCTCGACCGGTGGCATGTTGCCCAGCAGCACCAGGGCGTGCCCGGTCGGCAGGGTGCGCAGTTCCGCCAGGTCGACCAGGTTCTCGCGGCGGGTGTTCTCCTGCACGCTGGCCTTCCCGCCACCCCACGACGCGGACGAGGACAGCTCCTGCACCTGCCCGAGGAGGGCTTGGGCGTCCTTGAGGGCGTTGACGTCCTGCGTGCCGCCCATCACGAAGCGGGCGTTCGCGCCGTCGCGCAGGGCCTGGCCGCCGTCGCGGCCCCATCGTTCTTCGAGTTGGTGGGTGTTCTGGCAGGCGATCGACAGGGCGATGCCCGAGCCGCCGCCCTCGGACGCCAGCGCCGGTAGGGAGGGCAGCGGCGCGATGTTGGTGATCTCGTCGCCGACCAGGTACAGGCAGGGCTCGACCCGGCCGCCTGGGGATACGAATGACCGTTGCAGGGTGCGGTAGATGATGTCCTCGGCGATGGCGGCGAACAGCGGCGCGGTCAACGCTTGACCGCTGCGGGTGCCAACCAGGTAGAGGGTGCCGGCTCCATCGAGCCACTGCTCGGGGTCGAACTGCTGCCCGCGAGGCGGTGAGCAGGCGTGCAGGATACGGGGGTTGCTGAACGCGTCCAGTGCGCCGAACACGACCGACTGGATGGCGTCACGGCTACGGCCAGAGGACTCGCGGTGGAAGGCGAGGCGGTCGGCCCACACCGTCTGCCCGTGGTGGCGCAGGATCCGCTCGGCGCGCGGCTCGCTCGGGTTGGCCGCCCAGCTCGCCACCTCGGTCATGGTGGCGTGCTCGTCGAGGGCGGCGGCGTGCAGCAGCCCACGGATGATCGCCGCCGCCTGGTCCTGGAAGTATTGGCCGTTGTCGACGTTGCCTTTGAGTCCGGCGCCAGCGGCGAAGCCCTTGGCGCGCAGTGCCGCGATGTCCGGGTCGTCCGCGCCGTCGATCGGTGACCAGCGCAGCCGAGGCACCCCCGGCACCTGGCCCTGCGGTTCGAAGATCCGCGTCGGGCCGAGCGCGGCACGCAGGTCGTAGGTGACCGAGGCGACGTCGAGGCGGGTGGAGGTCGTGATGACCGCGCCGCGAGCGTCGGCGACCCTCGGGATGATGTAGCGGGACGTCTTGTTCGCGAACCGGGCCGCTCCGGCGAGCAGTTCGGTGTACTCGTTGGCGAGATAGAGCGGTTCGCCCGTCAGGGCGTGCCGGCCGAGTAGCCGGGCCACTTCGAGGGGGTCGCTGCGGCGGCGCTCTTTGACCGTCACCATGTCGGCAGAGTCCGTGTCGCGGATCGTCAGGCCAGGTCGCAGCACGTCAACGCGGCGCAGCACCGCTTCGGCGGTCACCACCCGGTCCAGGTCCTTGCGGCCGGCGAACCCACGCCGCCGCGCCCACCGGCGAGCGATTCGTACCGTCGGCAGGCCGATCCCCGCGAGGGAGACGCTGAACAGCATGGTCCACAGCCCGTACAGCAGCGGTGCCGGCGGCAGTTCCTCGCGGGCGGCGCCCGGCCACGCCTGCTCGGGGTCACCCGGTGCGGTGACGAAGCGGGCGGCGATGCCAGGCATGTCGGCCGGTGAGCTGTCCGGCCACCCGGCATGGGTGAGCAGCCCGCCCACCTGCCCGGCCAACCACAGGGTGACCGTTCCGGTCACCACGAGCAGGACAGCGATGCCGGCCAGGGTCAGTCGGGCGAGGATATCGGCGCGGGCCACCCCACGGCGGGGCAGCCGATGCCCGGGAGACATCAGCGAGCCGGCCATCACCGCACCGCCTCGGCCTCATCCGGCTTCCCCGGCGACGCGGTCGCTACGCGCGGGGTCTGCCGCATCCGACTGTCGGTGTCGACCATCTGCCGCTCGATGGTGGAGAGCTGGTGCTTGACGACGTAGGAGCGCAGCCCCACCTTCCACAGCCCGACACCACGACGCAGGTGCAGCAACAGGTTCGTCTCCACATCGGTGGTGCCCAGGAACTCGCGGGCCGCATCCAGGGAGCCGGGCGCCTGCCGGTAGGACACCCGCACACCGGTGTCCTCGATCAGGCCCCGGGCGATACGGACCTGCTCGGAGTCGGCGGCGCCGCTGGCGGCGAGGTCGGAGAACCGGTGGAACGCGAGGATGTTGGCCGTGCCGAGGGCTCGGGCGAGCTTCAGCTGTTCCCGCATTCGCCGCATGAGCCCGAGGTGGCGGCTGACGAGGGCGAACTCGTCATAGAGGCAGACACGTGTCGGGGCGTCCGGGCGGGTCAGCTCCGTCTCCAGCCACGACTGGGCGCAGGTCATCGCCATCGCCGTCATCTGGTCCGACGCGCGCACCGCCCGCAGGTCCAGGATCGCGCCCGGCTCGTCGAAGTCGATCGTCAGCGTCGACGCGGCCGGGGCGTCGAAGATCCCGCCGAGCGCGCCGGTGATCAGCCGCTCCAATGCCAGGCGCACGCGGCGACTGTCGGCGGTGAACTGGTCGACGTCGTAGTGCACGCCGGCCAGCCGGTGCGCCCACCGCGGCGGGTCGCCCATCGCGGCGAGGACCCGCGACAGCGTCGGGATGTCCATCCGGTCCGGGCTGGTGCCGTCATCGGCGCGGGTCACCGCGTCGAGGGCGTATTCGACCAGGGACCGTTCGGCTTCACCGAGCAGGCCGCCGAGCTGGATCTCCAACAGCCCTTCCAGCAGCAGCAGGCGGCGGGCCCGCTGCAGCTGCAACCACTCCGCCTCACCCTGCCCCGGCAGCCGACGGATCCCCGCCAGAGGGTTCATCACCACCCCCGACCCCGGGCCGACGCGCACGGGTCGGATGCCGGCGGCGTCGGCGAGGGTGTCGTACTCGCCCTTGACGTCGACGATGTAGAACCGCACCCCGAACGGCACACCACGAAACGCGACCGTTTTGAGCAGCGACGACTTCGCCGACCCGATCTCCCCGGTCACCACCATGTTCGGGGCGCTCAGCACGCCCGCCCGGTACAGCTCGTGGATGCCGAAGACGAACCCGGCGCGGGAGTACACCTCCTGCCCGATCAGCGGCCCGTCCACCCCCAACCCCGGGTCCGCGACGAACGGGTACACGCTGCACAACTGCGCGCTCGTGGTCACCAGCGGCGGAAGCCGCAGCCGCCAATACACCCGCCCCGCCGCCCGCCCGAACGCACCGCGCCCGTCCACCGACGGCGGGCCCAACAGCCGATCCGACAGCCGCCGCACCGCCCGCTGCTCCCCCGCCAGATCCGCCTGCGCCGCCGCGAGGTCACGGCGGGCTGCGGAATCGGCGAGGCGCTGCGACCACGAGCCTTCCCGCCGGACCCGCGGTCGAGCAGTTCTACCGTTGCCCGCACTCACGCGAACCACCCCCGCATCGGCTTGAGCCCACGCGCCAGCGGCAACGCCCCAGCCGCGAACGCCTGGTCCTGCTCGCCGTAAAGCACGACCGCGTGGCAGCCGCAGCGGCCCAGCACCCGACGCACCGCACGCACGTCATGGCGCAACCGCTCAGGACTGTCAGCGGTCACAGTGACCAGCACCGCGTACCGGTAACGCACATGCCCCGCGGCCTGCTCCCGGTCGACCTGCTCGACCGCGCGAGCCTCCTCGTCCTCGCGGGCGGTGCGCACCAGCCGCATCCGCCGCTTGGTCACCTCGTCCCCGGCACGGGCGACCTTGTCCCGCCGCGTCGCCAACTGCGCCAACTGCGCCGGCACCGGCTCCGCCACCACCGTCACCGCACGCCGGCCGACGGTGCGGGTGAACAGCGGCGTCATCCACGTCATCGGCACCGCCTGCCGCGGCATCTCATAGACCCACAGCGTCTGGGAGAACCCCGAGTCGTGCCGATACGCCGACCAGCCCACCGTCTCCGCCGCCACCGGCCCACCCGCGTGCGGCGCCACCTGCGCCTCGACGTCCTCCGGGTCGAACTGCCCGCGCAGCACCGCCGCATACTCACGCGGCGTCAACCAGCCACCAGTCTCTATACCGGCCTCACGCACCGCCGCCTGCACACCGGTCAGCTTGTCCAGCACCACCGCGGCGATAGCGGCGTCCGTGCCGCCCGCGTCCGCGACCTCCCCCGACAGCTTGCGCACATCGAACACGGCCGTGAGGAACACGTCGTGGCGTTGGGTGCCCGGCCCCGCCGCCGCCGTGAGTTCCGCCAGCGACCGGTACGCCCGCGTGCCGGTATCCACCGCCTGGCCGAGGTAACGCTGCGCCCGGTTCGCCACATCGGGTACCGCCCGCGCCGTCACCGCCCACCGCACCAGGCCGCTGTCGGCGTACTCGGTGCCCAGCAGGTTCAACACGTCCGCCCACGAGGCAAGGCGCTGCTGCTGCACCGTCGTGTCCGCCAACACCAGGTTGCTGCCGGCGCACGACAACGTCGCGGTCACCGTGCCCTCCCGACGGTGATGCAGCAGCCCCACCTCCGTCAGCCCGTCAGCGGCAACCGCCGGCAACCACTGATAGCCCGCCGCCGGCCCCGGCAGATGCAGATGCGCGGTACCCGGGTTCGCCGCCCACACCGCCCCCCGGTAGCGGTCCTGCCCGACTGCCCGCTGCACCAGAGCGCCCACGACGATCGGCGTCCACTCGGTGACCCGCCGGCCCCGGATCCGCAACAGCGCCACGGTCAGCAGCAGCACCGCCGCCGCGAGCATCCCGGCAGCAGCGCCCTGCCGGCCCACCGCCAGGAGGTTCGCGGCGATGACCAGGCAGATCACCCCGGCCACCGCCGTGCCGATCTGCCCCCAGCTGAAGCCCAGCATCGATCCCCGCGTCGAGCGCGGCGGAAACTGGAACTGCGTCATGACCTCCCCCTTCGCAGTGATCTAGGCCGGCACGATCGGAATCTCGGCAGCACCACCAGCGGCAGCGCCCTGCCCACCGCCCCGGCCCGCCGCAGCGCCACCAGCGCCATCTCCGTCGTTCTCCGGCGGCAGCGGGCTACCACCGGAACTCAGCGATGCCGCCCCCACGCCCGACGAGCCAGAAGCCCCACCGCTCACGCCGAGGCCACCACCGACCGGCGACAGAGCGCTGCCAACGGGTTCCCCGGCGCCCGAGCCGGCCGACACGGACGTCTGGTCTTGAGACGCCGCTGCCCCGGTGGCCCGTCCGGCGGTATCGCTGTCGTCCGCGAGCTGCGGCAGCGGACTTCCGCCAGGGCTCGGCGATCCCGCGCTCGGACCCGACGGGACAGCAGACCCACCACCCATGCCGGAACTGCCGGGGGCCCCATTGCCTGAGCCGGCCGAGGCGGGCGTCTGGTCGTGGGCGTCCTGCGGTGTCACCGGGAGGGCGCCCTGCTCGCCGGTGGCGTCGCCCGGCAGGGTGAGTTGCCCGCGCGTCACGTCCCCTTGGGCGGTGCGGGAGTCCCGCTGCACCCCCGCTGCCTCGTCGGCGTTCTCACCCCCAGCAGCCTGCTCGCCACCGGTGTTGGCGGACTGGCCGAACTGGTCGCTGTCGCCTCGGCCGTGCAGGGCCTCCCCCTCATCCGGCAGCCCCGCCAGCGCACCGGCAGGTCCGGTGGAAGATGTCGGGCTGGTGGGGATGGCGTCAGCGTTGCCCTGCATCAGCGACGCCGCATCCATCTCACCCCCGTCGTCCGACGGGTCGCTCAGGCGCCGCGCTGCGGCGTCGAGCCCGACCGCCCCGGCCGCCGAGGTCAGGAACCCTCGGGCGTCGACATCGGCGAGGTAGCCGTCCCACATGCTCGTCAACCGCAGCAGGATCCACGGCGCGAGGACCATCAACACGATGATGAACAACCCTCGCAGCACGTTGACCACGTTGTCGCTCTCGTAGGCGGTGCGGGTGCCGTAGATCCACAACGCCGCGATGAAGAACTTCGACGCCGCCAGCGCGTTGCAGGTCCAGAACCACTTCCGACCCCACGCCCGGGTCTCGGCCATGACCTGACCGGTCATCGCCATCGCCCCGAACAACGCCGCCCCAGCGGCCAGCAACGAGCGAAACAACAGCATCACGAACACCAGCACCAGGCCGAACACGCCGACCACGGCGACAACGAAGGCCAGCAGGATCGTGCCCATGTCGGCCGTCAGCGCGTTCAACGCGTCGACCCACATGCTCGGCTGCCAGTCCCGCTGCTGGTTGCGGGCGATCAGCGCCAGCGTCGCCTCATCCCAGGCCGCCATCAGCAGGTACGCGATGCCGCCGGCGAACGCGATGCCGAACATCGCCCGCACCAGCCCGCCCAGGCTCGACAGCGGCCCCGGCCCGCTCACCCGCAGCCCGTTGATCGCCGTAGAGATCACGAACACGATCAGCACCATCACGATCAGCACGCCGGAGATGTCGTTGTAGACGCCGTAAAACGGCTCATCAGCCACCGTCGACGACTGCGTGAACACGACCTCGGCGAGCTTGCCCAACGCCCACGCGAACCCCGCCACCGCGATGTCGGCCAGGCCCTCGAACCCTGTGCGCGCCGCGTCCTTCACCTGGGCGCCCACCTTGCAGGACACGTCCAACGGCCCGCACTCCGACGACGCCTTCAGCGACGACGACGCCGTCAACACCGACCGCAGTGCACGGCAACGCTCGGCCTTCGCCGTCCACCGCGACGCGTGCGGTACGTCCTGCGCTGCTTTCGCGTCCAGCCGCTCGCAGCGCACCGGCTGCTCACCGGCGGCCGGCAGCCGCTCGTCGAGCACCGATGGCGTGCCGTCCGGCGGCGGGGACTGCACCGTCACCGCCACCGCGTCGCAGTGTTCCTGCTCCACAGTGCTGGCCGCCGCGCTGCACACAGTCGTCCAGCCGTCGCCCTGCTGCCACCGCGCCCACGGCAGACACCAGGCCACCTGCGGCTGCCTCAACGGCTCGGCACCCGCGCCAGGCCGGACGTCAGCCGGCGGGGCCGGGCACGCCGAAACCGGCGAGGACGGCGACGGCGTGGGCGTTGGTGCCGCTGCGGCGGACGCGGGAGCAACCGCCGCGACCGTCATCGAGGACACCACCGCGAGCAGCAGCCGCAGGGCTGCGGGCAGGACAGCCATGGGTCACACCGTCCCCGGCGCCCACGACCGCGGGCCGATCACCTCAGCCAAGGGCTGCATGTCTCGTGGTCCGCCGTCGCGGCGGGTGCCACGCTGATCCGGCGGCGGCACCGGCACCGCACGCTCCGCACCCACCAGACGCCACCGGCCCTGCGACCACCGTGCCGTCGCGGGCTGCACGTACCAGCCGCCCGCCAACCCGGCGCCCAGGCCGCCAGCATTCGCGGTGGTGCCGCTCAGGGCGCAGACGAGCATCCGCACCGCCACCTCGCGGCCCTCGGGCACGACCACGTCGAGGTCCGTATCGGGCACCCACACCCGCACCACCACCGTCTGCGCAATCGCTGCCCCTTCGGACGGTGGCCCGACGAGAGGCTGCACCGCCGGCGCGGCCCCCTCGGCGGCAATCAGCTCCAGCAATGCCTGCCGGCTCGTCACGTCCCTTGTCCCGGCCGCCGCCAGGACCTGCGTGTAGGCCGCTGCCGCATCCGCTGCACCGCGAGGCGTACCCGGGAAACCCACCGGCACCCCGGCCTGCATCCGGTCGACGTACCGGGCGGCCACCTGCCGCTGTGGAACACTCGCTCGGCCGGCGGCGAACACCGCCAGGCTGAGGGCCATCACCATGACCAGTACCGCAACGAGGGCGCCCGGCCGGCGGCCGGTGCTCGGCTTGAAATCCGCTCGACTCATCGTCCGGCCCCGATCAGATTTCGCTGAGCAGGAACGCGATGATCGACGTGGCTGACCCGACCACGATCGCCACCAAACCGGCCTTCCACATCATCGATTTGCCGCGATCACTGATGATGTGCGCGCCGAAGATCGGCCCGATCCCGAACGCGATAGCCCCCGCCGCCAACCCCGCCACCGCCGAAATCACCCCAAGAAACAAGGCAGCGTTCGCGAGCTTGTAGAACAGATCCGAGCGCGGCACCGCCGCCGGATCCGGACTGATCCGGCTGAAGTCGAAGCCGCCACCCGACGGCTGCGGCGTCGGCGTAGGGGTCGGCGCCAGAAGCGCCATCACGCCAGGGGCACGCACCGTCAGGACAGCCGCAAGCTGATGCAACACGATCACTTCTCCCCGTTCGAGGCCGACCTTGGGCCGTTGGCAGCCGCAGGGTCAGCCGGACATCTGTCGATCACTGCCGCGGCGACCTCGGTCAGCGCCGACCGGGTGGCCTTCGTCAACACCCGCGGATCCAGTGGATCCAGGCGCACGAGTGCGGGGTCGTAAGGCACCCGCACCAAGACCGCGGCGGACTGTCGCGCCAACTGCTCCACCGCCCGCACCTCACGCGCCACCGACGGCGACGTGGCCATGACGACCACCACGGCCCGGTCAGGCACCTGCGTCAGCCCCGCCGTGCGCATGTGCGCCAACAGCCGCAAGGTGTGCTGCACCGAATCCACCGTCGCCCGCGACACCAACACCGGAACCGTCGCCCAACTCAACGCCCGCCACGTCGACGCGCTGTGCGCCGTCGGCAGATCCAGCAACGCCAACCGGAACACCGCGCGCAGATGAGCGACAACACCGAACAGCTCCGGCCACGTCGGTGGACGCCGCTGCGACGACAGCTTGTTTTCCCCCACCAGCACCCGCAGCCCTGTCGGACCGACCTGCGCCAGCCGATCCGCCACGCCGCCATCCGCCAGATCCGCCCCGGCTGCCACCGCATCCCACACCGTCGACGAGGTGCGGCGGGCCACGCGATGCTCCAGACCGCCCCACGCCCGCAACGTCGCGTCGACCGCCACCACCGGATCAGGCACCGCAAGCGCCAGCAACCCACCCAACGACGCCGTCAACGCCGACCGCCCGACCCCGCCATCCGCCGACGACACGCAGACCAGCGGGCACCCCTCGCTCAGCAGCGCCGCCCGCCACCACAGCGACTCCACCCGCCTGCCCGCACCGAACTCGCGAGGGATTTCCCGCCTCGCCGCCGCATCCGCACGGTGCCGCCACTGCGACGTCAAAGCCTGAACCCGGACCGCGATCTCCTCGGGGGTAGGAGCCGGCGGCAAGGCCCTCTGCCCCACCGCCGGCTCCCCCACCAGCTCGCCACCGCGCCCGCCCGAAGGCTTGCCAGCAGCGACCTGATCGGGCTGCCCGTCTGATGGATCTTGCACGTCCGCCTCCCCGAAGGCTTGCCGTACAGCACAAGCCGTCGCCGACATCGACACGGCTGGTCCCCCGTTGCTGTCACGACCTGGACGCTGACCAAACGAAGCAGGCCCACGAAGACCAGCGCGCCCCTGCAACGCCGATCTCCCACGAACCGAGAAGCCACCCCCCGGCAGCTGGCTCGATCCGCTACGCTCCTTCCAAGCACACTTCCTGTTATATGAAGTGCACTTCATTGGCGATGCAGAGAGCTAAGCACGGACTACGGAGCGGCGTCAACTACAGTTTCGGGTTCCGGCTACGAGTGGTTGCAGTTGGGAGGCTCCATGCAGGACACACCAGCCGACCAGACCGAGGCCGCCACCTCCGACCTCATCCAAGGCAGACTTCGCGCCCTCTTCGCCGCCAGCCCCCCAGGACGGCCGCCGTATACAGAACATGAAGTCGCGGCAGCCCTTACCAAGGCCGGCCACAAGATCACCGCGAACGGCATACGTCACCTACTCAAAGCCGAACGCGTCAATCCGAAAGCCTCGACAATCCGCGGCCTCGCAGAGTTCTTCAACGTGCCAGTCGGCTATCTCCTAGGCGGCAGCGAACAGCCCGAGGAACCCGACCCTCGAATTCGCGTTATGACCCGCTCCATCACAAAGCTGTCACCCGCCGCCCAAGACGGCCTCCAAGTGATCATCGAGAACCTACTTCGAGTCGAAGAGACCGCGAGGGCAAGCGACCACCAAACGTCGACCCCGCCGTCTAGCACGCACCACTCGCCGAACCCCCCAGCTCAATGAGCGATGGCATCATGGCGTACCACCTGACACCCACCGAAGCCACGATCGACCTAGTAGTGGGCGAGCAAGCCGTAACGTGACGCTGCGCCGGAAGAAGGTTTGTAGGAGCGGCAGCGGTGCATGACCTTGCGCCAGGGTCTCGCGCAGAGGCTCTGGATCGCCGGAGTTGCTCGGTCACGACTCGCGTCTCCAACACAAAGTTGAACGCGGTGGCGAACAAGCCCAGATCGTGCCGAACGCGGCACCCCTGGCGATCAGGGTCCTGCCCATGACGGTCGACAGACGAGGGCTGCGACGACCAGTGTCTCGGTCAGACTCTCGATCTCTATATCAGCTCTCTGTCCTCCAGAAGAGCTTCCGCGGTTAGCTCAACCCTGCCGCCCAGCCGATCCACTCCGAACATTCTCGTGGGCCGGTTCAGTGCCTCGGACTTGGACGGGTAGTGGAAGTATAGGATCTGTCCGCAATGCGGGCTTGCCTCGGACATGATGGCATCCTGGCAGGTGGCAAGGATCGTTATCCGGTGCTCACGAGCAACCTCTGCGATGGCATCGAGCACTTCACGACGATGTTCAGCGCCCAGGGAGTCGGCAAGCTCATCGAGAATCAGAACTCGACCCTCGGGATTCGGTGCTGCGAGCAGGGCAGCCAGGACGAGGTGAATCGAGAAAAGTTTTTCCTGAGCCGTGTTGGTGACGTTGTCGTAAGCTAACATTGGGCCCTCTGGATTGCGCCGCCATCGCGGCACCACCTGGCACAGCCATTTCTTGTCGGGTGCGGCTGGCGGGACGAGCGTGTAATCGAGCTTCGCGCCCAGACCGCCAGAGTTGCGGTTTAGATTATTTAACGCAGTGCTGATTCGATCCAATGCGGAGGATGCGCGCTGCTTTATCGCGTCTTGCGTCATGATGAGGGCTTGTTCAAGCTCGCGGCACTTTTCGCTGGCAAATTCGGTGGTGCGCTGCCGCGTTTTGCGGGCGTGAGCCACTTCTTCGTGGGCGGAAGAGTCGCGCTCCGCCGAGTCGTCAAGCCACTCCATGATGCATGCGAGTGTAGACACGAACTGTTCGGCGGATGCGGAGCCGGAACTCTCGCGGCTTGCGGCATATCTGCTCGCAGCCTCAGCAACATCGGCAGGTGGCGGCGCGCTACTATCCGGGTAAACCTTGAAGCTCGCAATGGCTTCGACGAGCTTGTCGTGGGCGCCTTGTTGGAGCGTTGCGTTGGTGCGGCGCTCGACGTGCGGGTTTTCGTCGCTCGCCAGCGGAGCGTCGGCTTCGTCAACAAGTTGGTCGTAGTCGTCGTCGATGTTGAGCGTCGGCCACCTCAGTTGCTGCAGCGCGGCGTCGATACCGCGTGCCCATGCAAAGAGTATGGCGTCGTCCGGTCGGCTTGCGGCTTTGTATCGGTCGATAGCCGCGGCCAGAGGACGGAGTTCGTCCTGTGCGGCCTTCAGGTTGGTGTTGGCCTGATCGAGCAGTTGACTTCGTTGTGCCAAGGCGCTCTCGGCGGCACGTTGGTTGGCGTCTGCGTCGTCAACCGCGTCGGACAGGGGCGGCATGACCTGTTGACGGTGGTTGGTCAGGCGATGTTGGAGCTCTTTCTGTTGTTGCGCCAGCGAGGCGCATTGTTCGGCAGCATCCGCACGTGCCGCATTGGTGGCGGCTAGCTCGGCGAGTTTCTCCGCCCGGCCAAGCTCGTCGATGCGGCGTTGGGCCTTATCTTGGGCGAGCGCGACCTGCCGATCCCAGTAGGCGATGAGGTCGTCGAGGCCGACAGTCGGTGCCTGGAAGCCACCAATGATGCGCAGGCCGACGCGATGATCGTACACATGGGTGACGGGCTCGGCGGCGTGGTGCTGCCGCCCTAGCGCATCGAGAAAAGCGATTGCGTCACGTGGTGCTGAGACCACTCCGATGGGAAGGTCGGAGACAATATCCGTCGAACTTTCTGGGGCTGGTCGTGAGATGAGGATCGTGCCAGGGTGTTCATGCAGAAGGGGCAACGCCTCGGTGAGGTGCTCACGCGAGACCACAAGCGCTTCTCGCCACGGGTTGAGTCTGGCCTCCCACTCGTGACGATAGGTCGCCTCCAAGCGTACCGAGGCGATGAGTGACTGTGCGGGTATACCCTTTTCAACCAATAGCCGGATAACCTTGCCGGATTCCCCGAATTGACCGTGAGCCGCCTCCTGCCTAGCCTGTTTGGCATCGGCAAGTGCGTCTTTTGCAGACTTCAGGTTGGACTTGGCTGCACCGACTTCCTGAGTACGCGTTTCGCGTTCCCTGGCGGCCTCGGCGGCAGGTGGATCGAACTTTAGGTCGTAGCCGACTGCCTTCTGGCGCTCATTATTGAGGCGGCCTTCCAAGATGTTTAACTCGCCAACGAGCTGTCCTTCGACCCCGATGGCCAGCTGGTGAGCGTCCTTGGCCTCGCTTAGTTTGCGCTTCTGTTCCTCATGAGCATCCTGGAGTGTCTTGAGGTTGCGCAGTCCGTCGCGCTGGATGGTGAGTGTCGCGACCTGCTTCGTCAGCTCTTCCCAGGCTGTATTGGCCTTGGACAGCAGGCAGGTGGCCGATGCAGCTCGCGTGTAGGTGTCCACAACAGCGCGCGCAAGGCTGCCGTTCCACAGTTTAAGCGCAGCGCCGGTTTGTTTCCGAAGCTCGTCGCGCGCTTCTACCTGGCGCAGAATTTCAACCTCGCGCGCTGTCTGCTTACGGTCGTTGTCGATATGTGTTTGCAGCTCTGCCTGTTTGTTTGCGAGGCCTAGGCGATCCTGTTCGTCCCGCTCGAAAAGAGTCGCTCGCCCGGTCAGGGCGATGAGCGCATCCCCGATTTGATCCGGGGTGAATGTTCCCGCGTCTAGCTTCAGCAGCGAAGGGCGGGAGCGGACCTGACCGCGGCTGGCCACGTAGGCCAAGACACGCGGGCTTCGGCCATAGAGTTTCTCGACGAACTCGGCACCACCCCAGGTTTCGCTGGGCAGGGATCGAAACATTCGATTGGCATTGGAGTGTCGTTCCCGATCGTCGCTTCCTGGTGCCAAGTGGATCCCTGGCCCGTGCTTCACCTGGACGTAGGGGGCCCCGGAGGAAATCTTCATCCACACGGTGCAGGCAGATTCAGCGATGTTCGTGGGATGGGCGAACACGCCGGCTATGTAGCCTTCAGTGGCAGCGCTTGCCCCGGTGATGCCTGCGGTAACCGGCTCGAACAGCAGGGATGCAACGGCGCCAGCGCCGTTGCCGCCGACTCGCCACTCAGGATCGCCGAGGAGCAGGGCGGTTGCGGCGAGGAAGCTGGTTTTGCCGGATTCGTTGGAGTCGACGGGCCCCATGCCGGTCACAGCGATGAAGGTCTCGGGGATCAGTCTCACTGGGTGAGCGGTCAGTCGCGCAATGTCAAGGGTCTGCACCAAGATGAGTTGCCTAGTGCCGACGATTCCGAGTTTGGCGGTCGCAAAAGTCGGTGCCGTCACAGTAGTTGCGAGCCTTTCGGGCTAGGCGTCGGTTGTGCGTTGCTCACGGATTCGGCGTGCCATGTATCCGTTTGGCCGGCCGAGCACGATCAAGTCTTCCCAGAGGAGGTTCCGCTGGGCGGGGGTTAGCCGTAGTAGGGCGGGTCCTGGTAGGTAGCCGCCTGCTTTTGCGGTTGCGACGAAGCCTGCCCGGCGCAGTCCCCGTAGGGCGGCGACAGCGGCTGTGCGCTTGACCGCCCGGTTGGCAATAAGCGTGTCCATCTGAACCGGGTGGGTACTGGCCCAGGTGTCATCGAGATGGATGCCTCGTGCTCTGGGAATGGCGACCGTGTGGAGTAGAACTAGGGCTAGGACTGCTCGTTCTGTCGGTTGCAAGGTGCCGACTTGGTTCCGTGTTAGGGCCGCCGCGACGGCGGTCGGGTAGCCGGTGATCCAACTATGCGATCCCACCGATATTAGTGTTCGCCCGCATCGGGAAAGCGTGATCTCGACTGCGGCGCGGATCGCCGGGTCCATGAGCATGGGAAGGTCGGAGCGCCGAATCGGCCCCTCGGCTGCCTCCAGCGCACAAGTAATCCCTCGTAGGTTCTCGTCGAATTCGGTCGCCGGCGCTTGTGAGTCGGTGGCGATCCATCGCACCGTCGATGACTCAAGCTCCATTTCTGGCTCGTTCTTCGGCGGCTGACCCTGTTCCCTAGGTCTCGGCAGCCGCTCATGAATTCTTCGTAGCTGTGACCAAGTGGCCGACGGTAGCGCAGCGGCGGCCGGGCCGAGCGCACCGCGATTGCCGTCCAGTGTGATCAGTCCTGCGGTCGGGAGTGTGGTGTCCAGCGCGGTGACGACCGATCTACTATCGGCGTCCAACGCCGCGCATGTCGCAATAATGGACGCGCGGGAGAAGGGGCGTCCCGGGTACGGGCTTGCGGTGGGGTCTGGCCACGCCGCGCCGAGGCATGCAGCCCACACGAGGTTCGCCACCGGGGGCAACGTCTTCGGCGGCCCGCTGGGGTGTAGGCCAGGGTTGGGTGCAGCACCGTCGAGCCAGCCGCGAACCAGGATTGTTCGCCCGTTCGCCTGAGTCAGTTCACCGAGGCGTCGGTCCGCTGCTGCTGCGGCGGTCATCGCTCGACTCAGCGTCGAAGCTGCCACCGACCCGTCGACGTGTCCAATCGCCCGCACGTGGGCGAGCAGCAGCGCTCCCGGGTCTGGCTCCGCAGATTCGTCGATGGCCTCGGCACGCTGCGCTTGGCTGCCGATCGCTGCCGAAGGGCTAGACATTCTCACCGTTCCATTCCACCTGGGCCGGCTCGTTGGTCGCTCCGGCTTCAGGCAGCGCGAGGTCCGTTCGTATTAGCCGCGTAGGGTGCAGGTAGGTGACCGGAGCCTCCGCATCAATGAGCAGTGCTTGGTCGATGTTCAGCACGAACGGTTCGGTCCTGTCCGCGTCCAGCGCCATCGCGTCGGTCAAGATGCGGATGGCAGCTGGCCAACTGGTCTGCATGGCCGACGTCAAGTCCGCCTCTCTTCGTCCGCCGAGAAGCGCTTCGAGGCCGAGGCGCCGCCGGCGACGCGTCTCGGCCGCAGTCCGCTCGATCGCTGCGATCGGATCGGGGTCCTGAGCGCCTTGGGGCGGTTCGGGAGGCCGGAACCGGTGCTTCGGCCGGGGCCGATAGTGGTCGAGCACCTTGATCATCGCGTTGATGTCGATGACGACTTCTGGTGCGTCGGCGACGAGGTGTGCGCCGACCTCGGCGAGCAGGTCGTGGGGGCTCTCAATCGCGGCGTCTTCGTACTCGCGTGGCGTAAGCACGTCGAAGTTGAGACTCGCACCGCCGTGCGCGAGGACCTTGCCGATGGCAGCTCGGACTTGCGTCCGGTAGTACTGCTCTGCCTCAATAAGCGCTGCACCGGCATCTTCGAGCTCATACACGCCGGCGAAACGCGAGCTAACAAGTGAGTTCAGGTCGACGACCTGTTGTGTGTAGCCACTGTGGTCATGTTGACGACCAAGCGTGATCAGCTCTGCCGATGTGCCGGTGGCAACGCACCGTTGAAGGTCCCTGGCGAACACGGTCAGCGTGAACCGGCAAGTGTGCAGGTGGTTCAGTACACGGCGCGGGTCGGGGTTGGTCATCTGTAGGGCTGCTCGCGTGCGGTCAAGCAGCAGAACCATCTCGTCAATCCCACCGTGTTCCGCAACCCGACGGGCGGCCAACGCCCCCACCAGACCCGCCGGCCGGATCACGTACCGCCCTTGGTGCAGCTTTGGCAGGTACGGATCCAGAAAGCCCTCCGCGTGAAGGTGCCCCAGGCGCGTGTCGATGGCCGCAGGCGCCAGATCAACCCCGTGCGACCTCAGCCCTTCTCGGATCTGGGCGAAAGTCATGCCGTGCTCGCTGTGGTGCTCTGCGAAGGCCCCGATGACCGCAACAGCCATCTCAACCAGATCAGGATTATCAACTACCGCTCCGCTCTGACTGGTGAGCGGAGCTGCGAAAGCTCTCCAAGTCGCCCGCCTCTCGGAGACGGCCAACTGCTCGCGGCGGGAGTCGAACAGGTCGCTCGGCGCGGCGTGAAGACCGGCCTGCGGGTGCTCGTCGGCCAAGCCCAAGGAATCAGGCATGCACCTCACCCCGGAGAACATCCTGCAACAACCGTGGCAGTTGCGGCAGCACCTGCGCCTGTATGGGCTGTTGCTCACATGATCCGCCATACTTGGCAATCTCTGCGGCAAGCGGGCGCAAGCTCAGCGGGCCAGATTTAGCCAGCTTCGCGGCCAACTTTTTGTCCTTCTCGACGCTCCTGGGCAGTTGGTTCTTTCGATGGGGCGTTTTTTGCCACAGATGTAGCTCCATACCGAGCGGGAAGACCGCTCGGCCGAGCTTACCTTCCAGGACTTCGATGATTTGAATGCCGTGCGCATCGAGATCACCCCAGGCCGCGACCGGCAAATCGAGGTCCCTCAGCAGATGAACCATGCCGTCGCTAGAATAGCCTGCGCCCCAGATGCACAGCCACTTGTCGGCCACACCAGCGACCGTGCATACCTTTTCAAATGTATCGGCATTCTCTACGAGGAGCACGCCGACCGCCCGGCACTCAACATCGCCGGCAGCGCGCAAGCCTCGGGCAGGAAGCGAGATCCACGGCACAGCGACGCTGGCGTCGGCGGCGACGCTGCCCAGCGACCACTTGAGCGGGCCTCGTAGGCGCAGATCGGTGTCCGCCTTGTCCACAGCTTGGTCGAAGCTGAGCCCGATGAGGTTGGCGAAGGCGGCCTCCCGTTCCGGGGTCCAGGCCTTCGAGTCAAGGAATGCTCTACCGGCAAGGTCGTTGGCGGTCATCTTGTCGGCACCACTTGCTTGGTGAGGAAACCACACGATCGCCGCACGCAGAGCGTGCTCGTAGACGCTCCAAGCTCCAGCCAAAGTGTCCGAACCCGCCGGCACACGCAGTGGAGATCCAGGCGCGACGCCCTCGAGCAGAGCGCGCTCCGCATCGAGCTGCGGAACGACCGACATGAGCTTAACCAGTTCCTGGCGAAGTGCATCGGGGTCGGGCCGACCGCGAAGGTCGCGAAGGACGTCGATGTGCATGAGCGACCATGAGTGCGAGCGGCGCCAGCTCACGGGATGCGCTAGATCAAGAACATCATCGACTGCGCAACGGAGTATCACGCCACCGCTGCGAACCAGGGCGGTCGCCGCCTCCTGCGCCCTAGACGGGCCGAAGTAATCTACGATCGTGGCCCAGCTTCGGCGTCCTGCTTCGAGCGCGAATATCAACTCCCGCGAGTCGAGCACGGCTGGTGGATCGTAGGCGTTTGTCGGGCCTTCGGCAATGAGGTCTACGACCTCAATGTTGAGCTGACCGCGTCGGTTTCGGGGGACATGCCCCTGCCCGTCGCGGCGAACAGGCACCGTGACCGCAATGACTCCGTCGGGCAGGTTGCCGATCGGTGCACGCTCGCGTCCTTCACGTTCACTGAACAGAAGTTGCACTCGCCCCACCTAGCACAGCGCGGCAGCTACCGCAGCCGACAAGACGTTGATAGCCGACAGTCGAATCTGCCCGGACCAGAGATTCTAAGCGCGGCAGAGCGTGCAATCCCGGGCACACAATGCCCCCGGTTCCCCTTCAAACCCGGTTCCTGCAGCTGAGCGACCACGCGCGAATAGGTTACGGCTTCGGCATGTCCGATATGCGACAGAAATCGTCTCACTGCCTCGAAGTTGCATAAGCCACGGCCTGAAGGCGCGACCTAGACGCCGAAGCTCCGACGGCTGGCGGTTCCGCCCGCAACATGATCAGGTCCACTGAGGTCTTTTCATCGGGATGGGCCTGGTCACGGTGGGTGCGGGGAAGGGTCTGTCGACATAGGAGGAAGCTCCCGGTAAGACAGCAGTCGACCAAAACCCGATGCCCCAACCGGAAGCCTCGCTGCGCTGTCTTACCCGTCCGCGGTCGCGCTGTCCAGCCGCACCCTGAAACCACCTGGCCGGCCTCATCCGCGCCGAACGCACCCGCCGCCGGGGCCGGTGGCGACGCCTCGACCCCGGCCGGCAGGCCCTACTCGCCCTGGCCCATCTCCGTAACGGTGACCCCATCTCCCGCCTTGCCTGCGGCTTCGCGGTCAGCGTCACGACCGCCTGGCGGCACGTCCGGAAAGCCATCGACCTGCTCGCCGCGCACGCCG
Source organism: Micromonospora sp. CNZ309 (assembly GCF_002846525.1). Lineage (NCBI taxonomy): Bacteria > Bacillati > Actinomycetota > Actinomycetes > Micromonosporales > Micromonosporaceae > Micromonospora > Micromonospora sp. CNZ309. The sequence continues at coordinate 2,840,214 of NZ_PJNG01000001.1, forward strand.
AGGACCTGCACGCGGCCATGCGGCGCATCGCCCGGCCCGCCTACGCGATCCTCGACGGCACCCTGATCCCCATCGACCGGGTCGCGGACCAGAGGCCGTACTACTCCGGGATGCCCGACTGGACGCCTCCGCCGGCTCGAATCGCGAGTCCTTCCGGTGTTCGGGGTCCCTACCCTGGAGGAACGTGGCTGGCGAGGATGTCACCGAGCACGCCGACTGCGTCTGCGGCCCGGTGCAGAGAGCGCGCCGGCTCGGCGGTCACCGGGGGGAGAGACGGCGGGAACTGCCGGTCGATGATCGTAGCGGCCCGAAGCCCGACGTAGAGCTGCGTCAGCCGCTGCCCCCGTCACCGCAGGATGGTCGAGGCGCCGGCCCGCGATGGTGGCGCCGGCCCGAGCGCAACTGGCCTTGGTCAACGCCATGCGCCGATCCGTAGGACGGAATCAGGGGCCGCTGTCGACGTGGTTGGGCGGAGCACACGGCCGCCCACCGCATTGGAAGACGGCTCAATCCGGACACGACGGCGCTGCCGGCCCGCAGCAGGCTTGACCTGCCCCACCCTTCGCGCCGTCGCCGCCGTCACTGGTGTCATGATCGGCAGGACACGCCTTGGGCGACAGCGGCATCTCTGTCGCATCGCGATGATCCGGAGCGCTACCGTCTTCCCGTGTCGACGTCTGAACTGTGGCAGCCGCTGTCTGCTCGTCAAAGTGGGAACCAACAATGGCACCAGAAGGTTTCCCCGGCCTTGGCCGCTCAGCTGAGGGAGTGGATCTTCCGTTCCGGTCAGGACATCGGCAGATCGGAGCTTGAGCGCGTACCTGTGCGACTGGGCCTTCGGCAGGACTGGGAGCCGGAGCCATACGACGACAGCGAACCCCTCGCCTTTCGCGACCGCCGCGTCCGGGTTTGCTATGCCTTGGCCCACACCGTGCCGGACCGCGCCCTACTTGACCTGGTCGACGCATTCCTGGATCTGCTTCCCGGTCGCTCGCCCATGCCGAAACCTACCGACCCGATACCGCTCCGCATGTTCGCGGCGATGGCAGCGGCAAAACCCGACCACCGCAAAAACCTGCAGCAGCACCTCGACGACGCCCGACTGATCTACGTCATCTCGAAGGACGGGTGCCGTCTGGTGCGCCGCACAGACCCAGCAAGTGAACTAGCGTTCAAAGATGCGAGTACGGCGCTTGACCAGATGCCCGCGTCTGGCTCGGCTGCGGACTTCCTCCGATCAGCTTGGGCCGCTATAAGCGCCCTGCATCCGGACGCCCCGCGGGCCTACAGTGAGGTCTTTTCATCGTGATAGGCCTGGTCACGGTGGGGCGGGGAAAGGCTGTCGACATAGGAGGAGGCTCCCGGTAAGACAGCAGTCGACCAAAACCCGATGCCCCGACCGGGAGCTTCGCTGTGCTGTCTTACCCGTCCGCGGTCGCGCTGTTCAGCCGCACCCTGAACCACCTGGCCGGCCTCATCCGCGACGAACGCATCCGGCGCCAAGGCCGATGGCGGCGCCTCGACGCAGGCCAGCAGGCCCTACTCGCTCTGGCCCATCTCCGCAACGGGGACACCATCGCCCGTCTGGCCTGCGGCTTCGCGGTCAGCGTCACGACGGACTGGCGGTACGTCCGGGAAGCCATCGACCTGCTCGCCACGCACGCCGAGGACCTGAACGCGGCCATACGGCGCATTGCCCGGCTCGCGGAGCAGAGGCCGTACTACTCCGGGAAGCACAAGCGGCACGGAGTCAACGTGCAGGTCATCGCGGACTGCAAGGGACGCCTCATCTGGGCCTCACCCGCCCTGCCCGGCGCCGTACACGACCTGACCGCCGCTCGCACCCACGGCCTGATCGACGCTCTGAGCAGCGACAACGTGATGACCTTCGCCGACAAGGCGTACCAGGGCGCCGGCGGCAGCATCCGCACGCCCTTCAAGCACCGCCGTCACCGACCGCGGCTGTCCCGCCGGCAGAAGACCGTCAACCGGCACCACGCCAAGATCCGTGCCGTCGGCGAGCGTGCCGTCGCCACCCTCAAGGGCTGGAAGATCCTGGCCAAGCTCCGCTGCTGCCCCCGACGCGCCACCGCGATCATCAAGGCCATCCTCGTCCTACATCACGCCCAGACCAGCCGAAACCCACGATGAAAAGCGCTCAGTGAGGCGATCAAAGCTGTTGAGGCCGCGGCGCATTCAATCGTGGAGCCCAACAATGCCAAGGCGACCCTCGGCACCATGCTCGGGGCACTTCGGAGGATGCCGCATCGGTTCACGGCAGACGTAGGGCAGCCTGGAACCTCCGCCGGCATCGAAACAGTCATTGCGATGATGGACGTGCTTTGGAAGGGGCAGACGTCGCGGCATGGAGGACAGTGTCGGACGGTGTTGGAAACAGCGGCCCAGGCACGTGCCGCAGTGCATCTCGCCACTACGCTGGTGACATGGTTCGCCGCAGGCGTCGTCCAGCAGCAGCCGTAGGCTGGTACGTGACCGAGGCGTGTGCATATCTAGCCGCGAAGCGCTCGTAGCCGAAGGTGCGGTTGCGCCCCACCGCTGACGTCCGGGAGTGCCGATGGGCACGTCCCGCCGCCCGTGGAACCGTGCGGGAGTGATACCCGAGACCGGAAGAGCGACCCATGCTAGGAGTGCCGGCGGCGCGCGATCGTGGCCGATGAGCGGATGCCTCGGTGCGGCTCAGGGTGCGATGACCAACGCGGCCATAAGCCGGATCAGCGGAGACACACCCGGGGGAGCGCATGGATCGGCCCTGGCCCTTTCGAGGGGTCATGATGCAGGGTGCGGAGATTGCCGAGGGGCTGAGCACGCCGGTACGACGCCTGGCGCGGCGTCAGTCCCACCACTTCCACCAGTCCTCAGGCGTGGGCTGAGCCGGCACCTCCGGCGACGAGCGGTGCTGGTGCTCTCCGAGGTCGCCACCTGGGATGCAGTTGCGGAGCGGGCCGTCCCGCGTCGCGGTTGACTGCGTGGGTGCCAGCTTCGTTCGTCGGGGCTCCTCGCAGCGGTGTCGGGCACCCGCCCACAGGGCCAGCAGCCCGAAAGCTATCAAGAAGCAGAGTGGTCGTCCACGTTAACCTGTACTTGGCCCGGTATGCGTCTGTGCTGTTTGAAGGCAGCGCGGTGAGCCCGATGTGAGCCCGGACGCCTGCGGATCGGACGGCACTACTGAGCATTCATCGGCACCTACAGGGGTGTCTACCAGGACAGATAGACACCCCTGTGGATTGTCCATCATAGGCAATCATGACCGGGATCCAACTTCTAATCCCAAGGCCGCAGGCTGCTCCCCGCATACACGGGGAGAATTTGGAGGGATCGACTTCGCGAAGCCCACCCCCGGCTGCTCCCCGCGCCTGCGGGGCTGATCCCACGACCCGGTCGGCGCTGCTGCCGGACTGCTATTCGCGGCCGGTGGCCATGATGAGGGCCTCGGTGAACTGCTTCCAGGTCGGCTGGTCGGGGAAGTCTTCTCCTCGGTTCAGGTAGAGGCCGGGCAGGGCTTTGAGTGAGGACTCGAGTGCGCCCAGGAAGCGTTCGAGGGTGTGGTTCTCCCACTCGGTGGGGTGGGAGCGCAGGTCGGTGAGCATCCGGCCGACGATGTCGGCGGCGTCGGTGTGCGTGGTGACGTGGCTGACCTCGTCCGGACGGATGTTGGTGAATCTGCCGGTCTCGTAGGGGCTGCTCATCGGGTCATCGTGCCTGTTCTGTTGGGGGACCTGTTTCGGGCCCGCTTCACGCCAACGGGTGCGGTTCACCGGTAAGTGCCGCGAGTGCGGCGGCGACTTCGTGGACTGTCGCTCGGACGTAGGTGGCCGTGGTGCCGGCGTCGCCACCGCTGCCCGAGTGTCCGGCGTATGCACGGGCGATGGCGTAGCCGAAATTCCGCTCCACCCACGTCAGGGTTGTGTGCCGCAACCAGCGCGTACTGATCTGCTGGGCGTGCACCCACGGCAGGCGCTCACCGATGCGCACCCACAGGTGGTCATATCGCCGGTAGGTGATGGGTTGCCCGCTGCGATACCGGAACAGCGGACCCGCTTCGGTCGTGTGCCGCTGCTCGACATGCCGCTGCAGGTACCGCATGAGCGTCGGCGACACCGGCTGCCACCGCACCGTCTCGCCCTTCTCCCGCAACATGACCAGACACTGATCCCGGTCCAGATCCACCGGCCTCAACGCCAACGCCCCACCCCGACGGCACGCCGTCTCGATGTGCAACCGCAGCAGCAGACTGTCCAAGGCTGGATCATCACCCGTAGACGCCGCCACCTCATTGATCTCGGCCAGCCGACTGTCGGCCAACGCCCGCCGCGTACTCGGCAACCGCCGCGGCTTCGCCACCTTCAACGCGGGATTGTCTGCCTCGGTTATGAGGCCGTCAGCGACCGCGCGCCGGTACAGACAGCGCAACGCCGCGATCAGGTGCTCCGCCGCGCTGCGCCCACCCCGCGCGTTGCGCCGAGCCACCACATGCGCCCTGACATACTCCGCCAACCGCTCGATCTCCGACGGCGTCGGCTCATCGATACGCCGCTGACCCCACTGCTCAACCACACGCTTCCAGTACGAGCCGTACGCCCGCCGCGTGCCGGCCGTGACCGCTGCCGCCACGACCGGCACGTACTCCGCGAACGTCGGCGCCGCCGGACGATCCGACGCCGCCCCCACCAGGTCCGCCGGCGAGATCCCCATCCGCGCCAGCAACAACCGCGCGGCATCCAACTCCGCCCTGCCCGCCATCGCCGCACTCACGCCTCATCACCACCCAACACCGCACGCTGAGCCTGAGCGATCATGTCGTCCAAGGCCGTCGGCGGATACACCACGAGCAAGTCCGCGACAGGATCGGCGGTCAACAAGGCCCGATCCCCAGCTTTGAGCCCACACCAATGCCGCACCGCAGCCGGCAACAACAGGTGTCCCTGACCGGTGAGAGCGAAAACTCCACCAGGATCCCGACGCACGACAATGACGCCAACTCTCACGCGGATCTCCAGTCGGGCACCCGGCTCCCACGCCAGGGCACGCACGATGCCTCGATCACGGATCCGGCCACTGGCATCGACCGACGCGAGACGGTACACCTTGGCCTCGGACCGCTGCCGCGCAAGCGCTGGCATCGGCAACGGAGCCCGACGCAGAGGTGCGCGGGAGTCACGCGGGCTGCTTCGCCCACGGTCCGGCAGAAGGACCGGAGGGATGACGGAAGCCAGAGAGTGCTCAGCCACAGCGACCACCACCGTCAACCGACACAGGGTCGGTGAGGCTGGTCGCGAAGATCAGATTCACGTGGTCAAGGAGCCCTGACCACCAGTACGTAGAAGACGGCATGGATGCCGCAAATTTGTGTCCGAGGGGGGACTTGAACCCCCACGCCCTATACGGGCACTAGCACCTCAAGCTAGCGCGTCTGCCATTCCGCCACCCGGACCTGCTCGTCCAGCCTACCGTGTCGACCGAGGCGGCCTTCCGCCCGTCGGCCGCCCTGGTGGGCCGCACGGGGAGTTACTGTACACGCCCGGGGTGGATCATGCACATCGGCTTTCGGCGGTTGGGCCGACGCAGGTCGGAAGGTGTCTGGCCCCGGGCGAACCGTGGCAAACCGGAGGGGCTGGGTAGCGTCCGACGGGCCTCACGCGGCAGCATGGCCACGTGTCCCATCCCTCTCCCCTGGCCGCCGTGCAGCACCGGGCCCTAGCCCTGCGCGCCGCGGGCGATCTCCATTCCGCCCGTCGACTGCTCAACGACGCCGTCGGCTCCGCCCGACCGCCGTACGGCAAGGACCACCCGGATGTGCTGAGCACCGCGCACCTGCTGGCCCGCCTGCACCGGGAGGCGGACGACCCGGGTGCCGCCCGGCGCGTGCTGGAGGAGGCGTTCGCCGCAGGTGAGCGGCTCTGGCCGCCGTCCGATCCGCTGATGCTGGCGCTCTCCTTCGAGCTGGCCGCGGTGGCGGACGAGCTGGGCAACCGGCACGAGGCCCGCCGCAACTACACCCGCGTCGCCACCCTGGGGCCCGCCGTGCTCGGCGTCGACCACCCGGCGGTACGCACGGCACGGCAGTACCTCGGCGACGCCGCTCCCGCCCCTCAGTCCGCGCCCGCCGCGCGGCCCGACATGTCTGCGCTCTCCGAGCCGACGATGTCGCTGGCGGTGCTCTCCACCACCTGGCGGCCGCACGAGCCGGCCGCCGTCGGCCCCCCGCAGCCGTCGGCCGCGCGCCCGACGCCGCCCGTCGCGAGCGGCCCGCCGGCCACACCGGCGCCTCCGCACACTCCGCCGATCCCGCCGCCACCCGTTCCGGGCGTACGCGGTGTGGGCCGGGCTGCTCCCGTCGCCCCGACGCCGCACCCTGCGGTGTCACCGCAGCCACCCCGCCCTGCTGGCCACGCGCCGCAGGTGCCGCCCGCACCACCGCAGCCGTACCCGGGCCCACCGCAGGGCGCACAGGTTCCGCTCCCGCCGCAGGGCACCCCCGTGCCGACGCCCCCGCAGGGCGCCCACGTGCCGCCACCGCCGGTGGTGCCCGTCGCGCCCCGGCAGGCGTGGGCCCCGCCGATGCCGCCCCACGTGCCGGCCCCGCCGCAGGCACCACATGCCCCGGGGCGGGGACAGGCCGCCCCGTACGTCGCTCCGCCGCAGCGGATCCCCCCGCCGCCGACCATCCCGCCGCCGCCAGTCGTGCCCGCTCCGCCGGGTTCGGCCCGCGCCGCCGTACCCCCGCCTCCGGCCGTGCCGCCCTCGGCAACCGCCCCGGCGCAGCCGCCGTACGCCCCGGCGGTGCCCATCCCGCCGCCGCCGATCGTGCCGTCGGTGCCCACCGCCGCCCCTCAGGTGCCGCCGGTGCCCGTGCCACCGCCCCCGGTCGTCCCGGCGCAACGCCCCGCACCGGCGTCGCCGCAGTCTCCCTGGGCGCCTTCCTCCGGGCCGGCCCAACCGCTGGCGGTGCCGGGTCCCGCTACGCCGTCGCCGCCACGTGCCGCCACGCCGGCGGCGGCCGGGGTGGCCCCGGTCGTTCCGGCTCCGAGGCCGGCGCCGCCGACGACGGCGGCCCCGGTGTCGTCCCCGCCTGCCGTGACGCCGCCCGCGGCCCCGCCCGCTCCGCCGCCCCCGCGCGAGGTGGCCGCCGCTCCCGAACCTGCCGCAGCCGACGTCCAGTCATCGACGGCAGCGAGGCCGACCGTAGAGGCCCCGCGCGCATCCGCGCCGGAGGCGGCCGCCTCGACGTCGCAGGCGGCGGTCCCGACGCCGGAGGCACCGGGGCGCCCGGCGGGGCCGGCGCCCGGGTGGGCCAAGCCGACCATCCAGGTCAAGCAGATCGAACCGCTGCTCGCCGAGGAGATCGCTCGCGCCGCCGGCACTCCCGCCGGACCGGATGCTCCAGTCAGCCCCGCCCGATCGCCCGAGGCACTACCGCCCGGCACCCCATCGGCCGCGGCGCACGTCGCGCCGGTCAGCGCACCACCCGTCAGCGCACCGCCGACGCCCCCGGTCAGTGCACCGCCCGCGCCCCCGACGAGCAGCCCACCCGTCAGCGCACCGCCCGCCCACCCCACGAGCAGCCCACCCGTCAGCGCACCGCCCGCACCCCCGGTCAGCGCGCCGCCCGCGCACGGGACGAGTAGCGCGCCGGTCAGCGCGCCGCCGCGGGGTGTCAGTACGCCGCCGGTGCCCCAGCTGCCCCCGATCCCGCCCCCGCCGGTGATGCCACCGCCGATCAGCGCGCCGCCCGCTCTTTCGCAGCAGTTCAGCGCACCCCCCGGGGTGCAGTCGCCGGTGAGCGCGCCGCCGTGGAGCATGTCCGCGCCGCCGTGGAGCAGTACGGCTCCCCCGCAGGCGCTCACGGGCCCGACGACCGACACCGACACCGACACCGAGCAGCCGGACGTCGAGGAGGAACTGGAGCGGGCGGGGTCGCAACGGCAGCGGGAGGAGGTGGAGCAGGCGGAGCCGGAGCGGGAGCGGGTCGACGACCTGCCGCCGGCGTACCTCGACATCGACGAGACGTTCCCGATGAAGGCGCAGCCCGTACGGGCCCGGCCGACGGCCGAACACCCCGTACAGCAGCAGGCGCCGGCCTTCCCGCCGCCGCCGGCGTACCCGATGATGCCGGAGCCCGAGGAGGGCGGCCGCAACCGCACGGCGATCATCGTCGCGGTGGTCGTCGCGGTCCTGGCCGTGGTGGCGCTCGTCGGCGTGGGCGTGCTGATGCTCACCCGCGACGCGGCGCCGCCGGCGGGTCCCGCAGCGCCCGCGGCCGCCGCGACGTCGGCCGCCGGCCCGCCGCCGGGCGGGCTGACGCTGACGGACGAGTCGGCGACGGTCACCCTGAAGTGGACGGACCCGGCGGGTGGCGGGGTGCCGTTCATGGTGGCCGGCGGCCGGGTCGGGCAGGCGCTGGGCGTGATGGCCACGGTGGACCCGGGCCGGACCAGCTACACGGTCAACGGGCTGAACTCGCGGGTTGACTACTGCTTCACGGTGCTGGCGGTCTATTCGACGGACTCGTTCGCCACGTCGGGGCAGGTCTGCACGGAACGGGAGGGCGACACGCCGTCGAGCTGACCCGTCGTCGCGGCGTGGCGCACACGCTGGGTGTCCACAGGGGGACGGTGCGGGTTCCCCCGCCCCCGACCGGGCCATATGATGGCAGCCGGCTCAGGGGAGGGTCGCCGGACATGGCGCGCCACCTGCCAGGGACGACACGGGAGGCAGCCGGTAGTGGCCACCATCGACGACGCCGGGCACGCCGGCACCGGTCCCCCGCGTCCCCGGCCCCGCCGGATGCGCGGCGGGGTCGTCACCATCGCGACGGTCGCCGCGCTGCTGGCCGCCATGGGGCTCACCGTGCACGGGCTCGGCGCGGCGGATAACGCGGTGGCGAGCCACGACGCGAGTTCCTGGCTGTGGAGCGCGGCGCGCAGCGAGCTGGCCCGCGTCAACGGGATCACCGCCCGGGTCGACACCCGCGTCGGGGTTCCCGGCGCCCGCCGGCACCCGATGCAGGTCACCCAGACCGACCGGCTGCTGGTCCTGCGGGATCTGAACACCGGGCAGGTCAGCTCCCTGGACCTGGCCACCCTCCAGATCACCGCGACCACCCGGACGACCCCGGGGCTGGGCGTCAACGTCGCCCTGCACGAGGACGCGGCGTTCGTCGTCGACGCCGTGCAGGGCGTCGTCCGGCAGCTCGACCCGAGGTCGCTGACGCCGGTCGGCGAGCCGGTGCGCTACCCGCCGGGCATCACCGGCGGGTCCTTCGACGGCGAGGGGCGGCTGTGGATCGCGGTGCCGAGCGAGGGCACCGTCTCGGCGATCACCGCCGCGCGGCTGCCGGCCGCGCCCGCGTCGGCCGCGCCCGCCGGGGCCGGCCTCAGCCCGAAGAAGGTCGAGACGTACGACGTCGCGGACGCCAGCCACGAGCTGGTCGTCTCCACACTGGACGACGGCGTCGCGGTGCTCGACCGTACGGCCGGGGCGCTGGTGACCGTGCAGCGCGGCAAGGTGCGGACCACGCCGCTGACGATGACCGCGCCGGGCGCGCTGCCGGCCCGTACCAGCGGGCCGGACGTGCCCGTGACGGTGCCCGGCGAGCGGCGGGTGCACGTGGTCGACGACGACGGCGCGGTGCGCGCGTTCACCGTGCCGGGCGCGGGCGACAAGCTCAGCCCGGCCGTGGCGTGGGCCGGCCGCTACTACTGCGCCGACGAGGCGTCCGGCACGGTCTACGCGTTCGACTCCGGTGGGCAGCTCGTCGACACCATCCGGGGACGGGGCACCGGGCCGCTGGAGCTGGAGGTGCGGGAGAACCACCTGTTCATCAACGCCCCCGACTCGGCGACCGCGCAGGTGGTCGACGACAGGCACCAGGTCCGCGAGGTCGACAAGTACGCCAACGACGTGCTCGGCGGCGACCCGCCGCCGGCCCCCCCGCCGCCGCCCCCGCCGAAGAAGCCCGAGGTGGGCAGGCCGGGCGCGCCGCGCGGGGTCACCGCCGCCGCCGGCAACGCGCAGGCCCGGGTGAGCTGGCGGCCGGCGCCGGCAAACGGGGCGGAGATCGTCCGGTACGTGGTGCAGGGCGCGGGCCAGCGCGTGCAGGTGGGCGCCAACCAGCGGGCCGTGGAGATCAAGGGCCTGACCAACGGCGAGACGTACCGGTTCTCGGTGCACGCGGTCAACGCGAAGGGCGACGGTCCCGCGCGCACCAGCAACCCGGTGAAGCCCACGGCCGCCGTACCGGACCCGCCGGCCGCCGTCACCGCCCAGGAGCGCCCCGACGGCACGGTGCTGGTGAAGTGGCCGGCCGCGAACGGGCAGGGCAACAGGATCGCGAAGTACGTGGTCACGGCCACGTCGGCGGGCACCAACGCCCCCGCCGGCGAGTCCCGCCGCACCGAGCTGGTGGTGCCGGCGGGCGAGCTGGAGTACGGCACGCAGTACGCGTTCACGGTGGTCGCGGTCAACGACCGGGGCGCCGGCTCGGCGGCCTCGCCGGTGAGCAACACCGTCGTGCCGTACGCGGCGCCGCAGCGCCCGGGCGAGCTGCGGGCGGGCACCGTGGCCGACCGGCCGGGCACCGTGGCGGTGCGGTGGTCCCCGGCGGCGGCGAACGGCCGCCCCGTGACGAAGTACGTGGTGGACGTGGGCGGGCGCAGCAGCGAGGTGACCGACACGCAGGCCACGGTGGACGGGCTGGGCAACGGCCAGAACGTCACCGTGAAGGTGCGGGCGGTCAACGAGGCCGGCCCCGGCCCGGAGGCCACCACCACGGCCCGTACGGTGGCCGAGCCCCGCGTCACCGTGACGGGCTCCTCGGCCACCGCCACCTCGGCGACGGTGACGTTCACCGTGGACGCCGGGGGTGGCAAGGCGACCTGCTCACTGAGCACGGCCGGCGAGCCGGCGAAGACCGGGAACTGCTCCAGCATCACGATGACGGGCCTGACGCCGGGCACGAAGTACACGTTCACCGTGACGGCTCGCAATGCCGCCGGCGAGGGCACCGCCACCCGCGCCCAGGCCACCGGCGCCCTCTACGGCATCGCGACCTGCCGCAACGGGCCCGACGGCGACCAGCGGACGTACTGCGACAAGGACGTCGACGGCCGCAACGGCAACGAGATCTTCTCGGTGCCCCGCCAGGACAACGACCGGCAGGTCGGCTGGGCCAAGCCCGGCACCCGACTCAAGGCGTACTGCAAGAAGTCGGGTGAGAACGTCGACTCCTGGATCTACAACGACCAGAAGCAGAGCACCTGGTGGGTGCAGGTCGACTACAAGGGACGCAACTACATCCCCTGGGCCTGGCTCAACCTGGAGGGCGGCGACGACATCAAGGATCTGCCCACCTGCTGACCCACCCAGGCAAGGAGCACCACCGCCGTGAACACCCCCGAACCGCTCACCCAGCCGGAGGTGCAGGGCTTCGCCGCCCTCGCCGCCCGGCTGGCCGAGAACGTCAACGCGGTGGTGCTGGGCAAGCCCCAGGTGGTCCGGCTCGCGCTGACCGCGCTCTTCGCCCAGGGGCACGTGCTGCTGGAGGACGTGCCGGGGGTCGGCAAGACCACCCTGGCCCGGGCCGTCGCGGCGACGGTGAAGGGGCAGTGGCGGCGTATCCAGTTCACCCCCGACCTGCTGCCCTCCGACGTGTCCGGGGTGACGATCTTCAACCAGGCCACCCGGGGATTCGAGTTCCACCCGGGGCCGGTCTTCGCCAACATCGTCATCGCCGACGAGATCAACCGGGCGTCGCCGAAGACCCAGTCGGCGCTGCTGGAGGTGATGGAGGAGCGCACCGTCACCGTCGACGGCGTCCGGCACCCGGTGCCGCAGCCGTTCCTGGTGGTGGCCACCCAGAACCCGGTGGAGATGGACGGCACCTACCGGCTGCCCGAGGCCCAGCTCGACCGGTTCCTGGTGAAGCTCTCCGTCGGCTACCCCGACGAGGCCGTCGAGGTGGAGGTGCTGCGCGGCGCGACGGTCCGCTCCCCCGAGGCGCTGACGGCGGTCACCGACACGGCCGCCGTCGGGGAGATGGTCCGCATGGCCCGCCGGGTGCACATCGCCGAGCCGCTCTACGCGTACGCGGTGCGGCTGGCCGCGGCCACCCGCAACCACCCGCAGGTGCGCGTCGGCGTCAGCCCCCGGGGCGTGATCGCGCTGACCAGGGCGGCGTGCGCGTACGCGCTGATCGACGGGCGGGGCTGGATCATGCCGGAGGACCTGAAGGCGCTGGCCGAGCCGGTCTTCGCGCACCGGCTGCTGCTCACCCCCGACGCGCAGGTACGCGGGGTGAGCGCCGCCGAGGTGCTGCGCCAGGCGGTCGCCTCGGTTCCGGTGCCGCTCCCCTCGGGCCAGCCGGCCCCGGTCCAGGGCTGACCGGCGACGCCGGTGTCCGCGCTCACCGCCCGGTGTGTCGGGCTGCTCGTCGCCGCCGTCGTGCTGCTCGGCGCCGGCTTCCGCTTCGCGTACCCGGAGCTGACGCTGCTCGGCGCGGCGGCCGGCATCGCCGTCGCCTACGCCGCGCTGACCGCGGCCTGGCGGCCCCGACTGGAGGTGACCCGCAGCGCCGATCCGGACCGGGTGGCGCGCGGCGAGGCGGCGATGATGACCCTGACGGTGCGCAACGCCGGGCGGCTGCGGGCGGCGAGCCTGGTGGCCGAGGACCGCTGCGGGGACCGGTCGGTTCCGGTGCCGCTGCTGCGGCTGCGCCCGGGCCGCGACAGCACCGTCCGCTACGAGGTGCCGACCGCCCGCCGGGGCGTGGTGCCCGTGGGGCCGCTGCGGGTGACCCGGCGTGACCCGCTGGGCCTGGTGGCGCTGGCCCGCCCGTACGGCGGCACGGTGCCGGTCTGGGTGCACCCGCGCGTGCACCCGCTGAACGCGGTGCCCACGGGCGCGGGGCGCAGCCTGGACGGCCGGGTGGACAAGGTGCCGCACGGGTCGATCACCTTCGACTCGCTGCGTGAGTACGTGGTCGGCGACGAGCTGCGCCGGGTGCACTGGCGCACCAGCGCCCGGGTGGGCGAGCTGATGGTGCGGGAGAACGTGGACACCAGCCTGCCCCGGATCGTGGTGCTGCTGGACAACCGGGCGGCGGCCCACCCGCAGCGCGTCGACGGCGTGGCCGAGTCGTTCGAGTCGGCGTGCGAGGCCGCCGCGTCGGTGCTGGTCGCCGCGTACCGCGAGGCCCTGCCGGTGGTGCTGCTGCTGGTCGCCCGGGAGTCGGACGACGCGTCGGCGGGTGGCGGCGCGGCGGCGCAGGGGCCGCTGGACCGGCTCGCGGCGGCGGAACTCGTCGACGCGGGCGACCTGCAACCCGCCACCACCCGGCTGCGCCGGGAGCGGCTCGGCGACACGCTGGTCTTCCTCACCGGGCCGGGTGGCCGCGACGACCTGGGCGCGGTGGGGGCGCTGCGGGCCGCGTACCCGTCGGTGGTCGTGGGGGTCTTCGGGGCGACGGAGCCGGCGCCGTCGGACGCGGCCGGCCTGGTGGTGATCGACGCCGCCGACGGTGCGGCGTTCGCCGCCGAGTGGGACGGGGTGCGCAGGTGGTGACGGTGGCCGGCGGCGTTCCCGACGGTCCGGCGGGGCGGAGCACCGGCGGCGGCGCGACGGGCACCGCCGGGCCGTCCGGGGTTGGCGGCGGATCGGTCGACGCCGCCGGGCCGGCCGGTGGCGGTGGCGATAAAGCCGCCGGGCCGGCAGGTGGCGGTGGGGCCGCCGGGCCGGCGCGGGCGGCGGCCCGGGCGCTGCGGGCGGTCCCGGTGCCGCTGGCGCTGGTCGCGATGATCGGCCTGGCCGGTGCGGTGCTCGGCCGGGTGTACGCCGGGCCGCTGCTGACCTGGCTGGTGCTCGGGGCGGCGGCGGGCTCGGTGCTCGTCAGCGTGGCGGCCCGCCGGCTGCCCTCGTGGCTGGTCGCGCCCGTCTCGGTGCTCGCGATGGTGGGCTGGACGGCCTGGTCGTTGCGGCTCACCGCGACCCGGGCCGAGCTGCCCGGGGGCCTGGCCGAGGTGACCGCGGACGCCGCCGCGAACGGCATCCCCCGGCTGCTGACGGCGATGATCCCGGTGGAGCCGACCCCCGACACGGTGCTGGTGCCGCTGGTCGCCGCGTGGCTGGCCGGCCTCGCCGGGGCGGAGGTGGCGATGCGGGCGGGCCGGGTGCTGCTCGGCTACCTGCCGCCGGTGCTGCTCTACGCCGCCGCGCTCTACGTCGTCGGCCCGAACGCCGATCCGGCGATCGGGCCGACGCTGGCCCTCGTGGCCGTGGCGGTGCTCGGGCTGGCGGTGCCGGCGCGCGGCGCGGCCGGCGCCGACGCGGCCGCCGGGCTGGCCCCGGCGGTCCGCGCGGCCGTCCGCGCCCGGCTCGCCGCCGCCTCCGCCGCCGGTCTCGCGGTGGTGCTCGGGCTGGTCGCGCTGCTCGCTCCGCTGGTCGCCGGCCAGGTCGACGGCCGCCCGGTGGATCCCCGGCGGTACGTCGAGCCCCCGCAGGTGGAGACCCTCGACGAGAACCCGCTCATCCGCATCTCCGGCTGGGCGCTGAACCCCGGGCAGCAGCTGCTCGACGTGCGCACGCAGCGCCCGGGCCCGCCGGGTTCCGCGCCCGCCCCGGACGGCGGGCCGGGCGCCGCCGGACGCCCGGTGCCGATCCGGCTGGCGGTGCTCAGCGACTACGACGGGGTGACCTGGCGGGTCGGCGCCACGTACCGCAACGCGGGGCGGATCCTGCCCGTGACGGCGCCGGCACCCGACAGCACCGTGGAGACGGTACGCCAGGAGATCACCGTCGCCGGGCTCAGCGGCCGGCTGCTGCCCGCCGTCGCCACCCCGCGCCAGGTCACCGGCGCGCGGGTCGCGTACGACCCCACGACCGGGACGCTGATCCGCCCGGAGGGCCTGACCCCCGGGCTGCGCTACAGCGTGACGTCGGCGCTGGAGACGCCGGACGCCAACCTGCTCGCCACTGCGGACGTACCGGCCGGCGAGGAGGTGGCCCGGGTGCTGCGGGTCGCCGACGGGGCGCCCGATCCGCTGCGTCGCCTCGCCGCCCAGCTCGCCGAGTCCAACGGCGCCCCGTACGCGCGGGCCGCCGCCGTGGAGCAGTTCCTCGCCGAGCACTACCGCCTCGTCGCGGACGCGCCGAGCGGGCACGCGTACCCGAACCTGAACTTCTTCCTCTTCGGACCCCGCAACGCCGGCGGGCAGCGAGGCACCTCCGAGCAGTTCGCGGCGGCGTTCGCCGTGCTGGGCCGCCTGACCGGGCTGCCGACGCGGGTGGTGGTGGGCTTCCGCGCCGCCGACGACGGTCCCGTCCGGGCCGGCGACGCGTACGCCTGGCCGGAGGTGCTCTTCGAGGGGCTGGGCTGGGTGCCGTTCGACCCGCTGCCCCGGCCCGACGAGGAGCCGCGCCCGGTGGAGGAGGACTTCCGTCCCGCGCCGGAGGACCCGCCCCCGTCGGAGGTGCCGGAGCCCACGGTCGAGCCGACCGCCACCCCGCAACCGGTGGCCGCGCCGGGCGGGCCGGCCGACGCCGGACCGTCGACGGCGCTGCTGGTCGGCGGCGGTACGGGCGGCATGCTGCTGCTGGTCGTGGCCGCGCTGCTCACGCTGCTGCTGATGCGCCGGTCGCTCACCCGGGGGCGGCTGGCGCGGGGCGACCCCGGCCAGCGCATCGCCGGCGCCTGGCGGGAGGTCACCGACGCGCTGCGCCTGGCCGGCCACCCGGTCGGCGGGGACCTCTCCGCCTCCGAGGTCGCCGCCCGCGCCCGCGCCGCACTCCCGTTCGGGGCGGACGTCGAGGAGTTGGCGGTGCTGCTCAACGAGACGGCGTTCGCCCCGGGTACGGCCAGCGCGGAGCAGGCGGCCCGGGCGGTGGCGACGGCCGGCGACTACGTCGCCGCGCTGCGCGCCGCCCGCCCCTGGTGGCGCCGGCTCCTCTGGTCGGTACGCCCGGGTCCCCTGCGCTGGCCCCGCTGAACTGGTGCTCCGTCAACCCGGCCGAGGAGTGGGATTTTGCACTCACAGTGCACTTGTCTCGGCGCTGCGGTCTGCTTAGCGTCGGCCCATGCCTGCTTCCTGGACCTTCGCCGTCGCCCGTGACGACCTGAGCCGGACCGCCCTCGTCGAGGGCGCGACGCCCGCCCTCACCGACGGCGAGGCGCTGCTGCGGGTCGACCGCGTCGGCCTCACCGCCAACAACGTGACCTACGCGGTGCTCGGCGACTCGATGCGGTACTGGCAGTTCTTCCCGCCCGGCCCCCGTGGGCTCGACCCGCAGTGGGGGCTGCCGCCACTGTGGGGCTTCGCCGAGGTGGTCGAGTCGACTGTCGACGGGGTCACGGCCGGGCAGCGCGTCTACGGCTACCTCCCGCCGGCGGGGCACCTCGTGCTGCGGCCGGACCGGGTGGACGACTCCGGGTTCCGCGACGCGAGCGCGCACCGGACCGACCTGCCCTCGCCGTACAACGTGTACCGGGCGACCACCGGCGACCCGGCGTACCGGGAGGACCAGGAGGACCTGCTGGTGCTGTTCCGGCCGCTGTTCTTCACCTCCTTCATGCTGGCCGACCAGGTCGTCGACAACGACTTCTACGGGGCGCAGTCGCTGGTGCTGTCGTCGGCGTCCAGCAAGACCGCGTACGCCGCCGCGTTCGAGCTGCACGGTCGCGGCCCGCGTCTGGTCGGGCTCACCTCGCCCGGCAACCTGGCGTTCACGCGGTCCCTCGGCTGCTACGACGACGTCGTCTCCTACGACGACATCGACGCCCTGGCCGCCGTACCGACCGCCTACCTCGACCTGTCGGGGGCGCCCGCCACCCGCGCGGCCCTGCGGCGGCGCCTCGGCGACCGACTCGTCCGCGACATCGCGGTCGGGCTCACCACCCAGACCCCGAACGCCGATGCCGCCGAGGAGGTGTTCTTCGCCCCGGTGCAGATGCGCAAGCGCCGCCAGGACTGGGGACGCGAGGGGCTCGACCAGCGGTTCACCGACGCCTGGCAACGGTTCACCGGAGTCGTGAGCGGGTGGCTCGACGTCCGCACCGGGTCCGGGCCCGACGCCCTGGAGCGCGCCTGGCTGGAGGTCCTCGCCGGCCGGACGCCACCGCGCGTGGGTCGGATCGTCCGACTGTGAGCGGCGCCGCGGCGCCAGCCCCGCACGCAGCCTTCCGCCGGGGTGCGGAAAACCGCACCCCCGCCGACGGCCGTACCAGGCCCGTCGCCTCCGACGAGGTGTTCTTCGCCCCGATGCAGACTGGCTGGCGGTGCTCGCGACGCCGACCGGGCCTACAGCCTCGCCGGCTACCTGATCACGACCGCAGGCTCCGACGGGCTGTCACCGCGCCGCTTGGACGCAGCGTCGGTCGGTCGCTGACACCCGCCCCCCGTCGGTCGGCGATGGCGGTACATTGCCCTCGCCCCGATACCAGACAGGTATATTTATGCCGCTCAGGTATCAGTGTTTCTGACGTACACGCCTAGCGGGCCTGCCGTCCACGTCCGGCACGGCGGGTCACGCCCGCGGAACAGAACGCAGTCAGCCCCGCAGGCGACGCACGAGTTTGCGCAGGCCGGACTGCCAGCCGTCCGGGTCCTCCGCCTTACGGCGGGCGTAGTCGGCGACCTCGGGGTGCGGCAGGATCAGGAAGCGTTCCTCGGCGAGGCCGACGACCACCGCGTCGGCGACCTGGTCTCCGGTGAGCACCGCGCCGGAGGCAGCCACGACCCGGGCGCCCAGGTGACCGGCGGCCAGCCCGTCGGCGAGCATCGGCGTGTCCACGCCCTGCGGGCACAGCGCGCTGATCCGGACGCCCTGGTCGCGGTAGGTGACGGAGAGCCACTCGGCGAAGCCGACGGCGGCGTGCTTGGTCGTCGCGTACGGGGCGTCGCCGACCGAGGTCAGCACGCCCGCCGCCGAGCAGGTGTGCAGCAGGTAGCCGCCGCCCCGGGCGAGCATCGCCGGCAGCACCGCGCGGGCCGCGTAGACGTGGGAGAGCACGTTGACCCGCCAGGCGCGGTCCCAGCCCGCGTCGTCGACCTCCATCCCGCCGCCGGAGGTGACGCCCGCGTTGGCGCAGAACAGGTCGATGCGCCCGTACCGCTGCTCGGTGTCGGCGACCAGCGCGCGGACCTGCTCCTCGTCGGTGACGTCCAGCCCGACGGCGTGGGCGACCGGGCCGAGGCCGTCGGCCACCGCGCGGGCCGCGTCGGCGTGGAGGTCGGCCACCACCACGGCGGCGGCGCCCTCGGCGGCGAAGCGCCGGGCCAGGGCCGAGCCGATCCCGCCGGCCCCGCCGGTGATCACCACCACCCGGTCGGTCAGGTTCACCGCGACCCACCCCCACCCAGGCGCGTGATCAGGTCCCCCAGCGCCGCCGCGCCACCGGCGGCGAGCTCGGGGGTGGGCAGCAGGGCCAGCACCGGTACGTCCACGCCGGCGTCGGCGTAGCGGCGGACCTGCTCACGGCAGTGCTCCGGCGAGCCGTGCAGCACCAGCGCGTCGACGACCTCGTCGGGCACCGCCGCGCCCGCGCCGCGCCGGTCCCCGGCGGCCCAGGCCTGCCACATCGGCCCGAGCACCGCCTCCCGGCCCAGCCAGCGGTGGAACTCGGCGTACGCCGGGACGGTGAGGTAGCTGGTGATCAGCCGGCGGCCCAGGGCGCGGGCGTGCGCGGCGTCCTCGGTCGGGCAGACGAAGATCCGCGCGACCACCTCGAAGCCGGGGCGCCGCTGGCCCACCTCGGCGAGCGCCCGGGGCACGTCGGTGGCGGCGAGCCAGTTGAGGATGACGCCGTCGGCCTCGGCGCCGGCCAGCCGCAGCATGCCGGGACGCAGCGCGGCGAGCAGCAGCGGCGGCGGCACGGCGGGCCTGCGGTCCAGGCTGAAGCGGCGTACGGCGAAGGTGTCGTACTTCTCGTCGACGGTCTCCCCGGCCAGCGCCGCGCGCAGGAACCGCAGCACGTCGCGGGTGCGCCGGAACGGCTGGTCGAACGGCACGGCGTTCCAGTTGCCGACCACGACCGGCGAGGACGCGCCGATGCCGAGCGCGAACCGGCCGGGGGCGGCGTCGGCCAGCGCCGCCGCGCTCATCGCCAGCAGACCCGGGCCCCGGGTGAAGACCGGCGTGATCGCGGTGCCCAGGCGCAGCCGGGGCTGCCAGGCGGCGGCGAGCGCCAGCGGGGTGAACGCGTCGGCCCCGTTGACCTCCGAGGACCACACGTCGGTGAAGCCGGCCGCGTCGAGGGCCGCGTAGACCGCGGCGTGCTCGGCGAGCGGGATGCCGTCCAGCGGCACGGTCATGCCCCATCGCGTCGTCATCGGTCGATGGTGCCCGCTCGCCGGGCCGCAGAGCAAGATCCCGTCGACGATCCCACACCCATCGACGTCTAGGGATATGTACGCAGGGGCGGGGGATAGTCTCCATGCGTGACCTTCTCGCTCGTCGCCCGCTCCGCCGACGGCCGCCGCCACGGCGTCGTCGTGGCCAGCCGGTTCCTGGCCGCCGGCGCGCTGGTGCCGGCCGCCGAGGCCGAGGTCGGCGCGCTCGCCACCCAGGCCCACGTCAACCTCGCCTACCGGCCGCAGGGGCTGGCGCTGCTGCGCACCGGGGTCGCTGCCGCCGACGTGGTGGCCGGGCTGGTCGCCGCCGACCCGGACCGGGACCACCGCCAGCTCGGCGTGGTCGCCGCCACCGGTGCCGGCGCCACCTGGACCGGCCCGGCCTGCCACCCCTGGGCCGGGGGCCAGGCCGGGGACGGCTGGGCCGCGCAGGGCAACATCCTGGTCGGTCCGCAGGTCATCGACGCGGTCCGCGACGCCTGGCTGGGCGGGGCCGCGCTGCCGTTCGCCGACCGGCTGCTGGCCGCGCTGCGCGCCGGGGACCAGGCCGGCGGCGACCGGCGCGGCCGGCAGAGCGCCGGGCTGCTCGTGGTCGAACGCGGCGGCGGCTACGACGGCACCGGCGACGTCCTGGTCGACCTGCGGGTCGACGACCACCCCGACCCGGTCGCCGAGCTGGGGCGGCTGCTCGCGGTGCACACCCTGCTGTTCACCCGGCCCGACCCGGCCACCCTGCTCGACCTGACGGGAGCAGTCGCCGCCGAGGTCGGCGCGCTGCTGACCGCGCTCGGGCATCCGGTCGATCCGGCGGGCCCGGAGGAGGCGCTCTTCTCCTGGGCGGGCCTGGAGAACCTGGAGGAGCGGCTGGTGCCCGGCCGCATCGACCCGGTCGTGCTGGACCACCTGCGCAAGGCCGTCCCGCACGTGCCCGCCCCGCGCCCGGCGCCGGACCCGCTCGCCGCCGACGCCTGACCCGCGCGCCGGGCCGTGCCGGTCCGGGCCTCGCGGGGCGGCGGGCACGGGGCCGGGATCGGGGCCCTGCCCGGATCAGCCGCCGAAGGAGAGCCAGCGCAAGCCGGCGGCGTCGACGACGGCCCGCTCCCGGGCCGTGAGGGCGGCCCGGCCGGTCGCCTTGCGGATCAGCGTGAGCCGGTCCCAGCCGAGCGCGGCCGGAGCCGGCCGCCCGCCGGTGAGCAGGTCGGCGACGACCTGCGCCGCGGTGGGCGTCAGCCACGGCCGCCGTCCGAGGGCAGCCGCCAGGTCCAGGCCGTGCACGCCGACCTCCACCACGCGGGTACGCAGGAACTCGCCGAGCGCCATCGCGTCGCCGTGCCGGGTGCGGACCACCCGGTCCGGCGGTGCGGCGTCGACGGCGTCGAGGGCGGCGCGCCAGGCCCGGTCGAAGTCGGCCACCAGGGCCGCGCCGTCGAGTTCCCGGGCCTCCCGCCGGCCGGCGTCGACGCGGGCGGCGTCCACGGGCGGGGTGAACTTGGCGGCGCCGAAGTAGGCGGCGGCGTCGATCCGCGCCTCACCCGGGGCCGGCGCGGCGAGCATGTCGACCAGCCGGCCCGCACCGGTGCGTACGTGGGCCAGCAGTTCGCGTACGGTCCACGGCCGGCAGTCGGTCGGGCGGTCCAGATCCGCCTCGTCGACGCCGCGCAGCACCTCACCGAGGCGCTCGCACTCGTCCCGGAACGCCGTCCGTACGCCCTCCACGGTCCCCTCCCCCGTCCCGTACGCCCGCCCGACCCTCTCACACCCGGCGCGGCCGTTTCGGGGCCCGCCCGGCGGGTACGCGCGGCGGGCCGACGAGAGGAGCGCCAGGATGGCCGGGATCATGCTGCGCAGCACCGCGTTCAACGACCACGACATGCTGCCGGGCCGCTTCTCGAGGGAGGGCGGCAACGTGTCGCCGCCGCTGGAGTGGGCGCAGGTGCCGGAGTCGGCGGCCGAGCTGGTCCTGCTCCGTTGAGGCGTCAGCCCTTGACCCGGGGCACCAGCCGGTGCACGGCGGCGAGCACCAGCGCCATCACCACGCCCATCGTGCCGACGATCCCGGCGGCGCTGCCCGCGTAGCCGACGAGCAGCGGCCGGCGGGCCAACTCGGCGGGCAGCACGGGCGGGTCGCCGCGCAGGTCGACCAGCCAGGCGAGGGCGAACCCGCAGGCGACCACCGCCAGGACGCCGCCGACGCCGAGCACCGTGGCGGCGACGCGGTGCGCGTCGGCCGACTCCACCTGCGCCTGCTCCCGCTGGGTGATCAGCAGCACCAGCCCGGCCAGCGCCGCCCAGACCCCGACGACCAGGAACGCGGCCACGGCGTCGCTGGGCCGGTGCCAGCCGGCGGAGAGCGTGGCGACCCCGGCGATCGCGGCGTAGCCGGCGCCGAGGAACGCGCCGAAGACCCGTACGGTGCGGGGCAGGACGAGCACCAGGGCCACCGCGACGGACGCGGCGACGGTGGCGTGCCCGCTGGGCAGGCTGTTGCCGGCGTAGATCCGTTCGGGGTCGATGCCGAAGTCGGGCCGGACCAGGCCGTACTTGAGCAGCTGGGTGGTGGCGTTGGCGCCGGCGATCAGCAGGGTCGCCGTGACGGCCAGCGCGACCCGGCCCCGGATCAGGGCGATGAAGCCGATCACCGCGGTGGCCGCCAGCAGCGAGACGACCGACATGGCGTTGAGGATCCGGTCCACCGGCTCCTCGATGTGGTCCTGCCCGATCCGGTTGCCGGTCAGGGCGACGGTGTCGACCCACTGGCCGATCTCGACGTGCACGGCGACCCGCCACACCGCGATGAAGGCCGCCGCCTGGACGATCGCCAGGACGACCAACCAGACCGCGGTCCAACCCCTCGGCGTCGCTCGCACCCGCACACCGTAGCGGCAGGCGCACCCCGGTCGGCGGGTGGCCTGCCGCTCGGGGACGGCTAGGTTGGTGGCGGACGTGAGGAGGGTGCGGTGACGCGTACACCGGAGCGTGCGGCGGCCCCGGCGGACCGGCCGGAGACGCTCGCTGACCTGCTCGGCGGTCGCCGGGGCGCGGTCGACGCCAGCCTGCCGCCGGTGGCGTTCGCGCTCGGTTGGCTGCTCGGCGGGCACTCGCTGTGGGGCGGGGTGGGCGCGGCGGTGCTCACCGGCGCCGCGCTGGCCGGCTGGCGGCTGCACCGGGGCGGCCGGCCGCGTTCGGTGCTGATCGGGCTGCTGGCCGTCTGCGTGGCGGCGCTGGTCGCGTTGCGTACCGGTCGCGCCGAGGACTTCTTCCTGGTCCAGTTGCTGTCGAACGCGGCGAGCACGCTCGCCTGGGTGGTCAGCATCGTGGTGCGCTGGCCGCTGCTCGGGGTGGTGGTGGGCGCCGCGCTCGGCCAGAAGACCCGGTGGCGCCGGGATCCGGCGCTGCTGCGGGCGTACGGCCGGGGCAGCTGGGTGTGGGCGGTGTCCTACGTGCTGCGGGTGGCGGTGTTCCTGCCGCTGTGGCTCGGCGGTCAGGTGGTCGCGCTGACGGTGGCCCGGGTCGCGCTGTCCTGGCCGCTGGTGGCGGCGGTGCTCGCGGTGAGCTGGGTGGTGGTGCGCCGGTCGCTGCCGGCCGGCCATCCGGGGCTGCGCCACCCGGTCGTGCCGGCCACTGCGCCGGTGGAGCCGGCGGGAAAGTAAGGGAGAGGCCGCCACGGGGGGAGCGGCCTCTCCGGTGACGTACGTTACTCCGTCACGGCCCCACACGTGATCCCGTGGTGGCCGGTTTTTCGGGCGTTTTCGCGCCCGGTGCGTATCCGGGTGTGGTGGGGTGGGCCGGCTGCCCCGCTGCGTCGGCCGGTTGGCCGGCCCACCCCGGCCTGACCGTGGGAGTCAGGCCGTCCGCCGACCGGTGTCTCCGCTCCCCCAGGGCCCGGTCGGCCTCCGGATGGGCGGGCCGCGCCGCCCATCCGGAGGAGTCGGTTCAGCCGTTGGGGAACAGCTTGCCGTAGTCGGCGTACGCCATGGCGACGTCCGCCTGCGCCCAGAACCGGTGGTACTTGAACTCCGGCTCGGGGCCACCGTCGAGGTACGCCTGGACCTTCGGCCAGGCCGGGTCGTTCTTGTAGAAGGAACGGATGTCGAGGAAGCTCTTGCCCGCGGCGATGGCGTCACCGTTGGCCATGGTCCCCGTCCAGCCCGGCGGCACGTAGAGGCCCTGGCCGGTGCTGGCGTCGTAGACGTCGTCGAAGCGGCGGTAGTCGCCGCGCTTCTCCACGGTGGAGACGCCCTGCGCGTCGCTGGCCGCGTGCAGCGCGTCCAGCAGCCCCTTGGCGGTGGTCTTCGCCGCCGCGTTGCCCGACTTCGCCGCGTACGCGATGAGGGTGCGGGCGTAGGCGGCGGCGATGCCGACGTCCTGGCCCTTCACCGTGACCTCGACGTGCAGGTTGGTGTTGGGCTGCGGGTTGGCCGGGTTCCAGGTGGTCGGCTGGCCGGTCCACTTCATGTCCGACGGGATCGACCAGTTGGTGCCCAGCGTGGTGTTGGCGATCGCCCACGGCACCCACTTGTCGAGCAGCGCCTTGGCCTTGGCGTTGCCGGTCTCCAGGTACAGCTCGGCGATGCGCTGCATCGACCACGCCTGCATGCCGAACCACTGGTTCGACGGCGGGTCGTTGTAGACCGGGTCGACGTCGTAGTACATGCCGTAGAAGGTCGACGTGCCGGCCGGGGGCTGGCCGTAGTTCCCGCCCCAGCTGTTGGTCGCGCCGCCGGCGATGCCACCCTCGGCGGACTGGAGCCAGGTGTAGAACTCCAGCTGCCGCTCCAGGCTCTTGGTCCAGTCGGTGACCGCCGTCGGCGACTTCGGCTTCAGCTCGTTGACGTTGGTCAGCGCCCAGGCCGCGAACGGGTTCTGGTAGCCGAAGTGGTTGTGGCTGGAGCCGATGCGCCACGACCAGTTCTGGTTCGGCTCGTACGCGCCACCCCAGGCGTAGTACCAGGACATCAGGTAGTGCGCCGAGTCCTTGCCGGTGCCGGCCGGGCAGGTGGACGCCCCGACGCAGTTGCCGATCTTCTTGAAGTACTTGTCGAACATGGCGTAGCGCAGGTAGTCACCCATCTTGGCGGCCTTGGCCACGGTGGCCGCCACGTCGGCCTCCTTGCCCTGCTCCTTGGCCCAGGTCAGGGCCCAGTACGCGGCCTGCACGGCGCGGGCGTCGGCGTCGGGGGCGTTGGTGTACTTCCACTGCTTCGCCGGCGCGTTCGCCTCCTTGACGAACAGGTCGAGGTAGCCGTTGGGGCCGCCGTGGGCGAAGGTGTCGCAGGACGGCTGCGGCACGGTCTCCCACACCGACTCCTGGGTGCCCCGCTGGAAGGTGTTGATGTACGCCGGCCGGGTGGTGCCGTCGCCGCAGCGGCCGTAGCCGTAGGTGTTGTCCACGTCGAGCAGCCAGTGCATGCCGTAGATGTCGCCGGTGCCGTACGTGTTCTGCAGTTCCGCGCGCAGCGGGTCCTGGCCGACCGGCACGGACGGCTCGAGCTGCGACGGGTACTGGCTGGGCAGGTCGTGCTCGGCGGCGTACTGCGCGGTGCCGGCCGCGCCCGCGGTGGGCTGGTCGGCGTGCGACGGGATGATGTACTTCTCCATGACGTTCCAGGAGTTGTTGAACGGCGCCCAGTTCTGGGTCACCCGGCCGTACTGGGCCTCCAGCCACAGCCAGAAGCTGAACGCCTCGGAGGTCGTCTCGTGGCCGTGGTCGGGCGCCTCGACGATGAGCGTCTCGATGGAGTGGTACGGCACGCCCTCGGGGCTGAAGTAGCCCGAGTTCTTGATCTTGCCGTACTGGTCGAGGAACCGCTTGACGTAGGTGTCGTCCCCACCGCCGGTGTCGTTGTCGATCTCGGTGGCGGTGATGGCCAGCGGGGCGTAGCCGGTGGCCGAGGCGGTGACGGTGGCGGTGCCGCCGACCGTGTCGGCGTCCTCGGCCGCCGCGACGGTCACGTTCACCCCGGTGTTCCAGTTGCTCGGGGTCAGCGTCACCGAGGCCGGCGAGACGGTGATGTCGGTGTCGCCGGTGCGGGCCAGCGAGACCGGCACGTTGGCCGTGGGCGCCGCGCTGAGCTTGAGGTTGACCGTCGAGCTGCCGCCCTCGGTCACGCTCACCGCCGACGGGGTGGCGACCAGCACCGGCCCGGACGCGGCCGTGACGGTGAAGGACTTCTCGGCGGTGGCGGTCAGGTTGGCGTTGTCGTACGCCTTGGCCTGCACGGTGTACGCGCCGGCGGGCAGGTCCTCCAGCGTGTAGCCGTACGGGGCGGTGGTGTCGGTGTTGACCAGCAGGCCGTTGCGGTAGAACTCGACCTTGCTGATCGTGCCGTCCGGGTCGCTTGCGGTGGCGCTCAGCGGCACGTCGGCGGGGGCCTCGAACGGGCCGGCCGGCACGTTGAGCGCGACCGTCGGCGGCTGTTGCTGGGTGCCGCCGCAGGTGACGCCGTTGACCGAGAAGGAGGTGGGCTTCGGGTTGGCGCCGCTGTGCGTGCCGTTGAAGCCGATGCTGGTGGAGGCGCCCGTGCCGATGCTGCC
Organism: Micromonospora sp. CNZ309; assembly: GCF_002846525.1. Taxonomy (NCBI): domain Bacteria; kingdom Bacillati; phylum Actinomycetota; class Actinomycetes; order Micromonosporales; family Micromonosporaceae; genus Micromonospora; species Micromonospora sp. CNZ309. The sequence goes on from NZ_PJNG01000001.1 coordinate 2,866,106, forward strand.
GTTCCACGCCTCGTTGGTGGCCGTGACCTGGTTGCCGCTCTGGCTCCACTTGGCCGACCAGCCCTGGGTGACCTTCTGGTCGCCGGGGAAGGCGAACTTCAACGTCCAGCCGTTGATCGGGTCGCCGAGGTTCTTGATGGTGACGTTGGCGGTGAAGCCGTTGCTCCAGTCGCTCGTCGCGTAGACCACGTCGCAGGCGGGGGCGGCCTGCGCGGCGCCGGCCGGCAGGGTCACCCCGCCCACGGCGAGCGCGGCGGCGGCGACCATCGCCAGGCGGCGACGTCTTGCCAGATTTCTCATGTGCGCGGTGTCTCCTCGGACCTGGCCGGGGACGGTGCGGCCCCGGCGGGGCGCCCTGCCCGCGAAGGTGGTCCGGGCGCCCGGGATGGTGGTCGCCCCGGCCCGGGGCCGGGGTGCGGCGGGCGGCGCCCCGTGCGGGGCGGCGACTCCACCGGTGCGTCGGATGCCGTACCGGAGACACCGGCTGCCCTCGGCGACCCACGCATGCGCGATCTGGCTCCGCGTCGCGGTGGCGACAGTGTGCCATGCATGGAAGCGCTCCCACAATGGCCTGCCGCGCCCCGAGGCAACAACATGTTTCGATCTCGTTTTGGGGCTTTCACAAAGTCGTGACGGGCGTTACAGTCGCAGCATCGGTCGATGGGAGCGCTTCCATCGACGGAGTTCCAACTAGAAGATCACCCGGGGTTCGTCGGACGACGGAAACCGGGGAGTCAGCCCGAGGCTGACGGCGGGCCAGCCCGGACACCGCCGTCAGCCATCCCGCCAACACGGAGGGAGGTGGATCCTCTAGCCACTCGCGTGGCCCGGCTCCCGCGCGACACGCACGACAGGACGCCAATTCCGCCCGTGCGTGTGCAGCAATGGTGGGGACGGGGGTTGCCCTCCCCCGTCCCCACACTAAACCCCCTTGCACGATGGGAAAAGAGGCCGACGGGACTGGCCGTGTCGCCGTTCCGACCGGCCTCGCACGCTGTCCGCCCGTACCGCCCGGTCGACGCCCCGCGCCCCCGGCGCCCCGGCGTCCCGCGGCCGGTCGCCCCGAGCGCCGGCGCGCCACCGCGCCCCCGCTCCCGCAGGGCCGTCACGGGCGTACGACGCACCCCTCTTCCACCTTCGGTCGCCCCACCCGGCAGCGCCGGGCGGAGGCGACCGCCCGGGGCCTCCTGCCCTATGCTGGGAGCGCTCCCGGCCCGGCGGTGGCCACGCAGACCATGAGGAGAACCGATGTCGATGCCCACCCCGCGCCCGCCCCACGGCGCCGCGCTCTCCGCCACCGCCCCCGCCGACCCGGCCGGCACCGGCACGCCCGCCGCCGTGGCGGGCGACGCGGACCGGCCCGCCGGCCCCGCGCCGCGCACCGACACGACGCCGGCGGGCGCCCTGCGCTTCCCCCCGGGCTTCGGCTGGGGCGCGGCCACCTCCGCCTACCAGATCGAGGGCGCCGCCAAGGAGGACGGCCGCGGCGAGTCCATCTGGGACACCTTCAGCCGTACGCCCGGCCGCACGCGCAACGGCGACACCGGCGACGTCGCCGCAGACCACTACCACCGTTACGCCGAGGACCTCGACCTGATGCGCGACCTCGGGCTGCACAGCTACCGCTTCTCCATCTCCTGGCCCCGCGTGCAGGCCGACGGCACCGGCGCGCCCAACCAGCGCGGGCTGGACTTCTACCGCCGCCTCGTCGACGGCCTGCACGAGCGGGGCATCGCACCCATGGCGACGCTGTTCCACTGGGACCTGCCGCAGGCCCTCCAGGACGCCGGCGGCTGGGAGTCGCGCGACGTCGCCCACCGCTTCGCCGACTACGCCGAGATCGTCTTCCGCGCGCTCGGCGACCGGGTGCCGGTCTGGCTGACCGTCAACGAGCCGAAGACCGTGGTGCAGAACGGCTACCTCGCGGGCCACCACGCCCCGGGCCGGCAGGACCCGGACGCCGCGTACCTGGTCGCCCACCACCTCCACCTGGCCCACGGGCTCGCCGTCGCGGCGCACCGCGCCACCGGCGCCGGCCGGATCGGCCCGGCACTCAACCTGCACCCCTGCTACCCGGCCGACGACTCGCCCGAGGCGGCCCGGGCCGCCCGGCTGCACGACGGCTACGAGAACCGCCTCTACCTCGACCCGATCCTCACCGGCCGCTACCCGCAGGACGTGCTCGACGACCTCGGCCCCGACAGCCGGCTGGTGCGCGGCATCCGCGACGGCGACCTGGCGACCATCTCGGCGCCGGTGGACCTGCTCGCCGTGCAGTACTACACCCCGTACTACCTCGACGGCGACGGCACGTCGATCCCGCGCTGGCCCACCTCACAGGCCCCCTGGCAGCAGATCCACCCCGACGGCATGTACGACATCCTGACCCGGGTGACCCGCGACTACGGCCCGATCCCGCTCACCGTCACCGAGAACGGGCTGCCCACCCCGGACACCCTCGACGCCGACGGCACCGTCGACGACGCCCGCCGGGTGGCCTTCCTGCGCGACCACTTCGCCGCCGCCCACCGGGCCGTGGCCGCCGGCGTACCGCTGGAGAGCTACCACGTGTGGTCCCTGCTCGACAACTTCGAGTGGGACGCGGGATACGACGAGCGCTGGGGACTGGTCTACGTGGACTACCAGACCCAGCGGCGCGTGCTCAAGCGCAGCGCGCACTGGTACCGCCAGGTCATCGCCGCCAACGGTCTCTGAGCGCCCGGCTCCCGCCACCCCGGCACCGGTCGACGGCGCCGGGGTGGGCACCGGGCGGGCACGCCGCCCCGGTCAGCGGGGCAGGGCCTGCTGAAGCTCCGCCCGCAGCGCCGGGGTGAGCATCTCCCCCGCCTGCTTCGCCAGTCGCGCCATCTCGTAGCCGACCACGCCGATGTCGGCCTCCGCACCGGCCAGCGTGGCCAGGATGGAACCGTCGCGCACCTGCATGACCAGGAAGTAGCCGCGCCCCATCTCGACGACCGTCTGCTTGACGATGTCGCCGTCGAACATCTGCGCCGCGCCCGCCGTGATGCTCATCAGCCCCGAGGTCACCGCGGCGAGCTTGTCGGCGTGGTCACGGGGCAGGTGGTCGGAGATCGCGACCAGCAGGCCGTCGGAGGAGACCACGATGGCGTGCACCACCCCCGGCACCCGCTCCGCGAATCCGCTGACCAGCCAGCTCAGGTCGCGGGCCTCCCGGCTCAACGTCGTCATCGCTGTCCCCCTTCGGTGCGTACGCCGCCCGGCGGCATGGAAATCTCCGTGGTGTCCTCGGCCTCGGCCCGCCGTACCCCGCTGTAGAGCCGCGACAGCATCCCCCCGACCGCCTCCGGGTCCGGGTCGTGGCGCGCCACCGGCTGCTGCGGCCGGGTGACGGCGGAGAGCTGCGCCATCGGCACCCGCACGGGCAGGCCGCGCTCATTCGTCCCACCGGTGACCGGAACGGCCGGCGGCGTCGGCGAGCCCTGCGGCGCGGAAGCCGGCGACGGCCCCTGCCGGGACCACCAGCCGCCACCGGCCGACGCGGGCGGGCGGCCCGACGGGGCGAGCACGTCCTCGGCCCGGACCGGCACCGACCGGGCCTGCCGGGGCGCGGTCTCCGCCCGGCGCCCGGCCACCGGCAGCTCACCCGCCGGCCGCGCACCGCCCCACACCGGCGGCCGACCGGCAACCGGCAGCTCACCCGCCGGCGGCACGCCGCCCCACGCCGCGCCCGCCGCCGTGGCCGTCAGCATCCGCGCCGGGGCGGGCGCCTCCCGGTCGGGGGCCGCCGCCAGCAGACCGCCGGGCAGCCGTACCCGGGCCACGAGGCCGCCCTCGCCGCCGTCGAGGCGCACCTCGACGCCCAGCCGGGCGGCCAGGTGGCTGACCACGAACAGGCCCATCCGCTCGACCGTCGCCACGTCGGCGGCCGGCGGGGTGGCCAGGACGGCGTTCGCCTCGGCCAGGGCGACCGCGCTCATGCCGAGTCCCTGGTCGCTGATCTCGATGACCGCCCCGGCGCCCTCGGCCCGGGCGGTGACCCCCACGACCGTGTCCGGGCGGGAGAAGGAGGTGGCGTTCTCCAGCAGCTCGGCGAGCACGTGGACCAGCTCGCCGACGGCGTGGCCGACGACGTGCAGGTCGGTTACCGCCCCGTGCCGCACCCGTTGGTACTGCTCGATCTCGGCGCTCGCGGCGAGCAGCATCGCCCCGAGCCCCACCGGCCGGTTCCACCGGCGCGTCGACTCGGTCCCGGCGAGCACCAGCAGGCTGTCGTCGTTGCGCCGCATCCGGGCGGCCAGGTGGTCGAGCTTGAAGAGGTTCTCCAGCTGGTCCGGGTCGCTCTCCTCGCGTTCCAGGTCGTCTAGCAGCTCCAGCTGGCGCTCCACGAGCACCTGGCTGCGCCGGGCGAGGTTGACGAACATCGCGTTGACGTTGCGCCGGGTCGTCGCCTGCTCGACGGCGACGTTGACCGCGCTGCGGTGCACCGCCACGAACGCCTCCGCCAGCTCGCCGATCTCGTCGAGCGAACGGACCACCGCCGGCGGCACCTCGATCGCGGGCACGCCCCCGGTCACGGTCCGCAGCCGGTCGAGGGCCTCCGGCAGCTCCAGCTGGGCGATCCGCAGCGCCTGGCCACGCAGCAGCCGCATCGACCGGGCGATGGACCGGCCGACGAGCACGGAGATGAGCAGGGCCACCAGCAGCACCGAGACGATGCTGCCGACGACCAGCAGCGTCGTACGCAGCTGCGACGCGCTCACCTCGTCGGCCTGCCGTACGGCGTCGTCGAGCACCGACGCCTCGACCCGGCGCAGCAGCTCCTGACGCTGCTCGCTGGCCGCCCACCACTGTGGAGCCGGCAGCACGGCCGGCGCGGCGCCGGTCGGCAGGCTCTGCTCCTCCAGCCGGGTGGCCGCCAGGAACGCCGGGTCCACCGAGGTCTCGTCGAAGCGGCGGACCTGTGCGGCGGTCGCGACGACCCGGAACGCCCCGAGCGCCGTCAGCTGCTGGGCGCGCAGGTCGCTCAGGACCACCCGGTCCTCGACGCCGTACCGGCCGGCGCGGGCGGCCTCGTAGAGCTGGGCACGGACCCGCGAGGAGAGTTCCTTGACCCGGGCGAGCTGCACGTAGCGCAGCACCGCGTCGCTGAGCGTCGGGCGGTCCTCGCCCGGCGACGGCTCGGCGAGCAGGCGCAGCAGCGCGTCGACGGCCCGGTGGTAGTTGCTCAGGATGGTGTCGCTGCCCAGCACCGCCGGGGGGATCGCCGCCCGGATGTAGACGACCTGGTCGTAGGCCTCCAGCACCTCCGAGTACGCGACCCGCCAGGAGGCGTTGGCGTCGGCCAGCGGCTCGGCGGCCCGACGCAGGTCACGCAGCGCCTGGTCGGTGGCGCCCTGCAACGGCTTCAGCACGACGATCGCCGCGTCCCGGTCGACGCCCGCGCCGCCCCGGCGCAGCTCCCCCAGCTCGCCGGCGGCCCGGTCGCGTTCCTGCTGGAGCTGGTGCACCAGCGCGACGACCTGCCGACCGATGCCCACCTGCTGGGCGAAGTCACCCAACGCGGTCGTCCGCCCCACCAGGGTGTGGGTCTGCACGCCGGCCAGCACCAGGAACGCGACGGACGGAATGACCAGCACGGTGGCGAGCTTGGTGCGCATCCGCCAGTCCCGCAGCCGGAACGGGGAACGGCGGCGGTGCGGCACGACCCGGACGTCGAACCGGCGTCGACGGTGCTGCGACACCGTGCCGTCGGACCGTTCCGGACCTGCCCCCACCCCTGCCTCCTGCCTGTCCCGCGTCCGCCGCGAGCCGGGGAGCGGAGTCCATCCAACCAGGCCCGGGAGCGGTGTCAACGGGGCGGGCTGAGGTGCGACTCAGGAGGGTGAGGCGGTGTCGTCCGTCCGGACGATGGCGGCGAGCCGAGAGGCGTCACCGAGGCGATCCATCGCCACCAGTGCCGCGCCGCTCGCCCCGACCTCCGGGTTGCGGCCGTACCACACCGGCCGGGGCGCCAGCGCCGCGGCGAACGTCGTACGCCACCAGCGGGAGGCCGCCACCGCTCCCCCACCGAGCACCACCTCGACCGGCTCGTCGACGGTGGACTCCAACGTCACCAGGTCGTCGGCGACCAGGTCGCACAGGCCGCGCATCAGCCCCGCCAGGATCTCCACCGCCGTGGTGCCGAAGCTCAGGCCCCCCAGCGCGCCCGAGCCCGCCGGCGCCATCCCGGGCGGCCGGTCCCCGCCGAAGCGCACGTTGACCGGCATGCCCCGGTCGTGCGACACCCGGGCCAGGGCCGCGTCCAGTTCGGCGCCCTCGGGCAGCCGCAGCTCCCGGTTGGCCCAGGCGAAGAGGTTCCCACCGGAGGAGTACGCGGCGCCGGTCACCACGTGCTCGTGGTCGACCCGGTAGCGCCAGAGCTGTTCGGGCAGCGCCGGCATGGCCTGCCCCGCCGGGACGCGCTGCACCAGCCGCACCGCCGCCGACGTGCCCACCGTCACCGCGACCCGGCCCGGCTCGACGCAGCCCGAGCCGACGTTCGACGCCGCGCCGTCGCCCACCGGGCCCGCCCAGGGCACGTCGGCGAGCTGCGGCCAGCGCCACGCGTACGTTGGCCGCAGCCGACCCCGCCACCCGTTCGGGGCCAGCTCGGGCAGCTCGCCGGCGCCGCTGCCGGCCAGCGCGCACGCCTCGGCGTCCCAGTCCAGCGTCCGCAGGTCCAGCAGGCCGGTGCCGGAGGCCTGGGAGACCGACATGGGCACCCGGCCGAGCAGCTCGCCCAGCACGTACTCGGCGAGGCCGACGAAGCGGGCGATCCGGCCGCCGGTGTGCGCCCGCAGCCAGGGCAGCCGGACCGACCAGTAGCAGCGGTGCCACCACGTGCCCGTACGCCGGTGGAAGTCCGCCGGGTCGGCCGGGCCGGGCACCCCGGCCGGCACCTCCGGACGAGTGTCGAGCCAGGTCAGCACCGGCCCGAGAGGCGCGTCGTCGGCGCCCACCGGCACCACCGAGTGCCACTGCGCGGACGTCGCCACCAGCGACACGTCGCGCAGGTGGCCGCCGGCGGCCAGCTCGTCCAGACACTCCGCCAGGCAGGCCAGGTAGCCGGGACCGTCCAGGGTGCCGGTGCCGTCGTCGTGCACGACGAGGCTCACCTTGCGCCGGGCCAGCGCGCCGGGCAACGGGCGGGCGTCCGTGTCCAGCACGAGTCCGCGTACCGAGGAGGTGCCCAGGTCGAGCGCGAGAATGTTCATCGCGGGTCAAGTTACCCGGTGCGCCGTGTCCCGGCGTCCCAGCGGGTGGGCCGTACGCCCGATCGGCTTTCCGTCGCCCACGACGGGCCGTAGGGTGATCGCATGCCCGCGCACCTGTCCTGCTGGTGGCCCGCCGACCCGGCGGCCATCCCCCGCGCGTAGCTTCCCCACGCGGCCGCCCGACGAGGCGGCCGCCGGCTTCTCCCCGGCCCTCCCGGTCGCCCCGCCGGGCGCCGCCCGGCCCGAGGAGACCCCGATGACCGACCTGACCGCGCTGCTCGCCACCGCCGCCACCGGCGGCGACCCCGGCCCCTTCGCGCTCGTGCGACGCGAGGGCGCCGCGCACCTGGAGCTGTTCACCGGCACGGTACGCACGGCCGACCGGCTCGCCGACCTCCCGCTGCCCGACGGGCCGCCCGGCCCCCGCACCCTGGCGCTGGTGCCGTACCGGCAGGTCACCGAGCGGGGCCTCGCCTGCGTCGACGACGGCGTCCCGCTGGAGTTCCTGCACGTCGCCCGGCACGAGCGGGTCGGCCTCGCCGAGGCGCTCGCGGCGCTGCCCGACGCGCCCGTACGCACCGCCGACGCCGGCTTCGACGTCACCGACGACGAGTACGCCGCCACCGTCGGCCGGGTCCTCGCCGAGGAGATCGGGCGCGGCGAGGGCGCCAACTTCGTCATCCACCGCTGCCTGCGCGCCACCGTGCAGGGCCCACCGCTGGCCGCCGCGCTGGCCGCGCTGCGCCGGCTGTTGGCGAGCGAACGGGGGGCGTACTGGACGTTCCTGGTGCACACCGGCACCCGCATCCTCGTCGGCGCCAGCCCGGAGCGGCACGTCAGCGTCGACGACGGCCTGGTCATGATGAACCCGATCAGCGGCACCTTCCGACACACCGGCGCGGAGGCCGACCGCGCCGCGCTGCTGCGCTTCCTCGCCGATCCCAAGGAGGTCGAGGAGCTGTACATGGTGCTCGACGAGGAGCTGAAGATGATGGCCACGGTCGCCGAGCACGGCGGCCAGGTCGTCGGGCCCCACCTCAAGGAGATGTCCCACCTGGCCCACACGGAGTACCTGCTCGCCGGCCGGGGCACGAAGGACGTGCGGGAGGTGCTGCGGGAGACGATGTTCGCGCCCACCGTCACCGGCAGCCCGATGGAGAACGCCTGCCGCGTCATCGCCCGCCACGAGCGCACCGGGCGGCGCTACTACGCCGGGGTGCTGGCGCTGCTCGGGCGCGACGACGCCGGCCGGCAGACCCTGGACGCGCCGATCCTGATCCGTACCGCCGAGATCTCCCCCACCGGCGAACTGCGGGTGCCGGTCGGCGCCACCCTGGTGCGGCACTCGACGGCCGAGGGCGAGGTGGCCGAGACGCACGCCAAGGCGGCCGGCGTACTGGCCGCGCTGGGCCTCGGCCCGCAGGCGCCCGCCGCCGGCCCGGGCCCCGCCGTACGCCTGGCCGACGACGCCGAGGTGCGCGCCGCGCTGGCCGCGCGCAACGCGCCATTGGCCCGGTTCTGGCTGGACCAGCGCTCGCCGGGCGCCGACGGCCCACCCGGGCTGGCCGGGCTGCGGGCGCTGATCGTCGACGGCGAGGACACCTTCACCGGCATGCTGGCCCACCAGCTGGGCGCGCTCGGCCTCGTCGTGACGCTGCGCCCGTGGCACGCCGCCGGCCGCGTGGACGCCCACGACCTGGTGGTGGTCGGCCCCGGACCGGGCGACCCGGGCAGCGGCACCGAGCCGAAGATGCGCGCGATGCGCGGGCTGCTCACCGGCCTGCTCGCCGAGGGCCGGCCCACCCTGGCCGTCTGCCTGGGTCACCAGTTGCTCGCCGGCCTGCTCGGGCTGGCCCCGCACCGCCGGCACGCGCCCTACCAGGGCCTCCAGCGGGAGATCGACCTCTTCGGCACGCGCCGCCGGGTCGGCTTCTACTCCAGCTTCACGGCACGCGCCGACACCGACCGGCTGGTCACCCCGTACGGCCCGGTGGAGCTGGCCCGCGACGCGGCCGACGGTGCGGTGCACGCGCTGCGCGGGCGCGGCTTCGCCGGGGTGCAGTTCCACCCGGAGTCGGTGCTCAGCCCCGACGGCATGGCCGTGCTCGCCGACCTGCTGGGCGGGCTGCTGCCGGCACGGAACCCGGCGACGGCGGCCGCCGGGAGGGCGCCGGGGCGTGCATAGTCGACCCGAACGGGGGTAGGGGTGCTGCGACCGGCGGGCCGGGCGGGCCGAGAGCCCCCGCCCGGACCGCCGGTCGCGTGGCCCGTCGGCGGCGCGCGGCCGGCCGACCCGGACGCCGGTGGCGACTCAGCCGGACAGGCCCGCCTTCAGCGCCGCACCGATCTGCACGGCCCGCCGGGCGGTCAACGCGCAGGCGCCGAGCGCGATGTCGTCCGGCGCCGTCTCGCCGTTGTTGCTGGTGTGCGAGGCGCCGTAGGGGTTGCCGGCGACGAACTGGCTCGGGTCGGTGTAGCCGGGGGTCACCACGACCCCGCCCCAGTGGTAGAAGACGTTGAACATCGACAGCAGCGTGGCCTCCTGCCCGCCGTGGGACGTGGCCGTCGAACAGAACGCGGAGTAGACCTTGTTCGCCAGGGCGCCCTGCGACCACAGCGGCCCGGTGGTGTCCATGAACTGCTTGAGCTGGGCGGCCATCACGCCGTACCGCGTCGGGGTCCCGAAGATCACCACGTCGGCCCAGGACAGGTCGTCGAGCTGGGCCTCGGGGACGTCCTGGGTCTCCATGTGGTGCGCGTGCCAGCCCGAGTTGGAGCGGATCGCCTCGTCCGGCGCCAGCTCACGCACCTTGCGCAGCCGCACCTCGGCACCCGCCTCACCGGCGGCCTCGCACGCCGCCTGGGCCATCTGGTACGTGATGCCGGTGGCGCTGTAGTAGATCACCGCTACCTTGGTCTGGGCAGCCATCGGATGTTTCCCTCCTCATGTCGGGTCAGCTCCGGCGACTACCCGATGTTTGCGCCGTCAAACGGTCGACCCGGAGGTCGCCTCTTCGGGCCCGCCGCCGTGAGGGATGCTGGCGGCATGCAGATCAGACCCGCCACGCCCGACGACTGGCCGCTGATCTGGCCCTTCCTGCGCACCATCGTGGCGGCCGGCGAGACGTACACCTGGCCCCGCGACGTCGACGAGGAGCGGGCCCGGGCGATGTGGCTGGTGCCGCCGCCGGGGCGCACGGTCGTCGCGGTCGACCCGGACGGCACGGTGCTCGGCTCGGCGAAGCTGCTGCCCAACCAGCTCGGACCGGGCGACCACGTGGCCAACGCCAGCTTCATGGTCGATCCCGCCGCCGGTGGGCGCGGGGTGGGCCGGGCCCTCGGCGAGCACGTGCTGGGGCTCGCCCGCGCCGAGGGCTACCGGGCCATGCAGTTCAACGCCGTCGTGGCGACCAACACCCGCGCGGTGGCGCTCTGGCGGTCACTGGGCTTCGAGGTGGTCGGCCGGGTGCCGGAGGCGTTCCGGCACCCGACCGAGGACTACGTCGACCTGCTCGTCATGCACCGCCGGCTCTGATCCCGGCCGCCGCCGACAGCTCAAGATGTCCGCAAGTTTCGATGCGTTGCGGTGCCGATCCGGCCGTCGGGCAGCGATGCTGGTCGCACCGGTGCCGGCGGACCGGCAGCCGCCCGGCACCGGCCAACCTGAACGGGGGATCGCGCTTGGCCGGCAGCGTCGCCGGCGAAGCGCGATCAGGGGCGCACCCGGTCGTCAGTTGTCGAGCCGGTCGCGCAGGTCGTCGACCTCCCGCTGGATCCGGTCCACCGCGCCCTCGTCGTTCAGGGCGGTGGTGATCCCGGCGGCGAAGGCCAACCCGATCAGCACGGCCAGGGCGCTGAGCACCAGACCGCCGATCGCCACGCCCCGGCCGGTCACCCCGGGCCGACCGGCCATCTTCAGCCCGACGATGCCCAGGATCACCCCGATGATGCCCAGGATCAGGCCGAACCAGGACAGGATCACCGTCAGCACGCTGATCAGCGCGGCCACCCCGAAGACCAGGGCGAACGCGGCGGCGGCGCTGGTCTTGGCGGCCGGGCCGCCGCGGCCGGCGCGGGTCGGTACGCCGGCGCCCCGGGCCGGCTCGCTGGACGCGGTCATGTCGCTCCCTCCGCGCGCGCGGACGGCGCGCCTGCTGGCCGGCCGCTTTCCCGCTGCGACGCCGGTCATGCGTCGGATGTCGCAGGTGGGCCCTAGGCTGATGCCCCACCCGAGTCGAGGAGCCCGATGCCGACGGAGCTGACCGCGCGCGAGGCGCTCGCGCTGCGGATGACCAGCCTGTTGCTCCGCCCGCACCCCACGGCGGCGGCGGGCGGGGTCGCCGACGTCGTGGAGTGGTTCGGGGCCATGCAGGCGCAGGAGCTGGCCAGCGGCATGTGGTCGCTCGGGGTGCGGCTGCCCGCGCTCGGCCACGCCGACGTGCACGCCGCCCTGGAACGCCGGGAGGCGCTGCGCACCTGGCCGATGCGGGGCACCGTGCACCTCGTCCCGCCCCGCGACGCCCGCTGGATGCTGGAGCTCACCGGCGTACGCTCGCTGGCCGGTGCCGCCACCCGCCGCGCGCGGCTCGGGCTCACCGAGGCCGACGTGCACCGCGCGCTCGACGTGCTCGGCGCCGCGCTGGCCGGCGGCGGCCGGCTCACCCGCGCACGGTGCCTGGCCGCGCTGAACGCGGCCGGCCTCGACACCGGCGACCAGCGCGGCTACCACCTGCTGTGGTATGCCAGCGTCCGCGGCGTCACCTGCCTCGCGCCCAACGTGGGCACCGAGCAGACCTTCGCGCTGCTCGACGAGTGGGCGCCCGAGCCACGCCGGCCGGAACGGGACGAGGCGCTGGCGATGCTCGCCCACCGCTACGTCCGCGGGCACGGGCCCGTCACCGCCCGGGAGTTCGCGGGCTGGACGGGGCTCACCCTCACCGACGCGCGCCGGGGCTTCGCGGCGGCCGGCGACGCATTGGCGGTGGTACGGGTCGACGGGGAGGAGACGCACGTCGACGCGGCCCTGCTCGACGCGCCCCGCGTGCCGCTCGACGACCTGCTGGTGCTGCCCGGCTTCGACGAATACCTGCTGGGCTTCAAGGACCGCGCCCTGATGCTGGACCCCGCCCACGCCGACGCGATCGTGCCGGGCCGCAACGGCGTGTTCCGGGCCACGATCGTCCGCGACGGGCGGGTCGTGGGCACCTGGCAACGCACGGTCGGCAAGAACCGGGTGACGGTCACCGTGTCGCCCCTGGTGCCCCTCGACGAGCCGGGCCGGGCCCGGGTGGAGGGTGCCCTGAGCCGCTACGCCGGCTTCCTGGGCCTGCCGCTGCGTGTCGACTGGCCCGACTGAGCGGCACGAGCCTCACCGGTCCCGCCGGCCCCACCCGTCGCACTGTGACCGGCGCCGCCGGCCCGCGGCGCTGCTCCTATCCGACCGGCCGACGACGAATCCGGGCCGGCCGCTCGGGTATCCGAGCCCTGACACGAGAGGGAGGCAGACGACCATGAAGCTCAACGCACAGCAGGCCAACTCGCTGTACGGGCAGGACGTCAAGGACCGCTCGGGGTCGAAGATCGGAAACGTCGGTCAGATCTGGACCGACGCGTCCGGTGAGCCGACCTGGGTCAGTGTGAAGACCGGTCTGATGGGCCACAAGGAGTCGATGGCTCCGCTGGACAAGGCCCGGATCACCGACAGCGGGCTGGCGGTCGACTACGACAAGGCCACCGTGAAGAACGCTCCGGCGGTGGACGCCGGCACCGAACAGCCGCTGGACACGGCGGAGATCGAGCAGCTCTACGCGCACTACCGCCTGGCGCCGCAGGCACCGCCGACCGCCGGTCGGGGACGGGCGCCGGCTGCCGACGGGGACCTGATCCGTTCCGAGGAGCGGCTGCGGGTCGGCACGGAGAGCCAGCCCGCCGGTACGGCACGGCTGCGCAAGTACGTGGTGACCGAGGACGTGCACACCACCGTGCCGGTCGAGCACGACGAGGTGTACGTGGAGCGGGAGCCCATCGCCGCCCGTGACGCGCGTGGCGTGCGGGCCGACATCGGCGAGGCCGAGCAGGAGATGACCCTGCGGGCCGAGCGACCCGTCGTCGGCAAGGAGACGGTGCCCGTCGAGCGGGTCCACCTGGCCAAGGAGGAGGTCGTCGAGGAGCAGCCCGTCGACGACCAGATCCGCCGCGAGCGGGTGGACGCGGACATCCCGGAGCCCAGCCGGCGACGCCGCTGACCGCTGGCACGGCAACGGGCGGGTGGGTCGGTGCGACCCACCCGCCCGTCGGGCCGGCGGCCGGTGCCGCCGTGGTGGCGTACTCAGTCGCCGAGTGCGCCTGCCGCCCGGCCCTCGTGCAGGGTCAGGTTGCGCCCGTTGGACGGGTCGAACAGGTGGATCTTCTCCAGGTTGCACCAGACCCGCCGGTGCTGCCCCTCCTCGACCGGGGACTCCGCCGACAGCCGGGTCACCAGGTTGGCGCCGCCGCCGCTGAAGTCGGCGCCCGCGTCGGCTGCCAACTCCTCCAGTTCGGCGGCGCTGGCCCGCTCCCCCTCGACGCTGAAGTAGACGTACTTGTCGGAGCCCATGGACTCGACGATGTCCACCGGCGCCTCGAACTCCATGCCCCGGCGGCGGGTGTCGTCGTCGATGAGCGCGGCGTCCTCGAAGTGCTCCGGCCGGATGCCGAGGATCAGCTCGCGCGGGGCGTCGGCCCCCTCCAGCTCGCGCCGGATCCGCTCGCCGATCGGCACGTCGCCCAACGCCGTACGCAGCGTGCCGTCCTCGACGGCGGCGTGCAGGAAGTTCATCGACGGTGAGCCGATGAAGCCGGCGACGAAGAGGTTGCGCGGGTGGTCGTACAGCTCCTGCGGCGGGCCGACCTGCTGCACCGCGCCGCCCCGCATGATCACCACGCGGTCGCCGAGCGTCATGGCCTCGGTCTGGTCGTGGGTGACGTAGACGGTGGTGGTGCCCAGCTTCTTCTGCAGGCGCGACACGACGGTGCGCATCTGCACCCGCAGCTTCGCGTCCAGGTTGGACAGCGGCTCGTCCATCAGGAACGCCTTGGGCTGCCGGACGATCGCGCGACCCATCGCGACCCGCTGGCGCTGGCCGCCGGAGAGGTTGGCCGGCTTGCGGTCCAGCAGCGAGGTCAGCTCCAGGACCTTCGCCGCCTCCTCCACCTTCCGGGTGATCGTCTCCTTGTCCATCTTGGCCAGCCGCAGCGGGAACGCCATGTTCTCCCGGACGGTCATGTTCGGGTAGAGGGCATAGGACTGGAACACCATCGCGATGTCCCGGTCCCGGGGGGCCTTGTCGTTGACCCGCGCGCCGCCGATGCGCAGCTCGCCGGAGCTGATGTCCTCCAGGCCCGCGATCATGTTCAGGGTGGTGGACTTCCCGCAGCCGGACGGGCCGACCAGGATGACGAACTCGCCGTCGGCGATCTCCAGGTCGACGTCGGCCACCGCGACGGTCCCGTCCGGGAACTTCTTGCTCACCTTGTCGAGCACGATGTCAGCCATGAGTACCACCTATCCCTTGACTGCGCCGGAGGTCAGGCCGGAGACGATGCGGCGCTGGAAGAAGAGGACGAACAGGATGATCGGAACGGTGATCACCACGGCGGCGGCGCAGATCGCCCCGGTGGGGTCCTCGAACTGCGACTCACCGGTGAAGAACGACAGCGCCACCGGCACCGTGCGGGCCCGCTCGGTGGAGGTCAGCGTGATGGCGAAGAGGAAGTCGTTCCAGCAGAAGATGAAGACCAGGATCGCCGTGGTGAACAGCCCCGGCGCGGCCAGCGGGGCGATGACCCGCCGGAACGCCTGGGCCTGCGTCGCGCCGTCCATCTTCGCCGCCTTCTCCAGGTCCCACGGGATCTGCTTGAAGAACGCCGACAGCGTGTAGATCGCCAGCGGCAGCGCGAAGGTGATGTACGGCAGGATCAGACCCGGCCAGGTGTCGAAGAGGCCGAGCTGCCGCTCGATCTCGAACAGCGGCGACACCAGCGACACCTGCGGGAACATCGCGATCAGCAGGGAGACCCCGACCAGCAGCCGCTTGCCGGGGAAGTCCAGCCGGGAGATCGCGTACGCGGCCATGGCGCCGAGCACCACGGCGATCACGGTGGCGATCAGCGCGATGCCGATCGAGTTGACCAGCGCCCGGACGAACTGGTCGGTGGAGAAGATCGACCGGTAGTTGTCCAGCGTCCACTCCTGCGGGATGAACTTCCCGTCGGTCAGGGTCGCCGGGGTCTTGAACGACAACGACATGATCCAGAGCACCGGCACCAGCGCGAAGACGACCACGATGGCGTCCAGCAGGCCCCAGCGCAGCTTGGCCCGGGTGGTGGTGTCAGCCATCTCAACGCCTCTCCCCGTCGTCGCTGCCGGGGGCAGCGGTACCGAACAGCTTCACGAAGACGAAGGCGATGATCGCCACGGTGAGGAAGATCAGCACCGACATCGTCGACCCGATGCCGAGGTTCAGCCCCCGGATCAGGTTGTTGTAGGCGAGCATCGACACCGACGAGGTCTCGTTGCCGCCCGCGGTCAGCACGAAGATGTTGTCGAACACCCGGAACGCGTCCAGGGTGCGGAACAGCAACGCGACCAGGATCGCCGGCTTCATCACCGGCAGCATCACCTTCGTGAACCGCTGCCAGGAGGTGGCGCCGTCGGTGGAGGCCGCCTTGAGCAGGTCCTCCGGCACCAGGGCCAGGCCGGCCATGAGCAGCAGCGCCATGAACGGCGTGGTCTTCCAGATCTCGGCGAGCATGATGATCGCCAGCGAGCTGGCCCGCTCGGTCAGCGGCGCGCCGTCGCTGAACAGGTTGGCCAGGTAACCGGTGCCCGGCGTCCACGCGTACCGCCAGGAGAAGGCCGCGACGACCGTGACGATGCCGTACGGGATCAGCGCGGAGGTGCGCACCAGGCCCCTACCGACCAGCGTACGGTGCATGATCAGCGCCAGGCCCATGCCGAGCACCAGCTCGACGGCGACGGTGACCACCGTGATCAGCGCGGTGACGCCGAACGCCGTCCACCAGAACTCGTTGGTCAGTACGGTCACGTAGTTCTCCAGGCCGATGAACTCGCGCTCGGCGGGGAAGCGCAGGTCGTAGCGCTGCAACGACAGCCAGACCGAGTAGATGATCGGGTAGGCGGTCACCAGCACCATGACCAGCGCGGCGGGCGCGCAGAGCAGCCAGCCCAGCCGACGCTCGGCCTTCTTGTTCTCGCTCAACGGGGCCTTGCGGCCCCGGCCGGCGCGCGGGGCCGGCGCCGTCGCCCGGTCGGCGGTCTCCTCGGCGGCGACCTCGGCGCCCGCCGGGGTGGCGTTGACGCTCATGCCGCCACCTCCCGGCCGTCGGCGTCGAGGCGCCGGGTGCGCTCGCTCACGGCAGGACCCCCTTCGATTCGAGGGCGTCGGCGATGGCGTCACGCAGCTCGTCGGCGGTCTGCTGGGGCCGGATCGCCGACGGCGGCGACAGGATCGCCGACATGACGGTGGAGATGCTCTGGTACGCCGGGGTCAGCGGTCGGACCGCCGGCTCCTTGAGCTCTTCGAGGATGGTGTCCTTCATCGGGTACGCCTCGGCCATCTCCGGGTCGTCGTAGACCTTCTCGATGGTCGGCGGCACGCCGTCGTTGACGGCGGAGAACTTCTGGTTCTTCTCGTTGCGGATGCAGCGGGCCGCCTCGAAGGACTCCTCGGGGTGCTTCGAGTAGGCGCTGACCGCCATGTTGATCCCGCCGATGGTGACCTTGCTCGGGGTGTCCTCGTCGACGCCCGGGACGCGCGCCCAGCCGACCTGCTTCGCCAGCTCCGGGTTGGCCTCCTGCATCGCCGGATACACGAACGGCCAGTTGACCTGGAACGCGCCGTCGCCGGACTGGAACTCAAGCCGGACGGGGTCCTCGGTGGCGTTGCTGAACGACGGCGAGGTCACGCCCGACGTGGCGAAGCGCTGGAGCTGCTCCAGCGCCCGCACGGTGCCCTCGTCCATGACGGCCCGCTTGCCGTCGTCGCTGAGGATCTTGCCGCCGGCGCTCTCGGCGAGGGTGTTGTAGAGGACGACGAGGCCCTCGTACTGGGCGCCCATGGTGAGCACCTGGTACGGCTTGCCCTGCTGCTTCAGCTCCTGGGCGGTGGAGATCATCTGGTCCCACGTCTTCGGCGGCTGCGGCACGAGGTCCTTGCGGTACCAGAGCAGCTGGACGTTGGTGTTCTTGGGCGCGCCGTAGAGCTTGTCCTCGTAGCGCGCCGTCTCCAGCGGGCCGGCGAGGGTGCCCTGCTCGACCTCGGCCCGGTCCTGCCCGGTCCACTCCCTGATCCAGTCGGCGCTGGCGAACTCCTGGGTCCAGGTCACGTCGAGGCCGAGTACGTCCATGCCGCTGTCCTGCGCGGCCAGCCGGCGGACCATCTGCACCCGCTGGTCGTCGGCCTGCCGGGGCAGCACCCGGTAGACGATCTTGTAACGCCCCTGGGCCTGCGCGTTGCAGTCGTCCACGACCTTCTGCAGGTTCTGCTCCGGCGGGTAGTACAGGTTGATCGTGGGCGGACCGCCGTCCCCGCCGGACCCGCAGGCGGCCGCCATCGGCGCCACCAGCGTCAACGCCGCCGCGGCGGCCACCGCGCGCACACGCGGCCGCCTGCGCCGTCGGGCCTTGTCAGGGTCGCTCATCGCCCCTCCCCTCGTGTCGGCCAAAGGCCGGGGTGAGGCTCCGTGCCCCGGCGCACGACGAGCGTTCGGGCCTTCTGAGCAGCGCTTGCGCCCGCCCGGACGTTACGTGGCCCAACACTGCCCGACCTGCGAAGGTGCGAAACCTGGCGTCGACGCGACGGCGCCGACACCGCCGGACGTGGCGGGGATCACCGCCATGCGGGCCGCCCCGGCCGCCCGTAGGCTCGGCCGATGGACGCCACCTTCTTCCTGGACCCCGCCTGCCCCTGGACCTGGCGCACCTCCCGCTGGCTGGTCGCCGTCGCCGACGCCCGGGGCCTGCACATCGAGTGGCGGGCGTTCAGCCTGGCCATCCTCAACGCCGGGCGGGTGCCGCCGGAGTTCGCCGACGCGATGGCCGCCTCCAGCCGCGCGTTGCGGTTGGTCGAGGCGCTGCGCGCCGAGGGCCGCCACGACGACGTCGCGCGCTTCTACGCCGAGACCGGCGCCCGCAGCCACGACGCGGGCAACCCGCTGTCGGCGACGATCGTGGACGCGGCCGTCGAGGCGGCGGGCCTGGGTGCCGCGGCGCCGGCTCTCGACGACGACCGCTGGGACGAGGCGGTACGCGAGTCGCACGCCCTGGCGTACGCCTCGGCCGGCCCGGACGTCGGCGCGCCGGTGCTCATGGTGCCGGGCGCCGAGCGGGGCATCCACGGCCCGATCCTCACCGAGGTCCCCGGCACCGACGACGCCCTGACGATCTGGGACTCGCTGCTGCCGCTGATCCGGATGCCCGCCTTCCACGAGGTCAAGCGCGCCCGCCACTGACCTGCGGCGTCGCCCTCCCGGGCCCTGCGGCCACCGCAACAAGATCGGTTCCCGCCTCGTTGATCATGAGGTTGGCGGTGCGTCTCGTCCGTTTCGTCGCGGCCAACCTCATGATCGACGACGGGGGCGAAACGGGGAGGGGGCAGGGGCGGGGAGGTGGGGGCGGTGGGGGCGGTGCGTCCCGATCGGTGGGTTCTCGCGCGAACCTCCCTCCACCGCCGGGCCGGTTGGGCAGGATCGTCCCCAACGAGGAGGTGCCGTCGTGCAGGACACCCGCGCTCTCGCCCTGACGTTCGAGGTGAGCGGCCTGCCACCGGTGAAGACCGAGGCGCTGTCCATCTTCGCGGCCGGGCACCGGCAGGCGACGAGGGTCCGCGCCCTGCTCCAGGCGGCCTGCGCGGCGGCCCAGCGCACCGGCTGGACCCCGCTGTCCGGGCCGATCGAGGTGGACCTCGTGCTGCGCTGCCCGCCCGGGCACCGCACCTCCGACGCCAGCACCCTGCTGGGCGGGGTGTGCGCGGTGCTCCAGGACAAGAAGCGGGTCGCCAGCATCGGCCTGGCGCACCTCGGCGTCCTGGTGGACGTCGCACTCTACGACGACGACCGGCAGATCCGCCGGCTGTCGTACGCGGAGCAGCCGGCGGAGGACTTCTCGTACCAGGTTCGGGTCGCCGCCGTACCGAACGTGGTTTGACCGACGACCGCGGTGGGGTACCGCGGACGCCGACGAAGGGAGCGCCGATGTCGGAGCCACATGTCACGCTGGACCCTCGCGGGCTCGATCCCGTGCAGCAGAAGCTGCAGGGCCCGCTGGAGGACCAGCTGACCTCGGCGTTGCGGGCCGCCACGGAACGGGTCAGCGCCAGCTACGCCGGCGAGCCGGTGGAGCAGGTCTGCCAGCGGCTGCTCGACGAGACGCGCTCCGGGCTGCACCCCGACATCGCCGCCGGATTCAACCCGGACATGGACGAGTTCTGCCGGGTGGCGGTGGCGATCGTGCGCGGCGAGACCTCCTGAGAGAGCGTGCCCGACGGGCCGGGACCGTCGCCGGCACCGGCAAGCCGGAGGCCGCCGACCGGGACCGCCAGCCGGGAGCCCGCCGGTTCCGGTCGACAGCGGGTGGCACGCGTCGGTCATGCTCGGAAACATGATCCGGTTTGTGCTCAACGTGCTGTGGCTCGTCTTCGGCGGCGGCATCGTCCTCGCCGCCGGCTACGGCATCGCCGCGCTCATCTGCTTCGTCCTGGTGGTCACGATCCCGTTCGGCGTCGCGTCGCTCCGGCTCGCGGTCTACTCCCTGTGGCCGTTCGGGCGCACCGTCGTGCCCAAGCCCGGTGCCGGAATCGCCTCCGGGCTGGCCAACGTCCTCTGGGTGGTGCTCGCCGGCTGGTGGCTGGCCCTGTCCCACGTCCTGGCCGGCGTCGCGCTGTGCCTCACGGTCATCGGCATTCCGTTCGGGATCGCCAACTTCAAGCTCGTCCCCGCCGCGATCTGGCCCCTCGGACGCGAGGTCGTCGACGCCCCGTGACAGGCCCGGCCGTCCGTGCCGGCGCCGCTGGTGGCACCCGGCGGATCCCGGCCGGAGCGGAACGTCCCGCCCTGCCGACCGCGATGCGCGACCGTAGCCGCCCGCGACGGTGATCAGCCGGCACCCGCCGGCCGGCGTCCGCCGTGCACCTCCGAGCGCGCGCTCCGCGCCCGCAGCTCGGCACGGACCTCGTCGGCCTCGGCGCTGCCCACCTCGGTGAACAGGGCCAGCGCCAGCCGGAGCTGTTGGATCCCGCCAGCGGGGTCACCGCGCCGGAACAGCATCCGGCCGAGCCGGCGCAGCGCCACCGCCTCGCCGTGGCGGAAGTCGGCCCGCCGCATCGCCTCCACGGCCAGTTCCGCGTACCGGACGGCCGGACCGATCTGTCCGTCGCCGAGGCACGCCTCGGCCAGGGTGCCCATCAGGCTGCCCCGGTTGCGCTCGTTGACCGGTACGCCGGCGACCGCCAGGCCACGCCGCAGGTAGTGCAGCGCCGAGCGGTAGCGACCGAGCAGGCACTGCACCTCGCCGAGGTTGCCCAGCGCGTTGGCCTCGATCTCCGGGGCGGCGCTGCGGCGGGCGAGGCGTGCCGCCGCCCGGCAGTGGCGGATCGACTCCTCGTAGCGGCCGGCCAGGCGGTACGCCATGCCGATGTTGCCCTTGGTGGCGGCGCAGGAGCGCAGGTCGCCGAGCCGCTGACGCAGCCGCAGGCTGCGCGTGAAGCACTCGGCCGACTCCTCGTACTCGCCGGCCATGCCGTGCAGGACGCCGAGTTGGTTGAGCGCGCGGGCCTGGCCCTCGTCGTCGCCCACGGCACGGCTGATCTCCAGGCCGCGGCGCAGCAGGCGCGTCGCCTCCTCGGTGCGGTGCAGGTGGAAGTAGGCCACCGCCAGGTCGTGCAGCAGACCCGCCTGCGCCACCCGGTCGTCCAGCCGCTCCGCCGCGGCGATCCCCGCCTGGTCCACGGTGATCCAGTCGCCCACGTGACCGCGCATCTCGAAGAACAGGAAGAGGCTGTCGGCCAGATCGACGCCGGCACGCGCGGTGACCGCCGAGCCGACGGACTGGACGACGGCCGCCACCAGGTTCGGTCGTTCGGCGATCAGCCACTCCAGCGCCGCGTCGGCGTCCACGAAGTGTGCCGGGCCGCTGATCGGCGCGGCCCGGGTGCCCGGACGCAGCAACGCCACCGCGTGGCGGGTCCGCTCCAGGTAGTACGTGAGCATCCGGTTCAGGGCGGCCGTCCGCTGCGCTCCCGTCTCGTCTTCGGCCCGCTCACGGGCGAAGAGCCGGATCAGGTCGTGCAGGGCGTACCGGTTCGCCACGGGCTCGTCGAGCAGTCGCGCGTCGACCAGCTCGTCGAGCGCGTCCAGCGCCGACGACACGTCGACGTCGAGCAGCGCCGCGGCCACCGCGCAGGTGACGTCCGGGCCGTCGACGGCGCCGATGAGCCCGAACAGCCGCGGCGCCAGCGGATGTGTCAGGTGCTGGTAGCTGACCAGGAAGCTGCTGCGCACCGCGACGTCGCCCAGGCGCAGCTCGTGCAGCACGCGATGCTCGTCGCGCAGGCGGTCGTCGAGCGTCGCCAGGGTCCAGTTCGCTCTGGCCGCCAGGCGTGCGCCGGCGATCCGGATCGCCAGGGGCAGTCCGCCCAGCCGGCGGACCAACCGGGCGGCGGTGTCGGCCTCGGCGTCGATCCGGGTGGCGCCGACGAGCCGGCGGAGCAGTTCGACGGCGTCGGCGTCGTCGAGCACGTCGAGTTCCAGGTGGGTGGCGCCGTCGACGTCGCTGAGGCTACGACGGGACGTCACCAGGACCGCGCACCCGGCGCCGGCCGGGATCAGGGGCCGCACCTGCCCGGCGTCGTACGCGTTGTCGAGCACCAGCAGCAGGCGCCGGTCGGCCAGCAGCGACCGCAGCGTGGCCGACGCCTCGGCCACGTCGACGGGGATCGCCGTCTCGGCGACACCGAGCGCCCGCAGGAGGCGGCCCAGCGCGTCCAGGGGCGACACCGGGAACACGCCGGCCGTGGCACCGCGCAGGTCCACGTAGAGCTGCCCGTCAGGGAAGGAGTCGGCCACCTGGTGGGCCGCCCGCACCGCCAGCGCCGACTTGCCGACCCCCGCCGGGCCGCTCACCACGCACAGCGGCATGCCGGATCCGGGCCCGGTGCTCAGCGCGTCCCGCAGTGCCGCGAGGGCCCGCTCCCGCCCGACGAGCGTCGGCACGGTGTGCGGCAGCTGCCGGGTCGCCGTAGCCGCCGGTGCGGGCGCGCGGGTGTCGGTCGGCGCCGGCTTCGCCGCCAGTTCGCCGAGCCGGTGCAGCACCGGGCCCGGTTCCAGTTCGAGCTCGTCGGCCAGGGCCCGACGACAACGCCGGTAGGCGTCGACGGCCTCACCGCGGCGCCCGAGGTGGTGCAGCGTCATCACCTGCTGCTCGGCGAAGCGCTCGTGCAACGGGTACCGCGCGACGAGCTCGTCGAGCACCGCCAGCATCTCGTGGTGCCGGCCCAGGTCCAGCCCGACGTCGACGTACTCCTCGTACGCCGTCAGCCGCTGCCGGTGCAGCCATGCGACGTTGACTCCGAAGCTGCCCAGGCATGCCACGTCGGCCAGTGGGTCACCACGCCACAGGTCCAGCGCGCATCGGTAGAGCGTGGCGGCCTTCTCGCTCAGGCCGGACGCCGCCGCCGCGCGGGCGGACTCCAGGAGGGCGTCGAACCGGGACACGTCCAGCTCGGCCGGGTCGACCGTCATCCGGTAGCCGGGCGGGTCCGACGCCAGCCGGTCACCCACGAGCTGCCGCAGGCGCCACACGTGGAGCTGGACGTTCTTGCGCGCGGTGCGGGGCGGCTCGTCGCCCCAGAGCAGGTCGACGATGTCGTCGACCGCGGTGGCCCGGTTGGCGTGCAGCAGCAGCGCGGCGAGCACCGCCCGCTGCCGGGGCGGACCGGCGGGGACCGGCTGATCGTCCGCGCAGATCTGCACCGGACCGAGCAGCCCGAAGGTCAGCCGACCACCCATACCCCCGAAGCATAGCGGTCCATCTATACCAGAAATAGAACGGCGACTGGGAAGCTGCGCCGCACCTCCCACCGGGAAAGGAGATCCTCCCGTGTCTGATCGCAACGTCGGAGAGCGACTGCCTGTCTGGGTGCCGGCGATGTGGGCCGCCGTGCTCGTCGCCGCGCTGCTGGTGCCGGCCGGCCCCGCCCACGCCTCACACCCCAACCCCTCCTCCACCCGCCACCTGCACAACATGCACTACGCCACGGCCGGATCGTCGGCGGGCGCCAACGACGAGCAGTTCTGCGTCGAGTCCACCGACACGTCCAAGGTCAGCCACAGCGCGGCACGCGCCTTCGTCAAGCAGACACTGACCGAGATGGGGTCCGGGAAGGTCTGGGACGGCCTGGGCAACTGGCGCATCGACCTGTGGGCCACGAGCAGCAACTGCACCTCGTACCCGGCCTCGACCCGCAACACCATCGAGATCGAGGTCCACTACGGCTGGGACTGGAGCGCACGCTGCGGCGCCCCCGTGGGCTACTACAACTGCGTCGAGCACGACAACCCCGTGTGGGACGCCGCCCAGGGCCACTACGACAGCCAGTGGGCGTACGTCTTCCTGGTCTTCAGCTCCGGCGGGCGCCTCGACAACGTGGGACGGGGCTTCATCAACCACGAGTTCGGGCACGTCTTCGGGCTGGCCGACGACAACGGCACCTGCAACCCGCCCAGCCTCATGCACAGCACCGTCGTCGGCTACGGCTGCGGCAACTGGACCAACTGGTACCCGAGCCCGTCCGACTTCCAGTCCGTCCTGAACGTCATGGCCTGACGTTCCCGCGAGGAGTCACGATGGCACGACACGCCCTCAGGAACCGCCTGTTGACCACGCTGACGGCCTGCCTGGCGTCGGCCGTCGCGGCCGGAGCCGTCGCGGTGTCCGTCCTCGACCGCGACCACGGGCACGACCACGACGACCACGCCCACGTCGACACCACCAACGGGCTGCTCGTCACCAACCGCTCGTCGCTGCGGATGTGCGTCGAGGCCGGCGGCGGCACCGACGGGCAGGCCATCCACACCGACCTGCTCGCGGGACTCGATCAGGCACGTCAGGACCCGAACTGGACCGGCGCCTACGGCAGGGCGCGCTTCGACCCGGCGACGGCGCTGACGTCCGGCTGCCCGGCCCCGAACCTGCCTGGCCGGGTCGAACGCACCACGGTGGCCGGACCGGGCCTCACCGACGATCCGAGCCCGTACCGCGTCTGGGTCTACGTCCTCGACGATCCCACCGCCGACCGGATCCTCGGCGTCGGCCGGCCGGCCGACGTGGCGACCGCCGAACTGATGCGCGAGGCGAACAGCATGTGGCCCGTCTCCACGGCCCTGCTGGTCCGGCGCAGCCACCTGGCGGACGCGGCCGCGGTGGCGCCGACGCTGCGCGCCGCGCTGGGTCTCGTCCGGGCGCACCAGGAACCCGCCCCGTGAACACCCTCCGGCCGGCGCCGCCGGCCGGAGGCCGGCGTCCCATCCCGCCCGATCCCGCCCTCGCGGCCGATCGGAACGACTCGAAGGAGGGGCACGTGCAACCATTGCCCTCCCCCGGCCACCCACCACACCGGCGCACCCGGCACCGGGCATCCCGACCGGCACTGCTCGCCGGGCTCTGCGCCGCCGCGCTCTCGACCACCCTCACCGCAGCGGTACCGGCCACCGCCGACCCCACCACGACGGCCCCGGGAGCCGGCCCGGCCACCGCCGGCATCCACACCGTGCGGTCCGCCGCCGGCTACCACGTCCGGGTCGACGGCGTCACCCGCGCCACCGTCGCGGTCAGCGACCCCGGCCATTCGGTACGGACCACGCTGAGCCCCACCGGGCGACACGCGGCACTGATCGGGGACTTCAACGGCCGGTACGGCGCCGAACTGCTCTCCCTCGACGTCGACAGCGGACGGCTGACCAGGATCGCCGCCGGACGGATCACCTCCGCCGTCTACACCGACGACGGCCGGCTCGGCTACGTACTGGCCGGCGACAGCTCCGGGCAGCTGCGGCTGCGCCAACCCGACGGCGCCGGACCCGACCGGCCGCTCGCCAGCGTCGACGGGGCGGACGTACAGCTGGTCGGCTGGGGGGAGGGCGACGCCGCGGCGCTGCTCACCCACCGCGCCGCCGGCGAACCGTCGGGTCCGTCACTGAGCCGGGTCGACCTGGCCACCGGCGCCACCCGGACCGTGCTGGCCGGCGACGCCGCGAAGAGCGTCGTCTACCGCGACATCCGGGTGACCCGGATCGACGGGGCGCAGCGGGTCAGCGCGATCGTCGCGGACCACATCTACCCGTGCGCCGGCACCTCGTCGAGCCTGCTGCTCGCCGACGAACACGGCGCGACGGTCGTGCGTACGGGCGCCACCCGCGACTCCTACCGCGAGGCGGCCTGGAGTCCGGACGGCGACCGGGTCGCCTACACCATCCAGGCGTGCGTCTCCCCCGCCGAGAAGACGGCCAGCCGCTCCCGGGCGTTGCAACGCCTCGACGAACTCAACGGCACCTACGTACGGGACCTCGCAGCGACCACCGCCCGGCGGATCGTCGAGGGCGTGACCCCCCACTACCGTCTCGACGGGTTCGCCGGCTCGCAGCTGCGCCTGGCCTCCGAGCGGTACGGCATCCAGACGGTGGACGTGGCGCGGCCGGTGACCGCGGCACAGCTCGACGCGACCGCCGCCGCCCCGGCCTCCGCCGTCACCACCGGCGCCAAGGGGGCGACCCCGACGACGCCGGCGGGCGGGCGCGACGGCGCCGGGGACATCGGCGTCCAGTCCAAGATCGTCGGCTCGACCTTCATCCACCAGTTGTGGGACACCGCCGACACCTTCAACGGCAACTCGGCCTGCGGGCCGACCAGCGCGGTGATGGACCTCGCCGGCTACCAGCTCGCCAACCAGAACGGCTACTACGTCAGCACGCCGTCGCGGCACTGGTCGCCGTACGGCCGATACATCACCCACAGCTACACCGCCTACGGCACCACCTACGACGCGGTGGCGCCGGACCCGAACTGGAACTACTTCGCCGGGGCGTACGGCTGGCTGGTGGAGACGCCGTCCCAGGGCACCATCCACCGCTGGATGGGCGACTACCTCGACCGACACGTGAGCTATCCCGTCGCCGAGACCGGCACCGTCACCTGGTCGTGGATCAAGTCGAAGATCGACGCCAACCTGATGGTCGTGGTCAGCGGCAACTTCGCCTACGGCCAGTACGGACACATCGGGCTGATCACCGGTTACCTCGACGACGGCCGCGTCTACGTCAACGACCCGTACGGCGCCGGCACCGACGGCAGCTGGGACGGCAAGAACACCGTCTACACACTCGACTACATCCGGGGGTGGTACGCATGGGCCGCATGACCCGTGGGCTGATCGCACTGGTGGCCGTACTCGGCATCGGGTACGCCGGCGGCCCGGCCGCCGCCGCCGTGCCTGCCAGGACCGACGTGAAGGTCCCGGCGGCCCAGGCCGCGTCGGACGCGGACGAGGTGGGCATCCAGGCCACCGCCCGTTCCGTACGCTGCGCCGGAGCCGCCCGGGCCGCCGGCTGGACCGGCGAGAACCTGGTCATCTCGGTCGCCGTGGCGCTGGCCGAGTCGCAGTGCGTCGCGGGCGCGCAGGGCTACAACGGCCCGACGTCCGGCTGCCCCAACGGTTCCCTGGACCGGGGCGCCTGGCAGATCAACAACTGCTACCACTCCTGGGTCACCGACGCCTGCGCCTACGAGGTCTACTGCAACGCCCGCGCCGCCCACGACATCTGGGGCTGGTCGGGCTGGAGCGCGTGGGCCACCTACACCAACGGCTCCTACCGCAACTACCTCACCGAGGCCCGCGACGGCGTGAACAACTCCGGCGGCGGGGTCTACGGCACGGTCAACACCGGCGGAGACCCGCTGAACGTCCGCTCCGGCCCGGGCACCTCGTACGCCCTGGTCGGCACGGTGGCCCACGGCACGACCGTACGGATCATCTGCCAGACCCGGGGCACCCGCGTCTGGAGCGACGTCTACCAGTACTGGACCGACATCTGGGACAAGATCGGCGACGGGCGGTTCGTCTCCGACGGCTTCGTCCACACGGGCTCGTCGGGCACGGTCGCCCCGAGCTGCTGACGCCGGAAGCACGATCCCGCGCCCGGGTGAACAGCCCGGGCGCGGACCCGGGCGCAGCGGCGGGTCGTCACCGGTCAGGCGACCAGCGGGCCCACCCGCCGGCCCGTCGACGCGCCAGCCGCCGACCTGGGCTCGGCGGCCAGCTCGGCCGCGTACTCCCGCACCAGCGCCGGCAGCCGGTGACGCCCTGGCTCGTTCGAGTGGGGCTGGAGCAGGTGCGCGTCGGCCAGGTCGTCCAGCGCGCGGTCCAGCCGGGCGGCGGAGATCCCGAGCTGCCGGGCGACCCGCTCGGGCTGGCGCAGCGCGTCGGGTGCCGCGCCGAGCAGGGCGAGGATCCGCCCGGCCATCTCGTCGTCGGTGCGGACGGCGGCGACGGCGGTGGTCAGGCTGCCCCGCACCGACAGGTCCTCGTAGTCCAGCAGGTCCAGCCGCTCCCGCCCGTCGGCGAGCTGACCGACCAGGGCGCCCACCGACATGCCCGGTCGGGCCGCCAGGCGCGTGCCGGCGACGCGCAGCGCGAGCACCGAACCAGCGCAGAGACGCACCAGCTCGCCGGTGGCGGCCGGGTCGACGCGCAGCCGCTCCGGGCCGGCGAGCGTCCCCAGCAGCTCGCGCGCGGCGGCGGCGGCGAGCGGGCGTAGCGTCACCCGTCGTACGCCGTCCAGGCTGCCCAACCGGCGCTGCGCGACCACGACGAGGCCCGGACCGGGCCCGGCCGGCAGCAGCGGGCGGACCTGGGCGGCGCGGGTGACCCCGTCCACCACCAGCAGCAGCCGTCGCCCGGCCACCAGCGACCGGTACCAGCCGGCCCGCTCGTCGGTGCTCACCGGCACCTCCGCGGGGTGGACGCCGATCGCGCGCAGCACCCGGGCCAGCACCTCACCGGGGGCCGCCGGGGTCCGGGTGTTGAGGTCGACGTAGA
The DNA here is from genome assembly GCF_002846525.1 of Micromonospora sp. CNZ309. Lineage (NCBI taxonomy): Bacteria > Bacillati > Actinomycetota > Actinomycetes > Micromonosporales > Micromonosporaceae > Micromonospora > Micromonospora sp. CNZ309. Next base: position 2,894,487 of record NZ_PJNG01000001.1, read on the forward strand.
CCTGCCCGTCGGGGAAGTCGGCGGCGACGGCGTGCGCGGCGCGTACCGCCAATGCGGTCTTGCCGCTGCCGAACCCGCCGGTCACGACCACGGTGGCGGGGGTCGGGGCACGCAGAGCGGTGGTGATCTCGTCGGTCTGCCGTCCCCGGCCGACGAAGGTGGCCACGCCCGCCGGCAGCTCACGGGGCACCACCCAGCCGGTACCCCCGACGAACCTGGACGGGGGCGGCGCCACCCCGGCGGCGTCGGGCAGCGGGGCGACCGGCACGGTCGTCGTCGTGACCGGTGCGGTCGGCGGGGTGTACGCCAACTCGGGTGCCCGGTCGAGCATCGCGCGGTGCAGGGCGGCCAGCTCCTCGCCCGGCTCGATGCCGAGCTGCTCGTCGAGCGTGGTCCGGGCGTCCCGGTAGACGGTGAGCGCCGCCGGGACGTCCCCGCAGCGGTAGAGGGCCAGCATGAGCTGTGTCCAGGCCCGCTCGCGCAGTGGGTGGGCGGCGAGGTGCCCGCGCAGCTCGGGCAGGAGGTGCCCGTGCTCGCCGGCGGCCAGCCTTGCCTCGGCCAGTTCCTCGAAGACCTGGAGGCGCTGCTCGTCGAGGCTGGCCCACCGGTTGTCCAGCGCGGTGCCCCTGGGCAGGCCGTCGCCCGACACCCCGCGCCACTGCGCCAGCGCGGCGGTGAGGGTGCCGACGGCGCTGGCCGGATCGGCCGTGGCGAGCAGGGCCCGCCCCTCGCCCGCCAGCCGGTGGAACTGGGTCACGTCCAGCTCGTCCGGCGAGAGCCGCAGCTCGTACGCGTTGGGGCGGGCGACCAGCCGGTCGCCCAGCTCCCGCCGCAGCCCGGCGGCGTGGGAACGCAGGTTCGCCACCGCGGAGGCGGGTGGCACGTCGGGCCAGACCATGTCGGCCAACCGTGACAACGAGACCGGGCGGTTCGCCTCCAGTGCCAGGCCTGCGAGGACCGCGCGACGTTTCGCCGCGCCGGGCGTGACGAGCTGGCCGTCGACGCACAGCTCGACACAGCCCAAAAGCCGAATCTGTAGTTTCATGGTGCCGCTCCCCCGTTGAACCTTGAGCGCGCTCAGGCTAAGTGGGGGGTTCCGCACGGAACAAGACATGCGGACAACGGCAGATGGTGATTACCATCAATGTCAGTCGGCGGCGTGTCTCCGTAACGAGATCTGTCAGGGAAACGCTCCCGTCGATCCTTGACGCGGCGTGACGGGCCTCCTGTCGACCCGGGCCGGCCAGGCGCCCAAAATACCCGACGCCGTGAGGTGAAACACCGCCGAGGGGCCGCCGACAGTCCACACCGCAGCGGGCGGCACGCCAGGCAGCCGAATGGACCGCTGGCGCCCACCGGCCCGGCTTGGTCACCGGCAGTCGTTCGAGGAACAGCCGCCCGTGGGACGGAGGCGCCCCGGCCCGGCCAGCCTGTCGCGACGGGAACCGTCCGGCGACGAAACGAAGAGGGTGGGCCCGCCGCAGCGGCGAGCCCACCCTCCCGGTCACAAGGGTCCGGCCATCCGGCCTGACCCACGAGCTCCGGCACCGACCGGTCGATGCTGACCGTGAGCGGACCGTCCTGCTCGGATCCCGGAACACCCACAGCCCGGTCGACCGTTCGGCAGAAGGCGAGCCGGTCGCATCGCGACGAAGCCGGGGTATCCAACTGTCGCCCGTTCCCCCATGAGCACTCCCTGCCGACGCCCGCCCGGAGAGGACGGCAATCACCTCGTTTCAACCATGCCAGCGTTGGGCAGGACGACGGCAAGCGCACTCCGCACGAGTTCAGCCTGCTGCGCACGATAGTTGTCGAGATCCTCTGTGGCTCTCAGCCAGAACCCCCCGTTCTCCAACGCCGCCACCTCGGCGAATGCTCCCGAAGCGCGCAGGCCCGCAACTCCCCCCAACCGCACTCCGACCTCTTCTGGGAGAATGGTGATCCAGCCGTAGCCGCGCAACCTACTCCTGGAGATTGGAACCGTATCGCGCGACCTCAGGTGCAGCTGCGCTTCCAAGGGGCTGCTGAAGACGGTATCGAGGAACGAAATTCCGCCATACGACGGGTTCACCTTCTCTGCCATTTCACGCAGAAAGGAGAGCGCCTCACCCCACCGTTTGCCACTACGCCGCAACTGCGGTTTGGTCACCATCGACAAATTGAGCCAGGCACGATCTCCGTCTACCCGCTCACAGGAGACGACAGTGGACGGAAAGCTCGGTACCCCTTGAGGACCAAGCTGCTGCGCCTCGAACGAGGCGAAGGAGGGCAACCTGATCAGCGCGTCGAGAAAACCTTGCCAAGATTCAGGCGAATACTCCTGCCGCAACTCTGCGCGCCCCTCGAAAGGGGTAATGAACATCGCGGCGCCTGTCCACCCCTCCAGGGAGTGACCATGATCCGCGCCTGATCTCGAATTCCCGACAAGGCTGGCCGCCAGGATACGAAGGCCAGCTTCGAACCATTCGCGCAGGAGACTGCGCGCCAAACCTCCGTCGGATTCGACTTCAACCGTAAGTTGCATAACCGTCGGCACATACGGTTGAGGACCAGTCGGCCATTGCCCGACGAACCGCCTGTCCATCACGCCCCTTCCGTCAGATGACACCAACTGCACGAGCATTTGACTGAGCCGTCATCATTCTTCGATCGCCACGGAGCCGAGCGCCGACGACATCGGGACCTCCATTGCCGGAACGACGAACGCCACTGGACTGCCGTAGGGCGGCCCGGCACGGGCCGCCCTACGGGAGAATCACCTAGATCGACAGCGCCTGCCCTTTCGCGTTCACTCGCCTACCTGACCAGATCGTAGTCACCGCGACGACCAGGCTCTACACCCCGGCCCGCGCCGCCTCTCGCGCCGGCACCCGCGGCACCGACGCCGACGCCCGGGCAGAGGAAGTAGCAGACTGCCGCAGCCCCGACGCCGACGAGACCCGCGACTATCCACCCACTGACCGGGTCGTCCTGCACCGGCTGGTCTATCTCCAGGATTCGACGATGGTTGTTCGAATGGTAGTTCTTGGTAGCCGCCAGATCATGGGCCTCGTTTGCCTTCTGTCGGCGAGGGTCGTTGAGAGGAACCGGCAGCCCGTTGTCTTCCACCGTATAGCGCTCGACGCCATTCTCCTTCGGGTTGCGGGTAGGGTCGGAATAGACGGTCACGATCTCGTTCGGGGCGTTCGGCACAACGCCGACGTTGGGCGACGGGAATGCCGGGCCAGCCTTGACCACCTGATTCTTGTTCAATGGGTCGTTGGCGGCGTCGGCCATCCCGCTTTCAAGGCTCTGCACCGCAGCCGCATTGGACTGACCAGCCGCCTTGAATTCCCATACCCAGGTTTCCTTCACTTTGTGCCCTGACGCGATGCTGGCGCAATTCCAACATACCAGGTCCGGACCCGAATTCGACCGCTGGTTAGCAGTGATGGCGGCACCTGGGTACATCGCTTCGAGGTCCAGCACTCGAAGGGCGATCGCTGTGTCGTGCGCATGTGAGTCGCCACCGATTTGGGCGCCGTCCTCCGCACCCAAAGGCCGATGGCCGTCGTACTCGACCATTGTCACCGGGTTTCCTCCGCCAAATGCATAGCGGTTTCCAGTGAACGGGTCGGTGCCGAGCTGCATGTCGTCGAGGGCGCCGTTGTAGCTGTCCCGCGACAAGAACCGGTTGAGGCCGGGATTGTAGTCCCGGAAGCCCATGTCGTACGACTCGGAGTTCTGGTCCCAGCGCTTCGAGTTGAAGCGGTAGGCGCTGTACGGCTCCTTCGCCGGATCCGCGGCGTCGGGCTTGTCGATGCCGGTGAACTGCGCGTCGTCGTTCTTGCCGTAGGCCGTGTAGCCGTAGGTGGCCTTCGTGTCTCCGGTCTCGTCGGTCAGTTGCTCGACGTCGGTGTGCCGGTTGTAACCGTAGTAGGCGTCCTCTTCGCTGCCGTCGTCCTTGTGGGTGATCTGCGAGAGTCGCTGGCCCCACGGCGAGTACTGGTACGACTTGGTGACCTCGCCGGCCACCGACTCGTTCAGGACCTCGCCCGAGAGACCGAGGTAGTTGAACGTCGTGGTCTTCTCCTTGGCGCCGCCCAGGTCCGTCGTCTTGGTCGTCGTCCGGTCCAGCGGGTCGAACGTGTACTTCGTCCGCGAGGTCCCCGTGCTCGTCGTCTTGCGGTTCTCGATGACGTGGTCGAAGCCGTCGTAGACGTTCCGCTCGATGACAGTCCCGGCCGCCGTGACCGTGTCGAGACGGCCGAAGGGGTCGTAGTTGTAAGCGGCGGTCGCACCGCCGGTCGAGGCGGTGAGCAGCCGGTTGCGGTCGTAGTTGAAGGTGGTCGTGGCGTTCTTGATCGTCTGGTTGATGACGTTGTTGTTGGCGTCGTGCACGTATATCTCGGTGTCGGCGCCGTGACCGGTCTTGACCAGTTGGGACAGGCGGTCGCGCGGGTCGTAGGTGTAGGCGCTGGTGGTGTCGAGGTACGCCGCGTTGTTGTCGGCGTTCATCTTCCTCGCGGCGTCCCGCGTGCGGTTGCCGTTCAGGTCGTAGGTGTAGGTGTGCTCCGACACCAACGTTCCGTTCGGCTTCTTCTCGACCTGGGACTTCAGCGCCCCGTCGAGATAGTAGGTGTGATCGACGGTGTTGCCGTTGCCCTTCGTCTCCGTCAGCTTCTCGCCACGGTCGGTGTAGCTGAAGGTGGTGGTCTTCTTGTCCGGGTCCGTGGCGGACTTGCCGTTGATCACCGTCGACACGAGGTCTCGCGGGTCGTAGGTGTAGCTGGCGTACTGGCTGTCGTGGGTGGTGGTCTCCGGTGCGCCGTTCTCGTTGTAGGTGTAGGTGGTGGTGTTCCTGACCGTCCCCGTCTTCTTCTCGACGACCGTCTGCACCTGGTTCAGACCCGTGTAGGCGACCGAGTAGGTGTCGACCCGGGCATTGGGCGACGCGTCGGTGATGGTCTGGAGGTTGCCGTTCGGGTCGTACCGGTAGGTGTAGTCGACCCTCTCGTCGTCGGTCTCACCGGTGTTGTTCCGCACCAGCTTCACCGCGTCGGCGACGACTGTGCCGCCGGCCTGGTCGGACAGCGACACCCTGTGGCTGTTGCCCTCGGTGAAGCTGTACGAGCCGAGGCTCACCCAGGCGCCGGCGTTGGCGGTCTGGTTGACCGTCCTCACCGTGTTGCCGCCACCGTGGTTGACCGTGAACTTCGCGTCGGTGGCGGCACCGGACACGCTCGGGTAGCGGACGAACGCCTCGTACGTGCCGGCCTGGGGCACGTTGAGCTGCCACGTGAACGTGTTCGTGCCCGTTCCCGCCGGGCGGGTGACGTAGTTGTGGCCATACTTGTTCGTCGCCGAGGTGGCCGCGGTCCAGGTGCCGGTGGCGGCAGTGTTGTTGAAGTCGGAGTTGTCGATCAGCACGACCTGCCTGCCGACCGGCACGCCGTCGTCCGTGCGTGACTTCAGCTTGCCGTCGGGGAAGTAGGACCAGGTCATGGTGCGGTTCGACGATCCGCCCGCCGACGTCACCGTCCGCGCGGTCTGGGCACCCAGTTTGTCGTAGTCGTAGGACGTGACGATGTCCCACGGGTCGCTGCTGGTCTTCGTCAGGCCGTTGTCGAAGTAGCTGTACGTCGTGTCGTTGCGGACCGACTCACCCGCCGACGGTGGCGCGCTGACCTTCGCCAGCCGGCCCACGAAGTCGTACTCGTAGGTGGTGACGTCCGCCGTCTTGTAGCGGGCGTCGTCCTTGTCGTACGCCGTGCGGGTCTCCTTCGCCCGGTTCAGCTCGTCGTAGACGGTGACCGTGGCGAAGTCGTCCGGGTCGTCCGTGGTGGCGACGCCGCGCGGGCTGACCACCCTGGTCCGGTTTCCGACCTCGTCGTACTCGTACTTCGCGGTGCGGTAGGTGATGGTGCCGGCGTCGTTCTTGTGCGGCACCTTGACCTGGCTCGGCATGCCCCGCGGGTCGAGGGTGACCTCGGTGGTGTTGCCGAGTTGGTCGGTGGTGGCCTTGACCAGGCCGTCCCGGTCGTACGTGCTGGTGGTGAACTTGCCCAGCGCGTCCGTGGTCCTGGTCAGCCGGTGGGACCAGTCGTACTCGTAGAGGATGGTGTAGTCATCGGTCGCGGCCGAGGCGTTCTTGACCGGGTCGATCACCTTGCGGACGTTCCCGACATTGTCGTACTCGTAGGTGATCCGGTGGCCCTCGGCGTTGGTGGCGGTGGTGAGCTGGTAGATCGCGTCGTAGGTGTTGGTGGTGACGAAGTCGCCCTCCTCCGGCGACAGATTGCCCTTCGGCTCGGTGGTGGTCTCCAGATTGCCGACCTTGTCGTAGGTGAACGAGGTCTTCCGCTCCGGGTCACCCGTGGCGTCGACCGGGTCCAGCCTGTAGGACAGCTGGTCGGCCTTGTCGTAGACCGCCTTGCTGACGGCGCCGTTCGGGGCGTACGACTCGTAGACGTTGTCGTTCTCGTCGTACTTCGGAGCCGAGGTGACGACGAAGTCGCCGGCGGCCTGGTCCTTCGGGACCCGGTTCTCCAGCGGACGCCCGAACGTGTCGTACGTCTGCGTGGTGTCCTTGCTGTAGGCGTCGGTGACCTTCAGGACGTTGCCGCGCACGTCGTAGACGAACGTCGTCGACTTGTTCTTCGCGTCGACGATGGTCCGTGGGGAGCCGCTCGGGTCGAAGTTGCTGTTGACCGTCACGTTGCCGTTGGCGTCGGTCGCCGTCAGCATCTGGCCCCACGCGTCGTACGTGTAGGAGGTCTTGTAGTCCTCCGGGTCCGTCGTGGTGTTGCCCATCGGGTCGACCACCCAGGCGAGGTCACCGTCGGCCTCGTAGCCGAAGGTGTGCTTGCGACCCTCGGGGCTGGTCTTCCCGGTGAGCTCCGCGACGTAGCCGTTGAGCTGACGCTGATAGGTCAGCACCGTGCCCGGCGTGCCGTTCCTGACCGCCTCGGCGTCCCTGATCTCGGTCGGGTAGCCGGTCTTGGCGTCGTACGCCCAGGTGGAGACGGCCTGGTTGGCCTTCTCCAGTCGGATCACGTTGTGGTCGTCGTCCCAGCCGAGCTTCGTGGTCTGGTTCTTGGCGTTGGTCGTCTCCTTCGGCCGCCCGTAGCCGTCCATCAGGTAGACGGTCGCGTGGTTCTCCGCGTCGGTGACCGTGGTCCGGATGTCGTTGCTGGCGTCCGGGTCGACGTAGCCGAACTGCGTCAGGTGGTCGAGCCGGTCCTCGTAGGACTTGGTCCGCCAATGCCACTTCGGGTCGTCGCCGGCCTGCGGGTAGTGGTAGACCAGCTCGGTGGCGTTGCCGCGCGGGTCGGTGGTCTTGACCAGCTTGACGTTCTTGTTGCCCTGCGTCATGTCGTAGGCGAACTTGAACACCTTCGGCTGGCTGGAGCCGGCGCCGTCGATCAGTTCGCCCAGCAGGCCCTTGTCGGTGTACGCGAAGGTGAGCCTGCGTCCCGAGATGTCGGTGATCTGCGAGACGTGGTCGATGATCTTCGGGTTGGTCAGGTTGGTGCCCGACTGCCGGGTCCAGGTGGTGTCGTCGATGTAGTCGAACGCCTGGCCCTTGGCGTAGTAGTCGACGGTCAGCGTCTGCCGGCCGGTCGCGTCCGTCAGGTACCGCAGGAACTTGGTCGGCTTGTTGTTGGACCTGCGCTCCTCGTAGACGAAGCGCAGCTCGTTGCCGTTGTTGTCGACCGTGCTGGTGATGAAGCCCTCGCAGTCGTAGAAGAACTGCGTCCGGTCGGGCTTGGTGAGCAGCCACGCCTTCGGCTCCTGCGTGTTGGGCTTGCACTGCACGCTGCTGTGCTTCTGCAGGTAGAGGTGCACACCCTTGGGGCTCTTCCACTCGTTCGCCGCCGCGTCCCAGGTGAACCGGTGGCTGGTGCCGTCGCCGTCGGTCAGGGTGACCTTCGTCGGGTTCGGGTTGGGATGGAAGTCCAGCGGGGTGCCGAGGCGCATCATCGACGATGCCTGCAACGACCAGCCGTAGCCGGCGACGGTGTCACTGGTGTCGAGGGAGTTGTACGCCAGCCGGACGAAGGTCGACAGGCCGCGTGACGGGTTGCTGAACGCGTTGTACGACCAGACGGTGTTGCCCGCGTACAGGTTGTTCATCAGGGTGCCGCCGGCGCCGGTGTTCTTCCCCGCGTACGAGTAGAACTTCTCCAGGCCGAGCTGGTCGGAGGTCGGCTCCTCCACCGCGATGTTCTGCGGCAACGCCTTGATCGCCGTGGTCTCGGAGAGCTTCTTGCCGGTGACCTTGTTGCGTAGCTCCCAGTCGAGCACGTAGTCGGTGCGCTTGCTCCCCTCCGTAGACGGCGGTGGGGTCTTGACCTGCGCGTCGACGTCGACCGTGCCGGCGATCGGCACGGCGGCCGGCAGCGGCGTCGGCACGTGGATGGCGGGGTCGGCCACCGGCAGGCCGTCGGCCCGCTTCCACTGGTAGGTCAGCTCCCACTCGGTGGCGGCGAACGCCGCGCCGGTCGGGTTCGACACGGTGACCGGGACGGTGTACGTCGAGGCCGGCGCGAGCTGGTGCGGGGTGCTCGGCGCGTGGTAGGTCGACTCGGCGCTCTGCTCGAGGTAGGTGACCTCCAGCGTCGGGCGCAGCAGCGGCTCGGGCGCCTCCGACGACAGCATCATGGCCCGGGCGGTCTGGGTGGCCTCGTTACGCATCCGCAGCAGGAAGCCGTTGTTGCTGCCCGGCGTGGCGACCCAGCCCTTCACCGGGTCGGTGACCGTCCAGGTGGCCCACTCCGGGTCGTTGGTGAACCCGTTGAACCCGGCCTTCCAGGTGGTGTCGTAGGTGCCGCCGGGGGTGGTCCAGGCGGTGGTGGCGTTCGCCTTGTCCCAGGTGGCGGTCGTCTCGTCGAAGCCCTGGGTCAGTCGGTGGACGTCGACGTACTCGGTCTGGTTGTCGCCGGGGAAGAGCGAGGTGTTCCACATCCGCAGCTGCGCGTCCACGACCCGCGCCGTCGACGGAATGCCGGCCAGGGTCGGGAACTTCACCAGGTTGCGGGTGGTGCCGTAGTAGGTGGAGTTGTTCCCCACCCCCAGGTACGGGTCCCCGACGTAGCTGTCGACGTTCTCGGTGCGCCGGGTCAGCGACAGGTTCGTGTCGACCACCCCGTTGACGCCGTTGGTGTCCCCGGCCGCCGCCGCGTCCCGGTAGATCCGGGTGATCTGCCCGGCCTTGGGCAGCATGACGGCCTGGCTCGGCCCGGCCAGGACCTGCCCGTCGTGGGTCTTCACGGCGACCATGTAGTAGTAGAACTTGCGGGCCATCGGGTCGGTGTTGTCCGCCGCCGTCGGCACCGCCGTGGTGTCCTGATAGGTGAGCGTGCTCGTGCCGACCGGGGCGATCAGCGTCGCCGACGACGGCCGGAAGTCCTGGTAGATGCTGCGGTGCACCTGGTACTCCACCGCGTCGTCGCCGGTGTTCGACGACGGGTCCTGGTACTGCGGCCAGGTCAGCACGGCGCCGGTGGCGGTGACCGTGGTCGGCGGGTGCACCGCCACGCCCGGCCGGCCGTACGTGACGATCAGCCTGGGCAGGTTCTGGTCACGCCGGTCGTTCTGGTACGCGTACTCCGACGCCTCGTAGATGGGCCCGCCGCGGCCCCTGGTCTCCTCGTCCACCGCCTTGACCACGAAACCGTGGTTCGGCGTGCCGTTGAGCCACTGCTGCACCACGTCGCGCACGGCGAACGAGTTCCACACGCTGGAGACGTTCTTGGCCTTGTTCGCCACACCCCAGCGGGTGAACCGCACCGCGTCGGCGATCACCGCCTTGCCCGCCACGTCCCGCAGCACCACCCGGCCGGCCGTGCCGGCGTTGAAGCGGTACGTGCCGAGGGTCGCCCAGGCGCCCTTGCTGTCCGGAGTGGTCTGGTTGACCGACGGCGTCGCCGACCCTTCGGCGTGGTGCACGGTGTACGGGGTGGGGTTGGCCCGGTCGGACGCGCCCACGTAGTGCACCTCGACCTTGTAGTCGCCGGTCTCGGTGATCGTCGGCGTCCAGGTGTGGGTGTCCCCAGCGGTGGCGTCGTTGTTGAACCGGTAGTCGGTCTTCACCGCGTGCTTGGTCATGTCCGGGTTGCCGGACCACGCCCACGAACCGGTGACCGAGGTGCCTGCGTCACCGTCGTCGAGCTGCACGAGGTTCCCGGCCGGCTGCGCGGCGATGTTCTGGTACGTGTTGTTCCACGTCGCCGACTCGTCCGTCCACGGCTGCGTCACCCGACGCGCCTCCATCAGCACGTCGTGGTCGTACGAGGTGTGGGTCTGGTCGTAGTACAACTCGAGCCTGGCGTCGTCGATCGCCGTCCCGGACGGCACCGCGGCCAACGGGAACCGCACCAGCGACCGCCAGACCCCGGTGTCGGTGCCGACCCGCAACGGCCAGTTCGTGGGATCCGTCTGGTGGGCGTGGTTCGGGTTGCCCGAGTAGACCTGCACGTCCTGGGAGTCGGTCGGCACCGGCTGGATCCGGATGGTCGGGTCGATCACCACCGGGTAGACCCGCTTCGGGTCGGCCAGCCAGGCGGCGTCCGCGGTCACCGTCACCGTCGTGACGGCCCCCGACCCGGCCACGGTCTGGGTGACCTTGTCGCTCCACACCTTGCCGTGCGGCGACGCCTCGTCGTTGCGGTCGTCGTACATGAACGGGGCCGGCATCACGAAGACCGGAGCGCCACCGGCCAGGCCGACGAACGCGATCGACCCGTCGGCACGCTGCTGCGCGGTGAGCCCGGTGGCGTCCAGGGTGAACGTGTACGACGCCGGGCCGCTCGGCGCCCGGTGCAGGACGATCTTCTCCTTCAGGGCCGTCGGGGTCACGTCGTAGACGACGTCCGCGCCACCGGCCACACCGGGGTAGGTGACAGACGAGCCGGAGACCCGGGGCGTGACTGCCTTCGCCGCACCGGCCAAACCCAGCTCGACGCTGCGACCCTCCTGTTCGAACCGCACCAGCTCGTCCGAGCGGTCGCCGAAGAGGCTGGTGAAGCTGTTCGTCGTGTTGCCCTGGACGTATCCCTTGTCGCTCGTCGGGCGCACCCTGGTGTCGATCGGGTGGTACCGGCCCCTGCCGTCCTTGTAGTGCAACGGCACGGCGGAGATCTCCGCCTGGGTGCGTCCGTCGGACAGCTGGTACACGCGGCTGTTCTTCGTGCGCTTGCCGGGGAGTTCCCTGACCCGCTTCTGCGGGGGCCAGACCTTCGCCGGCGGTGCCTTCTCCCGCACCGCCAGGCCGGCGCCGACCACCTCCGGCCTCGCCGGGCGCGAGCCGCCGTCGACCAGCCCCTTCGCCGCGTCGCCGAGTCGGGACAGCAGGCCGTCGTCCTGCGCTGCGGTCGCGGCCTTCTCCGGCTCCCGCTGGGACAGGACCTGCGTCCCGCCCACGGTGGCGGCCAACGCCATCACCAGGCCCGCTATCAGCGGCCCCCGTAGTTTCCTCTTCACCCGTCACCCTCCGCCAAGGAGTCAGCACGACGGGTAGAAGCTAGGAGGCGTCCGCATATCGACAGCTATCGTCCGGCTACCGCCCGGACCGGCTGGTTCAGGACCGCTGGCACCGCGGATCGACGGCGCTGCGGCGGCGTCGTCGGTGGCGCGTCGCCGGGGCGTCGGAGGCTGGTGTCGCCGCGACAGCGGGCTGAGGATTCTCCGCCGGCGCCCGGCGCGAAGCTCGGTGGCAGCAGCATTCCGCCGCCACTGCGCGGCGAGTCGATGGCCGACCGCCGAGGGTGTCAGGACCGGGGCCGCAACTCCCCGGTCCTGCCCCCAGCCGTCCGGCGTGGTGGCGGGCGCGCCGGATGAGCGCGTGGGCGTGGCACGCCGCCCACGCCGGGCTCAACGCGACGAGCCAGCCGCCTGCACTCAGCTCCATGGTGCCCACCTACCGGACTTCGGCACGCTCCCGACTCACCCCGAGGAGCCGTGAGCGCCGGATCAGGCTAGGCGTGCCGCGGCGGGCCGGACAAGGACGAGTCGGGCCCCCCGGGGGTGATTGATGTCAAGGCGAAAAAGCGGCATGTCGACGTAACACGGCCCTACCGGCCAGCGCTGTTTCCCGTCGAGGCCGCCACTGCGTCCGGTGCTGCGCACGCCCCCGGAGGTCGGTTCAGAAGTGGCGCAGCAGTTCGGGGAACGCGGACAGCCGCAGCACCCCCGGGTCGGCCGGATCCAGCTCGTCGTGCTCCAGCACCCAGGTGTTGTCGTTGGGGATGAACACGGCGTTGAGGCCGGCGGCGCGGGCGGGCCGGATGTCGGACTTCGGGGAGTTGCCGATCATCCAGGTGACGGCGGGGTCGACGCCGTGCTCCCGGACCAGCCACCGGTAGGTGTCGACGTCCTTCTCCGGCACGATGTGCGCGGCCCGGAAGTGGTGCAGCAGGCCGCAGGCGTCGAGTTTGCGCTGCTGCTCCTCGCGTTCGCCCTTCGTCAGCAGCAGCAGCCGGTGCCGGGCGGCCAGGGCGTCCAGCGCCTCGGCCACGCCGGGCATCAACTCCACCTGGTGCGCCACCAGGGCCGCCGTCAGCTCGTCGAGCTGGCGGCGCTCCGCCCCGGTGGCGGGACGCTGCCGCAGCCGCTCCAGGCACTCCCCGAGGCTGCGCAGGAACACCTTGCTGCCGTAGCCGTGCGCGACCGCGTTGGCCCGCTCGATGTCGTCCAGGATGGCCCGGATCTCGGCCCGGTCGAGGGTCGGGTGGTCCAGCCACTCCAGGAAGTCGTCGATCACCCGCTCGAACAGGATGTTGTTCTCCCAGAGCGTGTCGTCGGCGTCGAAGACGAGCACCTGCCCGTCGCGGCGGCGCGTGGCGTTCCCCATGACTCTCCTCCCCCGTGCTGGCCGGGGCCACGGTACTGCGGGCCCGTCGGCCCGGTCAGCCAGGTTTTCGCGGGGTCGGCTCGTCCCTGGCGGACGCCGGGGCCTCCGGGCCGGCGAGCAGCCCCGACATGATCATGTCCTCCCGCTGCTCCTGCTTGTCGGGGCGCAGCCGCCCGCCCCGGGTGAGCATGACCGTGCCGTGCAGCAGCGCCCAGCCGAGTTCGGCGAGCGTGTCGGGATCCCGGCCGGCGGCCAGGGGGGCCACGCCGGCGCGCAGCTCGGCGAAGGCGGCGCCGGGCGCGCCCGGGCCCGGGTCGCGGCCCAGGGTCAGGTCCGAGGTGTGGGCGAGCATGGCGTCGTAGACCTCGGGATTGGCGTACGCGAAGTCCAGGTAGGCCGCCACCACCGCCGGCCAGTCGCCGTGGCCGGTGGGGGCGGCGCGGGCGGCGGCGAGCGCGGCGGCCAGGTCGGCGAAGCCGCGCACCGCCACGGCGGACATGAGCGCGGCCGGGTCCGGGAAGCGGCGGTAGAGGGCCTCGATGTCGACGCCGGTCCGCTCGGCCAGCCGGCGGTGGGTGGCCGCCGCCCACCCCTCGGCCTTGGCCAGCTCCCGGGCGGCGAGGACGACGCGCGCGGACACGGCCGGTTCGGCGTCTGCTCCGTCTGCTGACGACACCCCGCCGATGCTAGTGAGCGTCACCGGCGGTGACGCCCACGCGACGGATTGGCGACTCTGACGCTGCTCGGGTCAGCGCCGCAGGGTAAGGATCAGGTCGGCGACCAGGGCCGTCCAACCGGTCTGGTGCCAGGCGCCCAGCCCGGCGCCGTTGTCGCCGTGGAAGTACTCGGGGAAGCAGATCAGGTCCCGCCAGTCCGGGTGGGTCTGGAAGAGCTGGGCGGCGCCGTAGATCGGCCGCCGACCCCAGCCGTCGCGGGTGAACAGCGAGATCAGCCGGGCGGAGAGGTCGTCGGCGATCTCGTCGAGGGTCCGCTTCACCCCCGACCGCGTCGGATACTCCACCTGGAGGTCGTCGCCGAAGAAGGCGGCGTAGTCGCGCAGCGCGCTGATCAGCAGGAAGTTGGTCGGCATCCAGATCGGGCCGCGCCAGTTCGAGTTGCCCCCGAACAGGCCGCTGGTCGACTCGGCCGGTTCGTAGCCGACGCTGAACTCCTGGCCGCCGAGGGTCACCGAGAACGGCTTGTCGAGGTGGGCGCGCGACAGCGTGCGCAGCCCGTACTCGGAGAGGAACTCGTCGGCGTCGAGCATCCGGGCGAGCAGGCGGACGATCTGCTCCGGGCCGACCATCGACAGCAGCCGCTGCTGGCGACCGTCGGGCCCGAGCCGCCGGGCGCCGACGACGTCGGCGTACTCGGGGCGGTTGGCGAGGAACCAGCGCAGCCGGGCGTGCAGCTCGGGCAGCCGGTGCAGGGTACGGGCGGTGAGCCGGGTCGTCGCGGCCAGCGGCAGCAGGCCGACGACCGAGCGGACCTTCAGCGGCACCTTCGTGCCGTCGGCGAGGCGCAGCACGTCGTAGAAGAACGCGTCCTCGGCGTCCCACAGGCCCTGCTCGTACGCGGCGGCGGCGATGTAGGCGAAGTGCTCGAAGAACTTGGTGGCGGTGTCGACCCAGGTGCGGTCGTGTTCGGCCAGCACGACGGCGATGTCGAGCAGGTTCAGCGCGTACATCGCCATCCAGGCCGTGCCGTCGGACTGCTCCAGCACGCCGGCCACCGGCAGCGCCGCCGAGCGGTCGAAGGGGCCGACGTTGTCCAGCCCGAGGAAGCCGCCCTCGAAGACGTTGTTGCCGACGGTGTCCTTGCGGTTGACCCACCAGGTGAAGTTCAGCAGCAGCTTGTGCATCACCCGGGCCAGGAAGTCGTGGTCGCGGCCCCCGTCGATCTCGAAGACCTTCAGCGCCGCCCACGCGTGCACCGGCGGGTTCACGTCCCCGAACGCCCACTCGTACGCCGGGATCTGGCCGTTGGGGTGCAGGTACCACTCCCGCAGCAGGAGCAGCAGTTGCTCCTTGGCGAAGCCCGGATCGACCCGGGCGATGCTCACGCAGTGGAAGGCCAGGTCCCAGGCCGCGTACCAGGGGTACTCCCACGGGTCCGGCATGGAGATCACGTCGAAGCTCGTCATGTGCCACCAGGCGCTGTTGCGCCCGTGCCGGCGCCCGGACGGCGGCGGCGACGAGCCGGGATCGCCCTCCAGCCAGCGCTTGACGTCGAAGTGGTAGAACTGCTTGCCCCACATCAGCCCGGCGATCGCCTGCCGGGCGACGAGGGCCTCGTCCGGGGTCGCGGCGGCCGGGACCACCCCGGCGAAGAACCGGTTCGCCTCCGCCCGGCGGGCCCACACCACGGCGTCGAAGCCGTCGCCGAGGTCGGCCGGGGGCGGCGGGCTGCCGCCGGGCGGCGGGGCGGTACGGGTCAGCCGCAGCCGGATCCGCCGCTGCGCCCCCGCCGGCACGTCCAGCACGTAGTGCAGCGCGCCCTTGGTGCCCTCCCGGGCCGGGTTGACCGTCGGGGCCCCGTCGACCACGTGGTCGTTGATGCCGTCCTTCGGGTAGGGCGAGCGGCCGGGCAGGCCCCAGAGCCGCTCGGCGTTGGTGTCGTTGTCGCAGAGCAGCGGCGTGGGCTCCCCGTCGCCCTCCAGCAGCAGCTGGCCCAGCACCCGGTGCTCGCCGACGAGCCGCGATCCCTCGCCGACCAGCCGGGGCACCCGGTCACCGCCGGGCAGCCCCCACGCCCAGGTGTTGCGGAACCAGAGCGTCGGCAGCACGTGCAGGGTGGCCGCCCGGTCGCCCCGGTTGGCGACGGTGACGACGACGCACATGTCCGTGGGCGTCGCCTTGGCGTAGTCGACGGTCACCGCCCAGTACCGGTCGTCGTCGAAGATGCCGGTGTCCACCAGCTCGTACTCGGTGTCGTCGCGCCCGCGCAGCGCGTTCACCGCGACCAGCTCGTCGTACGGGAAGGCGGCCTGCGGGTAGTGGTAGCGCCAGCGCATCCACGAGTGGGTGGGGGTCGAGTCCTCGTACCACCAGTAGTCCTTGGCGTCCTCGCCGTGGTTACCGCCGTCGCCGCCGAGGCCGAACATCCGCTCCTTGAGGATCGGGTCCTTGCCGTTCCACAGGGCGAGGGCGAAGCAGAACGTCTGCCGGTCGTCGCAGACGCCCGCCATGCCGTCCTCGCTCCACCGGTAGGCTCTGGACCGCGCGTGGTCGTGCGGGAAGTAGTCCCAGGCCGTACCGTGCTCGCTGTAGTCCTCCCGTACCGTCCCCCACGCCCGCTCGGACAGATAGGGACCCCATGCGCGCCAGTCCTGCTCGCCGGCGTCGGCCTGAGCCAGCCGGAGCCGTTCGGGGTCGGGCGCGTGGTCGTCGGGGGCGGCACGTTGGTGATCACTCGCACATCTTCGACGTCGCCGGGGGACTTCACCACAGGAGCCATTCTCGTCGTGGCGTGTTGCACCCCGCCGCCGGTGGAGGAAAGTTGATCGACATTCACTTCGGCCCGCAGGTCTGCGGCGACCTGACCGGCGGCGCCACCCGGGAGTGGCTGGTCACCGACGGTCTCGGCGGCTACGCCACCGGCACGGTGAGCGGGCTGCGCACCCGCCGGTACCACGGCCTGCTCGTGGTGGCCGGCGAGACGCCGGCGTCCCGCCGGGTGGGACTGGTCGGCCTGGACCCGGCCGTGCTGTTCCCCTCCGGCGCCCGGGTGCGCCTGGGCGCGCACGAGTGGGCCTCCGGCGACGTCGACCCGCGCGGCTTCGAGCTGCTGGAGCGCTTCGACCTGACCGACGGCCTGCCCCGGTGGCGGTGGCGGATCGGCGACGTGGTGATCGAGCGGGAGCTGGCGATGACGCACGGGCGTCCCTGCGTCGCCGTGGTGCACCGGCTGGTCTCCGGTGGGCCGGTGCGCCTCGACCTGGCGGCGGTGTGCACCTGGCGGGACGCGCACGGCGAGCGCCGCGCCGACGGCCCGGCCCCCCGGGCGGAGTCCGTGCCGGGCGGCGCGGTGGTCGAGGGCGCGTTTCGCATCGCCGGGCCGGACTGGACCCCGGAGGGCCGGTGGTGGCTCGGCGCGCACCACCGGGAGGAGGCGGCGCGGGGCCTGAACCCCGATGAGGACCTCTGGTACGCGGGCCGGTTCTCCGGCGCGCTGGAGCGCCCGGGCGACACGGTGTCGGTGCTCGCGTGGGCCGGCGAGCTGGTCGAGGAGCCGCCCCCGGCGACCGAGGTGGTAGCGGCGGCGCGGGCACGTAACCGGCGGGTGGTGGCCGCGGCGAAGCCGGCCGACGCGGTCGAGGCGACGCTGACGCTGGCCGCCGACGCGTTCGTGGTCGACACGGCCACCGGGCCGGACGTGGTGGCCGGCTACCCGTGGTTCGGCGCCTGGTCGCGGGACACGATGATCTCCTACGAGGGGCTGTTCCTCTGCACCAACCGGGCCGGCGAGGGCCGGGAGCTGCTGCGGGCGTACGCGGCGACGCTGTCGGAGGGGATGCTGGCGAACACCGCCGACACCGGGCGGGTGGAATACAACACCGTCGACGCGACCCTGTGGTTCCTGCACGCGGTCAGCCGGCACGTCACCGTCACCGGTGACACCGACCTCGGCGACGAGCTGCTGCCCGCGCTGCACGGGGTGGTCGACGCGCACCTGGCCGGCACCCGCTTCGGCATCGCCGTCGACCCGGCCGACGGGCTGCTCACCCAGGGTGGCACCCCGGGCACGGCGTTGACCTGGATGGACGCCCGCGTGTACGGGGTGCCGGTCACCCCGCGCACGGGCAAGCCGGTGGAGGTCAACGCGCTCTGGGTCAACGGGCTGGCCGGCCTGGCCGAGCTGACCGAGCTGGCGGGGCGGGACGCGGGCGCGCTGTGGCGGCTGCACGAGCGCGCCGGCGCCGCGTTCGCCGACCGGTTCCCGGCCCCGTCGGGCTGGCTGCACGACGTGGTGGACGCGCCCGCGCCCGCGTACCCGCTGGGTGGGGCCGCGCACCACGACGACGACCTGCTGCGCCCCAACCAGCTGCTGGCCTGGTCGCTGCCGTACGCCCCGCTGGAGCCCGACGAGGCCACCGTGCGCCGGGTCGCCGCCGGGCTGCTCACCCCGCTGGGCCCGCGCAGCCTCTCCCCCGACTCGCCCGAGTTCGTCGGGCGGCACCGGGGCGGTCCGGCCGAGCGGGACGGCGCCTACCACCAGGGCACCGTCTGGCCGTGGCTGCTCGGCCCGTACGCCGACGCCGCCCGACGGGCCAAGATGCCGGTCGATGACCTTTTCGTCGGCATCGAGGCCCATCTGGCCGAATTTGGCCTAGGATCGGTGAGTGAGACGGCCGACGGCCTCGCGCCGCACGCGGCCACCGGGTGCCCGTTCCAGGCGTGGTCGGTCGCCGAGCTGCTGCGCGCCCGCAGAAACGGCCGGTAGCGCTTTACACGACCGCAACGGCGGCGTCTCCGCCGGTTAGCCAGCCGCCAGCAGGATGGGTTCCGATCCGCTCGCGACCGCACCGGGCACCGGTCTCCGGTACCCGACGGCGCGCCCGGGGACAACTCAAAGGGGGCCGCCCGAATGTCACCTGACGCCGACGTGATCGACATCCACCCCGCCCGGCGACTGCGGGTGCTGATGCTCTCCTGGGAATACCCGCCGGTCCTGGTCGGCGGGCTCGGCCGGCACGTGCACGCCCTGTCGGTCGCCCTGGCCGCCGCCGGCCACGAGGTCACCGTCGTCACCCGCCACAGCGAGGGCGCACCCCTGGAGGAGTACGCCGACGGCGTACGCATCCTGCGTGCCGCCGAGGACCCGGTCACCTTCCCGCTGGCC
This sequence comes from Micromonospora sp. CNZ309, assembly GCF_002846525.1. Taxonomy (NCBI): domain Bacteria; kingdom Bacillati; phylum Actinomycetota; class Actinomycetes; order Micromonosporales; family Micromonosporaceae; genus Micromonospora; species Micromonospora sp. CNZ309. The sequence continues at coordinate 2,913,160 of NZ_PJNG01000001.1, forward strand.
ACCTCCTCCCTGCTGGCCTGGACCATGGCGTTCAACCACACCCTCACCCGCGCCGCCCTGCGCGCCACCGAGGCCGGCTCCTACGACGTCATCCACGCCCACGACTGGCTCGTCGCGCACACCGCGATCACCGTCGCCGAACACCTCGACCTGCCCCTGGTGACCACGATCCACGCCACCGAGGCCGGCCGGCACCAGGGCTGGCTGCCGGAGGAGATGAACCGCACCATCCACGGCGTCGAGCACTGGCTGAGCAACGCCTCCGTCCGGGTGATCGCCTGCTCCGGCTACATGCGCGACCAGGTCACCACGCTCTTCGACGTGCCGTCCGGGCAGATCGACGTGGTGCCCAACGGGGTCGACGACCAGGCCTGGCGCGCCCGGCCGGGGGCGGTCACCGCCGCCCGGGCCCGCTTCGCCGGGGACGGCCCGCTCGTCGGGTACGCCGGCCGGCTGGTCTACGAGAAGGGCGTGCAGCACCTGGTGCACGCCGTGCCGTACCTGCGCGAGCGGCACCCCGGGCTGCGGGTGGTCATCGCGGGCGACGGCCCCTACCGCCGCGAGTTGGAGGAGGAGACCCGACGCCTCGGGCTCGGGCAGACCGTACGCTTCGCGGGTTTCCTGGACTCGACCCGGCTGCCCGCGCTGCTCGGCGCGACCGACGCGACCGTGGTGCCCAGCCTCTACGAGCCGTTCGGGATGGTCGCCCTGGAGGCCGCGGCGGCCGGCGCGCCGCTGGCCGTGGCCCGCACCGGCGGCCTCGCCGAGATCGTCGAACCGGGCGTGACCGGGGTGACGTTCCCGCACAGCGACCCGGACGCCCTCGGCGAGGCGGTCGACCAGCTCCTCGGCGACGAGGTCTTCGCGCGGCGGGTGGCCCGGCGGGCGCGCACCATGGTCGGCCGGCGCTACGGCTGGGCGACCATCGCCGCCCGGACCGCCGGCACGTACGCGACGGCCCGCCGGGAGCACGGCCCGACGCAGGCCCGGCGCGCCGCCGCACGGCTCGGCGAGACCCGCCGGACGATCACCATCCCCGAGGGGAATCTGCTCGCGGTCGGCGGCGCCCGCTGAGGAGCCGCTTCCCCGCCGTCGGGTGGCCGACAGACCGGCCCCCGACCGCCGCCCGGCACGGCATACTTCCTGCCGGTACGCCCAGCGTCACCCATCCCCTCCCGGCACTGTCCCAGGTGGACCGTCCGGGTGATGCCCCTGCGCCGCACCGGCGAACTACAGTGGCGTAGTTTTGGCGCTCAAGATCCCTGGGGAGGGTGAGCCGACATGATGGGACCGTCCCACGCGCTGTCCGGCGCGGCGGTGTGGCTGACCGGATCCTGGGCGCTGCAACAGTTCGCCGACTACCACCAGTCGCCGCTGGAACTCGCCGTCGGCACCGCCGTCTGCGCGGGCGGGGCGCTCTTCCCCGACCTCGACCTCTCCGGCAAGGTGACCCGCAACCAGGGCGGGGCGACGGTCGCCCGCACCTTCGGCGTGTTCTCGCTCTTCATCGCCGAGGTGATGGAGAAGGTCTCGCTCGGGGTCTACTACGCCACGAAGCTCAGCAAGGACCCGCGCCGCAACAACGGCCACCGCACCCTGACCCACACCATCCCGTTCACCCTGCTGGTCGGCTGGGGCACCACCACGCTCTGCGCCGCGTACGGCAAGTGGGCGGTCATCGGCATCCTCTTCTTCATGTTCGGGCTGGCGCTGCGCGGCCTGTTCGACAAGTGGGCCGAGCGCGCCGGCTGGGTCATCGTCACCCTCGCCTCGGCCGCCGCCGCCTGGTACACCTTCGCCAACCTGCCCGGCGGCCGGGGCTACCCGCTGATCGGCACCGCCGTGGGGGTGGGCTGCTTCGTGCACATCCTCGGCGACATGATCACCCGGGCCGGGGTGCCCATCCTCTGGCCCATCCCGATCAAACGCCGGATGTGGACGCCGATCGGCCTGCCGAACAAGATCGCCCTGCGCGCCGGCGGCAAGACCGAGGTGGTCGTCGTCCGGACCGTACTGACCGCGATCTCGGTGCTCGCGGCGGCCGGGCTGGTCGCCCCGTCGGTGCTGCAACGCTTCAACATCGACGTCTGAGGTAGTGGTCACCTGAACCGGACCCCGGCGTCGATCTGCGGTATTGCCGACTCATCGCGATACCGCACGGGTATTTAAATGCCACACAGGTATCAGCCGCTTCGGCGATGGTTCGCCCGCTCCACGCACCATCGCCCTCCGCGCTCCTAGACGCCGACGCGCTGCGGCGGGACGGTCAGCCCGTAGAGCGCCATCAGTTCCGGGGTGTCGACCCGACTGCCGTCGGCCACCGAGTCGCAGGAGATGTCGACGATCTGGTCCTTGTGCGCCAGCAGGTACGGCCGGGCGCCGACGTCCGCGCTGGCCAGGGTGGCGATGCCGGACCAGTGCCGGCGTCCGAACAGCATCGGGTAGCCGCGCAACCCGTCGTAGGTCGCGCAGACCAGCACGTCGGGGTACGGCAGCGCGACCACCCGGCGCACGGCGGCGGCGGTCAGGCCGGGCATGTCGACCGGCACCACCACGACCGCCTCGATGCCGTCGTCGTCGAGCGCGGCCAGGCCGGCCCGGATGGACGAGCCCACGCCGGTCCCCCACGCCCTGTTGACCACCACCGTGGTCCGGCTCAGGTCCGCCGTCTCGCGGACCTGGTCGGCGGCGGCGCCGAGGACGACCACGATCCGCTCGCAGCCCGCCTCGGTCATCGTGTCGATCATCTGGCTCACCAGGGGCTTCTCTCCCTGGTGCAGCAGGGCCTCCGGGCCGCCGATGCGGCGCCCCCCACCCGCGGCGATGATCATTCCTGCAATCCGGTTCAGCTGGGCCCCCTCCACCGTGGAGCGGGCCGTGGCACGAGGGCACGGCCCGCTCCGTCGTACGGACATCGGGAGCAACGAGGACGAGGCGGACCGGGTAGCGGGGCGAAAAGGGAAAATAGTGCAACTGTTACCGGGGCGGAACCTGACCGGCGGCGGCCACCGCCACCGGCATCGGGTCGCGGGGCGGACGCGCCAGCAGGCGCGCCAGGTCGCCGTGGGTCCGCCCGAGGAAGCCGCCCGCCGTGGCGGAGTAGATCGACATGAGCATGGCCGGCTGGAAGGGCAGCAGGCCCGCGCCCGACAGCGCGGCGCGCCGGACGCCCAGCGGCTCCGGGCGGTAGGGCACCCCCAGTTCGGCGGCGAGTCCCGTGGCGGTGAGCGCGACCGGCCCGGTCAGCTCGTACGTGCGGCCGTGGTGCGCGGCGGGGTCGGCGGCCACCCGCACGGCGGCGTCGGCCAGGTCCTGCCGGGCCACCGCCGCCAGCGCTCCCGCGCCGAACGGGGCCGTGACCGCGCCGCCGACCGGGGCGGCCAACTGCCCGAACAGCTCGGCGTAGAGCCCGTTGCGCAGGATCGTCCAGCCCAGGCGACTCTCCCTGAGGCGACGCTCGGTCCACCGGTGCGCGAGCGCGAAGGCCAGGTGGTCGCCGGCGCCGATCAGGCTCGTGTAGACCACGTGCCCCACCCCGTGCCGCTCGGCGGCCACGATCGCCCGGTCGTGGCGGGCGAGGACGACGTCGTCCTCGCCGTAGCCGGCGGAGACGAGCACCAGCACGCGTACGCCCGCCAGGTCCGGCCCCACCGGGTCGTCGAGGTCCACGCGGCGCCCGGCGTCGCCGAAGCGGCCGGGCGTACGGGTGCCGGCGAGCGGGGCGAGCCCCCGCTCGACCAGCCCGGCGTGGATGAGGGAACCCAGGTGCCCGGAGGCGCCGGTGACCAGCAGCATGTGGCGAGCCTTTCGGTGGTACCGAATCGGAACTAGCCTCATCGTCGGGAACCACGGACGCGGCCACAAGGAGGCACTTCGATGTCGGCAGGGCACACGGCGGTAACCGACGCGCTGGCGCCCTGCGGCCTGCCCGAGCACCCCGACTGCGGGATCCGCGACGTGCTCGACCGCATCGGCGACAAGTGGTCGGTGCTCGCGATCGTCGAGCTCTCCTCCGGCGTCCGCCGGTTCCGGGAGCTGCAACGGGCCATCCACGGCATCTCGCAGCGGATGCTGACCCTGACCCTGCGCCGGCTGGAACGCGACGGGCTGGTGCTGCGCACCGCGTACCCGACCGTCCCGGTGACCGTGACCTACGAGCTGACCGAGCGCGGGCGGAGCCTCACGCACCTGGTCAGGCAGTTGGCGGACTGGTCGCTGGCGCACAAGGACGCCATCGCGCAGTCACGGCACGCGTGGGACGCCGCCAACCCCGGCTCCGGCGTCTCCTGAGCGGACGGAGGCGGCAGGCGCCTGCCCACGCAGACGGCGGGCGGGTGGGCGACGACCCCTGTCAGGCCGCGTCGGCGTAGCAGTCGACGACGGACAGGTCCAGCGGGAAGCGGACCGGGGTGTCGCCGAAGAGCAGCGCCGTGGCCTGCTCCCCGCACCGGGCGACGGCGTCGGCGACCGCGTCGGCCCGCTCCGCCGGGCAGTGCACGACCACCTCGTCGTGCTGGAAGAAGACCAGCTCGGCACCGGTGCCGGCGAGCTGACCGCGCAACGTCGCCAGCAGGGTCGAGGCCCACTCGGCGGCGGTGGCCTGGATGACGAAGTTGCGGGTGAACCGCCCCCGGGACCGGGCCGCCCGGGCCCGCGGCGACTGCGGGTCGTCGCCGCCGACGGGCAGGTCGGCGTCGGGATCGCCGAAACCGGCCGTGCCGGGCGGGCAGGTGCGCCCGAGCCAGGAACGCACCAGGCCGCCGGCCTCCCCGGTGCGGGCGGCCGCCTCCACGTAGCCGAAGGCCGTCGGGTAGCTGCGCCGCAGCACCGCCAGCGCCGGCACCGCGGCACCGCCGGTCTGCCCGTACATGGCGCCCAGCAGCGCCACCTTGGCCCGTGGGCGGTCGCCGTCGAAGGCGTCCTGGGCGAGGGCGGCGTAGAGGTCACCGGCGCCACCGGCGGCGGCGAGCCGGGCGTCGCCCGAGACCGCGGCGAGCACCCTCGGCTCCAGCTGGCCGGCGTCGGCGACCACGAACCGCCAGCCCGGATCGGCGACCACCGCCCGCCGGATGACCTTGGGGATCTGCAACGCGCCGCCGCCCCGGGTCGCCCAGCGACCGGAGACCACCCCGCCCGGGACGTACTCCGGCTGGAACCGACCGTCGCGCACCCAGGCGTCGCGCCACGCCCAGCCGTGCGCCGTCCAGATCCGGTAGAGCTCCTTGTATTCCAGGACCAGCGGCACCGCCGGGTGGTCCACCCCGCGCAGCACCCAGGCCCGGGTGTTGGGCAGCTCCACGCCGGCCCGGGCGAACGCCCGCAACAGCTCCGCCGGGGAGTCGGCGTGCAGCTGGCGTACGCCGAACGCGTCGGCGATCCGCGCGGCCAGCTCGGCCAGCCGGCGCGGCGGGCCGCCCACCGGCGACGGCTCGCCGAGCAGCTCGGCGAGGATCTCGTCGTGCACGTCGACCCGCCAGGGCAGCCCGGCCGCCCCCATCTCGGCCGCGACGAGCGCGCCGGCCGACTCCGCGGCGACCAGCAGGCGGAACCGGCCGGGGTGCTCGGTCGCGGCGATCCGGGCGAGCTGGTCGGCGTACACCTGGGTCAGGGCCTCGACGCCGGGGCCCGGCGGGCCGGGCAGGGCGTCGAAGAGCGCGCCCTGGCCGTGCCCGGGCGGCGCGGCCGGCCGCGGCGGCGGGTCGGCCGGCACCGGCGTGCCGGTCAGCCGGGCCCAGGCCGCCGCGAACGAGCGGGGCTCGCCCCAGCGGCCGGCGTGCCCGAGCAGCAGGGCCTCGGTCAGCTCGACGTCGTGGCAGCGCTCGACCCGCACCCCGGCGCGCAGCAGGGCCGGGTAGAGCGTCGCACCGCAGGCCCACACCCAGCGCGGCCGTTCCGCCGCCTCGGACGCGGCGACGGCGGCGGCCAGGTCGGCGACCGATCGCACCGGGCCGGCGGGCAGCCCGGCGGCGTCGAGGGGTTGCAGCGCTCCCCCGCCCCGCTCGTCCGAGACCACCGCCACCAGCACGGATGCGATTCTGCCTCGCCCCTGCGACACTTCGCGCCCACAGGGCGGTGGTCGTCCCCCGTGGGACGACCACCGCCGCGCGGAAACCGTCCGCGCGCCGCGGGGCCGGCGGGGCTACTTCACCGCGCCGGAGGTGAGACCGGACTGGATCTGACGCTGGAAGATCGCGTACACGACGATCATCGGGAGGATGGCGATGGTCAGGGCGGCGAAGAGGCCGGACCAGTCCGCCTCGTAGCCGGCGTTCACCGAGATGTCCGCGATGCCCTGGGTGAGCACCCACTTGTCCTTGGCGTTGGAGAGCAGCACGAGCGGCAACTGGTACTGCCCCCACTGGCCGATGATGTTGAAGATCCCGACGCTGATCAGGCCCGGCTTCGCCATCGGCATCATCACCTGGAAGAAGAGCCGGGTGTGCGAGCAGCCGTCGATCATCCCCGCCTCGGCGACCGACGACGGCAGCGTCTTGAAGAACGCGGCCAGGAAGAACACCGTGAACGGCAGCGAGTAGGCGATGTAGACCAGCACCACCCCGGTGTGCGTGTCCAGCAGCCCCAGGTTCTTCACCACGAAGAAGAGCGGTACGAGGGCCAGGAAGACCGGGAACGCGAGCCCCGAGACGAACAGGTAGTAGATCGCCCGGTTGCCCCAGAACTTGTAGCGCGCCAGCACGTACGCGGCCATCGAGCCGAGCAGCATGGTGCCGAAGGTGCTGCACGCCACCACGATCACGCTGTTGAGGAAGTAGCGCCCGACGTTGGCCTTGTTCCACGCCCGGGCGTAGTTCTCGAACCGCAGCTCCGCCGGCAGGGTCCACGGGCTGCTGAAGATCTCCGTGGTGTTCTTGAACGAGGCGAGGAAGGTCCAGAGGATCGGCACGATCACGATGACCGCCCAGACCGCGAGCGCCACGTGCCCGAGGTTGGCGAAGAGCCGTACCTCCCGTCGTCCCCTGCCTGCGCGCCCACCCGCGGCGCCCGGCTTCCCGGTCTTCGGCGGTAGCGCCGCCGGTGTCGGCGGCAGCGTCGTCTGCGGGTTCATCAGTACTCCACGCTTTCCCGCTTGGTCAGCCGCAGCGTCAACGCCGCGAACGTGAGGGTGAGGAAGAACAGCGCCACGCCCATGGCCGAGGCGTAGCCGTACTTCGAGTAGACGAAGGCGTTGCGGTAGATCTCCATCGCCAGGACGGTGGTGGCGCCGTCCGGGCCGCCCCCGTCCACCGAGAGCACCGAGACGATGGCGAACGCGTCGAACGCGGCGATGCCCAGGTAGACCCAGGCGACCTGGAGGGTGTCCCAGAGCAGCGGCAGGGTGACCCGGAAGAAGAGCGTCACCCGGTTCGCCCCGTCCACCTCGGCGGCCTCGTAGATCTCGCCGGGGATGGAGGCCATGCCCGCCGAGAAGAGCACCACGTAGAAGCCGACCGCCTGCCAGACCAGCACGCCGATGATCGACCAGAGCGCCAGGTTCGGCCGGACCAGGAAGAGCACCGGGTCGAAGCCGAGCTTCATCAGCACGCCGTTGATCAGGCCGGACTCGTTGGGCCGGTAGACCATCTGGAACAGCACCGCGATGATGGCCACCGCCAGGACCTGGGGGAAGAAGAACACCACCCGGTAGAACTTCGACCCCCAGACCCCCTGGCGTTGCCCGCCGCTGCTCTTGCCGCCCACGTTGAGCAGGAACGAGAAGAACAGCGCGATGGCGATGGTGATCAGCGGCAGGGCAAGCAGCAGTACGCCGTGGTGCTGGACCGCCTTCCAGAAGTTGTCGTCGTCGAACAACCTCCGGAAGTTGTCGAAGCCCACCCACTGCGGGGCCGAGAGCCCTCGCCAGTTGGTCATCGAGATCTGGAACGCCTGCGCGTACGGCGCGATGACGAAGACCACGTACAGCGTGACCGGGACGAAGAGGAACCCGATCACGAACGGATACTTGCCGTGCCGCATGACCCCTACGCTCCGATCGATCAGCGCTTGAACTTGGTGATGGAGCTGTCCTTCTTGATCGCGTCGGCGCGCTTCTGGATGCGCTCCGCGAAGGCGTCCGCCTTGATCCGGCCGAACATCAGCTCGTTGGTGGCCGTGCGGACCTCCGTGTCGAGCTCCTTGTACCAGCCGTCGAAGTAGATGTTGAACACGTCCTTGCCGGCGGCCTTGAGCGCGGCCTGCGAGCTGGCCACGCCGGGCGGGAAGGCGAAGCCCTCCGAGCCGGCGGTGACCACGGTCGGGGCCTTGACCACCTCGGTGAAGCCCTTCGCGCCGGCCACCGAGAGCATCTGGCGCATGTACTCCAGGCCGCCCTTGGGGTTCTTGCTCTTGGCCGAGACGAAGTAGCCCTCACCGGCGGTCGCCCGCAGCGCCGTCGCCGGCAGCTTGTCCGAGGCGGACAGGCTCGGCACCGGCATGAGCTGGTACTCGAAGCCGGACGGGGTGTCCTTCTTCTGCTCGCCCTCCAGCCAGTCGCCGCTGGGGTAGAACGCCAGCTTGTACTGGTTCTGCCGCAGCTGCACGTCGGTGTGCTTGAGCCCCTCGAAGCTCTTGTCGACGTACTTGGCGCCGATCTCGGCCCATGCCTCGGCGGCCTGCTTGACCGCGTCCTGCTGCCAGGCGCCGTCCTCCAGGTTGTCGATGTTCTTCAGCACGTCCGTGCCGCCGATCTTCGCCGCGTGGGTGAGGATCACGTTCCACTGGTAGTACGCGGCGTTCGCCCCGGCGTAGCCGTACGGGGTGATGCCCTTGGCCTTGATCTTGTCGAGCAGGGCCGTGAACTCCGACCAGTCCTTGGCCGGCGCCCAGCCGTTGTCCTTGAAAAGCTTGCCGGAGTACCAGATGCCGAAGACGGTGGAGACGTAGTACAGGACGTACGGCTTGCCGTTGAAGGATCCGACGTCGACGGTGCCCGGCACCACGGTGTCGCGGACCTTCTTGTTGGGGTCGTCGACCGACGGGGCGTCCCACAGCTCGGTGAGGTCCTGAAGCTGGCCGTCGGCGACCAGGGCGCCGAAGTCCATCAGCTTCTCGCCGGAGTTGTTCACGAACTCCGGCGGGTTGCCCGAGGCGAACCGCGGCTGGAGCACCGTGGACACGGCCTGGGTCGACTGGTGCTTGACCTCGGCCTTCGGGAACGCCTTCTTGTACAGCGGCTGGTGCACGTCGGTGGCGTACTTCTCGCCGTAGCCACCGTTGAAGATGACCACCTCGATCGCGGCGTCCTCGGCGACGCCGAGCGGGTTGGTGGCGCTCTTGGTGCCGCCGGCGACCTGCTCGTTCTTCTCGTCGCCGCCGCTGGTCGCGCAGGCGCTCAGCAGGCCGGCGGCCGGGGTGGCGAGCAGGCCCACCGCGGCGGCCCGACGCAGCACGGTCCGGCGGCTCAGGTCGGCCGGGTTGTCGGGGGTAATCGACATCGTCGTCTCTCCTTGTGTGTTCGGGTCAGGCGGTGCGCCGGAGGCGCCCGGCGTACCGCGACTCGAGGGCGTGGTTGTGCTCGTCCCCGCCGGGGACGTTGGCGGAGAGGTAGATAGGGGGTACCTCCCCGGCCTGGTGGAACCGTCGTACGACCTCGGCGGTCAGCAGCTGCGCCAGCAGCGCCGCGGTGACCGAGGAGACCGCACAGACCGCGCCGCCGCCCTCGAGCGGCAGCAGTGCGTCGCCGTACGGCGCGCCGTTGTCCAGCACGACGTCGGCGAGGTCGGCGAGGCGCCGGCCGGACGGGTGCCGTGGGGCGACCCGTGCGGTGTGCGCGACCGAGGTGACCGCGATCAGCGGGTGGCCGCGTCCGGTGACCAGCGCCGCCAGCTCGACCACCGAGCCGTTGATGCCGGACTGGGACGCCACCACGAACACGTCGCGTGGTTGCGGGGCCGCCAGCGCGTAGAGCTGGTGGGCGACGGCGGGATCGCGCTCCAGCTTGGGGTCGGCGAGCACGTCGCGCGGGGCGTCGCCGTGCAGCACCAGGTCGTGCAGGGAGAGCCGGTTGGTGGGCACCAGCCCGCCGGCCCGGGCGACCAGCTCCGCGGCGAACGCCTCGGAGTGGCCGGCGCCGAACGCCTGGAGCACCCCGCCGGCGCGCAGGCTGGTGGTGATCAGGTCGGCGGCGGCGCCGATCCCGTCGGCGCTGGCGTCGACGACCCGGTCGAGCACCGGACGGACGGCGTCGGCGTACCCCTGTGCACTGATCATGAGGTGGCCCCCTTCGCGGCCTTGTGCCCGTCGACGGCCTGGGCGGTACGCCGGAAGGCCGCGTGGGCGCGGTCGTGGGTGCGCTGGGCGACGGCGATGTAGAGCAGGTCGAGCACGACCAGCTGCGGGTGCCGGGCGGACAGCGCGTCGGGGCGGAAGGTCGTGGCCTGGCTGGCGGTGAGCAGCACGATGTCGGCCAGCTCGGCCAGCGGGGAGCGGGGGAACCCGGTCAGCGCCACGGTGGTCGCGCCCCGGCTGCCGGCCTCGGCGAGCATCTCGATGGTCTCCCGGGTCTGGCCGGTGTGCGAGATGCCGAGCGCCACGTCGCCCTGGCGCAACAGGGCCGCGCTGGCGAGGCCCTCGTGCACGTCGTTCCAGGCCCAGGCCGCCACCCCGATGCGGTGCAGGCTGAACTGCATCTCCTCGCCGACCAGGGCGCTGCCGCTGGCCCCGAAGATGTTCACCCGCGACGCCCCCGCGATGGCGACGGCGGCCCGTTCGACCTCGGCGAGGTCGAGCAACGCGGCGGTGTCGTGCATGGCGCGGGTGTCGGCGGCCATGATCTGGTCGAGCACCCGGGAGAGGGGGTCGCTCGGCTGGATCTCGCGTCCGATGTCGACGGTCCAGCCCGCCGAGCGGGCCCGGCCGGTCTCGGCGGCGATGCCGAGTCGCAGGTCGGCGTAGCCGTCGAAGCCCATCGCCCGGCAGAACCGGGTGATCGTCGCCGGGGAGGTGCCGCTGCGCTCGGCCAGCTCCACGATGGTCGCCCGGGCGGCGGCCTCCGGGTCGCTGAGCACGTGCTCGGCGACGCGGCGCAGTGCCCCCGTCAGCTCGCCCGCGCCGGCCCGGACCCGCGCCAGCACGCCGTCGGAGCCGACCCCGAGCGCCCCCCGCCGGTCGACCGCGCCGGCGTCGACCACCGCGGTCCCCGCGGAGGTGTCCACCTCGTGATCAACCATGGGGCACCTTTCGGAAAAGAGTGTTAACTGTTAGTGGTAAAAGTTCTTACTGAAAGCCCCTCCGTGTCAAGACCGTGGGCGAAGTTTTCAAACTGTTACCTGGCGCACACGCTCGGAACCGGTCCTGCCCTTGCCCACCGCCGCCGGGCCGACCAGCATGAACGCGGCGTCGATCGAGGGGTGGGTGCGGATGTCCGGCAGCGTCGTGGTCGGTCTCGACGTCGGGGGTACGTCCACCCGGGCGGCCGCCCTGGCCCTGGACGGGCGGCGGCTGGGCACCGGCCGGGCGGGCGGCGGAAACCCCACCAGCCACGGCGCCGAGCGGGCCGCCGGCGAGCTGCTGGCCGCCCTGCGGGAGGCGCTCGCCGACGTCGATCCCGCCCGGGTGCGCGGTGGCACGATCGGGCTGGCCGGGGCGGGCCGGCTGCTCGCCGACCCGGCGGGCCGCGACGCCTTCGACCGGGCCTGGCGCGACGCCGGCCTGCACTGCCCGTACGCGGTGCACGGCGACGCGCTGGTCGCGTACGCCTCGGGCACCGCCAGCCCCGAGGGCACGGTGCTCATCGCCGGCACCGGGGCGATCGCCGCCGGGGTCCGCGAGCTACGGCTGGACCGGGTCGCCGACGGTCACGGCTGGCTGCTCGGCGACGCGGGCTCCGGCTTCTGGCTGGGCCGCGAGGCGGTCCGCCGGCTGCTGGCCGACCTCGACCGGGGGCACGCGCCGGGCCGGCTGGCGACGGGGGTGCTCACCGAACTGCTCGGCTCCGCCGAGGTGGCGGCCCGCCCCCGGGACACCGTCGACGCCCTGGTCCAGGCGGTGACCCGGCGACCCCCCGTGGAGCTGGCCCGGCTCGCGCCCCTCGTGGTCGCCGCCGCCGTCGACGGCGAGCCGGTCGCCCGCGGGCTGATCGACGAGGCCGCAGCGCACCTGGCCGAGAGCGCCGCGCGGATCCGCCCGGCCGGCGACGCCTCCCCGATCGTGCTCGGCGGCGGCCTGCTGACCGGCGACACCCCGCTCGCCGCGGCGGTGCGGGCCCAGGTCGGCCGGCAGTGGCCGGACGCACCGCTGCACTCGGCCGGCGACGGCGCGGCCGCCGCGGCGTGGCTCGCCGCGCTCGACCTGCCCGAGGTGACCGACCCGGTCACCCTGCACGCCCTGCTGGTGCCGCCGACTGCCTGACCCGCACCGAGGCCGGACGTGCTGCCCGCCACCGCCGTCGGCACCACCCCGGCGCGGGGGAGGGCGATCGGCCGCTGTCGAGCTGCCCCGTGCACAGGACCACCCTCGACCCGGACGCCGGGCTGAGGACTCCGGACGGCCGTCCGGCCGGACCGCCGGACGCCGGACGCCGGACGCCGGACGCCGGACGCCGGACTGAGCGTGGCGGACCGGCGGGGCCGACGTCGCGGTCTCATGGACGGGGCAGCTCGACAGCGGCCGAGGCACCCCACCGGCTCCGCACGCCGTTCCGGGTCGGCGGCGTCCGACAGCCCGGTGGCGCGGGGATCAGGATCGGTCGCGGCCCGTGCCGACGAACGAGGCCGTCGCAGCGGCCGACGGAGCTACTTGAGCTGGCCGGCGGTCAGGCCGGACTGGACCTGGCGCTGGAAGAGGATGTAGACCAGCAGGACCGGGACCACCGCGATCGTGAGACCGGCGAAGAGTTGCGCGTAGTCGCCCGCGTAACCCTGGTTGACCGAGAGCGCGGCGAGCCCCTGGGCCAGCACCCACTTGGACTCGTCGCCCTGCATGAGCACCTGCGGCAGCAGGAACTGGTTCCAGTGGCTGAGGAAGTTGAAGATCGCAACACTGATCAGTCCCGGACGCGCCATCGGCAGCATCACCTGGAAGAACAACCGGAAGTGGCCGCAGCCGTCGACCAGGGCCGCCTCCGCGACGGCGGTGGGCAGGGTGCGGAAGAAGGCGGTCAGGAAGAACACCGTGAACGGCAGCGAGTAGGCCGCGTACACCAGGATGAGACCCGTCCAGGTGCCGAACAGGCCGGCGTTGCGCACCACGAAGAACAGCGGCACCAGGGCGAGGAAGACGGGGAACATCAGCCCGCCGACGAACAGGTAGTAGACGACCTGCTTGCCACGGAACTCGTAGCGGGCGAAGACGTACGCGGCGGTGGCCCCCATCAGCATGGTCAGGGTGACCGAGCCCGCGACCACCACCAGGCTGTTGAGGAAGTACTGACCGATGTGCGCACCGCTCCACGCGCGCGACCAGTTGTCGAAGCGCAGCGCGCCGGGCAGCGACCACGGGTCGGCCAGGATCTCCGCGTTGCTCTTGAACGAGCTGATGAACATCCAGAGCAGCGGCAGTACGGTCAGCGCGCCCCAGAACAGCAGGAAGCCGTGCGACAGCACGTTGGCGACGCCGAGTTCGCGGCGCACCGGGCGGTCAGCGGGGGCGGAGGGCTCGCGGGGCAGCGCCACGGGGGCGGGCTTGTCCAGAGTCGTCACGAGTACTCGATCCTGTCTCGCTTGCTGGCCCGCAGCGCCAGCACCGCCACCGTGAGGGTCAGGAAGAACATCACCACGCCGATCGCCGAGGCGTAGCCGAACTTGGTCTCGCTGCCGAACGCCGTGTCGTACATCCGCACGCCGATGACGTCGGTGGAGAAGTTGGGGCCGCCGTTGGTCATCAGCTGCACCAGGATGAACCCGTCCAGGGCGAAGATGGCCAGGTAGACCCAGGCGACCTGGACGGTGTCCCACAGCAGCGGGATGGTCACCTTCCACAGCGTGGTCAGCCGGGAGGCGCCGTCGAGCATGACGGCCTCGTAGATCTCCTTGGGGATGGCCGACATGGCCGCGCCGAAGAGCACCACGTAGAAGCCGACGTTGCTCCAGATCATCACCGCGAGGACGCACCAGAAGGCGGTCCTCGGATCACCCAGCCAGGTGGGCGCGCCCAGACCGACGCTGTTCAGGGCGCTGGTGAGCAGGCCCTTGTTCGGGTGGTAGACCTCCTTCCACAGCAGCGCGATGATGACGACCGAGAGGACCTGGGGGAAGAAGTAGACCGTGCGGTAGAACGACGAGCCGCGTACCCCGCTGACCCCCGCCCGCCCCTTGCGCCCGCCCATGTTGAGCATGGCGGCGAAGAAGAGGCCGAGCACGATCGTCAGCACCGGAACCAGCGCCAGCAGGATCGCGTTGTTCTTCAACGCGTTCCAGACGTAGTCGTCGTTCCACAGCGTCTTGAAGTTCGCCAGCCCGACGGAGTTGGCGTCGGCCGAGTAGCCGAGCCAGTCGGTGGTGGAGATCTGGAACGCCTGCAGGTATGGCGACACGACGAAGATGACGTAGAGCAGCACCGGCGGCACCAGGAAGGTGACGATCAGCGGGTACTTGCCATGTCTCACGATGAGGTCCTACCTCTTCAGCGTCGGCCCGGTGGGAGCGGGACGCCCCCGCCCCCACCGGCCGGGATGTCAGACGGCCCGCTTGTACTTCTTGATCGAGCTGTCCTGGGCGATCGAGTCCGCGCCCTTCTGGCACTGGTCGAGGAACTCCGCCGGGCCGATCCGACCGCTGAAGAACTCGCCGCACGCGGCGTCGACGAGGTTGCGCTCCAGCTTGCGGTAGTAGTTGTTGTAGACCCAGTTGAAGCCGTTGCTGCCGGATGCCTCCAGCGCCTTGACGACCGTGTTCAGCCCGAACGGCAGCTCGACGCCCTCGCTGGCGCCGGCCACCACGGTCAGGCTGGAGACCTTCTTGGTGAAGTCCTGCGCGCCCTTCTTGGAGAGCATGACCCGGAAGAACTCCAGGCCGCCGGCGACGTTCTTCGCCTTCGCCGGGACCATGAACGGCTCGCCGGCAGTGCCCCGGACGGCCTCGAACGGCAGCTTGTCGCCGCTGCCCAGGCTCGGGGTCGGCTGGATGGTCATGTTGAACCCGGCCGGCGTGACGTCCTTCTGCTCGCTCTCCAGCCAGGAACCGCAGGAGATGAAGGCCGCCTTGCCCTGGCACCACGCGGTCTGCGACTGCTTGTGGTCGAGGCCGGGCGAGCCCTCGAGGATGAACTTGTCCTTGACGATCTGGTGCCAGGCGTCGGCTGCGGTCTTCATCGCGTCGGACTTCCAGGCGTTGGGCTCCAGGTTGTCGATCGCCGTGGCGACCGAGGGGCCGCCGAACTTGATGGCGGTCGAGATGACCGGCCAGCTCATGTAGCGCGGGTGCGCGCCCGCGTACGTCCAGGGGGCGATGCCGGCGGCCTTGATCTGCTTGCACAGCGCGATGTGCTCGTCCCAGGTCTTGGCGTACTCCCACTTGCGCTCGGCGAAGAGCTTGGTGGAGTGCCAGATGCCGTAGACGGTGTAGGTGTAGTTCATCACCAGGAACTTGCCGTCGTACGAGCCGACCTCGACGGCGCCCGGCAGCAGCGTGTCCTTGACCGTCTTGCCCGGAATGTCGAGGCTCGGGGCGGCGAGCAGCTCGCCCAGGTCGGCGATGGCGTTCTGCGACACCAGCCCGTTGAAGTCGATCTGGTTGGCGCCGGAGTTGTTGACGACGTCCGGCGGGGTGTTGTCGACGAAGCGCGGCTGGAGCGTCTTCGCGATCTCCTGCGTCGCCGAGTGGTTGATCTTCGCCTTCGGGTACTTCTCGGTGTACATGGCCTCGTGGGCCTTCGCGTACTCCTCGCCGAAGCCGCCGTTGAAGATCACCACCTCGAGGGGCGCGTCCTCCTTGACACCGAGCGGGTTCTGCTCGCTCTTGGTGCCCTTGAAGGTGTCGGCGTCGCCCTTGTCGTCGCCACCGCCCGTGGCGCAGCCGGCCAGCAGGCCGGCGGCGGGGGTGGCCAGGAGGCCGGCAGCGGCGGTACGCCGCAGGATGTCACGCCTGTTCATGGGTCTCTCCTCGGATCGGTCCGGGCGGGCGCCGAATGGGGGATAGCGACCGCCGCACGAGGCGCAGGGGGAATTTGTCTTCAGTTGGCAAACTGTTGCTGAAGAATTTCTACGGCAGGAGGGCGCGGACTTCAACCCCCGGGGACCGAACCGTTATCAGCACCGGCCAGTCCGCGCCTGACGTACCCTCGGGGCCATGCGCCGCCTGCGGCAACTCGCCGCGCGCACCCCCGCTGGTCGGCAACGCTACGTCGACCTGCTCCGGGCGCTCGCCATCGGCATGGTCGTTCTCGGCCACTGGGCGGTCGCCGCGATTGGTGAGGACGCCGCCGGCCGGCCGACGGGACGCTCCGCGCTGCCCGACCTGCCGTGGGCGTACCCGCTCACCTGGCTCGCCCAGGTCATGCCGATCTTCTTCCTGGTCGGCGGGTACGCCAACGCCGCCTCGCTGACCGCCCGCCGGGCCGCCGGCGTCGACGCCACCGCCTGGCTGCTGGGCCGGGGCGCCCGGCTGCTGCGCCCCACGACCGCGCTGCTGCTGGTGATCGCCGCAGCGGCCGCGCTCGCGTCGCTCGTCGGCGTCGCGGCGACGCTGGTCCGTACGGTCGCGTGGTTCGCCACGATCCCGCTCTGGTTCCTCGCCGCCTACCTGATCGTGGTGCCGTTGACCCCGGCGATGCTCGCCCTGCACCGGCGCCTCGGCCTGCTCGTGCCGGCGGCGCTGGCCGCGCTGGTCGTCGCCGGCGACGTGGGGCGGGCGCTGGGCCCGGCCGAGCTGGCGCTGCCGAACTACGTCTTCGGCTGGCTGGCCGTGCACCAGCTCGGCATCGCCTGGCGCGACGCCGACGCCGGGCGTCACGACGCCCACCCGGACGCGGCGGGCGGGCACCCGCCGCGCCCCGTGCCCGCGCGCGACCGGGCGCGGGCACGTCGGCTGCCGCTGTCGCGCCGCGCGGGCGGGGCGGCGCTGCTGGGCGGGCTGGCGGCCACGGTGCTGCTGACCACCGTCGGACCGTACCCGGTGAGCATGCTCAACGTGCCGGGCGAGCGGCTGGACAACGCGGCCCCGCCCAGCCTGGCCCTGCTGACGCTGACCGTCGCCCAGTTCGGGCTGATCCTGCTGCTGCGCGACCCGGCGGAGCGCTGGCTGCGCCGCCCCCGCCCGTGGCAGGCGGTGATCGCGGTGAACGCCGTCGTGCTCACCGTCTTCCTCTGGCACCTCAGCGCCGCGATCCTGCTGGTGGGGGCGCTGGACGCGGCCGGGGTGCTGCCGACCCCGCCGGTCGGGTCGGCCGCCTGGTTGGCCTGGCGGGTGCCCTGGGTGCTGATGCTGACCGTGGTGCTGGCCGCCCTGGTCGCCGTCTTCGGCCCCGTCGAGGCCCGCACCGGCCGCACCGGCCGCACCGGGCGGGACCGACCGGCCGGCGGCGGGTGGCGGGCCACCGCGCGCAGCGCGCTCGCCGCCGCCGGTTTCGCCGCCGTGGTGTACGCCCTGGTGGTCAACGCCCAGACGCCGAGGTCGGCGCCCGAGCCGCTGGGACTGCCGGCGGCGGCGCTGATGGCGTACCTGGTCGGTGCCGGCACCCTGCGCCTGCTCAGGTCTGGGTGGGGAAGCCGAGGTTGACCCCGCCGTGCCGGGGGTCCGGCCAGCGGCTGGTGACCACCTTGCCCCGGGTGAAGAAGCGCACCCCGTCCTCGCCGTGCGCGTGCAGGTCGCCGAAGAGCGAGGCCTTCCAGCCGCCGAAGGAGTAGTAGGCCATCGGCACCGGGATCGGCACGTTGACGCCGACCATGCCGACCTCCACCTCGTGCTGGTAGCGCCGGGCCGCGCCGCCGTCGTTGGTGAAGATCGCCGTGCCGTTGCCGTACTGGTTGGCGTTCACCAGCTCCACCGCCTCGTCGTACGAGCCGACGCGCAGGACGCCGAGCACCGGGCCGAAGATCTCGTCGGTGTAGACCGACATGTCCGGGGTGACGTGGTCGAACAGCGTCGGGCCCAGCCAGAACCCGTCGGCGTCGCCGTCCGGCTCGACGTCGCGGCCGTCCACCACCGGCACCGCGCCCGCGGCCACCCCCGCCTCGACGTACGACCGCACCCGGGCGGCGTGCGCGGCGGTGACCAGCGGGCCCATGTCGCAGCCGCGCCGGCCGTCGCCGGTGCGCAGCCGGCCCATCCGCTCGGCGATCCGGGCGACCAGGGCGTCGGCGACCGGCTCCACGGCGACCAGGGCCGAGATCGCCATGCACCGCTCCCCCGCCGAGCCGAACCCCGCGTTGACCGCCGCGTCGGCGGCCAGGTCCAGGTCGGCGTCGGGCAGCACCACCATGTGGTTCTTCGCCCCGCCCAGGGCCTGCACCCGCTTGCCGGCGGCGGTGCCGCGCTGCTGGACGTACCGGGCGACGGGGGTGGAGCCGACGAACGACACGGCCTTCACGCCCGGATGCTCCAGCAGCGCGTCCACGGCCTCGGCGTCGCCGTTGACGACGTTGAGGACCCCGTCGGGCAGGCCCGCCTCGGCGAACCACTCCGCCAGCAGCAGCGCCGCGCCCGGGTCCTTCTCGCTCGGCTTGAGCACCACCGCGTTGCCGCAGCCCACCGCGATCGGCAGGAACCACAGCGGCACCATCGCCGGGAAGTTGAACGGGGAGATCACCGCGACGACGCCGAGCGGCTGCCGCAGGGTGTACGAGTCGACCTCGGTGGAGACGTTCTCGCTGAATCCGCCGCGCAGCGCCGAGGGGATGCCGCAGGCGTACTCGATGATCTCCAGGCCGCGTTGCACCTCGCCGGCGGCGTCGGCGAGCACCTTGCCGTGCTCTGCGGTGATCACCTCGGCGAGCCGGTCCCGCCGCGCGTGCACCAACTCCCGGAAGGCGAACAGCACGGCCGTCCGTCTGGCCAGCGACGCGTCCCGCCAGAGCCGGGCCGCGCGCCCGGCGGCCTCCACCGCCACCGCGACGTCCGCCGCCGAGGCCAGCTCCACCCGGGCCGTACGCCGGCCGGTCGCCGGATCGAAGACGTCCCCGTGCCGCCCGGACGAGCCGCTGAACGGCTTGCCGTCGACGAAGTGCCCGATGACGTCCACGTCGTGCTCCGGCGCGCTCACGCCGCCACCTCCGCCACCGCGCGGGAGCGGGAGCGGGAGACCAGCTCGATCGGCTCGTCGTGGTTGAGCGGCATCCAGGACGGGAGCACGGCCCGGTGCCGGGCGGGCAGATCGTCGGTGGTCATCGTCGCACCCTCTCAGCGGCGTTCGCGGTAACCGCACGCTGCCACCACCCGGCGGCGGGGACAAGGGTCGGTGTGCCCCCGGCTCGGGGGCCGCCCGCCAAGTCGTCGCCCCGGGCCGGCGACGACCCGCCCGTGCGCCGGCCCGGCCGCCGGTACGATCCGGCGGTGCGGACCGGTGAGGTGGCGCTCCCGAGCGGCGCGGCGGGCACGAGCGCCGAAGCGATCACGGCCGGCGTACGGGCCTGGGTGGGCTCGGCGCCGCTGCGCGGCCTCGTCGGGCACTTCGGCGGCGACTGGCCGGACGGTGACCTGGCGGCGGTGCTGGCCCGGCTCGACGACTTCTCGGCCCGGCACTGGGACTTCCGGGGCGGCCGCGAACGCCCGGACGCCCGGGAGCCGGCCTTCGACCCGGCCACCGCGCGGCTGGTGCTCGCCACCGCCGCCGCGCTCGGCATGGTGCGCCCGGCGGTGCCGGCCCGGCCGCGCTACGCCCACCTGGTCGTGCTCGGCGGGTTGGCGCACGCCTGCCAGCGCCGGGTCGCGTACGCGGCGCACCTGCTGCGCGCCGGCACCCGGGTCACCGGCGAGGTGGCGGTGCTGGGCAGCTTCCGCCCCCTGTCCGAGGTGGAGTGCCGGGCCCTGGACGCGGCCGGCGTACCGCCCTGCGACACGGAGGTGGCGGCGCTGGACGCCGCGGTGCGACGCGAGTTCGGGGTGGCCGCGCCGGCCGAGGACGACGGTCGGGACGCCGGGCACCCGCACCACTCCTGGTCGTCGCGCACGTACCGGCCGGCGGGCGGCCCGCCGGTGCGGGTGCTGGCGGCGCCGTCCAGCGATCCGGCGCGGCGCCGCGCGCACACCGCCGACACCCAGCGGTTCTGGGCCGAGCACGTCCGCCTGCGCGCCGGCGATCCGGTGCTGACGGTGACCGCGCCGATCTACGTGCCGTTCCAGCACTGCGACGCGCTACGCACCCTCGCCGGGCCGTACGGCTGCGCGATCGAGACCGTCGGCGTCGACCCGGCCCTGCCCGACGTGGCCGGGCTGCCCGAGCCGGCGCTCGCCCCGGGCCGCTACCTCCAGGAGATCCGCTCGGCCATCCGGTCGATGCGCGCCCTGCACGCGACGCTGGGCGACGGCTGGTCGACGCACGGCCGGGGGCCGACGCGCGACGCAGCGCCGCACGCCGGCCCGGTGGGGCGCGGTCAGTTGACGTAGACGGGGCTGTTGCCCTTGGTGACGTCGCGCACCGGCGAGTACGCGGCGGAGAAGTACGCCGTGCCGAAGCAGAGGCTGGGGCCGGAGAACTTCGTCAGCGTCTGGTTGGTGAAGGTGATCGAGTTGTTCGCGTTGGTCGCCGTGCCGGTCAGGCTGTTGGTGCCGGTCCGGTACACGCAGGTGATCTGGCCGAGCAGCGAGTTCAGCACGACGGTGCTCTGGATCGGCGCCGTCGCCGTACCGCTGATCTTGACCACGCCGGCGCTGGTGACCGAGGTCGCGTACGGCAGGTTCTGGACGGTCACGCTCTGCACCCCGGTGGTGCCGATGACGTTGGTGGTGCAGCTGGTGAAGGACTGGGCGGTCAGGCTCTCGGTGGCGGTGCCCGGGGCCGCCGGGTTGCTCAGCACCTTGGCGCTGAAGCTGGACGCGGCGCACTTCACGCCGGTGGTGCCCGTGGCGGAGGAGTAGAAGGTGGCGTTGGTGCCGGTCCTCAGGCTGGCCTGGATCACGTCGTTGACGGCGACGGCGGTGCCACCCGGCGTCGGGTAGGTCAGCACGTTGTTGGCCAGCGGTGTCGGGGCGGCGGCGGAGCCCGGGGCGGCGCCGAGACCGGTCAGCAGCGCGAGGGTGGCGAGACCCACGCCGATTCGTCCGTACCTGAGCATGGTTCTTCCTTTCGGGGGACGGGGTGATCCACGTGGCGCGGGCGGGGGTGCCCGCGCGGGCGTCGGGGGCCGTCGCGTCGCGGACGGCGGTGGCGGATGCCGGGCGGCCGTCGGGCCGGGCGGTGGTGGCGATGGTGGTGTCGCGACGTCAGCGGGCAGGTCGGCGTGGTGTGCCGCCGCGCAGCGGCGTCACCTGCGTCTTTCCGGCCTTGGGAGGGCGCTCCTGTTCCGCGATAATGGCGGCCATCGAACCCTCCTTCGACGAGCCGAAGGGTGACCATCCGGAAGATCACCCAAGGTGACGGGATCCCGACTGAGCGTGCAGAAAGTTATAAACCCCGGAGGGTCGCAAAGTCAATCGAATCGAGAGGTGGGTACGTTGACCACGCCGCGCCGCCCGCATCCGGCGCCCCTGCCGGGCGCACGCCCCGGCCGCGACCCCGACCGCGCGATCAAGCGCGGTCCGCGCCGGCTCTCCGCCGAGGCGGTGGCCGCCACCCAGCGGGACCGCCTCTTCGACGGGCTCGTGCGGGAGGTGGCGACGAAGGGCTACGACAACGCGCGGGTCACCGACATCTGCCACGCCGCCGGGGTGACCCGGCCGGCCTTCTACGCCCTCTTCAGCGGCAAGGAGGACGCCTTCCTCGCCGCGTACCGGCACGGCATCGCCGTGTTGTCGCAGCTCATGGAGAGCGCCTACCGCGAGGCCGGACCGGCGTGGCCCGACGCCGCCCGCGCCGCTCTGCGCACCCTGCTGGAGGTGCTGGCGAGCGTGCCCGCCTTCGCCCGCATGGCGCTCGTCGAGGTGGACGCGGCCGGCCCGGACGCCCGCCGGGAGCGCGACGCGCTGCTGCTCAGCTTCCGCCGGTTCTTCGCCGACGCCGGGCCCGGCCCGACGGCCGTGGGCGTGGACCGCGACGCGCTGGTGTCCACCGTGGTCGGCGGGATCCACGCCACCGTGCGCGGCTGGGCGGCCCGGGGGCGGGCGGCGGAGCTGCCGCAGTTGCTGCCGGTGCTCACCTACGCGGCCACCGCGCCCTTCCTCGGCCCCGACGAGGCGACCCGGGCGACGCGGCTGGCCCGCCCGGCCGACGGCCCGGGCACGACCGCGCCGTGCGCGCCGACCGGCGAGGCGGCCGCGCTCCCCTGACGCCCGGTCGAAAACCGCAGCGGTTTTTCACTTTGGCCGCATTTGGCAGATACCGCCTCAACCAGTCCCCACCAGCCGTTGACCAGCCATTTACTCGGCGGTAACTTCAGCCTGCGCAAACGCTCAAGCTGATTTCCCATTGTCGCAGATGAATTGATCTCGAAAGGGAGCCGTCATGTCGGAGCAGATCGCACCGGTCGAACCCGATCCGCCGCGCAGCGGCGTGCGCTGGCGCCGGTTCGCCGTCACGCTGGGCACCGTCGTCGCGGGCGCCGCCGGCATGGTCGTGCTGACCGCCCAGGGCGTGCTGGGCGCCCAGTTCGCCATCTCCGGCATGCCGTTCACCGTCACCGCCGACAAGCTCACCGGCACGGGATTCGAGCAGTTCGCCACCCTCGACCAGATGATCCCGGACAGCCCCAACCAGGGCGACACCGGCGGGCAGGTGCTGGTGATCGTGTCGGCGATCGACAAGGCCGAGCTGACCAACCTCTGCCAGAGCATCAACCTGGGCGGCGTGCACCTGAAGATCACCGCCGGCGGTGACGGCAGGCCGGTCACCGCCCGCACCCTGGTCGTCGACGGCGACGAGGTCGCCGGCAACGCCTCGTTCCGGAACATCAACGTCGGCCAGGACGCCAGCACCCTCGACCAGGTGCCCGGCGTGAAGGGCAACCCCGGCGTCTTCGCCCAGCAGGCCGACACGGTGACCATCACCAACCTGCGGCAGAACAACTACGCCACCACGGCGGCCGTGTTCAACCTGCCCAACCTGCGCATGGCGTTCACCTCCGACGGATGCTGACGTGACCGCCGGACGACACCACCCGGTGCCGGCCGCCCGCCGACCCGGCGGGCGCTGGCGCCGCTGGCGGCGGGGCCGCCCGTTCACCGCCGGCGTACTCGTCGCGCTCGGCGGCGTGGAGATGCTCGTGACCCTGCGCGCGCCGCTCGGGGTGCTGCTGCACGTCGGGCCGCAGGGGCTGGCCGCGTACCTGGTGCCGGCCGTCCTGGTGCTCTGCGGGGTGCTGCTCATCGCCACGCCGCAGCAGCGGGTCTTCTACGCCGTGCTGTCACTGCTGCTCGGGCTGGTCTCCTGGTTGACCTCGAACCTCGGCGGCTTCCTGATCGGGATGCTGCTGGCCCTGGTCGGCGGGGCCCTCGCCTTCGCCTGGACGCCCGACAAGCGGCGCGAACCGGCCGGCGCCGCCTCGACGCCCCCGGCAACCGGGCCGGAGACCACGGACGAGGACGACGACCGGGACGCCGGCACCGCGCTGCTGCCGGGCGCGCGTACGCCGGACCCGACGCCGGCCGACCGGGGCTGAGTCAGCCGGCGGTGTCGCGTACCGCCTGGGCGAAGACCTCGGAGCGGTGCTCGAAGTTGCGGAACCGCCCGTAGCTCGGCGCGGCCGGGGAGAGCAGCACCACCCCGTCGGCCGGGGTCAGCTCGCGGGCCCGCCGGACGGCGGCGACGAGGTCGTCGACCACCTCGGTACGCACCTTCGGCAGCCCGGCGAGCGTCTCGACGATCCGGGCGCCGCTGTCGGGGATGCCGAGCACGGTGAGCTCGCGCTCCGCGAGGTGCTCGCGCAGCGGCGTGTAGTCCAGGCCCCGGTCGGTGCCGCCGACGATCACCGTCAACGGCCGCCCCTCGTACGCGTCGATGGCGTGCATGGCCGCGTACGGGCTGGTGGCGAGGGTGTCGTCGACGAAGGTCAGGCCGGACGGGTCGGCGATCTCGGTGAGCCGGTGGGCCAGCCCCTGGAACCCGGCGACCGCCACGGCCAGGGTGTCCTTGCGGGCCACCACGTCGACGCCGAGCGCGTCGAGCACGGCGAGGGCCACGCAGAGGTTGCCCTCGTTGTGCCGGCCCACGAGCGGCAGCACGGCGCGCGGGAACAGCGGCCGGTCCCCCAGGTGGAACCAGGGCGTGCCGTCCGCGCCGCCGGCCACGTGGACGGTGTCCGGCAGGCCGGCGCGCACCGCCGCGCGGTCGCCCAGTTCGAGGGCGAGCCTCGGATCGGCGCCGTTGACCACCACGGTCCGCGGCCCGTGCGCCAGCAGGTTGAGCTTGTCGCGGTAGTACTCGCGCTCGCCGCCGTGCGCGTCGAGGTGCTCGGGGAAGAGCGAGGTGACCACCGCCACGCGCGGCGAGTCCGTCAGGTCGCTGCACTGGTAGCTGGAGAGCTCCAGCACGTACAGCTCCGCCTCCGGCAGGTCCAGCGTCGGCACGCCGATGTTGCCGCCGAAGACGTTCGGCCGGTCCACGGCGGCGAGCAGGTGGCTGATCAGGCTGGACGTGGTGCTCTTGCCCTTGCTGCCGGTGACGCCGACCGTACGGGCGGCGTGGTCGGCCATCCACAGCGCCGTGCCCTGGGTCACGGTCGCGCCGCGCCGGCGCAGCTCGACCAGCCACGGGTGGGTCTGCGGCACGCCGGGCGAGCGGACCACCACGTCGGCGGCGGCCAGCCGGGCGAAGCCCTCCTCGCCGGTGACCAGCGGCGCCGCCTCGGCCAGGGGCCCCTCCCAGGGCAGGCTGAGGAAGTTGGCGCTGTCGTCGACGGCGACCAGGTCGGCCGGGCCGTGCGCGGCGATCGCGATCACTGCGGCCCGGCCCTCCCGGCCGGCCCCCCAGACGGCGACGGTACGTCCGCGCAGGTCAGACAGGCGCACTGGCTCTCCTCGGGGGATCTCGACGGTGAGACGGGGGCGGGTCCGCCGCAGCCGGACACGGCCGGACGAACCAGGGCCTAGTATGGCGTGTGCCCAATGAGCAGCTGCGGCGGATGGACGCCTTCACCTTCCCGTCCTACTCGGTCGACCTCTCCACCGGGGAGGTGTTGTTCGACTACGCCCTCACCGGCCCCGACGGCGAGCAGCGGTTCACCGAGGTGATCACCCTCCCCCTGCCGGACGCGCCCCCGTCGGACGAGACCGTGGCGACCCTCGGCCGGGTGCTGGAGCTGCTGCACGTCGTCGCCGGCGTCAGCTACTACAAGGCCGCCGCGCCGCCCCGCCTGGTGCTGCCGGCGCCGCTGGGCACGGCCGCCGCCGAGCTGGTCACCGCCGTCTACACCAAGGGCCTCGCGGAGTACGCGTACCGCAACCAGCTGCCGCACGTGCTCGAACTGCGTCCGGAGGTGCCGGCGGGCGAGGTGTCGGCCCCCCGGGTTTACGACGACTCCGACCGGCGTCCGCTCTCCGCGGTCGGCGGCGGCAAGGACTCCATCGTCAGCCTGGAGGCGCTGCGCCGGGCCGGGTTCGACCCGGTGCCGTTCTCGGTCAACCCCAACCACGTGATCGTCGCCGTGAACGAGGCGTCCGGGCTGACCCCCCTCGCCGCCCGGCGGCGCATCGACCCGGTGCTGTTCGAGTTGAACGCCGCCGGGGCACGCAACGGCCACATCCCGGTCACCGCGATCAACTCGCTGATCGCGGTCGCCACGGCGGTGCTGCACGGGCTGGGCCCGGTGGTGATGTCGAACGAGCGGTCGGCGTCGGACCCGAACCTGCTCTGGAACGGCCACGAGATCAACCACCAGTGGTCCAAGGGCGTGGAGGCGGAGGGGCTGCTGCGGGCGGCGCTGGCCGAGCACGCCGGGCTGACCGAGCCGTACTTCTCCCTGCTGCGCTCGCTGTCGGAGCTGCACATCGCCCGCGCGTTCGCCGAGATCGACCGCTACGACGACGTCGTGACCAGCTGCAACGCCGCGTTCAAGCTGCGCGACGCCAGCGAGCGCTGGTGCCGCGACTGCCCGAAGTGCCGGTTCGTCTTCCTGGCCATGGCGCCGTTCATGTCCCGCGAGCGGGTCACCCACATCTTCGGCGGCGACCTGCTCGCCGACTCCTCGCAGATCCCCGGCTACCGGGAGCTGCTCGGCGTGGACGGGCACAAGCCGTTCGAGTGCGTCGGCGAGGTGGAGGAGTCGGTGGTGGCGTTGAGCCTGCTCGCCGAGCAGGAGCAGTGGCGCGACGCCCCGGTCGTACGCGCCCTGGTCGACGCGGTTCCGGCGACGGCCTGGTCGGCGGCGGCCACCTCGGACGTATTCACCCCGGGCGGCCCGAACCACGTCCCCCCGCCGTACGCGAAGGCCCTCACCCCCCTCCCCTGACCGCCCCTCTCCCGCCCGTTGATCATGAGGTTGTGGCGCTGCGCCTCGGCGTGTCGCGACAAAAACCTCTCGGTCGACGGGGTGGGGAAGGGTCAGGGGGTGCGGACGGCGTCCAGGGCCAGGAGGGCGACGTGGAGGGAGAGGCATGCCTCCACCGAGTCGAGGTCCACGTCCAGGACGCGGCGGATGCGGGCCAGGCGCTCGTAGAACGCCGGCCGGGACAGGTGCGCCGCGCCGGCCGCCGCCGACTTGTTCCGGCCCTGCTCCAGGTACGCGCGTAGGGTGCCGAGCAACTGCTCCCGGGGATGCTGCGCGTCGTAGGCGAGCAGCGCGCCGAGTTCCCGCTCGACGAAGGTCTGCAACCGGGGCTCGTCGCGCAGCAGGTGCAGCAGCCCCGCCAGTCCCACGTGCGGCAGCCGGAAGACCGGCAGGTCCCGCCGGTCCCGGCGGGCGGCGTCGGCGATCTGCCGGGCCTCGATCAGCGACCGTCGCGCCTCGCGCAGGCCGGCCACACCGGACCCGGCCGCGACGAGCACCGCCCCGCCCTGCGGCGGCGCACCGTTCGGGCGGGCGGGGGCGTCCGGACGGGTGCGGCGCAGGGCGGTGGCGAACGCGGCCAACGCCCGTTCCTCGGCCGCCGGCTCCGGCAGGGCGAGCAGCACCCCCACCGCCTGGTCGTCGACGGCGCTGGTCAGCCCGGTCAGCTTCGCCTCGCGCAACGCCTGCCCGACGGCCTCGGCCAGGTCCCGCAGGCGCGCCGGGCCGGCCTGCGGGCCAGCCGTGCCGGCCTCCGCCGGGTGGCCGGGCTCCGCGAGCGGGCCGCCCTCCCCCGCCGGGTCGTCGCCGCGATGCCGCACCATGACCCCGACCAGGTGCCGGCGCTCCAGCACCACGCCGAGCGCCCGGGCCCGCAGGGACACCTCGTCGACCGGCAGCGAGTGGTCGAGCAGGGCGGTGAGCAGCGTACGGTGGATCTGCCGCTCCAGGCCCTCGGCGTCGCGCCGGATGAGCCGGCCGAGGGCCAGCGTCGAGGCGGCCCGCTCGATGAGGATGGTCAGCCGGGTGGGTGGGGCCGTCGGCGGCGCGGCGACGCCGACGGGCGCGCCGCCCTCCTCGCCCGGTCCGAACCCGCGCCGGTCGGCGGCCAGGTCGCCCTCGCCGGGCCAGCGCAGCAGCAGTCGGCCCCAGTCCTGCCCCCGGGCGCCGACGGTGGTGACCAGCCAGCCGTTGTCGGTGTCGTACGCGGTCCGCCCCGCCGGCCGGATCCGGCGCGAGTGCTGCTCCCAGCAGTCCAGCAGCAGCTCGGCGCTCTCCCCCGCCGGGTCGTACGCGAGCACCTGCCGGGAGAGGTTCTCCAGCACCACCGGGCAGCCGGAGAGGTCGGCGGCCTGCCGGACCACCTCGCCGGGGTCGGCGCCCTCCACCGACAGCTCGGTGAAGCGTTGGTGGATCTCCTCCGTCGCCCGTAGTTCGGTCAGCTGGGCGTCGACGATCAGGGCGTGCACGGCCTCGGTGATCCGGACGAACGGGGTGGCGCGCCGCAGCTCGACCAGGGGCAGCCCCCGCCGTTGCGCGGCGGCGGCCATCACCCGGGGCACCGCGCTGGCGTACCGGCGGCCCAGCTCGACGACCAGACCGGAGACGCCGACGTCCGCCAGGTCGCCGATGAACGCGCGCAGCCCGGCGTCGTCGGCGGGCAGCCCGATGCCGGTGGTCAGCACCAGCTCCCCGCCGCTGAGCAGGGGGGCGATGTCGGGCACCTCGGTGACGTGCACCCAGCGCACCGGGCGGTCGAGGCCGGCGTCCCCGGCGACCAGGCGCGGAGCGCCGTGGCGGACGGGGCCCAGCGCGAGCACCTCACGGACGGTAGGAAACACGGGCGACACGCTACCGTCCGTGACCTCGGTTCCGCACGGGCGCCGCTCGGCCTGCCGCCGGGACACGCGGAGCGGCGGCCGCTGCCCGCTCAGTCGACGCCGAACTCCATCGCGGCGCGGTCGAGCGCCTCGTCGTCGCCGGAGGAGACGCCCCGGGAGGCGATGGCTTCCGCGCCGCCCTGCGGCATCGCACCGATCAGCCCGGTCGAGGCCGCCTGCGCGGCGCCGACCATCCGCTGCGGGGTCGGGCCACCGACCATGCCGAGGGTGGCGTACTGCTCCAGCTTCGCCCGCGAGTCGGCGATGTCGAGGTTACGCATGGTGAGCTGGCCGATCCGGTCCGACGGGCCGAACGCCGAGTCCTCCGTACGCTCCATCGACAGCTTGTCGGGGTGGTAGCTGAACGCCGGGCCGGTGGTGTCGAGGATCGAGTAGTCCTCGCCCCGGCGCAGCCGCAGCGTCACCTCGCCGGTGACCGCCGTGCCGACCCAGCGCTGCAACGACTCGCGCAGCATCAGCGCCTGCGGGTCCAGCCAGCGGCCCTCGTACATCAGGCGACCGAGGCGGCGGCCCTCGTTGTGGTAGTTGGCCAGGGTGTCCTCGTTGTGGATGGCGTTGACCAGCCGCTCGTACGCGGCGTGCAGCAGCGCCATGCCGGGCGCCTCGTAGATGCCCCGGCTCTTGGCCTCGATGATGCGGTTCTCGATCTGGTCCGACATGCCCATGCCGTGCCGGCCGCCGATGGCGTTGGCCTCCAGCACCAGGTCGACGGGGCTGCCGAACTCCTTGCCGTTGATCGTCACCGGGCGGCCCTGGTCGAAGCCGATCGTGACGTCCTCGGTCGGGATCTCCACCGACGGGTCCCAGAACCGGACTCCCATGATCGGGTTGACCGTCTCGATGCCGGTGTCGAGGTGCTCGAGGGTCTTCGCCTCGTGCGTGGCGCCCCAGATGTTGGCGTCGGTGGAGTACGCCTTCTCGGTGCTGTCCCGGTACGGCAGGCCGCGTTCGAGCAGCCACTCCGACATCTCCTTGCGCCCGCCCAGTTCGGCGACGAAGTTGGTGTCGAGCCACGGCTTGTAGATGCGCAGCTGCGGGTTGGCCAGCAGGCCGTAGCGGTAGAACCGCTCGATGTCGTTGCCCTTGAACGTCGAGCCGTCGCCCCAGATCTGGACGTCGTCGGAGATCATCGCCCGCACCAGCAGGGTCCCGGTCACGGCCCGGCCCAGCGGGGTGGTGTTGAAGTAGGCCCGCCCGGCCGAGCGGATGTGGAAGGCCCCGCAGGTCAGCGCCGCCAGGCCCTCCTCGACCAGGGCGGCGCGGCAGTCGACCAGCCGGGCGACCTCGGCGCCGTAGCTGAGCGCGCGACCCGGCACCGAGGCGATGTCGGGCTCGTCGTACTGGCCGATGTCGGCGGTGTAGGCGCAGGGCACGGCGCCCTTGTCGCGCATCCACGCGACCGCGACCGAGGTGTCGAGGCCGCCGGAGAAGGCGATGCCGACACGTTCGCCGATGGGCAGGGAGGTGAGGACCTTGGACACGGGAAATATTATGCACCAGGCCGCATGGGCATGCAAATAGTGGCGCCTCCGCGCCGCCGCGTCAGGCGAAGTCGTCCCGGCCCAGCTCCCAGAAGGCGACCGCGGCCGCGGCGGCCACGTTCAACGAGTCCACCCCCCGCCGCATCGGGATGACCACCCGTACGTCGCTGGCGGACTGGGCCGCCGCGGTGAGGCCGGGGCCCTCGGCCCCGAGCAGCAGCGCCGCCCGCTCGCGCTGCGTCGGCGTGAGCCGCTGGATCGGTACGGCGTCCGGGGCCGGCGTCATGGCGAGCACGGTGAAGCCCGCCTCCCGCACCTGGTCCAGGCCCGCGGGCCACTGCTCGAGCTTGGCGTACGGCACCGCGAAGACCTCCCCCATGCTGACCCGGACGCTGCGCCGGTACAGCGGATCGGCGCAGGACGGCGACAGCAGCACCGCGTCGATGCCGAGCGCGGCGGCGCCCCTGAAGACCGCCCCGAGGTTGGTGTGGTTGTTCACGTCCTCGAGGATCACCACCCGTCGGGCCGCCGCCAGGACGTCGGCGGCGACCGGCAGCGGCTTGCGCCGGAACGACGCGAGCACACCCCGGTGCACGTGGAAGCCGGTGGCCCGCTGCAGCACGTCCTGGGTCGCGGCGTAGACCGGGGCGTCGCCGGTGTCCAGGTCGGCGAGCTGGTCGACCCGCTTGGCGTCCACCAGGTACGACCGGGCCGGGTAGCCGGCCCGCAGCGCCCGGCGCAGCACCAGCTCCCCCTCGGCGATGAACAGGCCGTGCGGCGGCTCCCAGCGGGTGCGCAGTTCGACGTCGGTCAGCGCCCGGTAGTCGGCGATCCGGTCGTCGTCGGGGTCGGTGATGGGGTGGATGGGCACCCGCCGATTCTGCCGGACGCGCGGCGGCCGCCCCGGGCCGCCCGACGGCGGGGCACCCTGGGGCGTTATGTCCGGGTAGGAAGGGGAATGGCGGGCCGGAGCGGTCGGACCGACGGAAGGACAGCCAGGTGAACGTACGTCCCATGGGCATGCCGGGGCCGGCCGCCGAACAACCGGACGGACGGCGCGTCGGCCTGGGCCCGCTGCCGCGCGACGCCACCGTCGCGGACCACATCGTGCACCGGCTGGCCGGCTGGGGCGTACGCCGCTACTTCGGCTATCCCGGCGACGGCATCAACGGCCTGACCTCGGCGCTGCAACGCACCGGGGAACGGACGCAGTTCGTCCAGGTCCGGCACGAGGAGACCGCCGGCTTCGCGGCCTCGGCCCACGTCAAGTACGGCGGCGGGCCGCTCGGCTGCGCGCTGGTGACCAGCGGCCCCGGCGCGATCCACCTGCTCAACGGCCTGTACGACGCCAAGCTGGACCACCAGCCGGTGGTCGCCCTGGTCGGGCACACCGCGCTCACCGCCGAGGGCGGCGGCTACTACCAGGAGGTGGACCTGCTCGCCCTCTACAAGGACGTGGCCGCCGCCTTCCTGGCCCAGCTCGACCACCCCAGCCAGGTACGCCACCTGGTCGACCGGGCCTGCCGCACGGCGCTGGCGCGGCGTACCGTCACCGCGCTGGTGCTGCCGTCGGACATCCAGGACGCGCCGGCGGTGCCAGAGCCACCGCACGCGCACGGCTACTACCGCACCAGCGACGTGCCCGGCACCGACCCGACGGTGCCGCCGGAGGCCGACCTGCGCCGGGCCGCCGAGGTGCTGGGCGGCGGCGAACGGGTCGCCATGCTGGTCGGGCAGGGCGCGCTCGGCGCGGTGGACGAGGTCCGCGCCGTCGCGGACCGGCTCGGCGCGGGGGTGGCCACCGCGCTGCTCGGCTTCGCCGCGGTCGACCACCGGGAGCCCTGGGTGACCGGCGCCATCGGCCTGCTCGGCACCCGGCCCAGCTGGCAGCTGATGAACGAGTGCGACCGGCTGCTGATCGTGGGCAGCAACATGCCCTACTCGGAGTTCTACCCGCCGCAGGGGCGGGCCCGCGCGGTGCAGATCGACCGGGACGGCACGCAGTTGGGGCTGCGCTACCCGACCGAGGTGAACCTCACCGGGGACGCCGGGCCGACCCTGCGGGGCCTGCTGCGCGAGCTCGGGCCCGGCCCGGGGCCGACCCGCTGGCGGGCGACGATCGGCGAGGCCACCACGGCCTGGCGGCGTACGCAGCGGGAACTGGCCGGCCAGTCCGCGAACCCGGTCAACCCGCAGCTGCTCTTCGCCACCCTCAGCGACCGGCTGCCGGACGACGTGATGATCTCGGTCGACTGCGGCACCACGACCGCCTGGTACGCCCGGCACGTCCAGGTGCGCCCCGGCATGCTGGCCAGCCTCTCCGGCACCCTGCTCTCGATGGGCGGCGCGATGCCGTACGCGCTGGCCGCCAAGTTCGCCCACCCGGACCGCCCGCTGGTGGCCCTGATCGGCGACGGCGCGATGCAGATGAACGGGGTCAACGAGCTGATCACGGTGGCCAAGTACTGGCGCAGCTGGTCGGATCCGCGGTTCGTGGTGCTGGTGCTCAACAACCGGGACCTCGCCTTCGTCAGCTGGGAGCAGCGCTCCAGCGAAGGAACGCCGATGTTCCCCGACAGCCAGCAGCTGCCCGACATCGCCTACCACCGGTGGGCGGAGGTGCTGGGCCTGGGCGGCGAGCTGGTCGACGCGCCGGAGCAGGTGCCGGGCGTCTGGCAACGGGCGCTGAGCGCGGACCGGCCGGTGGTCGTCAACGCCCTGGTCGACCCGGCCGAGCTGATGCTGCCGCCGCACTTCACCGCCGAGCAGGCCCGCAACACCGCCGCCGCAGTCCTGCGCGGCGACACCGACTGGGCGGGCATCATCCGGCGGGGCCTGCCCACGGCGGTCGCCACCCTCCGATCGGGGCGCGGGTGGGGCTGACTGTCAGCCCTCCCGGCGGTAGCGCAGCAGGACCGACCGGCCGTCGAAGACCCGCGAGTCGACCAGGCGCAGGCCCATCCGCTCGCTGGGCGCGAAGACCGGCTTGCCGCCGCCGAGCACCACCGGGTGCACGAAGATCTGGTACTCGTCGATCAGGCCGAGTCCGGTCAGCGCGCCAGCGGCCCCGGCGCCGCCGAGGAGCAGCAGGTCGCCGCCCGGCTGCTCCTTGAGCGCGCTGACCTCCTTGCCGAGGTCGGCACCCCCGACCACCTGCGCGCCGTGCTCGGCCCCGGTGAGGGTGCGCGAGACGACCACCTTCGGCGTACGCCGCCAGATCGGCGCGAACGCCAGGTCGTGCGGGTGGTCGGAGATCGACTCGACCTGCGGCCAGTACCCGGCCATGAGCTCCCAGACCCGGCGGCCGTAGAGGAACCCGCCGACCTGCTCGCACTGCGCCAGCGAGTACGCGGACAGCTCGTCCCCCATCTGCGGCCAGTCGAACTCGCCGTTCGGCCCCTCGATGAACCCGTCGAGCGACTGGTGCACCCCGTAGACGATCTCTCGCATGGCCTTGCTCCCGCTGGCGTCGCGACGCCCCTCGTGGGCGTCCTCGCCAGGTGGTCGGAGCGGCACCGCCGGCTTTGACATCCTCGGACGACTCTTCTTCGGGACCTTCCGCGACTGGTGTCGGAACCGAGGGCCGGCGGAGGCTCCGACTGCGCGCTGTCGAGCTGCCCCCACGGATGGGGCAGACCGGGCAGGCGGGGCGGCACCGCGACCGGCGCGCGGCGCTCCGACGCCCCGCCCGTCGCCTCGCGGACCGTCGGTCAGCCGCGGCGCTCCAGCCAGCGGCGCAGGTCGGACAGGCGCTGATCGTCCGGGGGCGACGGCCGCCGCTCCTCCGACGGGCGGCGCTGCTCGACCGGCGGGCGCTCCACGGGGCGGCGCGGGTCGCCGGTCAGCTCCCGGCTCGGGGCGGCGAAGGCCTTCTCCGGCTCACCGGCGACGGCGGTGCCGATGACCCGGGCCACCGCGTCGATGACCTTCGCCTGCACCGCCGCGCCCACCGAGTCGGTCGGGTCGTCGGGGTTGGCGGCGATGCCGGCGACCGCGACCTGCGGGGTGAAGCCGACGAAGGTCTCGGTGGCGTTGCGCTCCGAGCTGCCGGTCTTGCCGGCCACCGGCCGACCGTCGAGGATCCGGTTGACGGAGGTGGCCGTGCCCCCGTTGCACTGCGCGAGCGTGGACTGCTGACCGACCGGGCAGCGGGCGGCGTCGGTGGCGGCCCGGGCCACGTCGGCGTCGAGCGCCCGGCGGCAGGACGGGTTGCCGACCGGCACCTTCTCGCCGTCGGCGGCGGTCACCGAGACCACCGGCAGCGGCGCGCAGTACGTGCCCTCGGCGGCCACCGTGGCGTACGCGTTGGCCAGGTCGAGCGGGGTGGTGGCGGTCACGCCCAGGGTGAACGAGCCCCAGTCGGCGGCGTCGTTCTCGGCGAAGGTGGCGTCGGCGTCGGCCCGAAAGGTGATGCCGAGGCGCTCGGCCATCTCGACCACCTTCTCCTGCCCGACCTGTTCGGCCAGCCAGACGAAGTAGGTGTTCACCGAACGGCCGAAGCCGTCCCACATCATCCGGTACCCGTCCATCCACTCCGGGTTGGCGTTGGCCGGGCACCACCGGCCGTCGCAGCTGCCCTCGCCCTCGGCGGCGTACCGGGTGGGCAGCCGGCTGGGCGCGTCGAAGCCGGTGGACAGTGGCTTGCCGGCCTCCAGCGCGGCGAGCATGGTGAAGAGCTTGAACGTCGAGCCGGCCTGGTAGCCGTCCACGCTGTCGCCGCCGGAGATCAGCGGGTTGACGGTGTTGGGGTGGTTGGCCTGCCCGTCGGGGTTGGGGTCGAGGCTGTAGTGCCGGTTGACCGCCATCGCCAGGACCCGGCCGGTGCCCGGCTCGACGGCGGCGATCGGCAGGGCGCGCTTGTTGTCGTACGAGTAGACCCGGGTGGCCTGCTTCTGCGCGGTGGCCTGGACCTGCGGGTCGAGCGAGGTCACCACGGTGTAGCCGCCCCGGCGCAGCGCCTGCTCGCGCTCCTCCACGCTGGCCCCGAACTCGGGCTGCGCGAGCCACCACTGCCGCAGGTAGTCGCAGAAGAAGCCCCAGTCGTCGTGGCCCTCGGCCACGGCGGTGCAGCCGTTGGGCTGGGCGGTGGGGCGCAGGGTCAGCTTCTCGGCCCGGGCCCGCGCGGCCTCCTCGGCGCTGATCGCTCCGGTGGAGACCATCGAGTCGAGCACGTAGCCGCGCCGCTGGAGCGCCGCGTCCGCGTCGCCGTCGATCGGGCTGTACGCCTCCGGCGACTGCACCAGGCCGGCGAGCAGCGCCGCCTCGCCGAGGGTCAGCTCCGCCGGGGGCTTGGCGAAGTAGCGCTGGCTGGCCGCCGCGATGCCGTACGCCCCGGAGCCGAAGTACGCGATGTTCAGGTACCGGTTGAGGATCTCGTCCTTGCTGAGGCGCTGCTCCAGCGCCGTGGCGTACCGGATCTCCTGGATCTTGCGCCCGACGGTCTGCTCGGTGGCCGCGGCACGTTCCTCGGCGGTGCGGCCCGGGTCGGTCTTGAGCACGTTGCGGACGTACTGCATGGTCAGCGTGGAGCCGCCCTGCTGGCCGCCGCCGGAGACGTTCGACACCACGGCCCGCAGCAGCCCGCGCAGGTCGGCCCCGCCGTGGTCGTAGAAGCGCCGGTCCTCGGCCGCCACGATCGCCTGCCGCATCACCGGGGCGATCTCGTCGAGCGGCACGTCGGTGCGGTTGACGTCGTAGAACGTGGTGATCAGCGTCTTGCCGTCGTTGGCGTAGAGGTAGGAGCGCTGGGGCGTGGCGGGGGTGCGCAGCGCCTCGGGCAGCGCCGCGTACGAGCCGACTGCGGCCTTGGCGGCGAACCCGAGCAGCAGGTTTCCCGGCAGCGCGGCGACCGCCAGGACGAGGCCGGCGAGCACGCCGGCGAGCAGCACGGTGAACAGCCGCGACAGCGGCGGGCGGGGTGGGGCCATGGTCCCCAGGATTGCCACGAAAGCGGCCAACCGACCACCCCTGAAGCCCTGCTGTCAGCAACTTCACCGCCCACTGCCAGCGACTTTCCATCTTCGGCGTCACAGCGGCACCGGGGGCCCCACCGGACCCGCCGGCGCGCCGCTCAGGTGGGCAGGGGGCCGTTCGGGCCGGGCGCGGCCGGGGCGGCGGTGAGGCTCGCGCTGGCGGCGTCGCGGGCGATGTCCCGGGGCACCAGCCGGCCGGAGCGGTAGCCGATGCCGATGCCGGCGATCAGCACGAAGATCGCGCCGAAGGTCTGCAACGAGCCGATCAACGCGCCACCGGCGCCCAGCAGCGGCGCGGCGATCATCAGCATGGCGCCGTCGCCGATGCTGAACGTCCCGGAGCGGGCCACCGACCAGCCGGTCAGCAGCCAGCCCAGGCTGTAGCAGGTGGCGCCGACGAGCACGAGGGTGCGGGCGGTGGTGCCGAAGACGGGGGTCTGCTCCGCCAGGCCCGCGAAGGGCAGCATCAGCACCGTGCCGGCGATCGACACGAGCAGGCCGGCGACGGCCGCCCGGCGGCTGCGGGTCGCCGCCAGCAGCCCGGTCAGCGCCAGCAGGGCGAGCAGCCCGAGCCACACCGCCGCCACCCAGCCCACCAGGTAGAGGGGCCGGCCGTCGGCCGGATACGGATCGTTGCCCACCCCGCCGTCGCTGCCCATCGCCACGACGGCGTAGAGGATGGCGTACGCGGGCAGCAGCCACACCGCGCCGCGGGCGAGCCGGCGCAGCGACCAGGCCCAGGCGGCGTTCGTGGCCGGCCCGACCGGGGTCGGCTCGACGAAGGGCAGTACGCCGAACCCCCCGCCGGTGCGCCGGCTGCCGAGCGGCCCGGTGGGGTCGTGCGCGCCGGGCACCGGGGCCGAGGAGCGTACCCGCTTCGCCGGATCCTTCATGCGTCACCTCGCTCGTCCGACGAGCGGTGCGGGACGCGCCGGGGCGCCCCGATGCCTGCTCACCGCCCGTCCTAGGACCGATGGTGGCAGGCGACGGAGCGCCCCATGAGTTCTTCTCGCATTTTCGGGCGGTCGGCGCCCGGGACCGGTCAGCCCCGTTCGCGCTGGTTGGCGGGGTCGCGCAGCAGGCTCGCCGGGGAGACCGGCTCGGGTGCCGGCAGGCCCTGCGGCTTGCCGCCGGTGGCCTGCGCCTCGGCGACGCGTACCTCGTCGTGGATCTGCTGAGCGGCGGCCGCCGCGGCCTGCGCGGCCTCGGCCGCCTCGCGCTCCACCTCGCTCGCGCTGCCGGCCGCCTCCGGCGCCGGCTCGTCGCCGACCATCCGGCTCAGCCCGCCCAGCGCGCCACCCATGCCCTCCAGCGCCTTGGTCAGCTCGGCCGGCACGATCCAGACCTTGTTCGCGGTGCCGTTGGCGATCTGCGGCAGGGCCTGGAGGTACTGGTAGGCGAGCACCTTCTGGCTCGGGTTCGCCTGGTGGATCGCGTCGAACACCGTCTTGATCGCCTTCGCCTGACCCTCGGCCTGGAGGATCCGGGCCTGCCGGTCACCGTCGGCGCGCAGCACCGCGGACTGCTTCTCACCCTCGGCCGTGAGGATCTGCGACTGCTTGTGCCCCTCGGCGTTCAGGATCGCCGCCCGGCGGTCCCGCTCGGCGCGCATCTGCTTCTCCATCGAGTCGCGGATGCTCGCCGGCGGCTCGATCGCCTTGAGCTCCACCCGGGTGACCTTGATGCCCCACCGGCCGGTGGTCTCGTCCAGCACCCCCGACAGGTGACGGTTGATCTGATCGCGGCTGGTCAGCGCCCGCTCCAGGTCCAGCGAGCCGATCACGTTGCGCAGCGTGGTGACGGTGAGCTGCTCGATGGCCTGGAGGAAGTTCGAGATCTCGTACGTGGCCCGCACCGAGTCGACGACCTTGAAGTAGAGCACCGTGTCGATCGAGACGACCAGGTTGTCGGAGGTGATCACCGGCTGCGGCGGAAAGCTGACCACCTGCTCACGCATGTCGACCTTGGTGCGCACCGCGTCGACGAACGGGACCAGGATGTTCAGCCCGGGGTTGAGCGTGCGCTTGTACTTGCCGAGCCGCTCGACCACGTCCTGACGCTGCTGCGGCACGATCCGCACCGCCTTGGCCAGGGTGATCACCCCGATCAGCGCGATGGCGATCAGTAGGACCGGGATCACAAGTTCCATGTACTCACCTTTTCGCTTCGGGTAGCTCGCCGGAAGGGGAAACGTCGTCCCGCCACACCAGGGCGGTAGCGCCCCGCACCTGGATCACCTGCACCCGTTCGCCCGGGGCGAAGTGCTGGCTCGCGTCGTAGGAGCGGGCCTGCCAGAGCTCGCCGTCGATCTTCACCATGCCCTGCCCGGCGTCGACCTGCTCCAGCACCAGCGCCGTGCTGCCCTCGATCGCCTCCACGCCGAAGGGCTGCTCGCCGCTCTCGAGCGCCGAGCGGCGGTGCCTGCGCAGCGTGGGCCGCACACCCAGCACCGTCAGCGCCGACACGCCGGCGAAGACGATCGCCTGCACCTCGACCGGGGCACCGAGCGCCGCCGCTCCCGCGGCGGCCAGGGCCCCGACCGCGAACATGATCAGAAACAGCGTCGTCGTGAAGATCTCAGCGACCGCCAGAACGACACCCAGCACGATCCAGAACACGGCGTCCACCCCCCGATCGTGACACGTCGAAGCACGTGAAGCCCACCCATGAAGATCAACTGGCCCTGGCGACGTGCCGGCGGCCCACCGGATCGCGGGTGGGGGCGCGGGGCGGCGGTGGATGCACGAAGATCAGTAGGCTCGGCGGCACGCCGACGGTCCACCCCGACGGCACCGGAATCACCCGGAGGAGAGCCCGTGTCCCTGCTGCCCGAGACCACCCGCCAGGTCGATGCCCTCGTCGCCGCGGCGCAGTCCGCCGGCCGCACGCCGTCGCTGCTGGTCGGCGTGGTGCGCGACGGCGCGCTCACGCACCTCGCCACCGCCGGCGAGCACCCGCGCCCCGACGCCGACCTCCAGTACCGCCTCGGGTCGATCAGCAAGACCATGACGGCCACCCTGGTCATGCAGGAGCGCGACGCCGGCCGGCTGGCCCTGGACGACCCGCTGGAGAAGCACCTACCGGACACCGGCGTGGGCACGCTCACCCTGCGGCAGCTGCTCGGCCATGCGAGCGGCCTGCGTCGCGAGCCGGACGGGCAGTGGTGGGAGCGCGCCGAGGTCGGGGACCTGCCCACCCTGTTGGCCGGGGTCGGCGCCGAGAAGATCGCCTACCCTCCGCACCGCGCCTACCACTACTCGAACCTGGCGTACGGGCTGCTCGGCGGGGTGCTGGAGCAGCTCACCGGCACCCCGTGGGCCGAGCTGCTGCGCCAGCGCGTGCTGGAGCCGCTCGGCATGCGCCGCACCACGTACGCGGCCACCGAGCCGTTCGCCCGCGGCTACGTCGTGCACCCCTGGCACGACACGCTGCGGGAGGAGCCGCGCACCGACACCGGGGCGATGGCCCCGGCCGGGCAGCTCTGGTCGACCGCCGAGGACCTGGCCCGCTGGGCGGCCTTCCTGGCCGACCCGACGCCGCAGGTGCTGGCGGCCGGGACGCTGACCGAGATGTGCGTCCCCGTGTCGATCAGCGACGTCGACTCGTGGACCGGCGGGCACGGCCTCGGGCTGGAGCTCTACCGGCAGGGCGAGCGGGTGTACGTCGGGCACGGCGGCTCGATGCCCGGCTACGTGGCAGCCCTGGCGGTGCACCGCCCGTCGGCCACCGGCGTGATCGGCTTCGCCAACTCGTACGGCTTCCGCACCGGCGGGATCGGCGGGCTCGCGCTGCGGGTCCTGACCACCGTGCTGGACGCCGAGCCGGCGTTCCCGCAGCCCTGGCGGCCCGCCACCGCCGCCCCGCCCGCCGAGGTCGACGAGGTGACCGGCCGCTGGTGGTGGATGGGGGCGTCGCTCGACGTCACCTGGGACGCGGCCAGGGGCGAGCTGGTCGTCTACGTACGCGGGGAGCGGGTCAGCGTCTTCGTACCGGAGGGGCCCGACCGCTGGCGGGGCCGCTCCGGCCCGGAGAACGGCGAGATCCTGTCGGTGCTGCGCGACGAGGCGGGGCGGGCGGTGGCGCTCGACATCGCCACCTTCGTCTTCACGCGTACCCCCGACCAGGAGCCCTGACCACCGCCGGGCCGGCGCTCAGGCCGGCTCGGTCACGAAGTCGATCAGGCGTTCCATCGCGTTGATCAGCGGCGTCTCCACGTCGGCGAAGCTGTCCACCCGGGACAGGATGTGCCGCCACATCTCCGCCGGCTCGGCGACCCCGAGCGCGGCGCACACGCCCTCCTTCCACGGCCGTCCCGGCGGCACCACCGGCCACGCCCGGATGCCCAGCGCCGCCGGCTTCACGGCCTGCCACACGTCGACGTACGGGTGCCCGGTCACGAGGACGTGCGGAGAGGTCACCTTCGCGACGATCCGGCTCTCCTTGGAGCCGGCGACGAGGTGGTCGACGAGTACGCCGAGGCGGCGGCCCGGGCCGGGCGCGAAGTCGCGCACCTCGGCGTCGAGCGCGTCGATGCCGTCCAACGGCTCCACCACCACGCCCTCGACGCGCAGGTCGTCGCCCCAGATCCGCTCGACCAGGGCGGCGTCGTGGACGCCCTCCACCCAGATCCGGCTGGCCTTGGCGACCTGGGCGCGTACGCCGTCGACCGCGATCGAGCCGGAGGCGGTACGGCGGCGGGCGGCCGGCACCGGGGTGCGGGCCGGCCGGCGCAGCGTCACGGGTTGCCCGTCGAGCAGGAACGCCGCCGGCAGCAGCGGAAAGTTGCGCCGGCGCCCGTGCCGGTCCTCCAGCACCACCGCGCCGGCCTCGAAGCCCACCACCGCGCCGCAGAAGCCGGAGTCGGCGTCCTCGACCACCAGATCCGGCTCGGCGTCCACCTCGGGCGTGACCTTCCGCCGCCGCCAGTCCCCCG
Organism: Micromonospora sp. CNZ309; assembly: GCF_002846525.1. NCBI lineage: Bacteria > Bacillati > Actinomycetota > Actinomycetes > Micromonosporales > Micromonosporaceae > Micromonospora > Micromonospora sp. CNZ309. Next base: position 2,953,890 of record NZ_PJNG01000001.1, read on the forward strand.
CCAGCACGTCCTCCGCATACCGCCCCATGCCGATCAAGCTAACCTCCCACCCCTCCTCCCGCACCCGACACGCCACGGCCGGGGGCGGCGGGGTGCTCGGAGCGGCAGTCGAGACAGGGGCGGCGGTGACCACGTACCCTTTCGGCATGTCCACCCCCGCAGCGGGCGCGGCCACTCTCACACCGCGCCGGTCCAGCCGGTTCGTTGCCTGGGTACGCGCGTGGCGCGCCGGGCTGGTGCCCTTCGACGAGCTGGCCGACGCCATCGCCGGCGACGAGGAGCACCTGGTCGCCGACGCGCCCGGCACCTGGACCGACGTACCCCTGCCCCAGGCGCTGCCCACCCTCGCGAAGCTCTCGCCCGACGAGATCCGGCTGGTGCTGCCCGCGCCCGGCGACCCGCGCGGGCTGCCCGGTCCGGGCGACTTCGCGGGGGCGGCGCTGGTGGCCGGCGAGGCGGTCGTCGCCGGGGGCCTCGGGCTGATCCCGCACGTGCGCACGCACACGTCGGGCTCCGGCGACACCTTCGAGACGGTGCTCTGGCGGGTCTATCCGCTGCCGGCGAACGCCCCGGCCGCCTCGCTCACGCTGCCCGGCGCCGCCGAGGCCGAGGCGGAGCTGGCGGCGGCGCTGCACGACACCACCGCCGCGCTGACCCGGCTGGACGTCGCGCAGTGGCGACCCGAGCTGGCGGGGGCGCTGGAGGCGCTGCGCCGGCCCGACGGCGCGACGGACCTGCCGCCCGGGTTCGACCCGCGGGCCCGCCGGCTCTTCGCCCGGGCCGCTGTGCTCGACCGGGTGCTCGCGCTGGCCGGGCACGCCGCGCCGGGTGGCGCGATCAACAACTACGAGGCCCAGCAGCGCGACGCCGCGCTGCGCCCGCTGACCACCGCCTGCCGGCAGGCCCTGGTCGCCGCCTGCAACGCCCCGCTGCGCCCCTGACCGCCGCGGCAGGGCCGGCCCGCCCGGGCCGACCTACGGCGTACGGGGGTGATGGACGGTGCCGCCGGGAACGCTGATACCCCTGAGGCATGAAAATACCTGCGCGGTATCGGGAGGAGCGGACTACACCGTCGGCGTCGGGGGCCGGCGCCGCCGGTCCCGGTTGACGAAATGGGTTACAGACGCCGTACACGGCGAGGAAGCGCGCACCGCCTCGTCGCCCCTCGGCGGGACCGCGCAGACCTCGCCCGGCACCGCTCAGACCTCGTCGACCAGGTCGGCGACGGAGTCGACGATCCGCGAGGGCCGGTACGGGTAGCGTTCCGCCTCGGCGCGGCTGCTGATGCCCGTCAGCACCAGGATCGTCTCCAGGCCGGCCTCCAGCCCGCACAGGATGTCGGTGTCCATCCGGTCGCCGATCATCGCGGTCGTCTCGGAGTGCGCGTTGATCGTGTTCAGCGCGGAGCGCATCATCATCGGGTTGGGCTTGCCGACGAAGTACGGCTCGACCCCCGTCGCCTTGGAGATCATCGCGGCCACCGAGCCGGCGGCCGGCAGCGCGCCCTCCACCGACGGGCCCGTCACGTCGGGGTTCGTGCAGATGAACCGGGCCCCGTCGTTGATCAGTCGGACCGCCTTGGTGATCGCCTCGAAGCTGTAGGTGCGGGTCTCGCCCAGCACCACGTAGTCCGGGGCGAAGTCGGTCAGCACGTAGCCGACCGCGTGCAGCGCCGTGGTCAGCCCGGCCTCCCCGATCACGTACGCGGTGCCGCCCGGCCGCTGGTCGGCCAGGAACTGGGCGGTGGCCAGCGCGGAGGACCAGATCGCCTGCTCCGGCACGTCGAGGCCCATCCGGCTCAGCCGGGCCGTGAGGTCGCGCGGCGTGTAGATCGAGTTGTTGGTGAGCACCAGGAACGGCTTGCCAGAGGCGCGCAGCCGGGAGACGAACTCCGGCGCCCCGGGCACGGGCTGGCCCTCGTGCACCAGCACGCCGTCCATGTCGGTCAGCCAGCTCTCCACCGGCTTGCGGTCCTGCATCGTCACTCGTTCCAGGGGTGTCGGGGCCGCCAGCGGGGCCGGCGCGGCGGTCAGGAGGCCGGGTTCCCGGGTGCCGGGGCGGCGGGGCGGCGGGCCGGGACGCAGCACACCGTGGGGCAGGTGTCCCACATCGGCAGCTCGCCGAGGCGGCGGCGCAGGGCGACCCCGTCGGGCTCGGTCCGCTCCCGCACCAGCTCACGGACCATCGCCACGAACCGGGGGTCGACGCCGGGGGTGGCGGCCCGGACGAAGTCCAGCCCGAGCTGCCCGGCCGTCTGGCGCGCCTCCGTGTCCAGGTCCCACACCACCTCCAGGTGGTCGGAGACGAACCCGATGGGGCTGAGCACCACGGCGGTGGTGCCGGCCTCGGCCAGCGTACGCAGGTGGTCGTTGACGTCCGGCTCCAGCCACGGCACCTGCGGCGGGCCGGAACGGCTCTGCCAGACCAGGTCCCAGGGCAGGTCCGGGGCCGCCGCCGCGTGCACCAGCCGGGCGGCCTCGGTGAGCTGCGCCTCGTACCGGCCGCCGTGGGGGCCGGCGGTGGCGGCCATCGAGTTCGGGATCGAGTGCGCGGTGAACACCAGCCGGGTGCTGTCCCGCTTCGCCGGGTCGAGCCGGCCGAGCGCCGCCCGTACCGCGTCGGCGTGCGGCTCGACGAAGCCGGGGTGGTCCCAGAACTGGCGGATCTTGTCGATCGGCGGAGCGTCCGGACCGACCGCCGCACGGGCGGCGGCGATGTCCTCCTGGTACTGCCGACAGGAGGAGTAGCCGCCGTAGGCACTGGTCACGAACGCCAGGGCGTGGGTGACGCCGTCGTCGCGCATCTGCGCCACGGTGTCGGCGAGCATCGGGTGCCAGTTCCGGTTGCCCCAGTAGACCGGCAGGTCGACGCCGTTGGCGGCGAAGTCCTCCCGGATCGCCGCGAGCAGCTCCCGGCACTGCTGGTTGATCGGGGAGACGCCACCGAAGTGCTGGTAGTGCTCCGCGACCTCCGCCAGCCGCTCCGGCGGCACACCCCGCCCCCGGGTCACGTTCTGCAGGAAGGGCATCACGTCCTCGGGCCGTTCCGGTCCGCCGAAGGACACCAGGACCACCGCGTCGTACGCCATGGGTCCCATTCTTCCCGGTCGCCGTCCCCGCCGGGCGGGGCCCCCTGGTCCCGGGCACGGGAAGGGTCCCCCGCCGCGCCCGGGGGCGTCGGCGGGGACCCTTCCCGTGGCGTCAGGCGCCGATGGCGTGGTAGCCGCCGTCGACGTGCACGATCTCGCCGGTGGTGGCCGGGAACCAGTCGGACAGCAGCGCCAGGCAGGCCCGCGCGGCCGGCTCCTGGTCGGTCAGGCTCCAGCCCAGCGGCGCGCGCTCGGTCCAGGCGTCCTCGAACTGGTCGAAGCCGGGGATCGACTTCGCGGCGATGGTGCGCAGCGGCCCGGCGGCGACCAGGTTGCTGCGGATGCCCTGCTTGCCCAGGTGCAGCGCCAGGTAGCGGGAGGCGGACTCCAGCCCGGCCTTGGCCACGCCCATCCAGTCGTAGACGGGCCACGCCTTCGTGGCGTCGAAGGTCAGGCCGACCACCGCGCCGCCGGCGGACATCAGCGGCAGCGCCGCCATGGCCAGCGACTTGTAGGAGTACGTGGAGACGTGCAGCGCGGTCGCCACGTCCTCCCAGGGGGCGTCGAGGAAGCCGCCGCCGAGGCAGCTCTGCGGGGCGAAGCCGATCGAGTGCACCACCCCGTCGAGGCCGTCGACGTGCTCGCGCACGCGGTCGCCGAGCCCGGCGAGGTGGTCGGCGTCGGTCACGTCCAGCTCGATCACCGGTGCGGGCTCGGGCAGCCGCCTGGCGATCCGCTCCACCAGGGAGAGCCGGCCGTAGCCGGTGAGCACGACCTGCGCCCCGTTCTCCTGGGCGAGCTTCGCCACCGAGAAGGCGATCGAGGCGTCGGTGATGACGCCGGTGACCAGCAGCCGCTTACCGGCGAGCAGTCCGGACATGCAGGGATCCTCCGTAGTTCTCAGTGCCGCTTGTCAGTGGCCCATGCCGAGGCCGCCGTCGACCGGGATGACGGCGCCGGAGACGTAGCCGGCGGCGTCGCCGGCCAGCCAGGTGACCACGCCCGCGATCTCGTCCGGCTGGGCGAAGCGGTTGGCGGGGATGGCCTTGCGGTACTCGGACCTGCGGTCCTCGGGCAGGCCGGCGGTCATGTCGGTCTCCACGTAGCCGGGCGCGACCACGTTCGCCGTGATGTTGCGGCTGCCCAGCTCGCGGGTGATCGAGCGGGCCACGCCCACCAGGCCGGCCTTGCTGGCCGCGTAGTTGACCTGGCCGGGGCCACCGTAGAGGCCGACCACCGAGGAGATGAAGATCATGCGCCCCCACTTGGCGCGCAGCATCTTGCCCGAGGCGCGCTTGGCGCACCGGAACGCGCCGGTCAGGTTGGTGTCGAGCACGCGGGTGAACTGCTCCTCGGACATCCGCAGCAGCAGCGTGTCGTCGGTGATCCCGGCGTTGGCGACCAGCACCTCCACCGGCCCCAGCTCGGCCTCGATCGCCGTGAACGCGGCGTCGACCGACGCGGAGTCGGTCACGTCGCAGCGGACCCCGAACAGCCCCTCCGGGGGTTCGCCGCTGCGGTGGGTCACCGCCACCCGGTCGCCCTGCTTCGCGAAGGCCTGCGCGATGGCCAGGCCGATCCCCCGGTTGCCGCCGGTCACCAGGACGGTACGGGCCACGGTTCCCCCTGTAGTTCAGTGATCTCCCGGTCGGTCGGAGCCTAGGCGTTACCGGCAGGTAAGCGCTAACGCCAGGCACGTCCGGACCGGTCAGGTCGCGCCCGTCGCCCCGGGCGGCCGGCCCGCCGGAGGAGGTCCGTCCGGCCGCTCGGCCGAGTGCGGCGGCGGAGACCGGCGGGTGTACGATGATCCGCGTTTGCGGGCCGCGCGGCCCGCGTTCCGGGCCCCGCCGACCGCAGGAGGTGATCGCTGTGCGAGATAGCGATCCTCCCAGTCGTGGCCGGGCCGAACGTCAGCCCCGCTGAGCCACGACTCAGCTGGTGAGCTGACCCAGCTCCGCTCCCCGCCCCCGCCCGGTCCACCGGCCCCGCGCCGGACGACCGTGCCGCCGCCCGCCGCCCGGGTGGCCCGCCGGGAGCCGCCCGGTCACGACTTCGTGTGCGCGTCCTGATCCACCCCCTGCGGTCCGCCCCCGCACGCGCGGACCGTCCAGCCGCCACCCGGAGCCGTCCATGAGCCGCTACGTCGCCCCGCTGGGCTTCACCCTCGCCGCCGTCTGGGTGGCCGTCGTCTTCGTCCTCGCCGGCGGCGCCGCACACTGACGCCGCCGGCCGTCGGGCACGTCAGAGCATCCGCGAGGACCACAGCAGACTGAGTGCGCCGGCGCAGAGCGCCAGCAGCAGGGCCACCCCCGCGTACCACTGGGTGACCTCGCGCGGTTCCGTGCGGAACCCGATCGAGCTGCCCATGTCCTGGTAGACCTGCTTCAGCTCGGTCACCGAGGCCGCCTCGTAGAAGTAGCCCTCGGTGGCCTCCGCGAGGTCGGCCAGGGCCAGCCGGTCCACCGGCACCCGTTGCAGCTGGCCGCCGATGTCCACCTGGCCGGAGTCGGTGCCGAAGGCGATCGTCGAGACCGGCACGTTCGCCGCCTGCGCGGCGGCGGCCGCCTCCTCCACGGCCCGGCCCGAGGTGCGGTACCCGTCGGAGAGCAGCACGATGCGGGCCGGCGGGATCCCCGCCGCGCCGTCCGCCGGCACCGACCGGATCGCCTCCAGGCAGGTGAAGACCGCCTCCCCGGTCGCCGTCGCCTCCGCCAGCACCAGCCCGTCGATCGCGGCGGTCACCGCGTCCCGGTCCTTGCCCGGCGGCACCAGCACGTTCGCCGACTTGGCGAACGAGACCAGCCCCAGGTTGTAGCTCTCCGGCAGCTCGCCGACGAACTGCTTGGCCGCCTCCTGCGCCGCCTCCAGCCGGTTCGGCGACACGTCGTCGGCCTGCATGGACAGCGACACGTCGATGGCGAGCATCACGGTGGCCCGCTCCAGCGGCTCCCGGGTGTCGACCGACGGCCGCGCCAGCGCGGTCGCCAGCACCAGCAGGCAGAGCAGGAACGCCGTGGCCGGCACGTGCCGCCGCCAGCCCAGCCCCTTCGGCGCCAGGGTGCGCAGCAGGTCCACGTTGGTGAACCGCAGCGCGTACGACCGGCGGTGCAGCTGCCGCCAGACGTAGAGCGCGGCGAGGGCGAGCACCGGCAGCACGGCCAGCAGCCACCACGGTTGCAGAAAGCGGATCATCGTGTCGTCCCCCTGGTGCGCGCGTGCCGCTGCGCGGCCACGAAACGCACCATGTCGAGCAGCCAGTCTCGGTCCGTACGCAGCCGCAGGTGGGCCGCACCCGCGCCGCGCAGCGCCGCGGAGATCTCCGCCCGCTGGGCGGCCGCCGCCTCGGCGTAGCGCTGGCGCAGCCTCGGGTCGGCGGTCTGCACCTCGTGCAGCTCACCGGTCTCCGGGTCGACCACCGGCAGCACTCCGACGTCGGGCAGCTCCAGCTCCCGGGGATCGACCACCTCGATCGCCACCACGTCGTGCCGGACGCGCAGCTTACGCAGCGGCCGGGCCCACCGCTGCGGCGGGGCGAGGAAGTCGGAGATCACCACCGCCACGCCCCGGCGCCGGGGCGGCCGGTTGAGCATGTCGACCAGGGCACCCAGGTCGCTGCGCCCGGGACGGATCTCGGTGCCGGCGATCGCCCGCAGCAGCGCGTGGGCCTCCTTGCGGCCGGAGCGCGCGGGCAGCCGGGTGAAGACGTCCGGGCCGGCCACCGGGGGCGCGGCGCGCCACCGGCGGGCCGGGGCGCTCGCGCCGCCGCCGCTGCCGATCACCGCGCCGATCCGGTTGCCGCCGCGTACGGTCAGGTGCGCCAGCGCCGCCGCGGCGGCCACCACGACGTCACGCTTGAGCCATCGCCCGGTGCCGAAGTCCAGGCTCGCCGAGAGGTCCACCGCCAGCCACGTCTCCAGCTCCCGGTCGGCTACCGTACGCCGCACGTGCGGCATCGTCGTGCGGGCGGTGACCGGCCAGTCCATCCGGCGTACGTCGTCGCCGGGGCGGTACTCGCGGGACTCCCCCGCCTCGCTGCCCGGGCCGGGCAGCAGGCCGGCGTAGTCGCCCTGGAGCAGGCCGTCGAGCTTGCGGGTGACCATCAGTTGCAGCCGCGACAGGACGGCCTCGGTGCGGTCGGAGGGGACGTCGGCAGGCCGACGGGCGGGTGAGGTCACGGGCGCTGCCCGGGCCAACCGCCGCCCGGCGGCGCGGCGGTCGGCGTGGGGGTCGCCTGCTGCCGGGGCGCGACCGAGGGCAGCGGAATGGTGGACATCACCCGGTGCACCACGTGGTCGGCGGGCACGTCGTCGGCGAGCGCGTCGTAGCTGAGCACGAGCCGGTGGCGCAGGATGTCCGGCGCGATGTCCTGCACGTCCTGCGGCAGGGCGTAGTCGCGCCCACGCAGCAGCGCCAGCGCGCGGGTGGCCCGGACCAGGCCCAGCGAGGCGCGCGGGCTGGCACCGTACTGGATGAGCTGGGCGACGTCGGGCATCCCGTGCTCGGCCGGGGCACGGGTGGCCAGCACCAGCCGGACCGCGTAGTCGACCAGGGCGTTGTGCACGAAGACCTGGTCCGCCTTGCGTTGCAGGGCGATCAGGTCGGGGGTGGTGAAGACTGGCGCCGGCTGCGGCGGGGCGACCCCCATCCGGTAGACGATCTCCCGCTCCTCGGCGTCGGTCGGGTAGCCGACGACGATCTTCATGAGGAAGCGGTCCCGCTGGGCCTCGGGCAGCGGGTAGACGCCCTCCTGCTCGATCGGGTTCTGCGTCGCCATCACCAGGAACGGGTCGGGCACGCGGTGGCTCTCGCCGCCGATGGAGACCTGCCGCTCGCTCATCACCTCCAGCAGCGCCGACTGCACCTTGGCCGGCGCCCGGTTGATCTCGTCGGCGAGCAGGAAGTTGACGAACACCGGGCCCAGTTCGACGTCGAACTTCTCGCTCGACTGCCGGTAGATGCGGGTGCCCATGATGTCGGCGGGCACCAGGTCGGGGGTGAACTGCACGCGGGCGAAGGAGCCGCCGACCACCTTCGCGAGGGTCTCCACCGCGAGGGTCTTCGCCACCCCCGGCACGCCCTCCAGCAGGCAGTGGCCCCGGGCGAGCAGCGCGACGAACATCCGCTCCACCATCCGGTCCTGCCCGACGATCACCCGTTTGATCTCGAACAACGCCCGCTCGAGCAGGGTCGCGTCCTCGGCCGGCGTGGTCACCGGCTCGGGTGTCTCCGGGCCCGTCCCGTTCGGCATCGGGGCGTCGGGCGTGGTCGGCTGGGCCACCGGTCCTCCACAGCATGATCGGTTGTCGGGCGGCGTGGTGCGTATCAAGACTCGCATGCCCGGCTGAGCGCCGAGGTGGGGAGAAGGCGATTTTCGCCGTACCGTCCCGGCTGGCACGTAGCCGGCCCGCCACGCCGTCGCGCGGCACGGAATCGCCGATCACGTCTGGACACGGACCGGTCCGGCGCGTGTACCATTCACCCCGTCGCCGGGCGGCTCCCCCCGTGGCCGCCCGGCGCTCAAACTTCCGGTGCCGCCGCCCTAGACTGGCCGGGATGAGCACCCCCCTCCCCGCCGACGAGCCCCTGATCTGCTCGTCCCGCGGCTGTCGCGCCCCAGCCGAATGGGCGCTGAGGTGGAACAATCCGCGGCTGCACGACGCCGACCGGCGCAAGACCTGGTTGGCGTGCACCGCGCACCGCGCCACCCTCGGCGACTTCCTCGACGCCCGTGGCTTCCTCCGGGAGGTCGTAGCGGCCCCCGGATCGCCTACGCTCGAAGGGTGAGCGCGCACAACGGACTTCCCCGGTGAGCGGTGACGGGTCCGCCGGCCCGCCACCGGCGCCGTCCCTCCCGCCGGCGGGCCCCCTGGAGCCGTGGCCGGACACCGTCCGCTGGCAGTCGATCTCGTCCGACCAGATCTGGGTGGAGCTGATCCGCCTGGCGGTGGTGCTGATCGTCCTGGCCCTCGGGCTGAGCGTCGCCTGGGCGGTCAGCGGCAGCTGGTTCCTCGGCGCGGCGGTCGGCCTGGTCCTGCTGTTCGGCGTCCTGCGCAGCGTGGCGATCGTGCGCGCCGTACGGGCCTGGGGCTACGCGGAGCGGGAGGACGACCTGCTGGTCCGGCACGGGCTGCTGGTGCGGCGGCTGTCCATCGTCCCGTACTCCCGGATGCAGTTCGTGGACGTCAGCGCGGGCCCTCTGGAGCGCGCGTTCGGGCTCGCCACCGTGCAGTTGCACACGGCCGCGGCGGCGACCGACGCCCGGGTGCCGGGGCTGCGCCCGGCGGAGGCCTCCCGGCTGCGCGACCGGCTCACCGCCCTGGGCGAGGACCGGGCGGAGGGACTGTGAGCGACCCGGCCGCCCGCCCCGGGGCGGAGCCCGTCGCCCTCCCCGGACCGCCCGGGCACGCCGGGCCGCCGGAACACGCAAGTCCGCCCGAACACGCAAGTCCGCCCGAGCACGCCGGGCCGCCCGAGCACGCCGGGCCGCCCGAGCACGCCGAGCCACGGCAGCGGCTGCATCCCCTCAGCCCCGCCCTGCACGGCGCCAAGTCCCTGGTGGTGGTCATCGCCGGGCTGTCCTGGTCGACGCTGTCCCGCGTCGGCTTCGGCTGGTTCGCCCTGATGGCGGCGGTGCTCGCCCTGGGCGCCACCGTGCTGGCCGTGGTGAGCTGGTACTACACCGGCTACCACGTGGTGGGCCGCGAGCTGCGGGTGTACGAGGGGCTCCTCTGGCGGCGCACCCGGGCGATCCCGCTGGAACGGCTCCAGGCCGTCGAGGTGGTCCGGCCGCTGCTCGCCCAGCTCACCGGCCTGGCCGAGCTGCGGCTGGAGGTGGTGGGCGGGGGCAAGACCGAGGCGCCGCTGGCCTACCTGGGCGTCGTCGAGGCGAACGCCCTGCGCCAGCGGCTGCTCGCCCTCGCCGGGCGGGTCGCGGCCGAGACGCGCCCGCCGTCGCCGGCCGGGGTGGCCGCCGCCCCGTCCGCGACGCCGGCAGCGCCACCCGGCCGGCCCCTGCACGCCGTGGCGAACAACGATCTGCTGGTCAGCCAGCTGCTGACCCCGCAGGCGTTCATGATCCCGTTCGGCGTGGCGTTCGTGGTGGCGCAGTTCCTCTCCGAGGACACCTGGTCGTTCGTCGCGGTGGCGAGCACCCTCACCGCCATGGCAGGCGTGCTGCTGCAACCCGTACGGCGGGTGCTCGACGACTGGAACTTCCGCCTCGCCCGGGACGAGGGCACGCTGCGCATCCGCAACGGCCTGCTGGAGACGCGCGCGCAGACCGTGCCGCTGGACCGGGTGCAGACCGTCGGCGTGACCTGGCCGCTGCTGTGGCGGGTCAAGGGTTGGCTGCGGCTGCGGCTGGAGGTGGCGGGCTACTCCGCCGGTGAGGCCGACGAGCGCAACCGGCCGGACCGGCTGCTCCCCGTCGGCGACCTGGCGACCGGCGAGGCGATCGTGGCCGAGGTGCTGCCCGGGGTGCGGCTCGACGCGCTGCCGTTGAGCCCGCCGCCGACGCGGGCCCGCTGGCTCAACCCGCTGAGCCGGGGCGTGCTCGGCGCCGGGCTCGACCCCCGGGTCTTCGCCGTCCGCTCCGGCCTGCTCACCCGGCAGGTGGCGCTCGTGCCGTACGCCCGCATCCAGAGCGTGCGGGTCGTGCAGGGGCCGGCGCAGCGGCGGCTGCGGCTGGCGACGGTGCATGCCGACACCGCGGGCGGTGCTGGCGCCGCCGCCCGGGACCGCGACGTCACCGAGGCGTGGGCCATGGCGGCGGAGCTGACGGCTCGCGCGCACGCCGCCCGCCGGGCGGGCTGAGGGCGCCCGGACCGCTCAGCGCGCCGCCGTCACCGGCGGCGGCTCGGCGGAGGCCGGCGGGTCGGTCGGCGCGGCGTCGGGCTCCGCCGGGGCCCGGCGGGCCTTGCGGGCCGCCCACCAGCGCTCGGCCAGGCCGACCGCGAGGAAGGTCATCCCGACGTACGCCCAGCCGACCAGCACGTCGATGACGTAGTGCTCACCCGAGTAGACCAGGGTGAACGTCATCGCCAGCGGGTACGCCAGCAGCAGCGGCCACCAGCGGCGGCGGGTCTGCCGCAGGAAGAACAGCACCACGAAGAGCGCGAACGCGGTGTGCAGCGAGGGCATCGCGGCCACCGGGTTGGAGGCGATCTGCCCGGCGTTGAGCAGGTTGCCGGCGCCGTGCATGCCGAACGCCTTCCACCCGCGCGTGGAGATCCGGGCGACCTCCTCCAGCAGGCCGTTCTGCGCCGCCCACCAGGGCGGGGCGGCCGGATAGAGGAAGTAGGTGATCAGGCCGGTGGCGCAGAGGAAGCCCCAGCGGCGCATGAAGGCCGCCCACCGCCCCCGGTCCCGCAGCCAGAGCACCGCCGCGGCGGCCAGGGCCACCACGAAGTGGGAGAAGTAGACCCAGCTGACGGCGACGTCCCACCAGTGCACCTCGGGCCGGTAGAGGTGCTCCTGGAGCCAGGTCGTCGGCACCTGCCCGCCCGTGGCCCAGCCGAACATGACCCGGTCGGCGACGATCAGCTCGTACGCGTGCGGGGTGGCGCCGTTGTCGGCGAAGCCCCGGGACAGGTTGTAGACGGCGAGCAGCAGCACGACCGGCACCCAGTCCCGCGCGAAGCGCAGGTGGCTGCGCCACGGCCGGCTGCTGTTCCAGGCGATCGTCGCCGCCCAGATCCACAGGAACGCGTACGCCGGGTCGGTCGGCAGGCCGATGCCGAGCCAGCCGGCGACGAAGGCTACCCCCCACACTGTCATCGCGACCACGCGGCGACGCCCGCCGTCGGGCGAGGCGGGCGGCTCGGTGCGGGCGGGGTGCTGGGGGTCGGTCGCGACAGACATCGCGGTCAAGGTTAACGGCGCGGGCGGCATCGACCGACGCCGACCACCGCGGTCCCTCCCGGGCGACCCGTCGCCGGGTGCCGTCTCGTCTAGGCTTTGACCATGCAGGAGCAGCCGGAATCCGCGCTGACCCCGGGGCTGACCGCCCGGGTGGAGCTGACCGTCACCGACGCCGACACCGCCCAGGCGGTCGGCTCCGGCGACGTGCCCGTCCTGGGCACGCCCCGCGTGCTCGCCCTCGCCGAGGCGGCCACGGTGGCGGCCACCGCCGACCGGATGCCGGGCGGGTCGACGACCGTCGGCACCCGGGTCGAGCTCGACCACCGCGCGGCCACCCCGGTGGGGCGGACGGTGGTGGCGCAGGCGCGGCTGAGCGCGGTCGACGGGCGGCGGCTGCACTTCGAGGTGAGCGTCAGCGACGGCGACGAGACGGTCGCCGAGGGCCGGGTGGAGCGGGTGCTGGTCGACCGGCAGCGCTTCGTGGAACGCGCCGCGCGGTCGTCGTGACCGCCCGCTTCGTGCAGGTCGCCGACGGGGTGCACGTGCTGCGCGAGCCGTCGCTGCACGTCAACGTCACCCTCGTCGTCGGCGACGGGGCGGCGTTGCTGGTCGACACGCTCTCCACCGCCGGGCAGGCCGCCGCGCTGGCCGCCGCCGCGCGGGCGGTCACCCCGCACCCGTGGACGGTGGTCAACACCCACCACCACTTCGACCACTGCTTCGGCAACGCCACGCTCGCCGCCGAACCGCCCCGCCCGATCTACGCGCACGAGATCGCCGCCGAGGCGATGCGCGAGCCGGACCGGCTGCGCCGGGAGGCGTACGCGGAGCTGCGCGACACGCAGCCCGCGCTGGCCGAGGAGGTCGCCGGGACCGTGCTGCTGGCGCCGACGCACACGGTGCACGGCGAGGCCGTGCTCGACGTGGGCGGCCGGCGCGTGGTGCTGCGCCACCCGGGTCGGGGGCACACCGCCGGCGACCTGGTGGTGCACGTGCCCGACGCCGACGTGCTGGTCGCCGGCGACCTGGTGGAGCAGAGCGGCCCGCCCGCCTTCGAGGAGTCGTACCCGTTGCAGTGGCCCGACACGGTGGCGGAGCTGCTGCGGACGACCACCCCGGCCACCGTGGTCGTGCCGGGGCACGGCGAGCCGGTGGACGCCGGTTTCGTCCGCGCCCAGCACGCCCAACTCGTCGAGCTGGCCTGGCTCATCCGCGCCGGGCACACCGGCGGCGCCCCGCCCGAACGCGTCGCCGCCGAGGCGCCCTTCGGTGCCCGCGCCGCCCTGCACGCCGCCCGCCGGGGCTACGCCGAACTCGACGGCACCGCCTGACGGTGGTGAACTGGCTGCGCCGGATCTCGACGTCGGCGGTGTAGTCCGTTCGACCGATACCACACGGGTATTCTTATGCCGTACAGGTATCAACGTTCCGAGGTTAGTGCTTCGTCGGTGTCATCCGCGAGTGGCGACGGCTCCTCGCGACGCGGGACCTCACAAAGCACTACCAGCGGGCGAAGCGGGTGTGGACCGCGGCGCGTGTGGGCATGGCGGTGGCGCCGCCGGGGGACTCGCAGACCAGGCCGGCGACCCGCAGCGCGAAGGCCACCCGCTCGTGCCAGCCCGCCGGGTCCGTGGGCTCGCCGTCGACGAGCAGGTCCGCGACGAGCGCCCCCATCACCGAGTCACCCGCGCCGGTGGCGTCGACCGCGTCGACCTTCGGCGCGGGTACGCGTACCGAATCGGCGCCGGCCGGGGCGAGCACCGCGCCGGCGGCGCCGAGGGTGACCACGACGGTGCCGGCGCCGAGTTCCCGCAGGTAGGCCGCCACGCCCTCCTCCGGCTCGCCGGGGTAGAGCAGCTTCGCGTCGGCGGCGCTCAGCTTGACGAGGTGGGCGCCGGCGGCGAACTCCGCCACCACCTCGCGCAGCCCGGCCAGTGCGCCCGGCCCGTCGAGCAGCCGGGGGCGCACGTTGGGGTCGAAGACCCGCAGCCCGGAGGCGAGCCCCCAGGCCCGGCGCGCGGCGGCCAGCACCGGCTGCTGGAGCAGCACGATCGACCCGCAGTAGACGACGTCGGCGCCGGCGACCAGCCCGGCGTCGAGGTCGTCGGGGCCGAGCAGCCCGTAGGAGGGCGGCTCGCCGTAGAACCGGAAGTCGGGCTCCGCCCCGGCGAAGGTGGCCACCGCCAGCGCGGTCGGGGCGGGGACGGTGACCGCCCCGGCGAGGCCGACGCCCGCCCCGGTCAGGAAGGCACGGATCCGCCCGGCCAGGACGTCGTCGCCGAGCGACCCGACGAACTGCACCGCGCCGCCGAGGCGGGCGACGGCGACCGCCACGTTGAGCGGTCCGCCGCCGACCGCCTGCCGGTAGACGGGCTCACCGTCGCGCTCGGTGTCGAGCAGGTCGACCAGTGCCTCGCCGAGCACCACCGCGTATCCCATTCCGGCCTCCGTCCAGGGCGCGCACCGAACGATCTTGTCGTACCAGCCTGGCACAGTCAGGCGCCATGACGAGCGCTACTGACACATCAAGCAACGGCTATTGCGCGTCGCCGCCGTCCGTGGTGGGATGGCGCTTGCCGGGCGGTGCGGGGGGCTGCCGCGCCGCCGGCGCCGGGTCTCACATCCACGCGAGGGCACCGGCCCGCCAGTCGGGCCGCCGACGGCGCACGTCCCGCCGGCCATCCGCGCCGGGGCACGTCCGCCGCGACCGTCTTACCCGCGTCGCAGCGGGGCGGCCGGCGCCGCCTCCCGCGCGTTGCCCGCGGGGCGCCCGCGTCCCGCGAGTGAGGAGAACCCGTGTCCCACCGATCGCGTACGGCCGCGTTGCTCACCGCGGCCGCGACCCTTCTCGCGGGTGCCGTCGTCCTGACGGCGGGGCCCGACCCCGCCGCCGCGCACGGCACCCCGATGGCCCCCGGCAGCCGCACCTACCTCTGCTGGAAGGACGGTCTCACCAGCACCGGCGAGATCAAGCCGAACAACCCCGCCTGCTCCGCCGCCGTGGCCCAGAGCGGGACCAACTCGCTCTACAACTGGTTCAGCGTGCTGCGCTCCGACGCCGGCGGCCGGACCGTCGGCTTCATCCCGGACGGTAAGCTGTGCAGCGGCGGCAACCCCGGCTTCGCCGGCTACGACCTGGCCCGCACCGACTGGCCGCTGACCCACCTGACGGCCGGGGCCCGGATGGAGTTCCGCTACAGCAACTGGGCCCACCACCCCGGCACGTTCTACTTCTACGTCACGAAGGACAGCTGGAGCCCGGACCGGCCGCTGGCCTGGAGCGACCTGGAGGAGCAGCCGTTCCTGACGGTGACCAACCCGCCGCAGCGCGGCTCGAGCGGCACCAACGACGGGCACTACTACTTCAGCGGCAACCTGCCCACCAACAAGAGCGGCCGGCACCTCATCTACTCGCGCTGGGTGCGCTCCGACAGCCAGGAGAACTTCTTCGGCTGCTCGGACGTCACCTTCGACGGCGGCAACGGCGAGGTGACCGGCGTGGGCCCGGGCGGCACGCCGCCGCCCAACCCGACGACCCCGCCGCCCAACCCGACCACTCCCCCGCCCAACCCGACCACGCCGCCGCCGCACAGCGGTGACTGCATGCCGGTCTTCAAGGTGATCAGCGCCTGGAACGGCGGCTTCCAGGGCGAGGTCATGATCATGAACCACAGCGCGTCGACGTGGTCGGGCTGGACGGCCAACTGGACGTGGCCCAGCGGGCAGAGCATCAACAGCCTGTGGAGCGGCACGCTGAGCACGTCCGGCTCCTCGGTCACCGTGACCAACGCGCCGTACAACGGCGCGGTCCCACCGGAGGGCACCACGACCTTCGGCTTCGTCGCCACCACCAACGGCACCAACACCCTGCCCACGGTCACCTGCTCCGGCCGCTGACCCCCACGGGACGACCCCGCTGAACGATCAAGAGGTTTGCGTACCCCGGCAACGGCTCCGGGGACGCAAACCTCTTGATCGGCGAAGTGGTCGCCGGAGGGCCGGCGAAGTGGTCGCCGGGGCCGGCTGAGGGCCGGCCGGGTGGGTCAGCGGACCATGGAGCCGACCACCGGCTTGGTGAGCAGGGCGGACTGGTTGCGCTGGATGCCCGGGTCGAGGGTCTTGGCGACGAAGATGGCGTGCCAGATGCAGAAGATCAGCACCGTCCACACCTTGCGGGAGTGGTCGGCCTCCTCCCGCTTGTGCTCCTCCAGCAGCCGCATCGCGTACGACAGGTCGAGCAGGTCGCCGGCGCCGGAGGTGGACAGCACGTGCCGGGCCCACTCGTACATCTCGCCGCGCAGCCAGACCCGGGTGGGGGTCGGGAAGCCCAGCTTCTTGCGGTTGACGATGGCCGGCGGCACCACGCCCTGGAGCGCCTGGCGCATCGCGTACTTGGTGGCGTCGGAGCGGGGCGGGAGCTTGAGGTCCACCGGGATCCGCGACGCCACGTCGAAGACCGCACGGTCCAGGAAGGGCACCCGCACCTCCAGCGAGTGCGCCATCGAGATCCGGTCGGCCTTGACCAGGATGTCGCCGCGCAGCCAGGTGTAGAGGTCGACATACTGCATCTTGGTGACGTCGTCGAGCTCCGTGCACTCGGCGTAGATGGGCGCGGTGACGTCGGTGTAGCGGACCGAGGGGTCGTAGCGGCGCAGCAGGTGCTGCTTCTCCTCCTCGGTGAACATCCGGGCGTTGCCGTAGTAGCGCTGCTCGATCGGGGTGGTGCCGCGCTCCAGGAAGCTCTTGCCCTTGACCCCCTGCGGGATGGCCTTGGAGACCGCCCGCAGCCCCTTCTGCACCCCGTCGGGCAGCCCGTTGACCGAGCTCAGCGACAGCGGCTCGCGGTAGATGGTGTAGCCGCCGAAGAACTCGTCGGCGCCCTCGCCGGAGAGCACCACGGTGACGTGCTCGGCGGCCTTCTTGGCCACGAAGTAGAGGGGCACCAGGGCCGGGTCGGCCACCGGGTCGTCCAGGTGCCAGACGATCTTCGGCAGCGCCTCGATCATGTCGTACGGCCCGATCTTGGTCGGGATGGTGGTCACGTCGAGGTGCCGGGCCGAGTCCTGGGCGACGTCGATCTCCGAGTAGCCGGGCACGTCGTAGCCGACGGTGAAGGTGAGGATGTTCGGGTTGAACTCCCGGGCCAGGGCCACCACGGCGGTCGAGTCGATGCCGCTGGAGAGGAACGAGCCGACCGGCACGTCGGAGCGCATGTGCATCCGGACGCTCTCGCGCAGCGTCTCCCGGATCTCGTGGTAGAGCCGCTGCTCGTCGTCGACCGGGGTGGGCCGGAACACCGGCCGGTACCACCGGCGCACGTCGATGCGCCCGCCCGGGGACCAGGTCAGGTATTCGCCCGAGCCGATCCGGCTGATGCCCTTGTGCAGGGTGCCGGGCTCGGGCACGTACTGGAGGGTCAGGTAGTGGCTGAGGTTGGCCGTGTCGATGCCGGCGTCGCCCTGGTAGTTGGAGTGGGCGAAGGGCAGCAGCGCCTTCTTCTCCGAGGCCAGGTAGAGGCCGTCGGCGGTCTCCAGGTAGTGCAGCGGCTTGATGCCGAAGTAGTCCCGCCCGCCGAACGCGCGGCGCTCCTGCCGGTCCCAGATGACGAAGGCGAACATGCCGCGCAGCCGGGTGAGCACCTGCTCGCCCCAGAAGTGGTAGCCGGCGACGATCACCTCGCCGTCACCGGCGGTGGCGAACTGCGCGCCGAAGGTCCGGATCAGCTCCTCGCGCAGCTCGATGTAGTTGTAGATCTCGCCGTTGAAGGTGAGCAGGTAGCGCCCGTTCGCGTAGGACAGGGGCTCTTGGCTGGAGGCCACGTCGATGATCGCCAACCGCTTGTGCGCGAACACCCCGTCCGCGTACCGGCCGGAGGCGTCGCCGACCACCTCGACACCGGTCTCGTCCGGTCCGCGGTGGTGCAGGCATTCCAACGCCCCGGCGATGTTGTCGCGGTGGGCGGCGGCGTCGCCGCGCGCACTGAAGAAGGCCAGGAGTCCGCACATGGTCGTCATCTTTCCACGCGGCCCGAGCGGCCGTCGCGGCACCGCTGGGCTCTCCCCGTCGCGACACCGTGCGCCCGGGCGGGAGGACGTCGGCAGCCGACGGCCGGCCGGGGACGCCCCGGACGGGTGGCATCCGTCGCCCCCGACACTGCCGGCGGTCCCGGCCCGGCCGGCCCCCGACGGCGCGCGGTACCGTCTGACCTGCGACGACGCGGAGGGAGCGCAGCATGGCCGAGGGACGCACCGACAGCAGGCCGGCGGACGGCACCGAGTCGCACGACCCGGACTTCCCCGAGGCGTTCCTGGCGTTCATGCGGCAGGGCTGGCGGGACACCACCCTGCCGGTGGGCCCGCGCCCGGAGGTGCCGAACCACGCCAAGCGGCGCGCCGCGCTCTCGGCGGCCTTCCCGGGCGAGACCCTGGTGATCCCGACCGGCGGCGAGAAGGTACGCGCCAACGACACCGACCACCCGTTCCGGCCGGGCAGCGACTTCGCCTACCTGACCGGCGACCACGACCCGGACGGCGTGCTCGTCCTGCGGCCGAACGGGTCGGGCCACGACGCCACCCTGTTCATGCGGCCCCGCTCGTCGCGGCGGACCGACGAGTTCTTCCGCAGCCGGCACGGCGAGCTGTGGGTGGGCCGGCGGCACACCCTGGCCGAGAAGTCGGCCGAGCTGGGCCTGCCCACGGCGGACCTGACCGAGCTGGACGCGACGCTGGCCGACCTGGCGCCGGGGCGTACCCGGGTGCTGCGCGGTTTCGACGCGCGGGTGGACACGGCGGTGCGCCCGTACGACGGCCACCGCGCCGAGGGCCAGCCGGCCCGCGACCGGGAGCTGGCGATCGCGATCTCGGAGCTGAAGCTGGTCAAGGACGAGTGGGAGATCGCCCAGCTCCAGGACGCGGTCGACGCGACCGTACGGGGCTTCGAGGACGTGGCCCGGGCCCTGCCGGCGGACCGGGGCGTCTCGGAGCGCCTGCTGGAGGGGATCTTCGCGCTGCGCGCCCGGCACGACGGCAACGACGTCGGCTACGGCTCGATCGTCGGCGCGGGCGAGCACGCCACGATCCTGCACTGGGTGCACAACCACGGCGCCACCCGGCCCGGCGAGCTGCTGCTGATGGACATGGGCGTGGAGAACCGCCACCTCTACACCGCCGACGTCACCCGGGTGCTGCCGGTCGACGGCCGCTTCACCCCGCTCCAGCGTCAGGTCTACGACGCCGTGCACGCCGCGCAGCAGGCCGGCATCGACGCGATCCGGCCCGGCGTGGCGTTCCGGGAGGTCCACCTGACGGCGATGCGGGTGCTCGCCCAGGCGCTGTCGGACCTGGGCCTGCTGCCGGTGAGCGTCGACGAGGCCATGGACGGGAGGTCGACGGTCTACCGGCGCTGGACGCTGCACGGCACCAGTCACATGCTCGGCCTCGACGTGCACGACTGCGCGAACGCCCGCAAGGAGAAGTACCGCGACGGCACGCTGGGCGAGGGCTACGTGCTCACCGTCGAGCCCGGGCTCTACTTCCAGCCCGAGGACGAGCTGGTTCCCGAGGAGCTGCGGGGCATCGGCGTACGGATCGAGGACGACATCCTGGTCACCGCGACGGGCGCGGTGAACCTCTCCGCCGGGCTGCCGCGCGCCGCCGACGAGGTGGAGACCTGGCTGGCCGAGCAGCGCGAGGCGGGTCCCCGCCTGCCGGGCTGATCCCGGGGTACGACCACACGACGGGACCCGCCGCCACCGGCGCGGGTCCCGTCGTCGTTTGCGCTGCTCACCCCCTTCCTGCCCGGACCGGCCGGGTTGCCGCGTCACGTCCGGAGTGAGGGGAATACGGGGTTTTCTCGGATTAGGACATCTCGCGAGGATCCTTCTCATACGGTGGCTATCAGAGGCTACAAACCCATTTGTGGCTAGTCGCGCCGCTTCAGATGGTGCGACCCCGTCTGACAGCAGGAAAGGGCGGAAGGCTCTGATGTCCAATGACGTAACGACTCCCGACGGTGGTGCCCCCACGGGCGCACCGGCCCGAGGGCGGCGCAAACTCTGGGTGGCTGCAGGAGTTGCCGGCGTGGTCGGCCTGGCGGCACTGGGCGGCCTGGCCGCCCGCGACGACAAGGCCGGCGGCGCGGACCGGCTGTCGGACGCGCAGTCGTCGACCCTGCGGCAGAACGTCAGCGACGCCGGCACGGCCGACCCGGGCTCCGGCGAGAAAGGCGACAAGAAGGGTGGCCAGGATGCCCGTGGTGGCCAGGACGACTGGCAGGGCAAGGACTGGCACGGCAAGGACAGCAAGGACTGGCAGGGCAAGGACGGTCGCGACGGCAAGGACGGTCGTGACGGCAAGGACCACGACGGCAAGGACGCCAAGGAACTGCCGTGTGACACCGACGTGCTGGTCGAGGCGGTGAACCGGGCCAACGAGGACAACGGCGGAGCGTTCAAGCTGGCCAAGGACTGCACGTACAAGTTCACCGAGGAGGCCGGCAACAACGCCTTCCCCGTCATCGACCAACGGATCACGATCCTCGGCAACAACTCGACGTTCTTCCACGACGGCACCGCACTGTTCCGGTTCTTCGAGGTCGCCTCCGGCGGCGACCTGACGCTGAAGGACCTCACCCTCAAGGGCGGCCAGGTGACCGCGCCCCCGCCGCCACCGAGCGGCGCCAACGGCGGCGCCCTGCTGGTCCAGGAGGGCGGCGAGGCCACCCTGAAGCACACCAAGCTCGTCGACAACCGGGTCACCGGCGTCGGCACCCAGGGCAACGGCGGCGCCATCGCCAACTTCGGCACGGTCGAGATCGACAAGAGCGTCCTCGCCAACAACCACGCCCGCGGCGTCGGCAACGGCGGCAACGGCGGCGCCATCTACAACGAAGGCGTACTGACCGTCCACGACACCCGCGTCGACAACAACACCGCCACCGGCAACAGCGCCGTCAGCGGCAACGGCGGCGGCATCGCCAACGAGGACGACGGCATCGCCACCATCGCCTACAGCCAGATCACCAACAACAAGGCCAGCAACGACGGCGGCGGCATCCACAGCGAAGACGACGCCCGCCTCACCGTCACCCGCACCAAGATCGCCCACAACACCGCCTGCGACGACGGCGGCGGCATCCACAACGACGGCGACTCCACCATGCTGCTGGAATACGTCATCATCGCCGGAAACAAGGCCACCGACGACGGCGGCGGCGTCTACCACGACAGCGACAACATCGCCACCATCCGGCACGCCGTCTTCACCGACAACACCGCAGGCGACAACGGCGGCGGCCTGTTCAACGGCGAAACCCTCAACCTCTACGCCAGCGAGTTCAAGGGCAACCACGCCGAACAGGGCGGCGCCATCTACAACGACAACAACGCCGTCCTCACCATCCGCGACAGCAAGATCGTCGGCAACTTCGCCTCCGAAACAGCCGGCGCAGGCGGCATCTACAACAACAGCAACGCCACCGCCGTCAACATCGACAACAAGACCATCATCAAGAAGAACGAACCCCGCAACTGCACCAACGTCACCGGCTGCGCCAACTGAACCACCACATAACGAAGGGATCCCTTCCCCCTCCCCGGGGGAGGGATCCCTTCCGTGCGGGCGCCGTCCGGGACGAATCCGCCTCACGGGCCGGAAAGGTGCCTGCCTCCGGTGGCTTTCCGGGCGGTTGAGGCGACTCGTGGCGTACCCGCCGGTTCGGCACGACTGGGGGCCCGACTCCTCGGCGTCCGGACCGTCACGCCTTGACCCGCGATACCCCTAACGTGGGTTCTTCTCGGATATGACCGTGAAGGGAAAAAGATTCTCATACGGTGATCCTCAGTAGCTACAACCGATTTGTAGCCAGGGCAGCCCGCGGTGGCGGAGCAGCCCTGTCTGGTACGAGGAGAGAGCAGAGAGCTCCGATGTCCAACTACCTTCGCAAGAACGCCGAGAACACCGCGCCGAAGAGCCGGCGCAAGCTGTGGCTCGCCACCGGCGTCGCCGGGTTGACCGGCGTGGTCAGCCTCGCCGGCGTCGCCGCCGCGAGCAGCGCGGGCGCCGTCGGGGTCGACCGTCTCACCGACCTGAAGTGGTCCACGGCCGAGCAGGTCGCCAAGGACGACACCGCCGGCCGCGACGACCGGGCGGGCGAGACCGGCAAGAGCCAGGGTGGCCAGGATGCCCGTGGTGGCCAGGACGACTGGCAGGGCAAGGACTGGCACGGCAAGGACAGCAAGGACTGGCAGGGCAAGGACGGTCGCGACGGCAAGGACGGTCGTGACGGCAAGGACCACGACGGCAAGGACGCCAAGGAACTGCCGTGTGACACCGACGTGCTGGTCGAGGCGGTGAACCGGGCCAACGAGGACAACGGCGGAGCGTTCAAGCTGGCCAAGGACTGCACGTACAAGTTCACCGAGGAGACCGGCAACAACGCCTTTCCCGTCATCGACCAACGGATCACGATCCTCGGCAACAACTCGACGTTCTTCCACGACGGCACCGCACTGTTCCGGTTCTTCGAGGTCGCCTCCGGCGGCGACCTGACGCTGAAGGACCTCACCCTCAAGGGCGGCCAGGTGACCGCGCCCCCGCCGCCACCGAGCGGCGCCAACGGCGGCGCCCTGCTGGTCCAGGAGGGCGGCGAGGCCACCCTGAAGCACACCAAGCTCGTCGACAACCGGGTCACCGGCGTCGGCACCCAGGGCAACGGCGGCGCCATCGCCAACTTCGGCACGGTCGAGATCGACAAGAGCGTCCTCGCCAACAACCACGCCCGCGGCGTCGGCAACGGCGGCAACGGCGGCGCCATCTACAACGAAGGCGTACTGACCGTCCACGACACCCGCGTCGACAACAACACCGCCACCGGCAACAGCGCCGTCAGCGGCAACGGCGGCGGCATCGCCAACGAGGACGACGGCATCGCCACCATCGCCTACAGCCAGATCACCAACAACAAGGCCAGCAACGACGGCGGCGGCATCCACAGCGAAGACGACGCCCGCCTCACCGTCACCCGCACCAAGATCGCCCACAACACCGCCTGCGACGACGGCGGCGGCATCCACAACGACGGCGACTCCACCATGCTGCTGGAATACGTCATCATCGCCGGAAACAAGGCCACCGACGACGGCGGCGGCGTCTACCACGACAGCGACAACATCGCCACCATCCGGCACGCCGTCTTCACCGACAACACCGCAGGCGACAACGGCGGCGGCCTGTTCAACGGCGAAACCCTCAACCTCTACGCCAGCGAGTTCAAGGGCAACCACGCCGAACAGGGCGGCGCCATCTACAACGACAACAACGCCGTCCTCACCATCCGCGACAGCAAGATCGTCGGCAACTTCGCCTCCGAAACAGCCGGCGCAGGCGGCATCTACAACAACAGCAACGCCACCGCCGTCAACATCGACAACAAGACCATCATCAAGAAGAACGAACCCCGCAACTGCACCAACGTCACCGGCTGCGCCAACTGACGACAGTCACGCGGCACCAGCTGGAACGGCATCGGCTGACACAGAGGACGGTCCGGCCCCCTTCCGCTCGGCGGAAGGGGGCCGGACACGTGTGACACGCCTACCGCTGCACGAAGACCGCCACGCTGCGCGCCGGTACGGTGAACGTGCCGCTGGCCCGGTCGAAGGAAGCCGACCGCAGCGCCTCGTCCGCCGAGGTACGCAGCACCGGGTGCAGCGCCACGTCCGCCCCGCGCAGCCCGCTCAGCCGCTGCTGCGCCGTCTCGGGCGTGGCGTTGAAGACCACCGTCACCGACTTCCAGCGTCCGTCAAGGCCGCGGCCGTCCAGCGTCATGGTGAGTACGCCGGGGGTCTCGGTAGCGCCGGAGAGCGGGAAGGCGACCCGCTTCTGCACCTGCTCCGCCGTGGTCAGCCCGAAGACCGGCGAGGAAGCCCGGATCCTCAGCAGCTCGGCGTAGCGGGCGTCGGCCAGGTCGATCGCCGCGCAGTCCGGCACCAGCGCCGGGTCGGCCAGCAGCGGCTTCGCGTACGGCCACTTGTCCCGGTTGTCCTGCTCGGGCGGCAGGCCCGCGCCGAAGCCGTTGCCCTGCGCGCAGTCCCAGCGGATCTGGTTGAACCAGTCACCGGAGTTGTACGAGTTGCGGTCCAGCGACTTCGAGCGCAGCCGCTCGGTGCCGGTGGTGACGAACCCGGGCCCCTGCCCCATCACCACCGTGCCCAGCGCCAGCACCTGCATCCGCGCCCGGTCCGCCGCCGGGGTGTCCTGCGGCAGCTTGTACGCCAGCGCGTCGTACAGGATCTCGTTGTCGTGCGCGTCGACGTAGGTGACGGCCTCCCCCGGCGCGGCGGTGTAGCCGGCGGGCGAGCCGTTGTAGTCGACCTGCGCGCCGGTGACCTGCCGGCCCGACGAGTCGGTGAACCGGTAGCCGCGCAGGTTGCCGGTGAGCCCCACCTTGATCAGGTCGTGCTGGTGCAGCAGGCGGGCCCGCTGCTGGGCCGTGGACCCGTTCACGTCGTCGCCGTTGGGGTCGGTGAACAGGCCGGAGGCGAAGCCCTGCACCCGGGGGTTGGCGTCGAACGGCCCGCCGCCGCGCACCGCGTCGCGCAGCCGGTCGTTGAAGGTGCCGATCCCGGTGCCGGCCATGTTGGCCTGGGTGGCCTGCGTGAACCGGGCGTCGTCGGCGACCTCGCCGAAGTTCCAGCCCTCGCCGTAGAGCAGGATCTTCCTGCCGTCCACGCCGTCGCGGGCGACGGTCAGCTCGTCGAGCGCCTCGCGTACGGCCAGGATGTTCGCCTTCGGGTGGTGGCCCATCAGGTCGAACCGGAAGCCGTCCACCTTGTACGCCCGGGCCCAGGTGACCAGGGAGTCCACGACGAGCTTGCCCATCATGGCGTGCTCGGGGGCGGTGTTGGCGCAGCAGGTCGAGTTGGCGACGGCGCCGTCGTCGAGCAGGCGGTGGTAGTAGCCGGGCACGATCTGGTCGAGCACCGACTTCGGATCGGCGCCCGCCGCCGAGGTGTGGTTGTAGACGACGTCCATCACCACGCGCAGCCCGGCGCCGTTGACGCCGGCCACCATCTGCCGGAACTCGGTGGTGCGCTTCGCCCCGGCCGGGTCGACGGCGTAGCCGCCCTCCGGCACGGTGTAGTGCAGCGGGTCGTACCCCCAGTTGTAGCCGTCGGTGTCCGCCACCGCCGCGACGCACTTCTGCTGCTGCTCGGAGTCCGGCGGCAGGGCGGCCAGGTCGCAGGCCGGCTGCCGCTGGTCGGCGCGGCGCTCGGGGATCGTGGCGAAGTCGAACGCGGGCAGCAGGTGCAGGTGGGTCACCCCCGCGTCGCCGAGCGCCCTCAGGTGCTTCATGCCGGCGGTGCCCGGGTCGGTGAAGGCGAGGTAGGTGCCCCGCCGCTCGGCCGGCACGGTGCTGTCGGCGACGGAGAAGTCCCGCACGGACAGCTCGGAGATCTGCACCTTCGTCGACGGCACCGCCGCCGGCTTGCGCAGCTTCGCCCAGCCCGCCGGGGCGAGCGCCGGGTCGGTCAGGTCCACGATCTGGCTGTGCGTGGAGTCCGGCGCGAGCGCCAGCGAGTACGGGTCGGTCACCGAGGCGGTGACCAGCTGCTGCGTCGCCGGCTGCCACGCCTGGACCTGGTAGCGGTAGTACCGGCCGGCCCAGTCGCGGGAGCCGCGCACCGACCAGACGCCGGTGCGGTCGTCGCGGCGCATCGCCACCGTCCGCGGCGTCGCGGTCGGCGAGTCGAAGAGCTGCAACGACACCTGCCGCGCCGTCGGCGCCCAGAGCGCCAGCGTCGGCACCCTGCCGGCGAAGGTGGGCCCGAGCCGCGCGTCGGTGGCGCGGGCGTAGACGTCGTCGAGCACGCCGGGGATCTGCACGCCGGTCGCGGCGAGCAGGGCGCCCTCGGCGTCCCGCTCGGTCACCAGGAGCTGCCCGCGCAGGGCCGCCGGCACCTTCGCCAGGTCCCGCCGGTCGAGCGTGAAGGCGCCGTGCGCCCACAGGTGCGGGAAGGCCGCGCGCTGGGCCTCGGTGAGGCCGTTGCGCTGCGCGGTCAGCGGCAGCGTGGTGTACGTCCCGACGAGCTCGCCGTCGGCGACGGTCACCCCGCCGGTCGGGGCGGCCACCAGGGCGTACGTCCTGCCGTCGGTGGGCCCGGCCTGCCAGGCGACGGTGGAGCGGTCGATCCAGTGCGCCTTCTGCTTCGTGAGGTCGACGTCCCGGGCGGCGCCGGACGCGGTGGACGGCAGCAGCCGCCCGGGCGTGCCGGCGAGCAGCCACACCTCCCGCCCGGCGGCGGCGAAGTCGAGCCGCTGGTCGGTCGGCAGGTCCTTCTCGTCCCCCTTGTGGATAATGTAGCTCAGCCCGGTCGCCCCGGCGGCCAGCGGCACCCGGAAGACCGCGCCGAAGGAGTCGATCCGGACGGGGGCGAGCGGGGCGGCCCAGTCCGTCGGGTTGGCGGCGCCGTCCCACACGTGCAGGCCCCAGCCATCGTAGTTGCCGTCGGCGCGGCGGTAGTGGATGAGCGCGGTGCCGTCCGCCACCGGCGGGTCGGCCTCGCCGGTGGCGGCCTGCCGGCTCGGGTAGGTCGCCGGGTCGCCCTGCTTGACCCAGACCTCGCCGGTCTTCGTCACGTCGATCGTCCGGTCCTGTTCCACGTCCTTGTTGCCGGCCTTGTCCACGACCAGGAAGCCGACGGACTTCGCGCCCGGCTTGAGCTTCACCCAGGCGAAGCGGCCGTAGGAGTCCTCGCCGGCGAACGGCTGTCCCTTGGGCCACTCGGTCGCGTACGCCGGGTCGATGTCGCCCCAGGCGTACAGGCCCCAGTCGTCGTAGCCGCCGGCCGGGCGCTGGTAGTGCACCACGGCCCACTCCCGGGACGCGGACTGCGCGGGGGTGCCCACGGTCGCGGTGGACCGGGCGGTCGCGGTGCGCCCCTTCCCGTCGCGGACGACGGCCTTGTATTCGACCTTCGTGCCGCCGGCCAGCCCGGTCAGGTCGTGGTGCACCGTGTACGGGGCCGTCTCGGCGCTGCCGAGCAGCGTCCACCTGCCGCCGGCGACCCGGGCGGCGACGGTGACCGTGGCCAGCGGGTCGCCGGTGACCTGCGCGGTGACGGCCGCCCTCGTGGCGACGGGCTCGCCGGGTGCGGGGGCGGTGATCGTGATCCGTGGCGCGGCGTCGGGCGCCGCGATCGGCGTGCCGGCGCGGTGCACCACGGCCGACAGCGGCGGCACGGTCAGCGTGAGCTTGCCGTCCGCGCCGGCGACCGGGGCGGCCGACGCGCCGTAGACGCCGGTGAAGGTGGCGCCGGCCGACCAGGTGTCCACGGTGACAGTCTGCGCCGTCGCGGCGTTGTTCACCGCGACGACGTACTCGGTGCGCTGCTTCGGGTCGATCCGGGAGAACGCGAAGACGCCCGGTCCGTCGGCGGCGTAGCGGTTGACCTGCACACCGTCGCGCAGGGCCGGGTGTGCCTGGCGCAGCGCGCCCAGTTCGGCGATGGCCCGGTACAGCGGGTGGGCGCGGTCGAACTGGTCGCTGGCGTGGGTGCGGTCGGTGCCGAGCAGGTCGTCGTCGAGGTAGTCGGGGGTCTTCGAGGCGAACATGTCCTGCCGGGCGTCCTTGTCGCCGCCCGGGCCGGTGAAGCCCTGCTCGTCGCCGGAGTAGATGACCGGCTGACCGCGGGTCAGGAACATCAGCTCGTGGGCGAGCTGGTCGCGGCGCAGGTGGGTGGCCGGGTCGGTGCCGCCGCCGGCGATGAACGAGCCGATCCGCCCCATGTCGTGGTTGCCGAGGAAGGTGGTCAGCCGGCGTGCGTCGGTGTCGCGGGCGCGGTAGAGGTCGTCGCGGGCGTACACGTCGGCGAGCGCCCTGGCGGAGCCGTCGCCGGCGGTGTAGCCGCGCGCCGCCTCCTGGAAGGCGAAGTCGAGGGTGGCCGGCAGGCCGCCGCGCCGCACGTACGTCGAGGTGATCTCCGGGTCGGCGCTGTAGACCTCGCCGAACATGAAGAAGTCCTTCTTGCCGGCGCGCGCGGCGGCGCGCTCGACGCCCTGGCTGAACTGCGGCCAGAATTCGAGGTTCGCGTGCTTGACGGTGTCCAGCCGGAAGCCGTCGACGCCGGTGGAGGCCACCCAGTCGGAGTAGACCTTGGTCAGGCCGCGCACCACCTCGGGGCGCTCGGTCCACAGGTCGTCGAGGCCGAAGAAGTCGCCGTACTCGCTGTTCTCCCCGGCGAAGGTGGAGTCGCCCCGGTTGTGGTACATCGTCGGGTCGTTGAGCCACGCCGGGACCTTGACCCTCGCGTCGGCCGGGTTCGCGAACGTCGGGGTGTACGGGAACGACGTCGTGTCCACCTTCGGGAAGCCCCGGCTGCCGTCGGCGTAGTTGCGGTCCTCGAAGGGGCGCCCCTGCGCGTCGGTGTACGGCGACGTCGCCTTGTCCACGTAGGTGTACTTGTCCTCGGCGTACTTGATGACGTCGGCGGTGTGGTTGACGATGACGTCGAGGTAGACCTTGATCCCCCGCCGGTGCGCGAGCGCGACCAGCCGCTTCAGGTCCTCCTTCGTGCCGAAGTGCGGGTCGACCTGGGTGAAGTCGGTGATCCAGTAGCCGTGGTAGCCGGCGGAGACGTCGGCCCCGGTGCCCTGCACCGGACGGTTCTTGAAGATGGGGGCGAGCCAGATGGCCGTCGTGCCGAGCCCCTCGATGTAGTCGAGCCGGTCCATGACGCCCTTGAGGTCGCCACCGTGGTAGAAGCCCTTGTCGGTGGGGTCGAGGCCGGTGGAGAGGCGGTCGCCGGCGAGGCCGCCCGTGTCGTTGCGCCGGTCGCCGTTGGCGAACCGGTCCGGCAGCACGAAGTAGAACTGCTCGGCGCGGGCCTGCGGGTCACCAGCGGAGAGCAGCGCCTGCGCGGAGGGCTCGGCGCGCCACTGCGTGGCGCCGGCGGTGAGCAGCGGGCCGGTGCCGTCGGGGGCGTCGGCGGCGAGCTGCCGCACGGCCATCGGGGTGCCGACGAGGGTGAGGGTGAGCAGGGAGACGAGGGCGAGCAGGGCCTTGCGCGGTATCGGCGGGGGTTTCATCGACGCCTTCCTCTGGTCGCTGACTGGCCCGCACGCTAGCCCTTGCCGAAACGTTCTGCAATACCTTGCAAACAAAGTCGTAACACGGCAGACGGCTTGCAAAGTAAACGGCCCGGCGAGGTTCGCGCCGGGCCGGAGAGGGTGGGGAAGGCTAGACGCGGCAGGCGCCGCCGTCGACCGAACAGCTCGTCGGGCGGCTCTGGGCGCCCTGGACGTAGAAGCGCAGGGTGGCCGACGCGCCCCCGGGCAGGTCGCCACCGCTGCGGTAGGTGAAACCGTCGTCGATCCGTTGCGCCGTCCCCTGTGGCGCGCCCTCGATCCACGCGCTGCCCAGCCGCGCCCCCGGGAAGGTCAGCCGCGCCGTCCACTCCCGACCCGTCGACGAAGTGTTGCCGACCAGCAGCTCACCGACGAAGCCGTCCGCGTACGACTCCACCACCCGGTAGCGGCCCGTCAGCGGCGACGCGGGCGACGGTGGCGGCGCGATCAGCGCCGCACCACTGCCGCTGGGGGTCGGCGACGGCGGGCGGCTGCTGCGCTCGGGCCTGGACCGCGTCGGGGTGGGGCGGGCGGTGGCACGCGCGGACGGCGAGGTCGTCGCCCGGGGCGAGCGGGTGGCCATGGCGCTGGTCGCCGACGGCTCCGGGTCGGCCAGGCCGACGGTCGGCAGCGGCGGGGCGGGCTGTGCGTCGAACGCGGGACCGCGCCCCCGGTAGGTGCCCAGCGCGATGGCGAGCAGGACCACCATCACCACGACGCCGACGGACACCACGATCCACGGCGACGACGCGACGGCGGTCGTGCCGTAGGACCTGCTCGGTGCTCGGCGCGTCTCGGGCATGCCCATCCTCCCGCGGTCGTCCCGGGCAGCGTAGCGGTCGACGGCGACATGGTGCGACCGTCCGCGCACGGCGCGACCGCACGCCGACTCACGCGTCCGGTGCCGACACGGCGCGGCGCTGCGGGCCGCCGCCACGGCCTTCGGGCGTCGCGGTCGCGGCGGCGGTCAGGAGGTACGCAGGACGGTGCAGATGACCGGACCGTCGTCGGTGGAGCGCAGGAGGTAGCGGTAGCGCTCGCCGGGCACCCTGCGGCCCCGGCTGTCCAGGAACTCCCACTCCACGGCCACCATGGTCAACAGCGCCGACATCGGCTGCACGTCCTCGATGGCCGCGTGCGCCGCGACCAGCTCGCGCTCGTGGTAGTCGGGGGCCGCGCCGACGAAGGACAGCGCCACCGCCGCCGGGGAGGTGAACGAGAAGCTGTACGTGTCGGCGACCACCATCCCGGGCAGCGCGTAACAGGCGGCGATGGCGGCCACGTCGCCGGTGGTCAGCGCCACGCCGTACCGGTCGAAGAAGTCGGTCAGCGTGTCCAGATCGGTGGATGCTCTCACGGGGACAGCAATTGCCGGCCGGACCACGGGCCAAACCTCAGCGCGGCGGGATGCGTACCTCGATCTCGGCCCCGAGCCGGGCGCCGTTCGCGAGGCCGAGGTCGTCGCCGCTCCAGAACCGGCCCGGGTCGTACCAGTTGGGGCGCCGGCCGGCGGGGAGCAGCCCCATCGCCTCGTAGGTCACGGCGACCACCTCCGCGCAGTACGCCGTCTCCAGTGCACGCTCGCGTGCCGCGGCCCCGGCACGCCCGGGTGCCGGGACCTCGGGGCGGTCGCCGTCGCGGCCACGCAGAGCTGGCACGCCCACCGCCGGGACCCGGCCGCGCAGAGCCGGCACGCCCACCGCCGGGACCCGGCCGCGCAGGGTCGGCACGCGCACCGCCGGGACCCGGCCCCGCAGCCAGCGCCAGGCGAGCTGGGCGGTGGACGGGAACGGGGTGCCGTCCAGCCGGGCGACGGTACGCAGCACCGCCTTCTCCATCTCCGCGTCGGCCGCCGGGTCGAGCTGGCGCAGCCAGGCCCGCTGGCCGTACCGGTTGGCCCAGACGCAGACCGCGTCGCGCAGATCGTGCAGCTGCACGCCGCGCTGGTGGGTGCCCGTCCACATGTCCGGCAGCGACCTGCCCAGCTCGGCGTGCCACATCAGCGGCGGCATGTCGTCCAGCACGACCGCCATGCCGACGTGGTTGACCGGGCTGTTCGTGGTCAACTGGATGGCCCGGTCGGGCACGCTGCGGCCCCGGAAGACCCACACGTCACCGGTACGGGTCAGGTCCACGGCCTCGTCCAGGCTGATGCTCATGGGGGTCTACCCTAGGCCGATGCGGCAAGGGATGCGGTGGTGGAAGGTGCTCGGGCTGGCCGGCCTCGCCGGCGTCGCGGCGTCGGGCGTGGTCATCGCCCGGGCGGAACGGCGGCGTCGGGCGTACACCCCGGAGGAGATCCGGGCCCGGCTGCGCGACCGGCACGCGGAGGCGACGGCGCCCACCGACGACGCGCGCTGAGCCCCGCCGACGTCAGTCGACGTCGTGGTGGTTGCGGTCCCAGCGCCCGCCGACGGGCGGGGTGTCCAGCCGCACCGCCCCGACGGCGTTGCCCGCTAGGTCGTTGTCCTCGATCCGGCAGGACACGCAACTGCCCGCCGGGGTGATCCAGAGCCCGTACGTCTGGGTCTGCTCGTCGCGGTGGTCCCAGATCCGGTTGCCGCGCACCGTGGCCGAGTCGAACGGCGCGTTGACGGTGATGCCGGCCCTGATCGGCGGGGCCGCCGGCAGTTCGTACGACGCGCCGGGCGGCGGCGTGTCCTCGTTCCAGCCGGTCGGCGAGTCCGCCCGCACCTCGGCGAGCGTCAGGTCGGTGTCGGTGTTCGACACCACCACCGCCGTGCGTGAGCCGACCCGCACCACCTTGCCCCGGTGCCCGTCGTGCGGCCAGTGCGCCGCCAGGTCGGTGACGGACCGGTGCTGGTAGCGCACCGACTCGCCCTGGCCGGTGGCGGCCGGGGCGCACCGGCGGCCGTTGTTGCGGATCCGGTTGCCCACCACGACCGCGTCGGTCATCGGCCGGTCGATCCGGATCGCGTCCAGACCGTTGTCCGAGAAGTCGTTGCCGTCAACGACCACTCCCGCCGCCGCACCCCGGTGGCCGTGCCCCAGGTCGTGCTCGTGGTAGCCGTACTCCCCGTTGGCGCTGATCCGGTTCCCGCGCACCGTGTACGGGCCGGGCGTGTTGCCCATGCTGATCCCGTCGCGGACGTTGCGGTCGATCACGCAGTCGCTGATGATGCCGCCCCGGCCGGCGACTCCCGCCGTGCCGTTGCCGGAGACGTCGAAGCCCGCCTCCAGGTTGCCGGTCAGGGTGCAGGCGGAGACGATCAGCCCGTCGGCGCCCCAGTCGGAGATGCCGAAGCGGTTCGCCTGGCTGTGGCAGCCGATGATGCGGTAGCCGCGCGGCGGGGTCCAGTAGTCCTTCTGGAGTTCGAGGAAGATCCCGTTGGTGCCGTTGCCGAGGGCGGTGCAGTTGGCGATCGTGAGGCGCTCCACGTCGCCCCACCCGCCGATGCCGACGCCGATGCCCGCGCCGCCCATCTCCTCGCCGTTGTCGAGCCGCCCGCACCCGACCACGACCACGCCGTCGATCAGACTGTCCTGGAGGAAGTCGCAGCCGAGTCCGGTGGCGCCGGTGTGGTGGATGTAGAGGTTGCGGAAGACGCCGCGCGCCACGTACTGGAGGCCGAGCCCCTTGGCGAGGTAGCTGTACTCGACCATCGCCACACCGGAGCCGTCGATCTCGAAGTCCGCGAAGGTGCAGTCGGCGATGTACCGGTCGCGGCTCGCGCCGTGCTGCACCGTCGTCCAGAAGGCCAACGGCGTCGGGTTCGCCCGGTTGCCCTCGTTGCTGAGCAGGAACCGCGTCGCCCCCGGACCGGAGCCGATCAGCGACACCCCGCTGCGCCAGACCGTCCCGGCGTCGCGGATCGAGTAGATCCCCGGCGGGCAGTGGATGACCCGGGCCCGACCATCGGCGGCGTACCCCTCGCCGAGGCGGTCGACCAGGGCTGACAGCGCCGGCTGGTCGTTCGTCACGCCGTCGCCGCGCAGCCCGAACTCCCGCGCGTCGCACCACAGGGGCGCCCCCGCGACGGGGGTGAGCCGCTTCGCGGTGGACACGCCCTGCTGCGGCATCCGACCCCTCCTCCACGACGTCCGGCGTTCGCCGGTGACCGGCGCATTCCCGCCGCCCCCGCCGGGAAACGTGCTACCCGGCGGGGGCGGCCCTCTCCGACGACGCGGGCCGGTGCCGGGCGTCGAGGGGCCGGGGTCCGCGCCGGTGCCGAGCGTCGAGGGGCCGGGGTCCGCGCCGGTGCCGAGCGTCGAGGGGCCGGGGTCCGCGCCGGTGCCGAGCGTCGAGGGGCCGGGGTCCGCGCCGGTGCCGAGCGTCGAGGGGCCGGGGTCCGCGCCGGTGCCGAGCGTCGAGGGGCCGGGGTCCGCGCCGGTGCCGGGCGTCGAGGGGCCGGGGTCCGCGCCGGTGCCGGGCGTCACGCCGGTGCGGCGCACCGCCTCCGCCACGGCCTCGGCGGTACGTCCCACGAGCGCTCCCCCGTCGTCGAGCAGCAGCAGGGGCCGCTGGATCAGCTCCGGGGCGGCCACCATCGCCTCGATCCAGCGCGGCTCCGCCGCCTCGTCCCGTGGCCAGTCGGCCATGCCGAGGGCCACCGCGGCGGGTTCCCCCGTACGGCAGACGTCCCAGGGGCGCGCGTCGAGCCGGCGCAGCACCTCGGTCAGCTCCGCCGCGCTCGGCGGCCGGTCCAGGTACGGGCGCACCGCGTAGCCGACCCCTGCCTCGTCGAGGGCGGTACGGGCGGCGGCGCACTTCGAACAGGACGGGTTGTTCCAGATCTCCATGCCCGCCATGGTCGCAACCACCCCGCCGTCGGCACGATGAGGGCCGTCCGGGTGGCGTGACCCGCGTTCCCCCGTTCGTCCCTTCCGTACGCGGCCGGAGCGGCGCGGCGTTCTCCCGTCGCGGATCGGGGACGATGTCAAGACCGGCGGACCGGCGACGACCACTGAGCGAGCGGCGTCACCAGGACGCCCACGGGCGAGGAGAATCAGACGTGAAGTTCCTGTTGATCATGCACATGAACCCGCAGATCTGGGAGGCGCTCACCGAGGACGAACGCAACGAGGTGATGAAGGGCCACGAGGACTTCATCGAGACGATCCGCGAGTCCGGCGAGATGCTCGGGACGACCGCGCTGGCCGAGCCGGCCGAGAGCGTCGTCGTCCGGGTCCGCGGAGGCGCGCCCACGGTAAGCGACGGCCCGTACCTGGAGGCCAAGGAGTACCTCGGCGGCTACTACCTCATCGAGTGCGCCGACCGGGACCGGGCCGTCGAGCTGGCCGCGCTGATCCCGGACGCCAGGGTGGAGGGTCTCGGCGTCGAGATCCGTGAGGTGATCTTCTCCGCGGGGGCCGAAGCGGCCTCGTTACGGGTGAGCGGTGCGGCGGCGACGAGCTGAGTCGGGCGTACCGGTCGGCGGCCAGGTGCTCGCCGACCGGTCCACCGGCGTACCGACCGCTGCCCACGACGACGGGCGGGCGGGCCGCGACCACGACGACGGGCGGGCGGGCCGTGACTCTGTAGGCCGCGGCCACGACGACGGGCGGGCGGGCCACGACCGGCTGCCGGCACGCGACGGCCGGGTGGGCGGCGAGGATCTCGGGCGCCTGCTGCGTGAGCTGGCACCGCGGGTCCTCGGCGCGCTGCTGCGCAGGTACAACGACTTCGACGCCTGCGAGGACGCGCTCCAGGAGGCCATGCTGGCGGCGACGGTCCAGTGGCCGGTCGACGGGGTGCCGGAGCACCCACGCGGCTGGTTGGTCACGGTCGCCGCCCGCAGGTTCATCGACCAGATCCGCAGCGAACGGGCCCGCCGGGACCGGGAGGCGGCCAGCGCGAGCCGGGAACTGCCCGAGGCGATGGTCGCCCCCGGCCCCGACGAGCAGGTGCCGCGCGACCATGACGACACCCTGACGCTGCTGTTCATGTGCTGCCACCCCGCGCTCACCCCGGCCTCGCAGGTCGCCCTGACGCTGCGCGCCGTCGGCGGTCTCACCACGGCCGAGGTCGCCGGTGCCTTCCTGGTGCCCGAGGCCACCATGGGTCCGCGCATCAGCCGCGCCAAGCAACGGATCCGGGCCGCCGACACGACGTTGAGCGGACCGGCGTACGCCGAGCGGCTGGGCGCCGTCCTGCACGTGCTCTATCTGATCTTCAACGAGGGCTACACCGCGACCTCCGGCCCCGACCTGCACCGACCCGACCTGGCCACGGAGGCCATCCGGCTGACCCGGGCGATCCACCGCTCGCTGCCCGACGACGGTGAGGTCGCCGGCCTGCTCGCGTTGATGCTGCTGACCGACGCCCGCCGGGCGACCCGCACCGACGCCGAGGGCGGCCTGGTCCCGCTGGGCGAACAGGACCGGCTCCGCTGGGACGCCGACCTGATCGAGGAAGGCACCCGACTCGTCACCGACGCGATGCTGCGCTGCCCGCTCGGCCCGTACCAGCTACAGGCGGCCATCGCGGCCGTGCACGTGGGGGCGCCCCACGTGGCCGACACCGACTGGCGGCAGATCGAGTTCCTGTACCGCCTGCTGTGCCGGATCGCGCCCAATCCCATGGCGACGCTCAACCACGCGATCGCCGTGGCGATGACCGATGGTCCGGACGCCGGCCTGGCCATGGTGTCGGCGCTGGCCGCCGACGACCGGATGGCCCGCCACCACCGCCTCGCGGCCACCCGCGCCCACCTGCGGGAACTCGCCGGAGACCCGGCAGCCGCGAGGGAGGACTACCTGCTCGCGTCCCAGCGCACCTCCAGCCTCCCGGAGCAGCGCTACCTGCGTGCCCGAGCCGACCGGCTCACCTCGATGGACGCTACGTCCGAGAAGCCCGAAAGACACCCGACCGGCCCGGCCGGTACGGCCACCTGACGCCCAGCCCCCGCTCCCCGCACGGGACCGCCCCACGTCCGCGACGCCCGGCGGCCGCGACGCCCGGCGGCCGCGACGCCCGGCGGCCGCGACGCCCGGCGGCCGTGACGCCCGGATCCCGCGCGCGATCCCGCTCCCCCGTGCGGGACAACTCCCGTAGCGCCAGCGTTCTGAGGCGGAGCGTCCGGCGGGCCGACAAACCCCGTCGCCCCGATAGCGCCCGCGCGTACGCCGCTGCCGTTCACGACGCTCAGCCACGGTGATCAGGACCCCATGGACCGTAGAGCAACCGGATAACGCCCATGGAGTCCTGATCACCGTGCGGCCATCTCGCGCTTGCGAGGCAACGGCCCGGCGGCGGACGGCAGACGGCGGGCAGCGGGCAGCGGGCGGCAGACGGCAGACGGCAGACGGCGGGCAGCGGGCAGCGGGCGGGCCAGCCCAGGGCCGTGCCGCTCGGGGGTGGCGTCCGGCTCCGGCGTGACATGCGGCTCCGGCACGGCGTCCGGTTCGGGCACGGCGTCCGGTTCGGGCACGATAATCCGGCTTGGACATGGCGTGTGGTTTCGGGCATGGAGTGCGGTTCGGGCACGGCGCCTGGTTCGGGCATGTCGGGCGGTTCGAGGCATGGTCTTCGGTCACAGGTCCGCGCGCCCAGGTGGTATCGGCTCGTTTGCGAGGGTTTGGGGTGGGGCGGGTCACCGGGTCGGTGGCATGGGTCGGGGGCCCCGGTCGTTGTATCCATCGTGAGCGCGTGACCCCCCGGCAGGCCCTGCGGTGCCCGGGCCGAGTCACCCCCTGCGGGTGGCCGGGCCGAGTCGCCCCTTGCGGTGGCCGCCGGGGGTGAGGCCGGAATGCCGGCCGGGTCCGCGTCGTTGCATCCCCCCGGGACGCGCCCCACCCCCCCCAGCCGTAGGGCGCACCCCTTCTCCCTGGCTTCGACCCTTTCCCCCTTTCGCGGCACACCCGCCCCCCCTTTGGCGTGTGTCCGCGTACCCCCGATCGGAAGGTGCCGACCATCATGCGTACCGACATCCTGCGTAAGACCGCCCTGACCGCTGCCGGACTCGCCGTCACCGGCGGCGCCATCGCCGGCCCCCTCACCACCTTCGCCTCGCCCGCCCACGCCAACCCCGCCTCCGCCTCGGTCGCCCAGGACCGCAAGAACGGCGAGCGCGAACTCGGCGTGCGCTACGAAGCCCAGCCCAACTTCTACTACTGCGGCCCCGCCGCCGCCCGCAACGCCCTGAGCGTGCAGGGCAAGAACATCGACGTCGACGGCATGGCCCAGCGCATGGGCACCACCGAAGCCGGCACCAACTCCATCAACGACATCACCCCCGTACTCAACAAGGAAACCGGCCGCGACGCCTACCAGTCCGTCGAGATCCGCGAACCCAAGGCCGACGAGAAGCAGACCGACAAGCTACGCGCCGACATCGTCACCGCCATCGACGAAGGCCACGCCGTCGTCGCCAACATCGCCGGCACCGCCACCGACACCGACGGCACCACCCACTCCTTCGAAGGCGGGCACTACATCAGCGTCGTCGGCTACCGCGACAACGGCAACACCGTCACCATCGCCGACTCCGCCGACCCCAACCAGGCCTCCTACCGCATGAACATCGACAACCTCGCCGACTGGATCGCCACCCGCGGCTACACCGCCTGACCACGACACCACCCATCACGCACCACGCAACGACGACAAGGGCCGGCCCCGGATGGGGCCGGCCCTTTCGTCATGCCGTTGTCGGGCATGAGACGCGGGGGCGACTCAGCCGCCCGAGTACATCGCGTCCCGGATGGCGCGCGGCCAGGCCGCAGCCCAGCGCCGCCCGAGTACATCGCGTCCGGATGGCGCGCGGCCAGGCCGCAGCCCCAGCAGCCCGGGCGGGGCGGGCGCGGCTCAGCCGGCCGCGTCGGCGCCAACGGCCCAACCTGCTCGACGCCGACGGCACGGACCCGTACCTGCCGGCGCTGGCCGAGAGCGCACAGTGGTTGCGGACGTAGCGGCCGGAGCGCGCCCTTGGCGGCAGTGGCGGGTCAGTCGATCGGGGCGAGGAACTCCAGTCGGTTGCCGTGCGCGTCCTGGGAGTGGAAGCGGCGCATGCCCGGCAGTTCGTCGTCGCCCCAGGTGACCGGGTATCCGGCGGCGGCCAGCCGGGCGGCGAGCATGTCCAGGTCCGGCATGAGCAGACCGGGATGGGCCTTGCGGGCGGGGCGGAAGTCGTCCTCCACGCCCAAGTGCAGTTCCGCGCCGTGGCCGGTGAACCAGCAGCCGCCCCGGGCCGCGAGCGCGGCTGGCTTGGGCTTCTCGGCCATCCCGAGCACGCCGACGTAGAAGGCCCGCGACGCCTCCTCGGAGCCGCGTGGGCAGGCGAGCTGAACGTGATGGATCATGGTGACACCTCCTCGTCCCGAACGATGGCACGAGGTTGCGAAGTTAGCAAGACGGACGTACGGTTTTGTTGACGACGGAGAATCGGCGGTAAGTGTCCCCTAACCACGGCGGCACCCCGACCGGTGCGACAGACTGCTCAGGACTACTCACGGTCGCTGGTGTGAAGGAGTACGACGTGGCGAGCCTCGACACCTTCGGTGCGAAGACCCAGCTACGCGTCGGAGACGCGAGCTACGAGATTTTCAAGATCAGCAAGGTGGAGGGGCACGAACGGCTCCCCTACAGCCTGAAGATCCTCCTGGAGAACCTGCTGCGGACCGAGGACGGCGCGAACATCACCGCCGACCACATCCGGCAGCTCGGGGCCTGGGAATCCGACGCCGACCCGAGCGTCGAGATCCAGTTCACCCCGGCGCGGGTGCTCATGCAGGACTTCACCGGCGTGCCCTGCGTGGTCGACCTGGCCACCATGCGCGAGGCCGTCCGGGAGCTGGGCGGCGACGCCACCAAGGTGAACCCGCTCGCCCCGGCCGAGCTGGTCATCGACCACTCCGTCATCGCCGACCTGTTCGGTCGCGAGGACGCCTTCGAGCGCAACGTCGAGCTGGAGTACGAGCGCAACAAGGAGCGCTACCAGTTCCTGCGCTGGGGCCAGACCGCGTTCAACGAGTTCAAGGTCGTCCCGCCGGGCACCGGCATCGTGCACCAGGTCAACATCGAGTACCTGGCCCGTACGATCATGGAGCGCAACGGCCAGGCGTACCCGGACACGGTGGTCGGCACCGACTCCCACACCACGATGGTCAACGGTCTGGGCGTGCTCGGCTGGGGCGTCGGCGGCATCGAGGCCGAGGCCGCGATGCTCGGGCAGCCGGTCAGCATGCTGATCCCGCGCGTGGTGGGCTTCAAGCTCTCCGGCGAGATGCCGGCCGGCACCACCGCCACCGACCTGGTGCTCACCATCACCGAGATGCTGCGCAAGCACGGCGTGGTCGGCAAGTTCGTCGAGTTCTACGGCCCCGGCGTGAGCGCCGTGCCGCTGGCCAACCGCGCCACCATCGGCAACATGTCCCCGGAGTACGGCTCCACCGTCGCGATCTTCCCGATCGACGCCGAGACCGTCCGCTACCTGGAGCTGACCGGCCGCGACGCCGCGCAGGTCGCGCTCGTCGAGGCGTACGCCAAGGAGCAGGGCCTCTGGCACGACCCGGACGCCGAGCCGGAGTACTCGGAACGCCTGGAGCTCGACCTGGGCACGATCGAGCCGTCCCTGGCCGGCCCGAAGCGCCCGCAGGACCGGGTCCCGCTGGGCAACGCCAAGACGCTGTTCCGCTCGGCGCTGGCCGACTACGTGGCCGCCGACGAGACCGGCGGCTCCGACCGCAAGCCGGGCGTCCCGCAGCAGGAGAAGCCGTTCGGCGTGCAGGGCCGTGCCGACGAGGCCAGCGCCGAGTCCTTCCCGGCCAGCGACTCCCCGGCCGTCGATGGCACCAACGACCCCGCCGACGCCCCGCGCGAGCTGGTCAACGGCGCGCTCGGCGCCGGCGGGCGGGCCAGCAACCCGACCCGGGTCACCGGCGCAGACGGCGTCGAGTACGAGCTGGACCACGGCGCCGTGGTGATCGCGGCGATCACCTCCTGCACCAACACCTCCAACCCGCAGGTGATGATCGGCGCGGCCCTGCTGGCCCGCAACGCCGTCGACAAGGGCCTGAACCGCAAGCCGTGGGTGAAGACCACCCTGGCCCCGGGCTCCAAGGTCGTCATGGACTACTACGAGCGGGCCGGCCTCACGCCCTACCTGGAGAAGCTCGGCTTCCACCTGGTCGGCTACGGCTGCACCACCTGCATCGGCAACTCCGGCCCGCTGCCGGAGGAGGTCTCCGCCGCGGTCAACGAGGCCGACCTGGCGGTCGTCTCCGTGCTCTCCGGCAACCGGAACTTCGAGGGCCGGATCAACCCGGACGTCAAGATGAACTACCTGGCGTCCCCGCCGCTGGTGGTCGCGTACGCGCTGGCCGGCACGATGGACATCGACCTGGCCAACGAGCCGATCGGCGAGGACAGCGAGGGCAACCCGGTGTTCCTGCGGGACATCTGGCCCAACAGCGCCGAGATCCAGGACGTCATCGCCTCGGCGATCGGCGCCACCGGCTTCAGCGCCGCGTACGAGGACGTCTTCGCCGGTGACGAGCGCTGGCAGTCGCTGCCCACCCCGACCGGCGACACCTTCGCCTGGGCGGACGAGTCCACCTACGTCCGCAAGCCCCCGTACTTCGAGGGCATGGAACGCGAGCCGAAGGCGGTCGTCGACATCACCGGCGCCCGCGTGCTGGCCAAGCTGGGCGACTCGGTGACCACCGACCACATCTCGCCGGCCGGTTCCATCAAGGCCGACTCGCCCGCCGGCACGTACCTCGCCGAGCACGGCGTGCCGCGCCACGAGTTCAACTCGTACGGCTCCCGCCGGGGCAACCACGAGGTGATGATCCGGGGCACCTTCGCCAACATCCGGCTGCGCAACCAGCTGGTTCCGGGCGTCGAGGGCGGCTTCACGGTCAACCACCTGACCGGCGAGCAGACCTCGATCTACGACGCCTCCGTGGCCTACCAGGAGGCCGGCATCCCGCTGGTCGTGCTGGCCGGCAAGGAGTACGGTTCCGGCTCGTCGCGCGACTGGGCGGCCAAGGGCACCATGCTGCTCGGCGTCCGGGCGGTCGTCGCCGAGTCGTACGAGCGGATCCACCGCTCGAACCTGATCGGCATGGGCGTGCTCCCGTTGCAGTTCCCGGCGGGCGAGACCGCCGAGTCGCTCGGGCTCACCGGCACGGAGACGTTCTCCATCACCGGTGTGACCGCGCTGAACGACGGCGAGACCCCGCGTACGGTCAAGGTCAGCACCGACACCGGCGTCGAGTTCGACGCGGTGGTCCGGATCGACACCCCGGGCGAGGCGGACTACTACCGGCACGGCGGCATCCTGCAGTACGTGCTGCGTCGCATGATCGCCAGCTGACGGCACGGACGATGGGCCCCCTGCCACGGCGGGGGGCCCATCGCGTGTCCGCTCAGATGCGGCCGGTGCCGGCGCCCGCGAGGACCAGGGCGGGCACGTCCGCCGCCGGGTCGAGGGTGTACGGATGGTACGTGCGCGGCTCGACCACGGTGCCGTTCGTCTCCGGCGTGCCGGAGCCCACGTACACGTACTGCCGCCACGCCCCACCTGGCACCCACGGAAGCCGCGTACGGTGCACACGGGTGCGCCGTCCACCCGACGGTGCGGGCAAGCGGAGACCGTGCCCTCTCGCCCCGCCGCCAGCGGGCGCACCGCCACCCAACGCCGCGCTGCCACTCGTCGGCGCGCTGGCACCGGTGCACGCTCGGAGATCTTGGTACGGACGTGCCCCCGGAGGGGCCATTCCCTACCAAGATCTAATCAGCGCGCCGGGAGCGCGACGCAGCAGGCAGCAACGCGCCGAGAAGACGCGGCGCAGCGGACAGCGGCGCAGCGGACAGCGGCGCAGCGGACAGCGGCGCAGCGGCGACTACCGCGCCGCAGCGGCTGCGGTGCGGTGGCGGTTGCGCGCTCCGGACCGGGCGGGCGCACTCCCGCCCGCGCCGCAGCGGCTGCGGTGGCGGTGGTATCCGGTTACTCGGTTGTGGCGGCGCGGCGGCGGGCCTCGCGGGTCTTCATGGCGTGCTCCATCAACGTGATGAGCACCTCCTTGCTGGACTCCCGCTGTCGCGCGTCACAGAGCAGCACTGGTACCCCCGGATCGAGGTTGAGCGCCGCCTGCACCTCGTCGAGCCGGTACGTCCGGGCCCCCTCGAAGCAGTTGACCGCCACCACGAACGGCGTGCCACGGCCCTCGAAGTAGTCGATCGAGGGGAAGCAGTCGGCCAGCCGCCGCGTATCGGCCAGCACCACCGCGCCGAGCGCGCCGAGCGCCAGCTCGTCCCAGACGAACCAGAACCGGTCCTGGCCCGGGGTGCCGAAGAGATAGAGCACCAGGTCGTCGCTGATGGTGATGCGGCCGAAGTCCATGGCGACGGTGGTGGTCGTCTTGCTCTCCACCCCGGAGAGGTCGTCGATGCCGACGCCGGACTCGGTCAACACCTCCTCCGTACGCAGCGGGCGCGTCTCGCTGACCGCGCCGACCATGGTGGTCTTGCCGACGCCGAAGCCGCCCGCGACGAGGATCTTGATCGCGGTGGGCAGTGGCGTCGCTCCCGCCGGCCGCTCAGAGTGCCCGTAGTCCATTGATTACCGCCTCGAAAACGCTGTTGTCGGGAAGGCCGGCCGTGGTGTGCGGTTCGCGTACCTGCACCAGGCTGCGGGCCGCCAGGTCACCGAGCAGGACCCGGATGGTGCCCACCGGCAGGTCAAGGTGGGCGGCGATCTCGGCGACGGACTGGATCCGCTGGCAGAGCCCGACTATCGCCAGGTGCTCCGGGCCCAGCCCGACCTCCGGGCTCACGTCCGCGCGGGTCGCCGTGACCAGGGAGATCAGGTCGAACGTGCCGGTGACCGGCCGGGCCCGGCCACGTGTCACCGCGTACGGGCGCACGACCGGGCCGGCATGGTCGTCGACCCACTGGTGCTCCGAGGACTCCCCCTGCACCGTCATCGCGGCTACTTCTCGCCGGTCTGCTGCTCGCCGGTCCGCGTCGGCGACGCCACGTACTTGCCGACGCGGGTGACCAGCATCGCCATCTCGTAGGCGATCAGGCCGACGTCGGCGTCCTCGCTGGCGAGGACGGCGAGGCAGGCGTTGCGCCCCGCCGCTGTGACGAACAGGAACGACGACTGCATCTCGATGATGGTCTGCTGCACCTGGCCTCCGCCGAAGCGCTTGCCCGCGCCCCGGGCCAAGCTCTGGATGCCGG
The DNA here is from genome assembly GCF_002846525.1 of Micromonospora sp. CNZ309. Taxonomy (NCBI): domain Bacteria; kingdom Bacillati; phylum Actinomycetota; class Actinomycetes; order Micromonosporales; family Micromonosporaceae; genus Micromonospora; species Micromonospora sp. CNZ309. The sequence goes on from NZ_PJNG01000001.1 coordinate 2,997,109, forward strand.
CCGCCATGGCCGCCAGGTGCTCGGCGTCGTCCCGGCTGAGCCCTCGCGAGGCGGCCATCAACAGGCCGTCCGTCGAGAGCGCGACCGCGTGGTCGGCCTGCTTCACCCGGCCGACCAGATCATCCAGCAACCACGTCAGGTCGGCACTCGAAGCCGTCTTCTGCGCCACTCGTCGTCCTCTTCTCCCCCGGCAGTTGTCGCCGTGCTCGTCTCGGCTGACCGTCACGGCGCGGAGGTCCCCCGCGCCGTCGCGGCGCCGGTCAGGTCGCTTGCAGGTCGTCGCCGGCGTCGGGTTCCCCGCCGGCCTCGATACGGCTGTCGCCCGCTCCACCGAGCAGCCGGGCGGCGTCCGTGCGGCCGCGCCGGGTACCGGTCTGGTAGGAGCTCATCATCCGGCGTACCTGCTCCGGCGGGCGCGCCGCTTCGTCGTCGGTGTCGTCGTCCCCGCCAGCGGCCGGATCGTCGCGAAGTTCCGGCACGATGCTGGCCTGGCGCACCCGCACCGGCAGCCCCGAGTCGGTACGCGCGGTCACCTGGCGGGCCGTCGGCGCCGGACCGCCGGTCGCGGTGGAGCCGGTGTCCGCCTCCGACGCGTCCGGCGCCCCGGTCGCCTCGGCCGGCGCGGGCCGGGCGGCGGCCACCGGCAGGCCGGTCGGGAAGGTCGGGCCGTCCAGGGCGTACTGCTCGGAGCCACCGCGTGGCCGGACGGGCAACCGCGCGTCGAGGGCCGGGGCGGCCGTCGACAGGCTCCGGCCGCGCGACCGGGTCGGCAGGCCGCCCGTGTCGGCGTCCTCCTCGGCAGGCGCGTCGGCGTGCGGGGCCGGCCGCGTACGGGGCGTGAGCGGCTCGGCGAGCGCCACCGGCGCCGCGGTGAGCGGCGACTCGGCGGTGGGCGGCACCTGGCCGGGCGTGCCGGGCGCCGGGGTGGCGGCGGGCAGACCGGCCGGGAAGCCACCGGAGGCGCTCGGGTCCTCGTCGTCGGCGGTGACCAGCTCGGCCGGGATCAGCACGACGGCCGTGGTGCCGCCGTACGCGGACTCCTTGAGCTGCACCCGCACGCCGTGCCGCTCGGTCAGCCGGCTGACCACGTAGAGCCCGAGGCGGGACGCGGCCGCCAGGTTCAGCTCGGACTGGTCGACGATCCGGTGGTTCGCGGCGGCCAGGTCCTCCTCGCTCATGCCCAGGCCACGGTCCTCGATCTCGATGGCGAAGCCGTTGGCCACCATCTGCCCGCGCACCTCGACGGAGGTGTGCGGCGGCGAGAACGACAGGCCGTTCTCGATCAGCTCGGCGAGCAGGTGGATGACGTCGCCGACCGCGCGGCCGGTGAGCGAGACGGCGCCGAGCGGCAGCACGTTGACCCGGGTGTAGTCCTCCACCTCGGCGACCGCGCCGCGCACGACGTCGACCATCGGCACGTTGCGCCGCCAGGCGCGACCCGGGGTGGAGCCGGAGAGCACGATCAGGTTCTCGGCGTTGCGCCGCATCCGGGTGGCCAGGTGGTCGACCCGGAACAGGTCCTCCAGCTCCTCGGCGTCGTGCTCGCGACGCTCCATCGCGTCGAGCAGGGTGAGCTGGCGGTGCACCAGCGCCTGCGTACGCCGGGCCAGGCTGAGGAACACCTCGCGGACGTTGCGGCGCAGCTCGGCCTGCTCGACGGCGGTGCGGATCGCGGTCTCCTGCACGGCGTTGAACGCCTTGCCGACCTGGCCGATCTCGTCGTCGCCGAACTCCAGCGGCGGCGCCTCCTTGGCGACGTCCACCTCCTCGCCGTGGCCGAGCCGCTCGACCACGCCGGGCAGCCGCTCGTTGGCGAGCCGGAAGGCGGCGTCGCGCAGCCGCTCCAACTGCTGCACGAGGGCCCGGGCGGTGGTGATCGACACGACGATCGAGGCGATGACGGCGAGCAGGCCCAGACCGGCGGCCAGCACCAGCCGCAGGACGACACCGACGGCGATGGGCACGGCCCGCTCCACGAGCGCGTCGCCGGCCTCGATGATGAAGCGCTGCTGCTCCTCGACCACCACGTCGGCCGCCGCGCGCCACTCGGCCGCCGACACCGGTGGCGCGCCGCCCGCGCGTGCCTGCACGACGACCCGGTCCTCCAACGCCCGGAACGTGGTGTACGCCTGGCCGCTGAGCAGCGCCTCGTAGCGGGCCCGGTCGGCGCTCGACAGGTCGGTGCGGACCTGGCTGTCGAGGTAGCGCTGGGCGCCGGTGGCGCGGGCGAACGCGGCGGTCTCCTCGGGCGTCATCCGGCCGGCGGCCAGGGCCCCGGTGACGAGGGCGTCCTCCTGGGACATGAGTTCGCGGATCCGGACGAGGTCGATCAGCGCCCCGGTCTCCTGCGTGAACCGTTCGTCGTCCAGGTTGCCCAGCGACCCGTACATCCGCAGCACCGAGTCGATCAGCTCCGTGTAGGCACGGGTGGCGGTAGCGCGGTCGACCTGCCGGTCGCGGATGGACTCGCGTACGCCGTCGAGCCGGTCGAGCCCGCCGACGACCGCGTCGATCTGCCGCTGGCTCTCGTCGGCCGCGAGGTCCACCCGCCAACTGCTGACCGACTTGCGGAAGTCGTCGGCGACGCCCTCGGTGCGCCGCCACTGCGCGTCGAGCTGTTCCCGCTCGGCCGCGCCCGAGCCCCCCAGGTACGCCGCGGACGCGCGACGCTCGGCCTGCAACTCCAGCACCAACGGCTCACCCGGCTGGGCGACCTGCGCGTCGAGCACCTGCACCCAGAGGAGACCCACGCCTTCCCGGAGGGTCACCCACGCGGCGAACGCCCACAGCGCAACGAGTGAGGCCAGCAGAGCCACGACTTTCCGGCGCAGATTGGAACTGCGGGAACCCATTGAAAACCCATCCTGGCGGGGAGTCTGATTCATCCGATCGGCGGCTTCCGCATGGCGCTTCGACCGACCCGGCGCACGGTAGCAGTGTCACGACGATCACTCAAGCAGTCCTGATCATGACCGGTGCGTCATGGTGGGCACCCGATCGCCGCGCTCACCGTCCCGCGTGGCCGGTCAGCCGGGCCAGGTGCCGCGCCGCGAGCACGGCGGCCCGCACGATCAGCACCGGGTGGTAGAGATCCTTGTCATGCCACAGTGGAACGTCCTCGGTGCCCTCGCGGTGGTCGTCGAGGTAGGCGAGCGCCCGGCGCACGACGCGGGCCAGGCCCGGCCGGGGCGCGCGCCCGGTGCCGAGCAGCACCTGGAGGGCGTACGCGGTCTCCTCCGGCGTGCCGGCCCACAGTCCCCACGAGCCGTCGTCGCGCTGGGTGTCGCGCACCCAGTCGGCCGCCCGGTCGAGGCGCTCGCCGGCGGTGTCGGGCGCGTACTCGGCGAGGCTGGCCGCGACGCTGGCCGTCGCGTAGTACGGGGAGGCGTGCCAGCGGTCCGTCCAGCTGCCGTCAGGGTGCTGGCCGTCGACCAACCAACCGGCCACCCGCCGCACGACGTCGGCGTACGGGCGACCCGGCCGGTGCCGGGTGTGCCAGCCCAGCGCCTCCAGGACGTGGGCGTTCGTGGTGACCGAGGCGCCGTCCTCGCCCTGCCAGGTGCAGAAGTGCGCCCCCGTGTCGTACGCCAGGAGGCTGTCGGGCGCGACCGGGCGCCCGAGGCGGGCCAGCGCGAAGAGGGTGACGGCGGTGGTGTCGGCGTCGGTCGGCAGGCCGGGCGAGGTGGCCGCGCCCGTCGGTCCGAGCGCGGCGGCCAGCCCGCCGGTCAACTCGGCGGGGACGTCCGTCGCCGCGCCGACCCGGGCCAGGCCGCTGAGCACCCAGGCGCGCTCGAACACGGCGATGGGCGTCGTGCACGGCACGAGTCCGCCGCCGCGCGCGACGACGCCGGTCAGGTAGGCCAGCGCGGCGGGGTCCGCACCCGCACGGGCGGGATCACCCAGCCAGGCCGCGGTGGCGGCGGGCGAGGCGCCGACGGCGCCGGAGACGGGCCGGGCCGGCAGGCACACCCGCGCCCGCGCGTCCAGCACCTCGAAGGCGTGCCACAGCTTCTGCGGCACGGGCCCGCCGGCGGCGAGGAGTCGACCGACCGCGTCGGCCCGGTGCCGGGTCATGCCGTACGGCATCGGCAGCGCGCGCGCCGCCGGCCGGCTCCGACCGACCGCGCCGCCGTCGAGGAGCGCGTCGATCCGGTCGATCAGGGCGGGCACGATCAGGTCGACGCCCGGCATGTCCGGCACGGGCTCGACGGCGACCAGCAGGCGGTCCCGCAGCGCCGCCACGCCCCGGTCCACGGCCGGGGCGAGCCGGTGCGCCTCCCGGCTGTCGGTACGCCGGGCGCTCAGCAGCGCCTCCACCGCGCTGAGGGTGGGCACCAGGCCGTACGCGCCGGGCGCGCCCCATCCGCCGTCGGCGCGCTGGGCGGCCAGCAGGTACCGCAGCCGCTCGGCGTGCCCCGGCAGCCAGGGCGCGTCGCCGACGAGCCGGCCGGTCTCGTAGATCGAGGGCGAGACCGTGCCGGCGGGGGCGGCCAGCATCGCCGCCACCAGCTCACGGCCGGCGGCGGCGAGCCCGGCGTCGCCGACGTCGGGCGCGGCGACGGGTGCCGCCGTCACGACATGCCCCAGAAGTCGGCCAGTTGGTAGAAGCCGCTGCTGAAGCCGACCTGCCGGGCCAGGTAGTCCGCCTCGCGCGGGCAGGTCGTGCGGAGCGGGACCAGCATCCGGCGGCAGCTGTCCACCAGCGCGGCGAGCCGCTGCTCCACCTCGGCGCGGTCCTCGACCAGCAGCAGCGCGTTCAGGTCGCCCCAGCGCAGGTCGCGCTCGTAGGTGCCGAGGTCGTTGACGAGGCGCAGGGCGCGCTGCACCTGGTCGCTGACCGCGACCAGCTCGTCCAGCCGGGCGAGGGTGGCCTCGTCGCCGGTGTAGAGCCAGTGCGCGACGTTGACGATCGTGCAGGCGTGGTTGTCGGCGTTGTCGAGGTAGGCGTCGAGGCTCGGCAGGGACGCCCGGTCCCCGGGCCGCCAGGCCGCCTTCCACTCCCACTCGCGGGCCATCGCCCGTACCGTCGCGTCCACCCGGTCGCGCCACAGCGGGCGGTACGCGGCGAAGGCGGGGACCGTCGCCAGCTCCTCCTGGAGTGCCGCCAGGTAGGTGCCGAGATGGTCGTCGGCGGCGGGCGGCTCGCCGGCGGCCACCGCGCGGCAGCGCGCGACGAGCCCGTCGACCTCGTCGCGGGTACGCGCCCGGTGGTCGATCAGCCAGTCGAGGGCGAAGCCCCACAGCACGGTGCGGTTCGCGGCGCGCAGCTGCTCGGCCGTGCACCACGGGGCACCGAAGGCGATGGCCAGCGAGATGTTGGCGAACAGCATGGTGTCGAACGGTTCGGCGGGGAACAGCTCGGGGCGGGCCGCGGCCGAGGCCTGGAGGTCGCGTTGGCCGCGTACCGCCAGGCCGCAGATGCGGCCCTGCTCCTGGGCGTCGCGCAGCTCGTCGCGCCCCTCGGGCGTCGCCGCCGGCAGCGCGGTCATGCCGGCCTCCGCTCGCGGACCGGGCTCAGCGCCATGACCACCGGCCGGCCCGGCCGCAGGGCCGCCGCCAACTGCTTGGGCGGCATGCCGGGCTCCCGCAGCCGGAAGCGGTAGCGGCTGAGCATGGTGGCCACCACCAGCGGGGCCTCCAGGTTGAACAGGTACATGCCGAGGCACTGGTGCGGGCCACCGCCGAACGGGAAGTACGCGTACCGGTGGCCGCGGCGCGACTGGTCGCCGCGGAAGCGCTCGGGGTCGAAGACGTCCGGACGGTCCCAGAAGCGGGCGAGCCGCTGGGTGATGTAGGAGCTGACGACGACGATGCTGCCCGCCTTGATCCTGGTGCCACCGATGACGTCGTCGGCGAGGGCGGTACGCGGCAGCAGCCAGCCCGCCGGGTACATCCGCAGCAGCTCCTCCACCACGGCCCGGGTGTAGGTGAGCGCCCGCAGCTGCTCCCGGCTGATCGTCCGGTCGGTCCCCACCACCTCGTCCAGCTCGGCGTAGAGCCGTTCGGCGATCTCGGGGTGGGCGTCCAGGATCGGCCACAGCCAGGTCAACACGGCGTACGTGGTCTCGGTCGCCGTGGCGAAGGACGCCACCACGTCGTCGCGGACCTGCCGCTCGTCGAGGGGGCGGCCCTGCTCGTCGCGGGCGCGTGCCAGGGCGGCCAGCAGGTCGTCGCCGTCGCGCGGGTTGGCCATCTCGGCGCGTACGAGCGGCAGCATGATGTCGTCGACGACGCCGATCGCGCGGCTCAGGGCGCGGTCGCCCGGCACCGGCACGGCGTCGGGCACGAACGGCAGGAGCAGCCGGGCGCGCAGCGCCGTCACGATCGTGCCCTGGGCGGCGACGATCCGCAGCTGGTCGGCGAGGCTCACCCGGTCGGCGAAGAAGACGCTGCTGATCGCCCGGCAGATGACCCGTCCCAGCTCGGTGCCGGCGTCGAACCATCGGCCGGTGCGGGCCGGCTCCTCGAACTCGTCGACGGCGTCGCTGACGGCGCGGCTCATGATGTCCACGAGGGAGTCGATGCGCTTGGCGGTGAAGTGCGGCTGCATGCGCGCGCGGCTGGCCTGCCACTGCGGCCCGTCGGACAGGATGCCCTCGCCGGTGAGTCGCCGCACCGGACGCCAGAGCATGCTGTTGCCGCCGCGCGTGTAGTTGGCCTCGTTGTCGCGCAGGATGTGCTGCACGTGGGCCGGTTCGGTGACCAGGTACGGACGGATCGTCCCGAGGTTGAGCCGGACGATCTCGCCCTCGGCGGAGTCGGCCACCGCGACGAGTTGGCCCAGCGGGTCGCGCAGCAGACCCGGGAGCATCCTCCACAGTGGTATCGAGCGGGCGGCCCGCCCCCGTGCGTCGTCGACGCTCCGCCCGGCCATGGCATCCCGCACCCGCGGCTCCTCCCCCTTGGTCACGCTGCGCTGTGACAGACCGTCACGCAGACGGCTGCCTTGCGTCACGATTCGGGAAGCATGCCACCACCCGTCGAGGATCCGCTAGCCGTCGAACGAGAATTTTGCTCATGGGAATGCTCGTCCATGAAGGATTTCGTGTCGGGCGTCACTCGTGGAGGGTGCGCAGGTGGCGCCACTCGGCGGCCACCGGGCGGTACCCGCACCAGGCGTTCACCGCCCGCATCGCGTCGTTGCCGGCGTCGTTGAGGGTGGACGCCCACCGCAGGCCCGCCGACCGGGCCGCCCGCAGCGACGAGTGCTTGACCAGCCGGGCGAGGCCCCGACCCCGCCACGCCGCCCGGGTGCCCGTCATGCCCGACAGGTAGCGGTCGCGTCCGTCGGTCAGCGCGACGGTGAAGGCCACCACCACCCCGTCGGCCGACGCCACCGTGCTGAGCGCCCGGTCCAGGTCCGGCCGGTCCCAGTACGCGGCCCGCCAGTCGCCGAAGCTGATCTCGTCCATCCCGACGTCGCCCGGCTCGTCGGGGGCGGCGGCCAGGTCCGCCTCGTACAGCGGGCGTGGGTCGGGCAGGTCCGCCGCCGTGACCAGCCGCACCCCGGCCGGCGGGGCGGGCGCGGGCGGCAGCACCGCCGTCGCCAGGTCGAGACCCAGGATCACGTTGCGTCGGCCGGACCGGTACCCGTGCCGCTCGGCGAAGGCGAGCGACGCCGGCTCGTCGACGACCCGGGCGTACGCCAGGCGCACGCCGAGCCCGACGAGGCGCTCCTCGGCGGCGGCGAGCAGGGCCGAGCCGACGCCCCGCCGCCGCCCTTCGGGGTGCACGACCAGGTTGACGAAGCCGAGCCCCGGCTCCGTGCTCTCGTGCAGCAGCCCCGTACGGGCGACGCCGGCGATCCCGTCACCCGCCTCGGCGACGAGCATCCCGAAGCGCTCCGCCGGCTTGCCGGTCGCCTGCCAGGCGAGCACCTGCGGCGTGACCACCAGATGGGGGCGGGCCGCGCGGAGCAGGGCGACGACGCCTGCCGCGTCGGAGGGGCCGGCGGCGCGGACGGTGGGGACCATGGCTGGGCAACCTACCGCAGAAGCGGGCACGACGGTGGAACCCGGGCGCGCCCGCACGGCCTGTGCCAGGCTCAGGGCATGGACGACAAGACCATCCTGAACCGCATCTCCGAGCTGGTCGACGAGGAGCACCGCTTGCGCGCCGACGCGCAGGCCGGGGAGTCGGGCACGGACGACGACGCCCGCACCCGGCTGCGCGAGCTGGAGGAGTCCCTCGACCAGTGCTGGGACCTGCTGCGGCGACGGCGGGCCGCCCGGCAGACCCACGGCGACCCCGACGCCCAGGGCCTGCGTCCCAAGCCGGCGGTCGAGCGCTACCTCCAGTGACCCGGTCCCGGGCGGCACGTGCCGGCCGCCCGGGACGTCGCGGTCAGCGGATCCCCGCCTCCCGCAGCAGCAACGCGGTCAACGCGGCCGGATCGGCGTCCGCCGCCGGCAGGCCGCGGGCCGCGAACCAGGTGGCGACCACCCGGACGTCGCGGGCCAGGAACTCCGGCCCCTGCGGGTTGGCCACCACGTCGACCACCTGTGGCAGGTCGATCAGCACCAGCCGCCCCGCGTGCACCAGCAGGTTGTACGGCGACAGGTCGCCGTGCGCGAGGCCGGCGCGGGCGAGCACCACGAGGGCGTCGACGAGCTGCCCCCACAGCTCGCGCAGCTCCCCAGCCTCCGGCCGCAACTGGGCCAACCGGGGCGCGGCCAGCCCCTCGTCGTGGTCGCCGAGGAACTCCAGCATCAGCTCGGTGCCGCGCACCTGCACCGGGTAGGGGACGGAAATCGTCCCGTACCGGCTGCCGACCTCCCAGAGCCGGGCCAGCGCGGCGAACTCCGCCGCGGCCCACTGCCCGGCGATCATCTGCCGGCCGAAGGCGGTGCGCCCGGCCATCGCGCGGTTCTCCCGGGACCGGCGGACCCGGCGCCCCTCCAGGTAGCCGGCGTCGCGGTGGAAGAGCCGGTGCTGGGGGTCCCGGTACCGTTTGACGGCCAGCAGGCAGGACCGGTCGGTGTCGGGGACCGCCCGGCGGACCAGGTGGACGTCCGCCTCCTTGCCGGTCTTGAGCACCCCCAGCTCGGTGTCCCTGGCGGCCAGCTCGGTGACCAGCCAGTCGGGGTGGGGCTGCGGGCCCTGCACGGCGTCGTCCCAGGAGGACCAGCTGTCCCCCGTCTCGGGGTCCGGCTCGGCGTCCGGGTCGGCGGGGGCGGGACCGGCGGCCCGGCCCCGCTTCAGGAAGAGCTGCTCGTCGTCGTCGTAGCGGCGCTTGCCGCGGGTACGGCGCTCGCGCGCCGGAAGGTCGTGATCGCGCACTGCGGTGGTGTTCCCTTGCTCGAGGCTGATGGAGGCAGGTGGAAATGACCTGCGAAGACGGCCATGACCGACCCCCTCTCCTCGACCGGGCGCACCCGGTTGCACGATGCGCCGACCATGCTCACGGGCCGGCGCCACCCGGGTCAACCGATTTACGCCCGGCGTGCCGCCTGTCAGGCGGCGAGCACCGCCGCGACGGCGGCGATCACGCCGTCGGCGGTGCGGGTGGGGGCGAACCGGCTGTCGACCCAGCTCCGCCCCCGGTGCAGCCAGACGCTGGGCAGCCCCACGGCGGCGGCGCCCCCGATGTCCACCTCCGGGCCGTCGCCGACCACCCAGGCGCCGCGCAACGGCAGCCGCACCCGCCGGGCGGCCAGCGCGAAGATCCTCGGGTTGGGCTTGCTGACGCCGACCTCCTCGGAGATGACCCAGTCGGCGACGAAGCGGTCCAGTCCGGTACGCCGGATGACGGCCTCCTGCTGCCGCACCGCGCCGTTGCTGACCACCACGGGCGTCCAGCCCGCCCCGTCGGCGATCCGCAGCGCGCAGGCCACCAACGGATCGAGCCGGACGTCGGCCACCACGCAGTCGTGCAGCTCCTCGACCAGGTCGATGGACGGGATCCGCAACCGGTAGCGGTCCCGTACGGCGTCGGCCACGTCCCACCGGTCGGTCAGCCCGTCGGCGTCGATGGACAGCAGCCAGTCGATGTCGGCCGGCGGCGCGCCGACACCGGCCAGGAAACGCTCCCCCCAGGCGCGGAACGGACCGGCCCGGTCGAGCAGCGTGTTGTCCAGGTCCAGCAGGAGCAGCGGCACTCGGGCACCCTACGGGACCGGCACCGCCCGCCGACAGTGCCGAGTCGGCTTCCGGCGGCCCGTCAGGCCGGCAGGGCCGCGCGGGCCCCGCCCTGGTCGGGCAGGCGGTCGAGCAGCATGCAGTGGGCGGCCCGGGTCGCCGCGAGGGCCTCCGGGGCGAGCGCGACGACCAGCACGGCCTCGCCGGTGTCCGCGCCTCTGGCCAACGGGCGGCCCTCCGGGTCGTAGACGGCGGCGCCACCGTTGAACCGCCACGGGTCGGCGCCGCCGACGAGGTTGGCGAACACCACGTACATCGTGTTGTCCAGCGCCCGGGCGGCGTAGTACAGGTCGCGGCGGTGCTCGGAGCCGGCCAGGTAGCCGCTCGGGCAGAGGTAGCCGTGCGCGCCGTCGGCCGCCGCGGCCCGGCCGTGCTCCGGGAAGCAGCCGTCGTAGCAGATGCCGAGCCCGAGCCGCCAGTCGTCGACGAGCAGGGTCGCGCCCCGGTCACCGGCGACGAACAGCTCCCGCTCGCCGCTCCACAGTTGCTGCTTGTCGTACCCGACGCGGACGTCGCCGGCCCCGTCGACCAGCAGGGCGGAGATCGTCCGCCGGCCGTCCGGGTGCCGGACGGCGGCGCCGACCACCACGGCCGCGCCGCCGTCGCGGGCCGCCTCGCGCAGCGGGTCCAGCCGCGCGTCGTCGACGGTGGCCGCCGCGTCGGCCGCGACGTCGGTGCCGGCGGGATCGGCCGCCAGCGTCGGCAGGTGGTACGCGGGCAGGAAGAGCTCCGGCAGCACGGTCACCCGCGCGCCGCGCTCCGTGGCGCGGCGGACCAGCCGGGCGGCGCTCGCCGCGTTGCCGGCCACGTCGCCGGGTACGGGCTCGGCCTGCACGGCCGCGACGGTCAGCGGCGCGGCGGGGACCGCGACGGCGGTGGGGAGTGGCATCACGGGGCGATCCTAACCGGCACGCGCCCTGCCGATGATCATGCGCGCGGCCAAACCAAGCCGTACGTACGGTTTGCACAACGGAGGGTGAGCTGTCACGATCGACCCGTGCCCAGAGTAAGTCAGGATCAGCTCGACGCGCGCCGGCAGGAGATCCTCGCCGCCGCGCGGGCGTGTTTCGCCCGGCACGGCTACGAGGGCGCCACCGTCCGCAGGCTGGAGGAGGCCACCCGGCTGTCCCGGGGCGCGATCTTCCACCACTTCCGCGACAAGGACTCGCTCTTCCTCGCCGTCGCCGAGGACGACGCCGCGGCCATGGTGGAGACCGTGGCCCGCAACGGCCTGGTCCAGGTCATGCGGGACCTGCTGGCCGGCGCCGTCTCCCCCGACACCACCGGCTGGCTGGGCAGCCAACTGGAGGTGTCCCGGCGACTGCGGACCGACCCGGCGTTTGCCAAGCGGTGGGCGCAGCGGTCGGCGGCGGTCGCCGAGGCGACCCGCGACCGGCTGGCCCGGCAGCGGGAGGCGGGCGTGCTCCGCGAGGACGTGCCGATCGACGTACTGGCCCAGTTCCTCGAACTCGCCTACGACGGGCTGGTGCTGCACCTGGCGATGGGCCGCCCCGCCGGCGACCTCGGCCCGGTGCTCGACCTGGTCGAGGAGGCCGTGCGCCGCCGCTGACCGTCCGCCCCCGCCACGCGTATCGGTCCGGTAACTCGACCCACGCGGTGGGTACGCCCTGGCGGGGCTGCTCCACAATTGGGCCGCGATCCCCTCGCCCGAAGGAGCAGCAGATGACCGTCCCCGCCGCGCCTGGTGACACCTGGGGCATCTCCGGCCCCACCTTCCTCCGGGTCTATCTCCTCGTGGCCGTCGTGATCGTCGTCGGTACGCTCGTCCACCGGCTCGCGGTCCTCGCCGGCCCGTCGGTGGGTCACGTCGGCCAGCTCGGCCCGCAGCAGGTCGCCTACCTCAACGGCGGGCAGCAGCTGGCGATCTGGGCCTCCGTCGGCGCGCTGCGCAGCAGCGGCGCCATCGGCGTACGACCGGACCGGCGGCTGACCACCGGCGGGCCGCTGCCGGCCGGCATCACACCACTGGACCAGGCGATCCACTTCGCGGCCGGCCGCAACGCCACCACCCGGCAGCTGGCCCGCGACGAGTGGGTGGTCCGGGCGCTCGATCAGCTGCGGGCCAGCCTGGAGCAGCGCGGGCTCGCGCTCGCACCGGCCCGCCGGTCCGCGCTGCGCCTGGGCGCGTTCCTGCTCACCGCCCTGCTGCTGGTCGGCGTGGCGCGCATCGTCGCCGGGCTGATGAACGACCGTCCGGTGGGCTGGCTCGTGCTGAGCCAGATCCCGCTGATCGTCGTGGCCGTCCTCCTGCACCGGGTGCCGTGGCGCACCCACGCCGCCACCCGGGCACTGCGCGACCTGCGGCGCCAGCACACCTACCTCGCGCCCGCCTCGGGCCCGGCCTACGCCACGTACGGCGCGGCGGGCGCCGCGATGGGCGTCGCATTGTTCGGCACCGCGTCGCTCTACGCCATGGACCCCGGCTTCGCCAGCCAGGCCGAGATCCAGCGCCAGGCCATCAGCGGCACCGGCGCCTCCTCCAGCGGCGGCGGGTGCGGCGGGGGCAGCTCGTGCAGCGGGGGCAGCTCGTGCGGAGGCGGCGGGGGCTGCGGCGGAGGCGGGTGCGGCGGATGACCGGCCCGCACGGGGTGGGCATCGGCTGGCGGCCGGAGATCGCCGGGTTCGTCGCCGACCTGCCCGGGCTGCGCTTCGTGGAGGTGGTCGCGGAGGCCGTCGCCACCTCCGGGCCGCTGCCGGCGGGGCTCGCCGCGCTACGCGAGCGCGGCGTGACGGTCGTACCGCACGGCGTGCGCCTGTCCCTCGGCGGCGCGGAACCGGTCGACCCGGCCCGCGTCGCCCACCTGGGCGCGGTGGCGGAGCTGGTGGGGGCGCCGCTGGTCAGCGAGCACATCGCCTTCGTCCGGGCCGGCGGCGTCGAGGCCGGCCACCTGCTGCCGCTGCCCCGCAGCCGCGAGGCGGTCGACGCGGTCTGCGCCAACGTCGCCCGGGCGCAGGCCGCGCTGCCGGTGCCGCTCGCGCTGGAACCGATCGCGGCCCTGTTCGACTGGCCCGACGACGAGCTGGACGAGGCCGACTTCCTCACCGAGATCATGGACCGCACCGGCGCGTTCCTGCTGCTCGACGTCGCCAACGTGTACGCCAACGCCCGCAACCGGGGCACCGACCCGGTCGCGCTGCTCGACCGGCTGCCGCTGGAGCGGGTCTCCTACGTGCACGTCGCGGGCGGCGCCGAGCACGGCGGCTACTACCACGACACGCACACCGATCCGGTGCCGCCACCGGTGCTGGACCTGCTGCGCGAGCTGTGCGCCCGCCGCCGGCCGCCCGCGCTCCTGCTGGAACGCGACGGGCACTACCCGCCCACGACGCTGCTGCGCGCCGAGTTGGACGCCCTGGCCGCCGCGTCCGGCTTCCCGGTGGTGACGTGAGCGGCGACCTGGCCGAGCGGCAGGCGGCGCTGGTGGCGGCGCTGGTGGCCGGCGGCCCCGCGCCGGCGGGTTTCGACCCTGCGGCGCTCGCCGCCGCCGGGGCCGCGTTGCTGCGCAAACGCGCCGGGGAGGTGGCCCGGCACTGGCCGTTGCTCGCCGCCGGTCTCGGTCCGCAGTGGTCGGCGACCTTCGCCCGCTGGGCGTCGGGGCGGCCGACCGGCGGCTCGCTGCGCGACGGCTGGGACCTGGCCCGTGACCTGCGCGACCAGGGCGCGCTGCCGCCACTGGGCGCGGAGGAACTCGCCGCGCGCGAGGCCGCCCACCGCTACGACGGGCACGCACCGCCGCGCCCGCGTCGGCTGCCGGCGTGGGGGCGCGCCGGCGGCGCCGTCGCGGTCCAGGTCGCCGGTCGGGTACGCATGCTGCGCCCCGCCCACCGCTGAACCGCAGCCACTGAACCGCCCCGCCGGTGAACCGGTGCCGCTGGACCGTCCGCCGTTGGCCCGTCCTCTGCTGCTGGACCGTCCGCCCCCGGTCGCCGGCCGTGGCGGTCCGAGGGCCCCGCTGGCGGATCCGGCCGGGTGCGGCAGGATCGACGGCATGGATCTCGGACTGACCGATCGGGTGTACGTACTCACCGGCGCCTCCCGGGGGCTGGGCTACGCCACCGCGGAGTGCCTCGTCGCCGACGGCGCCCGCGTCGTGCTCTCCGCCCGCGACGCCGACGCGGTGGCCGCCGCCGCGCAGCGCCTCGGCGGGCCGGAGCGGGCGATCGGGCTGACCGCCGACCTGGCCGACGCGCAGACGCCGCAGCGCCTCGTCGCGGCGGCCCGGGAGCACTTCGGGCGGCTGGACGGGGCGCTGGTCTCGGTCGGCGGGCCGCCGCCCGGCAGCGCCGCCTCGGTCACCGACGAGCAGTGGCGCCACTCCTTCGAGACGGTCTTCCTCGGCACCGTCCGCATGGTCCGTACCGTCGCCGAGCACCTGGCGGGGGACGCGGGCGGGGCGGTCGGGCTGGTCCTGTCGACCTCGGCGCGCGGGCCGGTGCCCGGCCTGGGCATCTCCAACGGCCTACGGCCCGGCCTGGCGGGCATGGCCAAGGACGTCGCCGACGAGTACGGCCCCCGGGGCGTACGGGTGGTCGGGCTGCTGCCGGGGCGGATCATGACCGACCGCAACGTGGAGCTCTTCGCGGCCACCGGCGACCCCGAGCGGGCACGCGCGGAGGCCGAGGCCGCCATCCCGTTGCGCCGTATCGGCGCCCCCGCCGAGTTCGGCCGGGTGGCCGCGTTCGTGCTCTCCCCCGCCGCGAGCTACCTGAGCGGGGTCACCGTGCCGGTCGACGGCGGCGTACTGCGGAGCCTGTGATGGCCCCGCCCGCCGGCAGGTCGGCACCCGGCTCCCCCGCCCGGCGGCGGGCGGTGGCGACGGACGCGGCCGCACGGCATCCGCGGCCGACGCGGGAGGAACTCGCCGCGGCGGCGCAGCGCACCATCCCCGACGTCATCGCCCCCGGCCTGGACGTGCTCTTCGTCGGGATCAACCCGGGCCTGTGGTCGGCGGCGACCGGATGGCACTTCGCCCGGCCGGGCAACCGGTTCTGGCCGGCGCTGCACAGGGGCGGGTTCACGCCCCGGCTGCTGCACCCCAGCGAGCAGGACGAGCTGCCGGGCTACGGCCTCGGCATCAGCAACATGGTCGCGCGGGCCAGCGCCCGCGCCGACGAGCTGACCCCGGCCGAACTTCTCGAGGGGGCGGAGGTCCTCACCGCCAAGGTCGCGCGGCACCGGCCCCGGTGGGTGGCCGTGGTGGGGGTGACCGCGTACCGGATCGGGTTCGCCCGGCCGAAGGCCGCCTTCGGGCCGCAGCCGGAGCCGCTGGCGGGTGCCCCGCTGTGGGTGCTGCCCAACCCCAGCGGGCTGAACGCGCACTTCACCCCGGAGACGCTCGGCGCCGCGTTCGGGGAGTTGCGGGCGGCGGTCACCGCCGACTGAGGCGCCGGTCGGCAGCGGCAGTCGCGCCGCCGACCGGCGGTGACCGGCCGCAGCTCGCGGCAGGGTCAGTTGGCCGCCGCCGGCGGGAGCGCCTCGTCGGCGAGGTAGGGCCGCAGCGGCGGCACGGCCACCGGCTCGGGCCCGGTCGCATCGGCGTACGGGGTGGGCGAGTCGGCGACTGCGAACTGGGTGCGGTAGAGCTCGGCGTAGAGCCCGCCCACGGCCACCAGTTCCTCGTGGCGCCCCCGCTCGACGATCCGCCCGCCGTCGAGCACCAGGATCTGGTCGGCCTCGCGGACGGTCGAGAGCCGGTGCGCGATCACCAGCGCGGTACGCCCCGTCAGCGCCACCGACAGCGCCCGCTGCACGGCGGCCTCGCTCTCCGAGTCGAGGTGCGCCGTCGCCTCGTCGAGGATCACGATCGACGGGGCCTTGAGCAGCAGCCGGGCGATGGCGATGCGCTGCTTCTCGCCGCCGGAGAAGCGGTAGCCGCGCTCGCCGACCAGTGTGTCCAGCCCTTCCGGCAGCGACCGGACCAGATCGGCGACCTGCGCCCCGGCCAGGGCCGCCCAGATCTCGTCGTCGGTGGCGTCCGGCTTGGCGTAGCGCAGGTTCTCGGCGATGGTCTCGTGGAACAGGTGCGAATCCTGCGTGACCACCCCGATCTCGTCGCGCAGCGAGTCGAGGGAGGCGTCACGGACGTCGACCCCGCCGACCAGCACCTGCCCGTCGGTGACGTCGTAGATGCGGGAGATCAGCATGGACAGCGTCGACTTGCCGGCGCCGGAGGGGCCGACCAGCGCCACCATCTGCCCCGGCTCGACCGCGAACGAGACGCCCCTGAGCACGGGCTCGTTGACCGTACGGTCGAGGGCGGCGACCTCCTCCAGGGAGGCGAGCGAGATCTCGGCGGCGCTGGGGTAGCGGAACCGCACGTCGCGGAACTCGATCCGACCGGCGTCGCGGGGCACCGGCACGGCGTCGGGCCGCTCCTCGATCGTCGGCTTCAGGTCGAGCACCTCGAAGACCCGGTCGAAGGAGACCAGGGCGCTCATCACGTCGACCCGGACGTTGGACAGCGCGGTCAGCGGGCCGTAGAGGCGGGTGAGCAGCAGGGCGAGGGTCACCACGGTGCCGGCGCTGACGTTGCCCGTGACCGCCAGCCAGCCGCCGAGCCCGTAGGTGAGCGCCTGGGCCAGCGAGGCCACCAGCAGCATCGCCACGAAGAAGGTCCGCGAGTACATCGCGGACTGGATGCCGATGTCGCGCACCCGCTCGGCCCGCCCGGCGAACCGACGCGCCTCCACCTCGGGGCGGCCGAAGAGCTTCACCAGCAACGCGCCCGAGACGCCGAACCGCTCGGTCATCGTCGCGTTCATCTTCGCGTCGAGGTTGTAGGACTCCCGGGTGATCTCGGCGAGCCGCTTGCCGACCCGGCGGGCCGGGATGATGAAGACCGGCAGCAGCACCAGCGAGAGCGCGGTGATCTGCCAGGAGAGGGTGAACATCACCGCGGCGGTGAGCACGAGCTGGATGACGTTGCTGACCACCCCGGACAGCGTCGAGGTGAACGCCCGCTGCGCGCCGAGCACGTCGTTGTTGAGCCGGCTGACCAGCGCCCCCGTCTGGGTACGCGTGAAGAACTGCAACGGCATCCGCTGGACGTGGTCGTAGACCCGGGTGCGCAGGTCCAGGATGATGCCCTCGCCGATGCGGGCCGAATACCACCGCTGGGCGAGCGAGAGCAGCGCGTCGGCCACCGCGAGGCCGGCGATGACGAGCGCCAGCCGGACCACCGCGCTGCCGGCGTCGGCACCGCCCCGGGTGATCGTGTCGATCACGTCGCCGGCGAGCACCGGGGTCGCGACCCCGATGACCGCCGCCAGCACCACGGTGACCAGGAAGACGACGATGTCCCGGCGGTAGGGCCGTGCGAAGGCCACGATCCGCTGGGCCACCCCGCGCTTGAGGCGGTGCGTGGAGATCTCGTCGCGGTTGCGCATCGACCGGAGCATGCTCCAACCGGCCATGCCGCCGCCGGACATCGAGTTGGACACGTTCACCTCCGGGTCGTCGGGCTGACCGCACCGTCAGGTCAATTGTCCCGACGACTCTGACAACCTCAGCCGTAACCCTGGCCTTCCCGAACGGTCCTTACTATTCTCCGCGCCCGGCGAGATCGCGCAGCCGGCGGGTCTGCGCCTCCCGCTCGGCCCGCTGCTGCTCGGCGGCGGACCGGCCGGCCGCGCCGGCGAGCAGGGCCTTGATCTCCACCACCGCGTTGCGGTCGTTGGCGAGCAGCCCGGCGGCCAGGTCACGCACCGCGGCGTCCAGCTCGGCGTTGGGCACCACCAGGGTGGCCAGGCCGATCCGGTCCGCCTCGGCGGCGTCCATCCGCCGGCCGGTCGCGCAGATCTCCAGCGCGCGGCTGTAGCCGACCAGGTCGACCAGGCGTCCCGTGCCGGCGAGGTCCGGGACCAGGCCGAGCGTCACCTCGGCCATGGAGAGCTTCGCGTCCTCGGCGAGCACGCGCAGGTCGCAGGCGAGCGCCAACTGGAAGCCGGCGCCGATCGCGTGCCCCTGCACGGCGGCGACGGAGACGACGTCGGGGCGGTGCAGCCAGGTGAAGCCGCCCTGGTATTCCGCGATCCGGTCGGCACACTCCTGCTCAGGCAGGGTGGCCAACTCGGCGAACGACCCCGGCCCGGAGGCACCGGCCACGGACAGGTCGAGGCCGGCGGAGAACGCCCGCCCCTCGCCGCGCACGACGACGACGCGTACGTCGCCGGGAAGGTCGCGGGAGAATTCGCTCATCGCGCGCCACATCGCCGGAGTCTGGGCGTTGAGCACGTCGGGCCGGCACAACGTGACCGTCGCGACCGGCCCGTCGCATTCCAGCCGGACCCCGGTCGTCTCGGCGGTCACCGAGCGACCCGGGGAGCGGCGCTGATGGACGACGCTGGTGGGCGGGTCACGCCTTCTTGCGGCGTCGGGCGCCGCCACGCTGCCGCAGCTGAACCCCGGACTCGGTGAGCACCCGGTGGATGAACCCGTAGGAACGGCCGGTCGAGGCCGCGAGCGCGCGGATGCTCTCACCCGAGGTGTACCGCTTTACCAGGTCCTTGGCGAGCGTCTGACGCTCGGCTCCGACGATCCGGCGACCCTTCTCAGTGCTGGTGGCTGTGCCAGTGGCTGCCATGCTGTGTCCTCACGTCCCAGACTGTGCGGTTCGGATACGGTCCCACCTATTAGACCGCCTCGAACGATCATGCGCCAGATATCAACTCTTCGCCAACCGACACGCTATGCAATGTCAGCTTCCCGATAGAGTGATGCTCCCGACCTCCGGGACGCCGGCCCCGACCACGCGCGGCCGGCTCAGCGGGCTCAGCCGGCTCGACGGGCGGCCCGCCCGTACCCTGCGGGCGTGATCGACCTGTTGGGCACCGCCGCCGGTGCCGCCGTGGTGTTCGCCGCCACCGACGTCGACGACATCGTCGTCCTGACGCTGCTCTTCGTCGCCGCCCGCACCACCGGCCGCCCCCGCCCCTGGCAGATCGTCGCCGGGCAGTACCTGGGCATCGGCGCCCTCGCCCTGGCCAGCGTCGTGGTCGCGGCCGGGCTCCTGGTGGTGCCCGACCCCTGGACGGGGCTGCTCGGCCTGCTGCCGGTCGCTCTCGGCGTCCGCGCGCTGCTCGACCGCGACGCCGACGAGACACCCGCGGTGGTGGGCTCCACCATCGGCGTGGCCGGGGTGACCATCGCCAACGGCGCCGACAACATCGCCATCTACGTGCCGGTGTTCCGGGCGCTCGGCCCGGCGGACAGCGCGGTCTTCCTACTGGTCTTCGTGGTGCTCATCGCGCTGTGGTGCGCGGCCGGCGCCTGGCTCGGCAACCATCCCCGGGTGACGCGGTTGGTCGGGCGCGCCGGCCACTGGCTCGTTCCGGCGATCTTCATCGTCATCGGCGTGGTCATCCTGGCCACCTCGGGCGTCCTGCCCCACCTACGCGACCTCCTGCGCTGACTGTCCACACGACCCACCCGCACGCACCGCGACCCGCCGGGCCACCTCACCGGGCCACCCGACCGGCTTGCCGCGCCGGGTCGCCCCACCGGGTCGATCATGAAGTTATTGTCGCGACACGACGGACCGGGCCGGGCCGGGCCGGGCCGGGGTGCGTCAGGCCAGTTCCACCAGTTCCAGGAGGTCGTCGCTCCAGGCGTCCTCATCGCCGTCTGGCAGCAGGATGGCGCGGTCCGGCTTGAGCGCCATGACCGCGCCGGGGTCGTGGGTGACCAGCACGATCGCGCCCGGGTAGCGGGCGATGGCGTCGAGCACCTGCTCCCGGCTGACCGGGTCGAGGTTGTTCGTCGGCTCGTCGAGCAGCAGTACGTTGGCGCCGGAGCAGACCAGGGTGGCCAGCGCGAGCCGGGTCTTCTCGCCGCCGGAGAGCACCCCGGCCGGCTTGTCCACGTCCTCGCCGGAGAAGAGGAACGCGCCGAGGATCTTGCGCAGGTCGGTGTCGGTCTGCTCGATGGCGGCGCTGCGCATGTGCTCCAGCACCGTACGGTCCACGTCGAGCGTCTCGTGTTCCTGCGCGTAGTAGCCGAGCCGCAGACCGTGCCCGGCGTGCACCCCGCCGGTGTCGGGCTCCAGCAGCCCGCCGAGCATCCGCAGCAGGGTGGTCTTGCCGGCACCGTTGAGCCCGAGGATGGCCACCCGGGAGCCCCGGTCGACCGCCACGTTGACGTCGGTGAAGATCTCCAGTGAGCCGTACGACTTCGACAGGCCGGTCGCGGTGAGCGGGGTCTTGCCGCACGGGGCCGGGCTGGGGAAGCGCACCTTCGCCACCTTGTCGGCGACGCGTACCTCCTCCAGGCCCGAGATCAGCTTCTCGGCCCGGCGGGCCATGTTCTGCGCGGCGACGGTCTTGGTGGCCTTGGCCCGCATCTTGTCGGCCTGCGCCATCAGCGCGCCGGCCTTCTTCTCGGCGTTGGCCCGCTCCCGGCGGCGGCGCCGCTCGTCGGTCTCGCGGGCCTCCAGGTACGCCTTCCAGCCCAGGTTGTAGACGTCGACGACCGAGCGGGTGGCGTCGAGGAACCACACCTTGTTGACCACCGACTCGAGCAGCGAGCCGTCGTGGGAGATCACGATCAGCCCGCCCTTGTGGTTGGCGAGGAAGCTGCGCAGCCAGGTGATCGAGTCGGCGTCGAGGTGGTTGGTCGGCTCGTCGAGCAGCAGGATGCCGCCGCCGTTCTCGCCCGCGTCGCGGAACAGGATCCGGGCCAGCTCGATGCGGCGGCGCTGACCGCCGGAGAGCGTGCCGATGGTCTGGGCGAGGGCACGGTCCGGCAGGCCGAGGTTGGCGCAGATCCGGGCGGCCTCGGCCTCGGCCGCGTAGCCGCCGAGGGAGGCGAACTGGTCCTCCAGCGCGCCGTAGCGGCGGACCAGCTTGTCGTCGGCGCCGTCGGCGAGCTTGGCCTCGATCTCCTGCATCTGGGCCATCAGCACGTCCAGGCCGCGGGCGGACAGGACGCGGTCGCGGCCGGTGACCTCCAGGTCGCCGGTGCGCGGGTCCTGCGGGAGGTAGCCGATGGCGCTGCGCCGGTCGATCTGCCCGGCGTACGGCTGGCCCTCGCCGGCGAGCACCTTCAGCGTGGTGGTCTTGCCGGCGCCGTTGCGGCCGACCAGGCCGATCCGGTCACCCGGCTGCACGCGCAGCGTGGTGTCGGACAGCAGGATCCGGGCGCCGGCGCGCAGCTCCAGGCCGGTGGCAGTGATCATGTCGGAGGACTCGCTCTCGGGGTCTGGAAGGGCTGACTCAGGGCACGCGAAAGCGCCGGCGAGCACGAGGCCCGTCGGCGCGGGGCGGTTCAGCCTTCGCAGAGCAGCACGGGGCAAGTGTACCGGGCGCCGCCCGGCCACCCCTCCGGATTACCGATCAAGATCATCGGGTACCGGAACGCCGTCCGGACCCGGTCCGGTACCGCAACCACCAAAACGGATCAAATCGGGTGATCGGGGTTGACATGGAGCTGAACGAGAACGCGCGGATCGACACCAGCCAGGTGGACGACCGGCGAGGATCCGGCGGAGGCGGCGGGCTGGGCGGCATCCCCATCCCGATCGGCGGCGGCCGGGGCGGCATCGTCGGCCTGGTCATCGCCGTGCTCGTCGCGCTCGTCGGCGGCGGCTTCGGCCTGAACGCGGCCACGAACGGCGGCGACGAGCCGCAGGGCGACAACGCGTCGCTGGAACAGAAGTGCTCGGCCGAGGACGCGCTCCAGCAGCTCGACTGCCGCAACACGCTCTACGTCAACTCCATCCAGGCGTACTGGCAGAAGGCCCTGCCCGAGGCGTTCGGCGAGCAGTACCGCCCGTCGCGCACGGTGTTCTTCAGCCAGGGCGTCAGCACCGCCTGCGGGCAGGCCGACTCCGGCGTCGGCCCGTTCTACTGCCCCGCCGACGACCAGGTCTACATCGACCTGACCTTCTACCAGGTGCTCGCCCAGCAGCTCGGCGCCGCCGGCGAGTTCGCCCAGCCGTACGTGCTCGCCCACGAGTACGGCCACCACGTGCAGGACCTCCTCGGCACCGAGGCCCAGATGCGCCGCCAGCAGCAGCGCGACCCGGACAGCGCGAACGCGCTCTCGGTGAAGCTGGAGTTGCAGGCCGACTGCTACGCGGGCGCCTGGGCCAAGAACGCCACCGGCACCGCCGACGCGAGCGGCCAGAAGATCTTCACCAGCATCAGCGAGCAGGACATCCAACAGGCCATCGACGCCGCCGAGAAGATCGGCGACGACGCCATCTCGGAGCGGGCCAACCGGCCGGTCAACCCCGACGAGTTCACCCACGGCTCCTCCGCCCAGCGCAAGGAGTGGTTCACCCGGGGCTACTCCACCGGCGACCCGAAGTCCTGCGACACCTTCCGCGGCAGTCTCTGAGCACGCAGAGTCCCGTCCTGACGGACGACGCCACGGGGCGACGGTCAGACCCGCTGCCAGAGCGCCGGCACGTTCGGCGGCTCCCAGCCCGGCTGGGCGGTGTGCCCCTGCAGGCAACGGTAGGACACCCCCGCGTAGGTCACCGTCGCGCCGGCCGCGTACCCGGTGCCGGCCTGCCAGGTCGTGCCGCCGGGCGGGTTGCCCGTCGAGGTGGGCGTGGGGGTCGGCGCGGGGCCGCCGGCGGTGACGAGGGTCAGCCCGTACGCGGCCAGGATCGCGTTGACCGGCTGGAAGTACATGGTTCCGCCGGAGGTGCAGTTGCCGGAGCCGCCCGAGGTGACCCCCTGCGCCTGGTTGCCGGAGATCCACGAGCCGCCGGAGTCGCCCGGCTCGGCGCAGGCGTTGCTGCGGGTCAACCCGGTGACGGTGCCCTCCGGGTAGGTCACCGAGGCATTCTTCTGCTGGATGGTGCCGCAGCGCCAGCCGGTGGTGGAGCCGGACCGGCAGACCGCCGCCCCCACGGCGGCCTCGACGCTGCCCGCCACCGGGACCGTCCCGCCGCGATAGTCGTTCACCAGCCCGCGCGGGGTGTTCCCGGCGTCCACCTGCACCCAGGCGTAGTCGCGGCCCGGGAAGGTGGAGCCGCGCACGGTGCCGCCCGGCTGGGAGGTGCGGGCACCGGTCCGGCCGCAGTGCCCGGCGGTGACGAAGCCCCCGTCGACGGAGAACCCGACCGAGCAGCGGCTGCTGCCGGTGTAGTAGGCGTTGCCACCGATCACGTCGGCGTACGGCCTCGGGCTCTCGGTGCTGGCCTGGACCCGCACCGCGCCGGCCGGCACCCCCGCGGCGGCGGCGAAGGCCCGGGCCGCGGCCGAGCCGCCGTCGCGGGCCAGCAGCACGACGGAGTTGCCGGGAAGGTCGGCGTACCAGCCGACGACGGTGGGCGGCGCGGCGGCGGCCCGACGGTTCAGCCGGTCGACCGCGCCGTCGAGGGCGTCCTCCCCGTACGTGACGGGGACGGGGACCGCGCCGAGGGCGCGGACCCGTGCGGCGTCGGCGGCGCGGGTGACGCCGACCGCCACGGCGGCTCCCCCGTCGGCGACCCAGGTGCCGCCGTGGCGGGCGCCGAGGGTGGTCCCCAGCACCTGCTGCACCCGGCTGGCGTGCTCGTCGACCTCGAGGCGGGCGCGGGCCTGGGCCGGGGTCAGCCGAAGGTCCCGTTGCAGGGCGGCGAACATCTCGGGCGCGACGCCGTCGGGGCCGGCGGCCGGCGCGGCGGAGGTGGGGGTGGTGTCGGCGCCGGCCTGGGTGGCCAGGGCCAGGGTCAGCACCAGAGCGGCAGCACTCAGGGTAGTTGCCGCCACGGTGGCTGGTCGTCGGAGCATGGGGGTCTCCTCGCGGTCAGAACGATGTGGAGGATCGGGTCAGGCCCGCTGATCAGGCACGCGAGTGCCGAACGGCGGGATCGAGGCGATGCGCTACAGGGATAACAACAAATGTTGTTAACTGTGTTGCCCTCACCGTAGGTTAGACATCCGACGCCGTCAATACAGGCGGCGATCGATCGTCACCCCGTCCCTCCATTGCGAACGGAGCCGCCCGTGTCCCCGCCGCGCCCGTACGACCGCCGGACCCGGACCGTCCCCGCACGACCCGCCGTGGCCCCCGGGCCGGCCACCCGCTCCCCGACGCCGGCCCCCGCGACCGGGCCGCCGCTGCCCCGGCACGACCTGGCGGTACCCGCCCCGGACGAGCTGCCCTTCGCCGTCGGCTCCTTCGAGGAGATCGGCCCGCTCTCCCGCGCCGACTTCCCGCACCGGCACGCCTTCTACGAGCTGGTGTACGTGACCCACGGGCGGGCCACCCACGTCATCGACCTCGACGCCCACCCCGTCCGACCGCCGCACCTGTTCGTCGTCACGCCCGGCCAGGTGCACCACTGGCAGGACCAGCGCGACCTGCGCGGGCACGTACTGCTCTGCGCCGCCGAGTTCCTGCTGACCTTCCCGGCCGACCGCGACGCGCTGCGCCGCTCGGGGCACCGCTCCTGGCGCCCGCGTGACGACGCGCAGGCGAGGCGGATCGCCACCCTGATGCGGTGGACGACGGCCGAGTACCGCCGGGGTGGGCCGGGCCGGACGAGCACCCTGCGCGCCTACCTGCACCTCCTGCTCACCGAGGTGCGCCGGTCCCGGCCCACGGGCCCGCCGCCCGGCCCGCCGCCCGGGCCGGGCACCCGCAACCGGCGCGCCGCCGCGATCGCCCGCCGCTTCGAGGAGCTGCTCGGCGAACCGGATCTCGTCGGCGAGCCTCCCCGCGCGTACGCCCGCCGCATCGGCGTGTCGGTGCGCCACCTCAACGACGCGGTCCCGCTGGCCACCGGCGCCACCCCCGCCCGGCTGATCCGCCGGGCCCGGGTCCTGGAGGCGAAGCGCCTGCTGACCCGCACCGACCTCACCGTGGCCGCGATCGCCGACCGGCTCGGCTTCGCCGACCCCGCCTACTTCTGCCGCTTCTTCCGCCGGGAGGCCGGCGACTCCCCCGGCGCGTTCCGCCGGCACGGCGGAAAACACCACGATCCCGCCGGCTGACACATCGACGCAGCCCGACGTCCGTCAATAGCGTCGGGTCGCCGGCCCGGGTCGGCCAGGGACCTCCCGGGCCGGCCGACACCCGCCCCCATCACCAGGAGGAACCCTCATGAACGGTGCAGCCAGCGACGCAGGGGAGCCAGACGGTGCCCGCCCCCACAGCGGCGTGACACGCAAGAGCGTGCTGCGGGCGGCGGCGCTCGCCCTGCCCGCCCCGTTCCTCGTCGCCGGCGCCGCGCGGGCGGTGGGCGCGAGGACGGCCGACCCCATGCCGGCGCCGCCCCTCACCCCGTACTGCGACGACGGCGACGACCCGACGCCGCCGCAGATGGAGGGCCCCTACTTCAAGCCGAACTCACCGCGCCGCTCCTCGCTCGTCGAGGCCGGTACGGTCGGCACCCGACTCACCGTCACCGGGCACGTCTTCGGGCTGGACTGCCGGCCGCTGCCCGACGTGCTGCTGGACTTCTGGCAGGCCGACGCCAACGGCGGCTACGACAACGTCGGCTACCGGCTACGTGGCCACCAGTTCACCGACGCGTCGGGCGCGTACCGGCTCAGCACGATCGTGCCGGGCCTCTATCCCGGGCGGACCCGGCACATCCACGTCAAGGCGCAGGCGCCGGACCGGCCGGTGCTCACCACCCAGCTGTATTTCCCCGGCGAGCCCCGCAACAGCACGGACACGCTCTTCGACCCCGCGCTGCTGATGACGGTACGTACGGTGAACGGCGTCCGGGAGGCGAGTTTCGACTTCGTCCTCAACGTGACCTCGGGTCCCACCCCCACCCCGACCGGCACCGCCCCCGGTGGCACCTGGGCGGCCGGCACCGCGTACCCGGTCGGGGCCCGGGTCACCTACGGCGGTGTCGGTTACCGCTGCCTCCAGGCGCACACCGCCCAGCCCGGCTGGGAACCACCGAACGCGCCGGCGCTCTGGGCCCGGGACTGACGCCACGGGCACGCACCGGGTCGCCCGCCCGAGGCACGGCGGACGGGTGACCGGTCCACGGCGGGCCGGCCCGACGGCCCGGCCGAGGGCCCCGGCGGCGTACCCGTCGCCGGGGGCTCAGGCCGTGGCGCGCGGCACGGCGACCCGATCGCCGACCTGCTCCACCTGGTGCAGCCCCTCGCGGAGCAGATCGAGCGCGTCGTCGGGGCGGCCCCACCCCTGCATCAGGTCGGCCAACAGCAGGACCACCGCTGCCAGCTCCCGGCGCCGCCCGGCGGCCCGGTAGCCGGCGAGCGCCGACCGCAGGTGCCGCTCGGCACCGGCCCGGTCGCCGTCGTCGTCGCGCAGCAGGCCACGCACCCGCTCGGCACGGGCCGCCACCACCGGGTCGCCGCCGAGGTCGACGGCGTCGCGCAACAGTGCGTCGGCCCGCCCCGGCTGGCCCAGCGCGTGGTACACCTCCGCCAGCTCCACCCCCACCTCGCGGGCCAGCGCCGGCTGCCCGGCGTCCACCAGCACCGCGTGTGCCCCCGCCAGGTCGGCCAGCGCGCCGGCCAGGTCGCCGGCACCCCGGCGCCCCTGCCCCCGGGCCCGGTGACAGCACGCCAGCAGCCACCGCAGGGCGACCTGCCGGGCCGCCTGGCGAGCCTGCTCGGCGGCGACGGCGGCCTCCGCCGTGCGCCCCGACGCGAGCAGCGAGGCCGCGACGCTCAGGTGCAGGCCGGCGACCCGGGCCGGCGCGGGGAGCACCGCCAGGGCCAGGGCCTGCCTGGCGGCCCCCGCCGCCGCCCCCTCGTCGCCGAGGGCGACGTGGCAGCGCACCAGCTCGGCGTGCAGGATCAGCAGGGCCGACGGATCCGGGTACCCGTCGCGCAGCAGCGCGTCGCGGGCCTCGGTGAGCAGGTAGCGGGCGTAGCGGGGGTCACCGTCGTGGTACGCCAGCCCGGCGCGGCCGGCCGCCACCTCGGCGCGTACGTGCGGCGCCGCCCCCGCCAGGAGGGCCTCCGCCCGGTCGAGCTGGGCCGACGCGGTACCGGGTTCGTCGCGGCGCAGCGCCACGCCCGCCAGGCCGAGCCGGGCCCGGGCTTCCAGCACCGGCTCCGCCAGGTCGGCGGCGGCCCCGGCCACCTCGCGGCAGATGGCGGCCGTCTCGTCGACGGAGCCGGCCAGGTCGGCCTCGGCCAGGCGCAGCCCCAGGCGCACCACCTCGGCCGGCGAGCGGCCGGTGGTCAGGTCCGAGGGCGTGACACCGAGCCGCTCGGCGAAGTGGGCGACGGCGTCGCCCGAGGGCACCCGGCGACCGCTCTCCACGGCGGAGACGTAGGCCGCGGTGTAGCGGGGCTCGGCCAGGGCGCGCTGCGTGAGCCCCCGTTGCGTACGCAGCCGCTGCACCCGCGCGCCCAGCCCGCCCGTCGCCGGATCCGCCCCGTCCGGCTCCGGCCGGCTCACGACAGCCGCTCCGCCGCACGCAGGCCGCGGCGCAGCACCGCCGCCGCCTCGTCCCGCTCCGCCCGGGCCAGCAACAGCTCCGCCAGGTGGCGGCAGGTGATCACCACGTCGCCCATCAGGCCGGCCCGCTCGTACCGGTCGACCGCCCGCAGCAGCAGCCGCCGCGCCTGCTCGCCGTCGCCCTGGGCGGCCCGCACCAGCCCGCGTACCCGGTCGGCCTCGGCCATGATCTCGCGGTGGTCGCTGGCCGTCGCCGCCCCGGCCGCCTCCTCGGCCAGCTCGGCCGCCTCGTCCAGCGCGCCCTCGCGCCGGCGGGCCTCGGCCAGCTCCAGCGTCGCCCCGGCGTGGTCGAGCACCGCGCCGACGTCGCCCAGCGTCTCCCGCGCGCGCCGCAGCTGCGTCCCCGCCTCCCCCGGCCGCCCGGCCCGCAGCAGCACGTAGCCACGGGCCCAGTGGCACAGGCCGATCTCCCGGGTGAGCCCCAGCTCGGTGTAGCGACGGACGGCCTCCCGCAGGTGCCGGTCCGCCTCGTCCAGTTCGCCGTCACGCCGCAACTGCCCGGCGACGGCGTGGAACTGCGCCACCCACTCCCGGTTGGTCGCCCGGGTCAGCAGGGGCGTCACCTCCCGCTCCAACCGCCGGGCCCGCTCCCGCCAGCTCAGCTCGAGGAACGTGTACATCAACGCGTTGGTCAACCGCAGCTCGGCGTCGGCGTCCACCGGTGGCGCCGCCCGCAGGGCCCGCAGGCCGCCCTCCAGGATCGCCACCGCCCGCGGCGCGTCCCCGGCGACCAGCAGGCAGTACGCCTGCCGGGCCAGCACCGCCGCGCGCAGCGCCGGGCAGTCGTCAGGCAGGTCCCCGGCCAGCTCGTCGTACCGGGCGGCCGCGTCCTCGGTGCGCCCACGGTGCAGTTGGGCCTCCGCCAGGTGGTATCCGGCCCAACCGGCCAGCTCGGACAGTCGGTAGCGCTCCGCGCGGCCGCGTATGCCGGTCAACGCCCGCTCGGCGGCGTCCAGCCGACCGGCGGAGAGGTCCCGGCGGGCCGCCGCCTGCTCGGCGGCGAGTTGGGCGGCGGCGTTCGCCGGCCGACCGTGGCGCAGGTCGTCCACCGCCAGCCCGAGGCGGTCGGCGAAGTGGGCCAGCGCCTCGGGGCTCGGCATCCGGGCACCCGACTCCACGGCGCCCAGGTAGGCGCGGGTGTAACGGGAGCCGACGACCTGCTGCTGGGTCAGGCCCCGGGCCAGGCGCAGCCGTCGGATCCGGTCACCCAGGCTCTCCCCGACCGCGTCGTCGTGGGAGTCGACGACTCCGACCACGGCGACGTCGGCCGCCGCCGTCTCCGCCATCCTGGCTCCCTCCCCGACCGTCGCGCCCAGCCTAGTGCGCCGGATCAGGAGGGGGCGGGATCGCGCACCAGGATCCGGACCGCCCGGGCCGCCGCGATCGCGCCGACGAGCACGGCGTGGCGGGGCTCGGGCACGTCCAGCAGCCGCTCCGCGCGCAGCGCCGCCAGCGGGGCGAGCCGCCGGTCGGCCAGCACGGTGTCCACCGCCCGCCGGTCGCCGCCGCAGACCACCGCGCGCAACGACGACGCCTCCGGCAGCAGCAGCCGTACGGCCAGGTCGGCGGCGTCGCCCAGCGCCGCCTTCGCCTGGTTGTCGCGCCGCCTGGCGAAGCGCTGCTGCGACCAGCCCCCGGCGGCGGTGCGCCCCTGCACGTAGCGGGTGTCCACCTTGGAGACGACCAGCTTCTCCCCCGCCGCCACGCCGACGGCCACCGCGCCCTTCCGGGCGAGCAGCAGGCCGATCCGGCGGGGCGCGGCCGCGGCGGCCACGAAACCGGGCAGGTCGGGGGCGGCGGGTGCGCCGGGCGGTGCGTGCAGCTCGGCGGTCGCGCCGTCCGCGGCGGCGAGCAGCAGCCCGTACGCCTCGACGGTGGCGGCGGGCGGGCCGTGCCGGTCGGCGAAGCCCTCCACCCAGCGGGCCACCCGGGCCGGGTCCACCTCGACCCACCGGCCGCCTCCGGCTGCGGGTCGGCTGCTCATACGCCGAACCTACGGCACGGCGACGCCGGCCCACCGCCACGGGTGGGTGGACCCGCGGCGGCGAACCGCCGCCCAAGCCGGGCAGCGGCGACCGGGCCGGGCTCAGCCGGGCAGCGGCGACCGGGCCGGGCTCAGCCGGGCAGCAGCACCGCCACGGCCAGGGCGGCGATGATCGCGCTGGAGAGCAGTGCGGTCACCAGTCGGCCGCGCGGGCCGGTCAGCACCCGGCCGACCAGGCTGCCTCCGCCGGCGATCACCAGCTGCCAGCTCGCCGAGGCGACGAACGCGCCGAGCACGAAGAGGCCGGCGGCGAGCGGATCCGGCTCGGCGCGGTCCGCGCGACCCAGCACGAGCGCGGCGAAGTAGACCACGGTCGCGGGGTTCAGCAGGGTCAGCGCGAGCACGCCGGCGAAGGCACGGGCCGGGGTGTCCAGGGCACCTCGACCGGCGGCGGCCCGGGTCACGGGGCGGGGACGTAGCGCCCGCCAGGCGCCGTGGCCGGCGATGACGAGCAGCACCAGCGCGGCGGCCAGCCGCAGCGGCCCGGCGACCGGGGCGACGAGCCCGGCGACGGCGGCCCCGCCGAGGGCCGCCACGGCGGCGTAGAGCCCGTCGGCGGTGGCCACCCCGAACGCGGCGGCGGCGCCGACCCGGAACGAGGTGCGGGCGCTGAGCCCGAGGATGAGCACCGCGATCGCGCCGACCGGGATGGCGACGCCGTAGCCGGCGACCAGGCCGGCCAGGAACGCGCCGGTCACGACGGTCGGCTGCGGACCGGAACGCGACCGGACGACGTCCGCTGTCGGCGCGCGGCGGCGGCGACGGGGAGGTTCTGCACCGGGTACGTCTCGATCACGCCCCGATCCTGCTTCCCCACCCCGCCCGCCGCCACCGGTTTCCCGGCGTTCGCCGGCTACGACGGGTGCCGGCGGTGGGCGTTCAGGCCAGCTGGTGCGTCGCGACCGCGCTCGAGCAGTCGGCGATGGTGGTGGGCTGCGAGACGTTGAGGGCGTCCAACCGGGACCATCCGTTGACCCCGGTGGTGGTGTTACGGAGGAAGATCCAGAGCGCGTTGGTGTAGGTGGCGCAGTGGACGTCGATCCCCTGGCTCGGGTAGCCGAGCCCGCGACTGCCGCAGTCGACGTGCGGATAGGCGCGGATGTTGGTTCCGTTTCCGAACGAGATGGCGCCCCCGCTGTACAGATCCGGGTGGGTGCCGTGCCCGCTGCAGTGCGCACTGGCCGGGCTGGCCGGCAGCAACGCCAGCGCCGAGCCACCCGTGACGAGCGCCAGCGCGGACGCGACGGAGATCAACCGAGATCGCATGTGCCGTCTCCTCAACAAGAACGGTGACAACTGTCGATTGAGAATGTCACGCGGATCACACCCTGGTGTCGGCCCCGCCCGAACACCGCACGGTGGAAGAAAGATCGTCCCCGCGCACGCCGGGTCATCCGCGGCGATGGGACACCCTCGTCGTCATCGGCGAAGTGGCCGCTCTCGTCGATCGGCAGAAACGCGTCGAGCGCGCCGCCCCTGGCCGGGGGCGACGCGCTCGACGGGACCGGCGCCGGGCCGGTCAGACGTTGAAGCCGAGGGAGCGCAGCTGGTCGCGCCCCTCGTCGGTGATCTTGTCGGGCCCCCACGGCGGCAGCCACACCCAGTTGATCCGGATGTCGTCGACCAGACCGCCACCCGGGCCGGTGGTCAACGCCTGCCGGGCCTGGTCCTCGATCACGTCGGTCAGCGGGCACGCCGCCGAGGTCAGCGTCATGTCCAGGGTGGCGACGTTGTCGTCGCCGACGTGCACGCCGTACAACAGGCCGAGGTCGACCACGTTGATGCCCAGCTCGGGGTCGACGACGTCCTTCATCGCCTCCTCGATGTCGGCGACGGCGGCCCTGCCCCCGGCGGCCGACGCGCCGTTCGTCGCCGCTACGGCGGCGTCCGCGGCCGGGGCGATGGCACCCTCGGTCGCCGGGGTCGCCGCGGTGGCGGTGTCCTCGCTGCTCATGCCTCAACCTCCGTCGGGCTCACGCCCACACCGGCGCGTGCCGCGGCGTCCTTGAACGCCATCCACGGCAACAGCGCGCACTTGACCCGGGCGGGGTAGCGGGCGACGCCCGCGAACGCGACCCCGTCACCGAGCACGTCCTCGTCCGGCGTGACCTGGCCACGGCCGGACATCAACTCGACGAACGCCTCGTGCACCCGGAACGCGTCGCCCGCGCCCCGGCCCACCAGCAGCTCGTGCAGCACGCTCGCCGACGCCTGGCTGATCGAGCAGCCCATGCCGTCGTACGAGACGTCGTGCAGCACGTCGCCGTCGGTGGCAACCCGTACGGTGACCTCGTCACCGCAGGTCGGGTTGACGTGGTGCGCCTCGGCGACCCGGGCGCCCGTGGCGTCCGGGTCGCGCAGGCCGCGACCGTGCGGGTGCTTGTAGTGGTCCAGGATGATCTCCTGGTAGAGAGACTCAAGCTGCATCAGGCTGAACTCCCGTCGATCCGCGGGCTCCTGCGGCGCCGCTCACTCGAACACCTTCCGCACCTGCTCCAGGCCCGCCACCAGGGCGTCGATCTCCGCGGTGGTGGTGTAGAGGTAGAACGAGGCCCGCGTCATCGCCGGCACGCCGAACCGGGTGCACACCGGCTTGGCGCAGTGGTGGCCGACGCGCACCTGCACGCCGAGCGAGTCGAGCACCTGCCCGACGTCGTGCGGGTGGATGTCGCCGAGGGCGAAGGAGATCGTGCCGCCCCGGCCCACCGGCACGGTCGGCCCGAAGATCCGCAGGCCGGGCACCGTGGCGAGGGCGTCCAGCGCGTACGCCGTCAGCTCCTTCTCGTGCCACTGGACGGCCTGCATCCCGATGCCGCTGAGGTAGTCGACGGCCGCGCCGAGCGCCACCGCCTCGGCGATCGGCGGGGTGCCCGCCTCGAACCGGGCCGGCGGCGCGGCGAACGTCGAGCGGGCCATGGTGACCGTCTCGATCATCGATCCGCCGCCCAGCACCGGCGGCATCGCCGCCAGCAGCTCGCCCCGGCCCCAGAGCACCCCGATGCCGGTCGGGCCGCACATCTTGTGCCCCGTGAAGACGACGAAGTCGGCGTCGTAGTCGACCACGTCCATCGGCATGTGCGGCACCGACTGCGAGCAGTCGAGCAGCAGCAGCGCGCCCACCTCGCGGACCCGCTCGGTGATCCGCGAGGTGGCGTTGACCGTGCCGAGGATGTTGGACATGTGCACCAGCGAGACGATCTTCGTCCGCTCGGTGACCAGGTCCTGGAGCCCCGACTCGTCCAGGCGCCCCTGGTCGGTGACCGGGAACCAGCGCAGGGTCGCGCCGGTACGCTCGCAGAGCAGCTGCCACGGCACGATGTTCGAGTGGTGCTCCATCTCGGAGATCACCACCTCGTCGCCGGGGCCGAGCCGGAACCGCTCGTCGGCGTCGGGCCGCAGCGACGCGTTGGAGAACGCGTACGCCACGATGTTGATCGCCTCGGTGGAGTTCTTGGTGAACACCACCTCGTCCACGCTCGGCGCGTTGATGAACGCGGCGATCTTCGCCCGCGCGCCCTCGTACGCCTCGGTGGCCTCGGTGCCCAGGGTGTGCACCGAGCGGGACACGTTGGCGTTGTGCATCGCGTAGTGCCCGCCGAGCACGTCGAGCACCTGCCGCGGCTTGTGCGAGGTGTTGGCGCTGTCGAGGTAGACCAGCCGGTGCCCGTTGACCTCCCGGTCGAGGATCGGGAAGTCGGCGCGCACCTTCGCCACGTCGTAACGCGGCACGTCGTCGTACTGCGGCATCCCCGCCGGGATCGCGATGGAAGTCATGTCGACCGGCCCACCCATTCTTCCGAGAGGAGTCAGGCCCGCGCCGCGCCGGCCCCGGCGGCGTACCGCTCGTAGCCCTCTTCCTCGAGCTTGTCGGCCAGCTCCGGGCCGCCCTGCTCGACGATCCGGCCCGCGACGAAGACGTGCACGAAGTCCGGCTTGATGTAGCGCAGGATCCGGGTGTAGTGGGTGATCAGCAGCATGCCGGTGTCGCCGTTGTCGCGGACCCGGTTCACGCCCTCGCTGACCACGCGCAGCGCGTCCACGTCGAGGCCGGAGTCGGTCTCGTCGAGGATCGCGATCTTCGGCTTGAGCAGCTCCAGCTGCACGATCTCGTGCCGCTTCTTCTCACCGCCGGAGAAGCCCTCGTTGACGTTGCGCTGCGCGAACGCCGGGTCCATCTGGAGGCGCTCCATGGCCCCGCGCAGCTCGCCACCCCAGGTGCGCAGCTTGGGCGCCTGGCCGTCGATGGCGGTCTTGGCGGTACGCAGGAAGTTCGCCACCGAGACGCCGGGGACCTCGACCGGGTACTGCATGGCCAGGAAGAGGCCGGCGCGGGCCCGCTCGTCGACGGACAGGGCCAGCACGTCCTCGCCGTCGAGGGTCACCGAGCCGCCGGTGATCTCGTACTTGGGGTGGCCGGCGATCGAGTAGGCCAGGGTGGACTTGCCGGAGCCGTTCGGGCCCATGATCGCGTGGGTTTGACCCGAATTCACCGTCAGGTCTACCCCATGCAGGATCGGCTTGAGCTCACCCTCGGGCAGCTTGACCGACACCTTCAGGTCGCGGATCTCCAGGGTGCTCATTATCGGGTCACTCCATTGCTCGGCGTGAGACTGACGAAGATGTCGCCGTCTCGGACTTCGACGGGATAGACGGGAACGGGTTCGGTGGCGGGCAGCCCGGTCGGCTCGCCGGTCCTCAGGTCGAAACGGGATCCGTGCAGCCAGCATTCCAGCGTGCAGCCCGAGACCTCCCCCTCGGAGAGGGCGACCGCGGCGTGCGAGCACTCGTCGTAGACGGCGTAGAAGACGCCGTCCTCGCCGTGCACCAGCGCGATCGGGGTGCCGTCGACGTCCGCGCTGACCACGGTGCCCTTCGGCACGTCCTCGGCGGAGCAGAGGCGGATCATCAGGCGCCGACCTTGCTGAGCCGGGCCTCGATGGCGTCGCCCAGGCGCTCGCGCAGCTCCTCGACCGGGATCTTGTTGATCAGCTCCGCGAAGAAGCCGCGGACCACCAGGCGCCGCGCCTCGGCCTCCGGGATGCCCCGGGCCATCAGGTAGAACAGCTGCTCGTCGTCGAAGCGCCCGGTCGCGCTCGCGTGCCCGGCGCCGGCGATCTCGCCGGTCTCGATCTCCAGATTGGGTACGGAGTCCGCCCGCGCGCCGTCGGTCAGCAGCAGGTTCCGGTTGATCTCGTAGGTGTCGGTGCCGGTCGCCTCGGCGCGGATCAGCACGTCACCCACCCAGACGGTGCGCGCGCTCTCGCCCTGCAGGGCGCCCCGGTAGCCGACGTAGCTGCGGCAGTCCGGCACGGTGTGGTCGACCAGCTGGCGGTGCTCCAGGTGCTGGCCCGAGTCGGCGAAGTAGAGGCCGTACAGCTCGGCCTCGCCGCCCCGCTCGGTGTACTCCACCGAGGTGTACTGCCGCACCAGGTCGCCGCCGAGCGAGACCTGGACGTGCACCACCTTGGCGTCGCGGCCCAGCCGGACCCGCAGGTGCTGGGCCTGCACGGCGTCGCCGGCCCAGTCGGCGACGGTGACCAGGGTCAGCTTCGCCCCGTCGGCCACCGCCACCTCGACATTGTCGGCCAGCGTGGCCGAGCCGACGTGCTCCAGCACCAGGGTCACCTCGGCGAAGCGGCCCACCTCGACGAAGGTGTGCCCGAAGGCGACGCCCTCGGCGCCCTCGCCGACCACCCGCAGGCTCACCGGCTCGGCCACCACGGCGTCGCGGGCGACCTGCACCAGCAGCGCCTGCCCGGCCCCGCCGTAGGCCAGCGCGCTGACCCGGTCGACCGGGGTGAGCACGCTGCCCACCCGCGGGTCGTCGGAGCCGATCCGCTCGACGGTGACGCCCTCGGGCAGGTCACCGTACTCGTGACGGACCGTGCCGGTGGCGGCCTGCGCCCCGCCGGTGAGCCCGCGCAGCCGCTTGAGCGGGGTGAAGCGCCACTCCTCCTCCAGGCCCGTGAGGGCCGGGAAGTCGGCGACGTCGTACGAGCGGAGCGCCTGCGACTTGGTGCTGGGCGGCGCGGAAGCCTGGGTAGTCATCTCTTCCTTGGTCTGTTCTACGACGACGGTGTCATCAACTGGAGGGTCGGTCGGCGTTCGCGCGGCCCGCAGGGCGGGCCGGCGTCAGCCGACCGCGCCCTCCATCTGGAGCTCGATCAGGCGGTTGAGTTCCAGGGCGTATTCCATCGGGAGTTCCTTGGCGATCGGCTCGATGAAGCCACGCACGATCATCGCCATCGCCTCGTCCTCGCTCAGACCACGGCTCATCAGGTAGAAGAGCTGGTCGTCGCTGATCTTGGAGACGGTCGCCTCGTGCCCCATCGACACGTCGTCCTCGCGGATGTCGACGTACGGGTAGGTGTCCGAGCGGGAGATGGTGTCGACCAGCAGCGCGTCGCACTTGACCGTGCTCCGGCTGCTGTGCGAGCCCTCCAGCACCTGGACCAGGCCCCGGTACGACGTGCGGCCGCCGCCCCGGGCGATCGACTTGGAGATGATGGTGGAGGAGGTGTGCGGCGCGGCGTGCACCATCTTGGCGCCCGCGTCCTGGTGCTGCCCCTCGCCCGCCATGGCCACCGAGAGCACCTCGCCCTTGGCGTGCTCGCCGGTCATGTAGACCGCCGGGTACTTCATGGTGACCTTGGAGCCGATGTTGCCGTCGACCCACTCCATGGTCGCGCCCTCGTGGCACACGGCCCGCTTGGTGACCAGGTTGTAGACGTTGTTCGACCAGTTCTGGATGGTCGTGTAGCGGCACCGGGCGTTCTTCTTGACGATGATCTCCACGACGGCGCTGTGCAGCGAGTCGGAGGAGTACAGCGGCGCGGTGCAGCCCTCGACGTAGTGCACGTACGCGCCCTCGTCGACGATGATCAGCGTCCGCTCGAACTGGCCCATGTTCTCCGTGTTGATCCGGAAGTAGGCCTGCAACGGGATCTCCACGTGCACGCCCTTCGGCACGTAGATGAACGAGCCGCCGGACCACACGGAGGTGTTCAGCGCGGCGAACTTGTTGTCGCCGACCGGGATCACCGTGCCGAAGTACTCCTTGAAGACGTCCTCGTGCTCGCGCAGCGCGGTGTCGGTGTCGAGGAAGACGACGCCCTGCTCCTCGAGGTCCTCGCGGATCTTGTGGTAGACGACCTCGGACTCGTACTGCGCCGCGACACCGGCGACCAGGCGCTGCTTCTCCGCCTCGGGGATGCCCAGCCGGTCGTAGGTGTTCTTGATGTCCTCCGGCAGGTCCTCCCAGCTGGTGGCCTGCTTCTCGGTGGACCGCACGAAGTACTTGATGTTGTCGAAGTCGATCCCCGTGAGGTCGGCGCCCCAGGCCGGCATCGGCTTGCGGCCGAACAGCCGCAGGCCCTTCAGCCGCAGGTCGAGCATCCAGGCCGGCTCGTTCTTCTTGGCCGAGATGTCCCGCACCACCGCCTCGTCGAGGCCGCGCTGGGCGACAGCCCCGGCGACGTCGGGGTCGGCCCAGCCGTATTCGTAGCGACCCAGGGCGGCGAGCTGCTCTTCCTGCGTCAGGGGCTGGACGATCTGCTCGGTCATCTATCTGTCCTCACAGTGGTGACGGTCTTACCGGAACGGGCACGCCCCGGCTGGGTGGGGATGTGCGTGGTGCACACCCCGTCGCCGTGCGCGATGGTGGCCAGGCGCTGCACGTGGGTGCCGACCAGGCGGGAGATGACCGCGGTCTCGGCCTCGCACAGCTGGGGGAACTCGGCGGCCACGTGCGCCACCGGGCAGTGGTGCTGGCAGAGCTGGCCGCCGGAGGCGATCGTGGACGCGTTCGCAGCGTAACCCTCGGCGGTCAGCGCTCCGGCGAGTGCCTCGGCCCGCGCGAGCGGGTCGTCGCCGGCGTCCTCCATGGCGGCCCGGCAGCGGGCCTCCAGCGCCGCGACCTGGTCGGCCGCGAACGCCTCGACCGCCTCGGCGCCCCCGTTGCGGGAGATCCAGCGCAGCGCGGCGGTGGCCATGTTGTCGTAGTGGTGGGTGCCGCAGCGGACCCGGGCCGCGTCGGTCAGCAGGAACACCTTCGCCGGCCGGCCGCGGCCGCGGTGGCCCCGGACGGTCTGCTCGCGGGCGAGCACGTCGCCGTCCGCGAGCATCGCGTCGAGGTGCCGGCGGATCGCGGCCGGGCTGAGCCCGAGCGCCGAGCCGAGCTCCGCGGCGGTGGTCGCGCCGCGCTCCAGCAGCAACTGGGTGACCCGGTCGCGGGTGGAGAGGTCCGCGACGGACGCGGACCGACCGTCGGCCGGGACAGCCGTCGGCCGGTGCCCCGGGAGCCCCGCCACGTTTTTCACAACGCCAACGTTACGTAATTCGCCCGAGGCCCGCAAACCGGGGTCCCGGTGATCCGAACCACCGCACGGACGGAGTCACCCGATCGTGCTCCACTACGGTGCGTAGGATTTGCGCCGTGAAGCGATCCGTCCGGTTCCCGGTCT
Organism: Micromonospora sp. CNZ309; assembly: GCF_002846525.1. NCBI lineage: Bacteria > Bacillati > Actinomycetota > Actinomycetes > Micromonosporales > Micromonosporaceae > Micromonospora > Micromonospora sp. CNZ309. Next base: position 3,035,159 of record NZ_PJNG01000001.1, read on the forward strand.
CCACCGCCCTGCTGCGCCGTCTCGCGCTCGCCTCGATCATCGCGAACGTGGGCATCGTCGTCACCGGCGGGGCCGTCCGGCTCACCGCGTCCGGCCTCGGCTGCCCGACCTGGCCCCGGTGCACCGACGACTCGTACGTCACGACCTCCGAGATGGGCGTGCACGGGGTGATCGAGTTCGGCAACCGCCTGCTCACCTTCGCGGTCGGCATCATCGCGCTGGCGGTGCTGGTGGCCGTGCTGCTGCACCGCCCCCGCCGGCGGGAGCTGATCCCGCTCGCGGTCGCCGTGCTCTTCGGCATCCCGGCCCAGGCGGTCGTCGGCGGCATCACCGTGCTCACCAACCTCAACCCGTGGGTGGTCGGCCTGCACTTCCTCGCCTCGATGCTGGTGATCGCGGCCGCGTACGCCCTGTGGCGGCGGATCAAGGACCCGGCGGGCCCGGCGGTGGCCGTCGTGCCGGCCCCGCTGCGGACCCTCACCGCGCTCACCACCGTGGTCAGCGCTGCGGTGCTGGTGATCGGCACCTGGGTGACGGGCAGCGGCCCGCACGCGGGCGACCAGGGCGCCGCCCGCAACGGGCTCGACCCCGAGACGATCTCCCAGGTGCACGCCGACAGCGTCTTCCTGCTGATCGGCCTGTCCGTGGCGCTGGTCTTCGCCTTCCGCGCGGTCGGCGCGCAGCGGGCCGCGCGGGCCGCGCTGGTGCTCGTCGCCGTCGAGCTGGGTCAGGGCCTGATCGGCTTCGTGCAGTACTTCACCAACCTGCCGGCGCTGCTGGTGGGCGCGCACATGCTGGGCTCCTGCCTGGTCCTGCTGGCCACCCTGTCGGTGCAGTGGTCCACCCGCGAGCGCCGCCCGGTCGCTCCGTCGCCGGCCCTGGACGCCGTCGACCGGGCCGTCCCGGTCGCCGCCTGAGCGCTCCCCGGCCCGTCCAGCCGCGCACCTGGCGGGCCGGTCAGCCGGCGGCGCGGGCCAGGTGGAGCAGGATCGCGTCGGCCAGCCGGTCGGCGGCACCGTCGGCGTGGCCGAGGAACAGCGACGGCTCGGTCAGCTCCAGCTCCACCAGGACCGGCGCGCCGTCCGGGCCCGGGATGAGGTCCACCCGGGCGTAGAGCAGTCGCCCCGACCCGCCGGGCACCGCCGCGAGGACCCTCTCCGCAACCGCCAACTGCGCGGCGGTGGCGGTGCGGGCGGTGATCTCCTCGGGCCGGTGCAGCCCGTCGACCCCGAGGTCCGGGCCGGTCAGCATCGGCCCCTTGCGGATCGCGTGGCTGAACGTCGGGCCCTCCGGCCCGGCCAGGTAGAGCAGGGCCGTCTCGCCGGCCGTGTCGACGGCATCGAGGTACGGCTGCACCATGGTGAGCCGCCCGGCGTCCGACAGCCGCCGCACGTGCGCCACGGCCAGTTCCCGGTGGTGCGGATCGGTCAGGTCGTAGCGGCCGGTGTCCTGGCTGCCCGCGCTGACGGCCGGCTTGACGACGTACTCGCCGCTGGTGGCGGGCGGCTGCCAGTCCTCCCCCGGCGCTACCCAGGACGTCGGCACGGTCGGCACCCCCGCCGCGGACAGCTCGGCCAGGTACCGCTTGTCGGTGTTCCAGCGCACGACGTCCGCCGGGTTGGCCAGGGCGGGAACCCGCGACGCCCAGGCGACGAACTCGTCGCGCCGCAGCGCGTAGTCCCACGGCGAGCGGAGCACCGCCAGGTCGTACGCGGGCCAGTCGGCGTCCGGGGCGGCCCAGTCCAGCACGTCGGCGGTCACCCCGCGGCGGGCCAGCGGGTCGAGCAGCAGCCGGTCGTCGGGGTCGAGGTCCGGCAGCTCGGCACAGGTTACGAGAGCGACCCGGGGTTTCCCCCGGGTCGACTGGTGGTGGTCGGTCAATTTATGTCAACGGGCCATCGTGCGCCGGGCCATCGACCGCCAGAGGTCGTTGCTCGGACGCATCTGGTCCATCAGTTCACGCTCCCAGGCGTTCTCGACGGTGACTCCCGCCGTCGCGCAGGCCTGCCGCGCCACGACGGTGTCGTCGGCGAACTGGTCGCCCCACACCCCGTCCTCACCCACGAGGACGATGCGCGCGCCACGCTTGCCGACGTACTCGATGACCGCCTTCGCCCCGCCGTGACCGGCGGCGAACGACTTGATGCCCGCGACCAGGCCCTGCGGGGCGTGCCCGGGGGTCTGCTCGGCCGTCAGCGTCGTATCGGAACCATCTGCCATGACGCGAAGCGTAAGCAGACTTCCACCCGGGCGGGCGAGAACCATGAACCTTTTGTGATGCCAATTACCCGCAGGTTTAAGGAGAACCACAGGCGATATGCCCTGATCATCCCCACTTATCGCGCCAAAACGCCGTCCCGAACCGGCCCGGCCCGGGGCATCCGAAGCGGTTCAGGACCGATGCGAACGGTGTCACCGATGTGACGGAAAACCCGGACAAGGCATACACAACAATGACTTTCCGGTACGGCAGCGACGGCCGGGACCCGACCCGCGATCCGCATGCGGACCCGGCGCGGCGCGGTGACAGCGGCGCGGCGCAGTCACAGCAGCGCGGCGCAGTCACAGCAGCGCGGCGCAGTCAGGACGGGCCGGGCGGGGCGGGGCGGCGCGCAAGCGGCCCGGTCAGATCAGGGCGTCGAGCGCGACGGCGGCGAAGAGGATGGTCAGGTAGGTGGTCGACCAGTGGAACAGGCGCATCGGCTTGACGGCCTGCCCCCGCGCGACCCGGCGGGCCAGCTTGTGCGCCTCCACCACGAAGATCGCGCCCACCACCACGGCGGGAACGCCGTAGATCAGGCTCATCCCCAGCGGCCACACGGCCAGCGAGGACGCCACGGTCAGCCAGGCGAAACCGATGATCTCGGCGTTCACCCGCCGGGTGGAGGCCACCACCGGCAGCATCGGGATGCCGGCCCGGGCGTAGTCGTCCTTGTACTTCATCGCCAGCGGGTAGAAGTGCGGCATCTGCCAGAAGAAGACCACCGCGAACAGCGCCCACGCGGCCGGGGAGAGAGTCCCGGTCACCGCCGCCCAGCCGATCAGGACCGGCGCCGCCCCGCAGGCCCCGCCCCAGAACGTGTTCGCCGTCGTGGTGCGCTTGAGCCAGAGGGTGTAGACGACGTCGTAGTAGACGATCGCCGCCAGCGTGAGCCCGGCGGCCAGCAGGTTGGTGAACGCCGCCATCATCGCGACCGACACCGCCGCCAGCACCAGGCCGAAGATCAGCGCGTTGCGCGGTGTCACGGTGTGCGTCGGCAGCGGGCGGCGCTTGGTGCGCCGCATCAGCTGGTCGATGTCCCGGTCGATGTAGCAGTTGATGACGCTCGCCGCGCCGGCGGCGAGCGAGCCGCCGACCAGCACCACGGCCACCAGCCAGAGCGACGGCATCCCGCCGTCCGCGAGCATCATCGCCGGAACCGTGGTGACGAGGAGCAGCTCCACGATCCGCGGCTTCGTCAGCGTCACGTAGGCCGAGACCACCGCGCGGACGTCCCGGCGGGTCGCCGCCGACGTCTCCACCGTGGTCCGCACCGGCGGCTGCCCGGCAGAGTTGCTGACGGGGCGCTCGGTGATCATGCTCACGGATTGCCACCTTCCGGCGTCGGCAGGGGAGGTCGGATCGGCCGGACCCGGGTGGGGCCACACACCGCACCACAGACTACGCGTCGTCGTTTTGGCTGCCCGGGCGACCCGACAACGGTGCGGGCCGTCACACCGTCGGGTCGGTACCGGTCAGCGGCGCCGACCAGTACAGACCGGCATGCAGAGATCCCTGGGCGGACGTTTAGGACCGCTCGATAGGGTCATCACTGAGGGTTCCGCCCATCTGCCGAGGAGCACAACCATCGTGGCTGCCAACCGACCTGAGCACCCCGCACTCAACTGGTCCGACCTCGACCGCCGGGCCGTCGACACCGTCCGCGTGCTGGCCATGGACGCCGTGGAGAAATCCGGCAACGGCCACCCGGGCACCGCGATGAGCCTCGCGCCCGCGGCCTACCTGCTCTTCAACCGGGTCATGCGGCACAACCCGGCCGACCCGAACTGGCCCGGCCGGGACCGCTTCGTGCTCTCCGCGGGCCACTCCAGCCTCACCCTCTACATCCAGCTCTTCCTCTCCGGCTACCCGCTGGCCCTGCAGGACCTGGAGTCGCTGCGGCAGTGGGGCTCGCTGACCCCGGGCCACCCCGAGCACGGGCACACCCCCGGCGTGGAGACCACCACCGGGCCGCTCGGGCAGGGCCTCGGCAACGCGGTCGGCATGGCGATGGCCGCCCGCCGCGAGCGCGGCCTGTTCGACCCGGAGGCCGAGCCGGGCCGCTCGGTCTTCGACCACGACATCTGGTGCATCGTCTCCGACGGCGACATCGAGGAGGGCATCAGCCACGAGGCCAGCGCGCTCGCCGGGCACCAGCAGCTCGGCAACCTCACGGTGATCTACGACGACAACGAGATCTCGATCGAGGACGACACCCGCATCGCCAAGAGCGAGGACGTCGCGGCCCGCTACGAGGCGTACGGCTGGCACGTGCAGACCGTCGACTGGCGCGCCGGCGACGCCGACCAGGGCGACTACCACGAGGACGTCGAGGCCCTGCACCGGGCGCTGCTGGCGGCGAAGGCCGAGACCGGCCGTCCCTCCTTCATCGCGCTGCGCACCATCATCGGCTGGCCCGCGCCCAACAAGAAGAACACCGGCAAGATCCACGGTTCGGCGCTGGGCGGCGACGAGGTGGCCGCCACCAAGAAGCTCCTCGGCTTCGACCCGGCGCGGACCTTCGAGGTCGACGAGGAGATGCTCGGCCACGCCCGCACGGTGATGGAGCGCGGTGCCCGGGCCCAGCAGGAGTGGACCACGGCGTTCGACGGCTGGGCGAAGGCCAACCCGGAGCGTCACGCACTCTACGACCGGATGGCCGGGCGGATCCTGCCGAGCGGCTGGACCGAGGCGCTGCCGGAGTTCCCCGCCGACGCCAAGGGCGTCGCCACCCGGGCCGCCTCCGGCAAGGTCCTGGAGGCGCTCGCCGGAGTCCTGCCGGAGCTGTGGGGTGGCTCGGCCGACCTGGCGGAGAGCAACAACACCACCATGAAGGGCGAGCCGTCCTTCGTGCCCGCCGTCCACGCCACCAAGGACTTCCCCGGCCACGAGTACGGCCGCACGCTGCACTTCGGCATCCGCGAGCACGCCATGGGCGCGATCCTCAACGGCATCGCGCTGCACGGCGGCACCCGCCCGTACGGCGGCACCTTCCTGGTGTTCAGCGACTACATGCGCCCGGCGGTCCGCCTCGCCGCGCTGATGAAGCTGCCGGTGGTCTACGTCTGGACGCACGACTCGATCGGTCTCGGCGAGGACGGCCCCACGCACCAGCCGGTGGAGCACCTGACCGCGCTGCGTGCCATCCCCGGCCTGGACGTGGTCCGGCCGGCCGACGCCAACGAGACGGCCTGGGCCTGGCGGCAGGCCCTGGAGCACACCGACCGGCCGACGGCGCTGGCGCTGAGCCGGCAGCCGCTGCCGACGCTGGACCGCGCGGCCCTGGCCGGCGCGGAGGGCGTGGCCAGGGGTGGCTACGTGCTGGCGGAGGCGTCCAACGGCAAGCCGCAGGTGATCCTCATCGGCACCGGCTCCGAGGTGCAGCTCTGCCTCACCGCCCGCGAGCGGCTGGAGGCCGACGGCACCCCCACCCGGGTCGTCTCGATGCCCTGCCAGGAGTGGTTCTTCGAGCAGGACGAGGCGTACCGGGAGTCGGTACTGCCGCGCGGGGTAAAGGCACGGGTGAGCGTGGAGGCGGGCATCGCCATGTCCTGGCACGGCATCGTCGGCGACTGCGGCGAGAGCGTGAGCCTGGAGCACTACGGCGCGAGCGCCCCGCACTCCGTGCTCTTCGAGCAGTTCGGCTTCACCCCCGACCGGATCGTGGCCGCCGCGCACGCGGCGCTGACCCGGATGGGCGACATCACCGGTTTCACGACCGGCAACTGAGGGGAGCGTGGACGGCATGACGGACAGGCTTAGTGAACTCACCGCCGCAGGCGTGGCGGTCTGGCTCGACGACCTTTCCCGGGTACGGCTGTCCTCCGGCGGGCTGGACCAGCTCCGCCGGGAGAAGCACGTGGCCGGGGTGACCACCAACCCGACGATCTTCGCCAAGGCGCTGAGCGACGCCGACGAGTACGACTGGCAACTGCGCGACCTCGCCGCCCGTGGCGTGGAGGTCGAGGAGGCCGTACGCATGCTCACCACGTACGACGTGCGGTGGGCGTGCGACGTGATGCGCCCGTCGTACGAGGGCAGCGGCGGCGTCGACGGCCGGGTCTCCATCGAGGTGGACCCGCGGCTGGCCCACGAGACCGACAGGACGGTCGCCGAGGCCAAGGCGCTGTGGTGGCTGGTCGACCGGCCCAACCTCTTCATCAAGATCCCGGCCACCGAGGCGGGCCTGCCGGCCATCACCGCCACCCTGGCCGAGGGGATCAGCGTCAACGTCACGCTGATCTTCGGGCTGGAGCGCTACTCGCAGGTGATGGAGGCGTTCCTGGCCGGTCTCGAGAAGGCCAAGGCCAACGGCCACGACCTGTCGAAGATCGGCTCGGTCGCCTCGTTCTTCGTCTCCCGCGTCGACAGCGAGATCGACAAGCGACTGGAGAAGCTCGGCTCCGACGAGGCCAAGGCGCTGCGCGGCAAGGCCGCCGTCGCCAACGCCAAGCTGGCGTACGAGCGTTACGGCGAGGTCTTCTCCTCCGACCGGTGGCAGGCCCTCGCCGACGCCGGCGCCCACCCGCAGCGGCCGCTGTGGGCCTCCACCTCGACCAAGAACCCGGACTACCGGGACGTCATCTACGTCGAGGAGCTGATCGCCCCCGGCACGGTCAACACCATGCCGGAGCCGGTCGTGCACGCGTACGCCGACCACGGCGAGACCCGCGGCGACACCATCACCGGCTCGTACGACGAGGCCCGCAAGGTCTTCGCGGACCTGGAGTCGGTGGGGATCGACGTGGCCGACGTGATCGAGACCCTGGAGCGCGAGGGCGTGGAGAAGTTCGAGACGAGCTGGCAGGAACTGCTCGACGGCGTCCGCAAGTCGCTGTCGGCCGCGGGCCGGGGCGCCGGCCACCCGGGCGACGCCGCGAAGGGCAACGCGCAGGCCGCGCAGCAGGCGGGAGGCAACGCGTGAGTGAGCGTAGCGAGCGAACCATCGGGCTCAGCAGTGCGGCGCCTCGCGCCGCCGCCGAGCGAAGCGAGGTGGCGGCGTGAGTGACCTGCTGGCCGGGGCGGTCGAGGCCGCCGCCGGGCTCTCCGTGCACGGGGCCGACACCGTCGACAAGTCGGCGCCCGCCTCCACCCGCGAGGCGCTGGTCGGTGCCGGCGTGCCGGGCAAGCTGGCCGCGAAGGACCCGACCCTGTGGGGGCCGGACGCCGAGGCCGAGGCGAAGATCCGCCTCGGCTGGGTGGACACCCACCTGCGCAGCCGGGAACTGCTCCCCCAGCTCGCCGAGCTGAAGGCGGAGCTGGCCGACCTGGACCACGTGGTGCTCGCCGGGATGGGCGGCTCGTCGCTGGCCCCCGAGGTCATCGCCCGCACCCTCGGCAAGCAGCTGACGGTGCTCGACACCACCGACCCGGGACAGGTCCGGGCGGCGCTGGCCGACCGGCTGGAGCGCACCGTGGTGGTGGTGGCCAGCAAGTCCGGCTCGACGGTCGAGACCGACAGCCACCGCCGGGCCTACTGGCAGGCGTTCCTCGACGCGGGGATGACCGAGGCGGAGGCCGGCCGGCACTTCGTGGTCGTCACCGACCCGGGCTCGCCCCTGGAGCAGACCGCCGCCGAGATGGGTGCCTTCACGGTGCTCGCCGACCCGAACGTCGGCGGCCGCTACTCCGCGCTGACCGCGTTCGGGCTGGTCCCGTCGGCGCTGGCCGGCGTCGAGGTGGGCGAGCTGCTCGACCAGGCCGACGCGCTGGCGCGGTCGCTGGGCGGGGACCGCGACAACCCGGGCCTGGCGCTCGGCGCGGCGCTCGGCGCGGCGGCCACCATGGGCCGGGACAAGGTCGCCCTGATCTCCGACGGCACCGGCATCGAGGGCCTCGGCGACTGGGCGGAGCAGCTCATCGCCGAGTCCACCGGCAAGGCCGGCGTCGGCATCCTGCCGGTCGTCGTGGAGTCGCCGCAGAGTCCCGGTGCCGCCGGCGACGACGTACTCACCGTGACCTACGGCGGCGCGTTGCCCGCCGGCGCCGTCCCGGCCGGCGGCGTCGACGCCGACGTGGCGGTCAACGGCCCGCTCGGCGCGCAGTTCCTGGCCTGGGAGTACGCCACCGCGGTCGCCGGCGTGGTGCTGGGCATCGACCCGTTCAACCAGCCCAACGTCACCGAGAGCAAGGAGAACACCAACCGGATCCTCGCCTCGGGTCCGCCGGCGGAGACGCCGTCGTTCACCGAGGGCGCGATCGAGGTGTACGCGCCGCAGGGCGCCCCGGGCGACCTGGCCGGCGTGCTGCGCCTGCTGATCGACGGGGCGGGCGACGACGGCTACCTCGCGGTGATGGCGTACCTCGACCGGTTCGCCGACGCCGACGCCGCCCGGCTGCGGCCGCTGCTGGCCGGCGCCGCCGGCCGTCCGGTCACCTTCGGCTGGGGCCCGCGGTTCCTGCACTCCACCGGCCAGTACCACAAGGGCGGTCCGCAGGTCGGCAGCTACCTCCAGCTCACCGGCGCGGTCGCCGACGACCTGCCGGTGCCGGGGCGGCCGTACACCTTCGGCGAGTTGCAGGCGGCGCAGGCCGCCGGCGACCGGCAGGCCCTGGCCGAGCGGGAGCGCCCGGTGGTGCGGCTGCACCTGACCGACCGGTCGGCGGGCGTGGCCCAGCTGCTCGATGCGGCCGGGGCGTTGCGGGCGTGACGATGGGGACCATGGACGACGCGGAGCGAGGAGGCGGTGTGAACCCGCTGCGCGACCCGCAGGACCGCCGGCTGCCGAGGATCCCGGAGTCGTGCGCTCTGGTGATCTTCGGCGTCACCGGTGACCTGGCCCGCAAGAAGCTCCTGCCGGCCGTGTACGACCTGGCGAACCGGGGGCTGCTGCCCCCGGGCTTCGCCGTGCTCGGCTTCGCCCGCCGGGACTGGGGCGACGGGGACTTCGAGTCGCTGGCCCACGAGGCGGCCAAGAAACACGCCCGCACCCCCTGGCGGGAGGAGGTGTGGGCGCGCCTGGCGGGCAACATCAAGTTCGTCGGCGGCTCGTTCGACGACGACGCCGCGTTCGACCACCTCTCCGAGATGCTGGACGAGCTGCGCCAGACGCACGGCATCCCGGGCAACGCCGCCTTCTACTTCTCCATCCCCCCGGCGGCGTTCCCCGTGGTCCTCAAGCAGCTGGCCCGCACCGGGATGGCCGACAACGCCAAGTCCGGCGGCTGGCGGCGGGTGGTGGTGGAGAAGCCCTTCGGGCACGACCTGCCGTCGGCGAAGGCGCTCAACGACCTGGTCGACGACGTCTTCACCCGCAAGGACGTCTTCCGCATCGACCACTACCTGGGCAAGGAGACCGTCCAGAACATCCTCGCCCTGCGGTTCGCCAACAACCTGTTCGAGCCGCTGTGGAACTCCAAGTACGTCGACTCGGTGCAGATCACCATGGCCGAGGACGTCGGCATCGGCACCCGCGCCGGCTTCTACGACTCGGCCGGCGCGGCCCGCGACGTGTTCCAGAACCACCTGCTCCAGCTGCTGGCGCTGGTGGCGATGGAGGAGCCGACGAGCTTCGACGCCGACGAGATCCGCACGGAGAAGCTCAAGGTGCTCCGGGCGATCACCCTGCCCAAGGACGTCGCCGAGGGCACCGTACGCGGCCAGTACCTGCCCGGCTGGGTGGGCGGCGAGCGTGCCGTCGGGTACCTGGAGGAGGAGGGCGTCCCGGAGGACTCCACCACGGAGACCTACGTGGCCGTGCGGCTCGGCATCCAGAACCGCCGCTGGGCGGAGGTGCCGTTCTACATCCGGGCCGGCAAGCGGCTGCCGCGGCGGGTCACCGAGGTCGCCATCATGTTCAAGCGGGCGCCGCACCTGCCGTTCAACGAGGCCGACATGGAGTCGCTGGGCAACAACCAGCTCGTCATCCGGGTGCAGCCGGACGAGGGCGTCGTGCTCAAGTTCGGCTCCAAGGTGCCCGGCACCACGATGGAGGTCCGCGACATCGCCATGGACTTCCAGTACGGCGAGGCGTTCACCGAGGCCAGCCCCGAGGCGTACGAGCGGCTCGTGCTGGACGTCCTGATCGGCGACCGCACGCTCTTCCCCGACGCCGCCGAGGTCGAGCAGAGCTGGCAGGTGGTGGACCCGCTGGAGCACGCGTGGGCGGGCACCACGCCGGAGCCGTACCGGGCCGGCGAGTGGGGCCCCCGGGCCGCCGACGAGATGCTGGCCCGCGAGGGCCGCGCCTGGCGGCGGGCGTGAGCGCGAAGGCAGGTGCCGCGAGCAGGCGCAGCGAGCAAACCAGGAGGCTCCAGTGATCGGCCTGTGGGACACCACCGGAAACGAGGTGGTCAAGGCGCTCGCCGCCGAGCGGCGCAGCGCCGGCGGGGTGGCCAGCGGCATGGCGCTCACCCTGATCGTGGTGGTGGACGAGAAGCGGGTCCGCGAGGCGGAGGCGGCGGCGACGATAGCCGCCGCCGCCCACCCCTGCCGGCTGCTGGTGGTGGTCCGCGCCGACGTGGAGCGCGAACGCAACCGGCTGGACGCGGAGATCGTCGTCGGCGGCCGGCTCGGCCCGTGCGAGGCGGTGGTCACCCGGATGTACGGGCGGCTGGCCCTGCACGCCGAGTCGGTGGTGATGCCGCTGCTGGTGCCGGACGTACCGGTGGTGACGTGGTGGCACGGCGAGCCGCCGGCCGAGATCTCCACGGACTTCCTCGGCGTGGTGGCCGACCGGCGGATCACCGACAGCGCGCAGGCCGCCGACCCGATCGAGGCGCTGCGCCAGCGGGCCCGGGACTACGCACCTGGCGACACCGACCTGGCGTGGACCCGGATCACCCCGTGGCGCACCCTCGTGGCGGGGGCCTTCGACACCACCCAGGCCAGGGTGACCGAGGCGACGGTGGTGGCGCCGCCGAGCGATCCGACCGCCGCGCTGATGCAGGGGTGGCTGGCCGCGCGACTCGGCATCCAGCCGACGTGGGAGCACAGCGACGCGTCCCCCCGGATGCGGGAGGTGCAGCTGCGCTGCGCCAACGGCGACACGCTGACGCTGACCCGCGACGACAGCGTGGCGACGTTCCGCCGTACCGGCCAGGAGGACCGGCAGCTGCCGCTCGTCCGGCGGCCGCTCGGCGACGAGCTGGCCGAGGAGCTGCGCCGGCTCGACGCCGACCAGGTGTACGCGGAGGCGCTGGGTACGGCGGCCGGGCTGAGCGACCTCGACCAGCGCCCGCCGCAGCGGGTGCACGTCTGGAAGGACCCGGCCACCGCCCAGCGGGCCGAGGCGGGGGTCACGGCGCACGTGGGTACGAGCGCCGAGCACTGAGCGCCCGACTGTCGGGGGCACCACGGAAGACCGGCCGCGCGGCGGCCGGAGAAACGAAGGCACACAGATGAGTGAGGCGAGTGTCGCCGTCCATGCCGACGCCGACCTGCTGGCCCAGGCGGTGGCCGCCCGGCTGCTGGTCAAGCTGCTCGACGCGCAGGCCGAGCGGGGCCACGCGTCGGTGGTGCTGACCGGCGGGCGGATAGCCGCGGCGGTGCACCGGGCGGTGGCGGCGCTGCCGGCCCGCGACGCCGTCGACTGGTCGCGGGTGGACGTCTGGTGGGGCGACGAGCGGTTCCTGCCCGCCGGCGACCCCGAGCGCAACGAGACCCAGGCACGCGCCACGCTGCTGGACGCGGTGCCGCTGGACCCGGCCCGGGTGCACCCCATGCCGGCCTCCGACGGCCCGGCCGGGCCGGACCCGGAGGAGGCGGCGGCCCGCTACGCCCAGGAGCTGGCCCGCGCGGCGCGTCCGGGGCACGCCGCGCTCCCCCACTTCGACGTGCTGATGCTGGGCGTCGGCGAGGACGGGCACGTCGCCTCGGTCTTCCCCGAGCATCCGGTGCACCACGACAGCCGGCCGGTCAGCGCGGTGCGGGGCAGCCCGAAGCCTCCACCGGTGCGGACCACGCTGACCCTCCCGGCGATCAACACGGCCGACGAGGTCTGGCTGGTGGCCAGCGGGTCCGACAAGGCCCGGGCGGTCGGCATGGCGCTGGCCGGGGCGGGGCCGGTGCAACTGCCGGCGGCCGGCGTACAGGGCACCGGCCGTACCCTCTGGCTGCTGGACCGGGCGGCGGCGGCCGACGTGCCGGCCCGCCTGCGCAGCCTGCGCTGACCGACGAAGGACCCCTCGGCGGCGACGAGGGGTCCTTCGCTGTCCGCCGTGGGCGGGAACGCCGTCTAGCCGGCGGGACGGCCCCGTCGGCGGCGCAGGGCGGCGAGGGCCTCGGCCAGGATGGCCTCGCCCTCCTCGGCGGTGCGCCGCTCCTTCACGTACGCCAGGTGGGTCTTGTAGGGCTCGGGCCGGGCGCGGCCCGGCGGGTTCTGCGCGTCCCGGCCGGCCGGCAGGCCGCAGCGCGGGCAGTCCCACACCTGCGGCACCTCGACCTCGGCGGCCAGCCGGATCTCGGTGCGGTGGGCGTTGCGGCACCAGTAGGTCACCGTCCGGCACGGGGCCGGCTGGTGGCGTTGGGCGTGACGGTCGGGCGCGGACCCGACCCGGGTGCCCCGGATGACGTTGCCAATGGGCACGGCTGCTCGCTCCTGTCGTCGGAGGGGAACCGCCGCCGGAGGGGCAGCGGGCGACGCGGTGCAGCGGGTGGAACGAACTGCGCGCGGCCCGTCGGTGACGGACCGCGCGCAGATTCTACGACTCGGCGGGCTCAGACCGTGCCGCTGGCCATCTGGAGACGGAGCCAGAGCCCCAGCCCCACGATGCAGGCGAACCAGACGATGCCCACCAGGACGGTGTAGCGGTCGAGGTTCTTCTCCGCCACCGAGGACCCGGCGAGGCTGGAGCTGACGCCACCGCCGAACATGCTCGACAACCCGCCGCCCTTACCGCGGTGCAGCAGGATCAGCATGGTCAACAGAACGCTCGTGATGACCAGCAACACGATCAACGTGTATGCGAACCAGATCGGCATGGCTGGGGTCAGTCCTCTCGTTACGATCCTCGCCCGGGCAGATCGGGCACGGTGGCACCGACCGACGGACGGGCGGAGTCAAGGATAGCGAGCGATCAGCGGGAGATGTGCTCCGGGAACCGGCAGATCTTCGCGAACTCCTCGGCGTCCAGGCTCGCGCCGCCCACCAACGCCCCGTCGACGTCCGCCTGGGCCATGATCGCCGCGACGTTGGAGGACTTGACCGACCCGCCGTAGAGGACCCGGACCTTGTCGGCGGTATCCTGCCCGAAGGACTCGGCCAGGCGCTGACGGACCGCGCCGCACACCTCCTGGGCGTCCTCGGGGGTCGCCGTCTTGCCCGTGCCGATCGCCCAGACCGGCTCGTAGGCCACCACGACCTTCGCCACCTGCTCGGCGGTCAGCCCCTTCAGGGCGCCGTCGAGCTGGTCGCTGCAGTGCGCCACGTGGGTGCCCTGGTCGCGCACGTCGAGCCCCTCCCCCACGCAGAGGATCGGGGTGAGCCCGTTGGTCAGCGCCGCCTGCACCTTGGCGTTGACGAGCGCGTCGTCCTCGTGGTGGTAGGCCCGCCGCTCGGAGTGCCCGATCACCACGTACGTGCAGCCGAGCTTCGCCAGCATCGAGCCGGAGATCTCCCCGGTGTAGGCACCCGACGCGTGCGGCGAGAGGTCCTGCGCGCCGTAGCCGATGAGCAGCTTGTCGCCGTCGACGGCGGTCTGGACCGTACGCAGGTCGGTGAACGGCGGCAGGACCACCGTCTCGACGTCGGTGAGCTGCTTCTCGGTGAGGCTGGCCGCCAGCTTCTGCACCAGCAGGTTGGCCTCGAGGTGGTTGCAGTTCATCTTCCAGTTGCCGGCCATCAGGGGCCGGCGGGTGACGCTCGCCATCAGTTCTCCAGGGCCGCGATGCCGGGGAGGGTCTTGCCCTCCAGGTATTCCAGGGAGGCGCCACCGCCGGTGGAGATGTGCCCGAAGGACGACTCGTCCAGCCCCAGGGCCCGTACCGCCGCCGCCGAGTCACCGCCACCGACGACCGTGAACGCGTCGGCCTTGGCGATCGTCTCGGCGATCCCCCGGGTGCCGTGGGCGAACGCCGGCATCTCGAACACGCCCATCGGGCCGTTCCAGAAGATCGTCCGCGCGCCCTTGAGGGCGGCGGCGAAACCGGCGACCGTCTCCGGCCCGATGTCGAGCCCGACCCGCTTGCTCGGGATGCCGTCGGCCGGCACGGTGTCGTGCGCGGCGTCCGGGGCGAACGCGTCCGCGGCCACCACGTCGACCGGGAGCATGATCTTGCCCTCGGAGCGCTCCAGCAGGTTGCGGCAGGTCTCGACCATCTCCTCCTCCAGCAGCGAGGAGCCCACCTCGTGGCCCTGGGCCTTGAGGAAGGTGAAGCACATGCCGCCGCCGATCAGCAGCCGGTCGACCGTCGGCAGCAGCGCCTCGATCACCGCCAGCTTGTCGGAGACCTTCGAGCCGCCGAGCACCACCACGTACGGGCGCTCCGGCTCACCGGTCAGCCGGGACAGGACCTCCACCTCGCGCAGCACCAGCCGCCCGGCGACGTGCGGCAGCCGGGCCGGCACGTCGTGCACGCTGGCGTGCTTGCGGTGCACCGCGCCGAACGCGTCGTCGACGTAGGCGTCGCCGAACGCGGCGAGCTGGTCGGCGAAGGCGCCCCGCTCGGCGTCGTCCTTGCTGGTCTCGCCGGCGTTGAAGCGCAGGTTCTCCAGCAGCGCGACCTCGCCGTCGGCGAGCGCGTCCACCGTGGAGCGGGCCGACTCGCCGACGGTGTCGGTGGCGAAGTGCACCCGCGTGCCGAGCAGCTCACCGAGCCGCCCGGCGACCGGGCTCAGGCTGAACTTCGGGTCCGGCGTGCCCTTCGGGCGGCCCAGGTGCGAGCAGACGACCACCTTGGCGCCGGCTCCGGTGAGGGCGCTCAGGGTCGGCAGCACGGCCCGGATGCGGCCGTCGTCGGTGATGTCGCCGGTCTGCTTGTCGAGCGGGACGTTCAGGTCGGCGCGCACCAGCACGCGCCGACCCGACACCCCCTCGGCGAGCAGGTCGTCGAGGGTACGGATGCTCACAGCGACTGACCGACCAGCTTGACCAGGTCGACCAGGCGGTTCGAGTAGCCCCACTCGTTGTCGTACCAGCCGACGACCTTGACCTGGTTGCCGACGACCTTGGTCAGCGGCGCGTCGAAGATGCACGACGCCGGGTCGGTGACGATGTCGGCGGAGACGATCGGGTCCTCGTTGTAGACCAGGACGCCCTTGAGCGGCCCCTCGGCGGCGGCCTTCAGCGCGGCGTTGACCTCGTCCACCGTGGTCTCCCGGGCGACGTCGACCGTGAGGTCGGTGGCCGAGCCGGTCGGGATCGGCACGCGCAGCGCGTAGCCGTCCAGCTTGCCCTTGAGCTCCGGCAGCACCAGGCCGATCGCCTTCGCCGCGCCGGTCGAGGTCGGCACGATGTTCAGCGCGGCGGCGCGGGCCCGACGCAGGTCGGAGTGCGGCGCGTCCTGGAGGTTCTGGTCCTGCGTGTACGCGTGGATCGTCGTCATCAGGCCGTGCTGGATGCCGAACGTGTCGTGCAGGACCTTCGCCATCGGCGCCAGGCAGTTGGTGGTGCAGGAGGCGTTCGAGATGATGGTGTGCTTGGCCGGGTCGTACTGGTCGTGGTTGACGCCCATGACGACCGTGACGTCCTCGTTCTTCGCCGGGGCGGAGATGATGACCTTCTTGGCCCCGCCGTCGACGTGTGCCTTCGCCTTGGTGGCGTCGGTGAAGAAGCCGGTGGACTCGATGACGACGTCCACGCCGGCGTCGCCCCACGGCAGCTTCGACGGGTCCTTCTCGGCGTACGCCTTGATGGTCTTGCCACCCACGGTGATCTCGTCGGCGGTGGCCTTCACCTCGTGCGGGAGGCGGCCCAGGATGCTGTCGTACTTGAGCAGGTGGGCGAGCGTCGCGTTGTCGGTCAGGTCGTTGACCGCCACGACCTCGATGTCAGCGCCGGACGCCAGCACTGCCCGGAAGAAGTTGCGGCCGATCCGGCCGAAGCCGTTGATGCCAACCCGGATGGTCACAGGTCCCATCTCCTTGCGTTCTGGTCCGCCGGCGTCAGACCCGGGCCGGCGGAGGTGTGTGCGCCGACCGTTGGAGCCGGCCGTTGACGGTTCATCTCGGCCACCCCGCCGCGGTCTCGAAGGACCTGACCGCCCGAGGCGGTGTGCACGGCGAGGAATGCCTGTGCCGGCCTCCTTGCCGTACGCAGCGACCCTATCCGAGCGTGCGGCGCAGTGCAGCGCCGGGTGGTGACCCCACCGGCACCGCCGACCCGCTCCGTCCTATCAGACCACGAGCATGTCGGGCGTGACGGCCGCTTCCGTATCCGGGATGCCCAGGTCCCGGGCCCGCTTGTCGGCCAGCGCGAGCAACCGGCGGATCCGGCCGGCGATGGCGTCCTTGGTCAACGGCGGGTCGGCCAGCGCGCCCAGCTCCTCCAGCGAGGCCTGCCGGTGCTCCAGGCGCAGCCGGCCGGCCGAGGTGAGGTGGTTGGGCGCGTCCTCGGCGAGGATCTCCAGCGCCCGGGTCACCCGGGCGGCGGCGGCGACCGCGGCCCGCGCCGAGCGGCGCAGGTTGGCGTCGTCGAAGTTGGCCAGCCGGTTGGCCGTGGCCCGCACCTCGCGGCGTACCCGGCGCTCCTCCCAGGCCAGCACGCTGGAGTGGGCGCCGATCCGGGTGAGCAGCGCGGCGATCGCGTCGCCGTCCTTGACCACCACCCGGTCCACGCCGCGCACCTCGCGGTTCTTGGCGGTGATGCCGATGCGCCGGGCCGCGCCCACCAGGGCCAGCGCCGACTCCGGGCCGGGGCAGGTGATCTCCAGCGCGCTGGAGCGGCCCGGCTCCGTCAGCGAGCCGTGCGCCATGAACGCGCCACGCCACGCCGACACCGCGCAGCAGACGTTCGCGGCCACGACGTGCGGCGGCAGGCCCCGCACCGGGCGTCCCCGCACGTCGAGCAGCCCCGTCTGCCGCGCGAGGGCCTCACCGTCCTTGACCACCCGCACGATGAAGTGGCTGCCCTTGCGCAGGCCACCGGACGCGAGCACGTGGATCTCGCTCGGATAGCCGTAGACCTCCGCGATCTCCCGTCGCAGCCGCCGGGCCACCGCTCCCGTGTCGAGTTCGGCCTCCACCACGACCCGACCGGAGACGATGTGCAGCCCGCCGGCGAAGCGCAGCAGCGCCGCCATCTCCGCTCGCCGGCAGCAGGGCTTGGGCACGTCGACCCGACTCAGCTCGTCCTTGACCGCAGCCGTCATCGCCATTGTGCGTCCCCTCACGGACCTGTTCCGGCGTGTCGCCGGAGATTACGTACGTGTCTAACGATCGGCGCCCAGGACAGGCACCAGTGCGGCGCCCAGGGCGGCCGGATCATGACGGGGAGTGCCGTCGGTGACCGCGACGGGAGCGAGGACCAGGCGGGCACCCAGCGATTCTGCCGCACGTTCGACCGGTTCGGGGTCACCCGCCGCCTTGGAATCGGCGACCACACGGTCGACCCTCAGCTCCGGCAGGTACGCGCGCAGCGCGGCCAGGTGGTCGGCCTGGGAGAGCCCGGAGGTCTCCTTCTCGGCGGCGAGGTTCAACGTGACGAGCCGCCGCGCCGGGCTGGCGACGACGGCGGCGGCGAGCTGCGGCACCAGCAGGTGCGGCAGCACGCTCGTGTACCAGCTGCCCGGCCCGAAGATCAGCCAGTCGGCCGCGCCGATCGCGGCGACCGCCTGCGGGCAGGCCTCCGGCGCTACCGGGGTGAGCCGCAACGACTCCACCCGGCCGGTGGTCACCGCGACCTGGTGCTGTCCGGTGACCGTACGCACCTCGTCCGGCCGGCGCGGATCGGCGCCGCGCACCCGCGCCTCGATCCCCACCGGCTCGCACGACATCGGCAGCACCCGGCCCACCGCGCCGAGCATCGCGCCCGCGTGCTCCAGGGCGGCCACCGGGTCGCCGAGCAGCTCCATCAGCCCGCACAGCACCAGGTTGCCCACCGCGTGCCCGGCCAGCCCGCCGTCGCCGTCACCCGGCCGTCCGGTCGCACCGGCACCCGCGCGTCCTCCGCCGACCCCGCCGGCCGTCCCTGCGGCGACTCCGGCCGGCTCCGGACCGGAAGGGGCCCGCCCGTCACCGGAGACCGCAAGGCGCCCCGCCGATCCGTCCCCGGCGGGAGTCGGGCCGTGGGCGGGCGGCGGCACCTCGGCGAAGCGGTGCTGGAAGAGCTTGGCACTGCGCCGGGTGGCCGGGTGGTCCCCGGCCAGCGCGACCAGCGCCTGCCGCAGGTCGCCCGGGGGCAGGCCGCCCCGCTCCGCGCGCAGCCGGCCGCTGGAGCCGCCGTCGTCGCCGACGGTGACCACCGCCGTGATGTCCAGGTCCAGCTCCGGGGCGCAGCGGCGCAGGGCACGCAGCGAGGCGGACAGGCCGTGCCCGCCGCCGAACGCGACCACGCGCGTCGCCGTCACTCGCGCCCCAGGTCGCGGTGCTGGGCGTTGGCGGCCAGACCCGAGTGGCGCAGCCGGGCCGCCAGCTCCTCGGCGATGGCCACGCTGCGGTGCTTGCCGCCCGTGCAGCCGACCGCCACGGTCAGGTAGCGCTTGCCCTCCCGCTCGAAGCCGACGGTGGTGGCGTTGACCAGGTCCGCGTACGCGCCGACGAAGGCGTCCGCGCCCTCCTGCCCGAGCACGTACGAGCTGACCGCCTCCTCGCGGCCGGTGTGCTCGCGCAGCTCCGGCACCCAGTACGGATTGGGCAGGAACCGGGCGTCGAGCACGAAGTCGGCGTCGGGCGGCAGGCCGTACTTGAAGCCGAAGGAGAGCACGGTGACGCGCAGCCGGCGGGCGTCCTCGCCGCCGAAGAGCTCCTCGACGCGCCGACGCAGCTGGTTGACGTTCAGGTGGCTGGTGTCGATGATCACGTCCGCCTGGTCACGGGCCTCCTCCAGCAGGCCGCGCTCGACCGCGATGCCGTCGGCGAGGCGCCCGTCGCCCTGCAACGGGTGCGAGCGCCGGACGCTCTCGAACCGGCGGATCAGCACCTCGTCGTCGGCGTCGACGAAGACCACCCGGGGCGAGAAGCCGCGCTCCTTCAGCTCCCGGATCGCCCCCGCCAGGTCGGTGGAGAAGGCGCGCGAGCGCACGTCCAGCACCATCGCCGTACGCCGGGCCGCCCCGCCCGCCTTGAACGCCAGCTCGGCCATGTCGAGCATGAGCGCCTGGGGCAGGTTGTCCACCACGTAGAACCCGACGTTCTCCAACGCCCTCGCCACCGTGCTGCGACCGCCGCCGGAGAGACCGGTGACCACCACCAGGGTGGTGTCCGACTCCGCCGGTGTGTGCTGCCCGGTCACCGTCACGCTCCGTTCCTCGGCCGTACGCGCCTCGCTCACCCGCTACCCCCAAGCCGTGGCGCCGCGGCCGGCACCCCCGGCCGCGCGTGGTCAATCAGCGACTCTATCCCGCCACGCCGGGCCGGCCGTCGTACGCCCGCGGTGCCGGCCGCCCGACGCGCCCGGGCCGCTCGCCCGCACCGGCTGTCGGGGGAGGTTCGTAGAATCCCCGGATGGCTTCCCCCACCGACCTGCGCTCCTCCGCCGCCCTGGAGGTGCTGCGCCGGGTCTTCGGCTACGACGCCTTCCGTGGCTTCCAGCAGGAGGTCATCGACCACGTGGTGGCCGGCGGCGACGCGCTGGTCCTGATGCCCACCGGCGGCGGCAAGTCGCTGTGCTACCAGATCCCGGCGCTGGTCCGCGACGGCGTGGCGGTGGTGGTCTCCCCCCTGATCGCGCTGATGCAGGACCAGGTCGACGCGCTGACGGCGGTCGGCGTGCGGGCCGGCTTCCTCAACTCCACCCAGGATCTCGACGCCCGCCGCACCGTGGAGCGGGCGTTCGTCGGCGGCGAGCTGGACCTGCTCTACCTCGCCCCCGAGGCGCTGGGCACCCGGGGCGTGCAGCAGTTGCTCGACCGGGGCCGCATCGCCCTGTTCGCCATCGACGAGGCGCACTGCGTGTCGCAGTGGGGGCACGACTTCCGCCCCGACTACCTCGCCCTGTCGATGCTGCACGAGCGCTGGCCGGACGTGCCCCGCATCGCGCTCACCGCCACCGCGACCAGCGCGACCCGCGACGAGATCGCCACCCGGCTCAAGCTCGCCGACGCCCGGCACTTCGTGGCGAGCTTCGACCGGCCCAACATCCAGTACCGGATCGTGCCCAAGCGCGAGCCGCGCAAGCAGCTGCTGAGCCTGCTGCGCGACGAGCATCCCGGCGACGCCGGCATCGTCTACTGCCTCTCGCGCGCCTCGGTGGAGAAGACGGCGGATTTCCTGGCCGCCAACGGCGTCTCCGCGCTGCCCTACCACGCGGGCCTGGACGCGGCGACCCGCGCCCGCAACCAGCAGCGCTTCCTGCGCGAGGACGGCCTGGTGATGGTGGCGACCATCGCGTTCGGCATGGGCATCGACAAGCCCGACGTCCGTTTCGTCGCCCACCTCGACCTGCCGAAGTCGGTCGAGGGCTACTACCAGGAGACGGGCCGCGCCGGGCGCGACGGGCTGCCGTCGACCGCCTGGCTGGCGTACGGGCTCCAGGACGTGGTGCAGCAGCGCAAGATGATCGAGACCTCCGACGGGGACCTCGCGCACCGGCGCAACCTCGCGGCCCACCTCGACGCGATGCTCGCCCTCTGCGAGACGGTCCGGTGCCGGCGCGGCCAACTGCTCGACTACTTCGGCGAGAAGGCGATGGCCGCCTGCGGCAACTGCGACACCTGCCTCACCCCGCCGGAGTCCTGGGACGGCACCGTCGCGGCACAGAAGCTGCTCTCCACGGTCTTCCGGCTCGACCGGGAACGCAACCAGCGCTTCGGCGCGGGGCACTGCGTCGACATCCTGCTCGGCCGCGCCACGGACAAGGTCACCCAGTACGGCCACGACTCGCTGACCGTCTTCGGCATCGGCAGCGAGCTGCGCGAGGCCGAGTGGCGCGGCGTGGTGCGGCAACTGCTGGCCGAGGGCCTGCTGGCCGTCGAGGGCGACTACGGCACGCTGGCCCTGACCGAGGCCAGCGCCGAGGTGCTGGGCCGCCGCCGCACGGTCATGATGCGCCGCGAGCCGGAGAAGGTCGCCTCGTCTCGGGCGGCCAAGCCGCGCGGGGCGGCCACCGTCGTCGCCGAGCTCTCCCCGACCGCCGCCGGGGTCTTCGAGCGGCTGCGCGCCTGGCGGGGAGCCACCGCGAAGGAGCAGGGCGTCCCGGCGTACGTGATCTTCCACGACGCCACGCTGCGGCAGATCGCCACCGACGCGCCGACGTCGCTGGCCGAGCTGTCCGCGGTCAGCGGCGTCGGCGAGAACAAGCTCGCGAAGTACGGCGAGCAGATCCTGGCCGTCCTGGCGGAGTGAGCACCGGCCGGCCGAACCACCCGGCGGGGCGAGCGCCCGGCGGAACGACGTGGCCGCCGGAACGACGTGGCCGCCGGAACGACGTGGCCGCCGGAACGACGTGGCCGGGTGGGGTACCCGGCGGAGCCAGCCGGCCGGCCTTCGGCGCACGTGGGCCGGGGCGGTGGGGTCAGTCCGCCGCCGGGGCCTTCGCCTCGCCGCCGAGCGCGGCGAGGATCGCCTCGGCGGTGCGCCGGCCCACGCCCGGAACCTCGGTGATCTCCTCCACCGTGGCGGCGGAGAGGCGCTTGAGCGAGCCGAAGTGCCGCAGCAGCGCCTTGCGCCGCACCTCCCCCAGGCCGGGCACCCTGTCCAGCGCCGACTCGGTCATCCGCTTGGAGCGCCGCTGCCGGTGGAAGGTGATGGCGAAGCGGTGCGCCTCGTCGCGTACCCGTTGCAGCAGGTAGAGCCCCTCCGAGGTGCGCGGCAGGATGACCGGGAACTCGTCGTCGGGCAGCCAGACCTCCTCCAGCCGCTTGGCCAGGCCGCACAGCGCCACGTCGTCGACGCCCAGCTCCGCCAGGGCCTGGGCCGCCGCCGCGACCTGCGGCGCACCGCCGTCGACCACCACCAGCTGCGGCGGGTACGCGAACCGGCGCGGCCGCCCGGTGGTCGGGTCGATCAGAACGCCGACCCTGGGCTCGTCGGGCCCCGTCGGGGCGGCGGGGTCGCCGGCCGGCGCAGCGAGGTCCTCCGGCGCGGCCTGCCCGGCCGGGGCGACCGGGTCGTCGGCCGGCTCGACGCCCGCCTCGCCGGTCTCGGCGCGGGCGTCGAGGTAGCGGGCGAAGCGGCGGCGCAGCACCTCGGACATCGCGGAGAGGTCGTCGGTGGCGCCACGGATGATGAAGCGCCGGTATTCGCTCTTGCGCGGCAGCCCGTCCTCGAAGACGACCATGCTCGCCACCACGTCGGTGCCCTGCATCTGCGAGATGTCGAAACACTCGATGCGCAGCGGCGAGGTGCGCATGTCGAGCGCCTCGGTGATCTCGTCGAGCGCCTTGCTCCGGGTGGTCAGGTCGCCGGCCCGGCGCAGCTTGTGCCGGGCGAGGGCGTCCTTGGCGTTGCGCTCGACCGTCTCCAGCAGGGACCGTTTGTCGCCGCGCTGCGGCACCCGCAGGCTCACCCGGCTGCCCCGGTGACCGGAGAGCCAGTCGGCCAGGGCGTCGGCGTCGGCGGGCAGCGCCGGCACGAGCAGCTCGCGGGGCACGTCGGCCTCGCCCTGCTCGCCGCCGTAGACCTGGGTGCAGAAGTGGTGCACCAGGTCGCCCGTGCTCAGCTCCTCGGTCTTCTCCACCACCCAGCCGCGCTGGCCACGGACCCGGCCGTCGCGGACGTGGAAGACCTGCACGGCCGCCTCGAGGGGATCGTCGGCGAACGCGACCACGTCGGCGTCGGTGCCGTCGCCGAGCACGACGGTCTGCTTCTCCATGGCCCGGCGCAGCGCGGCCACGTCGTCGCGCAACCGGGCCGCCCGCTCGAACTCCAACTGCTCGCTGGCGTCGGTCATCTCCCGCTCCAGCCGGCGCACCATCGTGTCGGTGCGCCCGGCCATGAAGTCGCAGAAGCCGTCGACGATCTCCCGGTGCCGCTCGGGCGTGACGCTGCCGACGCAGGGGGCCGAGCACTTGCCGATGTAGCCGAGCAGGCAGGGGCGGCCGACCTGGCTGGCCCGCTTGAACACCCCGGCCGAGCAGGTGCGCGCCGGGAAGACCCGCAGCAGCAGGTCGAGCGTCTCGCGGATCGCCCAGGCGTGCGAGTAGGGCCCGAAGTAGCGCACCCCCTTGCGCTTGGCACCCCGCATCACCTGCAACCGGGGGAACTCCTCGTCGAGGGTGACCGCGAGGTAGGGGTAGGACTTGTCGTCGCGGTAGCGGACGTTGAAGCGCGGGTCGTACTGCTTGATCCAGGTGTATTCGAGCTGGAGCGCCTCGACCTCGGTGCCCACGGTGACCCAGTCCACCGACTCGGCGGTGGTGACCATCTGCTGCGTGCGCTGGTGCAGGCCCCACAGGTCGGCGAAGTAGGAGTTGAGCCGGCTGCGCAGGTTCTTCGCCTTGCCGACGTAGATCACCCGGCCGGTGCCGTCGCGGAACCGGTAGACCCCCGGTGACTCCGGGATGGTGCCGGGCGCGGGACGGTAGGTCGAGGGGTCAGCCACGCCAGCAAGCGTAGTCCGAGCCCCCGACAGGCCCCGGGACGCCGGTGCCGCCCCCACGCCGGCGCCCCGGGTGGTCGCGGCTGCCGGAGGCCGGGTCGTCGCGGCGCCGAAGCCCATGTCGTCGCAGTGCCGCAGGCCCGGGTTATTGCGGTGCCGCCGGAGCCGCTCCCGGCTAGCATCCGCCCCTGGCCGGGCAGACGCGAGGGGGCACGGGGGACATGGGCGCACACCCCGGGGGACGCAGCCGAGGGGGCGCGGTCCTCGTGGCGGCGCTCACCGTCGACTCCATCGGCAACGGGCTCTTCCTGCCCCTGTCGCTGGTGTACTTCCTGCGGCTGACCGACGTGCCCCTGGCGCTGCTCGGGGTGCTGCTCAGCGCGGCCACGGTGCTCACCCTGCCGGTACCGCTGTGGGCGGGGTCGCTGGCGGACCGGGTGGGGGCGCTGCCGGTGGTCGTCGCCTCGCAACTGCTCCAGGCGGCCGGCTACCTGGCGTACGCCTGGGTGCGGGGCCCCGTCGGCGTCTTCGTGGCGGCGGCGCTGGTCGCCGTCGGCGTGCGGTTCTTCTGGTCCACCGTCTTCACGGCGGTCGCCGACCACGCCGACGGCAGTCCGGGCGGCTGGACCCGCGACACCTGGTACGCGATCAGCAACGGCGCCCGTACCGCCGGGCTGGCGGTCGGGGGCCTGACCACCGGGGTGGTGGTGGCCGACGGGCGGGCGGCGACCTACCGCGCGGTGGCCTACGCGGCGGCGGCCTGCTTCGCCCTCGCCGCGGTGCTGATCGCCGCGTGCGTACGCATCCCGCCGCCCGCCGGTGGGCCGGCGGGATCCGGCCGTGGCGGGTACGCGACGCTGGTCCGGGACCGCCCGTTCCTCGCCCTCATCGGCCTGAACACCGTCTTCGCGCTGAGCAGCATGATGCTCGGCCTGGCCCTGCCGACGGTGATGCTCACGGACCTGCGGGGTCCCGCCTGGCTGACCTCCGCCGTCCTGGCCGGCAACGCCTTCCTCGTCGCCCTGCTGTCCGCGCCCGTCGGCACCCGCCTGCCGCGCCACCGCCGCACCCGCGCGGTCGCGCTGGCGGCGGCCCTGTGGACGGTCTGGGGAGTCGCCATGGCCACCCTCGGTCCGGGGCGCCTCGGCGTGGTGGCCGCGCTGCTGGTCGCGGCGACGCTGCTGTTCACCGTCGCGGAGGTGGTGCACGCGCCGGCGTCCGCCGCGCTGGCCGCCGCCGCCGCGCCGGTCGCCGCCCGGGGCCGCTACCTGGCGGCCTTCCAGTACTCGTTCGCCCTCGCCTCGATGGTCGCGCCGGCCTTCTTCGGCACCCTGTACGAGGTCGGCACCGCCGCGCCCTGGCTGACGCTGGCGCTGCTCAACGCCCTCGGCGTCGTCGGCGTCCTGCTGCTGGAACGGCGCCTGCCGCCCGCCGCCCTGCGCGACCCGCCGCGGGCGGCTGGCGAGCGGCCGAGGGCCGGCGCGAACGCCACGACAGAGTGACCGGGGCCGGCGGCCATGGGGCCGGGACCGGCGGCCCCGCTGCGTCGGTCAGGCCAGCGAGATCTGGTCGCCGGTGACCTTCACGTTCTTCGGCGGGAGCGGCTTGGTGGCCGGGCCGCCCTTCACCGAGCCGTCCTCGATCGAGAACTTGCTGAAGTGGCAGGTGCAGTTGATGGTGCCGCCGTCGACGTTCGTCACCGGGCAGCCCTGGTGGGTGCAGATGGAGTCGAACCCCTTGAACTCGCCCTCGCGGGGCTGCGTGATCACCACGCCCTGCGCGGGATAGACGGTGCCGCCGCCGACCGGGATGTCGGCCGTACGGGCCAGCGACTGGGCGCCCTCGCGGTCGCCGCCGCCGGCGTCACCGGTGCTGGGCACCGCCGGGCCGCCGCTGGTCGGGGCCGCCCCGTCGCCGGAGTCGTCGCTGCCGCAGGCGGCCAGGACCACCGCCGCGCCGACGGCGCCCGCGCCCGTGAGGAGGGCGCGTCGCGTCCGCGTCGCCGGCCCGGTCAGCCCCTGATCGTCACTCATGCCTCGCCCTTCTCTCGGCTGCCGCCGCCTGGTCATGATCCGCGGCCACACTCGGGTACACGGATCACTCTGCCCGACGGTTCACCCGATCGGCGACCGCGGGGCCACCCGGGTGGGCCGTCGGCCCGCCGGGTGGCCCCGTCAGCGATCCCGCCCGCGCCCGGTGGCCGGGGCCGACCGGGCGGAGCGCGCCGTCAGCGCGCCCCGGCGGGCACCTTGCGGGCGCGGGACTTCGTGCCGTTGGCCTTGGCCGCCCGGGAGGTGGCCGCCGCCGCGCCCTTCGCCTCGCCGTCGAGCTTGAGCACCTGCCGCAGGAACTGGCCGGTGTGGCTGCCGGGCACCTCGGCGACCTCCTCGGGGGTGCCGGTGGCGAGCACCGTGCCGCCCCGGTGGCCGCCCTCGGGACCCATGTCGATCAACCAGTCGGCCGTCTTGATCACGTCGAGGTTGTGCTCGATGGTGATCACCGTGTTGCCCTTGTCGACCAGGCCTTCGAGCACCATCAGCAGCTTGCGGATGTCCTCGAAGTGCAGGCCGGTGGTCGGCTCGTCGAGGACGTAGACCGTCCGCCCCGTCGAGCGCTTCTGCAACTCGGAGGCGAGCTTGACCCGCTGCGCCTCGCCGCCGGAGAGCGTGGGCGCGGGCTGGCCGAGCCGTACGTAGCCGAGGCCGACGTCGACCAGCGTCTTGAGGTGCCGGTGGATGGCCGGGATGGCGGAGAAGAACTCGGCCGCCTCCTCGATCGGCATCTCCAGCACGTCGGAGACGGTCTTGCCCTTGTAGTGCACCTCCAGGGTCTCCCGGTTGTAGCGGGCGCCCTTGCAGACCTCGCAGGGGACGTACACGTCGGGCAGGAAGTTCATCTCGATCTTGATCGTGCCGTCGCCGGAGCACGCCTCGCAGCGACCGCCCTTGACGTTGAACGAGAACCGACCGGGGCCGTACCCCCGGACCTTGGCCTCGGTGGTCTCGGCGAAGAGCTTGCGGACGTGGTCCCAGACCCCCGTGTAGGTGGCCGGGTTGGAGCGCGGCGTACGGCCGATCGGCGACTGGTCGACGCCGACCACCTTGTCGACGTGCTCCAGCCCCGAGACCCGGGTGTGCCGGCCGGGGACCAGCCGGGCGCCGTTGATCTGGTTGGCCAGCACCGCGTAGAGGATGTCGTTGACCAGCGTCGACTTGCCGGAGCCGCTGACCCCGGTGACGGCGATGAGCTGGCCCAGCGGGAACGACACGGTCAGGTTGCGCAGGTTGTGCTCGCGCGCGCCGTGCACCACCAGTTCCCGCTCCGGGGTCTGCGGGCGACGCCCCTGGGGGGTCGGGATCGACCGGCGCCCCGACAGGTAGGCCCCGGTCACCGACTCCGGGTTCTCCAGCAGCGCCGGCACGGAGCCGCTGTGCACGATCTTGCCGCCGTGCTCACCCGCGCCTGGGCCGATGTCGACGATCCAGTCGGCGGTGCGGATCGTGTCCTCGTCGTGCTCGACCACGATCAGCGTGTTGCCCAGGCCCCGCAGCCGGACCAGGGTCTCGATCAGCCGGTGGTTGTCGCGCTGGTGCAGCCCGATCGACGGCTCGTCGAGGACGTAGAGCACCCCGACCAGGCCGGAACCGATCTGGGTGGCCAGGCGGATGCGCTGCGCCTCGCCGCCGGAGAGGGTGCCGGCCGGGCGGTCCAGGGACAGATAGTCGAGACCGACGTCGAGCAGGAACTTCAGCCGGGCGTTGATCTCCTTGAGCACCCGCTCGGCGATCATCTTCTGCCGGTCGGTCAGCTCGATGCCGGCGAGCAGGTCGGCGGCCTCCCCGACGGAGAGGTTGCAGACCTCGGCGATGCTGCGGCCGGCCAGGGTGACCGCGAGCACCTCGGGCTTGAGCCGGGCGCCACCGCAGGCCGCGCAGGGCACGTCGCGCATGTAGCCCTCGTACTTCTCCCGCGACCACTCCGACTCGGTGTCGGTGTGCCGGCGCTCGATCCACTGCACCACGCCCTCGAAGCCGGTGTAGTAGGAGCGCTCGCGGCCGAACTTGTTGCGGTAACGCACGTGCACCTGGTCGTCGGAGCCGTGCAGGATCGTCTTCTGCGCCCGCGACGGCAGGGCCCGCCACGGCGTGTCGACGTCGAAGTGCTCGGCCGCGCCGAGGGCCTCCAGCAGGCGCAGGAAGTATTCCAGGTTGTGCCCGGTCGACCAGGGCTGGACCGCGCCCTCGCGCAGGGTGCGCTCCGGGTCGGGGACCACCAGCTCCGGGTCGACCTCCTTCTTGGTGCCGAGGCCGGTGCACTCGGGACACGCGCCGTAGGGCGCGTTGAAGGAGAAGACCCGGGGCTCCAGGTCCTCGATCGCCAGCGGGTGGTCGTTGGGGCACGCCAGGTGCTCGGAGTAGCGCCGCTCGCGCTCCGGGTCGTCCTCCGGCAGGTCGACGAAGTCGAGCAGGACCAGGCCGTTGGACAGGCCCAGGGCGGCCTCGACCGAGTCGGTCAGCCGCTGCTTGGCGCTCGGCTTGACCGTGAGCCGGTCGATCACCACCTCGATGGTGTGCTTCTCCTGCTTCTTGAGCTTCGGCGGCTCGGTCAGCGGGTGCACCACGCCGTCGACCCGGGCCCGGGCGTAGCCCTTGGCCTGGAGCTCGGCGAACAGGTCGACGTATTCGCCCTTGCGGCCGCGCACCACGGGCGAGAGCACCATGAACTTGGTGCCCTCGGCCATCGCGAGGACCCGGTCGACGATCTGCTGCGGGGTCTGCCGGGAGATCCGCTCGCCGCAGACCGGGCAGTGCGGCTCGCCGATGCGGGCGAAGAGCAGCCGGAGGTAGTCGTAGACCTCGGTGATGGTGCCCACCGTCGAGCGCGGGTTGCGCGAGGTGGACTTCTGGTCGATGGAGACCGCCGGGCTCAGACCCTCGATGAAGTCGACGTCCGGCTTGTCCATCTGGCCGAGGAACTGCCGCGCGTACGACGACAGCGACTCGACGTAGCGGCGCTGCCCCTCGGCGAAGATCGTGTCGAAGGCCAGGCTCGACTTGCCCGACCCGGAGAGCCCCGTGAACACGATCAGGGCGTCCCGGGGCAGGTCGAGACTGACGTCGCGCAGGTTGTGCTCGCGCGCGCCACGGATGATCAGTCGGTCGGCCACTGTCCGTGTACTCCCGGGTGAAGAAGATGAGGAGGAAATGTCCGCTCCAAGGCTGGTCTGAGCGGTTGTCTGAGTGGTTGTGGGCGCGCAGAAAGGCGCCTCGGCAACTCTAGCCCCGAGGTACGACAACTTCCCTCGCCGGCACATTCCCCCAGCTCAGCCCGGTCCGCCGCGCCCGAATGACCGGGGTCGGCACGCCCGGGAAAGCCCGTCCGCCGCGCGCGAGCAAGCGGTCCGTCGCGCGCGAGCAAGCGCGCGCGAGGAAGCGGTCCGTCGCGCGCGCGGAAACGGCGCGCGCGGAAACGGTCCGTCGCGCCCGGGAGAGCCGGTCCGTCGCGACCGCGGAAACGGGCGGGACCGGTGGTCGACCGGTCCCGCCCGTGCGTACCTCCGTCAGGGGCGGGCCGCCCGCCGCCGGCCCGCGCGCCAGCCGCCACGCCGCTGCGCGGCCAGCCGGACCTCCCGCCGCCGGCTCTCGAAGGCCAACTCCCGCTGGAGCTTGCGCCAGCTCTCCCAGCGCCGCGTCGGCAGCTCGCCGCTCTCCAGCGCCTCGCGCACCGCGCAGGCGGGCTCCCCGTCGTGCCCGCAGTCGGCGTAGCGGCAGCCGGTGGCCAGCTCGGCGATGTCGGCGAACGCCCGGTCCAGCCCCGCCGAGCCGTCCAGCAGGCCGACCGCCCGTACGCCCGGGGTGTCCAGCACGGCGCCCCCGCCCGGCACCGGCAGCAACGCCCGCCAGGTGGTGGTGTGCCGGCCCTTGCCGTCGACGCGCCGGATCGCCTGGGTGGGCATCAGCGCCGCCCCCGCCAGCGCGTTGACCAGGCTCGACTTGCCGGCCCCGGACGGCCCGAGCAGGCCGAGCGTGCGACCGGGAGCCACCTCGGCGCGCAGCGGGTCGAGCCCGGTGCCGTGCTCGGCGCTGACGGCCAGCACCGGCACCCCGGGGGCGACCCCGGCGAGCTGGCGTGCCACGGCCCGCGGGTCGGCCGCCAGGTCCGCCTTGGTGAGCACCACCAACGGCCGGGCGCCGGATTCGTGCGCCAGGGAGAGCAGCCGCTCGATCCTGCCGACGTCCGGCTCGGGGTGCACGGGCTCCACCACGGCGGCGGCGTCGAGGTTGGCGGCCAGCACCTGGCCGCTGGCGTCCTTGCCGGCGGTCCGCCGGACGAGGGCGGTACGCCTGGGCAGCACCGCCTCCACGGTGACGTTGCGGTCGGGCCAGGTGCCCAGCAGCACCCAGTCGCCCGCGCAGGGCAGCAGGGTCAGGTCGCGGGCGGCGGCAGCCAGGACGGCCCCGCCCAGGGTGGCGCGGACGGGGCCGTCCGCGCAGAGCACGGTGCAGACCCCGCGGTCCACCCGGGCCACCCGGCCCGGGTGGCCACCGCGTCGCGGTACGTGTGCCGCCCAGTCGGCGTTCCAGCCGAGGGCGGTCAGATCGATGGTCATGGCATCCTCATCGGTGTCGGAGCGGTTGACGCACGCGTACTGCTACCGGCATGGTCACCACCTCCCCCGCCGTTCCGGTGCCGCGTTCGACGCCGACGGTAGGACGTGCCGCGACGCGCCGAAAGCGATTTCCCCGGCGACGCGGGGCGGCCCGGCGGATAGGGTCGGTGGGTGACCATGGATCCGCTTCTGCTGACGGGCGAGGTGGACGGGGCCACGGACCGTCTGTTGCGGACCGCGGCCACCTTCGACGGCGCCGACCTCGCCGCCGCGTCGCTGCTACCGCGCTGGAGCCGGGGGCACGTCCTGGCCCACCTGGCCCGCAACGCCGACGGCTTCGTCAACCTGCTCACCGCGGCGCGCACCGGCGAGCCGATCCCGATGTACGCCTCCGCGACGGCGCGGGACGCCGACATCGCGGCCGGTGCGCCCCGCCCGCCCGACGCCCACCTGGACGACCTGCGCCGCTCGGCCGACCGGTTCACCGAGGCCGTCGCCGCGATGCCGGTCGAGGCGTGGGCGGCCACCGTCCAGACGCGGCGCGGCCCGTGGCCGGCGGCCATGCTGGTCTGGGGCCGGCTGCGCGAGATCGAGGTGCACCACGTGGACCTCGACGCCGGCTACCGGCCGGCCGACTGGCCCGAGGCGTTCGGCCACCGGCTGCTGCACGAGGTGGCCGGCGACCTCGCGGGCCGGACGGACGTACCGCCGATGGTGCTGCGCTTCGACGGCAGCCGGCACGAACTCGTCGTCGGCGACCGGGCCACCGCGCCCACGGTCACCGGCGCCGCCCCCGAAATCGCCGCCTGGCTGATCGGCCGCAGCCCCGGCACGATGCTGGCCGTCACCCCCGACGGGCCCCTGCCGCAACCACCGGAATGGATATAAACGACCTCATGACCTACAGCGGAGACGTCACACCCGGCGGCACGCCGGCCGTACGCGAGCTCGACCGGCTCACCATCACGAAGGTGTCGGTGGGCCCGATGGACAACAACGCCTACCTGCTGCGCTGCCGGGCGACCGGCGAGCAGGTGCTGATCGACGCCGCCAACGAGGCGCCCCGACTGCTCGAGCTGGTGGGCGAGGCGGGGCTGGCCACCGTGGTCACCACCCACCAGCACATGGACCACTGGGTGGCGTTGGAGGAGGTCGTCGCCAAGACGGGCGCCCGGGCGCTGGTGCACGCCGACGACGCGGCCGGGCTGCCGATCGAGGCCGCGACGCTCGCCGAGGGCGACAGCGTGGCGGTGGGCGACTGCGCGCTGGAGGTGATCCACATCAAGGGTCACACCCCCGGCTCGATCGTGCTGCTCTACCAGGATCCGGCCGGGACGCCGCACCTGTTCACCGGCGACAGCCTGTTCCCGGGCGGGGTGGGCAACACCGACGAGGACCCGGAGCGCTTCGGCACGCTCATCGACGACGTCGAGCACAAGCTGTTCGACCGGCTGCCCGACGAGACCTGGTTCTACCCGGGTCACGGCAAGGACGGCACGCTCGGCGCGGAACGCCCCGCGCTGCCCCAGTGGCGCGCCCGGGGCTGGTGAACCGCAGCGGGGCCGGGCGCCGATCGCGCCCGACCCCGCTCCCCCCGTCGGTCCCCGACTCCCCCGTTCCACCGGCGGTCCCCCGGCTTCCGTCGCCGGCCGGCCCCCCGCCGGTCCGCGCCGGGCGGCGGCTCAGGCGCCAGTGACGGCGCGCAGCCGCCGCCGCGTACCCATCAGCACCACGCCCGCCAGCAGCAGACCGACCGCCATGGTGACCAGCATCGGGCTGGACTCCCCCGGCAGCAGCCCGGCCACCGACCGCGAGGCGGTGCCCAGCACCAGGTAGAGACCGGCCCAGGCCGCCGCGCCGAGCGTCGCGCAGCCGAGGAATCGCGGGTACGACATCCGCAGCCCGCCGGCAGCCAGCGGCAGCAGCGCGTTGAACACCGGCAGGAAGGGCGCGACCAGGACCATCCGGCCGCCCCCGCGCTGGAGGATCCCCTCCGCCGCCGCCCAGCGCGCCTCGCCGATCCAGCCGCCGAGGCGGCTGCGCCGCAACTGCTCGCCGTACCGCCGGCCGGCGAGGAAGCTCAGCGACCAGCCGGCCAGGCAGCCGGCCACCACCACGGCGAAGGTGGCGGCCCCGGTGGTCGGTCCGCCGACCCCCGTCGCGGCGAGGATCGCCACGTCGCCGGGGACCAGCACCCCGAGCAGCGGTACGGCGTCGAAGAGCATCACCACCCCGAGCACCCCCATGAGCAGGGTGGTGGGGAGTTCTCCGAGCTGGGTCAGCCAATCCGCCATGCCCCGTACGCTATGGCCGCCCGGCCACCCGGAGCATCGGGTCCGATCCCCCAGCGCCCCCTGGTATCGGGCTCGGGGTCGACCCTGAGGGCCGAGGGTCACCGGGGACGCAGCACCTGCACCCGGCGCACGGACGAGTCGACCGAGGGCTCGGTGGTCGGCACGGGGTAGCTCGCCACCGCCGCCAGCAGGCCCGGTGGCAGGTGGCCCCGCCCGGGGTCGCCGACCAGCACCTCGGCGCCCGAGGCGGCGGCCCGCCGCAGGAAGGGCAGCACCCGCGCCGCCATCGTCGCGTCGTAGAGCACGTCGCCGGCCACCAGCAGGTCCGTCCCGTCGGGGTCGGAGTCGAGCAGGTCGCCGCCGGCGGCCGCGACCGTCACGTGGTTGGCCCGGGCGTTGACGGTGACCGCCGCCACGGCGTAGGGGTCGATGTCGTTGGCGACGACCCGCTCGGCGCCGGCGAGCGCGGCGGCGATCGCGACCAGGCCGGAGCCGGCGGCGAGATCGAGCACCCGGCGTCCGGCAGCGAGGCCGGGGTGGTCCAGCAGGTGGCGGGCGAGGGCCTGACCCCCGGCCCAGACCGAGGCCCAGTACGGCGGCGGCAGGGCGTGCCCGGCCTGCGCCTCCATCCGGGCCCACCAGACGATGGCGTCCTCGGCGAGGTGCAGCCGCACCTCGGGGACGAACGGGATCCGCACCAGCCGCAGCCGGTCCAGCCCGTCGCCCGGAGCGTCGATCTCCCGCTCCAGCTCG
This sequence comes from Micromonospora sp. CNZ309, assembly GCF_002846525.1. NCBI lineage: Bacteria > Bacillati > Actinomycetota > Actinomycetes > Micromonosporales > Micromonosporaceae > Micromonospora > Micromonospora sp. CNZ309. The sequence goes on from NZ_PJNG01000001.1 coordinate 3,068,649, forward strand.
GTCAACGCGTCAACTGTGGCACTCCCCATCGGGGCAAGCATGCCCCAGCCGGCCGGGCTCCGCCCGGCTTTCGCGTCCCCCGCGCCGAGAGTTCGCCGCACCGCCTGCGGCACTTCGGCCAGCAAATCCGGGTCCGGCCAGCTACTCTCGGGGTGGCACCGGGCGATCATCGGTCGACGACCGAGGTCACCCGCTTTGGAACAGGGAGAGATGCATGGCAACCGGCACGGTTAAGTGGTTCAACTCGGAAAAGGGCTTCGGCTTCATCGAGCAGGATGGCGGAGGGCCGGACGTGTTCGTCCACTACTCGGCCATCGCGTCGAGCGGTTACCGGGAGCTGAACGAGGGCCAGAAGGTCGAGTTCGAGGTGACCCAGGGTCAGAAGGGTCCGCAGGCGGACAACGTCCGTTCGCTGTAGATCCCGTGCCGGTGGCGGCGGCCGGATGCCGGCCGTCGCCGCAGCGCGTTCTCAGGGCCGCTTCGGCGCGTCGGGCAGGTCCCGTCTCCGCCGCAGCGGCCCCATCAGCAGGCAGGCACCCTCCCGGGCCGACCAGCATCCCGCCGGTCGCCGGCAGTGCGAGTCACTCGCCGGTCCGGCGAGCGGGATCAGCAACGCCGGGGGCCGGTGGGCGTCGCGGCGCAGGCCGTCCTCGGACGCCGCGGTCGGCTCCGTTGGGAGCAGGGCGAACGGCAGTTGCGCAACAACTCTTGCGCAACTGCCGTTGCCGGATCGCGATCAGCCGGCCGCACCGCCCGGGGCGCGACGCTGCGCGGGCTCGGGAGGTCAGGCCGCCAGGCGGCGGGCCAGTTCGTCGGTGACCTGCTGGGCGATGGTGGGCGGGATGGCCTCCGCGATCTGCTCCGGCGACAGGCCGGCGAGCACGCCGGTGATGATCGCCTGCTCGTCGCTGAAGTCACTCTCGGTCAGGGCCTTGACCTGGGCGGCCAGGGCCGGGTAGCCGCGCGCCATCGCGAGCAGGAGCGTCAGCGGCGACTGGTCCATCGGCGGGCTCACCAGGCCCACCGTTCCGACGGGCGAGATCAGCCAGTTGCGCAGGTTCGACAGGTCGGCGAGGACCTGACCGACGGTACGCGTGGAGAGGTCGGTCTTGTAGGCGAGTTGGTCGGTCTGTTCCATGGTGGGCTCCTCTGCGGGTGGGGCGATCAGTCCGATGGCGGTCAGGTAGCGGCGGAACAGCGGCGTCTGGTCCCGGTTGGCCTTGGTCGAGTCGCGGAAGAAGCTGAAGTGGGTGTGCCACAGGTGGGAGTTGTCGCCACTGGTCCGCCTGCGCAGGCGGTCCCACCGTCGGACGACCTTGCCGTCGGGGGAGTAGATGATCTCCCGGATGTCGCGGCTGTCCGCGCTGTCGGCGGCGCACTGCTCGACGCACCAGGTGGAGAAGCTCCGCAGATCGTGGGTCCGCCCGCCGACGCTGACCCGGAAGGACCCGACGTCGAGCGCGGACGCGTCGAGGGTGAGGCCGGACGAGTCCCGGGTGGACTCGACGACGGAGTAGTCCCGCGTCACGACCCGGTCGGAGCCGCAGTGGTAACCGCCCCGGTGGGCGGGGTCGCCGACGATGCCGACCTCGGCGGGTTCGAGGTCCTGGTCGCGGGATCTGTCGGGATCGATGTCGAGGTGGTCGAGCAGCAGGCGGCGGACGGCCAACAGGTTTTGCGGTGCCCGCGTCATGGGATTCCCCCTTGCGGATGGTCGAGGCCGGGCACGACAGTGACACCGCGTAGGCGGTGTGAGGGCCTCACAGGCAGGCCCGACCGAGTGGTGCACAGCGTCGGGCATTGGCCCAACCATAGCCCCATCGATTGATGAACGCCCAGCTCAGGCGGGGTTTTTTCGATTGGGAGAAAGCTGTGGTGCCGGCGGCATGATCGGCAGGACCACTGCGGACGGACACTGTGGGTCGTGCAGGATCTCCCGCCATCCGGCACGCAGGGTGACTGCCGAGCCGAGGGCCTCGCCGGTGCCGGGGTTGCGCGCGTAGCGGGGGTGCGCGCCGCCGGAGACCTGCACCCGCAGCCGGTGCCCCGGCGCGAAGTGGTGCGCGGTGGGCCAGAGTTCCACGGGTACGCGCACCACGCCCGCCGCGTCGGCGGTGAAGCGGTCGGGGGCGACCCGGACCAGCCCGTCGCAGACGTTCCAGGACCGGCCGCGCCGGTCCACGTCGCACAGTCGCACGAAGACGTCCAGGTGGGACAGCTCGCTGCGCAGGTGGATCTCGGCGCGTACCGGGCCGATCACCTCGACGGGCGCGTCGAGCGGGGCGCTGGTGTAGGTGAGCACGTCGGGCCGGGCCTCGACCGGCCGGTTGTCCACGGGGCCGGCCCGCTGGGCGACGAGCAGCGGGCCGCCGAGCGAGGGCGTCGGGTCGGCCGGGTCGTAGTGGAAGCCGTCCGGCGCCGACGGCACCGGCGCGGCGGTGTCGAGTCCGCCCGCCGGGTGCAGGTGCCACGGGGTGGGCACCGCCGGGGGCGGCCAGTCGGGCAGGTCCCGCCAGCCCCCGCCGGCACCGCCGACGTGCACCCGTACGGGGGCGGCGGCGCCCGCGCGCGGGCGCCGCCCGGCGAGCTGCGCGTCGAGGTGGTCCAGCCCGTCGCGCAGCGCCGCGACGAAGAGCCCCGGGCTGCCGTGGGTCCACGGCCCGACCGTCAACCGGGGACTCCCGCCGGCCGCCCGCAGCGCGGCGAAGTCACGTAGCTGGGCCGGCAGGAAGATGTCGTGCCAGCCACTGACCATCGCCACCGGCGCGCGGACCTCGGCGATCCGGTCGCCGAAGACCCGCGACCGCCAGTAGTCGGCGTCCGGGGTGTGGTGGCGCAGCCACTCCTGGAAGAACGGCACGGTGACGCCGGTGGCCACCCGGTCCGCCTCGGCCAGCGGCAGGTGGGCCAGCGCCGCGACGAGCCGGGGCTGGCCGCGCTTGAGTTCCCACTGCCGGGCCAGCCACGGCACGGTCTGCGCCTGGAGCAGCTCGGCCCAGGTGAGCACGGTGTCCAGTGCGAAGGACTCCCCGGCGTACGTCGAGTCGCGGGTGCCCGACGCGGTCACCACCGCGACCATCGCGCGCAGTTCCTCGCCGGCGTCGGCCGCGAGGGCCCACTGCACGAAGCCCTGGTAGCTGGCGCCGAACATGCCGAACGCGCCGGACCACCAGGGCTGGCGGCGCAGCCAGTCGAGGGTGTCGAGGCCGTCCTCACGTTCGTGCACCAGCGGGTCGAAGACGCCGCCCGAGCCGAACGTGCCGCGGCAGGACTGGATCACCACGTGGAAGCCGCGCTCGGCGGCGAGGCGGCCGAGCAGCCGCATGGGACCACCCCGCCCGTACGGGGTGCGGATCAGCACGGTGGGCGCGGCGGGCAGGTCCGGGGCGTAGTGGTCGGTGCGCAGCGGCACGCCGTCGCGCACCCGCACCGGGACGCCCCGGGTGAGGGTGACCCGCCGGGTGCGCGCGGGCGGCAACCGCAGGGCGGCGGTGGCGAGGCGGGTTGCCAGCCGGTCGAGCACGCCGTCAGCCGTTCGCGCGCCGGGCCGGCTCGTCGCGGGCGGCGCGCATCGCGTCGCGGTGCTCCGCCATGGAGGCGGTCATCGCGTTCATGAACCGGTGCACCACCTCAAGCTCCTCGTCGCTGAAGCCGGCCATCACGTCGTCGGTACGCCGGCCGAGGGGGCGGAAGAACTCCATGGCGAGGGCGGCGCCCTGCTCCGCGTAGTGCAGGAAGACCTTGCGGCGGTCGGCGGTGTCGCGGTCGCGGCGGATGTGCCCCCGCGCTCCAGCCGGTCGATCAGCGCGGTGACCGAGCCGGACGACAGGTTCAGCTGCTCGCCGAGGCGGCCGGGGGTGATCGGCTGACCGATCAGCTCGGCGTCCATCACCGCGATGAGCGCCTGGAGGTCGGTGGCGTTGAGCCCGTGCAGGCCGGCGAAGGCGTGCCCGATGTGCTGCGCGTCGACCGAATAGCGCCGCAGCTCGGCCCCGATCTCGGCGACCAGGCGTTCGCGGCGCGTGTCGCGCCGCCGGTACATGCCGTGACCTGCCACCTCGGTCGCCGCCTCCTGCCGTCCGTTCCGGTTGCAGCATAACTCAGCAGTCGATAATCTCGTTTATCAAGATACTCGACTGCCGGCACTTTGCGTCGTTCGCGAGGTCTCGAGCGTCGTACGAAATCCGTCGAGAGACCGTGAAGGGCATCCGATGTCAGTGTTCACCCGCGTGGCGCGCGGACGGCTCACCGCGTGGCTCACCGTGGTCGCCGCGATCGTCTTCGGGGCGGTCGTCTTCGGGCTGCCCAAGCCCGAGAACCCGGCGCCCGTCTCGTCCACCGGCCTCTCCGTGGAGTGGCAGTCGACCCAGGTGGAGCGCCTCCAGGATCAACTGCCCTCCCGCGACGTCCAGCCGGCGATCGTCGTCGTCAGCCGCGCCGACCGGGCGGCCCTCACCGATGCCGACCGCGCCGCCCTCACCAACCAGTCCGGTGACCTCGGCCAGTTCGCCGTCGGCGGGCGGGTCAGCCCGCCGCAGGTCTCCCCCGACGGCACCGTCGCACTCGTCGCCGTACCGCTGTCGACCGCCGGCGGGCAGCAGGAGGTCGCCGGCCGGATCGACCAGTTGCGCGCGTCCCTGGACGACGTGCCGGACGGGCTGAACGTGGAGGTCACCGGCGGCCCCGCGTTCGCCACCGACCTGACGAAGGTCTTCGACGGCGCCGACACCACGCTGCTCGCCGTCACCGCCGGCGTCGTGGCGTTGCTGCTGCTCATCACCTACCGCAGCCCGTTCCTGTGGATCGTGCCGCTCGTCGTCGTCGCCGCGACCGAGCAGCTCACGCTGCGCGCCCTCGACACGATCGTCCCGGCCGTCGGCATCAACCTGCCCGGCGGCGCCGTCACCGGCATCGCCAGCGTCCTCGTCTTCGGCGCCGCCACCAACTACGCCCTGCTGCTCATCGCCCGCTACCGCGAGGAACTGCGCCGCGAGGAGGACCGCTTCGTGGCGATGCGCGCGGCGCTGCGTCGGGTCGCCGAGCCCATCCTCGCCAGCGGCTCCACCGTCGTCCTCGGCGTGCTCACCCTGCTGCTGTCGGAGCAGGAACTCAACCGCGCCCTCGCCGTGGCCTGCGCGACGGGCGTCGTCCTCGCCATGCTCTCGGCCCTGTTCGTCCTCCCGGCGGCCCTGGTGATCTTCGGACGCGGCCTGTTCTGGCCGTTCGTGCCCCGGGTCGGCGGGGAGGTCCGCGAGGGCCGGCTGTGGGGCCGGCTCGGTGCCGCCGTCGAGCGCCGTCCCGCACCGGTCGCGCTGCTCGCGACGCTGTTGCTCGCCGGGCTCGCCCTCGGCGGGCTCGGCATCAACACCGGCCTGTCGGAGACCGAGCAGTTCCGGGTCAAGCCGGAGGCGGTCGCCGGCGCGGAGACCCTCGCGCGGTCCTTCCCCGCGGGCACGACCCAGCCGGTCGCCGTGCTCACCACCCCCGCGGCGGTACAGGCCGTCACGGACACCGCCGCCGGGGTCCCCGGAGTCGCCTCCGCACGTCCCGGCGAGGCGGGCGCCCAGGTCGCCCAGGTCGACGTCGTGCTGGAGGCCGAGCCCGGCACCGACGCCGCGAGCCGGGCCGTCGCGGCCCTGCGGGACGCGGTCGCGGCGGTGCCCGGCTCCGCCCCGCCCGCGGTCGAGGGCGCGCCCGCGTTCGACGGCGCGGTGGTGGGCGGTGCCGTCGCCGCCACCTACGACGAGAACGAGGCAAACGGCAGGGACCTGCGGCTGATCCTGCCGATCATCCTGCTGCTCGTCGGCGCGGTGCTGGTGCTGCTCCTGCGCGGCCTGGTCGCCCCGGTGCTGCTCGTGCTCACGGTGATCGCCTCGTTCTTCGCCAGCATCGGCGCGTCGTGGCTGATCTTCGACCACGTGCTCGACATGCCGGCGCTCGACAGCGGCGTGCTGCTGCTGGCCTTCGTGTTCCTGGTGGCCCTCGGCGTGGACTACAACATCTTCCTCGTCACCCGGGCCCGCGAGGACGCCCGGCGCAGCGGCACCCGCGCCGGCATGCTCTCGGCCCTGCGGGTGACCGGCGGCGTCATCACCAGCGCCGGCATCCTGCTCGCGGCGGTCTTCGCCGTCCTCGGCGTCCTGCCGCTGCTCCTGCTGACCCAGATCGGAATCATCGTCTGCATCGGCGTCCTGCTGGACACCCTGCTCGTCCGGACGGTCCTGGTGCCGGCCCTGGCGTTCACGCTCGGCGACCGCTTCTGGTGGCCGGGGCGGATCAGGCGCGAGCCCGCCGGGGACGAGGACGAAGCCGGACGCGAGTCGGTCACCACCCGGGACTGACCGGCCCCTCGGAGGCGGCGGGGGCCGTGGCGTCGCCGCCACGGCCCCCGCTCGCCGTCGGCGCCGGCACGCCGGTCGGCCCCGGGTCGGCTCAGGCGGCGCCGGCACGCCGGTCGGCCCGGGTCGGCTCAGGCGTCCGCGCGCAGCGCCACCGGCGCCGGCTCCGCCGGGTCGTCGCCCACCGCCTTGTCGCGGGTCGCCCAGGCGACCATGAACAGCGCCGTCCAGGCCACCCCGAGCAGTACCGCCGTGGCGCTGCCGCTGGCGGTGCTCAGCCCCAGATAGAGGCGGGCGCCGACGATGCCGACCACGCCGGCAGCCGCAGCAGTCCAGGCGGCCACCGCCACGGGCCAGCGCGCCCCCCGCGACGACAGCCAGGCCAGCGTGCAGAGGCTGGCCGCCACCACGGCGTTCTGCGCCGGGAACAGGGCGCTGCCGCGGCCGTCCGGCCCGCCCGCCGCCGGCCCGGCCAGGTCGACCACCACGGCCAGCACCACCAGCGGCACGAACGCCCCGACCGTGCCGACCACGCTGAGCAGGTCCGCCCGCCAGGGCCGGTTGCGCCAGGCCAGCACCGCCGCGACCACGGCCACCAGCACGATCAGCGACGAGCCGCGCAGCGCTGAGACCACCGCGAGCGTCACGTCGACCGCCCCGGGCGTACGCCGGTCGGCGAACCAGTCGGCGATCGCGCCGTCGAGCACCGCCAGGCCGCTGTGCCGCACGACCGCCCCGAGCACCCACGCGATGGCGAACCCGGCCACGAAGAGCAGCAGCAGGCCGGCGACCAGGTTGATCAGCAACGTCCAGGCCGGCCCGACGTGCATGGCGAGCAGGAAGAACAGCACCCCGTAGCGGCCGCTGAGCCAGCGCACCGGCCGCAGCCCCGCCGCCCGCGACGCCAGCGCCCGGACCGGGTCCGGGTTGCGGCCCAGCCACCGCCCCGCCAGCACCACCGCGACCAGTGAGGCCACCAGCACCAGCACCGCGCCCGTGGCCCGCCCGAGCAGCCGGGACACCGTCTCGTACGACTCCCCCGCCAGGTTGCCCGCGAGCACCGAACCGCCCACCCAGGTCACCACGCCGGCGAGGTTCCACGGCGCGAACCGCCGGTACGGCATACCGGCCGCCCCGGCCAGCCGAGGCACCAGCGTGCGGGCGAAGGCCACCCAGCGGGCGGTGAGCACCCCGCGACCGCCCAGCCGGCCGAGCATCGCGTCCGCCCGGCTCCACCGCTCGTGCCCCACCCGGGCGCCCAGCCGACCGGCCCGCAGCCGAGGCCCGTGCCGCCGGCCCGCCCGGTACGCCAGTGTGTCGCCGATCACTGCTGCAAGGATCATCACCAGCAGCGCCGGTACGAGCCGCAGCGTCCCCGCGTACGCTAGGAAGCCGATCAGCAACAGGGTCGCCTCGCCCGGCACCAGCAGACCGAAGATCACGGCGGTCTCCCCCGCGACGACAATCGCGGCGATCACATAGATCAGCAGGGGCGGCAGGCCCTGCAGCGAGGTCAGCAGGTCGTGCATCGGGCCCCCATTCCCACGGGGGTCAGCATGCCAGGCGCTGAAACGGTCGGAACATCAGTTTCGGCAGAGATCCGGGTCATTCGCGGGTAGACCCCGACGCGTGCCCCGGCAACCGCAGACAGGAGTATGGAGGGTATGCAGCTTCGCACCGACCTCCGCAACGTCGCCATCATCGCCCACGTCGACCACGGCAAGACGACCCTGGTCGACGCCATGTTGCGGCAGGCCGGCGCCTACGGCGCCCGCGGCGAGGTAACCGAACGGGTCATGGACTCGATGGACCTCGAACGGGAAAAGGGCATCACCATCCTGGCCAAGAACACCGGCGTGCGGTACCTGCCGGCCGACGGCTCCGACCCGGTGACCATCAACATCATCGACACCCCCGGCCACGCCGACTTCGGTGGCGAGGTGGAGCGCGGCCTGACCATGGTCGACGGTGTGGTGCTGCTGGTGGACGCCAGCGAGGGTCCCCTGCCGCAGACCCGGTTCGTGCTCCGCAAGGCGCTCAAGGCCCGCATGCCGATCATCCTGGTGATCAACAAGGTGGACCGTCCCGACGCCCGGATCAAGGAGGTCGTGGACGACACCTACGAGCTCTTCCTCGACCTGGACGCCGACGAGGAGCAGATCGACTTCCCGATCGTCTACGCCTGCGCCCGCGACGGCATCGCCTCGCTGACCCAGCCGGCCGACGGCGCGGTCCCCGACGACAGCACCAGCCTCGAGCCGCTGTTCCGCACGCTGCTCGACACCATCCCGCCGCCCGCGTACGAGGAGGGCGCGCCGTTGCAGGCGCACGTCACCAACCTCGACGCCTCCCCGTTCCTCGGCCGGCTGGCGCTGTGCCGCGTACGCCAGGGCAGCATCAGCAAGGGCCAGACCGTGGCCTGGTGCCGCACCGACGGCAGCACCCAGCGGGTCCGCATCTCCGAGCTGCTGATGACCGAGGGGCTGGAGCGCAAGCCGGCCGACTCGGCGGGCCCCGGCGACATCATCGCCGTCGCCGGCATCCCCGAGATCATGATCGGTGAGACGCTGGCCGACGCGGAGAACCCGCAGCCGCTGCCGCTGATCACCGTCGACGAGCCGGCCATCTCGATGACCATCGGCACCAACACCTCGCCGCTGGTCGGCCGGGTCAAGGGCGCCAAGGTCACCGCCCGGATGGTCAAGGACCGCCTCGACAAGGAACTCGTCGGCAACGTGTCGCTGCGGGTGCTGCCCACCGAGCGCCCCGACGCGTGGGAGGTGCAGGGCCGGGGCGAGCTGGCGCTGGCCATCCTCGTCGAGCAGATGCGCCGCGAGTCGTTCGAGCTGACCGTCGGCAAGCCGCAGGTCGTCACCAAGGAGATCGACGGCAAGACCTGCGAGCCCGTCGAGCGGCTCACCATCGACGCCCCCGAGGAGTACCTCGGCGCGATCACCCAGCTGCTGGCGACCCGCAAGGGCCGGATGGAGCAGCTGGTCAACCACGGCACGGGCTGGATCCGGATGGAGTGGCTGGTCCCGGCGCGGGGCCTGATCGGCTTCCGCACCGAGTTCCTCACCGACACCCGGGGCACCGGCATCCTGCACCACGTCTTCGAGTCGTACGAGCCGTGGTTCGGCGAGCTGCGCACCCGCAACAACGGCTCGCTGGTCGCCGACCGGTCCGGCGCCGTCACGTCGTTCGCCATGATCAACCTTCAGGAGCGCGGCCAGCTCTTCGTCGAGCCGACCACCGAGGTGTACGAGGGCATGATCGTCGGGGAGAACTCCCGCTCCGACGACATGGACGTCAACATCACCAAGGAGAAGAAGCTCACCAACATGCGCGCGTCGACCTCCGACGAGACCGAGAAGCTGATCCCGCCGCGCAAGCTGTCGCTGGAGCAGGCCCTCGAGTTCTGCCGCGAGGACGAGTGCGTCGAGGTGACCCCGGCCGCCATCCGGATCCGCAAGGTGGTGCTCGACCAGCAGCTCCGCGGCCGGGCCGCCGCCCGCCGCAAGCACGCCGGCTGACGTACGACCGCAGCCGCCCCGGAGCCCGGACCGCCTGACGCGGTCCGGGCTCCGCCCGTTGCGCCCCCGCAGCTCAGTCGGGACGGGTGGCGAGGAAGCCGAACAGGTCGGGCACCGGACCGGAGCCGGCCTCGACCATACGCACCAGGGTCAGGCCGGCGTCGGTGACCGCGTTGAGCAGGTCGGCCAGCGGGACGTGCCACGCGCCGACGCGCACCCGCACCCCGTGCGGCGTCCAGGCCCGGAAGCTGCGCTCCCGCTCGGCGTAGCCGCCGTCGATCACGATCCGCTGCGGATCGGAGCGGTCGGCGAAGGCCCCGGTGAAGCACGGGTGCACTCCGACGTGGACGAACCGCCCGCCCGGCGCGAGCACCCGCGCGACCTCGGCGACGACCGCCGGGTAGTCGGGCACGTCGGTGTGGGCCAGCACGCACGCCACCGCCGGCACCGAGGCGTCGGCCACCGGCAGCGCCGCCGCGTCGGCGCGGGCCACCGGCAGGCGCGGCCGGGCGTGCCGCAGCTGCCCGGCGGACAGGTCGAGCCCCACCGGGGCCCAGCCCAGCCGGCGCAGCTCCGCCGCCTGGAGCCCGGTGCCGCAGCACAGGTCGAGGCAGCGGCCGGAGCCGGGACCGAGCAGGTCGCCGAGCCGGCCGCGGACCCGGGTCATGTAGTCGCTGGACGTGTCGGTGGCGAACGCCTCGTACCAGTCGGCGTGCGCGTCGTAGGCGGCAACCGTCATCCCCGCACGGTACGACCGATCGACCCGGCCCGCCGTCCCGTCGCCGATCCGCTACGGTCGGCCGCATGACCTGGGACGAACTCGACGGCCGACTGGACGAGGTGCCCGGCACCGTGTCGGCGTACGTGGCACGGGTCGGCGCCGCCCCCGCCTGGACCCGGCACGCCGACACGACCCACTACGCGGCCAGCACCATGAAGGCCGCGGTGCTCGTCGCGCTGCACCGCGCCGCCGAGGCCGGCACCCTCGACCTCGACGCACCGGTGCCGGTGCGCAACGAGTTCGACTCGGCGCTGCCCGGCGCGCCCCGGTTCTCCTGCGCCCGGCACTACGACAACGACGAGGCCGTCTGGGAGCGCGTCGGCGCCGACGGCACACTGCGCTGGCTCGCCCACCGCATGATCGTCCGCTCCAGCAACCTCGCCACCAACCTGGTGATCGACCACGTCGGGCTGCCGGCCGTGGCACGGGTGTGGGACCTGGCCGGGGCCCGGCACAGCGTCACCGGCCGGGGCATCGAGGACTTCGCGGCCCGCGAGGCGGGCGTCACCAACCTGGTCACCGCCGCCGACCTGGCCGCGCTGCTCGGTGCGCTGGCCGCCGGCGCCGACCGCCCGGGCCCGCTCGCCTCACCGGCCGGCTGCGCCGCCATGCTCGACGTGCTGTTCGCCCAGGAGCACCGCGAGGACCTGGCCGCCGGCCTGCCCGAGGGCACCCGCATCGCGCACAAGAACGGTTGGGTGCGCGGCGTGCGGCACGGCGCCGGGGTGGTCTTCCCCGACGACGCGCCGCCGTACGCCGTCGTCGTCTGCACCACCACGGACCTCGCCGACGGCGGCCCCAGCGGCGAGGAGGACGACGACGCCTGCCGGCTGATCGCGCGGGTCTCCGCCGCCGCCTGGGCCGCCCGAGGTGACCTGTGACCCTGACGCCTCAGTCCAGCAGCTGCGCCCGCAACGCCACCACCACGTCGTCGGTCACCCCGAGCCCGTCGCGCAGGTACGCCCCGAACGACCCGTGCACCCGGCGCACCTCCGCGTACGCGGCGTCCAGGTACTCCTCACGCACCTCCAGCACGGGGCGCACCGCCTCGACGTCCAGCCCCGGCATCCGCCGCCGCATCGCCTCCAGCAGGACCTCCCGCAGGCTCTCGGTCAGCCGGTTGTTCGCCAGGTAGTCCGCCCGGATCGTCGCCTCGTCCACGCCGAGCGCGCTGAGCAGTAGCACCGTCAACCAGCCCGTGCGGTCCTTGCCCGCCGAGCAGTGGTAGACCAGCGGCAGGTTCTCCGCCCGGGCCGCCAGCCGCACCGCCGTGCCGAAGTTCGCCCGCGCCGACTCCCCGCTGACGAACCAGCGGTAGATCGCCGCCATCGCCGCCGGCGTGCCCTGCTCCGCCAGGGCCTCGTACGCGCCCAGGTCGTGCCCGAGCAGCACCGCCGAGACGTACGTGAACACGGGGTGCTCGGCGTCGTGCACCGGCAGGTGCACCACCCTCGGCTGACCGGTCAGCCGGTCCGGCGGGGCGACCGCCGTCTCCGAATGGTCCCGCAGATCGACCACGCAGGACGGGCCGAGCTTGGCCAGCACCGGCAGGTCCTCGTCGGTCAGCCGGCCCAGCGCCGGGGTACGGATCAGCACCCCGGGACGCACCCTGCGGCCGTCGGCGCCGACCAGACCGCCGAGGTCACGGGCGTTCGGCGCCCCCACCAACTCCCAGTCCCGCCCGCTCATGCCGGCACTCCGCTGCGCTCCGTGCCGCCATGAGGCACCACCGCCCTGCACCTCACGATTCGCTCGCTCCGCTCGCTCATGCCGGCACTCCGCTGCGCTCCGTGCCGCCATGAGGCACCACCGCCCTGCACTCGATGATTCGCTCGCTCCGCTCGCTCATGACGGCCTCCCCTTCGCCTGTCCGTGTCCGTATAGGGTGCCGCACATGACGATCGCCGCGGTACGCACCCATCGGCTCTCCGCCCCCTTACACACGCCGTTCGTCACCGCGCTGCGCCGTACCACCACCGTGGAGACCCTGGTGGTGGAGGTCGTCGACGCCGACGGCCGGTCCGGCTACGGCGAGGCGCCGCAGGTGTGGCAGGTCACCGGCGCGTCGGTCGCCGGTTCCGAGGCGTGCGTCCGCGAGCTGATCGGCCCGACGCTCACCGGTCGCGACGCCGACGACCTGGTGGCCCGCTGCACCGAGGTGCAACGGGCGGTCGTCGGCAACGAGGCGGCGAAGGCGGCCGTCGACGTCGCGCTGCACGACCTGGCGGCGCGGCGGCTCGGCGTACCCCTGGTGCGGTTGCTCGGGGGCACCGCCCTGCGGGTGCCCACGGACGTCACGCTCGCCGCGGGCGACGCGGTGGACCTGGCGGCGGCGGCCCGGCAGCGACGCGCGGAGGGCTTCGACGTGCTCAAGCTGAAGGTGGGCACCGACGCGGCCGGCGATCTGGAGCGGGTCCGCGCGGTGCGCTCCGCCGTCGGCGACGGCGTCCGCATCCGGCTCGACGCCAACCAGGGCTGGACCCCGCGCGAGGCGGTCCGGGTCATCCGTGGCGTCGAGGACGCCGGGCTGAACGTGGAGCTGGTCGAGCAGCCGGTCGCCCGTTGGGACCTGGACGGGCTGGCCTGGGTCAGCGACCGGGTGGACGTGCCGATCCTCGCCGACGAGTCGGTCTTCGGCGTCCGCGACCTCGTCGAGGTGATCCGCCGACGGGCCGCCGACATGGTCAACGTCAAGCTCGCCAAGTGCGGCGGCCTGCATCCGGCCCGGACCCTGCTCGACCTGGCCGCCGCGCACGGCCTCGGCACCGTCGTCGGGTCGATGATGGAGAGCCAGGTCGGCATCGGCGCCGCCGCGAGCCTGGTCGGCGCCTACGGCACGACCGCCGTCGCCGACCTGGACGCCGCCTGGTGGCTGGCCTGGTCGCCGGTGCGCGGCGGCCTGCGGTACGACGGCGCGACCGTCGTCCTGCCGGACGCGCCGGGCCTCGGCATCAGCTCCGTGACTGAAGTAAAGATGCAGACTCGCAGTTGATGCCCGTCGAAAACTTTCATATGGTCGCGGGAACATTCGGCGCGAGCTGGGGGTGGACGTGGAGCTGCAACCGGGCCGGGAGGCCGTGGTCCGGGTCGCGGTCGCGACCCTCTGGAGCTGCCCCGAGGCGGTACGGGCGGTCGACGCCCCCGCCCTGGCCGCGCGTACGGACATCGCGGCCTGGATCTCCGGCATGGACACCGACCAGCAGGTCGGCGACTGCGTACTGAGCCAGCTGCTGCTCGGCGAGCGGGTGCTGGTCACCGAGCTGCGCGACGACGGCTGGGCCCACGTGGTGGCGGTCGAGCAGCCGGCTCCCCGGCTGCACCCGCGCGGCTACCCGGGCTGGCTGCCCACCGAGCAGCTCGCCCCGGCCACCGGCACCGCCGACGCCGACCCGCTCGTCGTCGACGCCACCGTCACCGCGCTACGCGACGCGCCGGGCGGCGCCGAGGTGCTCCCCGGAGTCGTCCTGGGCACCCGGCTGACCCCTGCCGGGCCGGCGGTCGACGGCTGGCAACCGGTGCACGCGCCGGGCCACGCCGCGCCGCTCTGGCTGCCCGGTGGCGACGCGGTGCCGGCGCCCGCCACGCCCCCGTCGGCCGAGGAGGTGCTGGCCGTCGCCCAGCGGCTGCTCGACGTCGTCTACATCTGGGGCGGGGTGTCGGCGTACGGCATCGACTGCTCCGGCCTGGTCCACCTGGCCTGGCGGCGGCTCGGCGTGCTGCTGCCGCGCGACGCCAGCGACCAGGCCACGGCGACCAGGCCGGTGCCGCTGGGCGCGGAACGCCCCGGCGACCTCTACTTCTTCGCCCGGCCGGGACGCCGCATCCACCACATCGGCATCGTCACCGCCGACCCGCGCCCCGGCGACGACCGGCGGATGCTGCACGCCTGCTACCTGCGGCGGCGGGTGCTGGAGGAGCGGCTGCCCGACGAGCGCACCGCCACCCTGGTCGGCGTCCACCGGGTCTGACCCGGGCCCGTCCGACGAACGACCACCTACGACACGAAGCGGGGCGCCCGTTCGAGGGCGCCCCGCTTCGTCGTCCGCGTACGCCTCAGGGGCGGGCGTCGACCAGCACCCGCCGGCGGTCGCGGGAGGACTTGATCAGGCTGGCCACGGTGGCGACCACGAGAGTGCCGAGGATGATCGTCAGGGAAAGCCAGATCGGGATGTGCGGGGCCCAGGAGACGTGCTCGCCGCCGTTGATGAACGGCAGCTTGTTGTCGGCGAGGGCCTCCAGCACCAGCTTGACGCCGATGAAGCCGAGCACCACGGCCAGGCCGTAGCTGAGGTAGATCAGGCGGCTGAGCAGGCCGCCGAGCAGGAAGTAGAGCTGCCGCAGACCCATCAGCGCGAAGACGTTGGCGGTGAAGACCAGGTACGGCTCCTGCGTGATGCCGAAGATCGCCGGAATGGAGTCGAGCGCGAAGATCAGATCCGTGGTGCCGATGGCGATCATGACGATCAGCATCGGGGTGAAGATCCGCTTTCCCTTCACCGTGTGGGTGGTCATTCTGGCACCGTCGTAGTCCCGGGAGATCGGCAGCGCCTTGCGGCTCCACCGGATCAGCACGTTCTCGGAGAACTCGTCCTCGTCGGGCTCGCCCTGCCGGGCGAGGTTGATCGCGGTGTAGATCAGGAACGCGCCGAAGATGTAGAACACGAAGGAGAACTGCGAGATGAGCGCCGCGCCGGCCGCGATGAAGCCGCCGCGCATGACCAGCGCCAGCACGATGCCGATGAGCAGCACCTTCTGCTGGTACTGCCGGGGCACCCCGAACCGGGCCATGATGATCACGAAGACGAACAGGTTGTCGACCGAGAGGCTGTATTCCGTCAGCCAGCCGGTGTAGAACTGCCCGGCCGCGCTGGGCCCCGACGTCAGCCAGAGGCCGGCGCCGAAGACCAGGGCCAGTGCGACGTAGAAGCCGACCCAGAGGCTCGACTCCCGCACGCTGGGCTCGTGCGGTCGCCGACCGATGATCAGCAGATCCACGAGCAGGATCCCGGTGAGGGCGACGAGCGTCCCCGCCCAGACCAGTCCGGACACGTCCAAGGTTCATTCCTCCGGCAGACAGGCAGCGACGGGCACACCGTACGCCCCCGGTGGGCGCGGTGTGCCGGCGACGCTGACACTGGTGACTGTCGGAGGTCTCTTCCGTCGCCGCCTGCGGGGCGGCGACCGACGGGGCCGGGTCGGGCGTCCAGATCGGCGCTCGACCGTGCTGACGACCCCGTCGCGGGGGAATACTCCCCTCCTCGCCCGTCATTGTTGCCCATCGTGGCGAGCGGCCGCAGCCCGGGCGGCCGGTGTCCTTCCCCACTCGCGAGCATCTATCAGAAGGCGCGTGACGGGATACGCCACCTCTCCGCATCCTAGGAGGCTAGGTGTCCAGATGAGAGGCAGGCGCCTCCCCTTTCCCCGCGCCCACCCTGGATCCGCCCGGGGCGCGGGAACAGACCCCGCGGCGCGCGTCCCGGCCGGCGGCGTGAAAGGCTGCCGGCATGGTGCTTGAGGTCGCGCTCATCGACGTACTGCCGGGCCACGAGGACGATTTCGCCGCCGCGTACGCCGAGGGGCATCCGGTGCTCGCGGGCACGCCCGGCTGCCGGTCGGTGCGGATGACCCGGGGCGTCGAGTCCCCGAGCCGCTTCGTGCTGCTGGTCGAGTGGGACTCGGTCGAGGCGCACAACGACAACTTCCGCGGCACCGAGCGCTTCGCGCGGTGGCGGGCGCTCATCGGCCCGCACTTCGCCAACCCGCCGCTGGTCGAGCACTTCGTGGACGTGCCGGCCTGAATTGTCGTACCCCTGTCCTAGGGTGCGCCGTGCACGCGTCGGCCGCCGGTCCCGACGGGCTCGGGGGCGCCGGGCCCGGTTGCCGCGCGGCGATAACCGCTGGCCCCGGGCACCGAGCCCCGGTTGACTGGTCCCCATGACGCAACGGGTGGCCCTCGTGACGGGCGTGAGTCGGCGCATCGGCATTGGCGCGGCGGTCGCCCGCACCCTCGCCGCGGACGGCTGGCGGCTGCTGCTCACCGGCCTGCCGGAGTTCGACGACGCCCAGCCCTACGGCGGTGATCCCGAGGGCGTGCCCGCCCTGCTGGGCGAGTTGGGCGACGCCGCACACGTCCGCGCCGACCTGCTCGACCCGGCGGCGCCCGCCGACCTGGTCGGCGAGGCGCTGCGCCGGCACGGCCGGCTCGACGCGGTGGTCGCCGTGCACGCATACTGCACCGACACCCCGTTCGGCGCGCTGGACGCGGCCGAGATCGACCGGCACCTGCTGGTCAACGTGCGGGCCACGCTGCTGCTCGCCGAGGCGTTCGCCGCCGCCTTCACCGCCGGTGAGGGCGGCCGGTTGGTGCTCTTCTCCAGCGGCCAGCGCCTCGGCCCGATGCCGCAGACCCTCGCCTACGCGGTCAGCAAGGCGGCGGTGGAGAACGCGACCTTCCAGCTCTCGCCGCTGCTGATGCCACGCGGCATCACCGTCAACTGCGTCCACCCCGGCCCGACGGACACCGGGTACGCCTCCCCCGAGGCCTACGCCGAGGTCGCGAAGCTCTTCCCGGGCGGACGCTGGGGCACCCCGCAGGACGCCGCCCGGCTGGTGCGGTTCCTCTGCTCGCCCGACGCCGACTGGATCACCGGCCAGGTCATCGACTCGGAGGGCGGCTTCCGCCGCCACACGTGAGCGCGCTCAGTCGACGGCGAGGCGGTTCAGGGCCGCGACCGTCTCCTCCGGGCCGAGGGCCGCGTCCAGCAGCCAGCCCGTGAGCCGCTCGTAGCGGTCGACGTCGACGGCCGTCACGAGGCGTACGTCGGTGGTCAGCGCCTCCAGCATCACCGTGCGCGGGTCGGCCGGGTCGGGGAACGAGTAGCAGGAGTAGGGCGTGAGCGGCTGCGCCCCGCCCCGCGCGGCGACGCCCCGGGGCAGCAGCCGGATCGTCACGTGCGGCAGGCCGGCCAGGTCGACCAGGTGCCGCAGCTGCTCCCGCCACACCTGCGGCGGGGTGTCACCGGCGTCGCAGGCCGCCTCGGCGAGCAGCGCCGTGTAGCGGGGCGGGTCGGCCCGCCGCAGCACCTCGTGCCGCATTGCCCGGGCGCGCACGTCGGCGTCCACGTCGAGGGCCGGGTCGAGCAGCCGGCCGGCGGCGATCCGCAGCCGCGCGTACGCCGGGGTCTGGAGCAGCCCCGGCACGACGGCGGGCTGCCAGTCCACGATGCTCGCCGCTCCCGCCTCCAGCTCGGCGTACGTGCGCTGCCGCTCGCCCATCTCCCCCAGCGCCTTCCACCAGCCCCGGCTGGTGGCGGCGTCGCGGGCGATGACGATGAGCGCGTCGCGCTGCGGCGGTGGCACCTCGTAGACGTCGAGCAGGTCGAGCACGTCGGCCAGGTCGGGCCGGCTCTGCCCCAGCTCGATGCGGGACAGCTTCGAGGTGGAGGCCCACCCCAGCCGGTCGCAGACCTGCTCCAGGGTCAGCGCCTCCCGCCGCCGCAGCTGACGCAGCTCGGCGCCCAGCCGGGCGCGACGAATGACCGGACTCGTTGGCAACGGCATCCCCTGCCTCCCCACCGAGGGAGATTACGCAGGACGATCACTGAGCGCAATAGCCCGCTCGCGTACCGCAACCGATCACGGTCACCTGGGCCCCCGTCGGGGCCGGTCAGGGTCGGTACGTGCCGAAAGACCAGACGTTTCCCGCCAGATCACGGGCGGCGTAGTCGCGGGAGCCGTAGTCGGTGTCGAAGGGGTCGCGGACGATCTCGGCGCCGGCCGCGCGAGCACGTGCGTGGTGCGCGTCGAGATCATCAACCGCCACGTACACCGACCACTCGTCGTCGCCGGGGCGCGGCGCGGAGTCGGGCCGCTCACCCACCATGATCATCCCGGTGTGGAGGATGAGTTCGGCGTGCGCCACGGAACCGTCGGGCGCGTCGTGAACGGCGTGCACGGTGAAGCCGAACGCCGCGCAGAGCCAATCGATGGCAGGGCGCGCGTCCCGGTAGCGGAAGATCGGGTAGATGGTTCGCATGCCCCGATCCTGCCGCCGGGCCGGTCAGCCGGGATTGGACGAATGTGACCCGGCGAGCAACGCGGCCGGGGTGTCCCCGGCGAACTCGCGGAAGTCGCGGATCAGGTGGGACTGGTCGTAGTAGCCGCAGCGGACGGCCAGATCCGCCCAGCCGCCGACCGCCCCCGAGCGCTGCGCCCCGACGAGTGCCGCCGGCACCGCCGGCCCCGCGCCCAGGACCGCGTACGCGCGGTGGAAACGCAGCAGCCGGGCAACGGTCTTCGGCGGCAGGCCGACCTCCTGGCGGAACCGCACGGTGAAGTGGCGGCGGCTCCAGCCCACCTCGTCGGCGAGCGGCCCCACGCCGTCCCGCCCGCCGCTGTCGGCCAGCCGCCGCCAGGCCCACTCCAGCCGCGGGTCGACCGGACCGGCCGTCGCCAACCGGGCGGCCAGCGCGGCGTCGAGCAGGGCGAAACGGGCCGACCAGCTCGCGGCGACGGCGAGGCGGCACCGCAACCGGTCCAACCACCCGCCCGGCAGGTGCTCGACCGCCACCGCCCGGTTGGCCAGCTCTCCGAGAGGCAGCCCGAGGATCCGTCGGGCCGCCAGCGGGGCCAGCAGCAGCTCCACCCCCTCGCCCATGCCGACGGTACGGGTCGCGCAGTAGGCGTCGAAGGTGCCGGCGACGAACGAGTCGACCCCGTAGGCGCTGCGCTCGGCGCTGCGCGGATCGACCACGTCCAGCGGGGCGCCCCAGCCGAGGATGACCACCACGAACGCGCCGGCCACCTCGCGGCGGACGAGGGGTTGCGCCGCCCACTCCCGGTAACCGACGTAGCGGTCCACGAAGGGACGCAGCCGGATCGCCGGGACGCCGACGACCATCTCGCCGGTCCCACCGTCCGCCCCGTCCATCACCGGCCCCCCGTCGTCATCGCAGGACCGCGCCCGGGCACCTGCGCTTGCCGGCGGACCGCCGACGCCGGCCGGGGGTCACTTCACCCCGGCCGCGTCCATGCCGCGCAGCTCCTTCTTCAGGTCGGCGACCTCGTCGCGGATCCGCGCGGCCAGCTCGAACTGGAGCTCCCGGGCGGCGGCCAGCATCTGGTCGTTGAGTTCCTGGATGAGCTGGGCCAGCTCGGCCCGGGCCATGCCCTCCCGCGCGGGCCCGGCGCCGCCGGCCCGGCTGCGGCTGCGGGTCTCCTTGACCGGCGCCTTGCCCCGGGAGAGCTGCCGTACGGCGCCGCCGACGCGGCTGTTCTCGGTGTCCTCCGCCTCGCGGTAGATGTCGTCGAGAATGTCGTGGATCTTCTTGCGCAGCGGCTCGGGACTGATGCCGTGGGCCTCGTTGTGCGCGATCTGCTTGTCGCGCCGCCGGTTGGTCTCCCCGATCGCCTCGGCCATCGACGGGGTGATCTTGTCGGCGTACATGTGGACCTGGCCGGAGACGTTGCGGGCCGCCCGGCCGATGGTCTGGATCAGCGACCGGCCGCTGCGCAGGAAGCCCTCCTTGTCGGCGTCGAGGATCGCCACCAGCGACACCTCCGGCAGGTCGAGACCCTCCCGGAGCAGGTTGATGCCGACCAGCACGTCGTAGTCGCCCTTGCGCAGCTCGCGCAGCAGCTCCACCCGGCGCAGCGTGTCGACCTCGGAGTGCAGGTAGCGCACCCGGATGCCGTTCTCCAGGAGGTAGTCGGACAGGTCCTCGGCCATCTTCTTGGTCAGCGTGGTGACCAGCACCCGCTCGTCGCGCTCGGTGCGCAGCTTGATCTCGTGCATCAGGTCGTCGATCTGGCCCTTGGTGGGCTTGACGACGACCTCCGGGTCGATCAGGCCGGTCGGCCGGATCACCTGCTCGACGAACTCGCCCTGGGCCTGCTCCAGCTCCCACGGGCCGGGCGTGGCGGAGAGGAAGACCATCTGACCCACCCGCTCCAGGAACTCGTCGAAGCGCAGCGGCCGGTTGTCGGCCGCGCTGGGCAGCCGGAAGCCGTGGTCGATCAGCATCCGCTTGCGGGACGCGTCGCCCTCGTACATGCCGCCGATCTGCGGGATGGTCACGTGCGACTCGTCGACGACCGTGAGGAAGTCGTCGGGGAAGTAGTCGAGCAGACAGTGCGGCGGGCTGCCGGGCAGCCGGCCGTCCATGTGCATCGAGTAGTTCTCGATGCCGGAGCAGAACCCGACCTGGCGCATCATCTCGATGTCGTAGGTGGTGCGCATCCGCAGCCGCTGCGCCTCCAGCAGCTTGCCCTGCCGCTCCAGCTCGGCCAGCCGCTCGGCCAGCTCGGCCTCGATGTCGCGGATCGCCCGCTCCATCCGCTCCGGCCCGGCCGCGTAGTGGGTGGCCGGGAAGATGACCAGCCCGTCGACCTCCTTGACCACGTCGCCGGTCAACGGGTTGAGGTAGTAGAGCTTCTCCACCTCGTCGCCGAAGAGCTCGATCCGCACGGCCAGCTCCTCGTAGGCCGGGATGATCTCCAGCGTGTCGCCGCGGACCCGGAAGGTGCCCCGGTTGAAGGCCATGTCGTTGCGCGTGTACTGGATGTCGACCAGTCGGCGCAGGAGCTGGTCACGGTCCAGCTCCTGCCCAACCGCGACCCGCACCGCCCGGTCGAGGTATTCCTCCGGGGTGCCCAGCCCGTAGATCGCCGAGACGGTGGCCACCACGATCACGTCGCGGCGGGTGAGCAGCGACATCGTCGCCGAGTGCCGCAGCCGCTCGACCTCCTCGTTGATCGAGGAGTCCTTCTCGATGTAGGTGTCGGTCTGCGGGATGTAGGCCTCGGGCTGGTAGTAGTCGTAGTAGGAGACGAAGTATTCGACGGCGTTGTGCGGCAGCAGCTCGCTGAACTCCTTGGCCAGCTGCGCGCAGAGCGTCTTGTTGGGCGCCAGCACCAGCGTCGGCCGTTGCACCCGCTCGATCAGCCACGCGGTGGTGGCGCTCTTGCCGGTGCCGGTCGCGCCGAGCAGCACGGTGTTGCGGTCGCCGCGCCGGACCCGGCGCTCCAGCTCGTCGATGGCCGCCGGCTGGTCGCCGGCCGGCTGGAACTCGCTGATGACCTGGAAACGGCCGTCGAGCCGGGGAATGTCGAGCGCCATGACCCCAACGGTACGCCGGGGGTCCGACACCGCGCCGCGACTACGCCCGGTCCGTGATCGGCTTCAATATTCGCATTGTGTGGCGCATCTCACCGGACTACGCTCTCCGTGTAGGCCGCTCGCGGCGGCCGACCGGGCAGGTGGCCAGGCCGTCAGGGCCGGCCCGCCCCCGGCACAGGGGTCGCAGCACCCGGCATGCCCGGCGTGCGCACCCGACGTGGTCGCGCGTGAGGCGCTGACCGGCCGCCGCGAGCGCCCCTGCTCGTCACCCCACCGGGGTGAATCGCGTTCAACCTCCCGTGGAGACCTCCGCCGACCGGACCGCCCGTCCCGGCCCGACGCACCCGCCATCGGCCACCCCGCCGCACGACGACGCCCACACCGGCGGCGTCCCACGGGTGGTGACCGGCCGTCGGCGTACCGCCCTGCTGGTGCTCGCGGGGGTGGCCGTGCTCTCCGCCGCCGCGCTGGTCGTGGGGCTGGCGACATGGGCGCCCGAGCGGGCGGAACAGCCGCGGGCGCTGACCGTCGACGAACGCGAGCGACTGGCCGCGATGCGGGTCACCAACTACCGGGACCTGCGGGCCGGGGTGCGCGTGACGGCGGGTGCCGGCGGGGCGCGTACCGAACTCGTCGGCTGGGTCGACTGGTCGCGGCCGATGGTCTACCTCGACGTCGGCGGGCCCGGCGCGGGCGCCGAGCGCGGGCTGCTCCAGGCCACCCCGACGGTGGCCCTGCTGCGGCCCGACCCGACGGCCGTGCCGACCCCCGCGCCGCCCCCGCTGGTGCCGCCGACGGACCGCTGGCGGCTGCACGACCCGCCCGCCGGGCGGTGGCTGGCCGCCGTGCTCGACCTGGTCTTCCGCCTCGCCACCGACCGCCCGGACCCGCCCGCCGACGCGGCGCGCCGCATCGGTGGGGCCACCGTCGGGGCGGCGCCGGTCGACATCCTCCAGGCGCCGCCGCCCGGCCCCGGCGCGTCGGCCCCGCCCCCGTCGCCGGACGGGCAGCCGCGCTACTGGCTCGACCACGACGCCCGGCTACACCGGCTGGAGACCGTGCTCGCCGGCACCGGACCGGTGACCGTGCAGCTCAACCGTGCGGACCGGCCGACGCTGCGGCCCGTCGACGCCCTCGGCGGGCGGCCGGGGCAGCCCCGGGCCCTGAGCACCGCCGAGCGGGACCGCCTCGACCGGTTGCCCGCCCGGCTGCGCGCCCACGGCGGCGCCGCCGTGACCCTGACGGCGCCTGTCGCCACCGTCACCAACCTGCGCGGAGCCGGCTGGGTGAGCTGGGGCACGCGGGCCGCGTACGTGGCCGTCGCCGACCTCGACGTGCCGGATCGCCGGACGCTGCTGCGCGTGGACGGCACCGGCGTCAGCCGCGCGGACGTGCCGGCCACGACCGTCCCGGGCGGCGTGGAGTCGCCCGGCCGGCCGCCGCTGCCGCCGCCCGCCGAGGGATGGCGCGCCGACCCGCGCCGCGCGGGCGAGCTGGGACTGCTGCTCGACGCGGCGCTGCGGGCCGCCAGGCCGGGCGGACGGGACGCCGCCCGTCGGATCCGCGGCGACACCGTCGCCGGGAGGACGGTCGACGTGGTCGAGCTGCGTACGGCGCGGGGGCCGCTGCGCTACTGGATCGACCGTTCCGGCGAGCTGCGCCGCCTGGAGCTGCGTACCCGCGTAGGCGCGTGGGCCCAGCTCGACCTGACGCCCGGCACGGTGCCCCGGCTCGTGCCGGCGCCCCGGCCCCCGGCCGGGGGCGGCTGACCGGTCAGGGACGCCAGCCCGTCTGCGCCGCCCACTGCTCGGCGCGCAGGTGCTCCTCGTCGAACCACGGGTCCTTCGCGGTGGTCCAGGTGGCGCTGTCGGGGGCGGAGGCCGCCAGCTCCCGCTTCAGCGTCAGGTAGGCCGACCGCTGGTCCGGGTCGGCACGCAGGTGGTCGCGCATCAGCAGCGCGTACCGCCAGCCGGGCGAGTCCACCGGGCGGACGTGCAGATGCACGGGACGGCCGGGGTCGGCGCTGGCGTGCAGTCGCTTCTCCCAGCGGGCGCTGCCGGACGGGCGGGGGTTGTCCCACCAGTCGCCGGGCAGGCGCGGGAAACCCGCCGCCGCGAGTCGTTCGGCCAGCGGCCCGTCCGCGTCGGCGAGGGTCGGGACGATGAGCTGGATGTCGATCACGTCCTTGGCGGCGAGTCCCGGGACCGCGGTCGAGCCGATGTGGTCGATGCGCGGGTCGGCGGGGGCGACCGCGTGCCGGATCCGGGCGGCCAGCCGCGCGTACTGCTGCGGCCAGGTCGGGTCGGCCTCCGTCAGGACGACGTGCTGCGAGGTGGCCGCCCGCCGCTCGCGCAGGTTCGCCGCGTAGGGCCGCAGCCGCTCGTGCCACAGCGCGTCGACCGCCGCGTGCAGGTCGGCGAGGCTGCCGTCGTTGGTCAGCAGCACGTCCGCCGCGGCCCGGCGCCGGGCGTCGTCGGCCTGCGCGGCGATCCGCCGCTCGGCCTCCGCCCGGTCCATCCCCCGGTCGCGGGCCAGCCGCGCGAGCCGGGTGGCGACCTCCGTCTGCACCACGACCACCAGGTGGTACGCGGGGGCGAGCCCCACCTCCACCAGCAGCGGCACGTCGTTGACCACGATCGCGTCGGGCCCCGCCGCGGCGGCCAGCTCGGCGGAGCGGGCCCGTACGCGGGGATGGGTGATCGCCTCCAGGCGGCGGCGCGCCGTCTCGTCGGCGAACACCAGCGCGCCCAGCGCCGCCCGGTCGAGGGCGCCGTCGGCGTCGAGGACCCGGTCGGAGAAGGCCGCGACGATCTCGGCCAGCCCCTCCGTGCCCGGCGCGACCACCTCCCGGGCCAGGCGGTCGGAGTCGATCACCACCGCGCCGCGTTCCGCCAGGCGCCTCGCCACGGCGCTCTTGCCCGACCCGATGCCTCCGGTCAGTCCCACCTTCAACACGGGCACCAGTCAACCGGATCACCTCCGCGCCGCCGGCACCGGGGCACCCGTCCGACGCCGGCCTCATATCCTGGCGGGGGTCGAGGCGCATCGGAGCGGTGCGGGCGGCGCAGCAGGCGCAGGCCCCCCTCCCGCGACCGGCGCGCGAGGTGTTCTCGTACTCCCTGAGCCTCCTGGAGGCGGAAAGGCAGTGGCTCGCCGCCCGAGCCCAGGTGCCCGATGACGGACAAGACCGACTTCAAGAAGTCCCTCGACACGTACCGGGCCGAACGGGGCCGGTTCCGGGTCGTGGACGTGCCCGACACGCAGTACCTGATGATCGACGGCCACGGCGACCCGAACACCTCGCCGGCGTTCACCGACGCCGTCGAGGCCCTCTACCCCGTGGCCTACAAGCTGAAGTTCACCGGCGGACGCGACCTCGGACGCGACTACGTCGTACCGCCCCTGGAGGGCTTGTGGTGGGCCGAGGAGATGGCGTCCTTCACCACCGCCCGCGACAAGTCACGGTGGAGCTGGACGTTGATGATCATGACGCCGAACTGGATCGGCCGGGACCTGTTCAGCGCCGCCGTGGCGCAGGCCGGGGCCCGCAACCGCCCGTCGCGTCTCGACGACGTCCGGCTGGAGACGCTGTCCGAGGGTCGGTGCGTGCAGACGCTGCACGTCGGTTCGTTCGACGACGAGGCCGAGGTGCTGGCGCGCCTGCACGACGAGTTCGTCCCGGGCAACGGGCTGCGGATGGTCGGCCGGCACCACGAGATCTACCTCAGCGACTTCCGCAGGGTCGCCCCGGAGAGGCGACGCACCATCCTGAGGCAGCCGGTCGCCGACGCCGCGCCGCCGGGCGCGTAGGAACGACGGAGGCCCCGCCCCCGGCGATCTCGCGATCGCGGGGACGGGGCCCGTCGTCGTTCAGCGGGTCACTTACCGCCGGCGAGCTTCTCCCGCAGAGCGGCGAGCGCCTCGTCGGTGGCCAGGGTGCCGGCCGGCTCCTCGGCCTGGCGGCTCGGGGCCGCGCTGGTCGAGGTGGTGGTGCCGCCACCGGTGACGGCCGGAGCCGGGTTGGCAGCGGCCTCGGCGTCGGCGGCCCGGGAGGTCTGCACCTGCTTGGTGTGGGCCTCCCAGCGCTGACGCGCCTCGGCGTACTGGTTCTCCCAGGTCTCGCGCTGCTTGTCGTACCCCTCGAGCCACTCGCCCGTCTCCGGGTCGAAGCCCTCCGGGTAGATGTAGTTGCCCTCGGCGTCGTACGTCGCGGCCATGCCGTAGAGGGTCGGGTCGAAGTGCTCCTCGCCCTCGACGAAGCCCTCGTTGGCCTGCTTGAGCGACAGCGAGATCCGGCGGCGCTCCAGGTCGATGTCGATGACCTTGACCATGACCTCGGAGCCGACCTGGACGACCTGCTCCGGGATCTCCACGTGGCGCTCGGCCAGCTCGGAGATGTGGACCAGGCCCTCGATGCCGTCGTCCACCCGGACGAAGGCGCCGAACGGCACCAGCTTGGTGACCTTACCCGGCACGATCTGCTGGATCGCGTGGGTGCGGGCGAACTGACGCCACGGGTCCTCCTGGGTCGCCTTCAGCGACAGCGAGACCCGCTCGCGGTCCAGGTCGACGTCCAGGACCTCGACCTCGACCTCCTGGCCCACCTCGACGACCTCGGACGGGTGGTCGATGTGCTTCCAGGACAGCTCGGAGACGTGCACCAGGCCGTCCACGCCGCCCAGGTCGACGAACGCGCCGAAGTTGACGATCGAGGACACGACGCCCTTGCGGACCTGGCCCTTCTGGAGCTTGTTGAGGAACTCGGTGCGCACCTCGGACTGCGTCTGCTCCAGCCAGGCCCGGCGGGACAGGACCACGTTGTTGCGGTTCTTGTCCAGCTCGATGATCTTGGCTTCGAGCTCGCGGCCGACGTACGGCTGCAGGTCACGCACCCGACGCATCTCGACCAGGGAGGCGGGCAGGAAGCCGCGCAGCCCGATGTCGAGGATGAGGCCACCCTTGACCACCTCGATGACCGAGCCGCGGACGACGCCGTCCTCGTCCTTGATCTTCTCGATGGTGCCCCAGGCCCGCTCGTACTGCGCCCGCTTCTTGGAGAGGATCAGACGACCCTCCTTGTCCTCCTTCTGGAGGACCAGGGCCTCGATGTGGTCGCCAACCGAAACGACCTCGGCCGGGTCCACGTCGTGCTTGATCGACAACTCCCGAGAGGGGATGACGCCCTCGGTCTTGTAGCCGATGTCGAGCAGGACCTCGTCCCGATCGACCTTGACGACGGTGCCTTCGACAATGTCGCCGTCGTTGAAGTACTTGATGGTCTCGTCGATCGCGGCGAGGAAAGCCTCCTCGGAACCGAGATCGTCGTGGGTGACCCGGGTGGCGCTCGAGGGGGCCTCGATGCTGCTCGTCATGTGGGCGGTTGCTCCGGTCGGATGGTGTGTCACAGCAGGCTGGTGTGTCGCGGTGACCTGTTCGCGCCAGCGGATCCGTCGCCGGGCACACCGAAAGATCATCGCGTGAGATCATGGATGTGGCTCCGCCAGTGGTCCCGGAGACCGCGCACCTGCTCCCTGCCGAGGCACACGATCCGCGAGCGCATCGTCTAGCCTACCCGCTGCATTACCACAGCGTGCAAGGCCTCCCGCCCTCTCGTCGCCTCGTCAGCTGCGAAAGCGGAGATATCGGGAGGAAGACGTCGCAGATGTAGCGTCGGTCACAGGAGCATCAGGGTGAACGGTAGCGCCGCACGCCACGCCACGCGCGGCGGGGGTCGGCCGGCACACGGGTCCGCCGGGGCTAGCGTGGGCGGGTGGATGACGACAGCCGGGTGACCCGGCGCCGGGTCGGCGACGCCGAGGCCCGCCGCGCGAACCGCCGCTGGTGGGACGCCGACGCCGACGACTACCAGGCCGAGCACGGCCGGTTCCTCGGCGACCTGGACTTCGTCTGGTGCCCCGAGGGCGTGCGGGAGGCCGACGTACGGCTGCTGGGTGAGCTGTCCGGGCGGCGGGTGCTGGAACTCGGCTGCGGGGCCGCCGCCGCCGCGCGGTGGCTCGCCACCCGCGGCGCCCGGCCGGTCGCCCTCGACCTGTCCGCCGGGATGCTGCGGCACGCCGCGCTCGCGGCCGCGCGCACCGGCGTACGCGTGCCGCTGGTGCAGGCCGACGCGCTGGCGCTGCCCTTCCCCGACGCCTCGTTCGACACCGCCTGCACCGCGTTCGGGGCGATCCCCTTCGTGGCCGACTCGGCGGCGGTCATGCGCGAGGTGTTCCGGGTGCTGCGCCCCGGCGGCCGGTGGGTGTTCTCGGTGACCCACCCGATGCGCTGGATCTTCCTCGACGATCCCGGCGAGG
The DNA here is from genome assembly GCF_002846525.1 of Micromonospora sp. CNZ309. Lineage (NCBI taxonomy): Bacteria > Bacillati > Actinomycetota > Actinomycetes > Micromonosporales > Micromonosporaceae > Micromonospora > Micromonospora sp. CNZ309. Next base: position 3,096,731 of record NZ_PJNG01000001.1, read on the forward strand.
GCGGGCTGACCGCCGTGCACTCGTACTTCGACCGCTCGCCCTACGTGGAGCAGGACGAGACCGGCGACGCCACCTACGTCGAGCAGCACCGCACGCTCGGCGACCGGGTCCGCGAGCTCGTGGGCGCCGGGTTCCGCCTGCTCGACCTGGTGGAACCGGAGTGGCCCGAGGGGCACGAGGGGGTCTGGGGGCAGTGGAGCCCGCTACGCGGCCGCCTCTTCCCCGGCACCGCCATCTTCGTCGCCGAGAGACCCGCCTGAGCGACGGCCGGTGCGACGTCCGCCACGGCCGGCGGGGTTACGCTGAGCCGGTGAGCGCCGAGCCGATCGCGACACCACCTGGCCCATGGTGTCCGGACCCGATCCGGCAGCAGCGTGCCGACTACACGCTGGAGGACCTGCTCAACCTGCCGGACGACGCCCCCCGCGTCGAACTCGTCGACGGAGTCATCCAGGTGACGCCCTCCCCCACCCTGGGCCACCAGGACATTTCCAGCCTGCTCTGGCTGTGGCTACGAACCCACTGCCCCGCACACCTGCGTGCCACACAGGCCGTCGGCGTGGCCCTCAATGCGAACACCAGCCGGCATCCGGACGTGCTGCTGTGCCGGACGGAGGTGACCGCCGACCGGTCGCTGCTCAGACCGGACGACGTCATCCTCGCGGTCGAGGTGGTGTCGCCCGGCACCCGCCGCACCGACCGGTTCGCCAAGCCCGGCGAGTACGCCGCCGCCGGCATCCCCTTCTACTGGCGGATCGAGCAGGACCCGGTCCACCTCTACGCCTACCGGCGGGGCGATCGGCTCGGGCCGGGCGGTGAGCGACAGTACGAACTGATCGCCGACAGCGCGGAGCTGATCGAGCTGGTCGAGCCATTCGAGATCAAGCTGCCGATCGCCGACATCGCGCCGTAGCCCGTGGGTCGTCGTTTCGGGGCATCGACGTCGGGTACCCGCGCGGCATGGCCGAGCAGAGCGAGTTCCGCAGAGGCGACCACGTCTCCTGGGCCAGCCACAGCGGCCGGGCGTACGGCGTGGTGAAGGAGAAGATCACCGAACGGACGCACGTACGCGGGCACACCGTGAACGCGTCCCCGGACGACCCGCAGTACCGGATCCGCAACGACGACTCGGGGCGCGACGTCGCACACCGACCGGAGGTGCTGCGCCATGAGCAGGGGTGACGAGGGCCGCGACACCTACCGGGAGTTCACCGAGGCGGTGAACATGAAGCCGGCCGAGCTGTCGAAGTGGCTGGAGACCGACGAGTCGAAGCAGGTCGGCTGGCACAAGGGCGGGCGCTCCGGCGGCGGCGAGTCGGTCGGGCACGAGTCCGGCAGGAAGATCATCAACCTGCTGCGGCGCAAGCGTGCCGAACTCTCCGAGGGCGACTACCGGCACATGCGCAAGGTCGTCGGCTACGTCCGCCGGCACATGGCGCAGCGCCCCTCCGGCGACGTCCGCGACACGAAGTGGCGCTGGTCGCTGATGAACTGGGGCCACGACCCGCTGAAGCGCTGAGCGGCGCCGCTCTTGACCCTGCCACTGACGTCAGGGTCCGACGATGCGCGCCATGAGTCGCACACAGCGCAGGATCGTCGTCGTCACCGGGGCGGGCACCGGCATCGGACGGGCCACCGCCCACGGGTTCCGCGCCCGGGGCGCGCACGTAGTCGCCGTGGGCCGACGGGCCGCGCCCCTGGCGGAGACCGCCGCCGGTGACGCCGGCATCGAGCCGCTGGTCGCCGACGTCACCGCACCCGGCGCCGCCGAGTCGATCGTCGGCGCCGTCACGCGGCGGCACGGCCGCCTCGACGTGCTGGTCAACAACGCGGGCGTGGCCGGCGGCGGTCCGCTCGGTTCGCTCGCCCCCGAGACCGTCGAGCGCCAACTGGCGACGAACCTGGTGGCGCCGCTCCTGCTCACTAAGGCGGCGGTGCCGGCGCTGACCGACAGCCGGGGCGTCGTCGTCAACGTCACCACGTCGGTCGGGTCGCGGGCCTGGCCGGGCAGTTCGCTGTACGCCGCGGGAAAGGCCGCCCTGGACTCGCTGACCCGCAGCTGGGCGGTGGAGCTCGCGCCGTACGGGATCAGGGTGGTGGCGGTCGCGCCCGGCGCCGTCGACACCCCGATCGGCGACCACCAGGGGTTGACGCCGCAGCAGCGTGCAGAGGTACGCCGGTGGCAGGTGGCGCGCACGCCGCTGGGACGCGTCGGCCGCCCCGAGGAGGTGGCGTGGGCGATCCTGCACCTCGCCGACCCGGCGGCCGGCTTCGTCACCGGCGTCGTGCTGCCGGTCGACGGCGGCGCCGTGATCGCGTGACGGCGCCGCGCGCCGCACTGGTAGAACGGTGCCCGGAGGTGCGGACCATGCTGATCGGCGAGCTGGCGGCGGCCACCGGCGCCACGCCGCGCGCGCTGCGACACTACGAGCGGCACGGGCTGATCGGCTCCCGGCGGGCCCACAACGGCTACCGCGTCTACGACGCGCGGTCGGTCGGCCGGGTGCACAACATCCGCCACCTGCTGGCCGCCGGCCTGACGCTCGACGACGTGCGGACGTTCCTGCCCTGCCTCGACGGGGACGTGGCCGCCGCCGCGCCCGCGCCGGCCGGCGTCCGGGTCGCCCTGGACCGGCTCGCGGTGCTCGACGCCCGCATCGCGGCGCAGACGGCGGTACGCGACCGGCTGGCGGCGGCCCTGCGCGCGGCGGGCACGGCCGTCCCGGACGGCTGACGGCGACGCGGGCCTTGCCCCGATCACGTCCGTCCCGCGCGGTTCGACTGGCGACGCCGGCCCTGCCGCCTTCCCCGGGCAGGGCCGGCGCCGACGCGCGGCGGGTCGGTGCCCGTCAGTGGTCGGCGCTGTTCCAGTCCCGGCCCTCGCCGACGGAGACCTCCAGTGGCACCGACAGCGGGTGCGCCCCGCCCATCTCGCGCCGCACCAGCGCCTCCAGGGTCTCCCGCTCGCCGGGGGCCACCTCGAAGACCAGCTCGTCGTGCACCTGGAGCAGCATCCGCGAGCGCAGGCCCGTCTCCCGCAGGGCGGTGTCGACGTGCAGCATGGCGACCTTGATGATGTCGGCCGCCGAGCCCTGGATGGGGGCGTTGAGCGCCATCCGCTCGGCCATCTCCCGGCGCTGCCGGTTGTCGCTGACCAGGTCGGGCAGGTAGCGGCGGCGGCCCAGGATGGTCGAGGTGTAGCCGTCGTGGCGGGCGCGGGCGACGACCTCCTGGAGGTAGTCGCGCACTCCGCCGAACCCGGCGAAGTAGTTCTCCATCAGCCCGCGCGCCTCCTCGGCGGTGATCCCGAGCTGCTGGGAGAGGCCGAACGCGCTCAGCCCGTACGCCAGGCCGTAGTTCATCGCCTTGATCTTGCGCCGCTGGTCGGCGGTGACCTCGTCCACCGGCACCTCGAAGACCGACGAGGCGGTGGCCGCGTGGAAGTCGGCGCCGGAGTTGAACGCCTCGATGAGCGCCTCGTCCGACGACAGGTGCGCCATGATCCGCATCTCGATCTGGCTGTAGTCGGCGGTGAGCAGGCAGTCGTAGCCCTCCCCCACCACGAAGGCGCGTCGGATGCGGCGGCCCTCCTCGGTGCGGATCGGGATGTTCTGCAGGTTGGGCTCGGTCGAGGAGAGCCGACCGGTGGCCGCCACCGTCTGGTTGAAGGTGGTGTGGATGCGGCCGTCGTCGGAGACCGACTTGAGCAGCCCGTCGACGGTCGTCTTGAGCTTCGCCACGTCGCGGTGGCGCAGCAGGTGGGCCAGCACCGGATGCGGGTTCTGCGCGTGCAGCCACTGGAGGGCGTCGGCGTCGGTGGTGTAGCCGGTCTTGATCTTCTTGGTCTTGGGCAGGCCCAGCTCGCCGAAGAGGATCTCCTGCAACTGCTTCGGCGAACCGAGGTTGAACTCCCGGCCGACCGACTCGTACGCCCCCTGGGCGGCGGCCTTCACCTCGGCGGCGAAGTGCGCCTCCAACTCGGAGAGGTAGTGCGTGTCGGCAGCGATGCCGGTGCGCTCCATGCCGGCGAGCACCCGCATCAGCGGCAGCTCCACCCCGGCCATCAGCCGCGCCGACTGCTCGCCGTCGCGGGACAGCTCGGCGTCGATCGCGTCGGCCAGGTCGAGGGTGGCGCGGGCCTGGAGCATGAGGTTCTGCTCCGCCTCGCCGTCGTTGCCGAGCCCCTCCAGGGTGAGCTGGCCGGTCTCCGGGGCGTCGACCCGCAGCTCGCGGTGCAGGTAGCGCAGGGCCAGGTCGGTCAGGTCGTAGGAACGCTGGTCGGGGCGGGCCAGGTAGGCGGCGATCTGCGTGTCGCGCAGGATGCCCTCCAGGCGCCAGCCGTGCGCGGCGAACGCCAGCACCGCCGGCTTGCTGTCGTGCAGGACCTTGGGCCGTCCGGCGTCGGCCAGCCAGGCCGCCAGGGCCGCCTCGTCGGTCGGCTCCAGGGTGGCGGGGTCGACCCAGGCCGCCGCGCCGCCGGCGGTGGCCAGCGCCAGCCCGGTCACCGAGGCGGTGTGCCGGCGGTTGGGGCCCGTGTCGAGCTTCGCGGCCACGCCCACCGGGGTGTCGGCCGGCGCGTGCGTCTCCAGCCACCCGGCGAGCGCCCCGGGCTCGGTGAGCACCTCACCGGTCAGGTCGAACCCGGACTCGGCCTCCGGCTCCACCGCCTCCAGGTACTGGTAGAGCCGGTCGCGCAGGATGCGGAACTCGAGCGTGTCGAAGACCTGGTGGACGGCCTCGCGGTCCCACCCCTCCCAGCGCGTGTCCTCGGGGCGCAGCGGCAGCTCCAGGTCGGAAACGAGGCAGTTGATCTCGTAGTTGCGGATCACGTCGGCGAGCCGCTCGCGCAGGCTGTCGCCGGCCTTGCCCTTGATCTCGTCGGCCCGCGCGATGACCCCGTCGACCCCGCCGTACAGGTTGATCCACTTGGCGGCGGTCTTCGGGCCGACGCCCGGGACGCCGGGCAGGTTGTCGCTGGTCTCGCCGACCAGGGCGGCCAGGTCGCGGTAGCGCTGCGGGGGGACGCCGTACTTCGCCTCGATCGCCGCCGGGTCCATCCGGGCCAGGTCCGAGACGCCCTTGCGCGGGTAGAGCACCGTGATCTGGTCGCCGACGAGCTGGAACGCGTCGCGGTCGCCGCTGCTGATCAGCACCGACATGCCCTGGTCGCGGGCCTGGCAGGCGAGGGTGGCGATGATGTCGTCGGCCTCGAAGCCCTCCTTCTCCACCACCGGGATGCGCAGCGCCGCCAGGACCTCCTTGACCAGGCTGACCTGGCCCTTGAAGTCGGTCGGGGTCTCGCTGCGGCCGGCCTTGTATTCCGCATATTTCTCGGTGCGGAAGGAGCGGCGGGAGACGTCGAAGGCGACCACGATGTGCGTGGGCTGCTCGTCACGCAGCACGTTGATCAGCATGGACGTGAAGCCGTAGACGGCGTTGGTCGGCTGCCCCGTCGTGGTGGAGAAGTTTTCCACGGGCAGGGCGAAGAACGCCCGGTATGCCATGGAATGTCCGTCGACGAGGAGCAGGCGCGGCGTCGTAGCTGTCACGGCAGCGACTCTAGCCGTCCGCTCCGACACTCCGGGACACCGGCACGGGCGCGCCCGGCACGGACGTCACCGCCAGGAGGCGCGGCCGACACGGACCTCACCGCCGGGGGCGGACATCGCAGGCTCGGGCGCCGGCGCGGCCCGGACGGGGACCGCGCCGGCATCCGGCTCAGAGCACCTTGGCCAGGAACGCCTTGGTCCGGTCGTGCCGGGGGTTGGCGATCACCTCGCGGGGCACCCCGGACTCGACCACGACGCCGCCGTCCATGAAGACCAGCGAGTCGCCGACCTCGCGGGCGAAGCCGATCTCGTGGGTGACCACGATCATCGTCATGCCGTCGCGGGCCAGGTCCTTCATCACGTCGAGCACCTCGCCGACCAGCTCCGGGTCGAGCGCGCTGGTGGGCTCGTCGAAGAGCATCAGCTTCGGCTGCATCGCCAGCGCCCGGGCGATCGCCACCCGCTGCTGCTGCCCGCCGGAGAGCTGGCTCGGGTAGTTGCCGAGCTTGTCGCCCAGCCCCACCCGCTCCAGCAGGGCGGCGGCCCGGTCCCGGGCGGCGGCCTTGGACTCGCGGCCCAGCAGCACCGGCGCCTCGGCGACGTTCTGCAGGGCGGTCATGTGCGGGAAGAGGTTGAACCGCTGGAACACCATGCCGATCGCGCGGCGCTGGGCGGCGACGTCCTTTTCCCGCATCTCGTGCAGCTTGCCGCCGCGCTCGCGGTAGCCGATCAGGTCGCCGTCCACCCAGATGCGGCCGGCGTTGATCTTCTCCAGGTGGTTGATGCAGCGCAGGAACGTCGACTTGCCGGAGCCCGAGGGGCCCAGCAGGCAGCACACCTCGCCGCTGCGGACCTCCAGGTCGATGCCCTTGAGCACCTCGATCGACCCGAACGACTTGTGCACCTGCTCGGCCCGCACCATCGGCGTGGAATCCGCCGTCGCTCCGCCGGCCGGTGCCGGCACCGTCAGCTCGGTCATGCGCCGCCCGCCTTCCCGGTCGTGCCGCCGCTCTCCGCCGTGATCGTGCGCAGCCTGGTCCTCGCCCGCCCGCTGCGCCGCACGCCCTTGGAGAAGTGCCGCTCCAGGTAGTACTGCCCGACCAGCAGCACGCTGCTCAGCAGCAGGTACCAGAGGGTCGCCGCGACCAGCATCGGGAAGACCTGGAAGGTCCGGCTACCCACGGCTCTGAGCTGGAAGAACAGCTCCATCGAGACCGGCACGAAGGCCACCAGCGAGGTGTCCTTGAGCATGGCGATGGTCTCGTTGCCGGTCGGCGGCACGACCACCCGCATGGCCTGCGGCAGCACGATGCGGCGCAGGATCTGCGACCGCCGCAAGCCCAGCGCCTGGGCGGCCTCCGTCTGCCCCTCGTCGACCGACTGGATGCCGGCCCGGACGATCTCCGCCATGTAGGCGGCCTCCGAGAGACCCAGCGCCAGCGCGCCGGCCACGAACCCGGTCAGGATGTCCACCGTCGAGAAGCCGAACAGCCGCGCCTCGAAGTCGTCGACCCCGAACAGCGCGCCGATCTGCCGGTCGAAGGGCAGCCCGAACTCGATGCGCGCCCAGAGGATGCCCAGGTTGCCGAAGAGGATCGCCAGCACCAGCCGGGGCACCGCCCGGAAGAACCAGGTGTACGCCCAGGCGACGCCGCGCAGGATCGGGTTCTCCGACAGCCGCATGACGGCGATGACGACGCCCAGCACGATGCCGATCAGCATGGCGGTCACCAGCAGCGCGAGGCTGCCGCGTACCCCCGCCATGATCGGCGGGCGGAACATCTCGTCGACCATGAACGGCCAGTTGAACGCCTTGTTCGTCACCAGCAGGTGCACGAACATGGCCACCAGCACCCCGATCACGGCGACGGCGACCCACCGCCCGGGATGCCGCACGGGCACGGCCTGGATGGGTTCCGGCCGTGCCCGTTCGGGTGTGTCTGTTCCGACTGACATGGTCAGCTGGTCGGGTTCAGCGCCGGAGTCGTGATGGCGCCGCCCTCGACGCCCCACTTCTTCAGCGCGCCCTCGTACGTGCCGTCGGCGATGACTGCCGCGACGGCCTCCTTGAGCACCTCGGCGAACGCGGCCTGGTCCTTCTTCACCGCGTAGCCGTACGGGGCCGACTCGTAGATGTCGCCGAGCAGCTCCAGCTGGCCGCTGCTCTGCTTCACCGCGTACGCGCCGACCGGGGAGTCGGCCAGCATGGCGTCGTCCTTGCCGCTGACCACGGCGGCGGTGGCGTCGCTCTGCGCCTGGTACTGGTCGATGGTGATCGCCGGCTTCCCGGCGTCGGTGCACTTCTTCGACCGGGCGGTGATGTCGTCGAGCTGTACGGTGCCGACCTGCACGGCGATCTTCTTGCCGCAGGCGTTCTCGGGGTCGACCTTGGCCGGGTTGCCCGACTTGGTCGCCCACTGGGTGCCGGCGGAGAAGTAGCTGACCATGTTGACGGTCTTCATCCGCTCGGCGTTGATGGTGAACGACGAGACGCCGACCTCGTACTTGCCCGAGTCCACGCCCGGCAGGATCGCGTCGAACGGCGCCGACTCGTACTCGGCCTTGAGGCCGAGCTTCTGCGCGACCGCGTTGAACAGCTCGATGTCGAAGCCGACGACCGTCTTGCCGTCGGCGTCGAGGAACTCCGCCGGGGCGTACGTCGAGTCGGTGCCGACCTTGAGCACGCCGTCGGCCTTGATGGCGTCGGGCACCTTCGCGGCCAGCGCCGAGTCGGCGGCGGCGGTGACGCTGGGGCCGGCGCCGGGCTGCTCGGTGTTCTCCTTCTCGCCGCAGCCGGCCAGCGAGAGGGCGAGCAGCGCGGCGCCGGTGACGCCGAGGGCGGCCCGGCGGCCACCACTGATGAGGAACATGGGGTACTCCTTGCGATGAGGGGTGACGGCCGGTCAGGCCACGCCGAGGTAGGCCTCTTTGACCGCCGGGTCGTGCAGCAGCTCGGCGCCGGTGCCGCTCTTGACGATCCGGCCGGTCTCCAGCACGTACGCCCGGTGGGCCCGGGCCAGCGCCTGCTGGGCGTTCTGCTCGACGAGCAGGACGGTGGTGCCCTGCTGGTTGATCTCGACGATGATGTCGAAGATCTGCTGGATCAGCATCGGGGCCAGGCCCATCGAGGGCTCGTCGAGCAGCAGCAGCTTCGGCCGGCTCATCAGGGCCCGCCCGACGGCCAGCATCTGCTGCTCGCCGCCGGAGAGGGTGCCGCCCTGCTGCCTGCGCCGCTCGGCCAGGCGCGGGAAGAGCCCCAGCACCCGGTCGAGGTCCTGGGCGATACCGGCCCGGTCACGCCGGGTGTACGCGCCCATGTCCAGGTTCTCCAGCACCGTCATGCCCGGGAAGATCCCGCGGCCCTCGGGGGCCTGGCACAACCCCCGCCGGACCCGCAGGTCCGCCCGGAGCTTGGTGATGTCCTCGCCGTCGAACCGGATGCTGCCGCTGGCGACCGGCCGGATCCCGGAGATCGCCCGCATCGTGGTCGACTTGCCGGCGCCGTTGGCGCCGATCAGGGCGACGATCTCGCCCTCGTCCACCGTCAGGCTGATGCCGTGCAGCGCCTGGATCCGCCCGTAGAGCAGGCTCACATCGTCGATCTCAAGCAGCATCGTCCGGCACCCCCAGGTACGCCGCGATCACCTTCGGGTTCTCCCGCACCTCGGCGGGCAGCCCCTCGGCGATCTTCTTTCCGAACTCCAGCACCACGATCCGGTCGGTGACCCCCATGACCAGGCGCATGTCGTGCTCGATGAGCAGCACGGTCACGCCGGTGTCCCGGATCTGCCGGATGAGCTGGAGCAGTTCCTCCTTCTCCGCCGGGTTGAAGCCGGCGGCCGGCTCGTCCAGGCAGAGCAGCACCGGGTTGGTGGCCAGCGCGCGGGCGATCTCCAGCCGCCGCTGCTCTCCGTAGGAGAGGTTGCGGGCGAACTCGTGCATCCGCTTGCGGATGCCGACGAACTCCAGCAGGCGCTCGGCCTTCTCCCGGCTCTCGCGCTCCTCCTTCCAGTACCGCGGCAGGCGGAACAGCGCGGAGATGACGCTCGTCTTGTTGTGCGCGTCCGCGCCCACCAGGACGTTCTCCAGCGCCGTCATCTCCGGGAAGAGGCGGATGTTCTGGAACGTCCGCGCCATGCCCATCTTGGTGATCTGGTGCCGCTTCTTGCCGCTGACCTTCTGGCCACGGAACCGGATCTGCCCCTCGGTGGGCTGGTAGATGCCGGTCATGGCGTTGAAGCAGGTGGTCTTGCCGGCGCCGTTCGGGCCGATCAGACCGAGGATCTCGCCCTTGTAGAGGGTGAAGTCCACCTCGTTCAGGGCGACCACGCCGCCGAAGCGCAGCGTGACCTTGTCGACCTCCAGCAGCGGCTCCCGGGTGGGCACCGCCTCCACGGCCGGCGCGCCGGCCTGCGCCGGAACGACCGGCGTCTGCTCGGTGTCACTCACCGACGGTCACCTCCTTGCGACGATCCTTGAACTCCGCCGCACGTCGTCGGTTGGGGATCAGACCCTCCGGCCGGAAGATCATCATGACCACCAGCACCAGGCCGAAGAACAGGAACCGGTACTCGTACAGCTCGACGCCCAGCAGCTCGATGCCACGGAACCGCTCGATCATGTACGCCACCAGGCCACCGCCGACGATCGCGCCGACGATGTTGCCGGAGCCACCGAAGATGACCGCGGCCAGGATGATGATCGAGTTCAGCAGCTCGAAGTTCTGCGAGTTGACGAAGTTCTGTTTACCGGCGAACAACGCGCCGGCCAGGCCCGCGATCGCGGCGCCCGCGGCGAATGCCCAGAGCTTGAACTTGAACGTCGGCACGCCCATGAGCTGCGCGGCGTCCTCGTCCTCCCGAATGGAGATCCAGGCCCGCCCGACCCGGCTGTGGGTCAGGTTCCGCACGCCGATGACCACCAGGATGATCAGCGTGAGCACCAGCCAGTAGTACGGCCGGGCGTCGAGCACGCCGAAGACCGGCTTGCCGTCGGCGAACTCGCCGGGCGGGTGCGGGATCTGGTTGAAGCCCCGCTGGCCCCGGAGGAACTCGGAGCTGACCGCCCCGATCCGGATCATCTCGGCGAAGCCGAGCGTCACCAGCGCCAGGTAGTCGCCGCGCAACCGCAGGGTCGGCGTACCGAGCATCACGCCGGAGACCATCGTCAGGGCGATCGCCACCGGCACCGCCAGCAGCCACGGCCACAGCGTCTTGAGGTTGCTGCTCGGCGACGTCAGCACCGCCACGGTGTACGCGCCCACGGCGAAGAAGCCGAAGTAGCCGAGGTCGAGCAGGCCGGCGAAGCCGACCACGATGTTCAGGCCGACGGCCAGCAGCACGTAGATCGAGACGGTGAACATCACCTGGGTGAAGTTCGCGCCCGGGGTCGGGATCGGCCCGAGGTACTGGTAGAACTCCTTGTTCGGCAGTGCGTAGAAGAACACGATCACCGCGGCCAGCAGCGCCCAGCGCACCCAGCGCGGCGCGTGGTGCCACCGTTCGCCGACCGCCTCGCGGCCGGAGCGCACCTTGTCCAGAACGGTCGTCATGCCCGTGCCCTCCCCAGCGACTCGCCCAGCAGACCGGTCGGCCGGAACATCAGCAGCACCACCAGCAGTGCGAAGGCGGCGAAGTCCTTCCACTGCGTGCCGAACAGGCCGGAGGCGTAGTTCTCCACCACGCCCAGCAGCAGGCCGCCGAGCAGCGCACCGCGCAGGTTGCCGATGCCGCCGAGCACCGCGGCGGTGAACGCCTTCAGGCCGAGCAGGAAGCCGACGCTGTAGGTGAGGGTCTGGATCCGCACGTCGTAGAGCAGGCCGGCGACGCCGGCCATGCTGCCGCCGGCGATGAAGACGATCATGATGATCCGGTCCTTGTTCACGCCCATCAGCGCGGCGGTGTTGGCGTCCTGGGCGACCGCCCGGATGCCGCGGCCGACCCGGCTGCGGTTGATGAACATGTCCAGCGCGATCATCATCACCAGCGCGGCGCCGATCGTCAGCAGCTGGACGGCGTCGATCGGCACGCCGAAGATCTCGAACAGCGGCTTGGAGCTGACCAGCGACGGTGCGCCCTCCGGGCGGCGACGGGTCCAGATGCCGAACGCCTCCGCGATGGCGATGGACGCGCCGATCGCGGTGATCAGGAAGGCCAGCGGCGGGGCGTTGCGCTTACGCAACGGCCGGTACGCCACCCGCTCGATGACCGTTGCGGTGGTCGCCGAGGCGATCGCCGCGACGACCATCGCAACGAGAAGGTAGAAAATGATCGAGCCGACGCCGCTGACCTGCGAGTTCTGGTCGAGACCGAACCAGTTCCAGGTCCAGATCGCGAAGAACGCGCCGGCGATGAAGACCTCGGAGTGGGCGAAGTTGATGAGTTTCAGCACGCCGTAGACCAGCGTGTAGCCCAGCGCGACCAGGGCGTAGATGGCACCCTGCGTCAGGCCGGTCGTGGTGAGTTCTCCGAAGTTGGAGAACAGTCCGTCGAAGTTCAAGGGAGGGACGCTCCATCAGGGTCTGGAGAGAAAAATGGGGTGCGGCCGGGAGCGAGCTCCCGGCCGCACCCGCGATCACAACTCAATCGCCGTAGCAGCGACCGGCGTCAGGACTTCGGGATCTCCTGGTCGGGGACGACCTTGCCGCCGACGACCTTGAAGGCCCAGACCTTGACCTGCGCCGGGTCGAGCTCGCCGCCCTCGACGAACTTGTAGGTCGCCGCGACGCCCTCGCCGCTGTAGCCCTTCACGAACTCCAGCAGGCCCTCACGGGTGGTCTTGCCCGCCTTGATGCCGGCGAGCAGGATGTTCGCCGCGTCGTAGGCCGTGTCGCTGTAGGTGCCCGGCTCGCTGCCGTTGAGCGCCTTGAACTCCTCCTTGAAGGTGCCGCGCGCCTCGGCGGCCGGCTGGCACGGGCAGGTGAGGATGGTGCCCTCGGCCGCCGCCGCACCCGCGGAGGTGATGTACGCGGCGTCGTTCACGCCGTCACCGGCGATCATCGGGGCGGTGATCCCGGCAGCGGTGAGCTGCTTGCGGATCAGGCCGGCCTCCTGGTAGTAGCCGCCGTAGAAGATCGCGTTGACGTTCGCGGCCTTGACCTTGGTGACGACCGCGGAGAACTCGGTCTGCTTGCCGTCGCCCTGGACCTTGTCCGAGCCGACGACCGCCGGGCCGAGCAGCTTCTTGACCTCGTCGGCCAGGCCGGCGCCGTACGCGGACTGGTCGTCGATGACGTAGACCTTGTCGGCCTTCAGCACGTTCTTGATGTAGTTGCCGGCCCCCGGGCCCTGGCTCAGGTCGTTGCCGACCGCGCGGAAGAACGTCTTCCAGCCCTGCTTCGCCAGCGTCGGGTTGGTCGCGGACGGGGTGATGGTCACCAGACCGGCCTCGTTGAAGAGCGGACCGGCGGCCTCCGACTCGCCCGAGTAGGCCGGGCCGACGATGCCGAGGATCTTCGCGTCGTCGATGGCCTTCTGCGCCAGACCGGGCGCCTGGTCCGGGCTGCCCTGCGAGTCCAGGGGAACCAGCTCGACCTTGCAGTCGGCGTTCTCCTTGTTGTACTTGTCGACCGCCAGCTTGACGCCGTTGTTCTCGTTGATGCCGAGCGCCGCCGACGGACCCGTCAGCGCGCCGAAGAACGCGATCTTGTTGCCGCAGGCGTCGCCACCGGACGCCGTGTCGTCGCTACCGCTGGAGCATGCGGTGCCGCCGGCGACGAGCGCCAGCATGGCGACCCCACCGATAACGCGCGCGAGCTTCTGCCTCAAGGCCCGAACCCTCCTCCGTCCCATGGTCCGAACCACCCGCTGCCGATTGGCCCTTGCGGGGGCGGACGAACCAGACCGTCGTCGCCGGTCTGGGGCCGGACGCTATCCCACCTTTCAGCTGTGACGAAAGCCCCAGGGGAGCGGGTTGACCGAACCGTTACACGGCGTGGCGGATTCGAAACGATCGCTGTAAGAACCGTCGGCCGCGAAAGCCGCTCACCTTCGTTTCGTCGGTAACGGGTCGAACCCCGTCGACCCCCTACCGATCGACGGTCGGCAACCCGACTGACCAGGCATGGGACGCCTCCCCGTCATCGGACACCAACAGCAGTCGATCGCCCTGCGACGCCACCGCCACGGCGGTGTTCCCACCATCCGGCACAGGGGTCGGCATGACCATCAGTCGCCACGAATCCCCCGAATCGACGGAGAGCCACACTCCGTGACCACCGCCGTCCCCCGTCACCGCCACCAGATCCCGCCCCGCCGGCACCAGGGCGTGGACCGTGGACACCCCCGGACCGGCCGCGCCGAACCCGCCGGCCCGACGCCACTCGTCACCCACCAGCCGCCAGGTCGCGAACCCGTCGCGCACCGGGCCCACCGCCACCACGGCACCGCCGACCGACGCCACCCGCTGCGCCTGGCCACGCCCGTCCGACGCCGGCAGCGCCACCCGCCGCCAGGCCCGCCCGTCGACCGAGGACCAGGCCACGGGCGCCTGGGCCGTCGCGCCGGACGGCAGCACCGCGCCCACCGCCCACCACCCCGACGGCACGGCCACCGCGTCGTACGCGACCGTCCGGCCCCGCCCGTCGCCGGCCAGCTCCGCGACGCCCTCGTGGATCGTGAACCGCTCGCCGTCCGGCGACGTCCACACCGCCGCCCCGTCGACCCGCGCCCCCGCGATCAGCCAACCGGCCGGGCCCGCCGCCAGCCGCGCCACGCTCACCGCGCGCGGGCCCGCGTACAGCTCGAAGGGTGCGGGCGCCTCCCGCAGCTGCCCGCCCGGCGCCTGCGACCAGGTGCCCGTGCGCGGGTTGCCGTGCGCGCCGCCGTTCTTCGCGCCGAGCGCCGCCAGCCGGCCGTCGCGGCACGCCGCCGCGTAGAGCACGTGCTGACGGCCGTAGTGGCTCGACGGCGACACCGGCAGGGCCGCCCACGAGACGCCGTCGGTGCTGCTCCAGGCGGCCGGGCGGGTCTCCCCCGCCGCGTCGGCCAGCCCGCCGACCACGTACCACCGGCCGGCACAGGCCACGGCGTCGCGCAGCAGCGGCCGGCCGGACGCGCCCGGCGGCGCGGGCAGGGTCAGCGGCTGCCACCGCGGCCGCAGCGGCTCGTCGGCGGGCTCCGCCGGGGCCCGGTCGCAGCCGGCCAGCAGCACCACGAGGGCGCCGAGCACCGCCACCAGCCGCCTCGTCCACATGGATCAGATGCTATCGATCCACGGCCCCCGCGAGGAGTCCCCGGAGCGCACGGCGGCGTGTCGCGCCGTCCCGTGGGGCGGTCAGGAGGTGGGCTGGGCGACCTCGCCGCCGGCGGTCTCGGCGAGGATCCGCTCGGCGACCTCCTTCATGGTCATCCGGTGGTCCATCGCCGTGCGCTGGATCCACTTGAACGCCTGCGGCTCGCTCATCCCGTACGTCGTCATCAGCGCGCCCTTGGCGCGCTCGACCGTCTTGCGGATCTCCAGCCGGTCGGTCAGCCCCGCGACCTCCGCCTCCAAGGCGGCGATCTCCGAGTAGCGCGACAGCGCGATCTCCACCGCCGGGACCAGGTCGCTCTTCTGGAAGGGCTTCACGAGGTACGCCATCGCGCCGGCCGCCCGCGCGCGCTCCACCAGGTCACGCTGGCTGAACGCGGTCAGGATGATCACCGGGGCGATCCGGGCGCCAGCGATCCGCTCGGCGGCGGCCAGGCCGTCCATGATCGGCATCTTGATGTCGAGGATGACCAGATCCGGCTTCAGCTCCTCGGCCAGCCGGACGGCGGTCTCCCCGTCACCGGCCTCGCCGACGACCTCGTACCCCTCCTCGACCAGCATCTCGGCGAGGTCCAGCCGGATCAGCGCCTCGTCCTCGGCGATCAGAACGCGCCTGCGCTCGACGTCCGTCTGCGTCTCGGCCACGAGCCACTCCCACCAGTCTGTGCTCGACACCCGCGATGCCGGGTGTCGCCGCCCTTAGCGTAGTGGGTAGTCTGTCAGGGTCGAATCGTGGAACGCCCTCGTAGCCCAACCGGCAGCAGGCAATGGACTCAAAATCCATACAGTGTGGGTTCGAATCCCACCGAGGGCACCAGAAGCTGTCGCACCTATGTTCGATAGTGGCGAGGTGCATCCATCCGAGATCCGCGCTCGCGCCCGGCGGTTGTACCTCTCAGGAGCGAGCATCGCCGACACCGCCCGCAGCGTCGGCCTCTCCTACCACACCGTATGGCACTGGTGTCGTGATCGGCCAGAACCGCTCATGCGGCCGACTGCGCTGCGCTGCTTCCGTTGCCGCCCAGCCATCGGCGATCCGACAGACCTGGCCTCCTACGCCTACCTCCTGGGCCTCTACCTCGGCGACGGCCACCTCGTCACGACCGCACGCGTCCCGGTACTACGCATCTACTGCTCGGACGCCTGGCCCGACCTGATCACCCGCTGCGAGCAGGCCATGCGAGACGTGCTGGCTGGTGCGGTGCAGCGGGTGCAGAAGCAGGGCTGCGTAGGCGTACAGAGTTACGGCAAACACTGGCCGTGTCTGCTGCCCCAGCACGGGCCCGGCAAGAAGCATGAACGGCCGATCGTCCTCGCCGACTGGCAGAAGGAGATCATCACCAGGTTCCCGGGTGACTTCGTGCGCGGCCTGTTCCACTCCGACGGATGCCGCTTCGCCAATCGGGTCACCGTCCGTGGCAGGAGCTACGTCTACCCCCGCTACATGTTCACCAACGAGTCGGCCGACATCATGGGCCTCTGCCAGTGGGCGTTGGACCTGCTCGGCATCGCGTGGCGCATGAACCGCCGCAACTGCCTGTCCGTGGCCCGCCGGGAGGCCGTCGCCGCCCTCGACCGCCACGTCGGCCCGAAGTCCTGACCGTGCCGCCCGGCGGCTCCCACTGCGGGGCGACTCGCGGCAACGGGGCAACCGACTCGCGGCAACGGGGCGACGGCGTCGGCCCGGTCAGCCGAGTGCGGCGAGGGCCTGGGACAGGTCGGCGCGCAGGTCCTCCGGGTCCTCCAGGCCGACGGAGACGCGCAGCAGGCCGCCGCACGGCTTGGCCTCGCCCTCGACGGGGCGGTGGGTCAGCGAGGCCGGATGCTGGATGAGGGTGTCGACGCCGCCCAGCGACACCGCGTGGGTGATCAGCCGGCAGGCGTTGGCCACGGCAGCCGCGGCGGAGGCGCCGCCGCGTACCTCGAAGGCCAGCAGGCTGCCCGGGCCGCTCATCTGCCGTCCGACGAGCCCGGCGGGGTCGCGCAGCGACGGGTGGTGCACGACGGCGACGGCGGGGTGGGTGGCGAGCCAGGCGGCGAGCTTCTCGGCGCCGGCCTGCTGGGCGCGCACGCGCACCGGCAGGGTCTGCAGGCCACGGTGCAGCAGGTACGCGCCGAGGGGGTGCAGGATCGCGCCGGTGAGGGCGCGGACCTGGCGCAGCCGGGCGGCCCAGTCGGCGTCGCAGGCGACCACGCCGGCGAGGACGTCGCCGTGTCCGCCGATGCTCTTGGTGGCGCTGTGCAGCACGAGGGCCGCGCCGTGGCGGGTGGGCTGCTGGAGCACCGGGGTGGCGACGGTGTTGTCGACCAGCAGCGGCACGTCGCCGGCGGCCCGGGCGAGGGCGGCGATGTCGACCAGGTCGAGGGTGGGATTGGCCGGGGTCTCGGCGATCACCAGGGCGGTGTCGGGGCGGACGGCGGCGGCGACCTCGTCCGCGCGGGCCCAGGTGACGGTGGTGCCGAGCAGGCCGGTGGCGAGCACGTGGTCGGTGCCGCCGTAGAGGGGGCGGACGGCGACGAGGTGCCGCTTTCCGTCCCGGGTGGCGGCGAGCAGGGTGGCGGTGAGGGCGGCCATGCCGCTGGCGAAGGCGACGGCGTCGGTGGTGCCTTCGAGGTCGGCGAGGGCCGTCTCGAAGCGGGCCACGGTGGGGTTCCACAGGCGCTGGTAGACGGCGCTGCCGCCGACGGGGAGGGTGCCGCCGGTGGCGAGGGCCTCGTACGCGTCGCCGCCGGCGTCGACCGACGGCAGCGGGTTGGTGGTGGAGAAGTCGATGGGCGGCACGTGGACGCCGAGGGCGGCGAGGTCGTCGCGGCCGGCGTGCACGGCTCTGGTGTCCACGGTCGTCATGCCGGAAGGATCGAACATAGCGCCAACCCGAAGCAATAGTTCCGAACATCATTCGGTAATTCCCCTTGGAGGCGCGGGCTGGTTCGATGGAAGATGCCTGCATGCCCCTTGCGACGAATGATGTGCGGCGGTTCGCCGACCTGGACGACACCGACCGCGCGATCCTGTCGGAGCTGGCCGCCGACGGCCGGCTGCCGAACAACGCCCTCGCCGAGCGGGTGGGGGTGGCCCCCTCGACCTGCCTGACCCGCACCCGCGCCCTGCGGGAGCGCGGGGCGATCCGGGGGTTCCACGCGGAGGTGGATCCGGCGGCGGTGGGGCTGCCGTTGCAGGCGCTGGTGTCGGTGCGGTTGACCGCGCACGAGCGGGCGGCGGTGGACGCCTTCCGGGCCCGGTCCGTGCGGCTGCCGGGGGTGGTGGCGGTGTTCCACGTGGCGGGCGCGGAGGACTACGTGCTGCACGTGCGGGCGGCCTCGGCGGATGCCCTGCGGGACTTCGTGCTGGACCACCTGGCCGTGGACCCGGCGGTGTCGCACACCCAGACGAGCCTGATCTTCGAGCAGGCGCGCGGCATGGGGTGAGGCCCGGCGGGCACCGTGAGCACGGTCGCGCAGGGGAACAAAGCCGAGGTGGGCGGGGTTGGCCACTCGTGTGATCAACGTACCGCTGTCTGTTCTCGATCTCGCCCCCGTCGCGGCCGGCGCCACCGCCGGCGCGGCGCTGCGGCACACCACCGAGCTGGCCCGACGTACGGAGGAACTCGGGTACCGCCGGTTCTGGGTGGCCGAGCACCACAACATGCCGGCGATCGCGAGTTCCGCCCCGGCGGTGCTGCTCGCGCATTTGGCGGCGCACACGTCGACGATCCGGCTGGGCTCGGGCGGGGTGATGCTGCCCAACCACGCGCCGCTGGTGGTGGCCGAGCAGTTCGGCACGCTGGAGGCGCTGCACCCAGGCCGCATCGACCTGGGCATCGGCCGCGCCCCGGGCACCGACCAGGTGACCGCGCTGGCGCTGCGCCGGACGATGGAGGGGCTGTCGGCGGAGGGCTTCCCCCGGGAGCTGGCGGACCTGATGAACTACTTCAGCGGTGAGCGGCCGGGGCCGATCACGGCCACCCCGGGCCTGGGCGAGCAGCCGGCGGTCTGGCTGCTCGGCTCCAGCGGGTTCAGCGCCCAGCTGGCGGGGCTGCTGGGCCTGCCGTTCTCCTTCGCGCACCACTTCAGCGCACAGAACACGGTGCCCGCGCTGGCGCTGTACCGGCAGCACTTCCGGCCGTCGAAGTGGCTGGACGCGCCGTACGCGATGGTGGCCGTCAACGCGGTCTGCGCGGACACCGACGAGCGGGCGGAGTGGCTGGCGGGGCCGGCGGCGCTGTCGTTCCTGCGGCTGCGCTCGGGTCGGCCGGAGCCGCTGTCGACGCCGGACGAGGCGGCGGCGTACCCGTACACGCAGGCCGAGCGCGAGTTCGTGCGCCAGCGCCGCGACGGGCAGGCGACGGGCTCGCCCGAGACCGTACGACGGCAGCTCGACGAGCTGCTGGCGCGCACCGGCGCCGACGAGCTGATGCTGACCACGCTGGTGTACGACGTGGCCGACCGGGTGCGCTCGTACGAGCTGATCGCCGAGCACGTGGCCGGTGGCCTGCGCCGCGAGGGCTGAAACACGATCTTCACGTCGGCGTCACCGGGGCGACGCGTGGCCCGCCTAGGTTTGTCCTCGGTGGTGGTACGGCATTCCCGGTCGGGACGGGTCGGGGATGCCGCGGTGTGGGGCACCGGGCCGGAGCTGTGCGGATTCCGCGGCTGCGGCCCGGTGCCTTCTGCTCTCATCCCGCGACCGTGACCCTCTGCACCCCGCGACCACGGCCGGGGCCCGCTTCATCCCGCGACCGGTAGCCGGCCGACGGAGCGCCGCGAGGCGCCGCCGCCGGCCGGTGCCGGGCTCAGCGCAGGTGGATGTCGGGCGTGGGCGGGGCGGCCATCTGGTCGCCGAGGAAGAAGCCCGGGTGCGGGGGCTGGTTGTAGGCGGTGTTCTGCCAGGCGACCGCCACCCGGTACTGCGGGTCGTGCATGAGCGTGTGGATCCGGGTGCCGGTGGGCGTGGGCGTGCTGTAGATCCGCAGGGCGCGGCTGTCGCTGGTGCGCCAGACGACCTCCTCCCGCCAGTCGCCGAACAGGTCGGCGGAGAGCGCCGGGGTCGACTTGGTGCCGTTGTTCGCCGCCACGCCGCTCGCGGTGAGCAGTCGGGCGTCGCCACCGGTGCCGTACTTGTCGATGCGGGTGCCGTCGAGCAGCTCCCGTACGGGGTCGCCGTCCCACCAGGCGAGGAAGTTCGCCGAGGACGGCCGGCGCCCGACGACGGCTCCGGTGGCGCCGTAGAGGTCCGTCATGTGGGTGCCGGCGCCCCAGAACTCGGCGCCGGGACTGCCGGCGTGGATGTCGGCGGCGACGCCCCGGCCGGGGCCCTCGACTCCCCCGTTGTTCGGTCGCTGCCAGACGACCTGGCCGGTGCGGGCGTCGTGCAGGTCGGCCGCCGGCTGGTTGCCGGACTCGTGGATCGTGAAGACCTCCAGGCCGGCGCGGCCGGGGACGAGGTCGCCGACGTGCAGGGCGTCGCCATGGCCGAAGCCGGTGGCGTACCTGAGGCGGCCGTCGTCGTCGATGGTCGCGGAGCCGTACACGATCTCCTGCCGGCCGTCGGCGTCAACGTCGGCCACGGAGAGGTTGTGGTTGCCCTGGCCGAAGGCGGCGCCGTTGCCCGAGACGTTCGAGTCGAAGGTCCACCGCTTGCGCAGGGTGCCGTCGCGGAAGTCCCAGGCCGCCACGACCGCCCGGGTGTAGTAGCCGCGGGCCATCACCAGTGACGGGCGCCGCCCGTCGAGGTAGGCGGTGGCGGCGAGGAAGCGGTCGACCCGGTTGCCGTAGCTGTCGCCCCAGGAGGAGACCGTGCCGCGCGGAGGGTCGTAGGCGACGGTGGAGAGGACCGCGCCGGTGCGGCCGTCGAACATGGTCAGGTACTCGGGGCCGGCGAGGACGTACCCGCTGGAGTTGCGGTGGTCGGCGGTGGCGGAGCCGATCACCTGGCCGGTGCCGGAGCGGGTGCCGTCGGCGGTCTTCATGGCCACCTCGGCGCGGCCGTCGCCGTCGTAGTCGTACACCTGGAACTGGGTGTAGTGGGCACCGGCGCGGATGTTGCGGCCCAGGTCGACGCGCCACAGCCGGGTGCCGGTGATGGTGTACGCGTCGACGTACACGTTGCCGGTGTAGCCGGACTGGGAGTTGTCCTTGGCGTTCGACGGCTCCCACTTGACCACGAACTCGTAGTCGCCGTCGCCGTCGAGGTCGCCGACGGAGGCGTCGTTGGCGGAGTACGTGTAGCTCTCGCCGCTGGGCGTGCTGCCGCCGGGCGGCACCTGCAACGGCACGTCGAGGTAGCCGGCGGGAAACCGGAGCGCGGCGGCGGAGGGGGCCTGTTCCGTGCCGCCGACCACGGCGCGCACGGTGTAGGTGGCGTCCGCCGCCGCGCCGCCGTCGAGGTAGTTGGTGGCCCCGGTGATCGGGCTGCCGTTGACCCTGGTCGCGCCGCGGTAGAGGTTGAACGCCACCCCGGTGGTCTCGGTGCCGAGCAGCCGCCAGGAGACCAGGTTGCCGGTGCCGGAGCGGACGCTGACCAGTCCCCGGTCGAGGTCCTCCATCTGCACCGCCCCGGCCGGGGGCTCGGTGGGCGGCGGGGTGGTGGGCGGCGCGCTGCTCGGCGGCGGCGTGGTCGGGCCGCCGGTGGGCGCGGCGCCGGTGCAGGCGGTGCCGTTGAGGGCGAAGCTGGTCGGCGACGGGTTGCTCCCGGTCCACGAGCCGTTGAAGCCGAAGGCGGTGCTCGCGCCGGTGGCGATCACCGCGTTGTGGTCGACGTTGCGGGCGGTCACCTGGGCGCCGGACTGGGTGACGAGCGCGTTCCACGCCTGGGTGACCTGCTGACCGGCGGCGTACGACCAGGTCAGGGTCCAGCCGTTCACCGGGTCACCGAGGTTGGTGACGGTGACGTCGGCGCCGAAGCCGCCGGGCCACTGGTTGGTGATCCGGTGCTCGACGCGGCAACCGGCGGCGGCCGCCGTGGCGGTGAGGGTGGGCAGCGTACCGGCGACGAGTGCGGCCGCGGCGGCTGCGGCGAGCAGCGCGACGCGGCGGTGGGTGAAGGGCATGGTGGGGTCCTCCGAAGAGGTCGGGCGCGCGGGGGCGTCGCCGCCGGCCTGCCCGGGCCGGCGGGAGGACACGCCGCGCTGGCGGCGGTGGTCCGACGCCGCGATCCGGCATCGGTGTCGACGCCGCCGGTCCCGGTGTCGGCACCCCGGCGCCGGCACTGCGGCGTCGGTGGGCCGGCGGGCGGCGTCGAGGGGTGGCTCCGCGTACCTGAAATGCTAGGGCAAGCGCTTTCTACGGACAATCCGCCACCGCCCGCCGGGCGCGCACCGCTTCTGCCCCTCCCCGGCCACCCTCCAGGGTGACCTTCTGGCCCCTGGCCTTTCGGTGCGTGGCCGTCCCCCGTGCCGGCGGTGTCGGGCGCTTCCCTTGCCCCGGGCCCGGATTCTTGATCGACTCAGGGCGTGGCTGAGCACATGACCCCGGACGAGTTCCGACGCGCCGGACACGCCGTCGTGGACTGGATCGCCGACTACTGGGCGACGCTGGAGCAGCGGCCGGTGACCTCGCAGGACCCGCCCGGCACGGTCGCCGCCCGACTGCCGGCCGGCCCACCCGAGCACGGCGAGCCGGTGGAGGCCGTCCTCGCCGACCTGGACACCCTGATCACCCCCGGACTGACCCACTGGCAGCACCCCGGCTTCTTCGGCTACTTCCCCGCCAACACCTCGGGGCCCAGCGTGCTGGGCGACCTGGTCAGCTCGGGGCTGGGCGTGCAGGGGATGCTCTGGGCGACCGGGCCGGCGTGCACCGAGGTGGAGACCGTGCTGCTGGACTGGCTCGCCGACCTGCTGGACCTGCCGAAGCGGTTCCGCTCCGGCACCGCGGGCGGCGGGGTGATCCAGGACTCGGCGTCCTCGGCGACGCTGGTGGCGACCCTGGTCGCGCTGCACCGCGCCGGCGGCGGCCGCTGGCGCGAGGTCGGCGTCGACCGCCGCTACCGCGCCTATGCCTCCACCCAGGGCCACTCGTCCATCGAGAAGGCGGCGCGGATCGCCGGGCTGGGCGCCGAGGGCGTGCGGCCGGTCGAGGTCGACCCGCGTACGCAGGCGATGTCCCCGGCGGCGCTGCGCGCGGCGATCGAGGCGGACGTGGCCGCCGGAGTCGTGCCGGCGATCGTGGTGGCCACCGTCGGCACCACCTCCACGACCGCCATCGACCCGCTGCCGGAGATCGGCGCGATCTGCGCCGAGTACGGGATCTTCCTGCACGTCGACGCGGCGTACGCGGGGGCGGCGGCGGTCTGCCCCGAGCTGCGGTTCGGTCACGCCGGCCTGGAGTACGCCGACTCGTACTGCTTCGACCCGCACAAGTGGCTGCTGACCGGCTTCGACTGCGACGCGTTCTGGGTGGCCGACACGGCGGAGCTGATCGAGGCGCTCAGCGTGCTGCCCGAGTACCTGCGCAACGCCGCCACCGAGTCCGGGGCGGTGATCGACTACCGGGACTGGCAGGTGCCGCTGGGCCGCCGGTTCCGGGCGTTGAAGCTGTGGTTCGTGCTGCGCTGGTACGGCGCCGAGGGGCTGCGGGCGCACATCCGCTCCGGCGTGGCGCTCGCCGCCCGCTTCGCCGACCGGGTACGCGCCGACGACCGGTTCGCGCTGGTGGGGGCCCACCCGTACGCGCTGGTGTGCTTCCGCCTGGAGGCGGACGACGAGGTCAACGCGGAGCTGCTGGCCCGGGTGAACGCCACGGGCCGGGTGCACCTGACGCACACCCGGGTCAACGGCCGGTACACGCTGCGCCTGGCCGTCGGCTCCCCGCACACCACCGAGGTCCACGTCGACGAGGCGTGGACCCTGCTCACGGACGCCGCGAGCGCCCTCCTCCCCCACTGACGCGGACGCGGCGGGACCTGGCGCTTGCGCGGCAGCGAGGCGGCCGGCGCGTTGCGGCACGGCGCGGTGCCGCAGCGAGAGGTCGCCGGACGGGCGGGACGTTAGCGGTCGCCGCCCGAGGAAACCGCCGCCGGGGTCGGGAGACGGTCCTCGGCCGGGTCCGCCGTCGAGGAGACGGGCACCGGGGAGACAGTCGCCGGGGAGACAGCCGCGAGGGCGGTCGCGGCCACGTCGCGCTGGCGGCGGGTACGCAGCAACGCCCGGACGGCCAGCGCCAGTGCGGCGACCCAGGCGACGGCCAGCAGGGCGTAGACGGCCGGTCGGGCCGTGCCGTCGAGGTCGGCCGCGCGCATCAGCGTACGGGCGTTGGTCAGCACGATCACGCCACCGATCGTCGCGCCGAGCAGCTGGGCGGGAACGATGCGTACGAGCCAGGCCGCGATCGGCGCGGCGATCAGGCCGCCGATGAGCAGCGCGGCGACCATGGGCAGCAGGAAGCCCTCCGAGCCGAGGCCGATCAGGAAGCCGAGGCTGGCGGCGCCGGCGACCACGAACTCGGACGTGTCGACCGAGCCGATCACCTTGCGCGGCTCCATCCGCCCGCTGACCAGCAGGGCCGGCGTGGCGACCGGGCCCCATCCGCCGCCGCCGGTGGCGTCGACGAAGCCGGCGACCAGGCCGAGCGGGCCCAGGAAGCGGCCCCGCAGCCGGCCGCCGCGCCGATTGGTGCGCAGCGGCCGAGAGAAGCGCACCAGCAGGTACGCGCCGAGGGTGAACAGGATGCCGGCCATCCACGGGGCGGCCGACTCGGTGGAGATCGAGCTGAGGAAGGTCGCGCCGGCGAACGCGCCCACGGCGCCGGGGAGGGCGATCCGGGAGACGACCCGCCAGTCGACGTTGCCGAACCGCCAGTGCGACACCCCGGCGGCGAGCGTGGTGCCGATCTCGGCCAGGTGCACGGACGCCGACGCGGCGGCCGGCGCCACCCCGACGAGCAGCAGCAACGTGGAGGAGGTCAGCCCGTACGCCATGCCGAGCGCGCCGTCGACGAGTTGCGCGGCGAGCCCGACCAGCGCGAGGACCAGCAGCTTGCGCACGAGCGCCCCCTGTCTTTTCGGCATCTCCTATCGACTTGGTCGACAATGCGGCACGGGGCATGCCCCGGTCAAGCCTTCAACCGGTCAGTGAGACGACACAACTCCGCCGGCCACCACGGCTGCGGGGACGCTCTCGCGGCGGGTCAGGTCCAGGCAGAGTCGGCGGCGGCGAGCCTGCCCGGTCCGGAAGGGGGACGCTCTCGCGGCGGGTCAGGTCCAGGCGCGGGGGTCGGCGGCCAGCTCGACGACCCGGCCCGGCAGGGTGCCGCCGGCCACGTCGGCGACGGTGACCAGTTCCAGGATCTCGCGCTCGCTGGCCCGCAGGGCGATCCACACCTCCTGGAGGGCCCGGGCGGCCCCGTGGTAGCCCAGTTCCTCGGGCCGCTGCCCGCGCACGTGCGCGAGCGGCCCGTCGATCACCCGGATCACCTCGGCCAGGGAGATCTCCCCGGCCGGGCGGGCCAGCCAGTAGCCGCCCTCCGGGCCGCGCTGGGCCTGCACGATGCCGCCCCGGCGCAGCTGCAACAGGATGCTCTCCAGGAACTTCGGCGGGATCTCCTGGGCGCGGGCGATCTGGTCGGCGGTCACGGGCCGGCTTCTCCCGGGCCCGGCTTCGGCGGTCACCGAGGCGAGCTCGGCGACCGCGCGGAGGGCGTAGTCGACCCGGGCGGAGAGGCGCATGCGGCAAGGTTAGTCGCCTGGCCGCCCCGCCCGGACGATCACCCCTCAGCCGATCGGCCGGTGGCGATGCGACGAGGATCCACGGACTCACCCGACGGACCGGGCGAGACCACGCCGGTCAGTCGCCGACGCGGCGCAGCAGCCCTTCCTGCACGGCGCTGGCGATGTGGTGCCCCTCGGTGGTGAACATGCGCCCGGTGGCGAGCCCCCGGGCGCCGGACGCCGACGGGCTCCAGCAGTCGTAGAGGAACCAGTCGTCGGCGCGGAACGGCCGGTGGAACCACAGTGCGTGGTCGAGGCTGGCCCCGACCACGCCGCCCGGGCCCCAGACCTCGCCGTGCACCGACAGCACCGAGTCCAGCAGCGTCAGGTCGGAGGCGTACGTCAGCGCGCAGGCGTGCAGCAGCGGATCGTCGGGCAGCTTGCCGTCGATGCGCATCCAGACCCGCTGGTGCGGGTCGGCGGGCCGGTCGCCGGGGCGTACCCAGCCGGGCTCGCCCACGTAGCGGACGTCGATCGGGCGCGGGATCTGCGCCCAGATGCCGAGCCGCTCCGGATAGCGGGCGAGCCGGTCGGTCATCGTCGGGACCTCGTCCGGGCCCGGCACGTCCGGCGGGGTGGGGGCCTGGTGGTCCAGGCCCTCCTCCGTGCGCTGGAACGACGCCGACATGAAGAAGATCGGCTTGTCGTGCTGGAGCGCCACCGAGCGGCGCACCGAGAACGAGCGGCCGTCGCGGACGTTCTCGACCTCGTACACGATCGGCTCGGCGGGGTCGCCCGGGCGGACGAAGTAGCCGTGCAGGGAGTGCACGAAGCGGGCCGGGTCGACGGTGCGTCCGGCGGCGACCAGCGCCTGGCCGGCGACCTGGCCGCCGTACACCCGCTGGGGACCGACCGGGGGGCTCATCCCCCGGAAGGTCATCCCGCCGGTGTGGTCCAGGTCGAGCACCTCCAGGAGCTGGTCGACCGCGGCCTGCCCGACCGCGACGTCCGCGTCGCTCACTGCAAGGCCCGCGCCGACGCCGCGTCGACCAGCGACCCGAGCTGGTGTACGCGCAGCGTGTTGGTCGAGCCGGGGGTGCCGGGCGGGCTGCCGGCGACGATCACCACGTAGTCGCCGGGGTTGGCCCGGTCGAGCCCGAGCAGCGCCTGGTCGACCTGCCGGAACATGTCGTCGGTGTGCTCGACGAACGGCATCAGGAACGTCTCCACGCCCCAGCAGAGGGCGAGCTGGTTGCGCACCTCGGGCACCGGGGTGAAGGCCAGCAGCGGCAGGTCGCAGTGCAGCCGGGAGAGCCGCTTGACGGTGTCACCGGTCTGCGAGAAGGCGACCATCGCCTTGGCGCCGATGGCCCGGGCGATCGAGGAGGCGGCGACGGTGAGCGCGCCACCGTGCGTACGGGGGTCGTGCTGGAGGCGCGGCACCCCGATCGAGCCGGCCTCGGTGGTGGTGATGATCTTCGCCATGGTGCTGACGGTGAGCACCGGGTACTTGCCGACGCTGGTCTCGCCGGAGAGCATCACCGCGTCCGCGCCGTCGAGCACGGCGTTGGCCACGTCGGAGGCCTCGGCGCGGGTCGGGCGGGAATTCTCGATCATGGAGTCGAGCATCTGGGTGGCCACGATGACCGGCTTGGCGTTCTCCCGGCAGAGCTGCACGGCGCGCTTCTGCACGAGCGGGACCTGGTCCAGCGGCAGCTCGACGCCGAGGTCGCCGCGGGCGACCATGACACCGTCGAAGGCCAGCACGATCTGCTCCAGGCAGTCGACCGCCTCGGGCTTCTCGACCTTGGCGAGCACCGGCCGGTGCACGCCCTCCTCGGCCATGATGCCGTGCACCAGCTTGATGTCCTCCGCCGAGCGGACGAAGGAGAGCGCGATCAGGTCCACGCCCAGGCCGAGCGCGAAACGCAGGTCCTCGGCGTCCTTCTCGGACATGGCCGGCACGCTGACCGCCACGTTGGGCAGCGAGACGCCCTTGTTGTTGGAGACGGGGCCGCCCTCGGTGACCAGGCAGCGGATGTCGTTGCCGGTGACGTCGGTGACCTCGACGGCGACCCGGCCGTCGTCGATCAGCAGCCGGTCGCCGGGCTTGACCTCCTGCGGAAGCTTGCGGTAGGTGCAGGAGACCCGCTCCTTGGTGCCGAGGACGTCGTCGCCGGTGATCACGACGGAGTCGCCGGTGCGCCACTCGTGCGGGCCGTCGGCGAACCGGCCGAGCCGGATCTTCGGGCCCTGGAGGTCGGCGAGCACGGCCACCGGCCGGCCGGCGGCGTCGGCGGCCTCGCGGACCAGCCGGTAGACCGCTTCGTGGTCCTCGTGGCTGCCGTGGCTGAAGTTGAGCCGGGCCACGTTCATGCCGGCCTCGACGAGGCCGCGGATCCGCTCCGGCGACGAGGTGGCGGGCCCTAGAGTGCAGACGATTTTCGCGCGGCGTGTCACGCCCATCAGGCTAGTCTCTCCTCCGGGTCGCACCACGGGCCGACCCCTTCAGGATTGCGGAACATTGTCCAACGACGCGCGGCGGGCGCGCAGCCGGCGGGCGGAACCCACGCCGGAACGTCGAGGCGGCGGGCATCGGCGACCGCGCGCCGGAATCGTACGCCCCCGGCGCCACCGGACAGGCGGGTGCTCCCCGCCGCTGTCCCGGCGGCAGGAGCGAGCCCGCCCGGCGCGCAGGTCACCCTCGCGGACGGCCCGGTCCGGTCGGCCCCGCACGCGGCCGGCCCGGTCGGCCCCGCACGGCGCGGCCAGCTCGGCGCCGCAGCCGGCCGGAAGCGTCGTCGACGTGTCGGTGGGCGGTTCAGCTCTGTGTCTTGACGAGCGGGAACTCCAGCGAGCCCTCCGGGCAGAGGAAGGTCATCACGTCCACCCGGTAGAGCCCCGCCTGGACGGCCGGGTCGGCCTCCATCACGCTGCGCACGTCGTCCACCGAGCCGGTGCGGGCCAGGCCGAAGCCGATCGGCGGGTCCGGTTCGCGGGCCGGGCCGTCGACCGAGCCGGCGATCAGGATGATCCCCCGTCGTTGCAGGGCCTGCATGTGCGCGAGGTGCTCGGCCTGCAACCGCTGCACCGTCTCCGCCGGCAGCGCCCGCCCGGCCGCGCCGGGATACAGCACGATGCACTCGTACGTGTCGAGCGCGAAGTCGACCTGCGGCACTCCCGTCATGGCGTTCCCTCCCGCGTCGCGCCGCACGCGGCGACGTGCGCTCGGTCGACTGGCGGGCGAGCGCCCGGTGGTCGACGTCGAGCCGGCACGGCCCAGCGTCGCACGGGCAGCCGGCCGGCACGGGTGCTCCGGCGAACTTGGTCCGCGACCCGGCCCGGTTGCGGCCCGCTCGCGCCGTTTCGCTCTCCCGCTCGCGCTGCTCTGCCGGCCCGCTCGCGCCGTTTCGCCTGCCGGCTCCGCCGGCAATCGGTCGCTCGGCGGCGGAAGGCTGTCCCATCCCCGCCCTAGGCTGCCGGGCGTGGGCACGAGCTACCAGACGATCCTGGCCCTGGGCGGGCTGGCGCAGATCCGCCGGGTCCTGACCGACGTCGGCACGGAGGCGTACGTGACGCCCGTCGGCGAGCGCCGGTGGGCGGTCGTCCCGCGCGAGGAAGAGGAGAGCGGCTACGCCGAGGTCGACGACCTGGCGCAGTTGATCACCCTGCTCACGCGCGAGCCGGCGGTCACCTTCGACGTCTTCGACTCCAGCGTCATGCGGGCCACGGTGCACGCCGGCGGCCGGGAGGTGCACCGCTACCTCTCCGACGGGGGCTGGGTGACGGAATACTGGGACGACGACGACAACGAGGTCCTCGCCGGCTTCGACGGCACGCTCCACCCGCTGGACGCTCCGCCGCCGCCCGGCCCGAGCGGGGACGACCCGGCCGTGTTCGCGCCGCTGGGGGTCGGGGCGGTCGACATCGTCGCGCTCGGCGCGGCGCTGCGCGGGGAGGTGCCGCTCGACGACGCGCCCCGGCTGTTCGCCGAGTGCCGGCACCGGGCGATCCTCGAGGCGCTGGGGCTGGACCCGTGCCCGCTCACCCGGCCCTTCCGCGACACCCACCTCGACCACGTGCCGGCCCCGACGCACGTGCGGCCCGGGGGCGGGTGATCCCGGTCTCGATCCGCCCCGGTCCTGGTGGGTGCGGCGTTCGGCGGGAAAGTGCCTCTCGGCGGTGGTTGAATCGGCCGCCGGAGACGAACGAACAGGATGGGGAATCCACGCATGGCGAACGACGCCGGCAAGCAGCCCGCGAAGGCCTCGGGGACGTACCGGATCGGGGGCGACCTCCAGGTCGACCGGCTCGGCTACGGGGCGATGCAGCTCACCGGCCCGGGTGTGTGGGGCGACCCGAAGGACCCGGCCGAGGCCGTACGGGTGCTGCGCCGGGCGTACGAGCTGGGCGTGACGTTCATCGACACGGCCGACTCCTACGGGCCCTTCGTCAGCGAGATGCTGATCCGGGAGGCGCTGCACCCGTACGCCGACGACCTGGTCATCGCGACCAAGGCCGGCCTGACCCGCTCCGGCCCCAACGACTGGCGCCCGGTGGGGCGCCCGGAATACCTGCGCCAGCAGTGCGAGCTGAGCCTGCGCCACCTCGGCCTGGACAGCATCGGGCTCTACCAGCTGCACCGGATCGACCCGCAGGTGCCGCTCGCCGACCAGCTCGGGGAGCTGGCCCTGCTCAAGCAGGAGGGCAAGATCCGGCACATCGGGCTGTCCGAGGTGAGCGTCGAGCAGATCGAGGCGGCCCGCGCCGTCACCCCGATCGTCTCCGTGCAGAACCTCTACAACCTGGCGGACCGCAGCGCGGAGGCCGTCCTGGAGCACTGCGAGCGCAACGGCCTCGCGTTCATCCCCTGGTTCCCGATCGCCACCGGCGACCTGGCCCGGCCCGGCGGCCCGCTGGACGAGATCAGCACCGGGCACGGCGCGACGCCCGCGCAGCTCGCCCTCGCCTGGCTGCTACGCCGGTCGCCGGTGATGCTGCCGATCCCGGGCACCTCGTCGGTGGCGCACCTGGAGGAGAACGTGGCCGCCGCCGAGGTGCGGCTGACCGACGACGAGTACGCGGCTCTCGCCAAGGCCGCCTGACGACGCGCGGGGGCGGGCGGCGCGCGGCCGGCCGCCCCACGCGAGCGCTACAGGGCGAAGCAGTTGGGGCGGATCGGCTGGTCGCGAAGGGCCTGCCGGATCACCGTGTAGGTGGTGCCGTCGAGCACCAGGCCGAGGTGCCCGACGACCCGCAGGGGGCACGCCGACTGGATCAGCACGTTGGTCGCTCCGTCGGCCAGTTTGGCGTTGTCGACGGGCCGCACCAGCTCGTCCTGGATGGTGCGCACCGCCGTCCAGCGGACCGTGCCGGGGGTGTCGTCGCCCGAGTTGAGGCCGGTGAGGAACGACGAGCCGATCGACATCTGCTGGCAGGCGACGATGCCGGCGCAGCTGCCCAGGCCGAGGAACTTCACGATGTTGGCCACGTACGTGCCGTACTGCGGGGTGCCGAGGCTGACGTAGCGACCGATGCTGCTGGTCCCGCCCAGGTTCTTGATGAAGTACCGGGACACCAGGCCGCCCTCGGAGTGGGCGACGACGTCGACCTTGGCCGCGCCGGTCGAGGCGCGGACCTGCGCGACGAAGCTGCTGAACGCGCGGGCCGAGGTGGGGATGTCGCCGAGCCCGAGGTTGGGCAGCTGGTAGACCCAGACCCGGTACCCGTCGACGCGCAGCCGGGAAGCCAGCGGCCCGTACGCGGAGGCGATGCCGCTGAGGCCGCCGACGACGATGACGGGGTTGCCTGCCGCGGCGGCGGCGATCTCGGCGGCGGTGCTGGTGACGCGTTCCCCGGCGGGGGCGGGGGCGGGGGCGGGGGCGGGGGCGGGGGCGGGAGCGGTGTGGGCGATGGCCGCGGGCCGGTCGGGGGCCGCGACAGCGGCGGTGGTGGGGGCGGCGAGCACGGCGGCGACCGTGACTGCGAGGACGGGGACGATCTTTCGGAGCAGCAAAGCTGCACCTCCCATGGAGGAACCCGGTGGTACGGGGGTGGGGGTGGGGTGGTTCCGATCGATCGTGGTGACGATGATGATGGCCGTAATCCGCAAACGTCAATCACAAGTTACGGCTCGGTAACCTCTTGTCGCGCCGGGAGCACAAACCGGCATTCCCGACGGCATCCGTCCACGACGGACGGTGCCCCGCGCCGGCCGGGGCGCGGTGGCATGCTGTGACCCGTGCGCCCGACACCGCCCCGCGAAGAGCCGCTGCGGGTGATGCCGTGGTGGCTGGTGCTCGTCGTCCGCCTGGGCGGCCTGCACGCCCTGGAGCGGCTCGGGCATTGACGGCCGCCGCCCCGCACGTCTGGCCCGAGGGCACCGCTGTCACCCGGCAGGACGACGACTGGCTGCTGCTCACCGACTTCTGACGGGCAGGCGCGTCCGCGCGCCGACAGGCTGAGCTTGCTTCGTCGGGTTGTTCGTCAGGCGAGGTCGCCGAGTCGGGCGACGAAGGCCCGCCAGGCGGTCGGGGTGAAGGTCAGCGCGGGGCCGGTGGGGTCCTTCGAATCCCGTACGCCCACGACGCCGGGCAGGTTGTCGGCCACCTCGACGCAGGTGCCGCCGTTGGTGGACGAACGGGACGACTTGCGCCATCGTGCACCGGTCAGGATGTCCATGTCTTCGCCGCCTCCTTGAGCACGTCAAGTGATTGCCTCAGCGGGAGGGCTTCGCCGCGGACAGCGTCCCACGCGAGCCCAACGCGGGCAATCGCTTCAGGCTGCCCGGTGGTCTGCGACTCCAACTGATGGTCCACACAGCCCGCACGCGAGCCGTCGGGCAGGTCGGCCAGGATGAACGCTCCGGCCAGTCCTGAGTAGATACCAGCAGACAGCGGCACGATCTGCACCTGGATATGCGGCTGTTCGGCGCAGGTCAGCAGGTGTTCGAGCTGCTCGACCATCACGTCGGGACCGCCGCACGCCCGCCGGACGACCATCTCGTCCAGCACCACGAAGAGCCGAGGGCTCGGCAGGCGGGCGAGCACCTCCTGCCGTTCCATCCGCGCGGCTACCCGCTGATCCAACTCAGCTACCGGTGTTCGCGCCGCCCGGAAGGTCGCTCGCGCGTACGCCTCGGTCTGGAGAAGTCCCGGCACGAATGCGTGCTCGTACCAGCGCAGCGCGGTCGCCTCCCGTTCGATCTGTATCCACTCGCGCAGCCAGATTGGCGCGGCGTCGCCCTTGACCAGCTCGTTCCAGAGCGTCGCGAAGTATCCGCCGGTGTCCAGCGCCTTGTCGACGGCGGTCAGGTAGGGCGCGGTCGGTGGCTTCGTCCCGGTCTCGATCGCGCTCACCTGGGAGTCCGAGCAGAAGACCAGCTCACCGAGCTGCGCCTGGGTCAAGCCGGCGGCGGCCCGACGCCGCCTCAGCTCACGAAGCAGGTACTCCGACGGCGAGATTCCCACGGCCTCCACGCCCTTCCACGACCCTCCGCACAGTTCCCCGTCAACCCGGGACCGCGCACTACGTTCCGCGATCGACCGGTGACTGTTCCGAGCCTAGGGGGCGTTCGTCCAGGGTGGAAGGAGGACGGCGCGCCCGGCGGAATCGGTCCCCCCGACCCTGCGGGCGCGCACTTCGCGGGGGTCGCCGCTGGCGACCATCCGCAGCGACCCCCGTTCCAACTCACCGACGGAAGGAGGCGTCCGTGCCCGTGCCGAGGCCCGCGAATGCCGTGCCGGCGTCGCGCTGGGCGACGCGCCCCGCCGCCGCGACGCCCCGCACCCGCGAGGACGGGACGCCCCGGGTCAGCCCCGGTGTTTACCTGCTGACGCGCGAGGCGTCGCCGCAGTTCGCCACGCCGATCACGGTACGGGTGATCCGCGAGCGTACCGACCTGGTCACCTACCACGGCTGGACGTGGATCGAGGCGTACCAGCTCGACGCGCGCGGCGACGCGGTCGAGCAACGCGAGCTGTACGTGCGGCCCGACGGGATGCGCCCCACGCAGGCGCCCTCGGCCGTGCGTACACCCTCGGCGCAGCGGCGCGCTCCGGCCCGGCACAACGCGGGGACCGGCCAGTGAGGACGTCTGTCCGCCACCATGTACCGTCCCGCCCGACGTGGCGCTGCCGGGCCTGCGGGATCGCCTGGCCCTGTTCGGCGGCGAAGCTGCTTCTCCTCGCGAGGTACCGGGGCGACATGCCGGGGCTCATGGCCCACCTCGTGACGCTGCGGGAGGAGGCCGCCGCCCAGCTCGCCGAGCACGACCCCGGCGTGCAGTCGACGGATCTGCACCGGCGGTTCACGGACTGGATGCCGGTCCGCTCGCCCTGACAGTCACGGGCCAACTACCCTCGGACGATGCTGGGCCGCACGGGAGCAATGAGTGCCGAGGTCCGCGAAGCAGCCGAGCAGACGGAGCGCGCAGATGAGCCGGACCCGCATCCACAACCTCTCCGTGTCGCTGGACGGGTTCGCCGCCGGCGAGGGCCAGGCCCTCGACACCCCCATGGGCCACGCCGGCACCCGGCTGCACGAGTGGATGTTCGCCACCCGCTTCGGCGCTTCGATCATGGGACGCAAGGGCGGCACCGGCGGCACCGACGACGCGTTCGCCCAGCAGCACGAGCCCGGCATCGGCGCCGAGATCATGGGCGCGGGCAAGTTCGGGCCCCCGGGCTGGCAGGACGACGCCGGCTGGAAGGGATGGTGGGGCTCCAACCCGCCGTTCCACACGCCGACCTTCGTGCTGACCCACAAGCCGCGCCCGCCGATCGAGATGGCCGGCGGCACGACGTTCCACTTCCTCGATGCCTCGCCGGCCGAGGCCCTCGCCGTCGCGCGCGAGGCAGCAGCCGGCAAGGACGTACGCGTCGGCGGCGGCCCGACCGTCGCCCGCGACTTCATCGCGGCAGGGCTCGTCGACCACATCCACCTGGTGCAGGTGCCGATCGTGCTCGGCCGGGGGGTGCGGCTGTGGGACGGCCTGGAGGCTCTGGAAACGGGCTACGACATTGAGGCGGTCTCGACGCCCACCGGCGTCACCCACATCAGGTTCACGAGGCCGTGACGGTCCCGGGGTTTCTGCCGCCGCAGTCACCCTGCGCCGCCCTCCCCCACGACGAACCGCCCGACTCGTGGTCACCGCCCGCGCCGACCAGCGGCACGAACACGGGTGGAACACCAGGGGTGTCTCCTGGCCGTGGTGACACCCCTGGTGTTCCACCCGTGCCGGCCGAGGCGTGGCCGAGCACCAGCAGCAGCCCCGCTGGCTGGGCATGCCACGACCAAGCGGGCACGTCGTCGTCCGGGTTCGGAGGGTGGTCGCATGAATGGGGCAGCTCGACAGGGACCGCAAGAGCAAGCCGCAGAGCGACAGGGAAGCTGGTGGCGCGCGGGCTCAGCTCGGATCGGCACTACGCCGCCCGAGTGCGTCGGCGATGGCGGCGAACTCACGCAGGGCCGCCTGGAGGTCCTCCACGATCTCCTGTGCGATCACCTCGGGCGGCAGCAGCGCGTCGGCGTCCTCCAGGGAGGCGTCCTTCAGCCAGGTGATGTCGAGGTTCACCTTGTCGCGGGCGATCAGCTCGTCATAGGTGAACGCCCGGAACCGCTCGGTCTCGACCCGCTCGGAGCGGTCCTTGCCCGGCAGGTAGCAGTCCACGAAGTCCTGGAGGTGTTCGCGGCGCAGTGGGTTCTGCTTGAGCGTGAAGTGCTGGTTGGTGCGGAAGTCTCCAGGGTTCACCGAGGCGACCGTCAGGTTCGACCCGGTGCCCCGACAGCCCCAACGGCAAGCGTCGTCGCCAGCAACTGCCCCCGGTCCACCTGAGCGGGGTCGACCAGCACGTTGACGGCGACGCCAGGCTCGGCCAACCAGAACGCCTG
Source organism: Micromonospora sp. CNZ309 (assembly GCF_002846525.1). Classification (NCBI taxonomy): domain Bacteria; kingdom Bacillati; phylum Actinomycetota; class Actinomycetes; order Micromonosporales; family Micromonosporaceae; genus Micromonospora; species Micromonospora sp. CNZ309. The sequence continues at coordinate 3,132,065 of NZ_PJNG01000001.1, forward strand.
GGAGTCGTCATGAAGCCCCGCGGTGTCACCGTGCGGGAACTCGGTCAACGACCAGTCGGCGGGGTCACGCTCGTGGTATTCGGCGAGGAACTCACGCAGCGCGGCGAGGTCGGTCAGCCGCTCGCCCCGCATGACATGGACGTGCAGGTCGACCTGGTGACCGGCGTCGGTCTGCCGCTCCCAGACGGCGAGGTCATCACCGGCCAGCCGTCGCAGCACGATGCGTTCGGCGCTGAGACCGATGAGCATGGAGGGTGACGACTCGGGATGGGGCAGCGTCAAGCCGGTCCAGGTGTCCGCAGGACGGTGCACCAACCAGGCAGCCTCGGGGCCGGGCAGCGGCGTACGGTGGATACCCGATCCTGGGGGCGTGACGTCAGGCCCGCACCTGGATCGCCTCGGCAGCACATCGGTCGCCCATCGACTATCTGGTCAGTCGGCCAGACTGCTCGCCCAGCGGCAGATCCGGATGCGCCGCTCGGGTGGGGGCGTGAACGCGACGGCCGATCACCGCCAGACAAGTGAACCCACGTCGACCAGGCTCTCCGTCATGACCAATGAACTTGACGGCAAGGTGGCGTTGGTAACCGGCGGGGGCCGCGGCATCGGCGCTGCTGTCGCGCTTCGCCTGGCCCAGGAGGGCGCCGATGTGGCGCTCACGTTTGAGCGGAATCAGCAGCGCGCCGACGACACGGTGGACCAGATCAAGGCCGCTGGACGTCGGGCGATCGCCGTCCAGGCGGACAGCGCCGACCCCGGGGCGGTCGTTGCCGCAGTCGACCGGGTTGCCGGTGAGCTGGGCCGGTTGGACATCCTGGTCAACAACGCCGGCGCCTTCCTACTCGGACCGGTCGAGCAACTGAGCCTGAAGGATTTCGAACAGACCGTCGCGGTCAACATCCGCGCGCCGTTCATCGCCTCGCAGGCTGCGGTGCGCCACCTGTCAGCCGGTGGGCGGATCATCAACATCGGAAGCAACGTCGCCGAGCGAGCGGTGTTCCCGGGCTTCTCGCTGTATGCGATGAGCAAGACCGCGCTGATCGGCCTGACCAAGGCACTCGGACGCGAACTCGGCGGCAGGCAGATCACGGTCAACCTGGTAAATCCGGGTCCCACGGACACCGAACTGAACCCGGCCGACGGCCCGGGCTCCGACACGATCAACGGGTTCACCGCCCTGGGTCACTACGCGACGCCAGCCGACGTGGCCGCCGCGGTGGCGTTCCTCGCCAGCCCCGACGGCCGTTACATCACCGGGGCGACGGTCAACGTCGACGGCGGCTTCACCATCTGATCACCGGCTTCACCGCCGACCGCCGCCCGGCGCGACAGCGCGGCGTCAACGCACGGCGCGGAACATCAGCAGGTAGCCGCAGTAGGCCAGCGGAACGGCCAGGAAACAGACCAGGATGCCCAGCAGGGGGTAGCGCGGCGGCGTGCCGGCGACCACGGCGGGGGTGCCCCAGCGACCGAGGATGAGCCACCCGGCGATCAGCGACACGGCGGGCAGCCCGGCGCACATCCACGTGTAGAGCGTGCCGAGGCCGAGCGCCCCGACGCCGGAGGCGAGCACCATGACCAGCATCAGCAGCACGCCGACGCCGGCACAGCCGAGATAGACGGCGAGCGCCCGGGCCATCGCCGACCAGGTCGGCAGCAGCGCCGGGCGCTGGGCCGTCAGCTCGACCTGCTGGCCCAGCCGGTCGGCCTCGTCGGCCCAGCGTCGCGCCGACTCCAGCTCCGCCGCCGGGTCCAGCTCCCCGGCGCGCGGCGCGGGCACCCCGCCCGGCACCGCCAGCGCCGTCTCCCCCAGGCTCCCCTGGGGGTACGCCCCGACCTCCGGCCGCCCCGGCGCGGCGGCTGCGCCGCCGGTCGACCCCGCCCCCGGTTGCGGCAACCCGTGGGGCTGCCCGGCCGACGGCACCCCGACGGCCGACAGGCCGCCCGAGGTGGGCGCAGCCGCCACCGGCCCGCCCGGCGTCGGCGCAGCCGGCATCGGGCCGCCCGGCGTCGGCGCAGCCGGCATCGGGCCGCCCGGCGTCGGCGCAGCCGGCATCGGGCCGCCCGGCGTCGGCGCAGCCGGCATCGGGCCGCCCGGCGTCGGCGCAGCCGGCATCGGGCCGCCCGGCGTCGGCGCAGCCGGCATCGGGCCGCCCGGCGTCGGCGCAGCCGGCATCGGGCCGCCCGGCGCGGCGCCGGGGGCCGGCTGGCCGGGAGGCGGGGGTGGGCAGCCGATCGTGTGACCGAGCTGGTCGAGGCGCTGCCCCTGCGCGGTGAGCCGGCGTTCGAGGTAGTCGACGGCGGCGCGCAGGTCACGGCGACGGGCCGCCTCGGTGGCGGCGCCCTGCTCGCCGGCCCGCCGCTGCGCGGCGAGGTGCCGGGCCAGCGCCGCGTAGTCCTCGAAGGTGGCCACTCAGCTCTCCTCGTCCGGCGGGTGCCCGTCGCGAGTGAACGGCACGATGAGGCGTACCCGCTGGTCGTGGCGGTCGACCAGCAGCGCCCGGTCGGCGCGCGGCTGGTAGGCCAGATCGTGCACGCCCAGGTGCAGCCCCAGCTCGGCGCCGGTCACGTTCAGCGCGACCAGGCAGGCCACGTCGTCGCGGTTCTGGGTGCCGCCAAGGTCGTCGGCGAGCCGGCGCAGGCCGCGCCACCAGCCCAGCAGGTGCACGCCCCGCCCCGGCCCCTGACGCAGCAGGGCGCGCAGGTCCTCGTGGGCGGACCGGAACGTCACCGGATCGACGGCGGCGAACACGGCGGAGGCGGCGTCCATCCCGAACACGACCAGATAGCTGCGGGCCGGCCCGCCACTGGTCAGCGTCGCCGGGCTGGTCGCGGGCGCCGGGACACCCGACGCCGCCGGGCCGGGCGGGGGCGCGGCCAGCGACACGACACGGTCGCGCAGGGCGTGCGCGTCGAGGCGTTCCACGGTGTGGCCGGCAGCCACCAACGCGGCGACGGTGTCGTCGACGACCGTGTCGGCGGCGGCCACGAGGGGTGCGAGCAGGAACCGTACCTCGCCGGGGCCGTGCTGGCGGGCGAGGCTGAGCGTGGCCGCGCGCAGCACCTCGGCGGCGGTGACGGCGGTGCCCACGACTGCCAGGTGCCGGCCGGGGCTGGTGTCCATCATGAACAGCGCAGACGTGCCGTCGATGTCGACGGTGCGGCCGACCAGCGCCAGGGGACGCCGGCCGCCGGGGCGCAGACCGGCGAACGTGGCGTCCTCCTCGACGCGGGCCCCCTCGTAGCCCCGGAACACCGACGGCGGGCGGGCACCCGCCGGGCGGGTCTGCCACAGCTCGTGGCGCAGCCGGGCCAGCACGCCGGTCTCGGCGTGGGCGTCCGGGAAGCGGACGACCGTGTCGGCACCGGCGGCCCCCGCGGCGGTGTTGAGCACGGCCGTGCCGACGCTCAGGGTGGCGGCGGAGGGGTTGTCGCGGTCGAGCACGCCGCTGCCGCCGGGCAGCGCCACCCGCAGGGCGAACTGCCCGAAGACGGCCTCGGCCCGCCCGTAGAGGGACTCGATACCGGTCGTGCTCTGGCTGGCCAGCACCAGGTGCACCCCGTAGGAGCGGCCCTTGCGGGCCAACTCCTCCAGCAGATCCACCGACTCCCGGGCGATGGCGTCCCTGCCGGCCAGCAGCACCTGGAACTCGTCGACCACCGCCACGACCCGGGGGGAAGCGACGTCGGCGGGCAGGTCGGCGAGCTTCGTGACGCCGTGCCGCTTGAGCAGGGTGGCCCGGCGGTGCAACTCCCGGCGCAGCTCACGCAGCACGGCGACGCCGTACTCGCGGTCGCTCTCGATGCCCACCGTGCGGGCGTGCGGCAGCCAGGCGGGGTCGCGCTCGGTCGGCACGAACTCGGTGAAGCTCACGCCCTCCTTGAAGTCGAGCAGGTAGAGCTGGAGCTCGGCCGGGGAATAGCGGGCGGCCAGCCCGTAGAGGACGTCGAGCAGGAAGACCGTCTTGCCGCCGCCGGTGCGCCCGCCGACGAGCCAGTGCGGGGTGGCGTCGTCGAAGGCGACCGAGACGGATTCCCGGCCGGCGCGCCCCACGACGGTACGCAGGCCGGCCCGGCCGGACTCCGTCCACCGGTGCGGGGGCAGCAGCTCGGCGAAACCCACGACGGCGTGGCGGCGGACGGCGGCGTCGAGGTGCCCCGCGAGGGCCGACACGGCCGCCGGCGGCGGATCACCGTCGAGCAGCACCGGCACGGCCAGCCCGGTGCCGTCGGCGCTGAACGGCGCGCCCGGCGGGTCGCCGACGTGGGCGTACCCGTCGGGGGTCAGGCGCAGCGCGGTGGTGGTGCCAAGCGCCGGTGGTGGGGTGACCGACGGTCCGGACTGCCAGCCGCCGACCAGGACGCAGACGGCGGCGGCCGGGCCGGCGTGGGTGAGCGCGGCGAGCCGGGCGGCCTCGCGGGGCGGCGGGGCGAACGCGGCCACCACCAGCAACAGCTCCTGGTCGTCACGTTTGCCGTCGCGGGCGGCGCGGGCGTGCCGCTCCGCGTCGTCGAGCAGCGCGGCCACCTCCGCCTCGGTGATGGCGGGCGGATCGAGCACCCCGGCGTCGACCAGCGGGCGCAGCGGCCCGAAGGTGGCCCCGAGGGCGGCGGCGTCGAGCCCGGCGACCCGCAGCCCGCCGGGCGGCGCGGTGGCCAGCATCCGCAGGACGACGGCCCGCAGCAGCGCGGCGGCACGCGGGTCACGGGCGTCGGCGTCGATGGACAGGTGGTGGCCGCCGCCGAGGGGCACCAGCACGGGGAACCCGCCGCCTGCGGTGACCGCCTCACCGAGGCGCACCGGCAGGGGCGTACCGGTCAGCGGGGTGCCCGGGGCGGGGGCGGCGAGCGCGCCGCCGACGCGGGCCAGCCGGGCGACCAGATCGGGGTCGGCCTCCGGTGGGGCCGGCGGTGGCGCGGCGTGCCACGCGGCGCGGGCGTTGTCGAGGTGGATGCGGGCCGCCCGGTGGGCGGCGACCGCCTGCCCGTACGCCGACGCGAGCCTGCCCACCCTCTGCCCCTCCGCCGAGCGCCCCTGGTCGTGGCAAACCCTAACGGACGGCGGCGAGGGTACGACAGTGTGGAGCGACGGGACACGCCGCGGGGGCGGCCCGCCGGTCCGGTGTGGACCGCCGGGCCGCCCCCTGGTGGGTCAGCGGGTGACGGCGTTCAGCGCCGGCAGGTAGCCGTCGCGGTAGCCGGCGGCGTTCGGGTGGTACGCCTCGATGAGGCCGCTGATGTCACGGATCCACGGGGTGGCGGCGCATACGCCGTGGCCGGCGAAGGTGGGCCGGGTGTCGGCGAAGGTGGCCCCGGCGGCGGCGGCCCGCGCGGAGGTGACGGCGGCGAGGGTGTCGGCGGCCTCGTTCAGGATGGTGCGCTTGTAGGTGCTCATCGCCAGCAGACCGCAGTAGTTCGTCTCGAACAGGCGCGGGTAGCCCAGCACGATCAGTCGGGCGTTGGGGGCCCGCTCGCGGATCGCGGCGTAGGTGCGGTCGAGCCGGCCGGGCAGCGTGCCGGTGGCGAACGCCTTGGCCTCGTTGACCGCGTTGGTGCACTCGGAGGTGCTGCCGAGGCGGCAGCTGGTGATCACGTCGGCGAAGCCGGCGTCGTTGCCGCCGATGGTGATGGTGACCAGGGTGGTGGTGCTGCTCAGGGAGCTGACCTGGTTGTTGATGACGTCGGCGGTGACCGCGCCGCCGCAGGCGGGGAAGCGGAAGCTGTCGACGTTGTTCGCGGCGGCCCACAGCGGGGCGTACGACTTCTGGCTGCGCAGACAGCCGGACCAGTCGTACGGGCCGGCGCCGACGCCGGAGGAGTACGAGTCACCGAGGGCGACGTAGTGCAGGGGGGCGGCAGCCTGGGCGGCGGCGGGGACGGCGACCGCGCCGAGGATGGCGGTGAGAAGGGTGACCAGCGCGGGCAGGGCGCGCGCCAACGGACGGTGGGGCATGGGACCTCCACGGGACATGGGGGTGGTGGAGCCCGGTGACCGCGCGCGTGGCCAGGGGTGTGATCGTTGTTACTAGCCGGTAAGACTAACGAAACATCCAGATCAATGGAACAGGCTCGACCTCTTTCGACAGCACCGTCAACGACAAACCCGCCCGCCCACGGGGGGGCGGGCGGGCGGGTCGGTGACGGACCGTGGTCAGCGAGCCACGAGGGGCTGGCGGGCCGGGTCCACCGGGGCCGGCAGGGTGCCCGTCCCGCCCAGGTGGGCGTGGATGGCGGCAGCCGCGGCGCGGCCCTCGGCGATCGCCCAGACGATCAGCGAGGCGCCCCGGTGCATGTCGCCGGCGACGAAGACGCCGTCGACGCCGGTCTGCCAGTCCGGCCGGGCGTCGATCGCGCCACGCGCGTTGCGGGAGACCCCGAACTGGTCGAGCAGCGGCTGCTCCTCGGTGCCCTCGAAGCCGATGGCCAGCAGCACCAGGTCGGCCGGCAGCTCCCGCTCCGAGCCGGGCAGCGGGGTGACGATGCGCCGCCCGTCCCGCTTCTCCACGGTCACCTCGGCGATCCGCACCGCGCGCACCTGACCGGTGCCGTCGTCGACGAACTCCTGCACGGCGACGGCGAAGACCCGCTCGCCGCCCTCCTCGTGCGCCGGGTAGCTGCGCAGCAGCCACGGCCAGGTCGGCCACGGGTCCCGGGCCTCGTCGCGCGCCTGCGGCGGCTGCGGGTAGAGGTCCAGCTGGTGTACGCCGGCCGCGCCCTGGCGGTGCGCCACGCCCAGGCAGTCCGCCGCCGTGTCGCCGCCACCGATGATCACGATGTGCTTGCCGGCCGCGTCGATCGGGTCGCCGTCGGGCAGCACCGCCGTGTCGGGCCGCCCGCCCGCCGCCGCGGCCACCACGCGGTTGGCCGCCACGAGGTGGTCCATCGCCTGGTGCACGCCGCGCAGCCCGCGCCCCGGCGTCTGCGGGGTGTCCCGGCCCTGGAGCGCGCCGCAGGCGAGCAGCACGGCGTCGTGCTCGGCGCGCAACTGCTCGGCGGTGACGTCGACGCCGACGTCCACCCCGGTGCGGAAGCGCACCCCCTCGGCGGAGAGCTGGGCCACGCGCCGGTCGATGTGGACCTTCTCCAGCTTGAAGTCGGGGATGCCGTACCGCAGGAGGCCGCCGATCGCGTCGTCGCGCTCGTACACCGTCACGGCGTGACCGGCGCGGGCGAGCTGCTGCGCGGCGGCGAGACCGGCGGGCCCGGAGCCGACCACGGCGACCGACCGGCCGGTCGGCGTCGACGCCGGGCGCGGCGACAGCCCGCCCCGCGCGACGGCCGCGTCGGCGATCTCCACCTCGACCTGCTTGATGGTGACCGGCTCGCCGCCGCCGATGCCGAGCACGCAGGCCGCCTCGCAGGGCGCCGGGCAGAGCCGGCCGGTGAACTCGGGGAAGTTGTTGGTGGCGTGCAGCGAGTCCACCGCGGCGTCCCAGTTGCCCGTGCGGACCAGGTCGTTCCAGTCCGGGATGCGGTTGCCCAGCGGGCAGCCGTCGTGGCAGAACGGGATGCCGCAGTCCATGCAGCGGGTGGCCTGCTCGCGGATGAGCTCCTCGCCGGCCGGCGGGTACACCTCGCGCCAGTCGCTGATCCGCACCGGCACCGGGCGGCGCGCGGGCAGCCGCCGGTCGTAGCGCAGGAAACCGTTCGGGTCAGGCACGAGCCACCTCCTGGACCGTCACCCGCGAGGCGGGCAGGGTCGGCACAGACGAAGCGGAAGGCGCCGGCTGCGCTGCCGAGGCGGCAGGGCCCGCCAGTGCGCTCATCACCGCGTCGTCGACGTCGCGGCCGGCGGCTTCGGCGGCCCGCATGATCTCCAGCACCCGGCGGTAGTCGCGGGGCACCACGGCGGTGAACTCCGCCACCGCCTCCGGCCAGCGCTTGAGCAGCCCCTCGGCGACCGTCGAGTCGGTCTCGGCGAAGTGCCGCTGCACCAACTCGTGCAGCACTGCCTGCTCCGGCTCGGACAGCGGCGCCAGGTCGACCAGCTCCGCGTTCACCCGCCGGCGGTCCAGCGCGTGCACGAAGGCCGTACCGCCGGACATGCCGGCGGCGAAGTTGCGGCCGGTCGGTCCCAGCACCACCACGGTCCCGCCGGTCATGTACTCGCAGCCGTGGTCACCGACGCCCTCGACGACGGCCACCGCGCCGGAGTTACGCACCGCGAACCGCTCCCCCACCCGGCCGCGCAGGAACAACTCGCCCGCGGTGGCCCCGTAGAGGATGGTGTTGCCGGCGATGATCTGGTCCTCGGCCCGCTGCCCGGGCGCGGCGTCGCCGTCGAGGAACGGGGCGGCGACGTCCGGCCGCACGACGAGCCGACCGCCCGAGAGGCCCTTGCCCACGTAGTCGTTGGCGTCGCCGTGCAGCCGCAGGGTGACCCCGTGCGGAAGGAACGCGCCGAAGGACTGGCCGGCGGTGCCGCGCAGCGTGAACTCGATCGTGTCGGCGGGCAGGCCCGCCCCGCCGAAGCGGCGGGTCACCTCGCCGCCCAGCATCGCGCCGACGCTGCGGTGCTCGTTGCGCACCGCCACCGCCACCCGCACCGGCGTACGGTCGCGCAGCGCCGGGGCGGCCAGGGCGATCAGCTCGTTGTCCAGCGCCAGCTCCAGGCCGTGGTCCTGGGCCCGTACGCCCCGGCGCGCGGCCCCGGCCGGCAGCTCCGGCAGGTGCAGCACGGGGGTCAGGTCGAGCCCGCCGGCCTTCCAGTGCGCGATCGCCGGGGCGACGTCGAGCAGCTCGGCCTGCCCGATGGCCTCCTCGATCGACCGCAGGCCCAGCTCGGCCAGGTAGCCGCGGACCTCCTCGGCGAGGAACAGGAAGAAGTTCTCCACGAACTCCGGCCGGCCGGTGAAGCGTTCCCGCAGCACCGGGTTCTGGGTGGCGATGCCGACCGGGCAGGTGTCGAGGTGGCAGACGCGCATCATCACGCAGCCCTCGACGATCAGCGGCGCGGTGGCGAACCCGAACTCCTCGGCGCCGAGCAGCGCCGCGACCAGCACGTCGCGGCCGGTCTTGAGCTGCCCGTCGACCTGCACGGTGACCCGGTCGCGCAGCTTGTTGAGCAGCAGCGTCTGCTGCGCCTCGGCCAGCCCCAGCTCCCACGGGGTGCCGGCGTGCTTGAGCGAGTTCAGCGGCGAGGCGCCGGTGCCGCCGTCGTGGCCGGAGATCAGGATGACGTCGGCCTTGAGCTTGGCCACGCCCGCCGCCACGGTGCCGACGCCCACCTCGCTGACGAGCTTGACGTGCACCCGCGCGGACGGGTTGACGCACTTCAGGTCGTGGACGAGCTGCGCGAGGTCCTCGATGGAGTAGATGTCGTGGTGCGGCGGCGGGGAGATCAGGCCGACGCCGGGGGTGGCATGGCGGGTACGGGCGATCCACGGCCAGACCTTGTTGCCGGGCAGCTGCCCGCCCTCGCCGGGCTTGGCGCCCTGCGCCATCTTGATCTGGAGGTCGTCGGCGTTGACGAGGTATTCGCTGGTCACCCCGAACCGGCCGCTGGCGATCTGCTTCACGGCCGAGCGGCGGGCCGGGTCGTGCAGCCGCTCGACGTCCTCGCCGCCCTCGCCGGTGTTGGACTTGCCGCCGAGGCGGTTCATCGCGATCGCCAGGGTCTCGTGCGCCTCCGCCGAGATCGACCCGTACGACATGGCGCCGGTGGCGAACCGCTTGACGATCTCGGTGGCCGGCTCGACCTCGTCGAGGGGCACCGGAGGCCGCACGCCCGTACGCAGGGTGAACAGGCCGCGCAGCGAGCCGGCCTTCGCGGCCAGCTCGTCGACCTTGGCCGTGTACTGGCGGAAGACGTCGTACTGGCGGCTGCGGGTGGCGTGCTGGAGCAGGAAGACCGTCTCCGGGTTGAACAGGTGCAGCTCGCCCTCGCGGCGCCACTGGTACTCGCCGCCCACCTCCAGCCGGTCGGTGGGCTCGGCGCCCGGCGGCGGCCAGGCCACGGCGTGCCGGGCGGCGACCTCGGCGTGGATGCCGTCCAGCCCGATCCCGCCGATCTTGCTCGGGGTGCCCCGGAAGTAGCGCTGGACGAGCTTGGCGTCCAGCCCCACGGCCTCGAAGACCTGCGCCCCGCAGTACGACGACACCGTCGAGATGCCCATCTTCGACATGATCTTCAGGACGCCCTTGCCGAGGCCCTTGACGTAGTTGCGGACCGCCTTCGCCGGCTCGACGCCGACGAGCGCCCCGGTGGAGATCATGTCCTCCACCGACTCGAAGGCCAGGTAGGGGTTCACGGCCGCCGCGCCGTAGCCGATCAGCACCGCCGCGTGGTGCACCTCGCGGCAGTCGCCCGACTCGACGATCAGCGCCACCTGGGTGCGGGTCTGCTCGCGCACCAGGTGCTGGTGCACGGCTGCGGTGAGCAGCAGCGACGGGATGGGGGCGAGGTCGGCGTTGGAGTCGCGGTCCGACAGCACCAGGATGCGTACGCCGTCCTCGATGGCCTCGGAGACGTGCCGGCAGATCTCCGTCAGCCGGGCCTTGATGCCGGCGCCGCCCTCGCGCAGGCGGTAGAGCCCGGAGACCCGGACCGCCTTGAAGCCGGGCAGGTCGCCGTCCTCGTCGATGGAGAGGATCTTCGCCAGCTCGTCGTTGTCGATCACCGGGTACGGCAGCACGATCTGCCGGCAGCTCGCCGGGCCGGGGTCGAGCAGGTTGCCCTCCGGCCCGATGGTCGACGCCAGGCTGGTCACCAGCTCCTCGCGGATGGCGTCCAGCGGCGGGTTCGTGACCTGCGCGAAGAGCTGATGGAAGTAGTCGTAGAGCAGCCGGGGCCGGGTGGACAGCGGGGCGATCGGGGTGTCGGTGCCCATCGAGCCGAGCGGCTCGGCGCCCGTGCGCGCCATCGGCGCGAGCAGGATCTTCAGCTCCTCCTCGGTGTAGCCGAAGGCCTGCTGGCGGCGGCGTACCGAGTCGTGGGTGTAGACGATGTGCTCGCGCGGCGGCAGGTCGGTCAGCTCGATCAGGCCGGCGTGCAGCCAGTCGGCGTACGGCTGCTCGGCCGCCAGCTCGGCCTTGATCTCCTCGTCGTGCACGATCCGGCCGGCGACGGTGTCGACCAGGAACATCTTCCCCGGCTGGAGGCGGCCCTTGGCGACCACCCGGGCCGGGTCGAGGTCGAGCACGCCCGCCTCGCTGCCGAGCACCACGAGCCCGTCGTCCGTACGCCACCAGCGGCCCGGACGCAGGCCGTTGCGGTCCAGCACGGCGCCGACGACGTCGCCGTCGGTGAAGGCGACCGACGCCGGCCCGTCCCACGGCTCCATGAGGCTCGCGTGGAAGCGGTAGAAGGCGCGCTTGTCGGCGGCCATGTCGGGGTCGTTCTCCCACGCCTCGGGGATCATCATCAGCACCGCGTGCGGCAGGCTGCGCCCGGCCAGGTGCAGCAACTCCAGGACCTCGTCGAAGTTCGCGGAGTCGGAGGCGGCGGGGGTGCAGACCGGGAAGACCCGGCGGATGTTGCCGGGGAGGTTCGGGCTGCGCAGGAGTGCCTCGCGGGCCTGCATCCAGTTCCGGTTGCCGCGGATCGTGTTGATCTCGCCGTTGTGCGCGATGAGCCGGTACGGGTGCGCCAGCGGCCAGGACGGGAACGTGTTCGTGGAGAAGCGGGAGTGCACCAGCGCGATCGCGCTCTGCACCCGCTCGTCGGTCAGCTCCGGATAGAACGCCGGCAGCTGGTCGGGGGTCAGCATGCCCTTGAAGACCATGGTCCGCGCCGACAGCGACGGGAAGTAGGCCGGCACGCCCCGCTCGGCGCTCTCCCGCTCGGCCTGCTTACGCACGCAGAACGCCACCCGCTCCAGCTCGATGCCGCGCAGCGGCGAGCCGGCCGGCCCGGCCGGCGAGTCGGTGAGCCGGCGCGCGGCCAGGAAGAGCTGCCGGACCCGGGGCATCGCCGCCAGGGCGGTCTCGCCGAGCCCGCTCGGGTCGACCGGCACGTCCCGCCAGCCGAACAGGTGGGCGCCTTCCACGAGCGCGTACTTCTCCACCACGCGGCGGGCGCGGGCCTCGTCGGCGTCGTCGTCGGGGAGGAACACCAGGCCGGTGGCGTACTCGCCGGCGGGCGGCAGCGGGAAGTCCACCACCGCGCGCAGGAACGCGTCCGGAATCTGGATCATGATGCCCGCGCCGTCGCCCGTGTTCGGTTCCGCGCCCCGGGCTCCCCGGTGGTCCAGCCGGCAGAGCGCGTCGAGGCCGTTGGCCACGACCGCGTGCGAGCGCCGTCCGTGCAGGTCCGCCACGAAGGCCACGCCGCACGCGTCGTGCTCCTGCGCGGGGTCGTAGAGACCGGCCGCGGGCGCTCCCGGGCCGAGGTGCGGGGCCTGCCTCGGGCTGCTGTGAGGGTACGGAAAGGCCACCGGGCCTCCTGTCGTCGCTCAGGGTGGATCTCGATCGGGACGACGTCGGCCCTCAAGGGTCTATTGAGTCTACGTTAGGGTCCGGCGCGCAAGGCCAGTGCAGATTGATCACACCTTCCAGAGTCTGGGACGTGTAGTCTCGCGCGGTGGATTTTCTGCGCCAGGACCTGTTCGGCCGGTTGGAGCACTTCTACGACGCGGTGCCCCGGGACGGGGCCCGCGCGGAAGAGCACGGCGGCCTCGTCCTGTTCGTCCGGGAAGGCCCCGGCTGGCCGTTCTACGCCCGGCCCCGGCTCGACGCCGACACGGCGCCGTCGCTGGCGGACGTCACGGCCGTCCGCGAGCGGCAGCGCGGGCTGGGCCTGCCCGAGGCCTTCGAGTGGGTGCACGAGACCACCCCGGACCTGCTGGCCGTGGCCCGCTCGGCGGGGCTGGCGGTGCTGGAGGCGCCGCTGATGGTGCTCGACCCGGCCGCCCTGCCCGACCCGGGCACCCTCACGGACGTACCGCTGCGGGTGCTCGACGCGGCGGCGCCCAACTTCGCGGCGGACGTGGCGGCGCGGCGGGCGGTCGCCGCCGTGGGGTTCTCCGCTGCCGGCACCGGACGCGGCGAGGCCGGCCCCGCCCAGCGGGACGCCGCGATGGCCGAGTTGGACGAGGCGGCGCTCGACGAGGAGCGGACCCGCGTCGCGGACGGCCGGCGGCTGTCGGTGCTGGCGGGAACGCCGGCCGAGGGCGCACTGGCCAGCGGGATGGCGATGCGGGTCGGCGACGTCGCCGAGATCGCCGGCGTGGCCACCCTGCCGTCCGCCCGCCGCCGTGGCCTGGGCGGGGCGGTCACCGCCACGCTGGCCCGCGAACTGCTGGCCGCCGGCACCGGCCTGGTCTTCCTGTCGGCGGGCAGCGAGGACATCGCGCGCGTCTACCTGCGGGTCGGCTTCCGCCGCATCGGCACCGCCTGCATAGCCGAACCCGCCCCGGTATCCCCCTGACCCAGCACAACTGCAAGATCCGCGAGGGCCGCGGCCTGTTCCACTCAACCGTGACTGACTGCGCCGGGCCTCGACGCCGGCGGTGGTGGTGTCCGCACGCTCCGATACCACACAGGCATTCTTATGCCCCTGAGGTATCAGCGTTCCGGCGGCGGTGGTGTATCGGCTAGCTGACCGTCACCTTGCGGCTGCGGGCCACGTGAGCCGTAGGCGCGGGGGTCGGATGGGGTCAGGTCGGGGGGCGCCATTGGGCGGCCGTGGTGGCCGCCGTGGAGAGCAGGCGGGGACTCAGGGCGCCCAGGGCGGCGTCGCGGGCGCGCAGCGCCAGCGGGCCCCGGGCCTTGAGCACCGCTGACATCCGGCGGGTCTGGCGGACCACCGTGGCCGCGCGGGGTCGGCGTGCCCGGTCGTACGCGACCACCGCGTCGGGCAGCCGGGACTCGCGCAGCAGCGAGGCGAGGGTGGCCGCGTCCTCGAAGGCGAGGCAGGCGCCCTGGCCGAGGTGCGGGGGCATGGCGTGCGCGGCGTCGCCGAGCAGCACCACCCCGCCCGGGCCGGCCGGGAAGCCGTACGACCTGGGCAGTGGCCGCAGCTCGCGGATCTCCTGCTGCACCAGATCCGTCGGGTCGGTGGCGTCGAGCAGGTCGGCGATCGGCGCGGGCCAGCCCGCGTACCAGCGGCGCAGCAGGGCGAGCTGGGTCTCCGGCGGCTCCGGGCGGGGCGCGCCGACGGCGGTCGCCACCCAGTAGATGCCACCCCGGCTGGAGGCCCCGGAGGAGCCGCGCTCGCCGAGCGAGGCGGACACGAAGCGGTAGCCGGCACCGAGCACCTCGCCGCCGACGGGCCGGTCGGCGGGCAGCTTCGGTGCCCGGTACCAGGGGATCACGGCCCGCCACGCGGCGCAGCCCGAGCTGACCACGCCGGACTCCGGGGCGAGCTGCCGACGGAGCTCGCTGTCGGTGCCGTCGGCGGCGACGACCAGGTCGGCCTCGATGGTGTGCCGGCCGTCGCCGACCGAGGGGCGTTCCCCGGACGCGGCCCGGACCGTCCGCACGGTCACCCCGGTACGCAGCTCGACCTCGTCGCCCAGACCGGCGATCAGCGCGTCGTGCAGGTCCTCCCGGTGCACCACCACCGGCATCCGGTCGGCCGGCGTGGGGCGGGGCTGCACCAGCCAGTGCCCGTCGGGGCGGCGCACCCCGCCGTCGGCGAGCGGCGTGGCGATCGCCTCCAGGCCGGCGCCGAGGCCCAGGGCGCGCAGCGCGCGTACGCCATTGGGCCAGAGCGCCACGGCGGTCGGCTCGGGGCGGACGCGGTCGGCCCGCTCCAGGAGGGTGACCCGCCAGCCGGAGCGGGCCAGCGCGCCGGCGACCGCGAGGCCGCCGATCCCGGCGCCGACCACGACCGCGCTACGCATGGGTGCTCCCTCTCAGCTGTCGCGCTCGGCGGGCCGAATGCCCGTGGCCCCGGCCCGGTCCTGCGCGGTTTGCCCGTCGGCGTCCGGCCCGTCGGCGTCCGGCCCGTCGGCGTCCGGCCCGTCGGCGTCCGGCCCGTCGGCGTCCGGCCCGTCGGCGTCCGGCCCGTCGGCGTCCGGCCCGTCGGCGTCCGGCCCGTCGGCGTCCGGCCCGTCGGCGTCCGGCCCGTCGGCGTCCGGCCCGTCGTGCGCGGGCTCCTCACCGGTCTCCCGCCAGTGCCGGTACTGCTCCTCGCTCACCACGCGGTAGCCCTCGGGAGCGGCCGGCCGCGCGCCGGCCTCCCGCGCGGACAGGTCGACCTGCGAGACGTCGGAGTCGGCGACCGGCTCGGGCGTCGGGGCGGCGCCGACCGGGATCAGGTACTCCCGGGGACCGCGCACCCGCACGAAGTAGGCCAGGGCGCCGAGGAAGACCAGACCGGCGGTCCAGACGTTGAGGCGTACGCCGAGGATGGTGTTCGCCTCGTCGGTGCGCATCAGCTCGATCCAGAACCGCCCGGCCGTGTAGCCCATCACGTAGAGGGCGAACGCCCGCCCCCGGCCGAGGCGCAGCTTGCGGTCGAGCACGAGCACCAGCGCGGCCACGCCCAGGTTCCACAGCAGCTCGTAGGCGAACGTCGGGTGGTAGAGGCCCGGTTCGAGGATCGGCTGACCGGCGTCGTCGCGCAGCGCGTGACCCGGATTGTCCGGGTCCATCCGGTGGATCTCCAGCCCCCAGGGCAGGCTGGTCCGACCGCCGTAGAGCTCGTTGTTGAACCAGTTGCCGAGCCGGCCGATCGCCTGCGCGAGCGGCAGGCCGGGGGCCAGCGCGTCGGCGACCACCGCGAACGGGATGCCGAGCTGCCGGGCCGCGAGCCACGCGCCGACGGCGCCGCCGGCCACCGCGCCCCAGATGCCGAGACCGCCCTCCCAGATGGCGAACGCCTTCATCGGGTCGCCGCCGGTGCCGAAGTACTTCTCCGGCGAGGTGATCACGTGGTAGATGCGGGCGCCGATGATGCCGGCGGGCACCGCCCAGACCGCGATGTCGAGGACGGCGCCGGGGGCGACGCCGCGCTGGCGCAGCCGCCGCTCGGTGACCCAGCAGGCCACCACGATGCCGAGGATGATGCACAGCGCGTACGCCCGGATCGGCACCGGTCCGAGCTGCCAGACGGCGGTGCTGGGGCTGGGCAGGGCCGCCTGGGGAGCGAGCGAGGCGTAGGTCACGGGTGCACACGCTACCGCCGTGGGCCCCTCCGGTGGCACCCCGGTCCACCGTTCGCCGCTCGCGGCGGCCGACCGGTCAGCGGGTCGGGTTGCGTACGCCCTCGGCGAGTTCCGCGCTCAGCGCGCGCAGGGCGGCCAGCCCGGACGCCTCGTCCGGCGCGTCGAGCAGGCAGCGGATCAGCGCGCTGCCGACGATGACGCCGTCGGCGTACCCGGCGACCGTGCCGGCCTGCGCGCCCGTGCCGACGCCCAGCCCGACGCCGACCGGCAGGTCGGTGACCTCCCGCGTGCGGGAAACCAGGATCGGGGCCGCGTCGGAGGTCTGTGCCCGGGCGCCGGTGACACCCATGATCGCGGTGGCGTAGACGAAGCCCCGGCAGTGCCCGACGGTCATCGCCAGCCGCGCGTCGGTCGAGGACGGCGACACCAGGAAGGTGCGGTCCAGCCCGTACGCGTCGGAGGCGGCGAGCCACTCGCCGGCCTCCTCCGGGATCAGGTCCGGGGTGACCAGGCCGGTGCCCCCGGCCGAGGCGAGGTCCCGGGCGAAGGCGTCGACGCCGTAGCGCTCCACCGGGTTCCAGTAGGTCATGGTGACCACGGGCGCCCCGGTGGCCGCGACCGCCTCGATGACGCGCAGCGTGTCGCGGGTGCGTACGCCGCCGGCGAGGGCGATGTCGCTGGCCTTCTGGATCACCGGCCCGTCCATCACCGGATCGGAGTACGGGATCTCCACCTCGATGACGTCGACGCCGGCGGAGACCATGGCGGTCATCGCGGCGATGCTGCCCTCGACGGTCGGGAACCCGGCCGGCATGCAGCCGACCAGCACGGCCCGCCCGTCGGCGCGGGCCTTGTCGAAGGCCACCCCGATCCGGCTCACGTTCTCACTGCTCCTTGTCGAGGATGCCGAAGTAGTCGCCGGCGGTGTGCACGTCCTTGTCGCCCCGGCCGGAGAGGTTGACGACGATCGTCGGCTCCCGGCCCAGCTCCGCGGCGAGCCTCGGGGCGATCTGGAGGGTGCCGGCGAGCGCGTGCGCGCTCTCGATCGCCGGGATGATGCCCTCGGTGCGGCAGAGCAGTTCGAACGCGGCCATCGCCTCGTCGTCGGTGACCGGCAGGTACGTCGCGCGCCCGCTGTCGTGCAGCCAGGCGTGCTCCGGCCCGACGCCCGGGTAGTCCAGCCCGGCGGAGATCGAGTGCGACTCGCAGGTCTGCCCGTCGTCGTCCTGGAGCACGTACGTCCGGGTGCCGTGCAGCACCCCGGCGGAACCGCCGGTGATGCTGGCCGCGTGCCGGCCGGTCTCCACCCCGTCGCCGCCGGCCTCGAAGCCGTAGAGCCGCACGTCGGGATCGCCGACGAAGGCGTGGAAGATGCCCAACGCGTTGGAGCCGCCGCCGACGCAGGCGGTCACCGCGTCGGGCAGCGCGCCGGTCAGGTCGAGGCACTGCTGGCGCGCCTCGTCGCCGATGCCCCGGACGAAGTCGCGCACCAGCGCCGGGAAGGGGTGCGGCCCGGCCGCCGTGCCGATCAGGTAGTGGGTCTCGTCGACGTTGGCGACCCAGTCGCGCATCGCCTCGTTCATCGCGTCCTTGAGGGTGCGCGAGCCGTTCGTGACGGGGACGACGGTGGCGCCGAGCATCCGCATCCGGGCCACGTTGAGCGCCTGCCGCTCGGTGTCGACCTCGCCCATGTAGACCACGCAGTCGAGGTCGAACAGCGCGGCGGCGGTGGCGGTGGCGACGCCGTGCTGGCCGGCGCCGGTCTCCGCGATCACCCGACGCTTGCCCATCCGCCTGGTCAGCAGCGCCTGGCCGAGCACGTTGCGCACCTTGTGCGCCCCGGTGTGGTTGAGGTCCTCCCGCTTGAGCAGCACCCGCGCGCCCACCTTGGCGGAGAACCGCTCGGCCGCGTAGAGCAGCGACGGGGTGCCGGCGTAGTCGCGCAGCAGGGCGGCAAACTCGGCCCGGAACGACTCGTCGGCCATCGCGGCGCGGTGCGCGGCGTCCAGCTCGTCGAGCGCCGCGACCAGCGCCTCCGGCACGAACCGGCCGCCGAAGCGGCCGAAGTGGCCCGCCGCGTCGGGGAACGGACCGATCTCCGCGGCCAGGGCGTCGGCGCTCATGCCGGCGCTCCGCTTCGCTCCGTGCCGCCATGAGGCACTTCCGCGCTGAGCCTGATGATTCGCTCGCTGCGCTCACTCATGCCGGCGCTCCGCTTCGCTCCGTGCCGCCATGAGGCACTTCCGCGCTGAGCCTGATGATTCGCTCGCTGCGCTCACTCATGCGGGCATCCTCTCGGTGGACGAGCCGGTGCGCCTCAGCGCACCGGGCGGGGCGTGGCCGGGTGGTTGCCGGCGTTGACCAGCTCGGCCACCGCCTCGCGGGGGCTCTTCTGGGTGACCAGACCCTCGCCGACCAGGACCGCGTCGGCGCCCGCCGAGGCGTACCGGATGAGGTCGTGCGGGCCGCGCACCCCCGACTCGGCGATCTTGACGACGCTGCTGGGCAGGCCGGGCGCGATCCGCTCGAACACCGAGCGGTCGACCTCAAGGGTACGCAGGTTGCGGGCGTTGACCCCGATCACCTGGGCACCGGCCTCCAGGGCGCGGTCGGCCTCCTCCTCGTCGTGGACCTCGACCAGGGCGGTCATGCCCAGCGACTCGATCCGCTCCAGCAGCCCGACGAGCGCGTTCTGCTCCAGGGCGGCGACGATCAGCAGCACCAGGTCGGCGCCGTGCGCGCGGGCCTCGTGCACCTGGTAGCTGGAGACCACGAAGTCCTTGCGCAGCACCGGGATGCTGACGGCGGCGCGGACGGCGGCGAGGTCGTCGAGCGAGCCGCCGAACCAGCGGCCCTCGGTGAGCACGCTGATCGCCCGCGCGCCACCGGCGGCGTACTCGCCGGCCAGGTCGGCCGGGTCGGCGATCTCGGCCAGCCGCCCCTTGGACGGCGACGAGCGCTTCACCTCGGCGATCACCGCGACGCCCGGCTTACGCAGGGCCGCGTACGCGTCCAGCGGCGGCGGCGCGGCGGCGGCCAGTTCGCGGATCCGCTCCAGCGGAATCTGCTCCTGGCGCCGGGCGACGTCCTCACGTACGCCGGCCAGGATCTCGTCGAGCACGCCAACGGACGCTGCCGGACCGGCCTCGTCCCCCTCCGCGTGCGCATGCTCAGCAGTCACCAACGGACTCCCCTCTCCGGGTGTCATGGGCCGATGCTAGGGGGCGCCACCTGGCGACGGGTGCCGGGGGTATGGCGTGCCTCACGAGATGGGCTCGGGCATAATGGCCGACCTCCGGTGAACGGCATGTCACGCTGGGCGATCACGCCCATCGACGAACGCCACGCGAGCACCACGCCTCCGCCCTCCCGGTCATCGACGTGATCCTATCCGCTGACGCGACCGGCCGCCCGGTTCGGCGTCCACCGCCGGTGCGCTCCACCGCCCGCCGCGGCGCCGTCCGCCAGCCCGCGGCCGCGCGGTGCCCCGGTCGCCGCCGGTGCCGGGCACGCGTGTGACCTACCTCAAGGCCGAACGGCCCTTTCGCAGGTCATGGCACCGGAAGCAAAGTTGACGTGTCGGTCACCACGGCGAAACGTGAACCAGCCAGCATCGTCCTCGGGCAGACTCGATGACGCGTCTGCCCCTCCGTCACCAACGATCTCTGCGGGGTGATCATGAGCACTGTCGAGCCGCACCAGCCCATCGGACTGACGACCGTCTCGCGTACCGTCGCGTCGCTCGCCGTCGGTGTCGTCCACACGCTGGAGCGCGCCGTGGTGGGCGAGGCACGGATGCGCACCGCGCGGGGCAACGCCTGGGAGGCGGTCTGCGCCGACCGGGCCCGGGCGGAGCAGCGGGCCGAGCTGGACCGCCTGGTGGCGGAGCTGGCGGCGGCCCGGGCCGCCGCCCGCGAGCGCCAGCCGGTCAGCTGACCGTCGGGTCCTCTCCCCGGTCCATCGCGTCCCACGCCTCGGTGGTGCGCCGGCCGGTCACCCGGCCGCCGTCGCCTCCGGGCACCGGGGCGGCGTCGCCCGCCGGCCGCCGCTCGTAGCGGGCACCCATCGCCGGCCACCGGCGGCCCCGCAGCGCCGTCAGCAGCCCGCCCGCCGTGGCGAGCACCCCGCCGAGCAGGCAGAGCGCCGGCCAGTGCCGGGCGACCTCGCCGTCGAACGCCGCGACCAGCCCGTAGCCGCCGCCGGCCGCCACGGCCACGCCGAGCCCGCACAGCAGCCCGCCCAGCAGCCGCCGCGCCCGGCCCCGGGTGGCGAGCACGGCGCCGCCGCCGGCCAGCCCGACCAGCGCCAGCGCCGGCAGCCAGGGCAGCAGACCCGCGCCCGTGCGGGCGTCGCGTACCGGCGGCAGCGGGGTGGGCCGGGCGGTCAGCTCGACCGCCCAGGTGCGGGTCGACGCCCACAGCGCCAGGCCCGCGCCGGCCACGCAGAGCAGCACGGCGTACGTCAACTCGCGTCGGCCCGGGTCGGACCGGCCCGCCGGAGTCGCCCCCGGCTCCCGGCCCCGCGGCTCGGCGGCCGTCACCGGGCGGGCCGGAGGGTCTCGGCGGCGGCGATGGCGGCGAGCACGGCGGCGGCCTTGCTGCGGGTCTCCTGGTCCTCGGCGGCCGGATCAGAGTCGGCGACCACCCCCGCCCCGGCCTGCACGTACGCCCTGCCGTCGCGCATCAGCGCGGTGCGGATCGCGATCGCCATGTCCAGGTCGCCCCCGAAGCCGAAGTAGCCCACGGTGCCGCCGTAGAGGCCCCGCCGGACCGGCTCCAGCTCCTCGATGATCTCCATGGCCCGCACCTTGGGCGCGCCGGAGAGGGTGCCGGCCGGGAAGGTCGCGGCGAGCGCGTCGAAGGCCGTACGGTCCTCGCGCAGCGTGCCGACCACGGTCGAGACGATGTGCATGACGTGGCTGTAGCGCTCGATGGTGGCGAACTCCGGCACCTCGACGGTGCCCGGGCGGCAGACCCGGCCCAGGTCGTTGCGGCCGAGATCGACCAGCATCACGTGCTCGGCGCGCTCCTTGGGGTCGGCGAGCAGCTCCGCGGCGAGGCGGGCGTCGGCCTCGGGGGTGCCGCCGCGCGGCCGGGTGCCGGCGATCGGGTGCAGCAGCGCCCGCCGCCGCCCCTCGGCGTCGCTGGTCACCTTCAGGTGCGCCTCCGGGGAGGATCCGACGATGTCGAAGCCGTCGAAGCGCAGCAGGTACATGTACGGGCTGGGGTTCGTCGTGCGCAGCACGCGGTAGACGTCCAGCGGGTCGGCGTGGGTGTCCCGCTCGAACCGCTGGGCCAGCACGATCTGGAAGCACTCGCCGGCCCGGATCGCCTCCTTCGCCGCCTCGACGGCCTTCGGGTAGCCGCCCTCGGGCGTACGGCTGCGCACCTCGCCCGCCGGGGGGCGCTCGACGGTCGAGACCATCGGCGGGATCGGCCGGGACAGCGCGGTGGTCATCGCGTCGAGCCGCCCGACCGCGTGGTGGTACGCCGCCGCGACCTCCGCGTTCCGGTCCGGCTCGTCCAGCGGCGGCAGGATCGCGTTGGCGACGAGGATCGCCGAGCCGTCGTAGTGGTCCAGCACCACCAGGTCGGCGGCGAGCATCATGCCCAGCTCGGGCACGCCCAGGTCGTCCTCGGTCAGCTCGGGCAGCCGCTCGAAGCGCCGGATCAGCTCGTAGCCCAGGTAGCCGACCATGCCCCCGGTCAGCGGCGGCATGCCGCTGGCCGCGTCCCACGCCGGGCCGGCGAGCGCCTCGACGGTCTCGCGCAGCACCCGGACCGGGTCGCCGGAGGTCGGCAGGCCGGCCGGGGGCCGCCCCGTCCACACCGCGGCCCCGTCGCGCTCGGTCAGCGTGGCGCTGCTGCGTACGCCGATGAACGAGTAGCGCGACCAGGCCAGGCCGGCCGAACCGACGCCCTGCTCGGCGGACTCCAGCAGGAACGTGCCGGGGCCGCCGGCCAGCTTGCGGTAGACGCCGACGGGGGTCTCCGCGTCGGCGAGCAGCCGGCGGGTGACCGGAACGACCCGCCAGCGGGCGGCCAGCTCGGTGAAGGTGGCCAGGTCCGGGCTGACCGCGCCGTCGGAGCGGGACCCGCCGGGCGTCGCGCGCGACGCGCTCACCGGGCCCCCGCCCCCTCGCCGCCGACGGGCAGCTCGGTGAAGAAGCAGGTGCGGTGCCCCGTGTGGCAGGCCGCGCCGACCTGGTCGACGTCGACGAGCAGCGCGTCGCCGTCGCAGTCCAGCGCCACCGCCCGGACGTACTGGTGGTGCCCGGAGGTGGCGCCCTTGACCCAGTACTCGCGGCGGCTGCGCGACCAGTAGGTGGCCCGGCCGGTGGTCAGGGTGCGGTGCAGCGCCTCGTCGTCCATCCAGGCGACCATCAGCACCTCGCCGGAGTCGTGCTGGCGGACCACGGCGGCCACCAGGCCGTCGGGGGTGCGGCGCAGCCGGGCGGCGATGGCCGGGTCGAGCCGGGAGGGACGGGCCGTGCCGTCGGCCGCGGGCTCCTGCGGACTGGGGTGGGCGCCGGTCACGGGCGCGTCAGGTACGGGCACAGTGACCCATTGTCCCGCACGCGGCGCGGGCACGGGCGACGGCTCCCGCCGGGGTCGCGGGGGCAGGTGGGCGGGCCGGGTCAGCTGGTCGACGTAGCGGTCCAGCCGGCCGTCGGCCAGGGCGTCGGCGAGGTCCGCCCCGGCCACCCGCGCGACCTCGGCGGCGTACGGGCGGATCAGCGGCAGCACGCCGGCGACCAGGCGGGCCGCGGCGGCGCAGAGCTGACCGACGGAGCCGGGCCGCAGGCCGAGGCAGAGCAGCAGGTCCTCGCGGTAGTTCGGGGGCGCCACCGGCAGGTCGAGGGCGGCGGCGAAGGCACCCCGGCGGGACGCAACCCGGACCGTGGGGTTGGCCAGCCGCAGCACGGACGGGCAGAGCCGGGCGAGGTCGGCGGCGGCCAGCCGGACACCGAGGTGGTCGTCGGCGTCCCGCGCGCCGGCCACCTTACCGAGCGTCGCGATCAGCTCCTCCAACTGCGGCTCGCCGGCGGGCTGACACAGCACCGGCAGGTCGATCCGGGGCCGCCAGTGCGGATCCGCCCACAGCAGTCGGGCCGGCGCCGCCACCGGCAGCCCGAACGCCCAGTCGGCGGGCTCGCCGAGGCGGGCCAGCCAGGAACGCACGTCGCGGGCGGCCACCGAGACGTGGGTCAGCCGGCCCCCGTGCTCGGCCAGGAATGCCTGGCGGGCGGCGTACGGGGCCCCCGCGAGCAGCACGTCGACGTCGACGTCGCTGTGTGCGGTGGCGGCCCGCCGGGCGTGGCTGCCGCGCAGCATGATGCCGACCACGGGCTGCTCGGCACCGGCCCGCAGCCGGGCCGCCCATTCGCCGAGGAACCTCTCGTCCGGTGACACAGCGTGACCCACGGCGCCATCGTGCCGTACGTCCGATCAGGGCGCAATGCCCGCTGCCGCGCCGGATGCCCGTTGGCGGACCCGCTGTCCGGTCCGAAGGCTAATGCCCGACCAACCGCATCGCCGCCCCGGGGTACCGCGCTTTGGCGACCGCGCCGGGGCGGTGCAGCGTTCGGTCGACCCGGCTCGCCGCCGACGCCGGTGCTGACCTGCCGTTCGAGCGCGCCGGAAGCCGACCGTTGCGCTGCGGCGGACATCCCCGCTAGCGTGAGTTCAACGGATGATGAGTTTCCCGGAGGCGCCGGTGGACGAGGCGATCGCCGTTCGCGACCTGGTCGTCGAGCGGGGCGGGCGGCGGGTGCTGCACGGAGTCAGCGCGACCGTGCCGCGCGGTGTGGTCACCGGGCTGCTCGGCCCGAGCGGCAGCGGCAAGACCACGCTGCTGCGGGCGTTGGTCGGCGTGCAGGTGGTCGGCGCCGGCTCGGTGACCGTGCTGGGGCGCCCCGCCGGGTCGCCGGAGCTGCGCCGCCGCGTCGGCTACCTCACCCAGGCGCCCAGCGTCTACGCCGACCTGACGGTGCGGGAGAACGCGCGCTACTTCGCCGCCCTGCACGGCCGGGGGCGGGCCGAGGCCGACCGGGCGGTCACCGAGGTCGGGCTCGCCTCGGCCGCCGGGCAGCTGGTCGGCACCCTCTCCGGCGGGCAGCGCAGCCGGGCGTCGCTGGCCTGCGCCCTGGTCGGGGAGCCGGAACTGCTCGTCCTCGACGAACCCACCGTCGGTCAGGACCCGGTGCTGCGGGCCGACCTGTGGGCCCGGTTCCACGCCATGGCCGCCGCCGGCACCACCCTGCTGGTCTCCAGCCACGTCATGGACGAGGCGGCCCGCTGCGACCGGCTGCTGCTGATCCGCGAGGGGCGGCTGATCGCCGACGACACCCCCGACGCGGTCCGCGCCGCCGCCGGCACCGACGACCTGGACGAGGCGTTCCTGCGGTTGATCAGGGCGGGCGCCGCCGGACGGGAGGCGTCGTGAACCCCCGGATCCTGGCCGCCACCACCGGCCGCATCCTGCGCCAACTGCGGCACGACCGGCGCACCGTGGCGCTGCTGCTGGTGGTCCCGTCGGCGCTGCTCGCCCTGGTCCACGCCATGTACGTCGACCAGCCGTCGACGTTCGACCGGGTCGCCCTGGTGATGCTCGGCTTCTTCCCCTTCGTGGTCATGTTCCTGGTGACCAGCATCGCGATGCTGCGCGAGCGCACCACGGGCACCCTCGAACGGCTGCTCACCACCCCGCTGGGCAAGCTCGACCTGCTCTTCGGCTACGGCATCGCGTTCGGGCTGGCCGCGGTGGTCCAGGCGGTCGTCGCGTCCGTGGTCGCGTACGGGGTCTTCGGGCTGGACACCGCCGGCAACAGCGGGCTGGTGGTCCTGGTCGCCGCGCTGAACGCCGTGCTCGCCGTCGCGCTCGGGCTGTTCTGCAGCGCCTTCGCCCGCACCGAGTTCCAGGCCGTACAGTTCATGCCGGTCGTGGTCGTGCCCCAACTGCTGCTCTGCGGGCTCTTCGTGCCCCGGGGCGAGATGGCGGGCTGGTTGCAGGCGGTCAGCGACGCGCTGCCCCTGTCGTACGCCGTCGAGGCGCTCCAGGAGGTCGGCGCCCACGCCGAGCCGACCGGCACGATGTGGCGGGACGTGGCGGTGGTCGCCGGCGCGGCGGCGCTGGCGCTGGTGCTCGCCGCGGCCACCCTCCGGCGGCGCAGCGGCTGAGCCGCCGGCCCGACCGGCGGGGCGCAACGCGGCCGGCGGCGGGACGACGGTGGAGCGAAGGGCGACGATGACGCGGCGGACCGGACGACGACCCGGCAACCCGGACACCCGGCAGGCCATCCTCGACGCGGCCCGCGCCGCCTTCGCCGAGCGGGGCTTCGACGCGGCCTCGATCCGGGCCGTCGCCGCCGCCGCGCGGGTGGACCCGGCGCTGGTGCACCACTACTTCGGCAGCAAGGACCGGCTCTTCCTGGCCGCGATGCACGCGCCGGTCGACCCGGCCGAGCTGCTGCCGGGGGTGCTCGCGGGCGACCGCGCGGGGCTCGGGGAGCGGCTGGTGCGCACCTTCCTCGGCGTCTGGGACTCCCCGGCCGGCACCGCCGGCGTGGCCCTGCTGCGCTCGGCGGTGAGCAACGAGTGGACCGCCCGGCTGCTGCGGGAGTTCCTGGTCACCCAGGTGCTGCGCAGGGTCCTCGACGAGCTCGACGTCGACCCGGCCGAGCTGCCGCTGCGCGGCTCGCTGGTGGCCAGCCAGCTGATCGGGCTGGCCATGATGCGACACGTGGTCCGGCTGGAACCGGTCGCCTCGGCCGCCCCGGAGACGCTCGTCGCGGCGGTCGGCCCCACCGTGCAGCGCTACCTGACGGGCGACCTCGCAGAGGTCTTCGCCGGCTGACCGGACGGCCGGGGCGGCGGCACCCGGTCAGGCGTGGTCGGCGTGCCGGGGCGAGGCGTGGCGGCAGACCAGCGGAGGCAGGAGGCGGGTCAGCTCCGCCTGGCACTGCAACGGACGCGGGAACGCCAGCCGGACGCGCCGCCGGGCGCCGGGCCGGCCGTGGGTGACCAGCAGGCCGTACCGGTCGATGCGCACCACCCGGGGTGCGGCGTCGCCGGCGTCGGCCAGGACGAGCTGACGGCACAGGTAGCCGGCCACCTCGGTGCCGTGGTGGTCGGCGAGGTCGGCCAGGAGTTCGGCCTCGACCGCGTGCAGCGGGTCGGCCTCCGCCTCGGCGTACGCCTCGGGGTCGATGCGGCGGACGGTGTCGCCGCGTTCCCAGCGGGCCTCGACCACCTCGAAGCGGTGCAGCCGGAACCGGGTGCCGACGTCGAGCAGGTCACCGGTCGGCTCCACGGCCGCGAAGTCCAGCGCGGCGCGGCGCTCCTCGTCCCCGTCCAGTCGGGCCGCCCAGCCGGAGACCCAGGCCCGGCCGAGGCTCGGCGCACCGGCCGCGGGCGGCAGGTCCAGCACGTCCAGCACGAGCGCGACCTCGGAGTCGCCGCCGGCGGGACGCAGCGCGGCGGCGAGGTCGCTGACCACCGGCACCAGCAGCAGCACCCGGCCGTCCGGGTCGGTCACGTGCCGGACCTGGTGCGGGCCGGGCCGGTGCGCGACGTGGGCGATGCCGGGCAGCCGGCCGGCGACGAGGGTGCGGACGATCTCCGCCGGGCTGGGCCGCATGGACGACTCCTTCATAGGTTAGCCTTACCTAACTCGGAGACTAGAGCACCGGATCGGAGACGTCCAGCGTGAACCAACCCAGGCCCAAGGCCCGCCTCTCCCGCGCCCTCGGCATCCCGCTGACCCGCAAGTGCGTGCGGTACGTCGAGCGCCGCCCCTACCCGCCGGGAGTGCACGGCCGGCAGCGCCGCAAGACCTCGGACTACCAGGTGCGGCTGCTGGAGAAGCAGCGCCTACGCCACCAGTACAACGTCAGCGAGACCCAGCTGCGGCGCGTCTTCGAGGAGGCGGCCCGGGGCGCGGGCAAGACCGGCGAGGGCCTGGTGGCGCTCCTGGAGCGGCGGCTCGACGCGGTGGTGCACCGGGCCGGCCTGGCCCGCAGCGTCTACCAGGCCCGGCAACTGGTCGCGCACGGCCACTTCACCGTCGACGGGCGCAAGGTCGACCGGCCGTCGTACCGGCTGCGGCCCGGACAGGTGGTGGCCGTCCGCGAACGCAGCCGCGCCACCCTGCCGTTCCAGCTCGCCCGCCACGGGCGCCAACGCCACCGAGGGACCCGGCCAGCCGTACCTGGCGGTGGAGCTGGCCGAGCTGCGCACCACGCTGCTGCGCGAGCCCGCCCGGCACGAGGTGCCGGTGATCTGCGACGAGCAGCTCGTGGTGGAGTTCTACTCCCGGTGACCACCGCGCGGCCCGGCACTCGGCCGGGCCGCGCACCGCCGACGCGACGGGTCGGCTCAGCGGGTCTGTTCCAGCCAGGAGGCGTAGAGCAGGCCGTAGACCGACTCCGGGTCCCGGACCAGCTCGTCGTGCGGCCCGCGCTGGACGATCCGGCCCTTGTCCACCACGATCACCTCGTCGGCGGCCTGCGCCGTGGAGAGCCGGTGCGCGATCGCGAGGGTGGTGCGGCCCCGGGTCACCGCGTCCAGGGTGCGTTGCAGCCGCACCTCCGTGGCCGGGTCGACCGCGCTGGTCGCCTCGTCCAGCACCAGCAGGTCCGGGTCGGCCACGTACGCGCGGGCCAACGCGACCAGCTGCCGCTCCCCCACGCTCAGCGCCTCGCCGCGCTCCCCCACCGGGGTGTGCAGGCCCGACGGAAGCCCCTCCAGCCAGTCGGCCAGCCCCAGCTCGGTGAAGGCCGCCGCGAGCTGCTCGTCGGTCAGCTCCGGGCGGGCGAAGCGGACGTTCTCCGCCACCGTGGCGTCGAAGAGGAAACCGTCCTGCGGCACCATCACCACCCGCGACCGCAGCGAGGCGAACCGGACCCGCTCCAGCGGCACACCCGAGAGCAGCACCTGACCGGCGGTCGGGTCCATCAGGCGGGTCAGCAGCTTGGCGAAGGTGGTCTTGCCGCTGCCCGTCTCCCCCACCACCGCCACCCGGCTCTTCGCCGGAATCTCCAGGCTGACGTCGTGCAGCACCGGCGGACCGCCGGGGTACGCGAAGCGCACCTCCGCGAAGCGGATGTCCAGCGGACCGGCCGGCAGGTCCCGCCCCTGCTCGCCCGGGTCGGCCACGTCGGGCTCGACGTCCAGCACGTCCAGCACCCGGCGCCAGCCCGCGATGGCGTTCTGCGCCTCGTTGAGGACCTCGGTGGCGATCTGCACCGGCTGGATGAAGAGCGTGACCAGGAAGAGGAAGGCCGTCACCTCGCCGATGCTCAGGGTGCGGTCGGCGCCGAGGGTCACCCCCAGCACCACCACGCCGGCCAGCGCCAGGCCGGCAGCCAGCTCACCGACCGAGCTGCCCATGATGCTGATCCTGATCGCCTTCTGCTGGGCCCGGCGCTGGCCGTCGATCGCCTCGTCCAGCCGGCGGGCCGTCCGCCCGGCGATCCCGTAGGCCCGGATCACCGGCGCGCCGACCACGCTCTCGCCGATCGCGCCGAGCAGCGCCCCCGTACGCTGCCGGACCACCCCGTACGCCCCCGCGAGGCGGCGCTGGAGCAGCCGGATCAGGAACACGGCGGGCAGGAAGGCGGCGAAGACCACCAGGGTCAACTGCCAGGAGTACGCGAACATGACCAGCGTGGTGACCGCCAACTGGCCGAGGTTGATCACCAGGATCACGCCGCCCCACTGGAGGAACTGGGTGATCTGGTCGACGTCGCTGGTCACCCGGGAGACCAGGGAACCGCGCCGCTCCGACTGCTGGTGCAGCATGGACAGGTCGTGCACGTGCCGGAACGCCCGGATCCGCACGTTGGCCAGCGCGGTCTCGCTGACCGTGAAGAGCCGGCGCATCATCAGGTATCCGCAGAGCGTGGTCACCACCAGCACCGCGGCGGTCGCGGCGACCACCGTCCAGACGACGCCCAGGTCCAGGCCGCCGACGAGGCCGTTGTCGATGCCCTGCTGCACCGCCACCGGCACGGCCGCCCGGCCGACCATGTAGACCAGGGCCAGGCCGAGCGTGCCGGCGAGGCCGACCCGCAGCTCCGGGGAGAGCGCCAGGCCACGACGCAGCGTCTGCCAGGTCGTCTCGGGGTTCTCGGGCGGCTCGTCGGCCGCGGACTTCCGCGCCGTCCCCGCGGTAGTGGCAACGCTCACCGGGCTGGCCTTTCGTTCGCGACTGCGGGGCTCCGCTCCGCTGCACTCCTCGCGCTCACCGGTCCACCTCGATTTCCAGGCCCGACGTCAGCGGGGCGACCTCGTCGTACGTCTCGTCCTTGGTGTGGTCGACCTCGGCCTGCTCGTAGGCGGTGACCAGGTCGACGTAGCCCGGCACCGTGGCCAGCAGTTCGGCGTGCGGGCCCCGGGCCACCACCCGGCCCTGCTCCAGGTAGACCACCTCGTCGGCCAGCGCGATGGTGGCCCGCCGGTAGGCGACCACCAGGATCGACGCGGCCGGCGCCCCGGTCTCGCCCGCCGACGAACGCAGCCCGGCCAGGATGGCCGCCTCCACCCGGGGGTCGACCGCGCTGGTCGCGTCGTCGAGCACCAGCAGGCGCGGCCGGCCGGCGAGCGCGCGGGCCAGGGTGAGCCGCTGCCGCTGACCGCCGGAGAGCGAGGTGCCCCGCTCGCCGACCATCGTGTCGAGCCCCTCGGGCAGGGCCGCGACGAAACCGTCCGCCTCGGCCAGCCGCAGCGCGGCCCAGACGTCGTCGTCGCCGATGCCGGGCCGGTCCAGGGTGACGTTGGCCCGCACCGTGTCGTCGAAGACGAACGGCACCTGGGCGACCAGCGCGGCCGTGCCCGTCAGCGAGGCGGCGGTGAGCCGGCGGACGTCGACCCCGTCCAGGCACACCGTGCCGGCCAGGGGGTCGACCAGCCGTACGGCCAGCGCGGCGATCGTCGACTTGCCCGAGCCGGTCGGCCCGACCAGGGCGACGATCTTCCCGGCCGGCACGGTGAAGGAGACCTCGCCGAGCACCTCCGTGCCGGGCAGGTGCGCCTCGGCCGGCTCGTAGCCGAAGCGCACGCCGGAGAACGCGAGGCTGGCCGGGCGGGGCTCGGACACGTCGAGCGTGGTGTCGCCGTACGGCATCTCGCCGGTCGCGTCGAGCACCCGGCTGACCCGGTCCCAGCCGGCGACGCTGCGCGGCAGCTCGGCCAGCACCCAGCCGATGGCCCGGACGGGAAACGCCAGCACCGTGAAGAGGAAGGCGACGCTGATCAGCTCGGCGACGCTGATCTCGCCCTGCCGCAGCCGGATCGCGCCGACCACCAGCACGGCGAGGGTGCCGAGGCTGGGCAGGGTCTCCAGCAGCGGGTCGAAGACGCCGCGCAGCCGCCCGACCGCCACCAGCGAGTCGCGCAGCTCGCCCGCGCGGGCGGCGAACCGGTCGGTCTCCTGCGCCTCCCGGCCCATCGTCTTGACGACCAGGGCGCCGTCGAAGCTCTCGTGCGCGATGCCGCTGACCTCGGCGCGCAGCCGCTGGGCCCGGGCCTGGCGGGGCGCCATCCGGCGGGAGTAGGCGACGTTGAGCGCGAAGAGCGCCGGGAAGACCGCGAGACCGACAAGCGCCAACGCCCAGTCGGTGACGAAGAGCGACGCCACCGCGCCGACCAGCATCACCAGGGTGCCGACCGCGAACGGCAGCGGAGCGATCGGGTACCAGGCGGCCTCGACGTCGGAGTTGGCGTTGGACAGCAGCGTGCCGGTGGCGTTGCGGTGGTGCCAGGCCAGCGGCAGCTCCAGGTAGCGGCGGGTCACCCGGCGCCGGTAGGCGGCCTGGAGCCGGTACTGCATGTAGCCCGCGCCGAGCCGGCGACCGAAGATGCCGGCCACCCGCAGCACGCTGATGGCGAACAGCGCGACGGCGGCCAGGGCGAGCCCCCCGACCCCGACCGCGCCGCGCTCGATCGCGGGCACCACCACGTCGCCGACCACGGCACCCACCACGAAGGCGCTGGCCACCGTCATGGCACCGAAGAGGACGCTGCCGCTCACCGCGACCGCGAAGATGCGGGGCTCCTCCCGGATCGCCCGCCCCAGGACGGCCAGCCCTCGAACCAGCACGTCCCGACTTGTCCTGCTCGCCACACTCTCCCCCGCCGTAAGCCGCAATTATCCTCCTCATCCTTACCGGTCGGAGCCAGCTCCGCCGCCCCGGTCCGCTATGTCCGCCGTCACGGCGGCCCGCGGCCCACTCGCCGCGCCGAGCGGGTCGTACGCGCCTACGATCGGGCCATGCCGCGGTACGCCCGATCGGAGCGCGAGGCGCTCGCCGACCTGATGCAGACGCTGGGACCGAAGGCGCCGACGGTCAACGAGGGGTGGAGCACCCGCGACCTCGCCGCCCACCTGGTGCTCCGGGAACGCCGGCCCGACGCCGCAGGAGGGATCCTGCTCCCGCCGCTGCGCGGCTACGCCGAGCGGGTGCGCCTGCGCGTCGCCGCGCGCCCCTGGCCGCGGCTGCTCGACGAGGTGCGCCGCCCGCCGCTGTGGAGCCCGGTGAGCAACCCGGTCACCGACGAGCTGGCCAACACGCTGGAGTTCTTCATCCACCACGAGGACGTCCGCCGGGCCCGTCCGGGCTGGCTGCCACGCGACCTGTCGGCGGGGCTGAACGCGGCGCTCTGGAAGCGGTGTGCCGGGCTGGCCCGGCTGGCGCTGCGCCGGTTCCCGGCCGACGTCTTCGTCCAGGCCCCCGGCTACGGCGAACTCTCCGTCGGCCGGGGCGGCGAACCCGTGCGGGTGGTGGGGGCGCCGGGCGAGCTGGCCCTGTTCCTCAGCGGCCGGCAGCGGGTGTCCCGGGTGCAGATCGACGGGCCCGCGACGCTGTCCGAGCGGCTCCGGGGCGCCAGCCTGGGCATGTGACCGACTATGCGCAAGCGGTCACGGAGCGGCCCGACGAGCCGGATGCCCCAACGATAACGGCCGATCCCTGTTCCCGTACGCTGTGCCGCACCGCCCCGTACGGGAACGGCGCGACAGGGGGCACCATGCGGACCTTTGCGGTCTCGGCGCTACGGGAACCCCCCTTTCCCGAGCGCCAGCACGACGCCACCGAGCGGGTGGCACGGGAGAGCACCGAGTGGGCGCTCGACCACGGGCTGATCGGTGACGGACACCGGCTGCGCCGACTGCGCCGGGCCGACGCCGCCGGACTGGCCGGGCGGGCCTGCCCCGAGGGCCCGGTCGACGGGCTGCGGTTGCTCACCGACCTGATCTCCTGGCTGTTCGTCATGGACGACGCCTGCGACGAGGACGGCCTCGGCGACTCCCCCACCCGCCTGGCGCCGACCGTCGCCGCCCTGCTGGACGTGCTCGACGGGCAGGGGAGCGCGGCCGACGGGCCGGCCACCGTGGCCGGGCCGCTCGGCGAGGCGCTGGCCGACCTGTGCCGGCGGGCCCACGCGGCTGGCGGCCCCGCGGCGCTGCTGCGCTTCGCCGGGGACGTGCGGGAGTACCTGCTGGCGCTGCTCTGGGAGGCCGCGAACCGCGAGCACAGGCGCGTGCCGGGGCTGGCCGAGTACGCCCAGATGCGCCGGCACACCGGCGCGGTCCACCCCAGCTTCACCCTCACCGAACTGGCCGGCGGCACCCTGCCGGGCGCGGCGCAGCGCACCGAGCCGTCGCTGGTCGCCCTCGACCTGCTCGCCGCCGACCTGGTCTGCTGGTGCAACGACGTCTTCTCGTACCGCAAGGAGCACCTCACCCAGCCCGACGTGCACAACCTGGTCGCGGTGATCGCCGCGGGGCGGGCGGACGGCGACGAGTCGGCGGCCCTGCGGGCGGCGGCCGACCGGTTCAACGGGACCCTGTCGGCGTACCTGGCGGCCGAGACGGCGCTGCTCGCCACCGGCGACGCCGGCCTGCGGTCCGCCCTGACGGCCCGGCGCAACTGGATCCGCGCCACCTACGACTGGTCGCTGCGGGCGGCCCGGTACGCCTGAGCCGGGCGTCCATCCTCCGAGACGTGGCCCAGCCGTGATCGACAGGGCTAGCCGATGCCCGGGCGCAGGCAATACCCTTCGGTAACGAACGCCGACGTGACTGTGGTCACGTCTCCACCCCCGAAGGCGGCTACAGCGATGGCTCTCGATGTACCGTACCGTTCCATCCCCGACATGTTCCTCAAGCGCGTGGCGGCGTCCCCCGACCGCGACGCCTTCGCCCACCCGGCCCCCGACGACTCCGGGCCGGTCTGGCTGAGCTGGGAGCAGATGGCCCGTCGCGCCAAGGCGGTCGCCGCCGGGCTGCACGGCCTCGGTGTCGGCCTGGAGGATCCGGTCGCGATCCTGGCGAACACCCGGCTCGACTGGGTGATCGCCGACCTCGGCATCATGTGCGCCGGCGGCGCGACCACCACCGTCTACCCGACCACGGAACCCGACGACGCGACCTACATCATCGCCGACTCCGGCTCCCGCGTGCTGTTCGCCGAGAACCCGGCCCAGGCCGCCAAGATCGCCGGTGCGGACCTGCCGGCGCTGACCCACGTCGTGCTCTTCGACGGCGCCGCCGACCCGGCCGCCGCCGTCCCCCAACTCACCCTCGCCGAGTTGGAGGAGCAGGGCGCCCGCGCGCTGGCTGCCGAGCCCGACCTGATCGACACGCTGGTCGCCCAGATCGGTCCCGACCACCTGGCCACCCTGATCTACACCTCCGGCACCACGGGGCGCCCGAAGGGCGTCGAACTGCTGCACGGCGGCTGGTGCTGGGAGGGCGTGGCACAGGCCGAGCTGGGGCTGCTGCGCGAGAACGACCTGCAATATCTCTGGCTGCCACTGTCGCACTCGTTCGGCAAGACCCTGCTCTGCGGGGCGATCCACGTGGGCCTGCCGACGTACGTCGACGGTCGGGTGGACAAGCTGGTCGACCTGCTCTCGGTGATCCGGCCGACGCTGATGTGCGGCGCGCCCCGGGTGTTCGAGAAGGTCTACAACAAGGCGGTGACGACCGCGCAGGCCGCCGGCGGCGCGAAGGCGAAGATCTTCGCCTGGGGCGTACGGGTCGGCACGGAGAAGGTCGCCCTGGAGCAGGCCGGCAGGCCCGTCCCGACGGGGCTGAAGCTGAAGTACACGGTGGCCGAGAAGCTGGTGTTCAGCAAGCTCCAGGCCCGCCTCGGCGGCCGGATCCGGGTGCTCGTCTCCGGCGCCGCCCCGCTCAGCCCGGAGATCGCCACCTTCTTCGCCGCGGCGAACCTGCCGATCTCCGAGGGCTACGGCCTCACCGAGACCAGCGCCGGCAACTTCGTCAACCCGCCGGACGGGCTGCGCATCGGCACCGTCGGCAAGGCGATGGGCGACCTGGAGTGCCGCATCGACACCGACGGCGAGATCCTGGTGCGTGGCCGGCCGGTGATGCGCGGCTACCACAACCTGCCCGAGGAGACCGCCGCCGCGTTCACCGAGGACGGCTTCTTCCGCACCGGCGACATCGGCACCCTGGACGCCGACGGCTACCTCAAGATCACTGACCGGAAGAAGGACCTGGTCAAGACCTCGGGCGGCAAGTACATCGCGCCCTCGCACATCGAGGGGATGTTCAAGGCCACCTGCCCGTACACCTCCCAGGCGGTCGTGATCGGCCAGGCCCGCAACTACTGCACGATGCTGGTCACGCTGGACCCGGACGCCATCAAGGGCTGGGCCGCCGGCACCCCGCTGGAGGGCCGCGACTACGCCGAGATCGTCGCCTCGCCGGAGGCGAAGGCCATGGTCGAGGGGTACGTGGCCGAGCTCAACGCCAAGCTCAACCGCTGGGAGACGATCAAGAAGGTCGCCATCCTGCCGCGCGACCTGACCATCGAGGACGGCGAGATCACCCCGTCGCTCAAGATCAAGCGCCGCGGCGTGGAGAGCAACTTCGCCGGCGAGATCGAGAAGATGTACGCGGGCACGCTGGCCGAGCTCTGAGCACGCGACGCCGGTGACCCCCCGCTGCGGCGCGGGGTCACCGGCGTCGGGGCAGGGCTGGGGTGCGGGGCGGTTCCCTCAGAGGTGGTGGCCCCGCCACCGGGTCTGCTCGGCCTCGGAGGCGAGCTGCTCCTCCAGCGCCACCTGCCGCACGCGCCGCCGTCGTGGGGCGTCGACGACCGTCTGCACCGCGACCGTCAGCACGGCGGCCAGCGCCAGCATGGCCAGGGCGACCAGCTCCGGCAGTCGCGCGGCCACCGGGGTCAGCGCGACGAGCAGCGCCACCCCGCCGATCGACGGCCAGCGCGCCGCGCCCAGCGTCCGGCTCCCGAGCCCGATCAGCGTGAGCAGGTATAGCGCGACCCCGCCGTTGAGGACCAGTACGTCGAAGCTCGGCAGCGGGACCCCCCAGGTCGGGGTCGCCGGGTCGGCGCCCTCGTGGATCAGCCCCTTGAGACCCAGGGCGAACATGATCACGCCCGTGATCAGCGGCAGGTGCAGGTACGTGTACACGTCCCGGGCCAGTCCCGCGCGGGTGCGCGGCTCGCGGGTGCGGTGCAGCACCTGCTCCATGGCCAGGGCGAGGGTGTCGAAGTACGCCCACCACAGCGCCGCTACCACGGCGATGCCGAGCAACGCCGCGATGATCACCGGCCAGGTCAGCGGCAGGGCGGTGGTGGGGCCCGGCCCGAGCCCGAGCGCGATGATCGACTCGCCGAGCGCCACCATGATGATCAAGGCATGCCGCTCCGCCCAGTGCCCCGCCGAGAGCACCGTCCATCCCGCGCGGTGCTGGGCCAGGCCGGCACCGTACTCCACCGCGAGCGCGGCGACCCACAACGTCAGCCGGACGGCCGACTCGGCGCCGCCGTCGAGCAGCCGCTGCGGCACCAGCGCGGCGGTCAGGATGAGCCCCGTGGCGATCAGGAACGGCAGGATCAGCACGGGCATCCGCCGGCGCACCTCCCGGTCGCTGCCCACGGCCCAGAGGAAGACCGTCACCTGGGTCGCGCGGACCAGGAAGTAGCAGACGGCGAAGACCACCGGGCCGGGCAGCCCGCCGGGGCGGTCGGTGAACGCCTTCGGCAGGCTGAGCGCGAGCACGAACACGGCGGCGGCGAGGGCGAACCCGACCAGCGGTGTCAGCCCCTGGTCGGTACGGACCAGGTTGCCCAGCGCCGCGAAGCCGCTCCAGCACCACCAGAGCAGGGCGAGCACCACGAGGAACCGGATCAGTCCGCGGGCGTCCGGGGTGCCGGCCGTCACCGTGGTCACGTTGAGGAAGGCGAAGACGAAGACGAGGTCGTAGAAGAGTTCCAGGCGGGTGGTGCGGGAGCCGGGGGCGCTCGGCAGGATCCCGCGCGGCCAACGTGTCCCCCGCGCGTCCCCCACCTGCGCAGTCTCCCAGCCCCGGGGCGCCGCGCAGGCGCGATTGACCGACGGGGCCGCGAGTTGCGGCCGGCAAGCCGGCCCGGGCCCTCAGGCGATGACCGCCGGTTCCCGCCACTGCGACCGGCCGCCCCGGTCCAGGTCGTAGCGGACGGCGGCGATGCGACCGACCGCCTCGACCAGGTCGGCGGCCGGCAGGGTGAACGGCAGCCGCAGGAAGCGCTCCAGCGTGCCGTCCAGGCCGAAGCGGGGACCGGGCGCCAGGCGTACGCCGACCTCCTCGGCGGCCCGGGCCAGCGCGCTGGAGATCGGCCCGTCGAGCTCGGCCCAGAGGGTCACCCCGCCGTGCGGGACGGTGACCTGCCACTCGGGCAGGCGCTGCGCGAGCGCGGCGAGCAGCGCGTCACGCTGGGCGGTCAGCTGGGCCTGCCGGGCGGCGACGATGCCCGGCGCGTCGGCGAGCAGGTGGACCGCGACCAGCTGGTCCAGGACCGGGCTGGCCATGTCGACGCCGACGCGGGCGGCGGCGAGCCGCTGCACCTGCGGGGCGGAGGCCCGGACCCAGCCGATGCGCAGGCCGCCCCAGAACGGCTTGCTCATGCCGCCGATGGTGATCACCCGGGAGTGCCGGTCGAAGCTGGCGGTCGGCGGGGGCAGCACGGTCCCGTCCAGCGGCAGGTCCACGAACGACTCGTCGACGACGAGGTCGGTGCCGACGGCGTGCGCCGTGGCCACCACCCGCTCCCGAAGCGCCGCCGGCATCAGGTGACCGGTCGGGTTCTGGAAGTCCGGAATCAGGTAGGCCAGCTTGGGTCGGGCCTGCCGGAGGCCGCCGAGCAGCAGGTCCGCGTCCCAGCCGGGCTCCTCGACGGCCAGCCCGTGGGTGGTGATCCGGGCCCGCCGGGCGGCGAGCGCGGCCAGCGCGTTCGGGTAGCTGGGCGCCTCGACCAGCACGTTCCCGCCGGGGGCGAGGGCCAGTCGGAGCACCAGGTCGAGGGCGTGCTGGGTGCCGTTGGTGACCATGATCTGGTCGGGCGAGGTGGGCAGGCCCCGGTCGGTGTAGGCGCGGGCCACCGCCTCGCGCAGCTCGATGATGCCGGTCGGGTGGTAACCGGCGCCGCCCAGGTAGCGGGGCAGGTCCTCGGCCGCCGCGCGGGCGGCCGGCAGCAGTTCGGGCGGCGCGGCGAGCGCGGCGACCCCGAGGTCGATCATGTCGCGGTCGTCCAGCGGGGTCCAGAGCCCGGTGCTCGCCACCCGGTGGGTGCCGGGGAGCATCGTCCAGCTGCCGGCGCCGCGCCGGCTCGCGAGGTGCCCGCTCTCCCGCAGCTCCCGGTACGCGGCCGTGACCGTGGTCCGGCTGATCTTCAGCGCCTCGGCCAGCTCCCGCTCGGCGGGCAGGCGTACGCCCAGCGGCAGCCGGCCGTCGGCGAGCAGCCCGCGTACGGCACCGGCCAGGGCGGCGTAGTCGGGGCTGCGGCGGCGGCCGGGAAGGGCATGCCACTGACCGAGGAGCCGGGCCAATTGGGCACCCCGAACCTGACTGGTCATGGCCACTCCTCCCGGATTGGCTCTTACGCTTCGCGAATTGGCCTTTAGCGTGGCATGGGTGACACCGATTGGCAATCTCCGACACCGTCCAGCGCGGCGGCTCACCCAGCTCTACGCGGGCCTCGTCCTGTACGGCGTGAGCATGGCCCTCATGATCAACTCGGGGCTCGGCCTGAACCCGTGGGACGTGTTCCACCAGGGCCTGTCCGAGCTGACCGGCCTCTCCTTCGGCACCGTCACCATCGCGGTCGGGGCACTGGTGCTGCTGCTCTGGATACCCCTGCGCCAGCGCCCCGGCCTCGGCACGGTCAGCAACGTCCTGGTGATCGGGCTGGTGGTGGACGCGGCGCTCGCACTGCTGCCGACCGGCGGGTCGCTGGGCGTACGGGGCGCGATGCTGGTCGCCGGCATCGTCGCCAACGGGGCGGCGACCGGCCTCTACCTCGGCGCCCGCCTCGGGCCGGGCCCCCGCGACGGCCTGATGACCGGCTACGTCGCCCGCCGGCCCGGCCGCTCGATCCGGCTCGTCCGCACCGCCATCGAGGTCACCGTGCTGGCGCTGGGCTGGCTGCTGGGCGGCACCGTGGGCGTCGGCACGGTCGCCTACGCGCTGGCCATCGGCCCGCTGACCCAGCTCTTCCTGCCGCCGTTCACCGTCGCCGGGCCGAGGGGCCCCGCCCCGGGCCCGGTCGCGCCGCTCTCCACGGTCCGAGCGGATCCCGCCCCGGGGGCGACCGGTCCGGCGTGATCGAGGTCGGCGAGGACGTCCGTCGAGCCGCTGCCCGGCCCGCCCCGCACCACCCCGAGCCACGTCCCGGGTGACCCCTGTCCCGGGGACGCGGGCCCGACGCCGGTGTTCCCTTCGGACGCCACGCCCGGCAGAATCCTCCCATGGGGGAGAACGGATGGCGCTGGAGCGATGCCTGGATCTTCGTGTCGGTGGTGATCGCCAGCGGTGCGGGACGGCACCGCCGCGCGGCGTCCAGCCGCCGCCCCGAGGGCGTACGCCTCGCCGACGTGCTCTCCACCGCCGACCACCTCAACCAGGCGATCCCCGAGCGGCACGAGGTGGAGGCGGCGGTCCGTCGCCTCGTCGGGGCCGGGCTGGTCAGCGTCACCGACGGCTGGTTCCGGATCACCGCCGACGGTGAGCGCCTCTGGCGCACCCGGCCGAACGCCGGGCTCGCCACCACCGTGGACACCGTGCAGGGCGTGCTGGTGCGGCGGCACCCCCCGGTCAGCACGGAGTGGCACCTGGACGAGGCCGACCACGCCGCCGCCGTCCAGGAATACGTGGTGCGGTCGATCCCGGCGCCGCGGCGCTCGCCCGAGAACCGCCCACGCCGCGACTGACACCGGTCGCCGCCGCACCCGGTCGGCCGGCCAGCCGCCAGGTCGGGCTGCCAACGCGGCGGAGGGCCAGCGCACGGGGTGGCCGGTGCGACGGTCACCGCACGGGGTGGCCGGCGCCGCGCAGCGCGTCCTTGACCTCGGCGACGGTCAGCTCGCCGAAGTGGAAGACGCTGGCGGCGAGCACCGCGTCCGCGCCGGCGCCGATCGCCGGCGCGAAGTGCGCCACCTCACCGGCGCCGCCGCTGGCCACCACCGGCACGTCGACCACCCGGCGCACCGCGCCGATGAGTTCGAGGTCGAAGCCGGCCTTGGTGCCGTCGGCGTCCATCGAGTTGAGCAGGATCTCGCCCGCGCCCAGCTCGGCGCCGCGACGGGCCCACTCGACCGCGTCGAGCCCGGTGCCGCGCCGGCCGCCGTGGGTGGTCACCTCGAACCCGCTGGGCGTGCCGCCCCCGGGCGCCCGCCGGACGTCGAGCGATAGCACCAGCACCTGCCGGCCGAAGCGGTCGGCGATCTCGGCGATCAACTCGGGGCGGGCGATGGCCGCCGTGTTCACCCCGACCTTGTCCGCGCCGGCGCGCAGCAGCGTGTCGACGTCGGCGACCTGCCGGACGCCGCCGCCGACGGTCAGCGGGATGAAGACCGACTCCGCCGTGCGGCGGACCACGTCGAGCATCGTGCCCCGGTCGCTGGAGGAGGCGGTGACGTCGAGGAAGGTCAGCTCGTCCGCGCCGGCGCGGTCGTACGCCGCCGCCAGCTCCACCGGGTCGCCGGCGTCGCGCAGGTCGAGGAAGTTGACCCCCTTGACCACACGACCGGCGTCCACGTCCAGACACGGGATGACCCGCACCGCCACCGTCATGCCGCGAGCCTATCCTTCCCGGCCCCGGCGGTGACCGGCCGGTGAGGCCGGCCACCGCGTCGGGGGCCCGGGGGCGCCGGCAGCGGCGCCCCCGCTCACACCCGGACGAGCATCTTGCCGAGGTTCTCGCCGCGCAGCAGGCCGAGGAACGCCTCCGGGGCGTTCTCGATGCCGTCGACGACCGTCTCGTCGTAGGAGACCTTCCCGTCCCGCAGCCAGCCGGCCATCTCGCGGACGAACTCGCCGCGCAGGTGGCCGTGGTCGCCGACCAGGAAGCCGCGCAGGGTGAGCCGCTTGCCGATGACCAGCGCCAGGTTGCGCGGCGCGGCCGGGGGCTCGGTGTCGTTGTACTGCGCGATCATGCCGCAGATCGCGGCCCGACCGTGCACCCGCATCGCGGAGATCGCCGCCTCCAGGTGGTCCCCGCCGACGTTGTCGAAGTAGACGTCGACGCCGTCGGGCGCGGCGGCCTTCAGCGAGTCGCGTACCGGCCCGTCGTGGTAGTCGAACGCGGCGTCGAAGCCGAGCGCGCGCAGCCGTTCGACCTTGGCCGCCGAGCCGGCGCTGCCGACCACACGCCCGGCGCCGCGCAGCCTGGCGATCTGGCCGACCAGGCTGCCGACCGCGCCGGCGGCGGCGGAGACGAAGACCGTCTCCCCGGGCTTCATCCCGGCGACGTCCAGCAGCCCGGCGTACGCGGTCAGGCCGGTCATGCCCAGCACGCTCAGGTAGGCGGTGACCGGGGCGAGGCCGGGGTCGACCTTCCGGGCGGCCTTCGCGTCGAGCAGCGCGTACTCGCGCCAGCCGAGGCCGTGCAGCACGGTGTCGCCGGGCCGCAGGCCCTCGGTCTCACCGGCCACGACCTCGCCGACCGCCCCGCCGTCGAGCGGCGCGTCGAGCGCGAACGGCGGCACGTACGACTTGACGTCGTTCATGCGTCCGCGCATGTACGGGTCGACCGACATGTACCGGTTGCGGACCACGATCTGGCCCGGGCCGGGGGTGGGCACGTCGGTCTCGACGACGCGAAAGTTGTCGGCCGTCGGCCAGCCCTGCGGGCGGGAGGCGAGGTGGATCTCGCGGTTGCGGGTGCTCACAGCGCCTCGCGCACGGTGAGGGCGACCTCGACGTTGCCGCGGGTCGCGTTCGAGTAGGGGCAGACCTGGTGGGCCTGCTCGACGACCTGCTCGGCGGCGGCCCGCTCGACGGCCGGAAGGTCGACGAGGAGGGTGACGGCCAGCCCGAAGCCGCCGCTGCCGTTGGCGCCGATGCCGACCTCGGCCTCGACGACCGAGCCCGAGACGTCGACCTTCGCCTTGCGGGCGACCAGGCGCAGCGCCGAGTGGAAGCAGGCGGCGTAACCGGCCGCGAAGAGCTGCTCGGGGTTGGCGGCGCCGCCGGCGCCACCCATCTCCTTCGGCACGGCCAGGTCCAGTTCGACGGTGCCGTCGGAGGTGCGGACGTGGCCGTCCCGACCGTCCCCGGTGGCCCGGGCGGACGCGGTGTAGAGCACCTGCATGATGGTCACTGCTCCTTCTGTCGGTGGATCGTCTCGGTGACCCGGGTGAGGGTGTCGCG
Source organism: Micromonospora sp. CNZ309 (assembly GCF_002846525.1). Lineage (NCBI taxonomy): Bacteria > Bacillati > Actinomycetota > Actinomycetes > Micromonosporales > Micromonosporaceae > Micromonospora > Micromonospora sp. CNZ309. Next base: position 3,173,788 of record NZ_PJNG01000001.1, read on the forward strand.
CAGTTCGACCAGCTCCGCCTCGGTCAGGCCCGTCGCGCGGGCGACCCGCAGCGGCACCTCCTCCATCCGCTGCCGCAGGGCCCGCCCGTCGCCGGTCAGGCTCACCTCCACCCGCCGCTCGTCACGCGCCGAGCGCGTCCGGACGACCAGCCCCGCCCCCTCCAACCGCTTGAGCAGCGGCGAGAGCGTGCCGGAGTCCAACCGCAGCGCGGCGCCCAGTTCGGAGACCGTGGGGGCGTCGTCGCGCTCCCAGAGCACCAGCAGCACCAGGTACTGCGGGTAGGTCAGGCCGAACTCGTCGAGGACGGGCCGGTAGACGTCGGTGAGGGCGCGCGACGCGGCGTAGAGCGCGAAGCACACCTGCCGGCGCAGCACCAGATGGTCGGTCACCGGAAAAACGTAGCGCGCAATTAGGTTGTGCACAACCGATCGGGGCGCGCGGTGACCCGCGCCACCGCCGCCACGGCGGGCCGCGACCGCACCGCCGCCACCACCGCGCCCGCCGGCTCAGCCGTCGCCGAGGTACGCCTCCAACTCCACCTCCACCAGGTGGTCCGGGTGGAGCAGACCGGCCACCACCACCATCGTGGCCGCCGGGCGGACCGCGCCGAAGACCGCGTTGTGCGCCCGGCCGACCTCGTCGGCGTACGTGCGGTCCGTCACGTACATCCGGGTCCGCACCACGTCGCCGGGCTCCGCGCCCACCTCGGACAGCGCGTCCAGCCCGATCCGCAGCGCCTGGGCGGTCTGCGCCGCCGCGTCGCCGACGTGGGTGACCGCGCCGTCCACCGTGGAGGTGCAGCCGGCCGTCCAGGCCAGGTCACCGGCCCGGACCACCCGGCAGTAGCCGTACACCGACTCCCACGGGCCACCCGAGCCGAGCCGGGTGACGCTCACGCCGCAGCCAGCGTTTCCAGCGCCTGCGCCACCGTGAAGGCGCCCGCGTACAGGGCCTTGCCGGCGATCACGCCCTCGACCCCGATCGGCTCCAGGGTGGCCAGCGCCCGCAGGTCGTCCAGGGTGGAGACGCCACCGGAGGCGATCACCGGGGCGTCGGTGCGGGCGCAGACCTCGCGCAGCAGGTCCAGGTTCGGCCCGCGCATGGTGCCGTCCTTGGTGATGTCCGTGACGACGTAGCGCGTCGCACCGGCCTTGTCCAGCCGCTCCAGCACCTCGAACAGGTCGCCGCCGTCGCGGGTCCAGCCCCGGGCCGAGAGGGTACGGCCCCGCACGTCCAGCCCGATCGCCACCCGGTCGCCGTACTCCCCGCACACCCGGTCGCACCAGACGGGGTCCTCCAGGGCGGCGGTGCCGATGTTGACCCGGGCGGCGCCGGTGCCGAGCGCGGCGTGCAACGACTCGTCGTCGCGGATGCCGCCGGACAGCTCCACCTTCACGTCGAGCTGCCGCACCACCTCGGCCAGCAGGTGCGCGTTGGAACCCCGACCGAAGGCGGCGTCGAGGTCGACCAGGTGGATCCACTCGGCGCCGTCCCGCTGCCAGGCCAGCGCGGCCTCCAGCGGGTCGCCGTACGTCGTCTCGCTGCCGGCGGCGCCCTGCACGAGTCGGACGGCCTGGCCGTCGGCGACGTCCACGGCGGGCAACAGGGTGAGGCTCACGGTATTTCTCCTCGAGATCAGGTGCGACGGTCCAGGGCGATCACCACGATCGCCGGCAGTACGAGCAGCAACAGCACGACCAGCGCGATCCGCAGCGCCAGGTCGTCGACGAACGTCCAGATCAGCATCATCGCCGCCAGGGTCAGCAGCACGATGGCGGCGCGTTCGCCACGGCTGTGCCGGGGCAGCCGGCCCGTCCGCCCCCGGCGCAACGACGGCGTCATCCGGCGCAGCAGCGCCCGGCGTCGCGACCGCCGGGCCGCCCGCCGCTCGCGGACGACCCGCTGCCGGGCGGCCTCCGCCTCCCGGGCCGCCCGGCGCCGGGCCCGCTCCTTGCTCACGTCGTACCCCGCCGGCGCAGGCCTGGCCCGATGCCCGCCTGGAACTGCGGGACGCAGCCGGGCACGCGGCGTGGCAGTCCGATCGACCGTGGGCAGGCGGAAGGACGGCCGGCGGGGCGGAGCGGGCCCGCCGCAGCGGGGCGGCGCTCAGTCACCGGTGGGGAGCGTGGCGAGCCAGTTGCGCAGCAGCGCGGCACCGGTGTCGGCGGACTTCTCCGGGTGGAACTGCGCGGCGCAGAGCGGGCCCCGCTCCACGGCCGCCACGAAGTCCGTCTCGTGGTGGGCGGTGGTGACCGTGGCACCGGCCTCCGCCAGCGCGCCCGGGTCCCCCACCCCGTACGAGTGCACGAAGTAGAACCGGCTGTCGGCGGGCAGGCCGGCGAAGAGCACCGAACCCGCCGGTGCCGCGACCGTGTTCCAGCCCATGTGCGGCAGGCGGGCGGCCGCCAGCCTGGTCACCCCGCCGGGCAACAGCCCGAGGCCCTTCGTGACCACCCCGTGCTCGTCGCCGTGCTCGAAGAGCACCTGCATGCCCACGCAGATGCCCAGCACCGGCCGGCCGGCGGCGACGCGCTCGGCGATCACCGGGCCGGCGCCGAGGGCCTCGATCCCGGCCATGCAGGCGGCGAACGCGCCCACGCCCGGCACCACCAGCCCGTCCGCCTCGGCGGCGGCGGACAGGTCGTCGGTCACCGTCACGTCCGCGCCGGCCCGGGCCAGGGCCCGCTCCGCCGAGCGCAGGTTGCCCGACCCGTAGTCGAGCACCACCACGCGGCTCACGCCGTCACCACCCTCCGGTCGGCGGCGGTGCGACGCCGTCGGACGCTCCGCCCGCTCACGTGCCCTCCCCCGGCAGCATCCAGAGCACGCCGGCGGCCGTCGCCAGCACGGCCAGCAGCGCGGTGACCACCACGGCCCCGCGCGGCGCGCCCTGCCTGTGCAGCGACCACACCCCGCCGACCAGCACGCCGGCCAGGATCAGCAGCAACGACGGCAGCACCCCGCCCATCAGAACCGCCCTCCGCTCGCGACTGCGGGACTCCGCTGCGCTACGTTCCTCGCGCTCACAGGGCCAACCTTCCGCTCACGACTGCGGGACTCCGCTGCGCTACGTTCCTCGCGCTCGCGCTCACAGGGCCCCCTTCGTGCTGGGGATGGCGCCCGCCGCGCGCGGATCGATCGCCGTGGCCTCGCGCAGCGCGCGGGAGACCGCCTTGAACTGCGCCTCCACCACGTGGTGGGCGTCCGGGTGACCGCCGGGGCGGGCCGCCCGCAGCACGTCCACGTGCAGGGTGATCCGGGCCGCCTGACCGAAGGACTCCCAGATGTGCCGGGTCATGCTGGTCGGGTAGACCGGCCCGATGTACGGCGCCAGCGCCGGCTCGTCGTGCACCACGTACGGGCGGCCGGACAGGTCGACCGCGGCCCGCACGAGGACCTCGTCCATCGGGACGGTGGCCGAGCCGTACCGCCGGATGCCGGCCTTGTCCCCCAGCGCCTGGTCGAACGCGGCGCCCAGGGCCAGCGCGGTGTCCTCCATCGTGTGGTGGGCGTCGATCTCCAGGTCGCCCACGGTGCGCACGGTCAGGTCGAAGCCGCCGTGCCGGGCGATCTGGTGCAGCATGTGGTCGTAGAAGCCGACGCCGGTGCCGATCTCGGCGCGGCCGGTGCCGTCGAGGTCGATCTCGACGAGGACCTTCGTCTCCTTGGTGATCCGCTCCACGCGGGCGGTCCGGCTCATTGCTTGCCTTTCGGTCGCGACTGCGGGTCTCGCAAGCTCGCTCCTCGCGCTCCCACTAGAACTTCTCCATGGCGGCGAGGAAGGCGTCGGTCTCGGTCGTCGTGCCGGCGGTGACGCGCAGCCAGCCCGGCAGGCCGACGTCGCGGACCAGCACGCCGTGCTCCAGCAGGGTGCGCCAGGCGACGGCCTGGTCGCCCCCGACCTCGAACAGTACGAAGTTGGCGTCGCTGTCGGCCACCCGCAGCCCCCGCCCGCGCAGCCGCGTCACGATCCGGTCGCGCTGCGCGCAGATCGCGGCCACCGTGCCGAGCAGGGCGTCGCGGTGCGCCAGCGCCGCCCGGGCCGCGGCCTGGGTGAGCGCCGAGAGGTGGTACGGCAGCCGGACCAGTTGCACCGCCGCCACCACGGCCGGGTCGGCGGCCAGGTAGCCCAGTCGACCGCCGGCGAACCCGAACGCCTTGCTCATCGTCCGGGTCACCACCAGCCGGGGGTGCCCCGGCAGCACAGCGAGGGCGCTGACCGTGCCGGGCCGGGCGAACTCGGCGTACGCCTCGTCGACGACCACCATGCCCGGCGCGACGTCGAGCACCGCCGCGACCACCGCCGGGTCGAGGGCGGTGCCGGTCGGGTTGTTCGGCGAGCAGAGGAAGACCACGTCCGGGGCGTGCTCGCGGACCTGGGCGACCGCCTCGTCGGCGGTCAGCCCGAAGTCGACGCCCCGCCGGGCCGGCACCCACCGGGTGCCGGTGCCCAGCGCCAGCAGCGGGTGCATCGAGTACGCGGGGACGAAGCCGAGCGCGCTGCGCCCCGGCCCGCCGAACGCCTGGAGCAGCTGCTGCTGGATCTCGTTGGAGCCGTTGGCCGCCCACACCTGGTCGACGGTGAGCCCGTGGCCCAGGTAGCCGGCCAGGTCGGCGCGCAGCGCCACGGCGTCGCGGTCCGGGTAGCGATTGAGGTCGCGCAGCTCCGCCGCGAGGGCCTTGCCGATCGCGTCCACCACCGGCTCGGGCACCGGGTGGGAGTTCTCGTTGGTGTTCAGCCGCACCGGCACGTCGAGCTGCGGCGCCCCGTACGGCGACAGCCCGCGCAGGTCGTCGCGGATCGGCAGGTCGTCGAGGGTCGTCACGCGGCCACCCCGCTCCGCCCGGCGCCGGCCTGCGGCCGGCGGGGGTCGGGCCCGCTCACGACGCGGCCCCCGGGAAACGCACGCTGACCGCCTGCCCGTGCGCCGGCAGGTCCTCGACGCCGGCGAGGGTGACCACGTGCGGGGCCACCTCGCGCAGCGCCTCCTGCGTGTATTCGACCAGGTGGATGCCGCGCAGGAAGGACTGCACCGACAGGCCGGACGAGTGCCGGGCGCAGCCGCCGGTGGGCAGCACGTGGTTGGAGCCGGCGCAGTAGTCGCCGAGCGACACCGGAGACCAGGCGCCGACGAAGATCGCCCCGGCGTTGCGCACCCGCAGCGCCCACTCCCGGGCGTCGCGGGTCTGGATCTCCAGGTGCTCGGCCGCGTACGCGTCGACCACCCGCAGCCCGGCGTCGAGGTCGTCGACCAGGACGACGCCGCTCTGCTCGCCGGTGAGCGCGGTGGTGACCCGCTCGGCGTGCTTCGTGGCCGGCACCTGCCGGGCCAGCTCCCGCTCGACGGCCTCGACCAGCTCGACGGAACAGGTCACCAGCACGCTGGCCGCGAGCGGGTCGTGCTCGGCCTGGCTGATCAGGTCGGCCGCGACGTGCGCCGGGTCGGCGGTGTCGTCGGCCAGGATCGCGATCTCGGTGGGGCCGGCCTCGGCGTCGATGCCGACGACGCCGCGCAGCAGCCGCTTGGCGGCGGTGACCCAGATGTTGCCCGGGCCGGTGATCATGTCGACCGGGTCGCAGTGGGCGCTGCCCTCGGCGTCGACCGCCGCGCCGTACGCGAGCATCGCCACGGCCTGGGCACCGCCGACGGCGTAGACCTCGTCGACGCCGAGCAGGGCGCAGGCGGCGAGCACCCGGGCGTCGGGCAGGCCGCCGTTGTCCTGCTGCGGCGGGCTCGCCACCACCAGCGAGCGCACCCCGGCCGCCTGGGCCGGCACCACGTTCATCACCACGGTCGACGGGTACATCGCCAGGCCGCCGGGGACGTAGAGGCCGACCCGGTCGACCGGCACCCAGCGCTCGGTCACCGTGCCGCCCGGCACCACCTGCGTGGTGTGGTCGGTGCGGCGCTGGTCGGCGTGCACCTTGCGGGCCCGGGTGATGGACTCCAGCAGCGCGGCGCGCACCTCGGGGGCGAGAGTGCCCTCCGCCTCGGTGATCGCCTCGGCGGGCACCCGCAGCACCTCGGGCGAGACCCCGTCGAAGCGCTCACTGGCCTCCCGGATCGCCGGGTAACCATGCTCCCGGACCGCCTCCACGAGGGGGCGGATCCGCTCGACGGCCACGGAGACGTCGAGTTGGGCACGGGGCAGCAGACGGCGCGGGTCGCGTACGCCGCCGCGCAGGTCGATCCGGTTCAACACCCTTGCGAGTCTAGGCGGCCCGTCCGGACGGCGACCGGCGCCGCCCGTACGCCGGGACGGTGAGCCGGGACACGCCGTCGCGCCGGGATCGGGCTACGCTCGACGACGTGACTGCGCGGCTGCCGGTGTTCCCGCTCGGAACGGTCCTCTTTCCCGGTCTGGTGCTGCCGTTGCACATATTCGAGGAGCGCTACCGCGCCCTGGTCCGGCACCTGCTCTCGCTGCCCGAGGACGCCCCGCGCGAGTTCGGCGTGGTGGCCATCCGCGCCGGCTGGGAGGTCGCCCCGACCGGGCCGGACGGCCAGCCGCTGCCCGGCGGCGACGTCACCCTGCACGAGGTGGGCTGCACCGCCGAGCTGCGGCAGGTCACCGAGCGCCCCGACGGCGGCTTCGACATCGTCACGGTGGGCAAGCGCCGGTTCCGCGTCGCCGACGTCGACCGGGACGCCGAGCCCTACCTCACCGCCGACGTCGAGTGGCTGCCCGAGCCGGGCGGCCCCGACGAGGTCGCCGACCTGCTCGCCGCCCGGGTGATCTCGGTCTTCCGGCAATACCTGGGCCTGATCCGCGCCGACGACGAGGGGCTCTCCGAGCAACTGCCGGAGGACCCGACGGTGCTGTCGCACCTGGTGGCCGCGACGGCCGTACTGACCGTGGCGGACCGGCAGCGGCTGCTCGCCATCGACGACACCGCCGCCCGGCTGCGCGCGGAGCTGCGCCTGCTCAACCGCGAGGCGGCGCTGCTGCGCCAGGTGCGGGCGGTTCCGGTGCCGCTGGCGGAGCTGGCGTCCCCGCCGACCCCCAACTGACGTCGGGCTCGCGCTCCGGGCGCAGCGACGGCCAGCGCGACCAGCCGGCCAGCAGGGTGTACGCCACGGCGGCGCCGAACGCGGGCAGCAGCAGGTTGCCGTGCGGCACCGGCAGCACGCCGAGCACCCAGTCGATCCCGCCGGCCCGCAGGTCGGCCGGTTTGTCGAAGGCCCGTCCCACCGGCGCGCTCTCCAGCAGCCGCTCGTAGCCGGCCAGTCCCACCCGCCGGCCGACCTGCCAGGCGGCCAGTCCCGCGCCGAACGCGCCGAACACGGCGGCGAGCAGGCCGACCGGCCCCCGTACCCGGCGCAGCAGGAACCACAGCGCGAGCGCGACGAGCACCCCGAAGCCCAGCCCCAGCAGGCTGAACCAGCCGTCGGCGGCGACCGGCTGCTCCGGCTGCGGCTCGGCGTAGATCGCCCCGTCGGCGACCTTGAGCACCGGCGTGTCCGGCGCGAGCGCCGCCCAGAGCAGGCCGAGCGGCACCCCCAGCACGGTGGTGACGAGCGTCGCCAGCAGGGCGAGGCGCACCGCCCGCCCGCGCGGCAGGTCCGGCTCCACCGGCACGGGCGAATAGCCGGCGGCGTAACCGAGGTCGGTGTTGGCGGGCGCGTACCCCACGGGCCCGTCGTGCCACGGGTCGCCGGTCGGGGCGTACGGCGGCGCGCCGGTCGCGGGGTCGCGCGGCGGGGCGGGCTCCCGGGCGGCGTACGGGTCGGCGGGGCCGACGCGGGCCGGCGGGTCGGGTTCCGCCCAGGCGGCCGGCGCCCCCGGCTCGTCGGGCCGGCGGTCGGTCCGGTCGGGTTCGGGGGTGTCCGCGCTCACCCGGTGATCCTCTCAGGCGGGTGGGCGGCGTGGGCGGCCGGTGGCGGCACACCCGCTCACCGGGCGAACGGCTCCAGCATCACGGCGGCGGCCTTCAGCCACGCCTGCCGGGTCTCCTGCTGGAGCTGGTGGTACTCGATCGAGGAGCCGGTCTCCAGCGCCGGGTCGTACGGCACCACGGCCACGGCCCGGGTGCGGGTGGCGAAGTGCCGCTCCAGGTCGTCCTGCAACGGCGAGCGGCCCGGCGTGGGGCAGGAGATCAGGGTGACCGCGTTGTCGGCCAGCTCCCCCATCCCCACCTCGTGCAGCAGGTCCAGCATCCAGTCGGCACTGAACGCGGCATCCTCGCGCGGCACCGTGGTCACCACGAGTTGGTCCGCCGCCTGCATGATGGTGCGCCAGTTGGCGCTCTCCACGTTGTTGCCCGTGTCCACGCAGACCACGTCGTGGGTGCGCCGCAGCAGCTCCAGCACCCGCCCGACGGTGAACTGGTCGAGGCGCTGGGCGAAGCGCGGGCTCTCCTCGCCGGCCAGCACGTCGTACGAGCCGTCGGAGGCGTGCCGCAGGTAGTCGTCCAGGTGCTCCAGCAGCTCGGGACCCTCCTTGATCTCGACGTGCGCGAGATCGCTGACCAGGTGCCGGATGGTCCGGGCGTGCCGGGCGCTGCCGGCGCGCAGCCCGAGCGTGCCGCGCAGCTCGTTGTCGTCCCAGGCCAGCACGCCGCGCCCGCGTACGCTGCCGACGGTCGCGGCGGCCAGCACGGTGGCGGTGGTCTTGTGCACGCCGCCCTTCGGGTTGGCGAACGCGAGCACCCGGGGGGTGCCCAGGTCGCGGCGGAGCACTCCGGCGGCGCGCTCCAGCTCGTTCTCCGTGCCGCGTGGACGCCACTCGACGCGCGCCGGGTAGCCCAGGTCGGCGGCCACCGGCGCGGCGGGGGGCGGGGGTGGCGTGGCCGGTGGGGGTGGCGGGGGTGGCGCCGCCTGGGAGCGGTAGCCGTTGTCGAGCACCGCGTAGCGGGACCGGACCGGGGGCGGCTCGTGCCGGTAGCCGTTGTCCAGCAGGGCGTAGCGCGACTCGGCCGGCCCCGGGCCGTGGCGCGGCTCGGACTCGACGCGAGGCGGCGGAGCCTGGGCCGGGACCCGGTACGCCGGCTCGGCCGGGTAGTCGGGCTCGGCGCGGTAGGACGGCTCGACCGGATCCGCACGGTAGACGGGCTCGACCGGCTCGGACCGGTAGGACGGCTCGATCGGCTCGGAGCGGTAGACGGGCTCGACCGGTTCCGACCGGTAGGACGGCTCGATCGGCTCGGAGCGGTAGACGGGCTCGACCGGCTCGGACCGGTAGGACGGCTCGATCGGATCGCGGCGGTAGGCGGGCTCCGGCGGGTACTCGGGCTCCACCCGGTAGGCGGGCTCGGCGGGATCCACCCGGTAGGCCGGCTCCACCCGGTAGGTGGCCTCGGCCCGGTAGCCCGCGTCGACCGGACGGCCGTACTCCGCGCCGTAGGGCGGCGGGCCGGGCTCCGGCGCGTACGGCGGCTCGGGCGCCCGCCCGATGGCCGGCACCCGCGCCGCGTAGCCGTTGCCCGACGAGCGGCGGGGCAGCGGCTCCGGCGGCAGGGGCGGCGGATCGGCGTGTCGGTCGGCCTCCGCCTGCTCGGCCGCGCGACCACCGTGCCGGGCCCGGTCGAGCAGCGCCCGCCACCGCGGTGCTGGTTCGGCCGGCCGCCCCCAGCCGGTCTCGCTGCCCTCCACGGCCCGCCCTCCCAGCGCCATCGATACCCGTCTGACAGGCTACGAACGAAACCCTATTCGGACCACACCCGTCTACGCACCTCCGGTTCCTCCTGCCGTCACGGCGCCGGCCCCGACGCGCCGCCGGTGCCGGCGTCTGCCGAGGTGGTCAGCTCCACCGGCGGCGTCACGGCGGGCGCCCGGCCGGTCGAGTCCGGTGGCGCAGCCGTCACGTCGGGTGCGGGTTCCGACGTTTCGCCCACCGACGCTCAGTCGCGGAGGATCCCGAGCGCGCGGTCCAGGTCGTCAGGGTAGTCGCTTTCGAAGTGCACCTCGTCCCCGGTGCGGGGGTGCAGGAAGCTCAACGACCGGGCGTGCAGCCACTGCCTGCTCAGTCCGAGCCGGGCGGACAGGGTCGGGTCGGCGCCGTAGGTCAGGTCACCCACGCACGGGTGCCGCAGCGTGGAGAAGTGCACCCGGATCTGGTGCGTACGCCCGGTCTCCAACCGCACGTCGACCAGGCTCGCCGCCGGGAACGCCTCGACGGTGTCGTAGTGGGTGATGCTCGGCTTGCCGCCGGAGACCACCGCCCAGCGGTAGTCGTGGGTGGGGTGCCGGTCGATCGGGGCGTCGATGGTGCCCCGCAGCGGGTCGAGGTGCCCCTGCACGACCGCGTGGTAGCGCTTCTCCACCTCGCGGTACTTGAACGCGCGCTTCAGGGCGGTGTACGCCTGCTCGCTCTTCGCCACCACCATGATCCCCGTGGTGCCCACGTCGAGCCGGTGCACCACGCCCTGCCGCTCGGCGGCGCCGCTGGTCGAGATGCGGTGCCCCACGGCAGCCAGCGCGCCGATCACCGTCGGGCCGGTCCAGCCGGGGCTCGGGTGGGCCGCCACGCCGACGGGCTTGTCCACCACCACGATGTCGTCGTCGGCGTACACGACCCGCAGCCCGGGCACCGCCTGCGGCACCACGGTGGGCGGGGCGACCGGCGCGGGCAGGGTCACCTCCAGCCAGGAGCCGGCCTTCACCCGGTGGGAGTTGGGCCGGGCGACCCCGTCGACCAGCGCGTCGCCGGCGTCGACCAGGGCCGCGGCGGCGGTGCGGGACAGCCCGAACAGCCGCGAGACGGCCTGGTCGAGCCGCTGGCCGTCGAGGCCGTCGGGAACGGGCAGGGAACGGTGGTCGCCGCCGGCGGCGAAGGCGGCGGTCATGCCCGCTCCCGCTGCCCGGCGTCGGCCTGGGCCGCCGCCTCGTCGGTGGGCTCGCCGTGGCCGATCCGGCTGCCGTCGCGCTGCCGGCCCGTCAGCTCCAGCAGGAGGGCGAGCAGCACGCCGCAGACCAGGGCGCTGTCGGCCAGGTTGAACACCGGGAACACCCGGCCGTACGGGGCGAAGACGCTGACCATGTCAACCACGTGCCCCACGAACCAGCCCGGGGCGCGGAAGACCCGGTCGACGAAGTTGCCCAGCGCCCCGCCCAGCACGAGGCCCAGCGAGATCGCCCAGGGCAGCGAGCGCAGGCGCAGCGCCATCCAGACGATCCAACCGACCACCCCGAGGGTGATCAGCGGGAAGACCCAGGTGTGGTCCGCGCCGATGCTCCACGCCGCGCCGCTGTTGCGGGTGAGGCTGAGGTAGACCGCACCGCCGAGCAATCTGACCGGCTCCCGGTCCTCCAGGGCGTCCAGAGCGAGGTGCTTGGTGAGGGCGTCGGCGGCGAGCACGGTCAGCGCGAGGCCGAACAGGATCGCCACGGGCCGGCGGTGGGGCGTGCCGGCCCTCGACTCGACGCTGCCGGCACCCGGCTCAGCGCCGCCGGACCCGGCGGACGGTGCTTCGGACATCTGCTCCCCATCGACGCTCGCGGCGACGCGTCCGCGCCGCCTCCCATGGCCGCCGGGGAGCGGGCCTCAGCGCCGCTCCTCCAGCTGCTTGCACGTCACGCAGAGGGTGGCCGACGGGAAGGCGGCGAGCCGCTCCACCGGGATGGGGTTGCCGCACCGCTCGCACCAGCCGTAGCCACCCTCGTCGAGCCGCTCCAGCGCCCGCTCGACCTGCGTGATCCGTTCCAGGATGCTGTTGGCGAGTGAGATCTCCTGCTCACGCTCGAACGTCTTGGTCCCGGTGTCGGCCTGGTCGTCCCCGGCCGAGTCGGTCAGCCGGTCGCGCTGCAGCTCGGTGATCTCGCTCAGCGTCTGATCGTACTCGGCGCGCAACTCGTCACGCCGCGCCGCCAGGGCCGCCCGGATCTTCTCGGTCTCCGCAGCGGTGCGGGTGGCCTTCGCCACCGGCTTCCGGCCGGCGGTCCTGGTGTCGGCTGGCTTCGCCATCGTCGCTCCCTCGGCCGCGGAACCGCGGCGGTCCGCGGCACCTGGACAGGGGCCGCCGGCATCGGCGCCCCCAGGTACAAAAGGGGCGCGCGGCGACGGGGCCGCGCACTCCGGAGATTCGCAAGAATACGGAACGTACAGGCGCACGACAACGTGCCGCTCCGACGCACCGGCGTTCGGCCCCTAGTCATCCCTAACCGGGGCAAAAGGAACGCTAGCAGATCAGCCGTCGGGGCCCCGGCCGTACTCGCCAAACCAGCGGGCCAGCCGCCCCCGCCTGCTGACCGCTCGCAGCCGCCGCTCCGCCTCGTCCCGCACCCCCGCGGTGGCCACGATCAACATGCTGTCGCCGGTCTTCAGCCGGAAGTCCGGGCCGGGCACGACGCCCGCCCCGTCGCGCAGCACCAGCGTCACCGAGGCGCCCAGCGGGAGCCGCAACTCGTCGACGTGCACCCCGGCCAGCCGGGACCCGGGCGGCACCTCCAGTTGGAGCAGATCCGCGCCCATCCGCTCCAGCGGCGCCGTCTCCACCCGGATCTCGGTCGCCTCGGCCGGCGCGGTCACCCGCAGCCGGCGGGCCACCGGGCCCAACGTCCCGGTCTGCAACAGCGTGAAGATCACCACCAGGACGAAGACCGCGTCGAAGAGCCGGTCGGCGCCGGGCACCCGCTCCGACAGCGGGATCGTGGCGAGCACGATCGGCACCGCCCCGCGCAGCCCGGCCCAGGACAGGAATGCCTGCTCACGCAGGCCGAACCGGAACGGCAGCGCGGACGCCGCCACCGACAGCGGCCGCGCCAGCAGCACCAGCGCCAGCCCGACGACCACGGCCGGCAGCACCGCCGCGCCCAGCCGGCCCGGCTCGACGAGGAGTCCGAGCAGCACGAACAGGCCGATCTGGGCCAGCCACGCCAGCCCGTCGGCGAAGCCGAGGATCGCCTGCCGGTGCGGCAGCCGGGCGTTGCCGAGGATCACGCCCGCCACATAGACGGCGAGGAAACCGGAGGCGTGCAGCACCGCCCCGGCGGCGTAGGCGAACACGGTCAGCCCGACGGCCGCGATCGGGTAGAGCCCCGCCGACGGCAAGGCCGCCCGCCGCAGGGCCCACCGCCCGCCGACGCCGGCCGCCGCACCGACCGCCGCACCGACGCTGAGCTCGTAGCTGACCAGGGAGATCTCGTACCACCACGGGTGGGCGACCCCCTCGCGCGAGAGCAGCACCACCAGCAGCACGACCGGGGCGTCGTTCATCCCCGACTCCGCCTCCAGGGTGGCCACCAGGCGGGGCGGCAGCCGCAGCCGGCGCAGCGTGGCGAAGACCGCTGCCGCGTCGGTGGAGGAGAGCACGGCGCCGTAGAGCAGCGCCAGCCGCCAGTCCAGCCCCAGCAGCAGGTGCACGACGAGACCGACGACCAGGATGCTGACCACCACCCCGACCGTGGAGAGCAGGGCGGCCAGCCCCAGCACCGGGCGCAGGGTGCTCCACCGCGCGGTCAGCCCGCCCTCGGCGATGATCACGATGAGCGCGCAGAAGCCCAGGGTGCGGGTCAGCTCGGCGTCGTCGAAGCGGATGCCCAGCCCCGCCTCCCCGATCGCCACCCCGAGGGCGAGGTAGGCCAGGAGGCTCGGCACCCCGAGGCGGGTCGAGAGACGGACCGCGCCGACCGCGACCAGCAGGACGGCCGCGCCGAGCAGGAGCGCGAGATCCAGCCCCGGCGTCACCGCCGTCCGGCCCCGGCGTCGGTCACCCGGCGGCCCCGTCGCGCAGCCGGCGCAGCGCCTCCGTCAGCTCCGGGGCGGGGCCCTCGACCAGGAAGAGCTTGTCGCGGCTGGCCGCGCCGGCACGCAGCGACACCACCGCCGGCCGTACGCCCAGCGCGACGGCCAGCGCGCGGCGGGCCGCCTCGGTGGCCCGCCCGTCGACGGCCGGGGCGTTCACGGCGATCACGAGGGCGGGCCCGTGGGGCCCGTCGAAGCGGCCACCGACGCGGGCGCGGGCCGAGCCGGGCTTCACCCGGACCGCGACGGTCAGCGTGGCGTCCATCGACAACCGTCGCCCCGCTCAGATCCGACCGGCGTCGGCGAGCAGGGTCGTGTCGGGCGCGCAGCGGGCGCAGGGGGTGAAGCCGAGCTCGACGGCCTCGGCGACGGGGATCGGCTCGTGCTCCCGACCTGCCAGGTGGGCGCAGTCGGGCAGGTGGTAGCGGGGCCGCCCGTCGACCACCCGCACCTCGGCGTCGAGGCGGGCCACCCGGGCGGCCTCGACCGGTGCGACGTCCTGCGCGGGCGGCTCGTCGTCGTACGGCACGGCCGGGCCGACCCCGGGCGGGGCGGCCGGGACGTCGCCGTCGGCCACCGGCGGCTCGGGCGGTTGCCGCCACCCGGTGCCGTCGGAGCCGATCGTCGGAGGAACGTGCTGGACGGGGATCTCCGGCTCCGCCGACCGCCCGCGAGCGGAGGCCGGCTCGGCCGGGCGGGTCGCCTGACGGGGCCGCCATCCCGGCCCGCCGGGATCCGCCGCCGCCCGGTTCACGGCCGCCTGGCGGGCGCCCGCGACCAGCGCGACGGCGGCCAGCAGGCTGGCCGCGATGGAGATGGTCAGGAGAACGCTGGAGCCACCGGCCAGGCCGAGCACCAGCAGCACCACCGCGACGAGGATGAGCAGGAGACTGGCGACTATCACGGCTCACCCCCGCCGCGTCGTGCTGATGAGGCGAGGTCGGCGACCGTCAGGACGACGGTCGCCGACCGATGGTTCAGCGACCGGCTTCGAGGGCGCCGGAGCGACCGCCGCCGTAGGAGCCGGCGAGACCGGCGGCAGCCAGCCCGTTGCCGCTGCCGGCGGCCCGGGTGCCCTCACCACCGCGGGTCATCTCGACCTCCAGGCCCTGGCCGCGACCGTCGAGGTCACGCAGCTGGCTCTCCAGGTAGGCCTTGAGCCGGGTGCGGTACTCGCGCTCGAACTGCTTGAGCTCCTCGATGTGCTTCTGCAGGGCGGTGCGCTTGGCGTCCAGGCCGCCCATGGCCTCCTGGTGCCGCTGGCGGGCGTCGCGCTCCAGGGCGTCGGCCTTGGCGCGGGCCTCGCGGGTAACCTCCTCGGCCTTGGAACGGGCCTCGGAGAGCAGCTGGTCGGCCTCGCGACGGGCGTCGGAGACGTGGTCGTCGGCCGTCCGCTGGGCCATCATCAGCACCCGCAGCGCCTGCTGCTCGCCGTCGGCGCCGCCGACGGCCGGACCGCCGGCGGAGCGGACCTGCTCCAGCTCGGCCTGCATCGCGCGGGCGGCCTGCTCGGCCGCCGCCTTGTCGCGCTGCACCCGGTCGAGCTGGGCCTTGACGTCGTTGAGCTCCGCCGCGAGACGGGCGTCGCCGCCGGGGCCGGCGGGGGCCCCACCACGGCCGCCGCGCTCCACCTGGGCGCGCAGCTCGTTGTTCTCCTCGATGAGACGGGCAAGCTCACGCTCGACCTCGTCGAGGAAAGCGTCGACCTCCTCCTCGTCGTAGCCCCGCTTGCCGATCGGCGGCTTTTTGAAGGCGACGTTGTGGACGTCGGCCGGGGTCAGCGGCATCGAAACTCCTCGGGTCAGTTGCGGCCGCGAAAGCGCGTCGCTCATCAGACGGTGCCGATGATCGACCGCCTCAACACGAACTCCATCAGCACGAACAGGATAACCAGGAGCACAAGTGAGGCCAGGTCGATGCTCACGGTACCAATTCGCAACGGAGGGATCACACGCCTCAACGCGTTGAGAGGGGGATCAGTGACGCTCCACACGATTTCCAGCCCCACCGATGCCCCACGCCCCGGCTGCCAGCGGCGGCCGTACTGGAGCACCGCGCTCAGGACGAACCGGGCCAGCAGGACGAGCAGGAAGAAGTAGAGCACCAGATACAGCACTTGCAGCACGATCGACAACACGGCAGGCGACGTCCCTCGGGTCGGGCGGGGCTAGCTCAGGCTGAAGAAGCCGCCCTCGGCGATCTTGGCCTTGTCCTCCGCGGTGACCTGGACATTGGCCGGTGAGAGCAGGAACACCCGATTGGTCACGCGCTCGATCGTACCCCGCAGCCCGAACGCGAGGCCGGCGGCGAAGTCGACAAGTCGACGCGCGTCCGCCTCGTCCATCTCGGTGAGGTTGATGATCACCGGGACGCCGTCGCGGAAGTGCTCACCGATGGTGCGCGCCTCCCGGTACGTCGTGGGGTGCAGCGTGGTGATCTGGTAGCGCTGCTCCTCCTCCGCCATCACGGCGCGCTCCCGGGGCTGCGCCTGCGGCGCCAGCGCCAGGTTGTCGCGGGTGTGGTAGGTCAACGCGCCCGAGGTGTCGCCCGCCGACGGCCGGGTGATGGAGCGGACGCTGGAGCGCTCGGCCCGCTCCGGCCGGTCGGGGTCGCCCCGCTCGGCGTCGGCCGCCCGCGCTGCGGCGCGCTCCGAGAGCCGGCCGCGGTCGGCGAGCCGGGACCGGGGCGCCGGCGGCTCCTCGGAGTCGTCCTCGTCGTCGTCGGCGAACTCCTCCGAGTACCGGCTCTGCCGGTAACGCGAGTCGCGGTAGCCGCCCTTGTCGTAGCCACCGTCGTCGTAGGCCCGCTCGTCGTCCTCTTCGACCAGACCGAGCCAGATCCCCGCCTTGCGCAGTGCACCCATCCCGCGCCCTTCCCGTCCGCCGTGCGGCACGCGCCCCCGTACCCGTGTCGCTTGTCGCGAGTGGACCACTTGCCCACTGGAGCGGATCGGCAATCCCCTGGCACGCGATTCGCGTCGCGTGTCACGACCCCCGACAACGGGACGCCGATCCCTCAAACAACACAGATGTAATTTGCTTCCCGCGGTCAGGCTACCGCAGCGTGGGACGCATTCCGAGCAACGCGCTGCCGACGCGGACATGTGTCGCGCCGTACCGGATCGCGATTTCCAGGTCGCCGCTCATCCCGGCGGAGAGCGCGGTGGCTCCCGGGTGGAGCGTCCGGAATGCGGCGGCCACCTCGGCCAGTCGGGCGAACGCCCGCTCCGGCTCCCAGCCCAGCGGCGCCACGGCCATCAGGCCGGCCAGCCTCAGGGCCTCCGCGCCGGCAACCGCCCCGGCCACCGCGTCGAGCCCGGCGCCCGGGTCGGCCGAGCCCGGCAGCGCCCCGCCCCGGGCCGCGTCCCCGTCGATGCTGACCTGGACCAGCACCTCCAGCGGCCGGTCGCGCGCCGACGCCGACGCCGCGTCCAGCGCCCGCGCCAGGCGGACACTGTCGACCGAGTGCACGACGTCGGCGTAGCGGACCACCGAGCGGGCCTTGTTGCGCTGCAACTGCCCGATGAAGTGCCACCGGGGCGCAACCCCGGCAGCCGCCACCTCGGCCGCCTTGGCGGACGCCTCCTGGTCGCGATTCTCCCCCACGTCGGCCACGCCCAGCCCGGCCAGGGCCACCACGTCCCCGGCCGGGTAGGTCTTGGTCACCGCGATCATGGTGACCTCGGACTCGTCCCGTCCCGCGTCGGCGCAGGCGCCCGCGATCCGGGACCGTACGCGGGCCAGGCCGGCCGCGATCTCGGCGCGCCGGTCCGGGCGCACCGGGGCTGGGCTGTCGGTCATCGGCGGTACTCAGGAACCGTTCTTGAGGAAGTCGGGCACGTCGACGTCGTCGAAGAGCACCCGGCGGGGCGACTGCTGCGGGGCCGGCATGGTGGCCGGCGGCGCGACCGGGGTGCTCGGCTGTGCCGGCTGGTTCTGGTTGCTCTTGCGGGGCGGCTCGGCCGCCTTGTACGCCGGCGCGCCCCCGTCGAAGCCCGCCGCGATGACGGTGACCCGCACCTCGTCGCCGAGGGCGTCGTCGATGACGGCGCCGAAGATGATGTTGGCGTCCGGGTGGGCCGCGTCGGTGACGAGCTGGGCCGCGTCGTTGATCTCGAACAGGCCCAGGTCCGACCCGCCGGCGATGGAGAGCAGCACGCCGCGCGCGCCGTCCATGCTCTGCTCGAGCAGCGGGCTGGAGATGGCCGCCTCGGCCGCCTCGACGGCGCGGTTCTCGCCGCGCGCGCTGCCGATGCCCATGAGCGCGCTGCCCGCGCCGCTCATCACGCTCTTGACGTCGGCGAAGTCCAGGTTGATCAGACCCGGCGTGGTGATCAGGTCGGTGATGCCCTGGACACCGGAGAGCAGCACCTGGTCGGCGGTGCGGAACGCGTCCATCATGCTGATGTTGCGGTCGCCGAGCGCCAGCAGCCGGTCGTTGGGGATGACGATGAGCGTGTCGCACTGGTTGCGCAGCTCGTCTATTCCGGACTCCGCCTGCACCTGACGGCGCTTGCCCTCGAACGAGAACGGCCGGGTCACCACGCCGATGGTCAGCGCGCCGAGCTTGCGGGCGATGTTCGCCACCACGGGCGCGCCGCCGGTGCCGGTGCCGCCGCCCTCGCCGCAGGTCACGAAGACCATGTCGGCGCCCTTGAGGACCTCCTCGATCTCGTCGCGGTGGTCCTCTGCGGCGTTCTTGCCGACGTCGGGGTTGGCGCCGGCGCCGAGCCCGCGGGTCAGCTCGCGACCGACGTCGAGCTTGACGTCGGCGTCGCTCATGAGCAGCGCCTGCGCGTCGGTGTTGATCGCGATGAACTCGACGCCCTTGAGCCCAACCTCGATCATCCGGTTGACGGCGTTGACGCCGCCGCCACCGATGCCGACGACCTTGATGACCGCCAGGTAGTTGTGCGGAGGTGTCATCTCCGGTCCTTTCCCTTCGAGATTGGCATGGGCCGACCGGGTAAGGCCTGGCCAGACCAGCGGCCGACGAGAGCTGTCTCCAGCGAGGATCAGGGTCAAACCCTCACCCTCTACTAGAGGCTTACTGTTATGTCAACCACTGATCCCCTTCGGGGCAACGTAAGCGCCCTCACGCGATGAGCCAAGGACCCGCTCGGCGTGTCGCCGCCGGAGCGGGGCGGGTCACGTCGCCGGTTGAGCGGCGGGTCACCGCAGGGTCACCACGTCGGGCGCGCTGACGTCGATGGTGTCGGCCTTCCGGTCGAGCAGCGCGCTGGCCACCCGGGCCTTGTCCGCGCCCCGGGTCGCGTCCCCCCAGACCACCACCCGGTCGCCACGCAACCGCAGCGTGATCCGGGCCAGCCCCTCGACGGTCACGTCCACCAGCTCGGCGCGCAGCTGCGGGGTGAGCGCGCCGAGCACCTCCAGCGCCGCCCGGGTCGGCCCGTCGTCCGGCCCCGGCTCGGCGAGCCGGACGAGCGGCAGGCCGTCCGGCGCCCGTGGCACCGTCCGGAAGACGACGCCCGCCCGGTCGATCACCACGAACTGCTCGCCGCGCGGCACCGCCGCCACGCCGGTGCGCTCAGTCACCCGCACCACCAGCGTGTCCGGCCAGTCGCGCGTCACCACGGCCCGCTGCACCGCCGGCAGCCCGCCGACCCGCCGCGCCGTGGCGGCCAGGTCCACCCGGGCCAGCGGGGCGCCGTCGGGCACCGCGGCCGCGTCGCGGACCTGCACGGGGGTGACCAGCTCGGCGCCCTCGACGCGGACCTCACGCACCCCGAACAGGCCGGTGCCGAGCACGGTCCAGGCGACCAGCCCGGCCACCGCGAGCACGCCCGCGGCGACCGCCCACGGCAGCGCCGCGCGCATCCGGCGTTGCCGGGCCCGGGCCATGAACCGGCGGGTCGACGCGGGCACCGCGTCGCTGCCGGCCCGGACCAGCTGCCACCGCCGCTGCGGCCCGCGCCGGCCGCCGCCGTCCGCGCCCGTGGTGCGCCCCCGCGCCGGGCCGGGGCTCATCCGGCCGCGGGCGCCGCGCCGTCAGGGACCGCGCCGCCGGCGCCGGGGACGGTGCCACCGATGCTCGTCGTCCCGCCCGCGTCGCCGCCGGGGGTCGTCCCCGCCGGCACCGCCGGATCGGCGGTACGCGCCGACAACGCGGCCAGCAGCTGGTCCCCCATCAGCGAGATCGGCGGGGCGCCCATGGTCACCACCACGTCGCCGGGACGGGCCCGTCGGGCCACCTCCACCGGCGCGGCCTCCCACGAGTCCACGAAGACCTTCCGCTCCGCCGGCAGCGGCACGGCCTCGATCAGCGCCGCCGAGCCTTCCCCCGGCTCGCGCAGCTCGCCCGGACCGAAGACCTCCAGCAGCACCAGCTCGTCGGCGATCGCCAACGACTCGGCGATCTCCGCCTGGAGGTCGCGGGTGCGGTAGAGCCGGTAGGGCTGGAAGACCACGATCACCCGGCCGTCACCGGCCACCTCGCGCAGCGTCTGCAACGCCAGCGTCATCGAGGTCGGGTGGTAGGCGTACTCGTCGTAGACCAGCACGTCGTCCGCGACGCCCTTGCGCTCGAAGCGCCGCCGCACGCCGGGGAACGCCGCGAGCGCGCCCTCGGCCGCCTCCAGCGGCAGCCCCAGCAGGTACGCGGTCAGCACGGCCGAGGCGCTGTTGAGCCCCATGTGCCGCCCGGGCACCGGCAGCCGGAACTCGCCGAGCGAGCGTCCGTCGATGCTGGCGATGTAGCGAACCCCCCGGGCCGACGAGGCGATGTCGGTCAGCCGCAGGTCGGCGTCGGGCGCCTCGCCGTAGGTGTGCACCCGGCGGCCCTCCGCGCGCAGCGTCTCGGCCAGCCGCCGGCCGCCCGGGTCGTCGGCGCAGGTGACGATGAAGCCGTCCGGGTCGGTGAGCCGGGCGAACTCGGCGAAGGCCGCCTCCAGCGTGGCGAGGTCGCCGTAGGTGTTCAGGTGGTCGGCCTCGACGTTGGTGATGATCGACACGTACGGGCGGTAGATCAGGAAGGAGCGGTCGCTCTCGTCCGCCTCGACCACGAAGTGCTCGCCGGTGCCGTGGTGGGCGCCCGAGCCGACCTCGGAGATCTCCCCGCCGATGACGAAGGACGGGTCCTGCCCCGCCTGCTGGAGCACCATCGTGACCATCGACGTGGTGGTGGTCTTGCCGTGGGTGCCCGCGACCGCCACCGTCCGGCGGCCGGTCATCGCGGCGGCCAGCGCCTCGGAGCGGTGCAGCACGCGCAGGCCGCGCCGGCGCGCCTCCACCATCTCCAGGTGGTCCTGCGGGATCGCCGAGGAGTAGACGACCGTGTCGACGCCGTCGAGGTTGGCCGCCTCGTGGCTCATGTGGATCGTGCCGCCGAGGGCCCGCATGCCGGCCAGGGAGGGCCACTCCCGCAACTCGCTGCCGGAGACCCGGATGCCCCGGGTGAGGAAGAGCCGGGCCAGCCCGCTCATGCCGACCCCGCCCACCCCGATGAGGTGGATCGTGCCCAGGTCCTCGGCGGTGAGCGTGCCGGCCGGGGTGAACTGTGCGGTGTTCATGACGCGTACCTTCCCGTCGCGGTGCGCCCGGTCACGGGGCCACCGTCGTTCGCGACTGCGGGGCTCGCAAGCTCACTCCTCGCGCTCACGGGCGCCTGCCTTTCGTTCGCGACTGCGGGGCTCGCAAGCTCACTCCTCGCGCTCACGGGGCCACCGCCTCGTAGACGAAGTTGAGCAGCGCCTCGTCGCCGTCGCGGCGGCCGTACGCGGCGGCGGCGGCGCCCATCGCGTGCAGCCGGTGCGGGTCGCGGATCAGCGGGATGACGGTCCGCTCGACCCAGTCCGGCGTCAGCTCGGCGTCGTCGACGAGCAGCCCGCCGCCGGCCTCCACCACGGGCAGCGCGTTGCGCTTCTGCTCCTGGTTGCTGTGCGGGTACGGCACGTAGATGGTGGGCAGCCCGATGGCGGCCACCTCGGCGCAGGTCATCGCCCCGCCCCGGCCGAGCATCAGGTCCGCCGCGGCGTAGCCGGCCTCCATCTCGGACAGGTACGGCAGCGTCACGTACGGGACCGGCAGGTCGGTCGGGACCGGCACCGGCTCGTTGCGGGCGCCGATCACGTGCAGCACCTGCACCCCGTTGCGGGCGAGTTCCTTGGCCGCGCCGGCGACGGCGAGGTTGATCGAGCGGGCGCCCTGCGAGCCGCCGGCGACGAAGAGCACCGGCAGGTCGGGGCGGAGGCCGAAGTGGGCCCTGGCGGCGTTACGCATGGCGAACCGGTCCAGCCCGGCGATACCCCGGCGCAGCGGTACGCCGACCACCCGGGCGTCGCGCAGGGCCTCGGCCTGGGCCGGCTGGTGCGGGAAGCCGACCGCCACGTGGTTGGTGAACCGCATGCCCAGCCGGTTCGCCACCCCCGGCGGCACGTTCACCTCGTGGATGACGATCGGCAGCTCCCGCCGCCAGGCGGCGAGGTAGGCCGGCACGGAGACGTACCCGCCGAAGCCGACCACCACGTCGGCGCGCACCTCGTCGATGACCTTGCCCGCGGCGCGGGCCGCGGTCCACATCCGGCCGGGCGTCTTGACCAGGTTCATGTTCACCGAGCGGGGCAGCTGGTAGGCCGGGATCTGCCGCAGGTCGTAGCCCTGCGGCGGGATCAGCTCGTTCTCCAGGCCCTTTGGTGTGCCCAGACAGGTGATCCGGACGCCGGGGTCGTGTCGGCGCAGGCAGTCGGCGAAGGCGAGCAGCGGGTAGATGTGCCCCCCGGTGCCACCTCCCGCGAGCACCACCGAACGCAGCGGACCCATCAACGTCTCCTCTCGTCCGCCGACCCACGCCTGGTCCGGGCCAGCCGGACCCCGCGCGGTGCGGCCTGGTCGTCTCCCCGCCGCTCCCGCGCCCGGGGCACGGACCCTCGGGCGGCCGGGGACGCCGCCGGCCGGCGGCGCCGCCCGGGAAGCGGCGGCAACGGGGCCCAGAGTAGTCGGACCCATCGGGCCGGCGGACGGGCATGCAGCGCTCTGGCGGCGTCGGGTTCGGCGCGGGCGAAGGAGGCGAGCATCCCGATCGCGGCGAGGGTCACCACCAGGGCGCTCCCGCCGTCGGAGATGAACGGCAGCGGCACGCCGGTCAACGGCAGCAGGCCGACCACCCCGCCGATGTTGATCACTGCCTGGCCGACCAGCCAGGCGGTCGCCGCCGCGGCGGCGAGCCGGCGGAACGGGTCCTCGACCCGGCGGGCGATCCGCAGGCCCGTGTACGCCAGCACGGCGAAGAGCGCCACCACCACGACGCAGCCGACGACGCCCAGCTCCTCGGCGACCACGGCGAAGATGAAGTCGTTCTCCGCCGCCGGCAGCCACTGCCACTTCAGGCTGCTCTTGCCGAGGCCGACGCCGAACCACCCGCCGTTCTCGATGGCGTAGCGCGCCTGGGCGATCTGGTAGCAGTCCTCCAGCTTGCACTGGTCCGGCGGCGGCGGATTGATGAAGGCGGTCAGCCGGGCCAACCGGTAGTTCTTCTCGCCCGTCTCGCCGGAGCCGGCGCCGAGCGAGGCCACCGCGACCAGCAGGCCGATGCCGAGCAGACCCACCGCGGAGAGCGCGGCGAAGACCCGCAGCCGCACCCCGGCGGCCCAGAGCAGCCCCACCACCAGGGCGAGCAGGCAGAGCATCGTGCCCAGGTCGTTGTAGCCGACCAGGACGAAGAGCAGGCCGACCACCGGGAAGAGGGGGGTGGCCAGCTCGCGCCACCAGCCCAGCGCGGCGCCCTTGCGGGCGATCACGTGGGCGCCCCAGAGCACCAGGGCGAACTTCGCGAACTCGGAGGGCTGCACCTGGATGCCGCCGACGAAGAGCCACAGCAGCCGCGCCTCGACCGGACCGATCTGGGCCGAGTCCTGCTTGGTCAGCCGGGCGTACGCGAGCAGCAGGTTGAGCACCAGCAGCAGGCCGATGGCGGTGAACAGCAGCGGTCGGCCCAGCGTCCGGTAGGTCGTCGCCGGCAGGCGCTGGCACGCCCAGAACGCGACGATGCCGATCACCGCGAAGATCGCCTGCTTGACCAGGGACGTCGAGGCGTTGCCGTTCTCCGCGTAGTCCCGGACGCTGGTCGCCGAGAAGACCATGGTCAGGCCGATCAGCAGCAGCAGGCCGGCGCTGGACAGCAGCAGGTAGTAGGACGCCAACGGCCGCTCCAGCAGACCGCGCAGCGCGGCCAGCCCGCCGGCGGCGTCCAGCCCGTGCGGCACCTGGGCACCGGGGTCGTCCGGCCCGCGCGTCGCGGCGGGCGCGTCGCGCGTACGCCTGCCTCCCGCCGACCGCCCGGACGTCCCCTCCGCCATGACCTCGATGCCTCGTCCCTCCCCCACCCGACCATCATGGCGGTTCCGCCGGGTCGCCACCGGCGCAACCGCCCGGTCGGCGTGTCGGGCTTGCGCCGGGGGCCGCGCGCCGTCACGGCGGACGGGACACGCCGCGGGGCCCGGGCGACGCGCGCCCGGGCCCCGCGGCGGGACCTGCCGGCCGGCTCAGGTCATGTTGGCGAGGAACTCGCTGTAGAACAGGCCCAGCGCGATGGCCACCCCGATGCCGGCGATGATCCAGAACCGGACCACGATGTTGACCTCGCTCCACCCGGCGAGCTCGAAGTGGTGCTGCAACGGCGACATCCGGAACACCCGCTTGCCGGTGGTACGGAACGAGATGATCTGGATCACCACGGACATCGTGATGATCACGAAGAGGCCACCGATGATCGGCAGCAGCAGGATCGTCCGCGTGGACATCGCCATGCCGGCGATCAGGCCGCCGAGGCCCAGCGCGCCCGTGTCGCCCATGAAGATCCGTGCCGGCGAGGTGTTCCACCACAGGAAGCCCACGCAGGCCCCGGCCGCCGCGCCGGCGATCAGCGCGATCTCCAGCGGGTCCCGGACCGCGTAGCAGTAGTCCTGGGTGTAGTTCGGGTCGGCGCACCAGTGCCGGTACTGCCAGAAGGCGATGAGCGCGTACGCCGCGAGGACCATCACCGAGGCGCCGGTGGCCAGGCCGTCGAGGCCGTCGGTGAGGTTGACGCCGTTGGTCGCGGCCATCACCACGAAGATGAAGATGACCACCGCGCCGATCTTGGTGACGTCCAGCGCCGGGATGTCCCGGATGAAGCTGAGCGTCGTGCTGCCCACGGTCTCGGTGTTGGTCTCGGCCCCCGCGGCGTCGGTCATGGTGCTCGGGAAGTAGAGCGCCACGACGCCGAAGACCGCGCCGACCAGGATCTGCCCGAGCAGCTTGCCGCGCTTGTTGAGACCGCCGCTGTGCCGCTTGCGCACCTTGAGGAAGTCGTCGATGAAGCCGACCGCGCCGGAGAAGACCATCAGCCCCAGCAGCACCAGCGCGGTGATGGTCGGCTCGACCTGGGCGATCTGCGCGTCCGGCAGGGTCGTCAGGGCCAGGTGACCGGCCACGTACGCGATGACCGTGGCCAGGATGAACACCACGCCGCCCATCGTCGGCGTGCCCTTCTTGCCCTCGTTGCTGGCGAGCCCGAGGTTCGATCGGATCGGCTGGCCGGCCTTCAGCCGGGCGAACACCTTGATCGCGATCGGGGTGCAGAACAGCGAGACCAGGAAGGCCACCCCGATGGCGACGATGACCGCCCTCATGCGGCGCCGCCCCCCGTCGCCGTCGGGCCGGATCCGTCCCCGGCGGCGTCCGCGCGCAGCGCGTCGGCCACCTCCCAGGTGCGGTACCGGGAGCCCTTCACCAGGACGACGTCGCCCGGTCGTAACTCGCTGCGCAGCACCTCGACGGCCGCCGCCTGATCGGTGAGCAGCACCGACTCTCCTCCCCAGTCCCCTACCGATGTCGCGCCTTCGTGGATCGGCGCGGCCGGCTCGCCCACCACGAGCAGCCGGTCGACGCCCAGTTCGGCCGCGAGCCGGCCGACCTCGGCGTGCCCGTCGCGTTCGAACGGGCCCAGCTCGGCCATGTAGCCGAGCACCGCGACGGTGCGCCGCTCCCGCCCGATGCCGGTCAGCGCGCGCAGCGCGACCGCCATCGAGGCGGGGTTGGCGTTGTACGAGTCGTCGATCACGGTCACCCCGTCGACGCGTTCGAAGACGTCCATCCGGCGGGTGGAGACCAGCCCCAGCGCGCCCAGCGCGGTGGCCAGCTCGGCCAGCGGCATGCCCAGCTCGCGGGCCACCGCGGCGGCGGCGAGGGAGTTGGACACCTGGTGCCGGCCGGTCAGCCCGAGCCGTACGGGCGCGGTCCCTTCCGGGGTGACGAGGGTGTACGCGGGCCGCCCCCGCTCGTCCAGCGTCACGTCCTCGGCCCGCACGTCGGCGCTCGCCGCCTCGCCGTAGCGGACGACCCGGGCGACCGTACGCGCGGCCATGGCGTCGACCAGCGGATCGTCCGCGTTGAGCACGGCCAGCCCGTCGGCGGGCAGCGCCTCGACCAGCTCGCCCTTGGCCAGCGCGATCGTCTCCACCGAGCCGAACTCGCCGATGTGCGCCACCCCGACGTTGAGCACCACGGAGATCCGGGGCGGCACCACGTCGCAGAGGTAGCGCACGTGCCCCACCCCGCGGGCACCCTTCTCCATCACCAGGTAGCGGGTCTCGGGCCCGGCCTGCAACGCCGTGTACGGGTGCCCCAGCTCGTTGTTGAACGACCCGGGCGGGGCGACGGTCGGGCCGAGCCGCGCGGTGAGCTGGGCGATCAGGTCCTTGGTGGTGGTCTTGCCCGACGAGCCGGTCAACCCGACCACGGTGAGCCCGGGCAGCCGGTCGACCACCGTGCGGGCCAGCCGGCCCATGGCGGCCAGCGCGTCCTCGACCAGCACCATCGGCACGCCGGGCACCTCCCGGGTGCCGAGCACGGCCACCGCGCCAGCGGCCACCGCGCCGGCGGCGTAGTCGTGCCCGTCCACCTTCTCGCCCGGGAAGGCGACGAAGAGCGCGCCCGGGCACACCTTGCGCGAGTCGAACTCGACCGGACCCGTGACCCGGGCCTGCGGGTCGGCGCCGGCCAGCCGCCCGTCGACCGCCGAGGCGACCTCGGCCAGGCTGAGCGGGATCACCGCTGACCCGCCGGGTCGGCGAAGCGGACGCGCAGCGCGTCGGCCAGCTCGGTGCGGTCGTCGAACGGGTGCACCTCGCCACCGATCTCCTGCCCGCGCTCGTGGCCCTTGCCGAGCACCGCGACCACGTCGCCCGGCTCAGCCAGCCGGACCGCCGCGTCGATCGCCGTCCGGCGGTCGGCCACCTCCTCGACCCGGGCCGTCGTGCCGGCCCGCCGGGCGCCCGCGAGCACCTCGGCGCGGATCGCCGCCGGATCCTCCGTACGCGGGTTGTCGTCGGTCACCAGCACCACGTCGGCTCCCTCCGCCGCGGCGGCGCCCATCACCGGCCGCTTGCCCCGGTCCCGGTCCCCGCCGGCACCGATCACGCAGATCAACCGGCCGGCGCCGTATTCCCGCAGCGCCGCCAGCGCGGCGACGATCGCGTCCGCCTTGTGCGCGTAGTCGACAACGCCCCGGACCGGGCCGGGGGCGTCCACCAGCTCCAGCCGGCCGGGCACCCCGCCGCACTCGGCCACCCCGGCGGCGGCGGTGCGCGGATCCACACCGGCGGCGACGAGCGCGGCGATGGCCAGCAGGGCGTTGGCCACGTTGTGCCGGCCCGGCAGCGCCACGCCGGCCGCCACGACCAGCCCGTCGGGGCCGTGCGCGGTGAACCGCTGCGCGTACCCCTCGCCGCCGACCTCGTCGGCCCACCAGGTGGCGCCCGGGTCGCCGGCCGCCGAGTAGGTGACCGTCGTCGGGCGGTACAGCGACTTCAGCGCGGGGTCGTCGTGGTTGAGCACCTCGACCGCGCAGCGCCCGTCGAACAGCTGCGCCTTCGCGGCGAAGTAGTCCGCCGAGTCCGCGTGGAAGTCCAGGTGGTCGGAGCCGAAGTTGGTGTAGCCGCCGACCGTGAACCGGACCCCGCCGACGCGGCCCATCGCCAGCGCGTGGCTGGAGACCTCCATGACCACGGCCGTGACGCCGCGCTCGCGGGCGGCGGCCAGCATGGCGTGCAGGTCGGTGGCCTCGGGCGTGGTGCGCACGCTGTCGATCGCCAGGTCGCCGAGGCGGGTCTCGACGGTGCCGATCAGGCCGGTGGTGTGGCCGGCGGCGCGCAGGCCGGACTCGACCAGGTAGGCCGTCGAGGTCTTGCCGGCCGTGCCGGTCACCCCGATCACCGTCAGGTGCGCGGTCGGGTCGCCGTAGACGGTCGCCGCGAGGTCACCCAGGACCGCGCGGGGGTCGGGGACCACCAGCGCCGGCAGGCCAGCCCCGGTCACCGCCGCGGCGCCCGCCGGGTCGGTCAGCGCGGCCACCGCGCCGGCGGCCGCCGCGGCGGCGGCGAACTCCGCGCCGTGCCGGCGGGCACCCGGGAGTGCCGCGTACAGGTCGCCGGGGCGGACCTCCTGGCTGGCGTGGGTCACCCCGGTCACCACCAGCTCGGCGGCGCCCTCCGGGGGCTCGACGGCGAGCCGGGCGGCGAGGTCGCCGAGCCGGGCACCGATCACGGTACGGGGACGAGGATTGCCGGGCACGGCGTCAGACCCTACCCGGTCGTCCGGTTCCGGCCGAACAGCCGCCCCGGTGGTTCGTCGGCACTCACCGATGATGTCGCGGTGTGGCCGCTCAGCGGGGATAGACCGTGAACTTCGGGGCCTTCTCCCCACTCGGCGGCACCCCATAGTGACGCAGCGTGAACTGCATCATGTCCCGGAACGCGGGGGCCGCGATGGCCCCGCCGCCGCCGGAGGGGGTGTGCGCGAAGACCGCGATCACGTAGCGCGGCTTCTCCGCCGGAGCCATCCCGATGAACGAGGCCACCTCGCCGAGCTGCTTGCGCCCGTCGACCAGCCGCCAGCCGGTGCCGGTCTTGCCGGCGACCCGCCACTCGGGGATCGCCGCCGGCCTGCCGGTGGCGTCCTCGACCGTGGTGACGGCCTCCAGGATGTGCCGCAGGGCCGCGGCGTTCTCCGGGCTGAGCACCGACCGGGTGACCGGGGGCTCGGTCGGCGTACGCTTCCCGTCCGGCCCGATCACCTCCTTGACCAGGCGCGGCTGCACGTACGTGCCGTTGTTGGCGATCGTCGCGTAGACGGCGGCCATCTGCAGCGGCGTGGCGTCCACGCTGTGCCCGATCGGCACCGACCCGTACGACGACCCGCTCCACTCGTCGGCCGGCAGCAACCGGCCGCTGGCCTCGCCGGGCATGCCGACCCCCGTCGCCTCCCCGAGACCGAAGCGCTTCTGGTAGTCGATGAGCCGCTCCGGGCCGAGCTTGTCGGCGATCTGGATCGTGCCGACGTTCGACGAGTACGCCATCATCCCGGGCAGGCTCATCCGCTTGCCGTCGGCGCGGTGCGTGTCGTAGAACCAGGTGTCGCCCTTCTTGATCGCGTTCGCGATGGGCAGCGTGGTGTCGGGGGTGATCACCCGCTCCTGGAGCGCCGCGCCGAAGGTGATCGCCTTGTGTACCGAGCCGGGGTCGACCACGAAGCTGGTGGCCGCGTCCTCCCGGTCGGTCGGGTCGCTCGGCAGGGGCTTCGCCGCGTTGTAGGTGGGGTGGCTGGCCTGGGCCAGCACCTCGCCGGAGGGAATCTCGATCACGACGGCGGCGCCGGTGCTGCCCTTGCTGCGCGCCATGTGCCGGCTGAGCATCCGCTGCGTCATGAACTGCAGGTCGCGGTCGATGGTGAGCTTGAGCGAGCTGCCCGGCCTGGCCTTGGTCGTCTCGCTGTAGCCGCCGGGGATCGGGGCGGCCAGGTCGCCGAGGCCGACCTCGTAGACCCGCTTGCCGTCCTTGCCGCGCAGCATGTCGTCGTAGCGGGCCTCCAGCCCCTCCAGACCGACCATGTCCTGGCTGGTGAAGCCGAGCAGGTTGGCCGCGAGGTCCCCGCCGGGCACCTCGCGCCGCTCGTCGCGGTGGGTGTAGATGCCGGGCAGCTCCAGCGCGGTGATCTTCCGGGCCCGGTCGATGTCGACCCCCCGGGCGAGGTACTCGAACTGCGAGTCGACGCCGTTGACGCGCTTGCGCGGCTTCATCTTCTCGGCCAGCTCCGAGGCCGGCATGCCGAGCAGCGGGGAGAGCGCCTTGGCGGTGGCCTGCTGGTCCTTGACCTGGGTGGGGTCGGCGTAGACGTAGCGGGCCTCGACGCTGTGCGCCAGCGGGGCGCCGTCGCGGTCGTAGATGGCGCCGCGCGCCGCCGGCAGCGTGACGGTGCGCAGCCGGTCGGCGACGCCGCCGCCCGCGTACGCCGGGGTCTCCACGGTCTGGAGGACGACGAGCCGGATGCCGATGACGGCGAAGAGCGTCAGGGTGAGCACGGTGCCCAGCCGCAGCCGGCGCCGGGGGTCGGCCAGCCGGGGCGGCTTCGGCGGCTTGCGCGACGGCCGCCGTGCGGCCGGGCGGTCCGGCCGGCGCGCGGCGGTGCGGCGGCGCGGCGCGGGCGGCTCGTCGTCGTGGCGGGGGGTGCGCGGCGTGACGGTACGGACGACGCCGGCCGGGCCCGTCGCCTCGCGCCGGCCGGCCCGGCCGGCGCCCGCGCGGCCGCCGTCGAGCACCTGGAGGGCGGGGCGGAACGGGTCGCCGGAGCGGGTGCTGCGCGGCGTGCGGCGCTGGGCGGCGGGGCCGGCGTCGGCGTCGGGCTCGGCACGCCCGCCGGCGCGCTGCTCGCGCACGGTGCGCCCGCGCGGGGTGTACGCCCGGGCGTCGGAGATGCCACCGACCCCCGGCTCACCCGAGCGCGGTTCGGCGCCCCGGCCACCGGCGTTGCGGGACGAACCGCGCCGGGAGCCTGTGGCGTCCCGGCGCGGTTCCTCCGATCTCGGTGGCACGGTCGTCAGCCTCCCGCGCCCTGCTGGCTGGTGATCGAGGGCTGGCCCTCGGCCGGCTGCGGCACGCCGATCACCTTGCCGTCGGGGAGCCGGATGTACGCCGGCTCGCCGGCCTCCACCAGGCCGAGCTTGCGGGCGCGGGCCTCCAGGTTGCCCGGGGCCTCCGCGTCGGCGATCTCCTTGTTCAGCTGCTGCTGCTCCACGTCGAGCTTGGCCTGCTGCTCCTGGAGCTTCTCCAGGCGGAAGGCGTTCTCGTTGATCTTCGTGTTGACCAGCAGGATGCCGAGCACCCCGCCGACCACCAGCACCAGCACCAGCGCGGCGAAGGGCGCCCGGGGCACCCGCACCGGCGGTGGCGGCGCCACCCGGAGTCGGGGCGGACGCGCCGCGCCGGCGTTCTGCCGCTCGGCCGGCCGCAGCGCGGCGCTGCCCTGGGTGGGGAACTCGCGCGCCCCCCGGGCGCGAGTTTCTCCCTGCCGGTTCGCGCGGTCCGCCCGCGGCGTGCCGGCCCCGATGCGCGTGGCCCGCTCCGCCGCGGTCCGGCCCCCCGACCGCGGTGCGCGCTGCCCGCCGCCGGTCACGTCCCGGCGGTCGCGCTTGTCAATCGTCATGTCCCTCCCCCTCTTCGTCCGTCCCTGTCCCGTCCCCCGGGGTCCGTCGGATCCGTGTCGGATCCTCCGGTCCCCGCCCCTGGCTGGTGCATCGCCTTCACCCGCCGGCGGTACCGTTCGCGGTCGGTACGCCCCTGCTGCGCAGCGTCCGGGTCGAGTCGCTCCGCGGCCCGCAGCCGCACCGAGGCGGCGCGCGGGTTCGCGGCGACCTCCGCCTCCCCGGCCAGTTCGGCGCCCCGGCTCAGCAGCCGGAACGTCGGACCGGACCCGGGCAGTTCGACCGGGAGGTCTACCGGGCCCTTGCTGCGGACCCGGTCGCTGAGCGCCGCCTTGGTGAGCCGGTCCTCCAGCGAGTGGTAGGACAGGACCACCATGCGGCCGCCCACGTTGAGCTTGTCGAGCGCTGCTGGCAGCGCCGTCTCCAGCGCCGCCAGCTCCTTGTTTACCTCGATCCGTAAAGCCTGAAACGTTCTCTTGGCCGGGTGTCCCCCGGTTCGTCGCGCCGGTGCCGGAATGGACTCCCTGACCAGTTCCGCCAGCCGCGCCGACGAGGTGATCCGGGCCCGCTCGCGCTCGCGGATGATCGCCGAGGCGATCCGGCCCGCGAACTTCTCCTCGCCGTAGACCCGCAGCACCCGGGCCAGGTCCGGGTGCGGGTAGGTGTTGACCACCTCCTCGGCGGTCACCCCCCGGGTCTGGTCCATCCGCATGTCCAGCGGGGCGTCCTGCGCGTAGGCGAACCCGCGGTCGGGTGCGTCGAGTTGCAGGCTGGAGACGCCCAGGTCGAACAGGATCCCGTCGATGCCCGGGTAGCCCAGCCGGTCGAGCACCTCCGGCAGCTCGTCGTAGACGGCGTGCTCCAGGTGGACCCGGTCGGCGAAGCGGGCCAACCGGACGCGCGCGTGGGCGAGCGCCTCGGTGTCCCGGTCGAGCCCGACCAGCACCGTCTCCGGATGTGCCTCGAGAACCGCCTCGGCGTGCCCGGCCAGCCCCAGCGTCGCGTCGACGTGGACCGTCCGCCCGCCCCGGCCCAGCGCGGGGGCCAGCAACTCGAGACACCGCTCGAGCAGCACCGGCACGTGCGTGCCGCGTAGCTCCCCCATGTCGACCCCCACTGGTGTGAACCCTCGTCCTTCATGCGTCCGTCGTCGGACGACGCCGTGCCGTCGTACCGCCAGATCCCCATCCGCTCCCGCCCGTCGGAGGCCGCGGCCCTCCGATCGGATCGTGCGCCTGGCACCGGGGAAGGGGTGCCAGGAACTCGAAAGCGGGTGGAGATCTCGCAGTACGTCGGGCGTCGTCACGCCCTACAGACCGCTGGGCAGCACCCCCTCCTCGATGTCGGCGAAGTCGTCTTCGCTCTCCGCGAGGTAGGACTCCCAGGCAGCCTTGTCCCAGATCTCCACCCGGGTGCTCGCGCCGATCACGACCAGGTCCCGGTCGAGTGCGGCGTAGGCCCGCAGGTGGGCCGGGATCGTCACCCGGCCCTGCTTGTCGGGCACCTCGTCGTGCGCGCTGGCGAAGAAGACCCGGCTGTAGGCCCGGGCCGCCTTGTTCGTCATCGGCTGCGCGCGCAACTGCTCCGCGATCCGCTGGAACTCGGGCATCGGGAAGGCGTAGAGGCAGCGGTCCTGCCCTTTGGTTATCACGACACCCCCCGCCAGCTCGTCCCGGAACTTCGCCGGAAGGATCAACCGGCCTTTGTCGTCCAGGCGCGGGGTGTGGGTGCCGAGGAACATCGGCCCAACCCCCTCGCCCTTGAGCGGCGTTCGCGGCGCCGCTGACCCCCCGGGCCGGTGGGCCCTCCCGGCCTCACCATTGGGCCCCACTCTACTCCACTTCCCTCCACCCGCAACCAGAATCGCCCGCGTGGCGCGGCGTTTCGGCGCGCAAAACCGCACGTCAACGAGGGTGGAGCGGAGTGGAGGGCCACGGCGCCCCCGGGGCCGGTCCGCTTTCCGACATAGATCGACTCCGTCCGGCTGAGCGCGCCCCGACCGCCCCGCCGGGCCACCCCGGCCGAACGGTTCGCCGTCGGCGGCGATCTGGCGGGACCGCCGGTCCGGTAACCTCGCTCGGGTGACGGACGCGAAGATGCCCCTGCGGGCAAAGGTGGCCAGCTCGGTGTCGCGGACCGCCGCGGCGCTGTCGCGGGCCGCGGGGCGCGGTGACGGCTCGGTGATCGGCGGCTGGATCGGCCTGAAGATCGACCCGGACCTGCTGGCCCACCTGTCGGCCGGGCGCGCGATCGCCCTGATCTCCGGCACCAACGGCAAGACCACCACCACCCGGCTCACCGCCGCGGCGGTCGGGGTGCTCGGTCGCGTCGCCACCAACTCGTTCGGCGCCAACATGCCGACCGGGCACACCTCGGCACTCGCCAAGGCCGGCAGCACGCCCTACGCCGTGCTGGAGGTCGACGAGCACTACCTCGCCCAGGTGCTGGAGGCCACCGAGCCGCACGTGGTGGCGCTGCTCAACCTCTCCCGCGACCAGCTCGACCGGGCCAAGGAGGTCGCCATGATGGCGCAGCTCTGGCGCGCCGCGCTGGTCCGGCACACCAACGTGCGCATCGTCGCCAACGCCGACGACCCGATGGTGGTGTGGGCCGCCACCCCGCCGCCCAACCACGACCACCGCATCGCCCCGCCGCACGTCACCTGGTTCAGCGCCGGGCAGCGCTGGCACGACGACTCCTGGGTCTGCCCCGAGTGCGGCTCCACCATCCAGCGCTCCG
Organism: Micromonospora sp. CNZ309; assembly: GCF_002846525.1. Lineage (NCBI taxonomy): Bacteria > Bacillati > Actinomycetota > Actinomycetes > Micromonosporales > Micromonosporaceae > Micromonospora > Micromonospora sp. CNZ309. The sequence continues at coordinate 3,207,683 of NZ_PJNG01000001.1, forward strand.
GCGACCAGTGGTGGTGCAGCGGCTGCCCGCTACGTCGGCCCGAGCCGCAGTGGACGGTGGAGGACGACGGCGTGCTCGACCCGACGGGCGCCTGGCACAAGGTCAAGCTCCAGCTCCCCGGCAAGGTCAACGTGGGCAACGCCGCGACCGCGCTGGCCGTCGCCGCCGAGTTCGGCGTCCGGCCCGTGGACGCGGTGCTCCAGCTCGGCACCGTCACCTCCGTCGCGGGGCGCTACGCGCAGGTCGACCGGGACGGGCGCAACATCCGGCTGCTGCTGGCGAAGAACCCGGCCAGCTGGCTGGAGGCCTTCGACATGGCCGACCTCGCCCCGACACTGCTCTCCATCAACGCCCGGGACCCCGACGGGCTGGACACCTCGTGGCTCTTCGACGTCGACTTCGCCCCGCTACGGGGCCGGCAGGTGCTGATCACCGGCGACCGCGCGTACGACCTCGCGGTCCGGCTGGAGGTCAACGACGTGCCCTTCCAGCATGTGCGGACATTCGCCGACGCCGTCCGGTCGGTGCCCCCGGGGCGCCTGGAGGTCATCGCGAACTACACCGCGTTCCAGGACATCCGAGCGGAGTTGGACCGTGTCAACTGAGAGCCTGCGCATCGTCTGGATCTACCCCGACCTGCTCTCCACCTACGGCGACCGCGGCAACGCGCTGATCCTCGCCCGCCGGGCGCGCCAGCGCGGCTTCCCGGTCGAGGTGCTGGAGGTGCGTTCCGACCAGCGCCTGCCCTCCACCGCCGACATCTACCTCATCGGCGGCGGCGAGGACGGCCCGCAGGCGCTCGGCGCGCAGCGGCTGCTCGCCGACGGCGGCCTGCACCGGGCCGTCGCCCAGGGCTCGGTCGTGTTCGGTGTCTGCGCCGGCTACCAGCTCCTCGGCACCTCCTTCTTCGCCAAGGGCACCCTCTGCGCCGGGCTGGAGCTGCTCGACCTCTCCTCCGACCGGGGGCCGACCCGCGCCGTCGGCGAGCTGGCCGGCGAGATCGACCCACGGCTGGGCGTACCGGCGCTGACCGGGTTCGAGAACCACGGTGGGCGTACCCACCTCGGCCCGGGGGTCTCCCCGCTGGCCCGGGTCACCGCCGGGGTCGGCAACGACGGCGCCACCGAGGGGGCGTGGCGGGGCAAGCTGCTCGGCACGTACTCGCACGGCCCGGCCCTGGCCCGCAATCCCGCGCTGGCGGACCTGCTGCTGCGCTGGGCCACGGGCGTGCACCAGCTCCCGCCGCTGGACGACACCTGGTCGGACCGGCTGCGCGCCGAGCGCCGCGCCGCGGTGGCCGCCGCCGCCAGGGCATGATCCCGGCCGTCCGGCGGCTGCTGCGCCAGCCGTCGGCCGTCCGCTTCGCCCTGCTGCTGCTCCTGCTGGTCACCTTCGGGGCGGTGCTGCTGGTCGTCCCGCTGCCCGAGGCGCACCAACTGCCCCGGCTGGCCGACCGGATGGGTGCCCTCGCCCCCGTGGCGGCGATCCTCGGCGGGGCGCTGCTGCTGGTCGCGCTGGTCCCCCGGACCTTCATCACGCTCGCCTCGGGGGCGATCTTCGGCGCGCTGGAGGGCGCCGCGTACGCGCTGGGTGCCGCCCTGCTCGCGGCGGCGCTGGGCTTCGCGGTCGGCCGCCTCCTCGGGCGGGAGTTCGTCGCCGAGCGGGTACGCGGCCGGCTGGCCCGGCTGGACGGCTGGTTCGCCCGGCAGAGCGTCCTCGGCGTGATCACCGTACGGCTGCTGCCGATCGCCGGCTTCGGGCTGGTCAGCTACGGCTACGGCACCACCGGCGCCCGGGTCCTGCCGTTCCTCGCGGGCAGCGTGATCGCGTCCGCGCCCACCGCGTTCGGCTACGCGGCGGTGGGCGCGGCGGTCACCTCCCCGGGCGACATGAACTGGTTCGGCGCAGCGCCGGCCGCGCTCGGCCTCGTCGCCAGCGTCGTGCTGATCCGCCGCTGGTGGCGCGCTGAGCGACAGCGCCGGCTCGGGCCGAGCTGAGGCCGGCGTGCGCAGCGGGTCGCCCGGAGCGCGCGAGGGCACCGGGCCGGAACACGAGGGACGGCAGCCGAACCGCGCCACCGGTCGCGTCGGCCCCACCGTCGCCGAGGAACGGCTGCGCGGCGGCTTCATCGCCGAGGTGGTCCGGGTCGGCGACACCGTCCGGCGTACGCCGCCGGAGAACGCCGAGTTCGTCGCCGCGCTGCTGCGGCACCTGGAGCGGGTGGGCGCGGACGTCGCGCCCCGCCACCTCGGCACGGACGAGCAGGGTCGGCAGGTGCTCAGCCACGTCGACGGCCGGGTGCCGTGGCGGGACAGCGAGGATCCGGCGTACTTCGCCGACCCGGCGCTGACCCGGCTGGCCGAGCTGGTCAGGCGGCTGCACGACGCCTGCGCGGGCAGCCTGCTGGCCGGGGCCGCCGAGACGGTCTGCCACCGCGACCTGTCCCCGAAGAACACGGTGTACCGGGACTCCCCCGCCGGCCCGCTGCCCGTGGCACTGATCGACTGGGATCTCGCCGCGCCCGGCCGGCGGGTCGAGGATGTCGCCTTCGCCGCCTGGCACTGGGCGGCGCCGGGGCCGGGCGCCGACGCGGTGGAACTGGGTCGGCGCGCCCGGCTGCTCTGCGACGCCTACGAGGCGGCCGGCAAGGGGTCGCTCGCGCTGCCCCGCGTCGAACTGGTCGACGTGATGCTCGCCCAGATCGACGGGACCTGGCGCGGGATCGCGGCCGGCGCGCAGCGGGGCGATCCGGCCATGTGCCAGCTCCGCGAGGCGGGGATCGCCGACATGGTGCGTGGCTGGTACGACTGGCTGGCCGGGCACCGCGCGGTGGTGACGGCCGCGCTGCGCTGACTGTGAGCGCCCGCCCCACCCGGTCGCGCGCCTCATCCCGCCGGGGAGACCAGCCCCGCCTCGTAGGCGGCGATGACGAGGTGCACGCGGTCGCGGGCGCCCAGCTTGCTGAACAGCCGGGCCACGTGGGCCTTCGCGGTGGCCGCGCTGATCGTCAGCTCGGCGGCGATCTCGCCGTTGGACAGGCCCCGGCCGACGAGGGTCAGCACCTCGCGCTCCCGCTCGGTGACGCCGTCGAGGGCCCGGGTCGGGGCGGCGGGGGCCGGGCGGCGGGCGAACTCGGCGATGAGCCGGCGGGTGACCCCCGGGGCGATCAGCGCGTCCCCGGCGGCGACCACCCGGACGGCGCCCAGGATGTCGTCCAGCGCCATGTCCTTGACCAGGAGCCCGCTCGCGCCGGCGCGCAGCGCGGCGTGCACGTGCTCGTCGTCGTCGAAGGTGGTGAGCACGAGGACGCGGGTGACGCCGCCGTGCGCGGTGATGGCGCGGGTGGCCCGGATGCCGTCCATGCCGGGCATCCGCAGGTCCATCAGCACCACGTCCGGCACGAGCTCGCGGGCCAGCCGTACCGCCTCGGCCCCCGTGCCCGCCTCGCCGACGACGTCGATGTCGGGGGCGTCGGCGATGAGCACCCGCAGGCCGGCGCGGACCAGCGGCTGGTCGTCGACGAGCAGCACGCGGACGCTCACCGCTCCCCCGTCCCGGTCCGTGGCCCGGCCGGCTCCACCGCCGCCGGCGACACCGGTGATACCGCCGTCGGCCCCGGCAGCCCCGCCGGTGATACCGCCGGCGGCGTCGGCAGCCACGCCGCCACCCGGAAGCCACCCTCCGGGCGCGGCCCGGCGTGGAACCGCCCGCCGGTCAGGGCGACCCGTTCCCGCATGCCGACGATGCCGTGTCCCTCGCCGCCGACCGCGCCGCCCCGGCCGTCGTCGACGACCTCCACCGCGACCTCGTCGGGGCCGTACGTGACGGTGACCCGGCACCGGTCGCTGCCCGCGTGTCGTACCACGTTGGTGAGCGCCTCCTGCACGATGCGGAACGCGGCGAGGTCGACCTCGGCCGGGACCGGCCGCCGTTCGCCGCCGCGTCGCAGGTCCACCCGCACGCCGGCGTCGGCGGCGGCCGTGACCAGCCGGTCGAGGTCGGCCAGCCCGGGCGTCGGGTCCAGCGACGCCGACTCCGACTGGGGGCGGCGCAGTGCGCCGAGCGTACGCCGGAGGCCGGCCAGGGTGTCGCGGCTGGTCGCCTCGATGGTGGCCAGCGCGGCGCGCGCCTGGGCCGGTTGGGTGTCGATGACCCGGGCCCCCACGCCGGCCTGGATGGCGATCACCCCGATGCTGTGGGCGACCATGTCGTGCAGCTCGCGGGCGATGCGCAGCCGCTCGGCGGTGACCGCCTCGGCGGCGGCGTGCGACCGCAGCGCCTCGGCGTAGCCGCGCCGGGCCCGCACGGAATTGCCGACCGTCCACGCGGTGACGACCGCCAGCACGGAGAGCGTGGCCCGGCTGACCGGGTCGGTGGAGGGGTTCACGAAGCTCGCGGTGATCTGCACGGCGAGCGCCACGACGGCCACCGGCACCGAGACGCGGCGGGACCTCCCCGCCGCGATCAGCCCCACCACCAGGTCGACGGCCAGGAACTGCGCGTACCAGATGTCGGTCAGGTAACCGTCCTCCGGGACGTTGACGACCACGGTGACCACGCACGCCGCGACCAGCATCAGCGCCAGGGCCAGCACCGGCCGGCGCCGCAGCAGGCCGGCGGGCGGGGCCACGGCCAGCAGCGGGACCAGGTAGCGCTCGGCGAGCCACCAGTCGCCGAACCCCACGCCGTCGCGGCTCGACGCCACGACGGGGGCCATCAGCACGGCGACCGGCAGCACCGCGACGCCGAGCCAGGGCAGCACCGCCCGCGCCGACGCCAGGGCGCGGCGCGGCGGCGGCGCGGTCGCATCCATGCCGCACACGGTAGCCAGCCCACCGCCGCCCGGGCATCGGCCCGCGGGCGTATGCCCCGGGGCGGGTCACCGGCCGCCGGATGTGCCCGCCGGGGCGACGCCGCCCCGGCCGTCACCCGGCAGCGTGGGCCGGGTGATCGAACTGAACGCCCTGACGAGACGGTACGGCCGCACGACGGCCGTCGACGACCTCACGTTGACCGTGCGCCCCGGCCACGTGACCGGGTTCCTGGGCCCCAACGGGGCCGGCAAGTCCACCACGCTCCGGATGATCATCGGCCTGACCGCACCGACCAGCGGCACCGTCACCGTGGACGGGGTCCGTTTCGCCGACCGGCCGCGCGGGCTGCGTCACGCCGGCGCGCTGCTGGACGCCGGGGACGCGCACGGCGGGCGCAGCGCCGTCGCGCACCTGTGGGCCCTGGCCCGCAGCAACGGCATCGCGCGCGCCCGGGTCGACGAGGTGCTGCGGGAGGTGGGCCTGTCGGCCGTCGCGCGGCGGCGCATCGGCGGCTTCTCCCTCGGCATGCGGCAGCGGCTCGGGATCGCCGCCGCGCTGCTCGGGGACCCGCCCGTGCTCCTCTTCGACGAGCCGTTCAACGGCCTCGACCCGGAGGGGGTGCGCTGGGTACGGGACCTGTTCCGGCGGCTGGCCGCCGAGGGGCGCACGGTCTTCGTCTCCAGCCACCTGATGAGCGAGATGCAGAACTGCGCCGACCGGCTCGTGGTGATCGGCCGGGGCCGGCTCATCGCCGAGCAGAGCCTCGCCGAGTTCGCCGCCGGGAGCACCCGGGCCGGCGTGTCCGTCCGTACGCCCGACGCGGCGGGCCTGGCCGCCGTGCTGGCGGCGGAGGGCGCGGACGTGCGGCCGGGCGACGCCGGGGCGCTGCTCGTGACCGGCCTGACGGCCGCGCGCATCGGCGACCTCGCGCTCGCCCACCGCATCGGGCTGCACGAGCTGAGCGCCCGCACGGCGTCGCTGGAGGACGCCTTCATGGCGCTCACCGCCGACAGCGTGGAGTATCTCGCCGGGGAGGGGACCCGATGACCGCCGTGACCGGGACGACCCGCCGACCGACCGTGACCGGGCCGCCGGCCCGGTTCCGCGACCTGCCGGCCGCCGAGTGGATCAAACTCTGGTCGCTGCGCTCGACCCGCTGGACGCTGCCCCTGGTCTTCCTGTTCGTGGTCGGGGTCAGCGTCAACGCCAGCCTCGCCGACCACCGGAACTGGCCGGCGTACCCGGAGGGGCGCCGGGAGATGTTCCGCCTGTACGGGCCGGTGCGCGACGCCTTCCCCGAGGTCGGCTACCTGGTGCTGATCCTCGCCTCGGCCACCGTCGGCGCCCTGACGGTCGTCGGCGAGTACCAGAGCGGGCTGATCCGGACCACGTTCGCCGCCGTGCCCGCCCGCCGGGCGGTGGTCGCGGCGAAGGCCGCCGTCCTGGCCGGGGTGATGCTCGTCCTCGGCGCGGTCACCGCGGCGACCTCGTTCTGGGTGTCCCAGGCGATCCTCGCCGACCGGGGCGCCGGCTGGTCGATCGGCGAGCCGGGGGTGCTGCGCGCCGTCGTGGCGAGCGCCGTGCTGGTGCCCGTGTGCGCGCTCGTCGGGATGGGCCTGGGCGCGCTCACCCGGCACGCCGCCGGGGCCGTGGCCGCCGCCACGGCGGTGCTCGTGCTGGTGCCGATGGCGGTGGACAGCGACGAGCACCGGTGGATCGCCGAGGCGTACAACGCCCTGCCGCTCACCGCCTGGCTACGACTGATCGAGGTGCACCCCGACGTCCTCAACCCGGACCCGTACCCGGCCACCGTCACGGGCTCCTGGCTGACCCTGGCCGCCTGGTCCGTGGCCGCGACCCTGACGGCCGTGACCGTCATCCACCGCCGCGACCCCTGATCCGGGACGGCCGCGCCGATCATGCAGTCGTGGTGCCCGACTCATCCGGGTCCGGGGACTTCGCCCCCCACCACGACTGCATGATCGACCCACAGGACGATCAGGCCACCACGGAGACCATGCGGCCCTTGATGACGATGACCTTGCGGGGTTCCTTGCCGGCCAGCGAGGGTGCGACCGCCTCCAGGGCCGCCGCGCGGACGGTCTCCTCGGACGCGTCGGCGGGGACCTCGACACGGCCCCGCACCTTGCCGTTGATCTGCACCGGGTACGTCACCGTCTCCGCCACCAGCAGCGCGGGGTCGGCGGTCGGGAAGTCCGCGTACGTCAGGGAGGTGTCGTGCCCCAGCCGGCGCCACAGCTCCTCGGCGACGTGCGGGGCGAACGGCGCCAGCATCAGCACCAGCGGCTCGGCCACCTCGCGCGGGGTCTCCGCCAGCCGGGTCAGCCCGTTGGTCAGCTCGATCAGCTTCGCGATCGCGGTGTTGAACCGGATCGCCTCCATGTCGCCGCGGACCCCGTCGACCACCTTGTGCAGCAGCCGCCGCGTCGCCTCGTCGGCGGGCGCGTCGGTGACCCGCAGCGCGCCGGTCTGCTCGTCGACGACCGCCCGCCAGACCCGCTGCAGGAACCGGTACGACCCGACCACCGCCCGGGTCTCCCACGGGCGGGACACCTCCAGCGGGCCCATGGACATCTCGTAGACCCGGAACGTGTCCGCCCCGTACGCGGCGCACATCTCGTCGGGCGTGACCACGTTCTTCAGGGACTTGCCCATCTTGCCGTACTCGCGGTTGACCTGGGTGTCGCCCAGGTAGAAGCCGCCGTCGCGCTCGGTGACCTCCTCGGCCGGCACGTAGGCGCCCCGGGCGTCGGTGTACGCGTACGCCTGGATGTAGCCCTGGTTGAACAGCTTGCGGAACGGCTCGAACGACGAGACGTGCCCCAGGTCGTACAGCACCTTGTGCCAGAACCGCGCGTACAGCAGGTGCAGCACGGCGTGCTCGGCGCCACCGACGTACAGGTCGGTGCCACCGCAGTCGCCCTCGCCGCGCGGCCCCATCCAGTACGCCTCGTTCTCCGCGTCGACGAAGCGCTGCGAGTTGGTCGGGTCCAGGTAGCGCAGCTCGTACCAGCACGAGCCGGCCCACTGCGGCATCACGTTGGTCTCGCGGGTGTAGCGCTTCGGGCCGTCGCCCAGATCCAGCTCCACCTCGACCCAGTCGCGCCGGCGCGACAGCGGCGTCTCCGGGTTGCTGCCGGCGTCCTCCGGGTCGAACGTGCGCGGTGAGAAGTCGTCCACCTCGGGCAGCTCGACGGGCAGCATCTCCTCCGGCAGGGCGATGGCCGCGCCGGTGGAGTCGTACACGATGGGGAACGGCTCGCCCCAGTAGCGCTGCCGGGAGAACAGCCAGTCGCGCAGCCGGTAGGTCACCGCGCCGGTGCCGTGCCCGTTGGCCTCCAGCCACCCGATGGTCGCCGCCTTGGCCTCGGCCACCCCCAGGCCGTCCAGGTCCAGGCCGCGCTCGGGCGCGGCGCTGTTGATCGCCGGGCCGTCCCCGGTGTACGCCTTGCCGTCGAAGCCCTCCGCCGGCTGCACGGTACGCACGATCGGCAGCTCGAAGACCTCGGCGAACGCCCAGTCCCGCTCGTCCTGGCCGGGCACCGCCATGATCGCGCCCGTGCCGTAGCCGGCCAGCACGTAGTCGGCGATGAAGACCGGGATCCGCCCGCCGGTGACCGGGTTGGTGGCGTACGCGCCGACGAAGACGCCCGTCTTCTCCTTCGTGTCGGCCTGCCGCTCGACGTCGGTCTTGGCCGCCGCCGCCTTGCGGTACGCCTCGACGGCCGCGCGCGGGTTGGCGTGCCCGCCGGTCCACGCGTCCTTCGTACCCTCGGGCCAGGCGGCCGGCGCCAGCGCGTCGACCAGCTCGTGCTCGGGGGCCAGCACCATGTAGGTGGCGCCGAAGATCGTGTCCGGCCGGGTCGTGAACACCCGGATCGGCTCCACGGAGGTCGGGAAGTCGATGTGCGCGCCGGTGGAGCGGCCGATCCAGTTGCGCTGCATCAGCTTGATCGGCTCGGGCCAGTCCAGCGTGTCCAGGTCGTCCAGCAGCCGGTCGCCGTACGCGGTGATCCGCATCATCCACTGCTTCAGGTTGCGCTTGAAGACCGGGAAGTTGCCCCGCTCGGAGCGGCCGTCGGCGGTGACCTCCTCGTTGGCCAGCACGGTGCCCAGCCCCGGGCACCAGTTGACGGGCGCCTGCGAGACGTACGCCAGCCGGTGGTCGTCGACGATCCCCCGGCGCTCGGCGACGGACAGTTCCGCCCACGCCCGCCCGTCGGGGGTCGGCCGGTTGCCGCCCTCGAACTCGGCGATCAGCTCGGCGATCGGGCGGGCCCGCTTCGCGTCCGTGTCGTACCAGGAGTTGAAGACCTGCAGGAAGATCCACTGCGTCCAGCGGTAGAAGTCGGTGTCGATGGTGGCCACCGAGCGGCGCTCGTCGTGGGCCAGGCCCAGCCGGCGCAGCTGCGCCTTGTAGCGCTCGATGTTGGCCACGGTGGTGGTCCGCGGGTGGGTGCCGGTCTGCACCGCGTACTGCTCGGCGGGCAGGCCGAACGCGTCGAAGCCCATCGCGTGCAGCACGTTGCGCCCCGCCATCCGCTGGTAGCGGGCGAAGCAGTCGGTGCCGATGTAGCCCAGCGGATGCCCGACGTGCAGGCCCGCGCCCGACGGGTACGGGAACATGTCCAGGACGTACAGCTTCTCCGCCCCGGCGCGGGGGTGACCGGGGTCGGCCAGCGGGCCGGTCGGGTTCGGGGCGTGGAACGTCCCCTCCCGCGCCCAGACGTCCTGCCAGCGCTGTTCGATCTCCTCGGCCAGGGCCGCGGTGTACCGGAAGGGTGGCACGTCACTGGCCGGTGCGGCTGCCTCACTCATGGCGTCTCTCCTCGATCCGCTGTTCGTCGTACCGCGGGATGCGGGTCGGTCTCGTCCGGTAGGCACAAAAAAGCCCCTCGCGCAGGAGGGGCGGCCGTGCTGTCGCGGATCAGCGCGTCAACACGGCTCGGTAAGAAGCAGACCGGCCACGGACATGCCTCGCAGTCTACCGTCGGCGCGCAGGCGGCGGCGAGACGGTTACCCGTCGGCGGGTCCGCCGCCCGCGGCGCCACCCGACCGGTCGCCTCGAAGCCCCGAGGGCGACCCGGCGTCGGCGTCGGCGTCGGCGTCGGCGTCGGCGTCGGCGTCGGCGTCGGCGAGGTCGTCGTACCAGGTCATCGCGGCCAACGGAGCGCCCGCGCGGTAGGACGCCACGGCCAACGCGTAGCCGCCGACGGGAGCGCTGAGCAGTTGCAGCCCCACCGCCACGGCGACCACCACCGCGCTCCGCGCGTCGAACACCAGCACCAGCACTCCCACCAGGACGCACACCACGCCCAGGCTCGCCGCCTTGGCCACCGCGTTCATCCGGTTGTAGACGTCTGGCAAGCGCAGCAGGCCGAGCGCGCTGACCGCGATCAGCCCGGTGCCCACGAGCAGCGGAACAGCCGCCAGCACGGTACGCATCAGCGCGGCCGCCGATACACCAGGCGGGCCAGCGCGACCGTCGCCAGGAAGGCCACCAGAGTGCCGGTCAGCACCAGGTCCAGCAGAGCCGGGAAGTCCAACCGGGCGGCCAGCACGGCCATCGCGGCCAGGACGACGAAGAAGCCCAGGTCGAGGGCAGCCGCGCGGTCGGCGTCGGTCGGACCGACAGCCAACCGCCAGATCACCGGCAGCGCCGACAGCGCGAGGACGACGAGCGCCACGTCGAGCAGGAACACGTCCCTACCTCCCATCCACATCGCCGACCGCGGGCGCGGGTCCCGCCGGCCCTCTGCCGACGGGCCGGGCGGCCAGCAGCAGCTTCTGCTCAAGTTCACCGATCTCGCGGCGGAACCCGTCCGGATCCTCGGCGTACATGCCGTGCACGAAGAGCACCGGCGGGGACGTCCGCACCGCCACCGCGAGGGTGCCCGGAGTCAGCCCCACGCAGAGCGCCATGAGCACCACCTCGGTGTCGCTCACCTCGGTCAGCGGCACCCGGACGATCGCCGGGCGCAGCCGCCAGCCCGGGGTCAGGATCTCCCGGGCGACCACCAGATTGGCCAGCACCAGACGGGTGGCGTACCACCCGAGGAAGCACACGACCCGCCCGGTCCGCACCACCGTCCGCCGCACCACGTCCAGGCTCATCGGCCGCTCACCGCCCGTAGGTAGCCGTCCAGGTCGAGCAGACCGGCCGCTGCGGCGTCAGCCAGCCCGAGCAGGGGTTCGGCCAGCGCCCCGAGCAGCAGGGAACCGACCGCCAAGGTCAACGCCGGCAGCACCATCCGGGCCGGCGGGCGAGTCGCGACGGCCTCGTCCGGAGCGGGTGGCTCCCCCCAGAACGCGGTGCCCCAGATCTTGAGCATCGAGGCCAGGGTGAGCAGGCTGACGCCGACGGCCACCGCCACCGCGACCCACTGCCCGGCATCGCCCACCGCCCTGATCAGCAGGAACTTCGCCACGAACCCGGAGAACGGGGGAAGTCCCGCCAGCGAGAGCGCGGCGCCGGCGAAAGCGAGCGCCAGCACGGGATGGATGCCGGACAGGCCGGTCAGCCGATCCAGCCGGTCGGTCCGGTGTCCGGCGTGCACCGCCGCGGCGCAGAGAAAGAGCGCCGTCTTCACCAGGATGTACTGCACTAGGTAGAAGACCGCCGCGCTGAGACTCGCTGCCGTAAACAGGGCCAGTCCCAGTAGGACGTATCCGATCTGACTGACCATGTGGAAGGTGAGCACTCGGCGCACGGTGGCCTCCCCGAGCGCCCCGAGCACTCCCACCACCATGCTGAGCAGCGCGACCGCTGCGATGACCCGGCCGTACGCCGCATCGCCGTCGTACACGACGGCGTAGATCCGGATCAGGGCGTAGAGGCCGACCTTCGTGAGCAGCCCGGAGAAGAGCGCGAGAACCACGGGCGGAGCCTCGGGGTAGGTCCTGGGCAGCCAGTCGTGCCAGGGCACCACGGCGCTCTTGACCGCCAGCGCCAACAGTACGACGCCGGCGGCCACGGCCGCGGTGGGCGAGTCACGGGCGACGGCTGCTAGGTCTGCGAGGCGCACCGTGCCGGTCACCCCGTAGACCAGGCCGACCCCGGCCAGCAGGATCGTGGAGGCCAGCAGGTTCGTCGCCACGTAGACGCGTGCGGCTCCGAGCCGGGTGCTGCCGCCGCCCAGGGCGATGAGCACGTAGGACGGCACCAGCATGACCTCGACCAGCACGAACAGGTTGAACAGGTCGGTGGTGAGGAACGCGCCGTAGGCGCCGGCCGACAGCACGAGGACCAGCGGCACGAGGAGAGGATCGTGCTCGTGACCGGACGCGGCGAGGCAGGCCAGCACCACCACCGCGCAGACCGTGACCATCAGCGCGCTGAGCGCGTCTGCCGCGAAGCCGATCGCCACCAGGGGACGCCAGCCGCCGACCCGCTCGACCAGCACCGTGCCGTCGCGGGTGACCACCAGCAGCGCCACCGCCAGAACGAGGACGCCGGCGGTCACCGCGAGACCGGCCGACCGGTGCGCCGACCGTCGCCGCGGTACGGCGAGCAGCAGCGCGGCGGTCAGCAACGGAGCGGCGAACGGCAGAACCAGCAGGCGACTCACCGTCCTCCCCCGCCCTCGCCGCCGTGCCCGCCCCGCGTGCCCCCCTCGGTGCCGTGCTGGCCGTTGACGGTCTGGTCGCCGTCGCCGGTCTCCTCCTCGGCGCCGGGCGGGTCGTCCACGCCGAGCAGCCCGAGCAGGTAGAGCGTGACGCCGAAGCTGATCACGATGGCGGTGAGCACGAACGCCTGCGGCAGCGGGTCCCCCATCTCCTCGCCGGCGCCGTCGAAGGCGGGGGTACGTCGGCCCAGCCCACCGGCGGAGAGCAGCAGCACGTTGACCGCGTGCCCGAGCAGGACGAAACCGAGGATCACCCGCAGCTGGCCACGCTGAAGCAGCAGGTAGACCCCGGTGGCCACCAGCACGCCGACGGCGACGGCGGCGCTCATCCGGGCTCTCCCGCCCGGACCGGTCTGCTCGACACGTCGAGCCGTCGGACCGCCGCCACGATCAGCCCGAGGACGATCAGGTAGATCCCGAGATCGAACAGCAGGCTGCTGGAGAACGGCAGGGTCGCCCCGCCCGGCAGACCGACCTTGCCGAGGGTCAGAAACGGGCGGCCCAGCGGCAGCGCCGCCAACCCCACACCGACGCAGAGCAGCAGTCCCGCCACCAGCAGGGGCCGGGTCCGCAGCCGGCCGAGCAGCGGCGCGGGGCTGCCGGCGTACGCGATGTGGCCCAGCCCGACGGCGGTCCCGGCCAGCAGCGCGCCGATGAACCCGCCCCCGATCTCCTCGTGCCCGCGTACGAACAGAAGCCCCGACACCACCAGCGTCACCGGGGCGAGCAGCCGGTGGGCGAACACGAGAACCGGGTCGGGCGGACGGGCGGGGATGTCCCGTCCCGGTCGGGTGACCTGGTCGGAAAGCGAGACCAGCCCCAGCGCCACGACCGCCAGGACCACCGATTCGCCGAGGGTGTCCAGCGCGCGGAACTCCACCAGGATCGTGTTGACCACGTTGCTACCGCCGGTGACGGGTGCCGCCTCGGCCAGCAGGAAGCGGCCCGGGTCGGACAGGTCACGGCGGCCGGTCAACGCCACGGTGCCGGCCGCCGCGGCCAGTCCGGTCACCCCGGCCAGCGCCGCGCCGAGCAGCCGGGCACGAGGTACGCCGTCCGGGGGCAGGCGCGGCGGACGGCGGCGCAACACCAGCATCACCACGATGGTGGTGAGCACCTCGACCAGCATCAACGTGAGTGCGACGTCGGGTGCCCCGGCGGTCACGAACCAGACGGAGAGCAGGAGTCCGACCGCGCCGGTGAGGCCGACCGCGCCCAGCGCCGAGCGCACCATGACCAGCCCGGCCAGGGTCAGCACGAGCAGGACCAGCAGCACCACGTCGCCGGGACGGCTGGCGCCGTCAGCGGGCGGCGGCAGCGAACCGATGCCCACCACCGCGGCCACGGCCAGCACCGGCACGGCGAGCACCGGCCGGAGCAGGAACGTCGCCGGGCCGTACGCCCGGGCCGGCCGGGCGACCAGGGCGCCGAGACGCAGCAGTCGAAGACGGCCGGCCTCGAACCAGACGGCGAAGGGCGTCGTGGTGGGCAGGCGGCGCAACTGCCGGTCGACCCGGGCGCGCAAGACGAAGAGCAGCGTCCCGAGCCCGACGGTGAGCGCGGAGAGCCCGAGGGCGAGGGTGAAGCCGTGCCAGAACGCCAGGTACGGCGGTTCACCCTGAGGTCGGGCGTCGTTCGCGGCGCGCTGGACGAGCGGACTCAGCACGGTTACGGAGGGTCCCAGCGCGACGGCCAGTACGGCGGCCACGCCGGCCGGAGCCACGAACGAGCGCCGTGGCGGTCGCAGCCCCTGCTGGCGTAGCGGACCGGTGAAGACGCCGTGCACCAGGCGGGCCGCGTACGCGAAGGTCAGCACGGAGGCCAGTACCCCGAGCCCGGCCGCCACCTGGCCGGACCAAGGTAGCGGGGAAGCCTCGGCCAGCGCCTCGAAGATCGCCTCCTTACCGACGAACCCGATCGTCGGCGGCAGACCGGCCATGGTGGCGGCGGCGATGGCGGTGAACACCGCCGTCGCGGGCATGACCCGGGGCAGTCCGGACAACTCGCGGATGTCCCGACTGCCGGCCTCGTGGTCGATGATGCCGACCAGCATGAACAATGTCGCCTTGAACAGCGCGTGTGCGACGGTGTAGAGGATCGCGGCGGCGTCCGAGGCAGGGCTGCCCACTCCGACGACCCCGATGATCAGACCCAGCTGACTCACCGTGGAGTACGCGAGCAGCGCCTTGAGGTCGTACTGGCGCAGGGCCAGAAAGGCTCCTAGCACGGCGGTCAGCAGGCCGACCGCGAGCAGCGTCAGGTTCCACGCGGGCCGACCGCCGAACAAGGCGGAGAACCGCATCAGCAGGTAGATGCCGGCCTTGACCATGGTGGCCGCGTGCAGGTAGGCGCTGACCGGCGTGATGGCGACCATGGCACCGGGCAGCCAGAAGTGGAACGGCACCTGCGCCGACTTGGTGAAGGCCGCGACCAGCACCAGCGCGCCGACGGCCCAGGCGGGGCCGCCCTCCAGCCGCTCGGGCTCGGCGAGGATACGGCCGAGGTCGCTGGTGCCGAGGTCGAGCGTGAGGATCACGACGGCGGTCAGCAGGGCCAGCCCGCCTCCCGAGGTGACCAGTAACGCCCGTACCGCCGGTGGTCCGGCGGCCGGCCGGCCCTGCCCGATCAGTACGAAGGACAGCACCGACGTCAGTTCCCAGAAGACGAACAGGACCAGCAGGTCGTTGGCAAGGACCAGACCGAGCATCGCGGTCGCGAACAGGGTCAGCAGCAGGTAGGTCCGCGTGTGCGGCGCTCCGCTACCCAGATAGCGCGGGCAGTAGGCCAGAATGAGGGCACCCACCCCGAGCACCAGCAGGGCGAACACCAGGGCCAGGGCGTCCATCCTCAGGGCGGCCGAGACGTCCAGCGAGGGCAACCACCTCCAGTCGACCGTGACCGTCGCGTCGGCGAGGAGCACCGGGAGCGGAAGCAGCAGTAGCCCGGCCGTGAGCAGGAACCCGGCGGCCAACGGATACCCGGCGTCGCGGCCCAGCCGACGGGTCAGCAGGGGTACGCAGGCCGCGAGCACGACCTGCCAGACGAGGGCGACCGCCAGGATCATGCCGGACGGCGATCAGTAGCCGACGGCGGCACCGTCGCCGCGCGGGTCGGCACCGGCCTCCAGCAACCCCCGCTCCGCGTCGATCCGGATGGCGTGCGCGTGGCCCATGTTGTCGTCCCAGTTGGGCAGCATCCGCACCGGCTGTCGGCGGCGTTGCCACTCTCGGGCCACCTCGTAGCCGACCCGGCCCTCCAGGGAGAGGTCCTTGAACGCCAGCAGCCAGTAGCCGACGTCGAGCGGCAACGCCGAGTCCGCCATGTTCACTCCCGTCCTGATCAGGAGCGGCGTCTACCCGGTGAGCAGGGGGATAAGCGTCCCCCGACCGGCGAAACTTTCCACGCGTGACCGCCGGACTACCGGGAGGGGTCGGCGACGACGACAAACATGGTTAGCCTGAGAGACCAGTGAGATTTCTGCGGCAGACGAGGCTCGGCGTCGCGAACCCTACGGCGGGTCCAGCTGCTCTATACAGAGCTGCCGTCCGGCGACGAGGAGGAGGCCCGTGACACAACAGACCTGGGACGAGGTGGGCGGCCTGCTGCCGCACGACGAGTTCCGCGCCGCCAGCGAAGCCATCGTGTCGAACATCGAGCAGGTCATCGAGGGCAAGACCGCCACCGTGCGGCTCGCCCTGGCCGTCCTGCTCGCCGAGGGCCACCTGCTCATCGAGGACGTGCCCGGCGTCGGCAAGACCAAGCTCGCCAAGGCCATGGCCCGCTCGATCGACTGCTCCGTGCGCCGCATCCAGTTCACCCCCGACCTGCTGCCCAGCGACGTCACGGGCGTCAGCGTCTACAACCAGGAGACGCACGACTTCGAGTTCCGTCCCGGCGCGGTCTTCGCCAACCTGGTCGTCGGCGACGAGATCAACCGCGCCTCGCCGAAGACGCAGTCCGCGCTGCTGGAGTGCATGGAGGAGCGCCAGGTCACCGTCGACGGCGTCACCTACCACCTCCAGACGCCGTTCATGGTCGTCGCGACGCAGAACCCGATCGAGATGGAGGGCACCTATCCCCTCCCCGAGGCGCAACGCGACCGCTTCACCGCCCGCATCGCGATGGGCTACCCGGACCCGAGCGCCGAGCTGGCGATGCTCGACGGGCACGGCGCCACCGACCCGCTGGACGAGCTGCGGCCGGTCTCCGACGCCAACACCGTGCGGCAGCTGATCGGCCACGTCCGCCAGGTGCACGTCGCCGACGCGGTCAAGCAGTACGCGATCGACCTGGTCACCGCCACCCGCGAGGCCGCCGACCTGCGCCTCGGGGCCTCCCCCCGGGCCACCCTCCAGCTGCTGCGCACCGCCCGCGCGGTGGCCGCCCTGGAGGGGCGCGACTACGTCCTGCCCGACGATCTCCAGGTGCTGGCCGTGCCGGTGCTCGCGCACCGGATCATCCCCACCGCCGACGCCCAGCTCGCCCGGCGTACGACCGACGCGATCGTCTCCGAGCTGGTGCACCGGCTGCCGCTGCCGCACGACCGCGGGCGCTCCCCGTACGACACCCGCCCGACGGGCGAGGGCAACGGCCGAGCCACGTACGAGCCGCGGAGGCGGTGACGTGCGCGACGGGCTGCGAGGGCTGACCACCCGCGGCCGTTCGTTCCTCGCGGCCGCGGTCGCGGCGGCGGTCTCGGCCGGCATCCTCGGCGAGAAGGACCTGCTCCGGGTGGCCGTGCTGCTGGCCGTCCTGCCGCTGCTGGCGGCGGCCTACGTCGGGCGCAGCCGCTACAAGCTGGCCTGCAACCGGTCGCTGGACCCGCACCGGGTGCCCGTCGGGGCGAGTTCCCGGGTGGTGCTGCGGTTGCAGAACATGTCCCGGCTGCCCACCGGCACCCTGCTGCTGGAGGACCGGCTGCCGTACGCGCTGGGCAGCCGGCCCCGCGTGGTGCTGGAGCGGCTCGGCGCCCACCAGGCCAGCTCGGTGGCCTACACGGTGCGCGCCGACGTGCGCGGGCGCTACGAGGTGGGCCCGCTGGTGGTCCGGATGACCGACCCGTTCGGGCTGTGCGAGCTGAGCCGCGCGTTCCCGAGCACCGATCACCTGACCGTCATCCCGCAGGTCACCCCGCTGCCCTCGGTGCGTCTGCCCGGCGAGTACGCCGGCAGCGGCGACAGCCGGGCCCGCTCCGTCGCCGTGCACGGCGAGGACGACGCCGCCACCCGGGAGTACCGGATGGGCGACGACCTGCGCCGGGTGCACTGGAAGTCGACCGCGCGCACCGGCGAGCTGATGGTGCGCCGGGAGGAGCAGCCCTGGGAGAGCCGGGCCACCGTCGTGCTGGACACCCGCGCGTACGGCCACCGCGGCGACGGGCCGACGGCCTCCTTCGAGTGGGCGGTCTCCGCCGCCGCGAGCATCGCGGTGCACCTGCGGCAGGCCGGCTACAAGCTGCGTCTGGTCACCGGCTCCGGCGCCGACGTGGACGCCTCCGAGGCGACCGGCGACGGGGTGCTCCTCGACCACCTCGCCGAGGTGCGGCTCGACAAGAAGGGCGAGCTCACCACCCTGGTGCAGCGGGTGCGGCAACGGGCGGACGGCGGCCTGATCATCGGGCTGTTCGGCTCGGTGAGCACGGCCGAGGCCGAGCTGCTGGCCGGGCTGCGCGGCAACGGCGCCACCTGCGTCGGCTTCCTGCTCGACAGCTCCACCTGGCTCAACCTGCCCGCCAAGGCCCGGGCCGAGGCCGATCACGCGCACGGCGCCGCCGCCCTGGCCATGTTGCAGAGCGGCTGGCGGGTCATCGGGGTCGACCACGGCACGCTGCTGCCCGCGCTGTGGCCGCAGGCGGCCCGCGGTTCGCAGGGCTTCGCGCTGCGGGCGGCCATGGCCGAGACGGTGGCCGGGGGCATGCGATGAACGGAAGGGTCCCCTCATGATCGCCCACCGGAACCTGGGCTTCGTGGCCGCCGTGGCGACGCTGCTCGCCGCCGCGCCGCTGTCGGCCATCTTCGAACGCTGGACGTGGCTGATCCAGGCGACGATCGCGGTGGCGGTGGTCGCCGCCGTCGCCGCGCTCGCCCGGGCGGCGCGCGTTCCGCTCTGGGGCCAGGCGCTGGGCATGCTGGCCGGCCTGACGCTGGCCCTCACCTGGCTCTTTCCCGGCGGCGGCGAGCTGCTGGGCATCGTACCCACCCCGTCGACCTTCACGCACTTCGGCGAGTTGCTCGACAACTCGCTGGAGGACATGCGCTCCTACGGCGTCAAGGTGCCCGACACCGATCCGCTGCTGTTCGTCACGGTCCTCGGGATCGGCGGGGTGGCCGTGGTGGTCGACGTGCTCGCCGTCGGGCTGCGTCGCCCGGCGCTGGCCGGCCTGCCGATGCTGGCGATCTACTCGGTGCCCGTCGCGGTCTACGTGGACAGCGTCCCGGCGGTGCCGTTCGTCGTCGGCGCCGCCGGCTTCCTCTGGCTGCTGGTGACCGACAACGTCGAGCGGGTCCGCCGGTTCGGCCGGCGGTTCACCGGCGACGGGCGCGACGTCGACGTCTGGGAGGCGTCGCCGCTGGCCGCCGCCGGGCGGCGGCTGGCCGCGGTGGGGGTGGCGCTGGCCGTGCTGCTGCCGCTGGCCGTACCGGGCATGACGGGCGGGCTGCTCGACACGCTGGGCGCGGGTTCGGGCAACGGCAACGGCAACGGGCGCCCCGGGCAGGGCGGGACCGGCCGGATCGACCTCTTCGCGGCGCTGAGCGGGCAGCTCAACCAGTCCGAGGTCGCCGACCTGGTCAAGGTCACCACGAACGAGCCCAACCCCTTCTACCTGCGCTTCGGGGTGGCCGACAAGCTCACGCCGAGCGGCTTCCGGGAGGGCACCCCCACGGGGCGCCCCGTCGACGACCTGCCGGCGCCGTCCGCGCGGGGCGCGGAGCAGCGGAAGTACCAGGCCACGGTCGAGGTGACGAAGAACCTCACCATGCCGCTGCTGCCGGTCTACACCGAACCGGTGCGCACCGAGGAACTGAACGGCAACTGGGCGTACGACCCGAGCCTCCAGGTGATCTTCTCCAACCGGGACAATTCACGCGACCGGCGCTACGCGTTCGAGTACGTGCGCTCGACCTACACGCCGGCGGCCCTGCGCCGGTCGCCGCCGCTGCCGGCCGACCACGCCGTACGGCGCCTGCACCCCACTCCGCCGCCGGTGCCCGAGGTCGAGGAGCTGGTCTCCACGCTGGTGCGGGGCAAGGACACCGAGTACGACAAGGTCCGCGCGATCTACGACCACTTCTCCTCGGACAACGGCTTCACCTACTCGCTGAGCACCAAGGGCGGCACCAGCGGGCGGGAGATCGTCGACTTCCTCGACAACAAGGTCGGCTTCTGCCAGCAGTACGCCGCCGCGATGACGTGGCTCGTCCGGGCCGCCGGCATCCCGGCGCGGGTGGCGTTCGGCTTCGCCAACGGCAGCAACTCCAGCGAGGGCACGTACACCCTGACGAACCGCAACCTGCACGCCTGGACGGAGGTCTACTTCAACGAGGTCGGCTGGGTGCCGTTCGACGCCACCCCCGCGTACGGCGTGCAGGGCTCGACCCGCTCGGCCTGGGCGCCGGACATCGACGCCCCGGAGGAGCAGGCGCCGGCCCCCGGCACGTCGAGTGCCCCCGGCGGCGCCGACCCGTCGGCCGGCCCGGCGGGGCCGGCGGGGCCCGAGGAGGACTTCGACTCCGGTCTGGCCCTCGGCGACGCGGCGGCGGCCGAGCAGCGTCCGGTCTGGCCCTGGTACGCCGCCGGTGCGGTGCTCGTCCTGCTCGTCCTGCTCACCCTGCCGGCCCTGCGGCGGGCGACCCTGCGTCGGCGGCGCAGCGGCCCGGCGGCCCCGGCCGCGACGCCGGTACGCCCCGAGGCGGCCGGCGACGCGCCCGCGGACGGGCGGCGCATGGTGGTGCTGGCGGACGCGGAGCGGGCGCGGGCGGACGCGCACGCCGCCTGGGACGAACTGCTCGACACGCTGGTGGACTACCGGGTCCGGATCGACCGCACGGAGACCCCCAGGGCGACCGCCGGTCGGCTGTCCCGGGAGGCGCTCACGGCCGACGCGGAGGCGGTCACGGCGGTAGGCCTGCTCGGCCGCGCCGAGGAACGCGCGCGTTACGCCCGTGACCCGCTGACCGGTGAGCAACTCCTGCCGGCCCTGCGCGCCGTACGCGCCGCGCTCGCCGCGCGGGCCGACCGGCGCACCCGCCTGGTGGCGGCGGTGCTGCCGCCGTCGGTGCTGCTGCGTTGGCGCACGGGCACGGCGGAGGCGTCGTCCCGGCTGGTGGCGGCGGGCGGACGGGCCCGGCACCGGTTGCTGCGCTGGAGCCCGCGTCGCCTGCTGGCCGGCCGGATGGCCCGCTGACCGACGGCCGAACGGGCCGGTAGGGCGTCCTCGCCCTACCGGCCCGTCGCGTTCGCGGGGCCACGCCGAGACGGGTGCCCGGCCGAGCCGGCGAAACGGGATGCGCAGCATGGCGTCGGTGGCGGTACCGGTGGAGCGCGGATTGCCCTCAGGCGCAGGGCCGGCGGGAGCCGAGCGGGCCCGGGCGGGGGGGCCTCAGGGCCGGCGGGCGTGGCCGGCCGGACATGCGAAGAGGCACGCCCGAGGGCGTGCGGAATCGTCAGGGCCGCCGGGCGTGCCGGCGGCCGACTCGTCGGCGCGGCCCGGCTCAGTGCCGGTCCGGGCCGGGCTCAGCGGTAGGCCGGGCTCAGCGGTGTCCCTCCGGGCGCTGCCGCCACCGGTCCTCCATCCGATCCAGGATCGAGGGCCGGCGACCCGACCGACCTCGGGGGCGACGACGACTCGTCGTCCCGCCGACGACGTGCAGGTCGGGCGACTGCGCCCGACGATGCGACTGCACCGCAAACGCGGCCGAGGCCAGCATGACGACGAAACCCGCCACTGCCAGCGGCGGAAGCTTGATCACCGCGCCGTAGACCAACAGGGCCAGCCCGGCGATCATCAAGCCGGCAGCGACGAGCAGGCGACGCCGCGCGTGGAAGCGCGGATCGCTGGCGCGCACGGCCGAGGCGAATTTGGGGTCCTCGGCAAGCGACCGCTCGATCTGCTCGAACAGCCGCTGCTCGTGCTCCGAGAGCGGCACGGCACTCCTCCCCGGTCACGTTGGTCGGCCCGGGCGGGCCGACAGACCGTGGCAGCCAACCGGCTGCTTACCCGCAAGTCTACGAGGGCCCCCGCGCGTCGGAAAGCGGGACGACCTACGGCCGGGGAGGATTTTCATTTCGTCGCCCGTCCCGGGGCCCCAGCAGACTGGCCGGACCTATGACGGACCGCCCGAAACGGGCAGCCGCGGCGTCGGCTGCGGCCTCCGCCTCCCGCCAGCCCCGCTCGGGCGCGCCGAGGGTGAGCTGTCGCGGGGTCTCCCGCGCGGCGGCGAGCCCCTCGACGCGTACGCCGACCAGTCGGATGGGCTCACCCGGGTCGAGCGCGGTGTAGAGCGCCCAGACGGTGTCGAAGATCTCCCTGGCGACGTCGGTCGGTGTGCCGGCCGTGCGGGAGCGGCTGACGGTGCGGAAGTCGGCCAGCCGCACCTTGAGCGACACGGTGCGCCCGACCTGCCCCGCCCGGCGCAGCCGGACGCCGACCTTCTCGGCGAGCGCGAGCAGCGCCCGGCGGATCTCCAGCGGGTCACCCACGTCGACGTCGAAGGTCACCTCGGCGCCGATCGACTTCTCCACGTGCTCCGGACTGACCCGGCGCGGGTCCCGTCCCCAGGCCAGCTCGTGCAGCCCGGTGGCGGCCGCCTCGCCGAGCGCCTTACGCAGCATGCCCATCGGCGCCGCGGCGAGGTCGCCGATCGTGGCCAGGCCCAACCGGCGCAGCGTCTCGGTGGACCGCTCCCCCACCCCCCACAGCGCCGACACCGGCAGCGGGTGCAGGAAGTCGAGCACCCGGGCGGCCGGGACGACGAGCAGGCCGTCGGGCTTGGCGCGGGTAGAGCCGAGCTTGGCCACGAACTTGCTCGGGGCGACGCCGACCGAGCAGGTCAGCCCCTGCTCGGCGGCGACCCGCTCACGGATGCGCCGGGCGATGGCGGCAGGCGGGCCGAACAGCCGCCGGGCGCCGGCCACGTCGAGGAACGCCTCGTCCAGGGAGAGCGGCTCGACCAGCGGGGTCACGTCGCGGAAGATCTGCATGACGGCGGTGGAGGCCGCCGAGTATTGCGGGAAGTCGGGCGGCAGGTAGACCGCCTGCGGGCAGAGCGCCCGGGCCCGCGCGGTGGGCATCGCGCTGCGTACGCCGTAGCGCCGGGCCTCGTAGCTGGCGGAGCTCACCACCCCGCGCGGGCCGGTCCCGCCGACCACGACGGGCCGACCGCGCAGCTCCGGACGGCGCCGGACCTCGACCGAGGCGAAGAAGGCGTCCATGTCGACGTGCAGGATCGGGCAGCCGGAATCGTCGGCGTCCGGCCCGAACCGGGGATCGCCGCCCCGGGGCAACGACTGGCTGCGACCCATCCCCGCAGGCTAGCCCGCACCTGCGACATCCCCGCCCGGCGGGCCGGCGCGTCAGCCGCGTACGACCAGCAGCGGGATCGTCATCTCGGCCGCCGTGTCCGCCCCGTGGTACGCCACCAGCCGGGAGACCGCCGGCGGCTCGGAGCGGGAGGCGGTCACCGCGTACGTGCCGTTGCAGATCACCACCACGTCGCCGATGCGGAGCAGGTGCTCCTCCGCCACCGGGCCGAACCAGCCGGCCGCCACCACCTCGTCGCGCGTACGCACCCGGGCCGCGTCGCCGAGCACCGCCGACCAGGCGGCCACCACGTCGTCCACAGCGCCGGGGGTGACGTGCAGGTAGCGGACCCGGGGCTCCCCGGCGACCACCTCCAGCCCGGCGCGCAGCCGGGGGTCGGTGTCCAGGTCGATGCGGTGCCCGGCCGGGATGTCGAGCTGGCCGTGGTCGGCGGTGACCAGCAGCGCGGCGTCGGGCGGCAGCCCGTCGACGAGCCGGGCCAGCAGCCGGTCCACCTCGGCCGCGGCGATCCGCCAGGGCGCCGAGTCGACGCCCGTGAGGTGGCCGTGCCGGTCCAGGTCGGGGTGGTAGCCGGAGACCAGCGTGGGCCCCGCGCCGACGGCCAGGGCGGCGAGCATCCGTTCGGCGAGCGCGTCGACGCCGGACGCGCCGCGGTAGTCGCCGCCCCGGTTGGCGGCCAGCGTCAGCCCGCTGCCGCCGAACTCCGGCCGGCTCACCACGGTCACGGCGACCCCGGCGGCACGGGCCCGTTCCAGCTGCGTACGCACCGGCTGCCAGCGCAGCGGCGCCGGATCGGCCGCCCACTCGATGTGGTTGAGCACCCGGTCGGTCCCCGGCACCCGCACCGTGAACCCGAGTACGCCGTGTGCGCCGGGGGCGGCGCCGGTGCCCAGCGTCACCAGGCTGGTCGGCGTGGTCGACGGGAAGCCGGAGGTCAGCTGCCGGCCGGCGGTGGCGGCGAGTCCCGCCAGGGTCGGCGCGTGCGGGGCGGCGGTCGGGATCTGGTGCCAGCCGAGGCCGTCGACGAGCAGCACCGCGATCCGGCGTACCCCGGGCAGCGCGGCCCGCAGCCCGAGCGGGTCTGCGGCGCCGGGCACGTCGAGCACGGCGAGCGCGGCGGGCAGGACGTCGGCGAGGCTGGCGTCGCCGTAGCGCGGCCCGACGATCTCCAGCGGGTCGGTCATGGGCGGCGGGCGAACAGGTGCAGCTGGGCGGCGAGGTCCCGCCAGGGCGCCCGCGCGGCGAGTGCCCGTTCCAACTCGACCAGGGCGGCCGGCTGTCCGTCGGCGACGGCGGCGGGAAGGAGGTCGGCGAGCACGCGTACGCCGTGGATCTCCTCCACGACGAGCCCGGCGGCGCCGAGCAGCGCGGCGGCGCCGTCGGCGTCGTAACGGCGGCGCAGGGTGTCCCGGCTGCCGGCGGTGCCGGCCGGGTCGGCGGCCAGCGCGGCGGCGACGTCCAGGTGCCCGTTCATGGCCCGGCCGAGCACCGCGGCGGCCCGGCCGGCGACCAGCACGCTCGCGGCGCCGCCCGGGCGCAGCGCGGCGGCCAGCGCGGCCACGACCGCCGCCGGGTCGTCGACGACCTCCAGCACGGCGTGACAGAGCACCAGGTCGGCGCTGCCCGGCTCGACCAGGCCGGCGAGCGCGTCGCCGTCGCCCTGCACGGCGCGGACCCGTTCGGCCACGCCGGCCTCCGCGGCCCGGCGGGTCAGCGCGGCGAGCGCGTCGGGGCTGGCGTCGACCACGGTCACCCGGTGCCCGGCCTGGGCCAGCGGCACGGCGAAGCCGCCCGTGCCGCCGCCGACGTCGAGGACGGTCAGCGCGGCGCCGGGACGGCGCTCCAGTTCGGCGCGCAGCACCGACCAGATCACGGCGGTACGGGGGGTCAGCGGCGGCCCGGCGAGCCGGCCTGGGGTCTGCTCCACCCGGTCGAGCCTAGTCACCCGGTCCAGCCGAGCCGAGTCGCACCGGCGGCGACCCGGCCGGCTCCCGGACCACGGATGGTCAGGACTCGCCGGTGGCGGCGTCGTCCTCGGCGCGCGAGCGCAGGGCGTTGGCCACCGGGCCCTCGACGATCTCGTACTCGCGCGGTTCGGTGTGGTGGCTCGGGGTCCAACCGGCGCCGAGCCGGGTCCGCCGGGAGTTCGCCACCCCGCCGCTACGGTCGTTGTTTCCCATGATCGTTCGTCCCCCTCGTGCTCACGCGGGCCACTCTGCCCGCGCGAGCTGGAGTGTCCCTCCATCGGGCGCGGAAAACCGTAATGTGGATCACTGCCGTCAGCGGAAGTCGCGCGAGGCCGGACTGACCGGGGGCTCGATCGCGTCCAGCCGGTCGGCGGTGAGGTTGATCACTCCCTCGTGCCGGTGCAGCCGTCCCCGCACCACCAGCGCGGCGCTCGTGCGGGCCACCCGCCGGTAGCGCTGCCACAGACCCGGGGAGCAGGTGACGTTGAGCATCCCCGTCTCGTCCTCCAGGTTGAGGAAGGTGACCCCGCCGGCGGTCGCCGGCCGCTGCCGGTGGGTGACGATCCCGCCGACCCGGATGCGCCGACCCGGTTCCACCCGACCGAGCCGGGCGATCGGCACCGCGCCGAGGGCGTCGAGCCGGGGCCGGATGAAGCTCGCCGGGTGGCTCTCCGGCGACAGCCCGGTCGCCCAGACGTCGGCGACCAGCCGTTCCACCGCCTCCATCCCGGGCAGGGTCGGCGCGGTCGCGCCGGTCACCGTGCCCGGCAGCCGGCCCGGCCGGTCCTGGGCCGCCGCGCCGGCGGCCCAGAGGGCCTCCCGCCGGGACAGCCCGAAACAGGCGAAGGCGTCCGCGGTGGCCAACGCCTCCAGCTGCGCGGCGGACAGCCCGACCCGCCGGGCCAGGTCCGGCATGTCGCGGTACGGCCCGCGCGCCGTCCGTTCCGCCTCGATCCGCTCGGCCACCCCGTCGCCGAGGGTACGCACGCCGGACAGCCCGAGCCGGACGGCCGGCCCACCCAGCCCCCAGGCGTGCGGCGGCTCCCCCGCAGCGCTGCCCCACCGGGTCTGCGGGGTGGATTCCAGCACCGCCAGGGCGCCGCTGGCGTTGATGTCCGGCCGGCGCACCTCCACCCCGTGCCGGCGGGCGTCGTCGACGAGGGTCTGCGGCGAGTAGAAGCCCATCGGCTGGGCGTTGAGCAGCGCGGCCAGGAAGGGCCCCGGGTGGTAGCGCTTGAGCCAGGAGCTGGCGTAGACCAGGTAGGCGAAGCTCATCGCGTGGCTCTCCGGAAAGCCGTAGCTGGCGAACGCGGAGAGCTTGCG
Source organism: Micromonospora sp. CNZ309 (assembly GCF_002846525.1). Classification (NCBI taxonomy): domain Bacteria; kingdom Bacillati; phylum Actinomycetota; class Actinomycetes; order Micromonosporales; family Micromonosporaceae; genus Micromonospora; species Micromonospora sp. CNZ309. The sequence continues at coordinate 3,233,973 of NZ_PJNG01000001.1, forward strand.
GTAGACGTCGTCGGCCAGCTCGCCGGTGATGCCCCGTTCGGCCATGCCCGCGTAGAGCCGGTCGGCGATGCGGGCCATCCGCTCGGCGGAGCGCTTGGCGCCCATGGCGCGGCGCAGCTGGTCGGCCCCCGCCGCGTCGAAACCGGCCAGGTCGATGGCGAGCTGCATCAGCTGCTCCTGGAACAGCGGCACGCCGAGGGTCTTCTCCAGCGCGTTGCGCATCAGCGGGTGCGCGTAGGTCACCGGCTCCTGGCCGTTCTTGCGCCGGATGTACGGGTGCACCGAGCCGCCCTGGATCGGGCCGGGCCGGATCAGCGCCACCTCGACCACCAGGTCGTAGAACTCGCGGGGCTTCAGCCGGGGCAGGGTGGCCATCTGGGCGCGGCTCTCCACCTGGAACACCCCGACCGAGTCGGCCCGGCAGAGCATGTCGTAGACCTCGGGGTCGTCCAGCGTCATGTCGCCGAGGTCCAGGCTCATGCCGATCATGTCGTAGCCGTAGTGCAGCGCGGAGAGCATGCCGAGCCCGAGCAGGTCGAACTTGACCAGGCCGACGGCGGCGCAGTCGTCCTTGTCCCACTGGAGCACGCTGCGGCCCGGCATCCGCCCCCACTCCACCGGGCACACCTCGATCACCGGCCGGTCGCAGATCACCATGCCGCCGGAGTGGATGCCCAGGTGCCGGGGGAACGTCTGCAACTCGTTGGCGTACGCGACCACCTGCTCGGGGATGTCCGCCACGTCGACGGACGCCACGGAGCCCCAGCGGTCGATCTGCTTGCTCCAGGCGTCCTGCTGGCCGGGCGAGAACCCGAACGCCTTGGCCACGTCGCGCACCGCCGAGCGGGGCCGGTAGGAGATGACGTTGGCGACCTGCGCGGTGTGCTCCCGGCCGTAGCGGGCGTAGACGTGCTGGATCACCTCCTCGCGGCGGTCGGACTCGATGTCGACGTCGATGTCCGGCGGGCCGTCGCGCTCCGGGGCGAGGAAGCGCTCGAAGAGCAGCCGGTGCCGGACGGCGTCCACGTTGGTGATCCGCAGCGCGTAGCAGACCGCCGAGTTGGCCGCCGAGCCCCGCCCCTGGCAGTAGATGTCCTGCTCGCGGCAGAACGTGACGATGTCGTAGACCACCAGGAAGTAGCCGGGGAAGCCCAGCTCCTCGATCATGTTCAGCTCGTGTTCGAGCTGCGCGTACGCCCTCGGGTGCGCCTCGGGCGGGCCGTAGCGCTCGCGGGCGCCGGCGTGGGTCAGGTGGCGCAGCCAGCTCATCTCGGTGTGCCCGGGCGGCACCGGGTACGCCGGCAGCCGCGGCGCGACGAGCTGGAGGTCGAAGGCGAGCTCGGCGCCGAACTCGGCGGCCCGCGCCACCGCGCCGGGGTACGCGGCGAACCGGGCCGCCATCTCGGCGCCGCCGCGCAGATGGGCGGTGCCGGCCGCTGGCAGCCAGCCGTCGATCTCGTCCAGGCTGCGCCGGGCCCGTACGGCGGCGACGGCGGTGGCCAGCCGACGCCGGCCCGGGGTGGCGTAGTGCACGTTGTTGGTGGCCACCGTGGGCAGCCCGGCCGCCGCCGCCAGCTCGGCGAGCGCGTCGTTACGGTCGGCGTCGACCGGATGCCCGTGGTCGGTCAGCTCCACCGCCACCGTCTCCGCGCCGAACAGGGCGGTCAGCCGGTCCAGCTCGCGGGCCGCCGCGTCCACCCCCTCGGTGAGCAGCGCCGCCGGCACGTGCCCCTTGCGGCAGCCGGTGAGCACCAGCACGTGGTCGCGCAGCTCGGCGGCGACCTCCTCCAGCCCGCCGTAGACCGGGCGGCCCTTCTCCCCGCCGCGCAGTTGGGCGCGGGCGATGGTCGACGCCAGCCGCGCGTACCCCTCGTGGCCGTGGGCGAGCAGCAGCAGGTGCCGCCCGAGCGGGTCGGGCTCGCCGTTCTGCGGGCCGGGCAGGTCCAGGGAGAGTTCGGCGCCGAAGACGGTCGGCAGGTGCAGCGCGCGGGCCGCCTCGGCGAAGCGCACCACCCCGTAGAAGCCGTCGTGGTCGGTGACGGCGAGCGCGGTGAGGCCCAGCCGGGCCGCCTCCTCCGCCAGTTCCTCGGGATGGCTGGCACCGTCGAGGAAGCTGAAGTTGGTGTGCGCGTGCAGCTCGGCGTACGGCACCGCGTCGTCGGGGCGGGCCACCTCGGGCGGCTGGTAGTGCTCCCGCCTGCGGCTCCAGGCGGGAGAGTCGCCGCCGTCGGCGTCCACGGCCAGCGGGTCGACCACGTGCAGGTGCCGCCCGTCGCGCACCCGGCCGCCCTCCCCGTCGGCCCGCCCCTCCCTCGCCGATCCTCCACCCGACCGGCCCGCACCCGACCGGCCCGCACCCGACCCGCCCTGGCCCGCACCCGACCGGCCCGCACCCGACCGGCCCTGGCCCACGCCAGGCCGCTCGGCACCCGGTTCACCCGCGCCCGCGCCAGACCGGTCGGTACCCGACCGGTCGGCACCCGATCTGCCCGGGCCCACACCCGATCGGTTCGGGGCTGATCGTCCGGTGCCGGGTTCCCGGCCGGAGAGCAGGCGTTCCAGCTCCGACCAGGGCAGCTTCGGGTTGTGGAAGCTCACCGGAGCCCCTCCGTGCGGACGACCGGAGAGATCTTGGACGATTTCGGCCCCTGGAGGGGCCGGATCTCACCAAGATCCGGCGGCCGGTGGTCGGCGGTCCCACGAACGGGGCAGCTCGACAGCGCCGGACGGCGCTCCGGTGCGGCGCCAGCGCGTCCGAGCCGCCCCGCCGACAAGGCACCGCACCGACCGGTGACCGTGGGCGGGCGCTCAGTCATAGATCGCCTCCACCAGCCACCGGCCAGCCTCGACGGCGAGCAGCAGGGCCGTACCGTCGGCCAGACAGACCTGGAACCGGGCCCGGCGGCGGCCCTCGGCCGGCACCCACCAGCGCTCGTCGACCGGCCACGGGCCGGCCCACCCGACGATCTCGACCGACCGGGCGGCGCCCACGGCCAGCCGGGCCGGGTCGGCGCTGACCTGGAGCCGCGCGCTGACCTCGACCGGCGTGCCGGCGGCGTCATGCACGACCGCCGCGAGCGGGTCGGGCAGCACCACGGCCGGCGCGGGCGGCGGCAGCCGACCCGGCCAGGGCGGCGCGACGGGACGCGCCGGCAGGCGTTCGTCGCCCCACGGCACCAGGCGCACCTGGTCGGCCGGGGAACGCCCGCCGCCGAGCACCGCGGTGACGACCGCCTCGGGGCCGAGGATGCCCTGCACCCGGCTCAACGCCCGGTGTGCCCGCTCCCGCTCCTCGCCGGTCTCCCCCCACAGGCCGGGTTGCAGGCCGGCCTGCGCGAGCACTCCGTCCGGGACCAGCCGCAGCCGGATGATGCCCGCCGTCGGGCGGGTCGCTCGGGTGCCGGCCCGACCGGTGCTGCCGGACAGCCAGCCGTCGAGCTGCCAGCGCACCCGGTCGGCGATGGCCCCGGCGGTGAGCAGCCCGTCGTGCCGCCAGACCCGGTGCAGTTCCTGGCCGTGCGCGGTGACCGCCTCGATGCCGAGCCGGGTGCAGGCCAGCCCGTGCGCGGCGAGCCGGTCGTGCAGCCGTTCGGCCAACGCCCGGGCGGCGAAGGCCGCCGCGTCGACCCGGTCGAGCGGCTCGTCGTGGTCGGCGGTGACCGCGAGGTCGACGGGGGGTCGCCGGACGGCGAGCGGGCGGTGGTCGCGCCCGCTCGCCAGCCGGTGGGCCAGCGCGCCGTCGAAGCCGAACCGGGCCAGCACGTCGCCGGCGGGCAGCGCGGCGAAGTCGCCCAGGGTGCGTACGCCGAGTCGGCGCAGCAGGTCGGCCAGGGCCGGGCGGCCGAGCGCCTCGACCGGCAGGTCGGCGAGGAACCCCGGTGTCCCGCCGGGCGGAACGATCCGTCCGTCGCGGGCGGCCAGCCCGGCGGCGAAGACCCCGTCGGCGATGCCGACCTGACTCTCCACCGCGCAGGCCTGGGCGACGTGCTCGACGATCCGCTCGGCGGCGGCCTCCTCGCCCCCGAGGTAGCGGCTCGGCCCCCGGGCGGCCACCGCGCACGCGCCGGGGCGTACCACCTCGACGCCGGCGACCAGTTCCTCGACGGCGGCGACCACCGGTTCGAACGCCCGGGCGTCGCGCCCAGGGTCGTACTCGACGGCGGTGAGCTGCGGGCAGCGGCCCTGGGCCTCCCGTCTGCGCAGCCCCCGGCGCACCCCCTCGGCGCGGGCCCGCTCGGAGCAGGCGACCACGCGATTGGCGTGCAGTACGGCGACCGGGTCGGTGGCCGGCACCCCGTCGACGATCTCCGCGGCGAGGACCGGCCAGTCCGGGCACCAGAGCAACAGGGTCCGCGCGGGCACGGCGGTCACGACGGCGCGACCAGGGTGAGCGCGGCACGACGGGACGGGCCGGCGGGTGTGGCGGTGCCCGGGCCGACCGGGCGCAGCCGACCGGCGGTCGACCGGCCGGTGGCGGAGACGACGGCGGCGGGAGCGGAGCGGGGAATGACCCGGGTGAGCCCGTCCCCGGGCAGCCAGACCTTGATCTCCTTCGGACGGGCGGCGGCTCCGCGCCCCCGCGCGGAGACGGTGACCTCGCGGCGGCGCAGCCGGCCCCGCCCCTGCCCGAGCCCCTCCCAGGCGCCCCGGACCACCTGGAGGGTCACGTCCGCGCCGTCCCACCGCCCGTAGGGGACGAGGACGCTGCCGCGCTGCCGGGCCCGGGCGGCCAGCCGGTCGGCGACCGTGGCGGAGACCGCCGTCGGCACGGCGGTGACCACGACGTCGACCCCGTCGATCAGCGCGGCGATGACGGTGGCCCACTCCGGACCCGGGTGGGGCACCAGGGCGAGCCGGTCCAGGGCGATGCCCAACTCGGCGGCGGCGCCCGCCCCGAACGAGGGGACCCCGACCACGGCGCACCACGAGCCGGCCCGGGACGCCTCGGCGAGCAGCGCCAGGACCAGCGAGGTGCCGCCGCTGCGCCGCGGTTGGCCGGTGGCGACCGCGATCGTGCTGCCCCGCCGCAGTCCCCGGTTGGGCAGCAGCCCGGTCAGCTCCGGCGCCACCGGTAGCACCCGGTGGCCACCTGCCGGGTCCGGCGCGCTCGCCGGGCGCACCAGACCGGCCAGTGCGGCGGAACCGACCACCATCCGGCCCGCCATCGGACCTACCCCCCGTCGTGCTGTCGGATCAGACGTGCGTGTGGCGGGACCCGGACACCCGGTCGCCGCCGGATGGCCGGGGACGCCCGGTCAGGCCGCGAGGCCGTCGAGCGCCGGCTGGTGGGCCACGCCGAGCGCGTCCTCCACGACCGTGACGAACTGCTCGGCGGAGCGCAGCAGGTCGTCGGCCTCCCGGGCGGTCACGACCCGTGGGATGCCGGCCTCGGCGGCGGCCCGCTTGCCGGCGCCGAGAGCGAAGAAGCGGGCCCACTCGTCGAGCTCGGGGGCGACGCCGGAGAGCAGGACCCAGACGCTGGTGACCCGGTGCCGTCGGGCGGGGGCGGGACGCGCCCGGGCGGCGAGCACGGCCGCGGCGGCACGGAGCGCGGCCAGGTGGGCGGCCGCGTAACGCAGCCCGTCGGGACGGGTCTGAGCGGCCTCGGCCAGCCCGCGCCGGGCCACCGCGAGAAGCTGGGCGGGGGTGCGGTGCGGCAGCACGTGCGCCGGCACCGTCGGTGCCTGAGCCGGGTTGGTCGGCATGGGACTGTCTCCTCCACGTGGCCGAGGCGCCGCCCCGGAGACGGCCCTGGGCCGCCGGCGGGACGCCGGGTCGAGTGGTGCGGAGGAAGACGCACCGGGGGTGGCCGGCCGGGTGTGGACGCTTCCCCACACCACACCCGGCCGGCGTTACCGGCGGGTTCGTCGCCCGCCGCCCGGGGGTCGTGGGCGGCGGGCGACGCTCCTGCCTGACGGGCCCGGACTCGCGACTGCCCGGGACCCAGGTGCGGCCCGCGGAGCCGCACCGCCCGGAGCCGCGCCGCGAAACACCGCCCCGGGTCTATTGGAACGGGCGTTCGAGGCAATCGAACACTCGTTCTAACTGCTGCTGACAGTACACCCTCCCCCCGACGAAAATGCAACGTGTGACGCGCGGACGTCGGTCGACGTCGCGGCAGGTGCCGGGCTCGGGCGTACGCCGCCGTGGCCGTGGCGCGGGGGACCACGGCGGTCGCCTCCGCCGGCGACGGCCGTCCCGTCCTCGGGGTCGCCATGGGTGCGCGCCCCGGCCACGGCACGGCCGGCTGAGCCGCCGACGCGGGCACCGGGAAGAATGGCCGGCATGCAGCCACACCCGAACGTACGGGCGGTGCAGGACGTGCTCGACGCCGCGGGCGCCCGGGACGCGTCCGACGCGCCCAGCGTCGTCCGCCTGCTGCCCGACGCGGTGCACACCGCCGCGGCCGCCGCCGAGTCGCTCGGCGTCGGGGTCGGCCAGATCGCCAACTCGCTCGTCTTCGACGCGGACGGCACGCCGCTGCTGGTGCTCACCTCCGGCGCGCACCGGGTGGACACCGCCGGCCTGGCCGCGTCCATCGGGGTCGACCGGCTGCGCCGGGCCACCCCGGAGTTCGTCCGCGCGCACACCGGGCAGGTGATCGGCGGGGTCGCCCCCGTCGGGCACCCGCACCCGCTGCGCACGCTGGTCGACACCGCACTGGGGTCGTACGACGAGATCTGGGCGGCCGGCGGCGTGCCCCGGGCGGTCTTCCCCACCACGTACCCGGAGCTGCTGCGGGTCACCGGCGGCGTGCCGACCACGGTGGCCTGAGCGAGCGGAGCGGACGGACCATGAGGCACAGCAGCGTGGCACCGCGCGCCGCCGTCGAGCGCCGTGAGGCGGCGGCGTGAGCGGACGCAGCGACAGCGGAGCGGACGTCCCGGAGCTGGTCACGCTGCACGTGTGGCGTACCGCCCGCGCCGCGCTGCCCAGGGCGTTGGCCCGGATGGCGCTCGACCCCCGCCGGCTGCGCGCGCTGCCCGGCGTACGGTTCGGCAAGCTGCTCGGCACCGGGACCGGCACCGGCTTCGGGCCGGGCGACGCGGACCTCACCCGGTGGGCGGCGCTGACCGTGTGGGACTCCCCCGCCGCCGCGGCCGGCTTCGACGGCTCGCCGGTGGGGCGCGCCTGGGCGCGGATCGCCCGCGCGTCCGTCCGGGTCGACCTGCGGCCGCTGAGCAGCCGGGGCGAGTGGTCGGGGCGACGGCCGTTCGGGGAGCCGCCCGGCGGCCGGGTCACCGGCCCGGTGCTGGCGCTGACCCGGGCCCGGCTGCGGCCCCGGCGGGCGGCCACCTTCTGGCAGGCGATCCCCCCGGTGGCCGCCGCGTTGCACGCCGCGCCCGGGCTGCTGGCCCGCTTCGGCGTCGGCGAGGCCCCGCTGGGCTGGCAGGGCACGGTGAGCGTGTGGCGCGACCCGGCGGACCTCGTGGCGTTCGCGTACCGTCACCCGGAGCACCGCGCGGCGATCATGCGGACCCCCACCGAGGGGTGGTACGCGGAGGAACTCTTCGCGCGGTTCGAGGTGCGCGACGTGGTGGGCGACCGGGCGGTGCTGGGGTGGGTCGCGGACGGCGATCCGGGAACGGCGGAGGGTGCACGGGCATGAGGTTGGTGCGGTGGACGCCGGACGATCTCGTCCGACGGCTGGACGACGTGGTGGCCGTCTACGGCGAGGCGATGGGATACCGCCCGGAGCTGCTGGAGGCCCGGCGCGGCTACATCGCCACCCACGTACGCCGGCCCGGCTTCCGCGCCGTCGCCAGCCTCACCAGCGAGGGGCACCTGGCCGGCTTCGGCTACGGCTACCTGGGCGGCTCCGGGCAGTGGTGGCACGACCAGGTCTGGCGGGCCCTCGACACGCCGACCCGGCAACGCTGGCTGACCCACTGCTTCGAGGTGGTCGAGCTGCACGTCCGCCCGCCCGCGCAGGGGCACGGCCTGGGCGCGCGGCAGCTACGGGCCCTGCTCAGCCTGGCGGAGGGGACGACCACGCTGCTCTCCACCCCCGAGGCCGACGAGCAGCGGTCACGGGCCTGGCGGCTGTACCGCCGCTTCGGCTTCCTCGACGTCCTGCGCGACTTCCGCTTCCCCGGTGACGAGCGCCCGTTCGGCGTACTCGGCCGGGACCTGCCGCTGGAGCCGCCGACACCCACCCCGCCCGGCCGGGGCGCCCCGTGACCCGTCGGCTGTCCTGGGCGCTGCTGGCCGCGCTGGTGCTGGCGCAGATCTGCTACCCGCTGACCGCCGGGCAGACGCGGGCGCGGCTGACCGTCGCCACCGTCGTGCTCGGCTACCTGCTCTCGGTCGGCCACGCGCTGCTCAGCCGGGGCCCGCGTACGGCGGCGGCGCTGGTCGCGGTGGCCACGGGCGGCGGGTTCGCCATCGAGGCGCTCGGCGTGGCCACCGGCTTCCCGTTCGGCAGCTACGACTACTCCGGCGAGTTGGGGCCGAAGCTGGCCGGGGTGCCGCTGATCATCCCGCTGGCCTGGACGTGGATGGCCTGGCCGGCCTGGCTGGCGGCCACCCGGCTGACCGGCGGCACCGCCGACGGCAGCGGGCCGGGGACCGGCAGCAGGCCCGCGACCGGCAGCGGGTCGGTGGTCGGCAGTGGTGCCGGTGGTCGGCAGGGAAACCGGTTCCCCGTCCGGCGGATCGCGCTGGCCGCCGTCGGGCTGGCCGCCTGGGACCTCTTCCTCGACCCGCAGATGGTGGCCGAGGGCTACTGGGTCTGGCGGGACGCCACCCCCGCGTTGCCCGGGCTGCCCGGCATCCCGGTGAGCAACTACCTGGGCTGGCTGCTCTTCGCCGTGCTGATGATGAGCGCGCTGCGCCCGCTGGCCGGGCCCGCCGTGGCCACCACCGACGGGCGGGACGCGCCGATGTTCGCGCTCTGGCTGTGGACGTACTTCTCCAGTGTGCTGGCCCACGCGGTCTTCCTCGACCTGCCGGCGTCGGCGCTGTGGGGCGCGGCCGGCATGTCGGTGGCCGCCGTGCCGCTGGTGGTCACGTTGCTGCGCTCGCGCCGCGACCATCGGCACCGGCCCCGCCAGCCGCAGCGCCCCGGCGTCGACGCGACGGCATGACCGCCGTCCTCGCGCTGCTGCTCGGCGTGGCCGCGCTGACCGCGCACACCCTCGTCAACGCCGGCCGCTGGCTGCGTCGCCCGGCCGAGCGGCCGGCGCCGGTCACCGAGACCGTGGCGGTGCTGCTGCCGCTGCGCGACGAGGCCGCGCGGGTCACCCCCTGCCTGCGCGCGCTGCTCGCCCAGCGGGGCGTGCCCCGGCTGCGCGTGGTGGTGCTCGACGACGGCTCGACCGACGGCACCGCGGACGTGGTCCGCGCGGTGGCCGGCGACGACCCCCGGGTCACGCTGCTCGACGGGGTCGCCCCGCCGCCGGGCTGGCTGGGCAAGCCGCACGCCTGCTGGCAGCTGGCCACCCGGACCGACCCGGCGGCGACCGCGCTGGTCTTCGTCGACGCCGACGTGGTGCTCGCCCCGGACGCGGTCGCGGCGGCCGTCACCGAGCTGCGCGCCGCGCGGGTGACGCTGCTGTCGCCGTACCCCCGGATCCTGGTGGCGACGGCGGCCGACCGGCTGGTCCAGCCGCTGTTGCAGTGGCTGTGGCTGACCTTCCTGCCGCTGCGGGCGATGGAGCGCTCGCGGCGACCGTCGCTGGCCGCCGCCGGCGGGCAGTTCCTGGTGGTGGACCGGGCCGGCTACGACGCGGCCGGCGGGCACGCCGTGGTGGCCGGGAAGGTCCTGGAGGACGTGGAGCTGGCCCGCGCGGTCAAGCGGGCCGGCGGCCGGATCGCCCTCGCCGACGGCTCGCGGCTGGCCGCCTGCCGGATGTACGAGGACTGGCCGCAGTTGCGCGACGGCTACTCGAAATCGCTCTGGGCGACCTTCGGCAGCCCGGTGGCCGCCGCCGCCGTGGTGGCCCTGCTGCTCCTGCTCTACACCGCGCCCCCGCTGCTGGCGGTCGTCGCCCTGGCCGCCGGCGCGCCGGCGGTGGCCGCCACGGCCTGCGCCGCCTACCTGCTGGGGGTGGCCGGGCGGGCGGTCAGCGCGCGGGCGACGGGCGGCCGGTGGTGGCCCGACGCGCTGGCACACCCCGTGTCGGTCGTGGTCCTCGGTTGGCTGACCCTGCGGTCGTACCATCTGCGGAAGCGGCGTCGCCTGTCCTGGCGCGGCCGCCCCGTCACCTAGGGAGGCGCGGCATGGCGCGGATCGTGGTCGTCGGCGCCGGCGTGGGAGGGTTGGCCACCGCCGCCCGGCTGGCCGCCACCGGGCACCAGGTCACCGTGCTCGAACGCGCGGAGACCGTCGGCGGCAAGCTCGGCCGGTACGTCCACGACACCCCGGCCGGCCCGTTCCACTTCGACACCGGGCCGAGCCTGCTTACCCTGCCCGACGTCTTCCACGACCTGTTCGAGGCGACCGGCGCGAAGCTCGACGAGTACCTGGACCTGACGCCGGTGGACCCGATCGTGCGGCACGTCTTCCCCGGCGGCGGCCCGGCCCTCGACTCGTGCGCCGACCCGGCCGAGTTCGCGGCCCGCATCGGCGCGGCGTTCGGCGACCGGGCCGCCGCGGACTGGCAGCGGCTGTGGCGCCGGGCGGCGCGGGTGTGGCAGGCGTCGCACCGCGACATCCTGCGTCGCCCGATCGACTCCCCGCTGGACCTGGCCACGCTGGCCTGGCGGCTGGGCGACCTCGCCGCCATCGGCCCGGGCCGCACACTGCGCGGGCTGGGCCGGCGGCACCTGTCCGACCCCCGACTGCGGATGCTGCTGGACCGCTACGCCACCTACACGGGCGCCGACCCGCGCCGGGCGCCGGCCGCCCTGGTCGCCGTCCCCTACGCCGAGCTGGCCTTCGGCGGCTGGTACCTGCGCGGCGGGCTGGGCACGCTCGCCGACGCGCTGCTGACCCGCTGCCTGGACCTCGGCGTGGTCGTACGGACCGGCGCCACGGTCACCCGCATCGACGCCGCCGGCGGCCGGGTGCACGGCGTACGCCTGCGTGGGGTCGCCGCCCCGGTTCCCGCCGACGTGGTGGTGGCCAACGTCGACGCGCTCACCCTCTACCGGGACCTGCTGCCCAGCCCGCGCCGGCTGACCGGGCTGACCGACCGCAGCCTGGCCGGCTTCGTGCTGCTGCTCGGCGTGACCGGGGACTCCGGGCTGGCCCACCACAACGTGTTCTTCCCCCGCGACTACGACGCCGAGTTCGACGCGGTGTTCGGCCGCCCGGGGCGCGGCGTGCGGGCCCGACCGGCGGCCGACCCCACCGTCTTCGTCACCGTGGCCGACGACCCGGTGGTCCGGCCGGCCGGCCACGAGGCGTGGTTCGTGCTGGTCAACGCCCCCCGGCACGGCACCGCCGCCGGGGCCGTCGACTGGCGCCGGCCCGGCCTCGCCGAGGCGTACGCCGACCGGGTCCTCGACGTGCTGGCCGAACGCGGCGTCGACGTGCGGGACCGGCTGGCGTTCCGGGAGGTCCGCACCCCGGCCGACCTGGACGACGCGACCGGCGCGCCGGGCGGGTCGATCTACGGCACCGCCGGCGGCCTGCTGCGCCCCGCCAACCGGGGCCCGGCGCACGGGCTGTGGCTGGTCGGCGGCTCCAGCCACCCGGGCGGCGGTCTGCCGATGGTGACGCTCTCCGCCCAGATCGTCGCCGACGAGATCGGCCCCGCCTGGTAGCTACGCGCCGCGGCGACGCCGAGGGCCTCCCCGCCGCCCGGACGGCTCGGCGCGGGCCGGTGCGAGCTGGTTCGGATCGGCGCGGGCCGGTTCGGCCCGCGGTCAGCCGGCGTCGATCAGGGCGCGGCGGACGGCGGAGAGCAGCTGACCGAGACCGAAGCCGGCCAGCAGCACCCAGACGGCGGTCGCCATGGTGATCGTGCCGGCGGCCAGGTCCGCCTCGATCAGCCCGGTCAGCCCGGCCAGCAGCAGCCCGACCAGGGCCACCGAGACCCGCGTGGGGCGTTCCCCCACGGTCACCGCGCCGAGCTCCCGCATCCCGGCGGCCACCGCCCGGGAACGGACGTACTCGTGCAGCCAGGAGAGCGCGCCGGCCGTCACGACGAGCGCCCCCGGCGCGCCGATCAGCCAGAACGCGGCCAGCCAGGCGACCTCACCGAGCCGGTCGGCCAGCGAGTCGTAGACGTAGCCGAGCCGGGAGGTGCGGTTCGTGGCCACCGCCACCGCCCCGTCGACGCTGTCCGCCACGGCGGCGAGCAGCACGAACAGCGACGCGAGGAAGGGACCGTCCTGCGGCCGTACGGCGAACAGCGGGACGCAGGCGCAGAGCAGCACGCCCACCACGGTGACCGGGGTCGGACCGACCCGCAGCCGGCCCAGCACGAACCCCACGTGGTAGGCGAACCGCAGCCAGGCGCGGACGACCGGGGCCGCCGCCCGGGGGTCGAAGCCCCCGTGCAGCCGTGCCCAGGCCGTGGCGTACTCGTCCCAGTTCAGCTGTGTGCCCACCACGGAACAACCGTCGCACCGCCGCTCAGGTGTCGCGGCAGCGGGGTCACACCCGCGCGCCCACCTGGAGGTTCTGCCAGACCTCGCGGGTGGCGGTGGAGCGGTTGAGGGTGATGAAGTGGATCCCGGGCACGCCCTCGGCGAGCAGTCGCCGGCACATCTCGCTGGCCTGTTCGACACCGAGGCGGCGGACCGCCTCCGGGTCGTCGGCGACCTTCGCGAACCGCTCGGCCAGGGCCGGCGGGAACGGCGCCCCCGAGAGCTGCACCGAGCGCTCGATGGTGCCGATCTGGGTCACCGGCATCACGCCGGCCAGGATCGGGGTGTCGCAGCCGGCGGCGGCGACCCGGTCGCGCAGCCGCAGGTAGTCGTCGGCGTCGAAGAACATCTGGGTGATCGCGAAGTCGGCGCCGGCCCGGCACTTGCGCACGAAGTGCTCGGTGTCGCTGTCGACGTCAACTGAACGCGGGTGCTTGTAGGGGAAGGCCGCCACCCCGACGCTGAAGTCGCCGGCGTCGCGCACCAGGCGGACCAGGTCCTCGGCGTAGAGCACCCCCTCGGGGTGGCACACCCAGTCGCCGCCCGGGTCGCCCGGCGGGTCGCCCCGCACGGCGAGCACGTTGCGCACGCCGACCCCGGCGAGCCGACCGATGACGTGGCGCAGCTCGGCCACGGAGTGGTTGACCGCGGTCAGGTGGGCCATCGGCAGCAGGGTGGTCTCGGTGGCGATCCGCTCGGTAACGGCCACGGTGGTGTCGCGGGTCGACCCGCCCGCGCCGTAGGTGATCGAGACGAACGACGGGCGCAGCGACTCCAGCTCGCGGATCGCCTGCCACAGCAGCCGCTCGCCCTGCGCGGTCTTGGGCGGGAAGAACTCGAAGGAGAAGGTCGGCTGCCGGTCACGGATCAGCTCCCCGATCGCCGGCTGCGGATTGGGGAGAACCGATGGAAGACCGAGCGCCACGTCACGACTCTAGCGGGCCGGGCCCCGCGTACCGACACCTTCCCACACTGGTGGACACCGGGCGCGGGGATCGGCGGCGTACGGGCGGCGGGGCCGGAAAGCGTCGTACCCACGGAGTAGTCATGTGACTGCGCGGGGTGGGACCGGCCGGAGCCGGGCCCCCGGGGGTACGCGCGGGGGTCAGCATCCACCGGTGGCGCACCGGCCCGTTCCGGGGCCTGCGCCGCCGCCGCGCCGACACCCGCCCGGAGGACCGATGACGTCGCCCCCGCCGCCCGGCCCGCAGTTGCTCGGGCCCCTGCTCGCCCAGCTCCGGCTGGCCCGGGGCTGGAGCCAGCTGCGGGTCGCGGCCGAGCTCTGCGCCGCCTCCGGTGTGCCGACCCTCAGCCGGCACGAGGTCTCCCGGTGGGAGCGGCAGCAGCGCGTGCCCGGGGAGTTCTGGCTCGGCTGGCTCGCCGTCGTCCTCGCGGTGCCGGTCGACCTGCTGACCGCCGCGGCGGCCCGCACCCGCCGCCTCGCTCCGCCACCGGCCTTCGGCGGGTCCCGGCCCCGGGCGGCGCTGCTGGGCCTGGCCCAGCGCTGGCTCGCCGACCCGCGCGCCGCGCTGCTGCCCGGCCCGCCCACGCGGTCGGCCGGCGCGGGCGACGACGCCGGCCGCCCGGCCGGGCCGGGGCTGCCCGATTCCAAGGCGGTGGCGGCCGGCGGGCCGGTGCGGCTGGCGGAGCTGCGTCGGCTCGACGACCTCGTCGGCGGCGCCGACCTGGTCGGGCTCGGGGCACACCGGCTGGGACGCGCGGTGCGGGCGCTGTCCGGATGCGGCACCGCCGCGCGCCCTCGGCTGCTGCTCGAACTGGCCGAGTCCGCCCAGCTCGCCGGCTGGCTCGCGGCCGACGCCGGGGACGCCGCCGGCGCGCTGCACGCCTACCGGCTGGCGTTGCGCGCCGCCGCGACGGCCGGCGACCCGGCCCTCGCCGGGCACGTGCTCGGCTCGGCCAGCCACCTGCTCAGCGGCGTCGGCGACCCGGAGGGCGCGCTGGTGCTGGCCCGCACCGCGTACGCCGGGGCACGTCGGTCGACCGGCCCCGGACTGCGGGCCCTGCTGCTGCACCGGGTGGCCCTGGCCACGGCGCTGGGCGGCCGGCCGGGAGCGGCCCGGCAGGCGCTCGACGCGGCCCGCCGGACGACCGACGCGCCGGAGGCGGGCCGGGAGCCGCCGTGGCTCTACTGGCTCGACGGGGCGGAGCTGGCCGCGATGGCCGGGCGCACCCTGGTCGCGCTGGGCCGCCCGCGTGCGGCCGAGGCGCCGCTGCACGCCGTCCGGCGGCGCGGCCCGCGCACCTCGGCGATCTACGGGGCCTGGCTGGCCCGGGGCTACCTGCAACTCGGCGAGGTGGAGCGGGCCTGCGCGGTGGCCGGGGAGGCGCTGCTCGACGCGGTCCGCGCCGGGTCGCCCCGCGCGCTGGGCCAGCTGGCCGACGTGCGCCGGCGGCTGGCCGGGCACGGCGACGAGCCGGCCGTACGGCGGTACCGGGCGCTCGCCGCGTCGGCCGCCCCGTACCTGCCGCGTCCGGGGCCGCCACCCGGGCCGGCCGGCGGGCGGGCTCCGGCGGGACGTACGGCGCGTCGGCCCCCCGGTGGCGCGACGGGCTGCACGCCGACCGGATAGCGTCGGGGCGTGACCCACGCTGCTCCTGTCTCCCCCGTCGACCGCGCCGGGCTGCGTCAACGGATCGACGAGGCCCTGACCGAGTTCCTCGCCAGCCAGCGCGCCTGGATGGCCGGGGTCGACGACGCCCTGGCTCCGCTCGCCGAGACGATCGAGGCGTTCGTCCTCGGCGGGGGCAAGCGGCTGCGGCCGGCGTTCGCCTACTGGGGGTTCCGGGGAGCCGGCGGGGTGGACACCGACCAGGTGGTCACCGCCCTGGCCTCGTTGGAGTTCGTGCAGGCCAGCGCGTTGATCCACGACGACCTCATGGACCGCTCCGACACCCGGCGCGGCGAGCCGGCCGTGCACCGGCGGTTCGCCGCCCGGCACCGGACGGCCGGCTGGGGCGGCGACGCGGACGGCTTCGGCGACGCCGCGGCGATCCTGCTGGGCGACCTGGCCCTGGTCTGGTCGGACGAGCTGCTGCACTCCGCCGGGCTGGACCCACGCACGGTGGCCCGGGCCCGGCCGGTCTTCGACGCCATGCGCACCGAGGTCACCGTCGGGCAGTACCTCGACGTGCTGACCCAGGTCACCGGGGACACGTCGGTGGAGCGGGCCGGCAAGGTGGCCCGCTACAAGTCGGCGAAGTACACCGTCGAACGGCCGCTGCTGGTCGGTGCGGCGCTGGCCGACGCGCCGGCGGAGGTCCGGGCGGCGTACTCCGCGTACGGGCTGCCGCTGGGCGAGGCGTTCCAGCTCCGCGACGACGTGCTGGGGGTGTTCGGCGACCCCGCCCAGACCGGCAAGCCGGCCGGCGACGACCTGCGCGAGGGCAAGCGGACGTACCTGGTGGCGGCGGCCCTGGAGACGACCGACGGGGCGGGTCGGGACGTGCTGCTCGGCGGGCTCGGCGACCCGGGGCTGGACGCGTCCGGTATCGCCCGGCTGCGCGAGCTGATCGACGGCAGTGGGGCGCTGGCGCGTACGGAGCAGCGGATCGGCGTGCTGACCGACACCGCGCTGGCCGCGCTGGCCGCCGTCGACCTGGACACCGAGGCCCGGCAGGCCCTGGTCGACCTGGCCATCGCCGCCACGCGCCGCGCCGACTGACCGGCCACCCGCGCGGGCTCGTCCCCACCCCCGCGCGGGAACGGGCAGGGGTGGGGACGAGGGTGGGAGTGGGTCAGAAGCCCAGGGCCTGGGCCCGGCGCTTCACCTCGCGGGCCTGGTCGCCGGCGAGCGCCTTCGCGGGGGTGGCGCCGGGCAGGGTGTCGTCCGGCTCGTAGAGCCAGCGCAGCGCGGCCTCGTCGTCGTAGCCCGCGTCGGCCAGCAGGTTGAGCACGCCGGGTAGGTGCTTGAGCACCGTCTTGTTGGCCACCAGGTCGGCCGGCATCCGGCGGACGCCGTCGCGGCGTACCGCGATCAGCTCCCGGTCGCGGATCATCTGGTGGACCTTGCTGATCGACACGTCGAGGCGCTCGGCCACGTCCGGCAGGGTCAGCCAGTCGGCGGCGTCGGTGGGGCCGGCGGCGGATTCGGGGCCGGGCGCGGCCCGGTCGGCGGGTACTGAGTCGGTCACCGGACCACCCTGCCACGTCCCGTGCGGCCGGGGCGAACGGCACCCCGACGAGCCGGCTGAGCAGGGCGGCGAGGGGAAGCGAGCGCGGCGATCCAGACGTGGTCGCACCCCATCTGTAGCATCCTGTTCAACCTTCACCTCCTGGACACATAGACTTCCTGCCGATGGACACACAGGTCGCCGACACGTTGCTGGGCTCGCTGATCGACGGGCGCTACCGCATTCGCGGTCGCGTGGCCCGTGGCGGCATGGCGACCGTGTACACCGCCACCGACGAGCGCCTCGAGCGCACCGTGGCGGTCAAGATCATTCACCCGTCCCAAGCCCCGGACGCGCAGACCAGGGCAGCGGGCTTCGTGGAGCGGTTCACCGACGAGGCGAAGACCATCGCCCGGCTGACCCATCCCAACGTCGTCGCGGTCTACGACCAGGGCACCCACTCCGGCCTGCCCTACCTCGTGATGGAGTACGTCCGCGGTCGCACCCTGCGCGACGTGCTCGCCGAGCGACGCCGGCTCAACCCCGACGAGGCGCTGGCCATCGCCGAGCAGATGCTCGCCGCGATCGCCGCCGCGCACCGGGCGGGGCTGGTGCACCGCGACGTGAAGCCGGAGAACGTGCTGGTCGCCGAGGCTCCCACCGGCGGCGTGGCCAACCTGATCGACAGCGTGGTCAAGGTCGCCGACTTCGGGCTGGCCCGGGCGGTCGAGGCGAGCGCCGAGGAGGACGGCAACCAGCTGATGGCCACGGTCGCGTACGTGGCCCCGGAGCTGGTCACCGACGGGCACGCCGACCCCCGCACCGACGTCTACTCCGCCGGCATCGTGCTGTTCGAGATGCTCACCGGCCGGGTGCCCTACGACGGGGACCGCCCGGTCGACGTCGCCTGGCAGCACGTCGACAGAGACGTCCCGGCACCGTCGACCCTGGTGCCCGGCCTGCCCAAGGCGCTCGACGAACTGGTCGGCCGGGCGACCCGGCGTGATCCGGGCGCCCGGCCGACGGACGCCGGCGCGCTGCTGGCCGAGGTGCAGGCGGTCCGCGACGACCTGGGCGACGCGAACACGCGTACCGCCGTGCTGCGTCGGGTGTCCGACGAGCCGGTGGCCGGGCCGACCATGATGGTCGCGGCGGTCCGGCCGGCCGAACGGCCCGCCTGGGCCCGGCTGCCCGAGGGCGGCGGCCCCCGGACGGGCCGTCGCCGGGCCGAGCCCGAGGAGGGCGAGAGCCTGTGGTCGCGGCTGTCCACGCTGCGCACCCGGGTCATGGGCGACCCGCGCGGCCGCACGGCGGTCATCGCCGCGGCGGTGGTGCTGGTCCTGGTGGCCGCCATCGGCGGCTGGTGGTTCGCGGCCGGGCGCTACACGGAGGCGCCGCAGCTGGTGGCGATGACCAAGGCCGAGGCGGAGGCACAGGCCGCCCGTGCCGGGATCGTCCTGAGCTACGCCGAGCCGCGCCACGACGAGAAGGTCCCGAAGGACGCCGTCCTGGCGCAGGACCCGGTCTCGGCCACCCGGATCGTCAAGGGCGGCACCGTCACGCTGACCCTCTCGCTGGGCCCGGAGCGGTTCCCGGTGCCCGACGTGGTGGGCAAGGAGTTCGAGCTCGCCGAGGCCGACCTGCTCGCCGCCAAGCTGGAGGTGGCGAAGGGCGCCGCCCGCTACGACGACAACCTGCCCACGGGCGTGGTGATCGACACCAACCCGAAGGTCGGCACCGAGGTGAAGCCGGGCGACAAGGTCACCGTCATCCTGAGCAAGGGCAGGGCGCCGATCTCGGTGCCCAACCTGGTCGGCAAGAGCCTGGGCGAGGCGCGCACGATCCTCGCCCAGCTGGGCCTGGAGCTGGTGGAGCCCACCTACAAGGACTCCGACAAGCCCCGCGACGAGATCCTCGGGCAGAGCCCGGCGGACGGCACCGGGGTGGAGCGGGGAGCCAAGGTCAAGCTGGAGCTGAGCAAGGGCCCGCCGCTGGTCGCCGTGCCCCGGGTCATCGACCTGCCCTGCCAGCAGGCCAAGCAACTGCTGGAGAGCCAGGGCTTCCCGGTGGCGATCCAGTTCAACCCGAACGGCATCACCCGGTTCCAGAACCCGCCGGAGAACACGCAGGTGCCGCCGGCCACCCCGGTCACCCTCGGGTGCATGTAGCGATGCCGGCACACCACCGGCTGGTCGGCTCGCACACGCCCACCTCGGGGGGCCTGGCGAAGGCCGCCCTGCCGTACGTCGACGCGACCGGCTCGCAGGTCGTGCAGGTCTACGTGTCCAACTCGCGGGGCTGGGCGCTGCCGCCCGGCGACCCGGCCCAGGACGTCGCGTTCCGCGACGGCTGCGGCGAGCGGGGCGTGCCCGTCTTCATCCACGCGTCCCTGCTGGTCAACCTCGGCTCCCCCACCGCGAACACGGTCGAGCGGTCGGCGGAGACGCTCGCCCACGCGTTGCGCCGGGGCCGGGCGATCGGCGCCGAGGGCGTGGTCTTCCACGCCGGCAGCGCGGTCGACGAGGGCTACGCCGAGGCCGCGATGCGGCAGGTGCGCGAAACCCTGCTGCCGCTGCTCGACGAGGCGGCGGCAACGGACGGCCCGCGGCTGCTGGTCGAGCCGAGCGCGGGCGGCGGTCGCTCGCTCGCCTCCCGGGTGGAGCAGCTCGGGCCCTACCTCGACGCGGTGGAGCGGCACCCCTGGCTCGGGGTCTGCTTCGACACCTGCCACGCCTGGGCCGCCGGGCACGACCTGGCCGCCGAGGGCGGCATGACCGCGACGTTGGACACGCTCGTGGCGACGGTCGGGGCCGACCGCCTGCGGCTGGTGCACGCCAACGACTCGAAGGACCTGTGCGGCTCGACCCGGGACCGGCACGAGAACATCGGCAAGGGCACCATCGGCGAGCCGGCGTTCGCCGAGCTGATGGCCCACCCGGCCACCGCCGGCGTCCCGATCGTGGTCGAGACGCCGACGGAGAAGCACGTCGGCCACGCCGCGGACATCGTCACCCTGAAGCGCCTGCACCCCTGACGCGGGGCCGGCAGGACGGTCAGCCCCGCGCAGCGGGTGGGCGGCACGCCTCCCGCGCCTGAGCCGTACCGGGGAGGGCCGTGCTGCCCCGGTCAGCCCCGCAGGACCCGGGTGAGGACCTCGATGGCGCGGTCGATGCCGGCGTCGTCGACGTCCAGGTGGGTGACCAGGCGGGCGGTGCGGGGGCCGAGCACCGAGACCAGGACGCCCTCGGCGCGGGCGGCGGCGGCCAGGGCCTGCGCGTCCAGCGGCGCCTTGGTCAGGTCCAGCGGCACCAGGTTGGTCCGGACGGTCGTGGCCAGCACCCCGAACGGGGCGATCGCCTCGGCGAGCCGGGCCGCCTTCGCGTGGTCGGCGGCGAGCCGGTCGACGTGGTGGGCGAGGGCGTACCGGCCGGCGGCGGCCAGGATGCCCGCCTGCCGCATCCCGCCGCCCATCCGCTTGCGGAGCACCCGGGCCCGCGCGATCTTGTCGGCGCTGCCGACGACCAGCGAGCCGACCGGCGCGCCGAGCCCCTTGGAGAGGCAGACCGACAGGGTGTCGAAGAGGGCGCCGTACCCGGCCAGCGGCACACCGTCGGCGACGTGCGCGTGCCAGATCCGGGCCCCGTCGCAGTGCAGGGCCACGCCCGCGTCGTCGGCGATCCGGCGCAGCTCGCGCAGGGTGGCCAGCGGGATGACCCCGCCGCCGCCCCGGTTGTGGGTCTGCTCGACGGCGATCGCCCGGGTGGGGACCGCGTGGTAACCCTCGGGTCGGACCATCGCGGCGACGACGTCCGGGTCGATGTCCGCGCCCACCGGTGACCAGGTCCGCGAGGAGATGCCGCCGTACGCCGCGGCGGCCCCGATCTCGTACGTCACCACGTGCGCGTCGGCGTCGCAGAGCAGCTCGTCGCCCGGCGGCACCACCAGTTGCAGGGCGATCTGGTTGGCCATCGACCCGCTCGGGGCGAACAGCGCCGCCTCGTGCCCGAACAGCGCGGCGACCTCGGCCTCCAGCGCGTTGACGGTCGGGTCCTCGCCGTAGACGTCGTCACCGACGTCGGCGGTGGCCATCGCCTCCCGCATCCCCGGCGTCGGTCGGGTCACGGTGTCCGAACGAAGATCGACAAAAACGTCAGCCACGGCCATCCTTCCGGCTGCCGACTGCGGGGCTCGCAAGCTCACTCCTCGCGTCAGCCACAGTCACTCTTCCGGCTACCGACTGCGGGGCTCGCAAGCTCACTCCTCGCGTCAGCCACAGTCACTCTTCCGGCTGCCGACTGCGGGGCTCGCAAGCTCACTCCTCGCGTCAGCCACGGAGCATCTCCGCCACGAGGAACGCCAGCTCCAGCGACTGCTGGGTGTTCAGTCGCGGGTCGCAGGCGGTCTCGTACCGGCCGGGCAGGTCGAGGTCCTCGATGCCCTGGGCGCCGCCGAGGCACTCGGTGACGTCCTCACCGGTCAGCTCGACGTGCAGGCCGCCGGGGTGGGTCTCCAGGCCCCGGTGCACCTCGAAGTAGCCGAGCACCTCGTCGACGATGCGGTCGAAGTGCCGGGTCTTGTAGCCGTTGGACGACTCGTGCGTGTTGCCGTGCATCGGGTCGCACTGCCAGACCACCTTGGCGCCGGCGGCGGTCACCTTCGCCACGATCGGCGGCAGGGCGTCGCGGACCCGGTGGTTGCCCATCCGGCTGATCAGGGTGAGCCGGCCGGGGACGTTCTCCGGGTTGAGCTTCTCGCAGAGCTCGATCGCCTCGTCCGGGGTCGTCGTCGGGCCGAGCTTCACGCCGATCGGGTTGGCGATGCGGGAGATGAAGTCGATGTGCGCCCCGTCGATCTGCCGGGTGCGCTCGCCGATCCAGAGGAAGTGCCCGGACAGCCCGTACGCCCGGCGGTCGGAGACCCGGGTCAGCGCCCGGTCGTACTCCAGGGCAAGGGCCTCGTGGGAGCAGTAGAGGGTGACGGTGCGCAACGCCTCGTCGTCGGTCATCCCGCAGGCCCGGATGAAGGCCAGCGCCCGGTCGATCTCGCGGGCGATCGCCTCGTAGCGCTCGCCGGCCGGGGAGTTCTTGACGAAGCCCTTGTTCCAGTCGTGCACCGCGTGCAGGTCGGCCAGCCCGCCGGCCAGGTACGCGCGGAGCATGTTCATCGCGGCGGCCGAGTTCGCGTACGCCCGGATCATGCGCTGCGGGTCGGCGACCCGGGCCTCCGGCGTCGCCTCCAGCGAGTTGATCATGTCGCCGCGGTAGGCGGGCAGGCCGCGCGCGTCGGTCGGCAGCGACCGGGGCTTGGTGTACTGCCCGGCGACCCGCGCCACCTTGACCACCGGCAGCGAGGCGCCGTAGGTGAGCACGATCGCCATCTGGAGCAGGGTGCGGGCGTTGGCCAGCAGGTGGCTCTCGGTGTTGTCGACGAAGGTCTCCGCGCAGTCGCCGCCCTGGAGCAGGAACGCCTTGCCCTCGCACACCAGCGCCAGCCGCTGCCGCAGCTGGTCGACCTCGTAGGGCGCCACCACCGAGGGCACGGTGTCGAGCACCTTGCAGACCTCGGCGACGCCGGCCGGGTCCGGCCAGGGCGGGATCTGCGCGCGCGGCAGCTCCCGCCAGCGGTCGAGGCCGAGGGCTGCGTCCTCGGCGGAGTCGACGGTCGGACGGCTGGTCTGCAGCCCAGGGCTGCCCACCGCGGGATGGCTCAGCTGATGCCACTCATGGCGCATGACATAAAGCGTACGGCGACCGGCGCGCGACCCGTCGGCGAGGGGAACGGTTCCGCAAGGTGGGAGCCGCCTCACCCGGACACGGGCGAGGCGGGGGCGGCCGGGGAGGCGGCGTTGCCGCCCGGCGCCTCGGCGGCGATGCACCAGTCGGCGCCGTCGCGGGTGACCGTGAACAGCAGCGGCCGGGTGATCGTGCGGGAGCCGGCGGCGACCGACACCGACGTGCTCACCTCCTGGCCCCGGGGGCCCGGGCGGATGTCGGTGATCTCGGCCTGCGGCACGGTGAAGTGGTCGGCGAAGTCCCCGTTGGGGCCGGTCGCGGCGGCGTCGAAGCTCTCCTGGAGGGCCGCGCAGAGCTGGCTGCGCCCGGCCGCCACGTCCTTGGCGGTCATCGCGTCGAGGTAGGCCTGCACCCGCTCCCGCGACTTCGCGGTGGCCTCCTCGGCCGGGGCGCGCCCGGGCTTGGTCGCCGGGTCCTCCTCCTCGCCGATGCCGCAGCCGGACAGTGCGAGGGGCAGGATCCCGAGCAGTACGACGCCCGCCGCCAGCCTTCCGCGCCTCGCGCGCATCGCCACCTCCGTCGCCGTGGGCGTCGAGCCCGTTGCGCGGCGAGTCTGTCACATCGACACACGTGCCCCGACGCCGCCGCGCCAGGAACCCGGGCGATCCTGGCACCGGCCGCACACGACGGGCGGGGAGGGACCGGTGCGTGGTCCCTCCCCGCCGTGTGGGTGGTGCGTCGGCCCTCGGCTCAGCCGAGACCGCCCTTGATGGCGCCGATCAGCTCGCCGTTGCCGGTGTCACCGGAGAGCTCCCAGAAGAACGCGCCACCGAGGCCCTGGTTCTTCGCGTACGTCATCTTGCCGTTGATCGTGGCGGGGGTGTCGTAGCTCCACCAGTTGCTGCCGCACTTGGCGTACGCCGTGCCGGCGATGGTCCCGGTGGCCGGGCAGGTGTTCTTGAGGACCTTGTAGTCCTCGATGCCCTGCTCGTAGGTGCCCGGCGCCGGGCCGGTGGCGGTGCCACCCGGCGCGGTCTGGGTCACCCCGGTCCAGCCCCGGCCGTAGAAGCCGATGCCGAGCAGCAGCTTGTCCGACGGGATGCCCTTGCTCTTGAGCTTCTGGATCGCCGCGTCCGACCAGAAGCCCTGCTGCGGGATGCCGGCGTACGAGGTGAGCGGGGAGTGCGGGGCGGTGGGGCCCTGCGCGTTGAAGGCGCCGAAGTAGTCGTACGTCATCGGCATGATCCAGTTGAGGTGCGTCGCGGCGCCGGCGTAGTCGGTGGCGTCGATCTTGCCGCCGTTGCTGCCGTCGGCCGTGATCGCGGCGGTGACCAGCGCGGACGAACCGAACTTCGAGCGCAGCGCGCTGACCACGTTCTTGAAGGCGTTCGGGCCGCTGCTGTCACAGGTGAGCCCGCAGGCGTTCGGGTACTCCCAGTCGACGTCGATGCCGTCGAAGACGTCCGCCCAGCGCGGGTCCTCGACCAGGTTGTGGCAGCTCTCGGCGAACGCGGCCGGGTTCTGCGCGGCCTGGGTGAAGCCGCCGGACCAGGTCCATCCGCCGAAGGACCAGATCACCTTCAGGTTCGGGTACATCTTCTTGAGCTTGCGCAGCTGGTTGAAGCTGCCGCGCAGCGGCTGGTCCCAGGTGTCGGCGACGCCGTCGACGCTGTCCGCCGCGGTGTAGGCCTTCTCGTAGTCGGCGTAGCTGTCACCGATGGTGCAGCGGCCGCCGGTGGTGTTGCCGAAGGCGTACAGGATGTGGGTCAGCTTCGCGGCCGAGCCGCTGGTGTGGATGTTCTTCACGTGGTAGTTGCGGGCGTAGACGCCCCACTGCGCGAAGTAGCCGACGACCTTCTTGCCGCCCGGGCCCGGCGGCGGGGTGGTGGGCGGGGGCGTGGTCGGCGGCGCGGTGGTGGGCGGGGTGGTGGTCGGCGGCGCCGTGGTGGGGGGCGGGGTGCCGCCGCCGCACGGCGCGCCGTTGATCGTGCAGTTCAGCGGCGCCTTGTACGCGCCGGTGCCGTTGTAGCCCCAGCTGAACGAGGCGCCCGCCGCGATCGGGCCGGCCCAGCTCTTCTTCACCGCGACGTAGTGGTCGCCGGTACGCGTGACGTCGGCGTCCCAGGAGCTGCTGATGCTGGTGCCCGACGGCAGGTCGAACTCGATGCGCCAGGTGCTCACCGGGGCGCTGGTCCCGTTGGTGACGGTCACCCGCGTCTCGTGACCGGTCCCCCAGTCCTGCGCCTTGGCGAAACCGGCGGTCACGCTGCCGGCGCCGAACGCACTGGCCATCGGGACCGTGGCGGCGGTCACCGCCATCACGGCGCCGACCCAGAGGGCCCGGCGGAGCGATCTCTTCATGCGGCGTCTCCCTAAACAGTTAGGAAACTTTCCAGATTGTTGGTGAGACGCTACTCACGTCGTCATCGCTTCGTCAAGATGTGCATCTATCGATTTCCACTGGGAGCGTGACCAGCCCTCCCGACCGGCGCCGACCCGCGACTGGCGGTAGCCGGGCGGTGGCCCGGCGCCCATCCGGGGCGACGCGTAGCCTCGGGCGCATGACCGTCTTCGACATCCCGATCGACGCCCTGACCGGCGGCCCGGCCGACCTCGCGCAGCACCGCGGGCGCGCGCTGCTGGTGGTCAACGTCGCCTCCCGCTGCGGCCTCACCCCGCAGTACGCCGGCCTCCAGGCACTGCACGACGAGTACGCCGGCCGCGGCCTGGTGGTGCTCGGCGTGCCCTGCAACCAGTTCGCCGACCAGGAGCCGGGCAGCGCCGCCGAGATCAGCGACTTCTGCCAGGTCAACTACGGGGTGAGCTTCCCGCTGACGGAGAAGGTCGACGTCAACGGCGCCGACCGCCACCCGCTCTACGCGGCGCTGGTGGGCACGGCCGACGCCGACGGCCACAGCGGCGACGTGCGGTGGAACTTCGAGAAGTTCCTCGTCGCCCCGGACGGCACGGTGGCGGCCCGCTTCGCGCCCACCGTCGAGCCCGGCGCGGCCGAACTGCGCGCCGCGATCGAGAAGACGCTGCCCGCGGCGACCTGAGGTCCAACCCGCCTCGACCGGCTGGCCAGGGCTACCGCGCCGCCGCCGTGCCACCGGGTGTCGGCCGGACTACGATCGGCGACACCTGGGACGGTCCGGGCGGAGGGGGGCGGGATGTTCTTCGCGGTGCAGGAGTCGCCCGCCGCGCCGGGCCGGATCCCGCCCGGGCATCACGTCAGCATCCAGGGCCCGCTCGACGCCGGGCGGGTGGTGCTCGACGCCGCCGTGCCCGACGACGTGCTGCGCGACCACGGCCGGCTGCGGCACCTCCCCCCGGCTCCCGAGCACCTCGACGCCCCGGGGCGGCACCGATTCGCGCTGGAGCACCTGCTCGCCCGGGTCGACGGGGCGACGCCCTACATCCGGGTGCCGCCCGGAGACCTGCCGCCGTTCGTCTGGCCGCTCTTCGCGGCGGCCAGACCTGTGGTCTTCGTCTGGACCGACCCCGCGACCGGCGACCGCGTCGAGCGGGTGGTGGTGGCGGTCCGGCGCATTGTCGACCATTCGAGTGGGGAATACCGTCACCGCGAGCGGAGTTGGGAACCGGCATGACAACTGTGGGACTGATCGGCAGTGGACACATCGGCGGCACGGTGGCGCGGCTGGCGGTGGCCGCCGGCTACGACGTGGTGCTCAGCAATTCGCGCGGCCCGGAGACCCTCAAGGACCTCGTCGAGGAGCTGGGCCCCCGCGCGCGGGCGGCCACGGCCCGGGAGGCGGCGGAGGCCGGCGACCTGGTGGTCGTCACCATTCCGCTGAAGGCGTACCGGGACGTGCCCGTCGAGCCGCTCGCCGGCAAGCTCGTGCTGGACACCAACAACTACTACCCGCAGCGGGACGGACAGATCTCCGAGCTCGACTCGGGCTCCGCCACCAGCAGCGAACTGCTCCAGCGGCACCTGCCGCAGTCGCGGGTGGTCAAGGTGTTCAACAACATCTTCTTCAAGCACCTGCACACGCTGGCCCGGCCGACCGGCGCCGCCGACCGCAGCGCGCTGCCCATCGCCGGCGACGACGCGGGCGCGAAGGCGGAGGCCACGGCCTTCCTGGACCGGATCGGCTACGACGCCGTCGACGCCGGCACGCTCGCCGAGAGCTGGCGCTACCAGCCGGACACCCCGGCGTACGGGACCATCTACTCCGCCGACCCGGCGGACTGGGAGCGCGAGGCGCCGGCCGACGCCGCCAAGGTGCGCGCCGCGCTGACCGAAGCCACCCGCTGAAACCCCGTCCCGGTGGCCACCGCGCGGCCCGGTCGCGCCGCGGCTGACCGGTGCCGGGAACGCGGGCCCGCCGGGCCGACCGGGCGCGGGGCCGGCCGGGCGCATCACGGGCGGTGCGACCGGCCGGGCCGGGCTAGGCTGCGACCGTGCAGCTCACCACCGTGGACGACATCAGCACGGCCGAGCAGCGCATCGCGGGACGGGTCGTACGCACCCCGTTGCTGTCCTGCCCCCGCCTCGGCGACCCGCTGCGGCTCGACCTCGCCGTCAAGGCGGAGAACCTCCAGCACACCGGCAGCTTCAAGGTGCGGGGCGCGCTCAACGCGCTGCTCGCCCGCGTCGAACGCCAGGGGGCACCCGCCGGGCTGACCGCCTTCTCCGCCGGCAACCACGCGGCGGCGGTGGCCTTCGCCGGCCGCGCCTTCGGTCTGCCGACCGTCGTCTGCATGCCGCCGCACGCGGTGCCGGCCAAGGTCGAGACGGTCCGCCGGTACGGCGGCGAGGTCGTCCTCACCGACGACCTCGTGGGGACCTGCCAGACGCTCGCGGCGGAGCGCGGCTACCACCTCCTGCACCCGTTCGACGACCCGGACGTCATCGCCGGTCAGGCCACCGTCGGCAGGGAGATCCTGGCCGACGGCCCGCCGCCGGAGCTGGTCCTCGTGCCGGTGGGCGGCGGCGGGTTGATCAGCGGGGTGGCGTCGGCGGTACGGGCGGCCGCCCCGGGCACCCGCGTCGTCGGCGTCGAGCCGGTCACCGCCAACGCCCTCGGCCACGCGCTGCGCACCGGAGGTGACGCCCTCGCGGCGCGACCCGTGTCGATCGCCGACGGGCTGGCGGCCCCGTTCGCCGGGCGGCACACGCTGGCGCACGCCCGCGCGCTGGTGGACGAGATGGTCGAGGTGTCCGAGGAGGACATCCGGGCCGCCTGGTGGGAGCTGCTGGACGCCACGAAGCTCCTGGTCGAACCGTCCGCCGCCGTCACGCTCGCCGCGTTGCGGGCCGGCCTGGTCGAAACCGGGCCGGGCACCCGTACCGTGCTGGTGCTCAGCGGCGGCAACGTCTCCCCGGCCACGCTCGCGTCCCTGGCCTGAGCACCGCCGCCGGTCAGACCGGGCGGCGGCCGGCGAAGCCGCACTCCACCCGGTGGTACCAGCGCACGTCGCTGTCCCCCTCCAGCCAGCACCAGAGCACCGGCCGGCCGTCGCGCTCGCCGGGAAAGTCGAGCAGCACCGGCGCGATGCCCTTGACCTGGATGTCGTGCGAGTGCAGCTCCTCGACGAGGGCGTGCAGCCGCGCCTCCAGGCCCTTGACCTCGGCGAGTCCGCCGAGCGGGCTGGCGCCCCGGTCGGCCAGGTCGACGCGCAGCTCGGCCAGGTCGGCCCGCAGCCGGATCAGCTCGTCGACGCGGGGGCGCAGGGTGGCGATCAGGTGGCGGGCCTGGGCGAGGGTGAACACGGGGCCAGTATGGGGCACCCGACGCTGCGGGCGTGCCCGGTCGGACACCGGCCCACGGCTCCGGACGGCACCGGGTTTGTAGCTAACCTTCCTTGACGGGGCATCCACGTGTAGCTAAGTTTCGACCAAACCGACGGGAGGGGCGACATGGAGCGTAGGAAGTTCCTGGCCGGAGCGGGTGCGGTGACCGTGGGCGCGGTCGCGGCGACGGCCCCCGGCACGGCCGGTCACGCCGCGCCCGGCATCCGCCACGTGGAGACCGGGCTCGACGTGCTCGTACGCGCCGACTTCGCCGATCTCGCCGGCCAGCGGGTGGGCGTGATCTCGAACCCCACCGGTGTGGACTCGGACTACCGGCACCTGGTCGACCTGATGCACGCCTCCGGCTCGGTGCGGCTGGCCGCCGCGTTCGGCCCCGAGCACGGCTTCCGGGGCTCGGCGCAGGCCGGCGGCAGCGAGGGCACCGGCATCGACGCCCGCACCGGGATCACCGTCTACGACGCGTACGGGGCCTCACTGGCCAAGTGGGAGTCCATGTTCACCCAGGCCGGCGTCGACACCGTCGTCTTCGACATCCAGGACGTCGGCGCCCGCTTCTACACGTACATCTGGACCATGTACACCTCGATGATGGCCGCGGCCCGCGTCGGCAAGCGCTACGTGGTGCTGGACCGGCCGAACCCGGTCGGCGGCCGGGCCTACGGGCCGATGATGACCGCCGGCTACACCTCCGGGGTGGGTCTGAAGGAGATCGTCCAGCAGCACGGCATGACCGTCGGCGAGCTGGCCCGGTTCTTCAACGCCGAGTTCCTGCCCGCCGAGGCCGGCCGCAAGGTCGACCTGCACGTCGTGCAGTGCCGGCACTGGAAGCGCGACAAGCTGGCCGCCGACACCGACCTGCCCTGGGTGCTGCCCAGCCCGAACATGCCCACCACGGACACCGCGCTGGTCTACCCGGGCACCGGCCTGTTCGAGGGCGTCGCGTCGCTCACCGAGGGACGGGGCACCTGCAAGCCGTTCGAGCTGATCGGCGGGCTGGCCGACGACTTCGACTACCACTGGTCCGACCGGCTCAACGCCCGCGAGCTGCCCGGCGTCGAGTTCCGCGAGGCGTACTTCACGCCGACGTCCGCCGGGCAGAAGCCCGCGCTGCTCAACAAGCTCTGCGCGGGGGTCGAGGTCAAGGTCGTCGACCGGGCGGCGTACGACCCGATCCGCACGGCGGTCGCGATGCTGGTGGAGGCGCACAAGTACGAGGCGTTCGCGTGGCGGCGCGACTCGTGGGACGCCGTGCGGCCGTACTGGATCGACAAGCTGACCGGGTCGCCTCGGCTGCGCACGATGATCGACGCGGGCGCCGACGTGGACGACGTGGTCGGCGCCTGGGCCGGCGAGCTGGCGGACTTCAACCGTCGACGCGAGCCCCACCTGCTCTACCGGTGATCTCGGCGGCCAGGGCGCCGACCCGGGCGAGAAGACCGACCGTTCCGCCGTACGCCGACTCGATGGCTGCGCGGAGCACGACCGACAGGAAGTCCTCGAAGACCCGCCACATGTCCAGCAGGAATGCGTTGCTGAGTACGCGCCCCGGCCCGCTTCGACGGAGGCACCGGCGAGCACCAACTCGGCCAGCCGGAGGGCGATACGCAGCCGCTCGTCGCCTTTTGCGCCCACTACGACGCTGGCGCGTGTCGGCTTGAATGGATCCATGCCAGCGCGCCGTGGCGAGCCGAACACCGGAGCCCGCCGAAAATCAGGGCCGCCTGCCCCCAGACGACATTGGAAAGCCGCAAGCCAGCCCACTGCCGCGAGCCCTCGATCTCTGCGTCCGGCGCGACCGCAAACGGCTCGGCTGGAACTCGTCCCCGCCGGACCGATCGACGTCAAACCCGACCCGTGGCAGCGCCTCGTGGCCATCGGTAGCATCCTGTCGGTGCTGTTCGTGGCCGTCGGCCTCTACATCACCAACGACGCCAACCGCGAGCAACAACGGCTCACCGCCCAGGGACAGATCACCGACCGGTTCACCAAGGCTGTCGAGCAGCTCGGCCAGTCCGGCCCGGGGAAGGTCGACGTACGCCTCGGCGCCATCTACGCGTTGGAACGCATCATGCGCGACTCGGCCGAGGACCAACCCGCGGTCGTCGACGTTCTCGCCGCGTTTGTCCGGGTTCACGCGCCCGCTCCCCTTCGCGCGACACCCGCTCCCGCGTCGACCAGCGCCACAGCGGCCACCCCGACCCGCCCACCAGTCGACATTCAGGCCGCGCTGACCGTGCTGTTCCGCCGCGACGCCACCCGCAGCAGTCCCGGCACGGTGGACCTCACGGACACCAGTCTGGTCGGCGCGGACTTGTACGGGGCGAACCTGAGCGGAACGGTCATGAACGGCGCGGACCTACGGAACGCGAACCTGATCAAGGCGAACATGAGCCACGTGGACTTGAACTACGCGAACCTGCGCGACGCGAGCACATATGAGATCGACCTGAGCGGAACATGGATGATCGGTACAGACCTACGTGGCACCTTCCTGTTCTCCGCCGACCTGAGCGAGGCGGTCCTGCGCGACGCGGACCTGCGCGGCGCCTTCCTGATCAACACGGACCTGGCTGGCACGGATCTGACCGGCGCGAAAATGGACGATGCGAATCCGCCTGGTCCGCTCGCCCCGCGCTGCGCCCATACCGACAAGCGCACCCAGCTGCCGGAAGGAGTAGCCCGGCCGATCCCCTGCCCAGCAAGCCGGTAGGGCCGTACGACCAAGCTGGGCCGGTAACGTTGGCGGAGCGGGGTCTCCCGAGCATCGCTCCCCGCACGATCGGCCGGCGACGCCCTACTAGGCATGACGGCGCCTCTGCCGGTGGCGGAGAGGTCAGTCGGCCTGGGCGGCCAGTTCGCGGGCGCGGTCGCGGGCCGCTTCCAGCGCGGCGAGCAGCGCCGCGCGTACGCCGTGCTTCTCCAGCTCGCGCACGGCGGAGATGGTGGTGCCGGCGGGCGAGGTGACCGCCTCGCGCAGCTTCACCGGGTGCTCGCCGGAGTCGCGCAGCATCACCGCCGAGCCGATCGCGGTCTGCACGATCAGCTCGTGCGCGACCTGCCGGGGCAGGCCGAGCAGGATGCCGGCGTCGATCATCGCCTCGACGAGCAGGTAGAAGTACGCCGGCCCGGAGCCGGAGAGCGCGGTGACGGCGTCCTGCTGCGACTCGGGCACCCGGACGGTCGACCCGAGCGGCTTGAACATCTCCTCGGCCAGCGCCAGGTGCGCCCCGGTGGCGTGCGCGCCGGCGGAGATCGCGGTCATGGCCTCATCGACCAGGGCCGGGGTGTTGGTCATCACCCGCACCACGGGCGTGCCCTCGGGCAGCCGGCGGTTGAAGAAGCTGGTCGGCAGGCCGGCGCAGAGCGAGATGAGCAGCTTGTCGGCGGGCACCTTCGGCCCGATCTCGTCCAGCAGCGTCGCCGCGTCCTGCGGCTTGACCGAGACGGCGAGCACCTCCGCCTCGTCCACCGCCGTGAGGTTGTCCACCACCCGGACCCCGTAGCGGGCGGCCAGCTCCTCGGCGCGGGCGGGCCGGCGGGCGGTGGCCAGCAGCCGGTCCACGGGCCAGCCCGAGCGCAGCAGCCCGGAGAGCATCAACTCGCCGATCTTGCCGGCCCCGATGACCGCGACCGTGTGCACCGTACCCGCCATCGCCGTCGTACCCCCTCGCCGTGAGCCGGCGTCGCGACGGGCCGGGCGGCCCGTCGCGACGCCGCGGATGGATCAGCTGCCGAAGAAGACCTCGGCCTCGGCGTACCGCTCCAGCGGCACGGTCTTCAGCTCGCGGGTGGCGTCGGCCAGCGGAACGCGGACGATGTCCGTGCTCTGCATGGCGACCATCTTGCCCCAGTCGCCCTCGTGGACGGCGTCGATCGCCTGGAGGCCGAGCCGGGTGGCGAGCACCCGGTCGAAGGCGCTCGGGGTGCCGCCGCGCTGGATGTGCCCGAGCACGACGGTGCGGGCCTCCTTGCCGGTCTTGGCCTCCAGCTGCTCGGCGAGCCACTGGCCGATGCCGCCGAGGCGGACGTGGCCGAACGCGTCGAGCTCCTGGTTGTGCAGGACCATCTGGCCGTCGAGCGGCTGGGCGCCCTCGGCGACCACGACGATCGGGGCGTACTGGTGCTGGAAGCGCTTCTCGACGTAGCCGGCGACCTGCTCGACGTCGAACTGCCGCTCCGGCAGCAGGATCACGTTGGCGCCGCCGGCCAGGCCGGCGTGCAGGGCGATCCAGCCGGCGTGCCGGCCCATCACCTCGACGACCAGGGTGCGGTGGTGGCTCTCGGCGGTGGTGTGCAGCCGGTCGATCGCCTCCATCGCGATGTTGACGGCGGTGTCGAAGCCGAAGGTGTAGTCGGTGGCGCCGAGGTCGTTGTCAATCGTCTTCGGTACGCCGATCACGTGCACCCCGAGCTCGTGCAGCTTGGTGGCCACACCGAGGGTGTCCTCGCCGCCGATCGCGATGAGCGCGTCCACGCCCTGCGCGGCGAGGTTGTCCTTGATCCGCTCGACGCCGTTCTCGATCTTGAAGGGGTTGGTCCGGGACGAACCGAGGATGGTGCCGCCGCGCGGCAGGATGCCACGGACCTCCGCGATGCCCAGGGGACGGGACAGGCCCTCCAACGGGCCCTTCCAGCCGTCCCGGAAACCCACGAACTCGTGGCCGTAGCTGGCGACGCCCTTGCGGACCACCGCCCGGATGACCGCGTTGAGACCTGGGCAGTCGCCGCCGCCGGTGAGCACGCCGATACGCATGATCGCTCATCCTCCTGGAGCATCAGGTGAAGCCCGATTTGCCCCAGGATATGTGTCGGATCAGACCATCGGCGCCGTTGCCGGCCCGGGGCGGGCCGTCAGTGCGCACTGTAGTCGCCGCGGGTGTGCGCCGACACCGCGCCCCGGGCCGGTTCCACCGGCCGGTCGGCCTACCGGTCAGTAGCTGACCTCGTGGTTCTCCCCCGCCTTCGGCGGCTTGCCGGTCACCGCGGCCTTGGCGTACCCGAACAGGTTGACCATCGTGCTCGACGGAGAGTCCCAGTACTCCGCGGATCCGGCGTGCACCCTGATCAGGGTGAGCCCGGGCGTCTCCAGCCCGTCCGGGAACCACGCCTTGAGCACCGGGCTCCACAGCTCCTCGGCCTTCGCCCGGTCGTAGCCCTCCCGGGCCGTGCCCGCGACCGACACCCAGGCGTTGCGCCGCGAGTCGGAGAAAGAGACGTTGACCTCGGGGTTCACGCGGATATGCCGGACCTTGGCGGAGTCGGCGTACGCGAAGAACCACAGGTCGCCGTCGAACTCCGCCTCCTGGAGTCCCATGGGGCGGCTCACCAGCCGGCCGTCCACGGCACTCGTGGTCAGCATGCAGATGCGGGCCTCACGGATCAGTTCGGTGACCCGGCGCCGGGCCTCGTCGGCGCTGGTCGGTTCGTTGCTCATGGGGCTCTCCCTCACATCGGCTCGACGTCGCACCGGTGCCCGGGACAGAACCGACCAAACCTACGAACCGGTCATCGCCCGCCACCGGGCCAGGTTGTGCCGGGCGTCGACCAGGGCGTCGTGCCGCGCCGCGTCGGCGTCCGGCAGCGGCGGCCGGCCCCGGTCGTCCCAGAGCTGACGCAGGTCCTTGGTGAACCGGGGGATCTCCCGGGGCAGCGCCGGCATGGCGCCCCACAGCTGCGCCAGGGCCACGTGGTCGTACGCGGCGTACCAGGCCCACAGCTCCAACTGCTCGCCCGGGCGGTCGCGGACCGGCTCGACGAGGAAGTCGTACAGCTCGTCGCGGATGCGCTCGCGCGAGCGCCAGGCGCGGTTGGCCGGGGAGGGCAGCTTGTCGAGCACGTTGCGGCGCACCCAGGGCACGGCCCGCGAGTCGTCGAACTCGGTCGAGACGGCGTAGAACTCGCGGCCGTACTCGTCGACGACGCCGATCGACACCAGGTCGACGAGCCGGCCGTCCTCGATGAACTCGCAGTCGTAGAAGTAGCGGTAGACCATCACCGGTCATCCTCGCCCACGCCCGTCACGCCCGGCCCACCGGGGCGGGTGGTGCCGCCGCTCCCCCGGCCCGCCGGGGCGGCCGGGACCGCCGCTCCGGCGGCGCCGACGCCTCCCGCCAGGCCGGTCGTCGCAGCTCGGGAGTGTCACGGAAGTGCTTCGAGGGGTGTACAGCAAGCGACCGGAGCGTCATGATCTGATGTGTACCGCTACCGGACGCCGAACCGGTGTCAGTTCACCTCGTCGAGGGCCTTCAGGTTCACCCGGTGAGCGAGTTGTGGTCCTTGACCGGGGAGGGGTTGGACCGTGGAGATGCGCCTACCGGAGCCGGGCGACGCGCTCACGGGTGTGGAGATGTTCGCCGGGCTGGAGCCGGAGGTCCGCCAGCGGGTGATCGCCGCGGCGGTTCCCCGCACGTACCGCAAGGGTCAGCTGCTCTTCGTCGAGAACGACCCCGGCGAGTCCCTCATCGTGCTGCGCCGGGGCGCGGTCGCGGTCTTCCGCACCGCGCCGACCGGCGAGCGCGCGGTGCTGTCGGTCATCCGTCCGCCGGACGTGCTGGGCGAGGTCTCCCTGCTCGACGCCTCCACCCGGTCCGCCTCGGCCGAGGCGATCGAGGACTGCCAGGCGCTCGCGCTGTCCCGGGGCGCCTTCATGGAGCTGGTGCACTCCAACCCGCGCATCCTCGACGCGGTGATGCGCTCGCTCGGTGGGCTGATCCGCCGGCTGACCGAGCAGAACGCCGACCACGTCTTCCTGGACCTGCCCGGCCGGGTGGCCAAGACCCTGGTGCGGCTGGCCGGCGAGAGCCAGGCCCCGATGATCACCATCGAGCTCAACCAGAGCCAGCTCGCCGAGATGGCCGGCGGCTCGCGGCAGAGCGTCAACCAGGCCATCGGGTCG
The DNA here is from genome assembly GCF_002846525.1 of Micromonospora sp. CNZ309. Classification (NCBI taxonomy): domain Bacteria; kingdom Bacillati; phylum Actinomycetota; class Actinomycetes; order Micromonosporales; family Micromonosporaceae; genus Micromonospora; species Micromonospora sp. CNZ309. The sequence goes on from NZ_PJNG01000001.1 coordinate 3,269,047, forward strand.
TTCGCCAACCGGGGTTGGCTGCGCACGGAGGGCCGGCGCATCGTGGTCACCGACGTGGCGGCGCTGCGGCGCCGCGCCGGCATGAGCGAGCGCTGAGGCGTACGCGGAAAAGGGCCGGAGCAGTCGCTCCGGCCCTTTCGCGCGTGGGGTGTCAGGGAGTGTTGCTGCCCGGGCCGACCCAGTTGGTGCTGCCCGGCCCGACCCACTCCGTGCCGTCCTTGCCGCCGCCGGACTGCTCGCTGACGATGCCCTGCGCCTGGAGCGCGGCCAGCGTGGCGGCGTCCACGTCGACGGAGTCGCCGGCGAGGTGGCTCACCCCGTTGCCGTCGGTCCAGTCGCTCTGCAACATCACGTACACCATCGGGAATCCCCCTGCGGTCAATGGTCGACAATCAGCCGCCTGACTGTAACGGCAGGACCGGCCGGTGGACTGTCCACAAACCAACAGCCCGGTACCCGACAGCAGGGCGGACGGCGATACTGACACCACAACGGTGCCGATCCCGGCGCCGGCGGGACCGCCAGTGGAGGGTGTCATCGCCACGCAGTGTGACCGCTGTGGACGTACGGCCGCCGCAGGCGACCGCTTCTGCGGCGGCTGCGGCAACGAGCTGGGCGCGGTGTGTCCGCACTGCCTGCGCCCGCTCGCCCGGGATGTGGCGTTCTGCACCTCCTGCGGCGCGGCCCGGCCGGGCACCGAGCGGCAGGCGGCCCCGCAGGAGGACCGCCGCCGGGTCAGTGTGCTCTTCGTCGACCTGATCGACTTCACCCCGTACGTCGAACGGGCCGACCCGGAGCTGGTCCGGGGCATGCAGACCGGGTTCTTCTCGGCCGCCCGCCGCGTCGTGGGCCAGTACGGCGGGGTGGTGGAGAAGTACATCGGCGACGCGGTGATGGCCCTCTTCGGCGCGCCCGTGGCCACCGAGACCGACGCGCTGCGCTGCGTGCGGGCCGGCCTGGAGCTGCAACGGGTGCTGACCCGCTTCGCCCCCACCGGCGCGGAGGCGCTGCGCTTCCGGGTCGGGGTGGCCACCGGCGAGGCGCTGGTCGACGTGGCCGCCGCCCGCGACGGCGGTCAGGCGATCGTGGCCGGCGACGTGGTCAACACGGCCTCCCGGATGCAGTCCGTCGCCCCGCCCGGCGGGGTGCTGGTCTGCGGCGTGACGCACGCCCTCACCCGGGACGCCATCCGCTATTCCGAGCAGCCGCCGGTCACCCTGCGCGGGCGGTCGACGACGACCGAGGTGTGGCTGGCCCTGTCGCCGGTACGCCGGCAGCCGACCGACCGGCAGCCGGACGTCACGCCGCTGATCGACCGCGAACACGAGCTGGGGATGCTGGTCAACGCCCTGCACCGGTCGTTGCGCGACCGGCGCCCGCAGGTGGTGACGGTCTTCGGCCGGGCCGGGCTGGGCAAGAGCCGGCTGGTCCGGGAGCTGTACCGGCACGTGGACCAGTTGGTCGACGAGCCGCTGACCTGGCGCATCGGGCGGTGCCCGCCGTTCGGCGAGAACGTGACGTTCGCGGCGCTGGCCGACATCGTCAAGTCCGAGGCCGGCATCCTGGACACCGACCCGGCGTCCAGCGCCGCCCAGCGGCTCGCCTCCGCCGTCGGCGAACTGGTCGGCCCGGGCGAGCGGCAGCGCCTCGTCGACGCCCTGCGGCCGATGGTCGGCCTGCCGGGCACGCCGCTGCCGGCCGAGGAGACCGAGTCGGCGTGGCGGCGCTTCCTGCTCGCCCTCGCCGCCCGGCGGCCGACCGTACTGGTCTTCGAGGACCTGCACTGGGCCGACGACGCGATGCTGCGCTTCGTGGAACTGCTCGGCACCGCCGCCCGGGACGTGCCGCTGCTGCTGCTCTGCACCGCCCGGCCCGAACTCGTCGACCGGGACCCGAGCTGGGCGGGGACGATCACCGGCTCGGTGACCATCACCCTGCCCCCGCTGCGCGACACGGGCATCGCGGCGCTCTACGCCCACATGTTCGGCCGGGCGGCCTTCTCCGCCGACATGCTCACCCCGCTGATCGAGGTGGCCGGCGGCAACCCGCTCTACGCCCACGAGTACGTGCGGATGCTGATCGAGCAGGGCGCGCTGCGCCAGTCCGGGCGGGGCTGGTCGCTGGAGAAGCACCTCGACCTGCCGATGCCGGAGAGCGTGCACGCCGTCATCGCCAACCGCATCGACCTGCTCGACGCCAAGGAACGCACGGTGCTGCTGGCCGCCGCCGTGGTCGGCGTGCAGTTCTGGCCGGGGGCCGTGGCCGCCGCGCTCGGGCAGCCCGTCGAGTCGGTGGAACGCGCGCTGCGCCGGCTGGAGCAGCGCGACTTCGTGCACGAGCAGGCCGCCTCCACGATGGCCGGCCAACCGGAGTACCGGTTCCGGCACGTGCTGGTGCGCGACGTCTGCTACCAGCGGCTGCCGCGTACCGAGCGGGTGGCGCGGCACGAGCGGACGGCGCAGTGGCTGGACATGCTCTCGCAGAGCCGGGACACCGACCTGGCCGAGGTGCTGGCCCACCACCGCTGGGCGGCCCACGAGATCGCCCGCACGCTGGGCATGGAGATCGGCCGGTACGCCGGCCCCGCCCGGGCCGCGCTGCACCGGGCGGCCCGCCGGGCGTACGCGCTGCACAGCCTCGACGTCGCGGCGAGCCACGCGGGCCGGGCGCTCGGGCTGGCCGACGACACCGACCCGGTCGGCCGGCTCCAGTTGGAGCTGCTCAGCACCGAGATCTCCTTCTACCGCGACGGCAACGGCTTCCTCTCCGGCGGCGGCCCCGAGCAGTTGCAGGCGCTCGCCGACCGGCTGCTGGCGCACGGCGACGACGCCTGCGCGGCGCGCGCCTGGACGCTGCTCGGTCAGGCCGCGTGGCTGCGTGCCGACCGGGCCGCCGCCCTGGCCTGCCTGGACCGGGCCGTGCAGCTGTTCGCCCCGCTGCCGGACAGCCCGCAGAAGGCGGACGCCTACGCCGAGCTGGGCCGGCTGCACATGCTGAACTACGAGCGGGATCCGGCGGTCGCCGCAGCCGAACGGGCCGCGGAGATCGGCGAGCGCCTGGGGCTGACCGAGACCCGCACCAACGCCCGGATCACCTCGGCCATCGCCCGCTACCAGGCGGGCGACCGGTCCGGCCTGGACGATCTGCACAACATCGTCGAGGTCAGCCGCGCCGGCCAGTTGATCGCCCTGCCCCGGGCCATGCAGAACCTCGCCTACGCCGTCTGCGAGGAGGGCGACTGGCTGCGCTCCGACGCCCTGCTCTCGTCGCTGCCGACGCGCAAGGCCAGCGGGCAGACGCTGACCACGAGCTACTCGGCCGAGGCCATGCGCGCCTGGTTCGAGGGCGACTTCGGCCGGCTGCTGGCCGCCGCCGAGGCCTTCGTGGACACCCCGACGGGCAGCTGGGACATGCAGGTTCGTGGCCTGCGCGCCTGCCTGCTGGTGCTGCGCGGCGATCGGGTGCCGCCGGCGCGCTCGCACTCCGACCACGACGCCGCCGCCACGTACAGCGACGACGTGGCGGCCGCGCTGGACGCCGCCCGCCGTGGGGGCTTCCACCGGCCGCACTGGACGATGCTGGGCATGGGCGCGCTCTGCCGGGCCCTTCAGGGGCGCCGTACGGAGGCGACGGCGCTGATCGACGAGCTGGCCGAGTCCTGGTCGGCGGTGCCGGCCCTGGCCAGCGGGGAGTGGATCGCGGCGGCCGGCTTCGCGGCCAGCCTCGCCGGGCGGGACGCCGCGGCCCGGGTACGCGGGATGCTGGACCGGGTGGGTCACCGTACGCCCTGGTCGGAGGCGGCGCGGCGGACGGTGACCGGCGCGTTGGCCGCAGCGGACGGCGACCACCGGCGGGCCGCGGAGCTGCACCTGGCCGGCGCCGAGATCTACGCCGGCATCCCGGACGTGACCGACCGGATGCTCGCGTTGACCTTCGCGACGGTGGAGCTGGAGCGGGCCGGCGAGTCGACGGCGGCCCGCCCGGAGCTGGCCGAGCTGCGCGCCTTCGCGCTGCGCAACGACGCCCCCGTCCTGCTGGACCTGGCCCGCCCTCCGGCGGCGCCCGCCGGGACGGCCGTGGCCTGCTGACGCCGGTGCTGGCGCACCGCGTCGAAGGTGGCACCGTCCGCGCCCGGCGCGGGCCGGTCAGGCGGGGACCGGCTCGCGCGGGACGGGGTTCGCGGGGCTCTTGGCCTTCTGGGCGTACATGTCGACGTACTCGCGGCCGGAGAGCTCCATCAGCTCGTACATGATCTCGTCGGTCACCGCGCGCTCGACGAACCGGTCGCCGGCCATCCCGGCGTAACGGGAGAAGTCCAGCGGCGGGCCGAACCGGATCCGCACCCGGGCGATCTTGGGGATCAGCTTGCCGGGCGGCTGGATCTCGTCGGCGTTGAGCATCGCCGTCGGGACCACCGGGGCGCCGCTCTCCAGGGCCAGCCGGGCCACGCCGGTCTTGCCCCGGTAGAGACGCCCGTCCGGCGAGCGGGTGCCCTCGGGGTAGATGCCGGCGATGCCCCCGCCGCGCAGCACCCGCAGCTGGGTGTCCAGCGCCGCGCGGGCCGCCCGGCCGCCCGAGCGGTCGACCGGGATGGTGCCGGAGCCGACGAAGAACATCTTCGTCAGCCAGCCCTTGACGCCCTTGCCGGTGAAGTACTCGGCCTTGGCGATGAACGTCACCCGTCGCTTCACGACCAGCGGCGTGAAGATCGAGTCGGAGAACGACAGATGGTTGCTGGCGAGGATCACCGGCCCGGTGTCGGGCACGTGGTGCAGCCCCTCGACCTGCGGGCGGAAGACCAGCCTCAGCAGCGGGCCGAGGAGGACGTACTTCATCAGCCAGTACAGCACCGGCGTCCTTTCCCAGGGGTGGTCGCGACGCCGCCGCGCTCGCCGCGGCTGCGTCGTGGGCATGAGCCTACGAACCCGATGCCGGCGGCCACAACGTGATCCGGCCCGCGGCGCGTCTCCGTCCACCCCGGACCGGTCGGCAAGCGGTCATGGCCGCCGGCGGTGTCGCCTGCCGACGTACCGCCGTCGGTCGTGGATACGGCCCGGGGCGACAGCCGGTCGCGACACCCGTCGGCCCCGCACACCGGCCGGCGGCGCCTACCCTCTCAAGGTGCGGGTGGCAGGGACGCGGCGGGAGGCGGGCAGGCTGGTCGGGCTGCCCCGGGCCACGGTGCTGGACCTGGTCATCGGGGCCGCCGTGTCGATCGTCGTGGCGGCGGCGATCACCGCGAACGTGGGCGGGGACCGGGGCCGCGACGTGCCCGCCTACCTGTTCGCCGTCGGGCTCGGCGCACTCGTGCTGCTGCGCCGCCGCGCGCCGGCGACCGTGCTGGTGGTCAGCGCCGCCGGCCTGGTGGCCTACTACGTGGCCGGCTACCCGCCGGTCGGGCTGGCCCTCCCCCTCGCCGCGGCGCTCTACTCCGCCGCCGAGGCCGGGCAGCTGCGCTGGGCGGTGCTCGTGGGGCTCGGCCTGCTCGTCGTCTCCACCGCGTTCCGCGCGGTGCAGGGCGCGAGCGTCGCGTACCTCGTCGGCTTCGAGCTGGCCTCCAGCGTGGCCATCATGGCCGCCGCGGTCGCGCTCGGCGACGGGGTCCGCTCCCGGCGGCTGCGGCGCCGGGAGCAACGGTGGCGGCTGCGGCAGCTGGAACGCGACCACGCCCGGGAGGCGGCGCGCCGGGTCGAGGAGGAACGGCTGCGCATCGCCCGGGACCTGCACGACGTGATCGCCCACCACATCTCCGTCATCTCACTGCACGCCGGTGTGGCCGACGAGGCCCTCGACGACGACCCGGTCGCCGCCCGCGCCGCCCTGGGACACGTCCGCTCGGCCACCACCCAGGTCGTCCGGGAGCTGCGCACCACCCTCGGCCTGCTGCGCGACCCGGCCGGGGCCGAACCCCGCCAGCCGGTGGCGGGACTGGCCCGGCTGGACGACCTGGCCGCCGGCGCGCGGGCCGCCGGGCTGCGCGTCGCCGTGCGCCGGCGGGGCGAGCTGACCGGCCTGCCCGCCGCCGTCGACTCGACCGCCTACCGGCTGGTCCAGGAGGCGCTGACCAACGCCCTGCGCCACGCCGACGCGGGCAGCGTCGAGATCGACGTCGTCCGCGGCCCCCGCGCCGTCGCCGTCGCGGTCCGCGACGACGGGCGCGGGCAGCGCGGGGACGCCTCGCGCGGGTACGGGCTCGGCGGCATCCGGGAGCGCACCGCCCTGCTCGGGGGCACCGTCACCGCCGGCAACCGGCCCGGCGGCGGTTTCGAGGTACGCGCCGAACTACCCCTGGGAGGGACCACGTGATCCGGGTGGGACTCGTCGACGACCAGCACCTGGTCCGCGCGGGGCTGCGGGCGCTGCTGGACCGGGCACCGGACATCGAGGTGGTCGGCGAGGCGGGCGACGGCGACGCGGCGTACCGGCTGGCGGTCACCGAGCGGCCCGACGTCCTGCTGATGGACGTCCGGATGCCCGGCACGGACGGCATCGAGGCCACCCGGCGGATCGTCGCCGACGAGCGGCTCACCGGCGTACGGGTCGTCGTGCTCACCACGTTCGACACCGACGAGTACGTCTTCGAGGCGATCCGGGCCGGCGCGTCCGGCTTCCTGCTCAAGGACACCGGCCCCGACGAGCTGCGGGGCGCGGTACGCATCGTCACCGCCGGTGAGGCGCTGCTCTCCCCGGCGGTGACGCGGCGGGTGATGGCGGCGGTGCGCTCCGGAAACCGGGCGCCGGACCCGGCCCGGCTGGGCTCGCTGACCGTCCGGGAGCGGGAGGTGCTGGCCGAGGTCGCCGCCGGCCGGTCGAACGACGAGATCGGAGCCGTCCTGCACATCAGCCCGGCGACCGCCCGCACGTACGTCAGCCGGCTGCTGGCCAAGCTGCACGCCCGGGACCGCTCGCAGCTCGTCGTGGCGGCGTACGAGAGCGGCCTGGTCCGGCCGGGCTCCCCGCCCGACCCGGGCTGAGGGCCGTGGCCGCCACCGCCGGCGGCGACGTTCGCGGGCGGCACGACCAGGGTCTCCGTTGAGAAGGATTCAGCAAGAACGGACATAAATCCCTGTCACGACCTGCGGCAGGGGCCCTGACTTCGTACGCCGCGCCACAAGGCACTCCCGGAACCGGGTCCGGACGTGTCACGATTCAAGGCACGGCGTGCCAGTCGGCGCCGAGGGGGCTCAGGCGACCGCGCCGCGGGCGCGTGATGAGGAGGATGTCCGGGTGTCAGCGGGTGGTGCCCGCCGGGGACGGCGGGACAACGGGCTCGACGCGAGCGAGTACGCCGTCGCCGGCGACGTGGATCCGCGCGTCGGTGAGCACCTGCTCGACGTCCTGGCCGCCGGTGGGATCGCCGCCTACCTCCAGCCCTCGGCCGACCTGAACCCGGTCACCCGCACCACCACCGTCCCGGCCCGCCCGGTGGACCGGCTCTACGTCGACCGGTCGCACCTGCGGACGGCGCGCGACTACCTGACCCAGCTCGCCGACGAGACGGCGGCCCCCGAGAAGCCCCGCGACGACGAGCCGGACATCGAGGCCGAGTGGGCCCGCATCGTCGCCGGCTTCCACACCACCGCCCCCCGCGGTGGCGACAACCCGTGGCCCGCCGCCGAGGACGTCGACGACCAGCCCGGGCCGGCCGGCGGGCCGGTGCCCCTCGGCACGCCCGAGGAGCCCGCCGGGCCGACCGCCACCGACGTGCGCCGGCTGCCGTACGCGGCCGACATCTCGGGCGTCTCCCTCTCCCCGGGCCGCCAGGACGAGCCGTCGCTGCTCGACGGGTTGGACACCTTCGGCGCGGACCTTCCCGACGACGAGACGGAGGACGAGCGCTACACCCCGCCACCGCCCCCGCCCCTGCCGCGCTTCTCGAAGTACGCGGTGGTCGGCGTGCTGGCCATGGTGCTCGGTTTCGTGCTCTTCCTGTTCCCGTCGATCTTCCCCGTGGCCGACCCAGGGATCGTCAACCTGTTCGGCTTCACCGGCATCCTGGCCGGCTTCGTCGCGCTGATCTGGCGGCTGCGGCCCGGCGACGACGACGAGCGCGACCCGGACGACGGCGCGGTCGTCTGAGCGCCGCCCGCCCGCCGCGTTTCCGCCCGCATTCCGGGACGACGGCCGACCCGGGCCCGGGACGCAACACTGGTGTAACTTACTGTCAGTAGGAATACCGCTGTCCGTCACATCCCCTGCTGACTGCCCGGTTGTTCCTCCGCTGCGGCGGTCACTCCCCTGCTGATCGGAATGCCCGAGATGCGACAGAGTTCCCTCGTGGTGGTGGCCAACCGCCTGCCCATCGACGACAGTATGGCGCCCGACGGTGCCTGCGAGTGGCGCCGCAGCCCCGGCGGCCTGGTCAGCGCCCTCCATCCCCTCCTGCGGCACACCCCGGCGACGTGGGTCGGGTGGGCCGGCGGCACCGGCCCGGCGCCCGCCCTGCCCGACGTCGACGGTGTCCGGATGCACACCGTCGCGCTGAGCGCCGACGACCTGCGCGACCACTACGAGGGCTTCGCCAACGCGACCCTCTGGCCGCTCTACCACGACTCGGTGGAGCAGCCCGAGTACCACCGGCGCTGGTGGGAGGCGTACCAGCGGGTCAACCAGCGGTTCGCCGAGGCCACCGCCGACGTGGCCGAGCCCGGCGCGGTGGTCTGGGTGCAGGACTACCACCTGCAACTGGTGCCGGGCCTGCTGCGTCAGCTGCGGCCCGACCTGCGCATCGGCTTCTTCCTGCACGTGCCGTTCCCGCCACCGGAGCTGTTCATGCAGCTGCCGCGCCGGGCCGAACTGCTGCGCGGGATGCTCGGCGCCGACCTCGTCGGCTTCCAGCGCTCCCAGGCCGCGCACAACTTCGCCCAGCTCGTGGCGAAGGTGCTGGACGTGCCCGCCACCGACCGGCGGATCGCCGTCGACGACCGGGTGGTCCGCATCGGCGCCTTCCCCGTCTCGATCGACACCGTGGAGATGGCCGCGCTGGCCACCCGTCCCGACGTGGCGGACCGGGCCGCCCGGCTGCGCCACGACCTCGGCAGCCCCGAGCAGGTGATCCTCAGCGTCGACCGGATGGACTACACCAAGGGCATCGAGCAGCGCCTCAAGGCCTACAGCGAACTGATCGCCGACGGGCACGTCAAGGTGCGCGACACCGTGCTCGTACAGGTGGCGGTGCCCAGCCGGGAGCGGGTCGGGCAGTACCAGATCCTCCGCGAGCGGGTGGAACGCGAGGTCGGTCGGATCAACGGCGAGTTCGGCCGGGTCGGCGAGCCGGCGATCCACTACCTGACCCAGCCGTTCGACCGCGTCGAGCTGGCCGCGCTCTACCGGGTCGCCGACGTGATGGCGGTGACCCCGCTGCGCGACGGGATGAACCTCGTCGCCAAGGAGTACGTCGCCGCCCGGGTCGACGACACGGGGGCGCTGCTGCTCAGCGAGTTCGCCGGCGCCGCCGCCGAACTGCCCCAGGCGTACCTGGTCAACCCGCACGACCTGGAGGGGCTCAAGCAGGGGCTGCTCGCGGCGCTGCGGGCGGGCCCCGACGACCTCGGTGCGCGGATGCGGGCCATGCGGGCGCACCTGCACCGGCACGACATCCGGGCGTGGGCCCGCTCCTACCTCTCCGCCCTCGACGACAGCGGCTCGCTGCTGACCCGGTTGAGCGCCGCCGGCTGACGCCGGCGGCCCGGCCCGGTCAGGGCCGGCCGGTCGGCGCCGGGTCCTTCTCCAGCCAGTCCAGGATGGCGTCGACCGGCTCCCGCCACCGCGCGTCGAGCATCATGTCGTGCCCCATGCCGGGGAAGAGCAGCGGGGCCGAGCCGTACCGCCGGGCCGCCCGGGTCAGCGCCGTCGCCGGGACCACCCGGTCGTCGGGGCTGCCCAGCACCAGCACCGGCGGGTCGCCCACCGCCGGCTCCGCGGCGCGCCCGGTGAGCAGTTGCCACTGGGCCCGCCGGCCGGCCCGGCCGAGCCGGTCCGCGTACCGCCGCGCCTCGGCCTCGGGCAGCTCCCGGCTGAACAGCTGGCGGCGGTGCAGCCGCAGCGGCCCGCCGAACACCGCCGGCAGCGTGCCGAGCGGGTTGCGGCGCACCGCCGCCCCGAACGTGGCCCAGCCGCCGAGCACCGGCGCGACCAGCACCGCGGCCCGCGCCGGGTAGCGGGCCAGCGCGTGGGCGACCACGAGGGCCCCGGCGCCGTGCCCCACCAGCACCGCCTGGCGCGGCAGGGCCGCCGCCACCTGCGTCACGTCGTGGGCGTACGCCCGCAGCGTCGCGTCCGGCGCCGGGCCGCTGTCGCCGTGCCCGCGCAGGCTCAGCGCGTACGCCGGGAAGCCCCGGGAGGCGGCATGGCCGAGCCAGTGCTCGGCGAACGCCCAGGCGCCGTGCCCGAAGCCCGGCACGAAGAGCAGCGGGGGCCGCCCCTGCTCCACCTCGGGGGCCGCGCCGAGCACCTCACGCCGGACCGGGCGGACCGGGCGGGCCCACTCCCGCCCCCGCATGATCCGCACCTGACTCACTGTTCCGGCCTTTCGTTCGCGACTGCGGGGCTCGCAAGCTCACTCCTCGCGCTCACCGGTCCGGCCTTTCGTTCGCGACTGCGGGGCTCCGCTGCGCTGCACTCCTCACGCTCACCGGTCCGGCCTTTCGTTCGCGACTGCGGGGCTCCGCTGCGCTGCACTCCTCGCGCTCACCGGGAACCTTCCAGGTCGTGCAGCGCGCGCTGGACGGCGCGCAGGTAGTCCGCGTGGCCCACCTCGAACCAGTGCCGGCTGCTGTCCTTGACGGGCCCGGCGTACCGCTCCCCCGCCTTCGCCGTCACGCGGGCGGCGAAGGCGGCCGCCCGGTCGGGACGGGTGACGCGCAGCCGCAGCAGCCGGGCGAAGAGCACCGCCTGCCAGTGCGACAGGGGGAAGATGCCGGAATCCGGCTGGACCAGCCCGGCCACGGCCAGCGTGGGGCGGCCCGGGACGAAGGCGTTGAGCCAGAGCTTCGGCCGGCCCTGCCCCGCCTCGTCGCCGAGCACCGTGGGGTCGAGGAACTCGAAGCGCGGCAGGTAGCCGGTGGCGAAGACGACCAGATCCGGGTCGATCTGCCGGCCGTCGGAGAGCTCGACGGCGTACGGGTGGAAGCGCACGACGTCCGGCACCGGCGCGATCTGGCCGTGGCCCACGTAGTAGACGAGCTGGCTGTTGGCGATCGGGTGCGTCTCGTAGACCCGGTGGTCGGGCTTCGGCAGACCGAACCGCGTCAGGTCGCCGACGGTCAGCCGCAGCGTCCAGTGGTAGAGCCACTGCCGCACCCGCAGCGGCACGCGCAGCGCCAGCAGCGCGTCGTTGACCTGGTCGGCAGGGCGACCGAGGACGTACTTCGGGGCGTACCAGTAACCCCGGCGGGTGGAGTGCCAGCAGCGCGACGCCTGCTGGGCGGCCTCCACGGCGACGTCGCAGCCCGTGTTGCCAGCGCCCACCACCAGCACCCGCTTGCCGCGCAGCTGCGCCGGGTCCTTGTAGGACGAGGCGTGCATGACCTCGCCCCGGAACTCCTCCAGCCCCTCGTAGCGGGGCAGCTTCGGCGACCAGTTGTGGCCGTTGGCGACCACCACGGCCGCGTAGCGGGAGGTGCGTTCCGGGCCGTAGCCGCCGGTGCTGCGGGTCGTCACGTCCCAGCGGTCACCGGCCACGGGCTCCACCCGGACGACCTCGGTGCCGAACCAGATGTGCCCGCGCAGGTCGAAGTGGTCGGCGTACCGCTCGAAGTACGACAGCAGCTGACTGTGGTGCGGGTAGTCCGGCCAGTCGTCCGGCATCGGGAAGTCGGGGAACTGGGTGAAGGGCCGCGACGAGATCAGGTGCGTGCTCGCGTACACCGGGCTGCGGTCGTGCCGCCAGTTCCAGGCGCCGCCGACGCCGGTCTCCCGCTCGTAGCAGTCGACGCCGAAGCCGTGCTCCTTCAGGTTCTTGATGGCCGTGAGGCCGCTGGCCCCGGCGCCGATCACGCAGACGGTGTCGCCCCGGTCGGAGACCGGCCGGCCGTCGCGGGTCAGGGCGAGAGTGCTCGCCTCCGGGTCGGGCCGGCCGTGGTCGGTGGAGGTGGACACCGGGATCTCCTTTTGTGCGGCACGAGTGCCGGGTCGCGCAGCATCCTCTCCGCAACGGAGCGGGTTGTCCAGCCCCGGACGCGGCGGAGGAGTCAGTCGGCGGCGGGCAGCAGCAGGTCGACCAGGACCGGGAAGTGGTCGCTGGCGCGCCGGGTCTGCGGGGTGTCCACCACGTCGTAGTCGACCACCGTGACGCGCGGGTCGACGAAGAGGGCGTCGATGCGGCGGCGTGGATCCGCGCACGAGTAGGTGAGCCGGTCGGCCCGGTCCATCGCCACGGCGGCGTCGGTCAGCCCGCGCGCCACGGTCGCCCAGGCCGGCCCGTCCGGGCCCTCGTTCAGGTCGGCGGCGGCGATCACCGGCGTGGCGGCGGCGTCCAGCTCGCGCTTGAACAGCGCGGCCTGCCCGGGCCGCTCGGCCGGGTCGGTGGACAGGTGCGAGCCGGCCACGGTGAACCGGGCGGCGCCGGCGACCACGCACTCGGCGTACGCGGCGCCGCGCAGGTGCCGGCCGGGGGTGAGCGGGAAGCGCTGACACCTCTCGGCCACCACCCGCACCCGCAGGCTGGTCAGCAGCAGGTTGCCGAGGGCCGGCAGCCCGCCGGCCGCCACCACCAGGCCGAACGACTCCGCCAGCGCCGCCGACTTCTGCCGCCACCGGAACCGACGCGGCCCCTCCTGCACGATCACCACGTCCGGCCTGACGTCGCGGACCACCGTTGCCAGCGCGGCCGTGTCGTCGCGCTGGCTGTGGATGTTGTACGACACGACGCGCAGGGGAACGCCCGGGTTCTGCGTCACGGTCACCGCCTCAGATCCGACGGGACAGGTCGGCGGCGCCGATGACGCCGGCGGTGTTGCCCAGCTCGGCCGGGCGGATCTCGGCGACCGGGAGGCGGCTGCGCTGGGCGAGGGCGTCGGCGAACGAGCGGCGGGTCGGGCCGAGCAGCAGGTCCCCGGCGTCGATCACCCCACCGCCGACCACCAGCACCTGCGGGTCGAGGATCTGCGCCATGTCGGCGAGGCTGGTGCCGAGCCAGCGCCCGACCTGAGCGAACGCCTCGGTGGAGACCGGGTCGCCGGCCTGCGCGGCGGCGGTGACCATGGGTCCGGTGACCGCCTCGGCCTCTCCACCGGCCAGCTCCAGCAGGCCCGTGGCCCGGTGCGGCTCCTGCCGGGCGGCGGCGCGGGCGAAGCGCACCAGGGCGCTGCCGCTGGCGTACTGCTCGATGCAGCCGAGCCGGCCGCAGCCGCACTGGTGGCCGTCCGGCACCGTCAGCATGTGGCCCAGCTCGGCGGCGATGCCGTTGGCGCCGCGCAGCAGTTCCCCGTTGAGCACGATGCCGCCGCCGACGCCGGTGCCGATGGTGAACATGACCATCGAGTCGTCGGCGTCGCGGGCGGCGCCGTGGCGGAACTCCGCCCAGGCCGCCACGTTGCCGTCGTTCTCGACGATCACCGGCAGACCGGTCGCGGCGCTGACGTAGTCACGCAGCGGCTCGTCGCGCCACGCCAGGTTCGGGGCGAACAGCACGGTCGAGCGGCTGGCGTCGATCCAGCCGGCCGCGCCGATGCCGACGGCCTCGACCGGGTGCCCGGCGGCCAGTTCGCGGACGAGTTCGATGATGACGTCGCGGGTCTTGGCGACGTCGTCGGCGGGGGTGTCCCGTCGGGCCTGCACGAGGACCGTGCCGGCGGCGTCCACGACACCACCGGCCACCTTCGTGCCACCGACGTCGACTCCGATGGTCAGCGTCACCGCTGCCACTCCCCTCTGCTGTGCTGCCCGCACCGGCGCCGGCGGTCGACCGGCGCGTGGTCGGGATGTGCGGTGGTCAGGCCCCGTCGCCCGGGGATCGCTCGCCCTCGTCCCCGGGTGCCCGGGACGCGGGGACCACGGGCCCGTCGGTGGACGTCCGGACGGTCGCCGTGGCGGCCTGCCCGGCGACGTCGACGGGCGGTACGACGGCCGGGGCGGCCGGGTCCTCCGCCCGCGTGGCGGCGGACCAGACGTCCCGCTCCGGTGCCGGCTGAGAATCATGCCCGCTCCGGGTGGCCTCGCGCCACACGTGGTCGTCCCCGCCGCCCTGGCCCCGGGTCGCAGCCGGCCCGGCGGGAGCGTCGGCGGAGGGCTCCGACGGGGCGAAGGCGCGCAGCAGGCTGGCCACGCCGGCGGCCAGGTCGCCCGCGCCGGTGGCGAGGCGCTCGGCGAACTCCGGACTCGGGTCGCGCAGCGCCGAGATGCCCCGGCAGACGGGACAGACGCAGCATTCGGCCGCGCCGGTGGCGAAACCGCCCGGGGGCGTCCCGGCCGACCCGCCCGGGCTGCCGCTGTGACCGAGGACACTCGACATGATCCCACCGAGCGGACCCCACTGGCCGCCCTTCGCACCGGCCGCGGCCAGCCTGGCGGCGGCCAGCGCCGCGGCGACCAGACGTTCGGCCTCTTCCCGGGCCGAACCCGGATCCGTTGCACCCATGGTCGGCTCCCCTACCCTGCCGCGGAACGCGTTACTGCGCCGCACCGGGTGCTTCTACCCGGCGCTTGAGCTGCTTCAACGCCGTGTCCATGATCATCTTCTCGGCCTTGCGGCGGAACATGCCGAGCATCCCGACGGAGAGCTCGACCTCCAGCGTGTAGGTCACCGTGGTGCTGCCGTCCGGGTTGCCGTCCAGGTCGTACGACCCGCGCTGGAACTTCTGCATCTTCGAGGGTGCCACCAGGTGCCACTCGATGCGGGAGAGGTCCTCGGCGTACTCGTAGGCCAGCACGTACTCGTCGGCCATCACCCCGGCGTCGATGGTGAACCGGACCTGACTGGCGTAGCCGTCCTCGTACTCCTCGACCACCTCGACCCGGCGCACCGCCTCGGTCCACTCGGGGTAGCTCGGGAAGTCGCAGATGACGGCCGCCACCCGCTCCGGTGACGCGCCGATGACGATCGACTGGGTGGAGGTGTCCGCCATGCAGGGAGGCTACCCGGCACCGGCGGCGCCCACGCCGCGCCGCCCCCGGCACGCCGCGGCGAGCCTGCGGCGGTGGCCCACGGGCAGGCTGGGCGACCTGCCTTTTCGTCCCGGCCGCCGGGCCGGGTAGGTTTCGACAGAGCCGACCCGTGGTGGCGGCCGGCCCGGCCAGTGTGAGCACGAGGGAGTGCAGGTGCGCGAGTTCTCCGTCCCGCCGATCGTCACCGTCGGCGACTCGGCCAACCTCACCGACCCGGTCTGGGACAACGCCGAGGTCGCCCCGGACGCGGTCCAGTTCGTCCGCCCCAGCGGCCCGGCGGGCACCTGGGCCGACGTCACCTGCCGCCAGTTCCGCGACGAGGTCGTGGCGGCGGCCAGGGGCCTGGTCGCCGCCGGCCTCCAGCCCGGCGACCGGGTGGGCCTGATGAGCCGCACCCGCTACGAGTGGACCCTGCTGGACTACGCGATCTGGGCGGCCGGCGCGGTCACCGTGCCGATCTACGAGACCTCCAGCGCCGACCAGGCCGCCTGGATCCTGTCCGACTCCGGCGCGGTGGGCTGCGTGGTGGAGAGCAACGCGCACGCCACCCTGGTCGCCGGCGTCCGGGACCGCCTGCCCGACCTGCGCCACGTCTGGCAGATCGACCTCGACGCCGTGGACGAGCTGGCCCGCTCCGGCGCGGCCGTCGACCCGGCGGAGATCGACCGGCGGCGGGCCGCGCTGCGCGCCGACGACGTCGCCACGATCATCTACACCAGCGGCACCACCGGCCGCCCCAAGGGCTGCGTGCTGACCCACCGCAACATGTACGCCGACATCGCCAACGCGGTGCCGGTGCTGCCGAACCTGTTCCGCCCGGGTGCCTCGACCCTGCTCTTCCTCCCGCTGGCGCACGCCTTCGCCCGGCTCATCCAGATCGGCGTGGTGCAGGCTCGGGCCACCATGCGGCACTGCGCGGACACGAAGAACCTGGTCGGCGAGCTACAGGAGTTCCGCCCCACCTTCGTGCTCTCGGTCCCCCGGGTGTTCGAGAAGGTCTACAACGGCGCCAAGCAGAAGGCCGAGGCCGACGGCAAGGGCAGGATCTTCGCCCGCGCGGAGCAGGTCGCCATCGCGTACAGCGAGGCGCTGGAGACCTCCGGCGGCCCCGGCCTGGCGCTGCGGGCCCAGCACGCGCTGTTCGACAAGCTCGTCTACCGCAAGCTGCGGGCGGCGCTCGGCGGCCGGTGCCGCGACGCCATCTCCGGCGGCGCCCCGCTCGGTGCCCGGCTCGGCCACTTCTTCCGCGGCATCGGCGTGAACGTGTGCGAGGGCTACGGCCTGACCGAGACCTCCCCCGCCGCCGCCGCGAACCTGCCCGACGCCACCCGGATCGGCTCCGTCGGCCGCCCGCTGCCCGGGGTCACCATCCGCATCGAGGACGACGGCGAGATCCTGATCGCCGGAGACCTGATCTTCCAGGGCTACTGGCGCAACGAGGAGGCGACCGCCGAGGCGCTCAGCGCGGACGGCTGGTTCCGCACCGGCGA
Source organism: Micromonospora sp. CNZ309 (assembly GCF_002846525.1). Lineage (NCBI taxonomy): Bacteria > Bacillati > Actinomycetota > Actinomycetes > Micromonosporales > Micromonosporaceae > Micromonospora > Micromonospora sp. CNZ309. The sequence continues at coordinate 3,285,642 of NZ_PJNG01000001.1, forward strand.
CCTGGGCCAGCTCGACGACGAGGGCTTCCTGAGCATCACCGGCCGCAAGAAGGAGATCATCGTGACGGCCGGCGGCAAGAACGTCGCCCCGGCCGTGCTGGAGGACCAGGTCCGGGCCCACCCGCTGGTCAGCCAGTGCGTGGTGGTCGGCGACCGGGCGCCCTTCATCGCCGCGCTGGTCACCATCGACGAGGAGGCGCTGCCGCGCTGGCTCGCCTCGGCCGGCCTGCCCGAGGACACCCCCGTCGAGAAGCTGCGCGACCACGAGGGGCTGCGCGCCGAGATCCAGGGCGCCGTCGACACCGCCAACCAGGTGGTCTCCAAGGCCGAGGCCATCAAGGTGTTCCGGATCCTGCCCCGGGACTTCACCGAGGCGACCGGCGAGCTGACCCCGTCGCTGAAGGTCAAGCGGCAGGTCGTCCACAAGTCGTACGCGGCGGAGATCGCCGACATCTACCGGGGCTGACTACCATCCGTCACGTGCCCGCCTCGACGCCCCCCCAGCCGCATCCCCTCGCCGCCGCCGCGCGCGTGGTCATGCTGGCGCTCGTCGCCGTCCTGACCCTGTACGCCACGAACGATCCCGGCCAACTCTGGTGGATCGCGCTGCTGGCCGCCGCCGGGCTGCCCGCCCTGCTGGCGCCCGAGCACCGGCCGGTCGGCCCGCTCAGCCGGGTGGCCGAGGTGCTGGTGCTGGGACTGGCCGCCAGCCAGGTCGCCGCCGTGGCCACCGTCGGCGGGGACGATGGCGGGCTGGGCGCCTCGGCGGTGCTGCCCTACCTGGCGGTCCCGGTGACCGTCACCGCGCTGCGCCGCCGGTTCCGCGAGGGCGTCGGCCTGCTGGCCGTCGCCACGGCGACCCTGCTGGTGGCCGGTGCCCTCACCAAGGTCGACGGCGGCCGGCAGATCGGCGAGCTCGGCTACCTGGTGGTCTGCGCCCAGTGGCTGATCCTGGCCGGGCTCGGCCTCGCCGCCGCCAGCGGCCTGCACCGGGTCATGCAGGTCCGCAACGAGGGCAAGCCCCAGCCGTACGCCGAGGCGACCCGGCTGCTCACCCAGCTGCGCACGGTGGCCCGGCAGCTGCCCGGAGCCACCCTCGACCCGGGCGGCATCTCCGAGCACCTGCTGGAGGAACTGCGCACCGTGGCCCGGGCGGACCGGGCGGCCGTGCTGTCGGCCAGCGGCGGCGGCCGGCTGGTGGTGCTCGCCCAGGTCGGCGTGGAACGGGTCGACTGGGAGACGACGCTGGACGCGGACTCGGCCATCGCCGACGCGTGGGCCAGCCAGCAGCCGCACACCGCCGCCCGCTCGCAGGCCCGCTCGCACCGCGGCGGCGACGTCTCCGCCCTGATCGTGCCGCTGGTGGCGGGCGTGCGCACCGTCGGGCTGGTGGTGCTGGAGGCGGACGCGGCGCAGGCGTACCCGCCCGGCGTGGTGTCCCGGGTGACCGGGCTGACCCGCCCGGCCGCGCTGCGGCTGGAGGCGGCGCTGCTCTTCGACGAGGTCCGCTCGCTGGCCACCAACGAGGAACGGCAGCGGCTGGCCCGGGAGATCCACGACGGGGTGGCGCAGGAACTGGTGATGGTCGGCTACGGCATCGACAACGCCCTGGCGTACGTCGACGAGGACCCGCAGGAGACCGCCGAGGCGCTGCGCACGCTGCGCGGCGAGGTGACCCGGGTGATCACCGAGCTGCGGCTGAGCCTCTTCGAGCTGCGCAGCGAGGTGGACCGGCACGGCGGCCTGGCCGCCGCGATCGCCGAGTACGCCCGCACGGTCGGCGCCTCCGGCGGGCTGCGGGTGCACCTGTCCCTGGACGAGTCCACCGCGCGCCTGCCCGCCGCCACCGAGGCCGAGTTGCTGCGCATCGCCCAGGAGGCGGTCACCAACGCCCGCAAGCACGCGGGCGCGTCGAATCTCTGGGTCACCTGCGAGGTCGATCCGCCGTACGCGCAGATCGAAGTGTCGGATGACGGTCAGGGGATCGCTGACCAGCGGTCCGACGGGCACTACGGTCTTGCGATCATGGCCGAGAGGGCGGAACGTATCCGGGGCCGGTTGGAGATCAGGCCGCGGCAACCGAGCGGCACGACCGTCGCGGTGGTGCTCGGCTCGTCGCCCCGGCGCGATAACGTGCGCGGTAGCGCAGCCGTTGCAGAAGGGGAGTAACCCGAGGATGACCACAAGTCCGACACCGGCCACCCGTACCAAGGTCCTCCTTGTCGACGACCACGACCTGATCCGCAAGGGCCTGCGGCACGCGTTCGAGCGCGACCGGCAGTTCGAGGTGGTCGGGGAGGCCGCCACGGCGGCGGAGGGCGTACGCCAGGCCGGTGCGTTGCAGCCCGATGTGGTGATCATGGACCTGCGGCTGCCCGACGGCAGCGGCCTGGAGGCCACCCGGGCGCTGCGCAAGTCCAGCGCCTCGATGGGCATCGTCGTGCTCACCATGTACGCGGGCGACGACCAGCTCTTCGGCGCCCTGGAGGCCGGCGCCAGCGCCTTCGTGCCGAAGACCGCGCCGGCCGACGAGGTGGTCGCCGCCGCCCGGCACGCCGCCTCCTCCCCCAGCGCCTTCACGGCCGCCGACCTGGCCGAGGCGATGAAGCGCCGGCTGGCGCCGTCCGGGCCGCAGCTCTCCCCCCGCGAGGGCCAGGTGCTGCGGCTGCTCGCCGACGGGATGAGCGTGGCGGGCATCGCCAAGCAGCTCTTCGTCAGCGAGTCCACCGCCAAGACGCACATCTCGAAGCTCTACGAGAAGCTGGGCGCGGCCAACCGGGCCCAGGCGCTGATGACCGCGCTGCGGCTCGGGCTGCTCGAGGCTCCCGACGCACCGAAGTTCTGACCGCCACCCCGGGAGCCCGAGGGCGTACCACCGACGGGTCCGCGACCGCCGACGGGCGGCGCGGGCCCGTCGTCGTCGCATCGAGCACGGCGGCGAAGGGTTCGCGGCGCGCTATGGTCTCCCGGGCGGTCAGCCGGCAGAATACCGGCGCGGGCAACGGTGTTCCGCACGCCGACAGGAGGGGTGAGCGCATGCAGCGGCCGGACTGGGCACCCGACGAGATCGACATCGAGCGCCCCAGCGTGGCCCGCATGTACGACTACTACCTCGGCGGCTCGCACAACTTCGCGGTCGACCGGGCGGCGGCCCAGGCGATGGTGGCGGCGGTGCCGGAGGCCCCGCTGATGGCGCAGGCGAACCGGGCGTTCCTGCGCCGCGCGGTGCAGTTCCTGCTCGACGCGGGCGTCCGGCAGTTCCTGGACGTCGGCTCGGGCATCCCGACCGTCGGCAACGTGCACGAGATCGCCCAGCGCGAGACCCCCGACGCCCGGGTGGTCTACGTCGACGTCGACCCGGTGGCGGTGGCCCACAGCCGCGAGCTCCTGGAGGGCAACGACCGCGCCGTGGTGGTGCAGGAGGACCTGCGCCACCCCGAGCGCATCGTCGGGCACCCCGACGTCCGCCGGCTGCTCGACTTCGACCAGCCGATCGCCGTGATGATCGTGGCGGTGCTGCACTTCGTGTCGGACGACGACCGGCCGGCCGAACTCCTGCGGACGCTGCGCGAGGCCCTGGCGCCGGGCAGCTACCTGGTGCTGTCGCAGGCCAGCGGCGACGGCCGTGGCGACGACGAGCGGGCCGACGCCGAGCGGGTCTACCGGCGCACCGACAATCCCCTGTGGATCCGCAGCCGCGGCGAGCTGACCACCCTCTTCGACGGCTTCGAGCTGGTCGACCCGGGCGTGGTCTGGGTGCCGCAGTGGCGCCCGGAGTCCCCCGACAGCGCCGAGGACGCCGAGCGGGCGGCCTTCATCGGCGGCGTCGGGCGGCTCGGTGGGTGAGCCTCCCGGGGCGGCCACCGTCGCCCCGAACGGCACCACCGTCCGGCGCCCGTCCCGCCCGGGGACCTTCGCCCGGGCGTGGGCCAAGGCGGTCTCCGGCACCAGCTACCTGCCGATGACCCTGGCCCAGCTCGAGGCGCTGCTGCAACGCCTCACCGAGCAGCTCGCGGCGGCCCTGCTGGCCGAGCCGATCGACCTGCGGGTGGGGCACCGGGTGGGCACCGAGCTGGTGGCCGCCCACATCGCCTCGGCCGAGGCGCTGGGTCGTACGGTCGAGGTCGTCCAGCTCCGGCTGGCCCGCGACCTCGGGCTGGTCGGCGAGGAGGTCGAGGACCGGCTGGCCCGGCTGCTCGCGGCCGTCACCACCGGATACGCCCGCGCGCTGCGCGACCGGACGCTGGACGAGCAGGAGACGATCCGCCGGGCCGCGATGACCGCCCGGGCGGAGGCGGAACGGGCGCTGCGCAGCAGCGAGGCGCGCTTCCGCCACCAGGCCACCCACGATCCGCTGACCGACCTGCCCAACCGCACGCTGCTGACCGAGCGCCTCCGCGCGGCCATCGACTCGCCCGTTCGGGGCTCGGCGCGATTGGGCGTCTGCTTCCTCGACCTCGACCGCTTCAAGGTGGTCAACGACTCCCACGGGCACCAGGTCGGCGACGGGCTCCTGGTCGCCATGGCCGAGCGGCTCCGCCGGGCCCTCGACGGGCACCTGGTCGCCCGGCTCGGCGGGGACGAGTTCGTCGTCCTGATCGAGGGCACCACCGGCACCGACGACGTGGTCGCCGTGGCCGAGGCCGCGCTCGCGGCCGTACGCGAGCCGGTGCTGGTGGACGGGCACGAGCTGAGCGTCTCGGCGAGCATCGGCATCGTCGAGCGGGAGGTCGCCGGCACCTCCCCCGGCGACCTGATGCGGGCCGCCGACAGCACGCTGCACTGGGCGAAGGCCGCCGGTGGCGCCCGCTGGGCGCTCTACGACGCCGAGCGGGACCGCCGGGACCTGGCCCGGTACGCGCTCTCCGCCGCCATTCCCGCGGCGCTGGAGCGGGGCGAGTTCTACCTCGACTTCCAGCCGCTGACCTCGCTGCGCGACGGCCGGGTGCTCGGCATGGAGGCCCTGGTGCGCTGGCGGCACCCGGAGCTGGGCGTCCTGCGGCCCGACAGCTTCATCGGGCTCGCCGAGGAGACCGGGCTGATCGTCCCGCTCGGCGGGTGGGTGCTGGCCGAGGCGTGCCGGCAGGCCGAGAGCTGGGCGGCCGACGGCGGGCCGGCCCCGTTCGTCAGCGTGAACCTGGCCGTGCGCCAGGTACGCCACGCCGGCCTCGTCCAGGAGGTGCGCGCGCTGCTGCGGCAGACCGGGCTGGCGCCGGAGCGGCTCCAGTTGGAGATCACCGAGAGCACCATGATGAGCACCGCCGAGGAGCCGGTCCGGGCGCTGCGGGCGCTCGCCGACCTCGGCGTACGGATCGCCATCGACGACTTCGGCACCGGCTACTGCAACCTGGCGTACCTGCGGGACCTTCCGGTGACGGAGCTGAAGGTGGCCGGGCAGTTCGTGGCCGGGCTGCGGGCGCCGGAGGCCCGGGCCGACGAGCGGATCCTCGCCTCGCTCGTCTCGCTCGCGCACGCGCTGGACCTGACCGTCACGGCCGAGGGCGTGGAGACCGCCGGGCAGGCCGAGCGGCTGCGGGCGATCGACTGCGACGCCGCCCAGGGCTGGCACTTCGGCCGCCCGGACTCCGCCGAGCGGATCCTGGCCCGCCTGCGCTGACCGGACGCCGGCCGGCCGGCCCGGCTACCTGCGCCGGCTGCGCTCGCGACCCGGCGTCTCAGCCGGCGAGCAGGGCGGCCATCCGCTGCGCCTGGGCCTCCCAGCGCCACTCCCGCTCCACCCAGGCGCGGCCGGCCGCGCCGAACTGGCGGGCCAGGTCCCGGTCGGCGAGCAGCGTGGCCACCCGGTCGGCGAGCTGGGCGACGTCGCGGCCCCGGACCACGAAGCCCGTCTCGCCCTCGCGGACGGCGTCCGGTGCGCCACCGGAGTCGCCGGCCACCACGGGCAGGCCGGTCGCGGAGGCCTCCAGGTAGACGATCCCGAGCCCCTCGACGTCCAGGCCCCGGTTGCGGGTGCGGCAGGGCATGGCGTAGACGTCGCCGGCGGCGTAGTGGGCCGGCAGCTCCGCCGACGGCACCGAGCCGGTGAAGACCACGTCCCGCTCGACGCCCGCTTGGCGGGCCAGCTTCTCCAGGGTGGCCCGGTAGGGCCCGCCCCCGACCACGAGCAGCGCGGCGTCGGGCACCCGGCGGCGGATCTCGGGCATCGCCCGGATCAGCATGTCCTGCCCCTTGCGCGGCACCAGCCGGGACACGCAGACCACCACCGGGCGGTCGGCCAGCCCGAGCCGGACCCGGACCGCCTGGCCGTCCACCGACGGGTGGTAGGCGTCCACGTCCACCCCCGGGGCGAGCCGGTGCAGCTCGGTCACCCCGTGCAGCGCCCGCTCCAGCCGCACCCGGGTGTACTCCCCCAGGTAGGTCGTCACGTCGACGCCGCGCCCGATCCGCCGCAGCGCCGCCCGGGCGGCCGGCAGCGCGGCCCAGCCGACCTCGTGCCCGTGGGTCTGCGCCACCGCCCGGCGGATGCCCGTGCGCCGGCGCAGGCCCGCGGCGAGCAGCCCGAGGGGGGCAGCCGCGCCGAACCACACCGTGTCGCAGTCGTACGCGCGCGCCAGGCGGGCGGCCCGGCGGGCGACCCGGGGGGTGGGCAGCAGCACCCGGGTGCGGTCGCGGACCACCTCGAACGGCTGGTCGGCGTCGAACTTCTCCGCTCCGCGCCACGTCGAGGCGTAGACGACCACCGACCCGGCGGGCTGGCGCACCGCGAGGTTGTGCACGAAGGACTGGATCCCCCCGGGACGCGGCGGGAAGTCGTTGGTGATCAGCAGCGTACGGCTCATCGGCCGGTCTCCCTGGCGTGGGCTCGGGCGGCGGCCATCCGCTCGACCGTGGACGGGTGGGTGGCGGAGTAGAGGTATTCCCAGCGGGGCGGGTCGGGATCGGCGAGGTTGATGCCGGCGAGCCGCCGCTGCATCGCCTCGAAGGCGGCCGGGTCGCCGGTCAGCGCGAGCGCGTGCGCGTCGGCGCGCGCCTCCACCCGCCGCGACATCAACGCCTGCGCCGGGGCGGAGACCAGGCCGGCCACCGTCACCAGGGCGACGAGCAGGGGGAACGCGCGTGGCTGGGCGACCGAGTCGACGCCGGCCAGGCGCAGCAGCGGGCCGGAGGAGCCGAGCAGGTAGAGCGCGACCACTGCGGCGGCGGCGCCCAGCGCCCCGGTCAGCGTGCCGACGGCGACGTCCCGGTCCTTCGCGTGCCCCAGCTCGTGGGCCACCACGGCGGTCACCTCGGCGGGCGTCGCCTCGCGCAGCAGCGTGTCGTAGACCACCACGCGCCGCGTCGGCCCGAGCCCCGAGACGTACGCGTTGACCGCCCGGGTGCGCCGTGACGCGTCGGCGACCAGCACGTCGCGTACGGGAACGCCGTCGCGGGCCGCCAGCTGCATGAGCTGGGTGCGCAGCGGCCCCTGCTCCATCGGGGTGAACCTGTTGAACACCGGCTCGACCAGCACCGGCAGCACGAAGGAGAGCAGCACCACCAGGGTCGCCGCCCCGGCCGCCCCGAACGCCCACCACCAGCGCGGCGAGAGCCGGATGACGGTGTAGAAGCCGAGCAGCGCCACCGCGCCGATCACCGCGCTGACCGCGTACGACTTGAGCAGGTCGGCCGTCCAGCCGCTCCAGCCGTTGGTGCTCAGCCCGTAGCGGGTGAGCACCGCCTGCCGCCAGGCGGCGAACGGCAGGGTCACCAGGTCGGCGACGAGCACGACGGCGAGCCCGCCGAGGACGGCCTGGGCGGCCCAGTGCCCGCCGAACGGGCGGCCGGCCAGCTCGACGAGCCGGCTGCCCAGCGGGGTCAGGCCGAGCAGCAGGGCCACCAGCAGGCCGATCGCGATAGCGGCCCAGCCGGCGGGGCGCAGCGCGGAACGGAACTCCCGGCTGCGGGCCACCTGCTCGGCGGGCAGGTCACCCAGCGCGGCGAGCTGGTCGGCCCGGGGGGCCGGCGGCCGGTGCCACGGGATGAGCAGCGCGGCGGTGACCACCAGGGCCACGGTCAGGGCGAGGAGCGACAGCACCGCCCAGCCGCGCGGGCTCACCGCCGTCCTCCCGGCGCCGCGGTGCGGCTCGCGCCGTCGCGTCGTACCCGCGTCATGCCGCCGCTCCCTCCGCCGTGACCGCCCATCCTATTGCCCGCCCGGCACCGGCCCGCTCAGGCCGACGTACGCCGTTCCGACGCCACCTGTCGCCACAATGACGCCAGGAAGGCGGCAAGTTGGCTTGCCATGGCGTCACGATGGTGCCATAGTGGCGTCATGGACCTGACGTCGTATGTCGAGAACCTCCGGCAGGAGCTGGCCGGCGTCGCCGAACTCGGCGGCGAGGAGTCCCGGGCGCTGGCCGAGCGGCTGGCCGGGCCGCTCGAGTCGGCGCTGCGGCTGGCGCTGCTGGACGCGCTGGCCGCGGCGGCGGCGGAGATCACCCGCGATCTGGCGCCCGGCTCGGTCGAGCTGCGCCTGCGCGGACGCGAGCCGAGCTTCGTCGTGACGCCACCGCCGACCGGCCCCGACTTCGCGGGCGAGCCAGACGTCGCCGCGCCGGCCGTCCCGCCCCCGGCGGACGCCGAGGAGGGCGCCACCTCCCGGATCAGCTTCCGCCTCTCCGAGCACCTCAAGGGCCGCGTCGAGGAGGCCGCCGCCCGCGACGGCCTCTCGGTCAACGCCTGGCTGGTCCGGGCGGCCAGCGCCGCCGTGGCGGCCTCCGGCACGGCCCGCCAACCGCAGCGACGCGCCCCCCGGGGCGGGGAACGCTTCACCGGCTGGGCCCGCTGATCCGCCGACCCGCCGCACCGCCGCCATCCGTCCCCGCCCGGGACGCCCACTCGTCAGAAAGGACCCGCGTCGTGCCCACCTTCGACACCCCCGCCCCGATCACGGCCACCGTCGACCTGGTCGTCGGTGACGTCCGCGTCACCGCCGCCGACCGCACCGACACCGTCGTCGAGATCCGCCCGAGCAACGCCGCCAGCGAAGCCGACGTACGCGCCGTGGAGCAGACCCGCGTCGAGTACGCCGACGGCCGACTGACGGTCAGAGCACCGCGGCAGCGCGGCTTCGGCCTGTTCGGCAAGCCCGGCTCGGTCGACGTGACGGTCGATCTGCCGACCGGCTCGCACCTGCACGGCGACGCCTCCGTGGCGACGTTCCACGGCGTCGGCCGCCTCGGCAGCTGCCGCGTCCGCACCGCGGCCGGCGACATCGAGCTGGACCACGCCGCCGACGTCGAGCTCGACACCTCCGCCGGCGCCGTCCGCGTGGAGCAGGTCGCGGGCCAGGCCCGGATCAGCACCGGCACCGGCCGCATTCGGGTGCAGGAGGTCCAGGGCGACGCGGTGGTCAAGAACAGCAACGGCGACAGCTGGTTGGGCACCGTCACCGGCGAGGCGCGCGTGAAGGCGGCCAACGGCGACATCGCCGTCGACTGCGCGTACGCCACGGTCACCGCCACCGCCGTCAACGGCGACGTCCGCATCGGCGAGGTCTCGGCGGGCACGGTGACCGTCCGGACCCAGAGCGGTCGGCTCGAAGTCGGTGTCCGCTCCGGCACCGCCGCCCTGCTCGACCTGCACACCCAGTTCGGCCGGGTGGAGAACCACCTCGAGGCGTACGACCCGCCCGGCGAGCCCGAGGGTGCCGTGCGGGTGAGCGCCCGGACCTCCTTCGGCGACATCGTCGTCCGCCGCGGCTGACCCCCGCTCGCCCGCCCAACCCGCCCCCACCGGCCCCGACGGCCGGACCGCCCCGCCCGGCCCGACGGCCGGCGTGGAAGGAGAAGACATGCCACCCAGCCCGGCTCCGGCGGCCATCTCGGTCGCCGCCCTACGGAAGTCCTTCGGCGACCACGTCGTGCTCGACGGCATCGACCTCACCGTCGCCGCCGGGACGACCTTCGCCCTGCTCGGCCCCAACGGCGCCGGCAAGACCACGACGGTGCAGATCCTGTCCACCCTGATCGGCGCCGACTCCGGCGAGGCGCGGGTCGCCGGTCACGACGTCGCCCGGGAGCCCGACGCGGTACGCGCCGCCATCGGCGTGACCGGTCAGTTCTCCGCCGTCGACGGGCTGCTCACCGGCGAGGAGAACCTGCGGCTCATGGCCGACCTGCACCACCTGCCCCGCGCCGAGGGACGGCAGCGCGCGAGAGGCCTGCTCAGGATGTTCGACCTCGTCGAGGCGGCCGGCAAGCCCGTCGCCGGCTACTCCGGCGGGATGCGCCGGCGGCTCGACCTGGCGATGGGCCTGGTCGGCCGGCCCCGCGTGGTCTTCCTGGACGAGCCCACCACCGGGCTCGACCCGCGCAGCCGGCAGGCCATGTGGCAGATCGTCCGGGACCTGGTGGCGGACGGCGTCACCATCTTCCTCACCACCCAGTACCTGGAGGAGGCGGACCAGCTCGCCGACCGGATCGCCGTGCTCGACCACGGCCGCCTGGTGGCGGAGGGCAGCCCGGCGGAGCTCAAGCGACTCGTCCCCGGCGGGCACGTCAGCCTGCGTTTCGCCGACCGGGCCGCGTACGACACGGCCGCACGGATGCTGCCCGGGCATTCGCGCACCGCCGACGAGCTCACCCTGCACGTGCCCGGCGACGGCGGTGTCCGGTCGCTGCGCGACCTGCTCGACCTGCTGGACGGCCACTCGATCGCCGTGGAGTCGCTGTCCGTGCACACGCCCGATCTCGACGACGTCTTCCTGGCCCTCACCGGCCGGCCCGAGAAGGTGGGAACCCCCCGATGAGCACCCTCACGTACGCCGTACGCGACTCCGGCACGATGCTGCGCCGCAACCTGCGCCGCTGGGTGCGCTACCCGTCGATGACGGTGCTGCTCGTCGGCATGCCCATCCTGCTCCTGCTGCTCTTCGTCTACGTCTTCGGCTCGACCCTCGGTGCCGGGCTGGGCGGTGGCTCGGGCGACCGGGGCGACTACGTCAACTACGTGACCCCGGGGATCCTGCTGATCACCGCCGGCCTGGCGGCCACCGGGACGGCGGTGTCGGTCGCCATGGACATGACCGAGGGCATCATCGCCCGGTTCCGGACCATGGCGATCGCCCGGGTGTCGGTGCTGACCGGGCACGTGCTGGGCAGCATGGTGCAGACCGTGCTCAGCCTGGCGGTGGTCACCGGGGTGGCCCTGCTGATCGGCTTCCGGCCCACCACGGACGCGCCGGCCTGGCTGGCGGCCGCCGGTGTGCTGGTCATGACCGCCTTCGCATTCACCTGGCTCTCGGTCGCGCTGGGGCTGGTCTCCAAGAGCGTCGAGACGGCGAGCAACCTGCCCATGCCGCTGACCTACCTGCCCTTCATCGGCAGCGGGTTCGTGCCCACCGAATCGATGCCCGACGGGCTGCGGCAGTTCGCCGAGCACCAGCCCTTCACCCCCATCATCGAGACCCTGCGCGGCCTGACGACCGGCGGGCCGGTGGGGACGAACGCCGCTGTCGCGACGGCCTGGTGCGCCGCCATCGCGCTGGTCGGCTATCTCTGGGCGAAGAGACTGTTCAACCGGGACCCGTCCCGCTGACCGTCATCCCCTCGCACGCCCGTCCCCGAGCCACCGGCCCGGGGGCGGGCTCGTCGGGTGCCCCGGCCCGCGCCCGTCACGCGACACGGCGGGGTCGGGCCTGCCGCCCGGCGGGCCGGGGGGTGGGCAGCACCTCCACCTCGAAGCCGGCCCGGGCGAACACCTCGATCGCCCGGGCCTCCGCGCCGCCCAGCCCGGCGGCCGGGGACGAATCGTCGAGCAGGGCGGTCACCAGGCAGTCGGCACAGCCGCTCCCCCGGATCCCGCACCCCGCGCAGTCGATGAGCATCTCGCCTCCTGATGCGCTGCGGCGACCGGGTGCGGCGTCACCGTCGCCACCCGAGCACCGTCGGTCACCACGACGGTAGGCCCGGGGTACGACAGAAAGGGACAACCGGCCCCGGAGGGCCCGAAAGCGATCAAGCGGCCCGATCAGGACCGGGCGAGCCGGCGCAGCAGCGAATCGGCACCGAGCGGGTACGCCCCGTGCCGGCGTACGCCGTCGGCGACCTCGCGGTCCGAGGAGACCACCACCACCGGGCGGCCCGACGGCTCGGCGCGGACCAGGCGCCGGATCAGCTCGTCGGCGGTCTCCCCCTTGCGGGAGAAGAGCACCCGCACGCCGCGCGGCGAAGGCGGCAGACCGTGCATCCGCTCGGCGCCGTCGAAGACCACCGTGACCTCGTCGCCGGTCTGCGCGGCGATCCCGCCCAGTCCGGTGATCAGCCGCTTGCGCTGCTGTTCCAGGGACATCTCGCCGAAGCCGCGTTTGGTCACGTTGTAGCCGTCGACGACGAGGTGCGCCCGGGGCAGGGCGAGCAACTGGTCGAGGCGGGCCGGGTCGTCGGTGTCGCGGGCCCGGGCGGCGGTGCCGGCCGCCGTGGTGCCGGACTGGTCGGCGAAGGCGTCGGCGACGAAGTCGGCGGGCAGCTTGTCGACCGGGTCGAGCGCCAGCTCCCGGCGCAGCCCCACGGCGGCCTGCCCGATGGTCTCCAGCAGCAGCCAGAGCCGGGCATCGTCGACCGAGCGTGCCTCCTTGGCGCTGGCCCGGGCCACCCCGGCCGCCGCCTCGGCCTCGGCCAGCCGCGCCCGTACCCGACGCAGCTCCGCGTCGGCGTCCGCCGTCGCCCGGGCGGCCCGGCCCCGCTCGGTGGCGAGCAACTCGGTGGCCTTGCGCTCGCGGGCCTGCGTCTCGCGCAGCGACCGGTGCAGCTGCCGGCTCTCCTCGCGCAGCTGGCCCAGCTCCTCGCGGACCCGCGCCAGCTCGTCGCGGAGCTTCTCCGCCTCGACCCGGGCCACCGCCCGGTCGTGCTCGGCGCGGGTGGCCCGCTGCTCGGCCTCGCGGACCAGTTCGGCGACCACGGCGCTGTCGGCCTCGGCGCGGACCGCCGCGCCGCTGGCCTCGATCAGGTCGCGCCAGCCCCGGGGCCGGGCCAGGTAGGCCAGCGCGGCCACCTCGACCGGGTCGGCGGCGGCCGGCGCCGTGCCCTCCAGCACGGCGGCGCCCAGGTCACCGCTGTCGGCGAGCACCCGGGCGGTGATCCGCTGCCGGAACAGCGGGTCACCGGTGAGCTGGGCGGCGATCGCCGGGGCACCGAGCCGGGCCCGGCGGTTCGGGGCGAACTTGGCGACCCGGCGCAGCGGCACCGGCACCTCGTCGACGGGCAGCCCGGGCAGCACCGCCGCGGTGAGCGCCACGATGCGCTGCCGGACCGGCTCGGGCAGGACGGGCTCCGGCTCGGGCAGGACGGGCTCCGGCTCAGGCGCGGACGCCTCCGCCTCGGACGCCTCCGCCTCAGGCGCGCCGGCCTCGGGCACGCCGGCCTCGGACGCATCCGCCTGGGGCGCGTCGGCGGCCGTGACCTCGGGGCCGCCGAGCACGTCGGGGACGCCCCCACCGGTCTCGCGCGCAGCGTCGACCGGATCCTCCTGCCGGAGGTGGTCGTCGTGCGGCTCGGTGAGGGGCATGTGGCAAGTCTCCCACCGCGACCGGGCCCACCGCCCGGTGAGTGAGCCGATCTCTCATCCTAGACCCGTGGTGACGTCTGATGCCCCTGGGACGGGAGTGTCGGACCGGACCGCTAGCGTGCCGCCGATGGCAGAGACCGAGTACGTCCAGGAGCCGCTGGCCGGGTTCGACCCGGGCGCGGGCGGGATCGACCCGGCGCTGCCGCTGTACGCGACGACGTTCGTGGTGGTCGACCTGGAGACCACCGGCGGCGCGCCGGACGGCGGCGGGATCACCGAGATCGGCGCCGTGAAGGTGCGCGGCGGCGAGGAGCTGGGCGTGCTGGCCACCCTGGTCAACCCCGGCGTGCCCATCCCGCCCTTCATCACCGTGCTCACGGGCATCACCCAGGCCATGCTGGTGCCCGCCCCGCCGATCGAGCAGGTGCTGCCGAGCTTCCTGGAGTTCATCACCGACGCCGTGCTGGTCGCCCACAACGCCCCCTACGACGTGGGTTTCCTCAAGGCCGCCTGCGCGAAGCACGGCTACCGCTGGCCCAACCCACGGGTGCTCGACACCGCCGCGCTGGCCCGCCGGGTGCTGACCCGCGACGAGGTGCCCAACCGCAAGCTCGGCACCCTCGCCACCTACTTCCGCACCGCCACCCAGCCGACCCACCGGGCGCTCGACGACGCCAAGGCCACCGTCGACGTGCTGCACGGGCTGATCGCCCGCCTGGCCGGGCACCGGGTCGACACCGTCGGCGACGCCATCGAGTTCGCCCGGGCGGTCAGCCCGACCCAGCGACGCAAGCGGCACCTGGCCGAGGGGCTGCCCAAGGCGCCGGGGGTCTACATCTTCCGGGCCGCCGACGACCGGCCGCTCTACGTCGGCACCTCCGGCGACATCGCCACCCGGGTGCGCAGCTACTTCACGGCGGCCGAGAAGCGGGCCCGGATCTCCGAGATGCTCGCCGCCGCCGAGCGGGTCGAGGCGGTGGAGTGCGCCCACTCGCTGGAGGCGGAGGTCCGCGAGCTGCGGCTGATCGGGGCGCACGCCCCGCCCTACAACCGGCGGTCGAAGTTCCCGGAGCGGATGCTCTGGCTGAAGCTGACCGACGGGCCGTACCCCCGGCTGTCGGTGGTGCGGTCCATCTCCCCCGGCGACGCCGCCTACCTCGGGCCGTTCAGCTCCCGGCGCGCGGCGGAGCTGGCCGCCGCCGGCTTCCACGACGCCGTGCCGCTGCGCCAGTGCACCCACCGGCTGTCGCTGCGCACGGTCACACCGGCCTGCGCGCTGGCCGAGCTGGGTCGCTGCCCGGCACCCTGCGAGCACCGCATCACCCCCGAGGAGTACGACGCCCGCGCGGTCGCACCGTTTCGCACCGCCACCGCCAGCGACCCCCGCCCGGTGGTCGACGCCCTGCTCGCCCGCATCGAGGCGCTCTCCGGCGCCCAGCGCTACGAGGAGGCGGCGGTGGCCCGGTCCCGGCTGACGGCGGTGCTGCGGGCGACCGTACGGATGCAGCGGCTGACGGCCCTGACCGGCATCGCCGAGCTGGCCGCCGCGCGGCCGGCGGCCCGGGGCGGCTGGGAGTTGGCGCTGGTGCGGCACGGCCGGCTGGCCGGCGCCGGCGTCTCGCCCCCCGGTGTCCACCCCCGGCCGACGATCGCCGCGATCCGGGCGACCGCCGAGACCGTCCTGCCCGGCCACGGCCCGGTGCCGTGCGCCTCCGCGGAGGAGACCGAACGCATCCTGTCCTGGTTGGAACGGCCCGAGACGCGGCTGGTGGAGATGTCCTCCGGTTGGGCGTCCCCAGTGGCCGGTGCGGCCCGCTTCCGCGACCTGCTGCGGAAGGCCGAGAACGCCGCCTCCCACCAAAGCTCGACCGAACGCCCATGACCAAGTGACCGATCGGACTACCTCGGCTCCCTTAGGCTGTTAGAGAAGTGCAGTCCTGCCCGTTTCGTGGGCCTGCTCCCGGTTGCCGGGTTCCGGCGGCCGTGGAGCCGGGGTGAGGAGGTGTCCCACGTGGACGTCGACGCCGGACGCGGCGCCGCCCTGGGGGGCGCCCTCCCGACCCAGGCGGGCGAGTTACCGCTGGCCCGCCGGCTGCGCTCGCTGCTGAGCTGGCCCACGGCCGACACCGACCCGGTCAGCCACCTCGTCCGGACCCACCGGACGATCCACCCCGGCACCGAGCCCTCCGTGCTGCGTCGGGCCTACACCATCGCGGAGAACATGCACCGCGGGCAGTTCCGCAAGAGCGGTGAGCCCTACATCACGCACCCGCTGGCGGTGGCCCAGATCTGCGCCGAGATCGGCATGGACGCCATCACCCTGGTGGCCGCGCTGCTGCACGACACCGTGGAGGACACCCGCTACACGCTCCAGGCGCTCGCCGAGGACTTCGGGCCGGAGGTGGCCCACCTCGTCGACGGGGTGACCAAGTTCGACAAGGCCTTCTACGGCAAGGCCGCCGAGGCCGAGACGATCCGCAAGATGATCATCGCGGCCGGCAAGGACGTCCGGGTCCTGATCATCAAGTTGGCCGACCGGCTGCACAACATGCGCACCCTGGGCGTCCGGTCCGCCGCGTCGCGGGAGCGGATCGCCCGCAAGACCCAGGAGGTCCTGGTCCCGCTCTGCGACCGGCTGGGCATCCAGACCCTCAAGCGCGAACTCGACGACGTGGTGCTGCTGCACCTGGAGCCGGAGTCGCACGCCCGGATCGCCCGGCACGTGCACGACCGGCCGGGCTGGGAGGCGTACCTCGACGAGGTGGTCGCCCGGGCGAAGTCGGCCCTGCGCCGCAGCCGGGTGGACGCGGTGGTGACCCCCCGCCCCCGGCACCTCTACTCGATCTGGAAGGACACCGTGGCCGGTGGCCACGCCGCCCCCTTCGACCTGCCCCGCATCGCGATCGTGGTGGACGGCCCGGCCACCGACTGCTACGCGGCGCTCGGCGCGATCCACGGCACGTGGCGGCCCGTACCCGGCCGGTTCAAGGACTTCATCGCCTCGCCCAAGAACAACCTCTACCGCTCGCTGCACACCAGCGTCTGCGGGCCGAAGGACCGCACCGTGGAGGTGCTGATCCGCACCGAGGAGATGCACCGCTCGGCGGAGTACGGGGTCGCCGCCGACTTCCGCTTCCCGCGTTCGGGCGGCGGCACGGCCGCGGCCCGGGCCGAGCAGCTCGACTGGCTGCGTCGGGTGCTCGACTGGGAGCAGGACGCGGCCGATCCGGCCCAGTTCCTCGAATCGCTGCGCTGCGACCTCGCCGAGACGCAGATCCAGGTCTTCGCCGACGGGCGACAGGTCGTGCTGCCCGCCGGGGCGACCCCCGTCGACCTCGCGTACGAGCTGGGCACCGAGCGGGGCGACCACTGTCTGGCGGCGCGGATCAACGGCCGGCTGGCCCCGCTCTCCTCCGAGCTGGACGAGGGCGACGTGGTCGAGATCTTCACCGAGACCGACGCCGCGAACGGCTTCGACGCCGACGTCGCCCCGCGCGGACCCCGCCGGGAGTGGCTCGGCTTCGTCAAGTCGCCGCAGGCGCAGATGCAGATCAGCCGGTGGTTCGCCGAGCACACCGAGCCCGGCATCTCCATCACCGACAAGGTCCGCCTCGGCCGGGCCACGATCGGGCTGGCCCTGCGCAAGCACGACCGGGGCCTCGCCAGCGACCTGCCGCTGCTGCGGCTGTCGGAAGAGTTGGGCTACCCCGACCTGGAGACGCTGCTGGTCGCGGTGTTCGACCGGGTGATCGAGCCGGACGCGGTCGTACGCCAGCTCATCGACCTGGTGGACCACCGGCAGTGACGGCTGCGGCCCGGGTGGTCCGAACGATCCTCGCGGCCACTAGCCTGGACGCATGATCCCCCGCTCACGCGCCACCGGTCGGGCCGTCGCCTACCAGGTCTTCTACCGGCTGCCGTTGCCGGTACGCCGGCGCCTGGTCCGGCTGGCCGTGCCGAAGTACATCGTCGGCGCGGTCACCCTGGTCCGGGACAGCGAGGCCGAGGGGGCTGGCCGGTTGTTGCTGCTGCGCCAGCCGCCCGGCAGGGGCTGGGGGCTGCCCGCCGGCCTGTTGCAGAAGGGTGAAGCACCCGTCGTGGGCGCCGCCCGCGAGCTGCACGAGGAGTCCGGCATCCGGCTCTCGCCCCGGCAGCTGAGCCCCGCCGTGCCGAACGCCGTGGTGCACGCCAAGGGCTGGGTGGACGTGGTGTTCACCGCCGAGGTCCCGGCGTCGCGCACCGAGCTGAAGGTCGACGGCGCCGAGGTCTTCGAGGCCGCCTGGCACCCGCTCGACGACCTGCCGAAGCTGACCTGGCCGACGGCCCGGCTGCTCGCCTACTACGACATCGGACCGCTGGCCGGGCAGTTCCCGCCCCCGGTGCCCGACACGAAGCCGTGACCGCCAGCCGCGACGCCGACGGCCCGGCCACCGCCGCCCCGGGCGAGCAGGGCCCGGCCCTCGCCGGAACGGCCGACCACAGCCCGGCCACCGCCGCGACGGCCGGCCACGGCCCGGCCGAGATCTGCGCGGTGGTGCTCGCCGCCGGCGAGGGCACCCGGCTGCGGCCGCTGACCGAGCGGCTACCCAAGGCCCTCTGCCCGGTGGGCAACGTGCCGCTGCTCGACCGGGCGCTGGACCGGCTGGCCGGACTCGGCCTGGCCGGACCCGCCCGGGTCGCCGTCAACGCCTGCTACCTCGGCGACCAGGTCGTCGCGCACGTCGGGGGCCGCGCCCACCTCTCCGTGGAGCCGGGCGATCCGCTCGGCACCGCCGGCGGCGTGGCGAACCTGCGGGACTGGATCGCCGGGCGCGGCGTCCTGGTCGGCAACGCCGACGCCTACCTCGCCGACCCGGCACGGCCACCGGGGCCCGACATCGCCGCGCTGCTGGACGGCTGGGACGGCGACTCCGTACGCCTGCTCGGCCAGCCCGCCGCCGACCCGGCGGCGCCCGGCACCTTCGACGGGCACGTGTTCACCGGCTTTTCGCTGCTGCCGTGGCGGCTGGTGCGGGAGTTGCCGGTCGGCTTCGGCGACCTCGTCCGCGCCGTCTGGCGGCCGGCGGAGGCGGCCGGCGCGCTGGCCGTCGTGCCCTACCCCGGCACGTTCTACGACACCGGCACCCCGGCCGACTACCTGGCGGCCAACCTGCACGCCGTCGGCGGCGGCAACCTGGTGGACCCGACGGCCACGGTGACCGGCCACTGCCGGTCGGCGGTGATCGGCGCGGGCGCGGTCGTGCACGGCGACGTGGAGCGGGCGGTCGTCTGGCCCGGCGCCACCGTCGGCCCCCGCGAGCGCCTGCGCGACGCGGTCCGCGCCGGGGTCGCCCTCACCGTCCCCGGCACACCGCCGCCGGCGGGCCGGGGAACATCTAGCATGGGCGACGACGCCGACGAACGGAGAAATGCCCCGTGATCACCGCGATCGTGCTGATCGACTGTGCCACCGACTCGATCCCCGAGGTGGCCGAGAACCTGGCCAACCTGCCCGGCGTCAGCGAGGTCTACTCGGTGGCCGGCCACGTCGACCTGATCGCGATGGTCCGGGTCCGCGAATTCGAGCAGATCGCCCAGGTGATCGCCGGCAGCATCTCCAAGGTGCCGGGGGTGCTCAACACCGAGTCGCACATCGCCTTCCGCGCGTACTCCCAGCACGATCTGGAGGAGGCGTTCGCGATCGGCCTGGCGAACGCCGACTGACCCGGGCGGGCGACGCGGCCCGGCGCGTACGCCGGACGGCCGGCCCACCCCTGGGGATGGACCGGCCGCCGTGGTGCGCGGGCGTCAGCTCTGCGTGGGAGCCGGCACCTGCTCGGTGCCACCCGGAGCCGGCGACTCGGTGGTGCCGCCCGGAGCCGGGGTCTCGGTGGTGCCGCCCGGAGCCGGCGTCGTGCCGCCCGGGCTCGGGGTGCCGCTGGCGCTTGTCTGCGGCACCGGGATGCCCATCTGCTCCGCCAGCTGCACCAGCGCGTCGTAGTGCGCCTGCAGGATCGGCAGGGCGGTCTGGGCCAGCTGGACCACCGACTGCTCGGAGCCCTGCGAGATCTCCGTCTGGGTGGCCTGGATGGCCTGGACGTGGCCGGCCAGCTCACTGGTCACCCAGAGCCGGTCGAACTCCTCGCCGCTGGCGTTGTTCAGCTGGTCGATGACGGCCTGCTGGTCGGCGGTGGGCTCAGCCGGCAGTTCGACGCCGAGCTGGTTGGCCACCTCCTGCACCGACTGGTCGACCTGGGTGTGGTCGGTCTTGAACCGCTGGCCCAGGTCCTTGACCCCCTGGTTCTGGCCCTTCTGCTGAGCCAGGTCACCCGAGGTGATCTCGAACAGGTTGACCTGGTGGACCGCCTGCAGGTACTGGGTGTCCTGCTGCGACGGCTGCACTGCGGCCTGCGCCGCCGCGGCGGGCGCGATCCCCACCAGCACCAGCGCGGCCAGCAGGCCTAGGCGTTTGATACCCAACATGCTTCCCCCCCCTTGAGACGTTGGACCGCACGGATACCCGGCTGACCGGGGTTATTCCTGCGATCCCCCGACCAGGGGGCGACGGTCCCACGGGCCCGTGTCGAGCGGTCGGCGGGCGGAAACGGACGTGGCGCCCGCCGGAGGACTCCGGTGGGCGCCACGTCGTGTCGCAGGGTCAGCGACGGCTCTCGCCGCTGCCGATCTCCTCCCGCTCCGGGCGGGGCTCGACGGGCGGGTGGCCCGGCGAGACCGGCGCCTCGGCCGGCTTCTCGATCGGGTAGAAGAAGCCCCGGATGGCCGGGCCGAGGGCACCGAGCCGGTTCATCTTCTTCGGCACGACCCAGCCGGCGTACGGCAGCGCGCCGTGGCCGTGGCCGTCCGCCGCCGAGAGCGGCTGGTGCACCTCTTCGAACCGGCCGTCCGGCAGGCGCCGGATGATGCCGGTCTCGACGCCGTGGGCCAGCACCTCCCGGTCGTGCTGCTGGAGACCCAGGCAGATCCGGTAGGTGACGTAGTACGCCAGCGGCGGCAGCACCAGCAGGCCGATTCGGCCGGCCCAGGTCATCGCGTTCAGGCTGATCTGGAACTTGTCGGCGATGACGTCGTTGGCGCCGGAGAGCGTCAGCACGATGAAGAACGCGACCGCCATGGCGCCCAGGCCGGTACGCGCCGGCACGTCCCGGGGACGCTGGAGCAGGTTGTGGCTCCTGGTGTCCTTGAGGCGGCGGGCCTCCAGGAACGGGTAGAGCGTCGACAGGCCGACCAGGATGCCCGGCAGCACGACCGTCGGCCAGAACAGCGGCGGGATCACGTATCCATCGCCGATCGGGATGTTGATCTCCCAGGCGGGCATCAGACGCGTCGAGCCGTCGAGGAACATGACGTACCAGTCGGGCTGGCTGGCGGCCGAGACCACCCACGCCTCGTACGGGCCGAACAGCCAGATCGGGTTGATCTGGAACAGGCCGCCCATCAGCGCGATCACGCCGAAGACGACCATGAAGAAGCCGCCCTGCTTGATCGCGTAGCGGGGGAACATCCGCTCGCCGACCACGTTGCCGTTGGTCCGGCCGGGACCGGGCCACTGGGTGTGCTTCTGCTTGAAGACCAGGCCCAGGTGCGCGCCGATCAGCGCGAGCAGCAGGCCCGGGACGAGCAGCACGTGGGCGATGTAGAACCGGCTGATGATGATCGTGCCCGGGAACTCCCCGCCGAAGACCGACGAGGTGACCCAGGAGCCGACCACCGGGATGGAGAGCATGATCGCCGAGGCGATCCGCAGGCCGGTGCCGGAGAGGCCGTCGTCCGGCAGCGAGTAGCCGGTGAAGCCGGCGAGGAAGCCGACCCAGAACAGCAGCGAACCGATGATCCAGTTGGTCTCACGCGGCTTGCGGAACGCGCCGGTGAAGAAGACCCGGAGCATGTGCACCACGATGGCGGCCATGAACAGCAGCGCCGACCAGTGGTGCATCTGCCGCATGATCAGGCCACCCCGGACGTCGAACGAGATGTCCAGGCTGGAGGCGTACGCGGCCGACATCGGCGTGCCCCGCAGCGGGGCGTAGCTGCCGTTGTAGACGACCTCGGTCATCGCCGGCTCGTAGAAGAAGGTCAGGAAGACGCCGGTCAGCAGCAGGACGACGAACGAGAACAGCGCGATCTCGCCGAGCAGGAACGACCAGTGGTCCGGGAAGACCTTGTTCAGCAGCCGGCGCAGCGGGGTGGCCACCTGGAAGCGGTCGTCCACTCCCCGCGCGACGTTCCCCGGGACTGCTGCCTTGTCAAACTTGCGCCGCTTCACGGCCGCTCCCAGAAGTCGGGCCCGACGGTCTCGGTGTAGTCGGACTTGGCCACGAAGTAGCCCTCGGCGTCCACCTCGATCGGCAGCTGCGGCAGCCGTCGGCTGGCCGGGCCGAAGATGGGCCGGGCGTTGTCGGTGATCAGGAACTGCGACTGGTGGCACGGGCAGAGCAGGCGGTTGGTCTGCTGCTCGTACAGGCTCGCCGGGCAGCCGGCGTGCGTGCAGATCTTCGAGTAGGCGGCGTAGTTGCCCCACATGTAGTCGCCGTGCCCGACCCGCTCGTTGGCCCGGCGCGACTCCTCCGCGTCGGAGTCCCGCAGGTGGATCAGCAGGGCCGGCGAGTCGGCGTGCAGGTTGCTCACGCCGTGGTCGATGCCGGGGAAGACGGTGATCTGGCCGCCCGCGCTGACGTCCGCCGGGCGGACCGGCCGGCCGTCCTCGCGGACCAGCCGGATCTTCTCGCCGCCCTCGGCCGGAGCGAACCCGGTCGTGAACATCTGGTTGTTCTTGTGCGGCTGGGAGATCAGGCCGCCGACCAGGGGCGCCGCGGCGACCGCGCCGACCGGCGCGAGACCGGCCAGCAGCGAGATGCCGAGCAGCGGCCGGCGCTTCACGCCCAGCTCGTCGGCCATGTAGAGCATGGTCTGGCCGGTGATGATCCGGTCGTCGGAGGCGACGGCACCCTCGTGCCGGTCCTGGATCGAGACCTCCTTCGGCAGCAGCTTCTTGCCCCAGGTCAGGATGCCGAAGCCGATGCCGAGCAGGGCCACGCCGAGCGTGACGCCGAGCAGCGGGGTGTACCACTTGTCGCCGCCGCTGCCCGGGGAGTACTCCCACGGCCACCAGATGTAGACGACCAGGAAGGCGGTCGCCGCCAGGCCGGTCAGCAGGAAGAACGACGCGACCGTACGGGTCAGCCGGCGCTCGGCCTTGCTGCCCGGGGCGACCTGCGGCTCGTAGTGGACGATCTCGATGTCGTCCCGGCGCGCGCCCTCGCGGACGATGTCGAACTGGCTGAGCCCGGGGGTGTTCACGTCGAGCGGCTCCCGGCCCTGCTGGGCCTGGTGCTCGGTGTGCGTGGTCATGCCGTCACCTCGCTACGGGCGGTGCCGCGCTGCGGCACCACGGCACTGAATCGGATGAGCCGCCCGGTCACGACTTGCCCGCAATCCACAGGCTCGCGAAGACGAGCGCGACGATGCCCACCAGGAAGATCGCCAGGCCCTCGGTGGACGGCCCGTACCGACCGAGGTTGAAGCCGCCCGGGTCCTGGTCGTGCTTCAGGGTCTCCTGGATGTAGGCGATGAGGTCCGCCTTCTGGTCCGGGGAGATCTGGTTGTCGCCGAAGACCGGCATGTTCTGCGGGCCGCTCAGCATGGCGGCGTAGATCTGCCGGTCGGTCGCCGGGCGCAGGCTCGGCGCGTACTTGCCGGAGGAGAGGGCGCCGCCGCCACCGCCGAAGGCGTGGCACTGCGCGCAGTTGATCCGGAACAGCTCGCCACCGGCGGCGATGTTGCCGTCGGCGTGCAGGTTCTCACCGTCGGGCACCACCGGGCCGCCGCCGAGCTCCTGGACGTACTGCGCGAGCTGGCGGGTCTCCTCGTCCGTGAAGAGCTCCGGCTTGCGCTGGGCCTGGGCCTCCTGCCGGGCCATCGGCATGCGGCCGCTGCCGACCTGGAACTCCACCGAGGCCGCGCCGACGCCGATCAGGCTCGGCCCACGTCCCTCGACGCCCTGGGCGTTGCGACCGTGACAGGTCACACAGCTCACGTCGAACAGCGCCTTGCCCTCCGCGGCGGCACCGGTGAGCGGGGTGTCCTGCGCCTGCGCGCCGGGGGCGAAGACGGTGTAGGCGCCGCCGGCCAGCATCAGCGCGGCGAGCAGCCGGACCGCGGCGCCCAGCCGGCGGCGGCCCCTGCTGCGCGCTGCGGGCCGCTCGCGCAGCCGCGCGAGCAGACCGCGTCGGCGGTCGTTGTCAGAAGTCATGACCTGTGTCCTTAACCGGTTGGACCTTGTCTCAGGGGACGGAGCAGCGGCGCGGTTCGTGACGCGCCAAGATCACTGAAGCCAGTAGATCATGGCGTAGAGCCCGATCCACACGACGTCGACGAAGTGCCAGTAGTAGGACACGACGATCGCCGACGTGGCCTGCGCCGGTGTGAACCGGCCCATGGTGGTGCGGATCATGAAGATGACGAAGGCGACCAGACCGCCGGCCACGTGCAGGCCGTGGAAGCCGGTGGTCAGGTAGAACATCGACCCGTAACCGTCTTCGTTGATCTTGATGCCCTCGTGCACCAGCTCGCGGTACTCGTTGAGCTGGCCGAGGACGAAGATCAGGCCCATCACGAAGGTGATCGTGAACCAGCGCCGCAGCGCGTGGACGTCACCCTTCTCCGCGGCGAAGACACCGAGCTGGCAGGTCACCGACGACAACACCAGGATCACCGTGAAGGTGGTCGCGTAGGGGATGTTGAGGTGCACGGTGTGTTCCGCCCACTGCTCCGGTGCCGCCGCGCGGATGGAGAAGTACATCGCGAACAGCGCCGCGAAGAACATGAGTTCGCTGGAGAGCCACACGATCGTCCCGACGCTGACCATGTTGGGTCGGGTCAGGGAGTGGATCCGGCTCTTGTCAATGGCTGGGGCCGCAGTCACGCGGTCATTATTGCCCTTGACCGGGGCCGGCGATCAGCGGGGGGCCAAACCCGTGGCATCCACAGCCCGATCGGGGCAGTCCGGTTCGCCTGACCTAGGCTGAAAAGCGTGCTGCACGCCGATCCGATCTCCGCCGCAGCCGCCGTCGCCGCGCCGGCGGCGACCGCGGCCGTCCCGCCGCCGTTCACCGTGACCTCGGTGTTCACCGAGACGAAGCTGGACAGCTGGCTCGCCGTCGGCCTGGTGCTGGCCGCCGGCGTCTACCTCTACGGGGTCCACCGGCTGCGGCTGCGCGGCGACCGGTGGCCGGTCGCCCGGACCGTCTTCTTCCTCGGCCCCGGCCTGGGCGGCATCGCGGCGGTCACCGTCAGCGGCCTGCACGCGTACGACACGGCGCTGCTGTCGGTGCACATGGTCCAGCACATGGTGCTCTCCATGATCTCGCCGATCTTCCTCGCGCTGGGCGCGCCGGTGACGCTGGCGCTGCGTACGCTGCCGCCGCGACCGCGCAAGCGGCTGCTGGCCGTCGTGCACAGCCGGATCGCGCGGATCTACAGCTTCCCGCTGGTGGCGTTCACCATCTTCGTGGTCAACCCGTTCGCGCTCTACTTCACCGACCTGTACCGCTACACGCTGGAGCACGCGTGGGCGCACGAGGTCGTGCACGCGCACTTCATCATGACCGGCTGCGTGTTCTTCTGGCCGCTGCTCGGCCTCGACCCGCTGCCGGGCCGCTGGCCGTACCCGGCGCGGGCGCTGCTGATGCTGCTCTCCGTGCCGTTCCACACGGTGCTCGGCCTCACCATCATGCAGAGCAGCACGCTGTTCGGCGGCGACTGGTACCCCTCGCTCGGGCTGACCTGGTCCGATCCCTGGCAGGACCAGGTGGTCGCCGGCGGCATCCTCTGGGCCGGCGGCGAGTTCGTCAGCGTGACCATGCTGGCCGTCCTGGTCGTGCAGTGGATGCGCCACGCCGAGCGGGAGGCCCGCCGCGTCGACCGCGACCTGGACCGCCAGGAGGCCCGTCAGCGCGCCGCGGAGTCCACCGCCTGAGCCGTCCGGCGGTACGCCCTGCGCACCGCCACCGGCCGGACGTCGCCCACCTCACACCGACCGGTACGATCAGCGGGCGGCTGCGAGGTGGGCGCCAGTCCGGCCGATCAGCGCGCAGCGAACGAGTCAACAAGCTCAGTGTGATGGTGCCGCACGACGGCACGGAGCGAAGCGGAGTGCCGGCATGAGCGATCGTCTTTGCACCGTCCTGCTCTACAGCGACGACCCGCAGGTCCGCGACCGGATGCGGCTCGCCGTCGGCCCGCGCCCCGCGCCCGGCCTGCGGATCGAGTTCGTCGAGGCGTCCGACTACGCGGAGTGCATCCGGCTCGTCGACGACTACGAGATCGACCTGCTGGTGCTCGACGGCGAGGCGAGCCCGGGCGGCGGCATCGGCATCGCCCGGCAGGTCAAGGACGACCGGGACGACGCTCCCCCGACCTGCGTGGTGATCGCCCGTGCCGCCGACCGGTGGCTCGCGGCGTACGCCGAGGTCGACGCCACCCTGGTGCACCCGCTCGACCCGGTGACGACCGGCACGACGGTGGCCGAGTTGCTGCGGGCGCACGCGCCCGCCTGACGTCCCCGCTCCGGCCGCCACGGCGCCGGGCCGACCGGTGCCGGTTCCCACCCCACCCGCATCTCGCACGCTCGGGAGGCCCGTCATGGGCGATCGGACCTGGCCGCACCTGCTCAACGCGCTGCTGCGCGGTGAGGAACTCGCCACCGCCGACACCGCCTGGGCGATGGGCGAGATCATGGCCGGCTCGGCGGCCCCGGCGCAGATGGCGGGCTTCGTCGTCGCGCTGCGCGCCAAGGGCGAGACCTCGGCCGAGCTGGCCGGCCTGGTGGAGGCGATGCTCGGCCGGGCCGTGCCGGTGGAGCTGCCCGACGAGCTGCGCGCCACCGCCCTCGACGTGGTCGGCACCGGCGGTGACCTCGCGCACACGGTCAACATCTCGACCATGGCCTCGCTGGTGGTGGCCGGTGCCGGCGTCCGCGTGGTCAAGCACGGCAACCGGGCGGCCTCCTCGTCGTGCGGCACCGCCGACGTGCTGGAGTTCCTCGGCGTACCGCTCGACCTGGGGCCGGAGGGGGTGGCCCGGTGCGTGGCCGAGGCCGGCATGGGCTTCTGCTTCGCGGCCCGGTTCCACCCGGGGATGCGGCACACCGGCCCGGTACGCCGGGAGCTGGGCGTGCCCACCGTGTTCAACTTCCTCGGCCCGCTGACCAACCCGGCGCGGCCCCGCGCCGGAGCGGTCGGTTGCTTCGACGCCCGGATGGCCCCGGTCATGGCCGGCGTCTTCGCCGCCCGTGGCGACTCGGTGCTGGTGATGCGCGGCGAGGACGGGCTCGACGAGTTCACCACCGCCGCGCCCACCCGGGTCTGGGCGGCCCAGGGCGGCGTCGTCAGGGAGTCGCTGCTGGACGCGGTCGACCTCGGGGTACCCCGGGCCACCCTGGCCGACCTGCGGGGCGGTGACGCCGCCTACAACGCCGACGTGGTCCGCCGGCTGCTGGCCGGCGAGACCGGCCCGGTGCGCGACGCCGTCCTGGTCAACGCGGCGGCGGCGCTGGCCACGCAGGGCCCGCTGGACGGTGACCTGACCGAGGCGCTGCGGGCCGGGATGGACCGGGCCGCCGAGTCGGTCGACTCCGGGTCCGCCGCCCGCGTCCTGGACCGCTGGATCGAGGTCGCGCGCGCCCTCTGAGCACCGGGCCTCGCCGTAGGTTGTCGGACCCCCGTGGGAAACTACAGCTGAGTAGTTCCCACATCCGTCCTGCACCGTCGAGTGCGGCAATCCCGTCGGGCGTGTGCGACACCCCCGTGGGACCGGAGCGAGAGGAGACGCCCGTGTCGGAGCGCGAGCTCTACTGCGACACCTGTGAGGGCGTCGAGCCGTTCGAGGCGCCACCGTGCGCCGACGGCCACGGCGCCGACTGCCCCGAGCTGGTCTGCACGGGCTGCGGCGCGGCCGTGCTCGTCCCCAGCGTCGTGTTCCACCTGGCGCGTCGGAGCGGCCGGCGCCGCGCGGTGGCCCGCCGCGCCGCCTGACGCCACCGCCGTCGCACGCCGAAGGCCCGCCTCCCGAGGGAGGCGGGCCTTCGTGACGTCCTGCGGGTGGCGACCGATCAGTGCTCGGCGGTGCGCCGGGTGCCGCTGTAGTACTCGAACAGCAGGCCGCAGACGGAGAACGTGACCGCCACCATGCCGAGGCCGAGCAGCCAGAACTGCCAGAACGCGAGGCCGAAGCCGGCGAGCCCGACGGCGATCGCCAGGCCGAACGGCCAGTAGCTGCCCGGACTGAAGAAGCCGATCTCGCCCGCGCCGTCGGCGATCTCACCGTCCGGCCGGTCCTCCGGTCGGAGGTCGATCCGGCGGGAGACGAACCAGAAGAAGCCGCCACACATCGAGCAGAGCAGGAAGCTCAGCAGCAGGGCGACCGTGCCCACCCACTCGACCTGGCCGCCGGAGTCGGCGGCGGTCCACCCGCCGTAGAGGAAGGTGGCGAAGAGCAGGAACCCGGCGATGACCAGGAAGATGCGCCACTCGGTCTTCATGCCCGATCCCTCAGTTTCCCGCGCCGGCCGGCGCGTCGTCGGGGTTGAAGTTGGCCTCGGCACGCCGGGTCTCGAACGGCTTCGTGGTCTTCGCGTACGGGTCCTCGCCGATGGCCGTCAGCGCCTCCTGCGTGGACCTGCCGTCGCGCTTGGCCGCCAGGAACTGCTCGTACTTCTCCGGGGAGACGACGCGCAGCTCGAAGTTCATGAAGGCGTGGTAGCTGCCGCAGAGCTCGGCGCAGCGACCCACGTAGGCGCCCTCGGCCTCCAGCTTCGAGACCTCGAACACGTTGCGGATCTTGCCCGGCATGACGTCGCGCTTGAACAGCAGCTCCGGCACCCAGAAGGAGTGGATGACGTCGCGGCTGGTCTCCTCGAACCGGATGGACCGGTCGGTCGGCAGCACCAGGATCGGGATGACCTCGCTGGTGCCCAGCACGGAGGCGACGGTGTTGGCGTCCTGGCCCTGGCCGTCGCGGTAGTTGAACTGCCAGTTCCACTTGAACGCGACCACCTCGACCGTGACGTCGGGGTTCTTGGTCGTCCGCACCACGTCGGTCTGCACGATCGCCGTGTAGTAGAAGAGCACGGAGACGATCAGGATCGGCGCGATGGTGTAGAGGAACTCCATCGGCATGTTGTAACGGGTCTGCACCGGCAGCTCGTTGCCCCGCTTGCGGTAGCGCACGACGCACCAGAAGATCAGGCCCCACACGAAGACGCCGACCGCGAGCGCCGCGATGCACGAGGCGATCCACAGGTCGTACATCCGGTGCGACTCGGGCGTGATGCCGCCCTGCGGCCAGCCGAATCCGCCGAACGCCGCGCCGACGTCGCAGCCCGTGAGCAGGACCAGCAGCGCCGCTCCGCCGAGACCGAGCCCGGCGATCCGACCGGCACCACGTCCCCGGCGCCCACCGGCTCCTGGGGAAGCGCTGTGCCGTACGGCCGACGGCCGTACCTCCGAACTCCTTGCGACCACCTGGTCCTGCCTCCCTAGCGCGCCGCGGTGTCTTCGTCCCTGCCCTCCGCCTGCGGAGCGACAGCACCAGCGGCAAAGGCGTCACCGACGGTCGCAGATTACTCGACCATGACGGGCTGGACCGTGTTGGGGTCGTTGTCGGCCCCCATCGGGGGGATCTTGGACATACCGGCGCGATACGTTGGCTCCCGTGAGCGCATCCCCGGTCTACCTGGACGCGGCCACCGCCGCGCCGCTGCACCCGGTCGCCCGGCAGGCGCTGCTGGCGGCCCTCGACGACGGCTGGGCGGACCCCGGCCGCCTCTACACCCAGGCACGCCGGGCCCGTCAACTCCTCGACGCCGCCCGCGAGGCGTGCGCGCAGACGCTCGGCGTGCGCGCCGACGAACTCTCCTTCACCCCCAGCGGTACGACGGCCGCGCACTCGGCCGTGCTGGGGGGCCTGGCCGGCCGGCGTCGGGCCGGCGCCACCCTGGTGCACTCCGCGATCGAGCACTCGGCGGTGCTGCACGCCGCCGAGCGGCACGTCGCGGCGGGCGGCGCGGCGGCGTCCGTGCCGGTGGACCGGCTGGGCCGGCTCGACCGGGACCGCTGGGCGGCGGCGGTACGGGCGCCGGGGGTCGCGCTGGCCGCACTGATCGCCGCCAGCCACGAGGTCGGCACCCTCCAGCCGGTGCCGGAGGCCGCGCGGGAGTGCGCCGAGGCCGGGGTGCCGCTGTACGTGGACGCCGCCCAGCTGGTGGGCCGGGCCCCGGTGCCGGCGGGCTGGTCGGTGCTGACCGCCAGCGCGCACAAGTGGGGCGGGCCACCCGGCGTCGGGTTGCTCGTCGTACGCAAGGGCACCCGCTGGGAGTCGCCCTGGCCGGCCGACGACCGGGAGGCCGGGCGTACGCCGGGAGCGCTCAACCTGCCGGCGGTGGTGGCGGCGGCGGCGAGCCTGCGCGCGGCGGCGGCCGACGCGGCGGCCGAGGCGGCCCGGCTGACGCCGCTGGTGGCCCGGATCCGGGCCCGGGTGGCGGCGGAGGTGCCGGACGTGGAGGTGGTGGGTGATCCCGACCACCGTCTCCCGCACCTGGTGACCTTCTCCTGCCTCTACGTCGACGGCGAGGCCCTGCTGCACGCGCTCGACCGGCGCGGGTTCGCCGTCTCCTCGGGCTCCTCGTGCACGTCGTCGACGCTGCGGCCCTCGCACGTGTTGGAGGCGATGGGGGTGCTCTCGCACGGCAACGTCCGGGTCTCGCTGCACCGGGAGACGACGGAGGCCGACGTCGAGAGGTTCCTCACCGAGCTGCCCGGCATCGTGGCGGGGCTGCGGGCCGAGGCCGGGGTGGTGGGGCTGTGACGGCGCCGGCGGAGGTCCTCGACTGCCGCGGCCAGCGCTGCCCGCTGCCGGTCATCGCCGTGGCCAGGCGGCTGCCCGAGCTGCCCGTCGGCACGGTGGTGCGGGTGCTCGCCGACGATCCGGCCGCGGCGGTGGACCTTCCGGCGTGGTGCCGGATGCGGGGCCAGGAGTTCCTCGGCACGATCACGGGCACCGACGGCCCCGCGTTCGACGTCCGCCGCCGCCACTGACCCGCGCCGCCGGGGGGGTGTTCTCACCCACCCCCGGCAGCCCGGCGACAGCGACCCGCGCCGGCGTCACGGCACGAGGTGCGGACGGACCTCCTCGGCGGCGACGTCGCCGTACGACTCGGCGAGGCGCTTGACGAACAGGTCGCGGCGGACCTCGTACTCCTGGGTGCCGACGGTCTCCAGCACCAGCGTGGCGAGCAGGGAGCCGACCTGCGCGGCGCGCTCCAGCCCGAGGCCCCAGGAGAGGGCGGTGAAGAAGCCGGCCCGGAAGCCGTCGCCGACGCCGGTCGGGTCGATCGCCCGGGTCTCCCGCGCGATCGGCACGTGGATCGGGTCGAAGTCGCGCCCGGCGATCTCCACCCCGTGCTTGCCCAGTGTCGTGACCCGGACCTTGACCCGGTCGAGCAGCTGCGCGTCGGTCAGCCCGGCCTTGCTCTGCAGCAGCGACTTCTCGTAGTCGTTGGTCATCAGGTACTCGGCGCCCTCGATCAGCCCGACGACGTCCTCGCCGTCCATGCGGGCGAGCTGCTGGGACGGGTCGGCGGCGAACCGGTAGCCGCGCTCCCGGCACTCGGCGGAGTGCCGCAGCATCGCCTCCGGGTCGTTCGCGCCGACCAGGACCAGATCCAGCCCGTCGAGGCGGCGGGCCACCGGCGCCAGCTCGATGTTGCGGGCCTCACTCATCGCCCCGGCGTAGAACGAGGCGATCTGGCACATGTCGGTGTCCGTGGTGCAGACGAACCGGGCGGTGTGCGCCACCTCGCTGACGTGCACCGAGTCGCAGTCGACGCCGTGGCGCTCCAGCCAGGAGCGGTAGTCGGCGAAGTCCGCGCCGACCGCGCCGACCAGGACCGGGCGCAGGCCGAGCTGCCCCATGCCGAAGGCGATGTTGGCCGCCACCCCGCCGCGTCGCAGCACCAGGTCGTCCACCAGGAAGGAGAGCGAGACCTTGTGCAGCTGGTCGGCGAGGAACTGGTCGGCGAAGCGACCGGGGAAGCTCATCAGATGGTCGGTGGCGATCGAGCCGGTCACGGCGATCTTCATGTCAACCTCGGGGTCGGGAGCGGGGCGCCGGTCAGCCTACCGGTCCGGCCCCCTCAGGATGACCTGTCGGTCAGCCCCGGGTCACCCCCGTCGGGGACGCTTTCCCGGCCCGAAGACGACGGCGGGGCCGCCCCGGAGGACGGCCCCGCCGTGGTCAGCGGAGGTGCGGCTCAGCTGAACGAGTCGCCGCAGGCGCAGGAGTTGCCCGCGTTGGGGTTGTCGATGGTGAAGCCCTGGGCGTCGATCCGGTCGGCGAAGTCGATGGTGGCGCCGGCCAGGTAGGGGGCGCTCATCCGGTCGACGACGACCCCGACACCGTCGTAGTCGGTGACGACGTCACCGTCGAGCGACCGCTCGTCGAAGAAGAGCTGGTACCGCAGGCCGGAGCAGCCGCCCGGCTGCACGGCGACCCGGAGCCGCAGGTCGTCGCGGCCCTCCTGCTCGATCAGGGCCTTGACCTTCT
The DNA here is from genome assembly GCF_002846525.1 of Micromonospora sp. CNZ309. Classification (NCBI taxonomy): domain Bacteria; kingdom Bacillati; phylum Actinomycetota; class Actinomycetes; order Micromonosporales; family Micromonosporaceae; genus Micromonospora; species Micromonospora sp. CNZ309. Next base: position 3,317,745 of record NZ_PJNG01000001.1, read on the forward strand.
GCGCCGCGACGTCGGTGAGGACGACGGACGTGGGGGCCTTGGCCTCGGTCGACTCGGTCTGCGCTGGCGTGGTCACGTGAAATCTCCCTGCGCGGTTGGGTCCGGACGCACTGGCCAACATCTCCTGTCGCCCAGCCATTCCCGGTGTGGTCCAGATCCGATGGTACGCCGCTCCGGCCGGCCCCACCCGTTCGGCGTGACCTGGGCCGTCGTCGGACGCGGGGCGTACGGGGCCGTCAGCGGCTCCACTGCCGGGCCAGCCGGGTGCCGAGCGCCCGCAGCCCCTCGGCCGGGCGCTGCATCGCGGCGGCCAGCCCGCCGCGCTCCTCGCCCCCGAAGTGATCCACCAGGCTGTACGCGTCGGTCACCCCGGCCGCCCCCGCCTCCCGCCGGCCGGTGCTGACCCGGCCGGCGACCACCACGCAGGGCACGCCCCGGTCCCGGGCGGCGCCGGCCACCCCGGCCACCACCTTGCCGCGCAGCGACTGGTGGTCGAACGAGCCCTCCCCCGTGATCACCAGGTCGACCGCGTCGAGCGTGGTGTCCAGCCCGATCGCCCGGGTGACCAGGCCGATGCCCGACTCGCAGTGCCCGCCCAGCGCCAGCACGGCCGCGCCCAGCCCGCCGGCCGCGCCACCGCCGGGCAGCGCGCCCAGCCGCTCGGGGCAGCCGGGCAGGTCCCGCTCCAGCGCGGCGGCGAAGCGCTCCAGCGCGGCGTCGAGCAGCAGCACGTCGGCCCGGTCGGCGCCCTTCTGCGGGCCGAACACGCTGCTCGCCCCGTGCAGCCCGAGCAGCGGGTTGTCCACGTCGGTGGCGGCGACCAGGCGGGCGTCGCGCAGCCGGGGCGCGCCGTCGACGGCGTGCACCGCGACGAGCGCGGCCCCGCCGTACGGCAGCGCCCGTCCGCCCTCGTCCAGCGGGGTCACACCGAGAGCGGTGAGCATGCCCGCGCCACCGTCGTTGGTGCCGGAGCCGCCCAGCCCGATCACGACCGTGCGGGCGCCGGCCTCCACGGCGGCGGCGACGAGCACCCCCAGCCCGTACGAGGAGGTGGTCTTCGGGTCGCGCTCGCCCGCGTCGAGCAGGTGCAGCCCGCACGCCTGGGCGCTCTCCAGCCACGCGGTCGCACCGCCGTCGGTGAGCAGGATCTCACCGGCCGCCGGGCGGCCCAGCGGGTCGACGGTCGGGACCGGGATCCGGCGCCCGCCGAGGGCGTCGGAGAGCACGTCGAGGAAGCCCGGCCCACCGTCCGACAGAGGCCGTACGAGCAGGTCGTCGCCGGGCGCGACCTCCCGCCAGCCGGCGGCCACGGCATCGGCGACCTGCGGGGCCGGAAGCGTACCGGCGAACTTGTCCGGGCAGAGCAGTACGCGCATGCCGAGCAGTGTGGCAGCACACACCGCTGGAGGCTGCGGGGCGGCCGCACTGTGGGACCATGGGGCACGTGACTTCGACCTGGGTGGAACCCTCCAACACCGCGACGGCACTGTTGCTGCTCGGCCGGGGCAGCGACCCCGCCACGGAGCGCGGCGTCGAGTGTCCGGGTGACCTGCCGGCGCCCAGCGACCCGGACCTGGTGGCCCGGGCCACGGCGGCGAAGGCGGCGCTGGGCAGCAAGGTCTTCGTGCTGGGGCACCACTACCAGCGCGACGAGGTGATCCAGTTCGCCGACGTGACCGGCGACTCGTTCAAGCTGGCCCGCGAGGCGGCGGCCCGGCCCGACGCGGAGTACATCGTCTTCTGCGGCGTGCACTTCATGGCCGAGAGCGCCGACATCCTCACCTCGGACGCGCAGAAGGTCGTCCTGCCCGACCTGGCCGCCGGCTGCTCGATGGCGGACATGGCGGTGCTGTCGCAGGTCGAGACGGCCTGGGACGTGCTCACCGAACTGGGCGTCGCGGCCGACACCGTCCCGGTGACGTACATGAACTCCTCGGCGGACATCAAGGGCTTCGTGGGTCGCAACGGCGGGGTGGTCTGCACCTCCTCGAACGCGAAGCGGGCGCTGGAGTGGGCGTACCAGCAGGGCTCGAAGGTCTTCTTCTTCCCCGACCAGCACCTGGGCCGCAACACGGCGGTGCTCGAGATGGGCTTCGCGCTGGACGACTGCGTCCTCTACGACCCGCACAAGCCGAACGGCGGGCTCACCCCGCAGCAGCTGCGCGACGCGCGGATGATCCTGTGGCGGGGGCACTGCTCGGTGCACGGCCGGTTCACCCTCGACAGCGTCGAGGACGTACGGGCGCGGGTGCCGGGGGTGAACGTGCTGGTCCACCCGGAGTGCCGGCACGAGGTGGTCACCGCCGCCGACTTCGTCGGTTCGACGGAATACATCATCAAGGCCATCGAGGCGGCCCCGGCCGGCTCGGCCTGGGCGGTCGGCACCGAGCTGAACCTGGTCCGCCGGCTCGCGCTGGCCCACCCGGACAAGCAGATCATGTTCCTGGACAAGGCGGTCTGCTACTGCTCGACCATGAACCGGATCGACCTGCCCCACCTGGTCTGGGCGCTGGAGGAACTGGTGGCCGGCCGGGTGGTCAACCAGATCACCGTCGACCCGGACACCGCGCACCATGCCCGGGTGGCGTTGGATCAGATGCTGGCCCTGCCCGGGGCCGACACCCCGCCGCCGGCAGCGAGCTGATCACTTTCCGTAGCGACACTGGCACGGAAAAGGGTCCGATCACCGATAAATGCCCTCAGGGGCGATCTGACCGGGTCCATCTTCGTCACCGAGGGCTATGCTGCCGGTGCGACGATTCACGCGGGCCGTTTCGACATGGCCGCGTTCCGGGTAGCGATGACAATCGTGTGCCCCACCTTTCAACACGGCAGCACCGACGCGCTGGAGGTTGCGTTGACCGACGACGTCCTGGTCGTACACGGAGGTACTCCGCTCGAAGGGCGGATCCGCGTGCGCGGCGCGAAGAACCTGGTCTCGAAGGCGATGGTCGCCGCGCTGCTGGGTGACAGCCCGAGCCGACTGTTCGACGTGCCGAAGATCCGCGACGTCGAGGTGGTCCGGGGTCTGCTCGGCCTGCACGGTGTCAAGGTCACCGACGGCGGGGAGGACGGCGAGCTCGTCTTCGACCCGGCGAACGTGGAGAGCGCCAGCACGGACCAGATCAACGTGCACGCCGGCTCCAGCCGGATCCCGATCCTGTTCTGCGGGCCGCTGCTGCACCGCCTCGGCCACGCGTTCATCCCCGACCTGGGCGGCTGCCACATCGGGCCGCGCCCGATCGACTTCCACCTCCAGGCGCTGCGCGAGTTCGGCGCGACGGTCGAGAAGACCCCCGAGGGGCTGCACCTGTCGGCGCCGAACGGGCTGCACGGCACCAAGTTCGCCCTGCCGTACCCGAGCGTCGGCGCCACCGAGCAGGTGCTGCTGACGGCCGTGATGGCCGAGGGCGTCACCGAGCTGCGCAACGCGGCGGTGGAGCCCGAGATCATCGACCTGATCTGCATCCTGCAGAAGATGGGCGCGATCATCAAGGTGCACACCGACCGGGTCATCGAGATCCAGGGTGTGCCCAGGCTGCACGGCTACACGCACCGGCCGATCCCGGACCGGATCGAGGCGGCGAGCTGGGCGGCGGCGGCGCTGGCCACCCGCGGCCACGTCGAGGTGCTCGGCGCGCAGCAGGCCGACATGATGACCTTCCTGAACATCTTCCGCTCCGTCGGCGGCGAGTACGAGGTCACCGACGCCCGGGCGCCGAAGCTGGGCGACCCGGGCCAGGAGGGCGGCATCCGGTTCTGGCACCCGGGCGGCGAGCTGCACGCCGTGGCGCTGGAGACCGACGTGCACCCGGGTTTCATGACCGACTGGCAGCAGCCGCTGGTGGTGGCGCTCACCCAGGCCCGGGGCCTGTCCATCGTCCACGAGACGGTCTACGAGCAGCGGCTGGGCTACACCGAGGCGCTCAACTCGATGGGCGCCAACATCCAGGTCTACCGGGACTGCCTCGGCGGCACCCCGTGCCGCTTCGGCCGGCGCAACTTCAAGCACTCCGCGGTGATCGCGGGGCCGAGCAAGCTGCACGCGGCGGACCTGGTCATCCCCGACCTGCGGGCCGGTTTCAGCCACCTGATCGCCGCGCTGGCGGCGGAGGGCACCTCCCGGGTGTACGGCGTCGACCTGATCAACCGGGGCTACGAGGACTTCGAGGCGAAGCTGGCCGACCTGGGCGCGCACGTCGAGCGTCCGTAACGTCGACCACTCCCGTCCGCGCCCGGTGCACCGCGATGTGCACCGGGCGCCGTCGTTTGGCTACCCTTTCGACGTGCCGTCGCTGTTTCGCCGCAAGTCCTCCGACCTCGTCGACGAGGCCGTCACCACGGTGACCCCCGACGAGGAGTCCACGCCCGCCCAGCCCCGGGGCTACACCCCGAGCAAGAAGGAGCTGGGCAAGGCAACCCCGAAGCGGCCCACCGCCGGCCGCCGGCCGGCCGCGGCCACCAAGCCGTTGACCAAGGAGGAGCAGCGGGAGCGCAAGCGCCAGCTGCGCGCCGAGGCCGCGGCGGAGTTCCGCCGCGAGGGCGGCCCCCGCGACCGCGGCCCGGAGCGGCTGCTGGCCCGCAACGTGGTCGACTCCCGGCGTACGGTCGGCACCTGGTTCTTCGGTGGGGCGCTCATCGTGCTGGTCGGCTCGAACGCCGCGATGCCGCCGATCGTCCGCCTCGTCTCCAACATCCTCTGGGGCGCGCTCGCCCTGGGCGTGGTGGTCGACTCGGTCCTGATCTCGCGCAAGATCCGCAAGCTGGTCCGGGAGCGTTTCCCGAACACCGGGCAGCGGATGGGCTCGCTCTACCTCTACGCCATCATGCGGTCGATCACGTTCCGCCGGATGCGCGCCCCCGAGCCCCGGGTCAACATCGGCGACCCGGTCTGACCCCGCCCGGCGCCGCCCCCGCACGTGGGCGGCGTCAGCGGCCGCCGTAAAGCCGGGCCACCACGCCCTCGATGTCCGGCTCGACGGTCGACACGTCCTCGATCGTCCGGCTCGACGGTCGACACGTCCCGCAGCGCGCCCGGCGGGGGCCGCCGAGCATGAGCTGTTCCCCGTCCGCCTGCTGCTCGTGCCGAACCGGGTCGGCACGAGCAGCAGGAGCGGCAGGGCCGCGTCACGCGACGGCGGTTCCTTCGAGCTCGACCATCTGGCCGGGGATCGCGAGTCGGGTCACGCCGAGCATCGTGGTCGTCGGGGCCACCTCGGCGGCCCCCAGCCGGCCGGCCAGCACGCCGTAGTGCGGGAACAGCGCGTCCACGTCGGTGGTGTAGACGTTGAGGCGGACGAGGTTCGCCAACGACATTCCCGCCTCGGTGAGCACGGCTTCGAGGTTGTCCACGGCGAGCGCGAACTGCGCGGCGATGTCCCCGTCGTGCTCGGGCCTGCCCTCCCTGCTCATCGAGGTCTGCCCCGAGATGTACAGGGTCCGGGTCTCTCCGGAGACGACCTCACCCTGGTTGAATCCCATCTCCAGCGACCACGTCACCGGGTTGACTGCCGTACGTTCCATCCCCACTCCAATCGTTGCGACCGCGAGCGCCCGGCGGCTCGGTAGCCGCCGTCCTTCACGCCGCGCACCGGAGCCTGCCAACCAATCACGACATCTTGTGTCGTGTTTTCCTGGCAGAATGGACCGGTGCGCGCGGATCGACTGGTCTCGCTGGTGCTGCTGCTGCGCCAGCGCGGTCGGACGACCGCCGACGAGCTGGCGACCGAGCTGGAGGTGTCCGCCCGTACCGTGCTGCGCGACATCGACGCGCTGTCCACCGCGGGCGTCCCGGTGTACGCCGAGCGGGGCCGACACGGCGGGTTCTCGCTGCTGCCCGGTTTCCGCACCGAGCTCACCGGCCTCAACCACGACGAGGCCCTCGCGCTGCTGACCGCCGGCTCGGTGCGCGGCCACCAGGTCTTCGGCCTCAGCTCCGCGCTCGCCTCCGCGATGCGCAAGGTGGTCGACGCGCTGCCCGAAGGCCATCGGGCCAGCCTGGACGACGCCGCAAAGCGGTTCCTCGTCGAGCCCGAGACCGACCTGCTCTCGCGCCGACCGGTCACCGAGGACGTGACGCGGGCGGTGATGAGCGAGGTCCGCCGTGCGGTGCTCACCGGGCACAAACTGCGCTTCCACTACGCCGCACCCGACCGGACGCCTCGCTGGCACACGGTCGACCCGATCGGCCTGGTCACCGTCCGCGACCGCAGTTACCTGCTGGCCGCCAGGTCCGGTGAGGATCGCACCTACCGGCTGTCGCGAATGCTGACCGCCGAGGAGCTTCCGGAACCCGCGGAGCGTCCGGAACAGGTCGACCTCGACCGGATCTGGGCCGAACGCAGTGCGCAGTTCCTCTCGGAGAACCGCATCCCCGTGACGGTCAGGGTCAAGCCCACGCGACGGGACGAACTGCTGAACACCGCACGGGCCGTCCGCGCCGAGGTCCCCGAGGCTGACGGCCGGGTACGGCTGGATGTGACCTTCGAGGACCTGCGGCACGCGGTATGGGCGATATGGCAGCTCGGCATCGACGCCGAAGTCCTCGCCCCCGACTCGCTGCGCGCCGCCCTGCACCGCCGCGCGGCCACCCTCGCCGCCCGCTACGAGCGGGACGTGGCACCGCAGGAAGCCTAGGACCGCGTCGGTCGCGACGCCCGCCAGCGAGGCCCGCCGGTACGTGGCGTAACGTCGAAAGCCCGATCCGGTTATAGCCTTAAATGTCCGGAACCGTAGGATAACGTTTGGGGTGGTGGGCGGTGCCACAGTGGCGGTGAACGAGCCGACGCCGCTACCCTCCTTCCGCAGCCACGCCGTACCGGAGGGGCGGCTCTACCGGCACGTGGAGCGCCCAGCGCGACAACTTTGCAACGAGGTGACATCGCCGTGAGCGAGCGGACGCGAGCCGGCCACCGGGGCGCCGCCGTGAGCGGACGGACCCCGGTCGGGCACCCGGGCGCGCCCGCTCCCCGGCGGCCCGTCGCGGGCGTCACGCCTACCCTCCGTGGCGACGGGCCGACCGGATGAGCCGCTACGCCGACCACTGGCACGACGCCGCCGAACCGGCCTGGATGATCGAGCCGACCACCGAGTGGCACCCCCAGTTCCCCGGCCAGCGCTACGCGGGCGACATCGGCGTCGAACACGCGCCGTCCGCGCGAGGGCGCCGCTCGGCCGTCGGCCGGGCCGAGGTGCCCCCGCTCGCGCCGACCCGACCCGACGGGACGTACATCGGCCGCTCGTGGGACGACCTGCCCGACGGGCGTCCCGGCCGGCAGGACGCGCGGAACGGCCTCGACGGGCGACGGCACGGCGACGAGCCGTACCGCCCCCCGCACGCCGACCCGCGCCGGCCCGACGACCGCCAGTGGCCGCCCCGGCAGGAGCAACCGCACCGCAACGACCGGGGCGGATTCGACGCCGCAGGCCGGCCCGCCGACTCCCCCCGACAGCGCGACCACGCGGACCCCGACCGCCACGACACCCGCACCCCGCGCTACGAGCCTGCCGGCCGAGACCGCCCCGTCTCCCCCGCCGGCAGGTCCGAACCCGGCTGGCTCCCGGAGCCCGACGAGGACGCCCCGCCACGCCGTTCCCCGGCGTACGGACACCCCGACGCCGGCTACGACCACCGGCCGGAGGGCCACGACCGCCGGGCCGAACGCGGCCCCGACCGCTCCGCTGCGCCCGGACCCGAGCGCCGACCCGACGGCGCCGCCGACCGCCAGCCCGGCGGGGACGCGCACCGGCCCCGCTACCAGTGGGGAACCCCCGCCCCGGAGCCCCGTCCCTCCGACGGTCAGCGCGAACGCCCGCCCGGCCGGCAGTGGGACCGTCCGTCGGGCCCGCGCCGCGAGCACTCCACCGAGTGGGATCGCTCGGCATCTCCTCAGTGGGACCGTCCCGCCGATGCGCGCCGGGATCGGCCCGCCGATCCGCAGCGGGAGCACTCGTCCGACCCGCGCCGCGACCGACCCGCCGCCCCGCAGGGTGATCGCTCCGCCGACCCGCGCCGCGACCGGCCCGCCGACCCGCAGCGGGAGCGGTCCGCCGAGCCGCGCCGGGAGGGTGGCCCGCACGGGCGCAATCACGAGGGGGGCGTACCCGCAGGCGGCTGGCCGCGCCCCGACCGGGCTCCCGCCGGGCAGCAGCCGCGCCCCGACGGGCAACGGCCGCAGCACGAGCCGGCGGAGCACTGGCGGGCGCACGAGGCGGCGCGAGCCGAGGCGTACCCCGAACGGGCCCCGCACGGGACCGCCCGGCCGGACGCCCACCGGGACGCCGAGGCGTACCGGGAGCCCCGGGTACAGCCGCAGCCGGGCGGCGGCCTGCCGTGGCCACCGCCCGGCCCCGTGCGGCCCGGCTTCGACCGGGACTCGGCGCGGCGGGCCGAGCCCGGCCCCGAACACCGGCGCCCGGTCGACCGTCCGCGCCCCGAGGAGGCCGCGGCCCCGCCGCTCCCGCCCGCGTACGACCAGCGGCCGTCCCAGCCCTACGGCGTCCCGACCTCCGGAGCCCCGACCGGGCGTGCGGCTGCCGGGCCGGCGGGCTTCCGGGGGCCGGCTGGGGAGGTTCCCGTGCCCGGGCGCCCCGTCTCCCCCGCGCCGTTCCGCGACCTGCCACGCTCCGGCGGGCCCGGTCCCGCCGAGCCGGTCCACGGTCGGCCCGAGTCGCCTGCCGGGCCTCCCGGCACGCCCGTCTCCCCTGCGGGCCCCGTCAGCGGACCGGGGTCACCCGCCGGGCCGCTCTCCGGGCAGACGTCGGGTCGTGCTCCGGTTCCGGTGTCGCCCGCCGCCCCCACCGCCAGCCGCCCGGTGTCCCCCGCAGGCCCGGCCGCCGGACCATCGGGATCACCGGTACCCGGCACCGACCGGACTGGTTCCTCCGTCCCCGCAGCGGGTCGCCCTGCCACGCCCAACCTGGTCCCGCCGGCCCCGGTTCCCGGCGTACCCGCTCCCAACGGGCCTGCCGCCGGTGCGCCGGGCTGCCCTACTCAGGGGCACCACCTCCCCCCGACCAGCCACGCGCCCCGCCCGTCCGCCCAGGACGACGCCACGCCGGTCTCGGCACCTCCCGCCGCCCGGCTGCGCCTGGAGTTCCTGCCGGCGCCGGAGGCGAGTGCCAGCAGGGTGTCCGGCCCGGCACCGACGCCGGCCAGCACGTCGTCCGCCCCGGCACCGTCCCGCCCAGGTTCGGTCCAGCCGGACGTACCGACGCCACACTCAGCCACCGGGCTCGACGGGGCCAGGCCCACACCGCCCTCGGCCGTCGGGCACGGCGAGGCCAGGTCCGCACAGCCCACGCCCTCCGCGCCGTCCGGGCCGCCGTCGGTCGCCCGGCAGACCTCGCCGCCCCGCTCGCCCGGGGCCCCGGAAGTTGGGGACACGCCGAGCCAGAGCCCATCGGCACCGCATCTGGCCATCGCCCCGGACCGGCCCAAGCGGTACGTCCCGCCGCCGCCGAGCGACCCGCCCGCGCCGGTCGCCCCACCACGTCCCCAGGCACCCTCGCCGAGCGGGCCGGACGCCTGGTTCCGACCGTCCCGGCCGGCGCCACCGCCAGCCACGCCGGACGAGCCGCAGCCCGCCGGCCAGGCGGAGACCGCTCCTGCGGCCCCGTCGGCTCCCACCGCTCCTGCGGCCCCGTCGGCTCCCACTGCCCCGTCGGCTCCGAGCGGCACGACGGCTCCGAGCAGCGCGTCGGACGCACCGATCGTGGCAGCCCCGCCCACGATGCCGGTACCGCCCGCGTCCTCCCCCTCCGATCCCGTGTCGGGTCCGCCCGCAGCGCAGGCGCCTCCCGTGCCGGCGGCGGGCCCGCCCGCGGAGCCAGCGCCCTCCGAGCCGCTGTCCGGTCCGCCTGTCGGGCAGGCGTCGACCGAGCCGGTGTCCGGTCCGTCCGTTGCGCAGGCGTCGACCGAGCCGGTGTCCGGCCCACCAGCCGCCCCCGCGTCGGCACCCACCCCGACCAGGCCGGTGCCTACGGTCTCGGGTCCGTCGGCCGCGCAGGGGTCAGCCCCGGCAGGTCTGCCGCCGGCCAGCACGCCGCCGGAGCAGCCGGCCTCCTCCGCCCTCGCCACGCCCGTCTCCGCGCCTCCCGTACAGATGCACTCCGCACCGAGCGCGCCGCGCCCGGTTTCCGCACCTCCGGCCCGGTCCGTGTCGGCGCCACCGCCCGTCCCGCCGGTTCCGGCGCCGCTCGTACGCCCAGGGTCCGGACCATCGGCGGACGCCGCCGGTCAGGAGCAGCCGGCCGGGCCGGATGTCATTGCGGCGGACGGAACCGCTCCGGACGCGGCGGCAGGCTCCGGATCCGCGCCGCCGGACGCCCCGGCCCGAGGCGGGCCCGGACACGAGGGCCCCGCGTCGTACGCCTCCGCGCCGAACGCGCCGACCCCGCGCGATCTCGACACCGCCGTTCCCGCCCCGCGTGCCGTCGACGCGGAGGGCGCCGACGGCACCCGTCGGGAGGACGCCGACCCGCGCGTGGCCGACTCGGGTACCCCGACCACCCACCCGGATGGGCCGGCCACCTCCCTCGCACCCGAACCCGTGCGCAGCGTCCCGGCCGAGCCCACCGGTGGAACACCATGGTTGTCACCGAGGGCCCTTGACACCCATGGTGTTCCACCCGTCGCGGCCGACCCGCCACCGGCGGCCACCTCAGCCGTCACCACCGGGTCACCGGCAACGGCCTTGCCCGTCGACGGCCCGTCGAGGGAGGTGGCGGAGGTGTTGCGGACCAGTTCTGCCGCTGAGCCCTCGACCGCCCCGGGCGAGCCGGTCCTGGCCGCACCGGACGAGGCGCAGCCCGCTTCCGCTTCCGCCACAGGCCTCGTGCCGGCCCGGCCCGTGTCCGCGCCGCCGGCAACCTCGAGACCCGCCGGCGACATCCGACCCGCACCGACCGGCACCGAACCGCCGGCGCAGCCGACGCCCCCGCCGGCGGCAACCTCGGCGTCTCCCAGCGACACGACGCCGGCGCAGCCCGCCGCCGCGCCGGGTGCCGCCACGCCACCGGCTGAGGCGCCCGACGCCGCCACGCCACCCGCCGAGACGCCCGACACCACCACGCCGCCTGCCGAGGCGCCCGACGCCGCCACGCCACCCGCCGAGACGCCCGACGCCGCCGAGACGCCCGACGCCGCCATGCCGCCCTCCGCCACACCGCTCGGTGCGCGAACACCGATGACGGACGCGGAAGCGACCACCGCGTCCCGTACCGCCGACACCGGCGCCGGCGAGCGCAGCACCGCCGGCCCGCGCGCCGCGGAACCAGGCGCCACCGGACCGGGCGTCCCCAGCCCACGAGCCGCTGACGCCAGCGCGGGCGCACCGAGCACCGCCGGCCCACGCGCCGCCGAGGGCAGCACCGCCAGCCCACGCGCCGCCGAGGGCAGCACCGCCAGCCCACACGCCGCGGAGGGCAGCACTACCAGCCTGAGCGCCGCCGGGCCGTCGACCACCGGGCCGGGCGGCGGCGGTACGCGGGACGCTGGCCGGCAGAGTGCGGCGCAGGGTGATCCGGAGCAGGTGCTGGCGAGCTACCGCTGGCGGCTCGATCCGGCGACCCTGCGGGAGATCGTGGCGGAGCCGGACGAGTTCCGGACGATCCGGCGCCGGCTGACCGAGAAGCTGGGCGCCGCGGTCGACAACAAGTCGCGCGCACGGCTGCTCAGTCTGCGGGCGGTGGTGTCCCGGATCCTCGGCGAGCTGGACGACGCCCTCGCGGACGGTCGGCTCGCGCTGACGTACGCGGAGGCCACGGGAGAGCTACGGCGTACGGCGGTGGCCCAGGCGCGGCTGGCGCACGTGTTGCGGTGGCGCGGCGAGTTCGTCGAGGCCGACCGGCTCTTCGCCGAGGCCAACTCCACCGAGTTGCCCGAGCGGCTGCGCGCCGTGCTGCACGAGCACGCCGGGCGGTCCTGCTACGACCAGGGCCGGCTCATGGAGGCCTGCCACCACTTCGAGCGTGCCCTTGACCTGCGCGGCACCGAGGACCCCGAGTTGCAGGCGCGGATCCGGTTGAGCCTCGACGCGGTGGCGGAGCGGGTCGCGGAGACGGGCTTCGGGCCGTACCCCCGCACCCGCGAGGAGGTGCTGGAGAGTGACCGGCCCCCGGCGCCGGCGCGCGACGGCGACCTGTGGGGTTTCGCCGGCCCGGACGGCGACATGGTCATCGCCGCCGAGTACGCGGAGGCGCAGCCGTTCCGCGACGGGCTGGCCTGGGTGCGGCGGCCCGAGACCGAACGGTGGTCGCTGGTCGACCGCACCGGCGCCACGGTGCTCGAAGCGTCGTACCCGGTGGTGCGCTCCTTCTCCGACGGGCTGGCCTGGGTCTCCGACGGCGGCGATGCCGGCTGGGTGGCGATCGACGCCACCGGCGAGGTGGTCGTGCCGCACGGCTTCGCGGACGTACGGCCGTTCCGGCGCGGTGTGGCCGTGGTCCGCCGGGACGGCTGGGGCGCGGTCGACCGCAACGGTCGGATCGTGGTGCCCACCCGGCACCACGGGTTCGTCACCGTCCTGGCCGACGGCCGCTATGTCGAGGGCTTCACCGAGGAGGGGCTGGCCGTGGTGGACGTGGCCGGCCGGCGTGGCGTGGTGAACCGGACCGGGAGGGTGCTGGTCCCGCCCACCCATCCGGCGCTGGTCATCCACCCGGTCGCGTTCCTGGTCGGCGATGGCACGGGGCGTTGGGGCGCGCTCGACCGCCGGGGTGAGCCGCTGATCGAGCCCGTGCACCGCGACCGCGACGAGGTCGTGGCCGAGATCGAGCGGCTGCTCGTCGACACCAGCCCCGTGCTCTGAGCGACACCGCGCCGCCACGGCGGGTGGACATGATCCGAACGGGCTAGGGTCGACTCATGGAATTCCGTCACCTGGGCCGTTCCGGCCTGATGGTCAGCGAGATCTCGTACGGCAACTGGATCACCCACGGCTCGCAGGTCGAGGAGGACGCGGCGTTCGCCTGCGTCCGGGCCGCCCTGGACGCCGGCATCACCACCTTCGACACGGCCGACGTGTACGCGGGCACCCGCGCCGAGGACGTGCTGGGCCGCGCGCTGGAGGGCGAGCGGCGCGAGGGGCTGGAGATCTTCACCAAGGTGTACTGGCCCACGGGGCCGGGCCGCAACGACCGGGGCCTGTCCCGCAAGCACATCATGGAGTCGATCAACGGCTCGCTGCGCCGGCTGCGCACCGACTACGTGGACCTCTACCAGGCCCACCGGTTCGACTACAGCACGCCGCTGGAGGAGACGATGGAGGCGTTCGCCGACGTCGTGCACTCCGGCAAGGCGCACTACATCGGCGTCTCCGAGTGGAAGGCGTCGGAGATCCGCGCGGCCCACCAGCTCGCCCGTGAGCTGCGCATTCCGCTGGTCTCCAACCAGCCGCAGTACTCGATGCTCTGGCGGGTCATCGAGTCCGAGGTCGTACCCACGAGCGAGGAGCTGGGCGTCGGGCAGATCGTCTGGTCGCCGATCGCGCAGGGCGTGCTCTCGGGCAAGTACCTGCCGGGCCAGCCGCCGCCGGCCGGCTCCCGGGCCACCGACGAGAAGTCGGGCGCGGGCTTCATCTCCCGGTTCATGACCGACGACGTCCTGACCCGGGTGCAGCGGCTCAAGCCGCTGGCCGAGCAGGCCGGGCTGAGCATGGCGCAGCTCGCCGTCGCCTGGGTGCTGCAGAACCCGAACGTCTCCTCGGCGATCATCGGCGCCTCCCGCCCGGAGCAGGTGCACGACAACGTCAAGGCGGCCGGCGTCAGGCTCGACGCCGAGCTGCTCAAGGCGATCGACGAGATCCTCGACCCGATCGTCGAGCGCGACCCGGCCCGCACGGAGTCGCCCGCCGAGCGCCCGTGACGCGTCCCGGGCCGGCCGCCCCCGCCAGGGCGGCCGGCCGGCCCGGACAAGGCCCTCAGCCCTGCCAGAAGCGGATCAGGTCCAGACCGAGGGCGTAGAGCCACGGGGGCAGGCCGAGGAAGTCGCCCACGGCGAAGACCGCGTCGAAGAACCAGCGGTTGATCCGGGGGTTCCACAGCAGCGCGAACAGCAGGATGAAGCCGAACGGGGCGAACAGGTCGTACATCCTGCGCCACTGCGGGTTCAACCACGGCTCGATCATGTTGCCGCCGTCCAGGCCGGGCACCGGCAGCAGGTTGAGCATGCTCGCGGTGAGCTGGAGGAACGCCAGCAGCGCCACCGCCGCCCAGAACTCGACGGGCCCGCCACCGGGCGCCCCGAGGCGTACGGCGAGCACCAGGACCAGCGTGAACAGCACGTTCGTGGCGGGGCCGGCGAGGCTGACCAGCGTGTGCCGCAGGCGTCCCGCAATGGCGTGCCGGTCCACCCACACCGCCCCGCCGGGCAGGCCGATGCCGCCGAGCAGCACGACCACCACCGGCAGCGCGATCGACAGCAGCGGGTGGCTGTACTTCAGCGGGTTGAGCGTCAGATAGCCCCGGTGGGCGACGCTGCGGTCGCCGGCCCGGAACGCCACGACGGCGTGGGCGTACTCGTGCAGGCACAGCGAGACCAGCCAGCCGGAGACGACGAAGAGGAACACGTCGAGCCGGACGTTGCCGAACCCGTTCCAGGTGAGCACCCCGCTGGTCACGAAGAGCGCGACCAGGGCGAGGAAGACCGGGCTGGGCCGCAGCGCCGCCCGGGGCACACCGAGCACCAGTGGCTCGCCCCCCGGGCGGTCGCCGGCCATCACTCCGCCGGAGGCAGCAGGCTCATGCGGTAGTCCACCCGGTCGTCCTCGACGAGCGCGACCGAGGTGACGCCGGACGCCGCGAGCTCCCGCCAGGCCTGACCGATCCAGGATTCGGCGTCCGCCTGGCTGCTGAACGACTCCGCCGGCCCCTCGACCGCCTCGCCGTTCGCGCCCTCGTACCGCCAGCTCCACGCCATGCCGCGTCTCCCCTCGCCGCTGATGTCCCGTGGGACGAACCTCCGCAAGCGTAGTCGTCCGCGCACGGGGCGGCCCGACATCCGTCCGGTGGGCGGACGGCCGCCCCGGTGGCGCAGGGTTCTCCGGCCGCTGTACGGGTATGGGCCACCTGACGCGCGACGGGCGGTCGTGGACCGCCGGCGGCCCGGAGGAGACGACGATGGACGAACCGCTGCACGACAAGGACACCGAGACGCTGCGGGCCATGGCGGTACGCGGCGGCATCGTGGGGGCGGCGCACATGCAACGGGAGGACCTGCTGGACGCCCTCGTGGCCCGGCCCGGGGAGGGCGCCTGGCAGGAGGATCCGAAGCCGGCGGCGGTCAACCCCAACGACTTCCAGTACCAGGCCCCCCGGTAGGGGCCGCCCCGTCCGACCGGGTCGGTACGGTGTCGCGGTGCTTACTCGGGGAGTGGTGCTCAGCGACCGGTACCGGTTGGACGACCGGGTGGCGACGGGCGGCATGGGCGCGGTCTGGCGGTGCACGGACGTCATGCTGGAACGCACGGTGGCGGTGAAGGTGCTGCTGCCGGCGCTGAGCGCGGATCCCGAGTTCACGACCCGGTTCCGGGCGGAGGCGCGGATGCTGGCGGCGCTGCGTCACCCGGGCGTGGTCGCCGTGCACGACGTCGGCCGGGCCGTCCTCGCCGACGGCAGCCAGGTCGACTACCTGGTGATGGAGTACGTCGACGGCCAGCCGTTGAGTTCCTGGCTGCGGCGGGCGGGGCGGCTCGACCCGGCGTCGACCATGTCGGTGGTGGCGCAGGCCGCCGAGGCGCTGCACACCGCCCACGTCGCCGGCATCGTGCACCGGGACGTCAAGCCGGGCAACCTGCTCGTGAAGGCCGACGGCCGGGCGGTGCTGGTCGACTTCGGCATCGCCCGCTCGGGCACCTCGGCGGGCATCACCGCCGCCAACGTGATGCTGGGCACCGCCTCGTACATGTCGCCGGAGCAGGCCGCGAACCAGCCGGTCTCCCCGGCGACGGACATCTACGCGCTCGGCGCGGTGGCGTACTTCTGCCTGACCGGCCAGCCGCCGTTCGACGGTGACAACCCGCTCCAGGTGGCCCTGCGGCACCTTCAGGAGGAGCCGCCACCGCTGCCGCCCGGCATCCCGGCGGCGGTGGCCGCGCTGGTGCAGCGGGCGATGGCGAAGCGCCCCGGCGACCGGTTCGGCGACGCGGCGGCGATGGCCGACGCCGCGGCCGAGGCCCGTGACGCGACCCTGGCCGTGGTCCCGACGTCCGCCCGCCCGCCGTGGGCCGTCGCCGGCCCGACCTCGGCGGCGTCCGCCGGCGCCACGCTGTCGCCGGCCCCCGCCGGGCCGCTCGCACCGCCGGATCCGTGGGCGCCGCTGCCGCCCGTCCCCGGCCGGCCGCACCCGGCCGCCGGCACCTTCGGCGGTACGCCGACCGCGCCGGCCGGGCAGCGGCCGTTCCCACACGCCGGAGCGTCGGTCCCGCCCCCGTCCGCCGCCGTGTCGTCCGTCCCCGCCGCGGCACTGCCCGCGGGCGGCCCGCCCGGGCGCCCGGGACCGGACACCGGCGGCGGCACCTGGGCTTCGGCCCCGCCCACCCGGGAGGATCCGGTCGCGCCACCGCCGTCACGGCGGCGCCGGGCCGCGCTGCTCGGCTCGGCGGCCGTCGGGTCCGTGGTGCTGGTCGCGGTGGCGGTGCTCGCGCTGGTCCCCGACGACGGTCCGGCCGGCGGGGACGTGCCGGCGGCGCTGACGGGCGGGTCGGCGCCGGCCGGCCCGCCCGGCGCGGCGGCCGACGACGGGACGGGCCGGCTCCGCGCCGAGCCCACGTCGGGTGCCACCCGCCCGACGGCTCCGGCGGCGTCCGGCCGGCCGTCGGCGTCCCCGTCCCAGCCCGTGCCGGTCCCCACGGCGGGCGGCGGCGAACCGACCCCCACCGCCTCCGGCCGGCCGGGTGCCGAGCCGACGGCCGGCCGACCGGCGAGGACGAACCCGTACACGCCGGTCGAGGCGTGCGGCAGCGGCTACCAGGTGGTCGACTCGGCCGCCCTGACCGCCTCGGGCACCCGGCAGGGCCGGGTCTACCTGCTCTACCACGCCGGCACCGGCAACAACTGCGTCGTCACGATGAAGGAGACCGCGGTGGGCACGGCGACGACCGCCTCGGCGTGGCTGGAGGTGCGCGGCCGGGCGCGCAGCACCGACAGCGGGTCGTTCTCCTACTACGCCGGGCCGGTACGGGCGAAGGCCGCCGGGGTCTGCGTGAAGTGGGGCGGCGCCACCGGCGGGGCCAGCTACGGCAGCGGGTTCGAGCACTGCGGCTGAGCGCGCCCTGCCCGACGACGACCGGCCGCTCCGGGCCGGGGCGGAGCGCGGCGCACCTCCGGGGGGCCGCACCCGGGTGCTGGCTCTAAAGTACGGGCATGTCCGTTGACGGGTGGAACACGGTCCTGGTGCTCGGTGGCACCCGGTCCGGAAAGTCCGAGTTCGCCGAGTCCCTGGTCGCCGACGCGCCGACGGTCCGCTACGTGGCCACGGCCGCCGACGCGCCCGCCGACGACGCGGAGTGGGCGGCCCGGCTGGCAGCGCACCGCGAGCGCCGACCGGAGACCTGGACCACCGAGGAGACCGCGGCCGACCCGCGCCGCCTCGCGGACGTGCTCGCCGCCGCCGGGCCGAACGAGACGCTGCTCGTCGACGACCTCGGCGGCTGGGTGACCGTGCTGCTCGACCCGGCCCACCAGCCGGCGGACGACACCGCCACCATCGCCGAGCTGGCGGCGGCGGTGCGCTCCTGCGCGGCCCGGCTGGTGCTGGTCAGCCCGGAGGTCGGGCTCTCCCTGGTGCCCACCACCCCGCTCGGGCGGGCCTTCACCGACGCGCTGGGCGCGGCCAACCGGGCGGTCGCCGACGCCTGCGACGCGGTCGTCCTCGTGGTCGCCGGCCAGGCCGCCTGGCTCAAGCCGGACGCCGCGCACCCGGCCACCGTGCCCGCACAGGCCGGGCCCGTGCAGACCGGGCTGACGCAGACCGGCGCGGCGGGCGTTCCCGGCGGCGTCGGCGGGCCGGTGGCCGCGTCGGAGCCCTCCCCGGAGGTGTTCACCCCCACGCCGCCGGCCGCCCCGGACGCGGCGCACGGCGCCGAGCCGACCGGCACCGCCTGGGCCGCCCCGACCATGGCGCTGCCGATGGTCGCCACGGGCCTGGTCATCCAGCCCGGCATGGAACTGCCCATGCCCGACGAGTACACCGGGCCGCAGGCGATCGAGCGGCTCGCCACCCTGGACGTGCCCGGGTCGGGACTGGGCGTGCTGGAGCGGGCGGTCGGGTTCGCCGCCGCCACCCAGGGCACTCCCACCCCGGCCCCGTGGGGCTCGGTGCGGGTGCTGCTGCTGCACGGCGACCACCTCGGTGGCGCAGCCGCCGGCACCGTCGAGGGCGAGTCGGCGCGCCGCGCCCGGCAGGCCCGCGCCGGGCAGGGGGCGCTGGCCCGGCTCGCCGCCGAGAGCGACGCCGAACTCCAGGTGGTGGAGGCGCCGTCGTCCGCACCGATGGAGGCCGAGCCGACGTTGACCGGCGAGCAGGTCGAGGTCGCCCTGCGCTACGGCTGGCGGCTCGCCGAGGAGGCCGCCGACGCGGGCGTACGGCTGCTGGTGCTCGGGGCGTGCGGTGCCGGCACCGAGGCCGCCGCGGCGGCGGTGCTGGTGGCGACGGCGGGCGCGGAGGCGCCCGCGGTGCTCCCGCGGGTGCTCACCGACTCGGGCGAGATCGACGACGCGGCCTGGATGACGCGGTGCGCGGCGGTGCGTGACGCCCTGCACCGGACCCGGAACTCGCCGCGCAGCGCCAAGGACGTGCTGGCCGAGCTGGGCGGTGGGGACATCGCCGTGGCCACCGGCGTCCTGCTGGGCGCCACCGCCCGTCGGCTGCCGGTCATGCTCGACGGGCCGGTCGGGGTGGCCGCCGCCATGGTCACCCGCGACCTCGCCGGACAGGCCCGGCACTGGTGCCTGCTGGCCGACCACGGTGGGCACCCCGCCGTGCGCCTCGGCGCCGACGTGCTCGGCCTGACGCCGCTGCTCGACCTGCGGCTCGGCCTGGGCGAGGGCGCGAACGCGCTGGCCGCGCTGCCGCTGCTGCGCTCGGTGCTGGCGCTGGCCGCCGCGCTGCCGGCCCACCCGTCGCTCGGCGGCGGCGAGGACGACGAGCAGGACACCGACGAGCCCGACTTCCGCGAGCCGGAACCGGCCGGCCCGGGACCGACCAGCACCGACGAGCCCGACTTCCGCGAGCCGGAGCCCGCTGGCCCCGGCCCCACCAGCACCGGGCCGGAGTCGGAACCGGTGGACCCGTCCGGCCGGCGTGCCGGCTGAGTCGCGGCTCGCCGACGGGGCGCGGCTGGCGCTGACCACCTTCACGACCCTGCCGGTACGGGCCGGTCGCATCGACCGGGCGGTGGCGGGGACGGCGATGGCGCTCGCCCCGGCGGTCGGCGCGCTGCTCGGCGTCGTGCTCGCCGGGATCCTGCTCCTGCCCGGTGCGCTCGCGCCCCCGCTGGTCGCGGCGGCGGTGACCGTCGGCGCCGGGGCGCTGCTCACCCGGGGGCTGCACCTGGACGGGCTGGCCGACACCGTGGACGCGCTGGGGTCGTACCGGCGCGGAGCGGCCGCGCTGGAGATCATGAAGAAGCCGGACGTGGGCCCGTTCGGGGTGGTCGCGCTGGTGGTCGTACTCCTGGTGCAGACGGCGGCCCTCGCGGAGCTGGCGGGACGGTCGTGGCCGGCGGCGCTCGCGGCGGTGGTCGCGGCGAGCGCCGCCGGCCGCCTCGGGGTGGCGGTGGCCTGCCGGCGCGGGGTGCCGGCCGCCCGCCCGGAGGGGCTCGGCGCGCTCGTCGCGGGCACCGTCGGGCCGGTCACCCTGGCCGCCGGGGCGGTCGCCATCGCGCTGCCGGCGCTCGCCGCCGTGCCGGGCCGCCCGTGGCAGGGGCCGCTCGCCGTCGCCGCCGCCCTCGCCGTCGCGGTGGGGCTGCTGCGCCACGTGGTACGCCGGCTCGGCGGCGTCACCGGCGACGTGCTCGGCGCCACCGTGGAGGTGGTCACCACGCTGGTCTACCTGGGAGTGGTGCTGTCCGGCTGATCGGGGCACACGGCGCCGGGTAGCGTTCTCCCACGACAGCACCGGCGCGGCCAACCGGGGGACGACATGCTCATCACGGACGACTTCCTGCCCGTACCGGTTCCGGAGTCGCTGAGCGCGACCTACCTGGTGCCGATGACGGGGCTGCCGAAGGTGAGCGCGAAGACCGCCGTGGCGCGGCTGAGCGGCCGGCTGGCCGAGCCCGTGCACGGGCTGGCGCGGCAGATGCTCGACAGCCCGCTGATGAGCGTGGACACCCGGCCGATCGCCGAGTTCCCCGAACTGCCGCCCGACCTGCTCACCGCCTTCGGCGCCACCGAGGAACAACTGGGCCGGCTGGCCGCCGCGAGCCACCTGGTCGTGGTGCAGGCCGAGTACCGGCCCGGCTGGCCGCCGGCCCACGAGTGGGCGGCCCGGGCGGTGGCCGCCGCCGTCGCCGAGTCCGTCGACGGCGACGTGGTGGACGTGTTCGGCCTCCAGTTCCTCGACCCGGCGACGGCGCTGCGCTCGCTGCCGGACGCCCAGGGGCGGATCCGGCTGGTCGACTGGGTGCTGGTGCCCTACTCCTCCGACGCCGAGGGGCTCTGGTTCACCACGAAGGGGCTGCGCCGCTTCGGGTTGCTGGAGTTGCAGACCCAGGGCGTACCGGACCACCTGACCCGGGCCTGGGGGGCGGTGATGACCGGCGCCGCCCGGCGGCTGCTGCGGGACTGGACCGACGGGCTCTCCGGCGAGGAGGTGCCGGCGTTCGTGCAGCTGCCGGTGCTGGCCACGGTGACCGGGCACGACATCGCGGTGGCGTACGGCAATCCGGAGCAGCACGGGGCGACGGCGCCGGTGCTGCTGCGGCTGGAGCTGGATCCGGCCACCGACCCCGACGCCGACTCGTTCCTCAGCCTGCGCCCGCCCGCCGGGCATCCGGGGCCGGACGGCCGCTACTACGCCGCCGCCTGCGCCACCCTCTTCGCCGGCATCCAGCCGGACGTGCGCTACGCCCGGGCGGGCGACGCGATGAGCAGGGCGGTCGCCACCGCCCGCGCCGGGCTGGGCGACGTCCGGGCCCGGTTCCTCGCCGGCCAGCTGCCCCCGGAGACGCAGCTCGTGGTCAAGTACGGCCTGCCCGGCGACGACGGCCCCGAGTACGTCTGGGCGGGGGTGACCTCGTGGGACGCCCCGGAGCGGATCGTGGCCGCCAGCGCGTGCGACGCCAACACCGACCCGAGCGTGCGCATCGGCTCCCCGGTCGTCGTGGAGGCCACCGACGTCGTCGACTGGGCCGTCCTCGACGGCACCGGCGTCATCGAGGGCGGCTGGACGCAGGCCGTCCTGGACGCCGGCGAACGCCCCGGCCCCCCGGTCTGAACCGGGGGGCCGGGGCGGGGGTCAGCGGACCGAGGGGGTGACGAACGGGGGGCGGGTGACGCGCATCTGGGCGCGGCGGCCACGGATGTCGACCTCGACCAGGTCGCCGTCGGCGAGCTTCGCGGCGGTGTCCAGCAGCGCCAGGGCGATGCCCTGCTTCTTCGTGGGCGAGAACGTGCCGCTGGTGATCGTGCCGACCTGCGCGTCGCCGACGTGCACCGTCATGTCGGGGCGCGGGATGGCCCGGTCGACCGCCTCCAGGCCGCGCAGCGTACGCCTCGGGCCGGCGGCCTTCTCCGCGAGCAGCGCGTCGCGGCCCCAGAAGGCCGGCTTGTCCCAGCCGACCGCCCAGCCGGAGCGACCCTGCACCGGGGTGATCTCCGGCGACAGGTCCTGGCCGTGCAGCGGGTACCCCATCTCGGTGCGCAGGGTGTCCCGGGCGGCCAGCCCGCAGGCGCGCAGCTCGGGGTCGGCCGCGAAGAGCGCATCCCAGACCGCGACCGCGTCGGCCGCCGGCACCACCAGCTCGTAGCCCAGCTCGCCGGTGTAGCCGGTGCGGCACACCGTCAGCTCCACCCCGTTGAGCGTGGCGGTGGAGAAGCTCATGTAGTCGTGCCCGGTCGGCAGGCCCAGCGCGTCGAGCAGCCCGACGGAGCGCGGGCCCTGCACGGCGAGGACGGCGTACGCCTCGTGCTCGTCGGTGACCGTGACCGACGGCGGCGCGGCGGCGCGCAGCCGGCGCACCACCTCGGCGGTGTTCGCGGCGTTCGGGATGAGGAAGACGTGTTCGTCGCCGTGCAGGTAGGCGATGATGTCGTCCACCACGCCGCCGGTGGCGTCGTCGCAGCAGAGGGTGTACTGCGCCCGGCCCGGCCCGATGCGGCCCAGGTCGTTGCTGAGGCAGGCGTTGACGAACTCCGCGGCGCCCGGCCCGGTCACCCGCGCCTTGCCCAGGTGGGAGACGTCGAAGACGCCCACCCCGGTACGCACCGAGGTGTGCTCCTTCAGCACCCCGCCCCCGGCGTACTCCAGCGGCATCTCCCAGCCCCCGAACGGGGCGAACTTGGCACCGAGAGCGGTGTGCCGCTCGTGCAGCGGAGAACGGCGCAGCCGGGTCGCGGCGGCGTCGGAGGTCACGTCGGTCATGGGTGGGAACTTACCGGGAGCTGGACGGCTGGTTAGCATCGGCGGGACCCGTCGGAGCAGTCGGCGGGACAGCCCCGACCTCCGGCGGGTACGTTCCGCCGGAGACCTCCATCGCCGGTACGCGACGACGCGACCGGCCCGGCCCGCCCGGAGTAGCTTCAGTGACATCGCCCAGCACCACCCTGAGCCTGGTCGACACCGACCCCGCCGAGCTCGCCGTCGACGCGATCGTGATCGGCGTGCACAGCCAGACCGCAGAGCAGGCCACCACCGCCGGCCTGGCCGGGACCCTGCTGCTGGCCAGCGGCGCGGAGAGCATCGCCGCCGCCTTCGACGGCAAGCTGACCGAGACGCTGGCCCTGCTCGGCGCGACCGGTGGCCCCGGCGAGGTGATCAAGCTGGCCACGCTGGGCACCGTGACCGCCCCGGTGGTCGTCGCCGTCGGTCTCGGCCCGGAGCCGACCGGCGCCGCGCCGGCCCCGGAGACCCTGCGCCGGGCCGCCGGAGCGGCCGTACGGGCCCTCGCGGGCGCGCCCCGGGTGGCCCTCGCGCTGCCGCTGCCCGACGACGCCGACGCCCCGGCGGCGCTGCGCGCGGTGGCGGAGGGGGCGCTGCTCGGCGGCTACCGCTTCGCCGGCTACAAGACCCGGCCCCAGCCGGCCCGGCGCGAACCGGTCGCCGAGGTGCTCGTCGCCGTGCCGGACGCCGGTGACGCCGGTGCCCAGGCCGAGATCGCCCGCGCCCAGGTGGTCGGCGGCGCGGTCCGGCGCAGCCGGGACTGGGTCAACACCGCCCCGAACGAGCTGCGCCCGCCGTCGTTCGCCGACTCGGTGGCGGACGCCGCCCGGGAGGCCGGCCTGACGGTCGAGGTGCTCGACGAGGCAGCCCTGGCCGCCGGCGGCTACGGCGGCATCATCGCCGTCGGGCAGGGCTCGGAGGCCCCGCCGCGGCTGGTGAAGCTGAGCTACACCCCGGCCGGCGGCGGCAACGGCAAGCGGGTGGCGCTGGTCGGCAAGGGCATCACCTTCGACACCGGCGGCATCTCGATCAAGCCCGCGCAGGGCATGTGGGAGATGAAGTCCGACATGGGTGGCGCCGCCGCGGTGGCCGCGACCATGCTGGCGATCGCCGCGCTCAAGCCGTCGGTGGCCGTGACGGCGTACCTGCCGATGGCGGAGAACATGCCGTCCGGGCGCTCGTACCGGCCGGGTGACGTGATCAGCATGTACAACGGCAAGAAGGTGGAGGTGCTCAACACCGACGCCGAGGGCCGGATGATCCTGGCCGACGCGATGGCGCGGGCCTGCGAGGACGGCTGCGACTACCTCTTCGAGACGTCCACCCTCACCGGCGGGCAGGTGATCGCGCTGGGCAAGCGGATCGCCGGCGTGATGGGCACCCCCGAGCTGTGCGAGCGGGTCCGCACCGCCGGCGACGCGGTCGGCGAGCCGGCCTGGCCGATGCCGCTGCCGGACGACGTGCGCAAGGGCATGGACTCCGACGTGGCCGACATCTCCCAGGTCAACGCCGGCATGGACCGGGCCGGGCACATGCTCCAGGGCGGGGTCTTCCTGCGCGAGTTCGTCACCGCCGACGTCGCCTGGGCGCACATCGACATCGCCGGCCCGAGCTACCACTCGGGCGAGCCGACCGGCTACTGGACCAAGGGCGGCACGGGCGTGCCGGTCCGCACGCTGGTCCAGCTGGTGGAGGACGTCGCCACCAACGGCTGACGTACGCGAAGGAGGGCCCCTCGTCGACGAGGGGCCCTCCTCGCGTTTCACCCGGCCGGGCGCGGACGCCGGCTCAGAACAGCTCGGGGCGGCGCTTGCGGCGCTCGTTGTAGTCACGCATCCGCTGCGGGTAGCCCATCAGCCGCACGTCGTAGACCGGGATGCCCATCCGGTACGCGAAGCGGCGGGCGCCGTCGGGCCCGTCGATGCGGCGGCGGGTCCACTCCCCGTCGTCGGCGATCAGCATGACCGTCGTCTCGGTGACCGTGGTCCGCGGCTCGATGTAGGCCTCGACCCCGCGCCGGCTGCGCACGAAGCCCTCAAGGTGTTCCAGGTCACCGCGGTCGGCGGCTCGGTCGAGGCTGACCGCCCGCGTCTTCTTGCGTCGCCGGAACAGTCCCACCGAGCGTCTCCCCCTCTGGTCCGTGATCGAAGCCAGTGCCAAGCGTACGTGTCACGGACGTGTCGTTGGGCACCTCAGTACGCGGGCGGAGGACGGTGGTGACAAGATGACCGAGGTGGGGTGTGCCCGTGTTACCCCGCCGTGACCCCCGAAGCAGTGACGCGACCTGGGAGTTGGACGTGAGCGAGCCGAACGACGCAACCTTCGACATCGTCATCCTCGGAGGTGGCAGCGGCGGCTACGCGACCGCCCTGCGCGCCGTCCAGCTGGGCCTGAAGGTCGCGCTGGTCGAGAAGGGCAAGCTCGGCGGCACCTGCCTGCACAACGGTTGCATCCCGACCAAGGCACTGCTGCACGCGGCCGAGATCGCCGACCAGACCCGCGAGTCGGAGCAGTTCGGCGTGAAGGCCGAGCTGGTCGGCATCGACATGGCGGGGGTCAACGCGTACAAGGACGGCGTGATCTCCCGGCTCTACAAGGGCCTTCAGGGCATGCTCAAGGGCAACAAGGCGATCACCATCGTCGAGGGCCACGGCAAGCTGGTCGGCAAGAACGTCGTCGAGGTCGACGGCAAGCGCTACACCGGCCGCAACGTCGTGCTGGCCTCCGGTTCGTACGCCAAGAGCCTGCCCGGCCTGGAGGTCGACGGCGAGCGGGTCATCACCAGCGACCACGCGCTCACCCTCGACCGGGTCCCCGCCTCGGCGATCGTGCTCGGCGGCGGCGTGATCGGCGTCGAGTTCGCCAGCGTGTGGAAGTCCTTCGGGGTGGACGTCACGATCATCGAGGCGCTCCCCCGGCTCGTCGCGGCCGAGGACGAGGAGTCCTCGAAGGCGCTGGAGCGGGCGTTCCGCAAGCGGAAGATCAACTTCAAGGTCGGCAAGCCGTTCGAGAAGGTCGAGAAGACCGACAAGGGCGTCAAGGTCACCATCGCCGGCGGTGACACCGTCGAGGCCGAGCTGCTGCTGGTCGCGGTCGGCCGCGGCCCGAACACCGCCGACCTCGGCTACGAGCAGCAGGGCGTCAAGATGGACCGCGGCTACGTGCTGACCGACGAGCGGCTGCGCACCAGCGTGCCGAACGTCTACGCCGTCGGCGACATCGTGCCCGGTCTCCAGCTCGCCCACCGGGGCTTCCAGCAGGGCATCTTCGTCGCCGAGGAGATCGCCGGCCAGAACCCGGCCGTCATCGACGAGGTCGGCATCCCGCGGGTCACCTACTCCGACCCGGAGCTGGCGTCGGTCGGCCTCACCGAGGCGAAGGCCAAGGAGCAGTACGGCGCCGACAAGGTCAAGACCTACAACTACAACCTGGGCGGCAACGGCAAGAGCCAGATCCTCAAGACGGCGGGCTTCGTCAAGCTCGTCCGCGTGGAGGACGGCCCCGTGGTCGGCGTACACATGGTCGGCGCCCGGGTCGGCGAGATGGTCGGCGAGGCGCAGCTCATCTACAACTGGGAGGCGTACCCGGCCGAGGTGGCGCAGCTCGTGCACGCCCACCCGACGCAGAACGAGGCCCTGGGCGAGGCGCACCTGGCGCTCGCCGGCAAGCCGCTGCACGCACACGCCTGATCACGACAACCGCGGCGTCCGGCGACGGGCGATGATCCCACCAGGGGAATGAAGGAGTCTTTGAAGATGCCGGTATCGGTCACCATGCCCCGGCTCGGTGAGAGCGTCACCGAGGGCACCGTCACGCGCTGGCTCAAGCAGGAGGGCGACACCGTCGAGGTCGACGAGCCCCTGCTCGAGGTGTCGACCGACAAGGTCGACACCGAGATCCCGTCCCCGGCGGCGGGCGTGCTGAGCCGGATCATGGTCGGCGAGGACGAGACCGCCGAGGTCGGCAGCGAGCTGGCCGTGATCGCGGGCGAGGGCGAGTCCACCGGCGGCGGCGAGGCCGCCGGGCAGCAGGAGGAGCCGGCCGAGCAGGCCGAGGAGGCCGCCGAGGAGCCGCAGGCCGAGGCGGAGCAGCCGGCCGTCGAGGAGCCGACGCAGGAGCAGGCCGCCCCGGCGCCGTCGGGCGAGGGCACCCCGGTCAAGATGCCGGCCCTCGGCGAGAGCGTCACCGAGGGCACCGTCACCCGCTGGCTCAAGCAGGTCGGCGACACCGTCGAGGTCGACGAGCCCCTGCTGGAGGTCTCCACCGACAAGGTCGACACCGAGATCCCGTCGCCGGTGGCCGGCACTGTCCTGGAGATCAAGGTCGCCGAGGACGAGACCGCCGCCGTCGGCGCCGACCTGGCCGTGATCGGTGCCGCCGGCGCCGCCCCGGCCGAGGCCAAGCCGAAGGCGGAGCCCAAGCCGGAGCCGAAGCCCGAGCCCAAGCCCAAGCCGAAGCCCGAGGCCAAGCCGGAGCCCAAGGCCGAGGCCAAGCCGGAGGCCAAGGTCGAGGAGCCCACCCCGGGCATGTCGTACAACGAGCCGTCGGCGGAGGCCGAGACCTCGGCGCGGCCCGCACAGGCCGAGCAGAAGGCCGTGCCCTCGGCCCCGCAGACGCAGCGCCCGTCGGCGCCGGCCCCGAGTGGCGGCGAGGAGGCCGCCGGCTACGTGACCCCGCTGGTGCGCAAGCTGGCCGGCGAGCACGGCGTCGACCTCTCCTCGGTCAACGGCACGGGTGTCGGCGGGCGGATCCGCAAGCAGGACGTGCTGGAGGCGGCGGAGAAGGCGAAGGCGGCCAAGGCCGCGCCAGCCCCGGCGCAGCAGCCCGCCGCGGCGGCCCCGGCCAAGCCGGCCGCCAAGCCGCAGCCGAGCGCCAAGCGCGGCACCACCGAGAAGCTCCCCCGGATCCGGGCGACGATCGCCAAGCGGATGCAGCAGTCGCTGCACGAGATGGCACAGCTGACCACCGTGGTCGAGGTGGACGTCACCAAGGTCGCCAAGCTGCGGGCGCGGGCCAAGGAGTCGTTCCAGCAGCGGCACGGCGTGAAGCTGTCGTTCCTGCCGTTCTTCGCCCTCGCGGCTGTCGAGGCGCTCCAGGCGTACCCGATCGTCAACGCCAGCATGGACCTCGACGCCGGCACGATCACCTACCCGGAGTCGGAGCACCTCGGCATCGCCGTGGACACCGAGCGGGGTCTGATGGTGCCGGTGATCCACGGCGCCGGTGACCTCAACCTGGGCGGCATCGCCAAGCGCATCGCCGACCTGGCCGAGCGCACCCGGACCAACAAGATCAGCCCGGACGAGATCGCCGGAGCGACCTTCACGCTGACCAACACCGGCAGCCGGGGCGCCCTCTTCGACACCCCGATCGTGCCGTCGCCGCAGTCGGCGATGCTCGGCACGGGTGCCGTGGTCAAGCGTCCGGTCGTGGTCAACGACCCGGAGCTGGGCGAGGTCGTCGCCGTCCGGTCGATGGTCTACCTGGCCCTGTCGTACGACCACCGGCTGATCGACGGCGCGGACGCCGCCCGCTTCCTGGTGGCGGTCAAGGAGCGGCTGGAGGCCGGCAACTTCGAGGCCGAGCTCGGCCTGTAGTTCCCGCCTGGACCACACGACGGGCGCCCCGGTCACCGACCGGGGTGCCCGTCGCCGTTCCGGCCGCCTCGTCCGCCGCCGCCCCGGGCCCTCGGCGGGCTCACGCGATTCCGGCCCCGTGGTGACAGTGCGCTGCCAGAGTGGATGAGGTGGGCGGCAACCGGTGGCGCGGGCGGTTGGGACCGGCCGTCTCGATCGCCCCCGGCGCCCGGGTCGACCGGTTCGAGGTCTTCTTCGACCTGGTCTTCGTCTTCTCGTTCTTCATCATCACCCGGGCCACGGCCGCCCACATCTCCGGCTGGCAGCTCGCACACGCCATGCTCGTGCTCGCCGTGCTCTGGTGGTGCTGGGTCGTCCACTGCGTGGTCGCCACCCGCGTGCGGCTCGGCGAGGGCTTCGTCCCGGTACTGATGGTCGTCGGCATGGCCGCGCTGTTCTGCTTCGCGCTGTCGCTCCCCCAGGCCTTCAGCGACGCGACCGACGTGGCCGCCGGACCGATGGTGGTCGCGCTGAGCTACGTGGTGATCCGGGGCGTGCACCTGTCGCTGTACTGGCACGTCGCGCGGGAGAAGCCCGGGGAGCGCCGGCTGCTGCTGAAGTACTCCCCGGAGATGGCGGTCAGCACGCTGCTGCTCATGGCCGCCGCGCTGATCCCGCCGCAGATCGACGACCCGGGGCGGGCGGCGCTGCTGCGCGACGGGCTCTGGGTCAGCGTCGTCCTGCTCCAGTACGGCATGGGCCTGGTCGCGGGTGCCTGGGGCTGGACGGTGACGTCCGCCGAGCACTGGACCGAGCGGTACGACCTCATCCTGATCATCGCCCTGGGCGAGTCCGTCATCTCCGTCGGCGTCGGCAGCAACCTGCTCGGCCAACCCCCGACGTGGCCGGCGGTCGCCGCGGCGGTGCTCGGCATCTTCTTCACGGCCGCGCTGTGGTGGGCGCACTACGACGTGATCGCGCCGGCCGCCCGGATCGCCCTGCACGCGGCCGAGGGGCGGAACCGGGTCTCGATGGCCCGGGATGCCTACGCCTACATCCACCTGCCGATGATCGCCGGGATCATCCTGTTCGCCCTCGGCGCCGAGGAGATCGTGCACCAGGTCGCCGACCCCGCGGTGCCGGTCGCGGACCCCGCGCACGGCCCCGGCGTCCTGCTGCTGTTCGGCGGGGTCGCCTGCTACCTGTGCGCGAACATGCTGTTCCAGTGGCGCACCCTGCGTACCGTCTCGTGGACGAGGGTCGGCGCCGTGCTCCTGTTGGCCGCCACCGTTCCCGTCGGCCAACGGCTGCCGGGGTTGGCCGCCCTCACCCTGCTCACCGCGATCTGCGTCGGTCTGGTGGCCGTCGAGGCGGTGGTCCTCGCGGACTCCCGGCGTGCCCTGCGCGAGATGGTCTTCGAGGAGAAGACCACCCACGAGGCGCGCGAGGCCGCCTGGCGCGCCCGCTGGCGCGAGCCCACCCCGGACGAGCCGTCGACGTGACCCTTGCGAAACCCACCCGGACGCGGTCGACTGCCTCCCGTAGCGCCTCGACGCGCAACGCTGCGGACCACTGGCACCGCAAACAACCGATACCTCAGAGGCATAAAAATACCTGTGTGGTATCGGACCCGCCGGCAACACTACTGACCGTCGAGGTCCGGTGCCGCCTCACCGCCACCTGCCGGCGAAGGTAACCGCCCGCGTGTCCGGCCACGACGAAGCGGTCTGCCGGTAGCAGAATCGTCCCCGTCGGGCTTGGTCGGCCGGGCCGTGCCCGGCAGGGTGGGCCCATGGCGACCTTCACCCTCCAGGCGACCCCGTCCGACGGCCCGAGCTGGCTGGAGCTGGCCCGGCGCACCGAGGCGGCCGGCTTCGACGCCTTGTCCACCGCCGACCATCCCGGGGCGGCCGCGTCCCCGTTCGTCGCCCTGGCCGCCGCCGCGGCGGTGACCGAGCGCATCGGCCTGGGCTCGTACGTCTCCAACGCCGGCGTCCGGGAGCCGATGCTGCTCGCCTCGGACGTGGCCTCCCTCGACCTGCTCTCCGGCGGGCGGGCCCGCCTCGGCCTCGGCGCCGGCCACACCCCGGCCGAGTGGCACGCGATCGGCCGGGAGCGCCCCGACGTCGCCGGGCGGGTACGCCGCTGCCTGGCCGTGGCGGACGCCGTCCGGGCCCTGCTCGACGGCGAGGAGGTCACCGTCGACTCCCCCGACCTGGTGCTGCGGGGCGCGCGGCTGGAGAAGCCGCGACCGGTGCAGCGGCGGATCCCGTTCACCCTCGGCACGGCGAACTCCGCGATGCTGCGGTGGGCCGGCGCGCACGCCGACGTGGTCGGGCTGTCCGGGCTCGGCCGCACCCTGCCCGACGGCTACGCGCACGCGGTGCGCTGGCGCGAGGCCGACATCGAGCGGCAGCTCGACTGCGTCGCGGCCGGGGCGGCCGGGCGGACCGAGCCGCCAGTGCTGGAGGCGCTCGTGCAGCACGTGGCCGTCACCGACGACGCCGAGGCCGCCGCCGCGCCCACGGCAGCCGACGTCGGGCTGAGCGTGCCCGAGCTGCTCGCGACGCCGTTCGTGCTCATCGGCACCGAGGACGAGATCGTCGCCGCGATCGCCGGGCACCGGCGCCGCTGGGGCGTCACCCGTTTCGTCGTACGCGCCGACGCGCTCGACCCGCTCACGCCCGTACTGGCCCGCCTCGCCACGGCTTGATACAGATGCGCGCTCCGGGACGAGACGCCGACCAGCCTGAGCCCTCTTGAGCCAGTCGACAAGTTCCAGTGCAGGCAGAAGCGCTTGCCCCCGGCATGGGAACGAGCGCTTCGTGTGTCTAGGGTCGGTCAGCTGTGCTCGGCGACCCGGGCCTCGACGACGGCGGTGTAGTCCACTGCGCCCGATACCACACAGGTATTTTTATGCCGCATAGGTATCAGGCCCCGCAGGCGCTCAGTCGGATCCACGACCGTCTCGGCGTCGGGGCCGGAAGTGTGCGGCGCTGGCGCGAGAAGATCAGGGGCTGCTGTCGACCGTGGGGGTTGGCGCTACACAAGCAATTCTTTTCCTGCGCACCGAGTGGCCCGACCTGTTCCGGGGAGCCGCCAAGGCCGAGCGGACCGCATCGCCTCGATCCTCAAGTCCGCGCCACCGCCGCGCCGGCCCAAGAGGCGGCATAGCCGCCCGGGAGCCAGCACATCGACATCCTTCGACCCCTTCCGGTCGTCGGAACTTTCTGACATCATCCGGCAGATACATCGAAGGTTATGACCGTGGAGGTTCTGATGCGTACCCGTCTGACGAGTTCCCTCAGCGTCGCTCTGCTGGCCACCGCCGCGTTCCTGGTGCCGGCGTCGCCCGCCGCCGCCGCGCCGTCGTTCCGCACGCCGTTCCCGTGCAACCAGACCTGGTCCGGTGAGACCCGCACCGGGCACAGCCCGCAGTACGCGATCGACTTCAACCGGGCCAACGACCACGGCGACCCGGTCAAGGCCAGCGCCCCGGGCACCGTCGACGTCGTCGCCAACCTCGGCGACACCAGCTACGGCCGGTACGTGCGGATCAACCACGGCAACGGGTACACCACCTACTACGCCCACCTCAGCGGATTCAACGTCTCGGTCGGCCAGTCCGTCGGCTACAGCACCACCATCGGGTACGTGGGCAACAGCGGCGGCTCCTCCGGCTCGCACCTGCACTACGAGCAGCGCCTGAACGGCAGCGACATCAAGGTGCGCTTCAGCGGCAACCTGGCGTACTACTTCGGCACGCGCAACTACACGCGTACCGCCGGCTGCTGATCCGCCCGGACGCGGCGCGACCGCCGGCCGTCCGGTCGGCGGTCGCCCCCTGGGGTGCGCGACCGCCGCAGCGCATCCGATCGGCCGTCCGTGCCCGAAGATGGGAGCATGCGGATCCTCATCGCCGGCGCGTCCGGCTTCCTCGGCACCCGGCTGGTCGACCGGCTCACGGCGGACGGCCACCAGGTCACCCGGCTGGTCCGCCGGTCGCCGCGCACCGCCGACGAGCGGCAGTGGAACCCCTCCGCCGCGCAGCTCGACCCGGCGGTGGTGGCGGAGGCGGACGCGGTCGTCAACCTGGCCGGCGCGGGCGTGGGCGACAAGCGGTGGAACGACGAGTACCGGCAGCTGATCCGGTCCAGCCGGGTCGACACCACCACCACGCTGGCGATCACCATCGCCGGCCTGCCCCAGGCCGACCGGCCGAGGGCGCTACTGAACTCCTCGGCGGTCGGCTGGTACGGCAACACCGGCGACCGGGCCGTCGAGGAGGACGCCCCGGCGGGCGAGGGCTTCCTGGCCGACGTCTGCCGGGTCTGGGAGGCCGCGACCCGGCCGGCCGAGGACGCGGGCGTACGCGTCGTGCGACTGCGCATCGGACTGCCGCTGCACCGCGACGGCGGGCTGCTCAAGCCGCAGCTACTGCCGTTCCGGCTGGGCATCGCCGGCCGGCTCGGCAGCGGCCGGCAGTGGCTGCCGTGGATCTCCATGACGGACTGGCTGGACGCCACCCGGTTCGTCCTGGACCGCGACGACCTGGTGGGGCCGGTCAACCTGGTCGGGCCGGCCCCGGTGACCAACGCCGAGTTCACCCGGGAGCTGGCCCGGCAGCTGCGCCGACCGGCGATCGTCCCGATCCCGGCGCTGGCGTTGAAGGTGGTGCTGGGTGGCTTCGCGCACGAGGCGCTGACCAGCACCCGCGTCCTGCCCGGCGTGCTCACGGGGGCCGGCTTCACCTACCGCCACCCCACCCTGGCCACCGCCCTGCACGCCGCCCTCACCGCCCCCTGACCCGGTCGATCATGAGGTTGTCGGCACGCCCACGCGGGTGGGTTGCCGACAACCTCATGATCGATGTCGCGGCCGGCGCGGGATCAGCAGCCGATCACCCAGTGGTTGGGGCCGGTCTGCTTGAGGGTGCTGGTGTAGAAGGTGTTGTAGAGGCCCATCCGCTGGTTGGAGCCGTTGGCGTAGGCGTAGCCGCCGGAGTGGTAGGCGCGGCCGGCGGTGACGTGGGCGTAGTTGCTGGCCTTGACGCAGGTCGGGGACGCCGTCGGGGAGGCGGTCGGGGTGGCCGTGGGGGTCGCGGTGGGGGTCGCCGTCGGGCTCGCGGTGGGGCTCGGGCTGGGGTTCGTGCCGCCGTTCAGGCCGAAGAAGACCGCGTCGTGGTACGCCGAGCAGATGGTGTCGAGCAGGTACGCCCCGGCGGTGCCGCACTGCTCGGCCCCGGGACCCGGGTCGACCGGGGTGCCGTGGCCCATGCCGGAGACCCGGTAGACGCGTACGTCGTCGTTGCCGTACACCTCCAGGGCGGTGTTGGCGGGCAGCGACGCGGTGCGGGTGGGCGTCTGCGGGACACCCCGGACGTTCGTCCACTGGTCGCGCAGCTCGGTGGCGTTGGCCGGCACCACCGTGGGGTCCGAGGTGCCGTGCCAGACGGCGACCCGGGGGCGCGGGCCCGTGTGCCCGGGATACGCGGCCCGCACGAGGTTGCCCCACTCCTGCGGGGTCTTGTTCACCCCGCTGTACTGGCAGGTGCTGGTGGAGGCCGGCGGCGAGCAGCGGTACGGCAGGCCGGCGACGACCGAGCCGGCGGCGAAGACGTCCGGGTAGGTGGCCAGCATGACCGCGCTCATCCCCCCGCCGGCGGAGAGCCCGCTGACGAAGACCCGGCTGGCGTCGGTGCCGTAGTTGTTCCGGGCGTGGTCGACCATCTGCTTGATCGACAGCGCCTCGCCCGAGCCACGGGTGATGTCCTGCTCGACGAACCAGTTGAAGCAGCTCAGCGGCTGGTTGGCGCTGGACTGCTGCGGCACGATGAGGGTGAACTTCCACTGGTCGGCGAACTTCTGCCAGCCCGAGTTGGCGAAGTAGCCGGCCGCGTTCTGGGTGCAGCCGTGCAGCAGTACGACGGCCGGGGCTCCCGCCGGCAGGTTGTCGGGCCGGTACGCGTACATGGCGAGGTTGCCGGGGTTGGAGCCGAAGTTGGTGACCTGGGTGAGGGTGGCGGCCTGGGCGGGGGCGGCGACGGCCGTCACCGCGGCGGCGGCGAGGACGGCCCCGGCGACCACGCCGGTCAGCCGGGCGAGCAGGGACGGGGAGCGGCGCACGGGGGCCTCCTGGGGACGGGGTGTGAACTGGGTCACCCGCGAATTGCCGCGACGTTACGTCGATGCGTCGATGTTGTGACATGGGGCACGCTCACACATTCCCGTCCCGAGGGATGTGCGTCCTGACCGGCCTGCCCCGGTGCGGTTGGTAACGTCCGCTGCGTGCCGACCTCCCCGTCCCTGGCGCCTTCGCCGGCCCCGCCGCCCCGCGTCGTCCGCCACCGGCGGGCCGACCTGACCGTGGCGCTGGTCGCGCTGGCGCTCGCCGTCTGGGTGACCAGCGGGCTGTGGCGGGACCCGAACACCCGCACCATCACGGTCAACTCCAGCGACCAGGCGCTCTTCGAGTGGCTGCTTGCCTTCGGCGGCCACGCGGTGACCCACGGCGACAACCCGCTCTTCACCTACCTGGTCAACGTGCCCGACGGGGTGAACCTCGCGGTCAACACCTCGATCACCGTCTACGCGGTGCTCTTCGCGCCGCTGACGTACCTCATCGGGCCGCCGGCCACGTTCCTGGTGATCCTCACCCTCAACCTGGCCGCCACCGCGCTGGCCTGGTACTGGCTGCTCTCCCGGCACCTGCTGCGCAGCCCACTCGCCGCAGCCGTCGGCGGGCTGTTCATCGGCTTCTCCCCCGGCATGGTCTCGCACGCCAACGCCCACCTGAACTGGACGGCGGGCTGGCTCGTACCGCTGCTGATCTGGCGGACCTTCGCGCTGCGCCGCTCCCGGCACCCGCTGCGCGACGGCGCGATCCTCGGCGCGGTCGTGGCCGTCGCCTTCTCCATCGCCGCCGAGGGGCTCTTCTTCACGGCGCTGGCGCTCGGCGTCTTCGTCGCCGTCTGGGCGCTGCACCCGGCCCACCGCGCCGAGGCCCGCGCGGTGCTGCCGACCTTCCTGCGCGGCCTCGGCGTCACCGCCGTCGTCGCGGGCGTGCTGCTGGCGTACCCGCTGTGGCTGCACTTCGCCGGCCCGCAGCGCTTCCACGGCACCGGCTTCGACGCCGTCATCCACTCCGAGGACGTCGTCGCCTACGCGGCGTACCCGCGCCGTTCGCTCGCCGGGGAGGCGGGGCTGGGCACCAGTCTCGCGCCCAACCCGACCGAGGAGAACTCCTTCTTCGGCATTCCGCTGCTGCTGCTCACCGTCGCCTGCTTCGTGGCGCTGTGGCGCCGCGCCGACGCGGGCCACCGGGCGACGCTGTGGGCGCTGGGCGTGACCGCCGCCGTCTTCACGGTGCTGTCGTTCGGCCCCGTGGCCAA
Source organism: Micromonospora sp. CNZ309 (assembly GCF_002846525.1). NCBI lineage: Bacteria > Bacillati > Actinomycetota > Actinomycetes > Micromonosporales > Micromonosporaceae > Micromonospora > Micromonospora sp. CNZ309. The sequence continues at coordinate 3,353,311 of NZ_PJNG01000001.1, forward strand.
GGTCGACGGGCGGCGCGTCGACCTGCCGATGCCGTTCGACCTGCTCGGGCACCTGCCGGTGGTGAACGCCGCCCTACCCGCCCGGCTGGCGCTGATCGTGGCGCCGGTGATCGGGGTGCTGCTCGCGTACGCCGTCGACCAGCTCCGCGCCGACCCGCCCCGGCGCCGCCGGACGCGGCTGGCCTGGTGGGCCGGGTTCGCGCTGGCGCTGCTGCCGCTGGTGCCGACCCCGCTGCTGACCATCGAGCGCGAGCCGATCCCGCGCTTCATCACCGCCGGGACGTGGCGGGAGTACGTCTCCCCCGGCGGGGTGCTGACCCCGGTGCCGCTGACCCTCGACGTCTATCCCGACGGCCAGCGCTGGCAGGCGTACGCCCTGGCGCACCGGCAGGGCGAGTTCGCCATCCCCTCCGGCTTCTTCCTCGGCCCCGGCGGCCCCGACGGCCGGGGACGGATCGGCCCGACGCCGCGCCCGTTCGGCGCGCTGGTGGACCAGGCCGGCCGGAGCGGGCTGGTGCCGATCATCACCGAGGGCAGCATCCAGGAGGTCCGCGCCGACCTGCGGCACTGGCGCATCGAGACGGTCGTGCTGGCCGACGAGGTGCACGGGGCGAAGTGGCCGGTCGACGAGGAGGCGATCCGGCGTACGGTGACCGCGCTGCTCGGCCCGCCCGAGCGGGTGGACGACGTGTGGCTGTGGCGGGTCCCGCAGGGCTGAGCCGGGCCGCCCGGACCGCCCCGCCGCCGGGTCCTCCTCGTGAGCCGCGTCACCGATGGTGACCGGCCGGTACGGGTCTAGGCTTGGCGGCGTGACCACGACGACCCCCGGCCTCACGGCCGTCCGCGCCGGTGTCCTCGACTACCAGGCCGCCTGGGACGAGCAGCGCCGCCTGCACGAGTCGGTGGTGGCCGGCGAGCGCGGCGACACCGTGCTGCTGCTGGAGCACCCGAGCGTCTACACCGCCGGCAAGCGCACGGAGCCGTGGGACCGCCCCATGGACGGCACCCCGGTCGTCGACGTGGACCGGGGCGGCAAGATCACCTGGCACGGCCCGGGGCAGTTGGTCGGCTACCCCATCGTCCGGCTGCCCGACCCGGTCGACGTGGTGGCCTACGTCCGTCGCACCGAGCAGTTGCTGATCGACGTCTGCGCCGAGTTCGGGCTGACCGCCGGCCGGGTCGAGGGGCGCAGCGGGGTCTGGGTGCCCGAGGACGACCGGGGGCCGGCCCGCAAGGTGGCCGCCATCGGCATCCGCGTCGCCCGCGGGGTGACCCTGCACGGCTTCTCCATCAACTGCGACTGCGACCTGGGCCACTTCGACCGGATCGTGCCCTGCGGCATCCGCGACGCCGGCGTCACCTCGCTCACCGCCGAGCTGGGTCGCCCGGTCACCGTCGCCGACGTCCTACCGGTCGTCGAGCACCACCTCCCCACCCTCACCACCCCCTGACCCACCTCCGCGTCCCGTCCCCCGGCCCCGACCCCGGCCCCGGCCCACCCCGTCGATCATGAGGTTGGCGGCGAAGACGATCTCCTTCAGTGCCGCCAACCTCATGATCGCCAGGTGAGGACCCCCGGGGTCAGGGGGTGCGGGGTCAGGGGGTCAGGCGGTGGAGGTCCCGGGGGAAGGCGGTGACCTCGCGGACGTTGGTTGCGCCGGTCAGGCGGGCCACGAAGCGTTCCAGCCCGATGGCGAAGCCGCCGTGCGGGGGCATCCCGTGCCGGAACGCGTCGACGTAGCCGGCGTACGGCTCGACCGGCTCGCCCCGGGCGGCGAGCGCCGCCAGATAGTCGGCGTGCCGGTGCAGCCGCTGCCCGCCCGTCACCAACTCCAGACCCCGGAAGAGCAGGTCGAACCCGTTCGAGTACGCGGGCCGCGCCGGGTCCGGATGGGTGTAGAAGGGCCGCTTCGCCATCGGGTAGCCGGTGACGAAGAGGAACTCCGAGCCGTGCTCCCGTCGCGCCCACTCGCCCAGCGCCCGCTCGTGCGCCGGGGCCAGGTCCGGCTCGTCGGCCGGCGCGCCCGCGATCGTGAGCGCCTCGGTGAAGTGCACGGCCGGGATCTCCGCCGGCACGTCCGGGGCGGTGACGCCCAGCGTGGCCAGCGCGGCACCGGCCCGCTCGGTGACGCTGCCCAGCATCCCGGCCAGCGTGTCGCGCAGCACGACCATCACGTTCCGGTGGTCGGTGACGAAGCCCAGCTCGGCGTCGAGCGAGGTGTACTGCGCCAGGTGCCGGACGGTGTCGTGCGGCTCGGCCCGGAACACCGGCCCGACCTCGTAGACGCGCTCGAAGACGCCGACCATGAGCTGCTTGTAGAACTGCGGCGACTGGGCCAGGTACGCGGGCCGGCCGAACCAGTCCAGCGCGAAGACGTTCGCCCCGCTCTCGGTCGACGAGCCGACCACCTTCGGGGTGTGGATCTCCACGAAGTCGCGGGCGTCGAGCGCGGCCCGGAAGCCGGCCACCGCCGCCGCCGAGACGCGCAGCGCCGCCGCGCGGGTCGGGTGGCGCAGGGCCACCGGAGCGTGGTCGAGCTGGGTGGGCAGGCTCGCGGTCAGCGCCGGCCGGTACAGGTCGAACGGCGGGGGTACGGCGGGCGGGCCGAGCGGTCGTACCGTCGGCGCGGTCAGCTCGACCCCGGCGGGCGCCGTCGGGTTCGCGACCACCGTGCCGGTGACCTCGACGACCGTCTCCTCCGTGAGTGCCTCCACCTCGGCGCGCACGGCCGGGTCGGCGACCACCACCTGGGCGAGGCCGGCGGCGTCCCGCACGATCAGGAAGGCCACCGACTTGAGCAGGCGGCGGCGGTGCACCCAGCCGGCGATCCGGACGGGCACGCCGACATGGGCGGAGAGCTGGGTGGAAAGGATGCGTTGCACGGCGGTACCTCCTCGATAATCGCAACGCGATCCCCGGGAGGTGTGGGCGAGCGGGAAACCTCGCGGTGCCACCACACCTTCGCCCCCGCTGGCGGGGGCCTCGTTCGTCGCCTTTTCACCGGGGCCAGCCGGGCGGGCTCTACTGGGCGAGGCACCGTCCGCGCAGTCGCGCGGCGTCGGCCACCCGCCGTTCTTCCCGCAGCTCGGGAGGGTCTTCACGCGCCCGGTGCCAGACCGCCTCGCAGCAACCGGCGGCTCTCTTCAACTGGCGGGTCGGGGCGCTACTCGGCTCCGTCACAGCTCTGCCGGGCACGCTAGCACCCCCGCCGACGCTCCTGTGACGGGTTTTCCCCTGCCCCGGTGGCCGGCGTCACAAGGATCCCGGGGTGACGCCCGTCGCCCGCGCTACATCGACGGCGGCCGTCGGGCGTAGGCTCGGTTTCGTGACGATCGAGCACTCCGCGCCGACGACCGGCCAGGCAGCGCGCACGACGACGCCCGCCCCCGAGGGGCGGCGCCTCCTGCGGATCGAGGCGCGCAACGCCGAGACGCCGATCGAGCGCAAACCGCCGTGGATCAAGGTCAAGGCCAAGATGGGGCCGGAGTACACCCAACTGCGCGGGCTCGTGACGCGCGAGGGGTTGCACACCGTCTGCCAGGAGGCCGGCTGCCCCAACATCTACGAGTGCTGGGAGGACCGGGAGGCCACCTTCCTCATCGGTGGCGACCAGTGCACCCGGCGCTGCGACTTCTGCCAGATCGACACCGGCAAGCCGGCCGAGTTCGACGCCGACGAGCCGCGCCGCGTCGCCGAGTCGGTGGTCTCGATGGGCCTGCGCTACGCGACCATCACCGGCGTGGCCCGCGACGACCTGCCCGACGGCGGCGCCTGGCTCTACGCCGAGACCGTCCGGCAGATCCACGCCCTCCAGCCCGGCTGCGGCGTCGAGCTGCTGATCCCCGACTTCAACGCGGTCCCCGAGCAGCTCGCCGAGGTCTTCGGCGCCCGGCCGGAGGTGCTGGCGCACAACGTGGAGACCGTGCCACGGATCTTCAAGCGGATCCGGCCGGCCTTCCGCTACGAGCGGTCGCTGGACGTGATCCGGCAGGCCCGCGCCGACGGGCTGGTCACCAAGTCCAACCTGATCCTGGGCATGGGCGAGGAGCGCGCCGAGGTCTCCCAGGCGCTGCGCGACCTGCACGACGCCGGCTGCGAGCTGATCACCATCACGCAGTACCTGCGCCCCACCCCCCGGCACCACCCCGTCACCCGCTGGGTGAAGCCGGAGGAGTTCGTCGAGCTGCGCGAGGAGGCCGAGGAGATCGGCTTCGCGGGCGTGATGAGCGGGCCGCTGGTGCGCTCGTCGTACCGGGCCGGGCGGCTCTACCGGCAGGCACTCGAGGCCCGCGAGGGCCTCCCGGTCACCGCCGGCTGACCCACCACGTCGGCGCTGGTTGCGACGCCTTCAGGTGCACGTTCAGTGATTGACGATAGGCGCTGACCCGGTTTTGAAACGGTTTGAACCAGGTTGATCCCTTGGCCAGGAAGGCGCTCCGCCGTCCCAGCCAAGGGATCAAAGACTAGTCAACCTTGATCGCTACCGACTCGCATGCCGGCCTGGCGCTCCGCGGGAGCAGGAGCATCGCTCCCGATCTTCGCCCGCCACCCCTCCTTACTCCGGGCCGCCGGGGCGCCGGGGCGGCGTAAGGTACTCAGCCCGGCCGCGGACAGGGCGACGTGCGGCGACCACTAGACTCTGCGGCATGGCAAAGCCCCAGGAGAAGGTCTCGTTCGGCCAGCGGCTGAAGCAGATCGGGATGGTGTTCAAGTTCACCGCCAAGCAGGACCGGTGGTTCGCGCCGATGGCCGCCGGCGCGGTGCTGATCCCGCTCGCGCTCACCGTGGTCGCGGTCATGCTCTGGGGCTGGATCTGGCTGCCGCTGGGCATTCTGTTCGCCCTGCTCTGCCTGCTGATCGTGCTCAACCTGCGCTCCAACCGGGCGATGATGAACGCCGCCGAGGGGCAGCCCGGCGCGGCGGCCCAGATCATGGAGAACATGCGCGGCGACTGGCGGGTCACCCCGGCGGTCAGCTCCACCACGCAGATGGACATGGTCCACCTGGTCATCGGCCGGCCCGGGGTGATCCTGCTGGCGGAGGGCAACCCGCAGCGGGTACGCGGCCTGCTCGGCCAGGAGAAGCGGCGGCTGGCGAAGGTGATCGGCTCCGCGCCGCTCTTCGACTACGTGATCGGCCAGGAGGAGGGCGAGCTGCCCATCCGCAAGCTGCGGATGACGCTCATGCGGCTGCCGCGCAGCCTCAGCGGCAAGGACGTCAACTCGCTGGACAAGCGGCTCAAGGCGCTCACCGCCCGCCCGCAGATGCCCAAGGGCGCGATCCCGAAGAACATGCGGCCCGCGCGGGGCGCGTTCCGCCAGACGCGCGGTCGCTGACCCACGACGCGTACGCGAAGAGCCGGGCCCTCTCGCAGGGTCCGGCTCTTCGTCTGGGTCAGGAGCGGGGGGCGTCGGTGACGACGGAGCCCGTCAGGCGGTCGTGCAGGCCGCGGCGGTGGCCGTCCATCAGCAGGGCCGGCACGACCAGGGCGAGCAGTAGACCGCGCAGCAGGCCCCGGGCCACCCCGATACGGCCACCGTCGGCCCAGGCGACGCAGCGGATCTTCGTGATGAACATGCCCGGCGTCTGCGCGAAGAGCCCGAGGAAGAAGCCGTACTCGACGATCAGCACCAGCACGGGCGCCCACCCGTCGCGGACCGGGTCGGCGAAGCCCCTGGCGGCGAGGAGGCAGAGCACCCAGTCGATCACCAGCGCGCCGAACCGGCGGCCCAGGCTGGGCGGGGTGAAGGCGGGATCCGACGCGGGCGGTACGGGGCGATCATGCGGGTTGGTCACAGCGGTCAAGGGTATCCAGGTCGCATGGACGGATCAGGGACGACCGCCCGTGGCGGGGTGGGGGTGCGCCGCGCGCCTGACCGGTCAGGCGGCGGGTGGGCAGGCGGGCGCCGGGTGGGCAGGCGGGCGGGTGGGCGGACGACAAAAAGGGGCGAAGGCAAGCAACTGTCAATAGAATGGCACAGCCGATGACGTCCGGCCGCCCGGTTCGGCCCGTCCGAGCGGCGCGGATGACGCTCCGCGAGGGACGTAACACGGCAGAAACACTCAAGACATGGCCGGGCAACCGCGCGGCCATAGCGTCGCCAGGAGCCTAGCCACCCGTGGACGTGCCAGGAGGACGTGTGTTCGCCAATCCCGAGGAACTCCTGCGATACCTCAAGAACGAGGACGTGAAGTTCGTCGACGTACGTTTCTGTGACCTGCCCGGCGTGATGCAGCACTTCAACCTGCCGGTCGAGTCTGTCGACGATGCCTTCTTCACCGAGGGCCTGGCCTTCGACGGTTCGTCGATCCGCGGTTTCCAGGCGATCCACGAGTCGGACATGCTCCTGCTCCCGGACGTCGCCACCGCCTTCATCGACCCCTTCCGGGCGCAGAAGACCCTCGCGCTCAACTTCTTCATCCACGACCCGTTCACCCGCGAGGCCTACAGCCGGGACCCGCGCAACGTGGCGAAGAAGGCCGAGGCCTACCTGGCCGCCAGCGGCATCGCCGACACCGCCTACTTCGGCGCGGAGGCGGAGTTCTACATCTTCGACTCCATCCGCCACGAGACCTCGGCCCACCAGTCGTTCTACTACATCGACTCCGTCGAGGGCGCCTGGAACAGCGGGCGTGAGGAGCCGGGCGGCAACCGCGGCTACAAGACCCCCTACAAGGGCGGCTACTTCCCGGTGCCGCCGGTCGACCACTACGCCGACCTGCGCGACAGCATCGTGCGCCGCCTCGTCGACAGCGGGTTCACCGTGGAGCGCTCGCACCACGAGGTGGGCACCGCCGGCCAGTCCGAGATCAACTACCGGTTCTCGACGCTGCTGCACGCCGCCGACCAGCTCCAGCTCTTCAAGTACATCGTGAAGAACGAGACCTGGGCCAACGGCAAGACCGCGACCTTCATGCCGAAGCCGCTCTTCGGCGACAACGGCTCCGGCATGCACACCCACCAGAGCCTCTGGCTCAACGGCGAGCCGCTGTTCTACGACGAGACCGGCTACGCCGGCCTGTCCGACATGGCCCGCTGGTACATCGGCGGTCTGCTGCACCACGCCCCGTCGCTGCTGGCCTTCACCAACCCGACCATCAACTCGTACCGCCGGCTGGTGCCGGGCTTCGAGGCGCCGGTCAACCTGGTCTACTCCCAGCGCAACCGCTCCGCCTGCACCCGCATCCCCGTCACGGGCAACAACCCGAAGGCCAAGCGGGTCGAGTTCCGCGTACCGGACCCGTCTGCCAACGTCTACCTCGCCTTCTCGGCGATGATGATGGCCGGCCTGGACGGCATCAAGAGCAAGATCGAGCCGCCGGCGCCGATCGACAAGGACCTCTACGACCTCCCGCCGGAGGAGTGGGGCGACGTCAAGCAGGTGCCCGGCTCGCTGTCGGCGGTGCTCGACTCCCTCGAGGCCGACCACGACTACCTGCTCGACGGCGGCGTCTTCACCCCCGACCTGATCTCCACCTGGATCGAGTGGAAGCGCACCAACGAGGTCGACCCGGTGCGCCTGCGCCCGACCCCGCACGAGTTCGCCATGTATTTCGACTGCTGACGCGTCAACCACGCAGGAAGGCCCCGGGTCCGCCCGGGGCCTTCCTGCGTGTCGCCCCCTACCGGGCACGCGCCTGCCCGCCCGGCCCGACGCCCCCAGCCACCCGCCCCCGGCCCGACCACCTCCACCCGACCGCCCCGGCCCGACCGCCCCAGCCCGACCGGCTCCGCCCCGACCGGCTCCCGCCCCGACCGGTTCCCGCCCCGACCGCCCCCGGCCCGACCGGCTCCGCGATCGCGGCCGGTGGAACGCCATGGGTGTCACGGGAGGGCTTTGACACCCGTGATGTTCCACTCGCCGCGCGATCGACGCCCTACCTCGCCCGCCGAGACGCGATCGACGTCTCAAGCGCGCCCGCCGGGCGGCTGCGCGGTTTTCCTGCGCGCCGTCGAGGCGGCCGGGCGGGGACCGCGACAGCGAGGGGCGCAGCCGCAACGCCGGCACGACCGGACGCCGGACGGCGCGGCCGGAGCAGGTTCAGCACGTAACGGCCCACCACATACCTTCGCGTCCGTTATATTGCGGGCGTGGACACACCGCTGCGCGAACCCACCTTCCTGATCCTCACCGCGCTGGCCGGCGAGCCGATGCACGGCTACGGACTGATCGGCGAGGTCGCCGCCCTCTCCGACGGGCGCGTGTCGCTGCGGCCCGGCACCCTCTACGGGGCGCTCGACCGGCTGACCGACGCCGGCCTGGTCGAGGTCGACCGCGAGGAGGTGGTGGACGGCCGGCTGCGCCGCTACTACCGCCTCTCCCCTGCCGGGGACGCCACGCTGGCCGCCGAGACCGAGCGCCTGCGCCGCAACGTCGAGGCGGCCACCGCCCGCCTGCGCGCCCGCGCGCCCCGGCCGCTGGCCCCGCGTACCGCCGGGGGTCTGGCATGAACGAGCTGGAGCGGCGCTACCACCGCCTGCTGCGGGCCTACCCGGCCGAGTACCGGCGGGCACGCGGTGCGGAGATCGTCGGCACGTACCTCGACCTGGCCGGCCCCGGGCGGCGCTGGCCCTCGCCCGGGGACGCCGCGGACCTGCTGCGCGGCGGCCTGCGCCAGCGGCTGCGGGCCGCCGGGGCCGCCGACCTGGTCCCGGGCGTACGCCTCGCCGCCGTCCTCGCCTTCCTCACCGCGACCGCGCTGGCGGGGGTCTGGTCGGTGATGGAACTGCGCCCGCCGCCGGCGCAGTGGGGCGTGCCGCACGCCGGGCCGTTCGTCTCGCTCGGGATCGGCGTGTGGGCCGCCTGGCTGCTCGCCGCGGCGGTGCACGCGGCGGCGCCGGGTCGCTGGACCCGCCGGGGCGTGGCCCTCGCCCTGCTGATCACGGTGGCGGTCGTGCCGGCGGCGGCCCTCGCCGGCCTGCCCCGCCCCCCGCTGTTGGTGCTGCTGCCGCAGGTCGGGCTGGGGCTGGTGGCGCTCGCCCTGCCCGAACGGCTGCCGGCGCGGCTCCAGGCGGCACCTCTGCTCGCCTTCGGCGCCGCCGGCCTCGCGGGCCTCAACCTGCTACCCCGCTACGGCGGCTACCACGGCTGGCCGGCGGAGCAGATCCTGCCCGGCGCCGCCGTGGTGCTGCTCGTGGTGGTGCTGCTGCTCGGCATGGGGCTCACGGTGCGGGCCGACCACCGGGGCGGCTGGGCGTTGCTGGTGCTACTCACCCCGATCGGCCTGCTGTCGCTGCACATCCTGGCCGGGATGGCGGACGGCCTGCTCAATGGTGCGACCCGGCCGGGGTCTAGCGCGCTCGCCGCGACGGCCGTCGTGGTCGGGCTGGCCGGCCCCGCCCTGCTGCCGCTGACCATCGCCCTGCACAAGCGCATGCGCCGGCCCGGCCCGGTCGGACCTGACGCCCGTTGCCCGACCTGCGGCAGGCACCGCTGACCGTCCCGCACACGTCACGTGTAGACCTTGGAGAGAAACGGCCCCTCCGGGGCCCTTCCGTGCCAGGATCTCGCAGCGGCAGACGCCGCGGGAGGGCGCGCAGGAAGGGGACGGGGCCTTTCAGCCCGGACGCGCGGAGCGGGTCCGGCGCAGCCGGAGCAGGGCCCACACCGCCAGTCCGGCCACCAGCGCGGTCATCACCAGCGCCCCCGGGGCCTTGCTGAACCGGGCCAGGTTGGTGCCGTCGGGCAGGGTGAGGAAGGCCGCCGCCGCGCAGGGCGCCACGAACCAGGTCGTCCGCGCCGTAGCGACCGCGAGCACCGCCAGGGGCCAGGTGGCGTACCAGGGGTGGAAGACCGGCGCCAGCACGACCGTGGCGGCCAGCGCCAGTCCGGCCCCGAGCAGGGTGGCCCGGGGGCGGGCGGCGTCCAGGCGGGCCGCCCCCTGCCGGACGTCGTCCAGCCGGCGCAGACGCGACCACGCGCGCCACCACAGCGCCGCCACCGCCACCGCGAACAGCAGCAGGGCCGCCGCGCGGGTGACCGGCACCGCGCCCGGTTCCCGGCCGGCGAGCCCGCCCGCGTAGTCGACGACGAAGCCGAGCGCCGTGGGCGGGGAGGTCCACTGCTCGGAGTCGCCGCTGCGGGTCAGCCCGCCGACCCAGCCGGGGCCGAGGCCGGACAGCAGCGAGCTGGCCGCCACCGCGCCGATGACCCCGCCGGCCAGCCAGCCGCCATCGCGCAGCAGCGCCCGCAGGGTGTGGCGGCCGAGGACGGCCGCGAGCGCCGCGAACGGGAGCACCACCACGGCGGTCGCCTTCACGGTCACCGCCAGCCCGAGCAGCACCCCGGCCAGCAGCAGCGCCCCCGGCCTGCCGGGCCGACGGACCAGCACCAGCAGGCCCAGCAGCAGGAGGCCGAGCATCACCGCGTCGTTGTGCGCGCCGGCCACCAGGTGCACCCCGACCAGCGGGCCGGCCAGCGCCAGCCAGGCCGCCCGGCGGGTGGGCACGCCAGCGGCCCGGGCCAGCCCCGGCAGGCATCCGGCGGCCAGCAGCACCCCGGCGACCGCGAGCAGCCGGAACGCCACGACCGCGCCCACCAGGCCGCCGCCGAGGGTCACGGCGAGCGCGGCGAGCAGCACGAAGACCGGCCCGTACGGCGCCGGCGTGTCCCGCCAGATCGGCGCGACCGCGTCCACCCAGGGGCAGCCGGCCTCCGCCACGCCGGTGGCGTACGGGTCGACGCCGTGCGCGTACGCCCAGCCCTGACAGGCGTACGAGTAGACGTCCCGGCTGCCCAGCGGCGGGGCCGCCAGCAGCGGCAGCGCCCACAGCCCGGCGGTGAGGTACGCCCACCGCGTCGACGGCGCGCCACCGCGCAGCGCCCACCAGGCGCCGACCATCAGCCCGGTGCCGCCCAGCCACAGCGCGACGGTCCACGGCTCGTCGGCGGGGCCCGGCGCAGGGACGGCCCGGGGCAGCGCGCCGCCGAGCCAGCCGGCGACGGTCAGCAGCACAGCCCCGGCCAGGCCGGCCCAGCGGGCGGACCGGGCGGCGCCGGGTGACGGCGGCGGGGGCCCGGATGGCGGCGGGCCCTGGGGCGTCGGCGGGGATCCGGGCGGCTGCGGGATGCCGGGCGAGGCCGGCGGAGCGCCGGGAGTGGTCACCGGCGTACCTCTCCTCAGTCCACGGCGGCCGGCCGACGTGCCGCCCGAGCCGACCGTACCAAGCGGACCACCACCACGATCACGAACAGCGTCATCAGCGGCGCCCCGACGGTCTTGGTGTACCGGGGCAGCCCCGTACCGTCGGCGAGCACCAGGAACGACGAGACGATCGCGACGACCACGAACCATCCGGTGCGCCGGGCCGAGGCCGCGAGCACCGCCAGCGGCCACACCCAGTACCAGGGGTGGTAGAGCGGCGCGAGCGCGACCGTGGCGGCCAGCGCCAGGCCGGCGTGCCAGATCGGCTCCCGGTGCCGCGCCCGCCACCACAGCCAGAGCAGCACCAGCGCCAGCGCCGCCATGCCGATCCCCCGGGTGACCGGCAGCGGATCGCCGTGCCAGCCGAACGGCGCGGCGAGGTAGCCGACGGTCTGGCCCACCGCCGTCGACGGCGAGGTCCAGGCGATCACCAGGCCGCCCTGTTCCAGCCCGGCCACCCAGCCGAAGCCCAGGCCGGTGGCGAGGGTCGCGCCGATGACGGCGGCGACCGCCCCGCCGACCACCCACCCTCCGTCGCGCACCAGCGCCCTGATCGAGTACGCCCCGACGATCGCGGCCAGCGCCGCGAACGGCACCACGACCAGCGCGGTCACCTTGATGGCGGCGGCGAGCCCGAGCAGCACTCCCCCGCCGAGCAGCGGCCCGGGGCGGCCCGGCCGGGACACCACCACCGCCAGTCCGGCGACGAGCAGCCCCACCATCAGCGCGTCGTTGTGCGCCCCCGAGACCAGGTGCACCCCGATCACCGGCGAGCCCAGCGCCAGCCAGACGGCCCGGCCGGCCGGTACGCCGCAGCGGCGGGCCAGCGCCGGCAGGCTGGCCGCCGTCAGCCCGATGCCGGCCACGGCGAGCAGCCGGAACAGCACGATGCTGCCGACCAGCGACCCGGCCGCCTCCACCACCGCGCCGGCGAGCAGCACGAACAGCGGCCCGTACGGGGCCGAGGTGTCCCGCCAGATGTAGGAGACGGTGTCCAGCCACGGGCACGGCAGCGCCGAGACACCCTGCTCGTACGGGTTCAGACCGGCGGCGTAGCTGGCGCCCTGGCAGGCGTACGCGTAGACGTCCCGGCTGCCCAGCGGCGGCGTGACCAGCAGCGGCAGCAGCCACAGCCCGACGGTGACCAGCGCCCAGCGGGTCGACGGCACCCCGTCGCGCAGCGCCCACCAGGCGTACGCCATCAGGCCGGTGCCGACCGCCCAGGTGGCGATGATCAGCGGGCCGTACGGGCCCTGCCAGATGCTGACCGGGGTGGGGCGCAGGTTGCCGTGGGGGAACGCTCCGCCGAGGAACGCGGCTACGGCGAGCAGGGCCGAACCGGCGAGGCCGAGCCAGCGCGCGAGGTGGTGAGGCACGCCGGACATGCTGCCAGTACGGTGGTCGCGGTACGGAGGTGGGCATGCGGCGCAGTCGGGTGGTGGCGGTGGCCGCCGTCTCCGCCGTGCTCCTCGCGGGGGCCTGGCTCGCGCTCCCGCCGACCGGTTCCGACCTCGCCGCGCAGGTCGCGCGGGCCGACTTCTTCTCCGCACACGGCCTCGCCCCGGTGGACCTGCGCTGGTACGGCGGCGTGCAGCAGTTCGGCTACAGCCTGCTCTCGCAACCGGTGATGGCGCTGCTCGGGGTGCGGGTCACCGGCGCGCTGGCCCTGGTGGCGGCGGCCACCGCGTTCGCGGCGCTGCTGGTGCGTACCGGGGTGCCCCGCCCGCTGCTCGGCAGCCTCGTCGGGGTGCTCACCATCGCCGGCAACCTGGTCTCGGGCCGGGTGACGTACGGCCTCGGGGTGGCCTTCGGCCTCGGCGCGCTGCTCGCCCTCACCCTCGGCCCGGCCGCCGCCACGGATGCCCGGCCGGGTGGACCGCCCGGCGCGGGCCCGCACGGGCGGGCGGGGCGTCGGCGGCTCGTCCGGCTCGGGTTGGCGGCGGCCGGGGCGCTGCTGGCCTCAGCGACGAGCCCGGTCGCGGGCCTCTTCGTCGGCCTGGCCGGGGCGGCGCTCCTGCTGACCCGCCGGTACGCCGACGGCCTGGTGCTCGGCGTCTGCGCCGCGCTGCCGCTCGCGCTGACCGCCCTGCTCTTCGGCGACGGCGGCTGGATGAACATCAGCCGCACCGACACGGTCCGCGCCGTGCTGACCAGCCTGCTCGTGGCCGCGCTCGTGGGCTACCGGCCGGTGCGGGTGGGGGCGTTGCTCTCGGCGGTCGGGGTGCTGGCTGCGGCGCTGGTGCACACCCCGGTCGGGCTGAACGCCACCCGGCTCGCCGTCATGTTCGCCCTGCCCCTGCTGGCCGCCGCCGCCCGCCCCCCGGCCCGGCCGGCCGCGTGGCTGGCCCGGTTCGGCCGGACCGCCGCGTCATCCGCCGCGCGACCCGTCGGGGCCGCGCGGACCGCAGTCGGGGGCGGCACGCGGGTCCGGGGTGGCGTCGCGCTGGCCGTGCTGCTGGCGGCGGTGTGCTGGTGGCAGCCGCCGGTGCCCCCCGCCGACCTGCGCAGCGTCGACGACCCGACCAGCGGGGCGGCCTACTTCGCGCCGCTGCGGGCGTTCCTCGACGGCCAGCGGCTCACCGGCCGGGTGGAGGTCCCGCCGACCCGCAACTACTGGGAGGCGGCGAGGCTGGGCGAGGTGCCCCTGGCCCGGGGCTGGCTGCGGCAGGCCGACATCGACCGCAACCCGCTCTTCTTCACCACCGTGCCGGGGGCCGCGGGCACCGGGGTGTCACTGACCGCCGCGAGCTACCGGGACTGGCTCACCGACAACGCGGTGCAGTTCGTCGCGGTGCCGGACGCCCCGCTGTCCTGGGTCGGGCGGGCCGAGGCCGAGCTGGTCGCGGGCGGGCTGTCCTACCTGACGCCCGTCTGGTCCGACCCGCGCTGGCGGGTCTGGGCGGTGACGGACCCGGCCCCGATCGTCGGGGCACCGGCCGAGCTGGTCGCGCACGACGGCGCCTCGGTGACGTTCCGGGCGCCGGGCGCCGGCACGGTGCCGGTCCGGGTGCGGCACAGCCGCTGGCTGACCGCCTCGGGCGGGGCCACGGTCGCCGCCGCCGGCGACTGGACGGTGGTGACCGTGCCGCGCGCCGGGCAGTACCGGCTCGGCAGCTGACCAAGTCACCCACCGGGGACGGCGGCCAACCTTTTGCCGATCCGGCAACGTTCTTTGCTCCCGCGCCGCCGCCACGCCACGATCGACGTGGCAGGTATGCAGACAGCGCAGCAGGAGGACGAGACGTGCACCACGACGCGACGACCGGCGAGCACCGGCACGACGACACCGGGACGGCCACCGGACACGACGGGCGGCGGCACCCGGACGTGGACGAGGAGACCGCGCGGTTCTGGGAGGAGCACTACGGGCGGCACGAGAGGGTCTGGAGCGGCCGGGCGAACCCGATCCTGGTCGAGGTCGCCGGGGCGCTGCCGGCCGGCACGGTGCTGGACCTCGGCTGCGGCGAGGGCGGCGACGCGATCTGGCTGGCCGGGCGGGGCTGGCGGGTGACCGCCGTCGACGTCTCCGAGACCGCCCTCGCCCGGGCGGCCGAGGAGGCGACCGCCGCCGGGGTCGCCTCCCGCATCGAGTTCCGCCGGCACGACCTCACCCGGACGTTCCCGGCGGGCGGGTACGACCTGGTCTCCGCGCAGTTCCTCCAGTCGCCGCTGGAGTTCCCCCGGGCGCGGCTGCTCCAGTCGGCGGCCCGGGCCGTGGCCCCCGGCGGCCGGCTGCTCGTCGTCGAGCACGGCGAGGCCCCGCCGTGGGGGCGGCACGACCACGCGCACGCCCGCTTCTCCACCCCGCAGGAGACCTTGGCCGCGCTCGACCTCGACCCGGACCGGTGGGACACCGAGCGGCTCGACGCCCCGCGCCGACAGGCCACCGGCCCGGACGGCGAGACCGGGCACCTGGTCGACAACGTGATCCTGGTCCGCCACACGCGGTAACCCCGACGCCGGCCGGACCGCCCGGCGTCCCCCGCCCGCTGCTCGGCAGCCTGGTCGGGGTGGTCACCATCGCCGGCAACCTGGTCTCCGGCCGGGGTCACCTACGGCCCCGGCGTGGGGTTCAGGATCAACGCGCTGCTCGCCCCAACCCTGCCGACGAAACGCCGCCCCGAGCCGGCGCCGGCTACGCGTCGGGCTGGTCGCTGCTGCGGCGCCGCTGACCTCCGCGACCAGCCCGGTCGCCAACCCCTTCGTCGGGCTGGCCGGAGCCGCGTTGATGCTCACCCGCCGGAACGCCGACGGCCTGCTGCTCGGCGGCGCGGCGGTGCCACCGTTGGTGGTCACCGGGCCTGGGCCGACAACGCCGGTATCCGACCGACGCCCCTGGTGCGCTGGTCCGGCACAGGCCGCGACCTCGGTGACCTTCCGGATGCCGGGCACGGGCTCGGCTGGGTTGCGGGTACGCCACAGCCCGTGGCTACGGGCGATCGGCCAGGCGATGCTGCGAGCTGACGGCGAGTGGACGATGGTGACCGTGCCCAGTCCCGACAGTTATCGCGTCGCCAGCTGAAACCCCCGGCCACATCGGCAGCGTAACCGGACGACAACTCTAAGCAGTCGAGGGCCTTGACACGGAAATTGCACTCACGTAGGTTTGTGACACAACAGCGGGTGCACGGGGGTAAATATCTAACCGCTTTTGCGAGGGCGGACAGCATTCCGACTCGCCACATCCAACCGCAGCATCAGCTCATTGATGGAATCATCATCCGATGAGTCCATCAATCGAGGCTGCCCGCGTTTTCCGGCCAAGAGCCGGATCGCGGCCCGTGCCGGCACTCCTACCGGGAAGGAACACCCATGCGAAACCTGGGCACCAAACTCGCGGGCCTCGCCCTCGTCGGCACCACCGCCCTCCTCGGCACTCCGGCACAGGCGGCTGCGCCGGCGAACGCCGACGCGATGGCCCTGAGCTGCCCTTCCACGGGCGCCCTCTGCCTGTACAAGGACGCGAACTTCCTGAACATCCTGGACGTGCTCAACGGCAGCGCCAGCCTGGTCGGCACCAGCGCCGACAACCAGGTCACCTCAGTGCGTAATCGCAGCAACTGCGCCTACCGGCTCTACCGCAACGGTGATCGCTCCGACTCCCCCATCACCGTCGGCGCGAACACCCAGATTTCCAACCTTGGAACGTTCTGGGGCACTCAGTGGAATGACTCGGTCAGCTACGCACAGATCTACTGCTGACCGACGCACCTGAATTACCGCCTAATCCCTGAAACATCGGCAACAATTCCGAATGCGCTCGACAATCGGTTCAACCGTCCTCGACGCCGGTGCTCAGGCCCCGGCGTCGAGGACGCGTTCCATCGCCGTCCGGGAGCGGCGGCAGGTGCGCAGGTACTCGTCGAGGAACTCGCCGGGGTCGTCGCGGCCCAGCAGCCGGACCACCCCGGCCAGCTCGACGCCGTGCCGGGGCAGCTGGTCGCCCTCCCGGCCCCGAACCAGCATCAGCGCGTTGCGGACCTGCGCCGCCAGCGTCCAGCCGGCCGCCATCTCCGTGGCGTCCGTCGGGTCGACCAGGCCCGCGTCCCGGGCCGCCGCGAGGGCGTCGAGCGTACGCGTGCCGCGCAGCGCCGGGATCGCCCCCGCGTGCCGGAGCTGGAGCAGCTGCACCGCCCACTCGACGTCGGCGAGGCCACCCCGCCCGAGCTTGGTGTGGGTGGCCGGGTCGGCGCCCCGGGGCAGCCGCTCGTGCTCCACCCGCGCCTTGATCCGGCGGATCTCCACCACCTGCTCGCGGCTAAGCCCGTCGGCCGGGTAGCGCACCGGGTCGACCATCGCCTCGAACTCGGCGCCGAGGTCGGCGTCGCCGCAGACGAACCGGGCGCGCAGCAGCGCCTGCGACTCCCACACCTTCGACCAGCGGGCGTAGTACTGCGCGTACGCGGCGAGGCTGCGCACCAGCGGGCCCTGCCGGCCCTCCGGGCGC
Source organism: Micromonospora sp. CNZ309 (assembly GCF_002846525.1). Taxonomy (NCBI): domain Bacteria; kingdom Bacillati; phylum Actinomycetota; class Actinomycetes; order Micromonosporales; family Micromonosporaceae; genus Micromonospora; species Micromonospora sp. CNZ309. The sequence continues at coordinate 3,370,404 of NZ_PJNG01000001.1, forward strand.
AGGTCGGCGTCCACGCCGAGCGGCGGGTCGGGCGCGGGCATGCCGAGCAGCCGGCGCAGCTCCTCCGCGATCGCGCGGGCGGCGCCGGCCGCGCGATCGCCCGCGTCGGCCGGCGCGTCGTAGACGAAGAGCACGTCGGCGTCGGAGAGGTAGTTCGACTCGTACCCGCCGAGGCGACCCACGCCGATCACGGCGAAGCGCAGCCCCGGCACGGGCGGTTGGGCGGCCCGGGCGGCCCGCAGCGCGGCGGCCAGGGTGGCGTCGGTGACGTCCGCCAGGGCGGTGCCGACGGCGGTCACGTCGGCGAGGCCCAGCGCCGCCCGCGCGCCGTCGGGCCGGGGCGGCGACGGGGCCAGCGAGCCGGCCCGGCTCAGCAGGTCGGCACAGGCGATCCGGACGAGTTCCCGGCGGCGCAGGGCGCGGATCGCCCGGGTGGCCTCGACCGGGTCGGCGTGCCGGGCCGCAGCGGCGGCGAAGCCCTCGCAGAGGACCGCAGCGGGGCGGGGGGTCAGCTCGCTCTCCTCGGCCAGCATCCGCAGCGCCTCCGGCTCGCGGGCCAGCAGGTCGGCGGCGTACCGGGAGGAGGAGAGCACCCGGGCCAGCCGGCGGGCCACCGGCCCGGAGTCGCGCAGCAGGCGCAGGTACCAGGGCGTGCTGCCGAGCTTGTCGGACACCTGCCGGTAGTTGAGCAGGCCCCGGTCGGGCTCGGGGGCGTCGGCGAACTCGCTGAGCAGCACCGGCAGCAGGGTGCGCTGGATGGCGGCGGTGCGACTCACCCCGCCGGTGAGGGCCTGGAGGTGACGCAGCGCCCCGGCGGGGTCGGCGAAGCCGAGGATCTCCAGCCGGTGCCGGGCCGCCTCGGGGGTCAGCCGCAGCCCGTCGGCCGGCACCCGGGCGACCGACTCCAGCAGCGGCCGGTAGAGCAGCTTGGCGTGCAGTCGGCGTACCTCGGCGGCGTGGGTGACCCACTCGGCGCGGAACTCCTCCACGGCGCTGCGGCCCGGCGTGGCGGTGTGGCCCAGCGCGGCGGCCAGCCAGCGCAGCGCGGCCGGCTCGGTCGGCACGGTGTGGGTGCGGCGCAGCCCCTGGAGCTGGAGGCGGTGCTCGACGCCGCGCAGGAAGCGGTAGCCGCGCAGCAGCGCCTCGCCGTCGGCCCGGCCGACGTAGCCGCCGGCGACCAGCGCGCGCAGCGCCGGGATCGTGCCCGGTACCCGCAGCGACTCGTCGCCCCGGCCGTGCACGAGTTGCAGCAGTTGCACGGCGAACTCGATGTCGCGCAGCCCGCCCGGGCCGCGCTTGATCTCGCGCTCCAGCTCCTTCGGCGGGATGTTGTCGATGATCTTGCGCCGCATGGCGCGCACGTCCTCGACCGCCTCGGGCCGCTCGGCGGCCCGCCACACCAGCGGGGCGAGCTGGTCGATCCACTCCCGGCCCAACGCCAGGTCACCGGCCGCCGGCCGCGCCTTGAGCAGCGCCTGGAACTCCCAGGTGCGCGCCCAGCGCCGGTAGTAGGCGAGGTGACTGGCCAGCGTCCGCACCAGCGGCCCCCGGTTGCCCTCCGGGCGCAGCGCCGCGTCGACCGGCCAGGCGACCAGCCCGCAGACGTGGATCAGCCGGGTGGCGACCGTGGTGGCCGCCGCGAGGTCGTCGTCCTCGGCGGCCACGAAGATCACGTCGACGTCGGAGACGTAGTTCAGCTCGTCGCCGCCGCACTTGCCCATCGCCACGACGGCGAGCCGGGGCCGGGGGGTGCCCTCGGGCAGCTCGCCGACCGCGATCTCGTACGCCGCCGCCAGGGTCGCGTCGGCCAGCGCGGAGAGCGCCGCCATCGTCTGCTCCAGGCCCCGGCCGCCGGTCAGGTCGGCCGCCGCGATCCGCAGCAGCGCCAGCCGGTACGCCTTGCGCAGCACCGCCACCGGCTGCCCCTCGCCGGACAGGTCGAGCCGTCCCTCGGCCGTCGGCGCCAGCCCGTCCGCGGCGGTGCGCAGGGCCGGCCACTGGTCGGGGTTGGCGACCAGGTGGTCGCCGAGCGCGGAGGAGGCGCCGAGGACGGCGATCAGACGGCGGCGCAGGCCGGCGTCGTCGGCGAGCGCCGCCAGCAGCGCCGAGGGCGCCTGCTGCCGGGCCACCCGAGGCTCGGCCTCGACCGGCGTCCCGGCGCGGGCCTTCCCCCGGGGACGACCGACGGCGGGGCCGGTGCCGTTCGCGGCCACCCGGCGCTCGGCCTCGACGAGGCGGTGCAGCTGGCGCAGCGCCAGATCCGGCTCGGCGGCCCGGGAGAGCGCGGCGAGCAGCTCCGCCGCGCGGTCGTCGGCGGGCTCCTGCGCGTCCGGCCGCCACAGCCCGAGCCCGTCCGGGCCGAGCAGGTCGGCGGCGCGGGTGGCGTCGGTGCCGAAGCCGTAGCGGGCGAGCCGTCCCGCGGCCCTGGCCGGCCGGCTCATCACTGCCCGAGCAGGGGCAGGCTACGGCGGGGCGTGGCGTCGTCCAGCTCGCCCAGGGCCAGGGCGGCGAACCGGGCGGCGAACGGCTGCCAGACCTCCTCGACGTCGACCATCACGTCGTGGCAGGCCGCCACCACCAGGTCGGGGTCGTAGCCCAGCTCGGCGAGCAGGGTCGAGTCGGCGGCCCAGTCGGCGATCATCGCGGTGTCGCACTCGACGTGGAACTGCAACCCCCAGGCCCGGTCGCCGAGGCGGAACGCCTGGTGGGGGTAGCGGGTGGAGGCGGCCAGCAGGGTGGCGCCCCGGGGCAGCTCGGTGATCTCGTCGGCGTGCCACTGGAACACGTCGGGCATCAGCGGAACGTAGCGGAAGAGCGGGTCGGTGTCGGCGGCGTCCCGCTTGCCGACCACGCAGGGCCCGACCTCCGGGCCGCTCGGGCTGCGTACGACCTCGCCGGCGTGCGCGGTGGCCAGCAGCTGCGCGCCGAGGCAGATGCCGAGGGTCGGCACCCGGTGCCGGACGGCCTTGCGCAGCAGCCCCTCCAGCGCCGGCAGCCAGGGCGCGCCGGGCGACCCGTCGGGCAGCGGGTACGGCGCCAGCGCGCCGCCGAGCACGACCAACGCGGAGTATCCCGCCAGGTCGGCCGGGATCTCGTCACCGGCGTGGGCGCGTACGACCCACAGGTCGAGGCCGGCCTCGGTCAGCCACTCCCCCAGCCGGCGGACGTCGTCGGTCGGGTCGTTCTCGATCACCAGCGCGGTAGCCACGACGTCGAGGCTAGCCGGTGCCCCGGACGGAGAACGGAACGCCTCCGCCGACGCGGCGACGACGGGTGGTCCGTGCGGGTGGCCCCGGTGCGTGCCCGGCGCCGGGCCCGCGCGACTAGGCTCAGCCGCTGTGTCCGACCGTCTGAGTCCCGCCACCGCCGTACGACCGCCGGTGCTGCGGCCCGGCGACACGGTGATGCTGGTGTCGCCGTCCGGGCCGACCCGGCCGGAACGGGTGGCCCGGGGCGTCGAACTGCTCACCGGGTGGGGACTGCGGCCGGTGCTGGCGCCGAACGCGTACGCCCGGCAGGGCTACCTCGCGGGCGCCGACGAGCTGCGCGCCGCCGACCTGAACACCGCGTTCGCCGATCCCGGGGTGCGCGGGGTGATCTGCACCCGGGGCGGCTACGGCGCCCAGCGCGTCGTCGACGCGATCGACATGGCCGCCGTACGCCGCGACCCGAAGGTGGTCGCCGGGTTCTCCGACATCACGGCGTTGCAGTTCGCGCTCTGGCGGGGCGCCCGGCTGGCCGGCGTGCACGGCCCGGGGGCGGCCTGGTCGCCCGAGCGCACGCCGCTGCGTTCGGCCGAGTCGCTGCACGCCGCCCTGATGACCACCGCGCCGGTCACGGTCAGCGCCGTCGCCGAGGAGGAGACCTTCGCGGTACGCGTACCCGGACGGGCCACCGGTCCGCTGCTGGGCGGCAACCTCTGCCTGATCGTGGCGTCGCTGGGCACCCCGGACATGCCGGACCTGACCGGCGCGATCCTGCTCGTCGAGGACGTCCAGGAGCCGCCCTACAAGGTCGACCGGATGCTCACCCAGCTCCGCCGCGCCGGTGCCCTCGACGGGCTGGCCGGCGTGGCGGTGGGCCAGTTCACCGACTGCGCGGACGGCTGGTCGGTCGGCGTCGCCGACGTGCTCTCCGAGCGCCTCGGCGACCTCGGCGTCCCCGTCCTCGGCGGTCTCCCGATCGGTCACGGCCCGGGCCAGCTCAGCGTCCCGGTCGGCACCGAGGCCACCCTCGACACGGCAACCGGCACCCTCACGGTCACCCCTGCCGTCCGCTGACCGCCCGATCGGCCCCGCGCCCCCGCATGCCCCGAGTCGATCATGGGGTTAGCGGCAGCGGTACCGACATGCCACACCGCCAACCTCATGATCACCGGGGGTCAGGGTCCCCGAGGGGGGCAGGGTCAGGGGTCAGGTGGGCCAGGGCGCCGGTCTCCAGGGCGACCCAGACCGTGGCGTCGGGGGCGACCGTGAGGCCGTGGGGCTCGGAGGCCGGGGTCGGCAGGTCGTGGGTGGTGATCGTGCCGTCCGGGGTGACGTGGCCGATGCGGTTGCCGCCCCACTCCGTGTACCAGCAGCCGCCGGCCGGGTCGGCGACGATCGCGTGCGGCCGGGCGGACCGGTCCGGCAGCGGGTACTCGGTGATCCGCCCGTCCGGGGTGATCCGGCCGAGCTGACCGGCGCCGATCTCGACGAACCAGAGCGCCCCGTCGACGCCGGCGGTGATGCCCACCGGCGCGGCCCCCTCGGTCGGCAGCGCGTGCAGGGTCACCTCGCCGGCCATGTCGATCCGGCCCACCGCGTTCGCCTGGTTGAGCGTGAACCAGACGGCCTCGTCGGGCCCGGCGGCGACCATCGAGGCGAAGGCGCCGCGCACCGGCAGCGGGAACCGCGTCCGCTCCCCGTCGACGGTGACCCGACCGATCGCGTCGGCGTTCATCGCCGCGTACCAGAGGGCCCCGTCAGGCCCGGCGGCGATGCCGCAGGGGCCGGTTCCGGCCGGTAGCTCGACGGCGCTCAGCTCGCCGCCGGTGGTGATCCGGCCGATCCGGTCGTCGCCGGAACGGGTGAACCAGAGGGCGCCGTCGGGGCCCGGCGTGATGATCAACGGTCGGCTGTCGGGCGCCACCGACCAGGTGCGCAGATCGCCGTCCGCACCCACCCGGGCGATTCCGCCCGCGTGGACCAGCGTCAGCCACAGCGCGCCGTCGGGGCCGACCGTGATGCCGTACGGGCCGGTGCCGGCCCCGGTCAGGGGGACTTCCCGGATCTTCGCGGACGTCGTCAAGGGGGTCACCTTCCGTCACCTGCTCCGCCCCGACGGGGGCCCTACCGACCGCACACCCTTGCCGCCCCCGCGCGCCCGTGCAACCCGTTTGTCCGGTCGCGCCGCCGGATTGCCAGCTCGCTGACAGGGTCGCCACGGCTCCCGCCCAGCCCAGCTGGTCACTGTCGGTGAGGTCATCGCACCACCCATCGACGAGCTGGAGGACGACATGTCCCGCACCATGAGGAAGAAGCACCTGCTGGCCGGGCTGGCCGCGGCGGGCGTACTCGGCGTGGGCCTCGCCGCCCCGACGGTCGCGTTCGCCGCCGACGGTGCCACCCCGACGCCGAGCGCCAGCACCGGCGCCGCCGAGAACGGCGACCGCCAGCAGCAGCGGGCGGACCGGCAGGCGGAGTTCGCCGAGAAGCTGGCCGCGGAGCTGGGCGTCGACACCGACAAGGTGACGGCCGCGCTGGAGAAGCTGCGCGAGGAGCACAAGCCCGCCGACCGGCCCGGGAAGGGCGACCGGCCCGGCAAGGGCGACTCCGCCGACCGGCAGGCCGCGATGAAGGAGCGCCTGGCGCAGGCCGTCGAGGACGGCAAGCTCACCCAGGAGCAGGCCGACGCCGTCACCGCCGCCGCCGAGGCGGGCGTCCTGCCCGGCCCGGGCGGCCGGGGCGGGCACGGCGGACCGGCCGGCAAGTGACGTACGCCGTCCGTCCCGGCGACCGGCCGGGGCGGACGGCGACCCGGCCGGGTCTGCTCAGGCCTGCGGCGGCGGGGCGTAGACGCCGAAGTGGTTGCCGACCGGGTCGGCCAGGTGGGCGAAGGTGAGCCCGTTGTCGTTGGACCTCGGCGGCACCAGCACCTTGCCGCCCGCCGCCTCCGCCCGCCGGACGGCGTCGGCCACGTCGGCCACCTGCACGTAGAAGATGGCGTAGTTCGGGCTCGTCCCGCCGGTGTCCCGGACCGCGCCCTGGATGGATCCCTCCGGTCCCGGCTCCGTCACCCGGTACGACGCCTCCGGCGTCCCCTGCTCGCCGAACGCCCAGCCGAACAGGTCGGTGTAGAAGCGCCCGGTCTCCTCCGGCCGGTCCGTGCCGACCTCGAACCAGTTGACCCCGCTGGTGATCGTGGACATGTGTCGCCTCCCGTTCGCGCGCCGGCCGTTCGGCCGGCGCCGTCAGGAGTCAGCCTCCGCCCCGTCCGCGACACCGTCCTGTCGGTGTTTGCGACCAGACCGCTCCTCGGACGGGGCGGTGAGCGGAATCAACCGGTCGACCAGGTCGGGGCGACGCGATCCGTGGCGGGCGCGGAAACTCGCCGCTTCGGCCACCGACACCGGATACCGCCGCACACCCGCCTCGTACGTGCGGGCGACCAACTCGGCGGTGTCGGTGTCGAGCCAGTCGAGCGGAGCGCCGCCAGCGCCGGCAAACCACCGTGCGCCGGCGATCAGGCGGTCGGCCTGCTCAACCAGCCTGTCGTCGGTCTCGCGGTCGCGGCCGAGGAAGGTAAGGACGCAGCGGGCGGCCGACGCCAGCAGGGAGCCGACGAGCGTCACGTCCTGTTGGAGAAGACACAGCACATCGGCGACGAACGCGGCGGACAACCCGGGGTCGGTCGAGATCCGGTCCAGCACGAACTCCGCCACCGGCAGTTGCGGTGTCTCGTCCGGCTCCTCCACGATGGCCAGCAGGCGTCGGTAGGCCCGCTCCCGCTCCCGAGCCCCCGCGCCGAGGATCGGGAGAAGCGACACGTCGAGCAGGAGCCGGGCTTCCGACCGGTCGCCGTCCGGGAAGGTCCAGAAGCCGCCGAGCGCGTCGAGCGGATGGCCCAGCGGTCCCAGCGCGTGCAGCGCCGTGTCGAGATTCGGGTCGCACTCGAAGTGCGCGGTCCGAGCGAACAGGGCGAAGTCAGTTCCGGTCGTCAGGTAGTAGCTCGCCGCGTCCTCCTCCGAATGGCTGTCGTCCCTGGAGCCGGTGACGAACCAACCGGGGTCGCCCGCCGGCGGCGGCGACTCGTCCCGACCTTCTCCGATGCGGAGGAGCAGCTCCCGTCGCGTTCCCGTCCACGCCCGCTCGACCCGCACGACGCCCAACAGGCCGGCGTACTCGCTGTCGCTGAGCTGGGAACGCCAGAAGAGAGCCAGTCGGTTCCACCCGGACGCCACGTCGCCGCTGTCCGGGTGGAGTTCGCTCGCCCGCAGTTGCCCGCGCGCGGCGAGCAGCAGCACGAGCAGGTTCACGCCGTACACCGCGTGGCGTGCCGGAACCGACAACTGCCGAGGCTCGTACGACTCGAAGCGGCGAGCCGGTCGCCGGCCGGTCGCCGCCCGGAACAGGCGCAGCAGCAGGTCGACGACGGCGTCCCGCCGGCTTTCGCCCCACGACGTCAGGATCTCGGTGAGGAAGGTGACGATCGGGGTGCGTCCGGTCAGTGTCGCGAAGGACAGCAGGGCGTGCAGCGGATCGTCGTCCGTCGGCGTGGCCCCCAGCAGGGCGCTCGCCTCCCGGGCCGCCAGGTCGTCCAGCACCACCGCGGTCGTCCGGGCGATCAGGAACTCACCGAAGGTGGCGTGCAGGAACTCGTAGGTGCTGGCCCGGCTCTCGTCTCGCATTGCCTGTGAGCGGTGCACGAAGAAGAAGCGGCCCAGGACGATCTCGGCAGGTCGCAGCGGGGTACGCAGGTGTCCGTCGGTCGCGACGGCCGCCGGACGGCTGCCCAGGAACGGCAGCGCGGCGAGATCCGACTCGAAGCCGTTCTCGGTGACCCACTGGACGCCCCGGTTGAACATGCCGAACGCCACGATCGACAACCTGCGCAGCTCGTCCTCCGTCGCCCGGTCCAGGTCCCGCTCGGACAGGCCCGGCCGGTGCTTCATGACCTCGCGGCGGGCGAAGCTGCGCAGCAGGCGCTCGTACAGCTCGCCCCGGCCCAGCTCGCCGGCCGATCGCAGGTCGTTGCCCTCGGCGTCGTAGAGCGCCAGCATCAGCAGCAACAGCGGCTGTTCGGCCAGCTCACGATGGGCCAGCACCGTCGCCGGCTCCAGCGGCTGCACGCCGAGCGCGCGGAACGCCCCGGCGTTGACCCGGTTCCAGGTGGCGGTCCAGGCCCGTACCCGCTCGCCGTCGAACGGCTCCAGCCGCACCGCCACCGTGCCGGGCGGCGGCTGCGCCCGGTCGGCGACGCTGGTGCGGCTGGTCACCAGCACCGCCACCGGCCGCCCCTGGTCGGCCTCGCGCCGTTGGAAGGCCGCCACCCGGCGCAGGTAGTCGGTCTGGCTGACCCCGGTGGCCTGGAGCAACTCGTCGAAGCCGTCGAGCAGCACGACCGGCAGGGCGTCACCGGCCGACCTGGACAGGGCGGGCCAGTCCACCCGCTCCCCGGTGTCGTCACGGACCGCCTGCTCGATCTGGTCCTGGAGCTCCCCGGCGGCGTGGACGTCTCGCAGCACCACCCGCACCACCATGAAGTCGGCGGCCGGCAGCTGCGCGGCGAGGACCCGGGTCAGCACGGACTTGCCGGAGCCCGGCTGGCCGAGCACCAGCAGCGGGGCGCGGGTGGCGTTCGGCGAGGTGAGGTGCACGACCAGGGACTGCCACAGGTCGTCACGCAGCCTCCGCCCGTCCCACCACGCCTCGTCGCTCGGTCGCGCGTGGGCGGGCAACTCCTCGATCCGACACAGCGGCGGCACGTACGCCTGGCCGAGCGTCGGCACCGTGAGCCCGGTCGGCACGTCCCCGGACGAGATGATGGGCCGTCCCAACTCCGCGGTGTACGCCGTGGCGAGCGCCGCCCGGCGGTCGTCGGGCGGGCGTCCCGTGGAGACGGCGAGAAGGGTCCGCCGCATCTCGTCCAGCCCCACCGAGAGGGCATGGACCTGCGTCCGGGTCGCCTCGTGCTCGTGCAGGCCGACCCAGAACGACACCTCGACGAAGTCCACCGCGAGCTGGGTCAGCAGATCGCGGTGCCGGTCGACGGCGGCGCGGGGCAGCCCGAGCAGCCCCTCCTCCGTCGCCTGTCGCCGCCATCCGTCGGCGACCTCCCACACGGCCAGGCCGCGCAGGAGGTGCAGCAGCCGGCCGACGAGGCCGTCGTAGTAGGCGCCCAGGGCATGACGGAACGCGGGATAGGGAAGTTGCGGACCGGGCAGCGGCGCCGCGGTGGCGAAGAACGCGTCGGTGAGGGCCGCCTCGTGCACCGCTCCTGAGCCGGCCAACGACAACTGCTCGGCCTTGCTGATCCGGGCGCTCGCCACGTCGAAGGGCAGGTCGATCTCGCTCAGCACCTCGAAGAAGGCGGTGACCGCGATCACCGCGTGCGCCGCCTCCAGGCGCTGCGTGCGGCCGTACCGGGACAGCCCGGAGCGCTTCTCGGACACGGCGCGCACCAGTTCGTGGCCGAGCCGGACGAACTCCGCCTTCGCGTCGAAGATGCCCAACGCGTCCGGCGCGCCGGCTGCGGAGGCGCCGAGCAGCGACCAACCGGTCAGCTTGTCGAACCAGTCGACGACCCTGCTCTTCTCCCCGCCGAGCAGGCGTACGGCGTCGGCGTAGCTGAGCGCGTCGGGCACGTGGCGACCTCCTGCGGGAACATGCGGAAGGGACAGCATGCCGTGCACGGCAGGGCCGCGCTGTCCCATGCTCAGACCAGGCTGAGCCGGCGGACCCGCTCCGTGGGGATGTCGAGGTCGTCGGCGGCCAGCTCGCGTTCCGGCACCCGCTCCGCCAGCGTCGTGACCGAAGTGATCCGGTCTGTGCGGAAGGCGCGGATGCCGTCGCGCAGCCGGCACCAGCCCAGCAGGTACCAGTGCCGGGGGTTGCCCAGGTAGCCCAGCGGCTCCACGTCGCGCAGCGAGCCGGCGCCCGCGCGGTCGGCGTAGCGGATGCGCAGCACACGGCGCGCGCGCACCGCGTCGGCGACGGCGGCCGGGACGGGCGCCACCGGCCCGTCGCCGATCAGGTGCACCCGGGCGGCGAGCCGGTGCGCCTCGGCGGCGTCGGCGGCGGGCATCACGGAGATCAGCTTGCGCAGGGCGGAGCCGGCCGCGGCGGCGAACGGCGTGCCGCGCATCCGGTGCAACGCCACCGCCATGGCGACCGCCTCGACGGGGGTGAGGTTGACCGGTGGCAGGGTGCGGGCCCGGTCGAGCGCGTAGCCGCCGGTGCGGCCCGGCTCGGCCCAGATCGGCACTCCCGATTCCTGGAGGGCGCCGATGTCACGCTCGATCGTGCGGGTGCTCACCTCGAAGCGGTCGGCGAGCCAGCGGGCGCTGCGCGGCCGTGGCGACACGGCGCGCAGCTCCTCGACCAGGGCGTAGAGACGGTCCGTCCGGTTCACCCCCGCAACCTACGACGGGGGTGTGACGGGAGCGGCTCAGGCGATGCAGGCGCAGACGATCAGCGCGGCGCCGAAGTGCGTGGCGGCGCTGACCCGGGCCGCCGGGTGCGGCTCGTCCGAGCAGATGATCTCGCCGAGCTTGCCCGGGGTGAGCAGGTCCAGCACGAAGAACGCCAGTGCCATGATGGCCAGACCGACCAGGCCGAAGACCACCGTCGAGGCGAGGCCCTTGGCGAAGTCGCTGTAGCTGGTCAGGATCGCGGTGAACACGATGCCGGCGATGCCGAGCTGGTTGGCGGCGAGCAGCAGCGCGGCGTTGCCGTTGCGGCGTACCCAGATCAGCTCCCGCAGCCGGCCCGGAGTGAGCATGTCGACCAGCCCGAACCCGGCCGCCATCAGGGCCACCCCGACGACCCCGAACACCACGCTCTGCCATGCTCCGCTGAGCAGGTCTTCCAGCACCGACTGCCTCCCGAACTCTGCGCCCGGCGGGGATGCCGGCGCGGTGACCGAGACGATAGCGGCACCGCGCCAGCACGGCAGCCCTCGCCCTACAGCGACAGGTAGCGCTGCCGCTCGTAGGGGGTGACCTCGCGGCGGTACTGCTCCCACTCGGCCCGCTTGTTGCGCAGGAAGAAGTCGAAGACGTGCTCGCCGAGCACCTCGGCGACCAGCTCGGAGCCGGCCATCACGTCGATCGCCTCGGCGAGGTTCTCCGGCAGCGGCTCGTAGCCCATCGCCCGGCGCTCGGCGCTGGTCAGCGACCACACGTCGTCCTCCGCGCCCGGCGGCAGCTCGTAGCCCTCCTCGATGCCCTTCATCCCGGCGCCGAGCAGCACCGCGAAGGCCAGGTAGGGGTTCGCCGCCGAGTCCGGCGAGCGGACCTCCACCCGGGCCGAGTTCGGCTTGCCGTAGGCGGGGACCCGGACCAGCGCCGACCGGTTCAGGTGACCCCAGCAGACGTACGCGGGGCTCTCGGTCACCCGGTCCGGCAGCGCCTGCGGGAACAGCCGCTTGTAGGAGTTGACCCACTGGTTGGTGACGGCCGTGTACTCCCGGGCGTGCACCAGCAGCCCGGCGATGAACGCCCGGGCCACCTTGGACAGCTTCATCGGGTCGCCGGCGTCGTGGAACGCGTTGCGCTCCCCCTCGAACAGCGACAGGTGGGTGTGCATGCCGCTGCCCGGCTGGTCGGTGAACGGCTTCGGCATGAAGGTGGCCTGCACGCCGGTGGAGAGCGCCACCTCCTTGACCACGTGCCTGAAGGTCATGATGTTGTCGGCCGTGGTGAGCGCGTCGGCGTAGCGCAGGTCGATCTCCTGCTGGCCGGGGGCCACCTCGTGGTGGCTGAACTCCACGGAGATGCCGATCCGCTCCAGCGCCAGCACGCCCTGCCGGCGGAAGTCGCGGGCCACGGCGTGGGTGGTGTGCTCGAAGTAGCCGCCGGTGTCGACCGGGATCGGCACCGAGCCGTCCAGCGGGCCGTTCTCCAGCAGGAAGAACTCGATCTCGGGGTGGGTGTAGAAGGTGAAGCCCTTCTCGGCGGCCTTGGACAGCGCCCGGCGCAGCACGTGGCGCGGGTCGGCCCAGGACGGGCCGCCGTCGGGCAGCAGGATGTCGCAGAACATCCGGGCGCTCTCGCCGCTGGCCCCGCCCTCGAACGGGAAGACCTGGAAGGTGGTCGGGTCGGGCATGGCCACCATGTCGGACTCGAAGACCCGGGCGAAGCCCTCGATCGCCGAGCCGTCGAACCCGATGCCCTCCTCGAAGGCCGCCTCCAGCTCGGCGGGGGCCACCGACACGCTCTTGAGCGTGCCCAGCACGTCGGTGAACCACAGCCGGACGAACCGGATGTCCCGCTCTTCCAGCGTACGGAGGACGAACTCCTGCTGACGGTCCACTTCCACCCCTCGCGACACCGTTGCGCACCTGCGGCCGGGGCTGACCCGGCCTGACCGACCAGTGTCCACCCGCCTCGTTACGCCGACGTTACGCGACCGGCCGGCCGGCGTCCCGCCCTGTCCCGACGCTCGCGCCGTGGCTGGCCGCCCGCCGTGTCGGGTCCGGCCGGCTGGGGCAAGATGAGGACATGCCCACCCTGCGTCTCGCCCTGTGCCAGGTCAACCCGACCGTCGGCGACCTCGCCGGCAACTCCGGCCTGGTCCGTGACTGGACCCGCCGGGCCGCCGGCGCCGGCGCCCAGATCGTCGCGTTCCCGGAGATGGTGCTGACCGGCTATCCGGTCGAGGACCTGGTCTTCCGCCGGTCCTTCGTCGCCGCGTCGAAGGCCGCGCTGCAACGCCTCGCCGCCGATCTCGACGCCGACGGGCTGGGCGCGGTGGCGGTGCTGGTCGGTTACCTGGACGCCGACGGCCCGCCGCAGGTCAGCGGCGACGCCGAACCCGGGCGCGGGGCCCGCAACGCGGCTGCCCTGCTGCACCACGGCCGGATCGTCGCCACCTACTTCAAGCACCACCTGCCCAACTACGGCGTCTTCGACGAGGACCGCTACTTCCTGCCCGGCGACGCCCTGAGCGTCGTGCGCGTGGGCGGGGTGGACGTGGCGCTGACCATCTGCGAGGACCTGTGGCAGGCCGGCGGTCCGTTCGCCGCCGCCCGCCAGGCCGGCGTCGGCCTGGTCCTGTGCGTCAACGGCTCGCCGTACGAGCTGAACAAGGACGACGTCCGGCTGCCGCTGGTCCAGCGCCGGGCCGCCGAGGCCGGGGCGATGATCGCGTACGTCAACATGGTCGGCGGCCAGGACGAGCTGGTCTTCGAGGGCGACTCGATGATCGTGGCCGCCGACGGCGAACTGCTGGCGCGGGCCCCGCAGTTCGTCGAGCACCTGCTGGTGCACGACGTGGAGCTGCCCCCGGCCGGGGAGCCGGGCGCCCCGGAGCAGGTGCTGGCGGACGGGATGCGGGTGGTCCGCGCCGAGGCCGGCGACATCCCGCCCGCGCCCACCGGGCCCGCCGTCACCGGCGGGACGATCGCCCCGGTCGCCGACGAGGCCGAGGTGTGGCAGGCGCTCGTGCTGGGCCTGCGCGACTACGTCAACAAGAACCGGTTCCCCTCGGTGGTGCTGGGCCTCTCCGGTGGCATCGACTCGGCGGTGGTGGCCGCGTTGGCCGTCGACGCGCTCGGGCCCGACCGGGTGGTCGGCGTGTCGCTGCCCAGCCAGCACTCCTCCGAGCACAGCCGCGAGGACGCGGCCGACCTGGCGAAGCGGACCGGGCTGGACTACCGGGTCGAGCCGATCCAGCCGATGGTCGACACCTTCCTGGCGAACATGTCGCTCTCCGGGGTCTCCGTGGAGAACCTCCAGGCGCGGGTACGCGGGGTGATCCTGATGGCGCTGTCGAACCAGGAGGGGCACCTGGTGCTGACCACCGGCAACAAGAGCGAGCTGGCGGTCGGCTACTCCACCCTCTACGGCGACTCCGTCGGCGGCTTCAACCCGGTCAAGGACGTCTGGAAGACGCTGGTGTGGCGGCTGGCGAAGTGGCGCAACGCGGACGCCGCCCGCCGGGGCGACACCCCGCCGATCCCGGAGAACTCCATCGGCAAGCCGCCGAGCGCGGAGCTGAGCCCCGGCCAGCTCGACAGCGACACGCTGCCCGACTACGACGTGCTGGACCCGATCCTGATCGGCTACGTCGACGGCGACCTGGGCCGCGACGGGCTGGTCGCGTCCGGCCACGACCCGGCCATCGTCGACCGGGTGCTGCGGATGGTGGATACCGCCGAGTACAAGCGCCGCCAGTCCGCGCCGGGCGCGAAGATCTCGATGAAGGCCTTCGGGCGGGACCGGCGGCTGCCGATCACGAACCGGTGGCGCGAGGACGGCTGAGCCGGGTCGCTCCCGGGCCGGCGGCGGCCCGGGAGTGACATCCTCCACTGCGCTCTGCCGCCGGCCGGTCGTCGGGTGCGACGATCGCGGCGGAACCCGGGGACCGCGTACGCGGCCTCGAGGAAGGAGAGAGTCATGGTGGAGTCCACCCCGTCCGAGGTGACCGCCCTCTACGGCGGCCCGGCCACCCGGCGGGTACGCACCCGCGACCTGATCGCCGCCAAGGAACGCGGCGAGCGGTGGCCGATGCTCACCTCGTACGACCAGTACACCGCGTCGATCTTCGACCAGGCCGGCATCCCGGTGCTGCTGGTCGGCGACTCGGCGGCGAACAACGTCTTCGGCTACGAGACGACGGTGCCGGTGACCGCCGAGGAGTTGCTCCCGCTGGTCCGCGCGGTGGTCCGGGCGACCCGGCACGCGCTGGTCGTCGGGGACCTGCCGTTCGGCTCGTACGAGGAGGGCCCCACGCAGGCGCTGCGTACCGCCGTGCGGTTCATGAAGGAGGGCGGCTGCCACGCGGTGAAGCTGGAGGGCGGCCGGCGCTGCGCGGCGCAGATCGCCGCCATCACCGGCGCCGGCATCCCGGTGATGGCGCACGTCGGCTTCACCCCGCAGAGCGAGCACGCCATCGGCGGCTACCGGGTGCAGGGGCGCGGCGACGCGGCCGACGACGTGATCGCCGACGCCCGCGCGGTGGCCGAGGCGGGCGCGTTCGCCGTGGTGCTGGAGATGGTGCCGGGGCAGGTCGCCAAGCGGATCACGGCGGAGCTGCCGATCCCGACCGTGGGCATCGGCGCCGGCGCCGACACCGACGCGCAGGTGCTGGTCTGGCAGGACATGGCGGGCCTGCGTACCGGTAGGGCGCCGCGCTTCGTGAAGCGCTACGCCGACCTGGCGGGCGCCCTGACCGACGCGACCCGGCGCTTCGCCGACGAGGTGCGCGGCGGCGACTTCCCCGCCGAGGAACACACCTTCTGACCCGTTGGACGGGCGGTGCGACCCTGCGGGCCGCACCGCCCGCCGGGCCGGCCCACCACGCCCCGCTCGCAGTAGGCCCACCTCGCGCGGCGCGAGCGCGGGGCGGGTGTTGTCAGAGGTCGGTGACGCGGATGCCGGCGTGTGCCTTGTAGCGCTTGTTGATGGCGATCAGGTTGGCGGTGAACGCCTCGATCTGGTGGGCGTTGCGCAGCCGGCCGGCGTAGATGCCGCGCATGCCGGGGATCCGCGCGGCCAGCGCGGCGACCACGCCGACCAGCTCGCGGTCCTCGGTGCAGATCAGCACGTCGAGGTCGATCCGCTCGATCTCCGGGTCGGCCAGCAGCGGGGCGCTGACGTGGTTGAACGCGGCGCAGACCCGCGAGTCGGGCAGCAGCCCGGCGGCCTGCTGCACGGCGCTGCCCTCCGGCACGGCGAGGGCGTACGGGCCCTGCTTGTCGAAGCCGAGCGGGTTGACGCAGTCGACGACGATCTTGCCGGCGAGCGGCTCGGCGAGGGCGGCGACGGTGGCGGCGTGCCCGTCCCACGGCACCGCGATGATGACCACGTCGCTCCGCCGGGCCACCTCCTCGTTGCCGCCGCCGGCCACCGGCGCCCCGGCGGGCACGCCGGGCAGGGCCGCGATCTCCTGGGCCGACTGGACGGCCCGATCGGCGGTACGGGACCCGATCAGCACGGACTGGCCGGCCCGGGCGAACCGGTAGGCGAGGCCCCTCCCCTGGTCGCCGGTGCCGCCGATGATGCCGACGGTCAGCCCGGACACGTCGGGCAGCGTGCTCGCGTCGTAAGCCATGCCGCCATCCTCGCAAACCCGCAGGCCGGCGGCAGCCGCGGGCGCTGTGACAATCCCCGCTGCCGCAGCAGTGCCGGGCAGCCGCCATCGGCGGGAACCGGACCAGCCCGGCGGCCACCACGCGCCCGGGCGCAGCAGCCGCAGCGCGGCGTCGGCGCCGGGGGGCGAGCGGACCGGCGGGATCAGGCCAGTTCGAAGGCCACCGCGCGGGTGGCGGGGTCGGCGGTGACCAGCCGGACCCGGACCCGCTCACCGAGCGGCAGCTCGCCGAGGCAGCGGGCACGCACCGGCGGGTCGTCCAGCGCCACGGTGCCGCCGGGCCGGCGGCCCGGGCGGGCCTTGCCGTCCGGGGACGCGTCGACGTCCAGCACCGCCGCGTCGAAGGTCTCCCCCACCCGGTGCTGCAGCAGCACCGCCTCGGCCAACTCGATCGCGCCCCGGGTGGCCGCCGACGCCACCCGGTCGGTCGTGGCCATCACCTCCGGCAGCCGGGGCAGCGCCGCGCGGGCCCAGTCGGGCACCGCACGGCCCTCGTGCAGGGCCAGGCAGACCTCCGTGGCGTACCGGTCGGCCAGTCGCCGCAGCGGCGCCGTGACATGGGCGTACGCGGCCGCGACCCCGCCGTGCTCCCGCTGCTCGGGCGGCGCGCCGTCGAAGGCCGTGTACGCGGCGCCCCGCATCAGCTCGGCGGCCTGGTCGACGAAGGCGGCGGCCCGGGGTTGCGACGGGTCCAGTCCGGCGATGACCTCGCCGGGGCCGGCGCCGTCCGGCCAGTGCACGCCCAGCGGGGCGGCGGCGGCCCGCAGCCGCGCCACCGCCTCGGGCTTCGGTGCCGGCATCGTACGCAGCAGACCGATCCCCCCGGCCAGCATGATGTCGGCGGCGGCCATTCCGGTCAGCAGCGAGATCTGGGCGTTGTGCTCCTCCATCGGCACCGGCCCGCGCAGCACCAGTCGCCAGCCGTCGCCGTCGGCCTCCACGTCCTGCTCGGGCAGCGGCAGGTTGATGGCGCCCCGGCGCAGGCCACGGGCGGTGAGCAGGGCCCCGATCTCGGGCAGCAGGGCGATCGGGTCGGGTAGCCGGCCGGCGTCGGCGGCCGCCTGCACGCCGACGTAGTCCAGCTTGGCCCGGCTGCGGACCAGCGCGCGTTCCAGCGCGACCCCGACGGTGGCACCGTCGCCGTCCAGGTCGACGGTCCACACCACGGCGGCGCGGTCGACGTCCGGCAGGAGGCTCGCCGCACCCTCGCTGAGGGTCCCGGGGTGCAACGGCACGGTGCCGTCGGGCAGGTAGACGGTCTGCCCGCGCCGCCAGGTCTCCTCCTCCAGCGCCCCGCCGGGGCGAACGTGCGCGGCGACGTCGGCGATGGCGTACGTCACCCGGAAGCCGCCACCGGGGCGGCGGGCGAGGTGCATCGCCTGGTCGAGGTCGCGGGAGCCCTCGGGGTCGACGGTGACGAACGGGACCTCGGTGCGGTCGGCGGCGGGCCGGGGCGGCGTGGCCGCCGCGGCGTCGGCCTCGCCCTGCGCCGCGACCGGGAACCTGTCGGGCAGACCCAGTTCGCGGCGCAGCGCGCCGAAGTCGATGCGGGGTGCGAGTACGCGTCGGATCACCACGGGGTCAATCCTGACAGTGTGGCGGATGATCCGCTTCCCGGCGAGCGCCGCCCGTTCCGCGTCGCGGTCAGCCGGTGGCCCGGCGCGCGCTCGCCCGTACGCCCCGGGTGGCGGTGGCCCACGCCGGGGTCGCCGGGGCGGGTGCCTTGCGGGCGGTGACCTTCTTGGCCGGCGCCTTCGCGACGGTCGTCTGCTTCGCCGGGGCCTTCTTCGCCGCCGCCTTGCGGGTGGTCGCCGAGGAGGTCGCCGTGGCCTTCCTGGCAGGGGCCTTCGTCGCGGCGGCCTTGCGGGCGCCGCCGGTGGGCCGGGTGGTGGCCGTCTTCCTGGCCGGCGTCGTCTTCTTGGCGGTGGCCTTCTTCGCCGGGGCCTTCGCGGCGGTCGTGACCTTCCTCGCGGGGGCCTTCGCGGCGGTCGTGGCCCTCTTCGCGGGGGCCTTCGCCGCCGTGGTGGCCTTCTTCGTCGCCGACGCGACCTTGCTGGTGGTCCTGGCGGGGGCCTTCTTCGCCGGCGCGGTGGTCTTCCTCGCCGTGGTCGCGGCCTTCGTCGCCGCCTGCCGGGCGGGCGTCTTCGCCGACGTCGTCTTCTTCGCCGCAGTGCTCTTGGCCGCCGCCGTCGTCCGCTTCGCCGCGGCGGGGGCCTTCTTCGCGGCGTTGGTGGTCGCCTTCTTCGCCGCAGCCGTCGTCTTCTTCGCCGCTGTGGCGGTCCTGCCCGCCACCTTCTTCGCGGGCGCCTTCTTCGCGGGCGCCTTCTTCGCGGGCGCCTTCGCGGCGGTGGTCTTCTTCGCCGGGGCCCGCCCCGCACCGCCCGCCGCCTTCGTCGCGGGCGCCTTCTTCGCCGCCGTGGACGTGGCGGCCGGGCGCGCGGTCCGCGTCGTACCCGCGGTCCGCTCCGCCGCGGCGGTCTTCCTGGCGGTCGTGCGTCTGGCGGCCGGGCGGGTGGTGGCCTGCTGTGCTTCGGCCATCTCGGTTCCCTTCCTGGGGACGTGCTCTCGCGCTCGCGGAGCACCGCGTACCTCGGCGCGGGCCGTCCCGCGCCGCCTATCTGTCCTCCCCGGCCCAGCGGGCGTCCTCGGCCTCCCACGCTTCGTTGCGCTCCCGCACCGTCTGCAGGGCGTTCTCCGCGTCGGCGGCTGAGGCGTACGGCCCGAGAACGTGCCTGGCGGGGCACACGTCGGCATCGGTCTCGACCCGGTGGTGACGGGTGCACCAGTAGAAGTGCCCACCGTTTCCGCTGTCGCTCATGGGATCACTGTGCACCGCGAACCACCCGGCCGCCACCGGAACACCACAAGTCGCCGATGTTCTCCACAGTAGACGTGCTCCCGCCGGCAGGGGCTGGAACTGCGAAAACAGGGTCGCCCGGCGCCTGCCGGGCACCCCGGCGGCCCGCCTCGACGCCGAACCGACGAAGGGGTACGCGCGGGTGGCCCGGGAGATCAGCCTGTCGGGGTGACGCGGCCCGCTCCGCCGTCCCGGGGCCGGTTAGGGTCGCCGGATGGGCGTTCCGGACCACATCCTGCGGCTGCGCGAACGCGTCGGCCACGACCTGCTGCTGTTGCCCAGCGTGAGTGCGGTGGTGCGCAACGACGCCGGCGAGCTGCTGCTCGGCAGGCGCGCCGACGACGGGCGCTGGTCGGTGGTCAGCGGCATCGTCGAGCCGGGCGAGCAGCCGGCCACGGCGGTGGTGCGCGAGGTGCGGGAGGAGACGGGCCTGGAGGTCGAGCCGGTCCGGCTGAGCAGCGTCGTGTCGCACCCGCACACCTATCCCAACGGCGACCGCTGCGAGTTCTTCAACCTCGGCTTCCACTGCCGGCTGGTCGCGGGCACCGCCCGGGTCAACGACGACGAGTCGGTGGCCGTGGAGTGGTTCCACCCGGACCGGCTGCCCCCGCTGGACCGGCACGCCCGGCTGACCGTCGCGCACGCCCTCGGCGCGGAGCCGACCGCCTGGTTCCTGCCCGCCGGGACGGCCTGGGCCGAATCCGATGACTGACCTCGACCCGCCCCTGCGCCGCTACCTCACCGACCTGGTCGCCGCCGCCCGCGACGTCCTCGGCGACGACCTCGTCGGGGCGTACGCGGCCGGCTCGGTCGGGCTGGGCGCGTACCAGCCGGGGCGCAGCGACGTCGACGTCGCGCTGGTCTGCGCCGACGCCCTCGACCCCGGGCGCAGGCGGGAGCTGGTGGCGCGGCTGCGGCACGAGGCGCTGCCCTGCCCCGCGCGTGGGCTGGAGCTGGTCGTCTACCGGCGGGAGCTCGCCCGCTCCGGCACGCCGGAGCCCGGGTTCGAGGTCGAGCTGAACACCGGCGCGCGGATGCCGTTCCGGGCGACGTGGGCCGCCGCCGACCGGCCCGTCGAGGACGGTCTGTTCTGGTACGGCCTGGACCGCAGCATCCTGCACCAGAGCGGGTACGCCCTGCTCGGGCCGCCGGCGGCCGAGGCCTTCGCCGACCTCTCCCCCGCCGACCTGCGTCGCCTGCTGGCCGACGCGCTGCGGTGGTGGCTGGCGCTGCCGACCCCGCCCGGCGACGGTCCCGCCCCGGGAGCCGAGGACGCGGTGCTCGGCGCCTGCCGCTCCCTGGTCAGGGTCCGTCACGGCGTCTGGCTGTCGAAGGTCGACGCCGGCCGCCGGCTGGTCGCCGACGGCCGGCCGGCCGCCCCGACCGCCGCCGGGCAACCCGCCGACGCGACCGCTGACGGCGTGCCTGTCGGCGAGACCGCCGGCGAGGCCGGTGACGGCGAGGCTGTCGGCGCGACCGGTGACGGCGGGGCCGTGGACGTGATCGAACGGTCGATCGCGGCGCGGGCCGGCGGGCCCCCGCCGAGCGGGCCCGAGGCCCGCGCCTTCCAGCGCCGGGTGCTGGACGAGATCAGCCGGTGACGGGCTCCACCGGGATCCAGAGTTCCGCGTCGGCCTCCGTGCCGTCCGCCGACAGGCGGGTGCGGGAGATCTCCGGCCCCGGCCGGCTGCGGTACGGGTTGGACGGGAACCACTGGGTGAACACGTCGCGCCACAGGTACTGCACCGCCTGCGGGAACGCCCCGGAGGTCTCGAAGACCGCCCAGGCTCCCGCCGGCACGGCCAGCGCGTCCAGGTCCTCCGGCGCGTCCGCGCCCGTCACCACGCCGTACCAGTAGTCCAGCTCGGTGCCCTCCGCCCGACCGTCGGCCACGTTGGCGCTGACGTTGACGATGCCCTGCGGCTCCTGGTCGGACAGGGCCTCGATCCGGCGTACGGTCTCCGGGGGGATGCCCTTGACGAAGGCGACGATCGCCGGGTTCATCCCCTCGTGCACCAGCGGCACCCGGGCCTTGCGACCCACCAGCTGGAACCCGTCCTTCTGCACGATCCGGTATCGCATGCTGCTGCTCCCTTCGACGACGAGTCGGAAGGACATCCGGGGCTGGGAGCGCAGCGCCGCCCCCGTACGCCTGGCCTCGCCGGGGCCCACGCCGTGCACGGCGTGGAACGCCCGGGCGAACGCCTCGGTGGAGCCGTAGCCGTAGCGGACGGCGATGTCGAGCAGCGTCCGTCTCCCCGCGAGCACCTCCCCGCCGGCGACGGTGAGCCGCCGACGCCGGACGTACTCGGACAGGCCGACGCCCGCCAGCGCGGAGAAGAGCCGGCGGAAGTGGTACTCCGACGTCACCGCGATCCGCGCCAGCTCGGCCACCTCGATCTGCTGGTCGAGGTGCCGCTCGATGTGCTCCATGGCCTGGTTGAGCCGCTCCAGCACCCGGTTCTCCTTCCCTTTCCGATCAGCAACGCTAGGCGCGCGGGAGGGTGCCCGACCCGACATGCTGTGCCCGGATCGGTCGGTCCCGCCGCCCGTCCGGACGGGCCCTGCCGGGACTGATCGTGCCGGGTACGCCTGAGGGGCGACGTCGCTACGCGGCTCGAGGCCTCAGCGACGGCCGCACCAGGCACGGGCCGGCGAGGTGCGGACCAGGAGCCCGCTCGCCGCCAGCGCCAGTACCGCCAACAGCCCGCCCGCCAGCGCCGCGATGAGGGCCGGGTCGACCGGGGCCGTGATCAGCGACCCGAGGCGCGGTCCGAAGAACAGCATGATTCCGGCCCCGGTCAGGAACGCGAGGGCGACCGGCGCGGCGAACCTGTGCACCACCCGCCACGCCGTCGGGCCACCGCGCCAGAGCCCACGGAGCACGACTGCGACCGCCCCGGTGCAACAGACCAGGGCGACCCAGTTCCCGACGCCACCGACCGCGCCGAGCAGCGCGACGTCCACGGCGAGCGTGTACGCCCACCAGAACGCCAGCAGCAGCGTGCTCACGACGATGGCGGGCGGTCGTCGCAGCGGCTCCCGCCCATTGGGCAGCGCGCCGGGATCCAACGGCTCGTCGATCATCGCCGGATCCTATGCTCCCGACCGGCCGGTGAAGGCCGGCGCGGCAGGGTGCCCAAGTGGCTGGCCGTCGCCCTGGCCCGAGGCACGCCTGCCAGGGGGAACGGTTCCTGAGAAACGCCCTGGGTCAGCGACGGATCAGGAGGCTGCGGCGGGCTTCCTGGTGGGGTCGGCCGGGGTGTCGCCGTCAGTGGAGCGGCGGGTCAGGACCTGGGGGCCGGAGGCGGTGACGGCGACCGTGTGTTCGGAGTGGGCGGTGCGGGAGCCGTCGGCGGAGCGGATCGTCCAGCCGTCCCCGTCGAACTTGATCTTGTTGGTGGAGCGGCAGAACCAGGGCTCGATGGCGACGGTGAGGCCGGGTTGCAGTTTCATGCCACGGCCGGCGCGGCCGCTGTTGGCGACGTGCGGGGCCTCGTGCATGGTGCGCCCGATGCCGTGGCCGCCGAACTCGCCGTTGACGCTGTAGCCGTAGGAGTGGGCGACCGCGCCGATCGCGGCGGAGATGTCGCCGAGGCGGCCGCCGGGCTGGGCGGCGGCGATGCCGGCCTCCAGGGCGACCTCGGTGGCCTCGATCAGCTTCAGGTCGGCCGGGTCGGGGGTGCCGACGACGACGGAGAGCGCGGAGTCGGCGTTCCAGCCGTCGATGCCGACCGCCATGTCGATGCTGAGCAGGTCGCCGTCGCGCAGTACGTAGTCGTGCGGCAGGCCGTGCAGCACCGCGTCGTTGACCGACAGGCACAGCACGTTGCGGAACGGGCCCCGGCCGAACGACGGCGCGTAGTCCCAGTAGCAGGATTCGGCGCCGCGTTCGGCGATCCGGCGACGGGCGTGGTGTTCGAGGTCCATCAGGTTGACGCCAACAGCGGCGACACCGCCCAACTCGGCGAGCAACTCGCCGACGAACTGGCCGGCCACCGCCATCCGGCCGATCTCCTCGGCGGACTTGAGCTCGATCACGACAGCCTCCCCCTCCACGTACGGTATTTCTATACCGGTATTTTTATACCACGCCTGGTCGGGGCGTCCCGGAGGGATATCCTGCTGGCATGGTTCGCCAACCACTCACCGCCGAACAGATCGCCGCGGGCCAGCGCCTCGGAGGCGCCCTGCGGGCCGCGCGGGCCGGCCGCAGCCTCGTCGAGGTGGCACTGGCAGCCGGCATCTCCCCCGAGACCCTGCGCAAGATCGAGGCGGGCCGCCTCCCCGCACCGGCGTTCGGCACCGTGGTCGGCCTCAGCCAGGCCCTCGGCATTCCCCTCAGCGACCTGGCCGACGTCTGGCTGGCCGACACGCCCGTCCGGCAGGCGTCCTAGAGACGAGCCGGCCAGGCTCCTCAGCAGGAGATGTCGGCGCCTGCCGGCTGCCGAGCGAGCACGGGTGCGCTCACCATTCGGTGGCGATCGCCGCGATGGCGGCGTGCGGCCGATGAGTGCCATCGCTGGGCCGCCGTACGCGCTCGACCTCCGTGAAGCCGGCTCGCGCCAGTCGCTCGGCGACCTCGTCGACGGGCCACCGGTAGGCGGTCACGACCTTGTGGTCGAACGCGGCCACCTCGTCGCCGTCGAAGAAGCCGAGCACCAACGTCCCGGCCGGGGACATCGCCCGCCGGAAGTCGGCGAGCACGCCGTCGAGCTCCTGCGGCGGTACGTGGATCACCGAGTACCAGGCCAGGATGCCGGCGACCGAGTGGTCGACGACGTCGAGGTCGCGCATCGACCCGAGCTGGTACCGACCGTCCGGGTGGGCCGCCCGCGCGTGGGCGATGAACTCGGGGACGATGTCGATGCCCGTCGCGTCGACGCCCAGCGAACGCAGCCAGCCGGTGATGTGGCCGGGCCCGCAGCCCAGATCGAGCACCGGGCCGGGCCGGCCCGCCAGATGCCGGCCGATGAAGGCCAGGTCCCCGGGGTCCATCTGCTGACTCGTGCCGAACAGCTCGATGTAGAGCTCCGCGACCGCGCCGTACGCCAGACGAACCTGCTCGACGTTCACCGCACGACCATATGAGCTCTCGGGTGGAGAGAGGCAGGCTCGGCACCGGTGCCCGGGCCGCGCGTGGCTGTCAGCGGCTACCGTCACGACCATGACCGATCCGATCGAGCTGCGGCTCGACCGCGCGACCGCCCAGGACCTTCGAAACGCCCTCTACGACCTGGGCGAGCACCAGGCCGCAGGCAGAGCCATCCCACACATGGACACGGACATGTCCAACCGGCTCGGCGTACTCCTCCGAGACCTCGACATCCGGCTTGGCGGCTCCGGCCGGTTCGTCGCCTAGCCGCACGACACCGGCGCGGTCCCGGGGCCGGCGTGCCTGATGCTTGACGAATCCGTCCCAGTACATGCACGACAGTCAGCCTTGACTCCTCGGTGCGCAAACTCAGGCAGAGAGCGGACCATTGCCGCCAAGACGCCATGCACGAGGGGAAGGCCGCCCAACTCGCTGATCCCGACCCATGCGATGTCGTCATGCTCGTCAGGTGCACGGTTGGTCGGAGAGCCAACCCAGTCTCCGATGTGCCAGACGCCCACGTGAACGGCGTCCTCACCACTGCCGGTATGCAGGACGCCCAACCGTGAAGCGGACTCCGGCGCGATGTGAACACCGAGCTCCTCGTGCATCTCACGCGCGAGGGCTTGTAGTTCCGACTCACCCGCTTCGACCAGCCCCCCGGGCAGATCCCAGACATCCGGGAATACCCGTTTGGTCGGCCGACGGTGCACCAGCAGGACCGCGCCGTTCTCAACGAGTGCGCCCGTGACGACAACATGCATGACGGGAGTAGAGCAGAGGGATAGGACAAGCTCGCCAGCGCCGCGACAGGACAAGGGTGACTGCCCGACGAGGAGATCCGCTATCTACCCTTGGAGCCGTTGCGCCCAGTACACCTGCCCGTCCGGCCCTACGTGAACCAGGGCCAACAGCAGATCCGAAATCGCAACCGGGGCCGTGGGCACGTGGGCTTCCTCCCGTAGCGGCCCCTCCAGTTGCGGGAAGCGCGCGACGAATGTCAGCGGGGTTGCATGCCCATCGAAGACTGCCAGTCTGGAGCCGTAGCTCCACCAACTGTTCCCCTCTCTCACATAGCCTGCGCCTTGTAGCCAGGGATAGCGCTCGGCGATCTTGTTGTCGGTTCCGGCGCTCCCGAGGCTGACAGCCTCCTGCCGTGGCGACGACGCGCTGAAGTTTCCGGGCTTGAGGTTGGTCCGCTTGTCGATGAGGAAGATCGCGAAGTATCCGCCATCGAGTGGCCTGGGCGGGGTCTGCCAAGAAACCTGGCCGAGCACCAACTGGTCGCGTCCATTGGCCACCGGGGCGTTCACCTTCTCGCCTAGCGCGGCCTGAGCCTCTTCGTGGCTGACGAGGTGAAGTGAGGACTCGATGGCAAGCGCCTCCGGGCCGTATGGCGGGTGGTTGTGCCACCAGCGCCAGCCAGCGAAGGCCATTATCGCCAAGATGACCGCCGACACCAGCCCGGCCCTTCGCCACGTCATGCGCGTTAGTGAACCATGCCACCACCAGACGACCAGCCATCCGTGATCTTCTTCCAATTCGAAGGCCGGCATGGGCCATCCGTGGGCCAGTAGCCGTGGCGCGTGGCGGGCACGAGACGCAACCCGGCAGGGTGCCGGCCGCAGGCGTTTCGGGCATCACGGTCGGTTGAGCACGCTCTTTCAAACTGAAGCTCTGCCGTTCAAGATCAGGCCGTTTCCAGGCCGTCAGGCCGTCAGACACCGGCCGAAGTTGACCAATGACAACCATCGACAGCCGGACATAAAACCAGCTCAGAGCCTTGATCGAGGCTCTGAGCTGGTGGGCGACGGACGAGTCGACCTGTACGCCGGATTCTGTGACCGGCACGCGCCCCGAGGGGCTCGCGCCGGCGGCGGCCATCCATCTAGGCCTGCCGTTGCCGGCAGGCTCGAGCGGCCTACCCGCAGACATCGGGCGGGCCGCCCTCAAGCGTCTGCGCGGGCCGTCGTCCTGCTGGTCGACGGCCCTTTCTTGGCCTTGCTCCGGGTGGGGTTTACCGAGCCACCCCGGTCACCCGGGGTGCTGGTGGGCTCTTACCCCACCGTTTCACCCTTACCGTCCCCGATGGGGTCGGCGGTCTGTTTTCTGTGGCACTGTCCCGCGGGTCGCCCCGGGTTGCCGTTAGCAACCACCCTGCCCTGTGGAGTCCGGACGTTCCTCGGCGGCGGGCCAGGGCCCGCCGACGCGACCGCCCGGTCGACTCGTCCGTCGCGCACCCATCCTAACGACGCCACGGGCGCGTCTATTGCCACCCCGGGGCCCGCCGGCACCCGTCGCGCCGTGGGAGCGTACTAGCCTCTGGTGGCCATGGATTTCTCCGACGCCGCGCTGCTGCTCGCCGCCGGGCTCGCCGCGGGCACGGTCAACGCGGTGGCCGGCGGGGGGTCGCTCATCACCTTCCCGGCGATGATCGCCGTGGGCCTGCCGCCGGTGCCGGCCAACGTGAGCAATTCGGTCGCGGTCTTTCCGGGGTACGTGGCGAGCGTGGCGGGCAGCCGACAGGACCTGCCGCCCCGGCGGATGCTGGCCACGCTGGTGCCCACCACGATCGTCGGCACGATCGCTGGCGCCCTGCTGCTGCTGGCCACGCCGGCCCGGGCGTTCGAGTTGGTGGTGCCCTTCCTGGTGCTCGGGGCGACGGCGGTGCTGGCGTTCCAGGATCCGCTGCGCCGGCTGGTCGGGCATCCGCGCGACCTGCCGCCGCGCCGCCGTACGGTCACCGTGCAGGCCATGGTCGCAGTCGGCGCGGTGTACGGCGGCTACTTCGGCGCGGCGCTCGGGGTGATGCTGGTGGCGGGACTGGCCCTGGTGCTGGACGCGACGCTGGCGCGGGTGAGCGCGCTCAAGAACCTGCTCTCCGCCCTGGTCGGGCTGACGACGCTCGTGGTGTTCGCGCTGTTCGGGCCGGTGAACTGGGCGGCCGTCGCGGTGGTCGCGCCGGCGACGCTGGTCGGCGGGTACGCCGGTGCGCGGCTGGTGCGCCGGCTGCCGTCGGTGGTGCTCAAGGTGCTGATCGTGGTCTTCGGCACGTCGATCGGGCTCTACCTGCTCTGGCGCGCGCTGCGCTGAGCCACGGCGACAGGTGCCCGGCCGGGCACGCCCGGGCGGCTAGTGGTCGTGGAGCGTGAAGAAGAGCGTCCGGTGCTCGACGTCCAGGAAGGCGGTCCGCCACCGCGTGGCCGGGTTCGCCTCGTCGTACGCCCGGCTGTGCAGCCACCGGGGCGCGGCCGGCAGCCTGGGCGCGAGAGCGGGCCACGCGTCCGCCGGGCTGGTGAGGGGCGGCTGGTCCGGCTCGGCGGGCGCGTACGGCACGAAGCCGTACCGCTGCGCCAGCGTCCGCGCGTCCGCCGGACGTAGCCGGACCACACCCTGGTACGCCCAGTCCGTCGGGCCCGGCGCGCGGCTGCACGGGTCTCCCGACGCGCGCAACTGCCAGCGGATCTCCGGGTAGTCGCCGAGGTCCGGCAGGTCCTCGGGCGGGGCCCACCGGTCGGTGCGCACCTTCGCCTCTTCGGCGCGCACCGAGTCCCGGCACGCGGGCGTCTCGTCCGGGTCGTCGCTGACGGTCAGGATCGCGACCCCCGCGCACCCGACGACCACCAGCAGCAGCGCGGCGGAGCCGCCGAGGACGGCCACCAGCGCGCGTCTCGTCATGGTCGTCAGCGTACGAAGGGCGTCCACCCCCGCCGGGTCGCCCCCGGCCGCAGCGGGGCCGGGGGCGACGCGGTCCGGGAGGGGCTCAGGCGACCGGTTCCGGGGCGGCGTCGGCGTCGCGGCGCGGGCCGGGTACGACGCGCGGGTCGCCCTCGTCGGCGAAGTAGTCGTCCGACGTGGTGCCGTCGCCGCCGTCGCGCACCTTCGCCGCCCGCAGCACCACCGTGAGCAGCGCCGCGACCGCGAGGTTGACCAGCACGGCCACGATTCCGACGTAGATCGTCTTCGGGGTGTCGAAGCCGAAGTCGGCCAGCGGGAACGCGGAGCCGCCGAAGTGCTTGCGGCCGGTCGCGGCGTTCGGGATCTGGTAGAGCATCCACATGCCCAGCCCCATGCCCGCGATCCAGCCGCCGATCAGCGCGCCCCGGTGGAACCAGCGGGTGTAGAGGCCCAGGGCGACCGCCGGCAGCGTCTGGAGGATGATCACGCCGCCGATGAGCTGGAGGTCGATGGAGAACTGCGGGTCGAGGAAGACGATGCAGGCCACCGCGCCGACCTTCACCACCAGCGAGGTGATCTTGGAAACGTTCGCCTCCTGCGCGGGGCTGGCGTCCCGCTTCAGGTACTCCTTGTAGATGTTGCGGGTGAACAGGTTCGCCGCCGCGATCGACATGATCGCCGCCGGCACCAGCGCGCCGATGCCGATGGCCGCGTACGCGACGCCGGCGAACCAGTCGGGGAACTGCTGGTCGAACAGGACCGGCACCACCGTGTTGCTGTCCACGGTGCCCTCCTTCGACCCGGGCAGCGGCTTGACCCCGGCCGCGATGGCCATGAAGCCGAGCAGCGCGATGAGGCCGAGCAGCAGGCTGTACGCGGGCAGCGCCGACATGTTCCGCTTGATCACGTCGCGGTTCCGGCTGGCCAGCACCCCGGTGATGCTGTGCGGGTAGAGGAACAGCGCCAGCGCCGAGCCGAACGCCAGCGTGACGTACTGGAGCTGGTTGTTGGCGTTCAGCAGCACCCCGTCGTTGGGGTTCGGTGACGCCTCGAACTTCGCGTCCGCGGCGTCGAAGATCTCGCCCCAGCCACCCAGCTTGTACGGCAGGTAGAGCACCGCCACCAGGATCACGATGTAGATCAGCGTGTCCTTGACGAACGCGATCAGCGCCGGCGCGCGCAGCCCCGACTGGTACGTGTACGCGGCGAGGATGGCGAAGGCGACGATGATCGGCAGGTGCCGGGCCAGGGTGCTCTCGCCGGTCACCCCCATGGTCTTGAGCACCGCCTCGATGCCGACCAGTTGCAGCGCGATGTACGGCATCGTCGCCACGATGCCGGTGATCGCCACGAGCAGCGCCAGCACCGGCGAGTCGAACCGCTTGCGGACGAAGTCCGCCGGGGTGACGAAGCCGTGCCGGTGCGAGACCGACCAGAGCCGGCACAGCACCAGGAACACCAGCGGGTAGATGACGATGGTGTACGGGACGGCGAAGAAGCCGGCCGCGCCGGCACCGAACATCAGCGCCGGCACCGCCACGAAGGTGTACGCGGTGTAGAGGTCACCGCCGACCAGGAACCAGGTGATCCAGCCGCCGAAGTTGCGCCCGCCCAGCCCCCACTCGTCCAGGTGGGCCATGTCCTTCGGGGCCCGCCACCGGGCCGCCACGAACCCCATCGCGCTGACCAGCAGGAAGAGCACCGAGAAGACGATGATCTCGGTGAGGTGGTCCCGCCACATCAGCGGCCACCCGCATCCGTACCGGCCGGCTCCTCCGACGGGCCGCCGGCCCGCTTCTTCGTCATCTGGTACACCAGCGTGGTGGTGGCCACGCCGAGCAGGATGTAGGCGAGCTGGAGCCAGTAGAAGCGCGGAAAGCCGAGGAACCGGGGCGAGTCCGCGTTGAAGAAGACGGGGATCAGGGGCACCACGATGGGGATGAAGAGCAACCAGTTCCAGGGGCTGTGGTCCTTCGCCCGGGACCGCGCCGCGGTGGGCGCCTCCGGTTCGGGTGCGGCCATGGCGACAAACCTCCGCGTGTCGTAGATCGGCACTGATGACGGCCGGAGGCTACGACCCTGTGACGGGGGTCACGTTCGATGGGAGGAGGATGCTGCGCCGAACGGCGGACGGGATGCGCCGAACGGCCGCGCCGGGCGGCCGGACGGACGGCTCCGGGCTCAGATCGCGGCGAGGTGGGCGGTGTCGTTGACCGTACGGACGGCGACGCCGCCGTCGGGCCACGTGTCGAGCACCGAGATGCCGGCCGCGTCCAGAAAGAGCCGGTGCAGGAAGCCGTCACCGGCCGCGAGGGCGTCGCGCAGCACCAGCTTGATCGGCGAGACGTGCGAGACCACCACCACGGTCTCCCCGGGGTGCGCCCGGCACAGCCCGTCGACGGCGCGACGGCAGCGCTCGGCGACGTCGGCGAACGACTCGCCGCCCGGCGGGGCCACCCGGGTCGAGGCGAGCCACGCGTCCATCTCGCCCGGCCACTCCTGGCGGACCTCGGCGAAGGTGCGCCCCTCCCAGGCCCCGAAGTCGCACTCGATCAGGTCGTCCTCGCGGCGCACCGGCACCCCCCCGAGCGCACCGGCGATCGCCTCGGCGGTCGCCGTACACCGGGACAGGGGCGAGCTGACCACGGCCGCGACGGTCGGGGCCAGCCGGGCCACCCGGGCGGCGGTGGCCCGGACCTGGGCCCGGCCGCGCTCCGACAGCGGCACGTCGCCGCGGCCGGAGTAGCGGCGCTGCTCGGTGTACGCGGTCTCGCCGTGCCGCACCAGGACGAGCCGGGTGGCGGTGAAGCTCGGCCGCGGCTCCCAGGAGGCGGGCGCGGTGGCCGGGTCGGTGCCGGTGGTCGTGGCCGACGCGGCGCGGGCCGCCACCTCGCGGGCCCTCGCCCGGGCCGGCGAGTCGGGCGCGGCGACCTCACGCGGCGGCTCCACGACGCGCGGCGGCGCGACGGCGGCCCGGGCCGGCGCCTTGCCGGCGGCGGCGTCCATGGCGGCGTTCGCGAGGGCGTCGGCGTGCCGGTTGCGGTCGCGGGGGATCCACTGGTAGCGGACGGCGGCGAAGCGGCTCGCCAGCCCGGCGGCCTGCGCGGCGAGCGGGCGCAGCCCGGGGTGCTTGATCTGCCAGCGGCCGCACATCTGCTCGACCACCAGCTTCGAGTCCATCCTGGCCTCGACCTCGGCGGCGCCCAGCTCGGCGGCGGCCTCCAGCCCGGCGATCAGCCCCCGGTACTCGGCGACGTTGTTGGTGGCGACGCCGATCGACTCGCTCCGCTCGGCCAGCACCTCACCGGTGTCCTGGTCGCGGACCACCGCGCCGTAGCCGGCCGGGCCGGGGTTGCCCCGGGACCCGCCGTCGGCCTCGACGACGACCACGCGCGGCGCCACGGGCTAGAGACCGGACTCGTTGGTGCGGACCATGATCCGCCGGCAGTCCTCGCACCGGACGACCTCGTCCGGGTCGGTCTTGCGGATGCGGGCCACGTCGGCGCCGGACAGCTCCAGGCGGCAGCCGCCGCAGCGCCCGGCGGTCAGCAGCGCCGCGCCGAGCCCGGTGTCCTCGCGGATCTTGTCGTACAGCCCCAGCAGGTCGGCCGGGAGGTCGGCAGCGAGCGGCTGGCGGGCGCCGCGCTTGAACTCCTCCTCCTTGGCGATCTCGGCCAGGCTCTCGTCGCGGCGCCGCTCGGCGTCGTCGCGCTTCTCCCGGACCTCGGCGAGCCGCTTCTCCACGCCGTCCAGCACGCCCTGGGCCGTCTCCCGCTGCTCCATCAGCTCCAGCTCGGCGTCCTCCAGGTCGCCCTGGCGGCGGTTGAGCGAGACCAGCTCGTGCTGGAGGGCCTCCAGCTCGCGGGCCGGGCCGGTGCCGGCGGCCAGCCGGGCCTCGTTCTTGGCCTTGCGGGCCCGCACCTGGTCGACGTCCTTCTCCATGCGGGCGATGTCCCGGTCCAGGTCGTCGACCGCCACCTGGGCGCGGACCCGCTCGTCCTCCAGCGCGGACAGCTCCCGGGCCAGCCCGTCCAGCTCGGCCCGCTCGGGCAGCGCGCGGCGGCGGTGGGCGAGCTGGGCGAGGGAGGTGTCGATGGCCTGGAGGTCGAGCAGGCGGCGCTGGACCTTGGGGTCAGCCTTCACGGTCGGGGCTCCTTGTCGTCCACCGCGGGTGGGGCGGCGTGTACGGTCCACGGGTCGGTGGCCAGGTCGGACACCAGCGTCTCGACACCCGTCGCCTCCCGGAGGAGAGCGGCCAGGTCGTCCAGCCACGGTCGTTCCGTCGCCCAGTGGGCGGCGTCGAGCAGGGCCGGGCCGTCGGCGGCCAGGTGCTCGCCGGCCGGGTGGTGACGCAGGTCTGCGGTGAGGTAGGCGTCCACCCCGGCCGCGGTCGCGTCGGCGAGGAAGCCGTCCCCCGCGCCGCCGCTGACCGCGAGGGTACGAACCATACGCCCGGGATCCCCGGCGGCGCGAACTCCCCAGGCGGTGGCGGGCAGCACGGCGGCGGCGTGCCGGGTCAGCTCCGCGAGCGTCATCGGCTCCGGCAGCTCGCCGATGCGGCCGATCCCCCGGCCGTCGCCGTGCGCGGGCGAGCCGGGTGCGGGACGGTGCAGCGGGCGCAGCCCGGTCAGCCCGAACCGGGCGGCGAGGGCGTCGGAGACGCCCGGGGCGGCCACGTCGGCGTTGGTGTGCGCGACGTAGAGCGCCACGTCGGACTTGATGAGCCGGTGGACGATGCGGCCCTTGTAGGTCGTGGGGGCCACCGAGGAGACACCGCGCAGCAGCAGCGGATGGTGGGCGACGATCATGTCGACGCCGGCGTCGAGCGCCTCGGCGACCGTCTCCGGCACCACGTCGACCACGCAGAGGACGCGGCGTACCGGGGCGCACGGCTCGCCGAGCACCAGCCCGACGCGGTCCCAGTCCTCGGCCCAGGCCGGCGGATAGCGCCGCTCCAGCTCGGCGACGACGTCGGCGACGGTCGGCGGGGCTGCGTTGGTGCTCACGGCGGGCCAGCTTACCGGCGCGGGACGTGGCCGGGGCCCTCGCCCACCGACGCGACGGCGTGTCCCGCCGTTCCCCGGGCGCGCCGGAGGGTCCCGTGCTGACGCCGTGCGGCGACCCGGGACCCTCCGGCGCGTCAGGCGACGGGGCAGAGCCGTTCCCGTACGGCCGCCAGGCCCAGGGCCCACGGGAAGGCGGCCACGTGCCGTTCGCCGGTGCCGGGCGGGTGCAACGGGATGACGTGCTCGCCGAACAGCACCGTCACCCCCCACTCGGCGAGCCGGGCGATGCCGGCCTGGAAGGCCGGGTGGGCCGCCATCGCCACGTTCGTGTACGGCACCGCCACCACCGGCACGCCCATGCCCTGCGCCTCCACCAGCAGCCCGAGGGCCAGTGTGTCGGTGATGCCGGCCGCCCACTTGTTGACGGTGTTGACCGTCGCCGGGCAGACGATCATCGCGTCCGCCTGCGGCAGCACGTCGAGGTCGCCCGGGTTCTTGTAGTGGGTGCGGACCGGATGGCCGGTCTGCCGGGCCAGCGCGGCCCGGTCGACGAACTTGGCGCCGTCCGGCGTGGTGACCACGCAGACGTCCCAGCCGTCCTGGTGGGCCAGCTCGACGAGCCGGCCGACGTGGCGGGCCAGCGGCGAACCGCAGGCGATGACGTAGAGCACCTCGCGGCGCTCGCTGCTCGGGTGCGGGCCGGTCATCAGGCCGGCTCCGCGCTCATACCCCTACTCCCATGTGCTCAGCCAACTCCGCAATCGGAGAAGGCGGCGCACCACGTGTGCGACGCAGGATGTCCGACATCACCTCGTGGGCGATCGGCCGGCACCGGATCTCGGACGGGGCGAGGCGGTCGCCGCGCAGCAGCATCTCGCCGGCGTTGGCCACGTCGCCGACGTGGGCGAAGCCCCGGGCGATGTCGAGCAGGTGGTGGGCCCGGCGCTCCGGCAGCAGCGCGTTGAACGCCGGCTCCTGGATCCGGTTCCGGTGCACCTCCACCGCCCGGCCGCCGTCGCCCAGCTCGACCGCCGCCGCGGCCCGGTGCAGCTCCACGTTGGTCGGCCCGAACGAGGTCCAGTAGTGGTTGTGGTCGCCGCCGAGCAGGGTGGCCGCCTCCTGCGCGCCGTTGATCAGGTCGTCGACGGTGGCACAGTCGCCGATCCTGGCGGCGGCCATCGCCCCCTGGAGCAGCAGCATCCCGTACACCGACAGCAGGGCCGGGGACGCCTCGTTGCCGCCGCCGGGGGCGAGCCGGTTGGCGATGGTGACGTTCAGTTCGAGGGCGGGCCGGGGCCGGCCCATGGCCACCAGCGCGTTGCAGACCCGGGTGGTGGCGATGCCGGCCAGCAGCGGGTCGTCGGCGCGCTGGGCGACCGCCATCGAGCGGTCGGCGGCCAGCCAGGCCAGCTCGCACTCGCCCAGCTTGCGCAGCACCGACGAGGCGATCTGGTAGACCTGCCCGAGCAGGTGGGCCGCCTCGCGGGCCGGGTCGCCGGCGTGACCGGCGTCGGCGGCCTGGGCGTCGCGCAGCAGCTTCGGCAGCGCCCGGGTGAGCATCCCGTACCGGCCGTACTGGTAGGTGAGCCAGGCGTGGTTGACGGCCTTGCGCATGTCGCCCAGGGGCGGCGGGTACGGGGCGGCGTCGAAGTACGCGCTCATCGAGTCGTACCGCTCCAGGGCCGCCCGGATCTCCTGCACCTCCACCTGGTCGATGCAGTTCAGCGCGTCCGTACGCCGCTCCGGGTCCTTGCCGAGCAGCAGCTGCACGTCGACCTGGAGGATGTCGGCGATCTCGTAGAGGACGGAGAACTTGTCCAGCCGGCGCACCCCGCGCTCGACCTTGTCCACCCAACTCTTCGACTTGCCCAGGCGGTCCGCGAAGACCTGCTGCGACATCTTGCGCCGCCCCCGCCAGTAGGCCACCCGCCGCCCGATGGGTAATTCGTCCATCTACCCGTGCCTCCCCTTGTGCCTGCTCGAGCGGGCGTGCCGGCCGGTCGCCCGGCGCGGCGATCCGTACGCCTCAGGTTTCGCTGGTCGCACAGCGTGTGCGTCAGCCATACAGCCAGTCCTCGTAGTTTTCGTGCAAGTTGCATCAGCCGTTCGTCAGCTCAACGATCGCGGGTTACGGCAGTGACGGTGCTCGACATGCGACCTGGGCACCGGCCGGGGTCCGGCGAGGGGAGATGGCACATGTGGGGAAATGTCGCGCCGCGCGTCGTTCAATTGTCCCCGTTGGAGCGGGTGCGGCTGCGGCGGGTGGCCGTGCGGTACGCCCTGCACGGCTGGGACGTCACCCCCGGCGCCTGCCTGGCCCGCAGCCGCTTCGTGTGCGGGCGGGCCGGCTGCCCCACGGTCGGCTGCCATCCCGCGCTGGAGAACTGGGAGCACGCGGCCAGCGCCGACCCGGCGCGCGTCGCGACCTGGTGGCGCACCCGGCCCCACGGCGTGCTGCTGCCCACCGGGCGGGCATTCGACGTGCTGGAGGTGCCCACGCACCTCGGCCGGCACGTGCTGGACGCGGTCCGCACGCACCCGGCCGGCGTCGGCGTACGCGGGCCGGTGCTGGTGACCCCGACCGGCCGCTGGATGTTCCTGGTCCGCCCCGGCGACCCGCTGCGCCCCGAACTCGACCACTGCTTCCACGTGGTCCGGCACGGCCCGGGGTCGTGGATCCCCGCCCCGCCGACCCGGCTGCCGGAGGGCACCGTGCGCTGGGCGGTCGCGCCCGAACAGGCCCGCTGGCAGTTGCCCGACTCCTACCTGGTGCAGAACGCGCTGATCGAGGCCCTGCGGGCCACCGGCGTCACGGTCACCTCCGACCTGATCCCCGGGCACCTGCCGCTGCCGCGCCGGGGCATGTGACGGCGGCTCGACAGCGACGCCGGAGGGTCGGCGCTCGTTGGGTACGGCGACGGCGCACCCGCGCCGGGAGCGGGGGTTACATGTCCACCGACGACACCGCGCGCCAGCCGGACGGCACGGAGCCGCCACCACGGCACCACCGGCCGCACCGCCGCTGGCCGGTCACCCGGCCCGCCGGCTCCCGACCGGGCCGCCCCCGGCCCCTCGGCTCCCGACCCGCCACCACCCGCCCCTTCCGCTGACCCTCAGTCGGCCAGGGGCAGGGCGGTGGAGTGCAGCAGCCGCGCGTCGTCGGTGACGACCGCGTGCTGGTGGCCGGGCAGGCCCTCCAGCCAGCCCACGCCGGCCGGACCCATCGCGACGGCCGCGGTGGCGTACGCGTCGGCCAGCCCGAGATCCGACCCGACCACGGTGACCGAGCGCAGCCCCCGGGCCGGCACGCCCCGGCGCGGGTCGAGCACGTGGTGGCCGCGCTCGTACACGCCGGACGTGGCCACGGCCAGGTCGGTGCCGGTCAGCACGAGGCAGGTGGACATCGCGTCCCAGGGGTGCCGCACGCCGATCCGCCACGGTCGCCCGGTGTGGGAGCGGCCGCGTACCCGCACGTCGCCGCCGGCGTTCAGGCAGTGGTTCGCCGCCCCGGCCGCGAGCAGCCGGTCCGAGGCGACCTGCACCGCCCAGCCCTTGACGTAGCCGGACGGGTCGAGCCGCCCGGCGGCGTACGCGTCGAAGAAGCCGTCGGTGACCTTCCACAGCTCGGCGCAGCGCGCCAGCACGTCCCGCAGGTCGGCGCCGGCCGTGGAGAGCGGCAGCTCGCCCCGGTCGAGGCGGCACACCTCGCTGTCGGCCCGGTACGTGCTGAACCGGGCGTCGACCTCGCGCAGCCAGGCGAACGCGTCCCCGGCCAGCCCGTCCAACTCGGCGACGGGCAGGTCGTCGGCGAGGTCGAGGCTGATGGCGGTGCCCATGACCTGTTCGACCCGGCGCAGCCCCGGCCTGGTCGCCGGTGGACACCCGCCCGGCCCGCGCCACCCCGCCGCCGACACCGGCACGTCAGTTCGCCCGGTCGATCGCGGCCTGCAACGACTGCCGGTACGAGGTGCTGGTGGCGGTCGCCCCGGAGACGGTGTCCACGTCGGCGCTCTGCCGCTGCACCACCAGCCCCGAGGTGCCGCTGTAGCGGCCGTCGACCTGCTCGCTGCGCTGGTCGGACTGGGCGGTCTCCTCGGGCAGTTCCAGGGCCACCACGTCGACGATCCGCGTCCCGCGCAGGGTGATCTGCACCTGGACGTTGCCGTACTCGTTCTCCACAACCGGCCCCGTGACGGTGCGGGTGGTCGGCGCGGGCGGCGGCTTGGTGGTGGTGCGCGGCGCGGAGGGCGCCCGGGTGGTGGCGCTGGGCCGGCTCGCCGGGGGTCGGGTGGCGGTGCGGCCGGGCCGGGGGGACGCGCCGGTGCGGCTGGGCGACGGCGCGGCGGAGACCTCGCCGTCGGTCGGGGTCGGGCCCGCCGGCGCGGGCACCACCGGCGGAGGCGCCGCCGACAGGTCCTGGGCGACCGGGCTGGTGCCCGGCGAGCCCTTCAGCACCACCATGGCGGTGGTGCCGGCCGCCAGGCCGGTGATGGCGAGCAG
The DNA here is from genome assembly GCF_002846525.1 of Micromonospora sp. CNZ309. NCBI lineage: Bacteria > Bacillati > Actinomycetota > Actinomycetes > Micromonosporales > Micromonosporaceae > Micromonospora > Micromonospora sp. CNZ309. The sequence goes on from NZ_PJNG01000001.1 coordinate 3,407,832, forward strand.
GGCGCGACGCATGGCAGCCTTCCTACAGCTCGAACGTGGCGAGGTGGATCTGCCGGCGGGGCACGCCGACCTCGCGGAGCACCCGCAGCGACTGCTCGACCAGGCCGGGCGGCCCGCAGAGGTAGACGTCGCGCCGGGCGACGTCCGGCACCAGCCGGCGCAGCCCGTCCGGGCTCATCACCTGGCGGGGGCCGGGGTCGTCGCGGGAACCGACGACGTACCAGATCGCGGTGTCCCGGGCCTCGGCGAGCCAGTCCAACTCGCGGTGCAGCAGCACGTCGGCCGGCGTACGGGCGCGGTAGATCAGCGCGGCGCCGGGCGGCAACTCCTCCAGCATCGCCCGGATCGGGGTGATCCCGCTGCCGCCGGCGATCAGCAGGGCCCGCTCGCGGGTGCGGTGGGCGGCGGTGAAGGTGCCCGACGGGCCCTCCGCCCAGACCCGGGTGCCCGGTTCGAGATCGCGCAGGTCGGCGGTGTGCCTGCCGACCACCTTGACGGTGAGCCGCAGCCAGCGGTCGTTGGCGGCGGCGGAGACCGAGAACGGGTGCGCCTGCCACCAGCAGCCCCGGGCGAGGAAGCGCCAGCGGAAGAACTGCCCGCCCAGCAGCTCGAGCCGCTCCAGCCGCTCCCCCGTCAGGTAGATCGAGATCGTGTCCGGGCTCTCGGCGACCACGTCGGCGACCCGCAGCCGGTGCCGCAGGTTGAACGCCAGCGGCGCGAGCACCCGGCCCCAGAGCAGGGCGGCGAGCACCAGCGCGTACATCGCGATCCAACCGGTGCGCACCGGACCGGGCCGGAACAGCTGCGCGCCGTTGCTGAACTGGTGGGCGAAGCCGAGCAGCAGCACCGCGTAGCTCGACAGGTGCAGGGCGTGCCACAGCTCGTAGGGCAGCGCGGTCCGGATCGCCCGCACGCTGGTGAGGCCGACCAGCACCAGGATCCCGGCGGCGGCGAACGCGGAGACCATGTCCTCGTGGTCGCGCAGCAGCACGCCGGCCTCGGTGAGCACCGGGTTGTCCTCCAGGTCGGCGTAGCCGACGAGGATCAGCGACGCGTGCGCGAGCACGGCGACCAGCAGGGTGGCCCCGACGTCGCGGTGCCAGCGGGCGATGCGTTCGCCGCCGGCCCACCGCTCCAGGATCGGCAGCCGGCTCATCATCAGCACCTGCACGAGCAGCAGGTAGCCGGCGACCAGTCCGGTGATCCGGCCGGCGGCGGTGAGGGTGGCGGCCGTCGTGCGCAGCGATCCGGGCGGGGTGTCCAGCCACCAGGGCAGCACGCTGGCGAGCAGGCCGACGACGAGCAACGCGGCCAGCAGCCGCCGGCCGCCGGGTCCGCGGCGCGGCGGCACCAGCGGGCGTACGTCCGCAGCCGGCCGGCCGCCGCGCCGGGACGGGGTCGTCCCGGTGCGGCGGCCGGCGGCGTGGGTGCGCGGGTACGTCACGCGTACAGCTTCATCGGGCGGTACTTCTGCCGGGGGAAGATCTTGTCCACCTCCGCGTTGGTGAGCCCGAAGCGGCCCTGCGCGACGGCCCCGTAGACGTTGAACATGTTGTTGTACTCGGGCACGTCGCCGGAGTCCAGGTCGTCCAGGCCGTTCCAGGTGCCCAGCAGCGAGCCGGCGAGCTTGCGGCCGGAGAGCACGGTGACCACGCCGCCGTGGCCGTGGTCGGTGCCGCCGCCGTTGGAGGCGACCCGCCGGCCGAACTCGCTGGAGACCATGATGGTCACGTCGGCCGACTTCTCCCCGAGGTCGGTGAAGAACGCCGCCATGGCGCTGGCCAGCTCGTTGAGCCGCCGGTGCAGCTGACCGCCGTCGCGGGTGCCCTGGTTCTCGTGGGTGTCGTAGCCGCCCATCCCGACGGTGGCGACCCGGACGTTCGCCCCGCCCTTGATGAGCTGGGCGAGCTGCTGGAACGCGTTGCCGACGCCCTTGTACTCGACGCCCTCGGCCGCCTGGTACGGCTTCGCGGCGAGGCGCTGCGCGGTGGCCAGCGCCCCGAGGCCGTCCTGCACCGCCTCCTGCACGGGGTGGTTGATCCCGGTGAAGAGCCCCTTGATCGCCTTCTCGGTCGCGGCCCGGTACCGGTCGTCGCCGTTGAGCCGCAGCGAGCCGACGTTGTTGAGGGAGAGCGCGCCGTTGTTGCCGACCAGGGAGCGCGGCAGGGTGCTGCCGATGCCGACGCTGCGGAACGCGGTGCCCGTGCCGAGCGCGTCGACCAGGCTGTCCAGCCAGCCCCGGCCGCCGGTCTCGCCGGGCAGGCCGCCGAGGTTGCAGGCGTCCGCGGCCTGGAAGTGGCTGCGCGAGAGCCGCTCGTCGGAGACCGCCGGGACGAAGCCGAGGTTGCCGCTCTTCAGCCACTTCTCCAGTGGCTTGAACGCGCTGGTCAGCTTGAAGCCGCGCCCCACCGCCAGGGAGTCGTCGCCGAGCAGCAGGTCGGGGCGGGCCTTGGCGAGCACCGGGTCGTCCGCCGGGGCGACCAGGCTGAGCCCGTCCAGCCCGCCGTAGAGGAAGACGTGGATCAGGGTGCCGGTCTTGGTGGCGGCGAACGAGGCCGAGGTGGTGACGAACTGGGCGGTCGCGAGGGCGGTGGCGGTGGCGGCGGCGCCGGCCACGAACGTCCGCCGGGTCACGCCGCGACCGTCCTGCTGGGCCTCCTCCAGGTCCTCCAGCCGCCGGTAGCGGTCGGCCTCGGCGGCGTTCTCGGCGGCGACGATGTCGGCCTCGGCCCGCAGCAGCGCCTCGGCCGGGTCGTCGGCCAGCCGCCGCAGGTCGGGGCATTCGGGGTGCAGGGGGAACGTGTGCACAGTCTTCTCCATCGGGTGCCTCACCGGAGGTGGTGCTGGGGGGAAGCGAGGATCGCCCGCGCTACGGCGGTGACGGCCCCGTCGAACGTGGCGTCGACCCGGTCGCCGGCCGACACGCCGGCCACGCCGAGGATCAGGGACCGTTCCCTGGCGCTCAGCTTCTGACCCACCAGCCGCAGGGCCAGCGCGTCCACGTACGCGCCGGCGGTGGCGGGCGGCCGGGCCACCAGCTTCTCCGGCGGGATGTAGGTGAAGACGGTACGGCGGCCGGCGAGCAGTTCGCCCGCCTCGTTCCAGCCGTTGACCATGGTGCCGGCGGAGGTCCAGGCCACGTAGACGTCCGGGTAGCCGTCGGGGGTGGGCTGGCCCATCGGGTACTGGCCCAGCTGGCGCATCTTGTCGTGGACCTGCCGCAGCCCCCGGGCGTACGGGGTGCGCTTGTTGTCGCCGTTGTCGTGCCTCGGCGACGCCTCCGGGGACACGCCCAGGGCCCGGTACGTGGCGACCAGGTACTCCATCGGCCGGCGCACCTTCTGGCCCACCGCCGCCCAGAACTCCGAGGAGCTGAACAGCGTCATCAGCACCGGCTTGATCATGCCCTTGTTCATGCTGTACGACTTCGCCAGCCGCTCCACGAGGGACTTCGGCGGGGTGTCCGACACGAAGCGGGTGGCCAGGCTCTGCGCCACGTACTTCGCGGTGGACGGGTGCAGCGCGATGTACGTCAGGTACGCGTCGATGGCCGCCTCGGCCTTCTTCGGGTCCTTCGAGTTGTTCGCGTGCGTGAAGCCGAGGACCTTCACCTTGCCGACGTAGTGCCGCTCGGGGCGGAACACGTACTTGCCGTCGCTGACGCCGCGACCGGTCTGGAGCAGGGCCGCCTGCCGGACGTCCTTCTCGGTGTAGCCGCCGTCGACGCCCACCGAGTACAGCTCCAGGTTCTCCCGGGCCAGGTTCTCGTTGACCGCGTCGGCGCGGGAGTCGTTCTGGTTGAGGTAGAGCAGCAGCGCCGGGTGCCGGTTCGCGGCGAGCAGCATCTCGGGGTAGCTGCCGAGGGCGTGCGCCCGCACGACGTCCCGGTCGAAGGACGCGCGGTAGACCTCGCCCCCGTCGAAGTCCGCGGCGACGTGCAGGAAGTCGTTCCAGAAGTCGACCATGACCTCGAACAGCTGCCGGTTCGACCAGATCTGCCGGGCGACGGTGGCGTCCACCATCTCCTTCTCCGGCTGCGCGCCGCGCTCGTTGAGCTGGTCGCGCTGCTCGCGCAGCTGCGCGGTGCCCAGCTTCAGTGTCGGCAGCTCGGCGAGCTTCAGCTCGGCCTTCGTCGGGGCGATCTTGTCGGGGTCGAGCTGCCAGCGCAGCCAGCCGTCGATGCCCCGCTCCTTGATCTCGGCGAGGACCTGCGGGGTGGCGCCGAAGGTGGCCCGGCGGGCCAGGTGCAGCACCGGGTCCTTGGCGAGCACCGTCTTGACGGTCACCTTGGTCTCCGCGGCGGCGGCCGCGGGCCCGGAGAACGTCCGGCCGCCCGTCGGGGCGTTCTTCTTCAACGCCTCGCCGGCCCGGGAGCCCATGTAGCTCTCGTTCTGCTCGGTGTAGGTGCGCACCGTGCTCGGCTGCTGGCCGCTGGGGCGGGCGGGGGTGCCGTCGGTGACGGTGGTGCCGGTGGCGTCGCCGGCCACCGCCTCGTCGCCGAAGAGGCTGCGGATCTGCGGGGTCATCGCCAGGGCGGCGCCGCCGGCCACCACCGCCGCGGTGCCGCCGAGGGCGGCGAGGGCCTTGCGGCGGCCGACCTTGCGGCCCGGCTCGTCGCCGTCGTCCAGGTTGGGCAGTCCCGGGCCGGCCTGCCGGGCGAAGCCGTCCGGACCCACCCACTGCGGGCCGCGCGCGGCCGGCTGCCCGGCGTGGGCGTACTGCCCCCGCGCGTCGGCGGGGTGCGGGCTGCGGGCCTCGTGGCCGTACGGGGTGGAGGGGTGGGCGTCGGCGGCGGGGTACTGACGCCCGTCCCATCCGCGGTCGTCCCGCGGTCGACGTGGTGGCACATTCTGGTCGGCCATGTACCAATCCGTTTCTGCTGCGCCGCGACGACTGGCACCGGGCACGGGGTGCAGGTGCGGCGGCTGGTGCCTGAGGGGGTTGTCACCGGAAGGTAATGAAGCGTTCAGGTGCCTTCAAGCAGCCCCGGAAGCCCCCGCGAGGGCACTTAAGGCGCCGCTCAGCGCGGGTCGGCGCCCCCGGATCTCCGCGCGGCCCGGCACGGACCTCGCGAGCAGGGCGTACGCGGCACGGTCCGGCCCGGACGCGACGATTCCGACCGGACCGGCACGGGACGGCACCTTAATCGGCACAGGCAAATTTAAGGTCCGGCTAAGCCTGCCCTGAGGCGCTCGCGCTCGCCGAAGGCACCGCCGAGCGTGGCCGGGGCCGGCACCGGCCGGACGCGCAAAGTAGCAGCAGGACGGGAGCGTGAGCCGCCGCCGCAGCGGGTATGCCGCCGAACCGCTGAACACGTGAGGGGAAGGCACATGCTCAGCAAAGAGGATCAGCGCAGGTTCGAGCAGATCACCCGTCAGCTCCGGGAGAGTGATCCGGCGTTCTTCGCCCGGCTCGACAACCGGGCGCGGGCCCGTCGCGGCCGATGGCTGATGCTGTTGACGATCGTGCTGTGGGCCTCGCTGCCGGCGACGACCGTGTTGGCCGGGCGGCTGGCCGGGGCCGTCTGCGCGGTGGTCCTGGTGGCCAACGCGGCACTGATGTGGCGGTTCCGCCGCCGCTGGCTGTGAACCGGGGTCCCGTACGCCCTCACCGGGCGAGGAGCCGGTACGCCCGCCGCAGCCGCTCGACCAGGCCGGGCCCGCCGATGGCGGGGGCCGGCGCGCCGAGCTGCCGCAGCAGCAGGTCCGGCCCGGTCGACAGGCTGGGTGGCCGGTCGGGTAGCGGGACCGGCGGCAGCCAGAACCGGTCGACCGCCTCGGCCAGCGGTGCCGCCGGCAGGCCGGCGAGCGCCCGGGCCGCCCCGACCGGCGGGACGTCCACCGTGTCCCGGCCGGCGTCCGGTCCGGCCCGGTCCACACCGCGGTGCCCGGCACCGGATGCGGCACCGTCCGCCGTGGACGGTGGGGTCGGCGGCACGAGGCCGTCCGTCGCGGACGGCGCGGCCGGGGGCGGGCACCGTTCGCCTCCGGCCGGTCGTCGACGACTGCGGCGCCGGCGCGCAGGACGCGCAGCCGGTCGAGCAGCTGCGTCCGGCTGCGGCCCCGCCAGTGCAGCAGCCGGAACGGGTCGGCGTCGAACGCCTCGGCGAGCAGGTAGAACGTGGCCGCGAGATGCTTGCAGGGCACGGCGAAGTCGGGGCAGCTGCACCGCTGACGCAGCTCCGCCACGCCGGCGGGGAAGAGTGGGGCGCCGGCCGCCGCGAACAGCTCCTCCAGTTCCGGGGGCAGGTCGCCGGCGAGCAGCCGGGCGCTGAAGAACGCCTGGGCGGCCAGCTCCGCCTCGACGCGGGCCCACAGCGCCTCCGGGAACGGCGGCAGGGCGATGCTCACCTCGTACGGCTGCGCGCGCGAGCCCTGCACCTCGGCGTGGACGGCGCCGGGGGCGACGTCCAGGCGGATCACCTGGCCGGCCCGCGCGTACGACCGGCCGCGCGTCAGCCGGGTGCCCAGGGCGAAGGACTCCAGCACCTCCAGGAAGCGCCGCGACCACCAGGACCGGCCGATGGCGCCCCGGGTGCTGCGTGCCCTCAGGCCGCCGTCGACCCGGCGCGGCGGGCCGTAGTCGGCGAAGCGGCCGCTCGCCCCACTGCCCTCCGCCGGTTGCCCGCTCACTCCACCACCGCCCCGGCCTCCAACGTGAACAGCTCACGCAGCTGCGTCGTGGACAGCTCGGTGACCCACTGTTCGCCGGTGCCGACGACCGAGGCGGCGAGGCTGCGCTTGTCGGCGATGAGCGCCGCGACCTTCTCCTCGACCGTGCCGGCGCAGACGAACTTGCGGACCTGCACCCGGCGCCGCTGGCCGATGCGGAAGGCCCGGTCGGTGGCCTGGTCCTCGACGGCGGGGTTCCACCACCGGTCGACGTGCACCACGTGGTTGGCCTCGGTGAGGGTGAGCCCGGTGCCGCCGGCCTTCAGGGACAGGACGAAGATCGCCGGCCCGCGCGGGGACTGGAAGCGGGTGACCATGGCGTCCCGGTCGGCCTTGCCGACGCCGCCGTGCAGGAAGAGCACCTCCCGGCCGAAGCGGGCCGACAGGTGCCCGCGCAGCATGCCGCCGAACTCGGCGTACTGGGTGAAGAGCAGGGCCCGCTCCCCCGCCGCGAGGACCTCCTCCAGGATCTCCTCCAGGCGGGCCAGCTTGCCGGAGCGCCCGGGCAGGGACGAGCCGTCGCGCAGCAGTTGCGCGGGATGGTTGCAGACCTGCTTGAGGCGGGTCATGGCGGCGAGCACGAGGCCCCTGCGCTCGATGCCGTCGCTGGATTCGATGCGCGCCAGCATGTCGTCGACGATCGCCCGGTAGAGCGAGGCCTGCTCCGCGGTGAGGTTGCAGAGCACCTCCATCTCCAGCTTCTCCGGCAGGTCCGAGATGATCGAGGAGTCGGTCTTGAGGCGGCGCAGCACGAACGGGCCGGTGATCCGGCGCAGCCGCTCGGCCGCCTCGGCGTCGCCGTGCCGCTCGATCGGCTCGGCGTACTTCTTGCGGAAGGTCGCCGCCGGTCCCAGCAGGCCCGGGTTGGCGAACTGCATGATCGACCAGAGGTCCGCCAGCCGGTTCTCCACCGGCGTGCCCGTGACGGCGATCCGGTGCCGGGCCGGCAGCGCGCGGACCGCCTCGGCCTGCCGGGTGGCGGCGTTCTTGATGGCCTGGGCCTCGTCGACGACCACCCGCCGCCAGTCGATGCCGGCCAGGTCGACCGCGTCGCGGGCCGCGACGGAATAGGTGGTGAGGACCAGGTCCGCGCCGTGCACGGCCGTGGCGAACGCCTCGCCCCGCGCCCGTTCCGCGCCGTGGTGCACGTGTACGCGCAGCCCCGGCGTGAACCGCGCCGCCTCGCGCTGCCAGTTGCCGACCAGCGACATCGGGCAGACCAGCAGGGTCGGCCCGGCGTCCGGCGGGTCTGCGGCGAGCAGGGCCAGCAGCTGCACCGTCTTGCCCAGCCCCATGTCGTCGGCGAGCACCCCGCCGAGCCCCAGCGACTGGAGGAACGCCAGCCAGGCCAACCCCCGCCGCTGGTACGGCCGCAGCGTGCCGTGGAACGCCGGCGGCGGGTCCAGCGGGGCGAGCCGCCGCTCCACCGCCCCGGCGAGCAGGTCGCCCAGCGCGCCGTCGGCGGCGACCTCCAGCACGGGCAGCGCGTCCGGCTGCTCGGCGTCGGTCAGGCCGAGCCGCAGCAGGTCGGCGACGGTCAGCTCGCCGGAGGAGCGGAGCAGCCGCAGGCCGGCGGCGAGCCGCTTCGGGTCGAGTTCCACCCACCGCCCGCGCAGCCGCACCAGCGGCGTCTTCAGCGCGGCCAGCGACGCCAGCTCCTCGGCCGTGAGCGGCTGGTCGCCGAGGGACACCTCCCAGCGGTAGTCGACGAGGGCGTCCAGCCCGACGCCGCCGGTGGTGGTGGCGACGGTGCCCGGGGCGGTCCGGCTGCGGGCCTGCAACCGGGCGCCGAGCCGGGCCGACGGGCGCCGCCACCAGGAGGGCAGCAGCACGGCGAACCCGGCGGCGTGCAGCACCGGGGCACCCTCGCGCAGGAACCGGTGCGCCCCCTCGACGTCCAGCTCCAGGGCCTGCGGGGTGGCCGTACGCAGGGCGGTGTCCAGCTCCGGCCAGAGCCGGCTGGCGCGGCCCAGCTCGGCCAGCAGCGTCTCCTGCGGGTCGTCGCCGCGACCGGCCAGCCCGGCGACGGTCCCCGGCGCCCGCCACACCTGCCCGGCGTCCACGTGCAGGCTCGGCTCGTCGGCGGCCTGGAGGCCGAACTCGACCCGCCACGGGCCGCTCGTCGCGACCGTCGCCGCCGCGTCGGCGGGCACCACGACGACCGGCTCGGTGACCTCGTCGGCCGGGGGCTCGACCAGGCGGAAGCTCGCCCGCACCGCGCCGCCGGCCGCGTCGCGCTGCCAGGCGTCCAGCTCCGCGCGGAGGGTGTCCAGCCCGGCCGGGTCGGCGGCGAACTCCCGCACCGGCCCGGTGAGCGCGGCCAGCCAGGCCGGCACGGCGCCGTTCGGGCGTACGCCCCGGGCCAACGCGGTCTCCGCCAGGGCGGCCCGGACGGCGGCGTCGGCGAGCGCGTCGAGCGCGTCGGCGACCAGCGCGCCCGGCGCGGTGTCCGGCCCGTAAGGCCTGCCCGTGCCGGCGGCGGCGCCGGGACGGCCCGGCGCGTCGGGGCCGGTGGCGGCGCGGGCGGCCGGGGGCAGGGCCAGCGCCAGCGCCCGGGCCCACGCGGCGTCCGTGCCGGTCAGCAGCGGTCGCCACACCGCCCGGGCGGTGACCCCCCGGTCCCCGCGCTCCTGCGACGGCTCGGTGAGGCCCGGCAGGACCCGGCCCCGGGCCGTCAGGTCCACCGCGAAGTCGGCGAGTTCGGCGAGGTGGCGCAGGGTCGCGCCCGGCACGGCGGCCAGCGCGTCGAGGCCGCGCAGCAGGGGCAGGGCGGCGTCGGGGGCGTACCGCAGGACGGGGACCCGCCACCCGGCGAGGGTGACCGCCCCGCGGGCCGCCCCGGCGACCTCGGGACGGACGAGTTCCGGCGAGTCCAGCGGCGCGCCGACCCGGGTGGGCAGGGTGAGCAGGGCCGTGCCGAGGTCGGTCGGCTCGGCCGACGCGGCCAGCGCGGCGGCGAGCGTGGCGTGGTCGGCGGCGAACGGGTGCGGCCGTTCCCGGGGCGCCCGGCCCGGACGGCGCGACGCGTGGACCGGCAGCGTGCTGTCCTCGGCCCAGACGACGAGCCCGACGCCGCAGCGCCAGACCCCGTGGACGACCAGCACGCGTTCCCCTCCTCGCGACGACCCCGGCGAGGATATCGGTCCGGCCCCGGCGGCCCCGACCAGCGCACCGACGGGCCGCCCGATTGGCGGCGGCCGGCAGACCGGGGCCCGTGGTGCACCGACGGGCTAGGGTCGGCGCGTGTACGACCTCCTCGTGATCGGCGGTCTCGGCGTCGACGTGCGGGTGCGGGTGCCCGCGATCCCGCTGCCGGCCGCCGACTCCGTCCCCGTCGACCCGATCGACCTGCGGATCGGCAACACCGGCGCCGGGGTGGCGCTCGCGGCGCACGCGCTCGGGCTGCGGGTGGCGGTGGTCGACGTCGTCGGCGCCGACACGGCCGGTGACGTGGTCCGGGCCGCGCTGGCCCGCACCGGCGTGCACGCCGTGCTGGGCGACGCCCCGGCCGGCACCCGGCGGTCGGTGAACCTGGTCGACCCGGCCGGACGGCGCATGTCGCTCTACGACCCGCGCCCCTGGCAGGGACCGCCCCCGTTCCCGGCGGGCGAGGTGACCGCGCTGGCCGGGCGGGCGACCCACGTCCACCTGTCGATCATGGATTGGACGCTGCCCCTGCTGCCCGCCCTGCGCGCCGCGCTGCCCGACGGGGTCGCCCTCTCCACCGACCTGCACGACTGGGACGGGGCGAACGCCTACCATCGGCCCTTCGCCGAGGTGGCCGATCTCGTCTTCGTCAGTGGTGTCCGGCTGGGCGCGGGGGCCGGCGCGCTCGCCACCGCCCTGGCTCCGCGTACGGTGCTGGTGACCCGGGGCGCGGACGGCGCCGAGGTGCACCACGGTGCGGGCGACCCGACGCCGGTGCCCGCCGCCGCGCCGCCAGCGCCGGTCGTCGACACGAACGGCGCGGGGGACGCCTTCGCGGCGGGCGTGATCGCCGGGCGGCTGCGCGGCACGGCGTTGACGGACGCGGCGGCGTACGCGGCCCGGGTCGCCGCGGCGGCCTGCACCCATGACGGCATGGAGTATCCGCCCGGCCTGCTGCCGGGTCGCTGACGCCGCAGGCCGGCGGCGGGACCGGTGCGGCGGTCAGAGCGCGCCGGTGGCGCCGTCGGTCAGCTCGCGGAGGATGTCGGCGTGCCCGGCGTGCCGGGCGGTCTCCTCGATCATGTGCACCAGGATCCAGCGCAGCGACACCTCGCCGAGCTGCGGGTGCGGCACGACGTGGTCGAGGTCGAACCGGCCGGCGACCTCCCGGGACCGGGCGCAGGCCTGCTCGTACGCGGCGGCGAGCCGCTCGACGGTGTCGTCGTCGGTGAGCGTGAAGCTGGCCAGCGCGTCCTCCTCGGAGGTGAGGTAGACGTCGCCCGGGCCGGGGGCCAGCAGGCACGGAAACCAGTTCCGTTCGACCATCGTCAGGTGTCTGACGAGGCCGGCGACGGTGGTGGTCGAGGGCACCAGCCGGCGGGCCGCGTCGGCGTCGGAGAGCCCGCGCAGCTTGCGCAGCAGCACCCCCCGGTGGAAGTCGAGGAACGACTCGAGCACGGCCCGCTCGTCGCCGGTGCGGGCCAGCACGGGGCCGAGAGTGGGATCGATCGCTATCTCCGCCATCCACAGACCCTAGTGCCGGGGCGTCCCGGCCCGCTGCCCCGCTATCCCCTGCGGGCTCTCCCCGGTCGGGGCAGGATGGGCGCATGGCATCAACGGCAGAGATCCCCCTGGTGGGTGGCGTGGCCGACGGCGAGACCGTCACCGTGGAACTGGACCCCAACGGCCGTCCGCCGCTGACGCATCACCACCTCGGTGCGAAGGGGCTGGCCGAGGCGGAGATCTACGAGCTGGAGTCCGTGGACGTCGACGCCGACCGGTGGTGCTACCGCTGGCGCGGACCGGCGGTCTGAGCCGGCGGGTCAGGCCGTCGGGGTCAGCCTGCGCGCCCGCAGGCTGTCCAGCACGGAGCGGGTGACCTGCGAGGTCCCCCGGGCCTCGTCGCACACCTCGGCCACCCGGCGGGCGGTGGCCTCCCCCCGCTTGTCCCGCTCGTCCCAGAGCCGGTCGACCTCGGCCAGGAGCGGCCCCTCGACCTCCCGCTCCACGCCGCGCAGCGCCGGCACCCCGAGCCGCTGGGCCAGGTCGAAGACCTTGCCGGCGTACGGCAGGGGCAGGAACGGCGTGCCGGCCATCGCGGCGAAGATCAGGAAGTGCAGCCGCATGCCCACGGCCAGGTCGAAGTGGCGCATCAGCCCGAGCACCTGCTGGGGCGAGTAGGTGCCGTGCAGGATCCGGCCCCGCTCGGCGGCGACCATGTGCGACAGGACGCCGTGCGAGTGCCGGATGTCGTCGCGCTCCATCGGGACGAAGAGCACGTAGGCGTCGATCCGGTGCACCAGGAAGTCGCCGATCTGGGCGAGCAGGCGGTGGTAGCCGTCGACGTCGAGCCGCTCGGCGGCCCGGCCCGGCTCCCGTACGCTCATCCCGACCAGCCGCTTGCCGGCCGGCACGCCCTCCTCGCGCAGCAGCTCCGCCGGGAAGTCCTCGGGCTCGATCAGGAACGCCGGATCGGCGGTCACGGTGATCGGGTTGAGCAGCCCGGCCTCCTCCAGCATCATCCGGGACTCCTGGTCGCGTACGGTCACCTGGGTGGCGCTGGCCAGGGTCTCCCGCACCATGCCGGTGTCCACGCCCTCGCTCAGCGGCCCGACCCCCACCGCGTACGTCAGCAGCGGCAGGCCCCGCTCCTGGGCGACCCGGACCACCCGCAGGTAGCGGCGGGCCTCCCGGTCGTAGAGGATGCCGCCACCGCCGAGGATCAGCACGTCGAGCTGGGCCAGTACGAGCGCCGAGTCGGTCCGGCTGACGCCCTCCCAGGGCACCGCCTCCACGTCGGGGTGGGCGATGCGGGTGTGCTCGGGGTTGCGGGAGAAGACGATGATCCGTCCGTTCGGCTCCTGCTCGCGAAGGTCGGTCAGGAGGCCGCTCAGGATCGCCTCGTCACCGAGGTTGCGACCGCCGTACGAGCCGAGCACACCGATGGTCAGTCCGCCGCCATGCGTCATCCGTCGCTCCTCCCCAGGTGCGTGACGCGGTGGGTTTCCCGCTGGGCGGAGGAACACTCCTGACGCGGCTCAGCCGGCCGGTTTCAGCCGCTTCGTCATCTGCTGGGCGGCCACCCGGTAGCCGAGGCTGCGGTAGAGGTGGATGGCCCCGGTGTTGGACCCGAAGACGTTCAGGCCCAGTTCCGGCACGCCGAGGGTAGCGAGTTCCGCCTCGACGAGCTGGATCATCCGCCGCCCGTACCCCTGTCTGCGGTGTCCGGGATGCACCTCAATGTTGTTGAGCCACGCGGTGTGGGGGCCGGCAGGGCCACCGGGGAGCCCGACCCAGATCCACCCCACCTCGACGTCGCCGACCCGGGCGGTGCGCAGCAGGGCGCCGGCGGAGTCGACCCCGTCGGGGAGCTGTTCGCGCAGCTGGGTGGTGGCCCGTTCCAGGGCCGCGGCCGGGGGCAGGCCGCGGTCGGCCGTCATCGCCTCGGCGTACGAGCGCACGAGCGGCTCCCGCACCCGAGCGAACTCCTCGGCCGTCATCGGCACCAGTTCCACCACGCCTCCCCTGCGTCGGAATCACCGGTCGACACCGCCGACCAGCCGGGAAGCGAACGCCACGACCACGTCGTCGGGGTCGAATCCCGCCTCGATGGACGTGCCGAGCAGATCGAGCAGCAGCCCGTCCACGGCGTAGTGCAGCAGAGCGACCTCGAACGCGCCACCCGGTAAGCCGGAGGCGAGGTGGAACGCGACGTCGTCGCGGTAGCCCCGACGCAGGGTGTCGCCGAGGATCCGGGCCAGGTCGGGCCGGCGGGCCGCCTCCAGCCGCAGCTCGATCAGAGCCCGGGTGAGGTCGGGCTGCCGGGTGGTCCGCTCGACGATGTAGCGCAGGTAGTCGGTGAACAGCTCCAGCGACGGCTCACGGGCGCCCAGCTCGGCCAGGACCTGCTCGTCGGGGGCGAACCGCTCCATGATCCGCTCGCCGAGGGCGCCGAGCAGCGCGTCGCGGGAGCGGAAGTAGTTGGATGCGGTGCCGGTCGGCACCCCCGCCTCGGCGTCGACCGCCCGGTGGGTGAGCCCCCGCGCCCCGGTGGCCGCCAGCACCCGCAACCCCGCGTCGGCCAGCGCCGCCCGTCGTTCCACGTTCCTCGCCATGAGAACACCGTAGCAACAACCACTACGCGTGTAGTAAATTCATCCACGACATCAGTAGTGATTGGGGAACGGTTTGCGCAAGCTCGTGTACTACGTCGCCAGCACCCTCGACGGCTTCATCGCCGCCCCCGACGGGTCGTACGACTTCTTCCCGCTGGACCCCGACCTGGCCGCCCACCTGGCGGCCGACTGGTCCCAGACGCTCCCGACGTTCGCCCACCCGCAGTTCGGCATCGACGAGCCGACGGGCCGATTCGACGCGGTGGTGATGGGCCGGGCCACCTACGACCCGGCGCTGAAGATGGGCGTCACGAGCCCGTACGCGCACCTGAAGCAGTACGTCTTCTCCCGCACCCTGCCGCCGGCCGCCGAGCCGGAGGTGGAGATCGTCTCCACCGACCCGGTGGACTTCGTCCGGGAGCTGAAGCGCCGACCCGGCCGCGACATCTGGCTCTGCGGCGGCGCCCAGCTCGCCGGCCAGCTCCTGCCCGAGGTCGACGAGCTGGTCGTCAAGCTCAATCCGTACGTGGTCGGCAGCGGCATCCCGCTCACCGCCCGGGGGTTCGACCCGCGCCGGTTCGACCTGGTCGACACCCGCCCGTTCGACAGCGGGGTCGTCATCCTCCACTACGCCCGCCCCGCCGAGGCCGCGTAGCCGTTCGACGTCGGCCTCAGCCGGGCGGCGACACCGGGTGGGTCAGGAACGGCAGGACGGCGGCGGGCAGCGCCGGCGAGGCGACGATGTCGTAGTGGGTGAGCCCCGGCAGCACGGCGAGCCGGGACGCCGGCCGGTCGGTGCCGTCCCAGCCGGCGTCCCGGTGGCCGCCGCCGAGCAGCCCGAAGAACTCCACCATGTGCGCGCAGCTGACCGAGTCGCCGTCGGCGAAGACGAGCAGGGTGGGAACGGTGAGGGCGGCCACCTCGGCCGACCAGTCGTAGTCGCGCCGCAGCAGCTCGCCGGTCCTCGCCCAGAGCCGCGCCCAGTCCCCCGGCCGGGGTGCGATGCGGGCGTAGAGCTCGTGCGGCGGGGTGCCGCGCATCCGCTCGCCCGCCGCCTCGTCGGGCTCGGGCATGCCCGCCAGCACCTCCGGATACCAGCCCTGCCGCCGGCACGGCGCGGAGACGACGACCAGCCGGCGGACCAGCGCCGGGTGCTGGATCGCCGTACGCAACGCCACGCCGCCGCCGAGCGAGTAGCCCAGCACGTCGGCCTCGCCCAGGCCGAGCTGGTCGATCAACGCGGCGACGTCGTCGGCCATCGACTCGTAGCGCAGCGGGCGGTCCACGTCGGCGGTGCGCCCGTGGCCCTGGAGGTCGACCGCGATCACCCGTCGGCGCGCGGCCAGCGCCGGCAGGACAGCCGCGAACATCTCCACCGACCCGAAGCCGCCGTGCAGCAACAGCAGCGGACGGCCGCTGCCGTGCTCCTCGTGCCACAGGCGCAGCCCGTGGACCTCCGCGTAGCTCACGGCCCCATCCAACCCCGGGCGTACGACGTCCGCAGGCCGTCCGGGCGCTTCTGCCCGTGGTGACGGACCCGGCGGGCTACAGCCGCTTGCGCATCTGGATGGCGGTCGCCTCGAAGCCCATCTGCTCGTAGAGCGTGCGCGCCGGCAGGTTGAAGCCGAAGACGCTCAGGCCGATCGAGCGGACCCCCCACTCCCGGCAGCGCTGTTCGACGGCCTGGAGCATGGCCCGCCCGTAACCCCTGCGCCGCAGGTCCGGCCGCACCTCGAAGTCGTAGCCGAAGGCGTGCGGGCCGTCCGACTTCTGTTCGACGTGCAGCCACAGCATGCCGACCTCGTCGTCGCCGTCGTAGGCCGTCCAGAAGTGGTGCCCCGGCGTCGCCAGACCGTCGGGCAGCAGCTTCGCGTAGTCCTCCTGCGCCTTCGCCTCGGCCTCCGGCGCCGGCATCGCGCCGGAGTCGGCGATGTTCCGCGCGTAGCTCGCCTCCGCCTGCTGCCGGTACCGGAGGTACTGCTCGACGGTCATCGACTCAAGTCTCAGCGTCACCCCGACACCGTATTTCAGCCGTCCGGCCCGGACCGTCCGGTAAGGACAAACAGGACTCACGTTCTGGTCCCGACCGGCACTCATCCGCCGCCGACGTCCATGCCGGCGCCGGGTCAGCCCGGCCGTACGCACGGATCGGTGACCGTGTAGGTCGGACTCTGCGCCGTGCGACCGTCCGCGGCCGTCGCCCGTACCGACCAGGTCAGCGCCGGTACGCGCAGCCGCCCGACACTCACCCGCGCGGCCGGCCCGTCCACCGTCATCGCCCGGACCGACGTCCTGCCTCCGCTGGGCGTCCAGCGGACCTCCGCGCCGCCGAGCGCGGCGGTGCCGGTGGCCTGCACGACGAGGGTGTACGTGTCGGAGCCGCAGCGCACGTGGGCGGTGGCGGAGACCGTGAACGCCGCGGCGACCTGCGGTGTGGCGGTCGGCCGGGGCGCGGCCGGAGACCTGGACGGCGCCCCGGTCGGCGACGGCGCGGGGCCGCCCGGCAGCGCGTCGGGCGCGTCGGGCGCGTCGGGCGCGTCGGTCCGGGCGGCCCCGTCGCCGCTCCCCGGCGTGAGCACGGTCCCGGGCGTCGGACCGGCGGCGCCGGCCGACGACGGTTCGGCGGCCCGCGTGCCGGCGCTCGTGGCCGACGGCGGCGCGGCGGCGGGCGTCGCCGGATCGCCCGCCGCCGGCCGGCGCGTCTGCGACACCGGCTGGCCCGAGGCGTTCCGCGCGGCGGTCGGGCGCCCGGGTGCCAGCGCCCAGGTCCCGAGCGCGGCGAGGAGGATCAGCAGCGCCACGGTCGCGGCCATCCGTCGGCGGTGCCGCTTGCGGTTCGCAGGCGAGGTCGCCCGCACCGGATGCGCCGCACCACGTGCCGCCACCGCACCGTCCGGATCCGCCGCCACACCACCCGAGGACGCCGGATCGACCGACGGCGTCGGATCGGCGGACGGCGTCGGATCGGCGGACGGCGTCGGATCGGCGGACGGCGTCGGATCGGCGGACGGCGTCGGATCGGCCGGATCGGCCGACGGCGTCGGATCGGCCAGCGAGGGGTCGGCCGTGACCGCGCCCGCCGGGCCGGCCTCCGCGCCGGACGCCGGATCGGCCCCGACGCCGGTCGCCCAGGTCTCGGCCAGTCGCGGCCACACCGTGTCGGCGGTGACCAGGAAGGCCGGTGCCGTGTACGCCGACAGCAGCGCGGCCGGGCTGAGCTGTTCCCGCCGCAGCAGCCCGCACGCCGCGCAGCTCTCGATGTGCCGGGAGACCCGCTTGCGCAGCGTCGGGGTGAGCCGGCCCTGCCAGCCGTCGATCAGGCCGGCGAGGGTCGGGCAGTCCCGGGCCCCGGTGCGGGCCACCAGCAGCGCCCCCAGCGCCCGTTCGAGCTGCGAGCGGGCGCGCGACAGGCGGGCGTGCGCGTGGTTCGTGGGCACCCCGAGGGCCGTGCCGATGTCGGCGGACGACAGGTCGTGGCGGATGGCCAGGTGGACCACCTCACGGTCGCCCGGGTTCAGCGCGGCGACCGCCGTGTGCACCAGGTCGCGTACCTGCGCGGCGTTGACGCCCGTGCCCGGGTCGGCGATGTCGACCGCCGGTTCGTCGGCCTCCTCCAGCGGCAGGGACCGGGCCCGGTCCCGAAGCTGCCGGAGGCACTCGTTGCGCACGATCGCGTACAACCAGGAGCGCAACCGGTCGGGCTCCCGGAGCTGCCCGATGCGCTGGCTGGCCGCGAGGAACGCGTCGTGGACGGCGTCCGCGGCGGCCTCCGGCTCGCGCAGCATGGTGCGGGCGTACGTGTACAGCCGGTCGGCGTAGCGCCGGTACATGCCCTCCAGCCCGGCCCGCTCGCCGCGCCGCAGCGCCTCGACCAGTGTGGAGTCGTCCTGTGCCGCCGTGTCCATCCGTGTCCCTCGCTGCTCGTCGACGGGTCCAGTAAAGCGGCGGAATTTTTTTCTCCGGAGTTTCTGTTGGCATCCCGACCCGCCCCGACTCCTACGGGTGTCATCGCGACGAACAACCCGAAGGGAAGACACCATGCGAGAAGGATCGAAGCACATCCGGTGGGCGCGTCGGACGGCCACCGTGGGCGGGGCGGCGCTGAGCGCGCTCGTACTCGGCCAGCTCGCCCTCGCCGGGCCGGTGGCGGCGGTGCCCGGCCTGAGCATCAAGACGACGACCGGCCCCAGCAACAGCAGCGCGAAGACGCAGAACGCCACCTGCCCGGCCGGCACCAAGGTCATCGGCGGCGGTGGCGCGATCACCGGTTCCGGCCTCGGGCAGGTCGGCATGGACATCATGCGGCCGCTGATCGGCGGGGACGCGTACTCGGTGACCGGCCGGGAGGACGAGAACGGCGTCGGCGGCAACTGGGCGGTCACGGCAAACGCGATCTGCGCCACGCCGCCGGCCGGCCTGGTGATGGTGTCCGGCAGTTCGGCGCCCAGCTTCGGCACGTCGAACTGGTTCGAGAAGCCCTGTCCGGCCGGCAAGCACGCCATCGGGGTCGGTGGCGCGGTCGTCGGGGCGGCGAACAGCGAGGTCGTCCTGGAGGACCTGCGTATCCACCAGAACAGCGTCGTGGTGGCCGGTGCCGAGGACGGCACCGGATTCGCCGGCAGCTGGTGGCTGGACGCGGTCGCGATCTGCGCCGACCCGCTGCCCGGCGAGCAGCGCGTGATCGACGACAGCGTCTACAGCTCCGCCGCCACCCGGTCGATCACGGCCACCTGCCCCGCCGGCAAGCGGGTGCACGGCGTGGGCGGCGAGATCCTCGGCGGCGACGGGCAGGTGCGCCTGACCCAGATGCGGGCCACCACGTCGACCACCGTCACCGTCTCGGCGGCGGAGGACGAGGACGGCTTCAGCAGCAACTGGAAGGTGCGCGCGTACGCCGTCTGCGCGAGCTGACCCGGCAGGGGGCCGCCGACGACTCCGGCGGCCCCCTGTCGCGCTCGCCTGCTCGCACTGCGACGCCTTGCCGCGACCGGCTGGTCGGGCTCGCTCGTGTGGTGGCCCTTCGCCACAACGGGTACGAGCCCGGCCAGGCTAATCGGTTGGCACCGCGCGGCCCCGCCGCATTACCGTGCCGGTCGTGCCCATCCACGATGACGAGGTCCGCGCCACCGTCGCTCAGGTGCGCCACCTGGTGGCGGCCCAGTGCCCGCAGTGGGCCGACCTTCCCGTGACGGCCCTGGCCGGGGAGTTGGAGGGCACCGACCACGTCCTGTTCCGGATCGGCGGCGACCTCGTCGCCCGGATGCCCAAGATTGCCACGGCGGTCGACCAGGCCGACTCCGACGCCCGATGGCTGCCCGTGCTGGCGCCCCACCTACCCGTACGGATCCCCGTTCCGCTGCACCTCGGTGAGCCGGGCGCGGAGTACCCGTGGCGGTGGACGGTGGTGCCGTGGATCCCGGGAGACACGCCGCCCCGGCTCGGCTGCGACGACGTACCCCTGGCCCGCGAGGTCGCGGCCTTCGTCGGGGCCCTGCACCGGGTGGAGGCCGCCGGGGGCCCGGTCAAGCCACCGGGTTCCCGCGGATCCGCACTGCGTCACCTCGACGCGGGCGTCCGCCGGGTGCTGCCCCGCCTCGCCGAGCATGACGACGGTTTCGACGTGGCCGAGGCCGAGGCCGCGTGGGAGGCCTGCCTCGCCGCTCCCGACTGGGACCGGGCCCCCGTGTGGATCCACGGCGACCTCCAGCCGGGCAACCTGATCACCGACGCCGGCCGACTGGTTGCGGTCGTCGACTTCGGCGCACTCGGTGTCGGCGACCCGGCACCGGACGTTGCGCCGGCCCTCTGGACCTTCACCGGCGCGGCCCGGGACGCGTACCGCAAGGCGGTCGGGTACGACGACGCCACCTGGCGCCGCGCCTGCGGCTGGGCCCTCGCACCGTCGTTGACCGGCGTCGACTACTACCGGCACAGCTTTCCCCGGATGGCCGAGCACGGTCGCCGGATGGTCCGCGCGGTGATCGCCGAGCTGGCGTGAGCGCGACCGCCAGCCCGGGGGCTCGCCCGCCGCCGGGTGTCCAGCGTGTCGGCCGCAAGGCGGGAGCGGCAGTGGCCGGCGTACGCCCAGCCGGCGGCGCGTGCGCCCAGCCGGCGGCGCGTGCGCCTCAGCGCACTGATCGCGAGTTGAGCGGATGTCTGTGGTGGTGATACCGCACAGGCATCTTTATACCTCTCAGGCATCAGCGTTCCGGCGACAGTGGTCTAACAGATCACGCGTCTCCCCCGCGATCGGACCCCCACGACCTCTGAAACACGCCGTAGGGTCCATGGGTGGTAATGAGCGCGCGGGACGTGGTGGGCGTGATCGAGTCGGACCCGGGAGCGATGAGAGTCCTCCGGGCTACGGCAGGCCTCGGAATACCGGACTGGTGGATCGGTGCCGGCTTCGTACGCAACCGCGTCTGGGACGCGATCAGCAACCTCCCGGTCTCGCCGGAGCGCGACGTGGATGTCGCCTACTTCGACCCGGAAGAGCTGGACCCGCGCGAGGACGCACGCGCCGAAGCCCGGGCCATGGCGACCCTGCCCGGGGTGCCGTGGGAGATCCGCAATCAGGCACGGATGCATCTGCGCAATGGCGATGAGCCCTACACGTCCACCCTGGACGCGATATCGCGCTGGCCCGAGACGGCGACGTGCGTCGCGGTTACTCTTCGGGGTGACTCCGTTCGCCTGGTGTCCTGCCACGGGCTGACCGACCTTGTGGGAATGGTCGTCGGCCCCTCTCCAGCCTTCAACAACGCAGCGGGCCGCGCGAAAATACAGCACCGCGTGGAGGTCAAGGGATGGCTCGACCGATGGGCCGGACTGCGGCTAGAGATCTGGTAGCGCGTTGTTAGGTGATGCCGTCCAGAATCGTACGAGGAGGCGATGTTCGCCAGGATCCAGCCGATCGCCGAAATGTCCGCACGGGTCCAGGCAATGATGCTCTCCCCCACCGCAGCCGACGACATCGTCCGCTTCTTCACGCCAGGGCCTGTCGGGCCGGCCCCCGATGAGGGCGCGCCGATACGGAGGCCATGAAAT
This sequence comes from Micromonospora sp. CNZ309, assembly GCF_002846525.1. Lineage (NCBI taxonomy): Bacteria > Bacillati > Actinomycetota > Actinomycetes > Micromonosporales > Micromonosporaceae > Micromonospora > Micromonospora sp. CNZ309. The sequence goes on from NZ_PJNG01000001.1 coordinate 3,428,812, forward strand.
CGACGAGCACGGGTGCTTGACGGCCGAGCGGTGCGAGTCTGAGAACGTTTCCGGCACGGTGTCGGATCCGCCGCGGGTCGTTCGTAGAACAGGTAAGGGCAGTCGGTCTTGGCCTCCCGGGACGAGGGGAATGGTGAGACGGCCCGAGACTGGATCTAGTTCGATCGACCATCGAGAGGTAACGGCATGGGCAAGCTCATCTACGTGACGAACGTGTCGCTTGACGGCTACATCGAGGACGATCGGGGCGCGTTCGACTGGTTCCTGATCGGCGACGAGGTGTTCGCGTTCCACACCGACCTCCTGCGGTCTGTGGGCACGTGTCTCTACGGGCGACGCCTGTACGAGGCGATGGCCGTCTGGGAGACCGACGCCGCTCTGGCCGCGCAGTCCGACCTCATGGCCGACTTCGCGAGCGCCTGGCAGGCGGCGAGCAAAGTCGTGTACTCCACGACGCTCGCCGCGGTGTCAACTGCCGACACCCGACTCGAACGCCGTTTCGACCCCGCCGCAGTACGCGAACTGAAGGCCGCGGCCGGCAGCGATCTCACCGTGGGAGGTGCGAACCTCGCGACGCAGGCTTTCCAGGCTGGGCTGGTCGACGAGTGCCGGCTGCTCGTCCTGCCCGTTGTCGTCGGCGGGGGCAAGCCAGGGCTGCCGACAGGCATGCGCACCGACCTTGAGCTCCTCGATGAGCGCCGATTCCGGAACGGCGTCGTACACCTCCGCTACCGCCCTCTCGGACAGTGAATGACAGCCCTGCCCGATCGCCGACGCTTGCCTGACACGCGTAGCGCTCACGACTGGGCCGTGTCAGGGCGCCTTTGGTCAGCGGAAGGGCGCTCGGCACTGCCGCGGCCGTTCTAGTTCACGTACGAGCAATCACGATGGCCTCGTGTGGGCGATCGAACCAGATCTCGTGAGTGCCGTCTTCCGCGGAAGGCGAAGCGATCAGCAGGAGGCACCCTCATCCGAGGGTGCCTCCTGCTGCGTCACTCCGATGGTGGGCGGTACCGGGATCCGATCACCGCATCACCCCATCGAACGGCTCACCGACCGCAACGGGCATCTGCCGGCTGACGGTCCAGCCCGGGCGCCGGGCATCTCGCCCTCATCGAGTTACGAGACGTCCCTCAGCGGGGAGCGCTGCCGAAGGCGCTGGAGAGGTACGCCCGGGAATCGGCGATGGCGCCCTCGATGATCCGGGCCGCCTCGCGGGCCTCCTCGGGCCGGTGCCCGGCCTGCACCTGGAGCCGGAACCGGGACGAGCCGGTCGGGGTCACCGGGAACTCGACCATGAATGCCAGCACCCCCCGGTCGAAGAGCAGGCGGTTCGCCGTCCGCGCCAGCTTCTCGTTGCCGATCAGTAGCGGCACGATCGGTGACGGCTCACCCATGCAGGTCAGACCCCGGCCGGTCAGCTCGTCGCGCAGGGCGTGGATCGCGGTGAAGAGCCGGGCCCGCAGCGCGTCGCCCTCGGCCGACCGGATGATCCTGGTGGCCTCCCGCACCACCGCGGTCTGCACCGGCGACAGCGCGTTGGAGAAGAAGTGCGAGCCGCCGAACATCTTGATGTACTGCTTCAACGCCGGCGAGTTGGAGGCCACGAAGCCACCGTTGGAGCAGAACGTCTTGGAGAAGGCGCCCATCACGATGTCGACGCTGCCGAGCAGGTCCTGCATCCCCAGCACGCCCGTGCCGCCGGGCCCCATCGAGCCGAGGTCGTGGGCCACGTCGACCAGCAGCGTGGCGTCGTGTTCCCGGCAGACGCGTTGCAGGGTGACGAGGTCCGGCCAGTCCGCGTCCACCGAGAAGAGCCCGTCGGTGACCACCAGGATGCCGTTGCGGGTGTCCGTGGCCCGGATCTCGGTCAGGTGCCGGCGTACCGCCTCGACGTTGAGGTGCTCGTAGCGGACCACGTTCCGGGTGGCCGCCCGCGCCCCCTGCTGGAGGCAGGAGTGGGCCAGCCGGTCGATCAGGATGTGGTCGGACTGCCGGACCAGACCGACGACCGCGCCGAAGCCGGCCGCCCAGCCGGTCGGAAAGAGCGTCACGTGGTCGAGCCCGACCAGGTCGCCGAGGGCAGCCTCCAGATCGTCGGAGATACGGGTGTTGCCGAGCACCATCGGCGAGCCGGCGCTGTGCGGCCCGTAGTCGTGCATCGCCTTGGCCGCCGCCTCCCGGATCGCCGGGTGGGTGTTGAACGACAGGTAGTCCTGCGAGTTGAAGTTGATGCCCCGGGCCCGCCGGCCCAGGTCGTTGGTGATCTGGGCGACGCTGTCCGGTGCCGCCTCCAGCACCCGGGAGTACTGCCAGGTCTCCGTGCGGCGACGGGCCTGCACCCAGCCGTAGAAGTCCTCGGTGCGGGTCAGCAGGTTGCGGCCGGCGGGCCGGTAGAAGTCGTACGCGTTCTTGTCCAGGGCGTACTCCTCGTCGGGGTCGACGGGGTTGCGCAGGTGGGCCGGCTCCCACATCTCGGTGAGGTCGGCGACCACCTGGGCCAACTCGTCGTCGGCGCCTTCGAGCGACGCGAGGTCGTCCCACGGGATGTGGGTGGCCCAGTTGCGGGTCATCTCGGAGACCTCGGTCGCGGTACGCGTCATGGTCTCGAAGTCCCGGCAGTGGGCCGCCTTGAGGATGATCCCGATCAGTTCGCCGTCTTCACGCTGGTCCAGCTCGGTGGTCACGGTGTCGTCTCCCTGGTGGATCATCAGGCGAAGAGGTTCTGCTGGTAGCTGCGGGAGGTCTCGGCGAAGTCCTCGAAGACCGCGTGGTCCGCGGAGGACTCCTTCGCGGCGTCGTTGAGCAGGAAGAGGTTGGAGGCCTGGAAGAACTCCGACACCGGCGCGACGTCGGCGTGGGTGGCGATGAACCGGTCGGTCTCCTGCTGGTTGCCGCGTAACGCGACGAACAGTTGCAACTCGTCGTGCCGGTACGGACGCATCTCGGCGAGGGTGCAGACGTAGTCGTGGTAGGCGGCGGCGTTCTGGCTCCGGCGGCGGTCCCCGTAGGCGGTCATCGCCTCGTCGATCGACGCGTCACCGCGGAGCCACCGGTCGAGTGCGGCGCTGACCAACTCGGCGTCGCGGAAGGCGTGGGTGATGCCGATCGCGGTGCACTGGTCCTTGGCCGACTCGGCGTCACCGACGAGCACCCATCCGGGCCCGTGCAGTGGCCGGAGGAAGGCCGACTGGTCCAGGGTGCCGTAGATGCGTTCCTCCCTGGTCCCCTTGCTGCGCACCACGTCGCCCAGCTCCGGACTGACGAAGTCCAGCGCCTTCTGGTAGTTGCCGGGCACGTCGGCGCGAAACTCCCGCGACCACTCACTCGGACCCCAGACCAGGACCATGTTCTGGTCGAAGTTGGTCGGCGCCACCGCGCAGGCCAACCGGCCGCGCCGGTGCAGTTGTGCCGGGCCCAGGTCGAAGCCGGACCAGTAGCTCCAGTAGGCGAACGTGCAGCGGGGCCGCTCGTCGTACTTCGGCAACGCGAGGGTGCGGGCGACGAACGAGTTCCGGCCGTCGGCACCGACCACGATCCGGGCCCGCTCTTCGACCAGCTCTCCGTCGACCGCGCGCCCCCGGATACCGACGACCTGCCCGTTCTCGACGATCAGCTCCCGAACGGTGAAGTTGGTTCGCACCTCGGCACCGGCCTTGGCGGCCGCGCCGACCAGGATCTCGTCGAGCACCCGCCGCCGCACGGACGCATAGCTCTGCACCACGCCCGAGTCGTCGCCGTGCAGGTCCCGGAAGTACTCACGCAGCAGCTCGGCCGGCACCGAGCCGGTCAGCGAGATGCCGTCGTTGACCACCTCGACCGTGGTGTGCGCCGGAGTGACCGCCAGGACCTCGTCCAGCAGTCCCCACCGGTTCAGGTAGGACATCCCGTGCGGCCAGAGGAAGTGCGTCGAGATGACGTCGCTGGGAAACGAGGAGCGGTCCACCACGAGCACCCGGTGTCCACGCCGGGCGAGCAACAGGGCGGTGGACGCACCCGAGCAGCGGGCGCCGATGACGATCGCGTCGTACAACTGAATCGGTCCTTCGTCGATGTGGCGGTGGCGGCGCAGGTGGCGACGGCGGAAAACCCACCCGAGAGCGGCCCCGGGGTTCGCGGATCGCGCAGGTCACCCGGGGTTGCGTGCGGCGTCGACCACCGTTGCCGGTGGCTGCCTCCGCCGCACGTACCGATCGAGTCGGCAGGCACGGCGGAGAGCGTAGCTTATGTCCACAGTGGATCGAAACCGCTCGGAGTGAGCCCCCCGCAGCGCTGCTGGCATCAGACGAGGCGCTGGATGCGCACCTTGGGATGCTCGTTCCTCAGGTGGCCTCTCCCCGCAGCCAGCCGAGGAAGCGTTGATGCAGCGCCCCCGTCGACACCGAGGTCAGGTCTTCGGAGCACGCACCAGTTGGGCACCCCAGGTAGAGGGCCAGGGAGATCGGAGCGCCATCGAACTCCGCACGCAGCTCGCGCTGCCGCGTGCGGCAGGGCCGAGGCGCATCGCAGCCACCACAGCTCCAGATCGGCAGCACCGGACCGTGCGTGGTCACGCGCGGCCTCCCAGCAGAGCCGCCGTCACTGCGATGATGACCAGATGCCGCTGTACGAGATGACGTCCAACGTGCTGGAGCCTGTGCCGTCCACGACCTTCACGGCGGAGCAAGTGCTGGAGCGGGCTGACCTGCAGCGACTCCTTCGCGCGCGCATCGACATGATCGTCGACGGCGTGATGGTCGTGGCTGAGGAGTTCGGAGCCTTCACCGATGCTCGACGCCGTGTCGACCTCCTGGGAGTCGACCGCAGTGGCCGACTGGTCGTCATCGAGCTCAAGCGCACCAACGACGGCGGTCACGTGGAACTTCAGGCGCTGCGGTATGCCGCGATGGTGTCAGTCATGACCTTTGACGACCTCGTCGAACATCACGAGCACTATCTGGCCCAGGTCGAACCCGAGGCGGTCGACGAAGCCCGGTCAAGACTGGCGGAATTCCTCGAGGAGGCCGGCGGGGAGGACACGGTGCTTAGCCGCGAAGTACGCCTGGTACTCGTGGCTGCCGGGTTTGACCGTGAGATCACCACGACTGTGCTCTGGCTGACTGACGTGTACGGCCTTGACATTCGTTGCGTGAAGCTCACGCCGTACAAGGTCGCCGAGAGGCTGCTGCTGGACGTGCAGCAGATCATCCCGCTGCCCGAGGCTGGCGAACTGACCGTCCAGATCCGCCGTAAGCAAAGCCAGGCCCGGGCAGTCAGTGCCGATGGCCGCGACTGGACCCAGTACGAGATCGTCACTCCCGAAGGCCGCAGTCGTCCTCTGCGTAAGCGCTGGGCCGTGCTCACCATGGCGACAGCTCTCCACAAGGCGGGAATTACCGCCCAACAGCTCAGCGCCGCCATCCCACGCTCGAGATTCCTGCCAGTCGAAGGCCTGCTGAGCGGTGATGCTCTGCGCGCTCCGCCGCCAGCGTCCGTGCTGTTGGCTCGGACTGATGTCGCTCCCACCACTCGCCCCGGGCGTCCGCGTGGTGGGCTGGTTGTCGCTGCGGTACGCGCGAGGATCGCCGGTGTGGCCGACTGCGCCAGAAGTGTCGCGCATCTGACATCCACATTGACCTAGAGTGATTGAGTAAATAACTTCGTCCAGTTAATAACATCTATATCTCAAGAACAGAAAGGTAGGTGACGGTTTATTTTGCGCATTCCATAAATGCTGATGCCTAGATGCAGGTCTTCGGGAGAAAGGGACGAAGTGGTACGACAAAAAGCTTTGCTGGCCACGCTGGCAGCCACCCTGCTTGCATTCGCACTACCAGCGCCAGCTCAAGCCTCAAGCTACCGAGACTGCGCCTACCCATACGTGTGCCTATACGAAGGTGCATACGACACTGGGACCAAGTTCGCCCAGTATCAGGACACGTACTACCAGAACATGTCGAGCAGCCTACAGAATCGCGCAGATTCCGTGGTCAACACCCGTAACGACGATTCAGTATGGTTGCTCGACACGGGCGCCAGCCCTGACCGCTATATTTGCATTCCTCGCAACACCCGAGCCAACCTTGGCGATTACGCACACCCCAATGGCGGAACCTGGGCCAACGATGTCGACACGATCCGCATCTGGTCAGACAATGGCACCTGCAGCGGTACTTACCAGGTACGGCAAGGCTCCGTGCCGGACGGATGGCGTGGTTAATCAATAGTTACGCCAACCTGGCGCTTCTATGAATGTCAAGCTCCGCCGAATGTTCCGCTGGCGGAGCTTGACATTCGTCCTGAGAGGGTGTTCGGGATGGGCGTCAGCCAGGTGACGATACGGCCATGAGCGAATCCAGAGAGGTTGTCGTGATGATGGGGCCACGGCCAACGAAGCGCTCAGCCACCAGCAGGCCCGCGTCATGGGCTTTCTGGCCAGCGTGACTGATAGAGGCGCCTTCAATAAGCCATGGCGTCAGGTTGCGCTCAAAGGCATCAACAACGGTTTTGAGAACACAGCTTTCAGTGGCAATGCCACACACGCACAGATCCGTCCAACCGCGTTTGGCGACAACCTCCGCACCTCGGTCGTCAAAGAGGCTGTAGATGCGCTTATCCACGATGGCCGTAGCTTGCTCGGCATACGGTTGCAACTCGGTGACGATATCCGTTTCGGGAGCAGTCTGGTACTTCGCCCAGTGAATCAGGCACTCAAACGGGCCAGGATAGTTGAAGTACCGAGTGAAGACCACATCGCCGCCACCATGCTGCCAGCGCTCGACCAAGTCTGGGATGAGGCGATTGGGTGTTCGCCCAGCCGAACGGCAGACCGAGCGATCCTCGCGGAGATCACGACACGTGGAAGGCGCCGCTGAAGGAGGCGAACGTACGGGATGCCTGCCTGCACGATGCGCGGCAGACGGCCGCGACCATGCTCTTGGTCCTCGGCGTGCCGACCCGCGCGGCAATGGAGGTGATGGGTTGGTCGCAGATGGCCATGACGACCCGCTATCAGCATCTCGCCCCGGAACTCATCTCGGGCATCGCTGAGCCGGTCGCCGGACTGCTCTGGCGAACGAACCGAGACGACGCAGGGCACCGGTCATCCGGTGCCCTGCTCGTGTGCTGGTCAGTGTGTGGGCGCGGCAGGTTTCGAACCTGCGACCCCTCGCTTGTAAGGCGAGTGCTCTCCCACTGAGCTACGCGCCCGGAACCCGTACGAGCGGGCCGGAGGTTGGCTAGCTTACCCTGCCATCCACCGGCCCGGTCGTACGGCGTGCCCGGTTGGTCAGGCCGCGACAGCGTCGGCGAGGGCCTTGCGCCAACCCTGCTGGTCGCGGGCCTCGCCCGGCATGTTCATCTCGGCGAAGCGGACCACGCCGGCCTTGTCGATCACGAAGGTGCCCCGGTTGGCGATGCCGGCGACGTCGTTGAAGACGCCGTACGACTGGGCCACCGCGCCGTGCGGCCAGAAGTCGGCCAGCAGCGGGAACTGGTAGCCCTCCTTGTCGGCCCAGATCTTGTGGGCGTAGACGGAGTCGACGCTGACCGTCAGCACCTGGACGTCGTCGTTGACGTAGTCGTTGAGGTTGTCCCGCACCTCGCACAGCTCACCCTGGCAGATCCCGGTGAAGGCGAGCGGGTAGAAGACCAGCAGCACGGTGCGCTTGCCACGGAAGTCCGAGAGCCGGACCTCCTGGTTGTTCTGGTCCTTGAGCACGAAGTCCGGCGCCTCGGCGCCAACCTCGATCGGCATGCGAGCTCCTCAGGATGGGGTCGGATGGGCAACAGCCTGCCACACCCGGCAGTGGGTGCCGCCGGGTGATCGCCGACGTCGGTCTACTTCTTGCCCTTGGCGCCGCGGCGCAGGACGAGGCGGGCGCCGCTCCAGTCCCGGCCGGCGTTGACGGTGGAGGTCTGCTGGAGGCCGGCGGTGGGCGCGGACTCGGCGACCTCGCTCGGCTCCACGTGCCCCTCACGCCCCGCCTTGGGCGTGAGCAGCCACACGACGCCGTTGTCGGCCAGCGGGCCGAGGGCGTCGACGAGGAGCTCGAAGAGATCACCGTCGCCGTCGCGGTACCAGACCAGCACCGCGTCGACCACCTCGTCGGTGTCCTCGTCGACCAGCTCTCCACAGCGGTCGGTCAGGGCGTCCCGGAGATCCTGGTCGACGTCTTCGTCGTACCCCATCTCCATGACGACCATCCCCGGTTCGATCCCGAACCGGTCCGCCAGGCTGCGTACCCCGTCGGCGGCCTGACCAGCGGTCGCGCTCACTGTCGCGTGCCTCCTCATCTCATCCCTGCCTGCGGCGTCACGTCGACGCCGTCAGGCAAAGTCCACACAGTTGTGGCTCCCCGCGCAAGTGGCGCACCGGGTGCAACGGAATTTACCGTGCCAGGAGCGTGCGGGCACCCTGGGTAATTGCTTCCTCGGAGACGAGAACCTGACGCGCCGCCGGGCCTAATGGTACAAACGAGTCAACTCCGGCCACTCGCCGCGCCGCTCCGACATATCCGGCATCCACCAGGGCCGCGATGACCCCCTCGCCCACCCCGCCGGAGCGGCGGGTCTCGTCCACGACCAGCACCCGGCCGGTCGCCGCTGCCTCGCGGATGATGTCGGCCACCGGCAGCGGGGACAGCCAGCGCAGGTCCACCACCCGGGTGCCGACGCCCTCGTCGGCGAGGGTGGCCGCCGCGCGCAGCGACATCGGCACTCCGTTACCGAACGTGATGATCGTGACGTCCTCGGCGGAGCCGACGCCGTAGACGCGGGCCCGCCCGATCGGCACGTGGCCGCCGGTCCACGCGCCGGGCTCGGCGTAGTGGGCCAGCCACTCACCGTCACCGTCGGCGTACAGGTCGCGGGTGTGGTAAAGCGCGATCGGCTCCAGGAAGACACAGACGCTGCCGTCCACCGCGGCGCTGGCCAGGCAGGTGCGCAGCATGGGCGCGGCGTCGTCCGGCCGCGCCGGCACCGCGATCACCAGACCCGGCACGTCCCGGAGTACGGCCACCGAGTTGTCGTTGTGGAAGTGCCCACCGAAGCCCTCCTGGTACGCCAGGCCGGCCACCCGCACCACCATCGGGTTGCGGAAGGCGCCCTGCGAGAAGAACTGCATCGTGGCGGCCTCGCCGCGCAGCTGGTCCTCGGCGTTGTGCAGGTACGCCAGGTACTGGATCTCGGGCACGGGCAGCATCCCGGCCAGCCCGGCGCCGAGCCCCAGCCCGAGGATCGAGGTCTCGTCGAGCAGCGTGTCGAAGACCCGGGCCGCGCCGAAGCGGTCCCGCAGCCCCTTCGTCACCCCGTAGACGCCGCCCTTGGCGCCGACGTCCTCGCCGAACACCGCCATCTGCGGGTGGTCGAGCATCCCGTCGGCGAGCGCGGCGTTGATGCTCTGCGCCAGCGTCAGCGGGCCGGTCAGTTCGGGCGGCCTGCCACCGAACGCCTCCGCCCGGGCACCGGCACCGGGGCCCGCGGCGCGGGCCGCCGCGTCGGCCACCGCCCGGGCGAGGCGGGCCGGCCGGCGCGGGGCCAGCGGGGCCACCACGTCCGCCGGCGCGGTGAGCTTCGGCTCGTCCAGCACCTCCTCGGCGATCCGGCGCACCTGCCAGCCGATCTCGTCGTAGCGGGCCAGCAGCTCCTCGCCCGTGGCCACCCCGGCGTCGACCAGCAGCCGTGCCGTGCCGGCCAGCGGGTCGCGGTCGAGGTCCGCGGCGATCTCACCGGCGCTGCGGTACGCGGTCTCGGCGTCCGCCCCGGCGTGCCCCATCAGCCGCACCGTCGACAGGTGCAGCACGGCGGGACGCCGGTGCCGCCGCACCCAGGCCGCCGCCTCGGCCGCGGCCTCGTACGCCCGCACCAGGTCGTCGCCCTCGGCGGCGAAGTAGCGGATCCCCGGCTTGGACCGCAGCGTGGTCTCCACCCAGCCCTTCGGGGAGCGGACGCTGATGCCGAGGCCGTTGTCCTCGCAGACGAAGAGCACCGGGATGCGCAGGCCGGTGTGGTCGTACCAGCCGGCGGTGTTGAACGCGGCGGTGGCGCTCGCGTGGTTGACCGAGGCGTCGCCGAACGAGCAGACCACGATGGCGTCCGTCGGCCAGGGCGCCTGCTCGGCACCGGCCCGCGCCCCGTCGCGCCGGCCGGAGGTGTCCAGCCGGCGGAGCCGTTCCACCGCCAGCCCCATCCCGACGGCGCGGGGCAGGTGGGAGGCGATGGTGGAGGTGGTCGGGACGACGGCCAGGTCGGCCCGGCCGAAGACCTTGTGGCGTCCGCCGGCGATCGGCTCGCGGCTGGAGGCGACCATGCCGCGCAGGACGTCGCGGGCCGCTTCGGCGTACACCGGGGAGAGCGGCTGGTCCACGACGGACCGGGCGTCGGCGGCCGGCTCGTCGGGGTCGCGGGCGTCGGGGGCGGCGCCGGAGCCGACCGCGTCGCCCGGCGGGGCCTCGGCGGGCCGGTCGGAACCACCGTGCCCGGCTCCGACCCGCTCAGCTCCGACCCGCTCAGCCTCCGGCTGGTCGTCTTCGGGATGCTCGGCCTCGGGCCGCTCGGCCGGCGCCGACCCGCCGGCCTGGGCCGCGCGGACGCAGTAGAAGGCACCCGAGCGGTAGTGCAGCAACGCCGGATCGGTGACGCGCAGCGCGGCGGCCACCGCGGCGTTGCCCTCGTGGCCCGCGGAACCGATCGTGTAGAAGCCCTCGCCGAAGCTGCGCAGCCACCGGCCGGCGAGGTCGAGCTGGCGGCTGGTGGCCTGCGCGTCGAAGAGCTCCAGCGCCCGCGCGCCGGTCAGGGTCGTGTCGTCGGTGACCGGCCGTGCCGGGTCACGCCGCTGCGCCGGGGCGGCCAGCGCGGCCAGCGTCTCCCGGAACCGGTCGTCGAGATCTTGCGGGGTGGTCACGTCGGACAGCATTACCGACGAGCGGCCCGCGCGCCCACTCGGACACGTTCGACGCGGTGTCGTCAGTCCTCGTCGCACTGCTCGGGGCAGCCCCCGTCGGAGACCTTCCAGACCAGCTCGCGCAGGGTCGCCAGCTCCCGCCCGCTGAGCCCGGCGAGCAGCCGGGAATCCGACATGACCTGCTGCACCCGGGCCCGCACCTGCCGTCCCGGCCCGGTCACCACCAGCGTCTTCTGCCGCCGGTCGGCGGGGTCGGCGTGCCGCTCGACCAGCCCGGCCCGCTCCAGCTTGTCGACCAGGGCGGTCACGTTGGAGCGGTCGCAGCCCAGCCCGGCGGCGAGGTCGCGGGCCGGCAGCGGCCGGTCGGGGTCCAGTTCGTGGAGCGCCCGTGCGGTCGCGGGGGTCAGCCCCAGCTCGGCGATCTCCATGTCCTGCTGATGGCGCAGCGCGGCGGCGATGTGCGTGATACGGCGCACCACGTCGCCCGCCAGCGCCGCGCGGGCGGGATCCGCCGGGGTGGCGGGGACGGTGTGCTGAGCCATGCCGCACATCCTACTTTCGGCCGATGGTTCGGCACCCGGACCGTACGGGTCCGCCGGTGGCACGACACCCCTTGCCGGGGTGCCGATCCACGCGTATGTTCTGTTCAGAACTTATTGAATATTCGAAACGAGGAGTCCATGACGGAAGTGTCCGCCCAGCGCCACTACGCCGAGGAGGCCGCCGTCGTGCTGAGCGGGCTCGGCCTGCCACCCGCGTACGGCAAGCTGCTCGGCTGGCTGCTCGTCTGCGACCCGCCGTGGCAGACCAGCGCCCAGCTCGCCGAGGGGCTCGGGCTCTCCAAGGGCTCGGTCAGCACCGGCATGCGGATGCTGGAGACCAGCGGGCTGGCCCGGCGGGTGCCGGTGCCGGGCCACCGGGGGCACGCCTACGAGGTCAGGCCGGACGCGATCATCCACATCGCCGCCGACGCCGCCAAGTTCCGGGTGTTCCGCCAGCTGATGGAGCAGGGGCTGACCGTCGTCGGCGGCGAGGACGCGCCCGGCAGCGAACGGCTGCGGGTGATGCGCGACTTCTACGCGTTCGTCGAACGCGAGGTGCCGAAGCTCGTCGAACGCTTCGAGGCCGAATACGACAAGAGGGGAGGCAACGATGACTGACCCCGCCATCGAGACCGGCGACCTGGTCAAGACCTACGGGCGCAACCGTGGCCTGACCGGGCTGGACCTGCGGGTCGAGCGCGGCGAGGTGTACGGGTTCCTCGGTCCCAACGGAGCCGGCAAGTCCACCACGATCCGGCTGCTGCTCGACCTGATCCGCCCGACCAGCGGCCGGATCAGCGTCCTCGGCGCGGATCCCCGCCGCGCCGGGGTCGCCCTGCGCCGCCGGATCGGCTACCTGGCCGGCGACTTCGTCGTGGACGGCCGGCAGAGCGCCCGGGAGCTGCTCACCTACCTGGGCAATCTGCGCGGCGGGGTGCCCCGGGCCCGGATCGACGAGCTGGCCGCCCGGCTCGACCTGGACCTCGGCCGGCGGATCAGAGGGCTCAGCAAGGGCAACCGGCAGAAGGTCGGCGTGGTGCAGGCGTTCATGCACGACCCGGAGCTGCTGATCCTCGACGAGCCGACCAGCGGGCTGGACCCGTTCCTCCAGCAGGAGTTCCTGTCGTTGGTGCGGGAGGCGCGCGCCGACGGCCGGACGGTGTTCATGTCCTCGCACGTCATGAGCGAGGTGCAGCAGGCCGCCGACCGGGTGGGCATCATCCGCGAGGGCCGGCTGGTCACCGTGGCGCGGGTCGAGGAGCTGCGCGAGCGTGCCGTACGCCGGGTGGAGGTCACCTTCGCCGAGCCGGTCGCCGAGGCGGAGTTCGCCGCCCTGCCGGGCGTGAGCGAGGTGACGGTCGCGGGATCTACCCTGCGCTGCCGCCTCGACGGGCGGGCCGACGCGCTGGTCAAGGCGGCCGCCGGGCACACCGTGATCGGGCTGCTCTCCGAGGAGCCCGATCTCGAGGAGTTGTTCTTCGGCTACTACTCGCGCGAGGAGTCCGTCCGTGCTGCTGCGTGACCCGTTCACCAAGGCCCTCTACGACGCGCGCCGGTCGCTGTTCGGCTGGACCGTGTCGATCGTCGCCGTCGGGGCGATGTACGCCTCGTTCTGGCCGACCATGCAGACGCCGGAGATGACGAAGGCGTTGGAGGCGTACCCGGAGGGGCTGCTGGAGGCGTTCAACTACAGCGACCTCACCAGCGCCGCCGGCTACCTCGGCAGCGCCGTCTACGGCCTGCTGGTGCCGCTGCTGGTCGCCGTGTTCGCCATCGCCGCCGGGGCCCGCGCGGTCGCCGGCGACGAGGAGGCCGGCACGCTCGACCTGGTGCTCGCCCACCCGGTCGGCCGGACCCGGCTGGTCCTGCTCCGCCTCGCCGCGGTGGCGGTCGGCATCGTGGCGGTGGCCGTCCTGCTCGGCCTGGCGATGGTCGCGCTGAGCGGGCCGTCGCAGTTCGACGGCATCGGCGTCGGCGGCTTCGCGGCGATGACCCTGCACCTGGCCCTGTTCGGGCTGGCCTTCGCCGCGCTCGCCTTCGCGGTCGGCGCGGCCACCGGGCGGCGGGCCGTGGCGCTCGGTGTCAGCGCCGCGGTGGCCGTGCTCGGCTACCTGGCGAACTCGGTCCTGCCCCAGGTGCGGGGGCTCGCCTGGGCGCGGGAGCTGTCCCCGTTCCACTGGTACCTGGGCGGCTCGCCGCTGCTCGACGGCGTGCAGCCGGTAGGGGCGCTGCTGCTCGCCGGCGCCACCGTGGCGCTGGCCGCCGTCGGCGCGGTCACCTTCGCCCGCCGCGACATCGCGGTCTGATCCGAAGCGCGGGACGCGCCGTCGTGGTCGGAACGGGCGGCGCGGAACGCGCCGTCGTGGGCGGGTCGGGCAGCGCGGAGCGCGCCGTCAGCCGGGCAGGAACGAGAAGCGGACGCTGCGGGTGGGGTTGTCGCCGTTGGGGTCGACCAGGCAGACCGACTGCCAGGTGCCCAGCGCCAACCGGCCGTCGACCACCGGCAGCGTCGCGTACGGGGGGACGAAGGCCGGCAGCACGTGGTCGCGCCCGTGCCCGGGCGAGCCGTGCCGGTGCCGCCAGCGGTCGTCGGTGGGCAGCAGGTCGTCGAGCGCGGCGAGCAGATCGTCGTCGGAACCCGAGCCGGTCTCGATGATCGCCAGTCCGGCGGTGGCGTGCGGCACGAAGACGTGCAGCAGGCCGTCGCCCTGCCCGGAGACGAACCGCTCGGCCTCCGCCGTGATGTCCCGGACGGTGGGCCGGGCCCCGGTCTGGACGGTGATCACCTCACTGCGCATACGACGCATTCTGCCCGAGGCGGTAGCTGGCCGCCCAACTCCCACCGGCCTGGCCGGTTGCGCAAAGTTACCGACGGGTACCTGTGTCGCGCGTCGCGTCTCCGGGCGGTGGGCGTGACGGCAGGTGCCACCAGGGGGCAGGATGGCGCTAGAGACCTATCCCACACAGAACCGAGGGAACGCCTGTGGCTACGGAACGCAAGCGCCCGGTGATCACCGCTGGTCTGCCGAGCCAGCTTCCGGACATCGACCCTGAAGAGACCAGCGAATGGGTCGAGTCGCTCGACGGTGTCATCGACGAGCGCGGGACCAAGCGCGCCCGCTACGTCATGCTGCGCCTGCTGGAGCGGGCCCGCGAGCGCCAGGTCGGGGTGCCGTCGCTGACCACCACCGACTACATCAACACCATCCCGCCGGAGCGCGAACCGTGGTTCCCGGGTGACGAGCACGTGGAACGGCGGATCCGGGCGTACGTGCGGTGGAACGCGGCCATGCTGGTGCACCGGGCGCAGCGCCCCGAGATCGGCGTCGGCGGGCACATCTCCACCTTCGCCAGCTCGGCCTCGCTCTACGAGGTGGGCTTCAACCACTTCTTCCGGGGCAAGGACCACCCGGGCGGCGGCGACCACATCTTCTACCAGGGCCACGCCTCCCCCGGCATGTACGCGCGGGCGTTCCTGGAAGGGCGGCTGACCGAGCACCAGCTCGACGGGTTCCGCCAGGAGCTGTCGCACCCGGGCGGCGGCCTGCCGTCGTACCCGCACCCGCGGCTGATGCCGGACTTCTGGGAGTTCCCCACGGTCTCGATGGGCCTGGGCGGGCTGAACGCGATCTACCAGGCGCGCTTCAACCGCTACCTGCACCACCGGGGCATCAAGGACACCTCGGACCAGCACGTGTGGGCGTACCTGGGCGACGGCGAGATGGACGAGCCCGAGACGCTCGGCGCGATCGGCGTGGCCGCCCGCGAGGAGCTGGACAACCTCACCTTCGTGATCAACTGCAACCTCCAGCGGCTCGACGGGCCGGTGCGCGGCAACGGCAAGGTCATGCAGGAGCTGGAGGCGTTCTTCCGGGGCGCCGGCTGGAACGTCATCAAGGTGGTCTGGGGCCGCGAGTGGGACCCGCTGCTCGCCGCAGACACCGACGGCGCGCTGGTCAACCTGATGAACACCACGCCCGACGGTGACTACCAGACCTACAAGGCGGAGTCCGGGGCGTACGTCCGGGAGCACTTCTTCGGCCGCGACCAGCGGACCCGCAAGATGGTCGAGGACCTCAGCGACGACGAGATCTGGAACCTCAAGCGGGGCGGGCACGACTACCGCAAGCTCTACGCGGCCTACAAGGCGGCGATGGAGCACACCGGTCAGCCGACCGTCATCCTGGCCAAGACGATCAAGGGCTGGACGCTGGGCTCGCACTTCGAGGGCCGTAACGCCACGCACCAGATGAAGAAGCTGACGCTGGAGGACCTGAAGACCTTCCGCGACCGCCTCTACCTGGACATCCCGGACAAGGCGCTGGAGGACAACCCCTACCTGCCGCCGTACTACACGCCGGGCGAGAAGTCCGACGAGATCGCCTACCTCAAGGAGCGGCGCCAGCAGCTCGGCGGCTACCTGCCGTCGCGGCGCTCCGGGCAGAAGCGGCTGGCCATCCCCGGCCCGGAGCGCTTCGCCGACGTCAAGCGCGGCTCGGGCAAGCAGAAGGTGGCCACCACGATGGCCTTCGTCCGTCTGCTCAAGGACGTGATGAAGGACAAGGAGTTCGGCAAGCGCTGGGTGCCGATCATCCCGGACGAGGCCCGCACCTTCGGCATGGACTCGCTCTTCCCGACGCAGAAGATCTACTCGCCGCACGGCCAGCGCTACACCTCGGTCGACCGGGAGCTGTTCCTGTCGTACAAGGAGTCCACCGGCGGGCAGATCCTGCACGAGGGCATCAACGAGGCCGGCTCGGTCGCCTCGTTCACGGCGGCGGGCTCGGCGTACGCCACCCACGACGAGCCGATGATCCCGATGTACATCTTCTACTCGATGTTCGGGTTCCAGCGCACCGCCGACGGGCTGTGGGCCGCCGCCGACCAGATGGCGCGGGGCTTCCTGCTCGGCGCCACCGCCGGCCGGACCACGCTCAACGGGGAGGGGCTCCAGCACGAGGACGGCCACTCGCTGCTGATCGCCGCCACCAACCCGGCGGTGGTCGCGTACGACCCGGCGTTCGCGTTCGAGATCGCGCACATCGTGGAGAACGGCCTGCACCGCATGTACGGCGAGGCGCAGGAGAACGTCTTCTACTACCTGACGATCTACAACGAGCCGATCCTCCAGCCGGCGGAGCCGGAGGGGGTGGACGTCGAGGGCCTGCTCAAGGGCATCTACCGCTACTCCCCCGCCCCGTCGGTGGGCGACGACGCGCCGAAGGCCAACGTGCTCGCCTCGGGCACCGGCATGCAGTGGGCGCTCAAGACGCAGCAGCTGCTGGCCCAGGACTGGGGCGTGGCCGCCGACGTCTGGTCGGTGACCTCCTGGACGGAGCTGCGCCGCGACGCGGTGCAGTGCGAGGAGCACAACCTGCTCAACCCGGGCGGTGACCAGCGGGTGCCGTACATCCAGCAGAAGCTGGCCGACGCCGAGGGCCCGAAGGTCGCGGTCAGCGACTGGATGCGCGCGGTGCCGGACCTGATCGCCCGCTGGGTGCCCGGCGACTTCACCTCGCTCGGCACGGACGGCTTCGGCATGTCGGACACCCGGCACGCCCTGCGCCGGCACTTCCACGTCGACGCCGAGTCGGTGGTGGTGGCGACGCTGCGGCAGCTCGCCCTGCGCGGCACGGTGCCGGCGAACGTGCCGGCCGAGGCGGCCAAGAAGTACGCCATCGAGGACGTGAACGCGGCCCCGGTCGGCGAGACCGGCGGCGACAGCTAGGACGTACGCGACGAAGGGCCCGGCGCACCCGCGCCGGGCCCTTCGTCGTCGCCGGTCGGGCCCGTGAGGCGCCCCGGGCAGTGGCGGCGCGTGAAGCGGAACGGCGGTGGTCCCGGGGGTCCCTGGCGGGGACACCGGGCCACCGCCGTCGCGGGTGACGCCAGGACGTGCCCGGCTCAGCCGACGGCGGCCAGATCGGTCAGCCGGGCGAGCGAGTCCTCCAGGTCGGCGCCGACCCTGCGCAGGCCGAGGCGGAGCAGGGCGGCCTTGACCGGACCGGCCGGCCAGCGTACGACGATGAGTCGCACGATCGTCCCGCCCTCCTCCTCGTCCGCGGTGAGCTGGACGTAGATCTCGGTGCGCGCCTCCGCCCGGGCACCGGCGCCCCTGGCGCGTTCACGCCAGCCGATCAGGGTCGGCTCCTGGTAGGCGATCACCTCGGCCTCATGCGCCGCGCCACGTCCGGCCTGGACGAGTTGTCGGCGCCCGAAGCCCTCTCCCGAGAGCACCTCGGCCGCGCGGACCCCCGCCAGCCAGGCCGGCAGCTGCTCGGCCCGCTGCACGACGTCCCAGACCACTTCCATCGGCGCCATCACGTGCGCACTGCGTTCCACGAGGATCATTTCCGTCTTCCTCCAGTGAGGACATCCCACGATATCGGCACTCTATGCGCAAATTCGGACTTACCTGGACGGGTTCGGAAAAGACACGCCGAAATCCATTGCGCTACGGCGCGGGAAGGCCTATGGCGCATCGATCGACGGCGCTCTAGAGTCGCGAGCACGATTCACGTACGCCGGGAGGGCGCATGTCGACCGCAGCGATGCCCGAGTTCCCCGCCGGATTCCGCTGGGGAGTGTCCACCTCCGCCTACCAGATCGAGGGCGGCGTCGACGAGGACGGGCGGGGAGCGTCCATCTGGGACACGTTCGCCCACACCCCCGGCCGGATCGCCGACGGCAGCACCGGCGACGTGGCCTGCGACCACTACCACCGGCACGCCGAGGACGTCGCGCTGCTGGCCGGGCTGGGCGTCTCGGCGTACCGCTTCTCGATCGCCTGGCCCCGGGTGCGGCCCACCGGCGACGGCCCGGTCGACCCGCGCGGCCTGGACTTCTACGACCGGCTCGTCGACGACCTGCTCGCCCACGGCGTCGACCCCGTCGCCACGCTCTTCCACTGGGACCTGCCGCAGGCCCTCGAGGACGCGGGCGGCTGGCTGAACCGCGACACCGCCCACCGCTTCGCCGAGTACGCCGACGCGACCGCCGCCCGCCTCGGCGACCGGGTGAAGCTCTGGATCACCCTCAACGAGCCGTTCATCCACATGAGCCTCGGCCACGGCACGGGCGAGCACGCC
The DNA here is from genome assembly GCF_002846525.1 of Micromonospora sp. CNZ309. NCBI lineage: Bacteria > Bacillati > Actinomycetota > Actinomycetes > Micromonosporales > Micromonosporaceae > Micromonospora > Micromonospora sp. CNZ309. The sequence continues at coordinate 3,447,324 of NZ_PJNG01000001.1, forward strand.
CCCGGCCGGACGCTGCTCTTCGACGCGTTCCCGGTGGCCCACCACCAGCTCCTCGCCCACGGTCTCGCCGTCGCCGCGCTGCGGGCGCGCACCGCGAGCCCGGTGGCCATCGCGAACAACTACACGCCGGTGCGACCGGCCGGGGACGCCGCCGCCGACCGGGCCGCCGCGGCGGCGTACGAGGCGCTGCACAACCGCCTCTTCACCGACCCGCTGTTCGGTCGGGGCTACCCCGCCGAGCTGGGCTTCGACACCGCCGTGGTGCGCGCCGGCGACCTCGACGCGATCGCCGCGCCGATCGACGTGCTGGGCGTCAACTACTACAACCCGACCGGCGTACGCGCCCCGCAGGAGGGCTCGCCCCTGCCGTTCGAGTTCGTGCCGCTCGACGGATACCCGCGCACCGCCTTCGACTGGCCGGTCGCCCCCGACGGGCTGCGCGAGCTGCTCGGCTGGCTGCACCGCACGTACGCCGACGACCTGCCGCCGATCCAGATCACCGAGAGCGGCTGCGCGTACGACGACGTGCCCGACGCCGACGGGCGGGTGCACGACCCGCAGCGCATCGCGTACCTCGACGGGCACCTGCGCGCCGTACGGGCGGCGATGGCCGAGGGCGTCGACGTCACCGGCTACTTCGTCTGGTCACTGCTGGACAACTGGGAGTGGGCGGAGGGCTTCACCAAGCGCTTCGGCCTGGTGCACGTCGACTTCGACACCCAGCTCCGTACGCCCAAGTCCTCGTACGCCTGGCTGCGCGACCTGATCGCCCGGCCGTGACCACCGTCGACCCGACGCCGGCGTCGCTGCCGGCGGCGCTCGCCGAGCCGGCCGTGCCGGTGCGGCGGGGCTGGATCGCGCTGATCTTCGCCGCGAACCTCGGGGTCTGGATGGCGTTCTTCACGCCCATCCAGGTGCTGCTGCCGCAGCAGTTGGAGCGGATCGCGCCGGCCGACAAGGAGACCGCGCTCGCCGTGGTCACCGGCCTCGGCGCGCTCGCCGCGGTGCTCGCCAACCCCCTCGCCGGGGCGCTGTCGGACCGCACCTGCCTGCGACTGGCCGGGCGGGAGTTCGGCCGCCGGCACGTGTGGACCGCCGGCGGGGCGCTGCTCGGCGCGGCGGCCCTGGTGCTGCTCGCGCAGCAGCGCACCGTCGTCGGGGTCGCCCTCGGCTGGGTCGCCGCGCAGGTCTGCTTCAACGCGATGCTGGCCAGCCTGACCGCCGCCGTGCCGGACCGGGTGCCGGTCGCCCAGCGCGGCGGCGTCTCCGGCTGGGTCGGCATCCCCCAGGCACTGGGGCTGGTGCTCGGCGTGGTGCTGGTGACCGCCGTGGTGAGCGGCACCGCCGCCGGCTACGCCACGATGGCGGTCGCCGTGCTGCTGCTGGCGCTGCCGTTCGCGCTGCTCACCGCCGACGACCCGCTGCCCCGGGCGCACCGCCCGGCGCTGCGCTGGCGCACCCTGCTCGCCTCGATGTGGGTCTCGCCGCGCCGGCACCCCGACTTCGGCTGGGCCTGGATAACCCGCTTCCTGGTGCAGCTCGGCAACGCGCTCGGCACGCTCTACCTGCTCTACTTCCTCACCGACGAGGTGCGCCACCCCGACCCCGAGGGCGGCCTGCTGGTGCTGATCCTGCTCTACACGGCCGGCCTCGCGGCCACGGCCGTGGTGGCCGGCCGGCTGTCGGACCGCTCCGGCCGGCGCAAGGTCTTCGTCATCACCGCCGGCGGGATCATGGCGGTCGCCGCGCTGCTGCTGGCCGTCGCGCCGGTCTGGCCCGTGGCCGTGGCCGCCGCGCTGCTGCTCGGCGCCGGCTACGGCGTCTACCTGTCGGTGGACGCCGCGCTCATCACCCAGGTGCTGCCCGCCGCCACCGACCGGGCCAAGGACCTGGGCGTGATCAACATCGCCAACTCGGCCCCGCAGGTGCTCGGTCCCGCGATCTCCGCCCCGCTCGTGGTGCACCTCGGCGGCTATCCCGCGCTCTACGCGGCCACCGCGGCGGTCACCGTGCTGGGCAGCGTGCTGGTGCTGAAGATCCGCTCGGTGCCCTGAGGCGTACCCCTTGGCCTGATCGGCTCGCGCGCCGCCGTAGGCTGGGGGACGTGACGGTACGTGTGCGCTTCGCCCCCTCCCCGACCGGGATGTTCCACGTCGGCGGTGCCCGCTCGGCGCTGCAGAACTGGATCTACGCCAAGCAGCAGGGCGGGGTGTTCGTGCTCCGCATCGAGGACACCGACGCGGCCCGCAACAAGCCGGAGTGGACCGAGGGCATCCTCTCCGCGCTGGACTGGATCGGCATCGAGCGCGGCAGCTACGAGGGCCCGTACTTCCAGTCCGAGTACGCCGGCGAGCACCGGGCCGCCGCCGCGCGGCTGCACGCGTCCGGCCGCGCCTACTACTGCGACTGCACCCGCGAGGCCGTGCAGGCCCGCACCGGCTCGCAGTACCAGGGCTACGACGGCTTCTGCCGGGACCGGGGCCTGCCGGCCGGCGAGGGGCGCGCGCTGCGCTTCCGTACGCCCGACGAGGGCGAGACCGTGGTGGTCGACCTGATCCGCGGCGAGCCCACCTTCGAGAACAAGCTGATCGAGGACTTCGTCATCGCCCGGGGCGACGGCTCGCCGGTCTTCCTGCTCGCCAACGTGGTCGACGACATGACCATGGGGATCACCCACGTGATCCGGGCCGAGGAGCACCTGCCCAACACCCCGAAGCAGCAGCTGTTGTGGGACGCCCTCGGGGTCAAGCCGCCGATCTGGGCGCACGTGCCGGTGGTGGTCAACGAGAAGCGGCAGAAGCTCTCCAAGCGCCGCGACAAGGTGGCCCTGGAGGCGTTCCGGGACGAGGGCTACCTCGCCTCGGCCATGCGCAACTACCTGATGCTGCTCGGCTGGGCGCCGTCGGGCGACCGGGAGATCGTCGAGTGGTCGGTGATCGAGCAGGAGTACCGGCTGGAGGAGGTCAACCCCTCGCCGGCGTTCTTCGACGAGAAGAAGCTCCGGGCGTTCAACGGCGAGTACATCCGGGCGCTCGGCGTCGAGGAGTTCGTCGAGGCCTGCCGGCCGTGGCTGACGGGCACCGGCACCATCGCCCCGCCGCCGTGGCAGCCGGAGGAGTTCGACGCGGACGCCTTCGCGGCCGTGGCCCCGCTGGCGCAGACCCGGATCGCGCTGCTCAGCGAGATCGTGCCGAACGTCGACTTCCTCTTCCTCGCCGCACCGCTGATCGACGAGGCCGCCTGGGCCAAGGCGATGAAGGAGGGCGCGGCGGAGCTGCTGGACGCCGCCACGGCGGCGTTCGAGGCGCTGGAGTCGTGGGACGCCGAGACGCTCAAGTCGACGCTGGAGGCCGTCGGCGCGGAGCGCGGGCTCAAGCTCGGCAAGGCCCAGGCCCCGGTACGCGTCGCGGTCACCGGCCGCACCGTCGGGTTGCCGCTGTTCGAGTCGCTGGAGGTGCTCGGCCGCGAGCGCACCCTGAGCCGGCTGCGCGCCGCCCGGGTCCGCCTGGTCTGAGTCCCGGTCGCCTTCCCGACCGCCACGAGCGCTCCGTCGGGAGGCGTCCGCGCCGCTGAGGCAGCCTCCGACGCCGCCGCCACGTCGGGCCGCGACCTCCGGCTTCGGCTCGGGGTGGTACCTGACGGCGGCGTATCCGCTCAGCGCCCGGACCGGTGGGTCCGGGCGCTGAGGCGTCGCGGGCTCGTGCCGGTCAGCGACGGGCGGAGCGGCGGCGCAGCAGCAGGCCGGCGGCGAGGGCGGCGAGGAGAAGCACGCCGCCGAGCGCCCACAGCCAGCCGCGCCCGGCCGCGTCGTCGCTCTCCTTCGCCGCGGGCACCGCGGACCCCGGCGTGCCCGCGCCCGTCGGATCGGGCGCGGCCGAGGTCGGCGCGGCGCCGGACGGAGGCGGTGCCGCCGACGCCGGGGCGCTCGGGCCGGCGGTGCCCGCGCCGGACGGCGACTCGGCGGGGGTGCCGGTGGTCAGGGTGAACCGCACCTCGCCGGTGACCGGGTGCCCGTCGCTGGACGCCACCCGGTAGTCGACGATGTAGAGCCCTGCCCGGCCCGGCTTGAACGGCATGCTCACCCGGGACCCGGAGAAGGTCGGGGCGCCGCCCAGCGCGGCCACGTTGTCCGGGCCGGTGACTGTGATCTTCGTCGTATTCGGGTCCACCTTGGCCAGGAACCGCAGCTCGATGCGGGCCGGCGCCTCGGCCACCCGGGCGCCGTCGCGCGGATCGCTGCCGGTCAGCGAGTTGTGGGCGGCCGCCGGCGCGGCCGGAAGCAACAACGACACACCGAGCGCCACGCCGACCACCACTGGCCAGGTGAGCGCCACTCGTGGGAACCTGCCCCCCATGAACCCCTCCGTAAAGGTACGATCCGCCCGCTGATCCACGGCCGCCGTTCATTGGTCGGGCCGGGATCACAGATAGTTCCAATTACTGTTCCACGAGCTGCAACCGATCGACGTTTCTGCGCAGTCTTGAGGGTGACGCCCTGCACGGGTTCGGTCACCCCCGTCAGCCAACCAACGCGTGACCTGCAGCAAGCCATCCATCGAACGGGGCGAGGAGGCGGCGATGGTCCGAACGATGCGGCGGCTGGTCGCGGTGTTGACGGGCGGGCTCGCGGCGGCGGTCCTGTCGCTCGGCCCGGCCGGGACGGCGACGGCGGCACCGAAGACCCCGCCGGCCGGGGTGCAGATCACCGGGGAGGGGCTGGCGGAGCCGCTGCGGCTGCGCGCCGAGGCCCAGCCCGCGCACGTGGTGGCGATCATCGACCAGGTCAACTTCCTCGGCCGTACGGGGCAGGCCAAGGGCCCGAAGGCCGCCGACCTCGGTCCGAAGTACACCGTCGTGGTCTTCGCCGGTGACGTCCCGAAGCAGACGTACGACCTCTACCCGAAGGCGGTCGGCGGGCCGCGCGTCTTCCGCCCGGCCAAGCAGCCGGACGCCCGCAAGACCACCGCGGGCTGGTTCCTCGGCCGGCTCAGCATGTCGGAGACGCTCCGCACGGCCGGGGTCCCGCTGGAGCGACAGTTCGACACCGTCAGTGGTGGCGTCGGCGGCGGCGAACGGGTCATCCCGGAGGACGCCCTCAACCCGGCGAAGGACATCGACGAGGCGCTCGGCGAGTTGCAGCGACTGCTGCTGCTCAACGTCGCGGTGGTGCTGGTCATCACCTCGGGGCTCGCCGGCATCGCGCTGCTGGTCCGCCGCCGCACCCGCTGACCCGCTCCGGCCGGGGGCGCACGCCCGAACGGGCGGCCGCCTGCGCCAGCGGGAACGTCCGTTGCACGTGGACGGTCAGCCAGCCGGCGTCGACCAGCCCGGCGAGCACGCCCAGGTCCACGGTCGACGGCTTGACGAAGTGCCCGGGGATCCCGCCGGACAGGCGCCCCTCGCGCACCTTCCAGTCGACCGGGTTCACTCCGGCGCCCGCACCCGCACGAGCAGCGTGTCCGGGCCGACCGGCGGGTCCGGCAGGTCCGGCAGGTCCCGGACGGTCACACCGACCACGCCAAGGCGTGTTTCAGCAGTGGTGGGGTCCAATCGCGGTCCTGACGGCGTCCTGCTGACAGAAGACGCGGCAGGCGCGTCAAGCTGATGAACCATTGCCGCCGGAACACTGATACCTAAGCGGCATATAAATGCCTGTGTGGTATCGAGGGCGAGGGCACTACACCGCCAGCCGTCGACGTCGGGCACGGTCAGCCACGGTCAGTCACATTCAGTCAGGTTCAGTCACCGTCTAGGAAACAGAACGTAGCGGCCGGACGGCGCCGCCGTGGTCAGCACCAGCGGCGCGGCGGGCGCTCGCGGCGGGTCGCGCGCTGCTGGGGGCGGACCGGGCCGTGCCGGTGCGCGCCCGCCCAGCCGGGCAGGTCGCTGCGGCAGCCCCGCGCCACCGCCGCCTCGACCTCGCCGGCCGGAGCCGGCTCCGCGACGCGCTGCCGGGGCACGGTGACCTCGTCCTCGGGGCGCTCCGGGGCGCGGGCCGGGTGCTCCGGCGCGTGCGCCGGGAACCCGCCGGGCAGCCGGCGGTGCTTGGCCGCCGTCGGCTGCTCGTGGTGGCCCGGCCGGCAGGGCTCGCCCTGGGCGCAGCCGTGCTCGGCCTCCCCGTGCGCCATCGGAGTCTCCTCACGTTCGCCCCGCCCGCCGGGTAGCTCCGACGGGCCCTGCCACCGTACTGGCCGCCACCGACCCTCCCATCAGCCACCCGACTCCCCCACCCCACCCACCCCCCTCCCCTCGCGATCACCGAGTTTTCGTCCCCCCACCACACCTGCATGATCGGCGGAAACCCGGGGTGTAGGGGGTGTGGTGGGATCTGGGGGTGGGGTCATGGGGTGGGGGGCGGGGGCGGGACGTTCTGCTCGCCTGTGCGGGTCTGGCCGGCGGGTTGGTCATGTACGGCCTGGGCACGCAGCCACAGCTGTCCTGGCGCCCCGACGTGCCGGAAACGCTGTTCCTGCTGCCGCTGGCCGTGGTCTGCGTGGCGGTGGGCCTGCGCCGGGTCGCCAGCCGGGCCAGCCTGGCGCTCGGCACGGTGGCGGTGCTGGCCGACCTCGCGCTGGGCGGCTCGCTGGCGACCGTCCTGGTCTACACCCAGGTGCTCTACGACGCGTGCGTGTTCGGCTCGGCCCGCACGTGGCGTCGGCTGCTCCAGGTGACGGTCGGGCTGAGCGTCCTCGGCACGGCGGTGGGGGTGCTGTTGAAGGGCGACTGGCGGGGCGTGGGCTTCGGGGCGCCCGTGGTCCTGGCCGGGGTGCTGCCGGTGCTCACCGGGATCAGCGTGCGGCAGTACCGGGACCAGGCGGCCGCCGAGCGGGCGCGGGCGGAGCAGACGGCCCGCCTGGTCGAGCTGGACCGCCGCCAGGCGGTCGGCCTGGGGCTGCCCGCCCCGCCCCCGGCCTGACCTCGCCGCCGCCCGTCGTCACGGCGGCCGGGCCGCCCGGGGCCACGGCAGGCCGGCCACCCGCAGCGGGCGGGCCGCCCGGCGCCCAGGCGCAGGTCGGGGCGTGTCACGCTGGGGCGGTGAGCGAGCCGGGCGGGACGGAACTGTCGGCCACGCTGCGCCGGATCGAACGGGCGGCGGGGGCGCTGGCCAGCGCCAGCGTGGCCCGGATGGACGAGACGCTGCCCTGGTTCCGCGACCTGCCGCCCGACCACCGCTCCTGGGTGATGCTGGTGGCCCAGGCCGGCGCCCGGTCGCTGGTGCAGTGGCTGCGCGACGGCGGCGGCACGGCGGACAGCACCCAGGAGGTCTCGGACGAGGTCTTCGCCACCGCGCCGCAGGCGCTGGCCCGCTCGATCAGCCTCCAGCAGACCGTCGCGCTGGTGAAGGTGATGATCGACGTGGTCGAGGAGCAGGTCTCGCACCTGGCGGCGAAGGGCGAGGAGCAGCAGTTGCGCGAGGCGGTGCTGCGGTTCTCCCGGGAGATCGCGTTCGCCGCCGCCCGCGTGTACGCCCGCGCCGCCGAGTCGCGCGGATCGTGGGACGCCCGGTTGCAGGCGTTGCTGGTGGACGCCCTGCTGCGCGGCGACTCGCCGGACGTGCTGGCGAGCCGCGCGGCGGCGCTCGGCTGGGCAGACGCCCCGCCCGTGGCGGTGGCGGTCGGCCGCTCCCCCGGCGGGGAGGTCTCCGCTGTGCTGCACACCGTCCACCGGCAGGCCCGGCGCATCGGCACGGAAGTGATCGGCGGGGTGCACGGCGACCGGCTGGTCATCGTGCTCGGGGGTGCCGCCGACCCGGTCGCGGCCACCGGCAAGCTGCTCGGCACGTTCGGGGACGGGCCGGTGGTGGTCGGTCCGGCCGTGCCGAGCCTGGACGAGGCGACCGAGTCGGCGCGCGCCGCCCTGGCCGGTTTCCGGGCCGCCCCGGCCTGGCCGACCGCGCCCCGACCGGTGCCGGCGGACGACCTGCTGCCGGAGCGGGCGCTGGCCGGGGACGCGGAGGCGCGCCGCCGGCTGCGTCACGACGTCTACGCGGCCCTGATCCGCGCCGGCGGGGAGTTGCTGGAGACCCTCGACGCCTTCTTCGCGGCCGGCGGCACGCTGGAGAGCGCCGCGCGGTCCCTCTTCGTGCATCCGAACACGGTGCGCTACCGGCTGCGGCGGATCTCCGACGTCACCGGCTTCTCGCCGCTCGCGGCGCGCGACGCGTTCGCGCTCCAGGTCGCCCTCACCGTCGGCCGGCTCGACCCGGTGGTCCCGGTGGTACCAACCCAGACAATGACCCCGAGTGCCAGCAAAACATCACACACAGGTGATGATCGCCGCCGATCTTTGTAGGTTTCCTCCAAAGGTTCTAGTGCGGTTTGGTCGGAGGCGGCACAGCGCTACCCGCCCGTATCCGGGAGAGTCATAGACGTGCTCGCCGTACTCTCGCCCGGCCAGGGTTCCCAGAAACCCGGCTTCCTGACTCCCTGGCTGGACCTCACCGGCGCCGAGGCGCGCCTGCGCTGGTGGTCCGCGCTGGCCGGGGTCGACCTGGTGCACCTCGGCACCACGGCCGACGCGGACGAGATCAGGGACACCGCGCGGACCCAGCCGCTGCTGGTCGCCGCCGCGCTGCTGGCCGCCGAGCACCTGCCGATGTACGACGTCACGCTCACCGTCGGCCACAGCGTCGGCGAGCTGGGCGCGGCGGCGCTCGCCGGGGTGCTCCCTGCGGAGGCGGCGATCACCCTGGCCGGCGTACGCGGCCGGGAGATGGCCGCCGCCTGCGCGCTGGAGCCCACCGGGATGGCCGCCGTGCTGGGCGGAGACCCGGACGAGGTGCTCGCCTCGATCGCCGCGCACGGGCTGCACCCGGCCAACCGCAACGGGGCCGGCCAGTTCGTCGCCGCCGGCGCCGTCGAGGGGCTGGACAAGCTCGCCGCCGAGCCGCCGACGAAGGCCCGGGTCATCCGCCTGAAGGTGGCCGGCGCCTTCCACACCCCGTACATGGCCCCCGCCGAGACGGCGCTGGCCGCCGTGGCGGCCGGGATCACCCCGACCGACCCGGCCCGGATCCTGCTGTCGAACCTCGACGGCGCCGCGGTCAACCACGGGCGCGACATGGTGCAGCGCCTGGTCCGCCAGGTCACCGCGCCGGTGCGCTGGGACCTCTGCATGCGCACCCTGGCCGACCTCGGGGTGACCGGCGTGATCGAACTGCCCCCGGCCGGCACCCTCGCGGGCCTGGTCAAGCGGGAGCTGAAGGGGGCCGGCGCCCCCGAGGTGGTCACCCTCAACACCCCGGACGACCTGCCCGCCGCCCGGGACCTGATCGCCCGGCACGGAATGGCGCCCAGCCACGAGCCGACCATGCACTTCCGTGTGGTGGTGGCGCCGGCGGCCGGCACCTTCGAGCCGGCCCGGGACCTGGCCGAGGGCGACACGCTGCGCACCGGCCAGGTCGTCGGCCACGTGGCCACCCGCCAGGGCCCGGTCGAGGTGACCGCGCACGACGACGGTGTGCTCACCGAGTGGCTCGCCCACCACGACGACCCGGTCGCCCCGGGCCAACCGCTCGTCCGCATCGGAGGACACGCATGACCGGCAGCCGGATCGTCGCGCTGGGGCACTACCAGCCCTCCCGGGTGGTCACCAACGACGACATCGCCCAACTCGTCGAGACCAACGACGAATGGATCCGCGACCGGGTCGGCATCGCCACCCGGCGGATCGCCGACGGCGAGACGGTCGCCGACATGGCCAGCGCCGCCGCCGGCAAGGCGCTCGCGAACTCCGGGCTCACCGCCGCCGACATCGACCTGGTCGTGGTGGCGACGTGCAGCTCCGCCGACCGCAGCCCCAACGTGGCCTGCCGGGTCGCCGCCAAGCTCGGCATCACCGCGCCCGGTGCGTTCGACCTCAACACGGCCTGCTCCGGCTTCGCGTACGCGCTGGGCACCGTCGACCACGCCATCCGGGCCGGCGCCTCGCGCAACGCCCTGGTCATCGGCGCGGAGAAGCTGTCCGACATGGTCGACTGGACCGACCGCTCCACCTGCATCATCTTCGCCGACGGCGCCGGCGCGGCCGTCGTGTCGGCCGTCGCCGACGGCGAGCCCGCCGGCATCGGCCCGGTGGTCTGGGGCTCGGTGCCGGAGCGGGGCGACGCGGTACGCATCGAGGGCTGGCGCCCGTACATCCAGCAGGAGGGCCAGTCGGTCTTCCGCTGGGCCACCACGGAGCTGGCGCCGCTGGCCCGGCAGGCGTGCGAGCGCGCCGGGGTGGACCCGTCGGAGCTGGCCGCCTTCGTACCGCACCAGGCCAACGCCCGGATCATCGACGGCATCGTCAAGCGGCTCGGCATCCCGAACGCGATCGTCGCCAAGGACATCGTCGAGTCCGGCAACACGTCGGCGGCGAGCGTGCCGCTGGCCCTGTCCAAGCTGGTGGAGCGGCGGGAGGTGCCGTCCGGCGCCCCGGTGCTGCTCTTCGGCTTCGGTGGCGGGCTGACCTACGCCGGTCAGGTCGTCCGCTGCCCCTGAAAGCCCCTCCGGCCGCGTGCCGGGGAGTGACGGTCGGCGTCGTCGGCCGTCGAATGAACCACGATGAGAGGAACCAACCGCAATGACCCGTGACGAGATCACCGCCGGCCTCGCCGAGATCCTCGAAGAGGTTGCCGGGGTGAACCCGGACGACGTGGCCGAGGGGAAGTCCTTCACCGACGACCTGGACGTCGACTCGCTCTCCATGGTGGAGGTCGTGGTGGCGGCCGAGGAGAAGTTCGGCGTCAAGATCCCGGACAACGAGGTGCAGAACCTGAAGACCGTCGGGGACGCCGTCAGCTACATCGAGGCGCAGTCCTGATCATGGCTCACACCGACGTCGTCGTCACCGGGCTCGGCGCGACCACCCCGCTGGGCGGGGACGTCGCGTCGACCTGGGACGCCATGCTCGCCGGCCGCTCCGGGGTGGGTCCGCTCACCCAGGAGTGGGCCGAGCAACTGCCGGTCCGGATCGCCGCCCAGCTGGCGGTCGAGCCGACCGGCCTGATCGACCGGGTCAAGCTCCGCCGGCTCGACCGTTCCGAGGCGATCGCCATCATCGCGGCGCAGCAGGCCTGGGCGGACGCCAGCCTGGCCGACTCCGGGCTGGACCCGGAGCGGCTGGGCGTCAGCGTCGGCTCCGGCATCGGCGGCGCGCTGACGCTGCTCGCCCAGGACGACATCCTGGAGGCGTCCGGCCCCCGGCGGGTCTCCCCGCACACCATCCCGATGCTGATGCCCAACGGCCCCGCCGCCTGGGTGGGGCTGGAGCTGGGCGCGAAGGCCGGGGTGCACTCCGTGGCGAGCGCCTGCGCGACCGGCGCGGAGGCGATCGCCCTCGGCATGGACATGATCCGCGCCGGCCGGGCCGACGTGGTGGTGGCCGGCGGCACCGAGGCGGTCATCCACCAGTTGCCGATCGCCGGGTTCAGCTCGATGCGGGCGATGTCGACCCGCAACGACGAGCCGGAGCGGGCCTCCCGCCCGTGGGACAAGGCCCGCGACGGCTTCGTGCTCGGCGAGGGCGCGGGCATCCTGGTGCTGGAGCGGGCGGAGCACGCCGCCGCCCGGGGCGCCCGGGTCTACGCGCGGCTGGCCGGCGCCGGGCTCACCTCCGACGGCTACGACATCGTCCAGCCGCACCCGGAGGGCGAGGGTGCCATCCGGGCGATCGCGAAGGCGATCGCGGACGCGGACGTCGCCAGGGCGGACATCGTGCACGTCAACGCGCACGCCACGTCGACCCCGGTCGGCGACGTCGCGGAGATCACCGCGCTGCGGGCGGCCCTGGGCGACCACCCGGTGCTGACGTCGACCAAGTCGATGTCCGGCCACCTGCTGGGCGCGGCGGGCGCGCTGGAGTCGATCGCCACCATCCTGGCGATCCGCGACGGTGTCGTACCGCCGACGATCAACCTGGACGACCCCGACGACGGGCTCAGCCTGGACGTGGCCGCCAACGAGGCGCGCCACATGGACATCCCCGCCGCGCTGAACAACTCGTTCGGCTTCGGCGGCCACAACGTGGCTCTCGTCTTCACGCGGGCCTGAGACCACTGCCATGGAGGCACACGTGAGCACCACCGCCGTCGGCGTGGACGCATCTTCCGTCGTCGACCACCGGGATCCGGAGGTTCGGCTCCGGGCGCTGTTCGACGCGGGATCGTTGCGGCTGTCGGTGCCCCGCGACACCTCGGGCGTGCTGTGGGCGCGCGGTGAGATCGAGGGATCGCCGGTCGTCGCGTACGCCACGGACGCGACGCGGATGGGCGGGGCGATGGGCACCGAGGGGTGCCGGCACGTCGTGGACGCCATCGACACCGCCGTACGCGAACGGGTGCCGGTGGTGGGGCTGTGGCACTCGGGCGGGGCACGGTTGGCCGAGGGCGTGGTCGCCCTGGACGCCGTGGGCCAGGTCTTCGCGGCGATGGTGCGTGCCTCGGGGCGGGTGCCGCAGATCTCCACGGTGCTCGGTCCGGCGGCCGGTGGCGCCGCGTACGGGCCGGCGCTGACCGACATCGTGGTGATGAGCGGCGCGGGCCGGATCTTCGTGACCGGCCCGGAGGTGGTCCGCAGCGTCACCGGCGAGCAGGTCGACATGGCGCGCCTCGGTGGGCCCGAGCCGCACGGCCGCCGATCCGGGGTGGTCCACGTGACCTGCGCCGACGACGAGTCGGCGATCACCGAGTCGCGCCGGCTCGCCGCGTTGCTGGGCCGGCAGGGGCGCCTGTCGCCCGACGACGTGTCCGCCCGGGACGAGGGGGGACACGACCTGGCGGCGAGGATGCCGGCGGAGCCGAACCGGGCCTACGACGTCAAGCCGGTGGTCAAGGCGCTGCTGGACGCCCCCGGCGTGGAGCTGCACGCCAAGTGGGCCCCCAACGTCGTGACCACCCTGGGTCGCTTCGCCGGGCGCACCGTCGGCGTCGTCGCGAACAACCCGCTGCGCCTGGGCGGCTGCCTGGACGCGTCCAGCGCCGAGAAGGCCGCCCGGTTCGTGCGCATGTGCGACTCCCTCGGCGTGCCGCTGATCGTCCTGGTCGACGTCCCCGGCTACCTACCCGGCCTGGGCCAGGAGTGGGACGGCGTCGTCCGCCGCGGCGCGAAGCTCCTGCACGCGTTCGCCGAGGCCGTCGTGCCCCGGGTCACCCTGGTCACCCGCAAGGCCTACGGTGGCGCGTACATCGCGATGAACTCCCGTTCCCTGGGTGCCACCGCGGTGTTCGCCTGGCCCAACGCGGAGGTCGCGGTGATGGGCGCCGGCGCCGCCGTCAACATCCTGCACCGCAAGAAGCTCGCCGCCGTCCCGGCCGAGGAGCGCGAGGCGCTGCGCGCGCAGCTCGTCGAGGAGCAGACCCGCGTCGCGGGCGGCGTCAACCGGGCCCTGGAGATCGGCGTGGTGGACGACGTCATCACCCCCGCCGAGACGCGCCGCCGCATCGCCGAGGCCCTCGCCGCCGCCCCGGCGGCCCGGGGCGCACACGGCAACATCCCCCTGTAGGGCCGGCGGGGTCGGCCGGCGATTTCCGAAGTGCGGGGCTCGGCGGACATGGCAGGCGCACGGCGCCGACGAACCACCGCGCCGCAGTGCTGATACCTGTGTGGCATGAAGATGCCGCTGTGGTATCGCAACGCGGCGACGACAGCGCCGGTCGTCCAGGCTCTGGTCACCGGCTCGACCGGCCACGCAGTCCGGCACGGTTCAAGGCGCAGACCGCATCACGACGTACCGTCGGGAGGGCCCGCGCTCGGGCGAGCGCGGGCCCTCCCGCCTCGCTCAGCCCTGGTTGCGGGGGTGTCGGCGGGCGGCCCGCTCGTTGCCCCGGCGGTAGTTGCCGGTCCACCGGGCCATCACGAGCTGCGGGTCGCCGTCGACCTCGGCGAGGAACTCCGCCGCCCGGCCGCCCCGCAAGGTGCCCGCCGGCCGGCCGTGGTGGGTGATCACCACGGTGCCGTCCGACCGCTCGACGTACGCGAAACCCTCAGCCGTTCCCATCTGCGCGAGGGTGCCAGGCCCGGCGCCCGAACGCGACCCGGTTTTCCCCGCGGCGCGGGCGGTGCCCGGCACTGGTGCGCGGGGACCGGTGACCATTCCGGCTTGACGGCGCCCGCATGTGTCGCTTTGATGAGCCGGCTCATCGTCAACGGGGAATGGACACCATGGAACGTCGTACCCGCGTCGCCGTGCTCGCGGCGCTCACCATCGGACTGACCGGCGGCTGCGCCGACGGCACGGAGGAGCCGCCCTCGGCCGGTGGCTCCCCGTCGGCCTCACCGAGCGCCACCGCCTCGCCGGTGACGCCCGGCCCACCCTGGCACGACGAGGTGGCGGCTGCCGCCGCCGGCACCACGGTCGGCGGGAAGGGCACGCCCTGCGAGCTGCCGGTCACCTTCTCCGTGCCGGCGAAGTGGAAGGTCGAGGCGGTGAAGGGCTCGGCGGAGTTCGGCGAGGCCCGCCTCGGCAAGGCCCTCATGCTGTGCGAGATCGACGCCAGGCCGGCCGGCTCGATCGGGTTCCTCCGCGTGTGGCGGGTCGACGGGGTCGCCGGCGGCGCCGAGGCGCACCTGAAGCACTTCCTCGACGCGTACTCGCCGAAGGCGGCGGACGCGGAGTACCGGCGGCTCAAGGCCGGCACCCTCGACGCCGTGGAGGCCAGCTACCCCAGGAAGGACGGCGGCGCGGTCAACGACCGGGCCGTCGCGGTCTCCTCCCTCTACGGGCCGATCGTGCTGAGCCTGGACACTCCGGAACCCACCGAGCTGCTGCCCGCGTACCAGTTGGTGAAGCAGTCGGCCCGGATCAACCGCGACTGACGCCGCTCAGGTGCCGCAGGTCGTGGCGGGCAGGCCGCTCACCGGCACCGGGGAGCGGCCCTCGGGGCGGGTCTTGCCGGCCAGCACCCCGGCGAGGGCGGTCATCGACGCCCGGCTGGAGGAGTAGGTCGCCAGCAGGGTGGGCGACTTGGCCTTCGCCAGCACGTACGGGGTGTCCATGGCGACCGTGACGGCGGCGTCGGCGCGCAGGTCGCCGGCGCCGTCGCCGTACCCGACGAGGTGCACCACCGTCCCGCCACGGGCCACCACCTCGACCCCGGCCGCCTTGAGCGCCTCGGTCAGCGCCGCCCGGGTGTGCTCGCGCCCGCCGGAGGCGGTCACGGTCACCGGGCCCCGTACGCCGCCGCCGCAGGCGCCGCGCAGCACCGTCACCGCCGCCGCGGCCAGGTCCTCCGCCGCCTTGCGGTGCGCCGGGCCGGCCAGCGTGGACAGCTCGGGCGTGGGCCGGTCGGCCAGCTTGAACTTCATCGTCAGCACCCGGGTCGCGGCCTCGACGAGGCGGGCCCGGGGCAGCGAGCCGTCGCGGAGCGCGGCGAGCAGCCCGTCGTACGCCTGACGGACGTTCGGCGGCATCAGGATCAGGTCGTTGCCCGCCTTCAGCGCCCGCACGGCGGCCTCGCCCGGCGACCAGCGCTTGGCCGGCGGCATGTTCATCCCGTCGGTGATCACCACGCCCTGGAAGCCGAGCTGGCCGCGGAGCACGCCGGTGAGCAGCTTGTGCGAGAAGGTCGCCGCGGTGCCCGGGTCCACCGACCGCGCGTCGAGGTGGGCGGACATCACGGCCATCGTGCCCGCGTCGATGGCGGCGGAGAAGGGCGGCCACGCCCCGGTCTCCAGCGTCTTCCTGGGCTGGTCGAGCACCGGCAGGCCCTCGTGCGAGTCGGCGGCGCTGTGCCCGTGCCCGGGGAAGTGCTTGACGGTGGCCGCGACGCCGGCGGCCTGCAGGCCCCGTACCGCGCCGGCGACCTGCCCCGCCGCCACCTTCGGGTTCGCCCCGTACGACCGGGAGCCGATCACCGTGCTGCGGGTGGCGAGCACGTCGGCGACGGGGGCGAAGTCGAGGTTGATGCCCATCGCGGCGAGTTCGGCGCCGGCCGCCCGCCAGGCGGCCTCGGTCAGTTCCGGTCGTGCGGCGGCACCGGCGGCGAGGGCGCTGGGCAGCAGGGTCACGCCGTCGGTGATCCGGGTGACGACGCCGTGCTCCTGGTCGGTACCGATCAGGAAGGGCGCCGGCCCGGCGGGCAGCCGGCCGGCGGCCGCGCGCAGGCCGTCGGTCAGCGCGCGGACCTGCTTCGGGTTGTCGACGTTGGTCGTCTCCTGGTTGCCCTTGGTGGGGTCGTCGGCGCTGAAGCCGACCAGGATCAGCCCGCCGAGCCGGTACTTCTCGACCATCTGGGCGGGGGTGTCCACGCCGGCCAGCGCCTGGTTGCCGGCCGCCGAGCCGGATGAGACCCGGGTGGCCGCGTCGCCGTAGGCGTACGGCATCAGCACCTGCCCCACGAGGTCCTCGTCGGCCAGCGAGGCCACGAGGGCGGCGGCACGGGCGGCGGGGTCGGCGCCGGGGACGCTCGCGGTGGGTGCCGGGGCGGCCGTCGGGGCGGCGGCGCTCGTGGGCGTCGGGTCGGGGCGGCGCTCCGCCGGCCGGGAGCATCCGGAGACGAGCAGCGCGGTCAGGACGGCGAGCGCGACGCCGGCACGTCGCGAGGTAGTCGACACGCGGCCCATCCCACCAGTTCGCCCGTTATCGGGGCAACTTGACCTTCACCCCATCGGATGAGTCGGCCCCGGTCCGGGCCGTGGCGTCAGCCGACCCGGGTGAGCAGGGTCACCGGCGCGCCGTCGCCGGCGTACCGGTAGGGCTCCAGTTCGGCGTCCCACGCCGTGCCGAGCGCCTTGTCGAGGGCGTGCGCGAGGGCCTCCGGCGCCCGCGCGCCGGCCATGATGCTGCGCAGCCGGTCCTCGCCGAGCTGGATGTCGCCGGCCGCCCCGACGGTCGCCCGGAACAGGCCCCGTCCGGGCACGTACATGAAGCGCTCGCCGTCGGCGCCGGGGCTGGGTTCCTCGGTGACCTCGAAACGGATCATGGGCCACTGCCGGAGGGCAGCAGCCAGCTCGGCGCCCGTCCCCGGGCGACCGGTCCACCCGCACTCGGCCCGGCGGGCGCCGGGGTCGACGGGCTGGCCCGTCCAGTGCAGGTTGACCGGCGCGGCGAGGACGCGCGCGATCGCCCACTCGACGTGTGAGCACACGGCGAGCGGGGTCGAATGGACGTATACGACGCCACGCGTTGGCACGGTGACCTCCCGGAGAGCGAGGTGCGTCTTCCCCTACGACCTCGACCACCCGAGTGGTTGCTGGAACACATGATGACTGGTGTGACGGATGGTGCGCCAGGGAATCGGAAAATTCGCGGGTCGGAATAGTCGGACGGGTGCCCCGGTTGACCCCTCACGACGCGATGACCAGCCAGGGACCGTGTTCGTGTACAGTTCCATCGGCGGCCTGTGCCGCGCACATCTTCGCGGGCGCACCCGGCAGGGTGACACCCGCACAGCCCCCGGACGTTCCGTCCTCCCGTACGTCTTGCAAGGAGTACCTCCGTGGCGAGCAACACCTCTAAGACCGCGCGCGCGTCAGTCCGGGCCGGCCAGGCTGGCCAGGGTGGCGCCCTCAGCGTGCTGGGCGAGTTCAAGTACGTCATCCCGCTCAACGGCGGCAAGCACGCCTACGTGCGGAACCTGACCAACGGCAAGACCGCGCACCTGCGCACCGACTCCGAGGCCTTCGTCGAGGAGATCCGGGTGCTGGCCGCGGCCGGTCACGCCGCGAAGATCCGGGCCGAGCTCAACAACCTCAACGCCACCCACCCGGGTGACGGCTGGGACGCCACCGAGAAGCGCCTCGTCGAGGCTGGCGTCTTCGAGGGCTGAGCCCCTCCCCCACGCGACACCGCGACCGCCCGTCGGGACCATCCCGGCGGGCGGTCGCGCGTCTGCGGGTCGCTCACGTCTCCAGCAGGGCCACCTCGCCGGTCGCCAGGTCGTACAGGGCCCCGACCACCGCCAGCCGGCCGGCGGCGACCGGGGCGGCGAGCAGGGCGTCGGCCCGCAGGGCGCGCACCGTACGCAGCACGTGCCGCCGGATCGCCAGCGGATGCACCCGGGGGTCGTCGACGCCCACCTCGGTCACCGCCGGGGCGATCTGCTCGACGAGGTGGGCCAGCGAGCCGCCCGGCGACCGCCCGCCGCGCAGCGTGTCCACGGTCGAGGCCACCGCGCCGCACCGCTCGTGCCCGAGCACCACCACCAGCGGTACGCCCAGCTGACCGACCACGTACTCGATGGAGCCGAGCACCGCCCGGTCGAGCACGTGCCCGCCGGTGCGGATCACGCAGATCGAGCCGAAGGTCTGGTCGAAGATCGCCTCCAGCGGCACCCGCGAGTCGATGCAGCCGAGCAGCACCGCGTACGGCTGCTGGTCGCCGGAGGCCGCCGCGGCGGCCGCGGTGACGTCGTGGCCGTGGATCGGCTGGCCGCTCACGAAGCGGCGGTTGCCGGCGAGCAGCTCGGCCAGCGCGGCCCGGGGCGACCCCATGCCCTCAGCTTGGCGGGCCCCCGGGAGGTTCGGAGCGGGTTGCGAATCTTCTCACCGACCCGGTTGTCGTGGTCTCATGACGGGTAGCCGGTGTTACCACCGGGTATCCCCGGTGTTGCGGTTCCGCGCGGCCCTGGGGAGGTGACGATGCCGGAGCACGTCGAGGTACGTCTTCCCGACGACGTACGCCTGCACGTCGAGGCGGCCGGACCGGCCGACGCCGAGGTCACGGTCGTGCTGCTGCACGGCTGGACGCTCGACGGGCGGGCCTGGCACCGGCAGCTCGCCGACCTGCGGCGACGCTTCGGCGACGCGGTGCGGGTGGTGACCTACGACGCGCGCGGCCACGGCCGGTCGAGCTGCATGGCGCTGCCCACCGCCACCGTGGCCCAGCTCGGCGACGACCTCGCCGCGGTGCTGGACGAGGTGGCCCCGACCGGCCGCGTCGTGCTGGTCGGCCACTCGATGGGCGGCATGACGATCATGGAGTACGCGCACCGCCACCCCGGGCACTTCGCCGCCCGGACGGCCGGGCTGGTCTTCGTCTCCACCACCGCCGAGGGCCACACGCACACCGTCTACGGCCTCTCCCCCCGGATCGCCCGGCTGATCCGGCTCGCCGAGACCACCGGGGCCGGCGTGCTGGCCCGGTGCGGGGCCTGGCGACCGCCCCGGGCGCTGCTGCGCGCGCTGCGTCCCAGCATCCGCTGGATGCTCTTCGGCGACCGCTGCGACCCGCACGACATCCGGCTGGTCACCTCGGCGGTGGCCCGCGCCACCCTCCGCTCGATCGGCGGGTTCCGCGCCTCCATCGGGGCGCAGCACCGGCTGGACACCCTCGCCGCGCTGGCCCACCTGCCGGCCGCCGCCCTGGTCGGCGACCGGGACCGGCTCACCCCGCCGCCCTGCGCCGAGTCGATCGCCGGCGCGCTGCCGGCGACCGAGCTGACCGTCTGCCCGGGTGCCGGGCACATGCTGATGATGGAGCGGCCCGACGAGGTCAACGAGGCGCTGGGCGGCGTGCTCCGGCGCGTGCTCGCCGCCCCCGGCGCCACCGCCGCCGCCCGGGCGGACTGACCCGGGCGCGGCCCCTGGGGGCGTGACGCGGGTTCCTTTCCCGCACCGGTCGCGCCGCTGGTTGCGCGCGGGCCGTACCCTCTTGCGGTTGGCCTGGCGCGGTTGGCGCGGTTCGCGCCGCCCGCCGCCGACGTCAGGAGGAGCGAGCGGTGACCGACCAGACCACCCTGGAACAGGAGATCGCCGTCGAGCAGCGGCATCTCGACCGGGTGTACGCCCGACTGGCCGAGCTGCGCCGGTCGGCGGTCAGCGCCGAGAAGGAGGGCTACCGGCTCGCCCGGGTGGGCAACTTCGGGGCGCTGGTCGAACGGGACGCGATGGTGTTCCACGCCGCGCGGCGGCGGCACATGCTCGACGCCGAGCACGAGGGCCTGGTCTTCGGCCGGCTGGACCTGCTGGACCGGCAGGTGCTGCACGTCGGGCGGCTCGGCATCCGCGACGACGACGCGTCCACCCTGGTGGTGGACTGGCGGGCCCCGGCTGCCGCCGCCTTCTACCAGGCCACCCCCGCGCAGCCGCTGGGCGTGGTGCGGCGGCGCACGATCCAGTCCTCCGCCGAGCGGGTCACCCGCATCGAGGACGACCTGCTCGACCCCGTCGCGGCCCCCGCCGACATGGCGGTCGTCGGCGACGGCGCGCTGCTGGCCACGCTGTCGAAGGCCACCGGCCGGGGCATGCGCGACATCGTGGCCACCATCCAGCGGGAGCAGGACGAGGCGATCCGCTCCCCCGGCTCGGGCGTGACGATCGTGTCCGGCGGCCCGGGCACCGGGAAGACGGCTGTCGCCCTGCACCGGGCCGCGTACCTGCTCTATTCCGACCGCAGCCGGTTCGCCGGTGGCGGCATCCTGGTGGTGGGCCCGTCCTCGGTCTTCGTCGAGTACATCGCCTCGGTGCTGCCCTCGCTCGGCGAGGACACCGCCACCCTGCACTCGCTGGGCACGCTCTTCGCGGGCATGACGGCCACCCGCACCGACGCACCGGACGTGGCGGCGGTCAAGGGCTCGCTGCGGATGCGGCGGGTGCTGGAGCGGACGGTCCGGGACGCGGTGCCGGACGGCCCGACCGAGCTGCGCCTGCTCTACCGGGGCGCGCTGCTCCGGCTGGAGCGCCGCGAGCTGGACGGCATCCGGGACCGGGCGATGCCTCGCGGCGCCCGGCGCAACGAGGTGCGCCGGGCCGGCTTCGACGGGGTCTTCGCGGCGCTCTGGGCGCAGGCCCGCCGGTTGGGCGTCGGCCGGCTGCCCGAGCAGCGCGCGTTCGAGGACGAGATCGCCGAGCGGCCGGAGTTCCGGGAGTTCCTCAAGGCGTGGTGGCCCCGGCTGCACCCCCGGCACGTACTGGGCTGGCTGGCCCGCCCCGACCGGTTGCACCGCTACGCCGCCGGCATCCTCTCCCGCGCCGAGATCCGGCTGCTGACCGACGCGTACCGCAGCCTCGACACCGCCGGGCTGACGATCGCCGACATCGCGCTGCTCGACGAGCTGGACGCCCTGCTCGGCAAGCCGATGAAGCCCGCCCGGGCGAAGCGGGACCCGTTCCAGCTGGCCGGCGGGGTCCGCGAGCTGAGCACCTTCGCCGACCGGCAGCGCGCCGCCCGCGAGGCGGCCCGGGAACGCCCGGAGGACTACCGGGAGTACGCGCACGTGGTGGTCGACGAGTCGCAGGACGTCTCGCCGATGCAGTGGCGCATGATCGGCCGGCGCGGCCGGTTGGCCTCCTGGACGGTGGTGGGCGACCCGGCCCAGACGGCGTGGACGGGCGAGGCGGAGGAGCTGACCCGGGCCCGGGACCAGGCGTTGGGCCGGCGCAAGCGGCACCACTTCACCCTCACCACCAACTACCGCAACTCGGCGGAGATCTTCGCGGTGGCGGCGGCCGAGATCCGCCGGCTGCATCCGGACCTCCCGCTGCCCAGGGCGGTGCGGTCCACCGGCGTCGACCCGGTCGCGCTGGTGGTGCCGCCGGCGGGGCTGGAGGCCGCCGTCGCGGCGGCGACCACGGCGCTGCTCGCCGAGGTCGAGGGCACGGTCGGCGTGATCACGCCCGTGCCCCGCCGCGACGAGGTCGCCGGTTGGCTGGCCGGTCTGGCCGCGCCGCGGCTTCAGGTGGTGACCAGCCTGGAGGCCAAGGGCATGGAGTACGACGGGGTCGTCCTCGTCGTCCCGAGCGAGATCCGGGCCGACCCGGGGTCGGGCGTACGGACGCTCTACGTGGCGCTGTCCCGGGCCACCCAGCGGCTGACCACCGTCGACCCGACCGGCTGAGGGCCCGTCACTTGCACACATAGCGATGTGAGCATAAATTGAACGCGAATCCGGACCCCCAGAGGGAGGATGGGCGCGTGGGCGCAGGTCATGACCACCACCACGGGTCGGTGGCGAACGCCGCACACCGCCACCGGGGCCGGCTCTGGGCGGCGTTCGGTCTGCTCGCCGGCCTGATGGTGGTGGAGGCGGTGGCCGCCTTCCGGACGGGCTCGCTGGCCCTGCTCAGCGACGCCGGGCACATGTTCACCGACGTGCTCGGCATCGGCATGGCGCTCGCCGCGATCTCGGCGACCCGGCGGGCGGGCGGCGACCCGCAGCGCACGTTCGGCCTCTACCGGCTGGAGGTGCTCGCCGCCCTGGCCAACGCCGTGCTGCTCTCCGGCGTCGCGGTCTACGTCGTGATCGAGGCGGTACGCCGCTTCGGCGACCCGCCGGAGGTGCTGGCCGGCCCGATGCTGGTGGTCGCCGTACTCGGCCTGCTCGCCAACGTCGGCGCCTTCGCCCTGCTGCGCTCGGGGGCGAAGGAGAGCATCAACGTCCACGGCGCGTACCTGGAGGTCCTCGGCGACCTGCTGGGGTCACTCGGCGTGATCGCGGCGGCACTGCTGATCGCCACCACCGGCTGGTGGTGGGCCGACCCGCTGGTGGCCGTCGCGATCGGGCTGTTCATCCTGCCGCGCACCTGGCGACTCGGGCGGGCGGCGCTGCGCATCCTGGTGCAGGCCGCGCCGGAGCACCTCCAGGTAACGGCCGTGCACGACCGGCTGGCCGCCGTGCCCGGCGTCGCCGAGGTGCACGACCTGCACGTCTGGACGCTGACCTCCGGGATGGAGGTGGCCTCGGCGCACCTGACCATGACACCCGACGCAGAGGTCGGCGCGGTGCTGGGTGCCGCCCGGGCCGCGCTGCACGACGACTTCCAGATCGAGCACGCCACGTTGCAGATCGAGCCGGGAGCGTCGCCAGGGGCTTGCGGGGCAGTCGAGTGGTAATGAGGACAACCTTAAATCTGGGAGAGTATTGTTGCCTTATGCCGGATTTGACTGTTAGTGGACATGCACCGTGCGTCACCTGCACTGCAGCAGTCACACCGGCACCGGTAGGCTCTGCTTCGGCCTCCGCCAGGCGGCACCCACCGGTGCCGGCGGTGGCCGCCGCCTAATCGCCCGGCGGGGCGTACCGGGGAACCATGTTCGTGGGGTGCATCCGCGTCAGCGGTAGGGATCTTCCGTCCCGAACCCGTCAGCTAACCCGGTCGGCGGCTGACGGAAGGACACGTGTATGCCAGTGATGGCACCTGTACGACGACGTGCCGCCCGGACGGCGGCCCTGATCGCCACGATGCTCGCCCTCGGCGCTGCGGTGGCCCCGGTCACCGCCGCCCCGGCGGCGGCCGCCACCCGCGCCGGCCTGCTCGCCGCCACCCCCGGCCAGGACGAGGAGGGCGGCACGCCCGCCCTGCGGGCCCAACTCGAGGCCGCCAGCAAGGGCTACCTCGACGCCAAGCGCGCCCTCGACACGTCGGCCAAACGGCAGCAGCAGCTCGCCGCCCAGCTCAGGAGCACCGAGGTCGAGCTGACGGCGCGCAGCGCCAAGGTCGGCGAGATCGCGGGGGCCGCTTACCGCACCGGCCGGCTCAGCGTGGCGTCCGCCCTGCTCAACAGCGGTTCGCCGGACGGCTTCATGGACCGCGCCGCCGCCCTCGACGCGGTGGCCGCCAAGGAGGACCGGGCCCTGCGCGAGCTCCAGCAGACCCGGGACGAGGCCGCCCGCACGAAGCTCGCCCTGGACGGCGAGATCCGGGAGCAGCGCAAGCAGGTCACCGTGATGGCCAAGCGCAAGGAGCAGGCCGAACGGGCGCTGACGGTCGCCAACCAGAAGCAGCAACAGCGACAGTCCGCAGGCGGGGGCGGCTCGCCGGGCGGCACCTCGAGCAAGACGGCGAAGGCGGCGCCGCGCAACTCCGACGGCTCCTGGCCGCGCGAGTCGTGCAGCGTCAACGACCCCACCCCCGCCAACGGCTGCATCACGCCGCGCACGCTGCACGCGCTCAACCAGGCCAAGGCGGCGGGCTTCACCCGCTACGTCTCCTGCTACCGCCCCGGCGGCTCCGGCGAGCACCCGAAGGGCCGGGCGTGCGACTTCGCGGCCCAGAAGGGCGGCTTCGGCGGCGACGCCACCGGCGGTGACCGGACGTACGGCAACAACCTGGCGGCGTTCTACGTGCGCAACGCCGACCGGCTCGCCGTGCTCTACGTGATCTGGTACCGGCAGATCTGGCTGCCGAGCAGCGGGTGGAAGTCGTACAGCGGGGCCAACGGCGATCCGTCCAGCGACCACACCAACCACGTGCACCTGTCGGTCTACTGACGCCCACGCCCCGGTGCCCCGCCCGTCGCGGGTCACCGGGGCGTGTCGGTGGGTGGCGGCTGCGGCGCGGCACCGTCGAGGACAGCGGCGAGGCGCGCGGCCAGTCCGAGGTGGGCGGCGCGCGCCTGGCGGAACGCGTAGCCGAAGAGCGGCGCGGGTGCGGCGAGGGTGATCTCCACGTCGACGCGGACCACGCCGTCGGGCTCCGCCCGCAGCCGGGTGTGGTTGCGCACCGTGGTGGCGGGCCACTGCCGGGCCACGGTGACGATCTCGTCGGGCTCGTCGACCAGGACGTCGGCCCGGTAGGTGATCGGCAGCCGTACCGGCCCAGCGGCCAGCCGGTCGGTGATGTCGTAGCTGGCCCGGGCACCGGGGCGGGGCGGCACCCGCCGGACCCGGACGATCAGCGGGTGCAGGCCCTCCTGCCTCCTCGGATCGACCAGCAACGCCGCGGCCCGCGCCACGGAGCAGCGCGCCTGGACGGTGTAGCTGAAGGAACTCCGCCTGAGCACGCCGTCTCCCCACCGCCGATGGTCGCCCGATCGTCGCGTATGCCGGGCGCCCTGGCAACGCCGCGCCGATCCCGCCCGGAGTCCGGACGCCCTGCCGGCGGGACCACTACGGTCAGCTGATGGATGGTCACGATACGTTCTGGTCAGGGGTGGGCGCATGAACGGGTACGACGGATGAGCGGGCACGTGATGGTCTTCGCGCCCACGCCCCGGCTGACGGTGACCGTCGACCAGCCCAGCGACGCCCCGGAGCTGCACCTGCACCCCGGCGGGCAGGGCGTCTGGCAGGCCCGGATGGTGATGTCGCTCGGCGTCGACGTGGTGCTCTGCACCGCCCTCGGGGGTGAGATCGGCCAGGTGCTGGAACCCCTGCTCGTCAGCGAGGGGGTCAACCTGAAGGTCGTGGTGCGCGACTCCGGCAGCGGCGGTTACGTGCACGACCGCCGCGAGGGCTCCCGGCAGGAGATCGTGGACGTGCCCGGCCAGCCGCTCAGCCGGCACGAGTTGGACGAGCTCTACAACCTGGCGCTCGGCGAGGGGCTGCGCGCCACGGTCAGCGTGCTGAGCGGGCCGAACGAGCCGTCGCTGGTCCCGGCCGACCTCTACCGGCGGTTCGCCGCCGACCTGGGGGCCAACGGCAGCCGGGTGGTGGTCGATCTCTGCGGCGAGCACCTCGACGCCGTGCTGGACAGCGGCGTCTTCTTCCTCAAGATCAGCCATGAGGAGCTGATCGCCGACGGCCGCGTCGACGGCGAGGAGGAGGAGCAGCTCACCCGGGCCCTGTACGACCTGCACGCCGGTGGCGCCGAGAACGTGGTGGTGAGCCGGGCCGACAAGCCCGCCCTCGCCCTGGTCGACGGCGAGGTCTTCGAGGTGGAGATGCCCCGCCTGGAGGCGGCCGATCCGCGCGGGGCGGGCGACTCGATGACCGCCGGGGTGGCGGCCGTGGTGGCGCGCGGCGGCGACGTGCGCACCGCCATCCGTACCGGGGCGGCGGCCGGCGCGCTGAACGTGACCCGGCACGGCCTGGGCACCGGCCGGCTCGACTCGATCACCGGCCTGGTCGACCGGGTGCGCCTCGTACCGGCCGGCAACCGGCCGCAGGAGCGGACCAGCCCCGACGAGCTTGCCGACCGGGCGGCCGGGCGATGACGCTGCGGGTGCTGGTCACCAACGACGACGGGATCGCCGCGCCCGGCATCCAGGCGCTGGCGCGGGCGGCGGCGGACCGGGGCCTGGACGTGGTCGTCGCCGCGCCGCTGGAGGAGGCGAGCGGCACCAGCGCCGCGATGACCGCGGTGGAGCGGGACGGGCACGTGGTGGTCCGCGAGCATCCGCTGCCGGAGCTGCCGGGGGTGCCGGCGTACGCGGTGGGCGGCTCCCCCGGCTTCATCGCGCTGATCGCGGTGCACGGCGCGTTCGGGCCCCCGCCGACGGTGGTGCTCTCCGGCATCAACCGGGGCGCGAACGCGGGCCGCGCGGTGCTGCACTCGGGCACGGTGGGGGCCGCCTTCACCGCCGCCGCGAACGGCTGCCGGGCGATGGCCGTCTCGCTCGACGTGCTCTCGGCCGGGGAGGCCACGGCCGCCAGCGGGGGCGCCGCGGTGGCCGCCGCCGCCCGGGTACGCGACGCCGAGCGGCACTGGCCGACGGCCGCCCGGGTCGCCCTGGACCTGCTGCCCCGGCTCACAGCCGGGCCCGTGGAGAGCGTGCTCAACGTGAACGCGCCGGACCTGCCGCACAACCGGTTGCGCGGGATACGCCGGGGCACCCTGGCCAGCTTCGGTCAGGTGCAGATGACGGTGGCGGAGGCCGGGCACGGCTTCGTCCGCACGTCGCTGGAGGAGCCCGGGCAGGCCGTGCAGCCCGGCACCGACCTGGCCCTGCTGGCCGACGGGTACGCCTCGGTGACGGCGATCCGCGCGGTCACCGAGGTGGCGGACGTCGACCTGTCGGGCCTCGGCGACGGCTGAGCGGCGCACACGCCCGCGTCGCTGCCGGGGTGGTGCCGGCGGCGGTCAGGCGCCGGGAAGGACCTCGGGCGTGGGCGCGCCGGCGTAGTAGGGCTCGGGGGCGCCGAAGAGGCCGAGCAGGCCGGTCACCCAGAGCTGCCGGTGCACGAACCGGCTCGGCTCGGTGACGACGAGCTTGACGCCGCTCACCTCGGCGGTCTGGAAGCCGGCGACCATCGCGCTGATGCCCACCGAGTCGATGAAGGTGACGAGCCGCATGTTCAGCTCGATCCGGCCGGGACGCCCCTTGGTCAGGACCTCGGCGATCGCCTCACGCACCTCGTACGCGGTGTCGACGTCGATCTCCCCTCGCGGGGCGATCTCGATGACACCACCGGGCAGGACCGACTTCACGATCGACAGGCTCACGCGAGCACCTCCACTCGCCCGTCCGACGGGCGCCTCATCAGTACGCGGGCCGCGACCGAGAGTATTCCTCCGACGGCCTCGGTCGCCACCCCTCGGGATGAGCAATTCGCGGACGAGGACACAGCAAGTCGCCCTTATCCGCACTATTGACGTTTTGTCCACCAGACGATCAGCTTCCGCTGACGCGTCGCGCCCCCAGGGTAGCCGGCTGTGTCCGGCAACGCCCAGCAGCCGTACCCCGGGCGTGGCCTGTCCCGCTTCGGCCCCCGGCCTTGCCCGTTCTGCCTAGCATCGGCTCGGAGACACGACTGCGACCGGGAGGACGATCGATGCTCAGGAGACTTGCCGCGCTCGCCGGCGTCAGCGCACTGCTGGCCCTCGTACTGGCCTGCGGTTTCGGCGGCGGAGGCGGCGATGACGACGACGATGACGACGACTTCGCCAGGGGCGTGACGGCGGTCGTGCTGCGCTGACGCCGGGCCCCACCCCGCCGGGCGGCACGGCCGCGGCGCCCGCCACAACGGGTTTGCCGGGCCGCCCGACGGGGCACAGGCGGGAACGAGCGAACCGTCACCCGCCGGTCCGACGCCGAAGTCCGAAGTGGCCGCCGGCTTCGGCACCCGAGGAGGTAATCCACCATGTTCGGAAGCAACCTGCTGGACCGCCGCAACAAGCCCGAGCGGATCGCGGACCAGGCGTGGCAGCACCTGGTCTCGGCGGTCAGCTCCGCCGGCGACAGCGTCCGGGACACCGCACGTTCCGCCCGCCGGGGCGGCTCCGGTCTCGCCGACGAGGCCGGCGACCTGGTGGGCTCCGCGGCGGAAGAGGCACGCCGCCGGGCCACCCTGGCCTTCGACGCGCTGGCCGGCCGCCGGCCCGCGCTGCCCTGGACGCTGCTGGTCGGCGCCGCGCTCGTCGGTGCGGCGATCGGCTGGGCCGCCGGCACCGCCGCACGGGCCGCCGGCAGCCGGGGCGACCGGGCGATGGACGACATCGAGTTCGTCGACGTCGACCGGCCCAACTCCCCCGTCGGCCTCGACGGCTGACCCGCCCGACCCGCGCTCGGCGCACGGGCCCCGGCCGACCCAGCGTCGGCCGGGGCCCGTGCCCGTTGCGGGTGACGCCCGCCGGTCGTCGCCGGCGTCTCCGGCTCGGGCCAGAGCCGGCGGCGCCGCACCGCACGGTCCGACTCAGAGGGCCGCGACGTTCGCCGGCGCCCGCTCCGCCCGGCTCAGCGCGCGCAGCACGGCCGGCTGACCATGCCGGCGTACGGCGAGCCGGGCCAGCAGCGTCAGCACCGGATCGACCACCTCCGCCGGCAGTTCCGGGGTGGGCACGCCGACGCTGACCGCGAGGTCGTCGGCGTGCACGACGAGTTCCATCAGCCGGGTGACCAGGTAGTCGTCCAGGGTGAGCGACCACGGGCCGTGGCGCACGTGCACCACCCGCGCGGGCGGCTCCACCGGCAGTACGCGGGTCAGCTCGCGCAGCGTGGCCGCGTACCGGTCGACCAGGGCGGCGGGGCCATCGGCGGCGAGGCCGTCACCGACGCGGCGGATGACGACGTTCACCGTGGCGTCGACCGGGGCGCCGAGCCAGCCGCCACGCGCATAGTGGTCGAGCAGCCCCACGGGGTCGCCGGCGGGGACGGGCGCGGCCAGCACGGCGGGGACGCCGAGCACCTGGTTGGCGAGGTGACCGGCCAGCCCGGCCACCCCGAACGCCGGCAGGGCGCTCGGTTCGTCCCAGCGGGTCGCGACGGCGGGGTCGGCGAGCAGGTCCGCCGCCGAGCGCGCGGCGGTGAGGTAGGCCGTCCTGGTCGGACTCACGGAGGATCCCTCCTTCGGCGGGCGATCCCCCGAGCCTATGGCCGACCGGGACACCGACTCTCCTCGATACGTGCCCGATCGCCCGACGGCAGGCGGTGGCTACGCCTGCTTCATTGACCGCGACTGGCTGCGCCGGACGTCGACGACGGCGGTGTGGTCCACTGGTCCTGATACCACACAGGTATTTTTATGCCGCACGGGTATCAGCGCTGCGATGGCAACCGCCGGATGCCGGTACGCGACATCCTGCGCGACCCGGAATGTTCACCAGGTTCACGCGCCACCCGGGGACTGCGATCAGGCCCACTTCTGAAACACGCCGCAGCCGCGAGCCACGCGGTGGGCCGAGCCGGCAGCCGCCCGCCTGAACGGCGTACGCCGGAGTCCCGTGGACGGGGCTCCGGGGTACGCGGCCGTTGGGGCGGTCAGCGGGCGGTGCAGGTGACGGTGCTCGGCGCGGTGTTCGCCCCGGTCGTACTGGCCAGGAAGCCGGCGGTGGCGGTCGCGCCCGCGCCGAGTGCGCCGTTCCAGCCGGCGTCGCGGACGGAGACGGTCGCCCCGGTCTGGGTGTGGGTGCCGCCCCAGAGCTGCGTGATCTTCTGGCCGTCAGGGAAGGTCCAGCCCACCGTCCAGCCCGCGATCGCCGCGCTGCCGGCGTTGCGGACCACCAGCTCGCCCTGGAAGCCGCCCTGCCAGGAGCCGGTCACCCGGTAGGTCGCGGTGCAGCCGCTGGTCGGCGGCGGGGTGGTGGGCGGCGGCGTGGTCGGTGGCGGCGTCGTGGGCGGCGGGGTCGTGGGTGGCGGGGTGGTGGGCGGCGGGGTGGTGGGCGGCGGGGTGGTGGGCGGCGGCGTGGAGGTGGTCGGCGACGGGTCGGGCGTGCCGCCGAGCCGGTCCGCCACGAGGATGCCCCGGCCGTTGGTGCCGAGGTAGACCCGGCCGTAGACCCGCGGGTCGCCGGTCAGGGCGTCGCCCGCGTTGCCGTACTGGTGCCGGTCGTCGTTGATCCGGACCCAGCTCGCGCCGGTGTCGTCCGAGCGGTGTACGCCGGGTCGGCCGTCGACGGTGCCGAAGAGGTACAGCGCCGGGTACGTCCGGCCGGGCGCGGCCTTGCCGAAGCCGACGTTGCCGGCGGTGCTCACCCCCGCCAGCTTGGTGAAGGTGGCCCCGGAGTCGGTCGAACGCCACAGCCCGCCCTCGCCGGCCAGCCACAGCTCGCCCTCCCTGCCGGGCAGCGCCTTGAACCTGACGGTGCCGGTGGCGGGGAGGCCGGCGGCGGCCGAAGCGGTGAAGCTGGCCCCGCCGTTGGTGCTGACGTAGAACCTGCCGCCCGCGAAGCCGTAGAACTTGTTCGGGTTCACCCGGTCGGACTCGATCGTCGCGTTCGCCGGGACGCCCGTCGACGCGGCCCAGGAGGTGCCGAAGCCGACCGAGTGCACCACCTGCTGGCCCGCGTCGCCCGGGGCCCAGACGAACCGGCTGCCGTCGGCCGAGGCGGCGACCGTGCCGCCGCTGTCGACGCCGGACGGTTCGGTGCCCTGGAACCAGTTGGCCCCGCCGTCGGTGGAGAAGGCGACGTGGCTGTCGCCCGGCCGGTCCGCGTCGGCGAAGTTGCCGGCCCGCACCATCACGGCCGGCTTCGTCTCGGCGTAGTCGAGGCTGGTGGTGCTGGTGAAGTTCGGCTGGGTGAACATCATCGGCGGCACGGCGTCCAGGTCGGTGTGCCGGAAGCCTCCGATGTCGCCGAGCGCGCTGACCAGCGGCGCCCCCGAGGGTGGGCTGACCAGGTCCAGCACGGCGGTCTCCTCCAGGCCCTCGACCATGGGCCTGATGGTGAACTGCCCGCCGGTGTCCCACTTCGTGAGGTCGGTGCTGCCGTAGATGGTCGCGCCGGTGCCGTACAGGAAGCGGTTGCTGTCGTGCGGGTCGATCTCCACCGACTCGTTCATCCAGCCGAGCTTCGGAGTCTCCTCCGGCGGCGCCGGGTTGCTGCCGAAGGTCAGCCACGGCACGGAGCTGACGTCCATGGTGTAGCGCTTGGACCGGTTCGGGTAGCTGGTGAACTCCCAGATCCGGGTCCAGGTGGCGCCGCCGTCGGTGCTGCGCCAGAAGATCGCATCCGGCCACCAGGAGACCTGTGTGGCGACCATGAGGGTGTTCGGCTGCTGCCGGTCGATGGTGAGGCCGCTGTAGCCGAAGTAGGCGTCGGTGCTGGTGGACGGGATCGGGCTGATCCGCGTCCACGCGCCGGTGGCACGGCTGAACTTCCACACGTCGCCCTTGCCGCCGTCGTACGGGCCGCCGGTGTCGCTGGTGGCGATGTAGAGGAAGCCGCCCACCGGGTCCACGACGCCCTTGTGCGCGAGGTAGCCGGTCGGCTGCCCGGCGATCCGCTCCCAGGTGGCGCCGCCGTTCGTGCTGCGGTAGACGGGATTCTCCTTGTCGGCCACGCCGACGTAGATCGTCTGCGTGGCGGCGCCGGCCGCACCCGTGCTCTTGTCGAAGCTGACCCAGGTCAGGCCCTGGTTCTGGCCGTTGTAGCCGTTCGGGTCGCTCGGGTCGGCCCGGTAGTTGCCGACGTTGGGGAAGTTGGCCACCTTGGCCCAGGTCGCCCCGAAGTCGGTGCTGCGCCACAGGCCGTTGCCGCCCTCGGCGCCGTAGTACAGGACGCTGTTCTTGTTGGGGTCGACGGCGAGCCGCTCGCCCATGCCCCGGCCGGGCATGTTGCCGCCGTTCTTGAACGGCAGCTCGGTGACCTGCCAGGTGGCGCCCTTGTCGGCTGAGCGCAGGATGGCGCCGTTGTTCGGGTCCCAGTCGTTGGTGTACATGCCGACGGCCGCGTAGACGCGGTTGGTCTGCACCGGGTCCGTGGCGACGCTGACCACGCCGTTCCAGCCCCACTTGTCG
Organism: Micromonospora sp. CNZ309; assembly: GCF_002846525.1. NCBI lineage: Bacteria > Bacillati > Actinomycetota > Actinomycetes > Micromonosporales > Micromonosporaceae > Micromonospora > Micromonospora sp. CNZ309. The sequence goes on from NZ_PJNG01000001.1 coordinate 3,479,077, forward strand.
GCGCCGACCCAGTCCAGCAGCGGTGTCCAGGACTGGCTGCCCTGCTCCCACCGGTACATGCCGCCGATGTCGGTGCGGGCGTAGATCAGGTTCTTCTCGGTGGGGTTGAAGACGATGCCGGGGACGAAGCCGCCACCGTCGATCCGGACGTTCTTCCAGGCGTACGCCTCGGCGGCGGCCGCGGTGGCGGTGGGCGCGCCGGCCGCGGTGAACGGTGTCGCCACGACGGCCGCGGCGACGACCAGCGCGGACACGACCGCGCCGACGTAACTTCTCCGCATCTGCGGTTCCTTCCGGGTACGGAAAGCCGGGGGCGACGTGGTGACGGCCACGCCCGGCGACGGGGACGTGCGGAATCGCGCCGGAGCTGCCCTGGCTCCGGTCATCGGCGCGACGGCTCCCGCACCCGAGGAACGCGCTCACCCTAACCGACTCCACAGGCCATATGGAAGCGCTCCCAGCAGTCGCCCGGGTCGGGTGAGGAAGCCTCACCCGCCCCCGCGTCAGGATCGGTCCCGGCGGAAGCATGCGCATCGGGCAGCTACCCGTGAGGAGTGACAGATGGCCATCGAGACGATCAGCCGCAGCGACCAGGACATCCAGTCGGCCGTCCTCGACGAGCTGACCTGGGAACCCCGGGTACGGCCGCACGAGATCGGCGTGACGGTCGCCGAGGGCGTGGTCACGCTGACCGGCCGGGTGGACAGCTACGCCAAGAAGTGGGCCGCCGAGCGGGCGGCGCACCGGGTGGCTCGCGTCCGGGCGGTCGCCAACGACCTGGCCGTACGCCTCGGCACCGGCGCGGAACGCGCCGACCCGGACATCGCCGCCGCTGCCGGGCACGCGCTGGAGTGGGACGCGTTCGTTCCCCTGGAGCAGCTCGACGTGACCGTCTCGCAGGGCTGGGTCACGCTGCACGGCGAGGTGGAGTGGGAGTACCAGCGCCGCGCCGCCGAACGCACCGTGGCCCGGCTGACGGGCGTACGCGGGGTCAGCAACGGCGTCACCGTCCGCCCCGACACCCGGCCGGACGGGCACGCCCTGGCGATCCGGATCGTCGACGCGCTGGCGCGCAACCGGGCCACCCCGGCGGAGCGGATCACCGTCCGGGTGCACGGCGACACGGTGGTGCTCGGCGGCCTGGTCCACTCGATGCCCGAGCGGGCCGAGGTGGAGCGGACCGTCTGGTGTGCGCCGGGCATCCGCGAGGTGCAGAACCACATTGCGGTCGCCCCGGTGCTGGGCTGAACGGGCGCGCCCATCGGCGGACCGGGGTAACCACCCGGGCGGGGTGAGCCGCCCTCACCCCGTGGCGGGAAGGGTGGGAGGCATGACTGTTCCGAAGGGGTCGACCCGAACCGGGCCCGCCACGGCCCGGTCCTGTCTGCCGGCCGCCCTGCCCGGGGCCGCGCCGCAGCGCCTGGACGCCGGATCGGCGGTGGGCACCCGATGAGCACCCCGCTCCAGGTCACCGCGCGCCTACGGACCCCGGTGACCGACCACGACCACGTGCGCGGGCCGGTCGACGCGCCGGTGACGATCGTCGAGTACGCCGACTTCCAGTGCCGGTTCTGCGGGGCCGCGTACGCGAACCTGCGGGAGCTGCTGCGGCAGCGGGCCGACACGGTGCGGCTGGTGTACCGGCACTTCCCGATCACCAACATGCACCCGTACGCCGAGCAGGCCGCCGAGGCGACCGAGGCGGCCGGCCGGCGCGGGCAGTTCTGGGCGATGCACGACTGGCTCTACGAGCACCAGGACCAGCTCGACCCCGTACACCTGTCGCTCGGCATGGAGCAGCTCGGCCTGCCCGCCGACGAGGTCGCCGCGGAAGTGGAGCGGCAGGCGCACGGCGACCGGGTGCGGCGCGACTTCGTGGGCGGCATCCGCAGCGGCGTCCACGCCACCCCGACGCTGTTCGTCAACGGCACCCGCCACGACGGGGACTACGACGTCGCGGACCTTCTGGCGGCGGTCGACGCCGCCACCCCCTGACACCCACCCGACCACTCCGGCCCACCCGACCACCTCCGGAGGCCGGCCACCGGACCACCACCGGACCACCACCGGGCCACCTCTGAATCGCCACCGGGCCGCCACCGGGCCGGTGCGGGGCCGCCTCCGGACCGCCTCCGGACCGGTGATCATGAGGTTTGCGTACCGGAAAGCGTTTCCCCGGGACGCAAACCTCATGATCACCGCGGAGTGCGGGGCGGGGCGAGGCGGGGCGGGGTGGGCGGGGTGGGGTGGGGTGGGGTGGGTGGGGTGGGCAGTCAGATCAGGTGGAGGTCTCGGGCTCGGCGGACGGCTTCGCGGCGGCGGGTGGCGTCCAGCTTGCGGTAGATGTTGCGCACGTGGGTCTTGACCGTGTTGACCGACAGGGACAGCTCGGCCGCGATCTCCACGTTCGACAGGATGCTCTGCAGGTAGCGCAGGATGGTCAACTCCCGCTCGGTCAGCGGCTCGTCGAGCGCCGCCGCGCCCCGTTCCGCCGGGGCCCGCTCGGGCGGCGCGTCGGCACCCCGGATTAGGTCGCTGACGGTCGGCCAGTGCGCCGTACCGGCGTCCAGGTGCGCGGCGAGCAGGTCACGGACTCCGGGCTCGGCGCGGGTGAACGGCCGCCGGAAGCCCTCCGGCCCGGCCAGGTCGAGGGCGCGCTCCAGCAGCCGGCCGGCCCGCCGGTCGTCGCCCGCGCGCCGGGCCAGCACCGCGTCCAGCACGGCGGCGTCCAGGCGTACGGGCAGCGGCCAGCCGGCCGCCTCCGGCGACTCCCAGTCGGGCAGCGCGTACCCGGCGGCGCGCGGGTCGCCGGCACGCAACTCCACCCGGGCGAGCGCGACGGCCAGCGGCGGGGTGGCAGCCGACGGCGGGACGGCAGCCGACGGCGGAGCGGCAGCCGACGACGGAGCGGCAGCCGACGACAGGGCGGCAGCCGACGACAGGGCGGCAGCCGACGACAGGGCGGCAGCCGGCGGCGGTGGGGTGGCGGTGTCGCGTACCGGGTCGGCGAGCAGGTCGCGGGCGGCGGTCAGGTCGCCCCGTGCCGCGCGCAGGTCCGCCTCCACGGCCAGCAGCCAGTGCGCCAGCTCGCCGGCCCGGGGCCGGTCGGTCAGCCGCTCCCGCGCCTCGGCCAGCACCCGGTGCCCCTCGGGCAGGTCACCGGCGTCGCGCAGCAGGTACGCCCGGCACAGCGCAGCCACCGCCCCCACCACGGGCTCGCCGGTCGCCGGCCCGGCCAGCGCCAGGTTCGCCTCCGCCTCCTCGGGCTGGTCCCGGTGCAGCGCGACCAGGGCCAGGGCCAGGTACGCGTGGGCGCAGTCCTCCCGGCAGGACCAGCCGTGGCAGGGCGGCATGGCGAGGGCGTCCCGGGCGAGGGTCTCGGCGGCCCGCAGTTCGCCCCGGACGGCGTGCAGCACGGCCGCCCGGCTGGCGCAGACCAGCTCCGTACGCGGCCGTCCGGCCTCCCGGGCCGCCGACAGCGCCCGGGTGAAGGCGAGGGCGGCCCCGGGCAGGTCCCCGTCCGCGAGGTCGGTGAGGCCCAGCGCGGTGCCGGCCACCGCCCGCACGTCGGCGTCCTCGGCGGCGGCTCCGCGCGGCTCGCCCGGGGCGCCCGGGGAGGGCGACGGGGCGGGACGGGTGGCGAGCAGCCGGGCGGCGGCGGCGCGTACCGCTCCGGGGTCGCCGGACAGCCGGGCCAGGGTGAGTTCCAGCGCGGTGGCCAGCCGCCGGAACCGGTCCCGGCGCGGCGCCGGCAGCGTCCGGGCGGCCTCGACGGCGTCGCGCAGGTGCCCGGCGGCGGCGGTGGCGTCGCCGGCCCGGGCCCGCTCGGCGGCGCAGGCCAGCCCGAGCTCCGGATCGCGGCGCACGGCCTCCGGTGGCGGGGGCGCGGGCGGGCGGTCGGCGGGCGTCTCCCGGTCGTACGGGATCAGCTCCGGCCAGCGGGACACGAAGAGCGCGGCGGCCCGCCCGTGGTCGCCGCCGGCGAGCGCGTGGCGCAGCCCGTCGGCGGGCCGCCCGTTGTCGGCGTACCAGTCGGCGGCGCGCAGGTGCAGGTCGCGCAGCTCGTCGGCGGGCAGCCGGCCCAGCTCGGCGTGCAGCAGGTCGGTCAGGAGCTCCGGGCAGCGGTACCAGGGTGGGCGGCTGTCGTCGCGGCGCAGCAGCCCGCCGTCGCCGGCCAGGCCGGCCAGCGTCTGCCCGGCGTCGGTACGGCCGGTCAGCGCGTCGGCCAGGCCGGCGCAGACGGCGTCGGCGACGGCGGAGCGGCGCAGCACGTCCCGCGCGTCCGGGTCGAGCCCGGCGAGCACCTCCTCGCGCAGGTAGCCGGCCACGTCCGGCTGGTCGCCGCCGAACTGCTCGGCCCAGCGGGCCGGGTCCGGCTGGTCGCGCAACGCCAGCGCGGCGAAGCGGAGCGCCGCCGGCCAGCCGCCGGTGCGCTCCCGCAGCCGGCGCACCCCGGCCGCCGGCAGCGCCACGGCGTGCGCGGTCAGCAGGTCGGCGACCTCGTCGCCGGTGAAGGCCAGCTCGTCGGGGCCGATCTCGGTCAGCTCCCCGGCCAGCCGCAGCCGGTGCACGGCCAGGGGCATCCCGGCGCGGGCGCCGACCACCAGCCGCAGCCGCTGCTCGGCGTGGCGGAGCAGGAACTCCAGGCCCGTCAGCGCCGCCGGGTCGGTGATCCGGTGCAGGTCGTCCAGGACCAGCAGCACCGGCCGTTCCCGGGCGGCGAGGGCTGCGGCCAGCACCTCCAGCTGGTCGGGGCGGGGCGGCCGGTCGGGCACGGGCGGGTACGGCGCGTCGTCGGCGGGCGCGGTGGCCGCGCGCAGTGCCGCCGCGAGGTAGGCCCAGAGCCGGTTCCCGTCGTCGCCGGCCTCCACGGAGACCCAGGCCGCCCGGGGCCGGCCGGGTCGCGCCGGTGCGCCCGCCGCCGCCCCGAAGTCGCCGGGCGCGGCGCCGGCCGGCCCGTCGTCCCGGGCCCCCTCGGCGGCGGCCGTCACCGGCCCCTCCCCCACCCGGCCCCGGTGCGCGCCGGCCTCGCCGGCCGCCCGGAACCAGGAGGCGAGCAGCGTCGTCTTGCCCCACCCCGCCGGGGCGCGGACCAGGGTGACCGGCCCGGCGGTCCCCTCGTCCAGCGCCCGCAGCAGCCGTGGCCGCAGCACCAGCGGCTCCGGCGGCGGGGCGGGGCACAGCCGCGACGCCAGCAGCGGCGCGCCGGCCGACCCGTCCGCGACCGCGACGACCCCTGTGTCCCGTACGTGCTCCGGCATCCGGCCCGCCCTCCACCGACGCGTCCGACTCCCCCAGGTCCCGCGGGCGGCGGTTACCCGGCGCGGGCCCGTTCACCCCTTCGGGGGGACCCGGCTTCACCCCGCCCCGGACGACCCTGGGCGTACGCGGGCGACCGGCCGCGCGCGCCGGTGCGCGTCCGGCGCGGGGAGCGACGGGGAGGCGGGCACGGGTGGACGGGCGGGGACGGATGGGACGCCTCGCGGGAGGGGTCGGGGCGGCGCTCGCCCTCGCGGCGGCGGGCCGGGCGCTGGCCGTACGACGGCGGGGGTCGGCGTGGCCCCGCGCGGCCGGCGCCGATCCGCGGCCCGGGCGCTGGCAGGTGGTGACGGTCGACCGCGCGCCCGGCGACGTGCTGCCAGGTGGCCGCTGGCCGGAGCCGCTGCGCCGGCTCGGCGCCGCGGTGCAGGTCGAGCTGCGGCCGGCCCCCGGCTGCCGGGGCACGGAGCTGGCCGCCCGGCCGGTGCCGGGCGCGGCCCCCGCCGGCCTCGCCGCCCACCTGGTCGGCGACGACCCCGGCCTGCTGGTGCGCCGGGCGTTGTGGGAGGCCAAGCAGCTCGCCGAGACCGGCGAGGTGCTGCGCGCGGACCGTCGGCCGGTCGACCGTCCGGCGGGGCCGCCGCGATGAGGGCGCTGTGCTGGGTGGGCGCGGGCGAGCTGGCGGTACGGCAGGTGCCCGACCCGGAGCTGCGCAACGGCCACGACGTCATCGTGCGGGTACGCCAGAGCGCCACCTGCGGCGGGGACCTGCCGCTGCTGGCCGGGCGGGTGCCCTTCCTCGCCGTCGGGGACGTGCTCGGGCACGAGTTCCTCGGCGAGGTGGTCGAGGTCGGGCCGCAGGTGCGCCGGCACCGGGTCGGCGACCGGGTGGTGGTCTGCTCGTCGGTGGCCTGCGGCGGCTGCTGGTACTGCCGGCGCGACCTGCCGTCCTGCTGCGACAACGCCAGCGCCGACCCGGCCGTCGCCGAGGCGGCCTGGGGTCACCCCACCGGGGGCGCGTTCGGTCAGCCCCGGGCGATGGGCGGCTTCGCCGGCAGCCACGCCGAGTACGTCCGGGTGCCGTACGCGGACGTCGGCGCGTTCACCGTGCCGGAGACGGTCGGCGACGACCGCGCCCTGTTCGCCTCCGACGCCGCGCCGGCCGGCTGGATGGGCGCGGAGCTGGGCCAGGTACGCCCCGGCGACGTGGTGGCGGTCTGGGGGGCGGGCGCCGTCGGGCAGCTCGCGGCGCGGGCCGCGCGGCTGCTCGGCGCGGAACGGGTCGTCGTCGTCGACCCCGAGGAGGGGCGGCTGCGTATGGCCGAGCGGCACGCGGACGCGGAGACGATCGACCCCAGTCACGCCGACGTCACCGCCGAGCTGCGCGAGCGCACCGGCGGACGGGGCCCGGACGTGTGCGTCGAGGCGGTCGGGGCGGCGTGGAACGGGCACGGCCTCCGGTCGCTGGCCGACCGGTTCACCGGCGGCGCCGAGCGACCGGCCGCGGTCCGCGAGGCGGTGCACGCCTGCCGCAAGGGCGGCTCGGTCTTCCTGCTGGGCGAGTTCACCGGCTTCGTCGACGCCTTTCCGCTCGGGGCGGTGACGAGCAAGGGGCTGACGGTGCGGGGCGCGCGGCAGCACGGGCAGCGCTACATCCCGATGCTGCTGGAGCGCATGGCCCGCGACGAGCTGCGGACCGAGCACCTGGCCACCCACCGGCTGCCCCTGGAGCGGGGCGCGCAGGGGTACGCGCTGTTCCGGGACCGGGCCGACGGCTGCGTCCGCGCCGTGTTCGACCCCGACCTCCCGCCGTCGGCCGGCTGAGCGGACCGCTGCGACCGGCCGTGCCGGGTGGCAGACTCGGCGGATGGGTGAGCAGCGGACGTACGACGTCGTCCTGTTCGGGGCGACCGGCTTCACCGGCGGGTTGACCGCCGAGTACCTGGCCCGCAACGCCCCGCCGGGGCTGCGCTGGGCGCTCGCCGGGCGCAACCCGGACAGGCTGGCCGCCGTACGGGACCGGCTGGTCGCGATCGACCCGGAGCTGGCCGGGTTGCCCCTGCTCACCGCCGACGTCACCGACGCGGAGTCGCTGCGGGCGGTGGCCGAGAGCGCCCGGGTGGTGGCCACCACCGTCGGCCCGTACGTGCACCACGGGGAGCCGCTGGTCGCCGCCTGCGCCCGCGCCGGCACCGACTACCTCGACATCACCGGCGAGCCCGAGTTCGTCGACCTGATGTACGTGCGCCACCACGCCGAGGCCGAGCGCACCGGGGCGCGCCTGGTGCACGCCTGCGGGTTCGACTCGATCCCGCACGACCTGGGCGTCTGGTTCACGCTCAAGCACCTGCCGGACGACGTGCCGATCACCGTCGACGGCTTCGTCCGGGCGGGCGGGCGGTTCTCCGCCGGCACGTACCACTCGGCGCTCACCGCCTTCTCCCGTACCGCCGAGGCGTCCCGGGCGGCCCGCGAGCGGCGGCAGGTCGAGCCGCGGCCGACCGGGCGGCGGGTACGCGCGGTGCCCGGCCGCCTCGCCCGCTCGAAGGAGCTGGGCATGTGGACGGTGCCGCTGCCGACCATCGACCCGCAGGTGGTCCGCCGCTCCGCCGCCGCCCGCCCGGAGTACGGGCCCGACTTCCGCTACCGGCACTTCGCGGCCGTCAAGCGGCTGCCCACGGTGCTGGCCGGCGGGGTCGGGCTGGGCGGGCTGGTGGCCCTGGTGAAGCTGCCGCCGACCCGGCGCTGGCTGCTCGGCCGGCTCGCCTCCGGGCAGGGGCCGACGCCGCAGCAGCGGGCGAAGTCCTGGTTCCGGGTCCGGTTCGTCGGCACCGGCGGCGGGCGGCGGGTGCTGACCGAGGTGGCCGGCGGCGACCCGGGCTACGACGAGACGGCGAAGATGCTCGCCGAGTCGGCGCTCTGCCTGGCCGGCGACGACCTGCCCGCCACGGCGGGCCAGGTCACCCCGGTGACGGCGATGGGCGACGCGCTGCTGGACCGGCTGGTCCACGCGGGCCTGACCTTCCGGGTGTTGGACACTCCGGCCTGAACGGGGCCCGCGTCGGCGGTTGACCCTCGACCAGGTGGAGACGACAGGATCACCGTCGTGGAGAGCGACCTGCGCAGCATCGGCGAGCTGGCCCGCGCCAGCGGGCTGACCGTGAGCGCCCTGCGGTTCTACGACTCGGCTGGGGTGCTGGCCCCGGCCCTGGTCGACCCGGTGACCGGCTACCGCTGGTACACGGGCGACCAGGTGGCGCCGGCCCGCCTGGTGGCCGGGCTGCGCCGGATCGGCATGCCGGTCGCCGAGATCGCCGTCGCGGTGCGCGCCGAGCCGGCACAGGTGCACCGCCTGCTCGACGCGCACCTGCGCCGGCTGGAGGACGGCCTCGCCGACGCCCGCCGTGAGCTCTCCCGGATCCGTACGCTGATCGATCCCGAGGAGATCCCGATGACCACCCGACTCCTGCTGTCCCCCCTCGACCTGGCCGCCGCCGTGGACGCGGTCCGCTTCGCCGTCGGCACCGACCCCGAGCTGCCGGTGCTCGGCGGCGTGCTGATCGAATCCGACGCCGACGGCGTACGGCTGGTGACGACCGACCGGCACCGGCTGGCGGTGGCGCGGGCGCGCGCCCGGGTCGACGGGCCGGCGGTGCGGGTGCTCGCCCCGGTCGCCCTCGTCGACGAGGCGCGGGCCCTGCTGGACACCGCCGCCGCCGTCAAAGACCCCGCCGCCGAGGCGGTGCTGACGGTGGCCGACGGCACGATCTCGGTCACCGTCGCCGGCCGCGCCGTGGACGCCGCCGCCCTGCCGTACGACTTCCCCGACCACCGCCGCCTGCTCCGCTCGGCGGCCGACGACGGGCCGACGCACCGGCTGACGATCGACGCCGACGCCCTGCGGGCGGCCCTGACCAGCGCCGACGCCCCCGTCGTCACCCGCCGGCACGACGGCGTCCCGCTCGCGGTGACCGTGCTCGGCCCGGACGGCCGGGGCGGCGTACGGCTGCTCGGGGCGGACGAGCTGACCGGGGACGCGTTGCGGGTCGGGGTCAACGGCGGCTACCTGCTCCAGGCGCTCGACGCGGCCGGCCGGGGCCAGCTGCTGCTGGAACTGGACGGCCCGATCGCCCCGCTGGCCGTACGCCGGCCGGACGACGTCGACGCGTTCTCCGTCCTGATGCCCATCCGGCTCTGACCGCCGCGTCCGGCGGGAGCCCGGTCTCCACGTGCCCGCCGTCCGGCGCGGGTCGTGGAGACCGGGCCGGGGCGCGGCCGGGCCGCGACGGTAGCATCGGTGGGTCCACCCGACGTCCGGACGGAGCGTACGGAGCAGCATGCTCGACATGGAGTTGATCCGGAAGGATCGCGAGGCGGTGGCGACCGCGCTGGCGAAGCGACTGGATCCCGCCGAGGTCAACCGCGCCCTGGACGAGATCCAGCGGCTCGACCAGGAACGCCGCGCCCTGATCAGTGGCATCGACGGCGAGCGGCAGCGCCGCAAGGCCGAGGCGCGCGCCTACGCGGCGGCGAAGCGCGCCGGCACCGAGCCGGAGGTCTCCGCGCCGGAGGCGGGCCGCAAGCAGCTCGCCGAGCTGGAGTCCGAGCTGGACGAGGTGCAGGCGCGGCTGCGCACCGTGATGAGCGAGCTGCCCAACCTGCCGGCCGACGACGTGGTGCCGGGCGGCAAGGAGGCCAACCGGGTCGTCCGGACCTTCGGCGAGCCGCCGGCGATCGAGAAGATCCGCGACCACGTCGAGCTGAGCCGGATGCTGGGCCTGGTCGACCACGAGCGCGGGGTCAAGCTCGGCGGCTCCGGCTTCTGGATGTACACCGGCATGGGCGCCCGGCTGGAGTGGGCGCTGCTGAACTTCTTCGTCGACGAGCACATCCGGGCCGGCTACGAGTTCCTGCTCCCGCCGCACCTGCTGCTGGACACCGCCGGGTTCGCCGCCGGGCAGTTCCCCAAGTTCTACGACGACGTCTACCACCTGGACCGGGAGTCCGCCCCGCGCGGGCAGTTCCTGCTGCCCACCTCGGAGACGGCGATCCTCGGGGCCTACCAGGACGAGATCCTGGAGACGGCGAAGCTGCCGCTGAAGGCGTTCGCGTACACCCCGTGCTACCGGCGCGAGGCTGCCGGCTCGCACTCCGACGAGCGGGGCACCGTCCGGGGCCACCAGTTCAACAAGGTGGAGATCTTCCAGTTCTGCCTGCCGGAGCAGGCCGACACCGCGCTGGAGAAGATGCTCCTGCACGCGGAGAGCCTGGTCGAGAAGCTGGGCCTGCACTACCAGCGCACCCTGCTGTCGGCCGGCGACGCCAGCGCCTCGATGAAGAAGACCCTCGACATCGAGGTGTGGATGCCGAGCACCGGCAAGTACAAGGAGGTGTCGTCGGTCTCCTGGGCCGGCGACTACCAGGCGCGCCGGGCGGCCATCCGCTACCGCGAGCCGGGCGGCAAGCAGACCCGGTTCGTGCACACCCTCAACGGGTCGGCGCTGGCCACCAGCCGCCTCTTCCCCGCCATCCTGGAGCAGTTCCAGCAGCCCGACGGCTCGGTGCTGGTGCCCGAGGTCCTCCAGGCCCGCCTGGGCACCGACCGCCTGACCCCCCGCTGACCCGCCGGCCTCACCCCCGCCCCCGCTCAGGGGGCGGGGGTGAGGCGCAGCGCGAGTTCGGGGCAGACCTTGACCGCCTTGCGGGCGCCGTCGCGCAGCCACGTCGGCACGGGAGTGGGCGGGAAGGCGGGGTAGCCGTTGCCGTCGAGCCGGATGAAGTCCGGCACGACGTGCGCGCACAGCCCGTGCCCGTCGCAGCGGGACCAGTCGAGGGTGAGCCGCTGCGGGTCCGCGTCGGGCGCGCCGGGCAGCCCCATCACCGCCCTGACCCGCCGGCCGCAGCCCTCGCCGGTGGTGTGCAGCCGCAGGTCCTCGGCGAACACCTCCATCGCGGAGAGCGCGAAGCGGGCCGTACCGTCGGGGTGGCTGCACGCCCCGCGACCCTTCACGTCGCCGGCGGCGGCGCGGACCACCTCCACCGGGGCGCTGCCGGCGACCGCCAGGTCGACGGCGCGGGCCAGGTCGGGCAGGCCCATCCGGCACGGTCCGCACTGCCCCGCGGACTCGCCGGCCAGGTAGCGCACCACCTGGGCGGCCTCGCCGAGCGGGCAGGTGTCCGCGCCGAGCGGGACGACGATGCCGGCGCCGAGGGTGCCGCCCACGGCGGCCAGCCCCTTGCGGGAGATCTCCGCCCGGTCGGCGGCCTCCCGGGTGATCCACCTGCCGTGGTAGCCGCCCGTCAGGACGCCCGGGCCGTCGGGCACCTCGCACAGGTCGAGGATCTCCCGCAGCGCGGTGCCGGCCGCGCACTCCACCACCGCCGGTCGGCCCGCCGCGCCGGTGACGGTGAGCAGCACGGTGCCGGGCTCGTCGTCGGTGCCGAGCGCCGCGTACTCGTACGGGCCGAGGCGGGCGGCGACCGCGAGCTGGGCGTACGTCTCAGCGTTGGAGAGCAGGGTGGGCAGGGCGCCGACGCCGGAGTCGCTGGAGCGCCGCTTGGTGCCCGGCGGAATGTGCGGCAGGCCGTTGATGCCGTTGACCAGGGCGCCGCCCTCGCCGGAGATGAACCGGTGCGGCACCGTGACGATGCTGGTGGGCACCGGCATCCGGCGTTCCTCCAGCGCCTCGGTCAGGGAGGCGCGGCCCACCCCGTCGTCGGCCACCCCCACGACGATCTCGTCGGCGGCCAGCGCGTACGCGGCCAGCGCGGCGCCGTCGAGGATCAGGTGCGGGGCCCGGGTGAGCAGCACCTTGTCCTTCCAGCTCGCCGGCTCGCCCTCGGTGGCGTTGACCACCACCACCGCCGGGAGGTCCCGCCGTTCGCAGGACTCCAGCACCGCGCGGAGCTTGCGCGCGAACGGAAAGCCCGCGCCCCCCTTGCCCTTGAGCTGGACGCCCTCGGCGAGCCGGAGCAGGGTGGCCGGTTCCATCGGCCCGACCGGCCCGTGCACCTCCTCGTGGGCGGGCAGGTCGAGCCGGCCGTACTCGGCGAAGCCGGCGGTGAGCCGGGGCTCGCCGACGCACGCCACCGGGGGCACGGTCGTCCGGATCACTTCGCCTCGCCCCGCAGCCCCGCCCAGTACGCCCCGTCGACCGCGTCGGCGTTGACCCGGCGGCGGCGCGCCGACCGGCTCTCGCCGGCTGCCCGGCGCGCCCGCCGGGAGGCGAGGTCGACCAGGGTGGGGGTGTCGTCGGCCGGCAGCGGGACCTCCTCGGGGACGTACCGGACCGGGGGCCGCCAGTAGTCCGGTTCGAGGTCCAGGTCGTCCTCGGCGCTATGCCGCCCGCCGCCGCTGCGCGGCGCCGCCGAGACCGAGGCGGAGGAGACCGGCCCGGCCGAGACCGGCTCCGCCGAGACCGGGTCGCCGGACTGCCAGCGCCGGGGGCTGTCCCAGGGCTCCTCGGGCTCCTCCCGGCGGCGGGGCGGCGCGGGGTGGGGCCGCTCCGCGTCCCGCTCGGCCCGGTCGCGGCGGGCGGACTCCTCGGCGTACCGGCGGCCGGCCGGGCCGTCCTCCCCGCGTCGGCGGCGTCCGGTGGGCGCGGGTTCCTCGGCGTACCGGCGACCGGCCGGAGCGGGGGCCTCCTCCCGGCGCCGGGCGGCCGGGGCGGTCTCCTCCCGGCGCCGTCCGGCCGGGACGGGGGCCTCGCGACGGCGGGGGCGGGCCGGGTCGCGGAGCGTGCCGGGCTCGGGCACGACCGGCACGGTGAACCGGTCGGGGTCGCGGCGCCGCGCGACGGGGGCGGGCCAGGAGCCGGCCACCGTGGCGCCGGCCCAGGTGCCCGCGCGCCCGTCCGGCTTCGCCGCCCGGTCGGCGCGTCGGGTCAGGCCCCGCACCAGCGACCGGCCCGGGGCGTCCTCCGCCGGTCGGCCGGCCAGGGCCCGGTTCATCGCGGCGGCCTGGTGCTGCTCGCGGCGGCGCCGGCCGAGGCTGACGGAGAGGCGCACCAGCAGCGCCAGCACGACCAGCAGCACGCAGGCGAGGTAGCTCAGCACCACCCAGGGCTTCGCGGGCCGCCCGGCGTTGAGGCCGTGCACGATGGCGAACGGCCAGGAGAGGTACGCGGCGGAGTGCAGCGTGCGCCAGAGCCACTTCGGACCGACCCCGGCGAAGCGGGCCCGGACGATCCCGGTCCAGAGCACGCTCACCATCAGCAGCGCGGCCACCGTGCCGAGGCCGACGTAGAGGCCCCGCCCGCCGACGAAGGGGACCACCGCGTCGGTGCCCGCCGCACGGCCGGTGGCGATCTTCGTGAGCACGTGGAGGACCAGCCCGGCGACGCCGAGGATGCCGGTGGCCCGGTGCGCGGACTGGAGCAGCACCCGGTGGCGGATCAGCAGCACCAGCCGGTCGGTCGCGAGCAGCCCCATCATCACGGTGAGGCTCAGCGCCACCAGGGCGACGACGCCCGCGAAGAACTCCGTGAAGAAGAAGCCGTACGCGTACGCCGTCGAGCCGACGCCGGTCAGCATGGCGGCGGCCCACAGCGCGGCGAGCGCGGACGCGGACAGCAGGACCACCGCGGACCGGGACGGGGTGCGGGCCCCCCGGCTGGTGCTGCTGATCCGGACGGTGGGCGGCTTCTGGTTCCGTTGTGCCCGGGCCATCTGCTCCTCGATCGTCTCGCGGCGGCGCACCACCGGCCGGCCCTGTTCGCCATCGAGTACGGATCGGCGCGGCGGGCGGATCACCGCCGCGCGGAAATTCCTCGCACCGGCGTGGAAGCGGCAGGCCCGCGTCGACCTCCAGAGGGCTGTGGCACTGATGCTCGGTCGGCAACCGGCGCACCGTCGGATGGCCGGGATCGGCACCGGGGCGACCGGTGGGCCGCAATGCCGAGTCGTGCTCCCTGACAGCGATGGTGACGATGGACATCCTCGCCGGGCGCATGGAGTTGCGGTCAGTGTGTCCGGGTCTGCCAGACCGGATGCTGGGGCTCGTCGTTGTGCACGATGATGTCGACGTGATCGGTCGGGCGGACGGTAGCGAAGTAGAGCTGCTGGGAGGGGATGTAACGCTCGCGCCAGCGCCGTTCGACTTCGGCCCGTGACGACACCCGGCGTTCTCGGATCACAGCACGATCAACGGTCTTCTCGAGCGCGGTCGACACGAAGATGCGCAGATCCCACCGATCAATCAGTTCCGGGCGCATGAGGAAGACGCCGTCGAAGAGCAGCACGGCGTCGGCGGAAGCAGTCGTGACCGGCGGGGACAGCACGGTGTCCGCTGTGCGGTCGTAGACCGCGTACTGGAAGCGTCGATCTCCGCCCGGGCCGAGCGGATCCAGCAGGACCCGGCTCAGCGCGTCGTAGTCGTGGGTGTCGAAGTAGCAGCCTTCGGCCGAGTACTCGCCGCGCGGATAGCGCTGTGCCCGGGGGAAGAGGAAATCGTCGATCGTGGCGCGGATGACGTCGCGGCCCTGGGCGCGCAGGACGACGGCCAGCTCGTCGGCGAGCGTGGTCTTACCTGTCGCGGGCGGTCCGTCGACGGCAACCCGCGTCGGGTGTGCGACGGTGACGGCACCGACTGCCTCAGCCAGGCGTCCGAGCAACTCGTCGCGGTTGCCTTGGTCCATCTCCTGCCCCCTCCCAGTCTGTAGTCAGCGACCACCGCAGACCCCGGGCCCATGGCGACGCGGGCGCGGGCACGGCCGATCGGCACGCGAATGGAAAGGTCTGCGGGATCAGGATGCGGGCACGGGCCCGCCCGAGGAACTGCCCCGCGCTCCCTGGATGGTGAGATACCCTTCTTCGCCGTTGAGGACCTGGGTGAATTGCGCGTCCACGACTTCGATGCGGATTGCCAGTTGCTCGTGCAGTGCCAGTAGTTCATCGGCGATGAAGTCAACTATGCGATCGACGTCGCTACCGCGATCGCCGACGAGCAGGACGCTGACGCTGCCGGAGGCGACCCACATCCCCCCTTCCTCCCGGATCCAGATGTAGCCGAAGTCAGGCCAGGGGTAGTAGCTGTCGATGACGGGACCTCGCGGCCGCTTAGTGGGGTCGACCAGCACGAAGACATGACCCTCCCTGCCCTCGAACCCCAACGCCACGACCGTGACGTTTCGGACCTTGAATTCTCCCTGCAACGTTTCCGTCCCCTGTTCCGAAGCGGATCGGTGGCGGTCGCCGTCGCGACGGCCGCCGGAACCGGAACCGGAGCCGGCCACCCGCCGAGCGGCCGGCACCCGACCCCCCCCCGGCCCTCGGACAGGTTACGACGTCGTCACCGCCGGGCACAGCGAGCCGGATCAGGCATCCACACATGCCCATGCATTGACAGCGCTTGCAACGCGCTTGTAACCTTTCGGAAATTTTCAATCCGTCCTGCAAGATCCCGGCACCGCCGGGCCCTCCCCCGGCGTCGCCACCGCCCCGTCCCCCACACCCCGGTCAAGGAGTCCTCCCATGCAGAGACGTCGACGGTTGTCGGCGATCGTCGCCCTCGGCGTGATCGCCGGCCTGGTCGTCCCCACCGCCGCTACGGCACCCCCGGCCGCCGCGGCCCCGGCAGGCGGCAAGAAGGTCATCGCCAACCTGTTCGAGTGGAACTGGCCCTCGGTGGCGAACGAGTGCCGCACCACCCTCGGCCCGAAGGGCTACGGGTGGGTGCAGGTCTCACCGCCCCAGGAGCACGTCCGGGGCTCGCAGTGGTGGCTGGCCTACCAGCCCGTCAGCTACCGCATCGAGTCCCGCAAGGGCACCCGCGCCCAGTTCAAGTCCATGGTCGACACGTGCCACTCGGCCGGCGTGAAGGTGGTCGTCGACGCGGTCGTCAACCACATGTCGGGGCAGGACAACGGCGGCACCGGCTGGGCCGGCTCGTCGTACGGGCACTACAACTACCCCGGGATCTACCAGACGCAGGACTTCCACCACTGCGGTCGCAACGGCGGCGACGACATCGCCAACTACAACGACCGATGGGAGGTGCAGAACTGCGAGCTGGTCAACCTCGCCGACCTGAAGACCGAGTCCGACTACGTCCGTACGAAGATCGCCGGCTACCTCAACGACCTGCTCTCGCTCGGCGTCGACGGCTTCCGGATGGACGCCAGCAAGCACATGCCGGCCGCCGACATCGCCGCCATCAAGGGCAAGCTGTCGCGCTCGGCGTACATGGTGCAGGAGGTGATCCACGGCGCTGGTGAGCCGATCCAGCCGGGCGAGTACACCGGCAACGGCGACGTGCACGAGTTCCGCTACGGCAAGGACCTGGCCCGGGTCTTCCGCTCCGAGAAGCTGGCCTACCTGCGCAACTTCGGCGAGGGCTGGGGGCACCTGCCCAGCGCCTCGGCGGCCGTCTTCGTGGACAACCACGACACCCAGCGCGACGTCGGCGGGGTGCTGACCTACCGCGACCGGGGCATCTACGCGCTGGCCAACGCGTTCATGCTCGCCTGGCCGTACGGCTCCCCGACGGTGATGTCGAGCTACACCTACAGCCAGCGCGACCAGGGCCCGCCCTCGGACAGCTCCGGGCGGACCCTCAACGCCACCTGCTACTCCGGCTGGGAGTGCGAGCACCGCTGGCCGGTCATCGCCAACATGGTCGGCTTCCGCAACGCCACCGAGGGCGCCGGCGTCGTCAACTGGTACGACAACGGCAACAACCACATCGCCTTCGGCCGGGCCGGCAAGGGCTTCGTCACGATCAACGACGAGGACTACGCGGTCAACGGTCGGTCGTACCAGAGCGGGCTGCCAGCCGGCCGCTACTGCGACGTCATCCACGGCACCTTCAGCAACGGCACGTGCAGCGGACCGGTGATCACCGTGGACGGCAGCGGCTGGTTCGCCGCGAACGTGCCGGCCCACGACGCGATCGCCATCCACGTGGGCGCCCGGCTGAGCTGAGCGTCCCGCACGTCACGACCCCGTCCCGGCCGACATTCCGGCCGGGACGGGGTTTCGCCGTTCCACACCCGTTACAGTTAGTTTGTGCGTTTTGACCGAATGAACCGGCGGCACGTCCGGGCGCTGGCCGCCGTCGGCGTACCCCTGCTCCTGCTGGCGGCCGGGGCGACGGGCTGGGCGCTGACCCCCGGGGCCACGCCCACCGCGCCGCCGGTGGCCGGGCCACCCGCGTCCCCAACCCGTGCGGCCCCGACCAGCGCGGCGCCGACGCCCGAGCGGGTGCCCGTCGCCGCGCCCGCGCCGGACGACCTGCCGGTGGTCGACTACGGCCCCGCGCCCACCGGCTTCCCGGCCGACCCGGACACCCTGGACACCACGCCCCTGACCGAGGGCCTGCACCCGACCCGCCGCATCGCGGCCTACACCGCACCCGGTGGCCGGCCGCTGGCCTTCCTCGACCCCACCATCAGCGGCGTCGAGCTGACCATGCCGATCGCCCAGCGGCGCACCGGCTGGGTGGCGGTGCTGCTCCCCTCGGCCAACCGCACACTCGCCTGGCTGCCGCCCGGCGGCCACACCACCGTGGCGCTGCGCGACCAGATCGTGATCGAACGCAAGGCGCACCGCCTCACCTGGCACCGCGCCGGTCGGGCCGTGCGCAGCTGGGAGGTCAGCCTCGGCCAGCGCGGCCAGGAGACGCCGCTGGGCCGGACCTTCATCCTGGGCCGCACGCCACCGCCGCAGAGCGTGTACGGGGGCGTCGACATCTTCGCCCTCGGCTCTGTGCCCGACGACCCGGACTCGGTGCCGGCGGGCCTGCGCGGGGCGCACATCGGCATCCACAGCTGGTACCACGACGGCGAGCTGGGGAAGAAGACCACCAACGGCTGCATCCGGCTCACGAAGAGCGGGCAGCGGGAGTTGCTGGCTGAGGTACGCCCCGGCACCGAGGTGGTCGTGGTCGACGAGCTGCCCGCCCCGCCCCCGACGGCCTGACCGACCGCGATCCCGAGGACGGACACGGGCCGGCCTTGCGCCGACGGGCCAGACTGGGGCGCACCGTCACCCAGGAGGCACCGTGCGTCACCCGTCCCGCTTTCTCCGACACCTCGGCGTGACCGCAGCCGCCGTCACGGCCATGATCACGCTCATGCCACAGGCGGCCGTCGCCGCGGTCGTCCTCGACGACGGCGTCGTGCTCCAGTCCACCACCGGCGCCGACCATCTCGTCACCGCCGACCGGCCCGCCTGGGCGGCAGCGGCCGTCCACTCGAGCTCGAACTACAACATCAGCCTCTTCGACCAGTGGGGTGGATGGCTCACCTCCAGTTACGGCTACGGCTTCAACCGGTCGGAATTCGTCGCCGTCAACTCGCACCTGTCGCCCCTGGCGTCGTACGAGGCCCGCACCAGCACGAGCTACGGACCCGCCGTCGCCCACACGCAGTGGCGGCAGTCCCACACCACGACGACGCTGCCGTACCCGGCCAACGACGGGGTGACCGGCCCGTCCGATCCGGATCTGGCCTTCGCCGCGCTGGGCAGCACCCAGGTGGTCAGCATCTCGGACATCCACCTCAAGGCCGGCGACGCGTTCTGGGTCGACACCGCCCCCGACACGCTGTTCTTCCTGCTGGAGAGCAACCCCTACGACAGCGCGACCCGGCTGCGCAACCGGCATCAGCACGCCACGGCCGGCGTGGTGCGTACCGCCCAGGGCTGCACGCTCTACCGTGCGAACCACAGCGGCGTCCACGGCCTGCTGATGGTCGCGGACGCCGCGCCGGTGGCCACCACCCCGCCGGGCGGAACGGCGGTCGCCCTGCACCGGTACGACCCCGCCCGCCCCTACACCTGCCCGCAGCGCAACTTCCCCGGCCCCACGCCCCCGGGCGTCTGACCGGCCGGCGGCCCCTGTGCGGGTGTTCCGATCGGCGCACCCGCACAGGGCTTCCGCTGCCCGTCACGGACGGGTCCGGTCAGAACTGCTCGACCCAGTACGGGCTGACGTCCATCCAGCCGTTGGCGCCCGCGCCGTGCTTCCGGCCGCTGCTGGCGGTGCTCAGGGTGTACCAGGCGTCCACGAAGTCCGGGTCGTCGGTGTACCAGGAGGTGGGGATGGCGTCCAGGATCGCGTTGACCAGCGGGGTGTACGCGCCACCGTCCACGATCACCAGCAGGGCGCCCGCGATCGCCTTGACCAGGGACGAGTAGTTGGTGTCCCCGTCGTCCTCCATCATGACCACGTCGGCCAGGTTGTACTTGTACGACGAGAAGTGCACCAGCAACTGGTTCGGGTAGTAGGTGGTGCCGTCGTGGTCCAGGTACGGCATCTGCACGAGGTCGACCTTGACCTTGCCGTCCAGCCCGAACCCGGCCACCAGGTTGTAGATCTCGGCGTCCCCCTTGATCCAGGGCTCCTCGTCGTCGCTCAGCCGGACGGCGTTGACCTTGGTGGCCCAGTAGCCGGCCGAGGCGCCCACCCCGGAGGTGCGGGTTGCGGGTCGCGCCGGAGCCGCCCGGTCGATGCCCCGCGCGCCCAACTCCTGGCGCATCAGCGCCAGTCCCGCCGTGAGCGCCCGCTCGGTGTCCACGTCGACCACGAGCACCGGCCGCTGCGGCACCCGTGCGGCGTCCAGCACCACCGTGGCACCGGAGCGGTCGTACGCCCGCACACTCGGCGCCGAGTCGTCGGTCGGGACGGCGGCCACCAGCGGCGCCTCGCCTCGGGCCAGCGCCGCGCGCATGTCCGGGTGGGCCAGCCGCAACCGCAACAACGAACCCGTGCCGCCCGGCAGGCCCTTGGCGACCAGCAGCCGCTGGTTGGCGACGCGCAGGTCGCCGGCGAGCCGGGCGTCGACGCCGGCGGCGAGCAGGTCGACCGGGCCACTCGCCGCAGCGACGCCCAACCGGGTCAGCTCCGCCCGATCGGTGACCGCCACCTGGCGGGCCACGCCGTCGGTGATGGCGAACACGGGGCTGGCGACCGCCGGTGCAGGTGCGGGGTGGTCGGGCCGGGCGTATGCCGGGGCGGCGACCGCCGCGACCAGGGTGCTGGTCGCGATGCCGAGGGACAGGACGGCGTGGCGGAAGGTACGTCGGTTCACATGGACTCCTCTGCGTCTCCCGGCCATCGGCTCGTGGCGGTGACCAAGAGATTGACGACGACAACCACATAGATATACGTCCATCGGGGAGCCGTCAACGTCGCCGTGAACAGTTGACTACGTACCGCAGCTCAGACAGCCACGAACCGGACCGGCTCGCCGAGCACTGTGGCGGCCCGGTCCAGATCCGCCAGGCGAACAGCCTCCGCGCCCTACCGGTCGGGCGCCCGGTCGGCGGACTCGACGTCGACCGGCACGAGCTGGCGCGGCAGGGGCTGCTGTGGCCGACCGGCCAGCTTGCGCCACAGGAACTCCAGCGTCAGCGCCCAGACGAAGGCGCGCTGCTCGTTGTTCGCCGCCGCGCCGTGCCCGCCCTCGACGTTCTCGTAGTAGGACACGTCGTGCCCGTGCTCGCGCAGCCGGGCCGCCATCTTGCGGGCGTGCCCCGGGTGCACCCGGTCGTCGCGGGTCGAGGTGACGAGCAGGACCGGCGGGTACGTCCGGTCGCCGTCGACGTTGTGGTACGGCGAGTACCGGCGCAGGAACTCCCAGTCGGCCGGCACGTCCGGGTCGCCGTACTCGGCCATCCACGACGCGCCCGCCAGCATCCGGTGGTAGCGCCGCATGTCCAGCACCGGCACGTGCGCGACGACCGCCCCGAACAGCGCCGGCTGTCGGGTCAGCATCACCCCCATCAGGAGACCGCCGTTGCTGCCGCCCTCGACGCCGAGCAGTTCCGGCGTGGTGACGCCCCGGGTCACCAGGTCGGCCGCCACCGCCGCGAAGTCCTCGTACGCCCGGGGCCGGTTCTCCCGCAGCGCGGCCCGGTGCCACCCGGGGCCGTACTCCCCGCCGCCCCGGATGTTCGCCACCACGTAGGTGCCGCCCCGGGCCAGCCAGCCCCGCCCGATGACCCCGCTGTAGTGCGGGGTCAGGGGAATCTCGAAGCCGCCGTAGCCGGTGAGCAGCGTCGGAGCGGCGGGCGCGTCCGGGTCCCCCACCACGAAGTACGGCACCCGCGTGCCGTCGGCCGAGGCGGCGAAGAACTGCCGTACCGCCAGGCCGTCCGCGTCGAAGGACGCCGGGGCCCGCCTGAGCGTCTCGACCGCGCCGCCGACCTGCCCGAGGCGCAGCGTCGCCGGCTGGAGGAACCCCTCCGAGGCGAGCAGGTAGGCGTCGTCGTTGTCCGGGTCGGTGTCCACGACCTCGCTGTGGTCGAACTCCGGCACCCCGGGCAGGGGCTCCCGCCGCCAGCCCTCCCCGTCGGGCGTCAGCACCTCCAGCCGGCTCCGCACGTCGACGAGGGTGGCCAGGATCAGCCGGTCACGGGTCCAGAAGTGGCCGCTGAGCGCCGTACGGTCGTCGGGGCGGAAGAGCACCGCCATCTCCCGCCCACCGGCGAGGAACGCGTCGAACCGGATCGCCAACAGGGCGCCCGCGGGGTGGGTCACCCCACCGACCGCCCACGGCGAGCGCGGCCGGACCAGCAGCCACTCCCGGTGCACGTCCCACTCGGCGTCCTCCGGCACGGCGATCGGGATCCGCTCGCCCGTCGCGGTCAGCAGATGTCGCTCGGATCGGAAGAAGTCCAGCCGGCGGCCCACGAAGTCGCGCTCGAAGCCGGGCGTCGGGTCGTGCGAGGCCCAGACGGCGACGTCGTCGGCGTGCCCCTCGTGGACGATCTCGGCCTCGGCCAGCGGCGTGCCCCGCCGCCACCGCTTGACCACCCGGGGATAGCCCGAGGAGGTCAGCGAGCCGGGCCCGAAGTCGGTGGCGACGTAGACGTGCTCGGCGTCGATCCAGCCCACGTCGCTCTTCGCCTCGGGCAGCGTGAAGCCGTCCTCGACGAAGACGCGGCGGTCGAGGTCGAACTCGCGTACCACGACCGCGTCGCCCCCGCCCCGGGAGAGGCTGACCAGGCAGCGCCCGTAGCCCGGCCGCAGCACCGTCGCCCCGCTCCAGACCCAGTTCTCGCCCTCCTCGGCGGCCAGCGCGTCCAGGTCGAGCAGCACGTCCCACTCCGGCTCAGGCCGGCGGTACTGCTCGAGCGTCGTGCGCCGCCAGATGCCGCGCGGGTGCGCCGCGTCGGTCCAGAAGTTGTAGTAGAGGTGGTCCCCGCGCCAACCGGGGTAGGGAATGCGGTCGTCCGCGTCGAGCACCTGCCGGAGCTCGGCCCGCAGGGCCGCGAACCCCTCTCCGCCGGTCAGGGCCGCCACGGTCTCCGCGTTGCGGTCCCGCACCCACCGCGCGGCGTCCGCGCCGTCAAGGTCTTCCAGCCAGAGGTACGGGTCGTCGGTCTCCACGGTCAGCCTCGCCACCCCGCCACTATCCCCGACGGGAGGCCTACGCCCGAGCCGGGGCACCTGTCGGCATGGCGACGACCACCCGGCTCACCGCCACCCTGGCCGCCGTGCGCACCGGTGGGGTCGGCTTCACGGCTGGGTGTGTCGCTCGGCGGCGTCGAACGCGGGCGCGAGCGGGGCCAGCGCCGCGCGGAGCTGGTCGGCCAGTGAGCCGGAGGGCACGACCAGCACTCCGGCGGCGAGACTCTCGGCGGCGTCCGTGCCCCCGGCCGGCCGGAGCCAGCCTTCCAGCGCGATGCGAACCGCCGCGGCCACGCTTGCCGCGAGGACGCGGGCCGTGTGCGCTTCGGCGTGGTCCAGGCGTTCGGCGATCACCGCCGTGAGAGGGCGCTCGATGCCGGCGGCGGTGTCGAGGAACGCCTCGCGCAGCGCGGTCTGGGTGGTGATCAGCAGCAGCGCCTTGTGTTCGCGCTCGCCGGTGTCCGTGTACTGCTCGACCACTGCCTGGGTGACGGCGTCAGCCAGGCGCATTCCTGCGGGCCGGGCCGCGACCGCCGCCGCGATGCGCGCCTCCCGGTCCGCGGTGACGGCGGAGACGATGGCCTGCTCGCGGCTGGCGAAGTAGTTGTTGTAGGTGCGCGGCGAGACCCCGGCCGCCTCGGCGATGTCCTCGACCCGCACCTGGTCCGGCCCGCGCTCCTCGGCCAGGCGCAGGGCCGCCTCGCGTAGCGCCTCACGCGTGGCCTGCTTCTTCCGCTCCCGCAGCCCTGGTGGCTTCGTCACGGTGCCAGCGTCCCACGCAGGACTGCACGCGCTCAAGTTGCGCACACGCAAACTTGCGTGCACGCACTTTTGCTGCCAGTCTCGACCCGACCGGAACCGACAGGAAGGGCGCCACCATGCGAGCAAGAGGGATGACCTACGACACCGGATTCGTCGTGCACGGCCAGCTCGCCCGCGAGCACCTCGACCCTGCGGTGGTCCGGCGCGAACTCGCCATCATCCGCGACGATCTGCACTGCGACGCGGTCCAGATCATCGGCGGCGACCCGGATCGACTGGAACTGGCCGCCCGTGCCGCCGCCGAGCTCGGCCTGGAGGTCTGGTTCTCGCCCTATCCGCTGGAGCTGGACCCGGAGCAGATCCTCGTGCTCTTCCGCGACTGCGCCGAGCGGGCGGAACGGCTCCGGCAGCGGGGGGCCACGGTCGTGTTCGTCGCCGGGGTCGAGCTGAGCGTGATGAACCGCGGGTTCCTGTCCGGAGAGAGCCCCGAGGAGCGGGTCGAGCAGCTGATGAGCCGACCCGAGCGGCGGGCCGGAGCGATACGCGAGCTCGGCGTGCGCATCAACGCATTCCTCCGCGAGGCCGCGGCCACGGTCCGCGCGCGCTTCCAGGGCAGACTCACCTACGCAGCCATCCAGTTCGAGCAGGTCGACTGGGCTCCCTTCGACATCGTGACGTTCGAGCTGATCCGCTCCGCCGAGGTCGCCGACCGGTTCCGGGACGCGGTGCGCACCCTCGCCCAAGGCCCGAAACCGCTCGCCGTCACCGGCTTCGGCACCGCGGCCTACCGCGGCGCGGGAGACCGCGGCGGGCGGGTGCTGGAAGTGGTCGAGTACGACCCGGAGACCAGGGCTCCCGTGCGGCTCAACGGCACGTACGAGCGTGACGAGGCCGGCCAGGCCACCTACCTGAGCGAACTGCTGGAGATCTTCGAGACCGAGGGCGTGGACAGCGCGTTCGTGTTCCTGTTCGCCCTGCCCGGCTACCCGTACCGCCCGGACGGCGACCCCAGGTACGACCTGGACCGGGCCAGCCTGGGCATCGTCAAACTCCTCGAAGGGCGCCGGGGACAGACCTACCCCGACATGGAATGGGAACCCAAGGCCGCCTTCACCGCAGTGGCGCAGCGGTACCGGAGGGGATGGCGGCATGCACGTGACCGTCGCGGGTAGTACGCGTACATGAGGGCGAGTTTCCGGCTCGGCCGGATCGCGGGCGTACCGGTCGGGGTCAACTGGAGCGTCCTGGTCATCTTCGCGCTGATCGCCTGGGGGCTGTCGGCCAACCAGTTCCCCCGGGCCTACCCGGACCGGCCCGTCGCCGCGTACGTCCTGGCGGGGCTCGCGGCGGCGGTGGTCTTCTTCCTCGGCCTGCTCGCCCACGAGATCTCGCACGCGATCGTCGCGAAACGCAACGGGCTGGAGGTCGGCGGGATCACCCTCTGGCTCTTCGGTGGGGTGGCCGAGCTGCGCGGCGAGGCGCGCGACCCGGGCGCGGAGCTGCGCATCGCCGGCGTCGGCCCGCTGGTGAGCCTGCTGATCGGGCTCTTCTTCGGCGCGATCGCGGTGGTGCTCGCCATGGCCGGCGTGGAGGGGCTGCTGCTGGGCTCGCTGGCCTGGCTGGCCGGCATCAACGTGCTGCTGGCGGTCTTCAACGCGCTGCCGGCCGCCCCGCTCGACGGTGGGCGGCTGCTGCGGGCGGCGGTCTGGAAGGCGACCGGCGACCGGACGAAGGCGTCGGTGGTCGCCGCCCGGGCCGGCTGGGTGCTCGGCGCGGTGCTGATCGGCCTGGGGCTGTGGCAGTTCCTGGCCGGCGTCGGCTTCGGCGGGCTCTGGCTCGCCCTGATCGGCTGGTTCCTCATCGGCGCCGCCGGCATGGAGGAGCGGCAGGCCCGGATGGGCAGCGCGCTGGAGGGCGTCCGGGTGGCCGACGTGATGACGCCGCAGCCGCAGACCGCGTCGGGGCAGATGACGGTGGGCGACTTCGTCGACCACTACCTCTTCGCGTACCGGCACACGGCGCTGCCGCTGACCGAGGACGACCGCCCCGTCGGCCTGGTCACCCTCGACCGGGTACGCGGCATCCCCGCGGAGCGCCGGGCCGCCACCACCCTGGCCGAGGTCGCCTGCCGCGCCGACGAGCTGGTGCTCGCCCGGCCGGACGAGCCGCTCAACGAGCTGCTCCCCCGGCTCAGTGAGTGCGCCGACGGGCGGGCGCTGGTGGTCTCCGACGGGCGGCTCGTCGGGATCGTGTCGCCGAGCGACATCAGCCGGGCCGTGCAGCGCGGCAGCCTCCGGGAGCAGATGCAGGGCAGCCGGCCCGGCCGCTAGTCGCGGGGAAGGTAGCGGTCGAGCAGGTCGGTGCGGAACGTGCCGGCCGGGTCCAGCCGGCGCGCCAGGTCGAGGAAGTCGGCGTACCGGGGCCAGGCCGCGGCGACCGCCGCCGGGGTGAGGTCGAAGAGCTTCCCCCAGTGCGGGCGCGGCGCGAACGGCACGAGCCGCTCCTCCACCGCCGCCACCACGGGCAGCACCGCCGCCGCGTCGGCGGTCCAGGTGAAGTGGATGGCGAGGCTGTCCCGCCCGTGGTTCGGGCTGAGCCACAGCCCGTCGCCGGCCACCGTCCGCAGCTCGCACACCTGGAGCACCGGCGCGATCAGGCGCGCCACCGGGTCCAGCGCGGCCAACGCCGCCGCCGCCGAGGCGCGCGGCACGTGGTACTCCGACTGCAACTCGTCCCCGCTGCTGGGGGTGAACCCGAGCCGGAAGTGCGGCAGCCGTTCGTGCCACGGGCCCGGCTCGCCGAGCTGCGGGGTGCAGTTGCGCGCCGGCATGCCGGGCACCGGGTGCCGTTGCCCGTCGGCCGGCGTCGTGTCGAGCCAGTCCGCCGGCAGGGGGGCCGCGTCCGCGCGCTGCTTGACCCACACCTCCCGCAGCCGCGACGAGCGCCAGTCGGTGAAGACGCTGACGCTGTACGCCGAGGCGAGCGCCGCGTCCAACGCCGGGCGGGGCAGGCCGAGGCGGACGTACTGGCGGATGTCGAAGGTCGGCACCACGTCCAGGGTGACCCGGGTGACGACGCCCAGCGCGCCCAACGAGACGACCATCCCGGCGAAGGTGTCCCCGTCGGCCGCCCGGTCCACGCTCAGCAGGTCGCCGTCGGCGGTGACCAGTTCCAGCCCGGCGACCGCGCTGGCCAGGTTGCCGATCGTCTCGCCCGAGCCGTGGGTGCCGGTGGCGATCGCGCCGGCTACCGAGATGTGCGGCAGCGAGGCCAGGTTGGCCAGCGCGTACCCGCGCCCGTGCAGCCAGGACGCGAGGTCCCCGTACCGCATGGCGGCCGGCACCGTGACAGCCCGGCGGTCCGGGTCGAGCGCGACGGTCCCGGGCAGCCCGGCCAGCGAGACGAGGTCGCCGGTGGTGTCGCCGAGGCGGTTGAACGAGTGCCCCGTGCCCACGACGCGGAGGCGTTCGCTGCCCGCCACCAGCCGGCGCAGCTCGTCGAGGGAGGAGGGCGCGTGGTGGCGGCGGGCGGCGTAGCGGACGTTGCCCGCCCAGTTGCGCCGCGGCACGGACCCGGCGGCGGTCACGGGACGCGGCGGCGGTCGGCGGGCCGCTCGTCGTTTGGCGCGCCGCCGAGCGCGTCGACGAAGCGGTCCCCGGCGTGCCGGGTGAGCGCCGCCGCCACCTCGGCGGCCTCCTCCCGGACCCGGGCCAGGTCCAGCAGCTCCACCGCAGCCCGGCCGTCGACCGGATGGCGCGCGTCGGCCGGGAGCCCGGCCAGCATGCCCGGTACGGGCACCAGCAGCAGTCGCGGCGTGGCCGGCAGCCCCTCCCGGACCGACGGGCGGGCCAGCGCCAGCGCCTCGACCTCCGTCCACGCGATCGTGCGGCGCAGCCCCGGGCGGCGGACGGTCAGGCCGTCGACGCCGATGACGAACCGGAACGGACGCAGCAGGCCCGCCAGCACGCTCCCGCCCAGCAGTACGGCGCCACCGGCGACCAGCCGGCGCAGCAGCGCGTGTTCCCCCGGCAGCGTCAGCAGCACCCCGCCGCTGAGCACACAGACCAGGGGCAGCACCAGCGCCCCCCGGGTGCGGTGCAGTTCCACGTCGTACCCCCGTTCGACACCACGGTCGTCGGCACGCATCATCCGACGAGCACCGGCGGGGCGGAACCGGTCGATCGGGCACGGTTACCCCGCCGGGATTCGGGGAACGCCGCGACGATGAGCACGTACCGCGATCCCGCCGCCCGAGAAGACATCGCCTGCCGCCGCGCGCAGAGCGGCCCCGACGGCCCGGGGAGCCTGACGCAGAGCGGCCCCATCGGCCCGGTGTCTCCGGGCGGGGCGTACGCGGCGGGCACCACGCCCGGTCCCCGGCCGGTCCCGGCGCCCCCGCCCACGCCGCGCCCGGTGCCGCACCCGGGGCCGGCGCCCCGGCCGGGCGGCGCCTGACGCCCGGACGCCGCCCCTGAGCGGGTGAGCGCAGCCGGGCCCTTCCGCCGGCTCAGAGCTGCACGAACCGTTCCCACCGGCTCAGAGCTGGGGCTTCACCTCGGCCGCGACCAGCTCCAGGTGGTCGAGGTCGGCCAGGTCGAGCACCTGGAGGTAGAGCCGCTCGCTGCCGATCTCGGCGTACCGGCCGATCTTGTCGACGACCTCGGCGGGGGTCCCCGCGAGGCCGTTCTCGCGCAGTTCGTCCGGTTCCCGGCCGATCGCGGCAGCCCGCCGGGCCACCTCGGCGTCGTCGCGCCCGCAGCAGAGCACGAGGGCGTTTGACCAGCACAGCTCGCCCGCGTCCCGGCCGACCTCCGCGCAGGCGGCCCGGACCCGGTCGAACTGTGCGACGGAGTCCGCCACCGACGCGAACGGCAGGTTGAACTCGTCGGCGTACCGGGCGGCCAGGCGCGGCGTACGCTTCGGGCCCATACCGCCGAGCAGGATCGGCGGGCGCGGATCCTGCACCGGCTTCGGCAGCGCCGGCGAGTCGCTGACCGGGTAGTACTTCCCGGCGAAGTCGAACCTCTCGCCGGGCGGCGTCGCCCAGAGCCCCGTGACGACCGCGAGCTGCTCGGCCAACCGGTCGAAGCGCTCCCCCAGCGACGGGAACGGGATCCCGTACGCGGTGTGCTCCTCGGCGTACCAGCCGGTGCCGATGCCCAGCTCCACCCGGCCGCCGCTCATCTGGTCGACCTGGGCGACGGTGATGGCCAGCGGGCCCGGCAGCCGGAACGTGGCAGCCGTCATCAGCGTGCCCAGCCGGATCCGCCGGGTGTCCCGGGCCAGGCCGGCGAGGGTCGTCCACGCGTCCGTCGGGCCGGGGTCTCCGCTCACCGCGCCCATCTTCAGGTAGTGGTCGGAACGGAAGAAGGCGCCGTAGCCGGTCTCCTCCGCGCACCGGGCCACGGCGAGCAGGTCGTCGTACGTGGCGCCCTGCTGGGGTTCGGTGAAGATCCGCAATTCCATGCTTCGAGCATAGGGAGCCGGCCGGGCCCGCGCGCCGATCCGCCCCTTCCGGCGGTGCCCGCGCGAAGTGGCGGGGATCCGATAGCGGCGGTCCTGGCCCCCGGGTCGCCGGCAGGTCCAGAGTGGAGGCCGGGCGACGAGTCGAGGAGGACGCATGGAGGACCAGCACCGGGACCGGCTGATCGGGGCGGTGGAGGCGCTGCTGCCGGAGGTGTCGCGGCGGGCCGGCGAGATCGAGGCCGCCCGTGGGCTCCCGGCCGACCTGCTCGACTCGCTGCGGGCCGCCGGCTGCTTCCGGATGTTCGTCCCCCTCGGCCACGGCGGGTACGACGCGGACCTGCGCACCGGGTTGCGGGTGCTGGAGGCGCTGGCCCGGGCCGACGGCTCCACCGGGTGGACCGTGATGATCGGCGCCGAGACGCCACACCTGCTGGCGATGCTGTCCCGCGACCGGTTCGACAAGGCCTACGCCGACGGGCCGGACGTGGTGGTCGGGGGCGGGTTCGCCCCGCAGGGCCACGCCGAGCAGGTCGACGGCGGCTTCCGGGTCACCGGCCGGTGGGCGTTCGCCAGCGGCGCCCGGCACGCCGACTGGATCTTCGGCAACTGCGTGCTCACCGAGGGCGGCGCGCCGCTGCCCGGGCCGGCGGGGGCACCGCCGCCGGTGCGCTCCATGCTCTTCCCGGCCTCCCGGGTCACCGTCCACGACACCTGGCACGTGCTGGGCCTGCGCGGCACCGGCAGCCACGACGTCGAGGTGGCGGACGCGTTCTGCCCCGTGGAGGAGAGCTTCGACCTGTTCACCGGGGTGCCCTGCGTACCGGGGCCGGGCTTCGTGGCGCCGCTGGTCCACTTCGTACTGCACCTCGGCGCGGTCGCCGTCGGCATCGCGCAGGGCGCGCTGGACGACATGGTCGCGCTGCTCGAAGGCGACCGGCAGCGGCTCTACGCGCGGCAGTCGCTCGCCGACTCGCCCGCCTTCCGCCTCCAACTCGGCCGCGCCGACCTCGACGTACGGGCGGCCCGGGCCCTGCTGCGCGACCTGGCCGACGACCTGTGGGCGGCCTGCGCCACCGACCCGGCGGCGGTCCCCGCGCTGCACCCGAGGATCTCCGCCGCGCTGCCCTGGGTGACGGAACGGGCCGCCGCCGCGGTCGACACCTGCTACCGGGCAGCCGGCGGCGGGGCGGCCCGGGACTCGTCGCCGTTGCAGCGCCGGTTCCGCGACATCCACACGTTCAGTCAGCACGCGGCGGCGGCGGAGGGCTGGCTCGCCAACAACGGCGCGCGGGTGCTCGGCCGGCCGGTGGAGCTGGCCTACTGACACCGGCACGAAGCGGCGCGCGGACGTTGGGGCGCGGGCGGCGGCGCGCGGACGTTGGGGCAAGCGGCGCGCGGGGCGCCGCGGTCAAGCGGCGCGCGGGGCGCCGGGGTCAAGCGGCGCGTGGGCGCCTCGGCGCGGGCGGGTGTCCCCGGTTTCCCAGCCGGAGCCGGGGCACCCGTCCGCCGTCGATCGACGGGTCAGCAGCGCTGCCGCTGCCCCGTGTAGTGCACGCCGACCTTGCCCACCACGGTCAGGTCGGTCAGGGCGGTGTTCGCACCGCGGTGCACGTAGCACGAGTAGCGGTGCTGGTTGATCACTTCGAGGTGGATGTGCACCCCGCTGTCACCGTTGACCTGGTAGCAGCTGGACCAGCGGAAGCGGCCCGTCTCGCCGAGCTTGGTCCACGGACCGACCGAGGCGCCGACGACGATGCCACCGGGCTTGTTGTTCACGTGCATCACGTCCGCCCGGCCGAGGATCTGCCCGGTCGTGGTGTCCCGGGCCTCGAGCCCGATGCGGTAGCCGCCGTCGGCGAGATTGCGGGTCGCGCAGCCCGCCTGGACGGTGACCACCTTGACGGCGACCGGGTGCCCCGAAGCGGTCTTGGTGCCGAACGGCGAGACGATCGTGGCACCCGGGCTGCGGTAGATGTCGACGGCCCAGTCGTTGGGGTAGCCCCAGTGGCCGAAGACGATGTGGTGTGAGGTCGGGCCGGAGAGGCCGAAGCGGTCCCAGGTGGACGCGCCCTGGATCGGCGGATAGACGTTGACCGTGTCCGCTGACGGATGCGCCTGCGCGGCGCCGACCGGGGCGACCACGGCGCCGACCACGAGCGCGAGAGCGGCCAACGCAGGGGCGAGACGACTGAACTTCACATGATCTCCATGGCTGTCCTGGCGCAGCGGGACTCGGCGGACATCGCACCGGGTGGCGCACGAGCGTTCCTGCGCGCGATCCGGCGGATCTTATACCACCATCGATGGATCTCATGATCGACGTCTATCCGCCCGCCGCGGCCCCCGGGTCTCCGGCCGACCGTTCAGACGTACGGGCGGGTGGCGTACGCCGCCCGCAGCGCGGCCAGCCCCGTCGACTTCGGCGACAGGGTGCCCCAGCCCGAGTTGAAGTAGTTGGTCCGCGCGATCCGGGGGCCCCGCTCCGCGTTGAGCTGGGCGACGGCGGCCGGCACGGTGGCGATCCAGGCCGCCTGGTCCGGCACCTCCGCCACGCGTACGCCCCACTCGGCGATGATCACCGGTCGGGAGAGGGCGACGGGGCCGAGATCGGCCACCGCCCAGTCCTTCGCCCGGCGGAACCGGGCCAACGCCGTGTGGGTGGGGCTGGTGGCGTACGCGTTCCACTGGAGGAAGTCGAGCCTGGCCATCAGCGCCTCCGGGTGGGTGCGCTGGAAGCACGCCCGGTCGAAGCCGCCCACCCCGACCGAGAACGTCGTGCCGGCGGGCAGTTGACGGGCCTTGAACCAGTTCACGATGTACGTCATCGCCTGCACCGCGCGGGCGTCCGACTGCGCCCACGGGTAGGTGACGCCGGACTCGGTGGTGCCGAACTCGTGGTCGGTGTCCAACTCGGAGGCGAGTTGGATGTTCACCCCGAAGCCCAGGGTCCGGTACTGGGACAGGGCGCGGGCGAACAGGCCGTCGCAGTGCCCGGCCAGGACCTGGCTGTAGCCGTACGCCCGGGGCCAGGTCGTGCCGGGGCGCTGCTGGATGGTCATCGCGGGCGCCGGGACGGTGTAGGTCACGCCGTCCACGGTGAAGGTCTGCGGCCCGGCGTTGGGCGCGCCGTAGTGCTTCAGCTCCAGCACCATGTTCATCCGCACCCCGGCCCTGCCGAGGGTGATCAGCCACGGCCGTTGGTAGCCGGGGAAGGTGTAGCCGTCGGCGAAGCTGCGGTACTGGGTCAGGGAGCGGAAGTTCCCACCGGCCATGTCGGCCGTCGGGTCGGCGCCGCCGGAGAGGTAGTAGCCGCCGAGCACCGGCGGGGCGATCGTGTAGTCGGCGGTGGCGGTGGCGGTACGGCCGCCGTTGTCGCGCACCGTGACCGTGACCCGGGGCATCACGCCACCGCCCGGTAGACGGCGACCGAACCGTTGTCCGACGCCCTGGTCCAGGTGCGGCCCGAGTCGTCGGCGACGGCGAGGGTGAGCGGATCGATGACGGCGGTGACCTTGACCGGCGCGCTGCTGTTGCCCTGCGCGTCGGTGACCACGATCGTGACGGTCACCGGCTTGGTGTCGGCGTCGCCGTAGGTGACCGTCAGGATCATCTGGTCGCCGGGCGAATAGGTGGTGGCGTTCAGGGATGCGGTGGCGGTGGGAGCGGCCATGCCGGCTCCTCTCGTGCTAGGCCGCCGGGCCTGACCGCTCGTGACCACGGCCGGCTCCGGCTGGGGAGGATGGCGTCGGGCGACTGCCGGTACGCGGCCTCGCGCTGCGCTGGCTGCCCAGCGCTGCGCTACGCCGGGGCCGAACTCGGTGATGGCGGCGCTGGCGGGGGCGGTGCTGCCCGCCGGGCCTGAGGGAAGGGGATGTGGCCCGCCATCCTCACGCCTCTCACCTGCTACAACAGTGCGCCGCAGAGACGGCCGGCGTCTTGTCTGTTATCGGACGCTCCACACCACCGATCACCACTTGCGCAATCTAGCCGCATATGCCGGATGAGCGCGATTCGTTTCTGTGCGGCCGTCTCCGCACTCGGTCAACCTGCCCTGCCCACCCTCCTCCCCCCGCTTCCCCGCTCGTGATCAGGACGCTATGGACGTCACCCGGCGGTTTCAGGGTCCATGGCGTCCTGATCACCACTGGTCCGGCCGCTGGGCTTCAGGCGGGCGATGGTCTGTGGGGAGGGTCCTCAGCCGCAATCAGGCACAGCCGTGAGTTGCTCGCGTCATGGCGCGTACGGGGCGGCGGCGGGCTGGGAGTCGGCCGTACAGTGTGCCGACCGTTCGATCGAGGAGGGGTTCCTTGACCCAGCCACCACCGGTGCCGGGCCCTCCGGGAACCGGCGACACGCACGGCGACACCGGTGACGATCCCCGGAACCAGACGCCGTACCTGCTCGTCATGCCGCCCACCGAGGGCGCACCGCCCCCGATGGTGTGGCCCGGGGCGGAGGGCGCGCCCGCCTGGGCGATCCCCGTCAGCATCCCGCCCGGGACGCGCGGGTACGCCGTGTTCATCCCGCTGGTGCCGGCCGCCTCGGACCCGCCGGCCCCGGCACCGTCCGTCCCCGCCGCCAGGTCGGCCGAGGCGTCGGCCGCGCCGGCCCCCACAGTCCCCGCCCAGCCGGGAGCGGGCAGCCCCACGGCAGTTTCCCAGCCGGGAGCGGGCATCCCGACGCAGCCCGCCTCCGTGACGGCGGCGGACGCCGTGGCACCGGCTACCGAGCCGCCATCCGACGCCGTCAGCCCGCCGTCGGCCACCATCGACGCGGCACCGGCCGCCGCTCCCGCCGGACAGACCGGGAACGGGCCCGCCGCCGGGACGGCGCCGACCGCCGGGGCACCCGCCTCCGAGTCGCCCACCACCGAGACGGCGCACGCCACCCGGGCACCGGCAGGCGCGTGGGCGGGCAGCGGCGCATCCGCCGCCGGCACGCCCGTGACCATCGCCCAGCAGCACGCCGCCGCGCCGTACCGGATCGGGGTGCCGTCCGGTGCGCCCGCGCCGTACCGCGGCTACCAGCCGGTCCCGCGCCCGCCGTCGTTCCTCGACACGCGCTGGCCGGGTCCGGCGCCGGCCCGGGACCGGGCGGTACCGGCCGCGATCCTGGCCGGAGCGCTGGGGCTGGCGTTCTTCGTACCGCTCACCCGCACCGGCATCGGCTGGTTCCTCGGCTGGCTCGCCCTGACCGTCGCGGTGGTCCTCGCGGTGCGGCGGACGGGCGCGGAACTGCCGCGCGCCGACCGGCGGATCCGCGCCGGCTGGGCGGCGGCGTCCCTGGCTCTGCTGTCGGTCCTGGCCTTCCGCAACGCGTGGTGGCTGGTGACGTTCTGCGTGCTCGGCGCCCTCGCGTGCGCGACCCTCGCGATCGTCGGCGGCCGGCTCGTCCGCTCGATCCTGTTCAGCCTGGTGGCGGCGCCGTTCGCGGCGTTCCGGGGGCTGCCGTGGGTGCGTGGTCACCTGCACGCCCCGGCGAATCCCGGCCTGGTCCGCCGTGTCGTCGGATCGGCCGCGGCCACCATCGTCGCGCTGATCGTGTTCGGCGCGCTGCTGTCCTCGGCCGACGGCGCCTTCTCCGTGATGCTCGGCGAGCTGATCCCGGAGGTCAACGTCGGCACGGCGTTCCGCTGGGTCTTCCTCGCCGCCGTGGGTGGGCTCTGCGCCGTCGCCGCCGTCTACACGTTGGCCGCGCCGCCCGACCTGTCGACCGTGGACCGGCCCGGCACGCGCCGCTTCGGCCTCGTGGAGTGGGCTCCCGTCATCAGCGCCCTGACGCTGCTCTTCGGCGGCTTCGTGGCGGTGCAGTTCACCGTCCTGTTCGGCGGGCAGCGGCACGTCCTGCGCACCGCCGGCCTCAGCTACGCCGAGTACGCGCGCAGCGGGTTCTGGCAGCTCGTCGTCGTCACCCTGCTGACGCTGGCGGTGCTCGGCGGGGTGGCCCGCTGGGCGCGACGGGACCGGGCCGTCGAGCGCCACCTGCTGCGGGTCCTGCTGGGCCTGCTCAGCGCCCTCAGCTTCGTCATCGTGGTGTCGGCGCTGTCGCGGATGTACACGTACCAGAAGGTCTACAGCTTCACCGGCGAGCGGCTCTTCGTGATGGCGTTCGAGCTGCTGCTCGGCACCGTGTTCCTGATGATCCTGGTGGCCGGGCTGCGGTGGCGCGGGGCCTGGATCCCCGGCACCACCGTGGCGCTCGCCGTGGTGATGCTGCTGGGCCTGGCCGTGCTCAACCCGGAGGACTACGCCGCCCGCCGCAACATCGCCCGGTACGAGCAGACCGGGAAGATCGACGCCTGGTACCTGCGGGCGCTCTCGGCGGACGCGACGCCGGCCCTGGCGGGCCTGCCCGATCCGGTGCGCCGCTGCACGCTGAGCTGGATCGCCAAGGACCTCGACGAGCCGGACCCCTGGTACGCCTGGAACCTGGGCCGGGACCGGGCACGCGCGGCGCTCGACCGGGCCGGGCCGGGCGCGGTCGGCGGTCCACGCGACTGCCGGGCCGCCGACCAGTTCGACCTGCCGAAGCGCCGCCGCTGACGGACCCGCGTCGCGGTACGCGGCAGATCAGGGCATCGGCGTCGCGCCAGGGTCGAAGCAGCAGCCGTCCCCGGGTCGCTCCGGGGACGGCGGGACTGCCGGGTCGGTGGGCCGGGTGCGTCCACCGGGTGCCGGTCGGGTCACCAGGGCTCGGGGATGCTCACCGCGAGGCAGCGCCGGGTGCCGGGGACCGGCTGGTAGCAGGCGGACGCCTCCAGGTTGTTGGTCAGGTCGGAGCGGGAGAAGGACGTGCTGCCGCCGTCGACGCAGGTGCCGCCGCTGGTGGACACACCGCCGGTGACCTTGGCCGTGGCGCAGCCGACCGTGGCGGCGGTCTTCTCCACCGTGTTCAGCGAGGAGCGCTCGTCCGTGTACTGGTGGACGCCGTAGCCGATCAGCCGCACGCCGGGACGGGTGACCGTGTACTGGAACGCCGTCGACGTGTAGTACGACCAACTGGCGCCGGTGCCCACGGTGCGCAGCTCCGGATCGGCGGACGAACCGGGAACGAACATGGCGAAGCCCTTGTCGTGGGTGGTGGTGCCCGCGACCATCCGGTAGACGATCACCAGCAGCCCCTGGCTGTAGCTGCCGGTGGAGTAGGTCAGGTAGCTGCCGCTGCCGCAGGTGGTCCGGTCGGCGACGTAGCCGACGCCGTTGGCGTAGAGCATCACCCTGGCGCAGCGGCCGTCGTCGGCGGTGTCCTCGATCGTACCGACCGTGGTGCTGGTGCCTGAGTTGTCGGTGGCGTAACCGGTCAGCCGGACGCCGGGCAGCGTGCCGGCGTACTGGTAGGCGGTGGGATGGTAGTAGCTCCACGAGGCCGACCAGCCGCTACCGGAGGGTAGCGCGAGCGCCGGCGAGGCGGGCAGCAGTGCGGCGACCAGCGCGGCGACCAGGGCCGCGAACAGCGTCACGCGGGTCGACCGCCATCGGAAACGGGCCTTCATCGGTCCTCCGATCTCCACGACGGGCACGACACCCGGCGTCACGGATCAGGTTGACCGACGACGTCGGCGGCGAGTACCGCTGGGTCTCGAAGCGGACAGCCGGACGGCACCATCCGGCGCCCCGGGCAGGCGGGCCGACAGCAGGTCGCGCAGGCGGGCGCGGTCCCGCGCCGTCAGGGAGGCGACATACGTGGGGGCGCGGCGGCACGGCCAGCCACCGCAGGAACTCCCCCGCGACGGGGCGGCTCCACCGACGCCTCGTAGGCCCTGCCATCCACCCAGACGGGGTGCGTCATGCGCAAACCGTACGGCGCAGGTCGCCTGCCGGGCCTCGACCGCCGGGGCCGGTTCGCGCCGGTTCGACTCGGTCAGCCAGACTCGGTCGTACCCCTGCCCGCCCGACAGCCTGCGAGCGCACCCCGTACCCCTCGTCCGATGGTTGGAGCGCATGTCCCACACCCTCCTCGTCTGGTTGGTCGGCGGCCTCCTGCTGGTGGGCGCGGGCTTCGCGACGGCTCTGCTGCCGAGGTGGCGCGCGCGGGAGCGGGAGCGCCGGACGGCCTGGTCCACCGCGCGCGCGGCCATCGACAGCGCGGCCGTCAGCCGGGACGCGGCGGCGACCCGGGTGCCGCAGGCCGAGCGGCTGCTGACCCGCGCCGAGTCGATGGCAGCCGGGCGCGGCGGGGCTTCCGCCGCCCGCGCGGCGGCGCAACACGCGAGGGAGGCCGACCGGCTGTGGCGCACGCACCAGTGACACCCCGCAGGCACTACCGCTACGAGCTGCTGCGGTGGTCGCTGCTCGGCGTCGCCGTGGTCGTCCTGGTGGTCTTCCTACTCGCCCAGCGGCAGAGCGTCGACGTCAGCTACGGCCGGTCGCCGGCCGCCACGGCGAAGATCGACGAGGGCTCGGCGGGTGAGCTGAGCGACGCGAGCGTGCCATCGGTGGACGAGATGACCGCGCTGGTGGCCGCCGAGCCGGTGGTGCGGCTGCCCGGCTCGACGGCGCGCTGGAACGAGCAGCGGGTCCGCGAGGCCGCCGGCGACCGCCCCGTCCGGATCCTGGTCGCGCCGCCCGGGCTCGACAAGGACGAGCGCGACCGGGTGCGGGACGTGGAGAACGCGACCATCCGGGTGATCGGCACCGAGGTCAGCGGCGGCATCTACCAGGCCGTGGCCGACACGCTGCCCGACTGGCGGGCGCAGTTCGCCACCGCCGACGTGACGAACCTGCTGGTGGGGCTGATCGCCGCGCTGCGGGACGCGCCCGACCCGCCCGAGCACGACGAACTGCGGTGGCGCGCGCCGACCGACCGGGAGCTGGCCGCCGTCGCCGCCGACCTGCGGGCCACCGGCCTGCACCTCGGGGCCGGGGCCACGCTGACCGGTGTCCCCGACAAGGCCGCGCGCAACGCCTTTCCGGACGGCGCCCGGTACGTGGCGCTGCCCGCGCAGCCGTTCGGCGAGCCGGTGCCCCGGTACGGGCCGGCGCTGGCCGAGCTGTTCCCGGGCACGCCGATCGTCGTGATGTACGGGCTCTGGATCGAGTACCACGGGCCGGCGGCCGACGACTTCGCGGAGCTGGCCGGGGCGAGTTTCTACGGCCAGTTCGCCGGTCGGCTGAGCCGCTACGACTACCCGCAGGGCAACGTGCTGACGGCCTGGCTGAACCGGGTCACCGACCTGCGCTACTCGGGGCTGTTCGACCGTCCGCTGCCGTACCGGCCGATCGATCCGCTGCGGGTGGCGCTGCCGGCCCTGCCGTGGATCTTCGCAGGCTGCGTGGCGACGTTCCTGATCCTCTCGGTCCGGTCGCTGCGCCGGCCGGACGGGGCCGTGCTCCGGCGGGGCGACCCGGGGCGGGGCGGCACTCCCGCGCGGTTGGCGGGTCTCACCGCGCTCGCCGTCGAGATGTCCCTGCTCACCGACGCGCGCAGCGACCCGGCGCTGACCCGGGGCGTCGTCAAGCTCCAGGCCGCCCGCGCCGCGCTGGACGAGGAGCTACCGGACCGCCACGCGCGTACGTTGCTCAACGAGGCGTCCGAGGAGCTGGACGACGCCGCCCGGACCCTGGGGATCGCCAGTTACCGCCCGGACCTCTACCTCCGGGGCAGGCTGTCGTGAACCCGTCCGTACGACGTCGGCTCGGTGACCTGTTCGGCACGCCCTTCGGCATCGCCGTCCTGGCCTGCCTGGTGCTGGCCGGCTGGGCGTTGTGGACCGGCGGGGCGCTGGACGGTCCGGTCGCCCGGCACGTGCGCGCCTCGTCCGTGTACGTCGCACCGGGTGTCGACCTGGACCGCGCGGCGGCCGAACGGATCATCGGCAACCGCCGGCTGGTCGTGCTGATGCTCGAGCCGGGCGCGGACCTCAGGCAGGGCTGCCACCAGGTCGAGCGCGCCGCCGACGGGACCGTCGTGCTGGTCATGAGCCGCGACTCCGACGAGTACGACACCTACGGCTGCGCGCTGCTGCCCGGGCGCGACGACGGGAACTTCGGCCGGGCCTTCGTGGCGGAGATGACCATCAGCCGGGGCGTCGACACCTTCGCCGACCGCCCCCTGGAGGCGCTGAAGGTCGTCACCGTCAACTACGACCTGCTGGTGAAGGCCGGCACCGTCCCCGACGGCGCGCGGACGATCAGCCCGTCGCTGCCCCGCTTCCTGCTCGCCGGCGCCGCGATCCTGGCCGTCGTCGCCGGGGCGACGGTGCTCTACGTGGGTGGCCGCCGCGCGGGCCGGCTCGCGGACGCCCGTCGCCGCCGCCGCGACGGGAACGCCGACGCCCGTGGCGCGCTCGGCGCCGCCGCGGCCGTACTGGCGCAGCAGATCATCGACCTCGACCAGCGGTACGCCCGGGCGCAGCGCCAGGCCTACGTCAGCGGCGCCGAGGAGGCGTTCGGCAGGAGGTACCTGGCGCTGACGTCGGACTACGCCGCGCTGCTCGACCGCGTCGCGGCGGTGGACGCCGACGACGAGGAGGCCGTACGCGAACTCGTCGAGCGGGTCGACGCGTTGAGCCGGCGGGCGTCGACGCTGACGGAATCGCCGACCGGGAACGGGGCCCGCCCGAAGGGCGCCCGCAGCCGCAGCGCCCCGCCCTCCGGCGGCTGACCGCCCGTCGGAGGGCGGGGGTGTCGCCCGTCGGAGCAGGGCGACGACGGGCGCACAACCCGGACACAGCTCGTGGACAGCCGCTACCTCGTGCGTGGTCAGCTTGACGTCAGGGTCCGCTGGGCTCCGGGCGAACCGCGCGATGAACGACTTCCTCGGTCGTCAGCGGACTACGTGGATGGTGGCTCAAGCACAACGGGGCCTGCATCTTGACGAAACGGGCACCTTCCACCCCGGCGTAGAACTGCCCCGTCCGCATCTTGCCGACGTCCGGGACATCGGTCCCCTTCGCTCTGGCCACCTCCCGAGCCGCCTCGATCTGCACCGGAGCGGTCAGCAGGCCGAAGAACTGGGTGGCGGCGTTGCCGGCGATCTGGTTGTGCAGCCCCTTCGGTGCCTGCGTGGCGAAGACCAGACCCAGCCCGTACTTGCGCGCCTGCGAGGTCAACGCCAGGGTGCTCTCCGTGCAGGCGGTGACGGCACCGGACGGGGCCAGGGTCTGGGCCTCGTCCATCACGAAGAGCCCACCGAGCGGCCGATCGCCGGCCGGATGACGCTTGATCCAGGTGAACAGTGCGAGCTGCAACTGGTTCACGAAGCTCTGACGCTGGTGCTCTTCGGGCAGACCAACGAAACTGATCACCGACACCCGGGCCCGGTATCCGGACTTCGGGGTCAGCAGGTCCCCTGGGTCGACGGGGGTACCGACACCGCCGAACAGCGGGTCGTTGATCAGCGCTGCCTTGAGCAGCTGCGCCATGCCCGCCCCCAGCTTCGGCGCGCTGTCGAGCTGGCTCACCCCGTCCGGCAGTTCGTTGAGCACCTCGGTGAACTCGCGCAGGTCGTTCGCACCGGTGCGGGCGTAGCTGATCAGCGCCTCGCGCAGCACCGCGCGGCCCAGCCGGGCCTTGTCCGTCCCGCCGTCGACCCGGGCATGCGGAGCCAGCGTGGCAACGGCGGCGTTCACCGCGGCGGTGAACCCGTCCGGGTCGTCCAGTACATCGGCGAACTTCGGCAACGGTTGGAAGGCCAGCGGTCGTCCGCTCTGCCGTCCCGGCGTCCAGATGACTACATCGGTACCGGACAGGTACGCCTCGGCCCGGGCCGCGTCATCCGGTCCCCACCCGTCGGGCTGTGCCGGCCACGCCTCGCCGAGCCGGGCCAGGTCGTTGTTCGGATCGAGGACGATCGCGGAGACACCGCGCAGCGCGCACTCCTCGACCAGCCGGCGGATCAGGACGGTCTTGCCTGAGCCGGAACCGGCGAAGATCACCGTATGCCGTCGAAGCGACTCGAGGTTGATCCGCACGGCGTCCGGCCGCCCGGCGACCGTCCCGAGCACGAGGGACGTCGCATCGGGCCCGGCTTCCGGCCGGGTGTCTGCGCGCGGCACCACCCGTACGGCTGCCGGGTCGGTCGCCGGCAGCGCAGCCTCGGCGGGTCCTGGTGTGCCCGGGACCCCTGCCCGCCCGACCACGCGGGTCGACGGAGGCGTCTGCGGCTCGGCTGCCTGCCCCGACCTCAACATGCCGCCCGGTTCGCTCTCACCGGCGAGCACCGCGCGGCCCAGTGCGGCCACTGGTCGCGGCTCCACCGCGGAAGTGCTACTACGGCTGCCCAACGCATCCCTCAGGCAGGTGACATCCGAAGCCGGCCGCCGGTCGGCGAACCACGGGCGCAACGTCTCCAGCCCGTATTGCTGGATGAGCTGTTCCAGGGCTACCAGCCGGCGGATGTCTTGACCGGAGAAGGGGAGCGTACGGCCACCGGCCCGCCCGAACGCCTCCAGCACCTCACGGGTGCGGGCACCGGCCGACCAAGGTGCGCTGCGCAGCAGGAACAGCCGTCGCTTGGCGACTCCCTCGGTCAGCCCGGCGGTGGTGACGGCGTTGCGGATCCGGTTCAGCGCGGCGATGTGGTGCGATGCGGCTATCGCCCGGAACGACCAGTGCTCCTCATCCTCGCTTTCGTCGTCGAGACTGTGGCGCAGCCGCGCGTGCAGGGCGGGTTTCCCGCCGGCCGGAAGCGGATCGAGGCTGAAGGTGTCAACGGCGCTCCCCTGCTCGGCGATCCACGCGGTCAACCCGGCCTTGAGCAGCGGTGGCACTCGGACGTCCTCGTATTGATGGAATTCGGCGAGCTCAGGCTCCCCCCGGTTGACAAGTTCCTGGTAGCGGGCGTCGATCTTGTCGAACTCGTCTCTTCGGCTGCCAGCGGCCGACGTACGAACCATCGGCGTCGGGGCAGTCTCGACTACCGCTCGGTCCGCCGTCGAGTGCAGCAGATGTCGGAGTTCCTGCACCTCGCCAGCCGCCAGGCAGGCCCGCACGTGCGTGTCGATCCGGCGGAGCAGTTCGCGGGGCGTGAAACCGACTACCTCGTCGAACGCGGATGGGTGGATGGGCCAGGTCGGGTACGGCGGCTCGAACCCGAGCCCATCGAAGATCACCGTGAACCGCTTCTCGACCAGTTCTCGCCCGACGCCGACGGAGGGAATCTCCTTCAGCGGGGCAGCCTCCCGGAACCGGTCCTGAACCGTGTCGGTGGCTTGGTCCTTGACGTTCTGCCAGGTCTGCGGCAGGCACGACACGACGGAGAGTGAACGCCTGGTCGTCTCCCGCAGCGCCATGAGCCCGCTCGCGACCTGTTCCAGCAACAACGACGTCTGCCAGTCGGTCTCGCCCCGGACGTCCTGGTTGGTCGCCTTGACGGACTGGGCGACCATCAGGTCGATCTGGTCGACCGCGATCACCGTAGGACCGACCATGGCCAGCAGCCGCGAGGCGTCCCGAACCACCTCCTGCGGGGCCCGCCGGGTGCGCCGCAGGCCCCAGGCGGCCCTGGTGCCTGGCTCCTCCTCGTCACTGGAACAGAGGAAGTCGTAGCCGATGTCCTGCATCTCTGCGGACTCGGCCGCGTAGAGCACGAGCGCTCGCGCCGTGTCCTGGCATTCGGTGCCGATCTGGCGGTCCGCTTTACGGATCA
Source organism: Micromonospora sp. CNZ309 (assembly GCF_002846525.1). Taxonomy (NCBI): domain Bacteria; kingdom Bacillati; phylum Actinomycetota; class Actinomycetes; order Micromonosporales; family Micromonosporaceae; genus Micromonospora; species Micromonospora sp. CNZ309. The sequence goes on from NZ_PJNG01000001.1 coordinate 3,521,501, forward strand.
GGTCGACGAAGGCGTCGAGCGCCGGTCGACTCAGTTCGGTCTCTCCGGTGACCGCCCGGCGAACCGCCCTCGGGGAGCCGACCAGATCCGCCAGCCGACGCAGGAACGTACGCAGTTGCGTCGTACCGTCCGGCATCGGCCTGGCGAGGTTCGTGAGCAGCGACATCGCGGTGCTGTGCCAGAACGCGCGAGCCTCAAGCAGTTCGACTAGGAAGAAGAACCCACCGCGCAGTTGCACCTCCTGGCGCACCGTGCCGAGCAGGTGGGTCTTACCGGTGCCCCGTTGGCCCAGGATGGCGACACCTACCGGGCTGGAGTCGGCGCTGCCGTCCGCTTCCAGGAAGCTCTCCAGCACCGTCTGGACGACGTCGCGGTGCAGACCCTCGACGTGGAAAGGGACCGGCTTCCAGACGTCGTCCGGCGTCGGAGCCCAATTGAACCTCAGCGCGGCCAGGGCCTGCCGCTCCTCGTCGCTCATCATGACGAGATGGCGATGAGGTGCTTGTCCTGGTTGCCGATGCTCACTGCGGCGGCCCGCTCCTCCGGCCGGAGGACCTTCTGGTTGGACTCCGGAACCAGGTGGACGTTCCGTTCCCGGTTCAACTCGACCAGGGCGGCGTCGACCTCCGCACGGGACAGGTCGTCGAGCGCGGAGCGCAGGTCCGACAGCATGACGTAGTCACCCGGCGCGGCGGCCAATCCCTGATATGCCTGCCGCACCAGCGCGACGGGGTCGGCCGTCCGGCTCGGGGCCGGGCCGGACGTCGGTGGCGTGGACACCGCCGAGGCCACGGCCTCACCGTTGATCTGCAAACGGAACAGGTCGTCAACACGAAGGCCCGAGTGGTCGACCAGCCGTCGCAGGAAGTCCAGTGCGACGTAGAGCGTCCCACCGGGGCTGCCTGCCCCCTTCGGCGGTTCCGCCCCCAGTTCCTGGGCGGCTCGGCGCCACCCGGCATCGGTCAGGGCCAGGGTGATCGGCTTTTCGGTGACCTCAATCAACTTGAGCGACAACAGTCGGCGCCGATGGTCGGCCTTCAGCCCGATCCCGGCGACATTGGTGAAGTAGGTCTGCGGCAGCGGCGTCGCCTTGATCATGAGCGTGATGAGAATGCACCGGTCAACGAGGGGGAGTTCCTTTTCCGGCATGCGGATGCTCCTCTGTGGCGCGCGTCTTCGCGCCACGTTCACGGTGATCATCGAAGACTCGAAGGGGTGGCCATGCTTTCGGCAACGGGGCGGCCCGTGCCCGGGCCGATTCTGCCGAGGGCGTCCGACGAGCGCAAGGTCACTAATCCGGCTGCAGAAAGCCGACACCACCGTTCAATGGATCTTCAGCAGTCCTGCTTGGAAGGCATGACTGAAACACCTGTTCGCGGCGGCGAGAAGTGATCCAGTGCCCGGCCGTTGCCAAGCATCGGCGGCAAGAGGCAGCATGTTGACCGGCGAGAGGGCGCAGGTCATTCGCGCGCCGAGACCTCTCATCTGGCCTTTCCCGCAAAGACGTCCCGGAGGCAACCGTGCAGTCTGAGGTGGTCCGTTACCAGGTCGACGACCGGACGGTCGCGCTGATCGAGGTCGAGCCACCCGCCGGCTTCCAGCCTGCCGGAATCGGCGACGTCGCCGGCTGGGTACGGGAATCCGCCGCGCCGGCGGTCGCCGCCGCGAAAGAGCTGTTGGAACAGGTGAAGACGGCCGCTCCGGACGCCGTCGAGGTGAAATTCGGGGTCAAGGCGACCGGTACCGCGAGTTGGGTCGTCGCGAAGGCAACCGGAGAAGCCAACTTCGAGGTCACTCTCCACTGGCACGCGGTCAGCTCCCCGGAGAGCGACACCGGGCCGCAGCGTTGACGGACGGAGTGGCCGGTGACCGCAGTCCCTGACAGCCCGTGGGCCGTCGCCCTGCATCGGGGAAATGAGCACGCACCGGTCGGCACAGGCATCGTCATCGACACGAACCTCGTCCTCACCTGCCACCACGTGGCATGTGCTGGCGACGGCACCATGCACGATGACCTATCGGTCGCTTTCCCCCGCGCCCCGAAGGTCAAGTACTTCGATCGACGCAAGGTCCGCCAATGCCTGCACGACGGCTGGCGGGCCGCGCGCGTCGACCTGGTTCTGCTCGAACTCGTCGAGCCGGTGCCGGCCACCGTCGCACCCGCGAGGCTTCGCTGCCTAGAGCCCAAACCGCTGATCGACCATCCCTTCTGGGCGTACGGGTATCCGGTCGGGATAGCCGGGGGCACTCCGGCCACCGGCACCGTGACCGAGATCGGCGGCTGGGGCCACGTCATGATCGACAGCGGCGCCAGCGGCGCCCTGCGAAAGGGGTTCAGCGGCGGCGCCGTCTGGTCACCGGAGTACCAGGCGGTGGTCGGTGTCGTCGTCTCCGCCGACGGCCACGGCAAGGGCCAGGCCGTGACACTGCACTACGCCGACGAACAGCTACCCGAGATGAAGTTGGGGGCACTTGCCGCGTGGCGGGTCGAGGACGCCGACGACACGGCCCTCTCAGCTTGGGGTTGGACGCTCAGCACCGATGGTGAGGCCGGACGCCACTGGTTGCCCCGGGCCAGGGGCGTGACGGTCGACACCGAGGGCGGCACCCGGTTCCGTGGCCGTACCGCCGCCCTGCGGCACGTCGTGGACTGGATCGATGGACCGGCACCGGTCGCCCGGCCGCTGATCGTCACCGGCTCCCCCGGCGTGGGCAAGTCCGCGGTCCTCGGCCGGATCGTCACCACCGCCGACCGGCAGATCCACGCGGCCCTACCGGCCGACGACGTCGCCGTCCGGGCCACCCTCGGCTCGGTTTCATGCGCCGTGCACGCCAAGGGCAAGACCGCCATCGAGGTGGCGACCGAAATCGCCCGTGCGGTCGCCGTCGACCTGCCCGACACGCCGGCCGATCTGATGCCGACGGTACGCGAGCGGCTGGAGCGACGCCCCCACCGGTTCGCCCTGATCATCGACGCGCTCGACGAGGCCACCGATCCCGGCAACGTCCGGCAGATCATCAACGAGATCCTGCGGCCGCTGGCTCGCGACTGTGGCCAGTACGGAGTGCGGGTGATCGTCGGCACCCGACGCTCCGACGACCGAGGCGATCTGATCCCGTGTTTCGGTGATGATGCCGAGCTGATCGACCTCGACACGCCGGAGTACTTCGCCGAATCGGATCTCGTCAACTATGCCCAGGCGACCTTGCAACTGCTCGGCGCTGAACGCCCGGCCAATCCATACACCGCTTCCGTCTCGGCGGTACCACTTGCCCGGCGAATCGCCGCCCTGGCGAAAGGCAACTTCCTCGTCGCCGGTCTCGTCGCCCGGGCGCACGCGCTGCGCGACAGCGAGCCGGTCGATCCCGCGAAGGTGTCCTTCACCGCAACGGTGGCACACGCGCTGGACACGTATCTCGCCGGCCTGCCAGCGGCGGGCTCCACCTCCGCCCGGCTGGCCCTGACCGCCTTGGCGTACGCGGAGACACCGGGGCTGCCGCTGTCTTTGTGGCATGCCGCGGTGACGGCCCTTGGCGGGATGGTCACCGAGGCGGAACTCGGCCGCTTCGCCCGCACCTCGGCGGCGAACTTCCTCGTCGAGACGGGCGGCGGCGCGCAGCCCGCGTACCGGTTGTTCCACCAGGCGCTGAACGACGCGCTCCTTGCGGATCGCGGCGCGCGGGTGGCCCACGATCAGCACCGGCTCGTCTCCGCCTGGGTGGAGTCGGCCGCTGCGACCGGTTGGGCCGCCGTCCCGGACTACCTGCTGCGGTCGCTGCCCCAGCACGCCGCCCGTGCCGGGCTCGTGGCGCGGCTGCTCACCGACGAGGACTACCTGCGACACGCACACCTGGACCGGCTGCTCATGGTCGTCGACGCGGAGCCGACGCCGATGGCGCCGTTGCCGCAGGCCCGGGCCCGCCTGCTGCAACGCACGCCGCTGGCGGTCGCGGCGGATCCGGCCGAGCGAGCCGCGCTGTTCTCGGTCGTCGACCGCCTCGACGGTCTCGGCAGCGGGATCGTGGCCGACGGGGCACCCTACCGCGCGCGGTGGGCACACACGCCTCCCCGCCAGGAGCGCAGCGTGCTCGACGGGCACTCGCAGGCCGTCTACGATGTCGCCGCCATCGAGATCGACGGCCGGCGGCTACTCGCCTCCGCCGGGGATGACGGCACGGTCCGGCTCTGGGATCCGCTGACGAACCAGGCCGAGCAGGTCTTCACCTGCCACGATGACACGATCCGCAGCGTCTGCGCCGTACGGGCCGGCGCGGACGAGGTACTGATCGCCACCGCCAGCCATGACGGCACGGTCGGGTTGTGGGATCCCCGGACCGGCCACCACCGGCACGAGCTGCGTGGACACCAGGACTGGGTACGCAACATCTGCGCGATTCCGCTGCCCGACGGCGACCTTCTCGCCTCGGCCGGAGACGACCGCACGGTACGGGTATGGGACCCGGTCACCGGTGCGCAGCGGTACGAGCTGACCGGGCACGTCGGCTGGGTGACGGCCGTGACCTACGTGCCGGCAGACGACCGCCATCTGCTGGCATCCACCGGATACGACGGGGTCATCCGGATCTGGCCGCTGACCCCCCAGGATGGGCCGCCGTCGGCTCTCACCGGCCACGCGGGCTGGGTCACCACTCTCTGCGCAGTGCGTACGCCCGATGGCACGCTGCTCGCCTCGGCGGGCTACGACGGCACGGTGCGCCTGTGGGATCCGCTGACCGGTCGGCAGGTCCGGGTCCTCGACACCGGCGGCCCGGTAACAGATCTCTGCACAATCGACGTCGAGGGTGGTTGCCTGCTCGCGTCCACGGGCGAGGACGGGCTCATCCGGTTGTGGGAGGTGCCGACCTGGACGAGCCGACCGACCCTGCGGGGACACGCGACCTGGATCCGCGCCGTGTGCGAACTGCGAACCGCGAAGAACCGGATGCTGGCCACCGCCGGCGATGACGGCACGGTCCGGTTGTGGGATCCGGCGGGCGGTCAGCCCGACGCCGTCGCCGACCAGGACCGCTTCGGACCGGTGAACGCACTCTGCCGCGTGCCCGGCGAAGGACCGACGGTGGTGGCTTCCGGCAGCGCCGACGGCCGGGTGCGGTTCTGGAACGCCAGCACCGGTGAGCGACTGCGGGAGTTCAAGGCGCCAGGGGGTGCCGTCAACGCCATGTGCGCGGTCGTCGACGACGAGGAACCGTTGATCCTCACCACCCGCGACGACAACGTCATCGGGACGTGGGACGCGCGGGACGGTTCACCTGTGCAGGAGATGGCGGAACACCACGCCCCGGTCGCGGCGGTCTGCCCGATCATCATCAACGGCGAGACCCTGATCGCCTCCGCCGGTGACGACCAGGCGATCCGGCTGTGGCATCCGCACACCGGCACCGTGCGGAGAGTTCTGCTCGGGCACGTCACCCGCGCCTGGGTGACCGCGCTGGCCACCATCAGCTGGCCCGGCGCCCAGGCGCTCGCCTCGGCGGACAAGAGCGGCACCGTGATGCTCTGGACGGGCGGGGACACGCCGCGCTGGACCCAGCAGGGCCACCAGGATGCAGTGGACGCGCTGTGCGGCGTCACGGTGTCGGGCCGTCCGGTGCTGGTGTCGGGCAGCGCCGACCACACGATCCGGATGTGGGACGCCGAGCGTGGTCAGCCCGTGCGATGGTTCATCGGGCACTGCGGGCCGGTCACCGGGCTCAGCTTGGTGGAGATCGACGGTCGTACGCTGCTCGCTTCGACGAGCCGGGACCGCACGGTACGGATCTGGGAACTGACCACCGGCCGGTTGGTGCGCACGATCCCCGTCTACCATCCGGCGCTCGCCTGCTGCACCGTCGGTGACACCCTGCTGGTGGGCCTGGACCAGGGACTGCTGGCTCTGACGATCGACGCCTGACGAACGCACCGACCACGTCGGCGGCAAGGATTCCTTGCACACGCCACCAGGTTCACCGACTCGGCGACCCCGACCCTCGAATTGAGACATGGGACGTCGTTTGCCGGCTCGGACCCGGAAAAAGTGATTACGCAGACACTCATAGTTACTGAGTGTCAATGCGAGCCGGCTTGACATGGTCCGACAAGTCGCCTCGCCCTGCGTGCAACGAGCGTTACTTTGCGCTGTATGACCAGGTGTAACGCTTGATTGCCGAGTTCCGGAAAGATTCTGGACGGTGAGACATCTACATTCGCCCCTCGCCACGGATAGTAATTGGCGGACGAAGGGTGACGAGGGGGAATGATGAACGAAGCGTTGGCCGAGCCGCTCTCCGGCTACGAAGTGCTGGTCTTGTTTCTCACCATGGCGGCGACGACGGCAGGGTTGGTACGCGCCTATGTCGCCCACCGGACACAGCTACACCAGGAACGCGAGGCATCGACACGCGCCGCAGCCCGAGTGACCGGTCTGATCAGGCTCGCGGAGGCCAACCACGATGCGGTACGGATCGTGGAACGCGACCTTGACGGGCATCGTGAGGTCGAACTGGGTGGCCGCAGGATGCAGAGGTGCGACGTCTCCAGGGAGGCCGCGTGACTGAGATCGAGGGCACGGCCGCCCTGAGGCCGGAGCCGGCCGACAGCGAAGCGGCGCGGAGGGCGGAGGCCGCGCGCCTGAAGGCCCAGCACGACCAGGAGTTCGCTGCCTTCGCCGAGGCCTCCTACCACATCGTGGAACGGATTCTCAGGGCGGGCTGCTGGGACCGTGAGGTGGTCCAGGACGCACTCAACGAGGCGTACCTGCACGGACGAGTCCAGTGGCCCAAGCTGCGCGCCTACACCAAGCCGATCGGTTGGGTGGTCACCACCGCGCGGTACAAGATTCGTAAGGACCATCAACGACGTCAGCGCGAAACCGCAGTGGCACCGGAAGACCTGCCCCCCGCGCCGCACCCGGACATCGCCGACGTGTGGGAGGCACAGGAGGCGCTACGGACCTGGCTGCACCAGCTCCCGTCACGGCACGCGGAGGTGTTCCAGATGTCCCGCGAGGGGTTCTCCAACCAGGAGATCGCCCGCGCCCTCGGGTTGACCGAAAACAGCGTTCGCTCCTACAAGGTCGCCGCACGGAAGCGCCTGCGCGAACTGGCCGAGGAGGCCGGATACACGGACTCGGAAGGCCGCCGCCGGCAGGGAGCAAGTCATGGATCTCGATGACATTCTGGCGCTGGCCGAGACAAGCCAGCCCAGTCCGCTGGAGCTCGCCCGCGCACGCCGTGTCGCGCGCACGGCGCAGAGCCAATACGACCTCTCGCTCGCCGAGGGTTACGAGATCAGGGTGGACAGCGATCTCGTCGACCCGTTGACCGCCGACGTCGACGAGGCGACCAGGGTCTCCCGCGCCGCACAGCTGGCGAAGCTGGGCACGATCACCTGGACGACCGGTGGCTGCAAGCGCCAGGGCTCTGGGCACCTCGTCTGGTCGGACGAGATGGCGATGATCTTCGGGCAGCCGCCAGGAACGTTCCGCCTCACCCCCGAGACGCTCGTCAGACTCGTGCATCCCGCGGACGTGGAGAGGGTCCGAAGGGCTGTCAGGGCGGCTTGGGAGCAACTCCGCCCCGGCGAGATCAGCTTCAGGGTGATCCAGCCGGGCGGCTGTGTCCGCCACGTGCACTGTCACCTCGAGGTGCTCACGACCGACGGGGAGCCGTCGGGGCTCATCGCCACGGGAGAGGATGTCACCGTGCTCGAACTCGCCCGACAAGAGCGCCGCCGACTTGCCATCCGCAGCGAGATGCTCTGCGCCGACCTGTCCGTACGGGACACCGTGACCGGCCTGCCGACCCGCGGCTACGTCACCGACGAGATCGATCGGGTGCGTCGAACCACAGGCGGAGCACTCGTCGTCGTGGCGACCGAACCCGCCACCCGGCTGCCCGAGGCGCTCACCGACGAGGACCACGACCAGTTGACGGCAGCGGTCGCCCGTCTCCTCCGTACGATCGTCGGGGACGAGGTGACCTGCGGGCTGGCCGGCTCCGGCCTGTGGGCCGTGCTCCTCGCCCCGTCCCCCGCGCACGCCGAGGCCGCCGAGGCCGTGGCGGTCCGGATCGTCGACACGTTCCGGCGCCACCTGTTCAGCGTCCGGCATCGGACGTTGCGCCTCAACACCTGGGCGGGCCTGGTGGAGTTCGGCAGCGGCGTGCCCGCCACCGGGTTCGATCTGCTCGTCGATGGTGAGCATGCGGCCGGCGACGCCCGCCGGAACGGCACTCCAATCAGCGTTCTCGACCAACCGGTCACCGAGGAGGATCGGACGGAGCGATGCCGTTCGCGGGTGCGCCGTGCGGTCTCGGCCAACAGGTTCGCCCTCTATGCACAGCCCATCGTCGACCTCAGCCTCAACCAGGTCACCCGCCACGAGATCCTCCTGCGAGTTCGCAGCGACACCGGTGAGCCCGTGGCGCCGTGGGCGTTCCTCGAGATGGCCGAGCGCGTCGACGAGATCCTCGCCGTGGACAAGTGGGTCATCGACCACGCCTTGGAACTGATCGGCCGAGGTGCCCAGACCTCCCACTACCAGGTCAATGTCTCCGGCAAGTCGCTCGCCGACCCCGGCCTGCTCACGTACGTGACCGAGGCGATCCATCGGCACGGGGTCAACCCGGAATGCCTGACCTTCGAGATCACCGAGACCGCTCTCATCGAGAACCGTAACGAGGCCCTTGCCTTCGCCACGGGAATCAGGGAGATCGGCTGTCACCTGGCGCTGGACGACTTCGGTACGGGATACGGCGCCCTCGCCCATCTGAAGTACCTTCCGGTGGACCTGGTGAAGATTGACGGGACGTTCGTCGTCGACCTCTGCCGGTCGCCGGCGGACCAGGCCGTCGTGTCGAAGTTGGTCGAGCTGTGTCACTCGCTCGGTATCCGTGTCGCTGCCGAGTACGTCCAGGACGAGGAGACCATCGAACTCCTGAGGAGTTGCGGTGTCGACTTCGCCCAGGGTTACCGGACCGGGCGGCCTGAACCGATAGCGGTGAGCCAGGAGCAACCGGTGCGGACGATCGAGTTCGTACTGCGGTTTCCACCACAACACACCGCGATGGGGTGACCGGGAACCGGGCAGAGATCGAGTGTGGTCGACACTGCACCCACGGCATCCCTACGCGGTAAGCGATCGGCAGTCCCGAGAAGAACGGGCGGCGGCGTTACGCGCCCTGCTGCGAGAGGTTAATGTCCCGAGTGCTGCCGCCCGGAGGATCCGTCGTCCTACATCGACGTCGTGGTACGCCGCTGGACCAGTGCGGACCAGCGCATCAAGCCCTCCAAGCGCGCGCCGGAGAACCGGATCCGAGATCTGATCCGGGGGCTCCGGGGAGGCGCAGGGCGAAAACCTCATCTACGCGGAGTCGGGGTGGCTGGAACACCTCGCGGCACGCTTCGGCACGGCGCTGCTCGCAGCCGACCAGGCCGAGGAGAACGGCGGAGCGGGAGAGTTTGACCGTGAAGTGACCACGTGCGGACCCGACTGCGGCAGGTACGAATCGGTACACGGACCTTCGTGTGGCGCGCGATGATCCGGCACGTGCCGGCAGCGGTGATTGCCACCGGGGCATCCGGCTGCGGATGTGGGGCGCCGGAAAGACGAGCCAGGCACTCCAGGCGGATCTGCTCTCGATCGCCTGGCCTCCACCGTGGGGGATGCGCCACCGACTGCACCTATCCGACGCCGGCCGACGTACGAGCGGTCATCAGTTACGCCGTGGAGCACGGGTGGCAGCCCGAGCGGCAGGGCGGAATGTTCCTGCTGATCGAGCAAGAGCACGCGTCCGGGTTCAGCATGCCCGATTTCCTGTGGACCGACCGGCTGCGGACGCCCGAGAGCGCCGACCCCACGAGACGGGTGGTCCGCGCCTACGAGCTTCGTCAGGGAGCATGACGTTCTTCGGCACATCGAATGCGGCTTCGCCCGCATGCGCTCGGATGCCGCCGACCGTTACCAGAGCAACTGAGGGCCAGGGCCAGCTCGCGCCGCTGCGGAATAATGGCATGGCTGACCGGTGGTTTCACGTGGTGGGGCGGGCGGGACTCGAACCCGCGACCGAGGGATTATGAGTCCCCTGCTCTAACCGGCTGAGCTACCGCCCCGTTACCGCGCCGGATCTTATCCCGCCCGGTGGATCACCGGCCAGTACGAAACGGCGCGCCGTCGCTCATCGGCGTCGCCGGCGCAGCAGCACGATGGGCAACGCGAGGATAACAGTGAGCAGCCATCCCACGGTGATGACGCCCCACAGCCAGCCCTTGTCGCTCTCGGCGGTCTCGGTGACGAACATGCCGAGGGTCAGCAGAGCGTTCGCGCCGCCGATCGCCAGCGCGGCGAGGCCGCTGACGACCATCAGCGGGATCTCCCACCAGGAGCGCTTCGCCGGCTCCCGCCGCCCGGCGCCGGCCGCGGCCCGGGGCTGCGGGATGCGGTCCGGGTCGCGGGCCGGCATCGCCACCTGCCGGTAGGCCGGCACCTGGGAGTCGATCACGCGGATCGCGCCGGGGTGCAGGTCGAACATGGTCGGTTCGATCCGCATCGAGATGGCGTCGTCGCCGATGAGCTGCCGGGCGCCGTCGGGCCAGGCGAGCATCAGGGCGCACTCGGCGTACCGGACGGTGAGCGGGCCGCCGTGGCCGAGCCAGCTCACCCCGTCGACGCCGACGTGCAGTTCGCCGTCGCCCTCCTTCTCGCGGTAGGCGGTGCCGGCCACCGTGTCGGCCGAGCGGGTGGGTGCCGCGGCGAAGCCGGCCCAGTCGGCGCGGTGCCCCTCGGGCACCATCAGGAGTGCGCCGGCCAGCGCCTCGCGGGCCACCTCGTGCACGTCGTCGACGTCGACGGCCTTCAGCTCGGCGCGGTGCTCGTCGACCGTGAGGTTGCGCTCGCCGGTGAGCACGTTGAAGGCGTACGACGGCAGTCGTGCCGCGTCCACCTCGGCGGTGCCGAGGAAGTCCTCCCGCTTCGCCACGACGGCGTCGAGGTCGCCCTGCTCGATCCGGCCGACGCGCAGCTTGGCGAGCGTGTCGACGAAGCCGCCGAGCACGGCGTCCTGCTTCTCCGGCAGCGAGTCGGCCAGCGCCCGCAGCGTCGCGTGGCCGTCGCCGCGCGGCTCGTAGCCCGCCGTGGTCTGGTAGGACAGGCCGCCGTCCTGGCGCAGCGCCCGGTACAGCTCGCGCTCCAGCACCCCGGCGAAGACGCTCGCGGCGGTCCGGCGCCGCACGACGGCGTCCAGCACCACCGCCCGCGAGCCGCTGACGAAGTACGCGGGGGTCTGCGGCAACGCGGACGACGCCGCCGGCACCGGCTGCCGTACGCCCGACGGCAGTGCCAGCCGCAGCCCGGCGGGCACGGACTTCCCGGCGATCCAGAGCACCGCGTTCTCCCGGGTGAACCAGCGGGCCGCCCACTGTCGCAGGTCGTCGGCGGTGAGCGCGCCCAGCCCCCATTCGGGGTAGCTGGTGATGCCGAAGTCGCGGGCGCCGTGGCGCCACAGCGGGATGTCGTCAACGGCGGCCGTGCCCCGGCTGCTGTGCTCGGTGCGCAGGATCTCCTTCTCGACGTCCAACCGGCCGGTCGGCAGCTCGGTCAGGTTGGCGCAGACCGAGGTGAGGAAGGTGGCGATGTCCTGCGCGGAGCCCTGCATGTGGAACGTGGTGAACACCGGCGCGGTGGCGCCGTTGACGTGGTAGTCGGCCAGCCCGAGGGGGGCCAGGGCGAGGTGTTCCAGCAGGTGGGTGATGCCGCTGCGGGCGAGCGTCTCGTCGGCGGTGCCGACCCGGAAGGTCAGCCCGGCGCGCATCGGCCCGCCGGTGGGGGCGAGCAGCGTGGGCACCCCGTCCACGTCCAGTTCCTGGATCATGACTGCCGGCCCTTCGCGTACGCCTTGTCGCGGAACTTCTGGAACTGCTTGGCCGGGTCGCCGTCGATGTAGCCGAACATCGCCTCGTCGCCGAGCGGTCCCATGGCCGCGAACTGCTGCGCCGCCGCCGGGTACTCCTCCAGGAGGCAGAAGGCCATCGCGAAGACGCTGCGCACCCAGACCCAGCCCCAGCCGTTGCGGAACCCGGGGTGCCAGACCGACTGTTGCGCCGCCTGGTGGATCTCGTGCCGCACGTGCGCGCCGCGCAGGTGGGCGCTCGCCTCGCGCAGGTTGTCGTGGTCGAGCGCCTCCTCCAGGTGGGCCTCGACCACCAGCACCGCGTTCGGGGCGCCGGGCGGGGCGGCGTCGGCGCACTCCCGGGCGAAGCCGTGTGCCCGCTCCCAGGTTCCGCTCCACTTGGGACAGAACTGTTGCAGCAGCGACGCCTGGGCCGGCAGGTGGTGGGGGTGGTGCTTGGCGAGCTGGTCGTAGCGGCGGCGGGCCTCGGCCTGGCCGAGCTCCAGTCCCCGCGCGTTGGTGATCCGCTGCGTCCACGCCGCCGCGTCGTCCGGGTGCCGGGCGGTGACGTCGATCAGCACCTGCTCGGCGCGGCGCAGGTGGGCGTGGAACTGGGCGAACTGCTCGCGGCTGACGTGCTGGGCCCGGTAGGACGAGCGGATCCGCCAGCCGGCCCGGATCAGGTGCGACCCGAGCAGGGCGCCGGCGAGCGCGTCGTCGGGCCGCTGCGCCAGCACGTCCCGGAGGAACTCCTCGATGTCCTCGGTCTCGCCGGCCTCGCCGACGAGGAGGGTCCGGCCGTGCGGGTCCTGCCCGTCGACGATCACGCGAAGGGCCGGCCAGTCGCGCGCCGCGAGGGCCGCGCGCACCTCACCGACCTGGGGGTACGCCGCCGCGGCGTCGAAGTCGGGCGGCGGGAGGGGTGCGGGCATGGCGAGGAGCATAAGTGATCTTCAACGGGCCGTGACCCACCGTTCAGCCGGTACGCAGCTCCGACAGGACGGCCCCGGCGGCGCGCCAGCCGCTGGTCAGGGCGCCCTGGATGGAGGGGCTGTCGCGGTGGTCCCCGGCCACGAACAGGCCCTCCCCCAGCGCCACCGGCTTGCGCAGCCGGCCCTGCGGCGGCGGCGCGGCGGGCAGCGCGTCGGGAATGGACACCGTGCCGAGGTGGGTCCAGTCCGCCGTGGAGCGGCCGTAGAGGCGGGTGAGTTCCGCCCGTACGGTCGCCTCGGGCGGGGCCGACGGACCGACGATCGAGGTGGCGACCAGGTGCCACCCGGCGGGCGCGTACGTGGGCGCGGCCCGGCTGACGACCACCGTGTTGGCGACGATCTCCCGCCGGTCGCCGTCGACGATCAGGATCGGCTCGTCCAGCGGTGGCTCCTGCATGCCGTGGTAGTAGGTCGTGTAGCTGTGCATGCGTACGGCCGGCAGGCCCGGCAGCAGCGTGGCCGCCGCCGGCGGGTCCACGGCGACCACGACGGCGCGGCAGCGGATGTCGCCGGCCTGGGTGCGGACCCGCCCGGGCGCCACCTCGGCGACCGGGGTGTCCAGGTCGATCAGTTCCGCCGGGAGCGGGTCGGCGACGGCGCGGGGCAGCGCGGCCATCCCCTCGGCGGGCAGTCCGATGCGGCCCCGGGCGAAGGAGCGCAGCACCATCGCCAGCACGTGGCTGGACGTCTCCAGTTCCCGGTCGACGAGGACGCCGGAGAGGAACGGCCGCAGCAGTTCCTCGACGATCGCGTCGGAGAGGCCGGCGCGGCGCAGCGCCGTCTCGGTGGTGGTCTCCGGGGCGGCGAGCAGCCGCCCCTTCGGCAGGGTGGCGCAGCCCGTGGCGAGCGCGGCGAAGCGCAGCCGGTCGAGTAGCGAGCCCACGCCGGCCAGCGCGGTGCCGGGGGCGCCGGCCGGTTCGCGCAGCGGGTTCACGAGTCGGGTCAGCCGGTCGCCCTTGCGCACCAGCACGCCGGAGGTGAAGTGGCCCAGGCGCAGCCGGTCGACGTCGAGCAGGGCGCCGAGCCGGGGGTAGGCCGTGTTGAGCACCTGGAAGCCGCGGTCGAGCAGGTAGCCGTCGACCGCGTCGGTGGCGACCCGGCCGCCGAGCCGGTCGCCGGCCTCCAGCAGCCGCCACGGCACGCCGGCGCGGTGCAGCCGCCGGGCCGCGGCGAGCCCGGCCAGGCCGCCGCCGACCACGATCACGTCGGTCTCAGCGAGCATCGCGCGCCTCCCGTTCTCCGTTCGTCCGGGACAGCCGGCCCGGCCACCAGATCTTCGGCCCGATGTCGTACGCCGGCGCGGGCACCAGCAGGGGGCGGACGACGCTGGTGTCGGGCAGCACCCGGACCGCGACGCCCAGCTCCACCGGCGGGCATCCGCATCCAAGCCATGAATCGACGCAACAATCGACGCAGCGGGAGTCTAAGCCGGCGTCGACAATCCTGCCGGGCGAGCGGGCCCGGGGTGACGGAAACGGGTCGCCCGGGGCTCCTGTAGGCGGGAACGGGTCGCCCGGCCCGTGCCTCCCGGAGGCGGGAACGGCGAACGCCCGCCGGCGTGGCCGACGGGCGTCAGGTGTGGAAGCTCCCCCGTTTGGACTCGAACCAAAAACCTGCCGGTTAACAGCCGGCTGCTCTGCCAATTGAGCTACGGGGGACCGTTGCGTCGTCCGGCGCCGATCTCGCTGCGCCGTGCGACGGGGACAAGAGTACAGGATTCCGGGGGGTGTTGGTCCAGGGGGTTACCCTCGGAACCGCCCCCTGGGCCAGACGATAATAAACCGAGACAAATCGTCATCACGGCACAAGGAGGTATGAGCGGAGAGCAGGATGGGTAGTTAGCTGCGGACAGAGAAGGCAGGCGCGATTTGGTCGCCTCCGGTGGGGTAGCCCGCCGGACGACGGCGCGTCAGGTACGGAAGGAGCCGCCATGCGCGGAAAGATGATGTTCCTTGGCGGGCTGGCTGCGGGATTCGTCCTGGGCGCCCGTGCCGGTCGGGAGAAGTACGAGGAGCTGGTGATCCGGGGCCGCAAGGTGCTCGACCACCCGACCGTCCAGGAGGCGGCCGGTGTCGCGCAGGCCCAGGCGACCCGCCTCTACAGCGAGGGCAAGGACAAGCTCGGCCAGTCGAAGCTGGGCGAGAAGCTGAGCAGCAACGGCCAGAAGCAGGAGCTGACCGCCGCCGACGACGCGTTCGCCGGCACGCCGGCCACGGTCGGCGCGAAGAGCGCCTCCGGGTCGTCGAGCACGAGCGCGACCCCCGGGTCGACGTCGGCCACCACCACGCCCCGTAGCAAGCCGTCCAGCTCGGGCACCAACGGCAGCACCCTCTGATCGCACCTTCGAGCGGGCCGGACGCCTTCGGGCGACCGGCCCGCTCGGGTGTTGCCCGCTGCCGGCAGCCCGGCACCCTCGACGCCGGCCCGCTCGGCTGCGGGCCCCCTTGACGCCAGCCCGCCCGGGTAGACCCGGAACGGGTCAGTCCTTGCTGCTGAACGCGGCGTCGAAGGCCGCGGCCGGGGCGTCGAAGGCGAGCCGGCGGACGAACTGCAACGCCTCCGGGGCGCCGACGAGGCGGTCCATCCCTGCGTCCTCCCACTCGATCGAGATCGGGCCGGCGTAGCCGATCGCGTTCAGCGCCCGGAAGCAGTCCTCCCAGGGCACGTCGCCGTGGCCGGTGGAGACGAAGTCCCAGCCGCGCCGCATGTCCGCCCACGGCAGGTGCGAGGCGAGCCGGCCCCGCCGTCCGTCGCCCGTACGCACCTTCGCGTCCTTGCAGTCGACGTGGTAGATCCGGTCGGCGAAGTCGAAGATGAAGTTCACCGGGTCCAGCTCCTGCCAGACGAAGTGCGACGGGTCCCAGTTCAGCCCGAACGCGGGCCGGTGCCCGACCGCCTCCAGCGCCCGCTTCGTCGTCCAGTAGTCGTACGCGATCTCGCTCGGGTGCACCTCGTGGGCGAAGCGCACCCCCGTCTCGTCGAAGACGTCCAGGATCGGGTTCCACCGGTCGGCGAAGTCCTGGTAGCCGCGCTCGATCATCGACGGCGGCACCGGCGGGAACATCGCCAGCGTGTGCCAGATCGACGAACCGGTGAAGCCGACGACGGTGTCCACCCCCAGCTTCGCCGCCGCCCGCGCGGTGTCCTTGATCTCCTCGGCGGCGCGGCGGCGTACGCCCTCGGGTTCGCCGTCGCCCCAGATCCGGGCGGGCAGGATGCCCTGGTGCCGCTCGTCGATCGGGTGGTCGCAGACGGCCTGGCCGACCAGGTGGTTGGAGATCGCGAAGACCTTCAGGTTGTGCTTCGCCATGGTCTCGCGCTTCCGCTCGACGTACGAGTCGTCCGCGAGCGCCTTGTCGACCTCGAAGTGGTCGCCCCAGCAGGCGATCTCCAGCCCGTCGTAGCCCCACTCGGCGGCGAGCCGGCAGACCTCGTCGAACGGAAGGTCGGCCCACTGGCCGGTGAAGAGCGTGATGGGTCGCGCCATGGTGCTTCTCCCCTGTGGTGATGGGGGATTCCGTGGGTGCGTGACCGGGGCGAGGGGGACCGGCCGGGCCGGTACGCGGCGGGCCGCTGCGGAGCGCCGGTGGGTGCCTGCGCACCTGGACCCGGGCGGGTTGCGCCTCCCGCCGGTCACCGGCAACCGCGACGGTCGCCGCCCCCACTCTAGGACCGCCGGGCCCCCCACGAAAGCCCCCGCGCCGCCCCGCGATCCTGCGGCTGTCCGTCCCGGTGCGCACACCGTGCCGGGCCGGACCGCGGATCGCGGGGAGGAACGGAGGGTCAGCGGATCAGGGCAGGGTCCACTTCTGGTTGGCGCCGGTGTGGCAGGTCCACAGGTGCACGGCCTGCCCGTCGGCCGGGTTGTTGCCCGAGACGTCCAGGCACTTGCCCGACTGCGGGTTCTTCAGCGTCCCGTCCGCCTGGGCCGACCAGTTCTGCGCGCCCGTGCCGTTGCACGTCCACAGCTGGATCTTCGTGCCGTCCGCCGAGGCGCCGCCGGAGACGTCCAGGCACTTGCCCAGCGCCTTCACCGTCGAGTTCGGCGTCACCGTCCACGTCTGGGCGGCGGAGCCGTTGCAGCCGTGGATCTGGATCTGGGTGCCGTCGGCCGTGGCGCCGTTGCGCACGTCCAGGCACTTGCCGCCCAGACCCCGGATCGGCCCGACGCCGGCGCTGCCGCCGGACCTGACCAGGGTGAAGTCGTCCACGTCGAAGAGCCCCGTGCCCGAGCCGGTGAAGGTCAGGTAGAGGTCCCGGGTGCCGGACGGCACACCGGAGAGGGCGGCCGTGACGTCGGCGAAGGTGTTCCAGCCGCCGGTGTTGGGCACCGCCACCGAGCCGAGGACGGTGCCGGTCGCGGATCCCGTACGCACCTGGAGGGTGCCGCCCGGCCCCCCGGAGACGATCCGCGCCCGCAGCGACGTCACCCCGGTCAGGTCGAGCCCGGCGTACGCGGCCCAGTCTCCCGGGTCGATGTGGCCGAGGGTCTGCCCGCCGTTGGCGCCGGCCTTGGTGAACGGGGCGACCCCGGAGGCCGAGCTGAACGCCTCGGCCTGGACGGTGTTCCCGGCCGGCGGATCGACGCCGAGTTCCTTGATCCGGATGTTGCGGAACGAGGCGTCGTCGCCGGTGCCGTGGTTCTGCAGCCCGATGTGGCCGGCGAGCGAGC
The DNA here is from genome assembly GCF_002846525.1 of Micromonospora sp. CNZ309. Lineage (NCBI taxonomy): Bacteria > Bacillati > Actinomycetota > Actinomycetes > Micromonosporales > Micromonosporaceae > Micromonospora > Micromonospora sp. CNZ309. The sequence continues at coordinate 3,539,048 of NZ_PJNG01000001.1, forward strand.
GGACCGGGTCGGTGTTGGTGAAGTCGTTGATCTTCACCCCGTTGAGGAGGACCTGGAGGCGCTCGCCCTCGACGAGCAGCTCGTAGGTGTTCCACTCCCCCGGCGGGTTCAGCGCCGCGTCCCGGGCGGCGATGTCGGCGGACTTGAAGGTGTAGACGGCGCCGGTCGTGCGGTCGGCCGCGTCGGTGGCGTCGATCTGCACCTCGTAGCCGTTGTTCACCGCCGACCAGGGGTCGCTGGAGGCCGGGAAGCCGATGAAGACGCCGGAGTTGTCGTCGCCGGCGAGCCGCCAGTCCAGCTTCAGCGAGTAGTTGGTGAACTGCTTCGCGCTGTACCAGTACAGCCCCATCCCGCCGACCGAGGTGAGGGTGGCGTCGGCGTTGCTGAAGCTGCCCGGCCCGGCCTGCGACCAGCCGGTGGTGGAGCCGTTGTAGAGCGGCGTGTACCCGGTCTCGGGCCGGCAGTCGGCCTTGGCCCGGCCGGCCGCGTACCGGATGCCGCCGAGCAGGTGGGCGCGGAAGGCCGGCTCGGCGTACGACGCCTGGGTGTGCCCGCCGCCGGTGTAGAAGGACCGGCCCCCGCTGTAGGTCTTGCACCAGGAGTGCGGGTGGTCGGCGCCCATCGAGCCGCCCGAGTAGGAGGACTCGTCGAGGGTGGCCAGCACCCGGGCCGTGGAGCGGGCGTTGGTCTGGTAGTTGTACCACTCGTCGGTGCGGTTCCAGGTCTGCGGCAGGTGCGCGGTCGCCGCGTGCGCCCGGTTCTCCGCCTTGACGTTCGCCTGCTGGATGTGCGGGTGCGAGGCGAAGTACGCCCCGACCAGGTTGCCGTAGAAGGACCAGCCGTACTCGGTGTCGGCGGCGGCGTGCACGCCGACGTACCCGCCGCCGGCGCCGATGTACGACTCGAAGGCGCTCTGCTGCGTGGCGTCGAGCACGTCGCCGGTGGTGTTGAGGAAGACCACCGCCTCGAAGCGGGACAGGTTGGCGGTCGTGAACTGGGCGGCGTCCTCGGTGGCGGTGACCGTGAAGTTGTTGGCCGCGCCGAGGTCGCGGATCGCCTGGGTGCCGACCGCGATGGAGTCGTGCCGGAAGCCGGCCGTCTTGGAGAAGACCAGCACGTCGTATGGGGCGTCGGCGGCGCTGGCGGGGGTGGCCGGGGTGGTGCAGGCGAGGACGGCGAGGACGGCGGTGGCCGCGCCGAGGAGGGGTCGGAGGAGTCTGCGCATGTCGCTCTCCAATGCCGGGGATGTTCAGGAGCCCGCCGGGGCGGGGAGGGGCACGGCGGCCCCTCCCCGCCTCAGGTCAGGGCAGGGTCCACTTCTGGTTGGCGCCGGTGTGGCAGGTCCACAGGTGCACGGCCTGCCCGTCGGCCGGGTTGTTGCCGGATACGTCCAGGCACTTGCCCGACTGCGGGTTCTTCAGCGTCCCGTCCGCCTGGGCCGACCAGTTCTGCGCGCCCGTGCCGTTGCAGCCGTACAGCTGGATCTTCGTGCCGTCGGCGGACCCGCCGCCGGAGATGTCCAGGCACTTGCCCAGCGCCTTCACCGTCGAGTTCGGCGTCACCGTCCACGTCTGGGCGGCGGTGCCGTTGCAGCCGTAGATCTGGATCTGGGTGCCGTCGGCCGTGGCGCCGTTGCGCACGTCCAGGCACTTGCCGCCGAGCCCGACGACCGGTCCGGTGCGGACCCCCGCCGCGCCGGTGGTGAAGGCGAACGTGTCCACGTCGTAGAGCGCGCCGGTGCCCGTGCCGGCGAACGTAAGGTAGAGGGTCCCGGTGCTGGCCGGCGCACCGGAGATGCTGCCGCTGACCGTGGTGAACGCGTCCCAGGCGCCGGTGACCGGGACGGTGGCGGAGCCGAGCACGGTGCCGCTGGGCGAGCCGACGCGCACCTGGAGGGTGCCGCCGGCGCCGGCCGAGGAGACCCGGGCGCTGAACGCGGTCGCGTTGTCGATCCGGTACGGCTCGAACGCGATCCAGTCGCCGCTGTGGATGTCGCCGACGGTCTTGCCGCCCTCGGCCGTGGCCTTGTCGAAGGTCCCGATGCCGGAGGAGGTCTTGAAGTGCTCCGCCTGGCGCTTGCGCGGCTGGAGGGTGTGCTGCTTGTGCGTGGTCAGCCCGCCGGCGTCGGTGTACTCGGCGTCGAAGACGGCGAAGATGTTCGCCGCGTCGTCGTGTTCACCGTCGACGGGGATGGTGATCGAGCCCGAGCAGCCGTTCTTCGAGGTGATCTGGTGACCGTGGTTGTCGTGGCCCAGCACGTACGTCATCTTGACCTTGGTGCAGTCGATGGCGGCGTCCTCGGGGTCGGTCACCGTGATGCTGAACGGCACGGTGTCGCCGTAGCTGAACAGCTTGCCGTTGGCCGGGCTGGTGATGGTGACCGTGGGCGCGGTGTTGCCGACGCCGATCTGCACGTTCGCCGTGCCGGTGGCGCCCTGGGGGTCGCGTACGGTCAGGGTGACCCGGTAGGTGCCGTTGGCGGTGTAGGTCTTGCTGGGGTTGGCCGCCGTCGAGCTGGTGCCGTCGCCGAAGGCCCAGGAGTAGGTGAGCGCCCCGCCCTCCGGGTCGCTGGACCCGGCCGAGGAGAAGTTCACGGTCAGCGGGGCCGTGCCGGAGGTCTTGTCGGCCGCGGCGACGGCGGTCGGCGCCCGGTTGCCGCCGGCGATGTAGTCGTAGCGGTAGAGCGCCGAGTTGGCGTCGCCGTTGAAGTAGCCGGTGCCGTAGTCGAGGATGTAGAGCGCGCCCTCGGGCCCGAACGCCATGTCCATGATCTGCTTGCCGTTCCACGGGAACGTGTCGATGCCACCCGGGCTGCCGTCGGCGTTGAGGTGGATCGGCTTCACCCAGCCCCGGCCGAGTTCGCCGGCGAAGAACTGCCCGTCGAAGGACTGCGGGAACTTGGTGGTGGAGTTGAGCGCGGCGTCGTAGCGGTAGACGGGGCCGCCCATGGGCGACTCGGAGCCGCCACCGAACTCCGGTGGGGTGCCGGCGTCGCCGGCGTACCGGATCCAGGCCGGCTTCGCGCCGGGCAGGGTGGGCAGGCCCGTGTTGCGGAACGAGTTGTTGGTCGGCCCGCCGGAGCAGTTGTACTTCGCCCCGGCGGTCCCGGCGGCGAAGTCCCACTCGGCGTACGTCTCGGTGGCGGTGTTGGTGCCCGTGCAGTACGGCCAGCCGTAGTTGCCGGGCCCGGTGATCCGGTTGAACTCGACCTGGCCGCTGGGGCCCCGGGCGCTGGTGGTGCCGGCGTCCGGGCCGTAGTCGCCGACGTAGACGATGCCGGTGGCCCGGTCGACGCTCATCCGGAACGGGTTGCGGAAGCCCATCGCGTAGATCTCGGGGCGGGTCCGCGTGTCCGAGTCGACGAACATGTTGCCGGCCGGGATCGAGTAGGTGCCGTTGGCGTTCACCTTGATCCGCAGGATCTTGCCGCGCAGGTCGTTGGTGTTGGCGGCGCTGCGCTGCGCGTCGTACGCGGGGTTGCGGTTGGCGCGCTCGTCGATGGGCGCGTACCCGGCCGAGTCGAACGGGTTGGTGTCGTCGCCGGTGGAGAGGTAGAGGTTGCCGGCGGCGTCGAAGTCGATGTCGCCGCCGACGTGGCAGCAGATGCCCCGGTCGGCGGGCACGTCGAGGATGTCGACCTTGCTGCCGGTGTTCATCGTGAAGTCGGCGTTGAGGGTGAACCGGGACAGCCGGTTGACGCCCTGCCAGGCCGAGAAGTCGCTGCCCGTCGCGGGCGCGTCCCCGGCGGGGGTGGCCAGCGGCGGGGCGTAGTAGAGGTAGATGTGCCGGTTGGTCGCGAAGTTGGGGTCGGCCCCGATGCCCTGCAACCCCTCCTCGTCGTGCGTGTAGACGGGCACCGTGCCGATCACGGAGGTGGTGCCGGCGGAGTCCGTACGCCGGACCGTGCCGTTGCGGGCGGTGTGCAGGACCGACCGGTCCGGCAGCACCGCGATCGTCATGGGCTCGCCGACCTCGGCGACGCCCTTGGCGAGCGTGACCTGCTGGAAGTCGGTGCCGACGACGGGGTGGGCCGCGGCCGCTGTGGGGCCGCCCAGCGTGGCCGGGCCGGCGCCGAGGGCGACCGTGCCCGCGGTGGCGGCCAGCAGCAGCGCCGAGGCGGCGCTGAGCCGTCGACGGAGCCGGTGGATGGGGGCGTCCTGGGTGGACATGGGTGTGCCGTCCCTTCCTGACGAGTGACTGCCAGGGCGGGCGCGCGCCGTCGCGCCGGATGCCGTAGCGGGGGATGCGCTCGGCCCGCCGGGTGCCGTGCCCGGCCGGCCGTGACCTGCGAGGGATGGGGGCGGACCCCATCGATCGGAGGTCACCAGTCGATGGGTTCCGGCGCCGCCGGTTCACCTCGACGAAACACATTCGTGATGGCCCGACATTAAGCGGCGCACATCGATGTGTCCATACCTTCCGCCGATTCGGCACTAACTTTCGTCGATATCGCGGAAAGTCGTCGGCGCGCGGCGACTCAGCAGGGCCGGTCGACGGCCTGGGCGGCGAGCCCGGCCAGGGCGGCGCGGGCCCCGGCGGTCACCGGGGCGGACGCCAGCGCCGCGAGCGCGGCCTCGGCGCGTACCCGGATCATCCCCTCGATCCGCTCAAGGGCCCCGGTGGCTTCGATGATCTTCCGCAGCTCGGCGGCGCCGTCGCCGTCCAGCGCCGGGTTGCCGAACAGCTCCCGCAGCCGCGCGGCCTGCGCCCGGTCCGCGGCACCACGGGCCAGCGCCATCATCACCGTCGGCTTGCCCTCCCGCAGGTCGTCCAGGACCGACTTGCCGGTGACCGTCGGGTCGCCGAAGACCCCCAGCACGTCGTCGCGCAGCTGGAACGCGTCGCCCAACGGGTCGCCGAACCCGGCCAGCGCGGCGACCCGCTCCGGCCCGGCCCCGGCCAGCGTCGCGCCGATCTGCAACGGCCGGGTGACCGTGTAGCGGGCCGCCTTCATCCGCACCACGGTCAGCGCGCTCGCCACCGACCCGTCGCCCACCCCGGAGACCAGGTCCAGGTACTCCCCCGCGATCACCTCGGTACGCATCAGCGCGTAGACCGCGTATCCCCGGTGCACCCGGCCCACGTCCAGGCCGCACTCGTGGAACATCTGGTCGGACCAGGCGGCGCAGAGGTCGCCGCAGAGCAGCGCGGTGTTGCGCCCGTACGCCTCGGGGTCGCCGCGCCAGGACGAGCGGGCGTGCAGGTCGGCGAAGAGCCGGTGCACCGACGGCCCGCCCCGACGGCAGTCGCTGCCGTCGAGGATGTCGTCGTGGATCAGCGCGAACGCGTGGAACAGCTCCAGCGCGGCGGCGGCCGTCACGATCGGGGCGCCGTCGACGCCGTCCGCGCCCCGCCAGCCCCAGTAGCAGAAGAGCGGGCGCAGCCGCTTGCCGCCGGCCAGCACGAACCGGTGCAGCGCGGTGAAGACGCCCCGGGGCGCGCCGTCCGGCCAGTCCCGGCCCTGCCGGTCGAGGAACGCGGCGAGCGCGGCGTCGAAGCGCGCCCGCAGCCCGCTCGTGTCGGTCGCGGCGTCGGCGGTCACGGTTCCTCCCCGGGCCGCCGACCCGCCACCGGGGTGGGCGGCGCGACGTGACGCGACGGCGGGACCGCGTCGCGGGCCGGCGGGGACGCCAGCCCCGCCAGCTCCAGCAGCAGGGCCTTGACCTCGGTCGCGGCGACCCGGTCCCGGGCGGCGGACGGATCGGAGCAGAGCAGCACCGGCCCGTCCGCCGGGTCGGCGGGCAGCCGCCCGTGCGACCCGCGCACCGCCCGGGCGCCGGCGTCCAGCCCCACCACGCTCATCAGGTAGCGCATCCCGAGCCTCCTGCGGGCCAGCGCCCCGGCCGCCCGCCGCTTCGCCGCCGACGGTGCGGCCGGGTCGAAGAAGAGTTCGGCGGGGTCGTAACCCGGCTTGCGATGAATGTCCACCAGCCGGGCGAAGTCGGGCGCGCGGGCGTCGTCGAGCCAGTAGTAGTAGGTGAACCAGGCGTCCGGCTCGGCGACGAGGACCAGCTCCCCGGCGCGCGGGTGGTCCAGCCCGTACGCGGCCCGGCCGTCGGCGTCGAGCACCTCGCCCACCCCCGGCAGCGCGGCGCAGAGCTTCGCCACCGCCGGCACGTCGGCCGGGTCGCGGACGTAGACGTGCGCCACCTGGTGGTCGGCCACCGCGAAGGCCCGCGAGGTCCACGGGTCGAGGTACTCCATGCCGGCCTGGGTGTGCACCCGCAGCAGCCCCTCGGCGCGCAGCGCCCGGTTGACGTCGACCGGGCGGGACACGTCGGTGATGCCGTACTCGGAGAGCACCACCACGGTGGCGTCGCGGGCGCGGGCGGCGTCCAGCAGCGGCCCGAGCACGCCGTCCAGCTCGGCCGCCGCGGCGGCGGCCCGGGGCGACGAGGGGCCGAAACGTTGCAGGTCGTAGTCGAGGTGCGGGACGTAGACCAGGGTCAGGTCCGGCGCGTGGTCGGCGAGGATCAGCTCGGCGGCCCGGCAGATCCACGTCGACGACGCCAGCCCGGCGCCCGGCCCCCAGTAGCTGAACAGCGGGAAGGTGCCCAGCCGGTCGGTGAGGGCGTCGTGCAGCTCCGGCGGGTCGGTGTAGCAGTCCGGTTCCTTGCGCCCGTCGGCGCGGTAGACGGGGCGGGGGGTGACCGTCCAGTCCACGTCGGCGCCCATCGCGTACCACCAGCAGACGTTGGCGACCGTGAAGCCCGGCTCGACCCGGCGGGCCGCCTGCCACAGCTTCTCGCCGCCGACCAGGGCGTGGTGCTGCCGCCAGAGCAGCACCTCGCCGAGGTCGCGGAAGTACCACCCGTTGCCCACGACGCCGTGCCCGGCCGGGAGCGCCCCGGTGAGGAACGTCGACTGCACCGGGCAGGTCAGCGCGGGTAGCACCGTGCCGAGTTCGGCGCGGAAGCCGGCGTCGGCGACCGCGCGCAGCCGGGGCATGTGCGCCAGCAGCCGAGGGGTCAGCCCCACCACGTCCAGGACCACCAGCCGCCGGCTCATGTCGTCACCTCGCTCCGCTCGGCGCCGCCATGAGCCACCCCAGCCCAGAGTCGATGACTCGCTCGCTGACGCTCGCTCATCGTCGTACCTCCGCCGTCGCCGGGCGCGCGGCCCGCCGGCGCGAGGCCGAGGGCGACCAGCTCCGCGCGGGCGAAGGCCAGCTCCGCGGCGATGCCGACGGCCAGCTCCGCGGCGGTGCGCGGGCGCCGCGCGGCCGGCAGCACCCCCCAGGTGTACGTCTCGACGTCGAGGTGGTCGCAGCCCGGCGCGGGCCCGGCGTAGAGCGCGGCCAGCGCGGCACGCAGCACCGGCAGGGTGGAGCCGAGCGGCGGCTCGGGCGGGGCGTGCAGCGGCACGTGGTAGTGCACCCGCCACGGCCCGGGCAGCCGCGCGGCCAGGGCGGCGTCCAGGTCGTCCGCGGCGTGGGCGGGATGGGCCGGGTCCGCCGCGCCCGCGCAGCCGGCGGCGCGGGTCTGGTGCAGGAAGCGCGGCTCCACCCAGCGGCGCAGCTCCGCCGTCGCCCCGGCGGGCGCCTCGATGGCGGCCGACACCTGCACCTTCACCACCGGCAGTCCGGCCGTACGCAGCCGGCCCAGCGCGTCGGCGGGCTCCTCCCACGCGCAGGCGAGGTGGGCGAGGTCCAGGCAGACGCCGAGCCGGTCGGTGTCCAGGCCGGACAGGGCCGCGACGGCCTGGCCGGTGCTCTCCACCACGCAGCCGGGCTCCGGCTCGAAGCCGACCCGCACCGGCCGGCCGGTCTCCCGCTCGACGGCCGCCAGACCGGCCGACAGCTCGTCGAGCCGTCGGCGGGCGGCGTCCGCGCGGGCGACGTCCCAGGGTTGCCGCCAGGCCAGCGGCAGGGTGGAGACCGAGCCCCGGGCCGCGTCGTCGGGCAGCAGGTCGGCGAGCACCCGGGCCAGGTCCAGGGTGTACGCGAGCCGCGCGGGGGTGGTCCAGTCCGGGTGGTAGACGTCGCCCTTGACGACGGGCGCCTGGAAGGCCGCGTACGGGAAACCGTTGAGGGTGACCACCTCCAGCCCCCGGACGGTCAGCTCGGCGCGCAGCCGACGCCGGGCGGCCGGGTCGGCGGCCAGCTCGGCGGCGACCGGGGCGGCCAGCCACAGCCCGAGGCCGAGCAGGTCGGCGCCGAGCGCCTCGCGTACGGGCACGGCGTGGGTGTCCAACTGGCGCAGGATGCCGGCGAGGTCCTCGGCGGGGTGCACGTTGGTGCAGTAGCCGAGGTGGACGGTGCCGCCGCCGGGGTGCCGCAGCCGCATCAGCTGCCGCCGCGCAGGATCGAGTTCCCGGCCCACGTGCCCGTGCCGGCGTCGACGGCGGCGTCCAGGTCCGTCAGGTCGAGCCGCCCCGACTGGCCGTAGAACTCGACCGGGTTGCGCCACAGCACCCGGTCCACGTCGTCGTCGGTGAAGCCGGCGAGCAGCATCGCCTCCCCGGTGGCCCGGGTCAGCAGCGGGTCGGAGCGCCCCCAGTCGGCCGCCGAGTTGACCAGCATCCGCTCCGTCCCGTACGCCCGCAGCAGCTCCACCATGCGCGGCGGCGACATCTTGGTGTCGGGATAGATGGAGAAGCCCAGCCAGCAGCCGGTGTCGCGGACCAGGCCCACCGTCACCTCGTTGAGGTGGTCGAGCACCACCCGGCCCGGCTCGATCCCCGACTCGGCCACCACCGCGAGGCTGCGCTCGACGCCGCGCGCCTTGTCCCGGTGCGGGGTGTGCACCAGGGCCGGCAGGTCGTGCGCCACGGCCAGGGCGAGCTGGGCGGCGAACGCCTCGTCCTCCTGCGGGGTCATCGAGTCGTAGCCGATCTCGCCGACCGCCACCACGGCGTCCTTCTCCAGGTAGCGCGGCAGCAGGTCGAGCACCGGGCGGCAACGCGGGTCGTTGGCCTCCTTCGGGTTCAGCGCCACGGTGGCGTGGTGGCGCACCCCGAACTGCCCGGCCCGGAACGGCTCCCAGCCGATCAGCGAGTCGAAGTAGTCGGCGAAGGACGCGGGGCTGGTGCGGGGCTGCCCGAGCCAGAACGCCGGCTCCACGACCGCCCGTACGCCGGCGGCGGCCATCCGCTCGTAGTCGTCGGTGGTCCGCGAGGTCATGTGGACGTGCGGGTCGAAGATGCGCATCACGCCTCCTGGTTCGCGCGCAGCCGGGTGAGCAGGTCGGTCGCGTCCGCCGGCAGGCCGCGCCCGGCGGCCCGCCGCTCGGCGTCCAGCGCCCCGAGCATCGCCGCGAGTTCGCCGTCGGCGCGGGCGTCGAGGTCGTGCACCACCGCCAGCGGTACGCCGGTGAAGACGCACTTGAGCACCGCCTGCCGCCAGGCGGCCGGGTCGAGGTGCCGGGCGTACGGGCCGAGGGCGGCGGTCAGCAGCCGGGTGTCGTTGGTGCGGATCGCGTCGTGCAGCAGCGGCACGCCCGCCGCGCCGACCGGCAGCAGCGGCAGGGCCTTGAGCACCGCCCGCTTCTCGGCGGCGTCGCCGTGCAGGTAGCGGGTCCGCGCGTGCGCGGCGTGCTCGTCGGGCAGCGCGGCCAGCAGCAGGGCCCGGGCCGCCTCGTCGGCGCTCCAGCCGGGCGCGTCGGGCAGCGGCGCCCGGCCGCAGCGCCGCCCGGCGGCCGGGAAGAACCGGTCGATCGCCGCCGGTTCGGCCGCCACCCGCCGCAGCGCCGCGTCGAGCCAGTCGGGATCGGGTACGCCCCGCAGCGCGGCCCGCAGTGCATCCGGTGTCATCCCGTCTCCTCTCTCGTGCCTCCGCCGTGGGCCCGGTCACCGCCGCCGTCGCGCCGCCTGCCGCACGGCCGCATCCGGTCGCGGTCGCGCCGCTTCCCTGGCGGCGGCGCGCAGGAAGTCGAGCGAGCGGGCCGCGACGGCGGGGGCGGCGTGCGAGTGGCGGGGCAGTTCCACGGCGACCAGTCCCCGGTAGCCGGCGTCGCCCAGGGCGCGCAGCACGGGCGGGAAGTCGATCTCGCCGGCGCCGAACTCCAGGTGCTCGTGCACGCCCCGGCGCATGTCGTCGATCTGCACGTTGACCAGGTGCGCGCCCACCTCGCGTACGCACTCGGGGACCGGTAGCGGCTCCAGGCAGCGGCAGTGCCCGATGTCGAGGGTGATGCCGAAGCGGGCCGGGTCGCCGAGCGCGCCGCGCAGCCGGCGCCAGCCGGCGATGTCCTCGACCAGCATGCCCGGCTCCGGCTCGAAGCCGAGGGTCGTACCGGCCGCCTCGGCCGCGTCGACCACCGTCGCGCAGCCGGCGACCAGCCGGTCCCAGGCGGTCGCCGGCTCGACGGTCTCCGGCCGGACGCCGGCCCAGAGGGAGACGGCCTCCGCGCCCAGGTCGGCGCCGATCCGTACGGCCCGGCGCAGGAACCCGATCCGCCGCGCCGGGTCGTCGTGCAGCAGCGTCGGGGCGTGCTTGTGCCACGGGTCGAGCAGGTAGCGGGCGCCGGTCTCGACGACCACGGCGAGGTCGAGCGCCGCGAGCCGACGGGCGACGGCCGACACCCGCCGGGCCAGCGCGGGCGCGAACGGGTCGAGGTGGTCGTGGTCCAGCGTGAGCGCCACGCCCCGGTAGCCCAGGTCGGCGAGGACGGCGAGCGCGTCGGTCAGCCGGTGGTTCGCGAACCCGTTGGTCCCGTAGCCGAACCGGAGCCCGCCGGCCGCGCCGGCCGGCGCCGGGCTGCGGGGAGCCGGCACGGAACGGGTCGGGGCGGTCATGTCGGGGAGACCCTCCGGGCGAGCCGGCCGCCCAGCGGCGCGGCCACCGCCACCGCCGCCCCGAGCAGCCCCGCCCCGGCGCGGGCGGTCAGCGCGCCCTGCAACGCGGGCAGTCCGGTGATCCCGGCGCCCACCGCCGCCCGTACCCGGCCGGCGGTGGGGTCGGCCGCCGCCCGGGCCTGGGCCGCGCCGTAGCGGGCCGCGTACCAGCCGGCCAGCAGGGCGGGCAACGCGGCGGCCGGGCCCCGCCGGGGGGCGCGGCCGGGCGGTTCGGCGCCTGCGCCGGGGCGACGGTCCCGCACCGGCGGGGCGACGCGCGGCACGGCGGCGCTCGCGGCGACCAGGGCGGTGCCGGCGAGGGTACGCAGCGGCAGCGCGGCGTCGGCGCCGCTGACCTCCCGGCGGGAGAGCGCGGTGACCGTCCACGTGTGCGCGGCGACGGTGAGCGCCGCCGGCACCGCCCGCAGCACCCGGCCGCCCGTCGCGCCGAGCAGCACGTCCAGCCCCCGGCAGGCGGCCATCACGGCCGGGCCGGCGGGGGTCGACTTCGCCGCCAGGTCGTACCCCCAGACGGTGGCGGCGAGCGGGACCGCGACCGCCGCGGCGCGCCTGCCCCCGGCGGCGGTGGCGAGCGCGACCCCGGCGGCGGTGAGCCCGGCGGCGAGGCCGAACGCGGCTGCGGGGGCCACCCGGCCGCTCGGGATGGGCCGCTCGGGGCGTTCGACGGCGTCGAGTCGGCGGTCGGCCCAGTCGTTGGCCGCCATCCCCGCCCAGTAGAGCAGGACGGACGCGGCGGCCAGCGCGGGCGTACGCCGGCCGAGCGTGCCGGCGGCCGCCGCGCCGGCGACGACGTCCCCGGGTACCGACAGCGCGGCCGGTGCCCGGACGAGTTCGGCGAGGTCAGCGAGGCGTGGCATCGGTGTCCCCCGCGTGCAGCCGGCGGGCGAAGTCGCACAGCCGGGTCCACTGCTCGGCCAGCGAGTGGGTAGGCGCGCCGAGCGGGTCCTTGAAGAAGAAGGCGAGGTCCACCAGCGGGCCGGCAAGGCCGGCGGCGTGCGCGGCGGCGGTGAGCCGGGCCAGGTCGAGCACGAGCGGCGCGGCCAGCGCGGAGTCGCAGCCGTGCCAGGTGAACTCCATCCGCATCCCGGTGCCGAGGAAGCCGGCGAAGGTGACCAGGTCCCACGCGGTCTTGAAGTCGCCCAGCGCCTCGACGTACTCGATCCGGGTGCCGCCCTGCGGCAGGTGGCCGAGGGTCTCGCCGAGCACCCGCTGCTTGCTCTCCACCTTGGCCGCGTTGGCCGCCGGGTCGGCGAGGGTGGCGCCGTCGCCACCGCCGAGCAGGTTGACCCCGGACCAGGAGCGCACCGCGAGGTGCCGCATCGCGAACATCGGCGCGAGCACGGACTTGACCAGGGTCTCCCCCGTCTTGCCGTCGTGCCCGGCGTACGGGACGCCGTACTCGGCGGCCAGCGCCGTCAGGGCCGGCAGCCGCAGCCCGGTGGACGGGGTGAAGTCGACGTACGGGCAGCCGGCGCGCACCGCCGCGTACGCGTAGAGGGAGCTGGGCGGCAGCACCTCGTCGCCACCGGCGAGCGCGGCGGCCAGCGCGTCCGGGTCGGCGTGGCCCGGGTGCGGGCGGGCGGCCGGTTCGGTGGCCGAGACGTTGACCACCACGACCCGGTCGAGCCGGTGCCGGCGGCGGAAGTCGGTCAGGTCGCGTACGGTCGCGGCGGCCCGGTCCGCCTGGGTGCCGGCGGCGGGGGCCGGGCGCAGCGCGCGTTCGACGGCGGCCAGCTCGTCGGGCAGGGCGGCGACCAGCCGGCCGGGCAGCACGCCGGCGGCGGCCAGGGCCTCGGCCCGCTTCGCCAGCGGGGTGGTGACGACGTCGTGTCCGCCGAAGACCAGGTCGGAGAAGGCCGGCAGGGCGGGCCCACGCAGGTCGGGCAGCTCGGTGACGCAGCCGGTCGGGCCGGTGAGCCCGGACCGCAGGGCGAGCGCCCCCACGATGCTGGTGGTCGCGACCGAGCCGCGCGCTCCCACCAGCCAGACACCCGTACGCATGGTGCTCCTTCCCGATCAGGAGGAACCAGCCGTGCATTGACTTACATAGATATCAGAAGTTTGTTCAGAAAGATACGGATCTATGCGGATGGGCCCCGTCCGCCGGCCGCCCCGGGTGGAGCCCGCCGGTCCGGTGTCGACGTCGGCGGCGACGACCCCGGCCCGGCTCCCGGTGCGGGCGCGGACGGACGGGGCTGGCAGGCAGGGCCGGTCGGCGTCCCGTCCCTGCCTCCCCCGCGTCCGCCGGCCGGGACGACGGCGCGCACCGACCGGACGTCGTGGGGTGACACGGCCCGGCGGCGTCGCCGGGTGGTGACGGCCCTCCGGTGCGACCGGGGAATCCCGGTCCGGCCGCACCGGACGACCGTTCTGCTCGTGCGGCACCGGGCCACGCCGGCCCGGCCGCACGCCCTCCGGCTCCGACCTCGTCCCGGCCGCGGGGCGCAACCGCGGCCGGTCCCTCGCCGGTCGGCACCGGAGGCGGCTCAGGCGGCCACCGTGGTCAGGGCCGGCTCCACCTCCGTCCACGAGGAGCCCAGCTCCGCCGACCGGGTCACCGCGTCCAGCACGAGCTGGACCTGCAACCCGTCCACGAAGGAGGGGGCCGGGTCGACGCCGGTGGCGACCGCCTCGATGAAGTCCCGCGCCTGGTGGGTGAAGGAGTGCTCGTAGCCGATGATGTGCCCGGGCGGCCACCACGCGGACATGTACGGGTGCTCCCCCTCGGTCACCAGGATGCGGCTGAAGCCCTGCTCGGCGGCCGGTCGCGTCGCGTCGTAGAACTCCAGCTCGTTGAGGCGTTCCAGGTCGAAGACCACCGTGCCCAGCGAGCCGTTGATCTCCACCCGGAGGGCGTTCTTGCGTCCCGTGGCGAAGCGGCTCGCCTCGTACGTGGCCAGCACGCCGCCGTCGAGCCGGGCCACGAAGACCGCCGCGTCGTCGACGGTGACCATCCCGGTGGCCGGGCGGTGACCGTCGGCGCCGTTCGCGTCGGCCGCCGTCAGCCCGTCCACCGTCGCCCCGTCCACCGTCGCCGCCAGCCCGCTCGACCCGGCCGGCAGCGGCCGCTCCTTGACGAACGTCTCGGTGACCGCGCTGACCCCGGTGATCCGCCGGCCGGTGACGTACTGGGTCAGGTCGATGATGTGCGCCCCGATGTCGCCGAGCGCACCGGAGCCGGCCCGGTCCCGCTGCAACCGCCAGACCAGGGGGAACTGCGGGTCCACGATCCAGTCCTGCAGGTACGTCGCCCGGACGTGCCGGATCACCCCGAGCCGCCCGTCGGCGACGAGCTGGCGCATCATCGCGACCGCCGGCACCCGCCGGTAGTTGAACCCGCACATCGACCGCACCCCGGCGGCCTGCGCGGTGACCGCCGCGGCGGCCATCGCCCGGGCCTCGGAGATCGTGTTGGCCAGCGGCTTCTCGCACAGCACGTGCTTGCCGGCGGCCAGCGCGGCCAGGGCGATCTCGGCGTGGCTGTCCCCCGGCGTGCAGACGTCGACCACGTCGATGTCGTCGGAGGCGACCAGCTCGCGCCAGTCGGTCGTGTGCGCGTCCCAGCCGAGCCGGCCGGCGGCGTCGGCCACCTTCGCGGTGTCCCGGCCGCAGATCAGCGCCATCCGGGCCCGCGCCGGCAGGTCGAACACCCGGTTCACGGTGCGCCACGCCTGCGAGTGCGCGGCGCCCATGAACGCGTAGCCGACCATGCCGACCCGCAGTTCTCTGTCTGTCGTGGACAAGGTGGGTCTCCCCCCGTGTGTCAGAACCCGAGCTTGAGGTAGTCGCCCGCGTTCTCCTTGGTGATCGTCTCCGAGGCGAGGATGATCTCCTTGGGCACCTGGAGTTCCACCAGGTCGGACATGCCCCTGCCCTGGCCGATCAAGCGGGCCAGGGAGATGGCCGAGGAGGCCATCGAGGGGCTGTAGGTCACGGTCGCCTTGAGCACCGTGTTGTCCGCCTGGATGTCCTCCATCGCCTTCTTCGAGCCGGCTCCACCGACCATGAAGAACTCCTTGCGGCCGCTCTGGTTGACCGCCGCCAGCACGCCGATGCCCTGGTCGTCGTCGTGGTTCCAGAGCGCGTCGATCTTCGGCAGCGCCTGGAGCAGCTGCGCCGCCTCCTGCTGTCCCGAGTCGGCCGTGAACCGGGCGGCCCGGCGGTTGGCGACCTTGAAGCCGCTCGCCGTCAGGGTGTCGAGGAAGCCCTTCGACCGCTCCTGGGTCAGCTCCAGCTCGTCCATGCCGGCGATCTCGGCGATCACGGGGTTGCTGACGCCCTTGGCCTTGAACTGCTCGATCATGTAGGTGGCGGCGGCCACCCCCATGCCGTAGTTGTCGCCCTTGATCTGGAGCCGGTAGGCCCGCGCGTCGGGGAACGCCCGGTCCAGGTTGACCACCGGCACGCCGGCCTTCATCGCCTCCAGGCCGAACGCGTTGAGCTCCTTGCCGTCGTGCGGCAGCAGCACGATCACGTCCGGCTTCTGCGAGATCAGCGTGGACAGCGCCGCCCGCTGGGCCGCCGCGTCCGCGCCGGCCTCGACCGACTTGAACTCCACGTCGGAGTACGTCCCGGCCTGCGCCTTGGCGTTGTTGGTGATGGCGGCGATCCAGCCGTGGTCCGCAGCCGGCGCGGAGAAGCCGATGACGACCCGCTTGCCGGGCTCGTTGTTGCCGCCCGGCGCGGCCGCCGCCTTGGTCTGCGCCTCGGTCGGCTTGGCCTCGTTGCTGGTGCAGCCGGCGAGCAGCACGCCGGCGCCGACGGCGGCCCCGCCGAAGAGCAGTCGGCGGCGTGACATGTCGCGACTGTGCTGGGTCATGACGACCTCCTGGGTTGACGGTGGTGGAGGAAACTCGCGGTGCGGGACGGAAGAGGGCGTACGGGGCCCGGCCACCGTCGTTCGGGTGGCCCGGATGTCGCGGGAGTGCGGATGCGGGTCGGGTACGGGTCGTGCGACCCGGCCCGGTGTGCTGTGGTGCGGGTCAGGTGGTGGTGAGCCGGTTGCGGCTTAGGAACTGGGTGAGGCTGCGGAACTGGACCTGCTGGACCAGGACGGCGGCGACGATGATGCCGCCCTTGACCATGTTCTGGGCCTCGGTGGAGAGGCCGTTGATGGCGAAGAGGTTCGTGATGGTGGCGAAGATGACCACCCCGAGCAGGGAGCCGATGATGGTGCCCCGCCCGCCGCTGAGCAGCGTGCCGCCGATGATCGCGGCGGCGATCGCGTCCAGCTCGTAGAGGTTCGCCATCGCCGCCTGCGCCGAGTTGGCCTGGGCGGTGAGCATGATGGCGGCGATCCCGCAGCAGAGGCCGGAGAGCGCGTAGAGCAGCACGGTGTGCCACCGGACGTTGATGCCGGCGAGCCGGGCGGCCTCCGGGTTGCCGCCGACGGCGACCGTACGCCGGCCGAAGGTGGTGCGGTTGAGCAGCACCCAGCCGGCGGCCACCACGGCGGCGAGGATGTAGACCAGCAGCGGGATGCCGAGCAGGCTGTTGCTGGCGAGCCCGTTGATGAAGCCGTTCTCCGACACCTGGGTCTGCTTGTCGGAGATCTCGGCCGCCAGGCCCCGGGCGGCCACCAGCATGGCGAGCGTGGCGATGAACGGCACCAGCCGGCCGTACGAGATGAGCAGCCCGTTGACCAGGCCGACCGCCAGCCCGACGGTGAGCGCGCTGAAGATCATGCCGCCGGCGCCGTAGCTCTGGGTGGCCACCGTGGTGCACCAGACGCCAGCCAGCGCGACGATCGCGCCGACGGAGAGGTCGATGCCCCCGCCGATGATCACGAAGGTCATGCCCACGGTGACCACGCCGACCACGGCCGCCAGCTTGAGGATGCTCAGGACGTTGTCCCACACCCAGTCCGGGTTCGAGTACAGGTCGGAGCGGGTGAGGGCGCCGATCACGACGAGCACGACCAGCACCCCGATCAGGCCGAGGTTGCGGCGGGCGCCCTCGCCGCCGTCGCCCCGCCACCAGGAGATCCGGCCCGGTGCCGCCACCTTGTCGACGGCCGCCCCGGTCTGTGCGGGATGCACCGGCGGCGACTGCGCCGGCAGGTGTGCCGCCGGCTGCGGCGCCACGGTGGGAGTAGGACCCTCGGTCATGCCGGCGCGCCTTCCATCAGGGACCCCGCCATGACGAGGTCGAGCACGGTGTTCTCATCGAGTTCGCGGGCCGGGGCCTCGTGGACGACCCGCCCCTCCCGCATCACCAGCACCCGGTCGGCCAGGCCGAGCACCTCGGGGACCTCGCTGGAGACCAGCAGCACCCCGACGCCGCGCGCGGCCAGCCCCCGGATCACCTGGTAGAGCTCCGCCCGCGCGCCGACGTCGACGCCCCGGGTCGGCTCGTCGAGCAGCAGCAGCCGGGTTTCGCCGAGCAGCCAGCGGCCGACCACCACCTTCTGCTGGTTGCCGCCCGAGAGGGTGCGCACCGGCCGGCGTACGTCGCGGGGGCGCAGCTCCAGGCTCTCGGCGATCCGGTCCGCCTCCGCCCGTTCCCGCCCTACGTCGGTGAACCCGGCGCGGGCGTAGCGGGCGAAGGTCGCCAGGGTCACGTTGCGGTAGATCGGCTCGCCCAGCAGCAGCGCCTGGCTCTTGCGTTCCTCGGGGGCCATCCCCATGCCGGAGCGCACCGCCGCGCCGACGCTGCCGGGGCGCAGTGCCCGGCCGGCCATCCGCACCGAGCCGGCCTCGGCGCGGCGCGCGCCGTAGATGGTCTCCAGCAGCTCGGAACGGCCCGAGCCGACCAGCCCGGCGATGCCGACGATCTCGCCGGCCCGGACGTCGAGCGAGACGTCGGCGAACTCGCCGGCCCGGGTCAGCCCCTCGACCGTGAGCAGCTGCGCGCCGCCGGCCGCGCCGGTCGGGCGGTCCGGGAAGACGTACTCGATGGTGCGGCCCGTCATCCGGCTGACCAGGTCGCGGGTCGGGGTGTCGCGGGCCGGCAGGTTCGCCGCGGTGGTCCGGCCGTCCTTGAGTACGGTGACCCGGTCGCCGATCTCGCGGATCTCCTCCAGCCGGTGCGAGATGTAGATGACGGCGATGCCCTGCGCGGTCAGCTCCCGGATGATCCGGAACAGGTTGCCCACCTCGTCGTGGGCCAGCACCGCGCTCGGCTCGTCCATGATGATCAGCCGGGCCTCGTGGGAGAGCGCGCGGGCCATGCTGACGATCTGCTTGCCGGCGGCGGGCAGCGCGCGCACCATCCGCCCGGGCGGGATCTCGGCGTGGCCGAGCCGACCGAGGATCTGCCGGGTACGCCGGGCCATGGCGCCCCGCCGGACGAAGCCGAGTTGGCGCGGCTCGTGGCCGAGGAAGGCGTTCTCCGCCACCGAGAGGTCCTCGACCAGGTCGAGTTCCTGGTAGATCGTGGCGATGCCGGCGCGCATGGCGGCCTGCGGGTTGGCGAAGGTGACCGGGCTGCCCCGCCACTCGACGAGCCCCGAGTCGGGCCGGTGCACCCCGGCCAGCACCTTGATCAGGGTGGACTTGCCGGCGCCGTTCTGCCCGAGCAGGCAGTGCACCTCGCCGGCGCGCACCTCCAACTGCACCCCGTCCAGGGCGCGTACGCCCGGGAAGGTCTTGACCACGTCGGTGAGGCGCAGCACCACCTCGCCCGCGACGGTGCCGGCGGGCGCCTCGACCAGCGGGACGCCGGCGGGGGCGAGCGGCGCCGACCCGGCGGCGGGCGTCTCCTCGGTTCGGGCCACGGTCTCCTCCTCGCGCTCGGTCACGACGCCTTCCCCGTTCGCGACTGCGGGGCTCGCAAACCCGGCTCACTCCTCGCGCTCACAGATCCGCCCTCCGATCGCGACTGCGGGGCTCGCAGACCCGGCTCACTCCTCACGCTCACGACGACTTCTCCGATCGCGACTGCGGGGCTCGCAGACCCGGCTCACTCCTCACGCTCACGACGACTTCTCCGATCGCGACTGCGGGGCTCGCAGACCCGGCTCACTCCTCACGCTCACAGATCCGCCCTCCGATCGCGACTGCGGGGCTCGCAGACCCGGCTCACTCCTCACGCTCACAGATCCGCCCTCCGATCGCGACTGCGGGGCTCGCAGACCCGGCTCACTCCTCACGCTCACGACGCCTCCCCGAAGGCGACGTCGCTGGCGAGTACGGCCGCGCCAGCCACGCCGGCCCGTGGGCCGAGTTCGGACAGGACGACGGGCAGGTTGCCGGTGGCCAGCGGCAGGGACCGGCGGTAGACCACGCTGCGGATCTCGGCGAGGAGGATGTGCCCGAGTTGGGCCAGCCCGCCACCGATCACGATCATCGACGGATTGGTGAAGCTGACCAGCCCGGCCAGGACCCCACCGACCCGCCGACCCCCGTCGCGGATCAGCTGGATGCAGGTCACGTCCCCCTCGACCGCGCCCCCGGCGACGTCCAGGGCGGTCACCGCGCCGCGCGCGGCCAGCCGTTCGGCCAGCGCGGGCGAGGCGCCGCTGCGCGCGGCGGCGGTCGCGTCCTTGGCCAGCGCGGCCCCGCTGAACAGCGCTTCGAGGCAGCCGACGTTGCCGCAGGAGCACATCGGGCCGTGCGCGTCGACCTGGATGTGGCCGATGTCGCCGGCGCAGCCGTCGGTGCCCCGGTAGACCTCGCCGCTGAGGTAGATCCCGCACCCTATTCCGGTGCCGATCTTCACGAAGAGGAAGTCGTCCACGGAGTGCGCGACCCCGCCGTGCCGCTCCCCGATCGCCATGATGTTGACGTCGTTGTCGACCACCGCCGGGCAGCCGTGCTCACGGGTGAGCAGCTCGCGCACCGGGAACCGGTCCCACCCCGGCATGATCGGCGGGGAGACCGGCACGCCGTCGCGGAAGCTGACCGGGCCGGGCACGCCGATGCCGACGGCGTCGAGCCGCTCGTAGGCGCCGTCCACCCGGGCCTTGTGCAGCAGCTCGTTGACCCGCTGGAGGATCACCTTCGGGCCGGTGCGGATGTCGGCCGCCTCGGCGTACGCGGCGACCGGCTCCAGCCGACCGTTGACCACCTCGACGTCGATGGAGCTGGCGCCGAGGTCGACGGCGGCGAAGCGCAGGCGCGGGCTCAGCTCGACGAGGGTGGAGCGGCGGCCGCCCCGGGAGGCAGCCAGCCCCGCCTCGGCCACGTAGCCGAGGCCGACGAGCCGTTCCAGCTCCGCCAGCAACCGGGGACGGGGCATCTGGAGCCGGTCGCCCAGCTCGGCCCGGGACACCGCACCCTCGTCACGGAGCAGGCGCAGCAGCCGTACGTGCAGGGGGTCGACCATCCGCACCGGACTCACCTCTTCGCGGGCTCGCGCACATCGACGTACTGCCGAGGTGCCGTGCCCGACACAGTAGGAGTGTTCCGTGTCACGTGTCCAGAGCTTCGGCCGATCTGACGCAAACTTTTGTCCATACGAGCAAAAGCTTCGGGTAGATCAAGAAAAGCGACCCCTACCTGCGGTGATCAGGACGCCATGTACCTAAAAGCCGGCGGATAAGGTCCACCGCGTCCTGATCACCCGGGATCACCGGAGGAGGCGGCGGGTGGGCGGCACGCCCAGCCAGGAGGCGGGGCGGGTGGGGCACGCAGGGGCACGCGGGGTGCGCGGGGTGCGCGGGGTGCGCGGGGTGCGCGGGGTGCGCGGGGTGCGCGGGGTGCGCGGGGTGCGCGGGGGTGCGCGGGGTGCGCGGGGTGCGCGGGGTGCGCGGGGCACGCGGAGCAAAGTGAGGTGCGCGGGGCCGGTGGGGCGGCCGGGTGGGGCGCACCGTGGGGCGGCGCGCGGGGGCGTGGTGGGTAGGGCGCACAGTAGGGCGGGTGGGGCGGGTGGCGGGTGGGTCAGCACGCCGTGCCAGTGGCGGCGCGGGACGTGCCGCCGCCGCCCCGGCACCGGACTGGTGGCGGGGCGGCGGAAGACGGTTGCAGTTGCGGTTGCGGGCGGAGGGTCAGCTGCGGTTGGCGGCGTTGCGCTTCTTCTTGAGCTTGCGGTCGTCGCGCAGCTCGACGTACGGCTCCTTCTCCGGCGAGTGGCCCGCCTCGATGGCGCGGCTGCGCTCCAACTCGGCGTCGAACTCCGCGCCGAGGAGGATCGCGATGTTGCTCAGCCACAGCCAGATCAGGAAGATGATCACACCGGCGAGCGCCCCGTACGTCTTGTTGTACGAGCCGAAGTTGCTGACGTAGAGCGCGAACAGGCCCGAGATCACCAGCCAGATCACCACGGCCAGTACGCCACCGGGGCTGACCCAGCGGAAGCCACCGTGTCGCGCGTTCGGCGACGCCCAGTAGAGGATCGCGAACATCAGGCTCACCAGGAGCAGCAGCACCGGCCACTTGGCGATGTTCCACACGGTCACCGCCGTCGAGCCCAGCCCGATCGCCTCCCCCACCTGCTCGGCGAGGCCGCCGGTGAAGACCACGATCACGGCGCTGGCCAGCAGCATCACGCCGATCACCGCGGTCACCCCGACGCGGATCGGCAGGGTCTTCCAGATCGGGCGCCCCTCCGGCACGTCGTAGATGGTGTTGGAGGCGCGCATGAACGCGGCGACGTAGCCCGACGCCGACCAGAAGGCGGCCAGCAGACCCAGGATCGCGGCGAAACCGGCGAAACCGCCGCTCTGCTGCGCCTGGTCGATCGCCCCCTCGACGATCTGCCGGATCTCGCCCTGCGGAACCGCCTGGTTGACGGTGTCCTTGACGCCCTGCGTCGCGCCCGGACCCAGCAGGCCGAGGATCGACACCAGCACCAGCAGGCCGGGGAAGATGGAGAGCACGCCGTAGTACGTCAGGGCCGCCGCCCAGTCGGTCAGGCTGTCGTCCTGGAACTCCCGTGCGGTGCGGCGCAGCGCGGCCTTCCACCCGGCGCCCGGCAGCTCGGTCGGGCTGTCGGGACCTTCGTCCGGCCCCACCGGGCCGCGCCCCGGGCGGTGTCGCTCGGTACGCGCGTCGGACCCCCGGTCGGGGTGGCCCGTCCGGCGGTCGGCCATCCGGCCGGCGGCCACCGCCCCGGGATCGTCGCGGTCGCGCCCGCGGGCGGAAGACTCGTCGGAGGCCATCGCCCCTCCTCGTGCTCGGCGTCAGTCCCCTCGACATGCCCAGGCAGCCGCCGCCGTTAACCCCTAGCCGTAGAGCAACCTGCCCATCCGCCGCGAGGCGATCAGCAGCCCGAGGGCCATCGCCCCGAGCAGGTAGAGCACGTCGAGCACCCACTCCCAGCCGGCCGCGCCCACCGAGACGCCGCGGATCAGGTGCACCGCGCGGTAGAGCGGCGTCACCTCGACCGCCCAGCGCAGCACGGCCGGGTAGGACTCGGCGGGGACGAACGTGCCGGAGAAGAGGAAGAGGGTGAACTGGGCCGCCGACATCAGGTCGAAGTCGTGCCAGCTGCGCATGAAGGTGGTGATCGCCATGCCCAGCGCGCCGAACGCGAAGCCGACCAGCACGGCCGCCGGGAAGGCGACCAGCGCCCGAGCCGCGGTGGTCAGGTCCATCACCACCATCACCACCAGGAAGGCGGCCGAGTACGCGCTGCCGCGCAGCATCGCCCAGAGCAGTTCCCCCAGCGCGATCTCGAACGGCTGCACCGGGGTGGCGATCACCCCGTCGTACAGCTTCATCTGCTTCATCTTGCCGAAGAAGTTGAAGGTCGTCTCCGACAGCGCGCCGGACATGGCCGACGACGCGAGCATGGCCGGCGCGACGAACGCCGCGTAGGTGACGACCTCGCCGCCCGGCAGGGTGAGGTCGCCGACCAGCCGGCCGACCCCGACACCGATGGAGAGCAGGTAGAGCAGCGGCTCCACGAACCCGGAGACGAGCAGCAGCCAGTAGACGGCCTTCAGGGCCGCGACGTTGCGCTCGGCCACGGAGACCGAACGGCGGGACGCGGCGGAGACGGCGACCAGCCTGGGCAGGACGAGACCGACCACTGCCACCCTCCTAGACGACCAGCCTGCGACGGAACGCGTGCCGGGCCAGCAGCCAGCCGCCGACCGCCCAGGCCGCGAGGTAGAGCAGGTGGCCGACGACCGACCACTGCGGAGCGACGCCGAGCGCCGCCGCCCGGCACAGGTCGACGCCGTGCCAGAGCGGAGTCGCGTACGCCAGCCAGCGCAGCGCAAGGGGCAGCGACTCGACGGGGAAGAACACGCCGGCGAAGAGCGTCATCGGGATCACCGCGAAGCGGAGCAGCATCGCGAGCCAACTGTCGACGGAGACCACCGACGCGTACGCGAAGGTCGGCGCGGCGACCGCCAGCCCGAGCAGCGCCGTCACCGGCAGCGCGACGAGCGCCCACGGCGAGCGCAGCGCCCCGAGCAGGGCCGTCACCAGCAGGAACGCCGCGACGGTGGTGACCGCCCGGAACACCACGAAGGCCAGGTGCCCGCCGAGGATGTCGCTCACCCGCAGCGGCGCCGCGCTCTGCGCGAAGTAGGTCCTGACCCACTGGAAGTTGCCGAACACGGGCCACGTCGACTCGCTGACGGCCGTCTGCAACGCCGTCGACGCGATCAGGCCGGGCACGATCCAGTCGAGGTAGCTCACCCCGTCGATGCCCTGGTCGACGTAGGCGCCGACGCCGACGCCGAAGCCGAGGACGGTCAGCACCGGCAGCAGGAACGACGAGAACAGCCCGGCCCGCCAGGTGCGCCGGTAGCCGACGAGATGATGCGCCAGCACCGCCAGCGCCGGCACCCGGGGCAACCTCGGGCGCGCCCGTTCCCGCGCCGACTGCGCCACGCTCACGCGACCACCCCCGTCTCGCTCCGCGTCCACCACGGACTTCCTACCTCGCGGGTACGACAGCCTGGGCGGGTACGACAGCCTGGGCGGGTACGACAGCCTGGGCGGGTACGACAGCCTGGGCGGGTACGACAGGCCGGCGACTCCGTCGCCCCGTCGCCGTCCCCGCCGTGCCGTCGCCACACGTCAGGGCTGCCGGGCCGCGCGCAGCAGCACCAGCACCGCGTAGGCGAGCAGCAGCAGGCCGGCGCCCGTGCCCACCACGAGCCCCGCCGACACCGCCGTGGCGAGTGCGGTGACCAGCCCGGCCAGCGCGACGACGCACATCGCCGCGCCGAGCAGCCGCAGCACCGGGTCGCGCAGCACCGGCACGAGGGGGAAGAAGTGCAGCCCCACCACGGCGCAGACCAGCACCGGGATGAACTCCGACCACCCGACGAGGGCGAGCAGGACGGCGCCCAGCCCGGCGGCGGCGAACTCGGCGAGGACGATCAGCAGGTAACGACGGTCGGCGGCGCGGTCCCGGGCGACGTCCACGGCGGTTGCCCGGCTGCGGGCCACCACGACGGCCCCGACCACCGCCGTGACCAGCGCCCCCCCGCTCGCGACCACCAGCAGGGCACGCAGCGGCTGTTCGGCGGCCGGCACGCTGAACCAGATGGTCGCGAACACGCCCAGATAGAGCGCGGCGAGCCCGGCCTGGCGGCGCGACTGGAACTCCAACCTCGACATGACACCCCCGTGTGCGTCGCCGGGCGGGCGACGTGCCGCCGGCCCGCCGATGCTACGTAACGGCCGGTGCCACCGCACCCGCCCAAGGCTCTGTCAGTCGACCAGGGTGCGGCCGGTGAGGTGGAGGAAGACGTCCTCCAGGCTGCTGCGCCGGACCAGTACGTTGGCCGGGTGCAGCCCCCGCTCGCCGACCTCGGCGACGGCCGCGTCTCCGTCGGGCACGTAGAGCAGGATCCGGTCGGGCAGCACCTCGACGCGCTCGCCCAGCCCGTCGAGCTTGCCGGCGAACGCCTCCTGGGACTCGGCGGCGAACCGCAGCTCGACCACCTCCCGGGTGGAGTGCCGGTCGATCAGTGCCCGGGGGGAGCCCTCGGCGACGATCCGCCCGCCGTCCATGACGACCAGGCGGTCGCAGAGCTGCTCCGCCTCGTCCATGTAGTGCGTGGTGAGGACGAGCGTGACGCCCTGCTGCTTGAGCCGGAACAGCCGCTCCCAGACCAGGTGCCGGGCCTGCGGGTCGAGGCCCGTCGTGGGCTCGTCTAGCAGGACGATCTCGGGCTCGTTCACCAGCGCGCGGGCGATGGTCAGCCGCCGCTTCATGCCGCCGGAGAGGGGCTCGACCTTGCTGTCGGCCCGCTCGGTGAGCTGGACGAAGTCGAGCAGCTCGGCGGCCCGCTCCCGGGCCACCCGGCGGGAGATGCCGAAGTAGCGCGCGTAGGTGGTGAGGTTCTCCTGGACGGTCAGCTCGGGGTCGAGGTTGTCGAGCTGGGGGCAGACGCCGAGGCGGGCCCGGATCGCCGGCCCGTCGCGCACCGGATCCATGCCGAGGATGCGCAGCTCGCCGCCGCTGGGCGGGGAGGTGCACCCGATCATCCGCATGGTCGAGGACTTGCCGGCCCCATTGGGCCCGAGGAAGCCGAACGCCTCGCCGGCCCGCACCTCGACGTCGATGCCGTCGACGGCGGTGAAGTCGCCGAACCGCTTCACCAGCGCCCGCGCCTGGATGAGTGGTGGAGCCGTCGTCATCGCCCGACCATAACCGCCGGCTCCGACACCTCCCACCGGACGGCTGCGGCACCCCGACCGGTGCCGGGCGGGTCCGTCGCCGGGCGGTAGGGGTAAGGGTGGGGCCGTGGCGGTAGGGGTACAGGTGCCCTGGTCAGGGCCTATCCGGCAACGGAGAGCGACGAAAACTACCCTGCGTCACCGATCCGTGCGGCCCCAATCGTGGGTGTGCCGGCGGGGCTAGGTGGCGATCGGTACGTGCGGCTACCGGACCAGAGTGGACGGATCGGATACAAAACCGCCGCCGGCTTGCCGCATTGTTACCAATTACGGCGTACGGCCTGCCGCATTTCCGCACTCGAAAGTGGTCTCTCTGCGTGATCGAGGTTCGAATTTATTACTGACCGCAATCACGATCAGCAATGTTCCGCCGGTTATGTAATTCGCGTATCGTGCCCCCTCGTGCCACCAGTGCGTTCATCCGGCGAGTCCGCCCCGCAGCCGTCCACCGTGGGCACCGGGTCCACCCCGGACGACGGTCCGGTCCCGTTGCCGCCCGAGGCGGACGATCGGGTCGATCCCGACGGCCCGGCACCCGATCCGCGGGAACTCGCCGCGCAGTTCGAGGACGAGAAGCCCGGGCGGGAACTCTCCGGACCGATCGGCGTACTGGTCACCGGAACGACGTTGGCGATCGCGCTGCTCGCCCTCTGGCAGGTGTTCAATCCGCTGCCGCAGGGCAGCAAGTTCTATCTGATCATCTTCCTGGCCGGCGTCCTGCCGATGGTCTTCCTGGCGTACCCCGCGGATCTGCGTCTGCCCCGGCGGCTGCGCCGCACCGGCGCGACCGGCCCGGGCGACGCGGTCCCGGCGGAGCGCCCCAGGCGCCGGGGCCCCACCGTGGCGGACTGGGTCCTGGCCGGCGCGGCGCTGGTCGCCTGCCTCTACCCGGTGCTGCCCGTCGGCCTGGGCACCGGCGGCGGCGGGTACGACGCCTTCCTCGACCGGCAGGGCCTGCTGGTCGGCCTGGACGTGGCGATGGGCACCGTCGTGCTGCTCCTGCTGCTGGAGGCGTGCCGGCGCACCACCGGCTGGATCCTGCCGGCCGTCTGCGTGGTCTTCCTCGCCTACGGCTACTACGGCGGGCTGCTGCCCCAGTCCTGGCAGGTGGCCCACGCGGGCCTCGACTTCGGGCAGATCGTCGACGGCCTCTACAACTCCGACAGCGGCTTCTACGGCACCCCGCTCGACGTCGCGGCGACGTACATCGTGCTGTTCACCATCTACGGCGCGGTGCTGGACCTCTCGGGGGCCGGCCGGTTCTTCGTGGAACTCTCCGCCGCCGCCTTCCGGCGCTCGCGGACGGCCGCCGGGCGCACGGCCGTCGCCTCCGGTTTCCTG
The DNA here is from genome assembly GCF_002846525.1 of Micromonospora sp. CNZ309. Lineage (NCBI taxonomy): Bacteria > Bacillati > Actinomycetota > Actinomycetes > Micromonosporales > Micromonosporaceae > Micromonospora > Micromonospora sp. CNZ309. The sequence continues at coordinate 3,565,705 of NZ_PJNG01000001.1, forward strand.
CTCGGCACCGTCTCCGGCTCCGGCGCGGCGACCACCGTCAGCATCGGCGCGGTCACCTGGCCCGTCCTGCGGCGGGCCGGCTACCCGCCGGAGCGGGCGGGCGGCATGCTCGCCGCGGCCGGCGTCGGGGCGATCCTCTCCCCGCCCACCCTCGGCGCGGCGGCCTTCATCATCGCCGAGTACCTGGGCGTGTCCTACCTCCAGGTGCTCGGCTGGGCCACCGTCCCCACGGTGCTCTACTACCTCGGCATCCTCCTCTCGGTCGAGATCGACGCCCGGCGTTCGGGCGTGCGGCCGGTGGTGATCGAGACGACCTCCGCCGGCCGGCTGCTGGCCCGCTTCGGCTACCACTTCCTCTCGCTCTTCGCGATCGTCGGGCTGCTCGCCGTCGGCTTCTCCGCCACGAAGGCCGTGGTGCTGGCCACCATCCTGGCCGCAGTGCTGTCCTTCCTCGACCGTCGGCACCGGCTCACCCCGGCCCGCCTGCTCGCCGCGCTGAGCGCCGGGGTGCGCGGGGTGCTCGCCGTCAGCGCGGTCTGCGCCGCCGCGGGCATCATCACCGCCACCACCACCAAGACCGGCCTGGGCCCCCAGGCGGCGGCGCTGCTCATCGACAACGCCCAGGCCATCAGCTCCGAGCCGGCCGTCGTGCTGGCACTCACCGCGCTGTTCGCCGCCGTCGCCCTGACCCTGCTCGGGCTGGCCGTACCGGTCACCGCGTCGTTCGTCATCGGCTGGGTGATCATCGGCCCGGCCCTGCTGGACCTGGGCGTCGCCGCACCCGCCGCCGCGATGTTCGTCTTCTACTTCGCGGTCCTGTCCGAGGCGTCCCCGCCGACCGCGCTCGCCGCGGTCGCCGCCGCCGCGGTGACCGGCGGCCGGCTGGTGCCCACCATGTGGCAGACCCTGCGGTACGCCCTACCGGCCTACCTCATCCCGCTCGCCTTCGTGGTCACCCCGACCGGCCTCGGGCTGCTCGGCATCGGGGGCGCGCAGCGGATCGCCGTCGCCGCGACGGTCGCCGCCCTCAGCGTCGCCGTGCTGGCGGTGGCGGCGGGCGGCTGGCTGCCCGGCGTCGGCCCCGCCGGTACGCCGGAGCGGATCCTCGGCGCGCTCGCCGGGCTGACGCTGCTCTGGCTCGAACCCGTGCCCGTCGCGATCGGCGCCGTACTGGCGGCCGTCATGGTGGCGGGTGTGCTCGTCAGACGCGGATCCGCCGGCCGGAACGGCGGGCCGTCAGCAGTACCAACGGTGAACCATGGGGAGGAAAGACAGTGAGACGGATCAACGTGCGGCTCGCCGCTGGGGTTGGTGCGCTGGCCCTCGTCGCGGCGGGCACCGCCGGTTGCGGAGGCCGTCAGGACGGCGCGACCAAGGACGACGCCGCCAGTGAGGTCACCTGCAAGGTCACCGACAGCACCCGCGTCGGCATCGCCACCGGCAACGCCACCGGCGTCTACTACGTGGTCGGCAACGCGCTGGCCAGTCAGCTCTCCGGGGCGACCGAGGGCAAGCTGACCGGCACCGCCGCCGAGACCGGCGCCTCGGTGCAGAACGTCGAGCAGCTCGTCGCGGGCCAGTACGACGTCGCCTTCTCGCTGTTCGACACGGCGGTCAACGCGGTGCAGGGCAAGGGCAGCTTCACGTCCCCGCAGCCGGTCGAGGCGCTCGCCCGGATCTACGACAACTACACGCAGGTCGTCGTCCGGGCCGACTCGGGGATCAACTCGGTCGCCGACATGAAGGGCAAGAAGATCTCCACCGGCTCCCCCAAGTCCGGTACCGAGGTCATCGCCAACCGGCTGATGGAGGCCGCCGGCCTCGACCCCGCCAAGGACGTCCAGGCGCAGCGGCTCGACCTCACCAAGAGCGTCGAGGGGGTCAAGGACGGCAGCGTCGACGGGCTCTTCTGGTCGGGCGGGGTGCCCACGGGCGGCCTGACCGACCTGTTCACCACCGCCGGGGACAAGGTGAAGTTCATCGACATCACCCCGCTGCTGCCCAAGATGACCGAGCTCAACCCGGCGTACCAGGCCGGCACCATCGGCGCGGACGTCTACAAGACCTCCGCGGACACCCCGACCATCGTGGTGCCGAACGTGCTGCTGGTCCGCAAGGACCTCAACGCGAACGTGGCCTGCGCCATCACCCGGACGGTGTTCGACAAGAAGGACGCCCTGGCGCAGGCGAACCCCGCCGCCAAGGGCATCAGCCTGGACAACGCCCGCAAGACCGACCCCGTACCGCTGCACCGCGGCGCGGACAAGGCGTTGCAGGACCTCGGCACACGCTGATCCCCGGTGCCGGGTCCGGGCCTCGCGCCCGGGCCCGGCACCCCCGACCCCCACCCCGGAGGGCACGAGTGTCGCTCCCCACCCCCGGCCGGGTGCGCCGGCACCACCGGCCCGCCGACCACACCGACCGCCTGTGGTCGGTACGCACCCAGCTGCTCGCGCCCATCCTGGTGGCCACGATCGGTCTGGTCGTGCTGGGGTCCACCCAGACCGCCATCGCCATGGCCGCCACCGACGACGCGGACCGCGCCCGGGTGCTCGCCGGCACCGCGACGGCCACCGTGCGCCTGGTGCACGAGCTGCAACGGGAACTCGGCGAGACGGCGGCCCTGCGCCAGCGGGGCGGCAACAGCGGACGGCCCCTCGTCGACGCGCAGCGCCGGCGGGTCGACGCGTCCGTCGAGCGGTACCGGGGCTCCAGCCGGGACGCCCGCCGGGCCGCCCCCGACCTGCGCCAGGTGCTCGACGGCGCCGACGCGCAGCTCGGCCAGCTCGAAACGGCCCGCGGGTCCGCGCTGGGCGGCACCACCGCAGACCCGACCTACCTCTCGCTGGTCGAGTCGCTGCTCGCCGTCGCCGACGCGCTGCCGGCCCAGCTGCGCGACCGGGAGTTGGCCAACGGGGCACGGGAGGTCGCCGCCGTCGCCGCCCAGGAGCACCTCGCCGCCGTGGAACGCGACCTGCTGCGTACCGTCTTCGTGCGGGGCGCGCTGGTGGACGGCGAACTGGTCCGCCTCGGCCAGCTGCGGGGCGCGCAGGAGCAGCGGCAGGCCGAGTTCTCCCGGATCGCCAGCCGGCCGGCGGCGGACGCGTACACCCGGCTGGTCGCCGGCACCGACGTCTCCACCGCCCGCCGGATGCGCGACAGCGCGCTCAACGTGGAGACCGAGCCCGCCGGGCTGAAGACCGACGGCGACGCCTGGTACGTGGCCCAGAGCGGCGCCATCCGGCGCTACAACCTGCTCGGCCGGGAACTCTCCGAGGAACTCGACCGCAACGCCGCCGGGCTGGCCCGGGAAGCCCAGCTACGGGCCCTGATCACCGGCGGCGCGACCACCGCCGTCGCGCTGGCGTCGTTGACCGCGGCCGTGCTGCTGGCCGTGCGCACCAGCCGCCGGCTGCGCCGGCTGCGGGTCGCGGCCCTCACCATGGCCAACCGGGAACTGCCCGAGCGGATCACCGCCATCGCGGCCGGCGACGGCGCGCCGACCGACGGCGCGGCCACCCGGCTGACCGCCGGCATCGGGCAGGGCCGCGACGAGATCGCCCAGGTCGCGCAGGCCTTCGACACGGTGAACCGGGCCGCCCTGCGCCTGGCCGGCGAACAGGCCGAGGTACGGATGGACGTGACCCGGATGGCCGAGGCCCTGGCCCGGCGCATCCGTACCCTGATCACCCGGCAGCTGCGGCTGCTCGACGAGTTCGAACGCGAGGAGACCGACCCGGACGCGCTGGCCCGGCTCTTCGCGCTGGACCATCTGGCCGCCCGCATGCGGCGCAACGGGGAGAACCTCCTGGTCCTCGCAGGCGGGGAGCCCGGCCGTACGCACGACGGCGCGCACCTGCTCGCCGACGTGGTCCGGGCGGCGGCCTCCGAGATCGAGGACTACCCCCGGGTGGAGGTCGACGTGCCGACCGCCGCGGTGCACGGCGCCGCCGTGGGCAACCTGGTCCACCTCCTCGCCGAGCTGCTGGAGAACGCCACCGTCTACTCCCCGCCGAACTCCCCGGTGCACGTCGACGGCCGGCGCACGATCGACGGCCTCACGTTGCGCGTACACGACCAGGGCATCGGCATCAGCGACAGCCGGCTCACCGCGATCAACGAGCGCCTGCTCTCCCCCGCGATGCTCTCCAGCGCCTCCGCCGGCAGCATGGGCCTGCACGTGGTGGCCCACCTGGCCGCCCGGCACGGGGTACGGGTGCAGCTACACAACAGCGGCGCGGGCACCGTCGCGCGGGTGGACATCCCGGAGTCGGCGCTGACCCGGATCGAGGACGTCGCCCCGCGCTCCGCCCCGGAGGCGCGTACGCCGGTCGCCCAGGAGGTGCGCGCGCAGGTGCCGCCCGTCCGGGAGGTGCGTACGCCCGCGCCGGTCGTGCCCGCGCAGACCGCCTGGTTCCGGCCCCGGACCGGTACGGGTGGTCCGGCCGTCGTGCCCGACCTGGCCAGCGTCCACCACGCGCCGACGATCACGCTCCCGGTGCTGGGCGCGCGCCCGGGCGGGCATGGTGGCGCGCCGACCACGCCCCGTCCCGCGTCAACCTCGCCCGCGTCGGCCCCGCTCACCGGGGCCGGGCTGCCGCGCCGCACCCGGGGCGGGCAGCTTCCGGCCACGCTGCACGAGGCCCCGCCGGTGCGGCCGGCGGGTGACCTGCTCGACCCCGAGGTCGTACGGTCCCGGCTGTCCTCGCTCGCGGAGGGAGTCGCCGCCGCGACCCGACGTACCCAGACGACACCCCCCAGGAGAAACCCATGACCCCTTCCGAGAGCGCCGGCCTGGACTGGCTCCTGGCCAACTTCGCCGAACAGGTGCCGGACGTGTCGCACGCCCTCGCGGTCTCCGGCGACGGGCTGCGGCTGGCGGCCTCGCCCCACCTCGCGCCCGACCAGGTGGACCAGCTCTCCGCCGTGATCAGCGGCCTGGCCAGCCTGACCGTCGGCGCCGCCCGGCTGATGTCGGCCGGCCGGGTACGCCAGCAGATCGTCGACATGGACGGCGGGGTGATGCTGGTGATGGCGGTCGGCGAGCGCGCGCTCGTCGGGGTGCTCGCCGCGCCCGGCTGCGACCTCGGTCAGATCGGCTACGAGACCGCCATGCTGGTCCAGCGGGTGGCGGAGGCCCTGGAGCCGGCGGTCCGGGCGTGACCGGACGCTCGTTCCGGCTGCTGGCGACCCTGCTGACGGCCGTGCTCGCCGCCGGTTGCGGCGCGGCCGAGGCGGGGCCGCAGCCCTGGCACGGCGGCCGGATCTTCCTCGCCACCGGCAACACCACCGGCGTCTACTACCAGCTCGGCGGCGGCTACGCGGACGTGATCAGCCGCCACCTGCCCGGCTACGAGGCGCGGGCCGAGCCGACGGGCGCGTCGGTGGAGAACATCAACCGGCTCGCCAGCGGCGACATGGAGCTCGCCTTCAGCCTCGCCGACACGGCGGCGGACGCCGTGGCCGGGCGCGGGGCCTTCGAGGGCCAGCCGCAGCAGGTCCGGGCGCTGGCCCGGGTCTACAGCAACTACACCCACGTGATCGTGCGCGCCAACGCGAAGATCACCAAGCTGTCGGGGCTGCGTGGCAAGCGGGTCTCCACCGGCTCGCCGAAGTCCGGCACGGACATCATCGCCGGGCGGCTGCTGACCGCCGCCGGTCTCGACCCGGACCGCGACGTCGTCCGGGCCACGCTCTCCCTGCCGGAGACCGTGAAGCGGATGCGGGCCGGCACGCTCGACGCGATGTTCTTCTCCGGCGGCCTGCCCACGCCGGGCATCGCCGACCTGCTGGCCAGCGCGCCCGGCAAGTACGCGCTGCTGCCGATCGCCGACCTGATGGAGCCGCTCACCGCGCGCCACGGGTCGGTCTACACGACGGCGGAGCTGCCGAAGGAGGTCTACCGGACGAGCAGCGCCACGCCGACGGTCACGGTGGCGAACGTCATCCTGGTCAGCGCCGACATGCCCGACCAGCTGGCGTACGACCTGACCCGGCTGCTCTTCGCCTACCAGGCCGACCTGGTCAAGGTGCACCCGGAGGCCGGCAACTTCACCCAGCAGAGCGCCTCGGGCACGGACCCGATCCCGCTGCACCCCGGGGCGGCCCGGTTCTACCAGCGGGGGTGACCGCGCCGCTCAGACGTCCGCCGGCGCGGTGGCGGCGCGGGCGTCGGCCACGAGGCGGTCGAGCTCGGCGAGCACCTCGGGCGTGTCCGTCGGGGTGCCGGGGTCGAGGCGGACCGTCCAGGTGAGGCCGTCCGCTCCCGGCACCCGGCGTGCCGCGACCCGGGCGGCGCCGCCGGGCACCGGGTGGTGCCGCGTGTACGCCACCGACCGGGTGACCCGCTGGCGTACCTGGTGCGGCAGCTCGCCCGGGTCGAGCAGCAGGTAGCTCTCGGCCGGGCAGTCGGCCACCACCAGGTAGCCGTCGTGCTCGGCGAGCCGCTCGGCCGGCGTCACCGTGAGTTGCCGGCCGGACCAGACCGCCTTGAGGACGTCGTGCCAGCCCAGGCGGTGTGCCCGGCCGGGCAGCCAGAGCCCCTGGTTGCTGGCGACCACCACCCCGTCGCCCTCGCCGTTGCCGGCGGCGGCCCAGGCGAGCACCCGCTCGTCGGCGGCCAGCGGCGGACGGTCGGCCGGGGGCAGCTTCGGCTTGCGGCGGAACAGTCCCATCTACAGTCCTCCCGCGGCCTGCTCGCGCAACGCCCGGGCGTGCTGCTCCAGCGACAGCAGCTCGCCGAAGGCGGCGAAGTACTCGTCCTTGTTGTTGACCGGGTTGATCCGCTGGATCCGGGACTTGAGGTCCCTGATCCGGCTCGTGACGGAGCCCCACTGCACCCGGGCCATGGTGATCGAGACGTAGCGCGGGTCGGGCTCGCCGTCGATGCGCAGGGGCTCCACGGCCAGCTCGCCGACGAGCGCGCGGGCGGCCAGGTCCTCGCACGCGTCGCGGACCGACTCGATCCAGACCGCGCCGCCGGTCGCCGCGGCGGCGCCGCCGACGGCCGCGACGGCGGCCCGCACCGCCACGTGCACGGGGTGCCGGTACTCCGTCGCCTCGACCGCGTCGAACATCGGCCCGGCCAGCACCGGCTCCTGGAGGGCGAGCTTCAGCGCCTCCCGCTCGACCATCGACTGCGGGTTGTCGACGACCGGCTCCGCCGGGGCGGGCCGGGGCGCGGGTGGGGCGTCCCGGCCGGGCGCGGCCGAGGCGGCGGCGAGCACGGCCCGCTGCACCGGCTCGATCTCCATGCCGAGGTCGCCGGCGAGCTTGCGCACGTACTCCGGACGCTTCTCCCGGTCCTTGAGCTTGGCGACCAGCGGGGCGGCCCGGCGCATCGCCTCCACCCGGCCGTCGACGGTGTCGAGGTCGAAGCGGTTGATCACGTGCCGCAGCGCGAAGTCGACAAGCGGCTCGCGGCGGGCGACCAGGTCGCGGACGGCCAGGTCGCCCTTGGCCAGGCGCAGGTCGCACGGGTCCATGTTGTCGGGGCTGACCGCGATGAACGTACGCCCGACGAAGCGCTGGTCGTCCTCGAAGGCGCGCAGGGCGGCCTTCTGGCCGGCGGCGTCCCCGTCGAAGGTGAAGATGATCTCACCGGCCACGTCGTCGGTGTCCATCAGCAGCCGGCGCAGCACCCCGATGTGGTCCCCGCCGAACGCCGTGCCGCAGGTCGCCACGGCCGTCGGGACCCCGGCCAGGTGGCAGGCCATCACGTCGGTGTAGCCCTCGACCACGACCACCTTGCCCTGCTTGGCGATCTCCCGCTTGGCCTGGTCGACGCCGTAGAGGACGTGCGACTTCTTGTAGATCGGGGTCTCGGGGGTGTTCAGGTACTTCGGGCCGTCGTCGTCGTCGAAGAGCTTGCGCGCCCCGAAGCCGATGACGTCGCCCGCCAGGTCGCGGATCGGCCACATCAGGCGGCGGCGGAACCGGTCGATCAGCGTGCCGGAGCGCGACGGCCGGGACAGCCCGCCGGTGACCAGCTCGTCGTGGGTGAAGCCCTGCTGACGCAGGTGCTTGGTGAGCAGGTCCCAGGCGTCGGGCGCGAAGCCGCAGCCGTAGCGCTCGGCGGCGGCCCGGTCGAAGCCGCGCCGCGCCAGGAACTCGCGGGCCGGGCGCGCGCCGGCGGTGGTGAGCTGCGCGCGGTAGAACTCGACGGCGGCGGCGTGCGCGGCCACGAGGCGCTGCCGCTGCCCCTGCTGCGGGCGTGGGCGCGGCGCGGCGGAGTCGTTCTCGACGTAACGCAGCTGGATGCCGGCGCGGTCGGCGAGCCGCTCGACCGACTCGACGAAGCTGAGGTGCTCGGCGTCCATCAGGAACTTGATCGCGTCGCCGCCGGCGCCGCAGCCGAAGCAGTACCAGACGTTGCGGGCGGGCGAGACGTTGAACGACGGGCTCTTCTCGTCGTGGAACGGGCACAACCCCTTGAGGTTGCCGGCGCCGGCCGACTTCAGCGTCACCGTCTCGGAGATGACGTCGGCGATCGAGCTGCGCTCCCGGACCAGCGCGATGTCCTCGTCCCGGATCCGCCCAGCCATGTCCGCCACCCCCTCGGCGTACATCCTGCCCTGCCGCACCGACGCCGCGCCGCCGGGGGACGCCGCGTGTGGCGACGACCGCCGCCACCTCGGCGGTCGCGCCGGCGTCCGGACCGGTCCCGCCCGCCCGGGGGCGGATCAGCGGGGGCGACGCAGGTAGCGGCGTACCGGCGGCGGGTCCTCCTCGTCGTACGACCGGGCGGCCCGCACGGCCGCGGCCAGGCCGGAGCGGCGGACCCGCCGCGGCGGGTGCACCGCCGGGTCCCGCGCCATGTCCCGGACCAGTGCGACGGCCAGGCCGAGCATCACCACGACGAACGGCAGGGCCACGAGGATGGTCGCCTGTTGCAGCGCGTCCAGCCCACCCACCAGCAGCAGTACGCCGGCGACCGCGCCGATCAGCACCCCCCAGAGCACCACCAGCACGCGGTGCGGGCGCAGGGCGCCCCGGGAGGTCAGCGAGCCGAGCACCAGCGACGCCGAGTCGGCGCTGGTGACGAAGTAGAGCGCGATCAGCACCATGGCCAGCACACTGGTCAGCGTCGCCAGCGGCAGCGCGTCCAGCAGGCCGAACAGCGCCTGCTCGGTGCCCGCCCCGACGTCGGCCACCAGGTCCCGGGCGCCGGTGGCCTGCGTCCGCAGCGCGCTGCCGCCGAGCACCGCGAACCAGAGCGCGCTGGCCCCGCTGGGCACCAGCAGCACGCCGACGAGGAACTGGCGGACGGTGCGGCCCCGGGAGATCCGGGCGATGAAGGTGCCCACGAAGGGCGCCCAGGAGATCCACCACGCCCAGTAGAAGATCGTCCAGGAGCCCAGCCACGACGGGTCGGAGAAGGCGCCGGTACGGGTGGACATGAAGACCAGGTTGCTCAGGTAGTCGCCCACCGAGGCCGGCAGGACCTCCAGCGTGTAGATGGTCGGCCCGACCACGAAGACGAAGAGCATCAGCAGCACCGCCAGGAGCACGTTGGTGGTGGAGAGCCACTTGATGCCCCGGTGCAGCCCCGAGAAGGCGGAGATCACGAAGGCCAGGGTGAGCGCGCCGATCACCACCACCTCCACCGTGGTCGTGTCCGGAATCCCCGCCACCAGGTCGAGCCCGGCCGCCACCTGGAGCGCGCCGAGGCCGAGGCTGGTCGCCGAGCCGAACACGGTGGCGAAGACCGCCAGCAGGTCGATCGCCCGGCCGGGCGCGCCGTCGGCGTGCTGCCCGAGCAGGGGCTGGAAGGCCGCCGAGATGCGGTTCTCCCGGCCCTTGCGGAAGGTCGAGTACGCCAGCGCGAGCGCCACGACCGCGTAGATCCCCCAGGGGTGCAGCGTCCAGTGGAAGAGGGTGTACTGCATGGCCGTGGCGCCGGCCGTGCCGGTCTGCGGTGCGACGCCGGTCGCCGGCGGGGGCGCCGCGTAGTGCTGGATGGGTTCGGCGACGGCGAAGAACACCAGGCCGATCCCCATCCCGGCGCTGAACATCATGGCCACCCAGGCCAGCGTGCTGAACTCCGGCTCGTCGTCGTCGGCGCCGAGCCGGACACGGCCGAACCTCGTCGCCGCGATGACCACCGCGAGCACCAGGAAGGCGTCGGCGGCGACCACGAAGAACCAGCCGAAGGTGTCGATCACCCAGGCCAGGCCCGACGTGCCGAACTCGGCCAGGGAGGCCCGCGCCAGCACGCCCCATGCCACCACGGCCAGTACGCCGCCGACGCTGAGCGCCAGCACCGTCCGGTCGATCCGGCCCACGGCCCGCGCCGGGTCCCGTACCTGCCCGCTCATGCGCCACCCCCTGCCCATCGTGCGGGGCGGGGGGTGGCAACCGGGCGGCATCGGGCGAAACACCCCGCTACCGGGCGACCGGGACGGGGCCGGGGCAGGGTTCCGGCGTCGCTCAGGCCGGTACGGCGGCGGACTCCTCGGCCTCCACCTGGCGGTTCCAGGCGGGCTTGCTGGCGCGCCAGCCCTCGTCGTCCAGGCCCCGACGCCAGTAGCCGGAGATGGAGAGCCGCTCGCGGGGGACACCGCGCTCGACGCGCAGCAGGCGGCGCAGCTCCTTGACGAAGGTGGCCTCGCCGTGCACGAAGGCGTGCACGTCGCCGGGCGGGAACTCCAGGGCGCGCACGGCCGCGACCAGGGCCTCCCCGACCGGGCGGTCGCCCCGGTGCAGCCAGGTCAGGCGTACGGCGCCGGGGCTGGCCAGCGGCTGCTCGTCGGCCCGGTCGGCGACCTCGACGAAGACGGCGGCCGGGGCACCGGCGGGCAGCCGTTCCAGGGCGGCGGCGATCGCCGGCAGGGCGCTCTCGTCGCCCACCAGCAGGTGCCAGTCGGCGTCCGGGCTGGGGGCGTACGCCCCACCGGGGCCGACGAAGTGCACCGGGTCGCCGGGGCGCAGCGCGGCGGCCCAGGGCCCGCCCACCCCGACGTCGCCGTGGTGCACGATGTCGACGGTCATTTCGCCGCTCGCCGCGTCCCAGGCCCGCACCGTGTACGCGCGCAGCCGGGGCCACTGCTCCCGGGGCAGGTCACGACGGATCGCGTTCAGCTCCATCGGGCTCGGGTACTCCGCGCCCGGGACCGGGAAGACGATCTTGATGTAGTGGTCGGTGAACTCGCCCACCGGCAGGCCGGTCAGCTCCTCACCCCCGAGCACCAGCCGGACCAGATGGGGGGTGGGCCGCCCGGTGCGCAGCACCCGGGCAGTCGTGACCTTGATGGGGCGCTCCGTCATGCCGGTTAGGTTAGCCTAAGTTCGCGCCCCCGCCCATCCCCGTCATCCCGTCGGGCGATCGGCCCCCGCGCCGCGCACCAACCGCGCGTGCCAGGCCACGGCCGCCGGGTCGGTCAACGAGGCGACCTGATCGATCACCACCCGCTGGCGGGCCGCGTCGTCCGGCGCCGCCGACCAGAGCGGGGCGAAGACCGGATCCAGCCCGTCCGGCGCCCGGGCGACCAGGGCGTGCACCAGCTCGGCCAGGGCCTCCCGCTGCCGCCGGTAGCGGTCGCCCGAGCCGGGGCGACGCATCACGTACCGCAGGGCGATGCCCTTGAGCAGGGCGCACCGCGCCCGGACGCGCCGGGGCACCACCAGGTCGGCGGCGTAGCGGCGGTGCGGGCCGGGACCGTAGCGCTCCTGCGTGGCCGCCACCACGGCCGAGACGAAGCGGCCGGTCAGCACGCTGGTGGTCGCCTTCAGCGCCGCCTGCGCCCGGTGGCTGCCGTCGTAGCCGGCCAGCGGGGCGAGCACCGGGTCGTCGAGCAGTTCCAGCAGCACGTCGCCGAGGTCGGCCGGGGACTCGCCGGAGTAGGTGGCGGCGACGTCGGCGCAGAGCGCGGCCCGCTCCTGCGGGTCGCGCAGCAGCGGGCGCAGCGCCACGTACCCGCCGTGGATGCCGTCCTCGACGTCGTGCACCGAGTATGCGACGTCGTCGGCCCAGTCCATCACCTGCGCCTCCAGGCAGCGCCGGTCGTCGCCCGGCCCGCCGGCCCGCAGCCACGCGAAGAGCGGGAGGTCGTCGTCGTACACGCCGAACTTGCGTACGCCGGGCCGGCGCGGCCACGGGTACTTGCTGACCGCGTCGAGCGAGGCGCGGGTCAGGTTGAGCCCGGCGGAGCTGCCGTCCGGGGCGAGGACCTTGGCCTCCAGCCGGGTCAGCACCCGCAGCGTCTGCGCGTTGCCCTCGAAGCCGCCGCACCCGGCCGCCAGCTCGTCGAGCGCGTCCTCGCCGTTGTGCCCGAACGGCGGGTGACCGAGGTCGTGGGCGAGCCCGGCGGTGTCCACCACGTCCGGGTCGCAGCCCAGCCGCGCCCCCATCTCGCGGGCGATCTGCGCGACCTCCAGCGAGTGGGTCAGCCGGGTACGCAGGAAGTCGTCCGTGCCGGCCGTGTGCACCTGGGTCTTCGCGGCGAGCCGCCGGAAGGCCGCCGAGTGCAGCACCCGGGCACGGTCCCGCTCGTACGCCGACCGCCCGTACCCGGTGTCCTTCGGCGGCTCGTCGACCCGGCGGGCGACGTCCGGACCGTCCGGCCCGCCACGCTCAGCGCGCACGCTGCCGCAGCACGCAGAACTCGTTGCCCTCCGGATCGGCCAGCACGGTCCACTCCACCTCGCCCTGGCCCACGTCGACGTGCCGGGCACCCATGTCGACCAGCCGCTCGACCTCGGCCTCCAGGTCGTCGGGGCGCAGGTCGATGTGCAACCGGTTCTTGGTGGTCTTGTCGTCGGCGACCGGCACGAAGACGATGCCCGGCAACCGGTCGGCGGATCGACGGATCTCCACCTCGTCCGGCTGCTCGGTGACCACCTGGTAGCCCAGCGCCTCGGCCCACCAGCGGGCGAGCCGGGCGGGGTCCCGGGCGTCGACGGTCAGGCTCTCCCAGGCGCTGCTCATGCCGATCAGGTTACGCCCGCGCGCCGCGGACGGCTCGCCGCCGGCGCGCGGGCGACGGCTGCGCAACCTCCGAACAGTCGAGAGTTGTCGACCGATCGCCGACGGTTACGGGATCGCGATCCGGCATGGCCGCCGGTAGCGTTCCCAGCGCGGAACGTGACCAGACTGAGGGCCCGACGGTGGGGGAGAAACCCGTGGACGCGGACACGATGATGGGAACGGAACTGTCGGAGCTGCGCCTGCGCCGCCCCGAGGTGGCGGGCACGGTGCTGGCCGGCACCGACGGCCTGCTGATCTCCAGCGACCTGCCGACGACGGACGCCACCCACCTGGCGGCGCTCGCGGCGGCCAGCTTCGGCCTCGGCCACCGGGTGGCCGACACGGTGCGGCACGGCGAGTTCCGGGAATCGGTGGTACGCACCTCCACCGGCGCCGTCGTCACCTACCCCGCCGGGCGCAACGCCCTGCTGACGCTGGTGGCCGACGCCAGCGCCGACCTGGAGGAGCTGCACGCCGACGCGCGGGCGGTGGCCCGGCGCACCGGCTCGGTGCTGGACACCAGCCGCCTGATCGGGGCGGCGACGGTGCCCGAGGCGCACGCCCGGCTCACGACCCGCACCTCCGGCGGCAGGCTGCCCCGGCGCGTCACGCCCCACACCTGGCGCCGCCCGCCGGTCTGAGCAACCCTCCGGGGGCCGGTCGCGACCGGCCCCCGACCCACGGTGCGGTCGTGCCGGCACGGGCCACCCGCACGGCAGCGGCGGCGGACCCGCTCCCCCGGGTCCGCCGCCGGCTTGTCGCCTCCGCCGCGTCAGCGGCTGTCGGAGCCGTCCGTCTCCACGGCCGCGCGGCCGGCCTCCAGCCGGGCGACGGGCACCCGGAAGGGCGAGCAGGACACGTAGTCCAGGCCGACCTCGTGGAAGAAGTGCACCGACTCCGGGTCACCGCCGTGCTCACCGCAGACGCCGAGCTTCAGCCCCGGCCGGGCGGCCCGGCCCTCCTCCGCGGCGATGCGCACCAGCCGGCCCACGCCGTCGCGGTCGATCGACTCGAACGGCGAGATGCCGAAGATGCCCAGCTCCAGGTAGCGCCAGAAGAAGGCGCCCTCGACGTCGTCGCGGGAGAAGCCCCAGCCCATCTGGGTCAGGTCGTTGGTGCCGAAGGAGAAGAACTGTGCCGCCTCGGCGATCTGGCCGGCGGTCAGCGCCGCCCGGGGCACCTCGATCATGGTGCCGATCAGCACCTCGACGCCGCTGTCCCCGACCACCTCGGAGATGATCTTCTCGGCCTCGGCGCGTACCGTCTCCAGCTCCTGCACCGCGCCGACCAGGGGGACCATGATCTCCGGCCGGGCGACCGCGCCGGAGCGGGTGACGGTGACCGCGGCCTCCGCGATGGCGCGGACCTGCATGGCGAACAGGCCGGGGATGACCAGCCCGAGGCGGACACCGCGCAGACCCAGCATCGGGTTCTCCTCGTGCATCCGCCGTACGGCGGCGAGCAGCGCCTCCTCCTTGGCGACGTCCTCCCCGCGCTCCTGGGCGACCGCCACGTTGACCGCGAGCTGCTCCAGCGGGGGGAGGAACTCGTGCAGCGGCGGATCGATCAGCCGGACGGTGACGGGCATCCCGTCCATCTCCCGGAAGATCTCCTCGAAGTCGGCGCGCTGCAACGGCAGCAGCGCGGCCAGCGAGGCCTCCCGCTCGGCGTTGTCGCGGGCCAGGATCAGCCGCTCGACCAGCTCGCGCCGGTCGCCGAGGAACATGTGCTCGGTGCGGCACAGCCCGATGCCCTCCGCGCCGAAGCGCCGGGCCCGGGCGGCGTCCGCGCCGGTGTCGGCGTTCGTGCGGACGGCCAGCCGCCGCCTGGCGTCGGCGTGCGACATGATCCGGTGCACGGCCCGGACCAGCGCGTTGTCGACGTGCTCCGGGTCGAGGCTGCCCTCGAAGTACTGCACCACCTCCGACGGCATGACCGGCACCTCGCCGAGGTAGACCTTGCCGGTGGTGCCGTCGATGGAGACGACGTCGCCCTCGACGACCGTCTGCCCGCCGACGACGAACCGACGCTGCGGCACGTCCACTTCGATCTCGTCGGCGCCGGAGACACAGGTCTTGCCCATGCCCCGCGCCACCACGGCGGCGTGGCTGGTCTTGCCGCCGCGCGAGGTGAGGATGCCCTGGGCCGCGATCATGCCGTTCAGGTCGTCCGGGTTGGTCTCACGCCGGACCAGGATCACCGACTCCCCCTCGGCGGCCAGTTCGACCGCGCGGGCGGAGGTGAAGACCACCTTGCCCGAGGCCGCACCCGGCGACGCCCCGATCCCCTTCGCCACCGGCTGGAACTCGTGGTCGAGCCGGAAACGGGGGAACATCAGCTGGGCGAGCTGCGCGCCGTTGACGCGGTGCAACGCCTCGTCGAGGTCGATCAGGCCCTCGTCGACGAGCTGCCCGGCGATGACGAACGCCGCGGCGGCGGTGCGCTTGCCGACGCGCGTCTGGAGCATCCAGAGCTTGCCACGCTCGATGGTGAACTCGATGTCGCAGAGGTCGCGGTAGTGGCCCTCCAGCCGGGCCATGATGCCGAGCAGTTCGTCGTAGGACTTCTTGTCCAGTCGCTCCAGCTCCTGCAACGGCACCGTGTTGCGGATGCCCGCGACGACGTCCTCGCCCTGGGCGTTGGCCAGGTAGTCGCCGTAGATGCCCTGGGCGCCGCTGGCGGGATCGCGGGTGAACGCGACGCCGGTGCCGGAGTCCGGGCCGAGGTTGCCGAAGACCATCGCCACCACGTTGACCGCCGTGCCCAGGTCGGCCGGAATGCGCTCCTGGCGGCGGTAGAGCACCGCGCGCTCGGCGTTCCACGACTCGAAGACCGCGCGGATGGCCAGGTCGAGCTGCTCGCGCGGCTCCTGCGGGAACTCCCGGCCGGTGTGCTTGAAGAAGATCTTCTTGTACGCGTCGACCAGCCCCCGCAGGTCGTCGGCGTCGAGGTCGAGGTCGTTGTGGGTGCCCTTGGCCCGCTTGGCGTCGTCGAGGGCGTGCTCGAACTCCTCGCCCGGCACCTCGCACACCGTCTTGCCGAACATCTGGATGAGGCGGCGGTAGGAGTCCCAGGCGAACCGGTCCGCGCCGCCGGGGGTGGACTGCCCGCCCGAGCCGCCGGCCTGCCGGGCGAGCCCCTGGACGCTGCGGTCGTTGAGCCCGACGTTGAGGACGGTCTCCATCATGCCGGGCATGGAGAACTTGGCGCCGGAGCGCACGGAGACCAGCAGGGGGTCCTCCGAGTCGCCGAGGCGCTTGCCCATCGCCCGCTCCAGCGACGCGAGGTGCGCGGCGATCTGGTCGGCCAGGCCGTCGGGCTCCTCCCCGGTGGCGAGGTACGCCTTGCAGGCCTCCGTGGTGATCGTGAAGCCCGGTGGGACCGGCAGGCCGAGATTGGTCATCTCGGCCAGGTTGGCCCCCTTGCCGCCGAGCAGTTCCTTGAGGTCCTTGTTGCCCTCGGCGAAGGCGTAGACGTACTTGTGTTCCACCGTCTCCTGCGTTGCCACCAGAGCCCTCCCACGCACGCCGGTCCGACACTTAACGAAGGTTCAGTTGCTCCCATTACCCCGGGATGGACCACCGGCAATCCCGGTGCCAAGCCGGCCGGTGGGGCGAAGGCTAGGCGAACTTCGGGTGGCCCGGGACCGTTCGGTGACAATCGGCACAGCCATCACGACTTTCCGCGTTCGTACCGGTTTTTGGGAACGCTTCCACGCGCACGATCACGCATTTCCCGCTTCGCCTCGTAGTCTTGTCCGCAGCCCTTTCGGTGAACCTCACCTTTGCCATAACCACCGCAAATACACCCCTGGGAGCCGCCGCCGTGCCACCCGTTCCCACCGCCGCCCCGGAACCGCTCGACCCGTCCAGCGTTGCGGCGGGCGAGCGGCCGGCCGGGCACCCCGACCTGCCGGTCCGCGAACCGGCCGCGGCTGAACTGGCCCGGGCGGCCACCCGCTCCGCCGAGGACGCGCTCGCCCCGCCGCCCGGTGACCTGCCCGTTCCGCCGGCCGGCGACGTGCTCGTCCCGTCGGCCTCCACCGCCGACCGGGCCGCTCCGGCCGCCCGCGTACGGCTGGGCGACGTCGTGCCCGCCCCGGAGCGGGTCGCGCCGGTCGCGGGCACCGATTTCGTGCTCACCCCCCACACGGTGATCCGGGTGAGCCCCGACGACGCCGCCCGTGCCGTCGCCGGGCAGCTCGCCGACCTGCTCCGGCCTGCCACCGGCTATCCGCTCCCGGTGGCCGACGACACCCGGGCGGAGGCGGGCGGCGACATCGCGCTGGCGCTGGTCGACTCCGCCGACCTCGGCCCGGAGGGCTACCGGCTCGACGTGACGTCCGACGGGGTACGCGTCGAGGCTGCCACCGGGGCCGGGCTCTTCTTCGGCGTACAGACCCTGCGGCAACTCCTGCCCGCCGCCGTCGAGAGCCCGACGCCGACCGCCGGGCGCTGGGTGCTGCCCGGGGGTTCGATCACCGACCGGCCCCGGTTCCCGTACCGGGGGGCGATGCTCGACGTGGCCCGGCACTTCTTCGGCGTACCGGACGTGCTGCGGGTGATCGACCACCTGGCCCGCTACAAGATCAACCACCTGCACCTGCACCTCACCGACGACCAGGGCTGGCGGATCGCCGTCGACTCCTGGCCCCGGTTGGCCGAGGTCGGCGGGGCGAGCGAGGTGGGCGGCGGCCCGGGCGGGCACTACAGCCGCGACGACTACCGGCGGATCGTGGCCTACGCCGCCGAGCGGCACGTCACCGTGGTGCCGGAGATCGACCTGCCGGGGCACACCCACGCGGCGCTGACCGCGTACGGCGAACTGGCCCCGGACGGCGTCGCACCACCGCCCTACACCGGCACCGAGGTCGGTTTCAGCTACGTCGACCCCACGAGCGAGCGGACGTACGAGTTCGTCGCCGACGTGCTGGGCGAACTCGCCGTGCTCACCCCCGGGCCGTGGCTGCACCTCGGGGGCGACGAGGCGTTCAAGGTGCGCCCCGAGGCGTACGCGGCCTTCGTCGAGCGGGCCCAGCGCATCGTCGCCGCAACCGGCAGGACGGTGGTGGGCTGGCACCAGATCGCGCCCGCCGCG
The DNA here is from genome assembly GCF_002846525.1 of Micromonospora sp. CNZ309. Classification (NCBI taxonomy): domain Bacteria; kingdom Bacillati; phylum Actinomycetota; class Actinomycetes; order Micromonosporales; family Micromonosporaceae; genus Micromonospora; species Micromonospora sp. CNZ309. The sequence continues at coordinate 3,583,766 of NZ_PJNG01000001.1, forward strand.
CACAGCGAGGGGCGGGTGCTCCAGTGGTGGGGCACCGGGGGCGAGGACCCCGTCACCGCGGACGCCGTCCGCCGGGGCGCCCGGCTCGTGCTCTCCCCCGCCAACCACGCCTACCTCGACATGAAGTACGCCCCGGACACCCCGATCGGGCACGACTGGGCGGGCCTGATCGACGTGCGGCGGGCGTACGACTGGGATCCCGGCACCCACGTGGCCGGCGTACCGGCCGACGCGGTGCTCGGCGTGGAGGCGCCGCTGTGGACCGAGTCGGTCACCTCGCGGGCGGAGGTCGAGTTCATGCTCTTCCCGCGCCTGCCCGCGATCGCCGAGCTGGGCTGGTCGCCCCGCGCGACGCACGACTGGGCCGGGTTCCGCGACCGCTTGGCCGGGCACGGCCCACGCTGGGCCGCCGCCGGCGTGGCCTTCCACCGCTCGCCGGAGATCCCGTGGCCCACGGAACCACCGGCTCCCGCCGGCCCACGCTCCGCCCTCCCCACCACTCCCCGGCAACGTGATCAGGACGCCATGGACCTCAAACCGGGCGGATGACGTCCATGGGGTCCTGATCAAGAATGCGCCCGCGTCCCGCGCTTGCCCCTGCGGCGCTCGACGCGCGGTCCGTGGTGTCCTGCCGGTCTCTGGCACCCGACCGACGGATGCACCGATCATTCGGCGGATGTGCGGTTCGGGGCCGGTGTCCGGTTGGGGGCAGCCCGCTCGGGCGGCCCGTCCGGTTTGCGCGGGTCTGCCGTGGCGGGCGCCACCGGCCCGGCCGGCATGGGTCGGGGGCCCGGGTCGTTGTAACCATCGTGGCCGCGTGACCCGGCCGCCCCGCCCGGCCCGGTGGTCGGCGGAATGCGGACCAGGCCGGTCGGCGGAATGCGGACCAGGCCGGCGCGGTTACACCCGGCGGACCACCGAGTACCTGGGCGTCGGAACGACCGGACGCCGGGCTGCCGGAATGACCGGCTCCCCACGGTGGTTACCTCCCCCGGACCCCCGAGCGAATGTCCGCTCTTGATATCTCGACCTTTCCTCATCCGTGGCGCACCCGCCCCCCTTGGTGTGTGCCGCGTGCCCCCGATCGAAAGGTGCAGACGAATCATGCGTACCGACATCCTGCGTAAGACCGCCCTGACCGCTGCCGGACTCGCCGTCACCGGCGGCGCCATCGCCGGCCCCCTCACCACCTTCGCCTCGCCCGCCCACGCCAACCCCGCCAGCGTCGCCCAGGACCGCAAGAACGGCGAGCGCGAACTCGGCGTGCGCTACGAAGCCCAGCCCAACTTCTACTACTGCGGCCCCGCCGCCGCCCGCAACGCCCTGAGCGTGCAGGGCAAGAACATCGACGTCGACGGCATGGCCCAGCGCATGGGCACCACCGAAGCCGGCACCAACTCCATCAACGACATCACCCCCGTACTCAACAAGGAAACCGGCCGCGACGCCTACCAGTCCGTCGAGATCCGCGACGCCAAGGCCGACGACAAGCAGACCGACAAGCTACGCGCCGACATCGTCACCGCCATCGACGAAGGCCACGCCGTCGTCGCCAACATCGCCGGCACCGCCACCGACACCGACGGCACCACCCACTCCTTCGAAGGCGGGCACTACATCAGCGTCGTCGGCTACCGCGACAACGGCAACACCGTCACCATCGCCGACTCCGCCGACCCCAACCAGGCCTCCTACCGCATGAGCATCGACAACCTCGCCGACTGGATCGCCACCCGCGGCTACACCGCCTGACCGACGACAACACCCGCACGAAGACGACAAGGGTCGGACCCCGCACGGGGGTCCGACCCTTGTCGTCATGGCTGAGGGCTTCCCGGCTGTCGCCGCCGGGCCAGGGCCGGACCGGAGTCAGGCCGAGGCCGACAGCCCGCGCCCGGACCGGAGCGAGACCGGGGCGGGGCCGAGGTGGGGCGGGGACGGGGGCTCAGCCGCCCGAGTCGGCCAGTTCCGCGCCCTCGGGGACGGTGTCGTCGTCGCGGCTGGCCAGCCAGCCCTCCGGGAGGAAGACCTTGCCGGGCGAGTTGGTACGACCGCGCGGCTGGCCCAGCGTGGCCACCGGAAAAGGTTCGGTCGGGTCCAGCTTGCCGAGCAGGTCGTCGAGCTGGGCCAGGCTCTCGATCATGGCCAGCTCCCGGCGCAGCTCGCTGCCGACGGGGAAGCCCTTGAGGTACCAGGCGACGTGCTTGCGGAAGTCCGTGCAGCCGTCCCGCTCGCCCCGGGCGGGCGTACGCGAGCCGGCGGTGAACTGGTCGACCAGCAGCTCCGCGTGGCGGCGCATGGTGCGCGCCACCTCGCCGAGGGTGGGTAGCCGGCGCTCCGGCCGGCCGTCGAACGCGGCCTCCAGATCGGCGAAGAGCCACGGGCGGCCCAGGCAGCCCCGACCGACGACCACCCCGTCGACGCCGGTGTGCGCCACCATCCGCAGCGCGTCGTCGGCCTCCCAGATGTCGCCGTTGCCGAGCACCGGCACGTCCAGGGCCTGCTTGAGGGTGGCGATGGCGTCCCAGTCCGCCGTGCCGGAGTAGCGCTGCGCGGCCGTACGCCCGTGCAGGGCGACCGCCGCCACGCCCGCGTCCTGGGCGGCGAGGCCCGCCTCGACGTACGTCAGGTGGTCGTCGTCGATGCCCTTGCGCATCTTGACCGTGACCGGCACCCCGGCGGGTGACGCGGCGTCCACCGCGGCCCTGACCAGCCGGGCGAAGAGCCGGCGCCGCCACGGCAGCGCCGAGCCGCCGCCACGGCGGGTGACCTTGGGCACCGGGCAGCCGAAGTTGAGGTCGATGTGGTCGGCGAGATCCTTCTCCACCACGATCCGCACGGCGGCGGCGGTGATCTCGGGGTCGGTGCCGTAGAGCTGGAGGCTGCGGGGCCGCTCGTCGTCGCCGAACGCGATCATGCGCAGCGTCTTCGGGTTCCGTTCGACCAGCGCGACGGTGGTGATCATCTCGCAGACGTAGATGCCGCCGCCCTGCTCCCGGCAGAGCTGCCGGAAGCCGACGTTGGTGATGCCGGCCATCGGCGCGAGCACCACCGGGGGCCACACCTCATGCCGCCCGATGGTCAGCGGGCGCAGTGCGGGAACGGTCGGCGCGGTCACCGGACAAGTGTACGGGGGCCTGGCCGGCGCGGTCCCCCGCCGGCCGGGCCCCCGTAGTCGCCGCTCAGCAGCCGGGAAGGCGCTCGATCAGGTAGCGCTCGACCTGGTCGAGCGCGATGCGCTCCTGGGCCATGGTGTCCCGGTTCCGCACGGTCACCGCGTTGTCGTCGAGGGTGTCGAAGTCGACCGTCACGCAGAACGGGGTGCCGATCTCGTCCTGGCGGCGGTAGCGGCGGCCGATGGCCTGCGAGTCGTCGAACTCCACCACCCAGCGCTTGCGCAGGTCGGCGGCGAGCCCCTTCGCCTTGGGCGAGAGCGCCTCGTTGCGCGACAGCGGCAGCACCGCCACCTTGACGGGGGCCAGTCGCGGGTCGAAGCGCATCACCGTGCGCTTGTCCACGCCGCCCTTGGTGTTCGGCGCCTCGTCCTCGTCGTACGCCTCCAGCAGGAACGCGAGCACCGCGCGCGTCAGGCCGGCGGCCGGCTCGATGACGTACGGCATCCAGCGCTCGCCCTTGGCCTGGTCGAAGTAGGACAGGTCGACGCCGGAGTGCTTGCTGTGCGTGGTCAGGTCGAAGTCGGTGCGGTTGGCGATGCCCTCCAGCTCCGCGAACTCGGTCCCGCCGAACTGGAAGCGGTACTCGATGTCGACCGTGCGCTTCGAGTAGTGGGAGAGCTTCTCCTTCGGGTGCTCGTAGAAGCGCAGGTTGCTCTCCGACAGGCCCAGGTCGAGGTACCAGTTCCAGCGCTCGGAGAGCCAGTACTCGTGCCACTGCTCGTCCGAGCCCGGCTCGACGAAGAACTCCATCTCCATCTGCTCGAACTCGCGGGTGCGGAAGATGAAGTTGCCCGGGGTGATCTCGTTGCGGAACGACTTGCCGGTCTGGGCGATGCCGAACGGCGGCTTCTTGCGGGCGACCGTCTCGACGTTCTTGTAGTTGACGAAGATGCCCTGGGCGGTCTCGGGCCGCAGGTAGTGCATGCCCTCCTCGCTCTCGACCGGGCCGAGGAAGGTCTTCATCAGGCCGTTGAACATCTTCGGCTCGGTGAAGGTGCCCTTGTTGCCGCAGTTCGGGCAGTTCAGCTCGGTCAGCGAGGCCGGCGGCTTGCCGTGCTTGGCCTCGTAGGCCTCCTCGAGGTGGTCGGCCCGGAACCGCTTGTGACACGACTGGCACTCGGTCAGCGGGTCGACGAAGGCGTCCAGGTGACCGGAGGCGGCCCAGACGTCGCGGGCCAGGATCACGGCGGAGTCGAGGCCGACCACGTCGTCGCGCTGCTGGACCATCGTCTTCCACCACTGCCGGCGGACGTTCTCCTTCAGCTCCACGCCGAGCGGACCGTAGTCCCACGCCGACCGGGTGCCTCCGTAGATCTCGCTGGAGGGGAAGACGAAGCCTCGGCGCTTGGCGAGGCTGACGACGGCGTCGATACGGTCGGCTGGCATGTTTCCTCCTACGCCGACTGGCGGTCGGCGGGGACGCGGTGAGGACGGAAGGAACAGTTCGGGACAACGGTACGACCCGTGCCGTCCCGGGCCCAGCAGAATACCGGTGGCGGGTCAGCTCACCCCGCACACCTCCATGCCACCGGTCTGCTGGTCCTGCCCGAGGGTGACCTCCTGGCGGTCCTGCTGACCGCCGGTGTAGGTCACGTCGACGGGCACGGTGAGGGCGACCGCGTCCACGTCGCCCACCCGGAAGGTCGCGATCTGCGGCTCGGCGGCCACCCGGCGTTCGAACTCCCGGCGTGACTCGCGCCGCTGCGCGTCGTCGCAGAGCTGGTCGTACGCCGCGCCGTACTTGCGCTCGACGAGGGCCTGGTAGTAGTCGGTGGAGACGGTGCGCCCCTGCTCGCGTACGGCCTGCACCCCCGTCACGGCCAGCCCCACCACGGCCGCGCCGCCCCCGCCGCAGCAGAGCAGCACGGCGAGCGCCCCGGCGCCCAGCCCGAGCCAGAGGCGGGTGTTGCGGCCCTCGGTGGGCGGCGCCGCGAACGGCGGGGTGACCCCCGGCCCGGCCGGCGGGGCGGGCGCGCCCGGGTCCCCCGGCGGGCCGGGCACGGCGGGCGGCTGCGCCCCCTGCTGGCCGGGCGGCGGAGGGTACGGCGGCGGGGTCGCCGGTCCGGGAGCGGTCATGCAAGCAATGTAGTGCCCACGGGCTCAGCGGTAAGGAGCAGCGGCCCGATCGCTGGCGGTCCGGACGACCTCCCCGCCGGGGGCGGCGCTGGCGAGCGCCTCGTACGCCGACGGTTCGTCGAGCGACTCGGCGAGCAGCGGCACGGCGGTGATCTTGACGTCGAAGCCGCCCAGGGCCCGGCGGTAGGTGCCGACCGACTCCCACTCGGTGACCAGGCACCAGTGTCGCGGGTCGTCCAGCGCCCGGACGAGCTGGCCGCGCAGGTAACCGGGGCGGGCCGCGAGGGCGGCGAGGGCGGCGTGCGCCCGCTCGGTGAACTCGTCGGCGACATCGACGTCCACCACGAACCGGTTCGTCACCAGCACGGGGTTCCTCCTCGTAGAGTCTGTGGGATGCAGCGTACGCAGAGCCGGATGCCGGCCCGGTTGGCCCGGGCGAACCCGACGACGGTGTTCCTGGTCACCCTCGTGCTGGTGCTTGTCGCGTTCTTCACGCCCGGCGTGGTCGGCGGGCTGTTCACCCTGCTGCTGGCCGCGGCCGTGGCCGCGCTGCTGGGCACCACCTGGTCGGTGCAGACGGCGCCGACGCGGGTGATCCGGCTCGTGGCGCTCACCCTGCTGGTCACCGCGGGCCTGGTGAAGCTGTTCTGACATGCAAGCATGCGTTTTTGACAATCATTATCGTTGTCGCGGACAGTTCATGGCATGAACATCCGCTCCGCCCCGCGCACCCTCGCCGTCGCCACCGCCGCCCTGCTCGCCCTGGGCGGTGTCACGGCCTGCTCCGACGACGGCACCCCCGGCGCCGACCCGCAGCGGGTCGACGTGGTGGCGGCCTTCTACCCGTTGCAGTTCCTCGCCGAGCGCATCGGCGGCGACGCGGTGAAGGTGAGCAACCTGGTCAAGCCCGGGGCGGAGCCGCACGACCTGGAGCTGAACCCGGGCCAGGTGGGCCAGGTCGCCGAGGCGGAGCTGGTCGTCCTGCTCAAGGGCTTCCAGCCGGCGCTGGACGAGGCCGTCGAGCAGAACGCCAAGGACCGCGCGTTCGACGTGTCGACCGTGCAGCCGCTGATGGACGCCGCCGCTGGTGGCCACGACCACGACCACGAGGGCGAGGAGCACGCCCACCCCGAGGAGTCGACCAAGGCCGAGGAGCCCGGCCACGAGGAGAACGGCACCAAGGACCCGCACCTCTGGTTGGACCCGACCCGCCTGGCCACGGTCGGCGACAAGCTCGCCGAGCGGCTCGGCCAGGCCGACCCGGACCGCGCCGCCGACTACACCGCCCGCGCCAAGACGCTGCGCACCGAGCTGGAGAAGCTGGACGCCGAGTTCACGACCGGGCTGAAGACCTGCCAGCGGCGGGAGATCGTGGTCAGCCACACCGCCTTCGGCTACCTGACCGAGCGCTACAAGCTGGAGCAGATCGGCATCACCGGGCTCAGCCCGGACAACGAGCCCGCCCCGCAGCGCCTGGCCGAGGTGATCGAGGAGGCCCGCGAGCACAAGGCCACCACGATCTTCTTCGAGACCCTGGTCAGCCCGAAGGTGGCCGAGACCATCGCCAAGGAGGTCGGCGCGAAGACCGCCGTGCTGGACCCCCTGGAGGGGCTGACGCCCGGCGGCGGCGACTACCTTTCGGTGATGCGTACCAACCTTGCGACCCTGAGGACGGCGTTGAGCTGCCAGTGACATCCCCAGTCATCACCGTCGCGCACGGGGTGGTCGGCTACGACGGCCGCCCCGTGCTTCGCGACGTCTCGTTGACCGTGACCGCCGGCGAGGTGGTCGCGGTGCTCGGCGCCAACGGCTCCGGCAAGTCCACCCTGATCCGCGCGGCGCTCGGCCTGGTGCCGCTCAGCTCCGGGTCGGTCGCCCTCTTCGACCGCCCGCTGCGCCGCTTCCGGCAGTGGCACCGCATCGGGTACGTCCCGCAGCGCCTCGGCGCCGGCAGCGGCGTACCGGCCACCGTCCGCGAGGTGGTGGCCTCCGGCCGGCTCGCCCGGCGCGGGGTGCTGCGCCCGCCCGGCGCGGCCGACCGGGCCGCGGTGGCCGCCGCGCTGGAGGCGGTCGGGCTCGCCGACCGGGCCCGCGATCCCGTGGCCACCCTCTCCGGCGGGCAGCAGCAGCGCACCCTGATCGCCCGGGCGCTGGCCGGCCAGCCGGAGCTGCTCGTCCTCGACGAGCCCACGGCCGGGGTCGACGCCGCCAGCCAGGAGGCGTTCGCGGGGGCGCTGCACGGCTTCGTCGCCGGCGGCGGCACGGTGCTGCTGGTGGCCCACGAGCTGGGGCCCCTGCGACCACTGATCACCCGGGCGGTCGTCGTACACCAGGGTGGGATCTGCCACGACGGCGCGGTGCCCGAGCCCGCCGGCCACCACGCGGAGCCCGACCACGACCACGTGCACCCGCACGGTCCCGACGAGCCCGCCGGGCTGTGGAGCAGCTGAGATGGAACTCTTCCAGTACCCCTACATGCAGCGGGCCCTGATCGGGGCGCTGATCATCGGTCTGGCCGCCCCGGCGCTCGGCATCTACCTGGTGCAGCGGCGACTCGCCCTGATCGGCGACGGGGTGGGGCACGTGGCGCTCACGGGCGTCGGCGCGGGCCTGCTGCTCAACCGCTCACCGGTGCTCGTCGCGGTGCTCGTGGCGACCCTCGGCGCGGTCACCATCGAGCTGGTCCGCGCGCGGGGGCGCACCTCCGGCGACCTTGCGCTGGCCCTGCTCTTCTACGGCGGCATCGCCGGCGGCGTGACGCTGGTCGGGCTCTCCGACAGCACCAGCGCCAGCCTGAACTCCTACCTGTTCGGGTCGCTGAGCACCATCACGCCGGCGGACCTGACCACCATCGCGGTGCTCGGCGCGGCGATCGCGGTGACCATGCTGGCGCTGCGCCCGGCCCTGTTCGCGGTCTGCCACGACGAGGAGTACGCCCGCGTCTCCGGCCTGCCGGTACGCACGCTCAACCTGCTGCTCGCCGTGGCCACCGCCGTCACCGTGACGATCGCCATGCGGGCCGTCGGGGTGCTGCTCATCAGCGCCCTGATGGTGGTGCCGGTGGCGACCGCGCAGCAGGTGACCCGGGGTTTCCGCAGCACGATGACGGCGGCGATGGCGCTCGGGCTCTTCGCGGCCGGTTCCGGGGTCTGGGTGGCGGCGAACGCCGACACCGCCCCGGGCGCCTCGGTGGTGCTGATGGCGATCGCCTCGTTCGCGGTGGTCGCGGTCCTCGGGGCCGGGTGGCGGGTGCTGCGCCGGCGGCGCACCCCGGACGCCGCGCCCGTACCCGAACCGCACGAGGTCGTGCTCCACTGATCCTGGTCAGCGCCGTGTCGGTGGGATTGGTTACCGTTACGGGGTGACCGACGGATCAGGCTACGACGCCTTCGAGGGCGCCAGCGAGCTGTTGCGTGCCCTCTCGGCGCCGATCCGGCTGGCCATCGTCAGCGAGCTCGCCGAGGGCGAGCGGTGCGTGCACGAGCTGGTCGACAAGCTCGGCGCCGCGCAGCCCCTGGTCTCCCAGCACCTGCGGGTGCTGCGGGGCGCCGGCGTGGTGCGCGGCTCCCGGCGGGGTCGCGAGATCGCGTACGCGCTGGTCGACGAGCACGTCGCACACATCGTGGCCGACGCGGTGAGCCACGCCGGGGAGGGATCATGATCATGACGGGTGCCACGGTCCGCAACACCCGGCAGCGCTCGGCGGTCAGCGCGCTGCTCGGCGAGCTGGAGGGCTTCCACAGCGCGCAGGAGCTGCACGCGATGCTGCGCGAGCGCGGCGAACGGGTCGGGCTGACGACCGTCTACCGCACCCTCCAGGGGCTCGCCGACACGGGCGAGATCGACGTCATGCGTCCGCCGGGCGGCGAGCACCTCTACCGCCGGTGCAGCGAGGGCCACCACCACCACCTGGTCTGCCGGTCCTGCGGCCGCACCGTGGAGGTGGCGGGCCCGACGGTGGAGAACTGGGCCGAGCGGGTGGCGGCGAAGCACGGCTACGCCGACGTCAGCCACACCCTGGAGATCTTCGGCACCTGCCCGGCCTGCGCGGGCTGAGCCGCCCGGGGGCACGGCGGCCTTCGCGACGCGGGCTGGGTCACCCGAGGGCACGGCGGCGTTCGCGGCGCGTGCCGGGTGGCGCCGGGCGTGGCACGCTGTCCGGCGTGAAGATCTACGCCGATCGTTTCCCGACCGCCGTCCGACAGTTGATCACCGACCTGCTCGTCGTCGTCTGGGTGTACGGCGCGATCCGAGGCGCGCTGTGGCTGCACGACCTGGTGCAGAAGCTCGCCGTACCCGGGCAGAAGCTGGAGGGGGCCGGTGGCGGCCTCGCCGACAACCTGGCCGACGCCGGCGGCAAGGTCGGCCGGGTGCCGCTGGTCGGCGACGAGCTGACCGCGCCGTTCGAGCGGGCCGCCACCGCCGCCCGGGGGCTGGCCGAGGCGGGCCGGGACCAGCAGGAGCTGGTCGACCAGCTCGCCCTCGCTCTGGCCGTCGCCGTGCTGGTCTTCCCGCTCGGCCTGGTGCTCTTCGGCTGGTTGCCGCTGCGGGTGCGCTGGATGCGCCGGGCCGGCTCCGCCGCGAAGCTGGCCGCCGCTCCGGCCGGGCGGGACCTGCTCGCCCTGCGCGCGCTGGCCACCCAGCCGCTGGGCCGGCTGACCCGCATCGCGCCCGACGTGGCAGAGGCGTGGCGGGCCGGCGACGACGCCACCATCGACGCCCTCGCCGCCCTGGAACTACGCCACCTGGGCGTGACCCGCCCTCGCTGACCCCACCCTCCTCTCCGCCCGCCCCGCCCCGCCCTGCCGCGCCCCCGGCCCGGCCCGGCCCGGTCCGATGACGGTCAGGAGGGGGGCGGGACGCGGCGGCGGGCGTCCTCGGCCGTGGACGGGCCCGGCGACCAGGGGGCCACCCACGGCAGGTCGTCGGCGGGGGTCAGCACGCCGTCCTCCACCGCGGCGTAGCGTCCGGCGAGGATCCGCTTCGCGGCCGCCGTGTCGACGGAGTCGGTGTTGTCCCACAGGGCGGTGAAGAGCGCGTCGACGCGTACCCGGGCCTGCCGGCAGAACAGGTCGGCCAGCTCGACGTTCTCGGGGCGGGCGTCCCGCTCGGCGTAGGCGCGTACGCAGACCGCGGACATCGCGAACAGCTCCGCGCCGATGTCCACCACCCGGCCGAGGAACGCCTGCTTGCGCTCCATCTTCCCCTGCCAGCGGGACATTGCGTAGAACGTCGACCGGGCCAGCTTGCGGGAGGCGCGCTCCACCTGCCGCAGGTGGCCGGCGAGGGGCCCGAACTCGGCGTACGCCGAGGGGCGCTGCCCCCGGCCGACGGCGAGGGTGGGCAGCCACCTCGCGTAGAACGCGCCGGCCCGCGCCCCGGCCTTCGCCTTACGGCCCAGCCCGGCGTCCGGGTCGATGATGTCGCCGGCGACCGACAGGTGCGCGTCGACCGCCTCCCGGGCGATGAGCAGGTGCATGATCTCCGTGGAGCCCTCGAAGATGCGGTTGATCCGCAGGTCGCGCAGCAGTTGCTCGACGGCGGCCGGTCGTTCGCCCCGCGCGGCCAGCGAGTCGGCCGTCTCGTAGCCGCGACCGCCCCGGATCTGCACCAGCTCGTCGGCGATCCTCCAGGCCATCTCGCTGGCATAGAGCTTGACCAGCGCCGCCTCGATCCGGATGTCGTTGCGGTCGTCGTCGGCGAGCAGGCAGCAGAGGTCGAGCATGGTCTCCATGCCGTACGTCGTCGCGGCGATGAAGGAGAGCTTCTGGGCCACCGCCTCGTGCTCGCCCACGGGCCGCCCCCACTGCACCCGGTCGGCGGCCCACCCCCGAGCCACGTTCAGCGCCCACTTGCCGGCGCCGACGCACATGGCCGGCAGCGAGAGCCGCCCGGTGTTCAGGGTGGTGAGCGCGATCTTCAGGCCCTTGCCCTCGCCGCCGATGACGTTCTCCTTCGGTACGAAGACGTCGTGGAAGCGGGTCAGGCTGTTCTCCAGCCCACGCAGGCCGATGAAGGCGTTGCGCCGTTCGACAGTGATGCCCTCGGTGTCGCCCTCGACGACGAAGGCGGTGATCCCGCCGCGCCGTCCCTCGGCGGCGGGCACCCGGGCCATCACCACGAGCAGGGTGGCGACGGTGCCGTTGGTGGCCCACAGCTTCACGCCGTTGAGCCGGTAGCCGGTGCCGTCGGGCGTGGGCTCGGCGGTGGTGCCCAGCCGGGCCGGGTCGGAGCCGACGTCCGGTTCGGTGAGCAGGAACGCGGAGATCTCGCCGGCGGCGAGCCGGGGCAGGAAGCGCTGCTTCTGCTCGGCGGTGCCGAACATCTTCAGCGGCTGCGGCACCCCGATGGACTGGTGCGCCGAGAGCAGCGCGCCGATCGCCGGGCTGACCGAGCCGGCCAGCATGAGCGCCCGGCAGTAGTGCAGGTTGCTCAGCCCGAGCCCACCGTACGAGCGGTCGATCTTCATGCCGAAGGCGCCGAGCCGGGCCAGCCCCTGGAACACCTCGTCCGGGATGGACGCGTCCCGTTCGATGGCGGCACCGTCCACCTCGGAGGTGAGGAACGCGCGGAACCGGCCGAGGAACTCGTCGGCGCGGGCGACGTCCGCCGGGTCGGAGCGCGGCCACGGGTTGATCAGGTCGAGCCGGAACCGGCCGAGGAAGAGCTCCTTGCCGAAGCTGGGACGGTCCCAGGAGGACTCCCGGGCCGCCTCGGCGACCTGGCGGGCCTCCTTCTCGGAGACCTGGCCGGCCTCCGTCGGCAGCGGTCCGGCGGCACCGGCCGGTGGCGGTCGGTCGGCGGCGGCCGTCGACCGGTCGTCGCCTGATCCGTCGGGTGCGGGTCGGCTGTTGTGTGTCGTGGTCACGGCGGCCCCCTCGAACCTCGGTCCGGATGCGTCAACGTGCGCGACAAAAAGCACGCTACCCCCGGGTGTTACCCAGGGGTAGCGTTCGGTAAATATCGAGTCGTGTCGACTTCGGTCAGTCGCTCAGGGACCGGGGATCGTCGTCGTCGTCATCGTCGTCGTCATCGCCCCAGTTACGCCGGGAGAACGGCAGGAACACCCAGAAGGTGAGGAACCAGAGGCCGGTGAGGCCGCTGAGCACCATGGCGACGCTCCGGTCCAGCACGAAGTCGGTGATCAGCAGCACCGCGCTGACCATCGAGATCAGCATGAAGGCGAGGCCGCCGCTTGCCATCCGGTGGGCGAACCGGACCAGTTCCGGCTTGCGGCCCTGCCGGAACAACGCGCGGTGGAAGGCCACCGGCGAAATGATCATCGCGGTGGCGGCGGCCGCCGCCAGCAACGCGACGATGTAGACGTCCTTCTGGAACGGGCTGGTACGGGTGAACCCGTTGCTGAACGGCAGCGTGAGCAGGAAGGCGAAGAGGATCTGTACGCCGGTCTGGGCGACCCGGAGCTCCTGGAGCAGGTCGGCGAAGTTGCGCTGCCAGCGCTGCTTCTCGGTTTCCTTGGACACGCGCTACCTCCGGTCAGACGGTACTGCCGGCGGGGGCGGCCGGCGGCAGCATCGCTGATGCCCCAGCGGCTCACGCGCGAAACCGACTCACGTCACTGTCCGGAACCGTTCCGGATCGTCAGGAGCCGCGCCGGATCCGGCCGGCGTACCGGGCCTCCAGGGCGTTGTTGTGCTCGTCGCCCCCGGCGATGTTCGCCGACAGGTAGACCGGGGGCCGCTCCCCCGCCGCCAGCAGGCGGGCCACCACCTCGACCGTGATCTGCTGCGCCAGCAGCGCGGCGGTGATCGACGAGACCGCGCCGACCGCGCCGCCGCCGGGCAGCGGCAAGGTCGCGTCGCCGTACGGGGCACCGTTGTCGAGCACCACGTCGGCGAAGTCGGCGAGCTTGCGTCCCGACGGGTGGCGCGAGGTCATCTGCCCGGAGTGCTGCGCCGAGGTGATCGCGACCAGCCCGTGGCCCTTCTCCCTGACCAGCGAGGCGAACTCCACCATCGCGCCGTTCACGCCGGAGTTCGAGGCGAGCACGAAGACGTCGCGGGGGCCGACCGGCGCCAGCTCGTAGAGGCGGTGCGCCACCGCCGGATCGCGCTCCAGCAGCGGCCCGAGCGTGTCCGCCGGGGCGCCGCCGACGAGCACCAGGTCCCGCAGGGCGATCCGGTTCGTCGGGACCAGCCCGCCGGCCCGCCCGGCGATCTCCATGGCCAGCGCCTCGGAGTGGCCCGTGCCGAACGCGTGGACCACGCCGTCGGCGCGTACCGCCTCGGCGATCAGGTCGGCGGCCCGCCCCACCGCCTCGCGCTGGCTCTCGGCCACCCGGTTCATCGTGGCGGTCACCACGGTCAGGAACTCGTCGGCGCTCAGCGGCATGTCTCTTCCGTCCATGTCGTACCTCCGTGGGGTGGGGTCCGGCGTCCACCGGGTGACGTCGCGGGGAGGGTCAGACCGGGTCGTGCACCCGGGCCAGGATCGCCTCGGCCAGCGCGGCGGGCGCCTCGTCGGGGATCCAGTGGCTCACCCGGGGCAGCTCGACGAAGCGGTAGTCGGCCCGCACGTGCCGGGCGCACGCCTCGGCGGCCGTCCGGCCGATCGCGATGTCGCGACCGCTCCACACGTACGTGGTCGGCACCGTCACCGGGCCGGTGGCGGCCAGGTCCCGGCGGGACATGGCGCGGTACCAGTTCAGCGCGGCGGTCAGGGCGCCCGGCTCGCGCAGCGGGTCCGCGTACGCGGCCACCCGCGCGTCGCCGCCGACCCCGTGCAGCATCCGGCGCAGCCCGGTCGCGCCGAGCACCAGCAGCGCCTTCTCCGCTTTGCCCGGCTTACGGAACAGCGTCATGTACGCCGAGCGCGCCTTCTGCCCCGCGTCCTCGGACAACGCCCAGGTCATCGCGGCGGGGTGCGGCACCGAGACGGCGGTCAGCGTACGGACCCGGGCGGGGTGGTGCGCCGCGACGGCCCAGGCGACGATGGCGCCCCAGTCGTGCCCCACCAGGTGCGCCGCGTCGACGCCCAGCGCGTCGAGCAGGGCCACCGCGTCGGCGACCAGCTCCGGCAGCCGGTATGCCTCGACGGCCTCGGGGCGCGCGCCGGGCGAGTAGCCGCGCTGGTCCGGCGCGTACGTGCGCAGGCCGGCGGCGTGCAGCGCGGGCACCACGTCGTCGAACTCCCCGCCGTGCTGCGGGAAGCCGTGCAGCAGCAGGACGGGCACGCCGCCCTCCGGTCCGCCGACGCGGACGTCGAACGTGAAACCCCGGGCTTCGATCCGCATGATCGTGAGCCTACCCAGGGCCGCAGCCGCCCGCCGGGGACCTGCGGGCCGCAGCTCACTCGTACTGTTGCCGGGGCACGGGCACCTGTCGCCAGGACTCCACGTCCAGGTAGGGGATCTCGGCGTCGTTGACCGGGTCGCGGGCGATGCGGTCGCTGTAGCGGCCGGTCACCTCGATCCAGGTGTCGTCGGCCAGCCCGTCGGGGGCGGCGCCGGTCAGGCCCAGCTTGACCGGCCGGCCGTCGGCGGCGCAGCAGGAGAGCACCATCCGGGCCAGCAGCGGCCGGCCGTCGGGGCCGGTGGTGACGAAGCCGGTCAGTTGGACCCGGCGGTCGCCGATCGAGGTGCCCCGGTCGAACAGGGCCCGGGAGGCGTAGTCGAGCACGGCGACGCGCACCGGGTCGCCGTCGGGCAGCGGCGGATAGTCGGACGGCTGCTGACGGGTGGCGACGGCGGTGCCGGCCTGCCCGGCCGCGTACGAGCCCAGGGCGGGCGGGGCGACGAGCAGCAGGCCCAGCACGGGCAGGATCAGCAGCCAGCCGACCCGCGGCTCGTGGTGTGCGTGCCCGTCGTCGCCGTCGTGCCCGTGGCCGTCGTGCGAGTCGTCGCCGTCGTGCCCGTCGTGGCCGGCGGGCGTACGCCGCAGCAGCGGGCGCAGCTCGTAGAAGAGGGTCATGACCGCGGCGGCCACCAGCAGCAGGCCGGCGGCGACCAGGAAGGGACGCAGCCCCTCCTTGACGTAGCGCAGGTGCAGGTCGGTGAGGCTGGCCCGGATCACCGCGCCCCCGAGCAGCAGCAGGACGACCGCCTGCGCCTGCCGGTTCACAGCAGCACCGCCCCGGTCGCGGCGGCCACCGCGACGGCCACCGCGAAGGTGGTCGGGGCGAACCGCAGCGCGAACCGCCGGCCGAAGACCCCGGCCTGCATCGAGATGAGCTTGAGGTCGACCATCGGCCCCACCACCAGGAAGACCAGTCGGGAGGTCAGCGAGAACTGCGACAGCGAGGCGGCGACGAAGGCGTCGGCCTCGGAGCAGAGGGAGAGCAGCACGGCGAGCGCGGCCAGCGCGAGCACCGACAGCACCGGCTCGTCGGCGAGGGTCTGCAACCAGCGCTCCGGCACCACGACGTTGATCGTGGCGGCGGCGGCCGCGCCGATGACCAGGAAGCCGCCGGCATGCGTCACGTCGTGCCGGACCGCCCCCCAGAACGCCCGCCCGCGCGAGCCGTCCGCCAACTCCGGCCGGCGCGGCAGCCGGATCCAGTCGGCCCGGCCGAGGCGCAGCCACAGCCAGCCCATGGCCATCGCGACGAGCAGGCTCGCGACCGCCCGGCCGAGGACCATCGCCGGGTCGTCGGGGAAGGCCACGGCGGTGGCGGTCAGCACGATCGGGTTGATCGCCGGGGCGGCGAGCAGGAACGCCAGGGCGGCGGCCGGGGTGACCCCGCGCCGGATCAGCGACCCGGCGATCGGCACCGCCCCGCACTCGCAGCCGGGCAGCACCACGCCGGCCGCGCTGGCCACCGGCACCGCGAGCGCGGGATGACGCGGCAGTGCCCGGGCCCAGAACGACCGGGGCACGAAGACCGCGATCACCGCGGAGAGCAGCACCCCGAAGACGAGGAACGGCACGGCCTGCACCATGACCGAGACGAAGACGGTCGTCCAGGTCTGCAACCGGGGCGCCGACAGGGCCCGGGCGAACGGGTCGCGGAAGACGACCAGCAGGATCAGCAGGCCGGCGAGCACCTCCACCGACCCAATCCGCCGCTCCGGGCCGCGCGGCGCCGGCTTCTGCTCGCGTACGCCGGGGGCGGCCACGCCCACCGCGCCCGGGTGCGGCCCGTCCGGCGCGCGGTGCTCAGCCTCGGATGTCACGTACGTGTCCCTCTGCCGGGTTTCCCAGTGGCCGCCCGAGAGTACCGGGCCGGAATCGACGGCGTCGATCGAACGCGCTGGTGAGCTGGGGAAAGATCACTTTGCTGGTTGATCTTCAAAGGTGTTAGCGTCGGCGCGACAACTTCACATCCGACAGGGGAGCGCACAGCGCTGAGAGTGCGGGCACCGCCCGCAGACCCTCGAACCTGATCTGGGTAATGCCAGCGCAGGGAGTTCGGTCGACCTCCAGCCGCGTCGACGTCCGGCACGTTCCGGACGCGGCGTGCGTCTTCTCCTGGTTCTCGTTCGGGACTGGGAGCAATCATGCGAGACAACAACACCGCCACCCGGTGGCGTACGGTCGACGTCGTCGTCGCCGCGGTGATCGCGGTGGCCTTCGGCGTCATCTTCTGGGCCTGGGGCCTGCTGTGGCGGGCCGTCGACCCGGCGTTCGCGTTCTTCCCCGCCGGCCAGGCGATCATGTACGGCGTCTGGCTGGTCCCGGCCGTCCTCGGCGGCCTGGTGATCCGTAAGCCCGGCGCGGCGCTCTTCTGCGAGGCGGTGGCGGCGACGGTCTCGGCGCTGCTCGGCTCGGAGTGGGGCGGCATCACCATCGTCCAGGGCCTGATCCAGGGGCTCGGCGCCGAACTGGCCTTCGCCGCGTTCCGGTACCGCTCGTTCCGGCTGCCCACCGCGCTGATCGCCGGCGCGTCGACCGGTCTCGGCGCGGCGCTGTTCGACTTCTTCGTCTGGAACAGCGAGTACGCGCTGGGCAGCTACCGCATCCCGTACGCCCTGCTCACCATCGCCAGCGCCACGATCGTCGCGGGTGCCGGCGGCTGGGCCCTGACCCGCGCCCTGGCCACCACAGGCGCCCTGGACCGCTTCCCCGTCGCCCGCGACCGCACCCTGATCTGACCGGCCCGACGGAAGCGCGTTGATCATGAGGTTGACGGCGATGTGGATCTCCGTGGACGCCGTCAACCTCATGATCGACGCTCGCGGACGGGACGGGAGGGGGACGGCGTGGGGGCGGTGACGCTGCGCGGGTTCGGGTGGCGGCACGCCGGGCGACGGGCGTGGGCCGTACGCGGGGTCGACCTGCGCGTCGAGGCCGGCGAGCGGGTGCTGCTGCTCGGACCCTCCGGGGCCGGCAAGAGCACCCTGCTCGCCGCGCTGGCCGGGCTGCTGCCCGAGGACTCGGGCGAGCAGGAGGGCACCGTCGAGATCGACGGGCTCGACCCCCGCAAGGGCCGCGAACGGGTGGGCATCGTCTTCCAGGACCCGGAAACCCAGCTCGTGATGGCCCGCAGCGGCGACGACGTGGCGTTCGGGCTGGAGAACCGGGGCACCCCCGCCGGAGAGATCTGGCCCCGCGTCGACGAGGCGCTGATGCGGGTCGGCTTCCCGTACCCCCGGGACCGCCCCACCGCCGCCCTCTCCGGCGGCGAGCAGCAGCGGCTCGCCCTGGCCGGCGTACTGGCCCTGCGCCCCGGGTTGCTGCTGCTCGACGAGCCCACCGCCAACCTCGACCCGACCGGCGCCGCGCTGATCCGGACGGCCGTGGCCGGCGCCCTGCACGCCGACACCACGCTGATCCTGGTCGAGCACCGCGTCGCCGAGGCGCTGTCCCTGGTCGACCGGGTCGTCGTGCTCGAACCGGGCGGCGGCGTCCGCGCCGACGGCACGCCCGAGGCCGTCTTCGGTACGCACGGCGACGCGCTCGCCGACGAGGGCGTCTGGGTGCCCGGCCGCCCGGTGCCGCCCCGACACGCGACCGCGCCGCCCGGCGACGTGCTGGTCACCGCCGACCGGCTCGGCCTGCCGCCCCGGCTGGCCGCCGTCGACCTGACCGTACGCGCTGGCGAGGCACTCGCCGTCGTCGGTCCCAACGGGGCCGGCAAGTCGACCCTCGCCCTGCTGCTCGGCGGCCTGCTCAGGCCCGGAACCGGCCGGGTCGCGGCGACGCCCGCACTGGCCGGCGACGATGCCCGCACTCCCCCGCACCGCTGGCGCGCCCCGGCGCTCGCCCGCCGGATCGGCTCGGTCTTCCAGGACCCGGAGCACCAGTTCGTCACCAACACCGTCTTCGACGAGCTGGCGCTCGGCCCGCGCCGCACCGGCCAGCCCGAGGCGGCGGTACGGTCCACGGTCGACGTCCTGCTGGACCGGCTGCGGTTGACGAAGCTGGCGGCTGCCAACCCGTACACCCTCTCCGGCGGGGAGGCCCGGCGGCTGAGCGTGGCGACCGCCCTGGCCACCGCACCCCGCCTGCTCGTCTGCGACGAACCGACCTTCGGCCAGGACCGGCGCACCTGGCTGGAGCTGGTGGACCTCTTCGCCGAACTGCGCGACGCCGGGCACGGCCTGGTCGCGGTCACCCACGACCCGGAGTTCGTGGCCGCCCTGGCGGATCGCCGCCTCACCCTGGAGCGCCCGTGACCAGCCCGGATCGCCGAGTCGTCCTGGAGTGGGTGTGATCAGCTTCGAGCCGGTCGCCGCGCCGGATGCGCCGTTGGCCCGGCGCAACCCGGTGGCCAAGCTCGCCGCGGCGCTGGTCTTCTCGTTCATCCTGATCGCCACCCTCGACCCGGTGGCGCCGGCCATCGCCATCGCCGTCGAACTGGCCCTGCTGCCCCTGTTCGGGGTCCGCCTGCGGGTGTTGGCACGGCGGGCCTGGCCGCTGCTCGTCGGCGCCGTGGGCGTGGTGGTGACGCTGGTGCTGTTCGCGGCCGAGCGCTCCGGCCGGGTGCTGGTCGAGGCCGGCCCGGTGGTGGTCACCTCCGGGGTGCTGCTCACCGCGCTCGGCCTGGTGCTGCGCATGTTCGCGGTGGCGCTGCCCGGTGTGATCGTCTTCGCCACCACCGACCCGACCGACCTGGCGGACGCGCTGATCCAGAACGCGAGGGCGCCCGCCCGCTTCGCCATCGGGGCGCTGGCCGCGTTCCGGCTCGTGCCGCTGCTCGGGCAGGAGTGGCAGATGATCTCGATGGCCCGTCGCGCGCGGGGCGTGGAGGCCGGCCGCAACCCGTTGGCGAAACTGCGGCTGTTCGCCTCGACGGCGTTCGCGCTGCTGGTCGGGGCGATCCGCAGGGGCACCCGGCTGGCCGTGGCGATGGACGCCCGGGGCTTCGACGCCGGGATCCCCCGCACCGTCGCCCGGCGACAGCGCTTCGTCGCCGCCGACGGCCTGCTGATCGTCGGCGCGGCGGTGCTCGCCGGGGCCGCGCTGACCGTCAGCGTGCTGGTCGGCACCTTCCGCCCGTTGATCGGCTGAGCCTCGGCCGCGCCCCGCCTGATTGACGGCCGGGCGCACACGGTCTGTTTCAGGGACCGCGACTGGCTGCGCCGGACCTCGGCGACGGCGGTCCAGTCCGCTTGCCTGATACCACACAGGTATTTTAATGCCGTACAGGTATCAGCGTTCCAGCGGCAGTGGTTCGTCAGACGCCCACCACTTCCGCCACACGTCCTGCGGGCGGACGGGCCGGGTGGAGCCGCCGCGACAGGCGGCTCCACCCGGCCGGCACCGTCAGCTGCGCCGGAAGGCGTACCGGCGGGCCTGCCCGGCCTTCTGGCCGCGCAGCGTGCCGGCACGGCCGGCGCCGGAGACCGGCGGACCGGCCTTCGGCGCGGCCGGCCGGGCGCCCGGCAGTGCCGGCACGACCGGCGCGACCGCCACCTCGTCGAGGTTGACGGGCGTCAGGTCCGCGGCGGACGGCGTGGGAACGGTGGTACGGGACTTCTTCGGGTTGCGCCTGGCGGGCATCCGGTGCCTCCTCGGTCTGCGGGCGGGATCGGGACTGCTGCCCGGGATCGACCACGAGGAACACCACCGCCTCGGCGGCAGGTGCGGAATGCGGACGCCCGGGAGCACGCGGACCCACGGCAAGCAGCGGCGGGTCGGCTCGGAGGTGGGGCGTCAGTTGCGCATGCCCACACGCTAGCCGCCCGGCCGGTCGCGCGCAGCCGAATTACCGGCACGATCGGAACGGCCGACCCGCCTCCGGGCCGTCGCGCCCGGCGATACGGTCACAGCGGCGGGTGTCGACGGCGGAGGGCGGGCGGATGGCCGGGCGGGCGACGGCGCGGATCGGCGTGACGGGGCTGGCGGTGATGGGCCGGAACCTGGCCCGCAACCTGGCCCGCAACGGCTTCGCCGTGGCGGTGCACAACCGCTCGCCGGAGCGCACCCGCAGCCTCATGGCGGAGCACGGGCGCGAGGGGACCTTCGTGCCCGCCGAGTCGATGGCCGACTTCGTCGCCTCGCTGGAGCGGCCCCGGGCGGTGATCGTGATGGTCAAGGCGGGCGGCCCCACCGACGCGGTGCTCGACGAGCTGGTCCCGCTGCTCGACGCCGGCGACATCGTCGTGGACTGCGGCAACGCGCACTTCACCGACACCCGCCGGCGGGAGGAGGCGCTGCGCGCGTACGGCCTGCACTTCGTCGGCACCGGGGTCTCCGGCGGTGAGGAGGGCGCGCTGCGCGGCCCGAGCATCATGCCGGGCGGGTCGGCCGAGTCGTACCGCACGCTCGGGCCGATCTTCGAACGCATCGCCGCCCAGGTGGACGGGGTGCCGTGCTGCCGGCACATCGGGCCGGACGGCGCCGGGCACTTCGTCAAGATGGTGCACAACGGCATCGAGTACGCCGACATGCAGCTCATCGCCGAGGCGTACGACCTGCTGCGGGCCGGTCTGGGCGCGGAGCCGGCGGAGATCGCGGAGGTCTTCCGCGGCTGGAACTCCGGCGAGCTGGAGTCCTTCCTGATCGAGATCACCGCGGACGTGCTGGCGCACACCGACGCGGCCACCGGGCGGCCGTTCGTGGACGTCGTGCTCGACCGCGCCGAGCAGAAGGGCACCGGTCGCTGGACGGTGCAGAGCGCGCTGGACCTCGGCATCCCCATCACCGGCATCGCCGAGGCGACCTTCGCCCGGTCGCTGTCCGGGCACGCCGACCAGCGTGAGGCGGCCCGCCGGGCGTTCCCGGACGCGGGCGCCACGTGGCGGGTCGAGGACCGCGACGCCTTCGTCGAGGACGTCCGGCGCGCCCTGCTCGCCTCGAAGATCGTCGCGTACGCGCAGGGCTTCGACCACATCCGGGCCGGCTCCCGGGAGTACGACTGGAGCATCGACCTGGGCGGCACGGCGACGATCTGGCGGGGCGGCTGCATCATCCGGGCCCGCTTCCTCGACCGCATCCGCCAGGCGTACGACGAGCGGCCCGACCTGCCGACGCTGCTGGTGGCGCCGTGGTTCGCGGACACCGTCGACGACGGGGTGCCGAGCTGGCGGCGGGTGGTGTCCGACGCGGCGCGGGCGGGCGTGCCGGCCCCGGCGTTCGCCTCGTCGCTGGCGTACTTCGACGCGCTGCGCGCACAGCGGCTCCCCGCCGCCCTGATCCAGGGACTGCGCGACAACTTCGGGGCGCACACCTACCAGCGCGTCGACCGCGAAGGCACCTTCCACACCAACTGGCCCAGCGACAGGACCGAAACCGGCACCTGACCCACCCACCCAGCGGTCGATCATGCACTCAACTGCATGATCGCCACGCGGGATGGGTGGGGCGGGTGGGGGTCAGAAGAAGCGGCGGCGCTTGGCCTTCTGCGGGCGGAGCATGTCGGCGCCCTTGGTGAGCAGGCGGCTCATGCCGGACGGGCCGCGTCGGGACTCCAGGGTGTGGCTGAGCCGGCGCGCGCCGGCCGCCGCCAACGGCACGGCGACGGCCATCATCGCCCACTGGGCAATACGCTTCTGGATCATGTGGGTTCACCTCCGTCGGTGGCTGCTGACCACCGTGGTACCCCGTACGACCGGACGGTAAGCCTCAGCTCGGCGGGGCGACCGGGTTGGGCAGCGCGCCACCGAAGCGCCGGTCCCGCTGGGCGTACAGCTCGCAGGCGTACCAGAGGTGACGGCGGTCGAAGTCGGGCCAGAGCGTGTCGAGGAAGATCAGCTCGGCGTACGCGGTCTGCCAGAGCAGGAAGTTGGAGATCCGTTCCTCGCCCGAGGGCCGCAGGAACAGGTCCACCTCGGGGATCTCCGGGTGGTAGAGGTACTTCGCGACGGTCTTCTCGTTGACCTTCTCCGGGTCCAGCCGGCCCGCCGCGACGTCGCGGGCGATGGCGGCGGCGGCGTCGGCGATCTCGGCCTGCCCGCCGTAGTTGACGCAGAACTGGAGGGTCAGCGTCGAGTTGCCCCGCGACATCTCCTCGGCCGTCTGCAACTCGGAGATGACGCTCTTCCACAGTCGGCCGGCCCGGCCGGACCAGACCACCCGCACCCCCAGGTCGACCAGCTGGTCGCGGCGGCGGCGGATGACGTCGCGGTTGAAGCCCATCAGGAACCGGACCTCGTCCGGCGAGCGCCGCCAGTTCTCCGTGGAGAAGGCGTACGCCGACAGGTAGGGGATGCCCAGCTCGATGGCGCCCTCGACCGTGTCGAAGAGGGAGAACTCGCCCGCCTCGTGGCCCTTGGTGCGGGGCAGCCCGCGCTCCTTGGCCCACCGGCCGTTGCCGTCCATCACGACGGCGACGTGCTTCGGCACCGCGTCGGCGGGCAGGGCCGGCGGTCGGGCGCCCGACGGGTGCGGTGTCGGCGGCACCGGCTCACGACGCCCGGCCCTCAACGATCGGATCACTCCGTCCTCCCCCTGCTCACGCTGTCCGCACCGGAGCCGACGCCGGGCGGCGGCGGGACCGGGCCGGCCGTCGGGGCGCCCCGGTCGACCAGCGGCAGCGAGCGTAGCGCGCGCTCCAGGTGCCACTGCAGGTGCGCCGCGACCAGGCCGCTGCACTCCCGGCGTACGCCTGCCTCGGTGGCGTCGGCGACCCGCCAGTCGCCGGTGGTCAGCGCGGACATCAGGTCGACGGTGGCCGGGGCGGGGTGGGCCGCGCCCGGCGGCCGGCAGTCCGGGCAGACCGCGCCCCCGGCCGGTACGGAGAACGCCCGGTGCCGCCCCGGCGTGCCGCAGACGGCGCAGGCGGTCAGCGCCGGCGCCCAGCCGGCCAGCGCCATGCCCCGCAGCAGGTACGCGTCGAGCACCAGGGTGGTGGCGTGGCTGCCCTCGGCGAGCGCCCGCAGCGCGCCCAGGGTGAGCTGGAACAGCCGCAGCGACGGTTCCCGCTCGACGGGGGTGAGCCGCTCGGCGGTCTCGGCGATCGCGCTGGCGGCCGTGTAGCGGGAATAGTCGCCGAGGAACCGCTTGCCGTAGAGGTCGATGCCCTCGACCTGGCTGACCGTGTGCAGCGAACTGCCGTGGTTGCCCTTCGGGTCGCCGGCGAGCTGGACGTCCACGTGGCCGAAGGGCTCCAGCCGGGCGCCGAACTTGCTGCTGGTGCGGCGGACCCCCCGGGCCACCGCGCGCAGCCGGCCGTGCCGGCGGGTGAGCAGGGTGATGATCCGGTCGGATTCACCGAGCTTCTGCACGCGCAGGACCACCGCGTCGTCGCGGTAGAGCTGTCGGCGGTACCCGGCCATCGGACCATTCTCTCTCGGGGTGCGGAATCAGGGTCAGCTCGGGGTGTCCACGCGCCGAACCCCGATGCGCGGGGGCCGTCACGCCTCGTAGCGTGCTCGCATGGCCCTGCACCGCACCGCCGCCGCGCTCGCTGCGGCCACCACCCTGATCGTCACCGCCGGGTGCGACAACCTGTCCTTCCGCCGGCTCGACTACGACAACACCGAGGCGGTACGGATCAGCAGCATCCGGGTGCTTCCGGGGGCCGGCGACGTGACCGTACGCGCCATCGGCGCGCAGGACGAGGTGCGGATCAAGCGGGTGGTGCGTTACCAGGGCGGCCAGCCCGACGCGACGTACGAGGTCAAGGGCGGCGAACTGGTGCTGGACACCGACTGCGGCTCCCGGTGCAGCGTCTCCTACGAGGTCACCGCCCCGGACGGGGTGAGCGTGAAGGGCGAGACCGGCTCCGGTGACGTCGACCTGAGCAGGGTGGGTCCGGTGGAGATGCGGCTCG
This sequence comes from Micromonospora sp. CNZ309, assembly GCF_002846525.1. Lineage (NCBI taxonomy): Bacteria > Bacillati > Actinomycetota > Actinomycetes > Micromonosporales > Micromonosporaceae > Micromonospora > Micromonospora sp. CNZ309. Next base: position 3,608,131 of record NZ_PJNG01000001.1, read on the forward strand.
GCTCCGGCAACATCCGGGTGACCGCCGCCAGCGGCCCCGTACGCGCGGAGACCGGCTCCGGCAACATCCAGGTGGCCGGCGCCACCGGGCCCGTACGCGCGCAGACCGGCTCCGGCAACGTCGAGGTCGACGAGGCCGCCGGCGCGGTCACGCTGCGTACCTCGTCGGGCGACATCACCGGGCACCGCCTCGACGGCGGGGTGGACGCCGAGACAGGCTCCGGTGACGTCACCGTCGACCTCACGACGCCCGCCTCGGCGCGGGTACACGCCTCCAGCGGCAACGTCGAGCTGGTCGTGCCGGCGGGCCGCTACCGGGTCCGCTCCAGCACCGACAGCGGCGACGCCGAGCTGGGCGTCACCGACGACCCGTCCGCCACGCTGGTGCTCGACCTCTCCACCGGCAGCGGCAACGTGACGGTCACCCAGCGCTGATCTCGACGGTCTCCGGCTCCCGGGGCGCCGGCACCGCCGCCCGCCCCGTGGCCGGGGCGCCGACCGTCCCGTCGCCGGCCGGGCGGGCGGTGTCGGGACGGTCGACCAACCGGCTGGCAGCCGCGCGGACGGGGCCCGGACCGTCGCCGGTGCGACCGGCAGCCGCGCGGACGGTGGTCGGGGCGGGGCGGGCGCGGCCGGGGACCAGCTCCGGCGGCCTGCGGGCCGCCACGTCCTCCACCCAGCCGACCAGGGCGGTGACCGCGGCGACCAGCGCGAAGACGAGTACCACCCGGATCGCCAGGCCGACCGGGTCCTGGTGCGACCAGCCCACCACGTCGACCAGCGGGGTGAGCGCCACCACGAACGGCATGTGCCACAGGTAGACGGTCAGCGCCCGCCGGTTGAACACGGTCACCACCCGGCCGAACGCGGCGCTGCGGTCCACCCACGGCGCGCTCGCGGGCCCCCGGCCGAGCAGCACCAGGACGAACGCCGCCGACCAGAGCGCGTTGCCCAGCGGGTTGTCGTTCAGGTCGTACCCGCGGGGACCGGGGTGGGTGACGATCCAGGCGGCACCGGCGGCGGCGAGGGCCAGCGCGACCGGCACCAGCACCCGGTTGGCGAGGCGGCGCAGCATGCCGGCCTGGTGGGCGAAGCCGAGCAGCCACGCCCCGAAGTAGAGCCCGAAGTGCCGCAGCGCCACCGGCAGCGCCGGGAGCAGGCCCAGTTCGGCCGCCGCGAGCAGGGCGTACGGGGCGACGAGGGTGGGCACCGGTGCGCGCCGGAACAGCCACAGCGCCAACGGCGAGGCGAGCACGAACCAGAGGTAGTCGCGCAGGTACCAGATCACGCTGAGCGCGATCGCACCCCAGCCGTTGGCCGGGGGATCGGCGATGGGGAAGATCCAGAGCAGCACCTTCGGGCTCAGGGGCAGCCCGGTGAGCAGCATGGCCGGTACGAAGACGGCGGCGAGCACCCAGAGCGACGGCAACAGTCGCCGCAACCGGCGGACGACCGCCCCCGGTCCCCACCGGTGCAGCGAGGCCGCCATCAGCGAGCCGGCGAGGGCGAACATCACCGACATCGCCGGGAAGACGAGGGTCAGCGTGGCCCAACCGGTGACGTGGTAGACGACGACTCGAACGATGGCCAGGAAGCGGAGCAGGTCCAGGTATCGGTTTCGCATCAGCCTGCATCTATGTCCGGGGGTACGGGGGCTGTCCTATCCCCTACCCTCCGGGCCGAGCGCGGCAAACAGAAGGGAACCCACCAGAAGGTGACATCTTCCATACGTCTGACCGATACCGATCATGCGCCGGACGGGCTCGGGGCCGGGACGCGTCGCGCCCCGGCCCCCGGCGTCAGAAGCCCAGCTTGCGCAGCTGCTTCGGATCCCGCTGCCAGTCCTTCGCCACCCGGACGTGCAGGTCCAGATAGACCCGGGTGCCGAGCAGCTCCTCGATCTGCCGGCGGGCCGTGGTGCCGACGTGCTTGAGCCGGCTCGCCCGGTGGCCGATCACGATCGCCTTCTGGCTGGGCCGCTCGACGTAGACGTCCGCATAGATCTTCATGAGCTGGCCCTCGGGGATCATCTCCTCCACGACCACCGCGATGGAGTGCGGCAACTCGTCGCGGACGCCCTCCAGGGCGGCCTCCCGGATCAGCTCGGCGACCAGCACCTGCTCCGGGTCGTCGGTCAGCATGTCGTCCGGGTAGAGCTGCGGCGACTCGGGCAGGTAGCCGGTCATCACGTCGACCAGGGTGTCGACCTGGTGCCCGGAGACCGCGCTGACCGGCACCACCTCGGCGAACTCGCCCAGCTCGCTGACCGCCAGCAGTTGCTCGGCCAGCCGCTTGCGGTCCACCAGGTCGGTCTTCGTGACCACCGCGAGCACCGTGGCCTTCAGCTCGGCCAGCTCGCCGGTGATGAACCGGTCGCCCCGTCCGATCGGCTCGTCCGCCGGGATGCAGAGGCCGATCACGTCGACCTCGCTCCAGGTCTGCCGGACCAGGTCGTTGAGGCGCTCGCCCAGCAGCGTGCGGGGCCGGTGCAGGCCCGGGGTGTCGACCAGCACGAGCTGGGACTCCGGGCGGTGCAGGACGGCCCGGATGATGTGCCGGGTCGTCTGCGGCTTGTTCGAGGTGATGGCGATCTTCTGCCCGACGATCGCGTTGGTGAGCGTCGACTTGCCGGCGTTCGGCCGGCCGACGAAACAGGCGAATCCGGCCCGGTAGGGGCGCGGCTGGAGGTCGCTCACGCCGCCGCCCCGCTCCGGATGCTCCGAGGCGCCACGCCGTGCCCGCTCACTCGACCACCGTGCCGAGGACGGACCCGTCCGGGGCGGCCACGTGGATCGGCGCGTCCGCGGCAAGGTCGCGTACCGCCGCGTGCCCGGCCCCGTCCAGCGTCGACGCCTCGGTGACCACCACCGCGGCCTCCAGCCGCGTCGCGCCGGCCGCCACCGCCGAGGCCACCGCGAGCTGGAGCGCGGTGATCGTCAGCGAGGGCAGCGAGACGCTGGCCGCGGCGTACGTCCGGCCGTCCTGGTCGCGGACCGCCGCGCCCTCCACGGCGCCCACCCGGCCACGCGCGCCCCGCGCCAGGACGACCAGCTTGCCGTCCTCCGCGCTCAGCTCGACCGGGTCGGACGGGGTGGGCCGGGCGGCCGGTACGGCGGGTGACTCAGGCATCGGCGGGTTGCCTCTCCTCGGATCGGTTCGGGTCGTCCCGGTGCTCCGCGTGCTCGCGGCCCGGGCCGTTCTGGGTGTCGGTCGACTCCGCCCGGCTGACCAGCACGGTGTCGATCCGGTTGCGTCGGCCGGTGGTGCCCTCGGCGATCAGCCGGAGCCCGGCCACCTCGGCCTGCGCCCCGGGGATCGGGACCCGGCCCAGGGACTGGGCGAGCAGGCCGCCGACGGTCTCCACCTCGTCGGTGGGGAGGTCGGTGTCGAACAGCTCGCCCAGGTCCTCCACCGGGAGCCGTGCGGTGACCCGCACCGCCCCGTCGTCGAGGTGCTCGACCGGCGGGCGCTCGACATCGTACTCGTCGGTGATCTCTCCGACGATCTCCTCCAGGATGTCCTCGATGGTGACCAGCCCGCCGGTGCCGCCGTACTCGTCGACGACGATGACCAGGTGGTTGCGGGCGGCCTGCATCTCCGAGAGCAGGTCGTCGACCGGCTTGGACTCGGGCACGAAGGTAGCGGGGCGCATCAGCTCGGCCACGGGGAGCTGCCGGTCCTCGGCGGCGCCGCCCTGGGTACGCCGGATCAGGTCCTTGAGGTAGAGCACGCCGAGCACGTCGTCGACGCTCTCGCCGATGACCGGGATCCGGGAGAAGCCGGAGCGCAGGAAGAGCGCCAGCGCCTGGGAGAGCGTCTTGCGCTCCTCGATCCACACCATCTCCGTACGCGGCACCATCACCTCGCGGGCGATGGTGTCGCCGAGCGCGAAGACCGAGTGGATCATCTGCCGCTCGCCGTGCTCCACGACACCGCGCTGTTCGGCCAGGTCGACCAGCTCGCGCAGCTCCACCTGGGTGGCGAACGGCCCCTCCCGGAAGCCCCGGCCCGGGGTGACCGCGTTGCCGATGAGGATCAGCAGCGAGGCGAGCGGGTTCAGCGCCCGGCCCAGCCAGCGCACCAGCGGGGCGACGGAGCGCCCGACCACGTACGCGTGCTGCCGGCCGATGGTCCGGGGGCCGACGCCGACCACCACGAAGCTGATCACGGTCATCGCCCCGGCCGTGATCAGCGCCGCACGCCAGCCCGCGCCGAAGGTGTCCACCGCGACCAGCGCCACCAGGGTGGTGGCGGTCAGCTCGGCGAGCAGCCGCAGCAGCAGGAGCAGGTTGAGGTGGCGGACCACGTCCCCGGCGACGGCCTGGAGCGTCCGCGCGCCCCGCGCGCCGTCGCGGGCCAGCTCGGCGGCGCGGGCAGGCGAGACCGCGGCCAGCGCCGCCTCGGTCATGGCGATCAGGCCGGCCAGCACCACCAGGCCGGCCGCGAAGACCAACAGTTGCAGATCGGGCAGGCCGGTGGCGCCGGCCGCCAGTGTCGGGGAGGTCATCACCGGGACCGGGTCGACCGCCAGCTCGCCAGCAGTCGGGCCTGGAGAGCGAACATCTCCCGCTCCTCCTCCGGCTCGGCGTGGTCGTAGCCGAGCAGGTGCAGCACCCCGTGCACGGTGAGCAGGTGCAGCTCGTCGGCGGCGGTGTGGCCGGCGGCGGCCGCCTGCTTCGCCGCCACCTCCGGACACAGCACGATGTCGCCGAGCAACGCGGGCTCGCCACCGGCGGCGGACGTCTCACCCGGCCCGTGGTCGACGCTGCCCTCGTCCATGGGGAAGGCGAGCACGTCGGTCGGGCCGTCGCCGCCCATCCACCGGTGGTTGAGCTCGGTCATGTAGTCGATGTCGACCAGCAGCACGGAGAGCTCGGCGAGGGGGTTGACCCCCATCTCGTCGAGGGCGTGCCGGGCCACGGCGAGCACGGCGTCGGTGTCGACGTCGACACCCGACTCGTTGGCGATCTCGATGGACAACAGTCTTCCCTCGGTCTAGCGGCGCCGGCCGGCCCGACCGCCCTGGGCGGACCGCCCCGGCACGGCGTGCACGCTCTGCGCCTGCTGGTTCTCCCGCTCGTCCCAGCGGGCGTACGCGTCGACGATCTCCCCCACCAGCCGGTGGCGGACCACGTCGGAGCTGGAGAGCTCGGCGAAGTGCACGTCCTCGACGTTCTCCAGGATCTCGCGGACCACCCGCAGGCCGCTGGTCGTGCCGCCGGGAAGGTCCACCTGGGTGACGTCACCGGTGACGACGATCTTCGAATTGAAGCCGAGCCGGGTGAGGAACATCTTCATCTGCTCGGGCGTCGTGTTCTGCGCCTCGTCGAGGATGATGAAGGCGTCGTTCAGCGTGTTGTGCGTGACCAGGAAGTCATCGGTCACGTACAGCGAGTCCTCCGCCGCGACCTGGATGCACATCGTCTCCTGGAACCCCGCCGGGAGGATCGAGTCGATGAAGCGCATCGGCCGGCCGCCCCCGTGCTCGTCGTACAGCCGACGCTTGCGCGACAGGCGGAACGGCGGCACACCGGCGGGAAGTCGGATCTCCACGACGTACGCGTCTGCGCGGTAGGGAACGAGACGTCCCTTGGCCAGCCCTGGCTTGCGGCCCTCGGCCTCCCGCACCCGCCACGTGGCCACGCCGCCGAGCGACTGGACCAGGTGCACCACGTCGTCCCGCAGCCGCGGGGAGGTCGTCGAATACTGCACCCGGCAGGTGCGCCCGGCCTGGACGACCGGCCCACCGTCGCTGTCCAGCAAGCCTTGAAGCACGGCCAGACGGACGTCGAGGCTGTTGTTCCGGTAGACGTCGGGTACGAACTTCCTGCCCGACGTGGTCCCGGCCAGACCCAGCTCGCGGACTGCGAGCGTGACCGGGTTGGCGACGATCACCCCGCCCCGGTGCCCGTTGACGTGCCGGAGGACGTAGTCGTAGTCGCCCTTGCGGACGAGTTCGACGTCGGGCAGCGCTTCCTCGAGCGCGACGACGAGTTCCGGATCCGCTGTGCAGAAGGTGGGCGTCGCTCGTGACGAGATCGAGCCGTCCCCGAGCAGCAGCCCAAGCGCGTACGGGTCGAGCGGGACGTCCTGCGGCTCCAGGTGCACGGGCGCCACGACCGGGAGCTCGTACCGGTGGGCGTGCCCCCGCCGCTCCTTGCCGACCATCTGGCGCGTCTCGAGGGTGCGCCGGCGGCCGCGCCGCTTGTCCTCCGGCGTCGCGACGGTCCAGAGGTGCTCGCCGCAGCAGAGGGTGGACGCGCCGTCCTGGGTGGTGACCCGAAAGACCTGTTTGCGTCCCTGCGGGAAGATGCCGATCACCGGCGTGGGCGTCCCGTTCGAGCCGATCACCAGATCACCGACCCGGAGCGACCCGAACGGTTTGAAGCCTTCCGGAGTCAGGACCCGGGCGTCATACGGCTGCGCCCGCCCCCGCATGTACGCCAACGGCGCGACCTCGATCGTGCCCGCCGCCATCAGCTTGGGGATGGAATCCGGGTCGAGCATGTCGTGCAGCGCGTCGTAGAGCGGGCGCAGGTAGGGGTCGATCTTCTCGTTGAGCGTGCCGGGCAGGAAGCCGAGCCGCTCCCCCGCCTCCACCGCCGGCCGGGTCAGGATGATCCGGTTGACCTGCTTGGCCTGCAACGCCTGGACGGCCTTCGCCATCGCCAGGTAGGTCTTGCCGGTGCCGGCCGGGCCGATGCCGAAGACGATCGTGTGCGCGTCGATCGCGTCGACGTAGCGCTTCTGCCCCAGCGTCTTGGGACGGATGGTGCGGCCGCGCCGGGAGAGGATGTTGAGCGTCAGGACCTCGGCGGGCCGCTCGGCGCCGCCCTGCTCGAGCATGCCGACGGTACGCCGGACGGCGTCAGTGGTCAGGGTCTCGCCTTTCTCGATGAGTTCGAGCAGTTCGCTGAAGATCCGCTCGGCGAGGGCGTTGTCGGCGGGGGCGCCGGTGATGGTGATCTCGTTGCCCCGTACGTGCACGTCGCTGGTGACGGAGCGCTCGACCAGTCGCAGGATCTCGTCACCCGCGCCGAGCAGGTTGACCATGATCTTGGAATCCGGGACGGTGATCCTGGTCTGCACCCGGGGCGGGCCGGGAGGTGGGGTGCCGGTCATAGGTCGGGCCGAGGGGCCCTGCGCCACCTGCTCTCGATCTCGGCACCGGGCCTGCCTGGCGCGGCGCGCTGACGTTCCTGCCATCTTATCTTTCCAACGGCGCTGACACCCCGCCCATTTCCCCGGGTACGCCGGCAGCGCCCAGGGGCGACCGGACGGGGTGGCCGCCCGGCCCCGGCCCGTCCGCTCGCGCGTGCGTCAGGAGCCGGCCCGGAAGTCGTACCGCTCGAACGTCTCCTGGTGGCGGGTGAACCGGTAGGTCGCCCAGTGCATCCGGACCACCGTGCCGTGCTCGTCGCGGGTCAGCCGGAGCAGTTCGCCCGCCTCCCGGCCCGAGAGCGTACGGAACACGTCCGGCCGGTCCGGCAGCGGGACGAAGACCGAGGGGGGCTTGCCCGCCGGATCGTCGGCGCCCCGGGCCCGCAGTTCGCCGCCGTGCCAGGAGAAGACGTACTCGAAACCCTCCCCCCACCAGCGGCCGAGCAGCCCGCGTACGCCTTCGGGGGCGGGCGGGCCCGGCTGCCACGGCGTGATGTCGGCGGGATCGTGCTCGACCGCGGCGGCCAGCAGCCGGTGCGGCAGGTCGAGGACCTCGCCGGCGGTGCCGGAGGAGCCCAGCACGGCGACCCCCATCGCGCCGGGGGTGCCGTCCCCGCCCCGCCGGCCGTAGACGCCGGCCAGGAATCCGGGCATCGCGCCGTCGTGGCCGACATGCATGATCCGCTTGCCCTGCGGCACCAGGATCAGCCCCAGCCCGAACCCGCCGGCCCAGAGCGTCTCGTCGGTGACCGTCGCCGGCCAGCGCATCTCGTCGAGCGTCGCCGGGGCGAGCACGGCGCCCGCCGGGTCCAGCGCCGCCGGATCGGCGAGGAAGGCCGCCCAACGGGCCATGTCCGAGGCGGTGCTCCAGAGCTGCGCCGCCGGGCCGACCGCCCCGAAGTCGGTCGGCGGCTCGGGGTGCGCCTCGTCGGAGTAGGCGTCGACCAGGAACCCCGTCGCGGCGTCCGGCCCGGGCGTCACCGAGGTCCCGGCCAGCCCCAGCGGCGTCAGCACCCGCTCGGCGAGCACCTCCGCCCAGGTGCCGCCCCGCAGGTGGCCGACGAGCCGGCCGAGCAGCGCCATGCCGAGGTTCGAGTAGTGGTAGCGGCGCCCCGGGGGCAGCACCCGCTCGGCCCGGGCCAGGTCGGCGACCAGCCCGTCGACGTCGGGCGCGCGCAGGGTGTCCCAGACGTCGCCGTACGGCTCCCGTTGCAGGCCGGCGGTGTGCGACAGCAGCCGGCGTACGGTCAGCCCGCCGTGGGCCGGCAGGTCCAGGTGCCGGTCCAGCGGGTCGTCGAGGTCGAGCAGGCCGTCGTCGCGGCACTGGAGGGTCAGCACGGCGGTGAACGTCTTCGTGACCGACCCGATCCGGAACCGGGTGCCCGGCCCCAGCTCGGTGTCGTTGCCGGTCCCGCCGACGGCGCACGTCCAGAGCGGGCGGTCCGCCCGGTGCAGGGCCGCCGACACCGCCGGCACCCGGGCCTGCGCCTGGACCGTCCGCACCATCCGCGACAGGCGGTCGTCGACCCCCGTCACGCGAGGTTCCGGGCCAGCATGGGGCCCAGCGGCGCCCCGCCGAGCACGTGCGCGTGCACGTGGAACACCTCCTGGCCGCCGTACGCGCCGGTGTTGAACATCAGCCGGAAGCCGTCGCCGAGCAGCCCCTCGTCCTCGGCCACCGCGGCGGCCGTGGCGAGCACCTCCCCGGCGAGCGCCGGGGCGCCCTGGGCGAGCGTCGCCACGTCGGCGTAGTGCTCCTTCGGGATGACCAGCACGTGCACCGGCGCCTTCGGGTCGATGTCGCGGAAGGCGAGCGTGGTGGCGGTTTCCCGGACGATCGTGGCCGGGATCTCCCCGGCGACGATGCGGCAGAACAGGCAGTCGGTTCCCATCGGGGCAGTGTAAGGAAGGACACGCCGCCGACGCCCCGGTGGCGGGTTCCCCGCCGCCCTCCGGCGGCGGGACACCTCACGGCTCGCGGGGCGGGTTCCCTCGGCGCGGGCGGGGCGTGGCGGTCGGGCATGATGGCCGGCGTGACTTCACGGGCGGTACTGGTGACGGGGGCCTCGCGCGGCATCGGGCGGGCGGTGGCGACCGCGTTCGCGGCGGGCGGCGACCGGGTGGCGATCCACCACCGGGACTCCGCGGAGCTGGCCGAGGGGCTGCGCGCCGAACTGCCCGGCGAGGGGCACGTCGTCGTCCGCGCCGACCTGACCGACCCGGACGCCGTACGGGCCATGGTCGACGAGGCGGCCGGCCTCCTGGGCGGGCTGGACGTGCTGGTCAACAACGCCGGCGTGTACGGCGAGCGGGACGCCCCGCACCCGGTCTTCGGCGCCTCCTACGAGCAGTGGCGCGCGCAGTGGCGGCAGGTGCTGGAGACCAACCTCACCGGCGCCGGCAACGTCATCTGGTGCGCCGCTCAGCACATGCGCGACCGGGGCGGCCGGATCGTCAACGTCTCCTCCCGGGGAGCCTTCCGGGGCGAGCCGGAGCAGCCCGCGTACGGGGCGAGCAAGGCGGGGCTGAACGCGCTGGGCCAGTCGCTGGCGGTGGCCCTCGCCCCGTACGGCATCACGGTCGCCACGGTCGCCCCCGGCTTCGTGGAGACCGACATGACCACCGGACACCTGAGCGGGGAGCGGGGCGCCGCGATCCGGGCGCAGAGCCCGTTCAACCGGGTGGCCCGCCCCGAGGAGATCGCCGCCGCCGTGCACTGGCTCGCGTCCCCGCAGGCGGAGTGGGCCTCCGGCACCATCGTCGACCTCAACGGCGCGTCCTACCTGCGTAGCTGACCCGCTCCGTCCCTCAACGAACTCCCAGCGTGGCGGGGGTGACGGTGGGCACTGCCGGGGTAAGGGTTGCCGGCATGACGGACAGCGTGCTGGACCTCACCGACGACTACCAGGTGGTCGACGGTCACGACGACGATCCCGTACTGCTGCGCCCGGACGGCAGCCCGGTGGACACCTGGCGGGAGGACTACCCGTACGACGAGCGGATGGCGCGCACGGAGTACGACCACCACAAGCGGCTGCTCCAGATCGAGCTGCTGAAGCTCCAGGACTGGATCCGGGAGTCCGGCGAGCGTCTCGTGATCCTCTTCGAGGGGCGCGACGCGGCCGGCAAGGGCGGAACGATCAAGCGCTTCATGGAGCACCTCAATCCGCGCGGCGCGTCGGTGGTGGCCCTGGCCAAGCCGAACGAACGGGAGTCCACCCAGTGGTACTTCCAGCGGTGGCTCGGGCACCTGCCGGCGGCCGGCGAGATCGTGCTGTTCGACCGGTCCTGGTACAACCGCGCCGGGGTGGAGCGGGTGATGGGCTTCTGCACCCGCAAGGAGTACCTCGAGTTCCTACGCCAGGCCCCCGAACTGGAGAGGATGCTGGTGCGTTCCGGCATCCGCCTGGTCAAGTTCTGGTTCTCGGTGTCCCAGAACGAACAGCGCACCCGGTTCGCCGTCCGCCAGGTCGACCCGGTGCGGCAGTGGAAGCTCTCCGACATGGACATCGCCTCGCTCGACAAGTGGGACGAGTACACCGAGGCCAAGGAGGCGATGTTCTTCTACACCGACACCGCCGACGCCCCGTGGACGGTGGTGAAGAGCAACGACAAGAAGCGGGCCCGGATCGAGGCGATGCGCCACGTGCTGAGCCGCTTCGACTACACCGACAAGGACCACGAGGTGGTCGGCGTCCCGGACCCGCGGATCATCGGCCCGGCCGGGCTGGACCTGGACCCGGAGGAACAGCCGGTGCACGTCTTTCCCAGGCTCTGACCCCCGCCGGGCGCTCGCCCCGACCATGCGGGACGCGATGCGCCGGCGACGGTCACCGACGGGGCCCGCACCGCTGGTGACCGACCCCGTCGGGTCGGGTGCCGCCGTGGGTCACCAGTGGCCGAGGCGGGTGGCCAGGACGCTGAGGGCGGCCACCCCGGCGGTCGACGTACGCAGCACCGAGGGCCCCAGCCGCACCGGCCGGGCGCCGGCCCCGGTGAAGGCGGTCAGCTCGGCCGGGGCGATGCCGCCCTCCGGGCCGACGACCAGCACGACCTCACCGGCGGCGGGCAGCTCGACGGTGGTCAGCCGCTCACTCGCCTCCTCGTGCAGGACGAACGCCGCGGCGGCGCCGGCGATCCGGCGGGCCACCGTCGGGGTGGACTCGTCGGGGGCGCCGGCCACCACCGGCAGCCACGACCGGCGGGCCTGCTTCGCCGCCTCCCGGGCCGTCGCCACCCACTTCTCCCGGGCCCGGGCGCCCCGGTCGCCGCGCCACTGCGCCACCGAGCGGGACGCCGCCCAGGGCACGATCTCGTCCACCCCGACCTCGGTCATCGCCTGCACGGCCAGTTCGCCCCGGTCGCCCTTGGCGATGCCCTGCACCACCACGAGCCGGGGGACGGACGCGTCGACGTACCCCCGGGAGACGACGTCGAGTTCGAGGGTGCCCCGGCCGACGGCCGTGACCACCGCGGACGCGGTGCCGCCCCGGCCGTCGGCGAGCAGCAGTTCCTCGCCGACGCGCAGCCGTTGCACGGTGGCGGCGTGGTGGCCCTCGGGGCCGCCCAGGGTGAGCTGGTCGGCGGTGGGCAGCGACTCGACCAGGAACAGCGGCGCGGACACGACGATCAGGCTAGCCGCCCCGGCAGGCACCGGGGCCACGAGCCCGCAGGAGCCGACGCCACCGGGGCGGGTCGCCGCGGTGGGCGGCGACCCGGTCCCGCGTCAGGCGTGGCCGTTGAAGGCGTCGCGCATCCGGGAGAAGAAGCCGCCCTGCTTGGTGAGCTCGGCGACCTCCTCGCCCCGGGTCTTGGCGAAGTCGCGCAGCATCTTCTCCTGGTCGGCGTCGAGCTTGGTGGGGGTACGCACGTCGAGGTGCACGTAGAGGTCGCCCCGGCCGGTGCCGCGCAGGTGCGGCACGCCCCGCGCGCGCAGCCGCATGGTGCTGCCCGGCTGGGTGCCGGCCTTGACGTCGACCGTCTCCTCGCTGTCCAGCGTCTTGATGGTCAGCCGCGTGCCGAGCGCCGCCGCCGTCATCGGCACCGTGACCCGGCAGTGCAGGTCGTCACCCTTGCGGGAGTAGACGTCGTGCGGCCGCTCGTGGATCTCCACGTAGAGGTCGCCGGCCGTGCCGCCGCCGGGACCGACCTCGCCCTGCTGGGCGAGCCGGATGCGCATGCCGTCCTCGACACCCGCCGGGATCTTGACGGTCAGCGAACGCCGGGTGCGGACCCGGCCGTCGCCGGCGCAGGTCGGGCACGGGTGCGGAATGGTGGTGCCGTAGCCCTGGCAGACCGTGCACGGCCGGGCGGAGACCACCTGACCGAGGAAGGTGCGCTGCACGGACTGCACCTCGCCCCGCCCGGCGCACGCCTCGCAGGTGGCCAGGTGGGTGCCGGCCGCCGTGCCGGCGCCGGAGCACGTGGTGCAGAGCACGGCGGTGTCGACGGTGATCGGCGCCTCGACGCCGAACGCGGTCTCGTGCAGATCCAGCTCCAGGCGCAGGATCGCGTCGGCGCCGGGCCGGGTCCGGGGTCGGGGACCCCGCGAGCCGCCGGCCGCGCCGCCGAAGAACGCGTCCATGATGTCCTGGAAGCCGACGAACGGCCCGGCGCCGCCGGGGCCACCCGGGCCCCCCGCACCCCCGCCCCCGGGGGCGAGCGGGTCGCCGCCCAGGTCGACGATCTGCCGTTTCCGGTCGTCCGAGAGGACCTCGTACGCGGCGTTGATGTCCTTGAACTTCTCCTGGGCCTCCGGATCCGGATTCACGTCCGGGTGGAACTGCCGCGCCAGCTTGCGGTAGGCGCGCTTGATCTCGTCGTCGGAGGCTTCCCGGCTCACCCCGAGAATGCCGTAGTAGTCCCTGGCCACTGCGTTCCGTGTCCTCATGTTCGTCTCGCGTTGCGCCGGTCGGCGGCGGGAGCCGGCCGTCGGCCCTGACTGGTCAGTTCTGGGCCAGCAGCTCGCCCACGTAGCGTGCCACGGCCCGCACCGTGGCGATGGTGCCGGGGTAGTCCATCCGCGTCGGCCCGAGCACACCGAGGCCGCCGACGCTGGTCGTGCCCGGCCCGTAGCCGGTGCTGACCACCGAGGCGGCGCGCAGGTTGTCGATCTCGTTCTCGTCGCCGATCAGCACCCGCGTCGTGCTCGGCTCGGCCTCGCCGATGAGCTTGAGCATGACGACCTCCTCCTCCAGCGCCTCCAGGATGGGGCGCAGGGAGCCCTGGAAGTCGAGCAGGCCACCCCGGGTGAGGTTGGCCGTGCCGGCCAGCGCGATCCGCTCCTCGTGCCGCTCGATCAGCGTCTCCAGCAGCACGGTGGAGAGGGTGGTCATGGCCGGGCGCAGGTGCGGCACCGACTCCTCGACCAGGGCCTGCACCAGCGGCGGGGTCTCCGACAGCCGGGTGCCGACCAGCTTCTCGTTGACCAGCCGGCGCAGGTCGGTGACGTCGTCGGCGGGGATCGGGGCGGGCAGCTCGACCAGCCGCTGCTCGACCCGGCCGGTGTCGGCGATCATGACGAGCATCAGCCGGGTGGTGGAGATCGGCACCAGCTCCAGGTGGCGCACCGAGGAACGGGCCAGGCTCGGGTACTGCACGACGGCGACCTGCCGGGTCAGTTGCGCCAGCAGCCGGACGGTGCGGTGCACCACGTCGTCGAGGTCGACGGCGCCGACCAGGAAGCGCTCGATGGCCCGGCGCTCGGCCGGGCTGAGTGGCTTGACCCGGGACAGCCGGTCCACGAAGAGCCGGTAGCCCCGGTCGGTGGGCACCCGGCCGGCGCTGGTGTGCGGCTGGCGGATGTAGCCCTCCTCCTCCAGCACGGCCATGTCGTTGCGGACGGTCGCCGGCGAGACCCCCAGCTGGTGTCGTTCGACCAGCGCCTTGCTGCCCACGGGCTCCTGCGTGGCGACGTAGTCCTCGACGATCGCGCGCAGCACGGCGAGCTTGCGGTCGTCGAGACCCATCCTCCCCACCTCCTGTCGCACGTCGGCACCGGCACACGCGGGGCCGGGCGGGCTGGTTGCTGGCACTCGACTGTAGCGAGTGCCAGTCTACGTCGGTGGGCCCCCCGACGCGATGATCGACCTGGGGCGATCGGTCCGATCGCCGACCGTGCCGGCCCGCCCGCGGGTGCCCGGGACCGGCCATTCGGACATCCCGACCGGTGTCACGCTGGTGCCGCCTTGCCGGCTGCACCTACCGTGACCTCCATGACCGAACCGCCTCGCCCTCCCGGAGCGGGGGACCCCGGCTTCCCGCCGGACCCGACCGCTCCGTCCGGGGTCCCCGGCCCCGCCGGCTCCGACGAATCCACCGCTCCACTGTCCGGGGCACCGGGCCCGGGCAGCTATCCCCCGCCCGGTGGCTATCCGCCGCCCACCGGTGACCAGCCGCCGTCGGGCGGCTACCCCCCGCCCGGCGACCATCCGCTGCCCGGCGACCATCCGCTGCCCGGCGACCTTCCCCCGCCCGGTGGTCAGCCGCCGCCCGGGGCCGGCTATCCGCCGCCCGGTGGCTTCCCGCCGCCCGGGGCCGGGTATCCCGGTGGGGGTGGCTACGGTGCGCCGACGGGCGGCTACGCCAGCAACGACGACAAGAACTGGGCCCTCATCGCCCACTTCGGCGGCGCGGCCGGCGTGATCGTCGGCGGCGGCCTGCTCGGCTGGTTGGCGCCGCTGATCGCGCTGATGGTCCGGGGGCAGCAGTCCCCGACCGCCCGGGCGCACGCCGTCGCGGCGCTGAACTTCCAGCTCACCTGGACGATCGTCGGGGTGCTGAGCTGGGTGGTCACGCTGATCACCTGCGGGGTGCTGTTCTTCGTTCCGATGCTCGTCTGGCTGGTGCCGCTGATCTTCGGCATCGTCGGCGGGCTCAAGGCCAACGAGGGCGTGCTCTACCGCTACCCGATGACCTACGCCTTCACCAGGTGACCCGGGTCGGCCGCTCCCCCGGCCGGCCCCGGCACGCGGTTCAGGGCAGCAGGTCACGCACGACCGCGTCGGCGAGCAGCCGGCCGCGCAGGGTCAGCACGGCCCGACCGGCCGCGTGCTCGTCGGCGGCCAGCAGCCCGGCGCCGAGGGCCCGCGCGGCACCGGCCCGGCCGGCCTCGTCCAGGGCGTCCAGCGGCAGCCCGGAAGCGAGGCGCAGCCGGAGCATGACGTCCTCCATGTGCGCCTCGTCGGCGGTGAGCACCTCGCGGGCCAGGCCGGGCGAGCCGCCCGCCGCCAGCCGCTTCGCGTACGTCGTGGGGTGCTTGACGTTCCACCAGCGCACGCCGCCGACGTGGCTGTGCGCGCCCGGGCCGAGACCCCACCAGTCGGCGCCGGTCCAGTAGAGCAGGTTGTGCCGGCACCGGGCCGCCTCGTCGCGGGCCCAGTTCGACACCTCGTACCAGGAGAGACCGGCCGCGCCGAGGGCGGCCTCCGCGGCGAGGTAGCGGTCCGCGGCGACGTCGTCGGAGGGGTACGGCAGCTCGCCGCGCCGCATCCGCGTGGCCAGCCGGGTGCCGTCCTCCACGATCAGGGCGTACGCGCTGACGTGGTCCACCCCGGCGGCGACGACCTGGTCGAGGGAGGCGGCGAAGTCGGCCTCGCTCTCCCCCGGCGTGCCGTAGATCAGGTCCAGGTTGACGTGGTCGAACCCGGCGTCGCGGGCCTCGCGGGCGGCGGCGACGGCCCGGCCGGCGCTGTGCGTGCGGTCCAGGATCGCCAGCACCCCCGGCGCGGCGGACTGCATGCCCAGCGAGATCCGGGTGTAGCCGGCGGCCCGCAGCGCCTTCAGCGACTCGGGCGTGACCGACTCCGGGTTGGCCTCGGTGGTCACCTCGGCGCCGGGCGCGAGCCCCCAGGTGCGGTCGATGCCGTCGAGGATCCGGGCCAGGTCGTCGGCGGGGAGCAGGGTCGGGGTGCCACCGCCGACGAACACGGTGTCGACCCGGGGCGGCGGGGCGTCGCCCAGCACCCGGCGGGCCAGCGCCAGCTCGGCCAGCACGGTGTCGGCGTACTCCTCCCGGCTGGCCCCGCCGCCCAGTTCGGCGGCGGTGTACGTGTTGAAGTCGCAGTAGCCGCAGCGGCTGGCGCAGAACGGCACGTGCACGTACACGCCGAAGCCGCGCGCGCCGACGGCACGGGTGGCGGTGGCGGGCAGCGACCCGTCGACGGGGACGGTTTCGCCTTCTGGAAGGACGCCGGGCATGGCCACTAGTGTGCCCTTCCATGACCTCTCCCGACGTGTTCGTACGGGCCGCCACGGCCCGTGGGGTGACCACGCTCACCCTGGACAGCCCGCACAACCGCAACGCGCTCTCCACACCGCTGATGACCCAGCTGCTGGCCGGGCTCGCCGAGGCGGTCGCCGACGACGCCGTACGCGTGGTCGTGCTGGACCACACGGGCCCGGTCTTCTGCTCCGGCGCCGACCTGAAGGAGACCGCCGCCGCGTACGCCAGCGGGACCGTGCCGGCCGGGATGCTCGGCGACGTGCTCGCGGCGGTCTGGGAGTGCCCGAAACCGGTGGTGGCGAAGGTGGCCGGCCCGGCCCGGGCCGGCGGCCTGGGGCTGATCGCGGCGGCCGACCTGGCGGTCTGCGCGCGGGAGGCGACGTTCGCCTTCACCGAGGTGCGGATCGGCGTGGTGCCGGCGGTCATCTCCGCGACCGTGCTGCCCCGGCTGCACCCCCGCGCGGCGGCCGAGCTCTACCTGACCGGCGACACCTTCGACGGCCGGCGGGCCGCCGAGATCGGCCTGGTCACCGCCGCCGTGCCGGCGGACGGGCTGGACGCGGCGGTTGCGGGGTACTGCGACTCTCTGGTGCGGGGGGCACCGGGCGCGCTGGCCGGGGCGAAGCAGTTGCTGCGCCGCCCGCCCGCCACGGACCTGCGGGCGGAGATCGCCGGGCTGTCCACCCTGTCGACCGGCTACTTCCTGTCGGAGGAGGGACGCGAGGGCGTCCTGGCGTTCCGGGAGAAGCGGCCGGCGCGCTGGGTGCCGACCGACGGCGACACCACGCCGGGTGAGGGGCGGTAGGGCGCGGCCCGCGCTGGCGGGGCCGGCGACGCGCGGGGTGAGGCCGCGCGGGAAACGGGAACGTCCGGACTCCCGGGCCGCCCGGTGGCCGGTGCCAGGCCGGCCGGTCGGGCGGAACCGGTCGGACGACCCGCAAGGCGCCACGGGGGACGTACGCTTGTCGGACTGTCGATCAGGGGGTGTGGGTGCGTACTCGCGCAGTCGTGGCGGGCGGCGTCGTCCTCGTCGTCCTCGCCGTGGTCGGGATCTGGGTCGTCGTCCGGCAGATGGGTGGGCAGTTGCGCCTCCCCCTGGCCAGCCGGACGTGCACGGTGCAGGCGGACGGCCGGGTGAACCTGGACGCCGACCAGATGGCCAACGCGGCGACGATCGCGGCCATCGGCATCCAGCGCAAGATGCCCGAGCGGGCCGTCGTCGTCGCGCTGGCCACCGCCTACCAGGAGTCCGGCCTGCGCAACCTCGCCGGCGGCGACCGCGACTCGGTCGGGCTGTTCCAGCAGCGCCCGAGCCAGGGTTGGGGGACCCCGGAGCAGATCCGCGACCCCCGTTACGCGGCCGGCAAGTTCTACGCCGGGCTCAAGAAGGTGCGCGGCTGGGAGCGGATGCGGGTCACCGACGCGGCGCAGAAGGTGCAGCGCTCGGCCTTCCCCGAGGCGTACCAGAAGTGGGCGGACGAGTCCGAGGTGCTGACCCGGGCCCTCGTCGGGCACGCCACCGGCGCCGTCGCCTGCACGGTGGGCCGCGACCCGGCGATGCGCGGCGAGGCCGCCGCGATCGCGCTGACCCGCGGCCTGGCGCTGGACTGGGGCCTGGCCGGCGCCAGCACCGCGGCGAGCCTGACGGGCCTGACGGTCCCCGCCGCCGACGAGCGTCGGGGCTGGCGGTACGCGCACTGGCTGGTCTCCCACGCCCAGGACCACGGCGTGAAGCGGGTGCGCTTCGGCGACCTGGAGTGGACGGCCCGCGCGGGCACCTGGAACCGGACCGACGACGCCCCGGCCGACGGTCGGGTGGTCGCGGAGGTCTTCGCCGAGGCGTAGTGGCCCTCGATCTCCTTACCGGCAGTCACCGCGCAAACCGGCATTATGGCCGATAAGCCCCGCCGGATCCCCGAGGCGCTGCGTGGCGTAACCGCACTGCTCCCCTGGGTCCGCGCCACGGTCGCATATCGGGCCGGGCAGTACCTCGCCCCGGAACCAGCGCGTTACGATCGGCGGCCTGTGCCAGCAATGGTTTCGCCTCATGGGGAGGGGTACGTCGAGGTGTTCGACTACGGCGACCGGACCGGTTACGAACCGATCAGTGACACCGACCGCAAGGAGTTCCACGAGCAGGGCTTCCTCCTGCTGCGCAACGTGCTGACGGAGGACCACCGGGCGGCGCTGGAGGCGGCGGTGGACCGCGTCTACGCCGAGGAGCAGGCGAAGGGCACCACCACCAAGGACGGCACCCTGCACCTGCTGGGCTTCCTGGAGCGCGACGAGCTCTTCGGCGACCTGCTGACCCACCCGATCGCCTTCCCGTACATGTGGGGCCTGGCCGGCTGGAACATCTACACCCACCACAACCACCTGGACGTCACCCCGCCGGCGGCGGAGCCGGAGAAGCCCTACTGGGGGTGGCACCAGGACGGGTACCGGCAGAACTCCGACCCGGAGACGATGGACCCGAACCTGCCCCGGCCGATGTTCTCGCTGAAGGTGGCCTACGTCCTGTCCGACCTGTCGGAGAAGGGCCGGGGCGCCACGAAGGTGATCCCGGGCAGCCACCTGTGGAACTCGCTGCCCCGCCCGGCGGACACCTCCGTGCACAACCCGGACCCGGAGGGCACGGTGGAGATCACCGCCAACCCCGGTGACGCCTTCATCTTCGACCGCCGCCAGTGGCACTCGCGGTCGACCAACCTGTCGACCATCACCCGCAAGATGCTCTTCGTCGGCTACACCTACCGGTGGATCCGGCCGCTGGACGAGCTGCACATCGACAAGGACGGCGAGTGGTGGGCCAACCGCACGCCGGTGCAGCGCCAGCTCTGCGGTGAGGGCACCCACACCGCCAACTACTGGGGCATCAACTGGGACGGCTACATCGACGACGAGATCCCGCTGCGCAAGGAGCTCAAGCAGCGCGGTCTGCTCGACCGCAGCGTGCCCTGGCTGCGCTGAGCCGCACCCGGCGCGCCCGGGCCGACGCCGGACGGGCCCCCTCCCCCACGGGACAGGGCCCGTCCGTTCGCGTGGGTCGCGCCGGTCAGCCCGGGCCGGCGAGCCGACGGCGTGCCTTCTCCCGGAGCCCTTCCGGCAGGTCGGCGGCGTCGAGCAGCCGGGGCAGCAGCTCCGGCTCCAGGCTCAGGGCCCGGAACACCTCGCCGATCGTCACCCCGTGCGCGGGCCGGTCCACCACCGCGACCGGGTCGCCCGCGCCGACCTCCCCCTCACGCAGCACCCGCAGGTACACCCCGGGCGCCGCCCGCGCCGTGAACCGTTTGATCAGGTCGGGCACGCCCCAGAAGCCGGCGAACGTCCGGCAGGGCGTACGCGGCTTGGTCACCTGGAGCAGCGCCGAGCCGACCGCCCACTGCTCCCCGATCACGGCGCCCGTCACGTCCAGCGCGTGGGTGGTGAGGTTCTCCCCGAAGGCGCCGGGGCCGATGTCGCGGCCCAACTCCCCCGCCCACCAGGCGGCGTCCTCCCCGGCGTACGCGTAGACCGCCTGGTCCGGGCCGCCGTGGTGGGCGCGTTCGCCGATGAAGTCGCCGGCCACCCCGTCGGTACGCAGCAGCGCCGGGCCGTCGACCGGCCGCTTGTCGATGCCGCTGCGGCCGCTCGCGTCGCCCGCCCATTGCGCCTCGGTCACGATGCCGATGTTCACCGAAGCCAGCCTGCCCGTCATGGCGGTCAGCCTAGCCCGCGCGGCCGTCGGCGACTGGGGCGAGGAAGGGCCCCTCGTCGACACGCCCGGCGGCGGCGAGGGACTCCACCTCCCCGGCGCGGCTCAGCCCCTTGACCGCTCCGGCCAGGCCCGGCCCTCGACCGGCTCCGGCGCGGCTCAGCCCTTGACGGCTCCGGCCACCAGCCCGGAGACCATCCGCCGCTGCACCAACAGGAAGAAGACGATCACCGGCAGGGTGAACAGCGTGGAGGCGGCCATCACCGGGCCCCAGGCCGTGTCGTCGCGGCCGAAGAAGAACGTCATCGCGACCGGCAGCGTGTAGCTCTCCTGGTCGTTGATGAAGGTCAGCGCGAAGATCAGCTCGTTCCAGGCGGTGATGAACGAGAAGATGCTCGTGGCCACCAGCCCGGGCGCCACCAGCGGGAAGAGGACCTTGCGGAAGGTCTGCGCCCGGCTGGCCCCGTCGATGGCGGCGGCCTCCTCCAGTTCCTTCGGCACGGCGGCGACGAAGCCCCGCAGCATCCAGACCGCGAACGGCAGCGAGAAGCCGAGGTAGGTGAGGATCAGGCTGGGCAGGGTGTTGTAGAGCCCGAGCCGCTGGATCATCAGGAACAGCGGGATGACCAGCGCCTCCAGCGGGATCATCTGCACCACCAGCAGCATGATCAGGAACGTGGTCCGCAGCTTGAACCGGAACCGGGCCACCGCGGTGGCGGCCAGCAGCGCCACGAGGCCGCTGAGCACCACCGTGGAGACCGCCACCAGCGCGCTGTTGAGGAAGAAGTCGGCGAACGTGACGCCCGGGATCAGGTTGCCGGTGAGGATCTGCCGGTAGTGCTCCAGGGTCGGCTCGCTGGGCACCGGCCGGGGGGTCGACGAGAAGATCTCCGAGCTCGGCTTCAGCGAGGTCGCGATCATCCAGTAGACCGGGAACGCGGCGAAGAGCGCCACCAGCAGCCCCGCGCCGTTGAGGGCGAGCCGCTTCGCGCCCCCGCCGCCTCCGCGTCGCGTCACGCGTCCTCCTCCTGCTTGAGCACCATGCGGACGTAGAGGCCGGTCACCACCAGCAGGATCAGGGTGAGGATCACCGCGATCGCGGCACCGAGGCCGTACTTCGGCGGGGGCGAGAACGCCTCCGCGTACGAGTAGATGGAGAGCATGAACGTCGGCCGGTCCTGGGTGCCGCCGGCCAGCACGAACTGCTGGGTGAAGACCTTGAAGTCCCAGATCGTGGAGAGCACGATCAGGATCCCGAAGACCGGCCGCAGCAGCGGGAAGGTGATCTTCCAGAACACCTTCCACGGTCCGGCCCCGTCGACCCGGGCCGCCTCGTGCAGCTCGCTCGGCACGCTCTTGAGCCCGGCCAGCACGCTGACCGCGATGAACGGGAACGAGTGCCAGACCACCACCAGGGTCAGGATCGAGAAGAACAGCAGGGGCGAGTTGAACCAGCCGTAGCCGGTCCAGTCGCTGCGCCCGAAGAGGCTCTGCGACAGCCCGTCGGGCAGCGCGTTGAACAACCAGGTGACCAGGCCGCTCGTGTCGTCGAAGATCCACTTCCAGACGATCGTGCCGGTCAGCGCCGGGGTGGCCCAGGCGAGCATCACGCAACTGGCCACGAAGGCGGCCATCCGCTTGCCGAGCCGGTTGAGCAGCAGCCCGACCAGGGTGCCCAGCACCATCGTGAGCGCGACGTTGGCCACGGCGAAGAGGACCGTGTTGCGCAGCACCGTCAGGAAGAACGGGTCGCTGAGGATCTCGGCGTAGTTGCCGAGGCCCACCCACGGCCACTCGCGGTCGCCGCGCAACTGTCGGACGTTGTTGAGCTGGTGGAAGGACATCACCACCACCTGGCCGAGCGGCCAGAGCAGCAGCACGCCGATGATCACCAGACAGGGCAGGAGCAGCAGGTAGGGCAGGCGGTCCACCCGGCGACGCCGCCGCGCGGGGGTCTCCCGCGCGGCGGCCGTCTCCGGCGCCTCGGTCAGCGTGGTCACTTGGCGTTGAGGATGCTTTCCATCTCCGCGGCCGCGTCGGCGGTAGCCTTCTCGACCGTCTTCTGACCCTTCATGACCGAGCTGTTCATCGCCTGGGTCACCGTCTTGGTCCGGCTGACCTCGACCCACTTGGGGGTGAGCGGCGTGAGCTTGGTGTTCTGCATCGTGGTGGCGAACGCCGCCATGATCTTGTCGCTGGCGTACTTGTCGCCGCCGACGAGGTCCTTGTAGACCGGGAAGAAGCCGAGGCTGTCGGCGAACGCCTGGTCGTTCTTCTTGTTCAGCAGCACGGTCAGGTAGTCCCAGGCGAGATCCTGCCGCTCGCTGTCCTTCCAGATCGCGACGTCGGAGCCGCCGGCGAAGCCGGGCGCCGCCTTGCCGTCGGGGCCGGGGATCGGGAACGTGCCCCAGACCTTCTCGATCTCCGGGTTGTCCTTCTTGATGGCGCCCTGCTGCCAGCTACCGCCGAAGGCCATCGCCGCCTTGCCGGTGGCGAACTGCGTACGGGCGTCGATCTCGTTCCAGCCCGCGGCGGCCGGCGGGGCCACCTTGTGCACGGTCACCAGGTCGGTCCAGAACTTGACGGCCCTCTGCGCCTCGGGCGTGTTGTAGCCGGACTTCCAGGTGTCGCCCTGCTGCGTCGCGATCTCCGCGCCGGCCCCCCACAGGAACGAGTAGAAGGGCAGCTCGGAGTTGCCGGGCAGGGCGATGCCGTAGGTGCCGGGCTTCTTGGCCTGCACGGTCTTGGCGGCGGAGACCAGCTCCTCCCAGTTCGTCGGCGGCTTCACGCCCGCCTCGGCGAACCAGTCGGTGCGGTAGTACATCCCCCGCACGCCGGCGTACCACGGCACGCCGTACTGCTTGCCGTCGAGCTGGGCGTTCTTGACCAGGTCGGGGAGGATGTCCTTGCCCTCGGTCCAACCGTTCATCCGGTCGGTCACGTCGGCCAGCGCCTCCTGCGCCGCCCAGCCCTGGGTCTCGGTGTTGCCCAGTTCCGTGACGTCCGGCCCTTCGCCACCGGCGAGGGCGGCCTGGAACTTCTTCGGCGCCTCGAGCCAGGGGATGTACTGGACCACCACGTCCGTGTCCGGGTGCTTCTGCCGGAACTCGGTCTCGACGCCGTCGAGGAACTTGGTCTGCGCCTCGCTGCCCTCGCCCATCATCCAGACCGTGAGCTTGCTGTTGTCGGCAGCCTTGTCGTCATCGGAGCCACCGCAACCGGCCAGGACCATCGCGGCCGAGGCCACGACGGCGGTGACCGGGGCCAGCCGCTTCCACCTGTTCACGCCACATCTCCCTCGCGCCGCTTGGCACTAACCTTCTCCGCCGCACCTTAGTAGGAAAAATTCCTTTACGACAGTGGGCGGTCGGCGGAAGAGAGGCGACGGTACCGCAGCGGATCGATCATGCGCGGCCCGGCGCGGGGATGAAACCGGGCGCACCGAGACCATCCGGGCGCACGCGAAACGGGCGCCCGACCTGTGCGGTCGGACGCCCGTCGAGCGGTACGGGGATTACCGGTGGGTGACGCTGCGGCGACGACCCACACCGGCCACCAGGGCCACGGCGATCGCGGCCAGCACGACCTGGACCAGCAGCTCGCCCCAGTCGATGCCAGCGGTCGAAGTGGCGATACCCATCGCCCGAGCCAGCACGGTGCCCAGCAGCGCGGCGCCCACACCGATCAGCATGTGCAGCCACATCGGCATGTTCTGGCGGCCCGGCACGAGCAGGCGACCCAGAGCGCCGACAATGAGACCAACGATGAGCGCGGTGACGATGCCCCAAACGGTGAGCTCCATGTCGCCCTCCTCCTTGAAAGAATCAGTTCCACTGTCCGTGGTGTTCCTGTCGTGACCGCTAAGTTCCCGACCGCCCGAAAATCCAAACCGACTTTCCGGGGCACCGTTCCGATGGGCGCCCGGACCGTACTTCCGGCACCGCCGCGACGACGCTCCGGTCGACCGGAGGCCGGGCGCACGCGCGCCCGGGAACCCCCGCGACGGGACCCGGGCGTACGCGAAACGGGCGCCCGACCTGTGCGGTCGGACGCCCGTCGAGCGGTACGGGGACTACCGGTGGGTGACGCTGCGGCGACGACCCACACCGGCCACCAGGGCCACGGCGATCGCGGCCAGCACGACCTGGACCAGCAGCTCGCCCCAGTCGATGCCAGCGGTCGAAGTGGCGATACCCATCGCCCGAGCCAGCACGGTGCCCAGCAGCGCGGCGCCCACACCGATCAGCATGTGCAGCCACATCGGCATGTTCTGGCGGCCCGGCACGAGCAGGCGACCCAGAGCGCCGACGATAAGACCAACGATGAGCGCGGTGACGATGCCCCAAACGGTGAGCTCCACGTCGCCCTCCTCCTTCTAAAAGAATCAGTTCCCACTGTCCGTGGTGTTCCTGTCGTGACCGCTAAGTTCCCGACCCGCCAAAAACCCAAACCGGTTCGACCGAGGAGGACGACGTCGCACGTCAATGGCGCACCGCGCGCCGAATGGCCCCGGGCGATCATCCGCGCAGGTCGCGCCCTTGCCTGCGGTGAGTTGCGGCGGGGCCGTAGGGGCCGGAAAAAACCTTCGACGCGAACGGCCGGTGCCCCGGCCGGGCGGGACCACGAGGGGTCCGCAGCCCGGCCGGGGCACCGGCCGTCGTACGTCGTCCTGCGCCGGCCGCCACCGGCGGCGGGTCACTTCTTGCCGGGCCCCTTGGCGTCGCCGGAGTCGGAGGAGAGCGCGGCGATGAAGGCCTCCTGCGGGACTTCCACCCGGCCCACCATCTTCATCCGCTTCTTGCCCTCCTTCTGCTTCTCCAGCAGCTTGCGCTTACGGCTGATGTCACCGCCGTAGCACTTGGCGAGCACGTCCTTGCGGATCGCCCGGATGGTCTCCCGGGCGATCACCCGGCTGCCGATCGCCGCCTGGATCGGCACCTCGAACTGCTGGCGCGGGATCAGGTTGCGCAGCTTCGTGGCGATGGTGACCCCGTAGTTGTACGCCTTGTCCTTGTGCACGATCGCGCTGAACGCGTCCACGGGCTCGCCGTGCAGCAGGATGTCGACCTTCACCAGGTCGGACGCCTGCTCGCCGGAGGGCTCGTAGTCCAGCGAGGCGTAGCCCTTGGTGCGGCTCTTCAACTGGTCGAAGAAGTCGAAGATGATCTCCGCGAGGGGCAGCGTGTAGCGCAGTTCGACCCGGTCGGCGGAGAGGTAGTCCATGCCGAGCAGGCTGCCCCGGCGGCCCTGGCAGAGCTCCATCACCGCGCCGACGTAGTCGTTCGGGGTGAGCACCGTGGCGCGCACGACCGGCTCGTACACCTCGGCGATCTTGCCCGTGGGGTACTCGCTCGGGTTCGTCACGACGATCTCCTCGCCGTCCTCGGTGATGGCCCGGTAGACCACGTTCGGGGCGGTGGAGATGAGGTCGAGGTTGTACTCGCGCTCCAGCCGCTCCCGGATGATCTCCAGGTGCAGCAGGCCGAGGAAGCCGCACCGGAAGCCGAAGCCGAGCGCGCCGGACGTCTCCGGCTCGTAGTCGAGCGCGGCGTCGTTGAGCTTGAGCTTGTCCAGCGCCTCGCGCAGGTTGGGGTAGTCGGAGCCGTCGATCGGGTAGAGGCCCGAGTAGACCATCGGCTTCGGGTCCTTGTAGCCGCCGAGGGCCTCCTTCGCCGGCCGCGAGTTGATGGTGATCGTGTCACCCACCCGGGACTGGCGGACGTCCTTCACGCCGGTGATCAGGTAACCCACCTCGCCGACGCCGAGCGCGTCGGCCTTCACCATCTCGGGCGAGATGACGCCGATCTCCAGCAGCTCGTGCACGGCGGCGGTGGACATCATCTTGATCCGGTCGCGGGCGCTGATCCGCCCGTCGATGACCCGGACGTAGGTGACCACGCCCCGGTAGACGTCGTAGACCGAGTCGAAGATCATGGCGCGGGCGGACGCCTCCGCGTCGCCGATCGGGGGCTTGAACTGCCGGACGATCTCGTCGAGCAGGTACGGCACACCCTCACCGGTCTTACCGGAGACCCGGATGCAGTCCGCCGGGTCGCCGCCGATGAGGTGCGCCAGCTCCTCGGCGTACTTCTCCGGCTGGGCGGCCGGCAGGTCGATCTTGTTGAGCACCGGGATGACGTGCAGGTCGTTCTCGAGCGCCAGGTAGAGGTTCGCCAGGGTCTGCGCCTCGATGCCCTGCGCGGCGTCGACCAGCAGGACCGCGCCCTCGCAGGCGGCCAGCGACCGGGACACCTCGTAGGTGAAGTCGACGTGGCCCGGGGTGTCGATCATGTTGAGCACGGCGGTCTCGCCGGTCCGGTCGCCCTCCCGGATGGTCCAGGGCATCCGGACGGCCTGGCTCTTGATCGTGATGCCGCGCTCGCGCTCGATGTCCATCCGGTCGAGGTACTGCGCACGCATCTGCCGGGGGTCGACCACGCCGGTGAGCTGCAACATCCGGTCGGCCAGGGTCGACTTCCCGTGGTCGATGTGGGCGATGATGCAGAAGTTCCGGATGCGCGCCGGGTCGGTGGCACCAGGAGCGTTCGCGCCGGAATCGAGCGTCGGTGGCACAGCGGTCCGTTCTGGTCGGCTGACGTGAGCGGGCCGGCACGACGCCGGCCCCCTCTATGCTCCCACGTCGCCGCCGCGCGTCCGCTGTGCGGGCGATCCCCGCCGCGGGGAGCACCCCGGGAACGCCGCCCCGCGCGGGATCACGCCGACCGGTGCGGGCCCGGCCGGGTCACTCGGCGGGCGGCTCGACGAAGAGGGCGGCGAGCTTCGGCAGCCGCCGCTTCGCCTCCTCCTCGTCGTCGAAGTCCCAGAAGTCGTTCAGGTCCGGCACCGGTACCGGCGCCGGGTCCGCCGGCAGCTCGGCGGCGGTGGCCCGCCGGTACGCGTCCCACGGCACCGCGAGCATCTGCGCGGCCGAGAACTCCTCACCGCTGAGCGAGGCAGCCCTGACCTGCGGCAGCGCGGCCAGCGAGTCCGGGTCGGCGACGGCGCGCGCGAAGATTTCCCGGCCCTGGGTCATCAGCCAGCCCCGGAAGTGGTGGAAGCCCTCGTCGGACACGCCACCGTTGATCAGGTAGGCGGCGCCCCAGAGGTCGACCCGGTGCGAGGCCGACAGCACCCGCGCCTGGTGGCGGGCGTACCCGACGATGTCCTCCGGGGCGCGCTCGGCGAGCAGGGCGACGGCCCGCGCGGCGACCGCGTGCGGCTCTCCCCCGCCGTCGGCCCGGGCCCGGTCGATCAACTGCCAGAAGTCGTCGGTCCTCATGGCCTGGCAGTCTGGCAGACCGCGCCGCCGCCC
Source organism: Micromonospora sp. CNZ309 (assembly GCF_002846525.1). Classification (NCBI taxonomy): domain Bacteria; kingdom Bacillati; phylum Actinomycetota; class Actinomycetes; order Micromonosporales; family Micromonosporaceae; genus Micromonospora; species Micromonospora sp. CNZ309. The sequence goes on from NZ_PJNG01000001.1 coordinate 3,635,520, forward strand.
CCGCCCCGCCACGGCACCACCCGGCGGGTCGCGGGCGCCGGGGCCGTGCCGGCACGGGCGGCGGGCGGCCCGGCGGCGTGACCTGACGCGCGCGGGCACCGGACGCCGTGGCGGCGCGGCGGGTGCGGCGCGGCGGGTGCGGCGCGGCGGGCGGCCCGGCAGCATGGTGGCGTGACGTCGACGTCCCCGCCGCCCGTGCCGTACCACGCGACCGCCCACCGGCCGCAGTGGGCGACGCTGCCGGCGGCGCTGCGTACCGCCATCGGCGACCGGCTCGGCGCGCCCGTGGTCGCCGCGCGGGTCGCCGGGGCCGGCTTCACCCGCGGCTTCGCCGCCGTGCTCCGCACCGCCGCCGGCGACCGGGCCTTCGTGAAGGCCGCGGCCACCGCCGAGCATCCGCGACTGGTCGACTGGTACGCCCGGGAGGCCGCGATCCTCGACCGGCTCCCGGCCGGGCTGCCATCGCCCCGCCCCCGGTGGACGCTGTACGAGGCGGGCTGGTTCGCGCTCTGCCTCGACGCCGTCGACGGGCACACGCCCCGGCTGCCCTGGGACGCGGCCGAGCTGACCGCGACCCTGACCGGGTACGCCGACGTCGCCGCCATGCTGGCCACCGCCCCGGCCGCACTGCTCGGGCTCGGGCCGCCCCACCTCGCCGACCTGGCCCGCGACGACATCCTCTGGTGGGGCGAGATTGTCGCCGGCCGGGAGCCGGCCCCGCCGCTCCCCGCGCCCATCCGGGACCGCCTGCCCGACCTGGTCACGCTGGAGTCCCGCCTCCCGGCGTACGCCGCCGGCGCGACCGGCCTGATCCACGGCGACCTGCGGCTGGACAACGTGCTCATCGACGGGGCGGGGCGGGCCTGGTTCTGCGACTGGACGTGGCTCTGCCAGGGGCCGGCCTGGTTCGACCTGGTCACCCTGCTGCTCACCGCGTACGCCGACGGTCTCGACGCCGACGCGCTCTTCGTCCGGCACCCGGCGTCGGCGGGCGCGCCCCCCGACGCCCTGGACGCCACCCTCGCCGCCCTGTCCGGTTACTTCCTCACCACCGCCGCCTCGGCGCCCGGAACCGCGTCGCCGCACCTGCCGGCGCACCAGCGGTGGAGCGGCGAACAGTCACTCGGCTGGCTCGCCCGCCGGCAGGGCTGGACCTGAGCGGAAGCCCGCCGGCCAGGGCGGAGACCGAGCCGTTTTGGCTCGTCCCGGGCGACCTGGTAACCTGGCTCTTCGCGCAGCGATGACGCATGCTCGTCGCGCGCGGAAGCAGACCAACCCGAGCTATCAAGACGAGGCTGTCGCGTGGCGAACATCAAGTCCCAGATCAAGCGCAACCGGCAGAACGAGAAGCGCCGGCTGCGTAACAAGTCGGTCAAGTCGTCGCTGAAGACCGCCGTCCGGAAGTTCAACGAGGCCGCTGAGGCCGGTGACGTCGAGAAGGCCACCATCCTCATGCGGGACGCGTCGCGCAAGCTGGACAAGGCGGTCAGCAAGGGCGTGATCCACTCGAACCAGGCCGCGAACCGCAAGTCCGCGATCGCCAAGCGCGTGGTGGCGCTCTCCGCCTGACGAGGCGACCTGAAGACCTGACCGGAAGCCCCGGGCCCGCCCCGGGGCTTCCGGCTGTCTGCGTTTCACGCCGCTCCCGCTGGTCCTAACGGTGCGCTACAGCTCTCCATGGCGCGCCGTCAGTCGCTGCGGCTCCCGTGGCTCACTGTCGTTCGCTGCGGCCGCCCGCCGTTCGCTGTGGCTCCCAGTCGTCCGCACGCCGGATCTTGGCGAAAACGGGCCCCCATCAGGGCCATTCCTTCCAAGGTCTCAAGCGGGGCGACCCCGGGTGGGCCGTCGGACTGCTGGGTACCCAGCGATCGCCGGGTCGGTCGTCGCCGTGCCCGGCCTTCGGCCGGCTGCCGGGCGTCAGCCCAGCGGATCCGGGTGGGCGCGCTGCGGGCCGAACTCGGCGTCCGCGCGGCCACCGTCGCGCTCCCCCGTGCCGTGCCGCGGATGAGGGTGCACCTGTCGGTCGCCCACGACCCGGGCGCCGCGCGGCGCCGACGACACGGTGACGACGACGCCCGGCACGCTGTGCCTGACCCAGTCGACCCTGGCCCGCCCGACCACGGGCTCCATCTGCTGGCGGAAGCGGTCCCGTTCCTGCTCGGGTACGAGGGCGGCGGACCGGACCACCGCCGCGGCCACCATGTCGTTGAGCTTCACCATGGCGGCCACCGTGGCGGGCAGGATGAGCACCGCCCACCAGGTGACCAGCTCGGCGAGGGCGAGCAGCGCGGCGAGCGCGACGGCGCCCTCGAAGAAGAGGAAGCAGAGCACCCCGCCCGGGTTGACGAAACGCAGCCCGAGTACGCGCGCGTAGAGCGGACGGTAACGCTCCTCGTCGGCGGGGATCGTGGCCCACGAGCCGCGGGGCGATCCGCTCACCGGGCGCCACCCTGCCGGGCGGCGGCGACCGAGAAGACGGCCCGCTCCAGCGCGTACGCGCGGTCGTCGGAGCCGCCCTTGACGGCCGCGTTGCACTCGGCGGCGGCCCGCATCGCCTGGACCAGGCCCTCGGGCGTCCAGCCACGGGCCCGCTGCTGGGCGGACCTGACCTTCCACGCCGGCATGCCGAGGGTGCTCGCCAACTGGAAGGGGTCGCCCCGCCCGGCGGACGCGACCCGGGCCACGGTGCGGACGCCGTCGGCGATCGCGTCGGCGATCGGCACCGGGTCGACCCCCACGTGCAGCGCCCAGCGCAGCGCCTCCAGCGCCGCGGGCACGTCGCCCACCATCGCGGCGTCGGCGACGGTGAAGCCGGTCACCTCGACCCGGCCCCGGTAGTAGCGGGAGACCGTGTCGGCGCCGATCCGGCCGTCGGTGTCGGCCATCAACTGGGAGCAGGCGGCAGCCAGCTCGCGCAGGTCGTTGCCGACCGCCGCGATCAGCGCCTCGGCGGCGTCGTCGGTGCACTTGCCGCCGGCCCGGCGGATCTCGTCGCGGACGAAGGCCACCCGCTCACGGTGCCCCTTCAGCTTGGCCGCCGGCACCACCGTCGCGCCGGCCGCCTTCAGCCCGTCGGCGAACGCCTTGCCCTTGGCCGCGCCGAGGTGCAGCACGACCAACTGCACGTCCGGGTCGGGGTTCTTCGCGTACGCCAGCAGGGCCGCCACCAGGTCCTTGCGGGCGTCCTGGCCGGCGCGCAGCACCAGCACCCGCCGCCCGCCGAAGAGGGAGGGGCTGAGCATCTCGGCGATCTCGCCGACGAGGAGTGCGCCGGCCTGGTATTCGCGGACGTCCACGTCGGGGTCGACGGCGCGCGCCTTGGCGACGGCTTCGGTGACCGCGCGCGTGGCGAGCAGCTCCTCGTCGCCGAGGACGAGCAGAATAGGAGCGAGGCTGGCGGCGGTCACGCCGCCCATATTCGCACGGCCGGCGGCCTGATCCAGTCTGCTCGTCGGCACTCCGGCGGCGGAGCCCGCACTCAGTGCAAATCCAGACATTCGCCTCAGTCCACCGCTAAAGCCGATAATCGGCATCGATTCCTACGGCCGCCTGCCGGGTGGCGTGCCGCGCGTCACCACCCCGAGGCCGGTCCCGCCGAGCACCGCCGCCACGTCCCCCTCCGTGTCCGTACGCAGCACCCGCGCCCCGCCCCGGGCCAGCCGCCCGAGCACCGCCGGATTGGGGTGCCCGTAGGCGTTGCCCGTCCCCACCGGCACGAGGGCGATCCGGGGCCGGACCGCGTCCAGGAAGGCCGGGTCCTGGTAGGCCGATCCGTGGTGCGCGACCTTCAGCACCTCGGCCCGCAGGCCGCCCGGCGCCGTGTCGTCCAGCAGCGCCCGCTGCTCCTCGGTCTCGGCGTCCCCCGCGAGCAGGATCCGTACGCCGGAGACGGTGGCGAGCAGCATCAGCGAGTTGTTGTTGGGATCCGACCGGGTGCCGCGCAACGGACGGGACGGGCCGATGACGGTGAACTCGACGCCACCCTCCCGGTACCGCCAGCCGGCCGCGCCCGCCACCACGTCGACGGAGTGCGCCGCGGCCTCGGCCAGGACGAGTCCCCGCCCGGCGGCGGGCTCCGGCCATTGCGGTGTGAGTACCGCGCCCACGGGCCGGTTCCGGAACACGCCCGCGACGCCGCCGGTGTGGTCGACGTGGAAGTGGCTGATGACCAGCAGCGCGACCTCCCGTACGCCCAGCCGCCGCAGGCAGCCGTCCGCCGCCCCCGGGTCCGGCCCGGCGTCGACGACCACCGCCCGGCCGGCCGCCACCGGCAGCACCACGGTGTCGCCCTGGCCGACCGCGCAGGCGGCGACCACCCACCCGGCCGGGGGCCAGCCGGGGGCGGCCAGTCGTACGGGCAGCGTGCCGGCCACCACGGCGACGACGACCACCGCCACCAACCGGCGGACCACCGGGTGCCGGGTAGCGACGAGCAGCGCGACGGTCAGCCCGGCCAGCAGCAGGGCGCCCGTCGCCCCGCCCGGCCACGGCAGCGTGCCCGCCGGCAGCCGCGCCCCGTGCCGTGCCACCGTGACCAGCCACCAGGCCGGCCAACTGGCCAGCCACGCCAGGAACTCCGCCCCGGCCGGCCAGAGGGGCGACACCGCCGCCGCCAGCACGCCGAGCACCGTGGCGGGCGCGATGGCCGGCACCGCGAGCAGGTTCGCCGGCACCGCGACCAGGCTCACCGTGCCCGAGATCCCGGCCACCACCGGGGCGCAGGCGAGCTGCGCGGCGGCTGGTACGGCCAGCGCCTCGGCGAGCCCGGCCGGCACCCCCCGACGCCGCAGCCCGTCGCGCCACCTCGGGGCGAGCAGCAGCAGGCCGCCGGTGGCGAGCACGGAGAGCGCGAAACCGGCGTCGCCGGCCAGCTCCGGGTCGACCAGCACCAGCACGGTCACCCCGGCGGAGAGGGCGGGCAGTGCCGCCCGTGGACGCCCGGCCGCCAACGCGGCCAGCCCGATGGCGCCCATGGTGGCGGCCCGCACCACGCTCGGCGAGGGCCGGACCAGGATGACGAAGCCCACCAGGGCCAGCCCGCAGAGCCCGGCGGCCAGCCAGGGCCCGGCCCGTGCCCAGCGGACCAGCAGCAGCACCGCCCCGACGACGATGGCCACGTTGGAGCCGGAGACCGCGTTCAGGTGGGTCATGCCGGTGGTCAGGAAGTCTTCCTCCACGGCCGGGTCGAGCCGGCTGGTGTCGCCCACCACCAGCCCCGGCAACAGCCCACCTGGCTCGTCGGGCAGTGGCACGCAGGCCCGTTGCAGACCGGCGCGCAGTGAGCCGGCGGCCCGCTGCGCCCAGGATGGTTGGCCGACGCGCACCGGGGCAGCGTTGGCGGACAACACGCCTGCGGTCAGGTCACCACCTCGGGGCGCACCGAGGCGGCCCGTGGTCCTGATCCGTTGGCCGGGCAGCAGGCCCCGCCAGGCCGGATCGCTGGCGAGTACGAGAATCCGGGCCGGTACCGCCACCCGTTGCTGGTCGGGCCCGCGCAGCCAGGTCAGCTCGGCGGAGAGCAGGTATACCGGTGGGCGACCGGTGGCACCGGCGACCGCGCGCGGATCGTCACGGACGAGCAGCTCGGCGGTGACGCTGGCACGCTCCCGGACCAGCTCGGCGATCGGGGCGGCGTCGCGCACCACCATCCGGGCGCCGGTGGCCGCGGCCCCGCATACGACGCCGAGCAGCACCGCGATGACCAGCCAACGGTGGCGTTCGACCAGCCGGTCGGCCGCACCGGCACGGTCAGCGCGATTGGATCTCCCCCCGGCACGGTCGGGTGTCGCCCACAGGCCGTGGCTCAGGTATCCGTAGCCGGCGATCGCCCCGACCGCGGCAAGCAGCGCCATCGCCACCGTGACGGGAACGGACAGGTGCAGCCCGGCCAGCGCGGACAGCCAGGTGGCCAGGGCGAGCCCGGCCAGTCGCAGATCCGGCGGCTGCCGGCCTGCGATCACCCGCACCCCGGACACTGAGCCGCCGGCTGTCGACGTCACACCGTCACCAGGTCTTTGAGCTGCTCATAGCGGGTGTCGCCGATGCCGTCGACCTGCCGCAGGTCGCTCACCGGTCGGAACGCCCCGCGCTTGGCCCGATGGTCGAGGATGCGCTGCGCCAGCACCGGTCCCACCCCGGGCACTCCGGCCCGGGGTTCCGACACATCGGACGGGACGGCCGCACCGGATTCGGCGACGGAGGTGGTCGCCGTTACGGGGTCGGCCTGCGGGCGGGAACTCCACGCCCAGCCAGCGGCGCCGAGCACCACCACCGCGGCGAGCGCCTTGACGCCTCGCCGACCTGGATCGCAGGCCCCCGGACCAGGCAGCCGGGATGGTGTGACCGTCGGAATGCCGTCCTCGGGCGACGGTAGACCGTCGGTTGGTCGAAACCCCGCGGCCGGCGGCACGGCAGGCAGGGGCGTGACCGACCCGGACCCGATCGGCTGAGGCACCGCCGGCCGAGGCACCACGGGTCGTGGCACCGCCGGTGGTGGCACCGCGCCGGCCCGGCCATCGAGCAGCCGGAACAGCGGCTGCCGTAACAGATTCTCGTCGTCATCGGACACGCGCCGTACGCTAGGCGCGCGACGGTGACCGACGTGTGTTCCTGACAACCACTTGTGGACAGCTCAGCGGTCTGTGGACAACGCCCTGATCAAGCCTCGGATGTGCTATGCCCTTCGACCTGGCCGGGAAGTTGCCCTCGCGTACCCGTACCGGGAACCATGCCTTTGATCCCCGTGCGGGATCGAGCCCCTGACCTTGACGTCGGCACCTACCGTCGCCAGTGCCACGCCGACCTACGGACTCCGCGCGTGGCGCTCGGGCACATGGGACGGCGGGAGGCCGGAATGAGGATGCGGTTTGGGAACGGCGGCGTGTGGATCCCGGCGCGCCGGGCCGCGGCTCGGGTGGCAATGGCCGCGGCGCTGGTGGCGGGTGCGCTGGTGGCGGTCGCGCCGCCGGCGAATGCCGGCCCGGCCCTCTACGGCTACGGCTACGTCTGGGCGAACGACTCGGACAGCACCCTGTGGATCCCCTACGTGCCCAGCTTGGGATACCAGGCCAACTCCAGCGGGGCGGCGAACACCGTGGTCCGGTTGAACACCGGCCAGTACGTCGTGACGTTGCCGAACCTCGGTCCGTTCGGTACGGCGATGGTCACCGCGTACGGGGGCGTTGCCACGCGGCCCGACGACCGGTGCAAGGTCCACGACTGGTTCCCGTTCGGGGGGGGGGGACAACCCCCGCGTGGAGTTGCACGTGCGCTGCTTCAACCGGTACGGCGTCGCGGTGGACTCACAGTTCACGGCGGCCTACACCAATCCGGCACCGGGCGCGGTGCAGCGCGGCGCATACGTGCGCAACGACGTGACCTCCGCACCGCTGGGCTCGTGGTACACGCCGACCCGGGAGTACCAGTACAACTCCCTGGGCGGCACGAACACGATCGTCCGGCAGGGGGTGGGTGACTACCGGGTCCGGCTGGCGGGGCTCGGCATTCCCTACGGCGACGGCTACCAACGGCAGGTACACGTGACGGCCTTCGGCTCTCCGTCGCCCGACCCCGCTGTCTGGTGCGCCTACGGTCGGGACTACCGCACCGATCCGTACGCCGACTTCCAGGTGCGGTGCTACAACTCCGCGGGCGTCGCAACGGACAGCCGGTTCATCCTCACCCACGTCGAGGGCAGTCACCTGTTCGCCTCGCTGAGCTCCCAGCACGTCGGTGTCGCAAAGGTCTACTGCAGCCCCGGCACCGCGTGCACCGTCGTCGGCTACGGCTTCAGCACGAACGGGCAGCCGGTCACGGTGCAGGACGTCGGCACCGGCGAGTTCGACGTGCGGGTGCCGCTCCCGCTCGCGGGCGGCACGGTGCAGGTCACGGGTGCCCCACAGAGGACCTCCCTGGGGCACTGCAAGGTGGCGTTCTGGCATCACCTCACCGGCATCCGGATCAGGTGCTATGACCACCGGGGTAACCGGTCGGACTCGGCGCTGGTCTGGCTCGGGTTCGCCCGGCCGGTCTGACCACCTGTCCGCGCCCCTCTCGACGGGCGGAGGCGCCGACCAGCACGCGGGCGGGGGTGGTGACCCGCCGCCCGTCCGGGCCGGTGAGCCCGGTCAGCTCGGCCGGTACGAGCAGGGTGGCCGGGCGCCCGGCGACGCCGCGTACGGGGCGGGGGTCGTCGCGGACGGCCAGGTCGGCGGTGACGACGGCGCGCTCCTCGACCAGGGCGCGGACCGGTCCGGCGTCGCGGACGGACAGCCGGGCGGCGGTCGCCGTCGCACCGCAGACCACGCCGAGCAGGACAGCGACGGCGATCCAGCCGTACCGCCGGACGGGGCCGGCCGGCCGCCCGAGGACGCCCGACAGGTGCAGCCCGCCCAGCCCTGCCGCCCCGGCAGCCACCGCCGCCAGCAGCAGGGTCCCGCCGACGGTCAGGTGCAGCCCGGCCAACGCCGCGAGCCAGGTGGCCACCGCCAGGCCGGCCAGCCGCAGGTCGATGGCCGCCGCGGCCCGCTCGCCCCCGGCGTCGACGCCAGCGGCTCCGGGGCCGGACGGGCCGGGCACCCCGCGCGCCGTCACACCGTCACCAGGTCCTTGAGCTGCTCGTAGCGGGCGTCGCCGATGCCGTCGACCTGGCGCAGGTCGCCGACCGAGCGGAAGCCGCCCTGCTGGTCGCGGTGGGTGAGGATGCGCTGGGCGAGCACCGGCCCGACGCCCGGCAGCGCGTCGAGCTGCGCCAGCGTCGCGGTGTTGAGGTTGAGCTTGCCCCCGGCACCGGGGGCCCCGGGTGCGCCGCCGGGCGCCGCCCCGGGCGGGGCGGCCGCGCCCGGCGGCGCGGTGACGCCGACCAGGATCAGCTCCCCGTCGGTGACCTTGCGGGCCGGATTGAGCAGGGCGACGTCCACCCCCGGCAACGCCCCGCCGGCCGCCGCCAAGGCGTCGGCGACCCGGGCGCCGGCCGGCACGCGGACCAGCCCGGGGCGGCGTACCTTGCCGGCGACCGCGACGACCAGCTCTCCGGCGTCGGTGGTGGTGGCTGGCTCCGCGAGGCCGGTCACCGCCGCCCCGGACGCCTCCGCCGTGGCCACCGGACGGACCGGCTCGGTCTGCGGCCGGGACCGCCACGCCCAGAAGCCGGCCCCGAGCACCACCAGCACCGCGACGGCGGCCAGCGCCCGTACCCCCCGCCGGCCCGGATCGAACGCCCCCGGACCCGGCAACCGGGACGCCGCGCCCAGGGCGCGGGCCGGCGGGTCGGGCTCCGGCAGCGCCGCCGCGCCGACCGGCGACGCCGGTGTGCGGGGCGGCAGCGCCACGACCGGCTCCGGCACCCCGACCGAGCCCGGACGATCTCCGGGCAGCCCGGCGGACCTCCGATGATCGCCGGACAGCCCGGCCGGCCCCTGACGGTCGACGGACGGCCCGGCGGGTTCACCGGGCCGTTCCAGGGGATCGGCGGGCCCGCCGGGGTGCGCCCGTACGGCGCTCGACGGCCGGCCCGCCATCAACCGGCGCAGTCGTTCCCGGACCACCGTCTCCTCGTCTTCTGACACGACGCGAAGCTAGGTCCGCGAGCCCGGGGCGCGCGGCCGGCCGAGGGCGGGCTGTGGATGACGGCGCCGCTTGTGGACAACCGCCTGATCATGCGGGTGATGTGCTAGGGCAGCGAATAATCGCAGCTCAACGCATAGGGAAAACTAGCGGTTGCTGGCGTCGAGGGCGGCCTGCTCCACCCGCCGACGGTGGTCCCGCCACCACGGCTCGTCAGCGGGTGGCAGGTTGTCGTTCCCGGGCAGCAGCCCGGCCGCGCCGTCGATCAGCTCGCGCACGATGTCCGCGTGGCCGGCGTGCCGTTGTGTCTCCGCGACGACGTGGACCAGGACCTGGTGCAGTGTGACCGCCGCATCGCCCCACCACGGCACCCGGCCGACGTCGTCGAGCGCGAGGGCTCCGATGGTGGTGTCGGCGTGGGAGCTGGCGCGACGGTACAACCCCACGATCTCTTCGCGGGTCTCGTCGGCGGTCGCCCACATGTCGGCACCGGTCTGGGCGGCGTCGCCGACGTACGGCAGCTCCTGCCCGAACGGCCGGGCGAACACGACGCCGAAGTAGAGGATCTCCATGGCCGCCGCGTGCTTCACCAGGCCGAGCAGGTTGGTTGCGGTCCGGGTCAGCGGGCGCCGGGCATCGTATTCGCTGAGCCCGTCGAGCTTCCACAGCAGCGCGTCACGGCCGCCCCTCAGGTAACCGTGCAGGTCGTCCTTCATCGGGTCACGATGGCATCCGGACGGGTGTCGGCGCTGCCCGCGTGATCGACGGAGATCGTGGACGACAGGACACCCTAGCCGCTGACCGGGGGCCGGCGGTGCACGACGACGCAGGCCAGGCCGGGCCCGGCGTGCGCGGCGACCACCGCGCCGGCCTCCGAGACGTACGAGTCGTGCAGCCGGTCGCCCAGCCGGGTCCGCAGCGTCTCCAGCAGCGCCTCGGCCCGCTGCGGCGCGGCGAGGTGGTGCACGGCCAGGTCGACCTCGGCGTCGCCGGCGGCCTCCACGGCCAGGTCGACCAGCCGCGCCACGCCCCGGCTGGCGGTCCGCACCTTGTCCTTGAGGACGATCGCGCCGTCCGGCATGTGCATGATCGGCTTGACCGACAGGGCGGTCCCGAGCAGCGCCTCGGCGGCACCGATGCGGCCGCCCCGGCGGAGGAACTCCAGGGTGTCGACGTAGAACCAGATGCTGGTGCGGGCGATGGCGTCGACGGCGGCGTCGCGTACGCCCGCCAGGTCCTTCCCCCGCTCGGCGGCCGTGGCGGCGGCGACGGCGGGGAAGCCGAGGCCCATGCCGGTCGAGCGGCTGTCGACCACGGCGACCCGGTCGTCGAAGCCGGCGGCGGCCAGCCGGGCGGCCTCGACGGTGCCGGAGAGCTCTGCCGACAGGTGCACCGAGACGATCCCGTCGGCGCCGGCGTCGAACAGCTCCCGGTACGTGCGGGCGAACTGCTCGGGCGCCGGGCGGGAGGTGCTCACCGAGACGCGCCGGCCGCCGAGCGCCCGGGTGGCGTCCTCCGGGGTGGTCTCCACCCCCTCCAGCCCCTCGGCGCCGTTGAGCACGACGGTCAGCGGCACCACCGTCAGCCGGTGGGCGCGCAGCAACTCGGACGGAAGGTAGGCGGTGGAGTCGGTGACGACCGCGACGGGCATGCCCGGCACGCTAGCCGATGTGGCCGGGGAACGCCGGGGTCAGACGGCCTCGGTGGCCGGCACGGTGATCAGGCCGACGTTGTGGGCGCGCAGGTGCCACCCCCGGACGTCGTCGTGGCGCAGCTCCGTCCAGTGGCAGTTCTGCAACGAGCCGATGGTGCGCAGCACGGCGTGCTCCCAGCCGAGCAGGTGGCCGCAGCCCTGCCGGGCCGCGCCGCCGTGGGTCGCCACCACCACGGTGCCGCCCGGCACGGCGTCGGCGGCGTCGGACAGGGCCGCGCCGACCCGCTTGCCGAGGTCGTCGAGGGTTTCGAGGCCGGCGCCCGGGTCCGGGTCGCCGGCCCGCCAGCGGGCGAACTCGTCGGGGTGGCGTTCGGCGGCCTCGGTGAGGGCGAGCCCCTGCCAGGAGCCGAAGTGCCGCTCCCGCAGCCGGGGGTCGGTGCGCACGGGCAGCCCGGTCAGCGCGGCCAGCGCGCCGGCGGTGTCCGCCGCGCGGCTCAGGTCGCTGGACACGATGGCGTCCGGCCGCAGGCCGGCGAGCAGGGGCGCGGCGCTGCGGGCCTGCTCGCGGCCGAGGTCGTTCAGCGGTACGTCGGTCTGCCCCTGGACCCGGCTGGCGGCGTTCCAGTCGGTGTTGCCGTGCCGCCAGATGATCAGGCGGGTCATTCCGCGGTGGTGGAGCCGGTGCCGGACTCTGCGTCGACGAGGTCGCGGTCGACGAACGGGATCGTCGGGCAGTCCTTCCACAACCGGTCGAGGGCGTAGAACTCGCGCTCCTCGGTGTGCTGGACGTGCACCACGATGTCGACGTAGTCGAGCAGCACCCACCGGCCGCCCCGCTCGCCCTCGCGCCGGACCGGCTTGGCCTTCTCCGGCAGCTCGAGCAGCCGCTCCTCGATGGCATCGACGATGGCGAGCACCTGACGCTCGTTGGGAGCCGCGGCGAGCAGGAACGCGTCGGTGATGGCGAGCTGGTCGCCCACGTCGATGATGACGATGTCCTGCGCCTTCTTGTCGGCCGCGGCCTGGGCGGCGGCGAGAGCCAACTCGTGGGCGCGTTCGGAAATTGTCACCGTTCTCCTTCGATCAACCGTGCGATCCTCCAAGCGTCTCATACCCGGTGGAATCCCGACTCGTCAGTTCTGGCGCGTTACCCGCCCGAACCACCCCAGACCGGGGCGAATCACGACTGATAGAGGCGCCGCTTGGCGATGTACTGCACCACACCGTCCGGCACCAGATACCAGACCGGCTCCCCCCTGGCGACCCGGGCCCGGCAGTCCGTGGACGAGATGGCCATGGCCGGGACCTGCACCAGGCTCACCGTGTCGGCCGGCAGGTGCGCGTCGGTCAGCTCGAAGCCCGGCCGGGTCACCCCGATGAAGTGGGCCAGCTCGAAGATCTCGTCCAGGTCCTTCCAGGAGAGGATCCGCTCCAGCGCGTCCGCCCCGGTGATGAAGTACAGCTGCACCTTCGGGCCGTACTCGGCGTGCAGGTCGCGCAGGGTGTCGACCGTGTAGGTGGGCCCGCCCCGGTCGATGTCGACACGGCTGACCTGGAAGCGTGGGTTGGAGGCGGTCGCGATGACCGTCATCAGGTAGCGGTCCTCCGCCGGGCTGACCGGCTCGTCCGCCTTCTGCCACGGCTGACCGGTGGGGACGAAGACCACCTCGTCCAGCCCGAACCGGTCCGCCACCTCGCTGGCCGCGACGAGGTGCCCGTGGTGGATCGGGTCGAAGGTGCCGCCCATGATCCCGACCCGCCGGATGTCTTCCTCCACCCCGCGATCCTAGGCCGGACGGAACCGGCGACCGCCCGGGGTCGCCGGACCGTCCCGTCCGGCGGACGGCGTCAGGCCGCCGCCGCGGCGACCGCCGTCCGGGCGACGAGGGCGCGGCGCAGGTCGTCGTCGGCGTCGGTCACGACCCGGCGCAGGCCGGGGGTGACGTCGTCGCGGGCCAGCAGCGCCGCGGCCGCCTCCCGGGTGGGCTGCGCCACGGCGTAGCGGGGGAAGGCCAGCTTCGCGACCTGGTCGGCCACCCAGGGCGTACGCGACCGCGCGGCGGCCGGCATCTCGGCGAAGTAGCGCGCCACGTAGCCGGCCGTCAGCTCGGCCTGCTCGGGCTGCCAGAACCCCTCCGCGGTCGCCTCGACGAGCCGGTTGGACAGCTCGGTGTTCGACACGACGATCTCCCACGCGGCCCGCTTGGCGGCCGGGTCGGGCAGTGCCGCGCGGCAGCGGGCGGCTCGCTCGGCGCCGGCGGCGCTCGGGTCGGCCGTGGCCTCGGCGGCGATCTCCGCCGCGCCGGCCGCGCCGAGCACCACCAGCCGGAGCAGCAGCGCCCAGCGCAGTTCGGCGTCGACCGCCAGCCCCGGCGGGACGTCCCGGCCGGCGAGCCAGCCGGCCAGGCCCTCCGCGTCGGTGCTGGCGGCGATCCAGCCCCGGGCCGCCGCGAGCTGGAGCGAGCCGCCGGCCGGGGCCCCGTCGAGCAGTCTCCGGCAGGCGGCGGCGACCTGCGCCAGCGCGGCCTCGCGGGCGGACGGGTCGAGGTAGCGGTCGACCAGCGAGCGGCTGAGCGCGAGCACGTCCTCGGCGATGATCACCTCGGTCTCGGCGGGGAGAGCGGCGGCGATCAGGGCCACCAGGCCGGCGACCGGACGCTCCCCGTCGGTGGCGGCGTCCAGGGCCTCGCCCCAGAGCAGCGCCCGGGCCAGCGGGTCGGCCAGGCCGGGCAGCACCAGCGGCACGGCGTCCGCCGAGGCGGGGTCCAGCCGGATCTTGGCGAACGTCAGGTCGCCGTCGTTGGGCAGCAGCAGCCGGGCCGCCGGCTCGCCGGCCAGCCCGGTCAGCACCGTCCGGCCGCCGTCGGCGTCCGGGTCGAGGTCGACCTCGACCCGGGCGACGGACCCGTCGGCGGCGTACCGGCCGACGCCGATGCGGTGCGGGCGCAGCACCGGGTGCGAGTCGGGGGCGCTCTGCCCGATCGCCACCTCGGTGTAGCGGCCCTCGGCGTCGACGGTGACCTCGGCGCGCAGCGTGTCGACCTGCGCCGAGCGCAGCCAGCGCTCCGCCCAGCCGGACAGGTCGCGCCCGGCCGAGGTGGCGAGGCTGCCGAGCAGGTCGGCCAGGGTGGCGTTGCCGAAGCGGTGCTTCGCGAAGTGGGCGTTGAGGCCGGCGAGGAAGGCGTCGTCGCCGAGCCAGGCGACGAGCTGGCGCAGGACGCTGGCGCCCTTGGCGTACGAGATGCCGTCGAAGTTGAGCAGGCCCTCGGCGGCGTCGGCGACCTCCTCGGGGGCCACCGGGTGGGTCGAGGGGCGCTGGTCGGCCGCGTAGCCCCAGGCCTTTCGTCGCAGGGCGAAGGTCGTCCAGGCCCGGTCGAAGCGGGTCGCCTCGGCGGTCACCCGGGTGCCGAGGTACTCCGCGAAGGACTCGTTCAGCCACAGGTCGTCCCACCAGCGCATGGTGACCAGGTCGCCGAACCACATGTGCGCCATCTCGTGGGCGATGGTCGTGGCGCGCTGCTCCCGCTCGGTGTCGGTGACGGCCGAGCGGAAGACGTAGTCGTCGCGGAAGGTGACCAGCCCCGGGTTCTCCATGGCGCCGGCGTTGAACTCCGGCACGAACGCCTGGTCGTACTTGCCGAACGGGTAGCGCTCGGCGAAGAGCTGGTGGAACCGGTCGAGGCACTGCCCGGTGACGGTGAGGATCTCCTCGGCGTCGGCGTCCAGGTGCTCCGCCAGCGAGCGCCGGCAGTAGACGCCGAGCGGGATGCCGTCGTGCTCGCCGCGCCGGACGTGCCAGGGACCGGCGATCAGCGAGACGAAGTACGTGGCCAGCGGCGCCGTCGGGGCGAACTCCCAGCGCCCGGGACGCGGGGTGGCGGCGAGCTGGCCGTTGGCCGCGACGACCCAGTGCGGCGGGGCGGTGACCGACAGGGTGACCGGGGCCTTGAGGTCGGGCTGGTCGAAGGCGGCGAAGATGCGCTGCGCATTGTCCAGGAAGGACATCGCGTAGAGGTAGGTCTCGCCGTCGGCCGGGTCGACGAAGCGGTGCATCCCCTCGCCGGTGTTCGAGTACGCCATCTCGGCGGAGACGGTGAGCGTGTTGGTCGCGGCGAGCCCGGTCAGCGGCAGCCGGTTGTCGACCAGCGTGGCCGGGTCGACGTCGCGGTCGTCGAGGCGTACGGCCAGCAGTTTCGCGGGCTGGACCTCGACGAAGGTCTGCGCGCCGGGGACCGCCCGGAAGCGGATGGTGACGTCGGAACGGAAGCGCTCGCCGCCGCCGGTCAGGTCGAGGTCCACCTGATAGGACTCGACGGTGATCGCCGCGCCACGCGCGGTCGCCTCTACACGGGTCAGGCTCGGCATCCGCTTATCCTGCCCGATGGGGAACCGTACGTGTCTCCCCCATCACCCGTGTGCACTGGAGGACTTGACGATGGCTTCGCACCCCAAGGGCGACTTCGACCTTTCGCGGGCGGTCTGGCAGCGGGCCGAGGGCGACACCTCCGAGAGCGCGGTGGAGGTCGCCTTCGTCGACGACCTGATCGGCATGCGCAACTCCGCCGAGCCGGACGGGCCGGTCCTGGTCTTCACCCAGGCCGAGTGGGACGCCTTCGTCGCCGGCGCCCAGGACGGCGAGTTCGACCTGGACTGACTGCCGACCGCCCCGCCCGGTCGGCCTGGCCGGCCTGGCCGGGCGGGGTCGGGCGGGTCCGCTCACTCGGCCGGTGGCCGGGGCCGCACCCGCCTGGCCACGGCCGACCAGAGCCGGCCACCGAGCCGGGTGCGTTTGATCCAGCGCAGCCGGGCGACCGCGCCACCGGCCGGCTGGCGCTGCTGCGGAGGCGCGGTGATCCGGGCGTACGCGGCACCGGTGGCGGGCCGGGTGGTGCCCGGTTCGAGCCGCTCGGAGGCGAGCGCCAGCCAGGTGAACTGTTGCAGCGTCCGCTGATCGGGCCGGCCGCCCCGGGCGGCGGTGCGGAGTGCCTTCTCCACGGCGGGCCGGCGCACGAGGTGGGTCAGCGGGCCGTGTGCGGTGTCCAGCAGCTCGGCCATGGCCTGGAGGCCGTCGCCCTCCCACACCCGGGTGGCGGTGGACGGGCCGGTGGAGACGCTGACGAACG
Organism: Micromonospora sp. CNZ309; assembly: GCF_002846525.1. Lineage (NCBI taxonomy): Bacteria > Bacillati > Actinomycetota > Actinomycetes > Micromonosporales > Micromonosporaceae > Micromonospora > Micromonospora sp. CNZ309. The sequence continues at coordinate 3,651,861 of NZ_PJNG01000001.1, forward strand.
GGACCTGCGCCCACTCGGGCACCAGCCGCGCGATCAGCCCGGTGTGCATGAGCCGCTCGCGCTTCTGCGCGGGCGTCAACGCGAACGTGGCGGCGACGAAGCCGGGCGAGAGGAACGGGGTGACCATGCCGATCGCGTACGCCGAGGTGTACCAGCGGCGGACCCGTTCCACCAGGTAGATGTAGTCGACCAGGCGCAGGTCGTGCAGGCCGAGCCCGCTGCCGTGGTCGAGCAGGACGCCGATGCGCTCCCGCTCGGCGGTGACCACGGCCGGGTCGGCGACGCCCGCCGGCACGGCGTTCAGCAGCCGGGCCAATGCGGTCTCCCGCGGGGACGGCTCGCCGTCGTCGGTCGGGGGATACCAGTATTCGGTGGCGAGTTCGCCGGCGGCGCCGGTGAACGTGGCGGGGCTGGCCTGGTCGACCAGGCGTCCGGGGCCGGCGGGGCGCACCAGGTAGCTGGAGGGGAACTGGTGGTCGGTCAGCCGTTGCAGGCGCCGGGCCCGCTCGTGCAGGCCGGTGCCGAGCACGTTGGCGCGCGCCCCGGCGAGCCGGAGCGTGTGCTCGGGGTGCAGCCCCCGCTTGTCGCGCAGGATCCGCACCAGCTCGCGGGCGACCTCGCCCTCGGCCCGGGTGTCCTCGTTGGTGAGGAACCGGGGGGTCCGGCCGGCCGCGATCAGCGCAGCGGCGATGAGCCGGGAATCCTTCCCGCCGGACAGCCCCAGGGTGATGTCGTCGTCGTAGAGGCCGTGGATGCCGGCGGCGGTGGTCGTGATGGCCTCGGCCGCCCGGTCCAGCAGCTCGCCCACCGGCCGGTCCTGCGCCGCCAGCCCGTCGCTTACGACGTCGTCGGTGGCGTATCGCGTGGTGGTGACGAGTTCCCACCCGCCGCCGTCGCGCCGACGGCCGGTCACCCGCTCACCGGGGCGCAGCAGCCGGGCCCCCGCCACCGGTGAGCTGTCGCCGCCGAAGTGCCCGCAGAGGATGTATGACGCCCAGCCGTCCAGGTCGGGCCGCGGGTCGCCGTGCAGGAACGCGGCCAGCAGGCCGGGACGGGTGCAGAAGGCCGTCAGGCCGCCCGCTCCGCCCGTGAAGACCCGGCACATGCCGATCCAGTCCTGTTGCAGGGCGAAGCGCCCGGCCGCGTCGAGGGCCAGCAGGCCGAACGGCGGCACCACCTCGCGGTGCACCTCCTGGCCCGCCAGCAGGCGCCCGGCCAGCGCCGCCGGGCCGCCCGTGACGTCCACCCCCACGGGCAGCCCGAGGGAGACGGCGGTGACCGGCCCGACGGTGTCGACGGTCGGCCACCGGTAGGGGCCCTGGTCGCTGTGGTGCAGGACGGTCACGCCCCAGTCGTCGGCGCCGAATTCGTGTCGTACGAAAGTGTCGGGCACCAGGTCTGCGGCGGCCGTTTCAAAGCGTTGCCTGGCGGCGCTCCGGGCGCTGTCCGACAGATTGTCGTCAGCGAACCAGGCCAGCATGACGTGCATGTGCGATTCCCCCGAACTCGCCGGATCGGATGTGTCCGTCCAGAAGGGAGTTAACCTCCCCGTTACCTGGCGCGGATGCCTCGGTGAACAAACGAGGTACTTCCGGCATTGGTGATTGGGGACGACCTTTCGGCACCGACGGCGGTGCGGATTGAGCCGATAAACAGCCACAAAACCGGCACAGCCAAAGAGGTTGCGCTGAAACGAGATTTGAGATCAGTTCCTCAGAAGCGGGTTCCGACGTCTGGATGAGCCACCCGCGCGATTCCCACGGAAGCAATTTCCGTGCGTTCCGTGAATCGCACCGTACGTCCCGCGAATCGCGCCGCAGGGGCGCGGCCGGGCCGAGCCGGGGTTTGATCGACGCGTTAGTCGCCGTCGCCCCAGCCGAGCCCGCCCGGCCCAGGGGCGTGGTGGAAACCGGGGTGGTCGGCGACGTCGGCGCAGCGCTCGCCGTCCGGGCCGGAAGCGCCGCAGAACAGCCGCTCGGCCTGCTGCCACGCCTCGGCCGGGGACAGCGCCGACGCGCCCAGGGCCACCTCCGGCCGGAGCACGCTCAGCGCCTCCGCGTAGCCGACGGCCAACTCCCGGGCCGACGCCAGATCGGGGGCGGTGAAGCCGAGGTGCACCGTGAAGAAGCGCCCGGGCCGGGCCGGCCGGCGCGCCGCCGTGATCAACGACGTGCCGGCGACATCCCGGGCCGTGCCGAGCGCCTCCCGCGCCTGCCGCTGTCCCCAGTACGCGGGCCTGTTGTCGCGCATGCGTCCTCCCCGTGACGATCGTGGGCGGCCCCGCCTCCGGTGGACCGCCGGTGGTCCGCTCCGACGGGTCGCCGGCGACCTGCCGCCGGCGACCCGGCCGGACCGCTCCCCCGAGGAAACCAGCTCTCCGCGTCCCTGGGAGGGGCCAGCAGACGTGGCATCCGCTGGCCCCCTCCCCGCCCGGCTCCGCCGTCCGCCACGGGCCACCCGGGCGACGCGGTTCCCGCCAAGGGCGGCGACCGGGCGGCAGGTTCTCGGGCGGCCCGGGCCCGGCGGGCGGCGGCCCGGGCCCGGCGGGCGGCGGCCCGGGCCCGGCGGGCGGCGACCCGGGCGGCGCCGAGCCACGTCGTGGCGTCGACCGGACGCCGGGGTTCAGGCCCGCCGGCCTGGGTAGACGCAGAGGTACGGACAGGATCCCGGTCAGGAGGCCCGATGGCCACCATCCCGACAGAGCGCAGCCCGGACAGCTCGGTGGCGTTCCTGCGCGACGGCTACCGCTTCGTCGGCCGGCGCTGCGACCGCCACGGCACCGACATCTTCCAGGCCCGGCTGCTGCTGGAGCCCACCATCTGCCTGCGCGGCCGGCCGGCGGCGGAGCTGTTCTACGACCCCGAGCGCTTCGTCCGGGCGGGCGCGATGCCGAAGCGGGCGCAGCGCACCCTGACCGGCCGAGGCGGCGTGCAGGGCCTCGACGGTGCGGAACACGCCGACCGCAAGGCCATGTTCATGTCGATCATGACGCCGGCCGCGGTCCGGCACCTCGGGCAACTCTTCGACGACGAGTGGCGGGCCCGCGTCCCGGCCTGGGAGGCGGGCGGGCCGGTGGTGCTCTACGACGAGATCGGCCGGATGCTGACCCGTACGGTCTGTGCCTGGGCGGGCGTGCCGCTGGCCGGCTCCGAGGTGCACCGGCGTACCGCCGAACTGCACGCGATGATCGAGGGGCCGGCGGCGCTCGGCCCCTTGCACTGGCGCGGCCTGTGGGGCCGCCGCCGGGGCGAACGCTGGATGGGCCAGGTCGTCGAACGCGAGCGCGCCGGCACGCTCCCGGCCCCCGAGGGCAGCGCGCTGCGGGTGATCGCCGAGCACCGGGACGACCGGGGACGGCTGCTCCCCCGCCGGATCGCGGCCGTCGAACTGCTCAACGTGCTGCGCCCCACGGTCGCCGTCGACCGTTTCGTCGTCTTCGCCGCGCTGGCCCTGCACGACCACCCGGCCTGGCGGCAGCGGGTCCGCGAGAGCGACGAGGCCACCGGGAGCTTCGTGCAGGAGGTACGGCGCTACTACCCCTTCTTCCCGGTGGCCGCCGCCCGGGTGCGCCGCTCGTTCGACTGGCAGGGATACCACTTCCCTCGGGGCCGGCGGGTGCTGCTCGACCTGTACGGCACCAACCACCACCCGGCGCTCTGGCCGGAACCGGAGCGCTTCCTGCCGGAGCGCTTCACGGGCTGGCGGGGCGACCCGTTCGCCCTCGTCCCGCAGGGCGGCGGCGAGCACCTGACCGGGCACCGCTGCGCCGGCGAATGGATCACGATCGAGCTGATGAAGCGGGCGGTGACCAACCTGACCACGACGATGCGGTACGACGTACCACCGCAGAACCTGGCGCTGAGCCTGCGCTCGATGCCGGCGCTACCGCCGAGCGGGTTCCTGATCACCAACGTCCGCCGCACGGCCTGAACGACACGGGAGCAACCGCCGGAACGACACGTCGGTTTGGCCGCCCGATAACCGGGCACCTGCTGCGGGCACCCACCGTCACCGGGAGGCACCGTGTCCTTCGACGCCAGCGAGTACGGCCGGCGCGCCGCGGACGTCTACGACGAGACGTACGCGCACCTGACGCCGGACGCGGCGGTGGAGCGGCTCGCCGAGCTGGCCGACGGTGGCCCGGTGTGCGAGTTCGGCATCGGCACCGGCCGGCTGGCCCTGCCGCTGGCCGCCCGGGGGCTGGCCGTCGCCGGTGTCGAGGGTTCCCCGGAGATGGCCGCCGGGCTGCGCGCCAAACCAGGCGGGGACGCGGTCGAGGTGGCCGTCGGCGACTTCGCCGGGACCCGGGTGCCCGGCGAGTTCGCCCTGGTGGTGCTCGCGTTCAACACGATCTTCGCGCTGCCGGACCAGGCCTCCCAGGTGGCCTGCTTCCGCAACGCCGCCGCCCACCTGCGTCCCGGCGGCCGGTTCGTCGTCGAGGCGTGGGTGCCCGATCCGGGTGCCTTCCGCGCCGGCGGGGCGCTGCGCCCGGTGCGGGTGGCGGAGGACGTGGTGCTGCTGGAGGCGGCCCTGCTGCACCCGGCCGAGCAGCGGATGACCACCACGAAGGTCCGGCTCACCGACGGCGGGGTGCACCTGCTGCCGGCGAACCACCGCTACGCCTGGCCGGCGGAGCTGGACCTGATGGCCGAGCTGGCCGGGCTGCGCCGCGAGCACCGCTGGGAGGACTGGTCCGGCCGCCCGTTCACCGACCACAGCCGCGAGCACGTCTCCGTGTACCGCCGGCCACCGGCGTGAGCGCGCCGGCCCGACCGCCCGGCGCCGCGCCGGGGGACGGCGGGGACACGGCCGGGGCCGGCGGGGCCGCACCCCACGGCGGCGGCACGACCGTCTTCGGCGGCGGCACGGCCCCGCCGTCGGGAGCCGAGCGGTGCCGGCTTCCCCTGGCGTACGTGCTGCCGCTGCGCTGGACCGACGACGCCGGGCTGACCGAACTGACCGGCTACCTGCGGTGGCTGAGCGCCCTGGTCGACGTGACCGTGGTCGACGGGTCGCCGCCGGAGGTGTTCGACCGGCACGCGCGGGCCTGGCGGGGGCTGGTCCGGCACCTGCGGCCGGATCCCGCCCTGCGCGGCGTCAACGGCAAGGTGACCGGGGTGCTCACCGGCGTCGGCGCGGCCCGCCACGAGCACGTGGTGATCGCCGACGACGACGTCCGGTACGACGGGGCGGGGCTGCGCGTCGTGCACCGGCTGCTCGACCGGGTGGACCTGGTCCGGCCGCAGAACTACTTCGACCCGCTGCCCTGGCACGCGTGGTGGGACACCGGGCGCACGCTGCTCAACCGGGCGCTCGGCGCCGACTACCCCGGCACCCTGGCGGTACGCCGGAGCACCTTCCTCGCCATGGGCGGGTACGACCCGGACGTGCTCTTCGAGAACCTGGAGCTGATCCGCACGGTGCGCGCGTACGGGGGCACCGAGGCCGCGCCCGCCTGGCTGCACGTACGCCGGCTGCCGCCCGGCACCGCCCACTTCCTGGGCCAGCGGGTCCGTCAGGCGTACGACGACCTGGCCCAGCCGGCCCGCCTGGTCACCTCGCTCGCGGTCCTGCCGGCGCTGGCGACGGCGGTCGCGAACCGGCGGCCGGGACTGCTGCTCGGGGCGGCCGCGACCACGGTGGCGCTCGCCGAGGCGGGTCGGCGCCGGGGCGGGGGCACCGCCGTCTTCCCGCCGGCGACCGCCCTGGCGGCCCCGCTCTGGGTGCTGGAGCGCGGCGTGTGCGGCTGGCTCGCCGTCGGCCGGCGCCTGCTCTTCGGCGGGGTCCGCTACGCCGGCGGCCGGATGCGCCGCGCCGCCCACTTCGAACGCACCCTGCGCCGCCACCTGCGCTGAGTCCCCGCGCCGGTACGCGCCCGGGACGCACACGACAGCTCGCGGCCACTCTCCGGACGGTGCTCCGGGAGTGGCCGCGAGCTGCGGCGTGCGGTGACCGGGCTGGTCAGTACCGCACCTGTTCGCGGGACTGCTGCGCATGGTCCTTCACGTCGTGGGCGGCGGAACGGGTGTCGTCCTTGACGGCGTGCACCGCGTCCTGGGCGGTGGACCGGACCGACTCGGTGGCGTGCTGCGCCGGCTCGCGCAGCTCCTCCTTCAGTTCGGTGGCGACCTCGCCCAGCTTCTCCTTCACGACCCCGGCGTGCTCGCCGGCCTTCTCCTTGACCTGCGACGCCATCTGCTGCTCGCGGCTGGTGGCCGGGATCAGCGAGGAGGCGAGCCAGCCGACGCCGAAGGCGATCAGGCCGGCGGCCAGCGGGTTGCCCTCGGACTTCTGCCGGATGACGTGCGGGGCGCGCTGCGCGGCGTCGCTCACCGTCGAGGCGGCCGAGTGGGCCTTGTCGCTGACCGTCGAGGCCGCCGAGTGGGCCTTGTCGCTGACCGTGGAGGCGGTCGAGGAGGCGTGGTCGCCCACCGCGTGGGCGCCGTGCTTGGTGCTGTGACCCAGGTCGGAAGCGGTTCCCATCACCTTGTCCCTCACATTCTGCAGTGCGTTGCGGGCCCGCTGCTTGCGGTCGTCGACGATGCGGGCGGGGCTGACCTTGTACGCCAGCGCGTCCACGTCGGAACTCAGGTTGCTCCGGGTGGCTTCGATCTCCCGGCGGATCTGGTCCGGGTCGGTGCTCATCGGGTGACCTCCTGCGGGTGGGGCTTGAGCGCGTCGGGGATGCGCTGCACGCTGTCGTTGGTCTGCTTGAGGCCGCGGATGTGCTCGGCGCTCTTCTTGGCCTTGGAGTAGAGGACCGCGGCGATCGCGCCCCAGATGACGGCCACGATCAGCGCCGCCCAGCCGGCGTCCATCACGTTGGACAGCCCGGCCCAGAGGGCCAGCGAGAGGAAGAGGGCCACCATGTAGCCGCCGAAGCCGGCGCCGCCGAAGAAGCCGGCGGTCTTGCCCGCCTTCTTGCCCTCCTGGCGGATCTCGGCCTTGGCCAGCTCGACCTCCTGCCGCATCAGCGTGGACAGGTCGCTGGTGACCTGGCGCATCAGCTCACCGATCGAGCTGCCCCTGACCTCGTCCGCGTCGTGGGGGTGGTAGCCGGAGTCCAGCCCCGCCCCCTGCGTCGGCATGCTCATGCCGCCGCCTCCCTTCGGGTGATTCGTAGGCTCACGGACGCGGGGTCCCGGTCGAGGGCACGCCCGGCAGCGGGTCGGTCTGGGTCACCGGCGGCAGCGGCTGACCCACGCCACCGGCGGGGTCGGCGTAGCTGGTGGTGGTCTGCGGGTCGGCGTACGCGCCCGGGGTCGGGTCGAGGTAGCCGCCCGGCGGCACGGCGTCCGGCACCGCGCGCGGGGCCGGCGGGGTCGGGATGACCGCGGTCCGCTCCGGGTCGTAGCCCGCACCCGAGTTGTACGCGGAGTAGCCGTTGGCGCCCTGGTCGTCGCCGGCGGCGGAGATGTTCTTGGTCAGCCGGCCGGCGAGCACACCCAGCACGGCGGCGCCGACCAGGAAGGTGCCCGGGTTGCGGCGCGCGTAGGAGCGCACCTCGGCGATGATGTCGCCGGGCTCACGCTGCTCCAGCCAGCCGGCCACGCCGTGCACCCGGTCGGCGGCCTGGCGGGCGATCTCGCTCACCGGGCCGGCCTGGCCACCCTGGTCGGCCATCGAGCGCATCTCGTCGGCCAGCGAGCGGAGCCCGCCGGCGGCCCGTCGCTGCTGCTCACCGGTCTGGCTGGCGAGCTGGCTGCGGGCCTCGCCGTAGAGGTTGCGCGCCTGGTGCTTCGCCTCGCCGACGACCTCCCGGCCCTGCTCCTTGGCGGTCTCGGCGACGGCGCCACCGGCCTGCTTGGCCTCCGAGCCGACCTGACGGGCCTGCTCACGGACACCACTGCCGTTGGTCGACTCCTGCCCGTACGTGGAAGTCGTGGGTGACAGATCGTAGGTCATGATTTCCCTTCCGCTCGGAAAGTCTTCGCGGGTCTGTGCTGGGGGGATTGCGTCGGCCGTTCCTGCCGTCGCATCTCTTGACCTACCCTGCGTCGCCGGTTCCATACCTCGTTCGTGACTTTCCCTGCGCGCCCGCACCGGGCCGCTGCAAAATGGAGGATCGCCGGATCGGGTGGCGGCTCCGTCGCGCACAGTGACGGCCGCCCCTCGCCAGCCGGCGCCGCGGGCAGGGCGTTCCGCGGGTCCACGGAGGTGAATCGATGGCACGGTACGCACGCGGGGCGGCGCGGGCCCCGAAGCAGCGGGTGCAGTACGCCGCCGTGGCCGCAGCCGGGATCTTCGCCCTGATCGGGGTGCTCGGGTTCATCCCCGGCATCACCACCGGCTACGGCGACATGACGTTCGCCGGCCACCACTCCGAGGCCCGGCTGCTCGGCCTGTTCCAGGTGTCGATCCTGCACAACGCCCTGCACCTCGGCTTCGGGCTGGCCGGCCTGCTGATGGCGCGCAGCGTCGCCGGGGCCCGGGTCTTCCTCGCCGGCGGCGGCGCCCTCTACCTCGGCCTGTGGCTGTACGGCTTCGCGATCGACCGGGAGAGCGCGGCGAACTTCATCCCGGTCAACGACGCCGACAACTGGCTGCACCTGGTCCTCGGTTTCGGCATGCTCGCCCTCGGGCTGCTGCTCTCCAACCAGGTCGGCACGGGCACCCGGCCGGACGCCCCCTTCGACCGCCCCTGACGACCCGCCGGGCGCGGCGTTTGCCTGCCGTGACCTGCGGGCACGGAGGTCGGAGGTCCGTCGACGAGGGGGTCCTCATGCCGAGGTGGCTGCGTGACAACGCCCTGACGGTGACGATGTTCGGCGCGTTCCTCGTCTTCCTGGTGCTACAGAGCGTGTTCGGATGGCAGACGCACAACGAGGAGCTGGCCGAGTTCGGGGCCGCCCCGACCAGTTGGGCGGCGTACCTGGGCAGCGGGCACTTCATGGAGTCGGTCTTCGAGAACTGGGAGTCGGAGTTCCTCCAGATGGGCGGCTACGTCCTGCTCACCGCCTACCTGGTGCAGCGCGGGTCGGCGGAGTCGAAGCCGGTCACCGCCGAACACGCGCACACCGGCGACTGACGGCCGGCACCGTCAGGCCGGCACGCGCAGCCGCTTGGCGAAGCAGACGCTGTACGGGTTGCCGACGTACTCACCGTAGACCGGGATCGGCTCGTACCCGCTGGAGGTGTAGAGCGCGATGGCGGCCGGCAGGTACGTGCCCGTCTCCAGGAGCACCACCCCGTACCCCTGTTGGAAGGCCAGTTCCTCCAGCGCGGTCAGCAACTGCCGGGCGATGCCCCGCCCCCGGTACGCCGGGCGGACGTACATCCGTTTGACCTCGCCGGTGCCGGCGTCGATCCCCTGGATCCCGCCGCAGGCGACCGCCCGCCCGCCGGCGACCACCGCCAGGTAGCGGATGTCGTCGTGGGTGACGGTCACCTGGCCGTCCAGCCCGCCGTCGGCCACCCGCAGTTCGCGCTGCTGGGCGGTGACCAGCGCGTCGATCTCCGGGTCGGTGGCGGGACGTGACTCGATCAGCATCAGGCCACGCTAGGTGGCGGGGATTTCCGGCAGGTTTCCGGCAGCCGACCCGCTCACGGAGCGCGACGAGCCATTCGGCATCGCCCGCCGGGGCGGGGCAATAGGCGTCGCTCCGGCGGGCGGGACCCCGTCCGGCGTCGCCCGCCGGGGCGGGCTATTCGGCGTCGCCCGCCGGAGCGGGCTATTCGGCGTCGCCCGCCGCCGCGCTACGGGACGGGTCGAGCTCGGGGAAAGGACCAGGCCCGTCGGACGGACCGGCCTCCCGGGCCGGCCCGGCCTCGTCGAAGCCGTCCAACGGGTCGACGTCGTCCGAGAGGTCGGCGTCGGTGCCCTCGACCTCGTCCTCCGGGCGCTGCCGGCGGGCCTTGCGGGCCGCCAGCCGCTCGGCGGCCGAGGCCCGGGTGGACTTCTCCTCCAGCCGGACGTCGGTGCCCCGGTTGCCGGGGACGAAGTCGGCGCCCGCGTAGAGGGTGGGCTGCCAGTCGAACTCGCGCTCGCCGATGCGGACCAGGTCGCCCGGCTCCGCGCCGGCCTTGCCGAGCTTCTCCTCGACGCCCAGCCGGGCCAGCCGGTCGGCCAGGTAGCCGACGGCCTCGTCGTTGTCGAAGTTCGTCTGCCGCACCCACCGCTCGGGACGCACACCGCGCACGACCCAGGCGCCGTCCGGCGCGGCCTCGATGGTGAAGCCGGCGTCGTCGACGGCCCGGGGCCGGATCACGATCCGGGTCGCCTCGGCCGGCGGCGCGGCCCGGCGGCCCTGCTCCACCAGCTCCGCCATGGCGTACATGAGTTCCTTGAGCCCCTCGCGCGTCGCCGCGGAGACCTCGAACACCTGGAAGCCGCGCGCCTCCAGGTCGGGGCGGACGATCTCGGCCAGGTCCCGGCCGTCCGGCACGTCGATCTTGTTGAGCGCCACGAGGCGGGGGCGGTCGGCCAGGCCCCCGTACTCGGTCAGCTCGGCCTCGATGGTGTCGATGTCGGCGACGGGGTCCCGGCCGGGCTCCAGCGTGGCGGTGTCGATGACGTGCACCAGCACCGCGCAGCGCTCGATGTGCCGCAGGAACTCCAGGCCGAGGCCCTTGCCGGTGGCCGCGCCGGGGATCAGGCCGGGCACGTCGGCGACGGTGAAGGTGTGGTTGTCCAGCCGGACCACGCCCAGGTTGGGCACCAGGGTGGTGAAGGGGTAGTCGGCGATCTTCGGCTTGGCGGCGGAGATCACCGAGATCAGCGACGACTTGCCGGCCGAGGGGAAGCCCACCAGCCCGACGTCGGCGACGCTCTTGAGCTCCAGCACCACGTCGAGCTGCTCGCCGGGCTCGCCCAACTCGGCGAAGCCGGGGGCCTTGCGCCGGGCGTTGGCCAGCGACGCGTTGCCCCGGCCGCCGCGCCCGCCCCGGGCCACCTCGAACGTCGTGCCGGCGCCGACCATGTCGGCCAGGACCGTGCCGTCGGGGGCCTGCACCACGGTGCCGTTCGGCACCTTGAGCACGAGGTTGCGGCCGTTCGCGCCGTCCCGGTTCGACCCGGCGCCACCCTTGCCGTTCTCGGCCTTGACGTGCGGGCGGAAGTGGAAGTCCAGCAGCGTCGTCACCTGCGGGTCGACCACCAGGGACACGCTGCCGCCGTGCCCGCCGTTGCCGCCGTCGGGGCCGCCGAACGGCTTGAACTTCTCCCGGTGGATCGAGGCACAACCGTGCCCGCCATCGCCAGCCTGCAGGTGCAGGACGACCCGGTCAACGAACGTCGCCACGGACGTCAATCCTTCCAGCGAGGGTCACGCCCCGCACGAAAAAAGCAAAGCGGGCCGGGACACGAGGTCCGCGGCCCGCAACGCCTTCGAACTACTGCTGCGGCACGATGCTGACGGTCTTGCGACCGCGCCTGGTGCCGAACTGGACCGAACCGGCGGCCAGCGCGAAGAGCGTGTCGTCTCCGCCGCGGCCGACCAGGTCACCGGGGTGGAACTTGGTGCCACGCTGACGGATGAGGATCTCACCCGCGCTGACGACCTGACCACCGAAGCGCTTCACGCCGAGCCGCTGGGCCGCGGAGTCACGGCCGTTGCGCGAGCTGGACGCACCCTTTTTGTGAGCCATGTGAGGACGACCTACTTCCCGCTGGAGATGCCGGTCACCTTGACCTGGGTCAACGGCTGGCGGTGACCCTGGCGCTTGTGGTAGCCGGTCTTGTTCTTGAACTTGTGGATCCGGATCTTCGGGCCCTTGGTGTGCGCGGCGATCTCGCCGGACACCGCGACCTTGGCAAGCTTCGCCGCGTCGGTCACCAGGTCGTCACCGTCGACGAGGAGCACCGCGGTGAGCTTCACCGCGTCGCCGGGGGCACCGACGAGCTTCTCGACCTCGATCACGTCGCCCTCGGCGACCTTGTACTGCTTGCCGCCGGTCTTGACGATCGCGTACATCGGAGGCGCACTCCCTGTCGTTGAGGCTGCTAGCGTCTTTTCCCACCGTTGCCGGTCGGCTGTTCCCGCGGCGGCTCGCCGGGTAGCAGAGGCACGGCGGCACGGGCACGCGAGAACTCGGTACACCAAAGTGCACCGCAGGCCAGCGTACGCCATCGGAGGGCCGACGCCCAAACCGGGCCCGCCGGTCAGCGGGCGCAGAGCTGGTCGAGGCGCTGCCGGAGCCGGTCCAGCTCGGTCTCGTCGATCGAGTCGACGTCGGTCCCCAGCGTGCCGACCTCCGCCGCCATGTCCGCGAGAAGGGTCTTGAGCTGCGCGTCCTCGGCCCGGGTCGACTCGCGCCGCAGCGTGCTGCGCCAGTCGGTCAGCGCGGTGGAGATGCGCTCACGGGCGGTCCGGGCCGCCGCCGCGTCGTCCGCCCCGACCGCCGCGACCATCTTGCCGAGCTCCTCGACGTACGTCCGCACGGCCGTCTCGCCGGCCCGCTGTGCCGCGGCACACACCTCGGGCGCGTTGCCGCCCGCCGCCCCGCTGCCGGCGCCGGGGCGGGCGCCCGTCGTCGCGCCGCCGGCGGGTCCGCCCGTCGCCGGGCCCGTCGGGGCGCCGCCGGGCGGGGCGGCCCGCTCCGGCCGCTCGGCCGCGCACCCGGAGCCGGCGAGCAGGACGGCGGTGAGCGCGGTGACGGCGAGCAGACGGCGCATCGTTCTTCTCCTGACCGCAGGCGGCCGTTCGTGGCCGGGGATCGACCATACGACAGGGCCCCGCCCGCCGGACATCGCCGGGGACGGGGCCCTGTCACACGTCGGACCGATCAGCCGGTCACGGCCGGGTACGCCGCCGCGCGCCGCTGCGGCGGGACCGGCGCCGGCCGGAGCCGCCCTCCGAGTCGTCGCCCTCGGCGTCGGAGAGCGCGTCCGGGTCGTCCGGGGCGGCGAGCCGGGCCGACTCACCCGTCTGGCTGTCGGCGGCCTCGCCGGTGGCGGTGGTGTCCGCCTCGTAGCGGGACAGATCGTAGCCCATGGTGTCGTGGTACTCGGCGTCCGGGGCCGCGTCGGCGACGGTCTCGGTGACCTCCGCCACGGTGCGCTCGGCCGGCGCGCCCTTACGCGCCCGACGCCGGGAGGTTCCGGCGGCCGGCTCCGCCGCCGGGGCGGTCACGGCGGAGGCGACCGCCTTGACCTTCTCCCCCGCGCCGCCACCGCCGGTACGCGGCTTCTCCGGCACCGGCTCGGTGTGGATGATCAGACCCCGGCCCTTGCAGCACTCGCAGGTCTCGCTGAACGCCTCCAGCAGGCCCGCGCCGATCCGCTTGCGGGTCATCTGCACCAACCCGAGCGAGGTGATCTCGGTGACCTGGTGCTTGGTGCGGTCCCGGCCCAGGCATTCGGTCAGCCGGCGCAGCACCAGCTCACGGTTGGACTCCAGCACCATGTCGATGAAGTCGATCACCACGATGCCGCCGAGGTCGCGCAGCCGGAGCTGGCGGACGATCTCCTCGGCCGCCTCCAGGTTGTTGCGGGTGACCGTCTCCTCCAGGTTGCCCCCGGAGCCGGTGTACTTGCCGGTGTTGACGTCGATGACCGTCATCGCCTCGGTCCGGTCGATCACCAGCGAGCCGCCCGAGGGGAGGAAGACCTTGCGGTCCAGCCCCTTGATGATCTGCTCGTCGATGCGGTACTCGGCGAAGACGTCGGCGGTGCCGACGTGCCGGCGCAGCCGGGCGACCAGGTCGGGCGAGACGTGCGACAGGTACGACTCGACGATGTCGTACGACTGCTCGCCCTCGATCACCAGCTCGCGGAAGTCCTCGTTGAACAGGTCCCGGACGACCCGGATGACCAGGTCCGGCTCCTCGTAGAGCAGCACCGGGGCGCCGCCCTCGGTCGCCTTGGCCTGGATGTCCTCCCACTGCGCCTGGAGCCGCTTGACGTCGCGCGCCAGCTCATCCTCGCTGGCGCCCTCGGCGGCCGTCCGGACGATCACGCCCGCGCCGTCCGGCACCAGCTTCTTCAGCACGTCGCGCAGCCGCTTGCGCTCGGTGTCGGGCAGCTTGCGGCTGATGCCGGAGGCGTTGCCGTGGGGCACGTAGACCAGGTGCCGGCCGGAGAGCGCGATGTGGCTGGTCAGCCGCGCGCCCTTGTGGCCGATCGGGTCCTTGGTGACCTGCACCAGCACCGAGTCGCCGGAGCGCAGCGCCTGCTCGATCGAGCGGGCCCGCCCCTCCAGGCCGGTGGTGTCCCAGTTGACCTCGCCGGCGTACAGGACGGCGTTGCGGCCGCGCCCGATGTCGACGAAGGCCGCCTCCATGCTGGGCAGGACGTTCTGCACCTTGCCGAGGTAGACGTTGCCGGCCATGGTGCCGGAGGAGTTGCGGGTGACGTAGTGCTCGACGAGCACCCCGTCCTCCAGGACGGCGATCTGGGTACGGTCGCCGCGCTGGCGTACCGCCATCACCCGGTCGACGGCCTCCCGCCGGGCCAGGAACTCCGACTCGCTGAGGATCGGCGGCCGGGTACGGCGCTGCTCGCGGCCGTCGCGGCGGCGCTGGCGCTTGGCCTCCAGGCGGGTGGAGCCGGAGACGCCCTGCACCTCGTCGACGGTCTTGCGCGGCTCACGGATCTTGACGACGGTCGGCACGCCGTCGTCGGCGCCCGCCTCGACGTCGCCGGCACCCCGGCGACGGCGACGGCGCCGGCGCCGGGTCAGCGCGTCGCCGCCCTCGGCGTCCTCGTCCTCGTCGCCCTCGGTCTCCTCCGCCTCGGCCTGCGCGGCCTCCTCGGACTCCTCGTCCTCGGCGTCGTCCGCGCCGCCCTTGCCCCGGCCACGGCCGCGGCGGCCACGCCGGCGCCGGCGCCGGGCCGCGGCGCTCTCGTCGTCCTCGTCCTCGTCCTCGGCGGCCTCCTCGGCCTCCTCCACCGGCTCCTCGAGCTCGACGGCCTCGACCACCTCGGCGTCGCGGCGGCCACGCCGGCGACGGCGCGCCGGCTCGACCGGCTCCTCGGCGGCGGGCTGCTCCTCCGGCTCCGGCTCCGGTGCCGGCGCGACGATCCGGGCGACCGGGACGTCCTCCGGCTGTGGGGCCATGAAGAGCACGGTGGGCGCGGAGAGCGCGGCCCGCCGGCGGCGGGTGCGCGGCTCGGGCTCCGGCTCCGGCTCGACGACCGGCTCGACCTCCTCGGTCGGCTCCTCCTCCTCGGCGGGCGCGGTGACCGCGACGCCCGGCGGGACCTCGCCGGAACGGCTCTCGGCGCCGCTGACCGCGACGGGCGGGGCGGCGGCGCCGAATCCGGTGCCGGCCTCCGGCTCGACCCCGGCAGGCGGCTGCTCCACGACCCCGAGGGGGGCGGCGCCGGCGACGTCGGTCGGGGTCTCGGCGGCTGGCTCGGCCGCGGCGGGGGCGGCCTTCTTCCGACGGGTACGGGTCGCCTTGACCGGCGGCACGACCGGCCCGGTGGGCGCCTGGTCGGCTGCGGCCGGCGCCTCCCCGGTGGCCTCGGCGGGCTGGGTGACGGCCTCGGGTGCCGGCGCGGCGGCCTCCGGGGTCTGCGCGGCGGTGTCCTCGGCGACCTTCGCGGTGGTGGCCTTGCGGCGGCGGCGCGTCGCCTTCGGGGCGGCGTCGAGGTCGCCGGAGACGGGGGCGAACACCTCGGCCTGCGGCGCCTCGCCGCTGCCCGACACGGACGCCGTGGACGCCTCGACGGGCACCTCGGTCTGCTCCGGCTGGTTCAGCGGCGTGGCCCGCCGCCGGGTGGTACGCCGTCGTGCCGGCGCGGCCGGGGCCTGCTCGCCCTCGCCGGTGCCGCCCTGGTCGGCGCCGGCGTGCTCCGCCGCGGGGGGGTTCCCGCCGTCAGCGGCGCTCGTCGCTCCGGCGGCGTGCTCCGCCGTGGGGGCGTTGCCCGCCCCGGTGGCGGTCCCGACGGTGCTGTCGTCAGCGGTCTCGCCGGCCGGCTGTGAACCGGTCCGTTCGCCGCCCTCGGGCTCGTTCTCGAGCATGGACGTTCTCCAGTTCTGGCTGCCCCGGGCGCGGGTGAGCGCTGCCACGCAGGGTCGCCGCAAAAGTGTTTCCGCCGGGCGCGCACGGTGCGCGACCGCCGAAGTCTGCCTACCTGAACGCTGACCGACGGTCAGTGTTCACCGATGGTTGCCCCGTCGCGGTCCGCGTCCAACGGATCCGCGATCGCATCCTGCGCGGTCAGCGTGCCCTGTGCCAGCCGGATCACCCTCGGCGAGACCGGCGGCTCCAGGTCGGCCACCACGCGGAGGCCGGAAAGGACGTCATCGGGCCGCACGGAGGGGGTGACCTGCCGCACGACCAGTTCGAGTATCGCACACGGTACGGCCGGGGCCCCGGAAGGCGTCTCCGGCGACGCCACGACATCGATGCGGATCACCGCCGCGCGGGCGTCGAAGGTGCGCCGGCCCTGCTTGGTCATCCGCTCGACCAGCACCTCTTCGGCGGCCGTGAAGGCGGAAACCGCCCGTTGCAGGACGGCCGGGTCGATCTCGGGCAACTCGATGCGCCAGTGCGACGCCTCGATCCGGTCGGCAAGACTTCCCCCCGAGGCCACGACCGCGTCGAGCACGTCGAGCCCCGGCGAGAGGGCGGCGTCCAGCGCGGCGCGCAGCTCCGCCGGGTCGACCTGCTCGCGCAGGCCGATCTCCAGGTACTCAGCCTCGCTCGCCACGCCCGTCGGGGCGGCGCTGGCGTACGAGATCTTGGGGTGCGGGGTGAAGCCCTGGGAGAAGGCGATCGGCACGCCCGCCCGGCGCAGCGCCCGCTCGAACGCGCGGGCGAAGTCCCGGTGCGAGGTGAAGCGCAGCGGGCCGCGCTTGGCGTACCGGATCCGGACCCGCTGCACGACGGGTGCCTGACCGCCCTCTGGCTGTGGTTTCCTGCTGATCGTCGTGCTCCTCGTCCGGTCAGTGCTCGTTGATCATGAAGTTGTCGCCGGCGACACGCCGTCGCGGTGGCGACAACCTCATGATCGACGCAATGGGGGCCCGGGGTTGGGTGGGGGTCCGGGTCGGGTCAGGGCTGGGCGGGGGTGGGCAGCTTCAGGCCGTTGACCGGGGTCAGCGGGAGCAGCTTCTTCCCCGTCGGGCCGATCTGGATCTCGGTGTCCATCGACGGGCAGACGCCGCAGTCGAAGCACGGGGTCCACCGGCAGTCGTCCTGCTCGTACTCGCTGAGCGAATCCTGCCAGTCCTGCCAGAGCCAGTCCTTGTCCAGGCCCGAGTCCAGGTGGTCCCAGGGCAGGACCTCCAGCTCGTCGCGCTGGCGGGTCGTGTACCAGTCGAGGTCGACCCCGAAGGCGGGCAGCACCTCGGCCGCCGCCTGCACCCAACGCTGGTAGGAGAAGTGCTCGCTCCAGCCGTCGAACCGGCCGCCGTTCTCCCAGACCCGGCGGATCACCGCGCCGACGCGGCGGTCACCCCGGCTGAGCAGGCCCTCGATCAGCGACGGCTCGCCGTCGTGGTAGCGGAAGCCGATCGCCCGGCCGAGCGAGCGGTCCGCGTTGATCGCCTGCTTGAGCATCCTGAGCCGGCCGTCGATGACCTCCGGCCGCTCCATCGGCGCCCACTGGAACGGGGTGTGCGGCTTCGGCACGAACCCGCCGATGGAGACCGTGCAGCGGATGTCCTTCGAGCCGGTGGCGGCCCGGCCGGCCCGGATGACCTCGTGGGCCATGTCCGCGATCTCGAGGACGTCGTCGTCGGTCTCGGTGGGCAGGCCGCACATGAAGTACAGCTTCACCTGCCGCCAGCCGTTCGTGTACGCGGTGACGACGGTGCGGATGAGGTCTTCCTTCGACACCATCTTGTTGATGACCTTGCGGATCCGCTCCGAGCCGCCCTCAGGGGCGAAGGTCAGGCCGGTACGCCGGCCGTTGCGGGACAGCTCCTGCGCGAGGTCGATGTTGAACGCGTCCACCCGGGTGGACGGCAGCGAGAGCGAGACGTTGGTGCCCTCGTACTGCTGGGCCAGGCCGGAGCACATGTCGCCGATCTCGGAGTGGTCCGCCGACGACAGCGACAGCAGGCCCACCTCGTGGAAGCCGGAGAACTCCAGCCCCTCGCGCACCATCTGCCCGACGGTGGTGATGGAGCGCTCCCGCACCGGCCGGGTGATCATGCCGGCCTGGCAGAACCGGCAGCCCCGCGTGCAGCCCCGGAAGATCTCCACCGCGTACCGCTCGTGCACGGTCTCCGCGAGCGGCACCAGGGGCTTCTTCGGGTACGGCCAGGCGTCCAGATCCATGGTCGTGCGCTTGTGCACCCGGAACGGCACGTCCGGCCGGTTCGGCACGACCCGCTGGATGCGGCCGTCGGGCAGGTAGTCCACGTCGTAGAAGCGCGGCACGTAGACGCTTTCGGTGCGGGCCAGGCGCAGCAGCAGCTCGTCTCGCCCGCCCGGGGAGCCCTCGGCCTTCCACTCCCGCACGATCCCGGTGATCTCCAGGACCGCCTCCTCGCCGTCGCCGAGCACGGCGGCGTCGACGAAGTCGGCGATCGGCTCCGGGTTGAACGCGGCGTGGCCGCCGGCCACGATCACCGGGTCGGCGTCGGTGCGGTCGGCGGCGAGCAGCGGGATGCCGGCCAGGTCGATCGCGGTGAGCAGGTTCGTGTAGCCCAGCTCGGTGGAGAAGGAGACGCCGAAGACGTCGAAGTCGCGTACCGAACGGTGCGCGTCGACGGTGAACTGCGGCACGCCGTGCGCGCGCATCAGCTTCTCCAGGTCCGGCCAGACCGCGTACGTCCGCTCGGCGAGCACGTCGGGCAGCTCGTTGAGCACCTCGTAGAGGATCTGCACGCCCTGGTTGGGCAGGCCGACCTCGTAGGCGTCGGGGTACATCAACGCCCAGCGCACGGCCGCCGCGTCCCAGTCCTTGACCACCGCGCCCAGCTCGCCACCGACGTACTGGATGGGCTTGGTCACCTGGGGCAGCAGCGGCTCCAGCCGGGGCCAGATCGAATTGGCCGCGGCGGGGCGCGGCGTGGTGGACGGGACGCTCATGATGCCCAAGGGTACGCGGCCCGGCGGCGGCCACCGCGCGCACGGCGGGCGTCGCGCGCCGCGACGGCGCGGCGGCCCCGCGACGCGTCCGCCCGGCCGCGTGCGGTGCCGGCGACGGCGGTGGCCGGGATCGCCCCGCTGGCGCGTCGGTACTAACCTCGGACCGGCGCGAGAGGAGATTGCCGCGATGCCGCAGCCGCAGCCGGGCACGGACCGGCCGGCCGACGGGAGCCCCCCGGGTCAGGACCAGGTTCAGGATCCGGCGGTCACCGAGGAGCCCCCGACCTCCCCCGCAGCACCCGCCCCCACCGGCGGCACGGGCCCGGAGGGCACCCGTGAGCTGCCCACCGACGACCCCGGGTCGACCGCGACCGCCGACGTCCCGCACGACGCGGACGCCGGGTCGCGGGGCTCCGGCGACGCCGGGCGGGGCACGGACGGCAGCGGGCCGAGGGACGCCGACGGCGCCGGGTCGGACGACACGCGCGCCGCCGCGCCCGAGCACCCGGCCGGTGTCGGCCCGGAGGGCACCCGGCTCCTGCCCGGCGACGGTCCGCCGGCCGTCGGCCCGCAGGGCACCCGGATGTTCCCCGCCGACGAGCAGCCGGCCGAGCCGCCCGCGCCCCGGTGGAGCGGTTCGGCGGCGGTCCCCCCGCCGAAGCCACGCAAGCGGGCCTGGGGCGAATCGGCCGTGCTCCCCCCGGTGCCGGCACCGGCGCCCCCGCCCCCGCCGGAGCAACCCGAGCACCTCACCCCGGTCGACCCGTGGGCGGGCGCGGACACCGGCGGGTGGGACCTGCCGCCACCCCCGCCGCCGACACCGACGCTGCCCTACCCCGTGGCGCCGTCGCCCCGGCCCCACTCCGGGCCGCCGGCCGCACCCGTGCACTCCCCCGCGCCGCCGGAGCCGCCGCGGCCCGCGCCGCCCCGGGTCGCCTACCCGGCCGCCGCGCCGCCGGCGTACCCCGTCTCGCCGCCGCCCGTGGCCTACCCCGTCTCGCCGCCGCCGGCCTCCCGGCCGCCGGCGCCCGCCCGTCCGGCGCCGCCCCCACCGACGCCGCCCGCGCCGCCCCAGCAGCGTCAGGCGTCCGCGCCGCCGGCCGGACCGCAGGCCCCCCAGGGGTACGCCCCGAAGCCCACCCGCAAGCGGCGCCGGTGGCCGTGGATCATGCTGCTCATGCTGGCCTGCTGCTGCGGCTGCCCGGCCTACTACGGCGTGCCGATGGCGTCGCAGTACCCGGCCGACGCCGCCCTGCCCGCCGAGGTGGCCGACCTGCGGCTGCGCGACGACAACACCAGCAAGGCGACCGCCAAGCAACTGGAGACGGAGGTGCGCAAGGCACACTGGCTGGCCGAGGACACCTTCGCCGGCGTCTACGCCACGCCCGCCGGCAAGCGGGTGACGGTCTTCGGCGGCACCGGCTTCCGGTTCACCCCCGAGTCCGACGCGGAGGACGAGATGACCCGCCTCACCGGGCAGTACTCCCTCGGCGAGGCACAGGTCGTCGACACCGGCGTACGCGGCCGCCACCAGCGCTGCGCGGTGGGCCGGGCCGATGGCCAGGACGTGGTGGTGTGCACCTCGGTCGACCACGGCAGCATCGCCACCGCGGTCTTCACCCGGCTCTCCCTCGACGACAGCGCCACCCTGCTCGGCACCCTGCGCGAGCAGGTGGTCACGACCAACCAGAAGTAGGGTCTTCGCGGCTCGACCGGCTCCACGCCGTCGACGCTGGAGCAGCGGCGCGGCTCGGCCGCCCCCCGTGACCGGCTCAGGCCGGGGTGTCACCGGGGGTGGCGGAGTGCGCGCGCGGCGGGGCGTAGCGTGGCACGTACTCCTGGCCGGTGAGCTTCTGGATCTCGGCCATGACCTCGTCGGTCATCTCGCGCAGCGACGTGCGGTCGTCCGGCCGGCCGGTGAAGTCGAGCGGCTTGCCGAACCGGATGGTGATCTTGGCGCGGCCAGGGCGGGGCACCCGGGTCCCGATGGGCTGGGCCTTGTCGGTGCCGGTCATGCCGACCGGGATGATCGGCACGCCGGCCGCCACCGCCAGCCGGGCCGCCCCGGTGCGCCCCCGGTAGAGCCGGCCGTCCGGCGACCGGGTCCCCTCCGGATAGACCGCGACCAGGTCGCCGGCCTTGAGCACCGGGATGGCGGCGTCGAACGCGGACAGCGCCGCGCGCCCGCCGGCCCGCTCGACCGGGATGGCGCCCAGGCCGGTGAGCACGTGCTTGGAGAGGGCGCCCTTCGGGCCGGTGCCCTTGAAGTACTCCGACTTCGCCCAGAACGCCAGGTGCCGGGGGACCACGGTGCCGAGGAACAGCTCGTCGGCGACCGAGAGGTGGTTGCCCGCGAAGATCGCACCCCCCGTGCCCGGAATGTGCTCCAACCCCTCCACGGTCGGACGGAAGGCCAGCCGGAGCGCGGGCGCCACGGTGAGCTTGCCGATGGTGTAGAGCAGGGGCACTGGTCCTCCGGCGGAGTGTGTGCGAACAGGCGGTGTCACGGTAACCGACGGGTCCACGCGGCGTCGTCGGGGTGGCGGGTCGACCGCCAGGTGAGCGGGCGTGTCGGGGCTGGTGGGGGGCGGTCCGGCGGACCGCCCCCCCCACCGCACGGACTCATACCCTGCGGACGGCCACCGTCACCCGTTCGCCCTCGCCGACCTCACCGGTGAAGCCGTCGACCCCGTCGGCGAAGTCGACGGAGTCGGCCAGCACCTCCCGGGCCACGAAGTCGGTGTACGCCGCCACCGCCGCGCGCACCTCCTCGCCGGCCGACAGCGCCACCACGACCCGGTCCGAGACGTCCAGGTCGGCGTCGCGGCGGGCCTGCTGCACCACCCGGACGACGTCGCGGGCCAGACCCTCGGCGGCCAGCTCGGGGGTGACCTCGGTGTCCAGCACGACCACGCCCTCCCCGCCGGGCAGCGGCGCGGAGTGCTCGGCGTCGGCGGCGACCAGGCGCAGCTCGTACTCGCCCTCGGCGAGGGTGACGCCGGCGGCGACCGGGGCGCCGTCGACCAGCTCCCACTGCCCCGCCTTGACCGCCTTGATGACCTGCTGCACCTGCTTGCCGACCCGGGGGCCGAGCGCGCGCGGCACCACGGTCAGCACCTGCTGGCAGTACGCCGACACCTCGTCGGTGAACTCCACCGCCTTCACGTTGACCTCGTCGGCGACCAGGTCGCCGAAGGGGCGCAGCTGCACCGCCACAGGCGAGGCGACGGTGAGCCTCGCCAGCGGCAGCCGCACCCGCAGGCCCTTGGCCTTGCGCAGCGACAACGCCGCCGAGCAGACCTCCCGGGTGGCGTCCATCGCGGCGACCAGCTCGTGGTCGGCCGGGAAGTCCTCCGCCGACGGCCAGTCGGTCAGGTGCACCGACCGCTCGCCGGTCAGGCCGCGCCAGATCTCCTCCGCCGTCAGCGGCGCCAGCGGCGCCACCACCCGGCACAGCGTCTCCAGCACCGTCCACAGGGTGTCGAACGCCTCCGCGTCACCGGACCAGAACCGGTCCCGGGACCGCCGGACGTACCAGTTGGTCAGCGCGTCCAGGTAGGACCGGACGGTGGCGCAGGCGCCCGAGATGTCGTACGCGTCCATCTGCTCCTGGACCGTCGACACCAGCTCGTTGGTCTTCGCCAGCACGTACCGGTCGAGCAGGTGGCCGGCGGCTGCGCCGCCCGTCGGCGCCGCGTCCGTCTTCCGCTTGGCCCGGTACCCGTCGGCGTTGGCGTAGAGCGAGAAGAAGTACCAGACGTTCCACAGCGGCAGCAGCACCTGGCGCACCGAGTCGCGGATGTTCCCCTCGGTCACCGCCATGTCCCCGCCGCGCAGCACCGGCGAGGACATCAGCATCCAGCGCATCGCGTCCGAACCGTACGAGTCGAACACGTGGTAGACGTCCGGGTAGTTGCGCAGGCTCTTGGACATCTTGCGCCCGTCGGAGCCGAGCAGGATGCCGTGGCTCAGGCAGTTGCGGAACGCCGGCCGGTCGAACAGCGCGGTGGCCAGCACGTGCATGGTGTAGAACCAGCCGCGGGTCTGGCCGATGTACTCCACGATGAAGTCGCCCGGGTAGTGGTGCTCGAACCACTCGCGGTTCTCGAACGGGTAGTGCACCTGGGCGAACGGCATCGAGCCGGACTCGAACCAGCAGTCCAGCACCTCCGGCACCCGGCGCATCGTCGACTTCCCCGTCGGGTCGTCCGGGTTGGGGCGGACCAGCTCGTCCACCGCCGGCCGGTGCAGGTCGCCCAGGCGTACGCCGAAGTCCCGCTCGATCTCCGCCAGCGAGCCGTAGACGTCGACCCGCGGGTGGTTGGGGTCGTCGGACTTCCACACCGGGATCGGCGAGCCCCAGAACCGGTTCCGGCTGATCGACCAGTCGCGGGCGTTGGCCAGCCACTTGCCGAACGAGCCGTCCTTGATGTGCCCCGGCGTCCAGTTGATCTGCTGGTTGAGCTCGACCATCCGGTCCTTGAACTGCGTCACCGCGACGAACCACGACGACACCGCCTTGTAGACCAGCGGGGTGTCGCAGCGCCAGCAGTGCGGGTAGGAGTGGGTGTAGGTGTCCTGCTTGAGCACCACCCCCCGCTCCTTCAGCTCCCGGATCACCGGCTTGTTGACGTCGAAGACCTGCTCACCCTCGTACGGCGGCACCAGCGCGGTGAACCGGGTGTGGTCGTCCACCGTGACGATGGTGGGGATGCCGGCCGCGTTGCAGACGTTCTGGTCGTCCTCGCCGAAGGCCGGAGCCAGGTGGACGATCCCGGTGCCGTCCTCGGTGGTGACGAACTCCGCGCCGAGCACCTGGTAGGCGTTCGGGCCCGCCTGCTCGACGAGGAAGTCGAACAGCGGGGTGTAGCGGCGCCCGACCAGGTCCCGGCCGGAGACGGTGCCGACCTGCTCGTAGCCCTCCAGCTCCTTGGCGTACGCGGCCAGCCGCGCCGCCCCGACGACGTGGCGCTGCCCGTCGCGCTCCAGCACCGCGTACTCGATGTCGGGGCCGACGGCGAGCGCGAGGTTGGACGGCAGGGTCCACGGCGTGGTGGTCCAGACGCCGAGGCGTACCGGCCCGCGTACCAGCTCCGGCGCGTCCTCGTCGGGGGTGAGCGCGAACCACACCGACAGCGTCGGGTCGTGCCGGTCCCGGTAGACGTCGTCCATCCGGGTCTCGGTGTTCGACAGCGGCGTCTCGCACCGCCAGCAGTACGCCAGCACCCGGAAGCCCTCGTAGACCAGGCCCTTGTCGTGCAGGGTCTTGAAGGCCCACATGACGCTTTCCATGTAGTCCAGGTCGAGGGTCTTGTAGTCGTTGGCGAAGTCGACCCAGCGGGCCTGGCGCGTGACGTAGCGCTCCCAGTCGTGGGTGAACTCCAGCACGGAGCTGCGGCACGCCTCGTTGAACCGGGCCACGCCGAGGTCGAGGATCTCCGCCTTGCTGGTGATGCCGAGCTGCTTCTCGGCGACCACCTCGGCGGGCAGGCCGTGGCAGTCCCAGCCGAAGCGCCGCTCGACCCGGCGACCGCGCATCGTCTGGTAGCGCGGCACCACGTCCTTGACGTAGCCGGTGAAGAGGTGCCCGTAGTGCGGCAGGCCGTTGGCGAACGGCGGGCCGTCGTAGAAGACGTACTCGTTGTCGGCGTCGCCTGCGACGCCGCCTCCGGCTGCGTCCGTGGTCTCCGGTCGCCGGCCGGAGGCCGGCCTGGCCTCGACCGAGGCCTCGAAGGTCTTGTCGGCCGTCCAGTGCTCCAGGACCCGGCGCTCGACCGCGGGCAGGTCCGGGCTCGCCGGGACGCCGGCGGCGGTCGGGTCGTGCAACGGATAGGCCATCGCGGGTCGTTCTCCTCGCAGCTCACTGGTCATGTGGTCTGCGAGGACGAGCCTTCTCGGACGCGCCTCGACGGCGCCCCCGGGCAGGCCCGCGGTACCACCCCGCTTGACGGTCAGGATCGACCGCCCGCTCGTTGGCCGGCTGTGACGGGCCGGACCCGTCCGGTTCTACTGGGCCGGCGTCAGCCGGCTGTTCTTCCGGAGGCTCACCGGTGATGGCCGGGTCATCGCCTTACGACCGCCAAGGTTACCCGACCACCCCGAAAGATCGCCGCCGAGTAAACCCGCCCGGGCGGGGTCGGGATCTGCCCCGACGCCGTCCGGCAGGCCCACGAGGTCCGCCGGCGGCTCGGGGCAGCTCCGTCGCGGCCGGTTCCGCCGCTGGGCTCTCCTGGCCGTCCGGCGGAGCCGACCCGCCGCCGAACGGCGTGACCGGGCTCACGTCCGCCGCTGTCACGCCGCGCCTGGGCGCGCCGTCGTGTGGGTGTCGAGACAGACCGGACCGAGGAGGGCCGTCATGCAACGGATCAACGTGGCCGAGGTGGCACCGCAGGCGTACCAGGCCGTGCTGGGGCTGGAGAAGTACGTCCGGGCGAACGTCGGGCACACCGTGCTGGAGCTGGTGAAGCTGCGGGCGTCGATGCTGAACGGCTGCGCGTTCTGCGTCGACATGCACAGCCGGGACGCGCTCGCGGCGGGCGAGTCGGACCGGCGGCTCTTCGCCGTCGCCGCGTGGCGGGAGGCGCCCTTCTTCGACGAGCGGGAGCGGACCGCGCTGGCGCTCACCGACGCGGTGACCCGGCTCGGCGAGCACGGCGTGCCCGACGACGTCTGGGACGCGGCGGCGAAGGTGTGGCCGGAGAAGGAACTCGCGGACCTGCTGATGGCGATCGCCACCATCAACGTGTGGAACCGCATCGCCGTGACCTGCCGCACCGAACTGCCCGCGGAGGCGTGACGGTCACCGACGCGACGCCGACGGCCGGTGCGCGACGCGCACCGGCCGGTGCGCGACGCGCACCGGCCGGTGCCGCGCTCCCGGGTGGATCAGCCCAGCTCGGGGAACCAGAGCGCGATCTCGCGCTTGGCGCTGTCGGGCGAGTCGGAGGCGTGCACCAGGTTCTCCCGGTTGGACAGGGAGAGGTCGCCGCGGATCGTGCCGGCAGCGGCCTTGCGGCCGTCGGTCGCGCCGATCATGCCGCGTACGACCTCGATCACCTGGTCGCCGGAGAGCACCAGCGCCACCAGCGGGCCACCGGTCATGAAGTCCTTCAGCGGCGGGTAGAACGGCTTGTCCACGTGCTCGGCGTAGTGCTGGTCGGCGAAGTCGCCGTCCAGCGTGCGCGCCTGCATGGCGTCGATCCGCAGCCCCTTGCGCTCGAAACGGGAGATCACCTCGCCGACCAGCCCACGGCGGACCGCGTCGGGCTTGATCAGTACGAGGGTGCGCTCATCGGGGCTGCTGCTGGACACGCTGGGTTCCTCCTGTGCGCACAAGACGGTCGGGCTGGGTACGGTCAGCCTAGCGACCCGGTCCCGGCGCCGGCGCGGCGGTCGGTCCTTCCTCCGGCGGCCGATCCGGCCTAGCCTGGCCCTTGACCCTCGGGAGGTCCACTGTGGCGAATGGCGGGAACCGACCCATCGCGCCGGTACGCAAGCTGATCGCCGCGGTGCTGGGCACCGTGGCCACCTTCGTCGTCCTCTTCGGCCTCGGCATGACCAGCTGGGCGATCGTGGCGCTGGGGGTCGCCCTGCTGGTGCTGGCCATCGCGCTGGCCACGGTGCGCGGGGGCGGGCGCACCTGGGTGGTCGGCGAGGGCCACGTGCACAGCGCCTCCGAGCCGCCCACCCAGTACGCCTTCGGCCGCTGCGAGCTCCAGCTCGTGATCGACGCCCCGGGGCTGCCGCCCCGGTCCAAGAAGATCATCGAGCCGCGGGTGCCGGTGGCGAAGTGGCCCTCGCTGGGCCAGACGCTGCCGATCCGGGTGGCCCTGGACGACCAGCGGCACGTCCGGGTGCTCTGGGACGACGTGCCCACCCACGCCGAGACCGCCGCCGCCGCCGTCGCGGCCGACCTGCCGCCGGAGTACGCGGGCGCCGAGCCGCTGGACGACGTGCTGATCCAGCAGGAGGCCCCGCCGTGGGCGGACCGGGCGCCGGACGACGACTTGCGGGACGACTTCCGCGGCGACTTCCGGGAGGACTTCCGCGACGACTTCCGGCCCCCGGCCGGCGATCCCCTGGGTGACCCCGTCGGGGACCCGCTGGGCGACCCGCTCGGCGACGACCGGGGCAGGCAGCCCGAGGAGCGCGAGCCCGTCGTGGTGCACCAGCGCCCGGGTGGGCCGGTCGTGCTGGAGGGCACGCTCGTCGAGCAGCCCGCCGCCGGCACCCTGCCGCGCCGGGCCACCCCGACGCCCCGCCCGCCCGCCGAGGAGCGGTTCGACACACCCAGGGAGCGCCTCGACCCGCCCCCGCCGGCGGACCCGATCGACCTGCCCCTGGACGATCCCGCCCCGCCACGCGACCGGGTCCGCGACCAGCGGATCAGCCCGGAGGAACTGGACGAGGCGATCTTCGGCCCCGGGCCGGCGACCGGCGCCGACGACGGGGAGACCGCCGCCGGCGACGAGTTCGGGGCGCCGATCGCCGGGGTGGGCCTGACCCTGCTGGTCACCGACCTGCCCCGCTCGCTCGACTTCTACCGGGACCTGGGCTTCGCCGAGGTCGACCGGGGTTCGGGCAACGCGGTCCTCTCCTCGGGCACGACCCGCCTGGTGCTGCGGGAGGTGACCGAGGCGGCGCCGATCAGCCGCCGCCTGGTGCACGTCAACCTCGAGGTCGACGACATCGGCTCCGCCTACGAGCGGCTGCGCGGGACGGGCGTCCGGTTCACGTACGCCCCCCGGGTGGTCAACCGGGGCACGAAGCTGGAGGTGTGGGCGGCGGCGTTCCGCGACCCGGACGGCCACGGCATCGCCCTGACCCAGTGGCGGGAACGCGCCGAGGCCTGACCCGTCAGCCCAGGATGACCCGGCGCACGTGCAGGGCGTACGCCCACACCAGGGCGAAGACGACGCCCAGCACGAACAGCGACCAGTGCAGCAGGCCGGCCAGCATCAGCAGCCCCTGAAGGACGGTGCCGGCGTGCCAGGCCCACGGCCGGCGCATCATGCCGGCCAACAGCACCGCCGCCACGGCCAGCGCCACGACCACCCCGATCGCCGCGCCACCCAGGTCGCCGCCGACGACCCGGATGGGCTGGATGGCCAGCACCAGCACCAGCGCTTCCAGGCTCAGCGTGCCGGCGCCGAGGCCACGGACCGCCCGCTCCGGGTTCCGCAGCCCGGAGCGTCGCGGCGGCCGCCCGCCGGGGGTGCCGCCCGGCCGGTGCGGCCCGCTCATCGCTTCAGCAGCCGGCGGGCGTCGGCCACGGTCACCACCGATCCGGTGACCAGCACCCCGACCCCGCTCAGCTCCCCCGGTACGTCCTCCTCGGCCAGCGCCACCGCCGCCTCGATCGCGTCCGGCATCTCCTCGGCCACCTCCACCCGGTCGGGCCCGAAGACCTCGGCCGCCAGCGCGGCCAGCTCATCGGCCGGGAGCGCCCGGGGCGAGCTGTTGCGGGTCACCACGACCTGGTCGACCACCGGCTCCAACAGTTCCAGCAGGCTGGCCGCGTCCTTGTCCGCGAGGACGCCGACCACGGCGACGAGCTTGCTGAACGCGAACTCCTCCTGGAGGGCCGTCACCGTGGCGGCCATCCCGTGCGGGTTGTGCGCCCCGTCGAGCAGGATGGTGGGCGCGCTGCGTACGCGCTCCAGCCGCCCCGGCGAGCTGGCGGTGGCGAAGCCCTCCCGGACCGCCTCGACGTCGAGCTGCCGCTTCGCCCCGGCGCCGAGGAACGCCTCGACCGCCGCCAGCGCCACCGCCGCGTTCTGCGCCTGGTGGGCGCCGTGCAGCGGGATGAACACCTCCTCGTAGACGCCGCCGAGGCCCTGGAGGGTGAGCACCTGCCCGCCGACGGCGACCGCCCGCCGCAGCGCCCCGAACTCGGCGCCCTCCCGGGCGATGGTCGCGCCGACCTCGGCGCAGCGCTCCAGGATCGGCCCGGCGGCCTCCTCCTCCTGGGCCGCCGAGATCACCGTCGCGCCCTTGTGGATGATCCCCGCCTTGGCCAGCGCGATGTCCTGGATGGTGTCGCCCAGCCACTCGGTGTGGTCCAGCCCGACCGGGGTGAGCACGCACACCCCGGCCTGGATCACGTTGGTCGCGTCCTCGGCCCCGCCCAGGCCCACCTCGACCACCGCCACGTCCACCGGGGCGTCGGCGAACGTGGCGAAGGCCAGCGCGGTGGTCATGTCGAAGTACGTCAGCGGCTCCGCCGAACGCTCGTCGACCAGCCGGGCCAGCGGCTCGATCTCCCGGTACGTGGCGACGAACCGCCCCTCGTCCACCGGCTCGCCGTCCAGGCTGATCCGCTCCCGGACGCTCTCCAGGTGCGGACTCGTGTAGCGGCCGGTGTGCAGCCCGAACGCCCGCAGCAGCGAGTCGATCATCCGGGCCGTCGACGTCTTGCCGTTGGTCCCGGTCAGGTGGATCGACGGGTACGCCCGCTGTGGGCTGCCGAGCAGGTCCAGCAGCGACTCGATCTTGTCCAGCTCGAAGGCCATGCGGGTGAAGCCGCGGCCGGCCAGCTCGGCCTCGACGGCGGCGAAATCGGTGCGGTCGGTCACGAGGGCAGCGCCTCCAGAGCGGCGTCGATGCGGACGAGGTCGGCCTCGGCGACGGCGAGCCGGTCGCGGATCTTGGCGACCACCGGCTCCGGCGCCTTGTCGACGAACGCCGGGTTGCCGAGCTTCGCCCGCGCCTGCGCGGCCTCCTTCTCGGCGGCCGCCCGGTCCTTGGTCAGCCGGGCCCGCTCGGCGGCCACGTCGATCGTCCCCCGGGTGTCCAGGGCGACGCTCACCTCGCCGGGCATGGCGAGCGTCGCGCTGGCCTGGAAGTCGTCGCCGGCCGCGTCGAGGCGCACCAGCGACCGGATCAGCGGCTCGTGCGCGGCGATGCCGGCGGCGGCCAGGCCGTCGAGCCGCGCGGCGACCCGCTGCGTCGGGCGCAGCCCCTGGTCCGAGCGGAACCGCCGGATCTCGGTGACGACCCGCTGGAGGGTGCCGACCTCGACCTCCGCGGCGTCGTCGACTCCGGTACGGTCGGCCACCGGCCAGGCGGCAGTCATGACCGTCTCGCCGCCGGTGAGGGCGGTCCACAACTCCTCGGTGACGAACGGGATGACCGGGTGCAGCAGCCGCAGCAGCTGGTCCAGCACGTGCCCGAGCACCCGGCGGGTCGCCTCGGCGGCCGGACCGCCCTCGGCGAGCACCGGCTTGGTCAGCTCCACGTACCAGTCGCAGACGTCGTCCCAGGCGAAGTGGTAGAGCAGGTCGCAGACCTTCGCGAACTCGTACGCCTCGAACTGCTCGTCGACCTCGGCGGTGACGTGCGCCAGCCGGGACAGGATCCACCGGTCGACCGTCGAGAGCGTCTCGGCCGCCGGCAGCGGCCCCTCGGTGTGCGCGCCGTTGAGCAGCGCGAACCGGGTGGCGTTCCACAGCTTGTTGCAGAAGTTGCGCGAGCCCTGGCACCACTCCTCGCTGACCGGCACGTCCCCGCCGGGGTTGGCACCCCGGGCGAGGGTGAACCGGGTGGCGTCGGCGCCGTAGCGGTCGATCCAGTCCAGCGGGTCGACCACGTTGCCGAACGACTTCGACATCTTCTTGCCGAACTGGTCGCGGACCATGCCGTGCAGGGCAACCGTGTCGAACGGCTGCCGGCCGTCCATCGCGTACAGGCCGAACATCATCATCCGGGCGACCCAGAAGAAGAGGATGTCGTAGCCGGTCACCAGGACGCTGGTGGGGTAGAACTTCGCCAGGTCGGGGGTCTGCTCCGGCCAACCGAGGGTGGAGAACGGCCACAGACCGCTGGAGAACCAGGTGTCCAGCACGTCCTCGTCCTGGTGCCAACCCGCGCCGGTCGGCGGCTGCTCGTCCGGGCCGACGCAGACGATCTCGCCGCCCGGGCCGTACCAGACGGGGATGCGGTGGCCCCACCAGAGCTGGCGGGAGATGCACCAGTCGTGCATGTTGTCGACCCAGGCGAAGTACCGCTTGGCCAGCTCCGCCGGCTCGATCTTCACCCGGCCGTCGCGCACCGCGTCGCCGGCTGCCTTGGCCAGCGGGGCGGTGTCGACGAACCACTGGAGCGACAGCCTCGGCTCGACGGTCGTCTTGCACCGGGAGCAGTGCCCCACCGCGTGCACGTACGGCCGCTTCTCGGCGACGATCCGGCCCTGCTCGCGCAGCGCGGCGACGATCGCGGGGCGGGCCTCGTACCGGTCCAGGCCCTGGAACGGGCCGGGCGCGGTGATGACGCCCCGCTCGTCCATGATCGTCAGCGAGGGCAGGTCGTGCCGCTGGCCGATCTCGAAGTCGTTCGGGTCGTGCGCGGGAGTCACCTTGACCATGCCGGTGCCGAAGCTCGGGTCGACGTGCTCGTCGGCCACGATCGGGATCCGCCGGTCGGTCAGCGGCACGCCCACCTCGGTGCCGATCAGGTGCCGGTAGCGCTCGTCGTCGGGGTGGACGGCGACAGCGGTGTCGCCGAGCATCGTCTCGGCCCGCGTGGTGGCGACCACGACGTCGTCGCTGTAGCGGATCGAGATCAGCTCGCCGTCGTCGTCGGTGTGCTCCACCTCGATGTCGGACAGCGCGGTCAGGCAGCGCGGGCACCAGTTGATGATCCGGTTGGCCCGGTAGATCAGCCCGTCGTCGAAGAGCTTCTTGAACATGGTCTGGACGGCCCGGGACAGGCCCTCGTCCATGGTGAAGCGCTCACGGTCCCAGTCGACGGAGTCGCCGAGGCGGCGCATCTGGCCAAGGATCGCGCCGCCGGACTCCGCCTTCCACCGCCACACCCGCTCGACGAACTTCTCGCGGCCCAGGTCGTGGCGGGACAGGCCCTCGCCGGCGAGCTGCCGCTCGACCAGGTTCTGGGTGGCGATGCCGGCGTGGTCCATGCCGGGCAGCCAGAGCGCCTCGTGGCCCTGCATCCGCTTGCGGCGGGTCAGCGCGTCCATCAGCGTGTGCTCGAACGCGTGGCCCATGTGCAGGGACCCGGTGACGTTGGGCGGCGGGATGACGATGGTGAAGGGGGGCTTGTCGCTGTCCGCCGACGCCCGGAAGTGTCCGGCGGCTACCCACTGCTCGTACCGTCGCTGCTCTACCTCGCCGGGCTGGTACTGGCCGGCAAGGGCGGGGGCGTCGGGGCGTCGGGCATCCAGTCTCTCGGTCACCCTGAAAGTCTACGGAGCGCTTCCCGGGACCCGACGTGCGCCACCTGCTGTTCGCGTACGGTGTCGGCTATGTCCGACGCACACCTCACCGAGCGCCCGGCCGCCGACGGGCCCGAGCCGATCGACCTGACCGACGAGCCCATCCAGCTCAGCAACCGGGACCCGGAGAGCGCCCCGGAGCGGCGGGGGACGTGGTCGAGGCGTCGGCGGGTGGCGTGGGCCGTGGCGGCGCTGGTCGGACTCGCGGGAGCCGCCGTGCTCGGTACGGCCGGCATGCGGATCGCCCAGCAGAAGGACGCCGATCTGGCCACCCCCGACCGGGTGGCGGGCCTCGTACGGGACGACAGCGACCGGGCCCGCAGCACGTCCGACTACCTGCGCAGCGGATTCGCCGCCGACATCGACCTGGACAGCAGCTTCGGCATTGTCTACCGCGACCCGGCCGACGAGAAGCGCTCGGTGCTCGTCTTCGGCGGTACGACCCTGCTCTGGCAGCCGGAACGGGACCTGGACAGCCTCTTCAAGCTGCTCACCGACGAGACCGGCAAGGTGACGGGGTTGCGCAAGGTGCCGGCCGGCCGCCTCGGCGGCGTGATGAAGTGCGGCACCACCAGCGGCGACGGCGGCGACTTCGCGGTCTGCGGGTGGGCCGACCACGGCAGCGTGGTGATGGCGATCCTGCCGGGCCGCGCCGTCGAGGACGCCGGCCGGCTGTTCCGCTCGATCCGCGAGGAGATCCAGACCCGCGGCTGACGCCTCCCGGCGCCTGCCGCACACCGCTCGGAATCGAGCGGTCGCCGCCATCGCCGAAAGCACCGGTTCACCGCTGTCACTCAACGAGTGCCGGCCGACGTCCGAGACCGGGTCGCGTTCCCTGAACGGCGCCCGCGCCCTGCTCCTCGCCGTGCCGGTAGCCCGACGCATTGGCCCGATGGGACACCGGATACCCGGGAGACCGGGCGGGATGGCCGCGCCAGGCGTGCGCTGCCGGCAGCCCAGCAGGCAAACGCCTGCGCACATGATCCGTGCACCCCGCCGTCCGGGAAAGGGTGCCCAACGCAGTTCAGGGCCACCCCGAAGGGTGACCCTGAACCGAAAAATTGTCCGGCGGCGTCCTACTCTCCCACACCCTCCCGAGTGCAGTACCATCGGCGCTGGAGGGCTTAGCTTCCGGGTTCGGAATGTAACCGGGCGTTTCCCCTCCGCCATGACCGCCGTAACTCTATCGACATATCAAACAACACCACACACCGCGTGGTCTGTTGTTCGTTTATCGAGAGTTGCACAGTGGACGCGTAGCAGCTTAGTAGTCAAGTCCTCGGCCTATTAGTACCGGTCAACTGAACCCGTTACCGGGCTTACATTTCCGGCCTATCAACCCAGTCGTCTAGCTGGGGGCCTTACCCCCACAAAGTGGGGTGGGATACCTCATCTTGAAGCGAGCTTCCCGCTTAGATGCTTTCAGCGGTTATCCCTTCCGAACGTAGCTAACCAGCCGT
Source organism: Micromonospora sp. CNZ309 (assembly GCF_002846525.1). Taxonomy (NCBI): domain Bacteria; kingdom Bacillati; phylum Actinomycetota; class Actinomycetes; order Micromonosporales; family Micromonosporaceae; genus Micromonospora; species Micromonospora sp. CNZ309. The sequence goes on from NZ_PJNG01000001.1 coordinate 3,685,476, forward strand.
GCCCCTGGCGGGACAACTGGCACACCAGAGGTTCGTCCGTCCCGGTCCTCTCGTACTAGGGACAGCCCTTCTCAAGTATCCTACGCGCACGGCGGATAGGGACCGAACTGTCTCACGACGTTCTAAACCCAGCTCGCGTACCGCTTTAATGGGCGAACAGCCCAACCCTTGGGACCTGCTACAGCCCCAGGATGCGACGAGCCGACATCGAGGTGCCAAACCATCCCGTCGATATGGACTCTTGGGGAAGATCAGCCTGTTATCCCCGGGGTACCTTTTATCCGTTGAGCGACACCGCTTCCACTCGCAAGTGCCGGATCACTAGTCCCGACTTTCGTCCCTGCTCGACCTGTCAGTCTCACAGTCAAGCTCCCTTGTGTACTTGCACTCAACACCTGATTGCCAACCAGGCTGAGGGAACCTTTGGGCGCCTCCGTTACCCTTTAGGAGGCAACCGCCCCAGTTAAACTACCCACCAGACACTGTCCCTGAACCGGATAACGGTCCGAAGTTAGATACCCAAATCAACCAGAGTGGTATTTCAAGATTGCCTCCACCCATACTGGCGTATGGACTTCACCGGCTCCCACCTATCCTACACAAGCTAACTCAGATACCAATGTCAAGCTATAGTAAAGGTCCCGGGGTCTTTCCGTCCTGCCGCGCGTAACGAGCATCTTTACTCGTAATGCAATTTCGCCGGGCCTGTGGTTGAGACAGTGGGGAAGTCGTTACGCCATTCGTGCAGGTCGGAACTTACCCGACAAGGAATTTCGCTACCTTAGGATGGTTATAGTTACCACCGCCGTTTACTGGCGCTTAAGTTCTCCGCTTCGCCCCGAAGAGCTAACAGGTCCCCTTAACGTTCCAGCACCGGGCAGGCGTCAGTCCATATACATCGAATTACTTCTTCGCATGGACCTGTGTTTTTAGTAAACAGTCGCTTCCCCCTGCTCTCTGCGGCCATACAACGCTCCACCCGCGCGGGGCTTCACGTCTCCGGCCCCCCTTCTCCCTAAGTTACGGGGGCAATTTGCCGAGTTCCTTAACCACAGTTCGCCCGATCGCCTCGGTATTCTCTACCTGACCACCTGTGTCGGTTTGGGGTACGGGCCGCTAAGAACTCGCTAGAGGCTTTTCTCGGCAGCATAGGATCACTGACTTCACCTGAATCGGCTCGGCATCACGTCTCAGCCTTCATGTGTTGCGGATTTGCCTACAACACGGCCTACACGCTTACCCCGGCACAACCACCGGCCGGGCTCAGCTACCTTCCTGCGTCACCCCATCGCTTGACTACTACCCGCCAGGTTCCCACGCTCCCCCAGTTTGGTCCGAAGACCGCCCCAAGTTCGGATGGTTAGCACAACGAGGTTCATCAGGGACGCTCTTTCGCGGGTACGGGAATATCAACCCGTTGTCCATCGACTACGCCTCTCGGCCTCGCCTTAGGTCCCGACTCACCCAGGGCGGATTAGCCTGGCCCTGGAACCCTTGGTCATCCGGCGGAAGGGTTTCTCACCCTTCTTTCGCTACTCATGCCTGCATTCTCACTCGTGCCGCGTCCACAACTGGGTCACCCCGCTGCTTCACCCCCGGCACGACGCTCCCCTACCCATCCACACACCTGCACAACACATCAAGGCGCTGCAAGGTTAAAATGTGAATGCCACAGCTTCGGCGGTGTGCTTGAGCCCCGCTACATTGTCGGCGCGGAACCACTTGACCAGTGAGCTATTACGCACTCTTTAAAGGGTGGCTGCTTCTAAGCCAACCTCCTGGTTGTCTATGCGACCCCACATCCTTTTCCACTTAGCACACGCTTAGGGGCCTTAGCTGGTGATCTGGGCTGTTTCCCTCTCGACTACGAAGCTTATCCCCCGCAGTCTCACTGCCGCGCTCTCACTTACCGGCATTCGGAGTTTGGCTGATTTCGGTAAGCTTGTGGGCCCCCTAGACCATCCAGTGCTCTACCTCCGGCAAGAAACACGCGACGCTGCACCTAAATGCATTTCGGGGAGAACC